>NZ_LNXS01000001.1 GCF_001467525.1 Legionella anisa
ATACTGCCCTTATTTATAACAGAGAGTTAAATTAAAGAAAAAGTTTTTCTTATAATTTATAGACTTATGGGTAATAGTAAGGTTTACTCCGGAACGTACTCCTGCTGCGTCAACAAGTAAAAGTTGGTGCGGATTCTTCGGGAAACGAGTTGTGCCAGCAATAGCAACAGTTGGTGTAGCCATTGCAACTGTATATTACGCGAGTTTATAAAAAATTATCGTGGCGAAGCCCCATAGGTATCTGTAGAAATGCTTCTCTCAACATTTGAGAAGCATTTTTTATAGAAAAATTAGATATCGTTCCCAGGCACTTTTATTTGGATTTTTCTTATTAAATTCAATGTATTAGATTATATTGTTTGATTTATAGTTTCTCTTTCTCCGAGGAATTACTCCATAAAATATCCAATTAAATGACCATAAAATACAAAAAAAATACAAATTTTGCTTGCATTTGAGGGAGCCGTTGCGTATCATGCCGAAGCTCAATAATAACCCAAACAGTTCCATTTATAGAATATTTGTTGTTAAGTTGAATAACAAGTAAATTTAAAACGCGAATCGGAGTAGTCAATGCAACAGAAACATATTAAATCTTGGTCTGAAATTGATGTTAAATCTGCAAAATATTACGATAAAATCATTGCTTTATGTAAAAAGAATCTAAAAATTGATGATAATGTTACTTTCTTAGTAGTGGATCATTGTCTGCAAACTTTTGAGTCGCATGTGGATTCTATAGCAAAACTTGGCAAAATAGCGGGTGTGATTCTGAAAAGCTCTACTCATGTTAAAGAAGCTGAGGAATTTGCCAAAAAACACTGCAAAATATTAGATGTTTCAAAAGAAGATCTTAAAAAACCTGGAGTAGCGATTGATCTCGTTTTAAAAAATACAAAAGCCAATGAAAAATTGGTTATATTGGACCATGGTGGTTATTTTTCTTATTCTCTTAAAGAGATGATGTCTGATCCGGAAGTGAGCAAAAGACTAATTGGTATTGCAGAGGTCACTGAAAATGGGCACTACAAACTGAATAAGGCTTTAAAAGAAACGGCGATGCCTAATCTTTCTGTTGCTCGTAGTAACATTAAAGAATTGGAAGATGCGCAAACGGGTGTTGCGATTTGCGATGCGAGCAATACAATCCTATATGGTGTACATTCCGCTTTAAATTCGTTACAACACGCTTGTGTTATTGGTTATGGAAAAATCGGCCGGAGTATTGCAAATAGCTTAAGAAAAAGAGGGATTCCAGAAGTCACAGTGATTGAAATTGACCCTCTTCGCGCGCAATTAGCTATGATTGACGGACATCAGGTCGTAATGGGGACCGATAAAAAAGCTAAAGCACTTGCTTTCCAAAAAGCACAGATTTTATTTAGTGCAACTGGATCAAAAGTATTGTGTGCCGAAGATATTGCTAACTTACGAAAAATTGACCGCTCTTCTGAAGTGGACACGCAACCTGTGTTGTTTATTGCATCATGTACTTCCCCAGATGATGAGTTCAGTGATGACTTTTTTAAAGAACTGGCAGCTCAAAGCACAAATTCAGAAAGAGATCGTTGCGAGTGTGAAGAAGACCAACACTTGTCGCCTTATAAGTTATTTGATGGTCGTACAATCTATGTATTAAATGGTGGAAAATCGGTCAATTTTGCAATTGGTGGCACTCCAGGTTTTGAAATTTGCCAGGTCTGGGCAGGAGTTTTATATACTGCAGCGAAATTAGCGGCACACGATGTAAAGCCTTCTAATACAGTACAAGAATTGAGTCGCGACGAAGAAAGGTCGATTGGTCTTGTGACCCAAACGGTATTCTTTGGTAAAGACTGTTGTGAAGATCCTAAACCTAAGGAAGAACCTAAAAAACCTCAAGCATCTAGGCTTCACCGCTCTCATAGTTTTTCAGAAGTGATGCAGTCTGGATTGTTTGGTGCCTCAAAACCAACAAAGCAGGAGACACAACACGATCCCTATGAGAAAAAATCTCAGTCTCCTCAATAAATGATATAGACTTGACTAGACGTATCTAGTCAAGTCTATCCAATATCATAACCTGTACCTCATTCACTAATGAATAGTTAGTCAAATAGTCTATCTTGGAATCTTGACTTCAAAGGAACTTAGTGAAAAAATTCATCATCTTATTTAAACTATGAACAACAAAAGAGCGATTCACCATAATCCGAGTCCTGCTCTTACTTTATTTAGTTCACAAAGTTTCACACTGTACTCAGATTTAATGAAATGATAGGTAATAAAATGTCTTCAGAAAATATGGAACAAGCACTTGGTGGCCTCTTGTCTACCACTATAACCCAAGAAACAGATCAGAAAAAAACAGAGCAGAAACAGCAAAAAAGAAAAGTAATTTTGAATCGAATAATTTATCCTATCAGTGCATTAGTTGCATTACCTACCAGCATATTATCTGGATTTGCAGCACTTGAAAGTGAGCATGGAAACCTTAAATCACTCGATTCTTTAAATGCAATTGGTCACTTACTCATGAATCAATCCGTTAGTCAGCTCTTCTATGGACTCATCTGTTTGCTAGCAACTGCTATTGTCTTGACTGGCCTTAATAAGAAATATCTTTTGGGTTCTACGCAAACAGTTTTAGATCTCATTAAAAGTAACATTATTTATTTAAAAAACAAATTTTCAAAAAAATTGGACGGAAACAGAGTTTCATTAATTGAAAATGGACTTTTCGTATGGTGCTTTATCACCAGCCTGATTTTTGCAGAGCTTGGCAAAGAGACGATGGCTTTTTTAGGAGTACCTGGTGAGCTCATTGGTTTTTATCTCAATTTAATCGTGTACTTCGCTACTCGATATGCAGGAGCACGTCGTTTTTTTCGAAATATTCTCGAACAAAAGAATACTCAATCCTCGCCACAAGATCATAGGATTAGAAAAATAGCCCCCATCATTGGCTATATATTGGCTTTTGTTAGTGCGATTTCGATTATCATTAATTTTATTCCCGAATGTGTTAAAGGATTACAAATGCTGTTACATAGCAATTTGAATGCTGATCCCAAATATCAAAACATGACGGCTCTAAGTGTAGGTTTTATCGCGACCTTACCAACAGTTTTTTTCTATAGTGTGAGCATTAAAGATTTACCCAAACATTTGACTAAATCTGGTTCACTATTTCATAAGACAATAAAGTTCCGTCATTATAAACACGCTTTCTTGTTATTGTTATTAACAGTGCTTGCATTTGCAGCAAGTTATTTCGCGGGAATTGGTTTCCGTTTAGTGGGCACCAGCAATATCGAGCAAGGCTATTTATCTTATTTGAATCCAGTAATCGCAAATTGGATGCCCAATATGCTTTTTATTGCATGTGTCCTGATGTTTTGGTCGCATTTGCAACATTTAATCAATGAGCGTGTAAAACAACAATAGACCTCTCTCCAAACTCGCTGAGGGGAGTGAAGTGCGAGGAGAGCGGAGCACAGAAACAGAGTGTACACGCAGTCACATGAGGATTCGAGCACCGCATCGACGAAGCAATGCACCTCCTCAGTAGCGTTTGGAAAAAGGTCTAATAAGAGACAAAACCTAGCGGGCACTCAGAAATCTTGATCTTTTTATTATTGCTCGATGAAAAATATTTATGTATAGTTGTTAATTAATGACCACAAATCTTTATAAGTGTTCAAGATACATTTATATTTTCATTGATGAAAAAGGAGGATGTTTGTGCCTAAAAGTTATAAGGAAATACACGATCGAATAACAAAGAAATATAAATCCCATTACTTAAACAAAACTACTTCCAAGTCTTTAGCGAAAAATATTAAAAATCTCACCCTTGATGATATTATTAATTTATTAAAAGAAATTAGAGACACGCCTGAACTAACCCAAATGTCTATTTCCCTATCCCGAAGAAGCAACCTATTTGATAAGTTAGTTCTGATGATAGGTGATGAGCCGCATGAATGGGCTTTAAGATTACATACCTATAACATGGTAAGACAATCCGATGAACCCGGATATGTAATAAGTAATTTAAATAGAAAAATTAGGGACGATGAAAACCATATACATGAACATAGTTGGCAATTGGCCTCTAGAATTTTAATTGGTGGATTCAAAAATCATCAATATGCTAAAACTGAAGTAGCACCCTTTTTTAATCGTTATAATTTAGTACCCACCATCAAAGATGGTGTTTCTGAAGACACATCATATAGAAAAGCTATATTAGAAGGACAAACAGGTATAATAGAAATTACTGAAGATTTATATCAACAAGGTGATTTAGTCCATTATCCCATAGAAATTCCTCATAAAATCGACACGCTTGCTTCTTCTTACTTAGGCATGACAATCACCTTGGCACATACCTCTGAGCGTCAACACGAGAACTCTATTTTTTATGAGAAAATGCAAGGTGATGCGGGAGATATGGAATTGACAATTGAAGCCCATAAATACACAGAAAGAACCTATTATGAAGCCATAAATATCGCTATTACTAATTTAGAGCTTATAAAATTATGTGATCAACTGGCAAAAAAGGGATTTGAACGGTTTAATCGCTTTATCGATCCACTTACCAAACAATTTTCTCCAAATAACGTGCTAGAAACAGAATTATTACCTACGATAGCCATGTTAATATTACAGAAGAATGAGAAATTTATAGAGTATCCAATGACAGCAGAACTACAGGGAAAATCAAAAAAAGAAATTCAAAAACTAAAGGAAAAATATGCGAATCGAAGTAGTGAATTAAAAGAACTTATTGAAAATACAATTGAAGATATGGATAGACCCTCTTTAATGCAGCTTATTAGAACTTCTCAAGAGAATCTAATTGCTAAACTATACACAGCTTCTCGTGACAATTTAGCTCCAAGCGTTCAGCACATATTAAAAAAGAGAGAGATAAATCCACCAGAACATGTTCTCAAGAGCGTAAGCTTTTTTTCTAGAGAGCCGGCAGGAGCACGTACGTTAATAACAGAGAGCCACGATTCGCTTGCCCAAATCATTTCATTGAAATAATAACTCTGGTGGGTCTTAAGAACTCAGTACATCAAATCAATTAACCACTTAATTTGCATGACTTTATGCAAAAACTTAAAATTAACCAACGTAGGATGACGACATACTGCTTCTCACGCCAGTCATAGTTTTTATTAAAAATTTCAACCTGCTATCCCCTCTTGGGAAGTAATTATCTATTCATTGTTTCCTTTGCATTTATTGCGATTTCAATTAGTATTGAAGCTAATAGTAAGTCAGGGATTTTAATCATGTCATACTTTATCCAGAACTTACAATGGCCAACATCTATCAATGCAGCCACAGGAATGGATGCTTTGTCCCATAATCTAGGAATTGCATGAATTTCTTATATTATTAAAGAGCCCTATCAATGAGATCTAGATTAGTTAAATTGTTAAAATCACTAGTTAAGCTTATCTGCTTAGGTCTGGTAATTTTACTCGGGTTAAGAATATTTGATTCGCAACGTGGCCCAGCCTTGGAGCTATGGCATACTTATGTCCCAAAAGAAAAACATGCTAAAGAACTTGATAAACTTAATTGGGCACAATACATAGAAGTAGAAAATGCCCTTTTTAACGCTGTACGAACTGAAGTAACTGAAAAATTAAACCGTAAAGAGCGTGTCCCGATTAATCGATATTTCTCCGGAAGCCCAGTATATCCCGAAAATTTTTCCATCGATTGGAATCACTCCTACATACTTGAGCCCCAAGGTCCTACTATTGGTGCTGTTGTACTCTTACATGGGCTGACTGACTCTCCTTATAGCCTGCGTCATATTGCCAGACGATATGTCGCCCATGGTTATGTCGCCATAGCGATTAGACTACCTGCTCATGGCACAGTACCTGCAGCGTTAACAGATGTCAAATGGGAAGATTGGTTAGCGGCAACCAGGCTAGCCGTACGTGAAGCACGAAGACGCATAGAACCATCACAACCCCTTCATCTCGTAGGTTTTTCTAATGGCGGAGCACTGGCATTAAAATATGCTCTTGATTCTCTTGAAAATAAACAATTAGTACGACCCGATAAGATTATCTTAATTTCACCAATGATAGGAATCACCCGCTTCGCTCGCTTTGCGGGATTTGCTGCCTTACCGGCTATCTTACCCCCATTTGCAAAAGCAGCTTGGCTTAGTATTCTTCCTGAATTCAATCCATTTAAATACAATTCTTTTCCGGTTAATGGAGCAAGTCAGTCTCATCGTTTAACTACAGCATTGCAACAACAAATAGTGCGCCTTGCCAATGAAGATCAACTCATTGAACTTCCACCCGTATTGACGTTCCAGTCTGTAATGGATTTTACAGTGAGTACGCGTGCAATAATTACTGCTTTTTATGCCAACCTTCCTGCAAATGGTAGTGAATTAGTATTATTTGATTTGAATAGAGCGGCTAAATTAGGTCTTTTATTACGCCCTTCCGCAGATACAGCAGTGGCAGAGCTTTTAAATGCCCCTCCGCGAAAATTTCGCACCGTAATCATCACCAATGCGAATGTTGACAGTGTCGATGTTGTCGAACGTGTCACTGAAGCTGGAACTGTAAATGAAACCGTTTCCCCTCTGGGATTGACTTATCCACGCGATGTTTACTCCTTGTCACATGTTGCCATACCCTTTCCTGTAAACGACAGTCTATATGGCCTTTTTCCTGATTCGAAAAAATATGGCATTCAATTAGGAGCCACCGCTTCGCGTGGTGAACGACACGTACTCATCATCAGTTTGGATTCAATCCTTCGACTTTCATCCAATCCGTTTTTCCCTTATATGATTAAACGAATAGAAGAACATATTCCCGCAACTACCCAAAAGGTTCCTAAAGCATAAAAAAATTTGCATACCCAATAAGGAAATAATATACTCATATTGAGTAAAATAAATTCATTATGGCGTGGCAAAAAGAAAAGGAGTTCATAATGATAATTAAATCATTAGCAACTGGATTAGCGCTTGCTTCTTCCATGATACTAACAAACATTCCAAATCGGCCAGTATGTTATAAGGAATTTCATGAAAAAAAAGGATGGCATATGGTTTCAAAAAAATGTCCTATCCCCCCTGCTAGAACTTGGAAAGAATATTACAGTGGATTCTACACTCGTCCAGAATTATAGATTCTGAGGCTAAAAACCATCTCTTTTGGTGTCTTAAGTAATTATTCATTTTTTATAGTTAATTATTGGGTCACTTTAACCTGAGATATGTCACCTTATACACAAGATTTTTTATAATCATTGTCAACTTTAATAATACACTTTGAACTAAATTCATGTCATTCCCGCCTGCGCGGGAATGACAAAATATATAAACAATATGATCATTAAAAGCGACAAATTATTCAAAAAAAACTGACGATACCTCAGGTCAAAATGACCTGAGGTATCGTCAGCTTTTCATTTAAATTTTTTTGATTCATTTCATAGAGACAAGTCATAATTTACGGTGTTATGTTGCACAAGACTCCTTGTGTTCTTTCTCCGCCAACAAAGTAAAGTTGGCTTCAGCAAAGCAACTTGTTGCTTCATAATGTACTGTTTTGCTGCTTAGGTTTGCCTGGCGTAATTGATTTATAAGCGTTTCATTGTGCCGAAAACTGTCCAACCATTTTTTGATCCTTTTTAAACGCCATATATGTTTATAAATTTTTTTATTCTTTATCTCTTTTATAACAATGAACTTAGGCAATTTAAAGGGAAGTAATTCTTCATTGAGGAGAAGTATTGCCATTAGCCAACGTAGTGAAAGGAATGAAGGGTGAAAGTCGCCACTGCGGTGGCTGATATTTTTTAAAACAGCCCCTGCTTTATCTTTAAATTTTATATTTCCTGCGGTCAAGCAGCATGCAGTCTCTAAAGGATCACCGGTCATTTGGAAATGTTTCGGTGCTTTATTATGAGGACGAGTTTCAAATGCAAACCACAGCTTACCTGCTGTATCTACTAAAAAGCGAAAAATGGTTTCTTCTTCTCGCGCCAGTAGTTGTTTGAACGTAGATAAAGAATTTACAGAAAAAGAATCCGCTTCACAATTAACGGCTGTTTTTCCCGCATAAAAAAGATGTGCTGGATCGGGAGGAGCTGAGAAAAACTCTTTATCTAATTGGGTTGAAAATCGAATCATATTTTTTATTAGAATAATTGACGCACTAATAACATGAATCATAACACAAATAGGCGTCGTCAAGTTAATAAAATCCAGGGTAAAAAATACCAATATCTTGAGTTTTCGGACGGCAAAGAATCCGGGGAGCGAAACCAGCTTATAAACCAATTACTTCGAACTGACGTTTTAGAGATAAAAGGATTGCAAATTTAATTTAACTCGATAACATAATCTATAAAAAGAAATAACAAAGGAATGTCATGAAACTTGCATTATTTACTACCGCTTTATTAGCCGCTGGAACCGCTGCCTCATCCTCAGTGAATGGCTGGTATGCCAGCGGCTTTGGCGGCTACACTTATTCACCTTCTAATGTAGAAAGGATTTATTACGATTTCTTCTACCTCTCCGATGTACATTATCGTTGGGGCTATAATGCTGGTGGCGGCCTTGGATACCAAAGCAACCCTATTCGTTATGAATTTCAATATACGTACTTATATGTTGATACAAATCAATATAGTGTAAATCATAGACCCGCACTGGATATCGATGGTGGTACTAAAGCAAACATCCTTATGGCCAATCTTTATTATGACTTTCCTGAAAAGTTGGCTAAAATTTCTCCCTTCCTTGGAGTAGGTATCGGCTATGCCTTTATGCACGCTACTTTAAACAGTACAAGCCGCTTCAAACGCCCTCATTTTAATGTAGACCAAAACTCCTTTGCTTATCAAGGAACCGCTGGGTTGACTTATAATATTAGGGAAAATTTTGCAATCAATGCAGCATATCGCTATTTCGCATCCACCGATAAAAGTAATTGGGGCAAAAACCTCCAAGCACACATGGCTAATGTTGGTGTAGTATATCGTTTTGATATAGGCCAGATAGGTAGTTATAAATAGTAGTTCTTTGCATTTGAAATTCCAAATTTAGTCCTATTTCCGATGACGCCCGATTTACCCGAAAAGATTGATTATGCCTTTAGGAGTAAATAGTGGGCCATTGGACAGAGCACCTTTAGTATAATAAGGACCACCAACCCAGTCTACATAGGTATATTGATTAGTATCCATGTTTAAATCCCCAAATGCAGCACCTCCTTGGGAGCGCACATTTTCTCCAACAACCGGCGGTATGGTTCCTACATGGTACGTGTCTTCAGCAATGTATTGCCCAGAGGATTTTGTACCCGTTACATGCCATACGTATTTGGGCTTTGAATAAGGCTCATTCAAATCTCTGCCTTCTGCATTGGCTGGCGTTATTGTAAAAATGGAAGTAATAAAATAAACAATAAATGAAAAAGAAAAAATAGGGGCCATTCCATGTCTCCCTGTTTTCTAGAAATTGTTATGTAGAAGTATAGCTCAAAGGAAGATCTATGCTTCAAGCATGTGTTCTTATAGCTACGAGAGTCCGAGCTGCGTAATACTTTAACAATTTTTTTCGTTGAATGTCGATACAGTACGATTAGGGCTAGGCTTTAACAGTCTGGCCTACGTTTGTTGCGGTTCATAAAATTGAAATGCGCAACAAAATTGGTTAAATTCTACATAATATAATTTTGCTAATTTCCTCTTCCCTTAAAGGAACCTATGCATCAAACTACGTTAATCTACTCAACCACTCTTATTCGTAAAGCGATTTTTAGTTTTTGGTATAAAACCGTTGGGCCTTTCACAATCCTGACTTGGGTTGCGCTCATGGGATATTTAATATTCCTAATATCTAATGAAGATTATTCTTGGATTACCGGTGCACTTGGAGCGATTCTCTTTTTTTCTGTTGCTATAGTTATTATGCTGTATTTCGTTCACTATCGAAACTCTATAAACAAATTCAAAAAAATGGGAAATCCTGATGCGCTATTCTTGGCCTCCGAGGATAATTTCACATTTTCATCAGGCGCAGGCTCGGTCACTCTTCCTTGGTCATCAATTGAATCAGTTTGGCAATTTTCTGACTATTATTTATTGTTTTACTCAAAATCTCAATTTTCGATCGTTCCTCTTGCAGGTGTTAATGAAGAAATTCAGCACTATATTATTAAGCACGTACGCGATGCGGGTGGAAAAATATTTTGAACTTTAGAGCGGTGTAAGTATAAGCTGGCCTGTTACG
Organism: Legionella anisa; assembly: GCF_001467525.1. Taxonomy (GTDB): domain Bacteria; phylum Pseudomonadota; class Gammaproteobacteria; order Legionellales; family Legionellaceae; genus Legionella; species Legionella anisa. Next base: position 10,286 of record NZ_LNXS01000001.1, read on the forward strand.
CCCAGTATAGAATCTTTAGTTTTTTCACATGAACATTCATTGGTTTTTTATTGAGTCACTTCAAGTCACTTATTTTGCACAAAAAAAAACCTGACCTATATTTTATATATGAGCACCTTGTTTAAGGACTTGTCATGCCGCATCCCAATAATTATAGACCTTTTGATCCTCCCAATGATAAATCTCCTCCTCCTAAGGTATGGGCACAAGCTGTATTGCCAGATATATTAGCTTTAGGTCGACAGAAGATTGCTTTGTTTAATAACTTTCCCCCAGAATATGTCGACTATTACAAAGCCCTCCAGGAAGCGATTGCCAAACACCATCCAGACGAGCAAGACCGACCTTTAATTTGCCTGGATATTATAGGACGTAAGCGTAAAAATGAGCGGCCCCTTGACGAAGCAGACCCTAGGCCTCAAGAGGATGATGGGAGATCTCCTGAGGATAGTATGGAAGCAGCCCCTAAGCTTCAAGAGGATGATGGGAGGGAAAAAGCTCCTGAAAAGCCTAAAGTAGTTCGCTATTTTGCTGATATTCGAATGGCTGGAGGTACAGGACCATTATCTGATGCAACAGCCTTAGAAAACCTTGTACGTCAAATGTCTAAAATTGGCCATGCTCCATTGAATCAGGAGACACGAGAGCAGATTGCAGAGCGGATGGAGAATTTTTCGGGTGTTATGTACTCAATGCCTCCACCTCGGGATAAGAAACGTTTAGCTCTAGAAGGAAGAACATATAAGAATCTATACAGAGATGCCAGGGAGGATCTACCTTGTACGTCGTTACACATTCTAACCAATACCGGTCATTCTAATAAATGGGTATTTAGTTGGGATCTTTTTTTAGGTCAGAAAAAATTTGGCGATGTGGATGATATGACGGTAAAAGTTGCACGTCGAATTGAAGATGAAGCCCGTAATAATGAACGTGTATTAATATTGGGGACTCATGAGGCTGACAAAAAAAAATTATACCCTAACTTATTAAGTAATCGATCCATCGAAGCAATACTCCCTACAGGAAAGTTTGGACGACACGATGCCAAATTATATTTGCAAAGCATTATTGATCAAACCAAAGCAGGTAGAGTTCACGCGCATATGCCGGGCGAACCTCGTACTTGTGGTCAAGCATTCGTTGACTTTGTTGTAGCCTATGCAAAAGCAACTCGATGTACCTCTTTACTTTTTAGTTGTACCGAACTACCGATGCTTCTGCATACCCCTGCATCTGCCAATCAGACTTATTTTGATATATTAAAAGAAGAGTTAGCTAAATTAAATGTAGATTTTAAATATTATGATACTGAAGAACTATTTGTTGAAGAAATGGCCACAAAAAGTCTGAGCTTGCAGAAGCATCCAGAGATACGCTCGACTTTTTCTTTCAGAGGCGAATCATCAACTTATCATCATCTGCATACCAAGTTGAATGAAGTTAGAGATACTATAGAACAACATTGTCATAAGTTTATTGGTACAAAGGATGAGAAACAAAAACAAAAAAGAAATGTACTTATGGCTACATTGAAATACTTTGACGATGGTGATTTGAGTGCGTTAGCTCGTGTAATGAAAGAAAACCCAAGATATGAGGAATCATCAACAAAAAGTAAAACTTTAGAATTAGTGTCAACAGGTATACACTTAATGAAAGATATAGAGCGTGAGAAAGCAAAATTTGATTCGTTTAAGGTAATGCGAGAGGACCTACAGGAAGGAAGAGCACAAGCTTTAGAAAATGCGTTGCCGCCTGATGAAGGTAAAGAGCCGTATGATGATCAAGCTCAAGCTCGACTCGCCTAGCGGGGGTAGCTTGTTTGCTGCTTACCCACAGGCATACCGAAACGTTAAAACAGAGATTATTAGACCGTTGCTCGGGAATGAGGATTAAAATAGATAGTTAAGGTAAATGCCGGGTTGCAAGCAACCACACTACGCTTACTTATTTTTCATATTTTTATTGACTCAGTATCGAAGGTGTATGCTCCTGTTCATCAGAGACTTTTGTATTGAAATAGTCTGGCAATTCGAGTGAGTTTTTCTTGCAATAAGAGATAATATCCGCCTTACATCCCATTTTATAATGGCCTTTACCATCTGAAAAAGCATAATTATCACTATTTACTTCTTTAAATAAAAATGCATGCCCTTCATTTGCCTGCTGACTAAAAAAAGCATCTGCTTTTGAATTGTCCTCATCGTCGGGGAAATGGAGACAATTACCATGAATATTTTCCTCGCCAAACTCCTCTTTAAAATTTGCAAATATCTTAGCAATCGTTTCATTATGTGCGGATTGGACTTCAAATAATGGATTAGGCTTCTTATACAATTTTTGCAATTGTTCTATCGGAGGAAGTTCATCCATTCCTGCATCATCGCTTAGCTTATCTTTCAGCCTTTTAAATGCCTCTTGCTCCATAGTGGTTAATTGTTGGTGTTGCAGTTTTTTAATGAGTAAAGCTGCTTCTTCTTCCTTGATGATTTTTCTTAATTCTTCAAGTGATGTAGCCATAAAATTAGTTCCGCTCAACTTAGTTTATTAAATCATATATTAAATAAAAAGATGAAAGCGAATTTACCCATAAGTTTACACAATTTTTACAAATTGATTTAATTTTACATCATGGAATAAACACTTTTTTACCTTAAAAGTTCATTTCACCTCGTAAATGCCAACCTTGTTCTCGTTTCCATTGGGCATACAAACAATACTCCTATGCCAAAAATACCGGCATTGAACCATTCTGGAAAATACGTTACATTTTTTAAGAATTAGGCGCTCACAATACAAGGAAATGTCTGTGATAATGCAAACCATAACTACCTATTACTTGGGGTTTTTAGGTATAAAGAGGCGATGGACTCAATTTTTATTTATTTTCTCTTTCTTTATGTCTTGCTCTCATGCGGATTCATTACGTCCGCTTATAATAGCTACAGAAATTTTTAACCCTCCTTTTATTATGCAAGGAGCAAATAAGCAATTATTTGGTTTTGATATAGAAATGATGGAGGATATTTGTCAGATGATACACCGTGAGTGTCAATATCGTCCCGGTTTTTTCGAAAACACGATTATATCGAGTATCGAAAAAAATGAGGCAGATATAGGTGTTGCGTCGATTACAATTACTTTAGAACGAAGTGAGCATGTCAATTTTTCATTCCCCTATCTTCCAAGTGATGCTCAATATTTAGCATTAAAAAAATGGACTGCTGTCCCCTTTTCTCAAGACGCGTTTAATGGAAAAAAAATAGGTATTCAAGTGGGCACTATTTTTGAAAAAGTAATTAAAGACTCAGGTTTTCCTGATGTTGAAATTGTAAATTATAATTCAACTCCTCAGCTCATTAAGGCTTTGGGCGATGAGAATGTTGATTTTATTTTACAGGATGCATTGTCAGCCCAGTATTGGGCCAGTCAAATGCCGATCTTTACTACGTTTGGAAAACCGTTTGGCTTTGGATATGGATTGGGTATCGCTGTAAATAAGAGAGAAAGTGAGTTATTACAACAGATTAATGATGCGTTACTTGAGTTCCAAAAAAATGGCCAGTTTAAACAGACTTATGATAGATATATTCTAGGAGGTTATGTCAAAAATCCTTCAGATAGGCATGTTCTGGGAGAACATGCCAAAAATCTTTCGAGTAATAAGAAGTAACTATTTGTAAGTGCCTCATTTAAAGTATTAGGCTGTAATGAGCAGGTGAAGTATTCTTCAAGTTCAAATTGAAATTAGGGAACGTTAGCTGTGATATTGAAATTAATTATTCGCACATTGATCACGTTATTCATTATGGCTTTATTTCTTTTTCTACCTGTAGGCACTATGAATTGGCCAAGTGCATGGATCTTTCTGCTTCTTCAGGGAAGCTTTGAACTATTCATTGGTTTTTGGTTGGCGAAACATGATCCGCAGCTATTAAAAGAAAGACGATCCTTTGTTATTCAACCAGGTCAAAAAAAATGGGACAAAGTAATTATGGTACTGTTCTCAATCCTGCAAATAACTTGGCTACCCTTTATTGCCTTTGATGTGGCTTATTCCCAGGGAAATTTTATTCCTGTTTTTGTCAAGGTTGTGGCAGCTATTCTAATGATAACAGGATTCTATATTTTTTATTTGGTATTTAAAGAGAACTCTTACGCCTCCCCTGTAGTAAAAATTCAAACAGCGAGGGAGCATAAAATCGTGACTACAGGTCCATATCACTATGTGCGTCATCCCATGTATTCTGGTTCCATGCTCTATTTTATCGGCATCCCTTTATTACTTGGCTCCTGGTATGGTTTGTTGTTTACACTGTGTTTAATTATCCTGCTGATCATTCGCTCCATGCTGGAAGAAAAAGCGCTCACAGAAGAGTTTTCAAACCATTACATTAAGTATACCGAACGTGTTCACTATCGTTTTATTCCTTTCGTTTATTGACCGGTATTGATGGTGTAATGAAGTTTTTTGACACGTATTTTAAGGTTTGTTTACAATTCGCTATCTTGAGCCAAAATGCAGCGATTTTAGAGCACCGAAACGGAGCATACACGAATTATGTGAGTATCGGAGTGCAGAAAGTCGCTGCATTTTGGCCAAGAAAGTAGAATTGTTTTTATAGGAATTTATAATGAACATTCTATTAACTGGCTCAACAGGTAGGCTTGGCAGAGAAATATCCAAACTCCTAAATACTCCCAATAACAAAATAACACTGCATGGTAGAAATCAAAATCGTTTAGATGAGTTAGCCAAGTCATTGGATAAAAGTGACGTTATCACTGTTGCTAAGGACCTATCTTTTCCTGAGGCAGCTGAATCGATCATTCAAGAGGTAATTCATCATTTTAAAGGCTTAGACGTCCTTATTAATAACGCAGGGTGTTTTAATTTTGGAAATTTTATCGATATACCTCTTCCAGTGATAAAAGATACGATGCAAACAAATCTGGTCTCATTAATCATGATTACTCGATTAGCTTTACCTTACTTAATCGCGAGTAAACACGGTATAATTATTAATATTGCATCCATTGCAGGGCGGGAATATATCCCTGGAGCGTCCACATATTGTGCCACAAAACATGGGATTTTCGGCTTTTCTGGATCATTATTTGAAGAAGTGAGAGAGCAAGGAGTTAGAGTGTGTACCATTGCTCCAGGGCAGCTCACAATTTCTGATGCAAATGAGAAAAATACCATTCCACCCACGGAACTCGCACACCTTGTAAATTATGTTCTTAACTACCCGGGCAGAAAAAGCTTTCCCCGAGAAATAATAGTTGGAGCTACTTAGGGTCTGTTTACATTTCTACTATCTTGGCCAAACTGTCCTGATTTTCTGCGCTGCTATGCTCACATACCTTATGTATGCTGCGCTTCGGTACTCGAAAATCAGGCCATTCTGGCTCAAGCTAGCGAAATGTAAACAGACCCTAGTCAAATAAATTCTGCAAGCGATGCTTTTACGTATTCACTGTTGTCCGCAAGTGCCAAAGCCAAATCAGCAGATTTATCCAGATCATGTGACAAGATGGCTTTCCATGCTATTGCTCTCATTTGTTCATTGGAATGGGTCATCGCAATGTTGCGAATGAGATCCAAACTATTTTTATCCCCAAACTTAATCGCTGTTTCAATTAAGGTGCGCATTTGAGTCAAGCGATCAAGGTTACCCAAAATTATTTTGGCTTTCCCATTTTTTTCGAGTAATTCGAATTCGTATTGACGGCGTTTGGCCGGATACGTTTTGGGCAGAATGAGATTCAGTGAAACCGTTATAGATTCTGGAGGATACTGGATATGAGCATCAAAGCTACCATAATAATACATAACCTTGTCCTGGGTTAAATAACATTCCTCAATAAATGGTAAGTTGATTTCCTCTCCCGGTATTCCTTTTACCAGATCATAGTCATAATGATAAATTCGTGTCTTATAACCAGGCCCAAAGTAGTTTACCGTAAAAAAATCAAAGTTATGATCATGTGGTTCGAAATAGGAAAAAACTTTAGCTTGATTACGATCAGATAGAGGCATCCAAATTACTGCTCTTATCACGTAGTTAGTACTTCTATGAATTATAATCGTTGATGGTTTGAATTGATTATCGGTTTGAAACGTTTCAAAATTCTTTAATTCATGACCAAGTTTTTTCGCTAAAAAAGTTTTATTGAGCGCAAGTTGTGCCAATTTCTGAGCAATCGTTTCTAAGTATCCCGGTTTGTATTCCGAGGACTTCAGTGCATGTATTATGGGATTATTTTCAATAAACTGAATAAATGTCTCTAATGAAATGGGTTTATTTACATTAGGGTAAAATGTTTCCGCCATGCTCATCCCCCATTAATGCTAATGTTTTTTGTGACGCTCTCTTTATTTCAGGATCCTTATCCTGGCTTGCAATCTGTCGCAATAAAGGTAAAGCACTCTTACCATTAATTTTATAGTAGTATTTCATCGCCTCCCAGCGAACGTTCGCATCATAATCGGACAAAATCAGTTTTTTTAAAAGAGGTTTGATTCCCTTAACCACCTGCATCGCCTGAAATAATTCTAAAATTAATCGAATTCTTGAGGCACGTACATCAGTACTAATCCGTCGAATGGGATCTAAAGTCTCCCGATTAAAAACCCAAGTGGTTCTTGCTTTTTTATCTGAATGCACAATAAGCAAAGGCGCATTATGTGACGCATTGTAAAAATCAGCAACTGAGGAGAATGCCGGTAAGCAAACAGGTTTGTACGAAGGCAGAATTAAGTCCTCTTCTCGCTTAAGAGAATTGGGTCTCTCATATAAGCGCTCCCGCTGTAAATTACAATGGTACAAGGGTATATTTAATTCCACTTCGGATAAATTCATCACAATAGCATCTACCTCACTTGCAGATAAAGAATTGGAAGATGGTTTGTGGTGAGTAAAACGCATCAATAAATGCAAGCCAGGTTGCTGATAAAAGTATATTTTATTTTCATCAGTAATTTTATCGTTAGCCGTTATTTCTATTAAAAAACTATTAATCAGAGAAATGATATCTGTTCTGGTTAACTTGCTGAAAATCGGAGCTAAATCAAAAAAACTCGTACCCGGTTTATTTATTGCTTCATATAGAATAGTACCCAGTTGAAAAAATGTGAGGGAGCTCAAATGAAAATCCTCCTTTGATTTTATTTGAATATAGCTAAAAAAAGTAGAGATATCCATTCCCATGATAATTATAGAGTTTCCACGCGTATTAAATTTTATATGAACTATTGCTGCAGCAATTTTCGTAAATTATACTAAAATAAAAAGGGAAAAGCTTATCTAAGCTTTACGGCAAAATTTAATTAAGGAGTTAATATGAAAGACGAAATACTCGATGAACTTCAAAACGCTACAGAAATTGAATTTGTTGAATTAGATGATGTTTCAATTGCTGGTGCAGATTCAACTCAAATAACCGCACAAGAGGAAGGTCGAGTTCTTGGTTTTGGGTGTCTCGATAGTTAATCCATCATTTTTACAGGTTAGAGAGTAAATAAAAATTTTTTCTATTACGAAAAAATTTTAAAATTAACTCTCTTACTGTAAATATTAATTCTAAATATAAGTTTTCCTATACAAAGCCTATTTTAAATTCGATGTGTTTAAGAAGATAAGATGTGTAATTCAATATCTCTTATTAATTCCTGAATAGTGGTATCTTCTTTTTCTAACTGAATAAGAAGAGATTTACTTTCCTCTCCGGGTAAAGCTTTTTTGACTGCAACAATGAATTTTTCCCTGATTAATAATGAATTAGAGAGCTTAGTCGACTCGTCTTCATCCCACCAAAAGTTCAAATTAATATTGATCTCTCCACGATGTTTGAAGCTGTGCAGCCAATAGGCAGGAATAAATAAAATCGCTCCTTCATCTAATCTACCTTCTAAATAAACAGCATTACGGTATAAAGGAAACCGAATGTAATCGGGATTTAAAATATTTACTTGACTGAAGTTTGCTATTCCATTCCTACTGTATAAATTCAGATAATAGTTTTGAACATTAAAAGGAGGAAATAAAAAAATGTCCTTGGCACCTTTAATTTGAGCATTCAAATTATGATACCCATTTTGATCATAATGCAACCACGATACAACATTTTTAGGAGAAATCCATAATCCGCCGCTATGAAGTTTATTTCTATCAATTAATAATGGAATTTCAAAATCTTGCTCTAAAATATTAAGCTTTTGATTGTATTTTTTTTTATCGAACAGCGATAATTCATCTCCTGCAAGAAATACATTCTTTGCTTTTTTTAGCAGAGCAATAAAATGCACCAGCGTTCCTTCGCTAAAAAATGCTTTTTGATCCAGTCTACCTTCCTCGATAAAGCGGAGATCAGGATACAAGTTGGATTGAGAAATATAATAACGAACCTTAATTTCACCAATTGTTTTTGCAAAATAATCGAGAGACCATAATTTGTATCCCCGCCAGAAAGTAACAGCATCTTGGATAATCACAGGATTATTCCGTAAAACATACTGGGAGTGAAATTTTTCTGGAGTGAGAGAGTTCACACGCTCAATAACACCAATTTTTTTCATACCAATACCTTAGTAGATTAATTGACGAGGTAAAACTCTCTCTTAACGATTTAACGTATCAACATCATTTCTTATTTATTTTTCTATTTTCTCTTTAAAGGAAAACAAACAGGTTCTATCTTCGGGTTTTCCTTGGGCGTCAACCCAATTGACTACCATCATAAGACCGCTTGCTGCTTCATCTTTATTGGTTTTGTTTTTTGTAAATCCAACAATGACGTCAGCTGTTTCTTGACCATTAAACTGTACTTTATGTCGAATTAAAGCTTGATCATGGTCTGAATAATTTTTCATAATGCGTTCTTTGTGACTAACAGAATGACCGCCTGGGAGGAGAGTTTGTTCCCCTTTTTTCCAAGTAAAGTTTTTTTCTTTTAGAACTTGGCCAAAGAATTTCTCGCAATCGGGAGAAGAACCTTCGCTGATAAGTTCGAAATCGGTGATATGGGTGTGAACATCTGCTTTGGATGCTTGGTGGCCGGAACTATTATTAGTTGCATCATTACTACCATATGCAAGATTCATCAGTAAAATTGAGGCTAGCATAGGAATCATCTTCTTCTTCATTTTTTTCTCCTTGATTAGTATACACTTCTAAGTTCGATCATTGCGCGTCATATACGGCTAAACCAAGACGGGCGGTCCAAAAAGAATCCGGTGGGTCATGCATTTTTTAATCGTTACAGAAAAATGTGGACACTTACCGTCTTCTCTTAGGTCATCAATGTAATTTATTGATGAAGTAACCAATTAAAATTTAGCACCTACTTTGCTTCAGCGCAATTTAACTTAGTTATTAATCTCATGGATTTTTTAATAATTAACTCCAAATATCTTTGAAAATTACATACTTAAAAAAAACAGGTCTCTATTGATTCCTTACAGACTTGCTCAGTGCAAAACCCTATTGATCAATGAATATTTCTTGGCATACAATCTGATCATTTTTAATCCTAGAGAATATTCATTGAACTTTTCCATTTTTAAATCCAAAGCCCTAACTATATTAAATTATATTTTTATTGCTAGTATTCTAACCGTCTGTTTATTGCCCAGTAACTCTATAGCCTCAAATATTGAACAATATGACTTTGGGGATATTTCTCATAAGGTTACCAAAATCTGGGATCCTGAAGTTGCGCTTTATGTCGCGAAACATTTTGCCGCTGCAAATGGTTTTAATGAACACAATGTGTCGGTCACACAATTGAAAGCAGGGGCTGCAAATAATTTTATCTATCTCGTTTTTATAGATAATCAAATGAAATTTGTTATAAAAGGGCTTTCTTCAAAAAAAGAAGCTGAGTCTTTGTTTGCATTACAAAACTATCCAAAACTGGAAGCGATTAAAAATAATCCTGAAGCAGCTACCATTTGTTTAAGTAAGCTAATCCGGTATTACAAGGTAAAAAATGAGAATAATATTTATTATTTTGCCATTCTTGAGGCTGCTCAAGGAAAAGAACTGTTTAAAATAATGAGTTACGAGCTGCTTCAAAATAAAGATATAAACAAACTTAAAGATATTTTTTATGCTATTGGTCGTCAAACCAGTGAACTACATAAAAGTATTATTGGAGTGGAACAATTTATATCGCCAAGAAATCTGCTGTCGGTAATTCATGATGATTTTCATCCAGAAAATACTTTTTATAATAGTGAAACAAATGTTTTTTCTTTAATTGATAATGACAGTATGGGTGAGAGTATCGCTAATCCTTTACCAATTGTCAGAGAAATTTATGGAATATATGAAGTTCCAGTAATTAGATGGCCATCAGAAAAAATTAAAATTGATATTTTAAAAGACGCAGATCCTCATGACATAGCAAGTATTTATTTTGAATTAATCATGGGAATGGCTTCGGTGTATCAAAACCCTCAAGATGCAAAAAGCGTGTTTGTTCATAGCATTATTGAGTTAAATAATATGGCGATTGCATTTCTAAAAGATAAATATTCTGAGTCATGGATGTTATATCCTACCGATAAAAATGAGGATCATATTGTGTGGGGCAAGTTTTCTAAAGTTGTAAATGATCCCGCGCTTGCTGAAATCTATATATCTAAATTAACAATAATCAATAACGATTTAAGGTTAATGGGAGGCCTGCAACCTTAGGGCTGGTTGCGAGCCTGTCTCTTGCTCACATCTCTGCCCCCCTCCCCCACGACTTGTTCGATTAGAGCTGGCCTGGTTTTTCAGCAATGTGTAGAAGACACTGTTGCAAGCATCCAGGCTTGTGGGAATCTTGTGTAATACCAAGGTTTAATCTATTGGGTAGTTTTAGGTTATCAAAGCAACTCGATGTGAATTAATATCCGCTTGTTCCTAATGTTCCTGTAGCTATCTGATGCGATGGTGTTAATGGCTGCAATTTTTCTGCTTCCAGATATTTTTTTACAGCGGGTCACCCCTCAGCCCAAGCAAGGTATTCTGCAAGCGGAATAAAACTGCTGGGTGTCCGGGTTCCTTCTGAGTAAGGCAGAGGACGTAAAAAATCTGCAACTGAGGTGAGATTATTGACTACTCCTTTCTCATGAAGAAAGCGAATTAATTGATAAAAATGTAATGTATCAGGTTTATAGTGCCCACTGCTGTTGCTAATCATCGCCACCATCCCATCTTTAACCAGCCACATTCCAGCACAACGCACTTTACGCCCCTGAAAAAGTGAAGAATGATGATAAATTCCGGCCTTATGAGGATGAACATGAAATAGATTATCATCAAATTTATCCCATACAAAAGCTGATCCCCCATATGGCATGCCCATTTTAAAAGAGATATTCTTTAAACGTGCAGTATTGAGAAGAGGAGCTTCCGCCAAAGAGTCTTGGGGAATAACTTTCAACTTTTTATTGTCAATTTTAACTTGAACTTTATCTCGCAACTCATAATCGACTGATGTGACTTTCGTTCTATAAGCCTCCTTCCAATTGTCACTCACACCTTCTAATGCCGTTGTCAGAGGATGTTCTTCTAACCATAAAAAAAAGGGAGGTGGGTCAACCTCTCTAACCCACTCATAGAACGCAGTATTCATGGGGTAACAGGCACGATTGAGTCCTTTTTCAATATCGCTAAATTTAAATTCAATGGTACGATGAGCTGGATCTAAACGTTCGATTAAAGTTGCGCCAGAAAGACGTAATAAAGGGTTATTACCATGTGTTTCTTCGCGCTCTTTAAGTGTTTGCAGCAATTCATTTTTTAACAAATGGCGGGGTTTAGCTTGTTTATAATAATCCTTTAATTTTTGGAGGTACATTGTCTTATTTTCAGCGAGCTTTTGGATAATTGCCAAAGGCTTCACCACTTTAGGTTCTGTTCCCATTAATTGATTGCTTATATTTTTTATTTCAGAAAGTAATTCCATTCTTTTATCGAGTAATTCTAGTTGTGTTTTTGGAATTGAATGATAGTCTTGCAAGGCTTGAGTCATCGGTGCTAGAAAAGTACTAACCTCAACTGCAGTTAATCCACACTTTTCACATAATTTTTCCCAATCTTTGAGATTCGGAACATCGCGCCACATAAGACCGAGCTTCAAAAAGTACAATTATTATAATATTAGATCAATAATTAATCATTTGACAAATTTATTGCGAATAAATAATACAAATTTGATGTCTAAAAATGGATGCAGGAATAAATTAAGAAAACCATTACAAATCACCTCAAGCAACCTGGGACGCCACCCCGTATGCCCGAAATCGACTTATTGTGTAATGAATGGTAATGTTTAAAAATGCCTTTCTCTGTATGTGCCATACTTATCTATATTAATTGACGGAGTCTAATCAGAATATGGAAGTTCACACTCATCAGGAGTCATTACGTATTTATCTCGTTCATCAAGATCCCGATATAATTAAGTTAATTACCAACGAATTGAAAACGTCAGGACATATCACATTCTCTACAGATAATGTGGATGATGCGCTCATTCAAGTGAATCAACTCAAACTCGACTATGTATTAATCGATCAACAGATGCCCGCTGAAAAGCTCAAAGAACTTTGTAAATCAAATACATATAAAGCGATTATTCTCTCTTTGGATCCGAGCAATAAGAACATTAGCCCGTATAAATTTGGTGCGCATGGTTGTATTTATCAAATGAACCACATTGAATTATTTACTGATCAACTTAATCGTATTATTGAAGACAAGATTGATATTGAATTTTGGGGGGTAACAGGTGCTTTTCCAGCACCAGGAAAAGATTTTGTCAAATATGGTGGGCATACTTCATGCGTCACATTAAATTTTGTAAATGAGCGCACAATCATATTAGACGCAGGTTCTGGAATAATCCCATTAGGTAATGAGTTAATCACTCAAAACCAAAACGCCATAGAGGCGGATATTTTGATCTCACACGAGCATTGGGATCACATACATGGATTAACATTTTTTAAACCACTATATCATCCTGGAAATCTATTCAATTTTTATGGGCCACCTCAAGGAGTAAAAAGCGTTCATGAGCTACTATCAGGACTTATGGATGGCTTATATTTTCCAGTTAAAATTGATAACTTACCCTCTACCATTTCATATCATGATTTAATGGCAGATCAAAATTTTAAAATTGGTACTATTAAAATAGCAACTATCGCGCTTCAGCATCCATGTGCAACATATGGCTATAAAATTCAATATAATAATAAAATCATAAGCTATATAACTGATAATGAACTCTATGATAAATCATACCACTTATATAATGCTGATTTTGTACACAATCTTATTCAGTTTACGATGGATTCCGATATTTTAATTGTAGATTGCGCATTTACAGATGAGGAATACGATGCGGGTCGGGTATCATGGGGACATTCGTGTCCCAGGCAAATAAGTGAATTTGCCCACTTGGCCCATGCAAAGCAGCTTATCCTCCATCATAATGACCATCATGAAACAGATAATATTGTTGATGCTAAATTGATTGCGACACAAAAGATATTAAAGGAACTCGGTTCAGAGATGAAATGTATTGCACCTGTATACAGACAGATATTGCATGTCTAGTAGAAAATAGGTAAGTTGGCCATTTTTGCTACCACAAACAATTTTTAATTTTTCTCATCCTGTTTGCACATGAATACCCTACTTTCTAAACAATGCTCTGGCATTATCAGCTAAAATTTTTCTGACGAGATCTTCGGGAAGATTCGCTTGTTTAATATAATCTACGGCCCTAACGTATTTATCTTCATTCGCATAAGGATAGTCTGTACCTAACAGCAAATGATCCGGGGGATATACATCAACGGCATTATGCAAGGCTGGAATATGGCCATGAGCTACTGTGTCAACCCAAAATTTCTTTATAAAATCACTGGGCTTGCCTTGTATCTCACCTTCGCCCCAATCTGTATATAAATTATCAATACGTTGCATAATCATTGGCAAATATCCACCAAGATGAGTGCTAATAAACCGGATATCCGGAAAACGTGATGTGACACCGGATAAAATCAAATGCAGCACGCCGTAAGTGTCTTCAAATGGAGCACCAATCATCCACGTGAGACCAAAGACCTTGGTCTGCTCCCCGGTGCAACAACCGGCAGGATGCAAAAAAACGATCGCTTTTCTGCGATTTAGCTCAGCAAAAATGGCCTCAAAACGGTTTGCTTCGACAAGTGAATGCTGTAAGACAGTGGTCGTCAGGGTAACCCCCCACATCCCCAATTCATCAAAGCAGCGTTTAATTTCATCTAATGATTCCTGGATATGCGGCAGAGGAAAAATCCCAAATGCCTGAAAGCGTTTGGGGTATTTGGTAATAAGCTGCGCGTAAAGATTATTGGCCATTTTAGCACTGCTCACGGCATCCTCTTTACTTGCAAAATAAGGGACTTGAGGTACCATTGAAAGCACTTGTAAATCCACACCTGCGCTTTCCATTACGGCAAAACGTGCCGTTAATTCTTGCTCCTCGATTCCAGCTTTCATATAACGAGCTACATTAACCAAATCTGCTCCTTTTTTTTCAATATCATCAAGATATTCTTTGGGAAAGCAATGTGCATGAACGTCAATAATCATAGTAAATTGCCTCTAACGAAATATGAATTAACTTTAAGTATAGCTAGGTTAACTGAGAAGCAAGAAACATGTCAGTACGTTTCTTGATTTACAAATTCATCATTAGTTAATAGTAAGAAGCCTGTGCTCTATGAAGTTTCTTTATTCTGTGGTATGAAATTTGAACTCTTCTCAACTATAATTTTATTTAAATCGATCAATTTGTTTCATTATGAGATTCCCAAAAGCTATTGTCGCTTATTCAAATAAGGATGCCGCCCATCTTGCTAATAAATACGCCAGAGAATTCATCATAGAAGGCGGGACTCAACTTATTAATAATACTTATCTGATTGATAAGAGAAAAAGTCTAAGTGAAGCAGTAAAGGGTATAAGGGAAAAATCTCAGGAATCTGCAAGTTCATGGTTGGAGTTTGACTATTATATTTATGAGTTTTACCAATCCATTGAATGCAGTAAAAAATATTCAATTGGAAATTGTAATGAGCTTTCTGAACTGGCTTTAGATTATATTGCTCATTATGCTCCTCACGTGGATGCAGAAGTTTTTCAATTAATAGGCGGCAATCACGTCGTACTTGTAGTTGGAAGACAAAAAGGAAGTGATCCCAAGAAACCAGAGACTTGGGGTAAAGATGCTTATATTTGTGATCCTTGGTCTGATGATGTATATCCTGCTTCGGAATACCGTACTCGAACTAAAAATTACTACCAAGAATATGACGAAGTTTTAGATGTTTATACAAATCATGTAGAAGATTTTAATTCCAAACATACTTTTAGTCCTATTAGAAATTACAATACCGATTACCTCAGAAAATATAATACTAAAGAGCATATTGTTGCAGTTTATGAACTTTTTCAAAAAAAACAGGGAATGATTATTGCAGCAGCAGTAAATTTAGAGAAAGCTCTGATAGAAATTAGCAATAAGTTAGAAAAAAAATATGGTGTAAGTAATGAAAAATACCAAATTATCCAACGCAAAATCAATGAGGTACGGAGTGCTACCGAACAACTTACTAGCGA
Organism: Legionella anisa; assembly: GCF_001467525.1. Taxonomy (GTDB): domain Bacteria; phylum Pseudomonadota; class Gammaproteobacteria; order Legionellales; family Legionellaceae; genus Legionella; species Legionella anisa. Next base: position 25,960 of record NZ_LNXS01000001.1, read on the forward strand.
CTTTACTAAGCCTATTGATGAATCAAATAATTATTATGAAGTGATATCTCAATTAGATAAGACTCTGCGGCAATCAATTAAGACCTATATTAAAGCAGCAGAAATAACAGACGAAGAAGCAATCGCTTTAGCCAAACCTGTTGAAAGGACAAGGCGACATTCCCCCAAATTTTTTCATTCGAATTATGATGTAGTATCAAAAGTTAATGATGCTTTAGAAGCGTCCAGTGATATGTTAAAAAATGTTATCGTAAAAAAATAAATCCCAAGGCCCAACCTACAGGACTTCTAGAAACAGAATTCATCGATTTTTCGAGCGATTGGCAAGTACCCTCTTATCCATTACCTTCCGCCATAATGGGGGGCAAAGAGCCAGAATTATCATACCCAAATAACCTGACGGAAGCTGGGGACTTGAGTTAATATGTCTTAATAATTGATAAGGGCGTGCTCCATGAACATGATGATCCGAATGTCTTTGCAGTTGAAAAAGAAGCATATTACTAAGCCAATGACTCGCATTCCATGAATGTTTATCTGAAACTTTCTCATAGGATCCACTGGCGAGTTTCTTGCGTTCCAAACCATAATGCTCAATATAGTTAATGACTTCCAACAAAATAATGGCGGTCAACGATTGAAGAATAAAGAAGAGTAGTGCACTCCATCCACCATAATAAAAAAGAGCCATTGCCAAAATAATGGGCATGCTAATTATCCACCAGAATTGATTTTTCAAATGGAACCATGAAAATCCCAGACGATTTAAACGCTTGTACTCTATGTTCACAGCAGAGCGAAAAGAACCAATAATTGTTCTAGGTAAAAACTGGTATAAACCCTCACCTAGTCGAGATGTTGCAGGATCTTTGGGTGTAGCCACATGAACATGGTGTCCACGAACATGTTCAATAAAAAAATGGCCATAACATACACTGACTAATAATAATTTACTGAGCATTTGATCAGTCATGGAATTTTTATGCATGAGTTCGTGAGCAAGAGTAATTCCAATCCCACCTGTCAGAAGTCCAATTGATAAACTAAATCCAATAAACTCTGTTGCTGTTAAAGGGAAATGTACAAGAAGATAAGTCGCAAGAATCAAGAAGCAATATTGTAAAGGAACGTACATCCAAGTAAGAAGTTTGAAATATCGATCTTTTAACAATATATGCTCTTGAGTACTTTCTGGATTTACTGGATCAACGAGCCAAGTATCAATCAGCGGAATCAATGTGAATAATATAAAAAAAGGGAGAAAAGTATAAAAATCACCGAAATAAAAACCAATAAAAGGCAGTATCACCAACAAGTAAGCCAGCATAAAACACAGTTTTTTACTTCGTTTCATTATGAATATCCTTTCACTTCCTGTCTATAAATATAGACGGATCATGAACAATATAAAAGCCGCACAGCCTCCTGAAAGGATGCAAATTTCTAACCAACAAGGATATTTTAATATAACCTATCTTTTTCAGATTTCCACATAAAAATACCAAGATTGGCTACTTTGCTCTTACAACTTCCAAACTAGCATTTAATTATTTCGAATTGTAGTATTTTTTATCAAAATTAATATTATCTTAAGGATAACTGAGTAAAATATAAGTGTATATTAATTCTAATGTGACATATCTTTTCTATAAGGACGGATTAGAGAACTGGTCTTTACCTAGTTTTAAGTATTAAACGGGTTTGTTGCTGAGAAGTACTCGAAACATGCATATTAATGTTTCAATAGACCTCTTTCCAAACCCTAATTTTTGCACTCGTAGTTATAAATGCCAGAGATCAAATTAAACCTCAATCCGAATCGTTTTCTTTTTTTTCTAGCTGGGTTTAGTGCTGATTTTGCAGATTTTAAGCAGACTAATTTCATTAATTCTCTTTTCAACCACATCAAAATATATCAAAGTAAGCTATTTTTCAGAAATGGATTTAAAAGTGATGGATTGGGGATTAATAAGGCAGTTATCGGAAGAAGAATTCCGTCGTCTGACTGGAGTAAAGAAACACACATTTGATAAAATGGTTGGTATCTTAAAATCAGCAAGAAAAGAAAAGCTATCCAAAGGAGGCCGAGGCCCTAAACTCAAAATAGAAGTAGTTCTGCTGATGACATTGGAGTATTTGCGAGAATATCGGACCTATTTTCACATCAGCAAAAGTTATCGTATTAGCGAGAGCTATGCTTATAAACTAATTCGTTGGACTGAAGATACATTAATCAAAAGTAAGTTATTTAGCTTGCCTGGTCGTAAGGCATTGGTAAAAAGTGATGTTGAATACGAAGTAATACTGATTGATGCTACTGAAACACCAATTGAGCGGCCTAAAAAAACAAAAGCACTTTTATTCAGGGAAAAAGAAAAGGCATACGCTAAAAACACAACTGATAGTAGATAAAAATCAAAAGAAGATTATTTGCACGAGTTTTTCTAATGGGAAACGTCATGATTTTAGGTTATTTAAGGAATCTGGTGTCCATATTCATCCAGAGACCAAAAGCTTAACCGATACAGGTTATCAAGGAATACAAAAGTTACATCAGAACGCAGCTTTGCCAAAGAAAAAAACAAAAAAGAATCCGCTAACTAAGGAGGATAAGAAGAAAAACCGTGAGCTCTCGAGTGAACGTGTTTTAAACGAGAATGTTATTGGAATGCTTAAGCGTTTTAAAATCATCGCTGACCGATATAGAAACAGAAGAAAACGATTCGGATTGAGGTTTAATTTGATCGCTGGTATTTATAACTACGAGTGCAAAAATTGAGGTTTGGAAAGAGGTCTAATGAGACTTAGTCGGCAATTTTGCTTTGATTTTCCCATTGCGCATTTTAAGTCTCGAATCAAAATCTGCATGATTTTAATGAGTAAAAATTGAAATTGAGAGCTTAACATGACCTACCAATCGCTAGATTTAAATAATAAAAAGTATCAAGATAATTCAGCCAAATTAATTCAATTAATTCAGTCTTTCCCCTTAGTAAATGCTAAAAATGAACATCTCTTATTGAAAAAAATGAAGGAGAAAATAGGATTTGCCAAGATAAAATACCCTATGAATCAGAATGATATAAAGAAAATAGAAATGATTGTTCTTCCGGCTTTTAATAAGGATGGGTATCCTGGAAAACATGACTTAGTTAGTGCAAAAATAACTTATACTGATGGCAGTAAACAATTACACTTACTCAACTTTGCACCTCAAGACCAATTAGAGCTTATTAATACTCTATTAATCGCTTTAAAAGAAAAAGCGGAAAAATCATTTCTTTCAATTAGAATTCTTGCAGAAGAATATAATGTTGATTGGAAGCATCTAGGCTTAAATGATGTTTATACAGAAAAACGATCAGGTTGATAAAGCTTATAAAGCATTCAGTGAATTCAACGTTATTCATCCTCGAATAGAGTGAGTTGATAAAGAAGCCTCAAAAAAATTGTTTAAAAAGGAACTACTTTCTGTCTGCATAAATCGCAATCTGCCAAAGACATACTCGAGCTTTCTAATATAAACGTACTTATTTATTTTTATATTCAACAGTGTCTATAATGGATCATTGTGTCACACTATGGGGCATCTACTATGGACAGTAAAATTGAAAAGGAACCTTTCACACTCGCAGTGCTTGGGACACTTACTGACTTTACCCCTGAATTAAAACAAACTGCTAAACCTGCTCCTTATACTAAGGGAGCTAAAGTAAAAGATTATCCTAAAGGAGAAACATTGAGTGTAGTTTCTTCTTTAATCAAAACAAATCAATCTGCTAAAGCGGCAAAAGTAGACGCAAAAAATCCATATCCTTTTCAAGCGGATGAAATTACTGTAATTAACGGACCTACAACAGACGGCTCTAATGTAGGAGAGAAAATTGCCCTGGGATTGGTAGCGATATTAAAAGCAGTAGCTCGTGGACAAATACAAATCAACATTATTGCTCATAGTAGAGGCGCTGTTGAATCGATTTTAATAGCCCATGAATTACAAGCAATACAAACCATTATTTCTGGATGCACCACCTTTGAAGAAGTATTGAAACAGTTGACTGAGCAGCAGACCAAACGATATAAGGGTACGCCAAAAAATAATACACCAGATATTATAGAGACTCTAAAAACCCAAATTAATCTCATTCCCAAAGAAAAGCAAGAGCAATGGTTTGATGATCTAAAAACACATCTGCCCCATGCCTTAGTAAACTTTTTTGGCATAGACCCTGTCCCCGGAGATTGTTTTCCGATTACTTGGTATGACGACCGATTTTTTATATTACCGGAAATTATCAAAAACACTGAATTAATTTATTATGCAAATGAACGTTCTGATTGGGGATTTACTCCGATTTATCCTGAGGTAGTCTCTAAAGAAAAGCAAAATCTTGTGTGTTACTCCATGCCTGGGCATCACGGAACTGGCTCAAATGGGAATGATGGTTCCCAACAAGGAATCATTGTTTCTCCTGATGGTTATAAAACCACCCATGTCCAAAAATTAATGCTATATAAGGTACTTAATTTCTTATGCAAACAGCGCGTTGAATTTAATGATGGCACTCAGATCTTTCATCAATACACTGCTTTAGGCCGAAAATATTTAGGAATCGATGCCGAAGTAAAGTCAATTAATGTAGCAACACTCGATTTTCCCACCATTTTACGAACACTTTATGCTGCAATTTCCAAAAATCAAATTGGCTATGATGCATATAATTCAACTCATTATTCCTACATGGGACTGATAAAGCAACGTAGGATCCTGCATAAAGGACGTGTCTATGGCCTCTTCAATGATGTATTTACGACCTACTCTGGCTATGTTAATGAAGAACATGCTTTATTAATGCAAGCACATTTCTTTAAAATTTTTGGTCTTGATACCAAAAGAAAAAATCTTGCCGAGATGATCAATACTGCAAGCAAGGCCCTGGAAGAAAACATAAAGAAAGTCGCCAATAAAGAACTATCCATCCTGGATTCTGAAGTTACGCGCAAAAATGTGTTGGAAACTTTTGGTATAGTGATTCGTCAGGTTAGCCACCAATATTTAACTGAAGATTGGTCTTCTATTGGGAAACAAGAAGAAAAAGAGACTTTATATCAATCAATTATTGATATATTTACTAAATTTGAAGAACTCTCTGCATCAGATAATGTAACAATAAAGCAGTTTATCGCATCACTGCTTGAATTAAGTTTCACCAGCATCAATCATACCTTGGTTGTTAGAGCCCATGCCTTGAAAAAAGATTTTAGTTACTTTCAGGAATCTATAGATAATCGCTTTACCCACTTTTTTAGTGCATTATTAATGCAAGTAAATCACGTCGAAAATAGCTCTCCAGTTATCCTGAATGAAATTATAAACTCTGAAGAATATAAAAAATTACCCAACCACCCCTCAGCAATCAAAATAACTCATATTTATAAAAAACTGACTGGAAAAGGTCTGGAGAAATATACTATTGATGAGCTTATCAAGAGCTATGAAGAGCAATTTGCTGATACTATTGAAGATTTTGCAAAACTTTATCAACAAATCCAGATTTTTATCTATGACTTGGCGGCTTTGCGTGGGATAGTACCTAGCAAAAAAATTGAAGTAGATGAGCTGTGCTTACTAAAACAAGCTAATGAATTAGTCGCAATCGCGGCAGAACGCTTTTATAAAGACAGACCCGAGGAGCTTCCTCCCATTGCTGAGCCAGGTTCTTTCCTGAAATTGACAGAACAACATGCTATTGAGCATTTTGGTATCGTTGATCGCAGCAAAGAAAAAAATAAGGGACCAGAAAAGGCAGCTAATGTGGAGACAGGCGGCTACCTTTCAGGAGCCTTCTCGTTCTTCTCAAGAATGATATACGGTTCCCCTGTCACTACGGTTTCCCCTAACGGAGAAACCATCCCAAAAGAAGGCATCACACCAACTCTTACAAAGGAATAAATTCAATATCATCAAGCATAACCTCCGTTAATCATGCATAATGGATCTGGATTCCAAAGCGACGGAACATAGGTATTTTTGAGTTTATTCATGCTGTTCAAGGTATTTTCCTACCAATTCACAAAAGTTTAAGATTGTTAATATTTAATTAATATTAAAGTGGTACTATATGAAATGTAGCGATATTAAACTCCTAGGTTATAAATCAATCATTTTATCGCTACATTAAGCTTTTCCATTTGCTGCATGGGCAATTCCTGCTTGACTCTTAATCCATTAATAAGAGGCTACTCGGTAAAATATCAAGTACTGTCAATTTAAATGGGCGATCGATTTTTATATTCTTCTCAGATTCACACAAGTGACGAGCTGGAGGTTTGCATTCCAATGGAAATAGACTGTCAGTAAAAAATTCAGCACAATACAAAGGGTGTTATTTATTGACGGAATTGTTTATATCTGTACAATGCAAAAAACATCAGTAGCCCTCTAAGTATAAGATAAAATGCTATTTTCTACTCAACCGCTCAATATGGAGACTGCACGTCAGGTCAAGTATGGTCAAGAATAACCCTGTTCAATTTTCAGTAGTCAGAGAAGACCCAGAAATCGAGAAAAAAGTAATCCATTCCTCGGACGCGAAGGACATTCTTCTTATTGCCTCGGGAGGCTGTACCGCACTATCTTTACAGGCTTATTTTCCTCATCTTCGGTTCACTTTAGTTGACCCGAATCAGGCACAGATTAAATTAATCCAAGAGAAAATGAAGGCCTTAGAAGAATTTTCTGCCACAAAAAAGAAAGCGACTTTCAATGTAGAAAATGATTCTTCGTTTGGTCTCAACGAAAGAGGAAACTTCGAGTCACTTTTCCGTTCGTTTAGAAATTTCATTACCGAGTTTATTTTGCCTCCCGAAGAGCTGAAAGAACTTCTGACCCAGCCTTTAGACAAATTTGATACCGCTCACCTAAGAACGGTACTGTTTGAACACAAATATTGGAAGGTTGCCTTTGATTTGTTTTTTCACCACAACTTTCTTGAAGCCATGTTCGGGCCAGAGGCAGTACAGCACGCTCCTAGAGACTCCTATCCGGAATACTTCAGGAAGGTAATCGAACAGGGACTGGAAAAGGAGAACATGTCCAGAAATTATTTTATTCATCATCTATTTTTGGGGCATTATATTGATCAGGAATCCTGCCTTCCTTATTATCTCTCCGCTCCAACTCCGAAGTATCATTTTGAGTTCTTTAATAATACCATCGACAAAGTCGAAAGTTTTCACTCATTCGATCTTGTGAATCTTTCCAATATTTTTGATTGGATGGATGAAGACAAAATTAGGAGTCTGGCAAATCGTCTCAATCTCGAAATGAAACCCGGAGCACGGCTGTTGACACGCCAACTCAATAATCAAAAAGATTTCATGAAATACTTCTCCCATTTTGAGCTTTTGCGTGATGAAAGTGCAGAGTTGCTGGCAAGCGATAGAAGTTTATTTTATTCACAAATCAATTATGCCTTGAAGGTAAATTAAATATGAATCAGTTAATCGAGCATATTCTCCAAGAAACAAATTACTTAAATAATTCCTATTTTATCCATCTAAAAGATGGGACTTTTGATAAAAGTGATTTCGTCGAAACACAGATTCAATTTTATTCTGCTGTTGATTTTTTCGCCCGCCCTATGGCTGCTTTGGTATCGAAGATTCCTTGTCCTGATCAAAGACTCGGAATTTTGCGAAACGTGTGGGAGGAACACGGAGAAGGCGACCGCGATCGGTTCCATAAATTTACCTTCCTAGTCTTTCTCCAAAGATTGGATGGATGTACTTTTGAAGACGTAAAAGCACGCATTTTGTGGCCAGAACTTCGAATTTTTAACACGACCTTGGAAGGTGTATGTAATTCCGATCATTATTTGATCGGAGTCGGAACGATGGGAATGATTGAGAGGATGTTTTCCGATATTTCATTTTTTATCGGACGAAGCGTGGTAGAGCGCGGCTGGATCACTCCTGGTCAGCTCATCCATTACGACCTCCATGAGAAATTGGATATCAAACATGCGGAGGACTTCTTTACGGTTCTGCGGACTGCTTGGAATTCAGAACCTGAGTCGCGAAATTCCATTGAGCAAGGACTTCGTTTGGGGGCAACTCTCTTTAATGGATTGTATGAAGGACTGTTTCGCGCGCGCAGAAGGCGTTGGATTCAAAGCAGTCTAACAAACTCGGGTAATAAAGAAAAATACGGATTAGCACAAGAAGTTAAATTGTCTGAAGATAAAAAGATATCTGATGCAGCAGTGGCTTCGATTTCATGAAATTAGTGCGTTTGACTCTTGAAAATGTGAATCTTTATCTCACACAGATCCTTGATTTGGAGCGAGAGGTCACCTACCCCTACGGGGATAAGTTTTTTAAAATTGATCATGGTAACGATTATTTTGCCTTTTTTGAACGATTGGGAAAACTCTATTACTACGTACTCTTGGACAAACATCGAGTTGCTGGAGTAGTTGCCGCGGTTTTGAGAACGGTTCCTTCTCGCATTGGCTTGAAAAAAATTTGGTACTATTGCGACCTGAAAATTCATCCGGACTATAGAGGCCAGCACTTACCGATTAAAATGGCTTACAAAATTTATTTACGAAATTTGCTGAGCAGTTGGAATGGCTTTGGCATTTCGATGAATCCTGTAACAGGAAGTAGCCAGAACCGAATGAAACGTCTCACCAAATGGCTCAGATGGATTCCCGTAAGAGATACCCAGCTTAGCCTGTTTTCATTAGACCATGCCTCTATGCAAAAAGCCCAGCCCATTTTGGAACGGCATCGAGGGGATGTTCGATTTCTCTCTCTGGAAGGAATTAAAGATCTTGTTTTAACCCATGATCAAAGTAGAATTCCGGTTTTGCATGCACAATTTGGAGAAATGGGGAAAGGATCTGAGAAAGAGTACCAGCCACAGGAGGGTCATATCCACATGTTTTGTGCAACATCCGAAGATCCCCTGGTTGAGGAGCTTTCAGGGATACAGCTTTTTCCTTCTTCTACGATCACGTTACTCAATTGCGGGACAAAACCACAAAATTGGGACTGGATATTAACCAGTGATCTTTAGAGTTAATTTGAATGAGCGGACAAACCTATGGGGCAAGCACACTTTAACGGGTTGGTATATACATTAGCTAATGAAGATTCAATTGTCGAATCGGAGCTTCTTTCTCACCATACAGAGAGAGTCATCGCGATTGCGGGAAGCGGAAGCAGAATCATTCCTCTTTTAGCCAAATCGCCTCAAGAGCTCGTTTGTGTGGACCTCTCTTTAGAGCAACTTTATCTGACCGAACTAAGAATTGAAAGTGTGAAACACTTGGAACACAATGAATTTATTCAATTTCTAGGTTATCCAACTTCAAACAGTTCGGCTCAAACTCGAGAAGATCTTTTTAAGAAGTTAATCACATTGCATCCATCCACCCGGGAATATTTTTTAAACGTGTTTGAAAACCTCTCCTGGAGTTCGCTTCTTTATTCTGGAAAATGGGAACAAACCGTCCGTAAATTCAGTAGAGTTATTCGCAAATTCGTAGGAAAAAAGGGATTAAAAATTTTTGACTGCAAAACTCTGGAGGAACAAAGGAATTACTATACTCATAAATTTCCCAAAAGAGCATGGTACTTTTTTTTGCGAATTTATGCTGCATTAATGGCAATCACCTGGAAAATAAAGCCAGGCATATTTCCCCAGGTAGACCCCAAAATCAGTTTCTATTATACATACAAGAAGTGTTTCGATCAGATGTTTCTAAATACTTTGGCAAGAGAAAATTACATGCTCCAATTGATCTTCTTTGGAGAAATTGTTTTCTCAGAAGCACTTCCAGCAGAATGTGACCCAATCCTATTTCATCAGGCAAAAAATGCACTCTTACACACTAAAGTCAGTTACGCCCAGGAGGATATCATTTCAAATCTGGAGAGGAGTGAAAATAAGAGCGGGTTTATTTCATTTTCAAATGCGCCCTCCTATTTTCCGAATGAAATGGCTAAGAGCTATCTTGCTCGGATTGCCTCTCAACTTTCTGAATCTGCGACACTTGTAGTCCGGAATTTTCTTAACGATCCAACTGTTGCTTGTCTCGACGGCTTTACAGATGTTTCAGAGCACTACTCTGATATCCTTGCCAAAGAAATTACAAAAACCTACGAGATACAGATTTTTCGATATTCAAAAGGATAAAAGTTGAGCTTTTATGGGATTTTGTTGCATGTGATCCATTCTAAGAAGGAACCGATTGAGGAGAGATTTCCGTAGCTCTTTGCTCACCAAACTTAAAATAAATCCCTTCCTGCCGTCCAAGACGATAAAGCATAGGATTTCTTGTTAAACAAGTGGCAAAAATTAGCAAAAAAATGTTTCGCTATGGTCATTGACTTAGGTAAATGCAGTTTGGTCTCTGCATGAATCGCATGAATATCTTCGGGTTGAAGATAACGACGTAGATGCTCTAAATAATCTGGATGTTCGAGCCACCGTTGAATCAAATGAGCATCGACTTCCAAATGAAATTGGAGTCCCACACTATTATGATGACAAAAGGCTTGCACACACTGACTGTTTTCTAAAAGAACATCAATACCTGGGGCTGTCTGATTTGCAAATTGATGCCATTGAAAAACATAGATTGGAAGATCAAACAATCCGAATAAATCATGTTCACCACATCTATCTACTCGTGTCCATCCAAATTCAGGTTTGTCTAAAACATAACAGCTCCCACCCAAGGCTATATTCAACAGTTGGGAGCCTAAGCAAATGCCTAATATGGGCACTTCTTTAGCAATTGCTACCTGCAATAATTCTATTTCGTGAATTAGATGTGGGTACAAATCAAGTTCATTAGGATGCATGGCGCCACCAAGGACAACAATGCCATGATAGCGATTCACATCTACCCGCTGATAAGGATCCCTGGCAAAATTGACATAGCGAATACGCAACTTCATCCTTCTTAAGGTATGAATAATGATACCCAATGGTTCATAAGGAGAATGTTGTAAAACCAGAATTCGTGCCATTATTATGTTATTTTTAATGAGTTATTTTAAGTATAGCCTGATGAGATTGGTAATTTAAATCCTGGAATAATAGCGACAGCTTTTTTTCTTCATAACACGTATTGCTGGATTACTTGCAAACAAGCAACCTAGTTGCTTGCAACTAGGAGTTTTTAGTAAGCAGTCAAACGACACTCGTCCGAGCTATTCATACATTGTTGGATCGCTTCAATACGTAATCCTTTAATTTTTCTATTGAGTTCATGACCGATGTATTTCGAAGCAAGTTCTTTGGTGTTAATGGATTTTGCTGCTTGAAAGGCATTGCGTACGTGTTCTATATACGACGGCTCTTGGGTACTCAGCTCAAAAATACGCAAGCAATTGTCAAAACGCTCTTTATTATGGAACGCGCCGATGTTTGTCAATAAATCCAATAACTCTCCTGCATTCAGTTCAGGAACACGTCGAAATTGCGTCAAATGTTTATTTGTTAATAAGGCTAAGTCACGGTATTGATTGGGTATGTTGAATTGTTTGCAAAACGCACTTATTTCATTTTGAGACTGGTTGTGCATCAAAACAGCGAAGCGAACATACGCTGAATCTTTATGATCAGCGGCCCGTTGCAACGCTTTAATACTGGAGTCTGATATATCCATATTGGGGAATAAAATACTGTCTGCACCACATTGTTTCAGCACGTCGAAGAAATTTTCCGGATATGCTCCCATAAGTGCACGTTCCAGTTCCTTCCAAAGTTGCTCAGAGCTCAGTTCACAGACTTTCCGTTCCGCAACCATCTGCTTCATAAGCAGCATCGTTTCTGGAGCTACTTGAAAGCCTAAGCACGCGGCAAAACGTGCAGTACGTACTAATCGAAGAGGGTCTTCAACAAATGTTGGCGATACATGCCGTAATATATGGCGCTCCAAATCAGCTTTTCCATTATAAGGATCAATCAATTCACCCAGCTTTCCTTCTTCAAATGGTAAAGCCATGGCATTTATCGTCAAATCTCGCCGACTTAAATCATCAATTAAAGTAATTGTCGGAGAGATATCAAACTCAAAACCAGTATGTCCACTTCCGGTTCGCTTTTCGCATCGAGCAAGGGCATATTCTTCTTGAGTTTCGGGATGTAAAAATACAGGAATATCTTTTCCTTCTTGACCACTACGTACTGGTTTATATCCCAGTTTTAGCATTTCGTCCCAGGTTGCACCCACAACAACCCAATCATTATCTTTGGGGAGAACGTTACGTAATGTGTCACGTACTGCGCCCCCTACTAAAAAAATTTTCATAAGATTTAAAATATAAAATTTGCCAATAAAAAGAACATTTTATATTCTGATAGGAAAAATATCAACAATTATGGGTATTTTTTTAACAATTATTCAGCTGTCGTTGAATTCATCCCCAACTTATCAAAACATTCTATTAAAAAATAATATGATTTGCTCTCATACTTGAAATCTTAGTCAAATGGAGCGAGGATAATAAAAAATAGTTCTTTATACTAAAAAAATGAATTTACTTACTACTGCAGTTCAAGTTATTCTGGGAGAAGAACATGTTGTGCAGACAACTCCGCAGTACTTTACGTGCGTATTTTTATACGCGCAAATTTTAAGCATAATAATTGGTATTGTCTTTCTTTTTATTGCATTTTTTATACTACGTCCAAAAGAAAAAGAGCAAAGGCGGATTCAAGATCAATTTTTATTTTATTTGATCGTGGGGATTTTTTTCATTAGTTGCCCTTTTTTAATTGAATATTTTGGATATTGATGCAGAAGACATACCCAGTATGAGTAGCAAGACGTTGCACAATTCATAAGGCATCTCTCTCTCGATTAAAGTCAAAAATGGTACCATTTTTATGTATTAATTGATGATTATTCATGAGGATAAAATTAGGTAATGTCCCTAAAGTTTTTGTGGATTCCCAGCTTTAATCTATGCACGTAATTTTAAGCTTACTTCGATCTGCTCCCTCTCCCGCGCAAGAAATTTGAATAGTATGATAATGCCTTTTCGCTGGAAGAGGGTTGGGGAGAGGGAGTTGGACAAATCGATACTGAGACAACATGCAAAAGCTTTGCGAAAACAAAGCACTAATTCAGAGAAACATCTATGGTATTACCTTAGAGCAAACCGACTTGGATTTAAATTCAAACGACAAGTTCCAATAGGAGCATACATTGTCGACTTTGTCTGCTTGGAAAAGCGCTTAATTGTTGAGCTTGATGGTGGCCAGCATCTTGATAACCAAAGTTACGATATGTCTCGAACAGCCTGGTTAAATGCGCACGGATTCAAAGTGCTGCGCTTTTGGAACAATGAAGTACTCCAGCAGACAGAGTCGGTCATAGAGGTCATTTTGCATGCATTAACGGAGATCAATATGGAAGGGAAAACTACTTGACAGCCCCTCTCCCCAACCCTCTCCCGCGAAAAGGCATTATCATACTATTCAAATTTCTTGCGCGGGAGAGGGAGCAGATCGAAGTAAGCTTAAAATTATGTACCTAGATTAAAGCGGGGTAATCCACAAAAACTTTAGGGACGTTACCTAAATAAAGGAATTTTTGAGATAAAATAAAATCAAAGAAAATTGGCGTTAATCCTGAATGTTCTCAATAAATCGTTCCAGATTTTCTATGATATGTAACAGATTTTCATTTAGCTTCTTTACTTCTTTATCAGGTAAATTGCCAATGGACAGGTTTTGCATCAATATCCCCTGCTTTTCTAATTCACGGCATGCTTTTTTTGCTTTTTCAGTAAGAAAAAAATGATAATAACGTTTGTCCTGTTCATTGCGTACACGGAGAACAAGTTGGTCTCGTTCCATCTTATCAAGAATACCAACGACGGTAGGTTGTTTAAGTCCCGCACTTTTTGTAAGTTCCATTTGCGTCTGACCGTCTCTTTCCCATAAACGCACCAGAAAAATGGTCTGACTATAGGTTACACCAAGTTTTTCAAGATTAAGATTTGAAACACGTTCAAATAAACGTGCTGCTTTTTTAATTAATACACCAGTATGTTCATTCAAATTAAATGTCATAGACCTCTCCTTTTCGAATAATATATAGGTGCCTATATATATTGACAAGATTATATTCAATTAATATTATGGCCATACTATTTATTTATAAAGGGATTTAATTATGCTCAAAAAAAGCTGCATGCTATTTATTTTCTTAGGGATTTTCAATGACGTCACCTATTCCCTTTCCCCCAAATCAACTTTAGCGGTTGTTGAAGAAAATGCAGACCGTATCAGTTTCTACAATCCCGATACAGGTACAAGACAGGGCAGTCTGAAACTTGCTTTTCTCCCCCATGAAATCGCTGTTACACAAGATGGAAAAACAGCTTATGTCAGCAATTTTGGTATCAGAGACTACGATAGTGGCTCTGGTGTACCCGGCGTATCAATCTCTGTCATCGATCTGCCAAATCAGGTGGAGAAATACCGACTGTTTACTTTTGAATCATTAGAAAACAAAGCATACTCAGACATTGATAGTGCTCCCCATGGCGTTAAATTACGTCCTCCTTTTGAGAAACAACTTTATGTTAACGTAGAAAAAGGTGGCAAAATTCTTGTTTTTGATGTGGAGAGCAAAACCATTGTCAAAAAAATTGAAGTGAGTCCTCATACGCATAACCTGTTTTTTTCCAAAGATGGAAAAACCTTATGGCTAATGGCGGGAAAAGACGGCGTCATCCGAATCGATCCTGATTCGGGAGCAATTACAGGAAGCCTAACATTACCCTCAGCAGTACGTGGTCTAAAATATACACCAGATAATCGTTCTTTGATGGTGTCGGCTGTGAATCATCGTCTTTATTGATCCGGCGACTCTCGCCATTAAAAAACAATTGAATCATTTAAATCTGGGCCCAATTCTTTACTCAGATATTACGCCGGATCAAAAATATGTATTAGCGCCAGCCCCTTTTGATCATCAAGTTGCGGTGATTGATGTTGATTCGGGTCAAGTTATAAAACGGTTAGTCACTGGCTTGAATCCTATTAATGTTTTAGTTAGCCCAGAAGGGCAATATGCTTATGTATCCAATGCTACAGACAAGCATCTGTCTAAAATCGATTTGCATACCTTTGAATTTACCTCTATTCCTACCCATGCTGGCCCTAATGGTTTAGCATTTATTCCTGAATTTACTTCCAGTACACATAAAAAACTGCGCATGGGTGTCGCTTTACCATTGACAGGAAAAGAGGGTTCCAAAGGTCGTGAAATGCTTAGAGGCTATGAATATTGGAAAAGTACGGTCATCAAAGGAGGCGGCCTTTTGATTGGCAATCAAGTTTACGACCCCGATATTGTTTATCTGGACACAGAGTCCAATCAGGATAAACTCAAAAGTTTGACGCATGAATTACTCACGCAATATCAAGTGCAAGTACTGCTATCCACCTATGGCATAGATACGTACAACCTTGAAAAGGAAATTGCAGATGCACAACATATCATTCTCACTACATCCCCAGGCGAAGAGATGATTTGGAATCCTGACAATACAGCACGAGGTTATGATTATTTTGTGACCACAAACCTTTATGAAAAAGGCTACATTACCCAGTACAACTTCAAACCTTCTTCCTGGTCCGCTCTGGCTTCTGCCATTGGCTTGAAATTCCAAAACGCGTGCCAAACAGCGAATACTTTGGATTATCAAACAATAACCGCTTTATTAAACAATGGGGATTTTCACTTATTTTATCCCTAAATTATGAATTGAACCCTTTAAATCAAGGAATTAAAAATATGTTTTACTATCCCCAAATATTCTTTATTTTATTTGCTTTATTCACGGTCTGTACCAACGTATTGGCAGAAGATACAGATTATGTCTTTAATCCCAATGATCCGCATCACAGCCTTTATATTCCTGATGCCCCCACCAAAGCCCCTGCTATTTTATTGTTACATGCCAGCACGGGCATTGAAAAAGTCAATTATGATTGGGCCACCCGATTAAAAGAACATGGATATGTGGTATTTATAATTGATAGCTTTAAACCCAGAGGCTGGGAAGATCGTCGGTCAGTGGGCTGGGAAAAAGCCACGCAAGCACAACTTGATGATGTCCTGCCAGCCTATGAATACCTTAGCCAACTTCAATTTGTTGATCCTGACCGCATAGGAATTTTAGGATTTTCCATGGGAGGTTTCGATGTACTGAATGTCATGGAGTCCGTACAACACGATCCCAAACCTTATCAACAAATCTCCTTTAAGGCAGCAGCTTCTTTTTACGGTGTATGCCATAGGCTCGACAAAGGAACACAACTCAGAGCAAACACAAAAATATTTATTGGCGATAATGATGATCGATCAACAACGCAAGATTGCATTCATTTAGTCAATCGAAGCACTGATAACCATCAAAATGTTTCCATTCAAATTTATTCAGACGCCTTGCATGGATTTGATAACTTTGAGTTTCCTGCTTCAAAAGAAGTCATTGATGAAAAAGGAGAACATTATCATATTGGTTTTAATGAGGCAGCAAGAGTACAGGTATTAAAAGACTTACCTGAGTTTTTTGACCGTTATCTCAAGCCACAACCCTAATTGATAAACTCCTAAAACCCAACGCTCGTCTAAGCCCTACTTCGGATACCGAAGTAGGCATTTGCTTTATTACCCACTTCGAAGACCTAGAAACAAAATTTGCATTTGAATGTTAGAAAGTTTGACTTTGGACCAATCCTCCAACTGGGTGGACTTCATCTTCTAATGCCCCCTCATGTTCTACATTAAGTCTTACTTCTTCTTGTATCACTTTCTTAGGCATTGCTTTCAGTGTTGCTTCATATGCTAAAAGTTCATCAAAATCTTCAAAACGTCGCATCATAACACTACTTTTGCCCTTTTCTTCAAGGATCATTTTGTCTAAGTAATCGATTTGTGGATTGAGTACTTCAATGGCTTGCGCTATCTCTCCTCGATGTTCGCCTAATTGCTCATGCAATGAAGTGAGCTCCCCGGTTAATTGTTCTTTAAATGTCGATCTAGCCAGCTTATCTAATCGATCTATTTCCGTTTCCTTTAGAAGATCTAAATTCACTTTACCTCGAGCAGCATTCAAAGCTTTCGCATTTTCTTCAATTTTAAGCTTGACTTTTTCGGGGTCGTCACTAACTAAAGTGGAAAGAAAATTGATAAATCCACCTTTCTCTTTTTTGTCCTTTGCTTTTTCAGCTTCCTCAAGCTGTGTCAGTAATGTTGTTTTCGTTTTTTCTAACTTCTGCACCAATTTTGTATTGTCACTGAAATTTTTGAAATATTCTTCAAAAACCCGCTTGGTTGTTTCATCAGTACAGTTTTGTAGAGCTCCAGGGTAATTTTGTGCGGTTAAACCACTAACTAATGTACGATTGCTAATATGCCCTCTTACTTCGGCCCGAAACGATTCATTATCATTTAAAACACCGTCGCTATTTAATAAATTGATATGAGTGTTAATTTTTGTGACTGTCTCATTAAATTGTTCCGGCAATCCTTCTCCAATTGGAAGTACACGTTGTTCCCCAGTAATTGGTCTTGAAATTTTTGTTTCAATGTACGTATGGAGACCAGCATGTTTTTCTCGCAAAATATGCATTTCATCTCTTTTCGATTGATGTTGTGCTACTAAGCTATCTAACTGAGTATTATAACGAGTAAAGCCTGTAAATACCTCTTCCTTGCCCGCTCCCTCAATGACTAAATCAAAATATTCGCTAAAGCCGGTATGGCCATGCTTAATTGAAACATGTTTTACACTGTCAACATCTTGGAGTCCGTTTAACGTTGTTTGAACTTGCTCCGCTTTCTTCGATAGATAGCGACTGTTATCCATCAACTCTGGATATTGCTCGCTTACCTCTTCTGATTTAGAAAGTAACTTATAGATTAATTCTTGTAAGAACTTAAGAAGTGATGAGCCATTATGTTGTAATATCCTTTTATGGCGAGCAAGACATTGATCGATCTCGGAAAATGCATACAAACTTTTATTATTTGTATGAATATCTTCTATTTCTGCTTTAATTGCTCGCCACTCTGCTCTCGCTTTTTTAGCTGCATCAGTTTGGTCTTTTTCAGGATATTTCTGCTGTATTTTTTTGTCCGTTTCAGCAATAAGTGATGAATACTTCTCATAATGTACATCAAATAAAGCTTCTTCACGGCATTCAGCTCTAAACGTTGGAGGCAAATCTGCGACCCGAGCCAAGTCATCAAAAGTCCTTATGGTATTTTTAATAAGATCACGTGTATTTTTATGACCGAAAGAAGGAATCCACAAATCCTCCAATTTGGCTTGGTGCTTTTGTAATAATCGATAAAGTTCTTTTATTTTATCCTGTTTTTCCGCAGGTTCCTTTGCCTCTTCAAGTTCTTTAGTAACATTGAGGATTTCTGCCACTGCTTTTTTAACAGCAGTCCGCTCTATAAAATAGAAGAATCCTTTCTCTTTCGCCCAAGAAAACGTTTGCTCCAAATCTTTAGCAAGTTGATTCGCCACTGTATCAATATAATCAGTTTGCAATTGGTTCATTATTCTAGGTAGTGATTGTTCCTCAACATCCTCTCCGGGCCCATTCACTTCATGATCCACTTCATGAGAAAAAAGCCCCTTAACCTGATTATAAACAGCAAGAAACTCGACCACTACCGGCTGCATGCGATTTTGTTCACTTAGAGATCCTTGTGCTTTAAGATCCTGAAAAGCTTTAGCAAATTGAGTAAATGTCTCTTCTAAGCGCTCATTACTTTCCGCCTTCTCCCCTTCCAATAAAGGAAGGCTAATTGTATCCTTTAAAGAGGTTCGCTCAGTCACATCATTGAAATTATTTGCAATTAACTTTAATTGTGTCCACGCAGAGCGTTGCTGCATTTCCAGGGGTACACCATCGGTTCCACCAAAGCGCAATACGGCAGCATCCGGATCCAAACCGGACTCTATACGTCTTAAGGCAAGTTCCTGTTCCTTGGCAGCTGCTTTTCTTTCTTCACGCGCATTCAATTTACTTAGCTTTAATTGCTCAGAAAAATCAATCTTGAGCATATATTCTGCACGCAATTGTTCAACAGGCACATTGAGCTTATTCTCCGTTTTTCCGCTTAATTTAACTCGAGTCTCAGCCCAAATCCTTGCCGCATCCACTTCAAAACTTTTTAATGCTGCATTAAGATCTTGAGTGATCAATTTTCCTTTAGGATCTCGACGAATATAAGGATTAGGATATGCTTTCTTTGGATCAGACTCTTCAAGTCTCAATCGCCATTGTTCAGTGAGTTCTGTGATCAATCCCTCGCGCATCAATAAGAGTGATTTTTTAAGCTCTTTACGCTCTGGCTCACTATGTAAATGATTCAGAAATCCTTGCCACTCATCAAATTGCTTCATGGCAACCTGTTGAATCATAGCAACTTCCTGGATAAAGTGTCGTTCAACAGCAGCTTCTTGATTCATTATTTTTTGAATTTTTTTCAGCGTTTTTGCCCGTTCAGCAGAAGACATTTTCATCAGCGAACCAAATTGTTGCCTATGGGGTATATCATTTTCATCATAGATAGCAACATATTGACCCACTTTTCCATTACGTGCTGCTCGACCAATGATTTGGCGTGTATTACGCTCAGTATCAAGATAAGCCTGAATAACAAATAAGCCATCGTCATGTTTTGGATCGATATCTGTCCCTCTACCAAGTAACGACGTGGAAATCGTAAAGACATTAGGTTGACCTGCTTTTTCAATCATCCGTTGACGTTCTTCTTCAGATTCCTCACCTGTAATTATTTGTAGTTCTTTTCCCTCAATTTGCCCTGCAGGAGAACCTAATTTGTTATATAAGTCACGAGCCTGGTTAATGTCTTTACAAATCATTAATACAGGTTGTGTTTGTTCACTATTTGTTTTTATAAGCGAATTATAGTGTTTCTTAATTTCATCTACTTGAGCCGTTTTTGATTTGGTGACACGGGTTTTTAATTCTTCGCGAAGATTTTTTTCATGAGGAGGAATACTAATCGCCTTTAAGCCATATTTAACCTGTTGTTCCATTAATTCATGAGGCACACCTACAGTACCTGAAATACCGATAATCCTACCTCGCTCACGATGAGCATCAATGAAATCCTTGGCTGACTCACTTGCAACAAATAACATTTCTGGATCAATCGGGAATAGACGCCCTTTTGTATCTTCTTTTTGTAAACGAGCCTGGAGGAATTGTTGTTCACTATTAGAAAAAATAGCGCCAATCTGTGGTACTGTATTAATTAAGGGTACAACGGTATATACTTTTTTTTCTTCTCCATTTATATTCCGTTTTTCCTCTTGAATAATATAATGGGTACCAGGGATTCGGCGCTTAGCGACACAGGCTGCAGTCAACCAATTATCAAATTTTTTATCTTCTAAACTGGCTAATAACTTTTTGTTTTCCACAGTACCTGCACGTTCATCCAAAAAGGTTTTAAGCTCTTTAATATCACGTAATCTCGTCCATACATCTCCTTTATCTGGATTAAGATTTTGGAATTTTTCCTGATCGATAAATTCATTAATTAATGGATACACCCAGGAAAAAGGATTATCTTCTGTGCCACCACTACCCTCTACTCCCATTGCCAAGTTAAAGAGTGTCTTATCTTCCAACGTGACATAATCTGACTCATCAAGAATTAAATGAGTTGCAATTTCGCGGCCATCAACCGTTGCAGTGAGTGATTCACCTTCCAGTTTGGCTCGTGAACGATATAAAGATAGATTAGCAACGTTCGAATAGTTAATACCGCCAACTTTATAAGTTCCAGCAGGTGAGTCAGAACGCACAATAGCCGATGGAATACCCATGCTATCGAAAAAGTTTACCGCACCTTTTTGAGTGTAGTCTTGGTCAACCAAGCCCATATTGGCGGTACATACATTAACCGTATCACCTTTTGCTTTTGCCCATTGTAAGGCAGCAAGTAATGCTGTAGTGATACTCTTTCCTTCACCCGTATTGATTTCCATTAATAAATTATCAGGATTATCCAGGGAGAGCAGCAAAGTAATCATTTGCGTTGTTCGCGGAAATTTTCCAGTACTGCGGAAATGCATTTCACGCATCACTGCCATCAATTTTAAATTAATCGCGCGTTCTGCTTCTGGAGTATGACCTGGAGTCCGTAATTGCTTGATTAACTCATCTGACAGTTCACGCAATTGCTCACGACTCGCCTCGATTAATTTGGGATAGGTTTTTCCATTAATCTCAAGTTGGAAATCTTTACCAATGGCGTTGATGTAAACAATTTGTTGGGTCAAATCATATTGTTGTTGCGGGGAGAGATTTTTATTTTCAAGAATACCTTTAATCCCCGTTATTACTGATTGAATACGGTTTGTCTCGAATTGATCATGAATGATTTCTTCAGTGGTTTTAACTTTACCTGTTTTTGGATCTTCGGTAGGAGCACGGCCAGATTTCGGATCTTTATCAAAATTTGTTATAAATTGATCAAGTGCCTGTTTATTATCTTCCAGTGCAGTCAATAGCTTATCTAATTTTGGGTAAGGTTGATAAGAAAATAAATTGGCAATTTGATCTAAAGATACATCATGTTTTACTAAACCTGCTTGCAGTGACTTAATCTGCTCGAGTGTTATATCGGTTGCAGTAGTTGAACGAGTAATAATTTTAATCCATTTCGCTTGTGATTGCGGATCTTCGGGTAAACTGTCAAGCAATCCTATGTAGGTTTGCAATTCCAACTCGTTGCAATGAGTACATTTTTTTAATAAAAGTGTGGTCAAAGGGACTATAGTCGGCGTGCTTACTACCTTACTCTCAATCGCCTTCGTTGTCGTGCTTATAAATTGGCTAATAACCTCATCTCCCACTTGTGGAGGAATGCGTTCGATGACACTTACAAGGCGGTTAAATAATTCCTCGGATTGCTCTTCATCAATATTAGGAATGGACTTGAGCGCTATCATTTGCCGGAGTGGAAAAAGTTCTGGTTTCGTTAAATTGTGATTTAAAGAAGCTTTTAACAACGCTTTATAAGCTTCAACACCCAGCGATTCACTTGACTTCACTAGAAGTTTGACTTGTTCCAAAGATTTTTGAATTGTTTCTATGCTGGGTTTATGTGTCTCTAAAGCATTTAAAATAATATTGAGTTGCGATTCAATCGACACATTAGGTTGTTCCAACAAATAACTCATGATTTGAGTCATTTGTAACATCTTAGGTATTTGGAAATGAGGCAGATTCGCAGGAGAGTTAATTAATGCCAGTACTCTTCGATAGTCCGCTTCATTACGATTTCTAATACGAATGAGTCCATTGGCAAATCCATTAACTATGTCAAAACGATCACTATATTCTTTTAATGCATTATCAATTGGTTTTCTATCATCGATCCCACCTAAGGCATCTGTTAGAAACTTATTAAATGGTTCATTAGCGGTTTGCAATACTTTGATTGAGCTATTTAGATTTTTCTTAAAACGCGCTTCAAGATTTTCTTTGAGTAAAACCATTAACGTTTTTCTCTCAAAGAACGCACCCAGTTTATCTTGATGCTCTTCCCCAGCCAGGTTTAGAATTTTTCCTCGTACAAAAGGTAAGACTTTAATTTTGGCAAACTTATAATCAAGAAGTTTCGCTGTTTCGTCGTCCAAATTTTTTAATTTTTGTAATGCCACTCCAAGGTCTACTGGTTCTATTGCTAAAGAATCTTTAAATTGATTGACTGCAGTACGAAATGCTACAGTATCATTTCTCAATATCTCTGCTGCACTTTTTTGCAAAAGCTTTGGTAAATTGGGTACTATATCTTCAGTAATAGCCTTCTCAATAAGCTCATTGAAGTTCATGTCTTTAAAGAAATCTTGAAAAACACCAACTAATCCAACCAATGATTCATTAATTGGCTCTTTACCAATTTTGGTATCTGGAAGAACATCTTGAACTAACTTTAATATAGCTTCTCGATTATTATATTCTTGAGGACTCTCTTTTATCGCAATTAAGATTTCTCGTATATTCTCAAGTGAAGGCAGAGACGTGGATCTGGAAATATCTACATCGCCCATTATTGAGAAGAATAGATCCCGTTGATCCCTTGGCAACCGTGCCAGTCCTGCCAAACCAAGAATTTCGTTACTTAGGGCCTCTCGATCTTTAAGGTCATCACTTAACAAAGAAAGCATCGCTACAAAGCGTTGCATATCTTCTATACCTTCAGGATTTGACTCAAATATACCTTGTATTTGATTATACTCATTCCCTATAAGTTTTTCTTGGAAGGGTGGTCTCGCTATAATATCGAGCAAAGGCATCAAAGGTAGTTGGGTTATCTGATTATTACTTTGTGCTTCCATGATTTTTCGTTGCTTGATATTATCAAGTATTAGGTAAATTTTATCTCCATACCTTTCTAGTTGACTTAATACCGAATTAAGCTTGAAATTAAAACCAACTTCGACATCCACTTTAGATAAAAGATCGATAATTTTTTCTAATTCAGCGGGAGTGGGTATACTCTGAGAATGAGTGTTTTTTAAAGAACCCAAATACTCCACTAATTTAACCCTAACATTTTCCTCCATATTTTCTATATACTTAAGCAGGGATTTTACTTCAGCCGCAGGATCATTGATTTTCTTTAAGGCATTAGGTCCTGTAGTGATTAATGCAATCACGCCAAGCAATAACCCCTTATTTATCTCTGGCGATGCTCCTCCTTGTAGAAATGCCGTATTTTCATCAATTACTTGTACAATTTCTTTATAAGTATCTAATGAAAAAGCCCATTCTTGTTGACCAATAGAGCGATAAAAAAATTCAAGCGATTTTCTATAATCAAAATCTTCAGCATTGAAAGTGAACGTTACCGCTTGGAAAAACTGGGTCGCATCTCTAAATGGATACTTTAAACGATCACCCTCATTTTCTGGTTTTATTCCCATTTCCTTGGCTACTAACTTATAACCATCATATTGACTGGCATGATAAGCACCATAAAGACCATAATCCAAGCCTTCCAAGCAAGCTAATTGCTCCTCTCTATCACTTGCATTACGAAGAATAGTTAATGCTCTATCTAACGCTGGCTTCATATTTCCAAAATTCTTGATAGGACAAGAAAGTGGGAGTTTTTTAAGTCCTAATTTATCGACCTCTTCGAGAAAATAACTGTATGCTTCGAACAACTCATTAAAATCGGTAGGGGCTCCTGCTTTTTGATGTTCTGTTATAAGGGATTCCCACCAAGTCAATTGTGGCCCAGTCAAATTGGCCATTTTTTCTAAATTTTTCAGGCCATGCTCAGTAAGCAAAGCGTCATAATTAAAGTTGTTTTGCAGAAAAACTTTATCAAATGTTGCAAATATCTCTTTATCTTTGAGAATGGACATTTGCTGCAAAAATTTTAATATGCCCTTATCACCGCTATTTATTAGTACCCTGGCAAGTCCCTGGTACTGTTTATCACTAAAATTAAATGAACTGAGCCAACTTTTAATCATTTCCAAGCGTTGCGGATCATTGCCTACTAATTCAGCTAAGAAAAACTGGAATGCCCCCTTTATTTTTGATGGAGTAGCACCCGTTAATTCTGCGAAGCGTTTTTTGTAATCCTTCGCATTTGGGTATGCCTTATTAAACTCTGAATTTTTGCCATTCAATGCAGAATTTATGTAAGCTGGCGGGAGGTTTTTTCCAGCAAGAAGCTGCAGAATAAACTGCTGATGTGAACCAGTTGGTTCAACAGGTTCAGTCAGTTTCAACGTGAGCGGATTAGTAACATTTTGATATTGAGGGGCAGGACTATAGCGTAATATTTGGGTTTCATCGCCTTGTTTTTCTATATAAAAACCTGAAGGTAAATTGTCAAAGACCAATCCATAACTAAATTCAGTATGGTGGCGAATAATCGCCTCCATTGCCTCTCTTTCTACAGCCTCAATACGTTGTTTCTTTTGAGCTTTCTCAGCACCTTGACCTACCAGATTAGTCCATATTTTATTCAAATCAATATTTTGGCCAGGATAAACTTGATTGGTAAAATCTCTTAGTTTTTCCTCAATATTAGCTTGAGTTATCAACTCACCATGAGGATTTTCGTCGCTTTGAGCTTTAACAACAAGGTCGAGATTCGCGCGCTCTCGTTTTTCACGAGACTTCCGATTCGTAGTTTGTTGAACTGTTTGTTGTTGCTGTTGTTGCTGTTGTTGCTGTTGTTGCTGAATTTGTATGCCGCTCTCTTTTACCCCCCTAACTAAATCTATCTTGGCTTTACGAAGGCTTTTTTCAGCAGGCTCTTTCCCTTTTACTTGATCTTTTGGATCGGGGTGTTTTTGGCTGAATATCGTTCTTTTGGCAACTATATAGGCATCGGTAAGAAGTTTGTTTTGCTCAACTTGCGGAGTCAAAACCCCCTGGTCTTCTTTTTGCACGTTTATTTGAAAAGCAACTTTTTGTTTTTTAATAACAAATGCCAGTAACTGGGCAAATTCATCTTCTTCTAGCACCTCAGTACAACGAACAGTTAAAGAGAGTAAGGGTTCAGATTCATCTTTATTTTCATATTCACGATCCAAATACTCAAATACAGAATTTAAATCTTCAAATGAGACACCATTTACAAAAATTGTCATACTCTTGCTCCATCATTCATCGAGACTGAATAATAATTACCATTTGGCTTTTTTATTTGACCTATTGGTTATAATTATAGCAACCAATACATTAAGGAATGCTGAACAACTAAAATAAGAGGATTTTTGGAAGAGAATCATAGGCTTGGAAAATGAAGTACAGATAATTCTGCGCCATCGAATTTAAAGAGCAGAGCAAAGTAATCTATACTTAAAGATGCAATCAACCAATATTAAGATGGAAAACATGAAACAAACAGGGATGGTGCTGCAAGGAGGCGGGGCGCTAGGGGCTTATGAGTTCGGTGCCTTAAAACGTCTTTATGAAAATCCTCAATTTTCAC
The DNA here is from genome assembly GCF_001467525.1 of Legionella anisa. Lineage (GTDB taxonomy): Bacteria > Pseudomonadota > Gammaproteobacteria > Legionellales > Legionellaceae > Legionella > Legionella anisa. Next base: position 52,017 of record NZ_LNXS01000001.1, read on the forward strand.
TTGATATTGTTTCAGGAGTTTCTATAGGTGCTATTAATGCTGTAGCCCTTGTCGGATCTAAAGATGATCCCATCGCGACTCTTGAGGCAATGTGGGAAGAGTTTACGATTTTTTCATCTCCTTTTCTAAATGATAAATTGAGTTCTTATTTGGCTTTATTTGGTAATCCATCCTTTTTTTATCCACGAACTGACTATTGGAATGTAACAGATTGGACTAGTTTCTATTTTACTAAGCCCTTAGAACAGTTATTAGAAAAGTATATTGACTTTAAAAAGGTAAATAATACCTCTACGCGTTTAATTCTTACTGCAACAGATATTGAAACTGGAAAGGTAAAAACGTTTACAAATCAAGGTAATGATCGAACAGAAATTACCCCTTTGCATGTTTTGGCAAGCGGCAGCTTACCTCCTGGTTTTCCTATGACCATGATAAAAAAAACATATTATTGGGATGGAGGCTTATTTGAAAACACACCGCTCTCCCCTGTTTTAGAATGTCTTGATCCTGATCCCGCGGTAAAAAAGCAAATTATTGTCGTCAATCTTTTCCCCAGCCAAGGTAAAATACCTGCTAATATGGCTGACGTTTTTGACAGAATTTTTGAAATTCAGTTTTCCAATAAGATCCGATTTAATAAAGACTTAACGGAAAAAATTAATGAATACATCGAAGTAATCAATGAAATTGATAAAGTTATACCTCCTAATAGCCCCATCAAAAAGTTACCAGGATATCAACGTCTAATCAATTACAAGTACATTGAAAATATTCTTTATATTGAAAATAAGGACCCCGAAAATGTAAGCGCACCCTTTGATTTTTCTTCTAATACAATCAAAAAAAGAATCGCTGCTGGTTATCGAGACGCAAAGAAAGCTTTAATAGCCCTTAATTCGTGAACAGACCCTACAAATCAACAGCAAAAATTGCTGCCGAATCCTGAATAACAAATAACTCAAAAGATCGAACTGACCCAATTGGTTATAGAAAATACAGTCAGGAAACCTGTATAATAATCAATCTATGATTATTTAAGGTTGTTTTTGCACCATAGAACTTGTTCTGGAGCCTAAGCCCCCTTTTAGGAAAATTAAAATTTTTCACCTTAGTGAGGTTTATGTAATGAAAATTTCTAAATTGAGTAGACCAAGCATTTTAATGCTCGGCTTGGCTGGTTTGTTCACTGTGAGTGGGTATGCTTTTTCACAGACTCAGTGTCAGGGTGGCGGCATGTCAGTGAGCTTTGACCTATCAAAAACCAACAACACACATATTGAAAATAGAAACACATACATTGTAGTACTCGGTATTGACCCAGTCACCAAAAAACATGCTTATGTAAAGTTTAATAATGGAAATCGTGTTGGTACCCTTGTTGATATTACTGATATCAATATGAATGGAAAAAACTATGGTATTTCATTGTCCGAATTAATCCCTAATTCAGGAGGAATGGCACAAGCCTGCATACCTCATCTTACCTCGGGCAGAATTTATATTTCTTTTGGAAATACTCTGGATATGCCTACAGATAAGGACACTCTAACCCCAAAACAACCCGATGTAAACAATCCTCAAACCACTACAAATGGTACACTTTTTGATAAGGTCGAGTTTAATTACAGTACCAGTGGCGAAACGGTTATTAACCCGACTGGCGTCGATTTTATTGCCATCCCTTATACAATCAAACAAGCAGGTCATGAGTATGGACATTTTGGCGGACTTGATGGTGTCATTAAAAATATGAAAACAATCATTTGCCGTTCTGCAGGTGAAACAATGGATTCTCCTGAGTGTACGCAACGGTGGAACCATTCGGAATGGTCCAGTCTGGTTGTTTACAACTCAGCAAACGCCTTAATGCGAGTCGATGCTCCTGGCAGGTTTGGCAATCGATTTAGTGGATATTTTACCAACTATATCAATGAACTAAGCAGGTACTATTCTTCTTCTATAAATCGTTCCATTAAAATTGATTTAAGCGAATTAAATAAAGGTATTTGGTCAGGAGCTTTTGAGCCCAGCAGTCGAACATTAGTTTTTTCACGTGATGGCGAGTCCGGCTCTGAAACCTTGTCTTATAATCTGGGTTCACCACAAGCCAGTAATTCAATTTTGATGGGGGCGCAAGCACCATTTAATAATAAAAACGCTGTGGATGCGACTATTGCACGCGATCTGACCTCTGCCATTGTTTCAGGTATGTTAATGCGTAAAGAATCAGCCTTCATCGGTAAGAATTTCTTTGATTCAGAAGGTAATCCAGTGTTTAGAAATAAACAGCAAATGCAAGAACTGTTAAAATACTACTTCAACAACGTTGATTATTCTGTTGACTATGTTGTAAATCAATGTGGCGCTACTAAAGATGCTCCCTGTGTGAATGTTTATTCCGAAGCCATGCATGCGTTGAGTTTTGATAAAAATATCGATCATCCACAAAATAGCTATTTAAATTCCTACGCTTTTTCCTATGACGATTTTCTAGGTATGGATGGTACAAATACACAGACCGATGCAAAACCTGCAACGGTAGTGATCGGTGATATGAAAAATCGAAAGATTCCACATATAGATCCCTAACAGATAGGATATTTCATAGAAAGTAACCCAAAGGAGAGTGCCTGTGGATTTTCAACAGGAACCCTTTGGGTCGTAGGGAAATGGCATTGCTCATTAGATTAAACAATTGCTTTTCTCGGGGTTTAACTTTTGAGTACATTGCTGGCATTACTATGATACGCATCTACGATATAATCCACAAAAACACGATGCTTTCGCGACATGTACTTCGGTCTTGGATGCACGAGCCACACAGACATCGGAAGGGGTCTAAAATCTGCCAAAACCTCTACAAGCACGCCATTTTCAATGGATTTCTGAAAAAAATAACGAGGCAAAAATGCAATTCCAACTCCCTGTAATACAGCCTCTAATACCAAAGCGGAATTATTGAGACGTAAATTTCCATTTATCGAAATTGAGCAGACTTTATCTCGAGAATTAAAAAACCACACATCCACTTCATATAAATTAATTTGATGAATAATGCAATTATGTTTCCTTAAGTCATCAGGTTTTAGAGGTATACCATATCGTTTTAAATAATCTGATGTAGCACAGCATATCATTTGGTGATCGATTAATTTTTTTGACTGTAGGGTGCGTGTATTTATTTCTTTATATCGAAAATAAATATCATAAGAATCGTCAATCAAATCAGGAAAAATATTACTTTTTATAAATTGAATTGTAATTTGCGGGTAGTCCGCTAGAAACCGAGCAATGATTGGCAGTAGTTCAAAATAGCCTGAATAAACAGAAACGGATAGATTGAGTGTTCCGGAAGGCTCTTTTATGTTGTTTGCGATACCTCCTCTTAATTCCGCAAGAATTGTAGGAATATTTTGACAATGCTTATAACAATATTCACCGTATTTTGTCAGTGAAAATCGTCGGGTATTTCGCTTCAACAAGGTCACTCCAAGCTTTTCTTCAAGATTGGCCACTTTTCGAGTAACAGAAGCAGGAGAAATTTTTAATACAGATGCTGCCCTATAAAAACTATTACTATCTACGACTTGAAGAAACACTTCTATATCTGACAACACAGCAATCCATTGTTTCATTTTTGAAAAAATATATTACGAAAATATCGGATTGATTGCTATAGCAAAATAATGGAAGAATATTTTTCGAAAATCATAACAAAAGGACTCATGATGAATACATTAAATGACACTATTTCTTCTTATAGTAATGCTGCATTTACGGCGAAAAAAATTCGAAAGTTGCGTGAAGAATTTTCTCGTCATGGCATAGTCAAAATTCCTGATATTGTCAGTGAACAACTCAAACAAAATATTCACAATGAAATTTACGGTTTACTCGAAAACTATGCCGAACGTCGCGATCTTCTTTTAAAAACTACTGACAATACTCCGCGATACTTAAGTGTGGTGCGTAGTGAATTAATCGAAGAGCAGAGCAAGATGATTAGGGAAGTTAGAGAATCAGATGCACTATTGCAATTTTTAGAGAAAATTACCCAAGAGAAATTATTAACCCATGTCAAAGAAGATGAAAAATTTGTGATTACCAAGCAAGAGTTCAGCGGTGATACTCATGGTTGGCACTGGGGAGATTATAGTTTTGCTTTGATCTGGATCGTCGAAATGCCACCAGTTGATTGTGGTGGAATGTTACAATGTGTCCCTCATACAAGTTGGGATAAAGAAGCGCCTGACTTATATCAATATTTTTGTGATAACCCCATTTACACTCATTCATTTGTTCCCGGCGATGTGTACTTATTGAAAGCCGATACGACCCTACATCGAACAGTACCCTTAAGATATGATGCAACTCGCATTATGCTCAATATGACCTGGGGCAGCATACGCGATCAGGATAACCCCTTTCTATCCGTTGATGATCGATGGTGGGATAATTTAAATGCACAGGCTGCACTCCATGTTCACAACTGATCGAACTGTCCATGATCCTGCATTATTGCAACAAGCTCAACGTGATTTAATGCATTGCGAATCATATAAGAGCATGCAGGATCTGCTACTGGATTTAATTCAAAAAAATGATACTTGGCGAACTAAAAAGTGCATCAACTTAGTTGCTGCTGAAAGCCCCATGAGTCGACTTGCCCGCTCCTTACTTGCATGTGATTTAAGCATGCGCACTGCGGGCGGGCATATTGGCAAAAAAAATCGGAATTTCATGGCAACCCAATACATTGATCAACTCGAATCCATGTGTCATGTTTTATTAACAAACGTGTTTGAGTGTCATTATTGTGAACACCGATTATTGGGAGGAACACAAGCGTGTCACGTTGTGTATTCCTCTCTCATAAAACCCAACGATACACTGATTACCGTTATGCCTGAGCATGGCGGTGATTCAAGTAATTGCAGTCAAAGTATGCCTGGATTATTAGGTTTAAACATTATTCCAATGCCTTTCTTACCGGATCAACTGACTGTTGACCTAAATCAACTTGAATATTTAGTTTGCCGTTATCGACCACAATTAATCGCATTAGGATTTTCAATTTGCTTATTTGAACAACCCTTAAAAGAAATCTGCACCATTGCCCAAAAATATAAGGTGCGCGTCTTTTATGATGCGGCACATGAACTTGGTTTAATTGCTGGTAAATGTTTTGCAAATCCGTTTAAACAAGGCATCACTGTGATGAGTGGTTCCACTGGAAAAACATTCAGCGGTCCTCAAGGCGGGTTATTGCTTTGGGATGATGATGAATTAATTCAGCCCATTGCAAGTACTGTATTTCCCAATTTTGTGGGTACCTATCAATTAAATCGAGTCGCGGCATTAACATTAACTACATTGGAGCTTCAACAATATGGTGAACGTTATATGGCACAAGTGGTACATAACGCAAAAGCATTAGCGATGCATTTATATGAGCTTGGGATTCCAGTGTTTGCTAAAGAAAAAAATTACACTCAAACCCATCAAGTTTTAATTAATGCTAAACAATATGGTGGAGGATTTGTTGCTGCGAATCAATTGGAGGCCTGTAATATCATTGGAAATCACGTCAATATACCAGGCGATAATAAACCATTACAGGGGTTACGAATAGCCACCACAGAGATAACGCGACGAGGGATGAAAGAAACACATATGCGAAAGATTGCCGAATTCATTTATCGGGCACTTGCAACACATGAACCTGCACATTATATAGCGCACGAAGTAAGTCTTTTAAGTGAAGCGTTTCAAGAAATTTATTACTGCTAAAAACCTAACTTTGAAGATTGCTCTATCAATTTATGATTTCAGGTTTCAAATGGGATGACACGTTGCGAATTACAGACAAATAAGGATATTACTACTATGACTTATCTTTTAATGACATCAATTTTATTAAATATTATGCCTGGACCTGCTATGTTTTATGTGGCTCAGCAAACACTAAGCCGCAATTCACGCGCGATTGTACTCTCCATTATAGGCATCGAATTCGGAACTTTATTGCATATAGTAGCATCCACTGCGGGATTAACATGTGTTCTTGCACAATGGGGTTCGTTTCCTATTATTTCAAAATATGTCAGTGCATGTTTCTTAATTTATCTTGGTGTTTCACAATTAATAAAACCCAAGGAAATCAGCTTTTCCTCACCTTCCAAATCGATATTTTTAAAAGGCACCTTAATTAATGCACTTAACCCCAAAATTATTCTTTTTTTTATGACCATACTTCCACAATTTATGAGTTCTAATCGCAGTTATACCACGATTCACATCATTTGGATGGGATTATTGTTTGGCTTTTTTGGCGGTGTTGTTAATATTATTTTTAGTTTTGTTATCAATGCATTACTCAATACAACGCAGGATACTGCCAAAGTATTTATAATTATTAAAGGGTTAACACAACTGATAAGTTGTTTCTTTATTTTATTAGGAATTATCTTTATATGGATGCGTTAAATTCCTATACTGGTTTCCAAAAACTAGTATTCTGAGGTTTCACAGATATAATAAATAACAATCATCGCATCAGTAAAATAACTACTACTCTAATTCAGGGAGATATTTGAATGGCAGATAAGGACAACAAACAAAAGTTCACAACAACAGATGCAGGGATACCCGTACCAAGTGATGAGTACTCTCTCACCATTGGACCAAACGGTCCTATACTGTTACATGATCATTACTTGATCGAGCAAATGGCAAACTTCAATCGTGAAAAAATCCCAGAGCGTCAACCCCATGCAAAAGGTGGTGGCGCATTCGGACATTTCGAAGTTACGGAAGATGTAAGCAAATACACTAAAGCTGCTGTTTTCCAACCAGGAACAAAAACTGATTTAGTTCTCCGCTTCTCAACTGTTGCAGGCGAGCGAGGAAGTCCTGATACCTGGCGCGATCCCCGTGGATTTGCTGTAAAATTCTACACCAGTGAAGGTAACTTCGATATGGTTGGGAACAACACTCCCGTGTTTTTTCTGCGTGATCCAATGAAATTCCAGCATTTTATACGTTCTCAAAAACGCCGCGCCAATAACAACCTGCGTGACCATGACATGCAGTGGGATTTTTGGACCCTTTCGCCAGAATCTGCCCATCAAGTGGCATGGCTGATGGGTGATCGCGGGATCCCAAAGAGCTGGCGCCACATGGACGGCTTTTCAAGCCATACTTACATGTGGGTAAATGCCCAAGGTGATAAGTTCTGGGTAAAGTATCACTTCAAGACCGATCAGGGAATTGAATTTCTGACTCAGCAAGAAGCTGATCGCTTGGCAGGTACCGATGGCGACTACCATACGCGCGATCTGTATGAAGCTATAGAACGAGGCGAGTTTCCGAGTTGGACTCTTCACATGCAGATTATGCCGTTCAAAGAAGCTGAAACCTATCGTTTTAACCCGTTTGATCTCACAAAGGTATGGCCACACGCAGACTATCCTCTTATCAAGGTCGGTAAATTGACCCTGAATCGCAACCCAATGGATTACCACACCGAAATCGAGCAAGCTGCATTTGAGCCTAACAATATGGTGCCAGGAACAGGAATCAGTCCCGATAAAATGCTTCTTGCGAGGGTATTTTCCTATGCTGATGCACACCGAGCACGATTGGGCGTAAACTACAAGCAAATACCTGTTAACAAACCCCAATGCCCTGTTCACAGCTACAGCAAAGATGGTGCAATGCGTATTGAGAATGTCTTAGATCCTGTTTATGCACCAAACTCCAAAGGAGGTCCAAAAGCAGATAGCTCGAGAAATCCGGAGGTAGCAACATGGGAAGCACATGGAGAATTCGTACGCGCAGCATATACCCCCCGCAAAGATGACAATGACTTCGGACAGGCCAATACTCTCGTACGCAAAGTAATGGATGATGAAGCACGTAACAGGCTGGTGAACAACGTCGTTGGCCACCTGAAAAATGGGGTCACTGAACTGGTGTTAAAAAGAGCATTTGAATACTGGAAAAACATCGATCAACAGGTTGGTGAACGCATTGAAAAAGGTGTGAGGGAAACTGACAATTAAAAAGATAACTAAAATCAGGTACTGGCTTGAGTAGTACCTGATCCAAATGGTAAATGTTTGGCGATGAAATCACTTATTCCTTCTCAGCTAATACCTTATTTAAAAAGATACAATTTAGTTATTAATGATGGTATGATTGGCAGTTTAATCATCTTTAAATCAAAGAGTTAGTCTACTAAATTTGTTTAAAACTTCCTCTTATTGAGGGAGAGATCAACCATGAAATCATAAAATAATTATAATTAACAATGGTTTTAAAATGTCTCATTTTTTACTTAAATTCGGGTTATTTGGTTCAGGAATAGGCAGTGCCGCAGGATTAGGTTTAGGCGCTTATTATGGTGGTGTTTTAGGTGCAGTAGGAGGTGCTGCATGTGGGCTTGTTCTTGGTCCCCCTGCTCTGTTAATTACCTCTGTAGCGATTGGTTTGGCATGTCTAACTGCCGCCGCTGCTGTGGCTGTGCCCTGCTTTCTTGGATATCTATTAATGAAAGCAGTGCTTGGAGCATGTATTGTTACCACCAAAGATACCGTGGAGTGTTGTCTTTGATAGTAACTCCATTCTTTACATACAATCATACAATCGTAAAAAGTAGCAATGTCTTGAGCTCCTAGTTCAAGACAATTGCTACTTAATAGCTGTGCCCTGCTTTCTTGGATATCTATTGATGAGCGCGGTACTTGTAACGTGCATTGGATAAGAGAAATAATCTTATTAATAATAAAAGCCGTGTAACATCATTTCCATATTAAGCGACTCAAAGTTGACTAGATACGGTACCCATTCTAGCTTTTTTTTCTTGATAATCTCCTAAAATGACACAGATCAATCCTATAGTTAACATGGCAAGAGAAATCAAAACAGTAGGGGTTGGCTTTTCCCCAAGAAATAATAGCGAGCAAATGACTCCAATAATTGGCACACCAGTTAAAGATAAAGATGTGGTTACCGCAGGAAAACGTTTGCTCATTTCAACAGCCCCCCAAAAAGCTAAACCCGTAGCAATCGTTCCAATATATAGATTCAATAATATCGAGAACGTAGTCCAATGGATTACTGGATGTGGTTCAAAAATAAGAGCACTGATTCCAAGGATTATTGTTCCTACTAATAAGTGCCAAGGCATAAGTTGCAATATGGATGATTGTGAAGGAACAAAACGAACATGAAGAATAGCAATCGCCCATAAAAGCGCTGATAAGAATAATGCAGCGCTGCCGATTAGCGCCTCGTGATTTGACCAATTAAAATCAAATGGATTAAAAAGTACTATGATTCCTAAAACTCCAACTACTAAACCAAAAGCTTTGATTAAATTCAAACGCTCGTTGAAGAAAATAATCGCTATAGGAGCCACCCAAAGTGGAGTGGAATAGACTAAAATAACCGCATGACCTACCCCATTGTAAAAAAGACCAAAATTGACTAATACGGTAAAAAGCCCAACCTGTAATACACCCACCGAAAACAAATGAGGAATATCCCCGCGTTTTGGAAAAGTATATTTTTTCTGAATAATAACTATTAAAAAAAGAAATAAGCTACCTATGAACATTCGTGTAAAACCAAACCATTGAGGAGGAATAAAGTTCATCGCTAATTTCATCAAGGGCCAATTCATTCCCCAAACTAATAAAACAAAAGCTAATAATAAAATATTCATAGTTACGCTCTGCGCTCGAATTCTCCTTTTGAACTATCCACCTTCTTTGACACAAAAATAGAAGTCCTAACCTATGGAGCTGATACGTTAAAAAATATTGGTTTATGATCTCGCATAGAGAATGAAATGAGTATAACTCACTTGCACTCTAATTAGATTAGAAAAAGGTACTTCTGAAGGGATAAAATTTATTAAATTTTTTCAAATAAATTATTTTACCCAACTATTGATATGTGTCTTTTTTGGTATAATTGACCATATATTTTGTATGTGGGAGCATTTTATGCCTTCGAATAAAGAAAAAGCTCATCAGTTAATCAACGAAATGCGCAAAGCGCACAAGATACCAGAACAAAGCTCAATTGACGAACCAAAAGACTTTACTGATGTAAGGAATCAAGTGTCGCAAACGATTCTAGACTATTTAAACGAGTTAGAAAAAAACTTAGACCAAGATGATGAAGAAACCCTTTCTCAGAAATTAGGATCACTCAGAATTTTAAGCCTCACTATCGCTGGGTACGAACTTCTCAATGGTGGATTGAAATTGATGCATAAGGTCAATGAATTCTTTACTGGGAATGACAGGGCAGATTATGAGTTATTAGTAGGATTAGGTAAGAATGTAATAGAAACAGCAAAAAACTTTAATGCGCTTCTTGATGACTCATCAAAAAATTTAGGGGAGAAGGTTTGGCTCACGATGAAAGCTTATGGAAAAGCGGTAGTAAGTGGCGTTGTAGGATTGCTCGCAGGAATACAGCATGGATTTAATAAAGGAGAAGGACTAATCGATACGGTGAGCAGCATGGGCCAAACTTCAGTGGCTGAAGGTTGGGCTGGTTTTTATAAACGATTTTCAGATGAGTTAGCTCGGTCTACCTGGAAAGCCACTATGGCAAATGGGAGAGAGCAAAGTGAGCAGCAGCCTATAAAGAATGATTCTGACGAGCTGACACAATATCAAACTTTAACTTGCTCCGAATAAATCAATTTCCCTGCAAATTCACAATCGTGATATCGTGAATTTATTATCCCATTTAAGGTATATAATCAAGAATATACCTTGAAAGGGATAAAATTGATATTATCCATTTTAGGGTATACAATTAAAAATATCCCCAATAAGGTATCAATTTATTCAGGAACATTTATGCTGATTCACTCATCTCTGGAACTGGCGTTGTTGATAAAAAATCAACGAAAAAAACTGAAATTAAGCCAGGCAGAAGTTGCTGCTTTGGTGGGTTTAAAACAAAAAACCATTTCCGCAATCGAGAATAATCCAGAACACATGCGATTAAGCACTTTATTTCGGATATTATCCGCGCTTGACTTGGATTTAAAAATATCAGCAAAAAGTGAGTCCAATACAACAAACAATCAATGGAATGATGAATGGTAAAGAAAAATCAAATTCTTTATGTTTTAATGAATGGCATTTTGGTGGGGATGCTTGAGAAAACCTCCCAGGGGGGATTGAAGTTTACTTATCATCAAGATTGGTTAAATCAAGCAGGAGCCCGCCCTATTTCATTATCATTACCGCTCGTGGAACAAACCTATGCAGGCGATGTAGTATATAATTTTTTTGATAACTTGCTCCCAGATAACCAACAAATCCGCGCACGAATACAAGCACGATTTCAAATAGCAACCAGCCAACCTTTTGATCTGCTGGCGGGTATCGGCAGGGATTGCGTGGGAGCCATTCAGCTCATCACAGGCCCATTAGCTGAATTCGAGAGAAAAATTAAATATAAGCCATTAACAGAGCAAAAAATCGCTTCGATTTTACGAAATTACCAAATAAACCCCTTAGGTATGAGTCAGGAAGAAGAGGAGTTCCGAATTTCTATTGCAGGGGCACAAGAAAAAACTGCTTTTTTATATCATGAGAACCAATGGTGCGAACCGCTTCAGGAAACGCCAACCACACATATTTTTAAATTACCCATTGGCATTATCGCTCACCAACATATGGATTTACGAGACAGTTGTGAAAACGAATGGCTGTGCTCTCTTCTTGCAAAAAGCTATGGATTACCGGCAGCAGACTGTGACATTCTTCATTTTGAAGAGATAAAGGTTTTATCGGTAAAACGGTTTGATCGCCGGTTATCTCGAGATAACAGTTGGATTATGCGCTTGCCTCAAGAAGACCTATGCCAAGCATTAGGTGTTTCGTACAACATCAAATATCAATCGGATGGGGGACCTGGTATTAAAGAGATTATGAAATTATTGCTCGGTTCAGCAAACTCGCTTCCAGACCGCGATATGTTTTATCGTGCTCAGGTTTTTTTCTGGCTCATTGCTGGAATTGATGGCCATGCTAAAAATTTCAGTCTTTTTATTGAGCCTGAAGGAAAATACAGACTAACCCCTTTATACGACATCATGTCTGCATATCCACTAATAAAGAAAAACCAACTACAAACTCAGAAAATTAAAATGGCAATGGCCTTAAAAGGTAAAAATACTCATTATCACTGGCATACCCTGCAACGTCGGCATTTTATAGATACTGCAAAAGAAGCGAATTACTCTCCAGAAAGAGCTGAAATCATACTTAATGAAATGCTGAAACAAACAGATTCTGTTATCCAAGAAGTCTCAAAAAAACTACCGCCATCCTTCCCTAACACTATTTCTGAACCCATATTTGAAGGATTACGAAAAACAAAACAAAAATTAGAGGAATAACGGTTTTTAAATCTATATATTTCGAATCAAAAATCAACCAGTCTATCATTAAAAATTCTCATAATAAATAAGAAATTATGAAAAATTATACTTTTTTGAAAATTGTCTACTATATTTATTTTTAAATAACAAAAATAAAATTAGGGGATATCATGTTACTTCGATGGGCCGGTGTAACGTTTTTGTTCTGCATACTTAATTCTCCATGTTTTGCCGAAGAAAAAGAAATTGCGATTACAATTGATGATTTACCCTTTGTTGGTTCTGGTTCCAGCACTCCGGCAAGTCTGAAAAGAACCCAAGCTCGATTTATGGCTATAGTGAATGCTCTTGTTGACAATCAAGTTCCAGCCACCGGATTTGTCATTGGTGAAGCAGTTGCGAAAAATGAATGGGATCTTTTAGAAACATTCCGTAATCAAGGCTTTGCTCTAGGTAATCACACTTATACTCATAAAAGTTTGAATAACATGAGTGCTGATAAATATATAGCAGATATAGACCGTGCTGATACTGTCTTAGCGCCTGTATTGACAGAGCCTAAATATTTTCGCTATCCCTACCTAGCCGAAGGTACTGGTCAAAAAAAACAAAAAGTGTATGACTACCTGGCCGCACATCAATACACTATTGCCCCAGTAACGATCGACAGTAAAGACTATGAGTTTAACGCACGTTTCTACAGGATACCTTATAGAAAAAGAGCTCAAAATCTACCCGCATTTAAAAAACGTTATTTGGCTTACATTTGGCAACAGACATTAAGAGCTGAAAAAAATGCAAAAGGGAAAAATGTCAAACAAATTTTATTAATCCATGCAAATCTTCTTAACAGTTTATGTTTAGAAGACATCATTGAAATGTATCGAAAAAATGGATACAAATTTATTAGCTTAGCTGATGCTTTAAAAGACAATACAGCTCAATCATTGAATAATAATACAGAAGCATTAAACAGTGTGATACCACCACTAAAAGAGTCAGGGCAGAAGTCTGAGGTAAATAAAGTATCCGGAAAACAAAGTTAATTGATACAGCCTTTCCATATATCTCATTCACTCTGCACTGTCTTCAGGATCCAGAAATCATATAAAATCACTGGATCCTGCAAAAAAACTCTACGAACAAGTCGCTGTCTCTTGCTCACATCTCTGCGCCTAGGCCTTGCTGCTTGTCCTTGAGAGATCCACACAAAATTTAAACACGAAAATACATATTCTACGTCTTCTGTTATACCCAAAAAGGCTGTCATCCCTGCGTAGGCAGGGATCCATTTACAATGTACGCGGGAAAAGCAAATTAAAAAAGTGAAAAGACAATGGAAAATTAACTTTAATTAAGTGAAACCATCCTCCGTGGCTTCATTTGAGCGATGAACTATCTTGATGGATGGATCCCTGCCTACGCAGGGATTACAGCCAACAATTGACATGCTACCTGGTTAAATTTTGTGGGGTTCTTTCAGGACTTGTCCACAGGACCTCAGAATAGAACTGGGCGTTAAATTATCCAGAAATCAATTTATTTTTCTCTAGGCGAGATATTGCATGCTTAGGAAGAAGAATCCAGTAATGCCCCTGATTCTTCATATGACCTGCAATTAAAGTGGCTTTTTCACCACCACCCCAAAAGACATCCCCGCGTACTTTACCACGTATTGCGCCGCCAGTATCTTGAGCAATCATCAAACGCTGCATGGGTTTATTTTTATCAGGATTCTTACTGTCTGGACGCGTAGTACTTAGCCAAAGAGGAGCGCCCATAGGCACCCATTGCTTGTCAATGGCCAGCGAATAACCCGGTGTTAAAGCCACACCTTGCGAACCTAATGCGACTCCATCCGACATTTTACGGAAGAAAACAAAAGATTTATTTTGATTGATCACTTTATCCATCTGTTTGGGATGAGCTTCCAAGTACCGTTTTATTGCCTGCATGGACGCATTATCTTTAGTCATAACCCCTTTTTTGATCAACACTCCGGCAATCGCAGTATATGGTTTGCCATTTTGAGCATCATAACCAACATAAAGGTTATTACCATCTTCAAGTTCAATTACTCCTGAACCTTGAATTTCCAAAAACAAACGATCTATAGGACTGTTAATCCATACTAAAACGCGCGCCTTACCCTTAAGTGCACCATGATTAATTTGTGCGCGAGTGTAATAAGGGACGAATTTCTTACCCTCTACCCGCCCTACAATGCCGCGACTTTTAAAATCATTAAAAAACATACCTAAATCAGCAGTTATAAGATCATCTGGAGTCTCATAAAGAGGAACATGAAACTCTTTGGATTTAGTATAACTTCCTTTAATTGCAGGCACATAATAACCTGTAAATAAGCCAGGTCTTTCACCGGTATCAGTAAACTCTACAGGAATAAACCATTTTTCAAAAAATTGTTTTGCTTCATTCTCAGCTGTGGGAGAAATCTTTAAAGCTTCTTTACACGCCGGTTGCCAATCTTTTACTTGTAAATTGATCTGATCCGTCCCGACAATCTGCTCCGGATTTTGCTTGATAAAAGCACGGCAGGAGGTTTGAAAAGTCAGTAAAGACTTTTTTAGATCCGTTGATTTCCAACCAGGTAACCGATCAAAATCAGCCTGTCTGAACATGGTTGATGGTTGCTTTACTGGCCAAAACCACCACATTAAACTACTCAAGGCAATTAAGGCTAAAAAAAGTGTAATAGAGATTATTTTCGTTTTCATAGGCGGACAATTTTTACACGTTGTGGAATATTTTGCAACAATAAAAGGCAAAATTTAAACATTAATCTCTTGCCAAAAACTATTAATGAGTAAAAGCTGCTTTTAATAATAATCTGATTTTAATTAATTTTTTTAGAACGTACAAATAAAATAATTGCATCACTATGCACTACAAAAAAAATTTAGTGAATGTGTAAAACCAATTGATTTAAAGCATTTAGATAAGTTAAAAATGTCATCGGAAATTTGACGAGACTCTAGGGTCTGTTTCCATTTCGCCAGATTGAAAGGTAAACAGACTCTGAATATTGAATAAAATTTATTTATAGAGAAGGCAAATATCGCCAGCTACTCACTCCCAGAGGAGTAACATGTTCCGTTGCAAGGCAAGGGATCGCTCTTCCTGAACTAATAAGCCTTATTTGCAATAGAGATACAGGAGATCCCTCTTCAAAGGGAGCAACAGTCACCCGTTGATGATGCGATGCTGATTTTCGTCCTTTATAACGAACTACCAAACACGGAAACTCTCCTAAATCCTCAATATAATATTTGTATTGAGTTAAACCACTTTTTAAGGAGCACCCTTTGTGTTCGAGTAAATTATGTATCACTTGATTTGCAGAGTCTGAACGTATCACACAGTCCGAATTTAATGTTGTGTGTTGGTGCAGCAATCGCAATGCCACACCCTCAAGTTGATAAAAATTCTGGTGCAATACTTCTTGTTTATTAATTGTCTTGTAATACAGTAAAACATGCTGCATCGAAGTCAAAATAAGCAAACTAATCACACCGATAATAAGTAAGGTTATAAATAAAATAAATCCTTGATTTTTTCTACTCGCTCTCTTCGGCAACTCGCTCCAGTGGGAGAAGTGCAAGGAGATACGGCGCGCAGAACCGGAGTGTACACGCCAGTACATGAGGATTCGAGCACCGTATCGACGAAGCAATTTTCCTCTGGAGTAGAGTTTCCGAAGAGAGCCGCTCATGAGCCACGCACCAGAACCCTAAGCTCATACGTTTTGTTCTCATCCAACCCCATGATAATTTCAAGAAACTGCCTCTCTTTTATGTGTCGAATTCGAGTATGTATGAAATGAATTAAAGGCGTTATTTCTTCTGTTTGTACCAACTGATAATGTAACGTATCCACATAATTCGTATTTCTCTTAATAAACCATTTCTCCTCAAGATACTCACCAATGTATGCTGAGCGGCCATAAGAAAAAAATAGAGGTTTGTTCAAAGTAATAAGCGAATTTTTACTTTGTTGTTCCACGTCGAATAGTTCGTGTACCTCTGCATGTTCGCAATCAGAGATGAGTATGGGACGCTTTTTATGAAGTATCACTGGCTCCTCAATCACTATTTTTGTTGCACCTTGAATTTTGATTATTTTTGCAAAATGTTCGCTCATACGAGTTACTTGAATAAATTGATTCGGTTGATTTTCAGCTTGCAGTGCATGAATTCTGTTTTGATGATTTCTCCGATCAATAACTTGCAAACGGTCAATGCCCAAACATGGGGTAAAACCTGCACGTCGAATACTATCACTCAATAAATCACCCACCCATTGTAAGTCAAAACGTGTTTCTAAAACTTTTTCTGTTTCAAGATATTGACGCTTACTTCCCAAATAAAGTTGGATTAATGGAGTTATAATCACACTGGCAAGAAAAAGACTGATTAGTACTTCCGTCAGGCTGATTCCCATTTGCTTTTTCATTGACCACTTCCCATAAGATGATGGTGACGGGTTATAGAGCCTACTTGTTCAAACCATACAAGATGGAGGAGTAACTGTTGATTTTTTAGCTGTATATCCAAATGATACGGAGAAGGGGTTGGTGGAAGTTTTGAAACTTTGGCCATCATCGTTTCTTCAATTTGATCAAGAAATTGAGACCCTTGTGCTCTAAAAATTAATTGATTTAATAATTGTTTACTCTGCCCTTGTTGTTGTAATAAAGCCAGAGTCAAAGTTGTTATCAGTGATAAAGATACCAATACTTCAGTAAGGGAAAATCCCTTTTGCCAATTCATATTCCATTTTCCAGTGGGTTGGTTTGCCACGCAAAGATTAACGCCTTGAAAATAAAAATTCAAGACCTGTGCTCACTACCTAGAGATCATAAATAGACATGCAATACGATATAGAATGATTTTTAATTCAATGAGCTCGTGACAGAAAGCTAAAGCTTGGATAATATGAGAAACTTTTAGTTAGGGAAAATTTATGGCAGTGAACTTTCAACAATTACCTCATCCAGGCATACAATCTTTAGTCCCTTATAAACCAGGAAAATCTATAGAAGAACTAGCACGTGAGAAAGGGATTAACGACAATGACATTATTAAAATGGCAAGTAATGAAAATCCTCTAGGTTGCAGCCCTTTAGCCTTTGCCTCATTAAAAGAAATGTCACCTCACCTCTTAGCTACTTACCCCTCACCAATGAACCATCCTTTAATGCCTAAGCTTGCGAATAAACTCGCAATCGATATGGATCAACTTTTTGTAAGCAATGGTTCGGATTATATATACACTATTCTACTCAACTGCTTTGCACTGCATCATGACAAACACATCATCACGCACGAATATGCGTTTAGCACCTATGCGATTCAAGCCAACACCTTGAATATCCCGGTTCGCTCCATTGAAATCGATCCGGATTGGCATGTTAATGTAGATAAATTGATTCAAGCATGCAATTCAAAAACCGCCATCATTTTTTTAGCGAATCCCAATAATCCTACTGGTATTCTGATTAACCAAAAAGAAATAAAACGTCTGTTAGAAAATATTCCTGAAAGTACTCTATTGGTTCTCGATGAAGCGTATTATGAGTATGCAGCATCTCAATTAAGCTGTAATAGCATTGAATGGTTAGCCCAACATCCTAATTTAGTGATTACACGAACTTTTTCAAAAATATACGGGTTAGCAGGTGTTCGTTTAGGTTATGCAATAGCACATCCCTCAATAGTTGATCTCATGCGACGTGTCCAGTTACCGTTTACAGTAAATCAAGTCGCACTGACCACTGCTCATGCTGCCTTGGATGATGATCAATTTATTCAATTAAGTTTGCAAACCAATGCAGAAGGAATGCTGCAAATGAAAGATGGATTTAATCAATTAAATATCGATTACTTACCCTCAGCATGCAATTTTCTTACCTTTGATTGTAAGGAGGACGGTATGTTGCTCTATAACTATCTATTAGATAAAGGTATCATAGTGCGACCTCTGCATCCGTATAAGATGAACAATTACATAAGAGTAACCGTAGGAACTAAGGAGCAGAATGATCGATTTTTTGATGCATTGAGTAATTACCAGACCCTACATGTAAGGAAATAATAAAATGACCAGTGATTTAAGCAGCAAACATTGTGAATCATGTGAAGGCATAGGCGCTGCATTAAATGCAGAACAAATTAAAAATTTAATGCCGCAGTTAAATAAAAATTGGGAGGTAAGTGCAGATCACCGAATCATTAAACGCAGTTTATCTTTTAAAGATTTTTATGAAACAATGGCTTTTGTTAATGCACTTGCATGGATTGCAAATACCGAAAATCATCACCCCGATTTAGAAGTAGGTTATAACTATTGCCGCGTGAGCTTCATGACCCATGCCCTCAATGGCTTGAGTCATAATGATTTTATTTGTGCAGCAAAAATGGATAAATTGCTGGCCAGCTAAAAATAAATGTAGCCAGGGTGCAGCGCAGCGGAACCCGGGGAATATGTGACAGGAAACCCGGGTTCCGCTGCGCTGCACCCGGGCTATTAATATTTCATAACAACGTGCTCATCCCCTAAAAGATTCATTAAAAGCCCGAGTAGTTCATCACTTGGAACTACTTGCCATTGTTGTGCAAGACTCAATTGCGCCCTAGCATAATCATTGCTGTATGAAAGTTGCACGGAACAGCGTCCAACATGAGCTTTTAATAATGCTTGAATAGAACCTAAAATCCCCTGATTTCCAGAGTGCAAACGTAACTCCAAGCATCGAGCAAATTTAGTACGCGCTGTTGGCACATCATAGAGATGATTCGCAGTCATTTTTACACCGCCATTATAATCATCATGGGCTACTTCACCTTCAATTACTAACATATCTCCGGTTGCCACGCCCGAGGCAGAGGATTCGAAAAGCTCGCCAAATACAACAACATCAAGTCGTGCCGTAGAATCATCCATGCCAAGAATCACGAGCTTCTTGCCACGTTTCGTCACAATTTTGCGAATCCCTACTATTTGTGCACAAATAATGGCTTTTTTATGCATGGATGGATTTAGTTGACTGATTGGAACGATAAAGTCACCAAACTCACGTCGATATTGATCTGCAGGATGCCCGGTTAGATAAAAGCCTAATACTTCTCGCTCACCTTCGAGTCGTTGCGCCTCGGACCAGGGTTTGCACTGCACGTAGTTTTGCTCATTAGTATCGTCTTCTAATAATGAAAATAAATCAAATTGTCCACTGGATTGATTTTGATGCTCTTTTTCTGCCACTTTTAGCGCTTTTTCCAAAGATGCAGTTAATATTGCTCGCTCCACATTCCAATCATCAAAAGCACCACTTTTAATGAGCGCTTCTAATACGCGTCGATTTACCTTGCGCAAATCCAGTCGTTGGCAGAAACTAAATAAGTCTGTGTATTTTCCACCTGCTTCACGCGCCTCAATAATGCAGTCAATAGCAGACTCTCCTACCCCTTTTATAGCACCAAGACCATATATAATAGTGGCATCATCAACTACAGTAAACGGATACATCGAGTGATTGATTGATGAAGGTAAAATCTTCAATTTCATATGAGCACATTCATCAATAAAAGTAACCACTTTATCCGTATTATCCATATCTGAGGACATAACTGCAGCCATGAATGCCGCCGGATAGTGTGCTTTAAGCCATGCAGTTTGGTAAGCTACCAATGCATATGCAGCTGAATGCGATTTGTTAAAACCATAACCCGCAAATTTTTCCATCAAGTCAAAAATATGAGTTGCAACTTTTTCATCAACTCCTCGATCAGTCGCACCTTGAGTAAAAATTTCTCGCTGTTTTGCCATTTCTTCGGGCTTTTTCTTTCCCATCGCACGACGTAACAAATCAGCAGCACCCAAAGTATAATTTGCCAAAACCTGCGCAATTTGCATCACTTGCTCTTGATATAAGATAACGCCGTAAGTTGGTTTTAAAATTGGCTCCAAATCCGGATGAGGATAATCAACTACCGCACGTCCATGCTTACGATCAATAAAATCATCTACCATTCCAGATTGCAAAGGACCTGGTCTGAATAAAGCCACTAAAGCGATAATGTCCTCAAAACAATCAGGCTGTAAACGGCTAATTAACTCCTTCATACCACGAGATTCCAGCTGGAATACCGCTGTTGTTTTACATGCCTTTAATAAATCAAAAGTCGCAACATCATCTGTTGGAATTTGACTGATATCCACTGCAGCCAAGCCTTCAATAGCTCGTTTTTTATTTACCGTAGTCAAAGCCCAATCGATAATCGTCAGGGTACGTAATCCTAAAAAGTCAAACTTGACCAAACCCGCCGCTTCAACATCATCTTTATCAAACTGGCTAACAATTTGTGTCGATCCCTCTTCACAATAAATCGCAGTAAAATCTGTGAGCTGGGATGGGGCAATCACCACTCCCCCGGCATGTTTTCCTGCATTGCGGGTAATCCCTTCCAGTTTTAATGCCAAATCAATGAGTTCTTTAACTTCCTCTTCCTCTTCGTAACGACGCTTTAGTTCTTCTTCCTGTTCTAAAGCCTTACTTAATGTAATTCCGATTTCAAAAGGGATTAATTTTGCTAACTTATCAACAAAGCCATAGGGATGACCTAATACACGTCCAACATCACGTACCACTGCTTTTGCAGCCATAGTACCAAAAGTAATAATTTGTGAAACACTTTGCCTGCCATATTTCTCAGCCACATAATCAATAACCCGATCGCGACCTTCCATACAAAAATCGATATCAAAATCAGGCATGGATACCCGTTCCGGGTTTAAGAAACGCTCAAAAAGTAACTCATACTCCAAAGGATCCAAGTCGGTAATTTTTAATGCATAAGCAACTAAGGAGCCAGCTCCTGAACCTCTTCCTGGCCCCACCGGCACACCATTTTTTTTTGCCCACTGAATGAAGTCAGCCACAATTAGGAAATAACCGGCAAAGCCCATGCTATTAATCACATTGAGTTCAACCTGCAAACGTTTGTCGTACTCTTCTCGAGATGTTTGCAATTCTTCAGGCGATTTGTTTTTAAATATTTGCAGTAAACGCTCTTCTAAACCAACTTGTGATAAATGAGATAAATATTCTTCAACAGTAGACCCATCCGGTATGGGAAAATTAGGCAAATAATTATTACCTAAATCCAGTTTTACAGTGCATCGTTTACTGATTTCAACGGTATTTTCTATTGCAGATGGTAAATCAGAAAATAAAGCAATCATTTCATCAGCCGATCGCAAGTATTGTTGCGCACTGTACTTTTGCTCTCTTCTAGGATCAGCCAGTGTATACCCTTCATGAATACAAACTCGCGCTTCATGCGCTTCAAAATCTTCTTGATCAAGAAAACGCACATCATTGGTTGCTACTAGCGGTAATTGCAATTCATCGGCTAAAGCAATCAACTTTTCATTGTAACGCGTTTCATCAGGTCGTCCTGTACGTTGAATTTCTAAATAAAAACGATTGGGGAAAAGTGTTTGCCAATATATCGCTCGACTTTTAGCTAAAGCATCGTCATTAGCTAATAATGCGTGTCCAATATCACCGAATTTTCCACCAGATAATGCGATAAGTCCTGCTGAGTACTCTTGAATCCATTGGTTTTGTACTCTTGGTTGCCCTTGATATTGTCCTTCCTGATATGCTTTGGAAATAAGACAGGTTAAATTGTTATACCCTTGAGAATTAAGGCATAAAAGAACCAGAGAAGAAACTCGTTCAGGCTGATCAGGATCGTGGCAAGGTAAATCACTTCCAATAATAGGCTTGATTCCCATATCAACAGCGTTTTTATAATGCTTCACAGCCGCAAACAAATTGCAATAATCAGTCACTGCAACAGCACACATCCCTCGGGACGGTAAAACCTTCATTAAAGGCTTAACACGAGTCAAGCCATCAACCAAAGAAAACTCGGTATGGACACGTAAATGAACAAAACGTTGTTGCATAAGGAAATTAACTCATTAAGCTTAATTGATGAACTTTAACCTAAATCAAGGGTTTTGCCTACCTGCATCATCATGATAAACTCACCCATTAAGTTCTATATCAAACTTGTGATTGATGCGGATCAAAAGCATCTCGGACCGCATCTGCAAATAAGTTAATCGCTAAAACCAGCAAAAACATAAAAACAAATGCAGCCAATATAGGCCACCAAATAACAGGATTACGCGCTAACTCAAAACGTGCGCTATTAATCATATTACCCCAACTAATGGTCATGGGTGAAACCCCTACTCCCACATAAGAAAGCAATGCCTCAGCCATAACCAGAAAACTAAAATCCAAAACCAGAGTGATCACCACAATATGCATCACATTGGGCAATAAGTGTTTGCGAATAATCGTAAACCAATTGGATCCTAAAGCACGCGCCGCTTGAACATAATCTACTTCTCGTAGCTTTAAAGTTTCTGCTCGCAAAAGTCGACATAAGCTGGTCCAACTCGTTACCCCAAGGATGAAACAAAGTGCCAATAAACGTGCATCCGCACTTTGAGCTAAAGTAGTAAACTGCTCAGGATGATTGGCTATGTAAACTTGTAACGATAAGACTGAAGCAGTAATTAATAAAACACCGGGTATTGAGCTTAAAGTGGTATAAGTATACTGAATCAGGTCATCCGCCAAACCTCCAAAATATCCTGCCACTACTCCCAAAAACAAAGCCAAGGGCAGCATAAATAAAGTAGTTAAAAGACCAATGACCAAACCTGTACGTATGCTTTTAATTGTAAAGTAAAAAATATCTTGGCCAATTTGTCCCGTACCAAACACATGAAACGTTCTTGAAAGCTCGTAACCAAGCACAACAAAAAATGTAAGAACACTTAGGGTGATTAAGGTGCTTAAACTCGTCGCGCTTAAAGCAAAAACAGGTCTTAACTGTCGGCAAAAACGAATAAAAATTAGAACTATTCCGATACAAAATGCCGCGGATATACCCCATTTCAATGCATGCCACAGTGTACTCTTTATGAGCTCGTTTCTTTCTGCTTCTGTATTTACCCGTTTGCCAGGATAAATCAATAATGGATAAGTTTGCTCAACAACACCATTCACAAAGGTAGTTTCACTAATAAATTGCCTTAATGCCAACGGCGCCGAATAAGTTTTTTCTAAAATTTGATCGATAGGAGCCAAAATCTTATCCAACACAGTAGCTGCAGTCTCTGTTTCCTTATTTACCGATGTAATATGAATCGAATCCAAAATACCCACAGTAAGAAAAAACAACAGGATGATGCCCGCACTTACAGCAATGGGCCTTTGCAAAATTATGGAAAAAGAACGCCTTATATGATACTTGCGTAAGCTCAGTAAAATTACCACCCCACTTAAGGCTACTAAGGTAAGAAAGCATTTATCAGTCCATAGAAAGTCAATCATCATTTTTTCTTCTCAACTCATCTCCTCAACACGTAGCCTGGGTGCAGCGAAGCGAAACCCGTGTTGAGAAATTTTATTCAGATCCACAAATCCCGGGTTTCGCTTCGCTGCACCCAGGCTACTTTTTATTTCTAAGATAATCTCACTCGAGGATCAACCAGCATATAAGAGATATCTGTTAATACCAATCCTACAATGTAAAGAATCGAACCTAAGAACACCATAGCCCTCACAATAGCAAAATCCTGTTGTTGAATTGCATCAATCGTATAGCTACCTAAGCCGGGGACACCAAAAAAAGATTCCAATATCAAACTGCCCATAAATAAGGAAGGAATAATCACTACAATTCCGGTTAATATAGGAAGCATTGCATTTTTCAGTACATGCTTAAACATCACTCTTCGTTCCGATAGTCCTTTTGCTCTGGCAGTTTTAACATAATCTTTATGCATTTCTTCCAAGAATAAAGTGCGATACCAACGGCTCCCCGCCCCCAAACCGCTAAGTACCGCTACAGTAATCGGCAAAATAACGAACTTTAACGCATCAAAGCCACTGTCATAACCTGAAATAGGTACTAAACGTAATAATTTACCAAAAAGATATTGGCCACCAATAATATAAAATAGACTGGAAATCGACATTAAAATAATACAAATCACCACACCTGCTAAATCAAGATAAGTCCCGCGAAAAAAAGCCATTGCCATAGCTACAATAATGTTAGCAATAACATCCAATATCAAAACGGGTAATGCGATTGAAAGACTTGGCCACATTCTGTAGGTAATGTCTTCACTAATATCTCGTCCAGAATCGGACACGCCAAAATTAAAAGTAAAGAGCTTCATTGATTTTTGAAAAAATAAACTCGATTGTATTTTTTCTATTCCAGTTTTTTGTTCATTATAAAATAAGGGTAAATTATAACCATGTGCCTCTTTCCAATCATCAATCACTTGTTGTTCCACATGTTTTTGCCCTAAATGCATCCGTGCAATATCGTCTGGTGTATTCACCATAAAAAATAAAATAAAAGTAATCAGATTAATTCCAAAAAGAATGGGTATCGAATACATAACTCGACGCAGTAAATACTTGATCATGGGATAAACCTCCTTTCTGCCGGTTTTCTTTCTTTTTTGTAATAGGCAATAACTAAAGGAAGAATTAGGATTAGAATAAGCAAAAACAATAAACCCAATGGCCAAAAAACAGGTTGATTCCAAGCGAATCTCATTTTGTTTCGTTCAGGTACATCGATTGCGAGGTACTTTAGAGTTGAAGAAAACATTGTGTTGGGCTTAACGCGAGAAACCCAGCTCTGAGATAAAATAAATTCTTCAGGATGTATCCCCCAAATCCATGGAGCATCATGACGAACAATAGAGATCATCTCATCAATGATCCGCTGCCTTTGTGCATCATTCTGCCTATTTTTCATTAAATTAAAAAGACGATCAAATTCTGGATTTTGATAATTGGCAGCATTTTCACCGCTAAATTTTACCTTGCCATTGGCACCATACAACTGAAACAAAAAGTTTTCAGGATCCGGATAATCTGCCACCCAGCCCCAACTAAATATTTGTGTATCACCTGTACGCATTTTTTCTTGAAAACGATTATACAAGGTTGCCCGAACATTCAAATCGATGCCTATCTGGGCAAATTGCTTACGCATCCAATCAAATAAGGATTTGTCCTGAGGACCACCTGTTGTAGTGACGTCATAACTCAAAATTAAGTGATTTCCAGTAGCCGGATCAATCCCATCAGGGTATCCTGCCTCAGCCATAAGTTGTTTCGCATCGCTAATGGGACGACGCACAGCTTCATCATTTTTCCATTCATAAACGTAAGGATTAATCCCTGCTTCGCCCTCTTTATAACCAAAAATACCTGGTGGAATCGGTCCTTGAGCTGCGATACCTCGACCATTATGAAAAATGGCTATATTTTCATCATAGTTTACTGCAATTGAGATAGCCCTTCTTAACTTGCGCGCACGTTCACTCGTTCCCCCAACTACTTTATCAAGCATATTAAATCCCATATAGTAAGTAGTAGGTTGTAATTCCACAGTGAGATACATATGTTTTTTTTGCATCTCAGGTGTTAGCTCAGCCTTGCCATATCGATTCGTATGGATTGCCTGATCAAAACTGTCTGCCCCAATCACAGAACTATCATAATAACCTTGCAAAAATTTATTCCACCGAGGAATGGATTCTTTTTCAAGAGTAAAAATTGCTTTTTCAATAAAAGGTATTCGTTTCCCTGCATTATTCAAATATCCTAATTTCTTATCCTCATCAGAACCGATGCTTGGATAATATTCTTCGCGAAAATTAGGATTTTTTTGGAGCACCATATTTCGATTGGGATTATTTTTAACCATCATAAAAGGACCTGTGCCTACAGGGAACCAACTCAAAGTGATGTTATTGTCCAACATGCCTGGTTGAGAGTAAAAGAAATCGGCTTCCCAAGGAACTGGAGAAAAAAAGCTCATAGCCAACCAAAATAAAAACTGGGTATATTTTCCTTTTAAAGTGATTTCAAAGGAATAATCATCCAGTTTTTTTAGCCCTTTTAAAGGATAATGACGCAGATCAATATAATGATTGCCTTTAGGAAGTGTTTTTCCATATTCTGCAAAACCGACGATATAGTCACTCATTAAACCATAAATCGGTGAGCTCAATGCAGGATTAGCCAATCGTTTTATTTGATAAATATAATCATCAACAATCAATTCCCGCGTACCTATATCCTTAAAATCAGATAATTGGTTAATGTCTTCTTCATCTAAATATCCCGATGTAACATGATGATAAAAATAGGCCCCATTTTTATCCTTAGAAAAAGCTGGATGTGGCTGATAATAAATTCCTTTTTTAATGGTTATAGTATAAACACTATAAGCAGGTGGTTCCTGGCTGTTTTCAGGCAGTAAATTACCTTGGACATCCAGGTATCTTAACTGCGGCATTTGCGATGCGATTAATGGAACTAATTGATATGGCCTTTTAAAATAGTCATACTGCAACAAAGGCTCATATATTTGAGCAAGAAAAAGAGACTCATTTGACGAATAAGAAAGCGCCGGATCCAGAGTTTTAGGCTGTTCGGAAAATGATGAATAATAAATATTTTTGTTTGCTTGTGCGCGAGGATATGGATTATTTAAAATCCAAGGCCATGCATAAGCGAAGCAGCTAAAACTTTTAAAAAACAAAGCAACCAGTACCATTCGCTGTATACGATTCAAAAAAAATCCTTATCTAAATAATAATTTGGGTCAGTGTCCATTTCGCTAGCTTGGCTAAAATGGCCTGATTTTCGAGCACTGAAGC
Organism: Legionella anisa; assembly: GCF_001467525.1. Classification (GTDB taxonomy): domain Bacteria; phylum Pseudomonadota; class Gammaproteobacteria; order Legionellales; family Legionellaceae; genus Legionella; species Legionella anisa. The sequence continues at coordinate 79,234 of NZ_LNXS01000001.1, forward strand.
GCAGAAAATCAGGCCATTTTAGCCAAGTTAGTGGAAATGGAAACAGAGCCTTCTAACATTTTAAGAAACTGTTCCTCATCCAAAACCGCAACACCCAGATCATTTGCTTTATCCAGTTTGGAGCCTGCGTCGCTTCCAGCAATAACATAATCTGTTTTTGCTGAGACGCTACCTGTCACTTTAGCTCCCAAAGCCAATAATTTTGCTTTGGCCTCTTCACGCCCCATAGTATTTAAAGTTCCCGTCAGAACCACTGTTTTTCCAAATAAAGAATGCTCTTTATTGACTTTCTTTTTCTCGACTTTTGGCCAATGAACACCAAGGGTTAATAAACGGTCAATTACTTGACGATTATGCTCTTGTGCAAAAAAATGCACCACATTAAAAGCACCTACAGGCCCCATATCTTGCAAGCTCATTAACTCTTCTTCTGTTGCTTTGGAAATAGCGTCAACATCTCCGAAATGTTCCGCCAACATTCGAGCGCTGGACTCACCAATTTCACGAATTCCCAGCGCATAAAGAAAACGAGTAAATGTTGTATTTTTACTTTGTTCTAAAGCGTGCAATAAATTTTTTGCCGACTTCTCTCCCATACGTGGGAGATTTGCCAAAGTTGTGACATCAAGCGTATATAGATCGGGCAAATGGCGCACGATCCCTTCATCGACTAGTTGTTCAATAAGTACAGCCCCCAATCCCTCAATATACATCGCTTTACGTGAAGCAAAATGCCACATCATTCTTTTTAATTGAGCTTTGCAAAATAAACCACCCACACAACGCGCAACCGCCTCCCCTTCCTCACGCACTACATCAGAACCGCAAACAGGACATTTATGAGGTAAATGAATCTCTTTGGTATTTATTGGACGTCGCTCGAGAATGACAGAAACCACCTCTGGAATCACATCACCCGCACGACGAATAATAACCATATCACCGATACGAATATCCTTTCTGGCAATTTCATCCATATTATGCAAAGTCGCATTACTTACAGTAACTCCTGCAACATTGACCGGTGCCAAACGAGCTACCGGAGTTAAAGCCCCAGTTCTTCCTACTTGAAAATCAACGGCTAACAGCTCAGTCATCTCTTCAGTAGCAGGAAACTTATGGGCACAAGCAAATCGGGGAGCTCGCGAAATAAAGCCAAGTTGCTGTTGCAAAGGAACGCTGTCTACTTTATAAACAACTCCATCAATTTCAAAAGGAAGTTGATTACGCTTGGCTAACATGTCATGGTAATAACTCAGGCAACCTTTGATACCTACTTCCTGTTTGGTATCTAAAGATACCCTAAAGCCAAACTCTCTAAGTAATTGCAATTGCTCCCAATGACTGTCTGGTAAGCTATATCCCTCGCAAGCCCCTATGCCATAGCAATAAATGGCCAAAGGTCTACTTGCAGTCACTGCAGGATTCAATTGCCGTAAACTTCCTGCCGCAGCATTACGAGGATTGGCAAAAACTTTTTCCCCAGACTCTTTGGCCTTTTTGTTGTACTCTTCAAAACCTGTTTTTGGCATGTATACCTCGCCACGAATTTCGATAAAACGTGGTGGTTTTGTTACCCTTAAAACTAAGGGAATTGCAGAGATTGTTTTAATATTGGCAGTAATGTTTTCACCTGTACTTCCATCACCACGTGTTGCTGCAGAAATCAATACTCCATTTTCGTAGCTAAGATTTACTGCAAGTCCATCCAACTTAGGTTCACAGGTAAAAACCAATTGCTGAACTGGGTCATCCAGTTTTTCGGTGACACGCTTAATAAATGCTTGTAACTCTTCCTCAGTAAATACGTTTGATAAGGACAACATAGGTTGCCTATGGGTTACTGGCATAAAGGCATCTGCGGGAGTACCACTCACACGCTGGGTAGGTGAGTCTGTTGTCAACAATTCAGGATACTTAGTTTCCAAATCCTGTAATGCTCGAAAACACCGATCGTATTCAACATCAGGGACTAGTGGTTCGTCCAGAACATAATAGTGATAATCATATTGCCTTATTCTATCTTTTAATTCAGCAATTTGCCCCTTTACTTCATCAATACTCATTCATTTACCATCCATAATCTAAAACATGAGAAGTCATTGCCTTTAAAAATTCGTAGCCTGGGTGAAGGCGAACCCGGGAATTTTGTGGCAGGAAAACCCGGGTTACGGCTACGCCTTCACCCAGGCTACAATGCACCAGGCTACGAATTCATAACTTTATAGGTGAAAAGCAATTATCCTAAAAACATTAGTTTATCACTAAAAAATATGCTATAGATACATATCGATTCAACAAGAACCGAGGCGTGATAAAAATGGATTTTAAACGTATCGTAATAACAGGGCTTTTACTTGTATCTTCCACATTAATGTATGCTCTTCCACAGTCTAATGGATCTATAAATCTAGGCATCGCATTTGTTCATGGAACAAATGATCACCGAGAGGATGCGGAAGGAGGCTATTGGAAAACAGATTTTATTCAGGATATTGCTCAAGGGCTTCCGAATCCTGAAAATTACTATGTAGTTCATTGTGATTACAGTAAATACATGTGGGATGAAGAAGCTGCAGGATGTACTGCAAATCAGCTATTAGATTTTATAGATCATAAAAAAATTGACTCCTTAATTCTTTATAGCCATTCCAATGGCGCAAATGTAATGCGCTGGATCCTTTCGAATCCAACTTACGATAATCGATACATGCGATTAAAAAGTAAAATCAAACAAATCGTTGCGTTAGCTCCTTCAAGTGGAGGTACCCCTCTTGCTGATATGCTTTTCAATGGAGGTATTTTCGAAGCCAGCCTGAGCTGGTTGTTGGGTTATACGGGGGATGCGGTGAAGCAGCAACGTGTTGGTGATATGTACATTTACAACGAGGAGCTCTTATTCGGCACTAAAAATCGCCCCTCCTTGCCAGTACCTTTTAACGCAGTCATAGGGACCGATGTTATTGCCTCCCCTCTCTCTTCAGCCAGTTACTGTAATGGTTATTTACTCAATAGTGGCTTAAGAATTGCCAAAATCTATCTGGATTACTGTGCCGATGGTTTTTTAAATTGTACGTCCCAAGCTGCTGCAGGTACAATTTGGTTTTATGACAAGGAGCAAACGGATGATAAGACAACGCTTAGCCACAATCAAAGCCGTCATTCATGTTTTGGACTGGATAAAATACTGATTTCTATCCTAGATTCAGAAGGAGCTGTAAAATGAGAACTACGCTTACTTTGTTGTCTTTATTCTGTTGTGCGCAAGCCAGTGCATTCACCTTACCACAAAATCCAGTCAAATCTTATGATTGTGATATTTGCAGTACTTTATCGCATGAACATCTGCAGGATGGTTGGAAAATTGGAGAATTTCCTTTAAATAAAACAGAAAGCAACATTCAAAAAAGTTACAGTTACAATCAACAAGTGACTGCTGCTCAATTACAACAAGGCATTAACTTAGCGATTCATGCACCAGAAGCAGTACTACGCATTATCCCTTTGCAAAAAAATAAATCCATTCCTGCATTGGAGTTAAAAAGTGCTAAATCCAGCAAATTCATCAGCTTAAAAGATGCTTCATCTTTATACAGTCAGGATGAGGCAATTGATGAGTCGCTAAGAATAGGTTCGCATCAGATCATGCTGCAAATCAAACCTGAATTAGGCGCGAGTCATTTCATGCTCAAAAGCAAATCTATAGACTCCTCAAATGCCGATTCCTATCTAATTCATGTGTTTGAAAAATACTCTTTAATTTATTTACAAATTGAACCTTCGGCATTGCAATATCAATACGGTGATCAATTTAATGCCCTTATTACCCTAAAAGATAATATAACCTCTTATCCGGCAGATGATGTTAATGCCACATTGGTAGGCCCTGATAATCAAACAATTCCTCTCAAAATAAAAGAAATAAAACACAACCAATTCCAAGCCAGTACACTTTTATCTTCTGATGACAATACTCATGGAGGCAACTGGTATATCGAGGTCGATGTGTTATGCGCACTGGGTGAAAATAGTCCCTTACATCGTAGTGGACGAGCTGCATTCTCTTATTCAATACCTTCCGCAAGCTTAATGAGCATCAAAAAGATCTCCTCTAATCCTCTAACATTTGCCGCCACTGTAGAAGTTGCTACTGCAAGTCGGTATGCATTACAAAGTGTTTTATACACAAAAAATTCCCAAGGCACGGATGTTCCCATCGAAACAACTCAAACTGCACAATGGCTCGAGCCCGGAAAACAAATAATTAAATTTAGCTTTGACAATTCAGCTCGTTTGGCAGAGGATCAGCTTTCCGTGGGTTATTTGCACCTTACTGATTACGGGCAATTAAAAACAATATATCAATATGATCCACCGATTAAACTCAGTCAACTTTTGGACTAATGAATGCAATTTTTATCTTCAATCACGCTACTTGAGGGCATAGCATATGCTTTAGCCCTCCAATTTATATTCCTCATTTGGCTTTTGATAAAACAAAGCCAGCAAAAAAAATTGAGCAGGCAGTTCAATGAAAAAATTCTGGAGACCTTTACTGCGCAATTGCATCAAGTGCGTCTGGATGTAAGTGAGAAAATTGCCCAAGGACAATTGATGACGCACCAATTAATTCATGACACCGTCCAAAAGCAAATGACTGATGTTAGGGAGCAAATGAGTCATAGTTTCAAGCAACATGCAAGTTCACTAACTTCTCATTTACAGTTGCTCACTGAAGAAATTCGCAATCATCTCCACAGCTTAACCCAACAAGTCAATCACAAATTAACCGAAGGTTTTGAAAAAACGTCTTCAACTTTTATTGACGTGGTAAAGCGGCTAACAATCATTGATGAAGCACAAAAGAAAATTACTGAACTATCCAATCATGTTGTGAGCTTGCAAGATGTATTAGTTGATAAAAAAGCGCGTGGCGCTTTTGGTGAAGTACAATTGGCGACACTCATCAGCAATATGATTCCACCCAATCATTTTGCAATGCAATATACACTAAGTAATCAAAAACGCGCTGACTGTATTTTATTCTTGCCTGAGCCAACGGGTAATGTAGTTATTGATGCCAAGTTCCCTCTTGAAACCTATCAGAGGCTTATCAGCACTGATGCCGCTTCGGTTGAGAAAAAATCCTTACAACAACAATTTCGTCAAGACATTCAAAAACATATTAAAGACATTGCAGAAAAATACATCATACCCAATGAAACCACTGATGGTGCTATGATGTTCATTCCTGCGGAATCCATCTTTGCAGAAATTCATGCGAATTATCCGGATTTAATTTCGCTGTCTCAAAGATTAAAAGTATGGCTTGTTTCCCCAAGTACTTTAATGGCTGTACTTACTACTGCTAAAGCGGTACTTAAAGATGATGCTACTCGCAAACAAGTTCACATTATTCAAAAACACCTACATGCTCTGGCCGATGATTTCCAACGCTTTGAAAAAAGAATGGATAAACTATCCAAGCACATCAATTTGGCTCATCAGGATGTCAGCGAAGTGAATACATCCGCTAAAAAAATTACGTCGCGTTTTCAAAAAATTGAGTCCGTAGATATTGAATTAGATGAGCTTGAACTCATTGAAACAGATACATCAAATGAAACCTAAGTTGTAGCCTGGGTGCAGCGCAGCGTAACCCGGGGATGAAACAATTTTATTCATGTCTAGAAACCCGGGTTACGCTGCGCTGCACCCAGGCTACAAAGTGATTCAAATTAGAGAAAAAGTAAAAGTATATGACACTTCCATTTAATAAAAATACTTATATTAATCAAAAATTCACGCAATTAACCATTGAAAAAACACGAATTGAGCAGATTAATTTTGAAAGTTGCAAGTTCAAACAATGCAAATTTATTGACGTTATTTTCAGAAATACACAATTCACTGATTGCGATTTTGAAGACTGCGATCTTGCTCTGGCAAAATTTCCTGGGTGTAAATTTTCAGAAGTCTCATTTAAAAATTCAAAAATTATAGGAGTAAATTGGACCGAATTAAGTTGGCCCTTGGTCAAGCTTACAAGCCCCCTCTATTTTTACAGCAGCAACTTAAGCCACTCCAGTTTTTATGGACTGGAGCTTTCAGGTTTGATCATTGAGGAATGTAAAGCTCATGATATTGATTTCAGAGAAGCGAATTTAAGTCATGCAAGTTTTGTAGGCTCCGATCTGTTGAACAGCCTATTTCTCCATACGAATTTAAACGCTGCAGATTTTACAAACGCCATTAACTATACACTTGATCCGAATGAAAATAGAATCAAGCACGCACGTTTTTCCTTCCCGGATGTCATGGCTTTATTAGATCATTTCGATATTAAAATTAACGAATAAGTAGCAATTTTTAATTATATGGCTTTTTAATAAAACTTATTATCCGTTTAAATGCAAATAATCTGCAATTTTAAGATGAACCAAGACCATACATAAGGTATAATCGCTAATTTTTAAATCCGCTTGCCTAAGCTATGTCCATTAAAACCTTACTCTATAAGCCAACACACGCGAAACAAATATGGGGACAACTTCACGGAAGCAGTTTAGCCCTTGCCCTGGCTGAGTATTGTCAGCAAACACCCGGCATCAAGCTATTGATTACCCAAGACAATCTTAGCGCGAATCAATTACAAGCAGAATTGAACTTCTTTCTCAATCCCGACTCTCCACAAGAGTTATTGTTTTTTCCTGATTGGGAAACGCTCCCTTATGACCAATTCTCACCACATCAAGACATTATTTCCGAGCGATTATATACATTAAGTCGAATCCAACACCTCACTGATACGATTGTCATTGCTGCAGCAAGCACTTTAATGCATAGACTGTGTCCACCTGAATTTTTAAATCAATATGCTTTGATGCTTAAAGAAGGACAAAAGTTGGACTTAACTGCTTTTCGTAACCAACTGCAACAATCCGGATATCATTGTGTTAATAAAGTACTTGAACATGGGGAGTTTGCTTTACGCGGTTCAATTATTGATGTCTATCCTATGGGTTCGGGTTTGCCATTTCGCATTGAACTTTTTGATGATGAAATTGAAAGCTTGAGAGAGTTTGATACCGAAACCCAGCGTACAATAGAAAAAATTAAAGAAATCAATGTATTACCTGCCCGAGAATTTCCTTTAAATGAACAAAGTCAACTTCTATTTCGACGTACATTTAGAGAGCAATTTCCCGGAAACCCAAGTCAATGCCCTATTTATGAAGCGATCAGCGAGGGTCAATTCCCTTCAGGAATTGAATATTATCTGCCCTTATTTTTTGAAAAAACAGTTACTTTTTTTGATTATTTACCCGAAAATGCCAAAATTTGCTTAGTTGAAAACATTCAAAATAATGCAGAACAATTCTGGCAAGAGTTAAACGAACGCTTTGAGCAAAGACGATACGATATCAGTAGACCTATTTTATCACCCCCAGCATGTTTTATTAATCCAACTGAATTATTAACCAAGGCGAATACTTATGAACAACTTCGCTTATTCCAAAATCCTTCAGATAGAAAAGGTGCTGTGATTAATTTTGACATCGTACCAGGCCCACAACTACCTATAGATAGAAAAACACAGGAACCTTTAAGCCAACTTCGTAACTATTGTGCAGATTCCTCACGCCGTTATTTAATTGTGGTCGAAAGTGCCGGGCGTCGTGAAGTGTTACTTGATCTGCTTAAACCAAGTGGCATTTCCCCCAAAGTACACGCCTCATGGCACGACTTTGTCAATGATACTGCTCCGATCAACATCAGCACTGGGGATCTTATTTATGGATGTGAATTAAAACAAAGTCATATCGTAATCATCGTTGAATCTCAATTATTTGGGGAGCAAAGCACACCTCAAAGGCGAGGAGTACAAAAAACAGTTGACCCTGATTTAATTATCCGTGATATGGCTGAACTACGCGTTGGCGCACCTGTAGTTCATTTGCAGTTTGGTGTAGGACGTTATCAGGGATTACAACATATAGAATCTAACGGGTTTGCTAGTGAGTTTTTAGTTCTTACCTATGCAGGCGAGGATAAAATTTATGTCCCTGTCACCTCACTCCACTTAATTAGTCGATACACTGGAGTTGATAGTGAACATGCTCCTTTGCATAAGCTGGGGTCTGATCAATGGCAAAAAGAAAAGAAAAAAGCTGCCGAAAAAATTCATGATGTAGCAATTGAACTGCTGGATCTTTATGCGAAAAGAGAAGCGCAGCCTGGATACCAATATAAGGTAGAGCATAATGAGTATATTAAATTTGCCAGTGCTTTTCCTTTTACAGAAACCCCTGATCAATTACAAGCAATTGAACAAATAATAATAGACATGGAATCTCCAAGACCTATGGATCGTTTAATTTGCGGGGATGTGGGATTTGGTAAAACTGAAGTAGCCATGCGTGCCGCTTTTGTCGCAGTGCAAAGCAACAAGCAAGTCTGTATCCTGGTACCAACTACCCTTCTCGCTGGACAACATTTTGAATCATTCCGAGACCGATTTGCCGATTTTCCTATCAACATTGAATTGCTTTCACGTTTTCGTTCAGGCAAAGAAACTGAAACGGTACTCACTGCTTTGAAGTCAGGAACTGTTGATATCGTCATAGGAACACATAAATTATTCCAAAGCAATATTGCCTTTAAAAATTTAGGACTTCTCATTATTGATGAAGAACATCGCTTTGGAGTCAAACAAAAAGAACACATTAAAGCGCTGCGAACTCATGTTGATATTTTATCTATGACAGCTACTCCAATTCCTAGAACACTAAATATGGCTATGGCAGGAATAAGGGATATTTCTCTAATGACTACCCCCCCAGCCAAACGTCTCGCGATTAAAACATTCTGGCAAGAGAAAAAAGACGCCACAGTCCGTGAAGCCATACTGAGGGAAATCCTTAGAGGGGGGCAAGTTTTTTTCTTGCATAATAATGTAGAAACAATTGAACGTGTGTGCCAAGATTTGCAAGCGCTAGTTCCTGAGGCGAAAATCCGCAGTGCACACGGACAAATGCGTGAGCGCGAGTTGGAGCGGGTAATGTCTGATTTTTACCACCACCGTTTCAATGTGCTCGTCTGTACCACGATCATCGAAACCGGTATTGATATTCCCACAGCCAATACAATTATTATTGATCGTGCAGATAAGTTTGGTTTAGCGCAACTGCACCAGTTACGTGGGCGAGTGGGTCGCTCGCATCATCAAGCATATGCTTATTTGCTTACCCCAAATGAAAAAATATTAACTGCGGATGCCGTCAAGCGGCTGGAGGCAATTGTATCATTGGAGGATCTCGGTGCAGGATTCACTCTAGCAACACACGATCTGGAAATTCGCGGAGCAGGTGAGCTTTTAGGTGCAGAACAAAGTGGAAACATGCAGGCAATTGGATTCAATTTATTTATGGAACTGCTTGATAAAGCAGTGCATGACTTAAAAGCAGGAAAAACACCAGAGTTATCTGCTCCTATGCACCAAGGACCTGAGATTGATTTACGAATCAGTGCCATTATTCCTGAAGAATATATTCCTGATATTCACAATCGACTTATAATGTACAAGCGAATTGCGAATGCACAAAGTAAAGAACAATTACATGATTTACAAGTTGAGTTAATTGACCGATTTGGTTTGTTGCCGCAACAAGTGAAACATTTATTATTGATTACTGAATTAAAATTAAAAGCAGAAAAAATGGGCATTCAAAAAATCAGTGCCGGTGCGCAACAAGGCAAACTGGAGTTCAGTGAAAATCCTTCTATTGATCCAGGAGTGTTGATTCATTTAATTCAAGTACATGCCAAAAGGTATCAAATGGATGGCCCCCAACGCTTACGTTTTACCCTAGAGAATACTGCCTCAGAAGAGCGTATTTTTGAAATCAGCTCGTTGCTTAATCAATTAAATGGCGAGAAAAAAACGTAATATAAATCAAGACAAAAGTACCCCAGGATTTATATCGCATGATTATCCGAATTTCTTAGAGAAGTTTGCTATTTAACGTTCATAGTAGTAGCATGCTTCTGCAATAAACAACAATGAAATGTAGTGTTATTACCATTAATTTAGTGCCACGGATTAGGTATCCCCTGTATTGTTTTAGATTTCCTTATTCCAGTGTTTACTGACTTAAAAATTAGCTCAAAAAAATAATATTCTAAGGAGACTCAGAGAGTATGAAATTAAAGGCATTTGCTATAGCAGCTTTTTGTGTTGGATTTAATAGTTTAGCCATTGCTGGTGTGATGGGGAGTGTTGCTCCTTCTGCACCAAGATTTTATATCGGTGCTGAAGGCGGAGCTTCTATTTCTTTAAACACGCATTTTGCACCCGATCTGGGTGGTCACGAGCCTCTTCATATCATTGCACCAAGCAACTCCGATTGGAATAGCGACTTCGGGATTGGCGGTTTTGGAGGTGCATTCATTGGCTATCAATATAATCCCAACATAGCAATCCAGTTTACTTGGGATTACCGAAGCGGCTATGATTATTTTCTTCATGCGAGCTATGCGGTTATTCCTACTGATCCCAATTTCTTCCTGGAAGATCATTATGAGGCGGATGACATTGACGTCCAAACGTTCCTGTTTGATCTGATTTTGAAGCCCACGGTAAATTGGGGTGGCTTTGTACCTTATGTTAAAGGCGGGATTGGTTTTGCTTATAATCAAATGGGTAATCTAAGAAACGTACAGCATACGTTCAGCGATAATCCAATAACTTATGATATTCGTATTCATGGTGATTCAGCGACTAGCTTTGCTTGGGATGCTGGTGTCGGCGCTGATTACTTTTTTAACGATAAAGTCAGCATTGGGCTTGGCTATCGTTTTGTTGATGCAGGTACGTTGCGCACTGAAAATTCTTTCTTCGATGTCGTTAGTGGTGATGTAGGCATAATCACACCTTTCGAAACGAAGCATCTTTTCTTAAACGAATTCGTTGCTTCGGTTGCTTACCATTTTGATTTTGCATAAATCATAGAGCGTTCCCCACTAAACTTTAGACAGGTGCAAGTGAATGAGGGCGACAGAGTGTATAATACATGACCGAAGCCGAGTGAGCTTGCACCGCTAAAAAATTTTCGTTGACAGTCTATTTTTATTCATTAACAATCTAATTCGCTTATATAATTAAATTTTTTTATTTCAATTAATATAGAAGGACCTATTATAATGAAAAATATTTTTTTAAGCTCATTATTGATGCTTTCCGGCTCCATTGCACTACCTGAAATGGCAATGGCAGACCCTATTGGATATGAAGTCAATGTTTTTTGTCCTATGACTCAAGGCGGTCCAAATGCTGTAACTAATTTTGGAAGCTATATTGGTGGTTATGGTATGGAAAATATATTGTCTCAAACACTCCAAGTATATTTTCGTTCGACTGGATCCGTACAAGATGTTCCTGCTAACTTAATCAACTATTTTAATGATTCCGTTACGTATAACAGTGCAACTGGAAACATAATTTGTAGTTACCAGAGCAATAATCCAGCGGATCCAAGATTTACTGTAACTTATACTATTACCAATGGTTTAGGAGGTACTTTACTAGGTCAATCCAACAATTCCATTACCGTTAGAATTCCTGTTGGTTTGAAGGGTTAAAGGCAGTAACGCGAAACATTGAGTAAAAACATCAAAACTGTAGCCTGAGTAAAGCAAAGAAAAACTCAGGCTACATTTCTTTTAACCTTCTGTCCTGTAATGGTTCAGGGTGTATGGGCTTATCTGTACACGAACAGACAGATTTTCTCTCAAGATGGACCAAATATGGCTGATCCTTCAACGGGGCTGAACACTTACCCTGTCCCACCTACGGTTAAAGCATCTATTTTTAAAGTAGGCTGTCCCACTCCCACCGGAACTGATTGCCCCTCTTTTCCACAAACACCAATTCCTCGATCCAATCCCAGATCATTTCCAATCATACTGATTTTTTTCATTACATCAGGCCCATTACCAATGAGTGTTGCTCCTTTGACTGGCGCAGTAATTTTTCCATTTTCAATCAGATAAGCTTCGCTGGCTGAGAATACAAATTGACCTGAAGTGATATCTACCTGTCCACCACCAAAATTGACGGCATATAAACCGCGTTGTACGGAACGAATAATTTCTTCAGGATCATGTTGTCCAGCCAACATGTACGTATTAGTCATCCTAGGCATAGGTACATGTGCATAAGATTCACGGCGACAATTACCCGTAGATTGCATGCCCATCAATTTGGCATTCAGTTTATCTTGCATGTAATTCACCAAAACACCGTTATCAATCAACGTAGTACATTGTGAGGGTGTCCCTTCATCATCAATTGTTAAGGAGCCGCGTCTGTCTTTCAAGGTACCATCGTCAACTACTGTAACACCGGCTGCTGCGACTTGTTGGCCAATTCGCCCAGAAAAAGCAGATAAACCCTTGCGATTAAAATCCCCTTCCAAACCATGCCCTACTGCTTCATGCAATAGAACACCTGGCCAGCCTGGTCCAAGAACAACGGGCATAGTCCCTGCTGGAGCAGGTTGTGCTTCCAAATTAATCAAAGCTTCACGTACTGCTTCACGAGCATAACTTAAGGCATTTTCTTTTTCGTAAAAATAAGAATAAGGCACCCGACCACCGCCACCAGAGCGAGCGGACTCCCTTTTTCCATTTTTATCTTCCACAATAACACTGACATTGATGCTCACTAAAGGTCTAACATCAGCAATCATCTGTCCATTCATCCCAGCTACCATTACAACTTCATAACAACCACTTAGGGACGCATTAACTTGAGTCACTCGAGGATCAATACTTCGTGCTTCTTTATCAATTGCTTCTAATAAAGCAATTTTTTCTTGCTTACTCATCCCTTCAATAGGGTTTAAACTTTGATAACGACTTACTGCAGCACCTTGGACCTGGATGGATTGAATTGGTTTCGATCCAGTAAGTGCAATAGAACGAGCTGCGTCAGCTGCCCGTAACATTGATGGCAGTAAAATATCATCACAATAGGCAAAACCTGTTTTATCACCACTGACAGCTCGAATGCCTACGCCTCTATCTAAAGAATAGCTACCGCTTTTCACTACTGAATCTTCCAAATACCATGATTCATAACTGCAGCTTTGAAAATAAAGATCTGCATCGTCAATATGGCGATTCATAATGGTTTTAAATAATTTTTCTATACCCGTTTCGTCCAGCGCTGCAGGAGCTAATAAAATTTTTTTTGCTGTAGTGAGAGCCTCTGTCATTTAATTACCTTTTAAATAAATAAAATATATTTGTTAGTTTGTTGTATCAAGAAAGTAGTATTCTACTTATAAGTTTAATACATGATGTTCCAAACAGGGGAAACTTCTGCGTAATTCTTGCTGACGTTGTAAATCAATATCTGCTATTACCACTCCAGTACCCGCTTCTTTTTGTGTCAGTACTTTTCCCCAAGGGTCAACAATCATGCTATGACCAAAAGTAGTACGTCCATTTTCATGCTGCCCTCCCTGATTCGCCGCCAAAACATAACATAGATTTTCAATAGCTCTAGCTCGTAATAATACATCCCAATGAGCTAGACCTGTCACTGCCGTAAATGCAGAAGGAACTGTAAACAACTGCGCTCCTTGCAACATGAGTTGTTGATAAAGTTCTGAGAACCGTAAATCATAACAAACTGTTAATCCTACTTTTCCAACCGGGGTATCTACAAGCGCCAGATCATCTCCACACTCAATGGACATCGATTCTTGATATGCTTCGTTTGAGGAAACATACACATCAAACAGATGAATCTTGTCATAACGCGCCGCACACTTGCCTTGAGCATCATAAACAAGGCAACTGGCACGCACCTTAATGCCTGTGCCTTTAAGAGGAATAGTTCCAGCGATCACCCATAGGCCTAATTTTTTTGCCAATTGACTGATTTTTTGTTGTATTGGACCTGCACCATAAACTTCACCAATCTGTAATTTATCTGTTTCCTTAAATCCCATAAACGCAAAATTTTCAGGCAAAAGCACAAGATCTGCTTGCTCTTCACGAGCTTGTATCATTAATCTTTCTACTTGATGTAAGTTATCAGCGACTTCTGCTGAAGAAACCATTTGTACCAATGCTGCTCGTGCCATAATAAAATCCTAAAATTTATGACATCAAAAAATGTCGAAATTTTTTATGTAGCTTAAATAAATTGTAGCCTGGGTGCAGCGCAGCGGAACCCGGGGTTTTTCTGCCACTGATTTCCCGGGTTACGGCTTACGCCTCCACCCAGGCTGCATTCTGCTAAAATTTATGACATCAAAAGTGTCGAAATTTTTTTCATTATCCTGAGTGTCAGCGTCGTTACGGACTCTATTCAAAAATTATTTATAATACTACTATAGTACTATAGAACCTCAAAACAAAAATAATTCGTTTTAACCTTGAAATATAGGAAACCAACCCATAGATATGCTAGACTGAGAATATAAACATAGAGGAGCTCTAAACAATGAACCGAAATGATGTCACTATACTTACGCGACGTAATGAGTCAGTACTTGCAAGCAATAAGGTACTGCGTAATACCTATCTATTACTGAGCATGACATTTTTGTTCAGTGCATTTATGGCAGTTTTTTCTCTCACAAGCGGTGCGCGTCCCATGAACCCTCTACTTATGATAGTTGGTGTTTATGGCTTAATGTTTTTGACTCAAGCGCTTCGAAACAGTGTCTGGGGGTTAGTCAGTGTTTTTGCTTTCACCGGATTCCTGGGTTATACCTTAGGTCCAGTGCTTAACTTCTATATCAGTCACTTTACTAACGGTCCGCAATTAATTGCGACTGCTTTAGGCGGTACAGGGATTATTTTCTTTGCATTGTCTGGTTATGCATTAACAACTAAAAAGGACTTCAGCTTCCTAGGAGGATTTCTTTTTGTTGGTATGATGGTCGCTTTATTGGCGATGATAGCAGGAATTTTTATTCATATACCTGCACTGCAATTAGCTATTTCAGCTGCATTTATTCTTATTTCTTCAGGACTAATTCTCATGCAAACAAGTGCAATTATTCATGAAGGTGAAACGAATTATATCTCAGCTACCGTAGGTCTTTTTGTATCAATTTATAACTTGTTTGTCAGCCTGCTTAACATATTAAGTGCGTTTTCAGGCCGCGACTAGTATCATTCTCCTCTACCTAAATCCCGGTTTGTTTACCGGGATTTTTTTTGACCGGAAAGTCGGATTTGAGCTCAGGTTGAACGAAAAAGCGTGCTGAGAAAGCGCAGCATACATCACAGTATGTGAGCATTTACCAGCACGCTTTTTCGTTCAAGATGAGCCAAATATGGCTTTCCTCAAGATTAGCAAAAATGGTCAAAGCATTCTTCCGTAAGTGCGATAACATGGTTTGTGTAAATAAGTTGATGACCTTAAATTGAGGAACGCATGAATTATAAGTACCAATTAGAAAAAGTAATTGAGTTTATCGGCAAACATCTTGATGAGAAGCTTGATTTAACTCAATTAAGTAATATTGCCTGCTTTTCAAAATACCATTTTCATCGTTTATTTACTGCTTATACAGGGCTATCGTTACAACAATATATTCGTTGGCTTCGTTTAAAACGAGCAGCCCATCAATTAATTGTTGATAAAGATAAAACCATTATCGAAATTGCAATAAATGCGGGATTTGAATCTCATGAGGCCTTCACTCGTGTCTTTAAACAAGCTTGTGGTATGAGCCCAAGCGAATTTAGAGTGCACTCAAATTGGAGTTTCTGGGAAAACCCACCGTATTATTTGCCAAAACAAGGTAATATCATCATGAATGTATTGATAAAAGAAATACCGGCCAGACGTTTGGCGGTACTTGAACATCGAGGCGCACCTGATAAAGTGGGTGAAAGTGTCAATAAGTTAATTCATTGGGCAAAATCTCAATCAATGAACTTAAAACCAAAAGCAGGTGAAGCTTTTGGGTTTGCTTATGACGATCCAAAGACAACCGCCCCCGATGATTTTCGGTTTGACTTAGGGATTACCGTTCCAGAGCAAATAAAACTTGAAGGGAATATCATTGAAAAACGCCTACCTGCAGGACGTTATGCTGTAGCAGTACATAAAGGCTCACGCGATACTATTGGAGATGCAGTCTATGGTTTATATCGTGATTGGTTGCCTAATTCAGGCGAACAGCTGGGTGATTTACCCTGTATTTTTTGCTATTACAACTTTGACCATGAAGTAGCTGAGACAGAGTTGCTTACAGAGTGTTGGCTGTTATTAAAATAACCTTGCATAATATTTGGTTTAAAGAAATGAGAATGTAGCCTGGGTGAAGCGAAGCGTAACCCGGGTTTTCTTGCCACTGATTTCCTATCTTTTGTCACAAGTTAAGAATCTTAGGGAAAAGTCAAATTTGAGTGCAGGTTGAGTGTAGAAGATTCAGCACTGATTTCCCGGGTTACGCTTCGCTTCACCCAGGCTACACGACTAACTTTGTTGCCAAGTGGCTTTTGCCCTGTATAGCTCGGGTAAGTCATTTACAGCCTTTTTTATCTCTTGAGGTAAAGCAAACACGTCTCGATTTTTTTGATAATAAACGCCCAAAGGAACTGGATGTGCAGGAAAAGATAACGATGCGAGACGCATCGCAGCAATAAAATCACTTGGGTTATGACGATAAATACCTTCTTCTTCTCCTGAAACACAGGTGAATTGCTCGTCTCTTACGTGCAATGCGTTCTCTTTTTGTGCACCATAGAGTAAAGGTTGGCCCTCTTCCAATATCACTGTATTTTCAGCTCGATTGCTTTTAAGTGCAAACTCGTCAAAGGCACCATGATTAAAAATATTACAATCCTGATAAATTTCTACAAAAGAACAGCCTTGATGTTCTTGTGCTTTCTTTAATATGGTTCCCAAATGCACGGGATCTTTATCTACAGCTCGAGCCACAAAACTAGCGCCTGCCGCTAAAGCTAAAGTAAGTGGATTCACGGGTTCATTCGCTACTCCCTTAGGGGATGTTTTTGTTACCTGACCTTTTTGTGATGTTGGTGAAAATTGTCCTTTAGTTAAACCATATACCTGATTATTAAATAACAAAATATTAACATTTACATTACGACGTAAAATATGAATCAGATGATTACCACCAATGCTTAAAGCATCGCCATCTCCAGTAATAATCCAAACACACAGATCCTCTCGAAGAGCTTTTAATCCAGTCGCAACTGCAGTAGCTCGACCATGAATGGTATGAAAACCATAAGTATTCATATAATAAGGCAATCGTCCAGCACAACCTATTCCGGAAATAAAAACATGCTGTTCTGGGGGTAACCCCAAATCAGGCAGCATTTTTTGTAGTGCCATCAAAATGGCATAATCACCACATCCAGGGCACCAGCGAACTTCATTAGCATTGGCAAAATCTTCGCGCTTATAATTGTTGTTCATAATTGGCTTCCGCTTTAATGGTATTCACCAGATGACTGACAGTAAAAGGCTGACCATTCGATTGGCCAATCACCTGTGCATCAACCAAATAGTTGGCACGAATAATTTGGCATAATTGTCCTGAATTTAATTCAGCAACCAATACTTTATCGTATTTTTTTAAAACAGCCTCTAAATCATTTGGTAAAGGATTTAAATGACGTAAATGCACATAAGCAATTGCTAATCCTTGTCCCAAGCATTGTAAAACTGCTGATTTTAAGCTGCCATAAGTACTTCCCCAGCCAATTAAAATGATTGGCGCATTCGCATCTCCTTCAATTACTAAAGGTTCATATTCTCGTGCAATTCCATCAATTTTTTGCTGACGTAAGTGAACCATTTTTTGATGATTTTCAGCATCATAGCTTACACGACCGTCTTCGCCTTGTTTTTCTAAACCTCCTAATTGATGAATGTACCCTGGAGTACCTGGTCTGTTCCAACTTCGGCTTAAAAGCTCGTCACGAGTAAATGGTTTTGGAAAACGGTTAAATTCAATTTGAGGTAATTTTAAAGTGCTTACTTCGGGTATCTTCCAAGGTTCTGCAGCATTTGCAAGATAAGCATCCAGCAGAACAATCACTGGGGTCATATATTTAACAGCCAAATAAAATGCTTCTAAAACGGTATTAAAACAATCTGCAGCAGATTGTGCCGCTAATACAGGCAATGGTGCTTCGCCATGACGTCCATAAAGTGCCTGACGTAAATCACTTTGGCTTGTTTTCGTTGGTAACCCTGTGGAAGCTCCTGCACGTTGAACATCAAGTAAAACTAAAGGTAATTCAGCTACTACTGCCAGGCCAAGACTTTCACTTTTTAGATCCAAGCCAGGCCCTGAAGTTGTAGTTAAAGCCAATCTTCCCCCGTATGCAGCGCCAATACAGGCACAAATTGCTGCAATTTCATCTTCAGCTTGGAGTAATTGCACCCCAAAATCAGATAATCGCGCACACTCATGCAGTATCGCTGAAGAAGGAGTAATCGGATAGCCCGAAACCAACATAGGTATTTGGAGCGAAGTAGCCAATGTAGCAAGCGCTAAGCCTACTGCTTCTACACCGGTAATTTGTCGATATTCCCCTACATCACGATTAACCTCGCCTAACATATAGTCACGGCGTGTTAATTCTAAAGTCATTGCATAATTGTATCCAGCTAATAGTGCCAATTGATTGGCTTTGGCAACAACAGCATTCGCTTTGAATTTTTTAGCAATGAACCCTTCACATGCTGCAGTTGGCAAATCAAATAACCAGAGTACCAAACCCAAAACATAAAAGTTTTTGGTCTTAGTCGCTTGTGGTTTAGTCAATTCAAGTGAAGATACTGCTTGCAAAGTTTGGGTAATTAAAGGAAACGAAACAATTTGGTAATGCTCGGCACAATTATCGAGAAAACTCTTATCCATTCCTGCCTTTTGCCAATCTTTCTCCTGATAACTGTCTTCATTAATAATTAATAAACCGCCTTGATTTAGATGTTGCAAGGAGTTTTTTAATGCCGCTGGATTTAAAGCAACCAGCACATCCAGCGATTCACCCGCGGTAAAAATAGCATGTTCAGCCATCGCCAGTTGAAAACCAGAAACCCCAGCCACAGTGCCCGCTGGGGCTCGAATTTCTGCAGGGAAATCGGGTAACGTACGTACATCACGACCAGTAAGTGCTGCACTAATGGTGAGTTGCTCGCCCACCAATTGAACACCATCTCCCGAATCTCCAGTAATACGAATAACAATCACGTCAGATGTTGACATAAAGTCTTGCTTCCTGCATTAGTTGACGCATGTGTCTTACTGCCTCTTTCATACCACAGAATAAGGCTCGGGCAATAATCGCATGGCCTATGTTAAGTTCATGTAATTCTTTTATAGACGCTATAGATTGTACGTTATGATAATTAAGGCCATGGCCTGCATTAACAATTAAATTTAAACTCGCTGCGTATTCCGCCGCGTGTTTTATCCGTGCCAACTCATGTTGTTGCTGTTCCTCATTAGTAGCATCAGCATAACACCCTGTATGCAATTCAATTACAGGAGCACCCATATCCGCTGCAGCTTTAATCTGTTCATGATCTGGGTCAATAAATAAAGAAACTTCACTTCCCATAACCTGCAAACGCCTTACTGCATGCGCTACTGATTTCTGGTGTGTTATCACATCCAGGCCACCTTCTGTAGTTAATTCTTCACGCTTTTCAGGAACTAAACACGTATGTTCGGGTGCTATTTCTTCTGCAAAATCCAACATTGCATCGGTTACTGCCAACTCAAGATTCATTCGCGTTTGTAATACTTGTTTCATCAAACGTACATCACGAGCCTGGATATGCCGTAAATCCTCGCGCATATGCAAAGTAATGCCGTCAGCACCGGCTTCTTCCGCATCCATTGCAGCCTGAACAGGATCAGGATAACGGGTACCTCTTGCCTGGCGTACGGTAGCTATATGATCAATATTGACACCCAATAGTATTGGCTTATTCATTTTACACCTTACAATAAAATAAAGAGTATAAAGTCCATCATGACCTAAACTCAAGTTGCTTGAAAACATATAATATAAGTTATCATGTTATCTTAGACCCTATTTAGGGTCTTTCTGCACAATATAAAGCCCTTGTCTTAATCTCACGCCCGCCTAGAAGATGATCAATTGCTTGACGCATAATAATTTTTGCTGATTTAAGATAAGGCGCTTCATTTAAATTATCTTGTGCCAAAGCAATAATATGTGTCCCAGGAATTCCCCTGCTATTTATAATAAAACCTTCACCTGCAACAAATTGATAACATGAGTCTGCAACAATCAGATTTGCAGTTCCTGCTTCGTGTGTTAATGAAAAGGAATAGCCGCATGCATGGAGTAAAGTCCACTCAAAACGCCTCAATGAAGCTTCTATCACTAATCTCTCTTTTGCTGATATAAGATTATTTAAAGTAAACAAATAAGCATCAAATAATGTCGCGTCAGGATAATTGGGGCTTAGTGCATAATAAACAATTTCATTGATATATAAACCCGCAAAAAGTGACCCGCCTGTAAGTTGAAGTGTGGGCACAATACTTTCAACTGATTGTGTATAATATCGCTCATGACGTTCAGTAAGATTTAACCACAAAGGTGTAAAAGGTTGTAAAAGAGCTTGCTTTTTAGGGGTGCGCCCGCCTTTGGAAAGACATTGAATCACCCCTAATTCACGCGTGAAAAAACTGACACGAGCACTCGTATCTCCAGACCATCTCTTGTGTAAAACCCAAGCCTCTATTGTCCTAATGGTCATAGCCTAATTGTTTTAATATGCGCTCGTCATCTGACCAGCCTGATTTTACCTTACACCAGCATTGCAAGAATACTTTCTTACCCAACAGTTTTTCCATGTCCATCCGTGCATTTGTTGCCATTTCCTTTAATTTTTGTCCTTTATCACCAATGATCATTCGTTTATGATTGTCTTTATCCACAAGAATCAATGCATGAATACGCACAAGCGTGCCTTCATCTTTAAATGACTCAATGTCTACAGTAACAGAATAAGGTAATTCTTGTCCGCAAAAGCGGAAAATTTTTTCACGTAATAATTCCGCACATAAAAATTTTATAGGTCGATCGGTCAATTGATCATCTGGAAATAAATGGGGTCCCTCAGGCAAATAATTTTGCAATTTTTCTTGCAACTCATCGACCTGAACTCCTGTTTTTGCCGATACAGGAATAATTGCAGCAAATTCATGTTTTTGACTGATTTGCTCTATCCAAGGCAACAACTGAGTTTTATCGTCAATTTTATCCACTTTATTAATTACCAAAATACTCGGTACTTTGGCTTGTTTTACTAAATTCAAAATGTACTCATCTTCTTCTTGCCAATGAGTTCCATCAACCAAAAAAGCAATCACATCAACATCACGCAATACACTAATCGCAGTTTTATTCATCATGCGATTCATTGCCTTTTTATTTCCCTGGTGAATTCCTGGGGTATCCACATAAACAAATTGGTACTCACCTTCGGTACGTATTCCCAAAATACTGTGTCGGGTTGTTTGTGGCTTTTTAGAGGTTATGCTCACTTTTTGCTGCAAAATACAATTAAGGAGGGTTGATTTACCTACATTAGGTCTACCAACTAAAGCAATATAGCCACAATAACTAGTCATTAAAATAGATTCCTGTTTATTTTTAAAACATTTTATCAGTGACGTTATAAAATTTCCAGGTTTGTATCTGCTTCTACTTGATATTTCACTAAAAAAACAAGTATCCTGTGCAGTATGTGAACAAAGGATGGTTCCTATGTCTTATTTTGTAACGACGAACGGTCACACGCAAATTATCGTTCCCTTAACGATTACACCTTTTAGTCATCAAGCATTACCCACTATAACAGGAAGCCCCTTCAGCTATGAGGCTGGGACAGTACTGTATGGTCATTATGATATGGAATACCTCCTCCCAGGAGGCGACAGGCTGCGCTTAATCGCCAATCACGATAAAAAAACCGTGCAGCTCATGTTATTTACTCATCAGGCAGATCTAATTCAACTTCTTCCAGGAGAACGACCTTCTTCATTGGTAGCGAATATCATAAGCAAAGTTCATCGCTACAGAATACGCTCAGCGAGTTACAGCCAGCCACTTACTTCGGCACAAGAACAAAAATTGCAACTTACTCATGAATGCATTGATTCATTAAAAAAACTATTAAAAAAAGAGCGTCAATTAACCAGCCAAGATCATGAAGGGCATGAAGCACTAAGAAATGAAGTGATTGAAATTATAGGACACTGTTCTGATCAGAATCGCTTATTAGCAACTTCTCCGCTTGTATCTGAAGGTTCTCTAGGAAACATTCTTTATGAAGCACATAAAATAGCACAGCATTATACGTTTAACCGCGTTTATTCTGTGTCACGTCAAGATCAAATGGATTTTAGTAACATCGTAAAAAATCATGAAGTCCCCCAATCGTGCCTCGTGTGGGATAGCGAGCTTCACATAGGACATCACAGCAAAGATTTGGATGATGCCTTAAGAGTTATTTGTAACTATTACAAACTCCCCTCTGCAGCGAATTTAAGCATTCCTGCAAATCGATTTGCACAGCTTGCAGCCTTTTTTAATAAGCTATGGCGTGATGGCCATGATTGGATTAATTATCTGGCAATAGATTCCAAGCCAGAACATAAAACAGAAGTAATGCCACGTTTGGATGGGCTCACAATTACCCAAATCACCCCCTACTACAGACTGCAAGGATTTCCACAAAAAGGCTATCCTGACTTAAAAACCCTAATCGCGAGCCTTATAAAGAGCACCAAAGAGCCAATACTTGAAAATAACAGAAAAAAAGCGAAAAAAATGATTAGTAAGCTACCGACCGGTAGTTGGGTAATTAGTGCTAATGAGCAACTCATCCTGATAAGACAAGAAAACAAAATAGTACAATTGCGCTATTTTGTTCACGATGCACTCTTCTATCCTTTACCTGAAGGACAGGATTTATATACTTTAGGACAAATCAGCAAACGCCATCTCTACTTGCCAGAGCGTGTTAGCCTTAGACTTAATGCGTTTATTTCACGTATCCCCAGATTTTTCTATAAATTCTACAAAAGCATGCATCACTTTATTATCCATAACGTGCATCATGATTTTTTCAACCATATTCATGACACACATATTCCCAAACAGGATAATTTTGAGGAAGAAAAACACAAGCAATGCACTAAAGTAAGAAACTCTCTGATATTGGCTTTGGAAAATAAAGGACTTTTAGCTAATGGACAAACTCTAGAAGAATTCATTAAAGAACAAATTAGCAACAGTCCTTACGTCATTGCTCGCCCTAATCACCCCCCAAGTCCGCCCACTTATGACAATCCATTTCATCGCATCTTGGGCATAATACGTCATATTGCCAGTTTTTTTATTGATGTAAGCGAACAAAATCCCTTGATAGGCACTTTAGCATTGGCAGCATATGCTTACGGTGGTGGTGCAGTACTTGCGCCAGAGTTCCTTAAATCCATTTTAACTAAATTACAATTACACGGTTTAATTGCGGGTATTGAACCGACACAAAAATTAGCTCATTGGATGAGCCATGGAACAATCTCTGAAGCGATTTCAGCATCAATGACCTATTGGCAAGGTGTTCAAGCAGGTGGAAATCTAGATAAGTTTTTTGTTGAAGCATTCAATATCCTTAAAGAAGATCCAGCAGAAATTGCCATTATTGCTTCATTAGCGCTTGGTTTGGGATACGGTTTAACTAAAGTAATACCATCATTGGGACATGAAATGGGGGATTTCCCCTATACCAATTATGCCGCTTTAGGTGGGAAAGGCGGAGCTGCTATTTATGATACAATTATGCATCCAGGTGACGATTGGTTTCTTGGTACGTGTAAATGGCTGTGTAAAAGCTTTGTAACCCTAGGAAAGCTATGCATTGCTCCTTTTTTTGAAGGCTATTATTACGGATTTAACGAAGGGTTTATCAGGGGTTGGCAAAAAAGTGGATTACTTGCCAAGAACATCAGCAAACAAATTTTTGCAGCCTGCGCTGATTTTGTCTTAGTTCTACTCACCATTCCAATGATTGAGGTAAGCGCTCTTTTTGTCCATGTACCCTTTCGTGGTATTACGAATCTACTCACTAAAACACTTGCGCTCCTGGGTAATGTCAGTGATATAGGTGAATTACTCCTTTTCTTTTCAACAAGACCTCCATCAGATAATTTAATTGCAAATTTCAGATTATCACCGCTTTATGGGTTTACCTGGCCATTCGGACACTTTTCCAATCATCCATTTCTTAACCTTTGTATTAATGGTGTACGAACTCTAGTCATCCCCCTATTGCAATTAATAAAAAATCTCCTTGTTTTACCCTTTCTTGATTTTATTTCTTTCTCTGCCCGCGTGGGACTTACTGTTTTAGACCCTATAAGTCGCATTCTTGCCTATGCTCTAGGCAGTTTGATATGTACTGTCGGGGAAGTCTGGGATAATTCTTTTGGCATCTTATTTGCAACCAGCGCAAAAGGAATTACCACAATCTGTAACTGGATCGATAACCAAGCCAGTACGCTGAAACACACTTTACTATCCTTTATAGAAAGTCAACGTGGCCATTTGTATTATTGGGCATTTGCACAAGATGATCTTAAATTGCATATTTCTTTAGATGATACCGAATATTACGCAAAAGATCCCAGACGTTATGAGCTCATTCCACATTCAAGCAGCCACTGTTTGTTACAAACCCTGCTAAATAATGACAGTGGATCAGATGCGTTAGAAAAAAATCATAGCCCAACTCCCCATCACCAAACCTTATTTACAGTAAAAAGTTCGAAAAGTAATTTAAAAGCTCCTTTTCAAAAGGAACCAATCAGCTATAGTATTTAGGATGTCATGCAAGCCACATGTTTCTGGTGATTTATTGAACAATGTTGTATATAATTATAATATGGTGTAAGAGGATACAGATCTATGTCGATTTCCAAACAAAACTTAACAGAACATCTTACCTCAGATGAACTCTCCTTTATAAATGAAAAACTTGATACTGTCATACAATCAAAAATAGACAGTGGAGAGCTTAGTTTTTCTTCACCTATGGATGGAGCAGATCCTAACCCTTCTACCATCGATCTGAGCCAATTTGGCTTACATAATCCAGAAGACATAAAGATCTTCTTATTATCGCCTGCTGGGGAAACAGTAACTCATGAAATTGGTGCTGAATTATCTCACGAGCGAGCCATTGAAGAAGAACGGCAACTGCAAATACAAGAAGAAATCACGATGGAGGAGCGAAGAAGAGGTTTTTTATTTCATTGGCTACTCGCAGAAGAGGCTGAGGCTCAAAAAGCTCAAAATGAGTTAATTGAGATGCAACAGGAAAAAATTCTCAAATCTAATGAACAAGCTCCTCAGAAAAAAGCGGCCTCTGAGGAAAATAAAGCGCTTAAAGATACTTTAGAACGTTATGATACCTCCATTAAACAGTTTCAAAAACAGCAAGAAAATCTTAAAGCAGAAGAAAAAGCGCTTACCGAAGAGTTAAGTAAGCTTGAAGATGAAAGTATCGCCATAGATGAAAAGCATAAGACTTATAATAACGTTTTGAATGCATATGATAAATCTGCTCCGACCTTTGAAAAAAATCCGGACATGTTAGATCGGGAGATTAGCTCACTTGAACGACAAATAGATAGAATGTCACAGCATGTATTTGACGAATTAGATAAAGGCAATGAAAAAGAAGCACGTAAGATATTAAACGAACAAAATGCTTTAAACCTTCAACTAGCAAGCTTAAAGGACATCAAATCAAAATTGGGGAATGAGAAAGTATTTTTTGATGCTGACTTAAATTCTGAAGGCGTTACCTATGACAAAGCATTATTTGCACTTCCTAAAGAGCAAGCCCCAAGTCTTGTCAAGCACGATGGCAAATATTATCTTCTTAATAAAGGAGAAAAATGGGACGATGTCAAAAATGACCCAGCAAAATTAGAAGAGGCCCAAGCTCGTTTTGAAAAAGCCAAGCCTGAGATCATGAGTGTAAAAAATGTAGTTCAGCACGTAAAAAAACAAGAGGTCGAACTCAATACAACACGAAAGGAAGAAACCCATTCAAAAATTGCGGTAAATAAAGCAGAACAATTAATGGTTAATAACCAAATTACTTCGATGCAAGCAGCGCGAGTAAACGCACAACTTGCTCTAACAAATGCTCCTGCTTTGACGATGCACCCCCCTCAATCAACGCTCACACCTGGCAGCAATAACTTTGGCCTAGATTCAGTATCCATTCCAACACCGACGCAATCTAAAGGAACTTCACCCTCAATGCCATCAATGCCCTCACCACCACAGATTCATGCTGCTGCATTCGTACAAACCGTAAATAATGAACAAAAACCTATCTCTTGGGGTTCAATATTTAGTAATATTAAAACGATTCAAGATCCTCAAGCAAAAAAAGAAACAGAAAAGTTTTTTACGGATGAATTTAAGAAAAACTTACCAGAAGACAAAAAAAATGATCTGAAGAATGATAAGAACCCGAATTCCCTAATAGAAAAATTCAAGCGCTTGTTAGAAAAGGCGCCCGTTCCTGAAACAACAATGAATGATTACTTGAAGCATATGAGTCAATTTGGGCAAGATGCCTATAAAAATGATGTTACTTCTGAATTAAGTCCTGTGGAAAAACAGGAGCAACAAATTAGCACTTCATTTGCACCTTCGGGAAGTTCTAGTTAGCACTCTATCTACACCGAGATAACACAGTTCACCCATATTCCGAGCATTATCTATAGGATGCTCGGAGCATACTTTAAACACCATAATTTTCTTTTTCAAACTAATGAATATCCCTAATTTATTTCAAATAAGAATCACTAATATACTTGCCAACACAAACCAACTCTTCTAACATTAAGTTTTGTGATTTAACCAATTTGAAACAAAGTTTACTAAAAAATATATAGCGTCAGCCCTAAGGGGTGGCGCTACACATCACCATAGGACTCACTATGATCTTAGATAAGTTACTGGGCAATCAATCTGTAATTATATCCCTGGATGTAGATAATTTTTTGTTTGAACGGTTAGAGCAAATAAAATCGGTCGGTTTTGATTTAGTTGAAATTAATTCAACAGACCAAAAAATATTAAATCAGGCAATTACTCATTACCCTTCACTTAAGATCGGTGCCGGCGGGGTGATTGATACACAACAACTTGAAAATTGCTATCAGGCAAATGTACATTTCGCCACCAGCCCTGGTTATTTACCAGCCATTGCCCAAACAGCAAATGTTTACTCGCTTAATTACTTACCCGGGGTTGCGACTATTTCAGAAGCAATGGCAGTGATGAGCCTTGGCTATATGCATGTTCGCCCCTTTCCAGCGGACTTGGCCTTTTGTACTCTTTTGAATAAATGTCTTCCACATCTAAAATTATTCCCAGCTGAAATTGAATGGGAAGAAGCAGAGCATTTCCTTAATTTACCTGCTGTGGCAGCAGTAAGTATACATAATCCTGATACAAAACAGCTCAGTGCACTTACAGGAAGCATTTTGGCGTAACAATATGTTTTATTTATAAAGATCAGAATTCAATTAAGTACTACCTAAGATAGATAATATATCCTTAAGGTTGAGTAATCTATAATATAATAGAGTCACTTTAATGCCCTGATTATGCTCACTGATGCTCTATTAGATAGAACAGTAATTATTCTCTCCTCGTATAACGGGCAAACTAAAGAAGATCCTGCCTTCGATCTGTACAAGCTAGGCATCAAAAATGCGTTCATTGGATTTATTGAACAATGCAAATTATTGCCACTTGCTCAACAATTAGAGCATATCGCCAAGGAAATGAAAGAAAAAACAGGAGGTATGGCTGCTAAAATTGAGCATGAGAGTAGCCAAAAACGAACTTGGACCTTAGTTTTTACTTTAGCCGCTTTGGCATTAGAACGTAAACAAAGTCTTCCTGCAAATCATCCTGAAATTGTACCTATTGATAAACTATTATCCGGGCTAAGCAACGGTTGGGTTCATGGATTTGGTTCTATAGGACTTGGATTAAAACTTAATGAAGAAGCAATAAATAACCTTATAAAAGGAATGAAGGAGTGGATACAAAATTTTGACATCAATCAAGGCATGCAAAACAAACACGAAGTTTTATTAGCGCTTTATGCTGCTGCATGTTCACTTGAGGAAAAACTATCAAGCTATCGCATAGTACCTAAAAAATTTAAGGATGAAATGGCAACAATAAAAACATTGGTAGCTAACAAATTTAATGACTTAAAAAATAAATTGGAAGAAGAAAATAAAAACAGAATAAATAGTGCTTTGCAAGTATTAGGACCTGACGAAGACCCTTTATATCGTCAATTCAAAGAGCAAATAATTCGATTAAAAACACAACAAGAAGCAATGCAAC
This sequence comes from Legionella anisa, assembly GCF_001467525.1. Classification (GTDB taxonomy): domain Bacteria; phylum Pseudomonadota; class Gammaproteobacteria; order Legionellales; family Legionellaceae; genus Legionella; species Legionella anisa. Next base: position 107,740 of record NZ_LNXS01000001.1, read on the forward strand.
AAAAAAGGGACAGCTTTCCAAAAGATAAATTGAATCGATTACAAGAATTACACCTCTTGCTGAAAAAGCAAGAGGTGCTATCTGAAACAGAGATACTGAGTCAATTCTGGGAGAAGTATAATACTCCAGAAAAATTTACAGAGATCCTAAATGATCTCGAGATCCCAGTAAGCGAAAGACCTGGATGGCAAGAGTATTATAATTACCAGCATGGCTCCTTTAGACAACAACTTTTTTCAGTATTTTTGACCGTCTCTTGGGGAATACCTCAACTGTTGGGAGGAGTTCCAAGTAACACAATTTCTGTAGACTCCCTTAGTTCTAAAAGCGGAGCTGTGATACAACGACTAGAAGTGATGCGTGCTGAAATTAACCAACTAAAATTAATTCCCGATGAAGAAAATCCGTCTCAACTTTTTGAGAGCATAGAACAAAATTTAAAAGTCTTATCAGGTTTTAAAAAGGTTAGTCTTGAATCAATAACGGAACAATTTGAAAAAAGTAGAGGAGGACAGGCCTCAACAAAAGCATTGGTACAGGTAAATAGTGATATTGATTTACTTAAAAAAAATTTACACGCACAAAAACTTTTAGTTGAATCTCTTCAGAATATTTATGCTCAAATAAACAAAATAAAACACCATGTAGATTGTAATGAACTCGAAAAAACGTACGAAGCTCTTCTAGATAAAGTAGTTAAAACCATTAGCTACACTGAAATACCTTCAGATTTACCGACCTCACAAAAAATCAATACCTTGAGTCTCTCAATAGATAGAGCCATTGATAATGTAGAAGGCATCCAACGAAGCCTTAATCTCATTGTACATGCAAAACAAAAAGCTATGATTGCATTGGTGAATCAATTTGTTAACAACAAGGAAAATACATGGGGCCATAAATTTCTATTAATCTTTTCTCCTGCTTATAAAGAAATGTTTAATGAGCTAAAAGAAGCTGTATCAGCAAAAGACCCGACAAAACAGGAGTCATCTTTTAATAGAATTAAAGAAATATTAGGACTTTCAGAGGAGCAGCCAAGTAAGAAAGAAATAAAAAAGCAATTTACGCTATTACAGAAGCAAGCAAAAGCTGCGTTAGATGATCAAGTTATGATAGCAACCCCAGATAATCATGTGAAATAAAGTATAAAAATAAAAGTCTTTGAAAAGAATTCGAAGGTAATTTGAGGCAACGATGCATTTTTTGTGCTTAAGCAACTTCTCCTTCGGTAACAGTTAATTTGAGGCAATTCGCGCCTTCATATTGTCTTAATATAATCATTTTATAATAAAATAAACCACTGTGATTTATTTTAGGTCTGTTATGTTTTCAAAAGAATCTGTAGGTGCAACCGAAAAGAAACTTTTAAGTTTTAGTCCAGAAACGGAAAATGTAAAATTAGATAAATTTAAGCAGTCTATAGAAACAACCTTTAATTCTTTTATTATCGATGTTAAAAAAGAACCTCTTGCGAATCAGTTAAAATTCATTGAAGAAAATTTGGAAAAACAACTTCCTTTAAAGAGAAGGCAGCACTTTCTTTTTTTTCTGGCAGTAACTGCAACGGTACGTGGTGAAAAACTGACAGAAAATCATCCAGAAAAAGCACCAATTAATGAACTATTGTCTCATCTAAGTAATGGATTTATCAATGGTTTTACTGGTCTTCTCGGGGCGCCTAATATCGGGCTAGTAATGAATGTTATTGAAAGTTTCAACAAATGGTTCAACACATATAAAATCGATGATCCCGAAATGAGTCATAATGTCTTGCTTGCTTTTTATTGTATGGCCTGTTTTTTTGAAACTCAATTAGACCACCCCCTGATTCCTAAAAAAGCAGTGAAAGCTTTGGAAGACATGAAGAAGCAAATAGAACAACAGTTTTCTCAATTAGAAAACACACATGGAGATTCGTTAAAAAACAGTGAATCATCACACAGAAGTGCCTTACAACAATTGACACCCGAGAAACAGGCATACAAACAATTTCAGGTAAATTTGGCGTCAATAAAAGAACACGAAGCTAAAGTTGTACGGATGATGCAATTGAGGCAGATCTTAAGTGATCATCCCAGAAATGCAACTCCAAAAGAGGAGTTTTGGAAGCATTACCAAACTCAAGCACAGTTTAAACAACTTATGGATGATCTTGAAATAAAGCCAGATCAAAGAAAACATTGGCAGCCATTTTTTGATGCAGAGCATGGCGATTTCTCCCAAAAATTATCGGGAGGACTCTTTATCATTCTTCCTAATGCTATAGGTGGTACTCCAAGTGATTTTTTCACTACAAACATGCTTACTCGGGAAAATGCTCTCGCTTTAGGTAAATTAAAGGTTAATTTAACAACATACAAAGACCCTACTAAGCTTGTTGCTGAGATCGAAGCTGAATTTAACCAGCTTAAAGATGTAGAAAAAAAAGATATACAAACATTAAAAGCGCATCAGTCACAAATTAAATCAACTAAAGGTATAAAAGAAGGTATTATTGATACCGTACTTTCTGATGTTAATGCATTTCAACAACATTTACTTGCTCAGGAACAATATGTCCTTCATCTGCAAAAGATTCATACAAAGATATTAGAGTTAGAGGCGCTAGGAATTAAGACCGATAGTTTACTTGAGCCCTTTAAGGTAATGCTTAATCATGCAGTCGAAACAGTTCCTCATGGGGATAAACAAATAGATCAAAAATCACCTGAAGAAAAAATCGACGCTTTGCTTCAAGGAATAAGAAAAACTCAAACAGATGCTGTAGAAATCAAAAATGATGTAGCTAGAATACAAGGTCTGGTACATAGTGATTCCAATGATGCCCTTCTTAGTGCCACAGATCGATTTATCCAGAAACATGAAAAGAATTTCCTTCATAAAATATTATGTTTTTTCTCTAAAACCTATAAAGAAATGTTTGAGTCTTTGCAAGATGCTGTAAAGGAAAAAGACACTACCCGGATAGCAAGTATTTTAGTTGGAAAGGCAGAGGAATACGCTAAGACACGTCCCGTAAAAATGTTATTTGATGAGGCACAGGAATTGCAAACATTAAAAACAGCACCCGCTAACAACGGCTGAGGCAAGCTCCATCAGAGAGTTTGTCACTTGAATAGATTAGCAACACCAAATTGACTGAGTATACACTGAGTCATTCTCTATTAATCAAAAGATCCAGAAGAAAAAAGCCAGCACCAATACAAATTGCACTATCCGCTAAATTAAATGTAGCAAAATGATGATGTTTATAATACACATCAATAAAATCAATCACATAACCATCAAGTGCTCTATCGATCAAATTACCAATCGCACCACCTAAAATAAGACTAATGCCAGCTAAAAGGAATCGAGCCTGACTTTCAGTACGATACAACCAAACAGCAAGTATAACGCTCACGATGAAACTAAAACCAGCAAAAAACCATCTATGCCAATCTCCGGCACCGCTTAAAAAGCTAAAAGCAGCGCCAGAATTATAGGCCAAAGTAAAATTAAACATTGGAAAAACAGGTAATGGCTTATAGGGAGTTAAAAAAACACTCGCCAGGTACTTACTTGCTTGATCAAAAACAATCACTATAAGACTGAGCATAAACCATGGCCATTTTCTCATATAAACTGCCTCATTTCCTCTTGGCCGCTAATATTGCCAACACAACGTAAGCAAAGCTCAGGATGCTGGGCATTTTGCCCCACATCAGGCCGTCTGTGCCAACAGCGAGCACATTTTTCATGTGGACTTGCAGAAACTGCAATAGAAACACCATATGCTGTAGCCGCTATACCAGCTGGAGCTGAATTCATAGGATGTACTGCGGCACCTGATGTGATGAGCAAAAAGCGCAATTCGTCACCCAAACGAGTCAGTTTAGGCAATACTTTGTTGTCCGCATATAAAGTGACTTCTGCAGCCAAAGCAGAGCCTATTTCGCCTTTTTGACGTGTCTCTTCCAATGCTTTATTCACTTCATCACGGATTAAATGCAATTCATCCCAATCTTCCATATTCACATCATCAATCTTTGGCCAAGCATCATACCAAAGTTCGGTAAAGACTGATTCTTGATTATAACCGGGTATATAGCGCCCTATTTCTTCTGCTGTGAAAGACAAAATAGGTGCCAACCAAAGAGTAAATGCCCTAATGATGTGATACATTGCAGTTTGGCAAGAACGTCTGGCTTTGCTTTCTTTTGCAGTGGTATATTGCCGGTCCTTAATCAAATCAAGATAAAAACTTCCCATGTCTACCGCACAGAAATTATGAAGTTTCTGATAAATAACATGAAATTGATAGCTTTCATAAGCTTCAATAATTTCTTTTTGTAACAGTTGGCTGCGCTTTAACGCCCATTTATCTAATTCCAAAAGATCTTTGTTCGGAACGCTATCAACTGCAGGAGCAAAATCGAATAGGTTGGCTAATAAAAAACGGGCTGTGTTGCGAATTCTTCGATAAGCGTCTGCATTGCGCTTGATAATTTCATCTGAAATGCTCACTTCATGTCGGTAATCCGTTGAAGCGACCCATAAACGTAAAATATCCGCACCGTGTTGGTTAACCAATTTATCCAAAGCAACATAATTTCCTTTGGATTTAGAAAGCTTTTTACCCTCAGCATCCACAGTATATCCATGTGTCAATACTGTTTTATAAGGAGCAATACCATACATCGCAACAGAAGTGGTCAATGAAGAGTTAAACCAGCCGCGATGCTGATCTGAACCTTCAAAATAAATATCTGCAGGGAAAGATAATGCTTTATTTTGTTGCAATACACAGAAATGAGTTACACCAGAGTCAAACCACACATCCATCGTGTCGCTAATTTTATCATATGACTCAGCATCATCTCCCAGAATCGCTTTTGCATCCATCTCAAACCAGGCATCAATACCAGATTTCTCAATAAGTAGCGCAACTTTTTCAATAAGCTCCAGTGTATTAGGATGCAATTCACGCGTCGTATTATGTACAAATAAGGGCATAGGAGTGCCCCAAGCCCTTTGTCTTGATATACACCAATCAGGTCTATTTTCAACCATATTACTGATACGAGCCTTACCCCAGTCAGGTACCCAAGTCACTTTATCAATTTCTTTAACAATCTGTTCTCTTAACCGACCTTTATCCATTGAGATAAACCATTGAGGCGTCGCCAAAAAAATCATCGGTGATTTATGTCGCCAACAATGAGGATAACTATGCCTGATATTCTCTTTTGCTAAAAGAACTCCTTTTTCAGCCAAAACACCCAAAATTGTGTCATTGGCCTTTAATACAGAAAGTCCAGCAAATAATTCAACATCATCAGCAAAACAGCCATTTCCTTTAACGGGATTAATTAAAGGCAAATTATACGCTTGGCCTACCAGATAATCATCTGGTCCATGTGCAGGAGCAGTATGTACGCTTCCAGTACCCGACTCAGTAGTTACATGCTCACCCAACACCACTGGAACAACCCGACTATAAAAAGGATGTTTTAATTTCAAATGCTCAAAAACCTTTCCTTTTGCCGAACCACAAATTGTATAGTGACTCACTCCATAACGAGCCATGGTAGCTTCTACCAAATCGGTGGCCAGTATTAAATAAGAATCATCCGTATCGACTAAAGAATAATCAATTGCAGGATGCAAGCACACTGCTTCATTCGCGGGTAAAGTCCAGGGAGTCGTAGTCCAAATAGGAAGGCTAACTGGCTTTGTTTTTACATCTTTTTTAAACAACCCAATAAATTCTTCGGGATTCACCGCAAAAAAAACAACATCAATAGAAGGTGAGGTTTTCTCATCATAATCAACCTCTGCTTCAGCCAAAGCAGAACCACAATCAATACACCAATGTACCGGTTTAAAACCTTGTTGCAAATGACCGTTTTTGATCATCAATCCCAATGCACGAACGATATTGGCTTCATAACGAAAATCCATGGTGACATAAGGATTATACCAATCTCCAAAAACCCCAAGGCGTTGAAACTCATCCCGCTGAATATCGATTTGACTGGCAGCATACTCACGGCATTTAGTGCGGAACTCTCGTGCAGATACCTTATCACCAACCCGCCCTATTTTTTTCTCTACATTGAGTTCAATAGGCAGCCCATGACAATCCCAACCAGGGACAAATGGCGCGTCATACCCACTGAGTGACTTGGATTTAATGATAATGTCTTTAAGAATCTTGTTTAACGCATGCCCGCAGTGCAAATGGCCATTTGCATAAGGAGGGCCGTCGTGCAAAATAAAGTGCTTACTTCCGGCACGAGCATTACGAATTTTTTCATAAACTTTTTTTGCTTGCCAATCAGCCAAAACTTCGGGCTCTCGAGTAGCCAAGTTTGCCTTCATCGGAAATGAAGTATTAGGGAGATTTAATGTATCTTTGTATTCTGCCATAAGAGTTTACTCTGCGAAATCGTTAAATTGTTGGTGACTGTCACCCTTCGGGATGCTGTCCCTATTTAGTGTATCTTGAATGAAAAACAATTTGAAAAAAACATACACATCCTATTTTTCAAAATTTTTTTCATTCAACCTGCACTCAAATCTACTCCCAACGTTGATATAGAGGTTTTTTCATTACAATTCTTGAGGAATTCTTTTGCCACTACAATATCATCATAAATTTGCGCGATTAAAGCATCCACTGAAGTGAATTTAACCTCATCACGCAATTTGTGCAAGAAAAACACCTGCATTAATTCACCATATATTGACTGATCAAAGTCAAATAAATGCACTTCCAAAATATTCTTGCTGCCATCTACTGTGGGACGACGTCCAATATTCGCTACTCCATACACCATTTGGGAAACAATTCGAACTCGAACTACAAATACTCCCTGCAAAGGCAAAGAGTAGCGATGCAAAGCAAGATTTGCAGTAGGAATTCCCCACTGTCGTCCACGCCCGTCTCCATGCAATACGCGACCACAAATACTATAAGGTCTACCTAGATATTTTGCTGCCGTATTCAGATCGCCATGCTGCAATGCTGTTCTAATTCGTGTTGAACTGATTCTATTTTCGTTAATACAAAAATTTGAATAAATGCTTACATCACAGGCATATTCCGAACCAAGTTTTTTCAACAAACTCACATCACCTTCCCTGTTTTTGCCAAAACGAAAATCTTCACCTACCAAGAGATATTTCACATTGAGCGTAGAAAACAAATAAGTGCGGGCAAACTCAGCTGCAGAAGTTTGCGCTAATGCATTATCAAATTTAAAACAGTATACATAATCAATCTGGCATGAGCGTAATACATCTAATTTTTCTCTTAAACTGGAAAGTCGTGCCGGTGCTTTCTCCTGTTGGAAGTATTCTCTGGGCTGAGGCTCAAATAGAATTAGAACTAAAGGTAAATTTAAATCATTTGCTTTATTTTCTAAAGTCCTAATAAGATTTTGATGCCCCAAATGCACGCCATCAAAATTACCAATAGTAGCGACCACGCCTTTATCAAACGCAGAAAAATGTTGAATGCCGCGCAACAATTTCATAAGTAATTCAATCGTGTAACTCGAAACCCAGTAGTATACTTGTTTTCTGCCTCATTGAGAAATAGTAGCAGGAATTAGAGGTATTTTATTTTAGACCGGATACTTTATAGCCTGGGTGAAGCAAAGCGTAACCGCTTTGCTTCACCCAGGCTACACTTATGCTACATTTTTACGCTTTAGAATTCTTCTCAGAGGGTATAGAACGGACAATTAAAACATCACATTCTGCACCATGCAAAATGGCATTTGCTGTTGAACCTAATAATAAGGAAAGACCATGCTTGCCATGACTTCCTGTAACAATCAAATCGATATGGCGCTCTTGTGCAACCCTTAAAATTTCATTTTTTGTGGAGCCAAATTCAATAAATCGGTGTTTTGCATCTACTCCCAACTTTTCACCCAATTCATTCAGTTCTTTTTCAGCTTGCTCGCGAATAGATAATTCAACTTCAGCAAATCCGGCAAAACCAGGATAAGCATAAGCAGGAATGGGTTCTACGACATGAACTAATATCAGATCAGCGCCATTCTCATCAGCAATTTTTTTCGCTTTATGCGCTGCTATAATACCAACCTCATCAAAGTCAGTAGCAAACAATACCCTCTTATACATCATTTTCTCCTTATAATTCTGATGCCTATTTATAGACTAGCAGATTTAAAATTAATTGCATTACAAAAAGATACGTTTCACATCGTAATAGAAAGTATTTAAAAACAAAAGGGAAAATAAAAAGAGTGAATGATGTTAAAAAAGCGCATTTATCGTAAAAAATCAAAAATGCCCTGTTTCGCTTTTGAGAAATAGTTACAAATTTAAAGGAGTCGTGTGTAATACAATAAATTTTACCACCTCTACGTACCGCGCATAAAGCGCGGTACGTAGGGTGAAAAAATGTGTGGGGATCGCTCAGCGTTGCGCTTGAGTTCTCGATCTTTATAAATCAATCCAGATCTTTATCTCTTAACTTCAGATGCGCTTCAGCTTTAGCAATTGCCTTGCGAATTGCTTTAGCCTCTTCTGATTGTTCTGGGGCCAGTTTTAACAAACGTCGCCAATAACTTATTGCATCTTCATACGCATGGCTTACAAAAGCATTCATTGCGAGCATCGCCAATGCATCGGGCTGATTTGGATTGTTTTTTAATAATCGGTTAAATAGTTCAGTGATCTGTTCGGTAAATTGCTGATTATTCAGTACCCACAAACTGTGCGCATAATTCACTGCATATTGTTCATCATCGGGATTAAATTGATATGCTTTTGCAAAAGCATTTACAGCATTTTGTTTTTCATTTTGGCCGCTGTACAAACGTCCTAAGAGATACCAACCTTTAGCACTTTTTGGGGTTTCATCCAATTTTGCACGCAATTTCTCGATTAATTCTTGTGGACTTTTAATCGATTCCAACATTTTTTTAGCTTGTTTCTGTGAATTAAGATGATGGAGATGCTCTTGCCATCCTCCAAAGCCGCCCCAATAAAAATATCCTGTAAATGCCCCTAAAAAAATAGCAGGAACCAGCAACAGGCTGGCGGTAAAACGGCGCCTGAATGGATAAACCATGAGTATACAGGCTAAGCCAGTTAGACCTGCTGCTAATCCCAATAACCACCATTCATTCATAAAAAGCTCGCTAAATTATGCATGTTCCTTCTCTCGGACTCCAAAACAAGTGCGCCAGAAAATAACAAATCCTAAGAGTAAAAATAAAATAGGTCCAAACCACAATAAAAAAGTCACTGCTTTAACCGGAGGATTAAACAGGATAAAATCTCCGTAACGAGCAGTCAGATAATCACTGATTTCACTATCACTCTTACCCTCTTTCACCATGTGATAAACTTGATTACGCAAATCTTTAGCTAATTCAGCATTAGAATCTGCCAAATCTTGATTTTGACATACCAGGCAACGCAAGTCTTTGAGCAGATGATTAAATTGAGCTTCCTTTTGAGCAGAATCCAAAGGATAAGTACTATTTGCCCAGGCCAGCGAACTTAAAAAAAGAAAAAAACACCCGAAAATAAAGCCTATTCTCATGAGGTTTGCTCCAGCTGCTTCATTAAAGGTAAAATCTCTTTTTGCCACATCTCTTGAGTCATAATTCCAGCATGTCGATAACGAATTATTCCTTTCTTATCGATCACAAAAGTCTCTGGTGCGCCATACACACCTAAATCGATAGCAACTTTTCCATCCTGGTCTTCGATGACACGCTTATAAGGATTTCCCCATTGCTTCAACCAGAGGAGCGCGTCCGTAGATTTGTCTTTATAATTCAACCCATAAATCGGCACTCCTTCACGCGCCAATTGCAACATAAAAACCTGTTCATCAACACAAGCTGCACACCAACTAGCCCAAACATTTAACAAAACCACCTGACCACGTAATTGTGTGGAACTAAAAAAAGAATTCGGGTGATACAATTCAGGTAGGTTAAAGTGAGGTAATGACTTTCCAAGTTGTACTGAAGGTAATTCATGCGGATTTAAGGATAAACCACGCCAAAGAAAGACACAAAGCAGCAAAAAAAGAGTAATTGGAATCACTTTCCATCCTATTTTTTTCATGCTTTCAACTCCTGGGTACCAATTATTGCTTGCTGTCTTTTTTGATAATAGCGCCTATCTGTCAGTGCAAAAAAACCACCGGCTAAAATCATAAACCCACCGGCCCAAATCCAACGAATTAAAGGTTTGTAATAGAGTCTTACTGACCAAGAGTTATCAGCTAATGGCTCACCTAAAGCAACATAAATATCTCTAAAGGGTGTTACGTCAATTGCGGACTCAGTCATTGCCATTTGACCTACTGTATAAAGTCTTTTTTCAGGATAAATCAGCTTGCTCTTGCCCTGATAATTAATTTTAAATTGGGCTTTAGTTCCTTTATAGTTTGGTCCGATTAACGGTTCCTGGTGTATAAACTCAATAGAATAACCAAGTAACGATACTTTTTTTCCAAGCTCCATGGGTACATCATCTTGCACACCATAAGCTGTAGAAACAGCAATACCAATTACCGTAGTTGCTACTCCCAAATGTGCGAGAATCATTCCCCAAAAAGCTTGCCCTACTTGATATAAACCACGATCAAAAATCCGTCTATAAGCAGCTTGAAATGTACTTAAAATCACCCAGAAAGCCAGGCTCAACCCGATAAAAGCTGAACTATTAAATTCTTTAGCTGTAGTAATTAACAAAACTAAAGGTATTAAGAAGCTAAGAAAAACTGTTTTCCAAAGCTTTTTTAATACACTTCGCCAATGATCTCTGTTCCATCTTAAATGAACACCAATTCCCATTAATAACAACAAAGGAATCATTAAAGGAATGAATACCGAATTAAAATAAGGAGCTCCGACAGATAGTTTACCCAGGCCTAAACCTTCAACAAGCAATGGATACACAGTTCCCATTAAAACAGTGAGCATAATTACTACTAAAAAAACATTATTTAATAATAAAGCACTTTCCCTAGAAAAAGGACTGGGATTGCTGCCTGAATGTAAGGTTTGTGCTCTAAAAAGGAACAATAATAAAGAACCACCAATAACAAATAATAAAAATACTAAGATATATAATCCGCGCTGCGGATCTACGGCAAATGCATGAACAGAGGTCAAAACACCGGAACGCACAAGAAAAGTACCGATTAAGCTTAAAGAAAAAGCAGCAATTGCAAGCAACATGGTCCATGCTTTAAATTGTTGGCGCTGCTCAGTTACTGCCAAAGAATGCAATAAAGCAGTTCCTACTAACCAAGGCATAAAAGAGGCATTTTCGACTGGATCCCAAAACCACCATCCACCCCAACCCAACTCCCGATAAGCCCACCAGCTTCCCAAAGTGATACCCGCCGTTAAACAACACCATGCGGCTAATGTCCAAGGTCTAGTCCACTTTGACCAACTGGCTTCTACTCTACCCGCCCAAAGTGCAGCAATGGCAAAGGCGAAGGCTACAGAAAAACCTACATACCCCATATACAACATTGGCGGATGAAATAAAAAACCCGGATCTTGCAATAAGGGATTCAAATCACGACCTTGTGTATCTAAAACCTGAAACTGACGTAAAAAAGGATTGGATGTAGTCAACAAAAAAAGAATAAATCCAATACTCAGCCAACCGAGAACAACTAAAACGCGAGTCCGCATTTCTTTATCCAAACCCGTACTGCAAAAAGCTACCAGCAACGTCCAAAAGCTCAGAATGGAGACCCATAACAACATGGAACCTTCATGCCCGCCCCAAACAGCACAGAACTTATAAAACCACGGTAAGTTAATGCTGGAATTACTGAGTACGTAAATTACCGAGAAATCATCTTTTAAAAAACAAAGGGTGAGGAAAAGATAGGTCAAGGCAATGAAGAAAGACTGGCAGACTGCATAAGTACGTGCAGCATCTATCCAATTACTTCGTTTTAATTGCAACCCAACGAGTGGAATTAATGCAAGCATTATGGAAGAAAGCAAAGCCAAAACCAAAGAAAAAAGCCCTAATTCTGCAATCATGAATGTACCTTTTGGGATAAAGCTGCTTTCACTTCCGGCGGCATATAATTCGCATCATGCTTCGCCAATACCTGTGAGGCACGAAAATGTTGGTTATCAAGCAGCTGCCCTTCAGCAACTACACCCTGCCCCTCTCTAAATAAGTCTGGAAGAATACCCGTATATTTTACGGTAATGGTTTGATTAAAATCGGTTATTTTAAATTCTACATCCAAACCTTTTTTCGAGCGAATAATAGAATCCTTTTCAACCATCCCCCCCATACGAATATTATGCTGCTGTGGTGCTTCACCTGCTACAGCCTGGGTAGGAGTATAAAACAAGCTTATATTTTGTCTCAGTGCATACAAAACCAACGCTGCAGCAATGGATAAAATAGACAGGGTAAATACTAAAATCATTATCTTACGTCGGCGTGCTGGAATCATCTTTATCGCTTAAACCATTGTTGTAATTTTTGTCGTGTCTGTTTTCCTTTCCATTTCATACCTAATAAATTCATTACTAAAACAACACAGACCAAACCATAAGCCGGCCAGACATAAATGGAGTATCCTCCCATTGCCAACCACTCTAAAAGTTGATTCATTTAAATTCCCCTTCAAATTGAATCTTGACCCAAGCTTGCCTCTTTTCCCTAAGCAATAATTCATGACGCGCTTTCTCTAAAATAATCCACAAACAGTATAAAAAAAATCCAGCTATGGTCAACAATAAAGGATATAACATACTTCCATCAATCTTAGGCTTGGCAAAGACTGACAAAGTAGATCCTTGATGCAAAGTATTCCACCAATAAACTGAATAATGAATAATCGGTAAATCAATAATTCCCACCAAAGTTAGAATGGCAATAATTTTATCTCCATTATCTTTATTTTTTATCGCATAGTGGGTTGCTAAAATTGCAGCATAAAGCAATAAAAGAATTAATTCAGAAGTCAAACGAGCATCCCAAACCCACCAAGTACCCCACATAGGTTTACCCCAAATACTGCCAGTCACCAGCGCAAGAAAAGCCATACTAAGGCCAACTTGAGCAACAATATTAATTAAAAGACCTGCTATTTTAATACGCCAAACCAAAAGCAATACAGCTAAAAAACCCATCCAGGCATAGAGCATCATGGACAAAAAAGCACTGGGTACATGGACGTAGATAATGCGGAACGCATCACCTTGTTGATAATCAGGGGGGGTAAATACCAATCCCCAAATGATACCAACAACTAAGATCACTAAAGCGCCCACTGCCAAACTTGGAGTGAAGCGTCCAGTAAAATTATAAAAAAACTTAGGCGATGCCAGTTGATATAATAACTTCCACATAGGAATAATTGAAATCAAAAAAAGCGGATTTTAACACGTATCCCCCTATTCGCAAAACCCAGAAGCCTTAGAATCTGTTTTCATTTCGCGAGCTTAAGCTAAAATGCTCTGTAGGATCGTCAGTTTGATAGAAACTTTGATATGTATAAGCCATTATTCAATAAGTAGTGCACTCTACTTACGTAGTAATGTAGCCTGGGTGAAGGCGAAGCCGTAACCCAAGTTTCTGGATAAACAGCACGCTTCCATAACCCGGGTTACGCTTCGCTTCACCCAGGCTACATGTATCTAACAATAACGAGAAAATCAGGACAGTTTGGCCAAGATAGTAGAAATGGAAACAGACCCTATTCAATGTGACTGATGCGTATTATCCCGGCAATAGCATAAGGTAAAAAACCTGTAGCAACTACAGACATTGCAAGTAATAAGGCTAAATAGGCACTAATTGGCAATCCTTGCATGGCTATATTTAAAGTGCCGCTTCCAAAGATAAGTAAAGGCAAGGTTAGCGGCAATAAAATTAAAGCCATTAAAAGCCCCTTCTGGTTGACTCCAACTCCAAATGCAGCAGCCAAAGCACAGAGAAAAAGTAAGGCTGGGGTGCCGCAAATTATAGTAAGCGCAAGCACCTCTGTTTCCCAAACACTCAATGAAAATAGTAAAGCAACCACAGGACATAAAATGAGTAAAGGCAATAAATTAAATAACCAATGAGCAATTACTTTTGCACCAACCAGTAAAGGTAAAGACTGACCGGAAACAATCCATTGTTCGATCACACCATGTTCATAATCTTGTTGAAATAAGCGCTCGGAAGAGAGCAAAAAAGACAAGAGTATCGCCATCCAAACTAAACCAGGGGCAATCGTTTTAAGCAGCACGACTTCCGGCTTGAGAGTCAGAGGAAACATAAAAAGAAAAATTAAGAGAAACAAACATGAGTTCACTAAAAAACGAATTTGACGCACCTGAATAAGCAACTCACGTTTGCATTGTTTGGCAAATAAAGAAAAGGAAGAAATCACAAACAATACTCCTCATAATCAGAGGGATTTAGCGGTAATTGCTGGTGAGAAGTTAATAAAACTGAGCCACCCTGCTTTCGATGAACTGCGATTTTATCCATAATCAGGGCAATAGCCTTATCATCTAATGCGATTAAAGGCTCATCAAGAAGCCATAATTTGACATTGGAGAACCACAAGCGTAGTAATCCTGCTTGCCTGCGCTGTCCGGCAGATAACAAGCCACAAGGGACATCAAGGTGGTGTTCGAGTGTAAAAATTGAAGCGAGTTCTTCTAAGTTATTATGCCCTTCTTTCTTTATACTGCGCGATGAGGAAGCATAATGCAGATCAAAGAAACAATTCTCTTTTAAGGTTAAATTAGGGTTAATACCCGTTTTGTGACCTACAAAACACACATGACGCTGGTAAGCAGATTGGTCCTTAGCAATATTTTTTCCAAAAAATTGAATTTCACCTTGAAGCGGATGATATAAACCGGCGATTAATTTTAATAGAGTGGTCTTACCTGCACCATTTCTACCACGTAAATGAAGTAATCCTCCTGTGGGCAAATGAAAGCTTACTTTATTTAATAAAGGTTGATCCTGATAATCAAAATCAAGGTTAATCACATCAAGCATAGGCCATGATACACTTCTTTGGTTGATATTTAAGTAGCCTGGGTGCAGCGCAGCGGAACCCTGGAAAATTTCGAACTCTTAATCCCGGGTTCCGCTACGCTGCACCCAGGCTACACTTAATAAAGAAATAGTACTCGAACTAAAAAACAAAACAAGTTTTAATTCATTGCCAAACCCTTTTCAAACTCTAAATCACTTTTTCGTTCTGCAACCATTTCTCTAAAGGCTTTTACAGAAGAAGTATCGCGTCGAAAAAACCAAGTTGTAAATCCCTGGCTTGTTGCAAGCACTGTATATGCAGTTTTTTTCATTAATTCTTCAACTACATCATCAAAAGTCTCTAAAGTGGTTTCTTCGAGTTGTTTTTTAAAGTTCAAAAGTATTTTGCTTTTTAAAAAATCTCCTTTGAGTCCTTGATACTCCCCACCTAACTCATCACCATCTGCATTGAAAATATGAAATCTATTTTCTGACGGATCTTTTACTTCAGCTTCATAATGAGTACCTTGCAAACGTAGTTCTGGTTTTATAATTTCATTAGCACTTTTGATTAAATCGGCACAAACTTCATTTTCAACGCTTATAGCCTCTAATAGATTTGGAGATAGTTCTTGATTAGAAAGCTCAAATATATTAGGACCAATCATTGAAGCCAAATTTTCTGCGGGCATCTTTGTTTGCGCTACCTTTTCTAAAGATTTTTTTAACATCGCAAACAAGTAATATGTGATTTTTTGATTAGTCTCTGATTTTTTTCCTAAAATATTGTTTATTGCTTTTTTATATTCAAGTAATTTATTTTTATTATCACTCAACTGTTTTTGGTCCTCTAGGCTAAATAGAGGTTCACCATTTTCTTGCAATTTCTGTAAAACTTTCTTCAATAAGTTAGCACACTCAAGTTGGTTCATTGTAGAAAAATCCATCTTACCTTTTTGGATTTCAGCTAATTTAGCATTAACAAGAGTCAATGAACCTGCAACCCGAAATATACCTTCTTCAGCCTTACCCCTTAACTCATTGTCTATTTTTTTAATGAGAATCAATGCAGCGTACTGCAAGTTTTCAATTTTTTTTTGCCTTAATTTTTCATCAGATGGCATATATCCCCCTATTTTTTACAACTAATTTACCTTCTACTTAAATGGACTCTTGCGAACCGCCTTATTGATCGCCATAATTTGTTTTTATTTTTTTTAAGGTTTTAGTAATGGAATTTTTAAGTCAATACGGTATGTTTCTTTTAAAATCAGTAACGGTAGTTATTGCCTGCCTAGTAGTCTTTGCAGGTTTTTTTTCTATGAGCCGTAAACAAAAGCCTAAACTGGAGATTACGTCTTTAAATAAGCATTATGAGCATATCACATCCATAATGAACAAAGAAGTTCTTGGTAAGAAATTGCCCAAAAAGAAAAAAAGCACGTCAGAACAGCCCACACTTTATGTAATTGATTTTCACGGTGATATTAGAGCCTCTCAGGTAGAACAGCTTAGAGATGAAGTAACTGCGATTCTTTGCACGGCAAAGCCTGGAGATGAAGTTTTAGTTCGTCTGGATAGCCCTGGAGGTATAGTCAATAGTTATGGACTGGCTGCTTCGCAGCTCCAACGCATTCGTGATAAAAAGATTCCTTTGACTGTAAGTATCGATAAAATGGCAGCCAGTGGCGGTTACTTAATGGCCTGTGTTGCTAATCAAATCATTGCTGCTCCTTTTGCAATTATTGGCTCTATAGGTGTAGTAGCCCAAATACCCAATTTCCATCGTTGGCTTAAAAAACACGATGTAGATGTAGAACTATTAACTGCAGGGGAATATAAACGCACGCTAACACTTTTAGGCGAGAATACTGAAAAAGGCAGAAAAAAAGCTCAGGATGATCTGGAAAAGATACATGCTATTTTTAGAAATTTTGTAGCTGAGCATCGGGGGCAACTCAATATAGAGCAAGTTTCTACAGGAGAACATTGGTTAGCCAAAGATGCTTTTGATCTGCATCTCGTAGATAAATTATGCACAAGCGATGACTATCTCATAGAAAAAATTGCAAGCCATAAAGCATTTAAACTCACTGTTCCAGCCAAAAGTTCTCTAGCAAATAAATTACTTAAGCCGGCGATGCGGTTTATGCACCCATGGGGTTAAGGAAACAACACATCAAACTCAACAGCTGAATTATAATGATAAATAACAAAAAGCCTTAATATTCAAAATACTGGGTAAACGGATGAATTTTAGATAATGGTGTATAATTAATTTATATTACAAAATGGAGTGAGCCATGAGTGACTTTAAATCAAAACTACCTGATCTCAAAGAGTTAGCTTCAATGACAGGAAAGTTATTTACAGATATTAAAAAGAGCGTTGGCGAAATCGTTCACAACTATAAAGAAAATAGAGCACAGCAAGCAGAAGAAACGGAACAAACAAAGGGAGAGCCAGTTAAAGAAGCCAAACCCCAAAAACCTGTTGAGGAAAGTAAAGCTGCTGCCGAACCGGTTAAGCCTTCTGAACCTATTGAAACCATTGAGACTATTGAAACTGTTGAAACTATTGAAGTAGTCGAACCTAAAAAATCAAAAACTGATGACACCAAAGAATAAATAGTTACCCATTCTACTCAAACAATGTAATTGTTCAGAGGGTCTGTTTGAAGCTTGATGGAAAACCCTATTTAAGGTTGAACTCAAATAGGGCTTCCCGGCCATAGAGTTGAACGCTTACCAAACAAATTTACACTGATGAGTTCAAACCCGCTCAGGGCGTGTAAGTCCGTATTTGCGCATTTTTTCAACCAAAGTAGTACGTCTCATATTCAAGTAACTTGCGGCATGAGCCACTACCCAATCTGATTCATTTAATGCTTGACTAATTAGTGCTAACTCAGTTTTTACCAAGTGTTCTTTTAAGTCTATTCCTTCTGCAGTGGAAATCTGCTCCTGATTTATCACCTCTAATAAAGCTTCTCGTTCAGAGTTGGATGTATCAGATTCTACATATAGGGGCATATATTCACCACGGACTTTTTGTGGCAAATCCTCTTTACTTAAAATTCCTTTGGGATACAAAATAGTTAGTCGTTCTACTAAATTAGCTAATTCTCTGATGTTACCTGGCCAACTGTACTGGCTTAATACAGCCATCGCATCGGGCATTAAACGTACGCTGGGCCTGTTTTCGCTCTCAATGCGTGCAATCAATTCGTTAAATAACAAAGGAATATCTTCTGCCCGCTCTCTTAAAGGAGGCATTTCTATAGGAAATACATTCAGCCTATAAAATAAATCCTCCCTAAATTTCCCTTCTTTAATCGCTTCTTCCAAATTTCTATGTGTCGCAGCAATAATTCTTACATTAACATCAATGCTCTTATTGGATCCAACTCGCTCAAAACAGCGCTCTTGCAGTACTCTTAATAATTTCACTTGCATAGGCAAAGGCATATCCCCTATTTCATCAAGAAATAGAGTCCCTCCGTTCGCTAATTCAAATCGTCCTTGTCGGGAAGTAATTGCACCAGTGAATGCACCCTTTTCATGGCCAAACAATTCACTTTCTAGCAATTCTCCCGGAATAGCACCGCAGTTAATTGGGATAAAAGGTTTCGTAGCTCTTGATGATAATGCGTGGATATTACGTGCAACAACCTCTTTGCCTGTTCCTGATTCTCCAAGGATTAAAACACTGGCTTCAGTATCAGAAACTTGCTCTATTAATCGGCGAACATTGCGAATACTGTGACTATTACCCACCAGACTACGTAATAAAGGATTTTTATGATCGCTAATCATAATGGTTTTTACCGCTTCTTTAGCAATTTGACATTGATGCAAGGATTCCATTATTTGCGCATAAGTAAAAGGGAACGGTTGACAAGCAACAACATTGCGCAAGAGGCATTGAGTATTATTTAATTTTTGACCCACCACAATGATTGGAACTTTAGAAAACTTGTTTACCAAAGAATCCAGCTCATTTATTGTTTCTTGAATTGATTCGCTTGCACTAAGAAGAATAACGTCGGGACTCATATCAGAAAAGTACCATTCGCTATACTTACTGACTTCAGTAGATTCACCGATAAAATCCAGTATTGTGCGTAGCTTGCCGCAACGACTTTCATTATTATCAATGATAAGAACCTTGTCATTAATACTCATAAACTTATCCTTAAGTTTCATACACTTACCATCATTCTCTCCCTTAAAGCGAGGAAAGACTTTCAATAATTAATTTATCGATAGCACACGATTAATTTAAAACCATTACACTGATTCCCAAAACACAATTCCTGACTACCAATTGTTTTAGTAGCACTTACCTGGGTTTCTTTCACAAAATACTTAGCCTGCATAAAGCCCATACGATTGCAAAAAGAATTGGCTGCCCGTGAACCACAACCTTGTTTTTGGTCATAACACCAATCTACACGATAATCATTAAAACGAGGGACGGCAAAACGTTTTTCCCGATAGTGATAAGGTTTTGGAGGGTTATGAGATAAGCCAGTAGCGCAAACAATAGTCATAAATCCGTTGCAGCGCCACCCTTTGCAGCTTTGACTGGTGGATAAGTAATGGGTTAATCCTATATTGTAGGCTATTTCATTATCGCTGGAATAATCATAACCAAGCATTTGGCAATAATGATCTGCTACGACTTTGCCACATTCCTTACCATCTGCAGTACAATAATCCAGGCGCTCCCCTAGATAAGTGGGATGCCAAAAATTTCGAAAAGCTTTATTGTGCTTTTCACTTGTATTTGCTTGGCCTGAAAAGGAACAAAATAAAAAAACTAAAAACATAAAGTAACGAAAATTGATCATTAAAAACAATCCTTTAGCGATTATTAAATCATGTTAGCCTATGATGTCTACTGGTACAAGAGTAACATAAGGTAAATCACTATTGATTTATTAAATGTAGCACATCTAATTTCATTCATTTGCAAATAACGGTTATTTTTGCTAGTTAATCTGGTAGAATAATGACCATGAAAATATTTTTTATTTTTTTTGCAATACTTCTTGTACTGCTCCCATATACAATGAGCAATAAAAATATTGTTTCTAATCCTGTTACAACTACACGTGCAGGACCTGCAACTCAATGTTTACAAAAAGCGCCTCTTACTGCATCGATTCGCTGTAATTTTAGCCAAGCCTATGTCATACCAACTGAATTGAGCTTATCAAAGACCCATTCACTGATGGGTTTGCTCTCTTTTTCTTTATATCTTTTATCTCTATGCTCAGGATTTACAAAACGAATCTATAAGCCACCACGTTCATTTTCTAATAATTAACCCCTATTTTTAAATGCTTATGCCGATGACCGGTTATATTATTGGAGAATTTTATGAAAAATTTATTTAAAATCATTTTATTAGTTATGGTAATTTCTTATTTGCCTACATCTTTATGGGCTTCAACAGAGAGCGAAAATCATAATGAAAAGAATTATTTTCAATTTGCTATCCCTGAATATCATACAAGTAGACAATCAGGACAAACAGTTAATATTTATGTGCGCTACGCCTACAAGAAAAAATTACCGAACAGTGAATACCCTGACTATCGGGTGCTACGTACGACTGTTTTAAAGTATATGGAGCCTACAGTGGAATTTCCTCAAGAAGTATTTTGGGAAATTCTTGCTACCGCAATGGGGAGAGATTTAATGAAAAACTACCCCCTGGATGGTGTCAGTATTCAACTGGACGTTCTGGATAACCAAAATCCCAACAGTTTTGAGCCAGGTGATCATGGACCTACATTTACTGTAGGTGACATAGAACCTATGGATGTTCATCACTAACTGGATAAATTCAAGATACAAGCCTGGGAGAAGCGCAGCGAAGCCCAGGGTTTCTGGAGTTCCAACTAGAATATAATCAAATATTCCCCTTTTAACCAATTCGTAAAAGGGGAATATATAAAATGAGAGGAGCAGTCAGAATCTCGCATTCACCCAGGCTACAAGTTTAATTTGGCTAAATAGGATTATCACTGTCTATAAATAGATGTTCTAACTCAAACTGAGAGGCAAGATGCTTTCCTAAAGCCTGAATGCCGTAACGCTCTGTTGCATGATGTCCGCAAGAATAATAATGAACCCCTAATTCTTTTGCTTGATAATAAGTTCGTTCGGATATTTCTCCACTTATATAAGCATCTACACCTAAACGAAATGCATCCTCAATAAAGTCCTGCGCTCCGCCACTGCACCAGGCAATATGAGTGATCGGTTTTTCACTGCCTTCGATAGATAAAGGGGGGCGCCTTAATTTTTTTGTTAAATACTCAGCAAATTCTGCGTGTTTCATCGTTTGAGCTAACTTTCCTGACCAAAGCAGATTGTCAGTACCACCTGCTCTATGCGTGTGTACCATATCTACTTCAAATAATTTGGCCAGGCAGGCATTATTTCCAAGATCAGGATGACAATCCAAAGGAAGATGATAGGCAAATAAATTTAATTTATTGCATAATAACATATAAATTCGTTGCCGTTTCATCCCTATAATCACAGGTGTTTCACCACGCCAAAAGTAGCCATGATGAACCAGCAAAGCATCTGCGTTCCATGCAATAGCTTGAGTAATGGCATCCTCAGATGCAGTGACTGCAGTACAAATTCGGCTAATCTGTTCTTTGCCTTCAACCTGCATTCCATTAGGAGCATAATCATTGTAGCGTTCGCAACCCAACAATTGATGCAGGTATAATGATAGTTCTTCTTTAGTAATCACCGGTCAGAAACTCGCTTGATGTCAGCACCTAGTAAAGATAGTTTTTCTTCTATGCGTTCATATCCTCTATCTACATGATAGATACGCTCAACTGAGGTTTCACCTTCTGCAACTAATCCAGCTAAAATCAAACTGGCTGAGGCACGTAAATCCGTTGCC
Source organism: Legionella anisa (assembly GCF_001467525.1). GTDB lineage: Bacteria > Pseudomonadota > Gammaproteobacteria > Legionellales > Legionellaceae > Legionella > Legionella anisa. Next base: position 129,688 of record NZ_LNXS01000001.1, read on the forward strand.
ATAACAGGTGCGCCGGTTAATTTCTCAACGCCATTAATTATTGCTGTATTTCCATTGAGTTGAATCTGCGCCCCCATGCGCTGTAACTCCTGCACATGCATAAAACGATTTTCAAATATCGTTTCAACAATAGTTGAAGAACCAACTGCTACTGAGTTCATCGCCATAAATTGAGCCTGCATGTCTGTTGCAAAAGCTGGGTAGGGTGCCGTAGAAATATTTACTGCCTGAGGGCGTTGATTGTGCATATTAAGACTAACCCAATCTTCACCTATGGTTAATTCCGCACCGGCTTCTTCAAACTTACATAACTGTGATAATAAAGTATCAGGTCGTACTCGTTTTACAGTAACATGTCCTCGTGTTAAAGCCCCGGCAGCAAGATAAGTTCCTGCCTCAATTCGGTCAGACATTACAGAGTAAGTCCCACCTGAAAGTGATTCGACACCTTCAACCTCAATTATTGAAGTTCCAGCACCAGAAATCTTTGCGCCCATTTGAATTAGAAAATTGGCTAAATCAACCACTTCTGGCTCGCGGGCAGCATTTTTAATAATTGTTGTCCCTTCAGCAAGAGTGGCTGCCATAAGCACATTTTCAGTACCGGTCACAGTGACTGTATCAAACATTAAACGCTTTCCTTGTAAACGACCACGTTTACAGCGGGCATTGATGTAACCATTTTTGACTGTGATATCAGCCCCCATAGTTTTCAACGCTTTTAAATGCAAATCGACAGGTCTTGTCCCAATAGCACAACCTCCGGGTAACGATACATCTGCCTTACCAAATCGAGCAAGCAAAGGTCCCAAAACTAAAATCGAAGCACGCATCGTTTTAACTAAATCATAAGGAGCAACAAACTCATTTACTTGACTCGCATCAACCTGGACATTCATTTTCTCGTCAACAATTAATTGGGCACCTAATTGACCGAGTAACTCCATCATAGTGGTTATATCTTTGAGATGAGGGACATTGGAAATGGTGACATGATCTCGTGCCAGTAAACTTGCAGCCATAATGGGTAAAGCAGCATTTTTTGCTCCTGAAATAACTACTTCACCATTGAGTGCTTTACCACCATTTATTAATAATTTATCCATTTTGCGTTCCCCATTCTTCTTTTGTCCACGTCTTCATGCTGATCGCGTGAAGTTTACCCGTGGTAATCAATTCTTTCAGCTGTGCATAAACCCACTGCTGTCTGGCTATCTTAGGCTTATTTAAAAAGACATCACTTACTACAGTTATCTGATATTGATAACCATCCCCCTCCACTTTGATGTAAAAAACATCATCTATGGCTTTAAACTTTTGTTCTATTTCTTCATTACTTATCATTAAAATTAGCTCACAAATTGAAATAAATACAACTTTTGACAACAAATACATTTAGGGTGAAAGCACAAGCATTTCCTAGGGTTCTGTTATCCAAATAAAAAAGAAAACCCGGGCTACGGCACTCACCTTCACCCAGGCTACAATTTATAATCCTAAAAAAAGTAACCACTTTCCAAAAAATTGGAAATTCCTCTCAGAAAATTACAAAAAAATTATACGGCCTCCAAAATACGTTTCACGCCACAAAACTCTGCTAAAGATTGGGTTTCATCAGGTATGCCTATGATTTCAAAAAGTTTATTATTTTTTTTACATAGCTTTCTAGCCTCAATAAGCAATGCTAAACCAGCACTATCACAATGCTTCACATCACTTAGATCCAGACTAAAGCGATCACTTTTATCTTCCATCAAAGCCTGATAAAGCTTTGCCCGCACGACAACAACTGACTTAAATGTAAGCTCGATACCCGGTTTAAAACAAACGTTATTCACCATTAGGCCGCCCTTTTAAGTTGCTTTTTTTCCATTAACTTGATGACATCGTCAATACTGGAATTTTGTAAGGCCGCTGCAAACTGTGATCTGAAACTTTGCAACAAACTCACTCCTTCAACGCTGATATCATAAATCTTCCACTGACCATTTTTGTCAACAAGACTATAAGACAACGGAATATTTTGACCTTCGGCACGAACAATAATGCTGTTCACTCGCAAAAATCGAGAACTCAGGGAGCCTCTTAAAGGTAAAAATTGTATGCTTTCATTGGTGTACTGTGCCAAGGGGCTAGAATAAGTACGAATCACCAAACGTGTAAACGCTTTGGAAAATTGCGCTCTTTGAGAGCTTGTTGCTTTACTCCATGCCTGTCTTCCCAAAACAGAACGTGACATACCCGCTACATCAACAATAGGGAGCAAATTTGTTTCTACAGCCTGATAAATAATATTGGGATTGCTTTTTAATTTGGCTTTATTTTCTTTTAGGGTAGCAATGATATTATTGGCAGTTTGCTCTAGCATAGGTATGGGAGAGTTTTGTGACGCATTCATCATAGGAGATAAAATCACACTGACAACGAATAAAATTGTTTTTATTATTCTCATGTTCTGACCTTATTTTTTAATGTTAAACAGTAGTTGACCAATTAAATTTTCAAGAATAATTGCTTCTTGAGTCTTTCCAATCACATCTCCATTTCGTAAATAAGGATGGTCTTTATCATCATCATCCTCAAAACCCGGGACAATACTAATATAATTAGAACCAAGCAACCCTTCTGTTAAAATCCGCGCTGAAGCATCTTCATAAGGTATTTTCTTATCACTACGCAAGCGCATAGTTACCTTTGCATTAAGTTCTCCTGGCTGCAAATCAATATGAGTTACTTCTCCAATTCTAACTCCCGCCACAGTAACAGGTGCCCGCACTTTCAATCCACCAATATCAGTAAAATCTGCAGTTACCTCATAGCTGTCATGAGACATAAGACTAGAAAAACCGCTCACTTTCATTGTCATGACTAACAAAGCCAATATACCAAGCAACATAAATAGGCCGACACTAAAATCTACGTAACGTTGCTTACTCATTTACCAATCTCCAATCATCATTGCGGTCAACAAAAAATCCAGCCCTAATACAGCAAGCGATGAATAAACTACTGTTTTCGTCGTCGCCTGACTAATACCTTCTGCAGTAGGCACACATTCAAAACCCTGGAATACAGAAATCCAGGTTACAACAAAAGCAAAAACTAAACTTTTAATGATACCACTGAGTACATCAATACGGAAATCCACTGCTGCTTGCATATTGGACCAAAAACTTCCCGCATCTACACCTAACCAGTGAACACCGATAAAATAACCTCCAAAGATAGCTACAGCAGAAAAAATTAATGCCAAAAAAGGTAAGGTAATAAAACCCGCTATAAAACGAGGATAAATAACCCTGCCTAAAGGGTCAACTCCCATCATATCCATACTGGATAACTGCTCTGTTGCTTTCATCAAACCAATTTCAGCGGTTAAAGCAGAGCCTGCACGCCCAGCAAACAATAAGGCACTAATTACTGGTCCAAGTTCTCTTGAGATACTTAAGGCCAATAATTGACCCAATTGACTTGATGCACCAAATTTTTGCAACGTGTTATAACCCTGCAAACCAACAACCATACCAATAAATAAAGCAGAAACAACGATAATCAAACACGACAAAACACCAACAAAATGGATTTGATAGCGCAGCAAAGGCCAAAGCTTTGAAATTCCTGGTCTTCTAAACAGCATGAAGAACAGAAATAATCCGGAACTCCCCAAGTTTTGCAAAACCCGTGAACTGCGGTTACCGATACGCGTGATGAACTCAAGCATCTAATAGCTCCTCTATATACGATCTGGCTGGATAATGAAAAGGAACAACTCCATCCGCTTCTCCATGCATAAATTGTTTGATCTGAGGCTCAGATGATTGAATTAGCTCCTCAGGAGTTCCTTGTCCAATGATTTTGCTGCCAGAAATAAGGTAAATATAATCTGCTATAGAGCAGGTTTCTTCGACATCATGTGAGACAATAATTGTTGTTGTATGCAATAACTCATTTAACCTTTTGATCAAGCGAACTAAAACACCCAGAGAAATTGGATCCTGTCCTGTAAATGGTTCATCGTACATCATAAGTTCTGGATCCATTGCGATAGTACGCGCTAAAGCAACTCGTCGGGCCATTCCGCCTGATAACTGAGCCGGCATCAGAGAGGCAGCCCCCCGCAAACCAACTGCTTCAAGTTTCATCAATACGATGTCACGCAACATCGATTCATTTAATTGAGTATGTTCTCGTAAAGGGAAAGCCACGTTATCAAACACAGAAAGATGAGTAAATAACGCAGAACTTTGAAAAAGCAAGCCCATGTTGCGCCTCGCTTCATACAAAGCCCTACGAGGTAATAGATGCATATTTTGACCATTAACATGAATAACGCCACTGTCAGGTCTTAGCTGAGCACCAATTAACTGCAGTAAGGTAGTCTTTCCAGAACCACTGGGCCCCATAATTGCGGTAATCTTACCTCGCTTAACCACCATATCAATGCCATTGAAAATGTACCGACTTTCACGAGTGAAGACTAAATTTTTTATTTCAACCCAATTTTCAGGCATGTTCTCTTTTCCGGTTATAGCCAAAAGTAGAAGTATATACTGGATCGAAAAAAAAAATGAGGTGTTTAATCCTATTTATTCAAATGTTTTTTTGTTAAAATGAAAAATAAACAAAAAACATCCAATAGCCTATGAATTTCTGCACACTTGGACTTGCTGTTATTGAAACTGAAGCACAAGCTGTCTTTGAATTAACCCAGCGAATCGATAACCGATTTGAAAAAGCCTGTGAATTGTTGCTTGCCTGCCCAGGAAGGATCGTCGTAACGGGTATGGGAAAATCAGGTCATATAGCGAACAAAATTGCTGCTACCTTATCAAGTACAGGCAGTCCCTCATTTTTTATGCATCCAGGTGAAGCAAGTCACGGAGATCTGGGAATGATTACCCGACAGGATACCGTAATTGCTATTTCTCACTCGGGCAACACGTTAGAATTAGTCACTTTACTTCCTTTATTAAAGCGATTGGAAGTTCCTCTGATTACCTTAACTGGAAACTCTGAATCGACTTTAGCGAAAGCAGCTGATGTTAATTTAGATGTCAGTATCAAACAGGAAGCATGTCCACTTGGTCTTGCGCCAACAACCAGTACTACCGTTGCCTTAGTTATGGGGGATGCACTGGCGATTGCACTGTTACAGGCCAGGGGATTTAGTGAGGAAGACTTTGCTTTGTCGCATCCTGGAGGGTCTTTAGGTAAACGACTTTTACTGCGCATTGACGATCTCTGTCATCAGGGAGGACAACTTCCGCTTGTGCATGAAAATGCAACAGTGAGTGAAGCACTCATTGAAGTAACGGATAAAAAATTGGGCATGACCTGCGTTATCGATCATAAAGGGTATCTTGTTGGAATCTATACAGATGGAGATGTTCGACGGACTCTGACACGTCAGTATGATATTAATACGACTCCAATAAAAGAAGTCATGACGCGTAATGCCCGTACAATTCCTAAGGGAATGCTTGCTGCCGAAGCTTTAGCTATTATGCAAAAACACTGTATCACTTCATTAATTGTCATCGATGAAGAAAAACGTCCGGAAGCTGTTCTTCATCTTCATGATTTATTAAAAGCAGGTGTTTTTTAAATGAATAAATTAATTGAACGAGCCAAAAATATTAAATGTCTTATCTGTGATTTGGATGGGGTTCTTACTGATGGCCTCTTGTATATTGATAATCATTTTAATGAATTGAAAACATTCCACATTCACGATGGAGTAGGTTTAAAATTACTCATGGCTGCTGGAATTGAAGTAGCCGTTATTACTGGCTCGCGCAATGCTGTAGTGGATCACAGGATGCACCAATTAGGTATTATTCATTATTATAAAGATCAGTTGGATAAACAGGAGACATACAAGCAGCTGAAAAATAAATTAAATCTTCAGGATGAGCATTTTGCTTATATTGGTGATGATATTCCTGACGCTCCAATTATGCAGCAAGTCGGTCTTAGCGTTGCAGTTGCCAATGCAGTGTACCCAATTAAAGAAATTGCCATGTGGCAAACGTCCCTATCAGGTGGTCGTGGAGCAGTACGCGAGTTATGCGACCTTATTCTTAATGCACAAAATAAAATGAATTTGGCAATAGCAGGTTATCTAAAATAATGAACGCAACAAAACAATTCATGTGGCTTTTTTTTACTTTAATTCTCCTCGCATGCTCAGGATGGTATTACAGCCACTCAAGAACATTAATTCGCCTGGATAGTGAAACCTTGGCGAATTCAGTAGATACCACGATTTCTAACGTTACAGTACGTCAGTTTAATCAAAAAGGACTGCTTGCCAATCAACTCACCTCCCCCTTTATGCAACATATTCAAAGAGATAATGTCTATTTATTTCAAAATCCACATATTGTAGTAAGTCAGGAAGAGCAACCACCCTGGGATATTAGCTCAATAAAAGCCAAATCGTTTGAAGGTGGAAAACAAATAACCTTTACAGGTAATGTTGTTGTGCGCCAAAAAAAGGGGAATAACTCACAAGAAAGTACGTTAAAAACAGAAGAAGTAACCTACTACCCTAAGGAAAAGAAGGCAAGTTCCGATGTGCTTGTTACATACGAGCAACCAGGTAATATTATTCAATCGACTGGAATGAATGCTTATCTCGATGAAAAAAGAGTAGAGTTACTCCACCAGGCAAGAGGAAGTTATGTTCCAGCGCATGGTTAACTACAGTCTGTTCTTTCTTTTAATATTTACTTCTTTTGCATACGCGCTTACAGAAGATAAAGAAAAAGTAATGCATGTAATGGCAGACTCAGCGGATCTCAGTCAACAGGAGCATAAAGGGATTTATACTGGCAATGTTGAATTGGTACAAGGTACAACAAATCTGCAAGCCGCTAAAGCAGTGACTCTAGGGAATAAAAAAAATCAACTTGAAGTCGCTATAGCCACTGGAACTCCTGAGAAACAAGCACATTATTGGACAATAACCGATCCCAACAAACCGCCAGTACATGCCTATGCAGACACCATTCGTTATTATCCACTGCGTCATTTAATTGAACTACTAGGAAATGCTCGAGTAGAACAAGGAGAAAACTCTTTTTCTGCTGCAAAAATAAGCTATGATACTGAAAAACAACATGTTTTGTCTCAAGGTAATGGCAGTAAACGAATAACTATTATTTATCATCCAGAAAAGAAACCATCATGAGCATCCTGGAAGCGCGAAATCTAAAAAAATCGTTTAAATCGCGAACTGTAGTTAATGGCATCAGTATCCATATTAAAAAAGGTGAGTGTGTTGGTCTGTTAGGACCTAATGGGGCAGGAAAAACAACCTGTTTTTATATGATCGTTGGTTTGCAATCATGCGATGAGGGTCAAATCTTCCTGTCCAACCAGGATATAACAACATATGCCATGCATCAAAGAGCACGCTTAGGGATCAGCTATCTTCCCCAAGAAGCCTCTGTTTTTCGTAAACTCACTGTGGCGGAAAATATCATGGCCATCCTAGAACTTAGGCCTGATCTAAATGAACAAGCCCGAGAAGAAAAACTGGATTTGTTGCTTCAAGAATTTCATATTTCACATCTTCATAAAAGTCTGGGTATGTCCTTATCCGGGGGAGAAAGACGACGTGTTGAGATTGCAAGAGCACTTGCAATAGAGCCATCTTTTATCCTTCTTGATGAACCTTTTGCCGGGGTCGACCCTATTTCGGTCATTGATATCAAAAAAATCATCCAACATTTATGTAATAAAGGCATTGGTGTTTTAATTACTGATCATAATGTAAGAGAAACCCTAGATATATGCGAACGGGCCTATATTGTCAGCCAAGGAAAAATATTGTGCGAAGGAACCCCGAATATTATACTGGCCAATCAACAGGTAAGAGCTGTTTATTTAGGTGAGGAATTCACTTTATAAAATAAAATTGTAGGTTGAGTACCTTCTGTAGCCTGGGTGCAGCGCAGCGAAACCCGGGGTTAACTAACTCGGATACATAATTCCCGGGTTTCGCTGCGCTGCACCCAGGCTACATCATCAACCAATATTTTGATTTAACATGTTACTTATTATTGACAATTATGACTCATTTACCTACAACTTGGTACAATATTTCCAATGCCTCAATCAGGAGGTATGTGTTTACACCCATGACCAAATCAGTGTGAACCAAATAAAAAAACTTGCTCCTAAATACTTGGTCATTTCACCAGGGCCCAAAGCCCCTCAAGATGCAGGTATTTCTATGGAGGCTATTCGTACGTTTTACCGCACCATTCCTATATTAGGCGTTTGTCTGGGACACCAAAGCATCGCTCAAGTCTTTGGCGGTCGAATAATTCCTGCTCCGGAAATCATGCATGGAAAAACGTCAATCATAGAACATAATCAACAAGGAATTTTTAAAAATATTCCAAATTATTTCAAAGCAACTCGTTATCATTCCTTAGCAGTAGATAAAAACACTCTTCCAGAATGTTTTTCTATTGATGCATGGGTGTATGATACAATTATGGCAATTTCGCATCGTCATTATCCTGTTTTTGGTCTACAATTTCATCCAGAAGCAATATTAAGCCAATATGGACTGCAATTATTAGAGAATTTCTTAAAATATGAAACCCAATCTTCTGTTTGAGCATCTCATCGCGAAAAAAAATTTAGATCCAGAGCAAATGAAAACCGTCATTCATGCGTGTATGTCAGGTCAATATAATGATGTACAAATCGCGACTTTTTTAGCGCTCATGCGTATGAAAGGGGAAACAACCGATGAATTAATTGCTGCAGCTGAAGTAATGCAGCAATTAGCCCATCCAATAGAATTAGGTCCTAACCTAATTGATATTGTTGGAACAGGAGGTGACGGTAAAAATACATTTAATGTCTCAACGGCATGTAGTTTTGTAGTAGCTGCAGCAGGATACCCGGTGGCAAAACATGGCAATCGTTCTGTCTCAAGCAGTAGCGGTAGTGCCGACTTATTAGAACAAGCAGGCTTTATATTAAACCTATCCGATCAGCAAATAAAAACGTGCATTCAACAATGTGGCTTGGCATTTTTATTTGCCCCCCACTACCATCCCGCGATGCAACACGCACGCTCGGCACGACAACAACTTGGCATTCGAACCTTGTTCAATCTACTTGGCCCCTTAATTAATCCTGCCCGAGTAAAAAAGCAAGTTGTTGGTGTATTTTCAACAGCTTGGCAAAAACCATTAGCTGCAGTTCTTGCTCATTTAGGAAGTGAAAGAGCCTTGGTAGTAAGTTCCCAAGATGGTTTAGATGAGATCAGTGTTGCAGCGCCTACAGACGTCATTGAGTATCGAGAAGGAACTTTTAATCACTGGATAATTAATCCAGAAGACTATAAGATCAAACATCACACGTTAAATGAAGTTATTGTTGATTCGCCAGCCCAAAGTTTAGAATTGATTCAAGCAGTGTTTTCTGGAAAACAAGGTGCGGCACGCGATATGGTTTTATTGAATTCTGCTGCAGCAATATACTGCGCGCATGGAGAGATTTCTTTTCTACACGCATTAGAGCAGGCCAAAATCGTTATAGATAATGGTAAAGCCAGCCATTGTTTTACTCAACTTAGTCAACTAACCCAAACTTTAAATAAAGAATCGCATCATGAATAGTATGTTACAACGTATCGCTCAACGTAAGCAGGAAGAAGTTGCTCTTGCAAAGAAAAATAAACCCTTAAATGTATTAATACAACAACCCCTTATGGAGCGACGTGATTTTGTTGCCGCTCTGCAATCTAAGGAAACACCAGCAATTATTGCAGAAATTAAACGCGCCTCTCCAAGCAAAGGATTGATTCGAGAAGATTTCAATGTGAACGAGATCGCTACAAGCTATGGGGAACATGGTGCACGCTGCCTTTCAGTGCTTACTGATGTAGATTTTTTTCAAGGTCACCCTGATTATATAGCCCAAGCAAAATCACATTGTAAATTACCTGTACTCCGAAAAGACTTTATTCTTGACACTTATCAAATTCATGAAAGCCTAGCATTAGGTGCAGACTGTATCTTACTTATTGTCGCTTTACTTGATGATGTGCAGTTAGCAGAGTTCTGTCAATTAGCGCAGGAGCTGGAAATGGCGGTACTTGTGGAAAGCCATAGCAAAGAAGAACTGGATCGCGCCTTACGGTTACCCACACCTTTAATTGGCATTAATAATCGCAGTCTTCATACTTTTAAGACAGACATTCAACTCAGTATCCAGTTAAAACAATATATCCCACAAGATAAAATAGCCATTACTGAAAGTGGCATTAATACATATTCAGATATAAATTTGATGCAATCTCATGGAATTAATACTTTTCTCATAGGAGAAAGTCTAATGAGAGCCAAAGATATAGGAAAAGCTCTAGATCAGCTTATAACTGGAGAGTAGCACAAATGTAATCGTATTTTGTAGCCTGGGTGGAGGCGCAAGCCGTAACCCGGGTTTCTGGATATGAATGAACCTTTCGACCCCGGGTTACGCTGCGCTTCACCCAGCTACGTAACTACTCCCAATTTGGCTCAGAGGGTTGCGATGGCTCAGGCTCAGGAGAACCAGGATCATCAGGCTCATAAGGTACTGGTTCTGTTGGATATTCGTCAGGCTCATCAGGATACTCATAAGGCTCTGGTATTTCGTCGCCGTTTTTCAAAATAACACCCTTATGTTTAGAAGATTTATAAAATTATAGCAAAAGGAATGAAAATGAAAGTAGCTGTAATCACCGGAGCTGCGAATGGGATTGGCTTAGCATTAAGCGAAATCAATTTACAACGCGGCAACATTGTAGTTATGGTAGATAAAGATGAAATGAAACTGAAGCAGGAAGCCGAACGATTATTGACCCTGTTCCCAGAAAAAATTCTAGAAATTTCTTGTGATATAACACAACCTACTGACGTAGCACAATTGACACAGCTCGTTGAAAATAAATTAGGGCGTATTGATTGGATCTATAATAATGCAGGCATTATAGGTCAATTAGCCCCCCTTTGGGACTTGAGTTCCGAACACATCCAAAAAGTCATGGAGGTTAATTTACATGGAATGATTCATATCATCCAGGCTTTTATTCCTTTTTTATTCCAACAAACTTTTCATTCGCATATTATCAATATAGCGAGCTTATATTCGTTATGTACGGGTTCCCAAACTGCTCCTTATGCCATGTCAAAACATGCAGTACTCGCCTTGTCTGAATCATTGTTTTTTGATCTGGCACGCATGAAAAAACCAGTAGATGTCTCCGTAGTTTTTCCTTCTTTTACTGATACATCTCTTTTATCTCATACTACCAACGTCAATTCGTCCTTTCATGAAGTGTTGCAATCTCTTTTATCACATTCACGCCCTGCCCTAGATATAGCGGAACATATTGTTCATGAAGTGGAACAAAAGAAATTCTATATTTTTCCAGATAAAGAAGTAAAAGGATATTGTGAGGAACGTACCAAGGCAATGATTTTACAAGAAAACCCGCATGTAACCAATATTGAAAAATTAATGGCTGCGCTCATGAAACGTCAGGAATCCAGGAATTAAAATGTAGGTAATTGATCAGAGTAAACCTCACACGAAAGACCTGAGCTAGTACAAATGTAGCCTGGGTGCAGCGCAGCGGAATACGGGGTTTCAGAATATGAATGAACACATCGATTCCAGGTTCTGCTGCGCTGCACCCAGGCTACGATTATGTAATTAAGCTTCCAACATATCCAATAATTCTCGACGGAATTTATGATAATCAACCTCTACAGCATGTCGTGTATGCGATTTAAATCGATAATGAGGCTTATTCATTTCCTCATGAGCTTTTTCATGCAATTTATCAGGTCGTTTTAAAGTTCCCATAATGATGCGAGCAGCTATTTTTGATTGATAATCAGCAAGCGGCCAAATACATCCTTGAGGCTGGCACAAACCAATAAAATATAGATTATCGTAGTCTGGATGCATCATTTTTCGATAAAGTGGTATCTTTGTTGAATTACTGAAGTCAGCAATTTGCTTGTCAATAAACGGGAAACTTATTTTATAACCCGTAGCAAAAATCACTGTATCAAACTCTTCCGACTTGCCGTGGGTAAAATAGACACGATTTCCTTCAAAATGAGTAATTCCCGGGCGCGGAAAAATTTCACCATGACGAATAAAATAAAGCAGTTCTGTGTTAATCGTTGGATGAATTTCTAAAGGACCACAATCTGGTTTCATTAATTTATATTTGGAATATCTACCTTGAAGAATTCGAGCAAAAAAACTCAAAACCTTCTGCCTTAACCAAGAAGGCATCCACCTGATTTTTGCCACCGCATCATCAGTCGGCTTGCCAAATACAAATTTAGGAAAAATATGATAACCTCTGCGCATACTGATGCAGGTTCTTGGAGAAATACGTGCCACCTCTACAGCAATATCACACGCAGAGTTGCCGCCTCCAACTACCAAAACACGTTGCCCCTTAAACTCAGAAGCTTTTTTATATTGATGTGAGTGAAGCAGCTTACCAGAGAACTCACCTGGGTATTCAGGCATAAAAGGATCCCAATGATGGCCATTAGCAACCAATAAATAATCAAAATACTCTTCATGGGTACCCTGATTATTTTCAAAAATGACTTTCCATTGATGTTGATCAGTATGCTTGACGTGTAAAACAGTGGTATTAAAGCGGATGTATTTAGTTAAATCAAAATGATTTGCATAGCTTCTAAAATAATCTAATACCAAAGTATGTGATGGATAATCAGGATAATTCTTTGGCATAGGAAAGTCTTCAAACTCCGACCAACGCTTTGAACTGATAATATGGGTCGTTTCATACACACTGGAATGATTGTTTTTCTCGTCATATACCCAATTCCCACCGATCTGATTATTTTTTTCAAATACAGTGATATCCGTGACACCCTGCTCTTGTAGATTTTTAATTGCAGCAAGTCCGCTTGGACCTGCTCCGATAACGCAGACACGAGGAAAATTTTCTTTACCCTTTTGCTTTATTTGCATTACTCAACACCTTTTTTACTTCTTCCATTATCATTGCTTGTACAACAGGCTCTTTATCAATCGTGAAATGATTCACCGTAACGCCTTTTATCGCAGCAACATTAATGTTGTCAATACGAGTTTGCCCCGGATTTACAGCCCTGAGCTTCAAACCACTAAACATGGGCACATACCCAGATTTATAAAAGTTCATTGCGTGTTTCACGTTAGGAGGCACAACAGTTTGAGATACAGCATCAACAGTAACCAATAAGTCCACAGAAATACCTGCTTTATTCAAATTACGCGCAACCTTGATTTGCTCATTAGCACCTAAAGAATGTCCCACTAAAATAATGGGCCTATGCTGTTTATGGTTCTGATAATAAGCAACAATTTTACGAGTCACATTACCCGCGTTGTACCACATGTCACTGGGTGCTGCTACATTACACTCTTCTTCAACAGTGTCACTAAGTGTTCTCATCCCCGTGCTAAAAACCCCTAATCCACCTAACATAGTATGCACTTCACCATGATAGGGCTGCGACTTGCTTACTTTCACTGTCTTCGCTGCTTTTTTCGATGCATTCTGGGTCGCAGATTGAGCTGTTTTAGGTATTGGTCTTTTCTCTGAAGCCCTGCCGCCTGATAGGTCGACACAACCAGCTACACTCATGGTTATGAGTAAAAACAAAAATGAGCTGAAAACATTTAATTTTCTATTTCGGAATAAGTTCATTTTATTTTTATTTATTATTTTAAAGCGGGGATCATAGCTTATTCTGCGAAGGTTTGCCAAGATGAGCTTAGTGATGAAGTGAAATTCTTTTATCTCTATAAGTAAGTTATTAATTTTGATACTCTTCGTGTGAGATAGGGTCTGTTTACATTTCTACTATCTTGGTCAAAACCGTTTGATTTTGACTCAAGCTAGCGAAATGTAAACAACCCTACAAACGTTTATATTTAAAATTTAGGGAACAACCCTAATCTGGTATGTCATTGTATGGGGACAATCACAATTGATCATAGAAAAAAAGAACGCAATTCTTACTGTCAGCCAACTTAATCGACAGGTTAAAAGCTATCTTGAAAATGAACTGGGTACGATCCATGTCGAAGGAGAACTCTCTAATTTGAGTAAGCCGGTCTCTGGGCATTTTTATTTTACCTTGAAAGATACTCATGCTCAAATTCGCTGTGTTTATTTTAAAAATCGCCATACCAGCGCCCTTGCATATAAACTTTGCGATGGGCAACATATAGTCGCCAGCGGAAGATTAAGTCTGTATGAAGCTCGTGGCGATTATCAATTAATCGTAGAACAAATTACCGAAGCGGGTCTAGGGGCGCTCTATCAGCGTTTTGAAGAGTTAAAAAACAAACTGGCTGCCGAAGGTTTATTTGATTCAATAAAAAAAAGACCAATTCCCGTCATGCCTCGTGCCATTGGAGTGATTACTTCAACCACTGGTGCTGCAATTCGCGATATATTATCCACTCTTGCTCGACGATTTCCTTTAGCTGATGTCCTCATCTATCCAAGTGAGGTTCAAGGTTCTTCAGCAGCACAACAACTGATTAAGGCATTAAAACGTGCAAACTCAGAGAACCGATGTGATGTACTTCTGCTTGCTCGCGGTGGAGGAAGTATTGAAGATTTATGGGCATTTAATGATGAACAATTAGCACGCGATATTGCAAACAGCACAATCCCTATCGTATCAGGCGTGGGACACGAAACAGATTTTACAATTGCCGACTTTGTAGCGGATTACAGGGCAGAAACACCCACAGCAGCTGCTACTGCGGTGACTCCTGATTGTAATGAATTGCTCAAATTATTAAATCACTCCATCTCACGTATGCATGAAGCAATGTACCGTTTTTTGCAAAAGTACCAAATCAAATTACAGCACTTAATCGAGAAAATATCTTCACCACAAAAGGCGATTGCCAGTTACTGGCAAAGTACCGATTACCTTGAGCGGCAATTGATTGCTCGCATGGACTACATCATCAAACAAAAAAACCATCAACTTCATCTGTGCATCAACCATTTGAATGCTCAAAATCCTAAAACACAAATCAAGCAAACACAAATACTCTTACAAAAAATTTCAACGCAATTAACCCATCATATGCAAAATAAGATCAATCAGCTCAAATATCAATTGAGAACACAATTGTCTACCTTGCATGCGGTCAGTCCCTTAGCTACACTGGATAGAGGATATGCTATTGCAACGAAAAATAGTATGGTGTTGTTTTCGAGCCAACAAGTAACTATTGGCGAGACAATCAATGTGAGATTGGCGCAAGGTAATTTAACTTGTGAAGTCACTCAAATACACGAGTAAAAAATGCTTGAAGAACTGACTTACAGTTTAAACTGGATTATTAGTCAAACAAAAAATAACATTCCCATTTTAGAAATTATTTTATTAATTCCCTGGCTTTTCTTTTTTGTAAGCATATTTTTTAAAAAAATATTATTGTTAGGTATTATCCCAAGACGCATCAAAGGCTTGCCCGGCATTTTATTTGCCCCGCTTTTACACGATAATTTCAACCATATATTTTTTAACTCGATCCCTTTAGTGGTTTTAAGTAATTTCATTTTAATTAACGGGCTTGCCTACTATATCGTTGTTACCATAATGATTACCGTTTTAAGTGGAATTGCTATTTGGTGCTTTGCCCAATATGGCTTGCACATAGGCGCTAGTGGTGTAATTACTGGTTATTGGGGGTTTTTAGTGAGTAATATCTATCAAACAGGTACATTAACTACCATAATCCTGGGTATCATTTCTCTTTATTATTTTGCCGGTATCTTCTTGGGGATTTTTCCTAAAGATAAAGGCGTCTCATGGGAGGCTCATTTATTTGGCCTTTTAGCCGGGCTGGTTACCAGTTATTTATTTTCCCTTTATCCTAATTACGTACAGATAATTACATTTTCATCTAATAATTTAGGAGCATAGGAGCAGAAAATCAGGGCAGTTTGGCCAAGATAGTAGAAATGTAAACAGAGCCTATGCTATTCTAAAAACAAAAAAATAATTCGAGAAATCAGGATGCAGTCACTTAAAACTCTTTTTTGTATTAGTATATTAAGTCTTCTTATTTCACCTGTATACGCCGGAGGAGGAACCCAATTTTTTATTTCCGGTTGTTGTAGTCAAATGGGTGGTGTGAGCTACTGTGACTCATCAGCAGGCCGACTTGTGTGTAAAAATGGTTTTTACTCGACGTGTTATTGCACGCCGCATGCTGTGATGGATTTAAATCTGTTTCGAGGTTGCTGCTTATGGAAAGGTGGAGTTGTTTCTACTTACACCATAACTGGATACGTTGTCTGTAATGATGGTTCCATTTCAGAAGAATGTTCTTTGCGGCCAGAGGAGAAAATTGCGGCGTGGTAAGCTCTAATATTTTTCAATGTGTACTTTAGCAAACTACTTGTTTTAGTCAATGAGACCTATTGACTCATAAGCAAATAAAAGCACCTGCCACATTAAATACTTATCAATAATCTTTCTGATCTGACTGAGCGGATTGTAATGTCACTAACTGTTGCGAGAGAGTGTTAAATGCGCTACAAAGCCTTATCTATAGCAGGATTTGATGGCTCTGGCGGAGCTGGAATCCAAGCAGACCTAAAGTCATTCTCCGCATTGGGTTGTTATGGAATGACCGTACTTACAGCATTACCTATACAAAACACTTGCGGTGTAAAAAGCTGTTACAGTATTCCATTGCAAGCTATAGAAGATCAACTCAATGCTATTTTCGATGACATTAAACCGGACAGTATCAAAATAGGCATGCTCTTCAACAGCGAGATCATTGAATTAGTCTCTTCATTTCTTAAGAGAAAAGCGGTAGATATTCCTATTGTCATTGATCCAGTAACCGTCGCTAAAAGTGGCGATCCTTTATTATTACCCGAAGCTGTAAATTCTTTGATAACAGAACTTATGCCGCTTGCTACCCTGATTACCCCTAACCTTCCTGAGGCATCTACTTTTACTGGAATATATGCTTCATCTGAAAAAGAAATGAAGGGCATTGGTCAAAAATTGCTTGATTTTGGACCAAAATACGTTTTACTCAAAGGGGGACATCTGCAGTCATTAGAGTCAAATGACTTATTAATAGGAGCAAATGGAGATACTCATTGGTTTTCAAATCCAAGAATTAATTCACAAAATACCCACGGAACTGGATGCACTCTTTCTGCAGCGATAACGGCTTGTCTTGCCCAAAAAATTGATCTAGTCAAAGCATGTAGCATTGCAAAAAATTATGTGTTCAATGCCATAAAGGCTGCAAAGGAAGAACGTATTGGCCTAGGAAATGGGCCGGTGCATCATTTTTATCATTTTTGGCCGGTGCAATTGTTGGATTAAGCAAGCCAAGGCTACAAGGCAATGTAGCAGGTCACGGAGGAAGTTTTCACATTGCATTGTAGCCTGGGTGCAGCGCAGCGGAACCCGGGATTAAGCATATCCAGTAAAACTCGGGTTTTGCTGCGCTGCACCCAGGCTACAATATACTTTTTTGATTAGAGATCTTGACGTATTGAACCATTATTCAACAAATACTTTACTTGCTTACTATCTCCGCTACTTGTTCGCGGGACCTAGAAGCAAAAGATAATGAAGGTGATGATTCCTCAGGTTTATGTACCCTCACCCAGAATACGAGTGAAAAATTTACGTTGAGTTCAAATTTATCTTTAATCAATTTTTTGTAAGCTATTCCCTTTTTTTCAATTAATTCGCCAAAACATAAGGCACTGAAAAGAATTAACAAATATCCTATTGCTGAATAACAAAATATAGTATCTGAGAAACATAACATACAAAAAGAAACCAGCATGCCCAATAAAAACGGTTTCATTTCTTTAAGCTTCAATGCAGTAATAAACAATGTACCTATGAAAAACAGAAACAGAGCCATTCCTATCAAACCAAATTCTGCAAGGGTCAGCCAATATTGGCCATGAGGCTCGTTAAGCTTATGCCCCCAGGAAGGAACTGGTTGATCTATAATAAAGTTATACTGAAACCCTCCTGTCCCTACTCCTAAAATTGGATGTCTTTTAAATAAAGATTTTGCATATCGATGAAATTGATATCTAAAACCTAAAGAAGTATCTGTTTGATTGTATTTTAAGAGCCTAAGATCATTCACCAGGGAGTAAGCGCCATCTTGCATGACTGGGCTCAGCATAAAACCTAAACCACTTACACTCGTAAATAGTATAAGTCCTATTAAAGCCTTTCTAAGAGGAAATTTTTGCACGATCAGCAAACACATTAATACACCATAAATGATGTAACCTGCCCGTCCGGAATTGATAAAAAATATTTGATAGCTTCCTAATACAATCATGGATAAATATAAAGATCGCAACCACTTGTCTGCATTCGCTTGGATCAGCAAAATTCCAGCAAAATAAACTCCCAAAGCAATCATGATCCCAGTAACAATATGATTATAAAATACTTCTCCAGGATCCAGGGAATGAAATAAATCATTTATGAATAGATTGTTAATTTTCAGTATTGAAAGAACACTCGTGAATAGCATGGACAATATATAACCATTCAAAGCCCATGTTCTTGCTTGAGGTTTAATAAAACCCACAGCAAAAATTGGTAAAAAAATTAGCTTAGAATATTTATTGATAATATTGTATTCCAATTTGAATGGGGCTTTTGACCATATACAAGCGATAAGAACATAAAGAAATAAAGCAATCGCAGCTCGGGCCCATAAGGTATTAAACGCATAAAGCAGATATTGTCGGTATGAAGGGGTAAATCCTATAGCTAACAAACTAAGTACAGTTAATATTGACTTGATACTAGGACTTATAGGAATAAAAAATACCAATAACACAAGAAGAATTGGTATGAGTAAGTGAATTTTTTCGATTTTTTCTTCTAGGAAGCTCAGGTTCAAATTAATTCCTCTGTGCTTTTTGCCAAAGAAGGCAATTGTTCCAGGTTACTGTCTTGATACAACTGCTTAATACCACGATAGAAAGTTCCTTGTGCATTAAACACTGCAAATAAAAAACCTATTCTGCCATCCAGAAAGCCACGTTGCAAGACATAACATCTAAAAAACATCCAGGAAGTACTTGCCAATGTTTTGATAAAGCTGGGTTTTCGCTTATTTAAGATATATGTTTTTGCACTATAAGACGAATATTTGTTCATTTTATAGAGTACGTGACTGACGTCTTTAAATGAATGGTGCATAATCGTATTTTTGATTTTACCAATACGTGTTCCTTCAGGAAGAACGATTTTTTCATGCACAATATCATTACTGAAATATGCATTTGCACGCTTAAAAAGTCGAGCATGGCGCTTAGGGCTGGAGGAGTATTTTAAGGGTTGATCATAGAAGTACATTTGAATTGCAATTCTAAAGGCATCTGCGGAATCGGATGCCATGGCTTCAATGATTTCTCGCTGCAACTCTTCACTGACTGACTCATCAGCATCAAGATTCAACACCCACTCTCCTTGAGCTTTTGATAATGCCCTTTGTTTTTGAGCACCATAGCCTGGCCAGTCTGTTGAAAAAACATGCTCCGTATATTCTTTGGCAATAACAACCGTTTTATCGCTACTTCCCGAGTCCAATACTATTATTTCATCAGCAAATCGAACAGATTCGAGACATCTTCTAATATTCTTCTCTTCATTTTTGGTTATTATTATTACACTCAACGTCATTTAAAAAACACCCTCTCGATGATCATGACTATCAAAGTGTAACTTACCATCTTTAACTTTTAAGGTTACATGACCACCATGCATCAACTTACCAAATAAAAGTTCATCAGCCAGAGGTTTTTTTACATTCTCTTGAATCAATCTGGCCATTGGACGAGCCCCCATCACCTTGTCATAACCATGTTCAATAAGCCATTCACGAGCCATTTTATCGACGTTAAAGGTAACACCTTTATGACTTAATTGCTCATCCAGTTCCATAATGAATTTATCAACGACTAAGCCAATCGTCACTGCATCCAATGGAGCAAAATTAATGATTGCATCAAGTCTGTTTCTAAACTCAGGGCTAAATTGTTTCTTAATTACTTCAAGCCCATCATTACTATTGTCTTGCATTGAGAAGCCCATGGAGTTTCGCACCAATTCTCCTGCCCCCGCATTAGAGGTCATAACCAGAATAATGTGTCTAAAATCTGCTTGACGTCCGTTAGTATCAGTTAAAGTTCCATGGTCCATAATCTGTAGCAGCAAATTAAATACATCTGGGTGCGCTTTTTCGATTTCATCAAGCAACAGTACTGCATGAGGATTTTTAGTTACGGCTTCAGTCAACAATCCCCCTTGATCATAACCAACATATCCTGGAGGAGCACCAATTAAACGTGAAACAGTATGTTTTTCCATGTATTCAGACATATCAAAACGTAATAGTTCTATGCCTAAAACATTAGCCAATTGTCGAGTTACCTCTGTTTTTCCTACACCTGTTGGTCCAGCAAACAAGAAACAACCTACAGGTTTTTGAGGATCTCTAAGTCCGGAACGACCTAATTTAATCGCAGAAGCTAATGCAGTGATCGCTTGATCTTGTCCATAGACTAAAAGCTTCAAATCACGCTCTAAATTACGCAAGGTATCTTTATCACGTGCTGATACTTTTTTAATCGGTATACGAGCAATTTTTGCTACGACGCTCTCAATCTCCGTTACACTTATTATTTTTTTACGCTTGCTTGCTGTTAATAAATTCTGATAAGCGCCCGCTTCATCAACAACATCAATTGCTTTATCCGGTAAAAATCGGTCGTTAATGTATTTTGCAGATAATTCAGAAGCTGCTTTTAACGCAGGAATCGTGAATTTCACCCCATGATGCTCTTCTAATCGACCTTTTAGTCCTTTCAATATTTCAAAAGTTTCGTCGACTGTAGGCTCTGGAATATCAATTTTTTGGAAACGTCTTGCTAAAGCTCTGTCTTTTTCAAAAATACCTCGGTATTCCTGATACGTTGTAGAGCCAATACATTTTAACTCACCATTTGCCAGCAGTGGTTTAATTAAATTGGATGCATCCATGACACCGCCTGAGGCTGCTCCAGCACCAATAATTGTATGAATTTCATCAATAAACAGTACTGCCCCTTCCTGTTGTCCTAACTGCTTTAATACAGCTTTTAATCGTTTTTCAAAATCACCCCGATATTTTGTTCCAGCAAGCAAAGCACCTAAATCAAGTGAATAGACGATACAATCACGGATTGCATCCGGTATTTCACCATCTACAATGCGTCGAGCTAAGCCCTCAGCGATTGCGGTTTTACCTACACCTGCTTCGCCAACAAGCAATGGATTATTTTTCCTGCGTCGGCACAGTACCTGAATTGTACGTTGTACTTCTTCATGACGTCCGATTAAAGGATCAATTTTTCCTTGTTTCGCACGTCGGTTGAGGTTTGTGCAATAACTTTCGAGAGGAGACTCATTACCTTCTGATGAGCCCATATCATCTTCCATAGAGTTCATGTTCTCATGCATATCATTATTTTGATACTTAGAAACACCATGAGAAATATAATTAATCACATCAAGACGTGTAATATTTTCTCTGCGTAAGAAATAAACGGCCTGGCTTTCTTGCTCACTAAAAATAGCTGCTAGAACATTAGCACCAGTAACCTCGGTTTTTCCCGCAGATTGCACATGAAACACAGCACGTTGTAATACACGTTGAAAACCAAGTGTAGGTTGAGTTTCTCTATCTAATTCATCTTCAGGGATTCTAGGAGTAGTTTCATCGATAAATTCAATTAAATCCCGACGTAATGCTTCAATATTTGCATCACATGCTTGTAATACACTTCCAGCTGCTGGGTTATCAAGCAATGACAACAATAAATGCTCAACGGTCATAAATTCATGACGTTTTTCTTTTGCTTCCTTGAAAGCTAGATTCAAGGTGAATTCAAGTTCTTTATTTAACATTGTCGTTGCTCCTCTTCAGCCCATAGCAAGTTACTCGGGTTCCATGCTAGATAGCAATGGGTGCTGATTCATTCTGGCGTATTCATTTACCAGCGCTACTTTTGTTTCTGCTATATCTCGCGTAAATACCCCACACACGCCTTTTCCTTGAATATGAACCTGTAACATCACCTGAATGGCAATTTCTTCACTAAGATGAAAAAAATGCTTCAGTACATCAACTACAAAATCCATAGGTGTATAATCGTCATTGAGCAACACTACTTTGTACTTTCTAGGCACTCTGATCTCGGTGCTCTGCTCCGGCTCAGCTACTTTAGGCCTTATAATTTCCTCTAGATTCTGCCCACTCATAACATACAACCTCTATATTATTTTTATAGACTCCCTACGCACTTTTGGCCAGTAAAATCAGCTAATTTTAATGAAAAAATTAGCCTTTGAAATAATCAAAAACATATTGATTAGATAGCATTCATTAACGATGGAAATCATAAATGGTATAAATTGTAACGTAATGGAAACAATCTGAACTCGGAGAGAATGTATTCATCTCTCCGAATTGCACTCACATCCCTCAGGTTATACTTATCCCATGCACGTTACATCTGCTTAATTACTTCATCTCCAAAACCGGAGCTACTCACCAAAGTTGCACCGGTCATACCACGCTCAAAATCATAAGTTACAGTTTTGGCTGCTATAGCACCTTGCATGCCTTTGATAATTAAATCAGCTGCTTCAGTCCATCCCATATGGCGTAACATCATTTCGGCGGAAAGGATAATGGACCCAGGATTTACCTTATTCTTGCCCGCATATTTTGGTGCTGTTCCATGTGTTGCTTCAAATACAGCAACTTTATCACTTAAATTTGCACCTGGAGCAATACCGATACCACCTACTTGGGCTGCCAAAGCATCAGAAATGTAGTCGCCATTTAAATTAAGTGTGGCAATTACGCTGTAATCTTCCGGTCTTAAAAGAATTTGTTGCAGAAACGCATCCGCAATTACATCATTAATGATGATTCGCTTACCTGTTTTAGGATTCTTGATTTCCATCCAGGGGCCGCCTTCATATTCTTTGGCGTCAAAAAAATCACGTGCAACTTGATAGCCCCAATCTTTAAATGCACCCTCGGTAAATTTCATAATATTGCCCTTATGGACCAAAGTTACCGTGTGTCGGTCATTATCAATTGCATATTGGATTGCTGCTCTGACTAAACGTGTAGTTCCTTCTTTGGAAACTGGTTTAACTCCTATACCGCAATGCTCAGGAAAACGGATCTTTTTAACACCCATATCTTTCATCAAGAACTCAATCACTTTCTTGGCTTCAGGAGTATCCGCTTGCCATTCAATGCCCGCATAAATATCTTCAGAGTTTTCCCTGAAAATAACCATATCCGTTTTCTCGGGTTCTTTAAGGGGGCTTGGAACGCCAGTGAAATAACGAATTGGACGTAAGCAAGTATAGAGATCCAGTTCTTGACGAATTGCAACATTAAGTGAACGAATTCCACCGCCAACAGGAGTCGTCAATGGGCCTTTAATCGAAACAACATATTTTTTCAGTGCGTCTAAAGTTTCTTTAGGTAACCATTGATCAGAACCATAAACTTTAGTTGCTTTTTCACCTGCATAAACTTCCATCCAGGCGATTTTTCTCTTATCGCCATATGCTTTTGCAACTGCAGCATCAACAACTTGAATCATAGGAGGTGTTACATCTACACCAATGCCATCTCCTTCAATAAAAGGGATAATGGGATTATTGGGTACACGAAGTGATAGATCAGCACTAACTGTAATCGCTTCACCATGTGCAGGCACTTTGATTTTATCGTATGTCATTGACAACTCCGCAAAATTAGAGAGAAGGCAATGATAGCATGTGATAACTTGGAATCCCAAGTACCATTTCCATTTAATTAATCACGTTTTGATGCGTGTTATGAATGTTGCAACATTTTAATTTGCTCAATTAGTTGATCGTATCCTGCTTCAACATTGATATAATCACTTTTTGCCAAATAAACAGATAATGATCCATCATCTGTTGCAGAAGGTTTTTGTAAAACGCCATTATAACCTTGGCTTTTTAAACGAAGAAAATCATTGATTTTGGTAACGAGATAAAAATTACGAAAATAATTATCAGGAACCATATGAATTGCCTGAGCATCATTTTCTAACGATTTTCCTGGCAAATAATCTTTAAGTGAGTAGGTTGAATTGTTATGAACAGCAACTACTTTACCTTTGGGGAGTAACTGTTTAATTTTACGTGCCAACTTATTTACTTCTTGATGTGCCCGAGGAGTATATGGTCCAAACTGCGAAAGTGTTTTTTTAATTCCAATATCTGTAAAAATGCGGTTCGGATCAAACTCATAACGCTGATTATTTAAATGAAATACTATGTTGCGACCACCGGAGTGTACTAAAGTAATAAGGCTCCCCCCATCTTTTTGAATCACAGCCTGTGCTGCTTTTAAAGCTGTTTGTTCATTATGATGCACATGAACATAGGTTTTGCCTCTACCTATTGTGTGCTTAATCTCTACTTTCTCATCACCAACCATAACAATATGATTCATCGCGTATGCAAACTGACAGAAAAAAAGTGAAACTAAGAGTGTGGATTTCATAAAAATTTTCACCATAAAGTATAATTTTTGCGTTATTGTATAAGAATTGACCTACAAAAACAATCAATTGTATTGAGGAATTGCTCATCATGTAGAAAGCTCCTACTATAAGCGCACTCAAACTCTTTTTTATATCATATTTAATGCCAGAAATTATACTTTTCAATAAACCTTATGGGATCGTCACTCAATTCTCTGGTGAGAACCCCGAACACACATTGGCTGCTTTTATTAAAAAACCCGATTTTTATGCTGCAGGACGATTGGATAAAAACAGTGAAGGATTGTTATTATTAACTAATAATGGCGCTTTGCAGCATCATCTAACTCATCCCAAATTTAATAAAAAGAAGTATTATTGGGTACAGGTGGAAGGAATACCTACTGAAACAGATTTAGAGCCTCTTAAAAAAGGTTTGGTTCTTAAAGACATTACCTTTTTGCCAGCAGAAGCCAGACTTATTGATGAACCCCAATTATGGCCGCGTAATCCGCCAATTCGTTTCCGCCAAAATATCCCTACCAGTTGGCTGGAAATAGTTTTAAAAGAAGGAAAAAACCATCAGGTACGAAAAATGACTGCAGCAATTGGATTCCCCACTTTAAGGTTGGTACGACATCAAATTGGTAACTGGAAATTAGAGAATTTACAACCTGGTGAATATCGAGTCATACATCACCCCTTCAATGATCATTCTATAACTCGGAAAAAAGAAATTAGATAATGTTTAAAAAAGATTCTGGGTGCAGTGCAGCGAAACACCCGGTACGAATAAACAGCCTAGTAGCGCAACTGCTTGTAGCTGTCTCTTGATCAAATCTCTGTCTACGCCCTGCGGCTTTTCCGCGGGGCGTAGAAATAGAGCTGAACCTTTTTTCAGGGATGTATAGAAGATTCGCTGTAAGCAGCTCAGTTATGCTTGCTGTATCTTTTCCAAAGTTAGATAAAATTTAAATACCTGCAAGACACTCTCTTCTGTCGCGCTTCATTATCAATAACTTCCGATTAATTTGCTCTCAGAGTTATAAATCAATGTCAATAGGTGAATTTCACCGATGTAACTTTATGCATATACAAATACAATTTGTTTCTCATTTAATCAACTAGGAAGAATATTTATAAATAAGTCCATTAAAAGGCATTTATAAATTTCAGCCATTTTTTAAAAAAACCGGAGAAAATATATGACTATAGAAGTTACTGTTAAACTTGATGATAACAAAATAAGAGTTTATTTAAATAGTAATGATGCAACAATAGAAGCGATTGGAGATCATTTAAAAAATCAAGGCTATAATAACATTGCTTCAGTAAAAGCGGTGGAAGAAAAAACACATGCGAAGAAGTGTCAGGGCTATTCTTTAACCCCTTACTCTCTTGCTTATAATGTCATTGGAAAAGAAGCTATGCAAATTGAGGCCTGGTTCAATATAGGAAGACATTATACAGATGAAACTTTGTCTGCAGCTATTGATACTTTAATAGCACCTGTATTACCTACTGTTATCGAAGATACAATTCTTCCTGCACCCAATATGCACGTGAAAGACTTGAAGTCTCGAGTATATGTTACTGTCTTTGAAGAACAAAATGCATCATTAGGAGATGTTTTAAAGTTAGTTGGTAATTTGGAATCATGCGTGCAGGCTGTGAGGAAACAAGCCGGGCTTAAAGGCGATAAGATCGCAAGCGACGTGGTTATAGCATTTGATGATAAAGTAAAACCTGCACATCATGCAAAAGGCTTGTCTGTATTTGGCTTAATGCCTGCTCCACAAAATAGTAATGGACCCGTATCTAATGGAGTAAGCTATTATCCTTCTCAAAGTTCTTCAGCAGGTATATAGTTTACTTCCAGTAAGTAGCCTTGTTGCAAGCAACCAGGCTACAAATTCTGGGTTATGCTTCATCTCAATCCAGGCTAGGATTTCTGCACTTTTCAACGATAAACCAAACGTTTCAACAAAGTACCTTCTCCAAGCAGGCGAATCCATGGCCAGATAAACATACCTACCAAAGCGCTGGCTGCGGGTGCAAACACGCTGTAATTGAATCCGAGCAGAGCAGCAATTAAAGAAATAATCGATTGATATAAAAGACAGAAGAATCCAATTAAAAAGATTTGTTGCATCATAGAAAAAAATTGAAATCGTCTTGATTTGCTGGAGGCAATCCAAGTGACTAAAAGCAAAGCAAAGGAATGTTCTCCTATTACTGTCGCAAGTAATACATCCAATAATAATCCCACAAACATTAATGTAGTCAGTCTGAAGTTGCCTGGTAAAAAATATTCGATATAAAGCACAAGCAATAATATCCAAGGGGGACGAAATACTGAGATTAACTCAGGCATGGGTAATATAGATAAAAGAAGAGCCACAATAAAACCCAGGCACAAACGTACGCGAAGATTTTTTATCACATAGTCTCCTTGGCATTTAAACGCTCATTAATTTGTGCATTCAATTGCTCTTGCTCTGCATCGGACCATATGAGTAATACCAACCGGTTACGATTGAGGAGTGCAACGGGTTTCACTTTCACTTTCACAAAATCTTCACCAGGAATACTATTCACTTCTTCCACAAGTCCTACAGGGTAACCTTCAGGATAGTGTCTGTCCAAACCCGAGGTGACTAGCACGTCACCAGGATGAATGGACGAAGTTTTTGGTAAATTAATCAAGGACAGTTGCTCTATATCGTTGGTTCCAACAAGAATCGCCCGCTCTCCTGTGCGATTGTTACGTACAGGTACAGCACTTTTTGAGTCCGAAATAAGCAAAACTGTGCTGGTTATAGGGCCTATATCGACAATTTGCCCCATAACTCCTTTTGCATCCAAAACAGGCTGCCCTACATAAGCTCCATCACGTTTTCCCTTATTTAAAACAACTACCTGGCGAGAGTTGCTGGTATCCACAGCAAGAATTTGTGCGGCCATTGCACTCGTATTTGCTTGTGAGGAGGTAAGAAGTAATTCTTTTAATTGTAAGTTTTCTTTTTGAATAACAATGAGTTTTTGTAGTTCTGCTTCCAGCATAGTCTGCTGATAACGCAATTGCATGTTTTCTGCAATCAAAGCTTTTTTTGCACTAACCAATGACTGTACCCAACCAATGACGCGGACAGGATAATCTACTGCATATTGCAAAGGAGCAACCACTAAAGAAAAACCGCTACGCACATTATCTAAATAACGATAATGATAATCAGAAAACATTAGAAAAACAGAAAAAGCAAGAGCAAGTACAAATCCCATAGAACTGTACCCACTCCGGCTAAATAATCTGTTGTGTTTATTATTCTGTTGAGAGGAAATCACCACCGCGTAAATCCATGGTTTCTAAAGCTTTACCACCACCACGTGCCACACAGGTCAGCGGATCTTCAGCAATTAATACAGGTAAGCCTGTTTCTTCCATGAGCAAGGTATCAATATTTTTCAATAAAGCACCGCCTCCAGTAAGAACCATGCCACGCTCAGCAATGTCAGCTGCCAGTTCAGGAGGAGCTAACTCCAAAGCTGCCCTCACAGCACCAACAATACCTGATAAAGGCTCTTGAAGTGCTTCTAAAATTTCCGCACTCGTCAGAATGAAACTACGAGGAACACCTTCAGCAAGGTTTCTTCCACGAACTTCAATTTCAAATAAATCACGACTTGGGAAAGCAGAACCAATTTCATGTTTAATACGTTCTGCAGTTGTTTCACCAATTAGCGTGCCGTAATTGCGACGTACATAAGATACAATAGCATCATCGAACTTATCGCCACCGATACGAACAGATTGGTGATACACAATACCGCTTAAGGAAATGATCGCAACTTCAGTGGTACCACCACCTATGTCCACTACCATAGAGCCACTGGCCTCTTCTACTGGCATTCCCGAGCCTAAAGCCGCTGCCATAGGTTCTTCAATAAGAAATACTTCTCGAGCGCCAGCACCCATTGCAGATTCACGAATTGCCCGACGCTCAACTTGCGTAGAACCACAAGGAACACAAACCAAAACACGTGGACTTGGTCGTAAAAATTTATTTTCATGAACTTTATGTATGAAGTGTTGCAGCATTTTCTCAGTAACAAAAAAGTCAGCAATCACGCCATCTTTCATTGGTCTAATGGCATTGATGTTCCCCGGAGTTCTTCCTAACATTCGCTTCGCTTCGAGGCCCACCGCCGCAACACGTTTTTGTCCTGACTCATTACGTAAAGCAACTACGGAAGGTTCGTTTAGGACAATCCCTTTATCTCTTACATAAATCAATGTATTAGCTGTTCCCAAATCAATCGATAAATCATTGGAGAACACGCCCCTTAATTTTCTGAACATATGCCGCACTATCCCATTCTTCTTTTTGTGCGCTACTTTATCCTAAATTTGGATAAAAATCGACAGTTCTTACACAACAATTTAAAATTAAAGAATGAATTTTGGTACATGAAAAGAATTCTTGAGTTTTTGACCAGAAACACAGATCAAAATAAAGAGCGTTAATTCTATTTACGAACATTCGGCAATCAGAATAATCAGATGATTCTTCTTTTATTAACTCAGGGCCTTCCTAACATCTCATCCCAATTTAAAATATAATTTGTAGTCAATATGATTACATTATATACTGCGCATCCAGTCCTTTTGTTATTTTGAGGTTTGTAATTATTATGCCTAGTTTAAAAGCAAATGAACTATCACAATGGACCGATGGCGATGCGGATCTCTTGTCAAAACTTCTTTTGTATCTGTTTCTTTTTACGAAAACAGCAACTAATAAAGGGAAGGATACTAATTCCGCTTATCAAAAAGTAGAAGAAAATATTCGTAATTTTATAAGTGTACGCGGTGATGATCGACTTCATATTCCTGTATTAAACAGAGCATCCATTGATGCTTCCGCCATGTTAGGGGCATATTTACGTCAGCATATGGTATTAAAAGGAAAACCCATTGTTGAATTAAGTGAGGAACAAATCCAAGCAGTACATGATTTTGTAAAACCACTAATCCCAGAAGAATTTACACCAAAAAAATTTTTTGACAGTCTAGAAGGTTCTCCAGCCCAAAAACATGTAACCATATTAAAACTTCTAATATTTAAAGGCATTTCTACTGAAGATCAAAAGGCGATGTTCAAGCCTAAGTATGCTGAAAAAATAGATGATCTTCTGGATTCAATCCTTAAGCTGGTTGAATTTATGCGAACTCCTTTTAGCGTTTTAGATTTAGAGGAGATGGCTTCTAAAGCTGCAGCAAAACAATTAGGAAAAGAGCAAGCGTCAACCTCTGGAATAGACTTACAATGGGCCTCATTGTACAACGCTATTAATCGATGTTTACAAGATATTGTCACTTTAAAAAAGGGTAAAATAGGAAAAGCAGAAGAGCTTCTTGATCAAATAAAACAATTCCTAGGTACATGTCAAAAATGCTTTGGAGTAGCCAACGCCGGTTATAAAATAAAAAAAGAAGTTCTTTCAGAAGTCCAAAAACAAGAAAGCGAACAGATTGAAGCCCTTAAAATACTCGGTTTTCCGGAAGGGAACCCAGTGAAAGTCACCCGCTATATCAGTGATTTTAGACAAAGTCTTATGGGAAACGATCCTGAAAAAAATGAAGCGATAAAAACCATGACGCTGACGCAACTTATCAATACTTATGCAGCTCAATGGCAAGCCGCTTTAAACAAGATAAAAAACGAATTAGCTTTATCTAAAGAAGAATTACAAAAGACAAAAAATACCTTACAACAAAAAGAGTCTGCTTTAGCTGAGTCCGATATACAGCTACAAAGTGTTCGGCAAAAATATGAAACGCTAATACGTGAATCCTCTGAAACGAATATAAAACTTCAACAACAACGCTTAGAACTTGAGCGATTAAAAACAGTCGAATCCACCTCAACAGAGACAATCACGAAACTAGAGAAAGAAATAGAAAAAACTCGGAGGGATGCGCAACAAAAAAATACCGCTTTAGTGCAGTTGGAAGAGCAATTGCAGGTTGTCAAAAAGGAAACTGAAGAGTTAAAAAGCAAACTAAGTTCTGCAAAAAAACACGGACAAACTATTCTTGAACTGCAAAAGCAATTAACAGCCTTACAAAAAGATAATGAGTTATTGCATCAGCAACTCGAAGCAGAGAAACAAACTACTAAACCCATGAGTGAAGTAACATCTGAAGTGTCTCAGCTTAAATCTCGGTTAGAGTCTTTGCGACAAAGATCTCCCGAAGTAGAGAAACAAGCCAAGACTTCATCGAGTGATGTTCAGTCCGAAGTATCTCTGCTTCGTTCTCAGTTAGAATTGTTACGACTCGAAAATAAAAAACTTAAAGAAGAGTTACGCAATGCAAAACCACCCTTGCCTATAGTAGAACCTAAATTGCCTGGTTTCGATATAAAAGCTGGTTTATTAGTCGCTCTTGGAGCACTACGTTTAAATCAAGAAGATACGATCAGGATGAGAAATAAAATAATTACAAGCCAAAAGGATACAGAGCTAGCAGAAGTTAACACTGAAATTATGCGTTTGCAGAAGATTAATGAATTTATTGAAGATATCAATAAAGGAATTTTGGATCGCGCTGGATTTTTCTCTTCTGATCCCCATAAGAAAACGAAAGCAATTGAAACCGCTTTCCAAGAGTTGTCTGTTGATGATAAATATAGAATAGCTACTTTATCTGAAGAAAACATCGATGAGGAATTAAAAAAGGACAATGAAGAAGAAAGTGATATCGGAAAATTCCTTAAAGCCATTCATCATAAAAGAGGGTTTATCGCGATTCATCAAGCAACAAGTTTTACCTTCTTTAAGAGCAATATTGGCAATCTAGATCAGGAGCTAAAACAAATTAAATCTACTCTAAAAATTTGATTTATTTTTAGGGTCTGTTTACATTTCTACTATCTTGGAAAATGGCCTGATTTTCGAGTACCAAAGCGCAGCATACATGAGTATGTGAGCATCGGAACGCAGAAAATCAGGCCATTTTGACTCAATCTAGCGAATAGAAACAGACCCTGGTGCTCACGCAATAGCGTCAACTTAAACGTAGCCTGGGTGTAGCATAGCGAAACCCGGGGTTCAGTCTTTCAAACCTTCACCCAGACTGAAAAAATAAATCCTCTGATTCAGTAGTGTTTTTATTCTATTTTATTAACAACAAACACTTGATTCAATTTATCTCGATTCGCAGTCACAAAATGTTGTCCTAGGCCTTTCACCTCAGCAAGCTCCTCCAAAGATTTAAAGCCGTGGTGACTTTTTCGATAGGCAATAATTGCTTCCGCTCGTTTTTTCCCTATGCCTTTAACTGAGCCGGTAAGCATGGATAAATCAGCGGTATTCAGATCAATTTTATGAATGACTACAGGAGGCTTTATTTTGATCGAACTTTCTTTAGCAAGGACTGCATGAGCAGATAGAGTAACTGCAGACAATGACAATACAGCAGCAATAAATTTTGCTTTCATAATTTTCTCCTAATTGTTGGACTATATGGCTCGTTCCAGAGCCGAGCAAAAGTATCCCAAGAATTGAGTATACTGTCGAGTAGTTTTTTAATTTTTTTATCTTATTTCAATGAGTGACAAAAAAGGCGGGGTTCCATTAATATGTTGGCAATGTGCCAATCATGGATGGATTCCTGCCTTCGCAGGAATGACAACATCGGCTTTCTGCTTAGTATAGTAGCCTGGGTGCAGCGCAGCGGAACCCGGGTTTCGCTACGCTGCACCCAGGCTACAACGCTGGTTACGGTTCTGCAAAATTGGATCAATTGAATATCCTGACCCAACTTAGATGTACCTAGTAAATGGATCACCTGCCTGAGCCGGGATGACAACCTTTTAGACATCACTGTAGACTATAGAATACGTATTTTCCTGGATGCCTTATATATTGACATTAAGATGCATGATAAAGCACATAAGCCACACTTGCAGTTAGCTTTTTTACCATATCCAGATGCAAGAACTCATTAGGCCCATGTGCATTGGAATGAGGTCCCAAAACGCCGGTAATCATAAATTGTGCCTCGGGAAATTTCTTTCCTAACATTCCCATAAAAGGAATGGTTCCACCTTCTCCCAAATAGGCAGCGGGCTTACCATAGTAAGTCATTGATGCCGCATCTGCAGCCTTTTCCAGCCAGGGAGCAAGCTTAGGTGCATTCCATCCAGGCGAGCCATCACCTATCTTAAAACTCACTTTAGCATGATAAGGAGTCTCTTTAGTTAATGCATTGTGCATCACTGTTGCAGCAATCTCAGGATCTACCAAAGGGGGTAGCCGCATGGATAATTTTAATGCCGTTTGTGGCCGCAAAACATTTCCTGCATCCCCTATGGCAGGAAATCCATTGGCCCCAGTAACCGTCAACGCGGGTCTCCAGCTTCGATTCAGAATCAATTGCTTTCTATCTATTGTCACTGGTTCAACCCCTTTATGGAACGGAAACTCTGTGTAAACAGAATCCCCTAACACCTGGGCACACTGTTCTGCCTGGCTTGTTCTTTCTTCAGGAATGTCACAATACAACTCAGGTAATTTCACCTCTCCTGAAACTTCATCTTCAATACGACTAATTAATTGTCGAGCAACTCGGAAACTGTCAGCAACGATACCACTCGCCGCACCCGAATGAACGCCCTCTTGAATTAGCTCAACCGATAACTCGCCCACTAAATTGCCGCGTAAGGAAGTAGTCATCCATAATTGCTCGTAATTACCTGCGCCAGAATCAAGACAAATAACTAATTTGGGTTTGCCAATCCTGTCATTTAGCAGTTCAATGTAATAAGGCAGATCATAACTGCCGCTCTCTTCACATGCTTCAATAATCAAAACACAGCGAGGGAAAGGTAACCCTTGCTTCTGTAATGCGCAAATCGCGGTTAAGGAGGCATAGGCGGCATAACCATCATCTGCAGCACCGCGACCATACAAGCAGCCATTTTTTAACACAGGTTTCCATGGATGCAAATCTTCATTCCATCCGGACATTTCCGGCTGTTTATCAAGATGTCCATACAACAAAACAGTTTCATCAATTACTCCAGGGACTTCAATGAAAATTAATGGAGTACGCCCTTTTAACCGCATAATCTCCAGCATCATTCCTTTCGGCGCATGTGCCTTACACCAATTAGCAATATGGGAAACTGCCTGCTCCATAAATCCATGCTCCTGCCATTTAGGATCAAAATGGGGTGATTTATTAGGAATTCTTATATAGTCACATAAGCTGGGAATGATTTTCTCTTCCCATTGATGACAAACAAAGTCATACAGCGCTTGCGGATTGAACATGAACTTGCTCCTCAATAATAGATACGATGTGATCCGTCGCGGACTTAATATTTAGTGCATCGATTTTATTCCTAATATCCTCTTTATTATTCTCCAGTTCATGTAACGTTTGCAGCAAAGCATCGGTATTCAAAGATCGATCTTCAATGACAAGGCTAATACCTAATTTTTGAAAATATCGAGCATTTTGGATTTGATCTCCTCGACTTACCTCTGCTGGTAAAGGAATTAAAATATGAGGTTTACCCAGAGCTAAGAGTTCATATAGAGAATTAGCTCCAGCCCGCGAAACAACTACAGATGCTGCAGCAAACAAATGCGCTAATTCTTCATTAACATATTCAAATTGTTTGTACTCTTTTTGATCAATCAGGGATGGCTCTAATTTTCCTTTTCCACAGATGTGAATGACTTGATATTTTTTGGTCAATTGAGGTAAAGCCTCACGAATACTACGATTGATAGAGCCGGCACCTAAGCTACCACCTATAGCTAAAAGACAGGGCTTATCTGCATTAAATCCACACAATTCAAGTCCGTGGTCACTGTTACCAGTAAACAACTGATCACGAATAGGAGTACCCGTTATTTCTATTTTATCTTGTTTTTTAAAATGTTTTTTTCCCGCATCAAAAGTCAAACATATTTTATTAACAAAAGGAAAACAGAGTCGATTGGCAAGTCCGGGACTCATATCAGATTCATGAGCAACAACAGGAATCCGATTTAACCAGGCACCCACTACCACTGGAAATGCAACAAAACCGCCTTTAGAAAAAATCACGTCGGGCTTTAATTTATTAAGTAAGAAAAAAGATTGCACAATACCCAGAAGTATTTTAAATGGATCCAACACGTTTTTAAAACTCAAATATCGGCGTAATTTACCACTGCTTATCCCGTAAAATGGGATTTTAAGTGGCTCTATCATCTGTTTTTCAATACCATGAGCAGAACCAATATAGGCGATTTCCCAACCTTTAAGGCTAAATTCTTTAATTAACGCCATGTTAGGCGCCACATGCCCTGCTGTACCTCCTCCTGTAAAAATAATCATTGGCATCATAAAATTTTCCTAATTAGTAAACTTAAGTCTATGGCTTGAATTGATTTGGTAATCGCACCAACAGAAATGAAATCAACACCCAATTGAGCTATTGCAGTAATATTTTCTAACGTAACTCCGCCAGAAACTTCTAAAGTACAATGTTTTGGTTGATTCATTCTAACTGCCTGTTCAAGCATCTCCCGACTAAAATTATCCAGCATGATTCGATCAGGGTGAGCACACATTGCTTCGCGCAACTCATCCAGAGTTTCGACCTCTACTTCAATTAAAACATTCTTTTGGTTCTTTCTAGCCAAAGCAATCGCCTTCGCTACTGAACCACAGGCCGTAATATGATTTTCTTTAATTAAAACAGCATCATAAAGTCCCATGCGATGATTAAAACCACCTCCACACGTAACCGCATATTTTTGTGCAGCTCTTAATCCAGGAAGCGTTTTCCGTGTATCCAGTAATCGAGTTGACGTACCGCGAAGCTTTTCTGCATAACGATAAGTTTGTGTTGCTGTAGCTGAAAGAGTTTGTAAAAAATTTAATGCAGTGCGCTCGCCTGTTAAAATATTTCTTGCTGAGCCATATAAAGTACATAGCGTAGATGGGGCTGGTAACCATTCACCTTCAGCAACTTGCCACTCCACTTTGATTTGATCATCGAGTTGATTGAATACCTCATTAACCCAAAGTTGGCCACATACCACCATAGGCTCTCGACAAATAATTTTTGCTTCAGCCTGAAGATGAGCGGATAACAAAGTTGCCGTCACATCCCCATCACCCACATCCTCATGCAATGCACGTGTTACCTCAGCCTCTATTTGTAAAGAAGTTTTATTCATCGATTACTTCCCTATTATTCTTTGCATAGCGTGCTTTTAATAAAAGAGGCGCAATAAAAGTGGTCACCATAACCATTAAAACAATTGCAGAAAATAATTCATCTGACATAACCCCCAGAGTTCGACCAATAGAAGCGAAAACTAATCCCACTTCGCCGCGAGGTAACATCCCGATGCCAATAAGCAATCGATCATCTGAAGCTCGTGCCCCATAACCACTGAGTAATTTGCCAATCACCGCCGCGATGATTAAACCACTTGCTAAAATAATTACATTCCAATGATAAAAGCTCTCTAATTTAACTTGAATGCCGATCACAATAAAAAACATAGGTGCCAAAATGGATTCTAATGGAGATAATAAATGATAAATACTGCGATTTTCTTGTTGACTCAGAGGCATACCATCAAAATAGTCATCATGAAGAATTACGCCAGCGGTAAATGCGCCAATAATTGTTGCAAGTTGAAGCACTGAAGCGAGCCAAGAAAGAGTCATGATAAATATAAAAGAAATAAATAATTTTGCTTCCCAAGGCTCCAGAAAACGGAAAAAATAAATCGCTTTGCGTAAAACAATCGGACCTAGATATAAAGTGCCGGCAAAAAACAACAGCGCACTCACGATAATGCGTAGCACCACCATTATATCTACCGCACCGCTAATCACTAGCGAACTGACTACGGCTAATATAATTAAGCCCAAAACATCATCCAACATTGCCGCACCTAAAATAATTTTTGCTTCCCTGGTACGTAATTTTTTCATTTCAGAAAGTACCCGCGCAGTAATTCCTATACTTGTTGCACTAAGCGTCGCTGCAATAAATAAATCGACCTGATAGGATCCATTAGGTATAAATATATAAGCGACACCAAAACCCAGCAGCATAGGAGCAATTACGCCAATTAAAGCAACAAAAAGTGAATCACGGCCTGTATGCTTCATTTCTTCTATTGAACTTTCCAAACCAACCATAAATAGAAGAAAAATGACCCCATATCGCGAAAAAATATCAACAATATAAGTAATTTTCAAAAAATCAGCACCGTGAGGCCCACTTAAAGCACTTACAACTTGCTGTGAATAATTTGGATTAGGAATAACTGAAGTAACCGCCTGATTTAAAGGCACGCCTTCAAGTATTTGTCTCACTGCATCAAAAATTGCAGAGCCTTCCCGGAGCAAAATAGCTAATGGAAATCCGTAATAATAGAATAAATTGCCTATAAGAATTCCAATCACCAATTCGCCAAGAACGCTGGGTTGATGGATACGTCTTGCCGTATAACGACCAATAATTGCAAAGAAGAAAATAGTAGTCACGCCAAGTAACACAAACGCAATTGGATCATCATGAGTTGGCTGTCCAGCAGAGGCAAAAACCATAACTGGATATATTCCTGCAATAAGAAGCCACCATTTTAAATGCTGCATTACTCTTTTATACCTCGCGAAAATATTCTCTTATTGCCGAATAACCTTCGGCAATTTACTCATAACGTGTCAAAAATCCTTCTCCCACGTCCTGCGGCTGCAGTTTGTGCCTAGCTATCGAGAAGTGACATTTATTCCATTGAATCCTATTGCTTTGCCAAAAATAAACACGTCTCCAAAACAGAGTCCGGATTCAGTGAAACACTTTCTATGCCTTCTTTCATTAACCATTGGGCAAAGTCTTGATGATCTGAAGGCCCTTGACCACAGATACCTATGTATTTATTGGCCTTTTTGCATGCAGTAATTGCCATATGTAATAAAACTTTCACTGCGTCATCTCGCTCATCAAATTGAGCCGCTATCAAACCAGAGTCTCTATCTAAACCTAATGTCAATTGAGTTAAGTCATTAGAGCCGATAGAAAAACCATCAAAATACTCTAAAAATTCTTTGGCTAACAATGCATTGGAAGGTAATTCACACATCATAATAACACGTAATCCATGTTTACCCCGCTCAAGTCCATGCTGCTTTAAAACCTGAATTACATTACTTGCTTCAGTGACTGTTCTTACGAAAGGAATCATAATTTCTACGTTCGTCAAGCCCATTTCTTCGCGAACACGTCGTACTGCTTTACATTCTAAAGCAAAGCACTCTGCAAACGACTCAGAAACATAACGTGATGCACCTCTAAAACCCAGCATTGGATTTTCTTCATGTGGCTCATATAAATTACCGCCAACAAGATTTGCATATTCATTTGATTTAAAATCGGACAATCGTACAATTACAGGTTTAGGATAAAATGCGGCAGCTATTGTTGCAATTCCTTCTTTTAATCGCTCAATATAATATTCAACAGGAGATGTATAGGCTGCTGTTTTTTCGGTAATAAATTGTTTTAATTCCTTATCTTTTAAGCGATCAAAATCAAGTAATGCACGCGGGTGAATACCAATAGTATTGGAAATTAAAAACTCAAGGCGAGCTAAACCCACTCCTGAGTTAGGAATAGATTGAAATGTAAAAGCACGTTCTGGATTACCTACATTTAACATCACTTTCATTGGCAATTCAGGCATGGTTTCTACATCAAGTTGCACTTGCTCGAACGGCAACAAACCTGCATAAACATAGCCGTTATCCCCTTCAGCGCAACTAACGGTTACTTCATCACCATCACGTATGGTTTTTGTAGCATCACCGCACCCTACTACAGCGGGAATACCCAATTCGCGAGCAATAATCGCCGCATGACAGGTTCTGCCACCGCGATTAGTAACAATCGCTGAAGCACGCTTCATTACAGGTTCCCAATCAGGATCAGTCATGTCTGAGATCAATACATCACCCGGTTGGACACGATCCATTTCACTTACATCTTTGATGATCCTTGCCCTACCTTGTCCTATACGTTGACCTATACTGCGTCCTTCGGCCAATATCTCACCTTTTTGCTGTAGGGTGTAACGTTCCAATATTTGTTTATTGTCGCGGCTTTTTACTGTTTCAGGACGAGCCTGTAAAATATATAATTGGCCATTTAGACCATCTTTTGCCCATTCTATATCCATTGGTCGGCCATAATGCTTTTCGATAATTATGGCTTGACGCGCCAAGCTTTCCACTTCGCTCGGAGTTAAAGAAAAGAGCAGACGATCTTTTGCATCAACCTCAACCGTTTTGACTCGTTGCTGCTTGCTAGGGTCATCACAATAAACCATTTTCAAGGCCTTACTTCCCAGATTTCTGCGAATAACCGCGGGTCTACCTGCTTGAACCCCAGGCTTATGCACATAATACTCATCTGGATTGACAGCTCCCTGGACAACCATCTCGCCCAAGCCATAAGACGAAGTGATGAAGACTACTTGATCAAACCCTGACTCAGTATCCATGGTAAACATCACACCACTTACTGCCAAATCACTACGGATCATCTGTTGAATACCTGCAGATAAGGCTACTTCATGGTGGGCAAACTGATGATGGGTCCGATAAGTGATTGCTCTATCATTGAACAACGATGCAAAAACATGTTTGATCGAGAGCAAAACATCATCAATTCCTTTTACATTTAAAAAAGTTTCTTGTTGACCTGCAAATGATGCATCGGGTAAATCTTCCGCTGTTGCTGAGGAACGAACCGCCACACTAAAATTATCATGACCTATCGAGTGAGACATCTGTTCGTATGCAGCTCGCACTGCATGTTCAAACTCAGGAGTAAATGGTGTATTGACAATCATTTCTCTAATTTCTTTCCCAACAAGAGCCAACTGCTGTACATTATCTGAATCTAAAGCCGCTAATTTTTCATAGATTTTCTTATCTAAATCATTTTGGGACAAAAACTCTCTGAATGAATCCGCTGTCGTTGCAAATCCGCCAGGAACAGACACTCCTGCTGAGGATAAATGACTGATCATCTCACCAAGAGAAGCATTTTTTCCACCAACCTGTTCCAGATCGTGCATGCCAAGATGTGCTAAATCGATAATATGTGTTTTGACCGTCATAACTACCCCGAATCCATAAAATGATAGTTATTTTACTGAAAATGTGGGGCTATGGGAATTAGAAACTTTATTTGTCAGCCAACATTTGTTTTTACCCCATCAAGACAAACGATCATTTCATCTAATCCGAGAGGCAAGTGGCAAGATTATGCATTGCATGCAACTAAAGCTTGAGAAAATTCCTTATGGAAATTCTTCTCTCCTAGAAGTTTAATAATTCCTCCCTTACGTAGTTTTTCTTCTACTCGTGAGTTGGCTCCACTTAGAATCACTCTCACGTTACGTTCTTGTAAATCTTCAATAATTTCTTCCAAAGTTTGCAAGCCAGTTACATCCATAAAGGGTACCCAACGCATTCGAATAATTAACGTTTTGGGATCGGTATGGGTTACTGCTAAAGCATGTTGAAAGGACTCTGCTGCGCCAAAGAAAAAAGGGCCTTCTACAGCATAGACTAATACTCCATCCGGTAAGGTTTCGATATTTTGTCGTGCCATTTCATGTGCCAACTCTTCTTGAGTCATTTGTTGCACTTCAACACTGGAAGCCATACCTCGTATAAAATTCAGTACAGCAATAATTACACCTATATTTACTGCAACTACCAAATCAACAAACACGGTAAGGAAAAAGGTTACTAACAAAATCACAACATCAGCTTTTGGGGCACGTTGTATTAATTTAATGAAATGTTTTACTTCACTCATATTCCAAGCGACAACAAACAAAATTGCAGCAAGCACCGTAAGCGGTATATTCACTGCCAAA
Source organism: Legionella anisa (assembly GCF_001467525.1). Taxonomy (GTDB): domain Bacteria; phylum Pseudomonadota; class Gammaproteobacteria; order Legionellales; family Legionellaceae; genus Legionella; species Legionella anisa. The sequence continues at coordinate 170,342 of NZ_LNXS01000001.1, forward strand.
GGTGCCAAGAAAAGAATAATTAAAACTAAAGTCAGTGCATGGATTACACCTGCTAACGGACTATTAGCACCATTACGAATATTTGTCGCTGTACGAGCAATAGCTCCTGTTGCTGCAAACCCTCCAAACAATGGCGTAAAAATGTTAGCTATTCCTTGACCAATCAGCTCCTGATTGGAATTATGTTTTGTTCCTGCCATTCCATCTGCAACAACTGCAGATAAAAGTGATTCTATAGCACCGAGCATCGCAATCGTAAAAGCGGGGCCTATTAATTCGATCACCTTATCTATTGTGAGATCAGGCAATTTAAATTCCGGTAAACCTTGAGGTATCCCACCAAACAAGGAACCTATAGTCGCAACTCCGGAAAAACCATAGATTGTCTGCAATCCGGCCACAACCAATAGAGCCACAAGCGGTCCCGGAACACGCTTTAACCCTGGAACCCTATTTGAAAAAATAACCAAAAACAGTGAAAAAAAGCCTAAAATGGTTGTCAGTATATTGAGCTGAGGAAAAGACTGCAGTAAATACCATAATTTTTCATGAAAATGGCCGCTTCCACCAGAGGGAAGCCCAAAAAAGTAGTGCCATTGCCCAACCCAAATTACTACACCAATTCCTGCAGTAAAACCAATAATCACTGGGGCTGGGATAAATTTAATAATGCCTCCTAAACGAGCAAGACCAAAAAATAAAAGTATGACCCCCGCAAGTAGCGTTGAAATTTGTAAACCAGAAACTCCATATTTAGCAGTAATTCCCGAAAGAACCACAATAAAAGCGCCGGTAGGACCTGCAATTTGTAACCGGCTTCCACCCATAACTGAAACAATCAAGCCAGCAATAATCGCTGTATAAATACCTTGTTCTGGTCGTACACCTGACGCAATGGCGAAAGCCATTGCCAAAGGCAAGGCAACAACCCCCACGATAATTCCTGAGATAATATTTTGTAACCAATATTTCTTGTGGAACAGGCCCGCCTGATATGATTCAATGATGGTTTTCATAAAATCCTATGACTCATTCTTAAAAATGCTATCATTATACACAATCATATTAAAAAAATATCAATTTTCTGATAAAATTCCTCGCTTTATTCACATCTGAACGCGCATCTAATATTATATGTGCTTTATTATTAAGGCTAGCTACTTATGACTCTTACTGCTTTAAATGCGATCTCTCCAATCGACGGGCGTTATATTAATAAAACAAGGGCTTTGAGTCCTTATTTTAGTGAGTTCGCCTTAATTTATTACCGCCTGACTGTAGAAATTCGTTGGCTTGAATCTTTAGCAGCCAATAAAGCGATTTCCGAGGTTCCTCAATTAGATCAAAAGGCTCAAGACTTTCTTGATGATCTTATTGCCAATTTTGATGAGGAAGAAGCCATCAAAATTAAAGAATTTGAAAGGCAAACAAATCACGATGTTAAAGCAATAGAATATTACCTAAAGGATAAGTTCCAGCAGAATGCCAGTTTGAAAGCAATTACTGCTTTTATTCATTTCGCGTGTACCTCAGAAGATATCAACAACTTAGCTTATGCCTTAATGGTCAAACAGGCAATTGCCCAGGTTATTCAACCCACGCTTGCTGAAATTATGGGAGGAATTACGCTACTTGGAAAACAGCATGCCGACGTACCTATGTTATCCAGAACACATGGTCAACCAGCAACACCTACAACTATGGGGAAAGAGTTAGTCAATTTTGTTGCCCGTCTCAAAAGACCACAACAGCAATTATGTGAAGTATTGATTCCTGGTAAATTCAATGGTGCCGTTGGTAATTACAACGCACATACTATAGCTTATCCCGAAGTAGACTGGCGCAAGCACTGCGCTAATTTTGTTACGTCACTGGGTTTATCTTTTAATGCCTATACCACACAAATCGAGCCGCATGATGGATTAGCAGAAGTATCGCAAATTATGGTGCGTATTAATAATATTTTGCTCGATTACACTCAAGATATTTGGAGCTATATTTCTCTTGGTTACTTTAAACAAAAAACTGTAGCAGAAGAAGTTGGTTCATCCACTATGCCTCATAAAGTAAACCCCATTGATTTTGAAAATGCCGAGGGAAATTTAGGAATGGCGAATGCCCTCTTCATTCATTTTGCAAATAAACTGACTCAATCACGTCTGCAACGCGATTTATCTGATTCTACCGTATTGCGTAATATAGGTATGGCATTCTCTTACAGTCTTATTGCCTATCTGTCCCTAGCCAAAGGTAATGATAAATTACAAATCAATAAACGTCCTTTACAAGAAGATTTAAAATCAAATTGGGAAGTATTGGCTGAAGCAGTACAAACCATGATGCGTCGTTATAATGTGCCAAATGCCTATGAACAGTTAAAAGATTTAACCCGTGGGCAAGGAATTGATGAACAAAGCCTCAAGCAATTCATTAAAGGACTCTCGATCCCTGAGGAAGCTAAAGAGCAATTAATTAAACTCACACCAGAAAATTATACTGGTCTGGCAACCCAGTTAGTAAAGGCCTTTTTATGAGTGAGACACTCTCGCAACAAGGACAGACCTTTGAGTTTGATGTCCTTGTTATGGGCACAGGACTGGCTGGATTGCAATATTGCTTACAGCTGATTCAACTGCAACCTCGGTTAAAAATTGCTTTAATCAGCAAAGCAGAGGCTATTGAATGCAATAGCCGTTATGCCCAAGGTGGAATCGCTGCTGCTTTTTCAGCAGAAGATTCTCTTGAATCGCATATTTCAGATACCTTGATTGCTGGAGATGGGCTGTGTTATCCACCGGCCGTTGAATTTATTATTCGACAAGGCCCAGAGATGATAAAACAGCTGAGTCAATATAATGTTCACTTTAAACAAGATGGCAAAGGAAATTTTCACCTAGCCCAAGAAGGAGGACATTCCCATCGACGGATTTTTAACTGTGGTGATCAAACGGGCTTATCGATTACCCAAACAATGAACCAACTTGCCCAACAGCAGCAGCAAATTCATTTTTTTGAACATCATGTAGCAGTAAATCTAATTACCCATTACCATCCTCATCGCACCGATATTCAGGGAGAGGTTTTAGGAGCTTATATTCTGGATTGTACTGCAAATCGAATTCATACTTTTCTAGCGAATTGTGTGATATTAGCTACTGGAGGCGCAGGTAAAACGTACCGATATACAACAAATCCCATGGTTGCCACCGGAGATGGGGTTGCCATGGCTTATCGTGCTGGAGCACGGATTGGGAATATGGAGTTTTACCAATTCCACCCTACTCTGCTGCATCATCATTCTTTGAATAATTTCCTCATTTCAGAAGCGGTGCGTGGCGAAGGAGCTTTACTCAAAAATGCCGAAACAGGGGAACGATTTATGAAGCACTACGCCCCTGAGCAAATGGAACTAGCAACACGTGATGTCGTTGCGCGTGCTATTTTTAGTGAAATTGAACGCAGTCAAATGGGATATGTTTATTTAGATATTACCCATCAATCCAAAGAATTCCTGAAAAAACGTTTCCCGCAAATTTATACGACTCTATTATCCATTGGCATTGATATGAGCCAAGATATGATTCCCGTTGTGCCAGCAGCACATTATCAATGTGGGGGCATCCTTACGGATGTTGATGGCCGAACCGACTTAAAACGACTCTATGCCATAGGGGAAGTCGCTTTTACCGGTTTACATGGAGCCAATCGTCTGGCGAGTAACTCATTGCTTGAAGCATTGGTCATGGGTTCCAATGCCGCTCGATGTACTTTAAAAGATATTTCTGCTCCGTGGAAATACAACGAACCTATTCCTAACTGGAGCGCACCCAGTGAAGTCAATGCACGACGCGCCAGCCAAATTAATGCCCAGTGGCGTGGCTTAAGAGGAGAAATGACATCTTATGCAGGTATCGTGCGAACTGAAGCAGGACTTGAAGATCTACTACAATTAATAATGAAGCGTAAAAAAATAATTGAAGAATATTATTGGAAACATAGTATCACACGAGATTTTATTGAATTAAGAAACATTATTCTTAATGCCGAACTCATTGTAAGAGCAGCTCTGGCAAGACGAGAATCACGTGGTGGGCACTTTCGTGAAGATTACCCAAATAAGAAAGCGGAAGCACAAGAAAGCATTGCCAAACTTGGATTAATGGATAATTCACTTGAGTAATAAGATTGATGTAGCCTGGGTGCAGCGCAGCGAAACCCGGGGTTACTGGACATGAATAGGCTTCTCTATCCCGGGTTACGCTGCGCTGCACCCAGGCTACAATCTAAGTAATAAATTAAAAATGATTTGAGGCAAAACTGATGTTTAAAAACTCCACTCTTTACACACCTGAAACCACCTTAATGCATATCAGAAATGATATGAGTATTTGTCAAAGTGACTATCCAATCGACTGGTATCAAGAAGAATTCATTCCCTATGCTCAAGAGTACCAGGCATTACCCGATCGTAAGCTCACAACTGTTTTAGCTTGGATGACTCCTTATCTTAAAAAAGCACAAGATCATTTTGGCGAGCGATTATTACTTCTGGCTCATTACTACATGGGTGGCGATATTGTCCGTTTGGTTGAACAATTTGGTGGACTGATTGGTGACTCCTATCAATTGGCCTTGATGGCAGCTGAACATCCTGAAAAATCCATTATTATTGAATCTGCAGTGCATTTCATGGCGGAGTCCATTAGTATTTTAGCGAATAAAAACCAACAGGTTTATATTACTAACCCTAAATCGGGTTGCACCATGGAGATGCTTGCCAAAGACTTCATGGTCGAACCTGCTTTTCTTGATTTGAACGAACGCTATGGTGCTGAGAATATTTTGCCAGTTTGTTATATGAATACTTCCGGTCGAGTCAAAGCATTAACAGGCGCTCAAGGGGGGGCTGTTTGTACGAGTTCTAACGTAAAAAAAATATTCCAATGGGCGCTAAAGCAAAATAAAAAAATTCTTTTTATTCCCGATCAACATATGGGAGAAAACGTAGCTTATTGGTTAGGAATAAAAAATCTTGCCTACTGGCCCGGTGGAACGGCAGGAGCCCAATATTCACTTGCAGCGCAAGATTCAAAAACTCTAAAACAGTTTGATGAAGCCCAATTAATATTATTTGCAAGCCAATGTGCTGTACATACACATTATCAACCTGAAATGTGTGATTATTGGCACAATCAAGGGTACACTACCATCGTTCATCCAGAATGCCGTAACTCGGTCATTAAAATAGCACAACACGCAGGTTCCACTGCGTTCATCTGGGACTATGTAGTCCATGATCGTGCTAAAACCAAACGTTATGCGATTGGTACTGAAAATCACATGGTAGAAAATCTAAAGCAATATTGTAATGGTTTAAATATCGAAGTAGTCAATTTGGCTGAAGCCCCAAAAAAAGAAAATGAAAAAGGAATAGGTTGTGGATGTGCTACCATGTCACGTAACGATCCCCCTCACCTCGTCGCGCTTGTTGATTTATTGAGACAGGGGAAAACAATGTCTTATAACGAAGTTAAAGCGGGTGATGTAGTTAATGAATTCACGGGAAGTAGAAACAGACTACCGACAAATGATCAACAATGGGTTATCGATAATGCTAAAAAATCCTTGCAAATGATGATAGATATCACCGAAGATCGTATTTAATAAAACTAATTCATAATAATAAAATGTAGCCTGGGTGCAGCGTAGCGGAACCCGGGGGTTCACTGATATAAATTTCCCGGGTTCCGCTACGCTGCACCCAGGCTACAACGATCACTAAGTGACCCGACTTAATGACAAGTACAGTTAGGTGACTGCGTCCCATCTTTACACTTTAGATGACCAGTAGCTTTATCACATTGAGCAACCCCGCCATGCTTCGCACAACAACCTTTGGTACTAGTAGTGGTGCTCGTTGATTTTTTACAGGTACACGTAGGAGAATCTGTACCGTCCTTACACTTCTGATAACCCGTAGTTTGATTACAGGAAGCAACCCCGCCATGATTTGAACAACACACTGCATAGGCTCCAGCTAACGGACTTAATAAAAAAAGAAAAACAATAAGCTGAGCTATCCCTCTTGAAACTGAATGAGTATTTTTCATTTGAAACTCCATTTTCATCAATGACATTAATAATATAGAACATATTTATTCATATCATGAAGTTCATGCTGTATAAAATTGGCACTGTTCCAGTCCTTGAGTGCAAACAAAACCACCCAATGCATCAACCCAATTGTAATCAAGACGCGATGGAACTTTAGTCTGAACTTGCCACCATATTGAGTATTCACCCACTGAATTCCTATAAATGCACACCACCCCTTGCCCATATCCCGCAACCAAAATATTCGCCCGCACAAAATGAGTATTTTTGTCTCCTTGCGGACGATTAGGCGAATAAGGACTCACTGTCCATGGAGCTGGTGGAACGCCCCATTTTAAAGAAGTAGTTTGCGGATCAGGACAATTTGTTGCATGCCCCATTACCGTAAATTGTGCAAGAAAAAAACTAAAAATAACAAAATGATAGTTCCTCATAACTCCCTCTTCAGTAATGAGCTATTTTTTAAATAATAATATACTAAAAACCCATTGTGAGAATTTATTTCTTTGTTATAATGGCCGCTCAAATGCCTGGGTGGCGGAATTGGTAGACGCGCCGGATTCAAAATCCGGTGGTGGTGACACCGTGTGGGTTCGAGTCCCACCCTAGGTACCATAAATAGTATTCAGAATTTCAAAGCAAGCTCATATTAGCAAAGCGTAATGCGGGGTATTTACGGGTTTTACCATCCCCACTTCAAGCCATATTAATTCGTAAAAAGGTATATAATCCATTAGAGTTTTACCCTAATGAAAAATGAAGAAGAACTTCTATATAAAAATTAAATGAGGAAGGTATGATAATTCGAGTTTTCATTAATCTAGAAAAAGGTGAAATAGGCTTACGCGCTAATAAAAGTAATCAGAGCAGCGATGAGATTAAAGAGCTCATTGATTTTTTAAATGACCATCCTGAAATTACAACAATTCATTTCTCCCACAGCTTCATTACTCAAGAACTTGCTGAAAAACTAGCAGCAATACAAACAGTTAAAAAGATTAATTTATTTAATCACTCCCACGTGACTTTTGATTTCTATAAGAATTCTAATTCTAGTGTTGTGGCTGATTTCCAACAAAAATATGTTCAAGAATCAGACCTGTTGCAATCAGGTTTTTTTGCTTCGAAAGAGCCAGCCAATCCAAATTCAAATCAATTGCCAGAAAACGGGCGTAGCCTGGTTGCTTGCTGTAGGTTGGGCCTTGGCCCAACTTTTCTTTAATGACTAAGATAAGAATGAATAAAAAATTATTGAATTATATAAAAATGTTGGGCCAAGGCCTAACCTACACACGTAGGAAAAAAGTTAGGGGGCTTATCAAAAACTGACGATACCTCAGATTTTACTTGTCAACCTACAATTACATGTACTCAATTTTCTTATTATTTGATTTAAATATAAAATAATAAAAATCTGCCTATACTATAAGAAAACACAACATACGCTTTACGCAACTTAAGGAATTAAGATGTCGACTAAGTGGATTAAGAGTCATCTGACTTTGGTAGCTGGACTTTCATTGCCCATACTGCTCATACTTGTTTTCGTTATTGCAAATATTCCTTTTTTTAAAACAGATCCTCCTCGTTATAACCTCCTATTCTCTATATTGGATTCTTCTTCTTCCCCCTTTCCAGTGCAAGTCAACTTTATCGTTAGAAATGATCGGTTGATCGCTCAATATTCAAAAGTTCAAAATAATTATTGGGGGATTAAAAAACTCTATTTTTTTGACGCAAAAAAGCAAAAGGTGCAAGAACTTTCCATAGATTTTCCACACCTTAACAACAACGAAAATTTCAAAGAAGAGGTGGTGCAATCAACCAAACAATTTAAACTGGATACCTCACTGGAATCTCCTGACGGTTATGTCCTGTACACAAACAACAATAATTTAAACACGGGATTACTAACCGATCTTTTTCTAGGTAGTCATTATCGAAATAATACGATCTGCCTCAAAAAGGATTCTACCTGCGTCAAATTATACAATTTAGGTACACGCTATTTTACTTCGAATAATGTCCAATTTATTGGTTGGGTTAAACCATGAATAAAGACGAGGCGTTAGAAAAAATCGTTGAACTCGCCAAACGTTTTCAAATCGACATTAAAGAAATCGCATTGGCGTTGAAACCCGCTCAGACTACGAGCCCTGAAGATCAAACCAATTGGTTAAATAAACTGTATAGCTATATAGGCGGGATACTTATTTTTGCTGGGATTTGTGCATTGATTGCCATGAAATGGCAAGACTTTAATCTCTACGAACGTGTTACCTTGACGCTAGGTTTTGGTTTTTGCTCATTCATTTTGGCATTTGTATGTCTAAAATACCCTAATTACCAAAAAGCTTCGACACCTTTATTTTTGATTGCCCTATTCCTCGAACCTGCAGGACTTATCATTTTGTTGCAGGAATACGATTTAATGCTGCCAATATGGTGGATATTAATCATAGCGATTATCTATTTCACACATCAACGTTTTGCCATTTTATCGGATAAACCACTCGTTCTTGCAATCACGACTGTTGTATTTGGATGGATTCTTTTCGCCTACACAGAGGATATTAACCGTATTATTTTAAATTTGGGTTTTGGCTTTTTAATCTTCCTTTTGGGTCTTTATTACCAAGAGAAGCAATATAAAATTACAGTTCCTTTGTTTCTTGTTGCCGCGATCCTTGAAGCGAGTGGATTGCTTACCCTCTTATCACAATACACTTCCATATTGATGCCTACCTGGGGAGTGCTCGTAGTAAGCTTGATTCTTTTTCTGCAACACAGCGTTGCTTTTATAAGCACCAGACAGACGGTATTGGCTTTTATTACCTTGATTTTCCTCTATTCTTTTTTCTTGGCAGCATTCGAATTACTCGGTGTGCCAGAGCGCTTAAAATGGTTTATTCTCAGTGCATCCTTACTCGCTGTCAGTTCATTTATAAATCACTCAAAATATCAAAGTATTGCTGGGTTACTCTTTTTCATATCATCAGTGGCACTGCTTTTAGTAACCTTCGACATCGTTAAAAATAAACCTTATGAACTACTTTATTTAGGATTATCTTGTGGCTTAATTTATATGGCTATTATAGAAAGCAGCCGAGTCTTACTCATAACTGCAAGCTTGGCGACACTGGGTTTCATTTTATATTTTTCAAGCCAGCATTTCCCTCATACTATAGGTTGGCCAATTACTTTGATTTTAATTGGATTACTCTTAGTTGGCGTCAGTGGTATTGTCATCAAATTAAATAAAAAATATATGTAGGGTCTGTTACAATTCTACTCCCTTGGCCAAAATGCAGCGAATTGTAATCAGACCCTATTTACTACTGTACAGGATTCAACTCCCCCTCTTTCTCTACTTCATCCAGGTCTTGTTGATCTTCTTTAGTTTGCTCTTTAATCAAGATTAAAAAAGGGATAAATGCTAAAGCAAATAAAATAGAGAGTTGATACAAACCAACCCAACCTATAGCCATTTGAATGCTCGCAGCGACAGGTCCAGAAATAATACGAGGTATTGTCGATAAAGCGACAAGCATAGAAAACTGAGTTCCAGTATATTGTTTATTTACCAAACGCATGAATAAAGCCACCAGTGCAGTAGAACCCATACCCGCTGCAAAGTTGTCAAAAAAAACTGCGATTGCCAATAAGGTAACATTCTTTCCCACTATTGCTAAAGCAACAAATAAAACGTTGGTTAATGCCTGCAGTAAACCAAAAAAAAGCAACGACCGATATAAAGAAAAACGGATTAATAAAAATCCTGCACACAAGCCTCCAAGTAAGATGGATCCAACTCCCAGCATTTTATTGATGTAGCCAATTGTCTCTAAAGAAAAACCAAGCCCTTGGATTAAAAAAGGCATGACAATCCCGCTGGTAGTCGTCGTAAATGCTTCACCTAACTTATAACAAAAAATAAAGAGAAAAAGAGGAATAACTCCTGGACGGAACACTAATTCCTTAATAGGAGCTAAAAAAGATAAAGCAAAATTACTTTTTTCTTTGATTGGCACACTGGGTTCTTGGCTCAAGAAAACAGCGAACATGCCAGCAATCATCATGAGGCCCATAAAGCGATAAGTAAAAGCCCAGCCTAGTTTCTGAGCCATAACTAAAGCCAAGCCACCTGACAACAATAAAGCAATCCGATAGCCTAATACTGCTAAAGAAGCGCCTAAAGCATGTTCACTAGTTGGCAAATATTCTGCTCGATGTGCATCGATTGCTATATCTTGAGTGGCAGAAAAACAAGCGATAATCAAAGCCAGAAAAGCCATCAATTTAGGATATTGTTCAGGGGTAAACCAAGCCATTAAATTAAATCCAAGAAGCAATAGGCATTGCATACTTAAAATCCAACTTCGTCTCTTACCCATACTGAATAGGGAATAGCGATCCAGAATAGGTCCCCAGAAAATACGATAAGCATAGGGTAAACTAATTAAACTTAATGTTCCGGTAGCAAAGACGGACATCCCACTGTATGCAAACCATGCCTGCAAAGTACTACTGATTAACGCCATAGGTAAGCCAGAGGAAAAACCTAAAATGAAAACAATAAATAGGCGTTTGTTCATCTTGCGGATCTCTTTAAGGCAGGATAACTTGTTCTCTAAAGGAAAATCTCACTTTTGTTTTACGAATGAGATACGATAAGGAGGGAAATCCCTCCTTATTGATTAGGCAGATTTTTTCACAGAGATCAAATGAATTTTGAAAATCAAAGTTTCATTTGGACCTATAGGACCACCTACACTACGTGGGCCATAAGCTAAGTCTGAAGGAACATAAATTTCCCAAGTAGAACCAGCAGGCATTAATTGTAATGCTTCAGTCCAACCAGGAATAACTTGTGATACTTGGAATGTAGCTGGCTTACCTGTTTTTTCAGTACTATCAAATACAGTACCATCAATTAAAGTACCAGTGTATTCAACAGTTACTGTGTCCGCTTTACCGGGTTTATTTCCTGTACCTGCTTCAATAACTTTATATTGTAAACCGCTTGGCAGTACCGTTACGCCAGATTTTGATTTGTTAGTTGATAAAAAAGCATCGCCTTTAGATTTGTTTTCTTCAGCTTTTTTATTAAACTCAGCGCTGCGTTTCGCCATCAACTCTTTTTGGAATTTATTCAGAACATCTTTCATTTGTTGTTCTGTCAAAATCAATTGGGCACCAGACATTCCGTCTTGCATTCCTTTAGCTAATGCGTCCGGATTAATATCAATACCTTGATTTTTGAAATTTTTTCCTAAATCAGCACCAATACTATAAGATAATTTATCCTTATCCGTAACAAGCGATGTAGCATCAGCTGCCATTACAGTAGACATTGCCAGCCCCATGACGGCCGCAGTGACCAATTTCATCTTCATAAAGAATCCCCTTGTAGTCTTTCTATTGTGCATATCTTTCCAATTTTGATAGAAAAAGATATTACATTTTAAAATGCAACATAATTCTGCCTAAATTCATATGAAATTACCAGTATTTATGCTCGATTAATTGTAACTATATTATAAAGTTCATTGCATTAAGGATATTCTTAATGCATCTAAAGTTTATAGACTAATCCAGCAAAAGATGCACGTAAATTATTAAAGTAAATAGTCCGCTATAATTAAAATAGACAAATAATTAAGATTTCTCTACACTTTGCACTAATTGTAACAAGAGATTATTCCACATGAACATCAGTGTATTTGATTTATTTTCCATTGGAATTGGCCCATCAAGCTCGCATACTGTAGGGCCTATGCTTGCCGCTAATGCGTTTTTAACCTTACTCGAAGACAAGCAACTCATGAATCAAGTTCAACGGGTTAAAACCGAACTTTATGGTTCGCTGGCTTTAACCGGAAAAGGTCATGGAACAGATAAAGCCATTTTAAACGGACTGGAAAATAAAGCACCTGAAACTGTTGCTCCTGAGTCTATGGTGCCACGCATGCATGAAATCATTGACTCCCATACGTTAAATCTGGCAGGTAAGAAAAATATTAACTTTAATGAAGCAACTGATTTTCTTTTTTTACAAAAAGAGCTTTTGCCTAAACATTCTAATGGAATGCGTTTTTCTGCTTTTGATAGCCAGAACAATTTATTAATTGCGCAAGTTTATTACTCAATTGGCGGTGGTTTTATAACTACAGAAGAAGACTTTTCCAAAGCCACTGAAGATACAAACCCACCTCCATATCCATTTTCAACAGCAGCCCAACTTCTGGAACTGTGTCAAAAAAATAATTTAAGCATCGCGGAATTAATGTTAGTTAATGAAAAAACCTGGCTTAGCACTGAAGAAATTCATAAGGGTATTTTGGCAATTGCCAAGGTCATGGATGATTGCATCGCCAATGGATGTAAACACGATGGCATTTTACCAGGAGGGCTTAATTTAAAAAGACGAGCTCCTGATTTATATAAAAAACTCATGAATGAAAAAGGAGTAAAAAGCATTTTTGAGCAATCCGATATTATGAATTGGTTAAATCTTTATGCCATGGCAGTCAATGAAGAAAATGCAGCTGGCGGACGCATCGTTACCGCACCAACTAATGGTGCAGCAGGCATTATTCCAGCCGTACTGAAATATTGCCGACATGCTCATGATAAAATGAGTGATGAAGATATTTACACCTATTTTCTTACTGCCGCTGCGATAGGCATACTTTACAAAAAGGGAGCTTCCATTTCTGGAGCCGAAGTAGGTTGCCAAGGCGAAGTGGGTGTTGCCTCCTCTATGGCTGCGGCAGGCCTTACAGCGGTTCTCGGAGGAACTGTGGCTCAGGTAGAAAATGCTGCAGAAATTGCTATGGAACATCATTTGGGTATGACCTGTGATCCAGTCTTGGGTTTGGTACAAATACCCTGTATTGAACGCAATGCGATGGGTGCAGTAAAAGCAGTGAACGCAACGCGAATGGCGCTTATTGGTGATGGTCAACACCAAATTTCTTTAGATAAAGTCATCAAGACCATGAAACAAACCGGAATGGACATGCAAAGTATTTATAAAGAAACATCGATGGGGGGATTGGCTGTTAATCTACCTGAGTGTTAAAAAGGTTATAACCAGTTTTTTTAACACTTTGCTCTATTATTTGCTCCAGACCCAACAAGAGATGTCTTTGTATTCCTTCACTGATCACTCGAGCATCCTCCAAAGAGCTTATTGAGGAGGATACCTCTCTTATTTCTCCATCTAGCTTTTCCATTTTTTTATTAACTCTCATGTTCCGCTGTTGTTCTGAGCCAGCGCTATCTTCAGCAAAGAACAAGTTTTTACGAATAGAGCTCCATGCTGCCTCACCTTTATTGTTCACCACTACCCCTCTATGCTCCTCAGAATCTCGAACTTCATATTCTAAATCAGATACAGAGTGCTTTGTACGTAAAAGCCTAACGGGTAAAGGAGCAACTACTATATTAAAATTATAAATTTCATTGAGTTCTTCATTTGTATAACAATTCGTAAAAGATTCTCGGAACTTAGATAGTGTTTCAATTGCTTCCTGTTTTTTCCTCTCATGTTGATGGGAATTCATATAATCATAAATGGGACAATAATCCTCTTGATTCGATAACATTGAAATATTGTCAGTCGTAAAATAAGCACACACTCGACCTTTAACTTGCAACGTATCTATTGGGATATAGATTTTCAGAGTACACATGGTACTTAATTTACCGAACCCTATCCTACTGCTTAATAAATTAGTTAAAACTAACGCTTGATTGAATCCCAAAGGGTCGCAGATCAAAATATCTAAAGTAGGGAGAGTCTCATCGTTAAAATTAAAATTAAACTCTAAAAAGGACCAATGATTTAATTGTTCACTTCCATCCCATTTTGAAATACCAATTTGAAATCGTAAATTCTTAGCAGCATATGTAATCATTTGCTTAACAAGCTCGGCTAACCATTCCAGGTCATCAGTACTCATTGCGAACGCATTGAAGTCCTCATCCCCTCTTCTTTCCCTCCTTTTCATTTCTTTTAAATAAAAGAAAAATGCCATAAGTTCTGGAGAAATATTACCTGGGTTCTTACTGAGAGCTAACAGTTCTTTGATCTCTGAGATGCTTTTCATGATATGAACAGTTTGATAGTTAATTAATTTATTTAATTTAATATAAATAAAATTAACTAAAATAAAAACATTTTTTGAAAAAATAACCAAAATATATTTTTTATTTTCAATGTGATAAAGATTTTTATTTATGATGAATGAAGATGGGAAAATTTAAATCGTTTCAAAAACAAGAATACAAGGTACAACATAACCCAGGTTACATTTTTCACACTATCTCTCAATCAATAGTATACTGCTCAGTGAAACAATCAACGAAAATCCAAGCATCAGAACATTCTTTAGTAAAGAATAAATCACTCATTGCATATCCTACTACTGCTGCCAGTTTATCATTAAAATAAATTAAAGGAATTCGCTCTCTTAACCAAGGAGGAACCCCCCACTCCTGGAACAATTTTTTTAAACGCTTAGTCTGTCCATGCAAGGAAAACTCTTCTCCACCTTGTCTAAATCGGACAAATATTTTTGCATCAGTAGGGATGACTACCCCCTGATTGTTTTTTTTTGCCACTAAATTAATGTGTTCATCGGGCATGACTAAAGGTAAAGGAAAAGCAGACCACTCAATAGACCGCTTTCGAAACGCTACTGAAGAGGAGACCTTCGTTGATACGGTGCTCGAATCCTCATGTGACTTAGTGTGCACTCCGGATCTACGCTCCGTATCTCCACGCATTTCTCGCTTTGCAGCGAGTTTCGAAAGAGAGCTATTGTAGGGTAAATTATTTGCATTTTTTCTATCTAAATATAAATGCTTTTGGTAACGACGCACAGTAACTTCACCCCAACTCACTGCTGGAGTCGCATCTTGACTCGCAAAAATCACTTCATCAATCAAACGCCAAAAAGTCACAGTTGAGGGCAATTGGATTTGATTATTTTTCAACCAGGCTCGGAGCACATTTGCTATTCGATCTCGGCTAAGTGTTTTTAATGGTGTCATCAATAAAGAGTTGCTTGTTAATTTTTCAAGGTTTTCTTCCAATGTCATATCTTGAGCTGCCAACATATCCAGATTTCTTTTAGCCTGTTGGCAATGAAGCGCTGTTCTTGCAATATTACCTACAACTCCAGGCCATTTTTTTTTCAACAAAGGCATAATGTACTGGCGTAGGTAATTTCGTGAATAGCTGGTATCCTGATTGCTCTCATCTTCTATCCAGTTCAATTGATGCAAGGCAGCGTAATGTTCCAATTGCTCTCGTGAATGAGTTAAAAAAGGCCTGGCAATTTTTCCCGGTTCCAATTGACCAAAATCAGGCATAGCAGCCAAACCATCCACTCCGGAACCTCGAAATAGCTGCAAAAGAACTGTTTCTGCTTGATCGTTTAAATGATGTCCTGAAATGAAGCAATCTTGCTCTGTAAGCAGAGAAGAAAAAACTGCATACCTGGCAATACGTGCCCCCTCCTCAATATTTGCTGAACGATCAAATTGCACCGATTGGGTAACTAAAGGGATACCTAAATCCTGGCAAAACTGTTGACAATGTAATTGCCAATGAAGAGCATTCGCACTAATACCATGATTTACATGCACTGCGATTAATTTAACAAGCAAAGTCGGGTGGGAAGCAAGAACATGCAACAGCACTGTTGAGTCAAGTCCACCACTATAACCTATAATTAACTTATTAAAATGACTTAGGCGAGAAAACCACTCAGTGCTCAATAAAGGTTTAATCACTTGCCCCCATAATCATAAATTTTTGATATCTGTCTTCGACCAGCTGCTCCAAAGATGATTTCTTTAAGGCACTCAATTCGCTAACTAAAATCTCCTTTAAACGTGCAGCCATTTCATCGACATTACGATGGGCCCCTCCTAATGGTTCAGGAATAACCATATCAATTAATTTATTTTCCAGAATCTTATCTGCGGTAATCCTCATTGCGCGCGCAGCTTCACTTGCTTTGGACGCATCTTTCCAAAGAATCGAAGCACAACCTTCAGGAGAAATTACTGAATAAATACTGAATTCGAGCATTATCACCCGATCACCAACACCAATTGCCAATGCGCCACCCGATCCTGCTTCTCCTGTTACTACACAAATAATTGGCGTTTTAAGACGTGACATCACGAAAAGATTGCGAGCGATTGCTTCAGATTGATTACGCTCTTCGGCACCGATTCCGGGATATGCTCCTGCTGTATCAATAAAAGTAAAAATAGGTAATTTGAATTTTTCAGCCATATTCATCAAACGTAAGGCTTTTCGATACTCTTCTGGACGAGCCATACCAAAATTACGATATACCTTTTCTTTGGTTCGTTTACCTTTCTGATGACCAAGCACCATAACTGGCTCGCCATTCAAACGCGCCAAACCACCAATAATTGCAGGGGCTGAAGAACAACTTCGGTCACCATGTAGCTCCTGAAAATCAGTAAAAATGCGTTCAATATAATCTGTAGTCTGAGGTCTAAGCGGGTGCCTTGCCATTTGCGCTATTTGCCAAGGCTCTAAGTTTGAAAAAACTTGAGAGGTTAGCTCAGAACATTTTGCTTGAAGTCGCGCTATTTCATCACTTAAATTCACTTCGTTATCATGACCTACCATGCGAAGTGCTTCAATTTTTTGATTCAACTCTTCGATGGGTTGCTCAAAATCCAAAAATTGTCGGCTCATTGAATACTCTTTGGTGAATTAAATATCATGGTATATGATAACCTTAACCGACAATTGATGCCAGATTCAAAACAAGCATATGATCATTACCGAATTCAACCCTTTAAATACAGAAAATTGCATCTTAAGTGAAGCTCGAATTGATCTTTGGCAATTCTCTTTAGTGCATGAATTAGAAAATGCGTATGAACTATTAAATTCTGAAGAACAAGCGCGTGCAGAACGATTTTATTTCAGCAGGCACAAACGCCGTTTCTCTACTGCCAGAGCAACTATGAGAATCATTTTAGCAAATTACCTCAATATACCAGCAGAACAACTAGAATTTGCTTATAATAACCACGGCAAACCTGAAGTCATGAATGCAGCAAAGTTGCAATTTAATATAAGTCATACGGGTGACTTGGCGCTCCTTGCAGTAGGGAAAAACTTTCCTATAGGGGTAGATATAGAAAAGTATTCTGCTCGACCTTATGCAGGGATTGCAAAAAATTTATTTTCGGACCAAGAATATGAAGAATTTATTAAAGTTCCTCTGGCTCTAAAACCAGCAATTTTCTTTCATGTTTGGGCGCAAAAAGAAGCCTTTATCAAAGCCTGTGGTTTAGGTCTTTCCTATCCAACCAAAAATTTTAGTGTCCCCATATCTATGCCAACGAAACAATTGGTGAATGACCCATTACACAATATGACTTGGCAACTGCGTTCTTTTATGCCAGAAGTAGCCTGCAGCGGTGCTTTATGTCATCACCCTACTGTAAGGGAAATTAGGCATGGATTTATTAATCTACAGCAAAAAACTCAATTGATTTTTTAGGTTTATGTCAATGCACTTCACACCTGCGCAACTTACATTATTACAATTACTGGGCGATGGCGACTGTCACAGTGGTTCTGAATTAGGGACAGCTTTGGGTATCACCCGTTCGGCGATTTGGAAACAAATCAATCATTTAATTGCATTAGGGATCCCTATAACGCGAATAAGACATCAGGGTTATCAGCTTCCCAATCAATTGATTTTATTAAATAAACAACAAATTATGGAGCATCTTGCTCCACAAAAACAATCGAGTCCGTTCAATTTACATCTCTTCACTTCTATTGATTCAACAAATCGCTACCTAAAAGATTTACCTCCTACAAATACCGTTGATATTTGCTGTGCCGAAATTCAAACTCAGGGCAGAGGTCGATTTGGCAGACACTGGCACTCCCCCTTTGGTGAAAATCTTTATTGTTCCAGTCGTTGGAACCTTAACTATGATCTGAGCAAGCTATCAGGATTGAGTTTGGTCACCAGCTTGGCTATCTTGGCAACTTTAAATGAATTTGACATCTCATCTAACATCAAAATTAAATGGCCCAATGATATTTTATGGACTCATAAAAAATTATGCGGTAGCTTGATTGAAATATTGGCTGAATCCAATGGCAATGTGCAAATCATCATAGGCATTGGCTTAAACGTTAATACGGACACAGAGAACCACCCTCTTCCAGACAAGCCTTGGTGTTCTTTATATGAAATAACCAAGCAGCATTTTGATCGTAATGTCCTTATTGCAAGACTGATTACCAATTTGGAACACTATTTAATCAAATTTATTCACCATGATCTCAACTCCTTTATGGATGAATGGAATAAATCAGATTATCTGTTTGGAAAAAACATCAACGTGACTCAGTCTTTAAATACTTTATCTGGGATTGCTTGTGGAATTAATCAACTCGGACAATTAATACTGCAAGATGAATCGGGCACAAAGCACTTTCTCTCATCAGGAGATACATCGCTGCATGAACGACCGTAAAAGATTACACAATAAGATGAGAACAAAGAAAAATTAGGTTTGTCCCGAGCATTTTTAAGTGCTCGGAACTGGATGACTGCGAGGAAATCGATTTATACTGCTTCTTCAGACTCGTCTGATTGTTTTTCTTGTTGTATGCGCAAATAAATTTCTTCACGATGGACAGATACATCTTTAGGTGCATTAATACCTAAGCGAACTTGATTACCCTTTACACCTAACACAGTAATATTAACATCATCACCTATGATTAAGGTTTCACCGATGCGGCGAGTTAAAATTAACATAAAAATCTCCCTAACAAAGCAGCTACCTATTCCTCCACAGAACGCTATCCATGGTATTCTTGATAGCCAAAACGGTCTAAAAACAAACTAATACTTGTTATACGAGTTTAATTTTACACTCTGATTATTAACAGAGTATTAAGAAAACTAGGAAATGTACCTCTTTTTACCTGTTTAAGGCAAAAAATTGTGAATTATTTCATTTCCAAAATCAACTGACCTCTAACTGACAGTTAATGGGACCATATTTTAAACTTGATTCGAAGCGGATACCTCTATTTATCATCCACTACTTTAATTGACTTTTTAGGCTAACTTACATACGAACAATGCTCTGATAAAACGAGCTATTAGCTAGGTATTAGAACGTCAATACAAGTGAATTAAATAATTTTTCCTTAATCAGCAGTCGCAAATACCCTTCATTTAGAGATATACTTACCAAACCTTTTTAAACAGGAAATTTTGCATGTCCTTGAAGGCCATGTACAACGACACCGCTGAAGGCTATGCTATGGCCAATCGTTTTGGTGCGATTAGCCAAAGTCATCAAATAGCAATTGAACAAATGAAGCACTTTTATTTGGGAATAAAACCACATTATAAAGTTCTTGATTTGGGAGTTGGTAATGGTGCATTTCTAAAAAAATTGCAAGAAATTATGCCCAAAGCAGAATTTACTGGAATTGATGTTTCTTCGGAGATGTTGAAACACGCCCGTGAAACATTACCGCTGATCACAATAGAAGGTAGCGCCGCAAAAGCGAGTAAGTTCTTGCCACCTCACAGTCAGGATTTAATTCTGGCGCACTTTATTAATGCTTATATCCCGATTAAGGTTTTATTTCATGAGGCCAAATTATTGACCCGTGCAAATGGTCATTTTTCAATGATTACTACAACTTATGATTCCTTTCCGGTAGCACAACAACGTTTAGCTGAATTTATTACAGAAGATTCAATTTTAAGTAGTGTGGTTGGCCATTATTACAAATCCATTGTAAAAAATACTACAGTTGCTGCAAATAACAATGAATTGATGCAGGCGTTCAAACAAAATCAATTCGAAGTCATCGCGCATCAACGTTTGGAAATACCCATTACCTTAAATACTATTGATGAATTGGCGCTTTTTGGTATTGAAGGTACCTGGTTTCTCAATACTTTATCCATTAGGATGTTGCCAAAAATATTTTTGATCCAAAGAATTAAGCGTCTTTTTAGCAAAATTTTTACTTTCCCCTATCATGATACTCATATAATTGATGTCGTTCTTGCCAGAAAATGATAATCTGATAATTATCTTTAGGTGGCGAGGTAAGAAAAATGATTTCTCAAGAAGTGAAAAATTATTTGCCTGAATTAGCTCTGCGACAAAAACAAGCCAATAACATCATATTTATTACTTTTTGGAGTCAATTCTCAGTATATGCACTCAATACCATATTGGTTTTATTTTTAACTCGCCCGGTATGGTCTCAAGGTTTGGGTTATAGCCAGGCCAAAGCATATGCTTTTATTGGAGTAGCTCATGCAATGGGTTATCTTATGCCCATGCTCGGTGGGTACATGGCTGATACTGTAGTTGGGATTAGACGATCTATTCTTCTTGGGAGTATTCTATTAGCGTGCGCTTATTTGCTCATTATGATTAGTGGATACACAGTAAGTTCCCTGGGAGATACGTTTTTCATTGCTGCCTATGCATTTATACCTGCCACTAACTCCCTTTTAATGGGAACCTCTTCAAGTATGGTATCACATATTTATTCGGATGATGCCGTCAAAGCAAAATCGGCGATGACCTACTATTACATAGCAATAAATGTCGGCGCATTATTAGCCACCTTAATTGCTCCATTGCTTTTTGAAAGCCGTTATGGCCCGCTTTCTATCCTTACTTTGACATTTGTAGGTAAATCAATTGCGGCTTTAAATTTTGCGAAGCGCTACTCCATTTATGAAAATGTCATTTGGGGCAAAGATCAATCTAAATTTTCTACATCAGGCATACTTCGTTTAATTGTATATATAGTTACTATTTATGTACTGACTTTATTTGCCTACTCCCATGTTTACATTGCCAGCACCATCATCGCATTAGGTTGTGGCATAGGAATTATATGGTTTTTAAGAAAAACGCTAACACTTAATGGTATTGTACGCGACAAACAAATGATTGCTTTATTGCTCATTGTTGAAGCAGTCGTGTTCTTTGTTATCTACAACCAAATGAATAGCACATTAATTTTATTTGCCGAAAATAATTCAGATCATAATTTATTTGGTTTAACTGTTTCACCAGCTCATTATCAAATATTGAATCCATTACTCATCTTAGCTATTGGCAGTCAACTACCTCGTTTTTATAAAGTATTTCCCCGCTTCACTATTCCCTATCAATTTGCCGCAGGTACTGCGCTTGCAGGGATTGCTCTTTTGGTGATGGCATTCGCTGCTACAACTACTATTAATGGAATAATTAATGGCAACTACATCGCGTTAACCTACATTCTCATTTCTATTGCAGAATTATGGGTCAGTGCTATTGGCTTAAGCATGGTAGGTCTATATTGTGACAAAAATTCAATTGCCTTTGCTATGGGCGTATGGTATCTCGCAAGCTCTCTGGCACATGCCATATCTGGAAGAATTGCTGCTTGGGTTGCGATTCCTAACACGATTAACTCGCCCATAGATAGTCTCCCTTATTATGAAAACTATTATTTAGCTTTAGGAGTGAGCGCCATAGTATTAGGTATACTCATGTATTTTCTCGCCTATATTTTGCAAAAAATAATGAGAAGAAAAGGAGAAATCTTAGGTTAAATACACGTAAGCATTCACGATCCATTCACCGAACGGCTGCATTTGGCGCACCTTGCGCAATACTTCGGAAGCCTCACATACTGATGTATGCTACGTTTCATCAGCATTATTTTCGCGCAACCTGCGCTCAAATTCAACCGTTCGCCAAAATTCAAACATACCCCCTGAACGGTTACAAATACACACATTGATCTAACTTTATAAACCTAAATTATCTTGTTTAAATATTCGGTCAGCACGATAACTTGAGCGCACTAAAGGACCAGAAGCTACTTCAAAAAAGCCCTTCTTTAATCCGATCTGCCTTAACTCGGCGAAGGTCTCAGGGGTCACATAACGCTCAATGGGTAAATGGTTTTTTGTCGGTTGTAAGTACTGCCCCAGAGTAAGAATATCTACTTTATGCCGACGCAAATCATCCATTGTTCGAATAATTTCTTCATCTGTTTCGCCTAAACCTAACATCAAACTGGTTTTAGTGAGTACATCAGGTCTATAGCGTTTCGCAAATGCAAGAACGTTTAATGTTTGAGCATAACCAGCCCTATTGTCACGTACCGGATGGGTCAACCGCTCTACTGTTTCTACATTTTGCGCAAATACATCAACACCACTATCCAATAATACTGCTACATCTCGTTCTACACCTTGAAAATCGGGTGTTAGTGCTTCCACTTTGGTTTTGGGAGAGCGTTGTTTAATCGCACGGATGGTTTGTGCATAATGATTTGCGCCACCATCGGGTAAATCATCTCTGTTTACTGAGGTTAACACAACGTAGTCGAGATTCATTAATGCTACTGTATTTGCTGTATTTTCTGGTTCTTGTGGGTCCAACCAGCCATGAGGATTTCCAGTGTCTACTGCACAAAAACGACATGCACGCGTACATACGGCACCCATTAACATAATAGTTGCCGTACCGTGTGACCAACACTCAGAAATATTAGGGCATTTTGCTTCTTCACAAACAGTAGCCAAACGGTGCTTTTGTACTTGTTCTTTTACTTGGTGATACTCAGGGGTAGTATGATTTACCACACGTAACCATTTAGGCTTAGGTAAACGCTCATAAACTTGCCCCGTAGGTTTTACTCCATCTTTAATTGCTGTTACACCATGAGATGTTTTATATTTTTTTCCACTCTCTACAACAACAGGAATATTAATGGGCTTGCTCATGCTATCACCTGAAAAACAAAGAAAGAGGATAATCCCAAATCATCAAAATAAGATCAAGTCAAATTTAAAAAGCAGCCAATAACCATCAAGATAAATAAAAGCACTAGTGATAATCCAAAGTAAGATAATGCGAATGGATAGACGATTAAGCTTACAGCGATAGCGAGTAGGAACAATAAACCAATAGTGGCTAATTTTGTTTGCAAGGCGGCGAAACGCTCAAATTTAAGCAAAATAAAATAAACAAGCAAAATCAAAAGCAAGGGAAGAATGTACACGACCTGATAAATTAATTGATATAAATTCTCCTGCTGTATGGTTAAATTTTGATCACCCAACCATTGCTCAAAAATTGTAGACCAATTCATCACACAGGTTTGTTGATAAATTGTAGTGATCAAACCTAATAAAAAAGCCAATGAAAAATATAAAGCCATAGGAGACTGTTTTTTATAATATTGCGTCACAAAATAAATAGTCATTAAACCCAATAATACAGCCGGAATACGCATCCAGGGTAACAACTCAAAAAAAGTACTGGTATACGCCTGTTGAAAATAATGCACAATTACTACGGAAAAAATAAATAAGAGGCTTGCAATAAGCTGCTTTTTCTTCTGTGTTTCGATTAAAAGAAAAGCTAGGAATCCCGCAAAACAAAAAAACGCACAAGGACTAAAGGAGTCCATAAATGCTATAGTGGTTGTAAAACGTAACTTCGAAGGTTTTTCGACCAGTCCAGTAACAAATCGATTCGCATTTGCCAAATGGCGTAGTGCATTCACTGTTTCTTGGGTTAATTTACCTTTATTTTCAATTTGTTTCTTACAATAATTAATTGCTTGCAATAAATCCTTTCCAGTGGTTTCTGCAGATGTAAATCCAACCCAACGTGAATTACAAATATAAATTGATGGAACAGCAAAATCATCCATTTGCTGCGCACTCAATAGTTGATAAAAACGACCCAATGCATCTTTATCCTGATTAATATAATACCGTTGAACATTCAGATCAGGATTTTTTGCTTCTACTTCCTGAAAAAATACATCTGCTTTTTGACAATGAGGGCATGTAGACGTCAGAAACATGTCTATGTTAAGAACCACTTTGTTATTTGTCTTGGAATACCATGTGGGCGATAATTCAGCGGCCCACGCAGGAGCATGAATTATTAAGAGAATTAAAAGCAATCTGAAGACTGTTTTCATATATATTGTAAGTGCATTAAAAAAGATACTATATCATCCCCTAAAGCTCAGTTAATAGGTATGAATGTAATTTTCTAATTGTTCTATAACACGTAATTTGTCTTCCAATATGTGATAAAGCAAATCACCTATGGATAAAATGGCCACAAATTCATTATTTTCATCACGAATTAATACATGTCTTCTTTTGGTTGCTGTCATCGCTTGCATTGCTTTTTCTACAACATCATTAGGACTAAGAATAGTAACATCCCGATACACCACATCTGAAACCTTTCCTGTTTCCAGATTAATGCACTTATGTAAGCAAGAGCGCACTATATCCCGCTCACTTACTATGCCGACTAACTGATTATCATTATCTACTACAACTAATGCGCCTATATCATGTTCTGTCATCATATCAATGCTTTTTCTAACAGAATCATCTGGATGAATATACATAATTTTCCGTTTAGGGCTTGGCAAGGCATTATGAATTAGGTCAGCCATTTTTATTCTCCATTTGAATATATACTTAGCCTCCTTTATAAATATAGTACAAATGGAGAATTAAAGCCTATTGTCGGATAATTATGTGATTTTCTACAGAGCGCACACCAGGAACCTGGCGAGCTATTTGTTCTGCAGTATCACTAAGCCGAATTTTTTTAACATATCCTGTAAGAATCACAACATCTTGTCGTGTTTGAACATGTACTTGTGACACAGCAAGATCATCGTTACGCATTAAAGCTTCTTGTACTGTTTGCGCCAAATTTGCACTCGGAGTAGCCAAAGGTGTAAAAGAACTAAACAAACCCGAACCCGCCTTATTCGACTGACATCCAACTAATAAAAATAGAAAAAAAACAACAAGAGTATTGAGTAAGTACTTTTGCATAAAGGTCTCCGATATAAATTCCAACGATCCTGCCCTACTTCATGTAGCTGTTACTATTATTTTTCATTCTACTGTTTTAAGAAAGGCAAGAAACTGCAGCTAAAATGAACTAAAGCCTAAAGTGTATAGTATGTACTTTAACTGATTAATATACAAATAAATATCCAACAGACTATACTATTTCATAATAATAACTGTGATAAGACTGAAACCATGAAAAAAATGGCCAAAGTTGTTCTAAAAGAAAAGAAGCTATCACAAAAAATCAAAGCAAAAAGTGGACAAACACACACAAACCACAAAGAAAATAATTCATCTGTCCCATATGATCTCTTTAATTTAATCGATAAATATTACCAAGCTAATCTGGGAAAATTTACCGCAAGTATTAGCCCTGCCTCCGTAGCAACCTCATTTTTTTCATGGGGGGCACAACTAGCACAAGCCCCAGGTACATTCTTAAAATTAAATGCGTATCCCTTATTGCATTGTTTTGATTTCATTGAACGGCTCATAAACCAGGAAAAACCTGGTAATGGTAAAGATGTGCGTTTTCATACGGAAAAATGGGCACTCTATCCATGGCGTTTGTGGGCTGAGCAATTTTTACAAATTGAAGAGTGGTATTTAAACGCAGCAAATGAAATTCCCGGATTAAATGAACCCAATCGCCGAATTGTATCATTCACTATAAAACAACTCCTTGATGCCATCTCTCCTTCCAATTTTGTCTTGACTAACCCAGATTTATTACAGGAAACATTAAATTCATCTGGAGAAAATCTAATCCGAGGAACACAATTGGGTCTACAAGACCTAATTGAAAAATTAACGGGTACTCCTCCAGCAGGAGTTGAACACTTTATCCCCGGAAAACAAGTTGCCTTAACCAAAGGTAAAGTCGTCTTTAAAAATCACTTAATTGAACTCATTCAATATGAAGCACAAACCCCAAAAGTCTATAAAGAACCTATACTCATTATTCCAGCCTGGATTATGAAATATTATATCCTTGATCTTCTTCCTGAAAATTCCTTAGTGAATTGGTTGGTTCAACAAGGTCATACAGTATTTATAGTATCCTGGCTCAACCCCACATCTGAAGACAGAAATTTGGCAATCGACGATTATTACCGTCAAGGCGCTATGGCTGCAATTGATAAAATATCAACCTTAATGCCCAACACAAAAATTCACTTAATGGGGTATTGCATTGGCGGAACTTTAGCCATGATTACCGCAGCAACTATGGCCAAAGACCATGACCATCGCTTGAAAAGTCTTTCTCTGCTCGCTGCTCAAGGAGATTTTACCGAAGCGGGTGAATTATTACTTTTTATTAATAACAGCCAGGTATCCTTTTTGGAAAACATAATGTGGGAAAAAGGTTATCTAGATACCAAACTTATGGCTGGGAGTTTTCAAATGCTTCGCTCATACGATTTGATATGGTCAAAAATGGTTCAAGACTACATGCATGGAACACAAAGAGGAATGATCGCTTTACTTGCCTGGAACGCGGATACAACACGTATGCCTCATAAAATGCACAGCGAATACCTTGAAAAATTGTTCCTCAAAAATGAATTCTCCGAAGGCCAATATACTATTGAAGGAAAACATATAGCACCTGAAAATATTAGATTACCTGCCTTTGTAGTCAGCACAGAAAAAGACCATGTGAGCCCATGGAAGTCCGTGTACAAAACCCATTTGCTAATCAAACACGAAGATATTACTTTTGTTCTGACAAATGGAGGTCATAATGCAGGTATAGTGAGTGAACCAGGACATCCAGGACGAAGTTATTTGATTCGGAAACAAAGCAAAGAAGAAACATATATTTCACCCCAGCATTGGTTGGAAATTGCCGAAACTAAAAAGGGATCGTGGTGGATTGCATGGCATAATTGGCTAGTGAGACAATCAACTCATGGTATGAGTTTACCACCTAAAATTGATAAAAATTTACCTGATGCGCCGGGAACATACGTATTACAAAAATAGGGTCTGTTTCCGTTCCGCTAGCATCGGGGCGGAAAAAATCAGACCATTTTGGCTCAAGCTAGCGAAATGGAAACAGACCCGAAGCAATGTACGTGGTCTAATAAAAAATGATCTTTAATTTGAGTATAAAAATATGGACAAAGACTATTACAAAATAATGGGCGTAAGCGAAGATGCCTCTGATAAAGACATTAAGATGGCATATCGAAAGTTGGCTCGGAAATACCACCCTGATATAAGTAAAGAACCCAATGCAGAAGAACGCTTTAAAGAAATGGGGGAAGCTTATGAAGTTTTAAGAGATCCGGTAAAACGAGCGGAATACGATAAGTATCGGAAAAACAAAACATTTCATCAACAAGAAACACATACTCATTGGCGTCCTGAACAATCGGAACATGTTTATAGCGGCCAATTTAATGAGGACTTATTTGAAACATTATTTGGCCATTCCCGCTATCGCCAGCAACCCATCGCTGGACAAGACTATCATGGAAAAATTAATATCAGCCTGGAGGAAGCATTTACGGGAACAGTGAAAAATATCCAGGTTCCAATCGAACAAGAGTCAAATGTCACAACGCAAACCCTGAAAGTAAAAATACCAGCTGGTGTAAAATCAGGTCAACAAATTCGCCTTGCCGGACAAGGAGCTCCTGGAATACATGAAGGGCCTCGCGGTGATATTTATTTAACGGTACATGTAAATAAACACTCTCTTTTTGATGTAATGGACAGTGATATTTACCTCACCCTGCCTATTACTCCATGGGAAGCTGCCTTAGGTGCAACAATAGTAGTCCCTACGCTGGGAGGAAAAATTGATTTAAAAATTCCACCCGGTTCTCAAGGAGGGCAAAAATTAAGGCTTAAAAATCGTGGTTTGCCTGGAGCAACACCTGGACACCAATACGTACTTTTGAAAATGATTACCCCGCCACCAAAAACTGAAGCAGCAATAGAGCTTTACAAAAAAATGGCGCAAGTAATGCCTTTTAATCCACGTGACAAAATGGGGGCCTAAACATGAAACAAAAAAATCCACTAATTGGCGTCCTTATTGAAGAAACAACAACCATTTCACTCAGTGAAGTATGTCAAAAATATCATATATCCAAAGAATTATTACTTGAAATGGCAGAATATGGTTTATTTTCTTGCAAAACAATGAAAGCAGAGCATATAAAATTAAATCAAAACGATTTACGTAAAATGGAATCTGCCTTCCGCTTACACAGAGATTTGGGAATTAATCTTCCAGGAGTAGCGCTTGCATTGGAATTGTTGGAAAAAATAGATCAATTAAATGAAGAGATTAATATTTTTCGTAAACATTTTTGATTTATTTTATCCAATTACTTGTAGCCTGGGTGCAGCACAGCGGAACCCGGGGTTTTCCCCTATCACAGACTTTCCCGGGTTCTGCTGCGCTGCACCCAGGCTACAATATCTAGGAATCATGTAAAAATTACTCATGCAGATATTGCTACATGTTGTGATATGGTACTAAAATAGTAAAAGGATATCTTAAATTAAGCAAAACCTATGCGCCCTGTGTTTATAATTTTGATAGTTTCCTTGGTTGTTTTACAACATAAGCTATGGCTGGGCGATGGAAATTTGATACAGTGGCAAAATCTTGAAAAAAAACTGGCGGCTCACGAACAAGAAAATAATAAACTGGCTACACGTAATCGAGCGCTTGAAGCAGATATAAGAGAGTTAAAAAATGGTGATCAGGCTCTGGAAGAGCAAGCGCGCTATGAACTCGGGATGATCAAAGGAACTGAAGTCTATTATCAATTTATAGACTAGAACAAACCCCTTCTATACATTCAATAATTCGAGATGCTCCGGAGGTTGCTTGTCCCAAAGGCTCAGTACAAATCCCCCTCCTCCGGAACCAGTAGGCTTTACAGCTAAGGCGCCTGCAGCAATTAATCGATTGATATGTTGCTGCAAACTCTCGCTAACCAGTTTCCATTGATAAAAACAATCAGCAGCTTTATTAATTGCTTGCGCCAAAAAAGAAATTGCATCCTCCCCACCCTTCTCCAATGCATTTCGCGCTTCTTCAACAGCCATAACCATTTGCTGATCAATTTGCTCTGCCAATACAGGATTTTTAGCCCATAAACTTTGAACCTGGTGAATACAATGAGAAGTAATGCCAATTTGTTTACATGAAGATAAAAAAAACTGAGGGTGAATTTTTTGTTTTAATGGAATAGTTGTTCCTTCTTTAAAATAAAGCCCAACTTCCGTAGCAACACCTGCAACATCAAGACCACTGCTTTTTCCATGAAATAAGTGTTCTAATTCCTTTGCAAAATCATTGCATTGACTTAGCTCTATCATGTTCTGTGCACAAAACCAACGACTCATCGCCACACAAAGAGCTGCTGAAGCCCCCATTCCCGCCCCCACAGGGATTGTGCTGTGTAAATGAAAATAACCACCTAATTGATTTAAAGAGCGCCCCAGTAATTGCATGCCATGTTCTAGCACACTCCAAAATAAAAGCTGCATATCGGCGCCACTGCTTCCTGTATAATCTGCTCCCAAAGAAGGCGCATCAGCAGAATAATTTAAAGTTAATTTTTTTTCCTTGATTGGAAATACCAAAGCTGGATGCCCTCGGACTACAGCATGTTCACCTGCTAAAATCCATTTGCCAAAAGTTGTGGTTTCAAAATCAAAGAACATCATAATTGCCTAATAAATAATCACTTTTGAATTCACGTGCCAATTCTGTTTGGTCGGAACGATACAGTAAATGTATATTGGGTCCAGCATCCATAGTCACTATAGGACCATCTTTCTTTTTATTCCAAAAACTTTCTAGATTGTGTAACAGTTCAGTACAGCTTTCTGTCATGTATGAAAAAGGTTGTTCACAAGTACTAAACAAGCGATGCATATCTTGAAATTCACGCCAGCAGATTTGATATGCTGCAGTCCAATCTTTGTTCGTGAATGCTTCCAATAGAAGTTTTAAGTTCTCCTTTGCCCTTTGGTTACGAGTTCCATAAAAGGGACTGCTTTTTACTCGCTGATGAGCCTCACTTGAAGGAACCTCTTTCTTTTTATTGCTAATCACAACACCTTGATAGATTAACTCTGCATAAGGTAAGTCTACTTCTTTAACTTCATTTTCATCCCATAAAGCCCAGGGAGAATAAAAAGACCTGCACGATGACCCTGATCCCAAACGGCTCAACTGTGCCTGTTCCTCAACCGAAGGCATGGGTTTATTTGTTAACTCACTCAAAGCAATTACAGCACATCGAGTTAACGCAGCGAAACTTGAAGCAGAACTTGCCATCCCACTACTATGAGGAAAATTATTACAGGACTGCACTAAAAAACCACCTTCATAGCCAAAATATGCTTTTACTCGAGCAAGATGATCAAGAAATCTTTTTTGCGCTTCTGTGGAAAGAACAAAATTTTCGATTCCGCCAGGCACAATAAGCGGTTCCCAAATATCTTTTTTTGAACTCATTTTTTCCAGTCTTACTGTACTTTTAAGCTCGTTTAAAGTATAGGATAACGAAGGGTTATCAGGACTATTAGAGTTATCATCCTTTTTTCCCATATATTTGATCAAAGCAATATTAGCTGGTGCGTGGGCTAGCCAATACATAATTTCTCCTTTGGGATCCATAAGTTATTTCAATGTAGCCTGGTTAAAGCGAAACCAGGAGTTTCCATCATAGGTTTCCTCTCTCCTAGGCTACAATTTTTACAAATTTCGGAGGTACGTATAAAAATTCATCAATTATATTGTATGTAATTTTGAATTAGCCAATTGAGCTGTAGGCGTACCAGGATAAGCTCTCACTACTTGTTGCAGGAACTTCTGAGCCTCCTGCTTGTCACCTTGTGCGGCATAAGCATAACCAACCTTTAACATGCTTGCAGCAGATTTACTTGAAGTGGGAAATTGTTGTAAAACCACATTAAAATGCTCTATAGATTTTGGATAATCTTTTTTGACTAAATAGAGCTCTCCTAGCCAATATTGTGCATTAGCAGTATAACCACCTCTAGGATATTTTTGCACAAATACATTCATCGCATTTAAAGCATCATCATACCGTTTGTTTTTTACTAATTCATAAGCTGCTAAATAGCTAATTTGCTCGTCTGCAGGATTTACTCTAGAGGTAGTAGTTGTGGGTACTGGGACTGGTGTAGAAACAGCTGATTTGTTTGCCTGAGCGTTAGATACAGGTACTGTTGCTTTAGGTGTAGTTTTTTTTGAGCCAGAAGAAAGGTCCAATGCAGGTTTACTTGATGAAGATTTGGCAGAACTACTTCCACTTAAACGTGCATCTAAATCTTTATAAAAAGCAACTTGTTGTTGCTGTAATAACTTTAAATCATGAGCTTGTACTTCTAATTGACCGCGCAGCTCTTGTATTTCTTGTTGCAAGCTTTGGATTTTGTCAATCAGCTTAGCATTATTGGTAATATTAGTACTTGAACTGCTTGTCTGATCGTCTTTAGCAAGCGCAGGCTCATCATCGGTTTGGGAATTGTCTATTGTATAATTCTCATTTCGAGCCACATCAAACTGACCACTTTCTATTTGCGGCTCATCGTATTTAGGGCCATAAGCAGGCGCTTCATACGCCTGTTGGCCCTCAATAATTGCAAAATTATCACTATCATCAACAACAGGTGCTTCGGCCCAACAGGCCAAAGGAAGCATTAATATAAAACCTGTAGCGATAATGTGTTTTTTGCAATTTATCATCTTGTTGCCTCATAAGTAAATTCTACACGTCGATTTTGTGCGTGTGACCCTTCATCATGCCCTAAATTAATCGGACGCTCTTTACCATAGCTCACAACACGCATTTGTTGTCTGTTAACACCAGCCATACGTAAAATATCAGCTACAGTATTTGCACGACGCTCACCAAGAGCTACGTTATATTCACGGCTACCACGCTCATCTGTATGTCCAGCTATTAATACACGAGCACCAGGATGTGTCTTCAAATACTCTGCCTGAGCATTAATCGATGGTAAATATTTGGGCGCCAAATTACTGTCATCATAAGAGAACAAATACAATTGATTATGAGGTGCCTTAGTTGTATAAGATTCACCTGGCTCTTGACCAGCAAAATGAGTGAATTGTCCTAGACCTTGGGCCTCAGCTTCGCTCGCGCCTACTCCTCCATCAGCACTACCTGGTGCTTTAGAACAAGCAACAACGAAAACGGCACTCGCCACAAGCAGACCTAATTTACCTAATGATCCGGCTTTCATCCTCAATCTCCTTCGTTCTTTTTATTATTAGTAAACTTCGAAATACCCATGCAGGGTTCATGGGGGCACATTGTACAATTCTTTTTATTTTTTGGCTACAGTAATACTAACCCATTCAATATCATTGATCGTAGCCTGGGTGCAGCGCAGCGGAACCCGGGATCGAGAAACTCACTAAGCTCAGAAACCTGGGTTCCGCTGCGCTGCACCCAGGCTACAATCCAAAATTCATACCCTAGTGTTCAATGTGAGATACCACAAAATGAGCCAGATTCGCGGTAAATTGCTGGGTTGCTCTATTCGCTGCAATTACTCCCCCATAAGGTGTATCACTGGGACATGGGATCCGTAAAGTAATAATTTTTGAAGCTAAGACGTTATTATCACTAACATGAGTTAAAACAACTTTAGCTGAAAATTCAAGAACACTCGGTTTTTTAAGAAAGTTTTGTTGTAGAGAAAGTAATTGCGTATCTAATCGATAAGTTGCACCTAAAGTATAAGCATTGGAGGTAACTGCTTCGAAAAGATTTGTCCGCTGTAAGCTTTGCAGAATTAAAGGGTAAAGCATATCCGCGGGCGGATTTACCCATGCATTTTTTACAAAAGGTTCCAATCCATATGGTTTTTTAATATAAAGCATTTGTTCTGTTTGATATCCCGCAGCAGCATCAGGCAGAGTAACCAGCAACGTCATGGCCATAGGTTTTTTAGCCAACTGTTTGGTACTGTATGCACTTAATTGATATTGATTTTTAACAGAGACTTTAACGGGCGAACATGCACTAAGTACTGCTGCGCTTAAGCCCACAAGAAATACAGTCAACTTTTTCATCTTTATTCTCCAGGCCCGGGTTTTGGTGGCTTAGTTCCACGAATAACCACAGCAGGGTTTTGACGCATTTCACTACTCACCTTTTCCAAATTTGCAGAAATTGTATTCAATCGTCGTAGTAAAATTACAGCGGGTGGCAGCGCTTCCTCGGAAATTTTATTTATGGCATTTTTTCCTGTGCCCATAGTTTTTGATACACTATTTCCAGCTTGACTCAAACTTTCTGCCATTGTATTAAATTTAGATATCCCCACTCTTAATTCATCGAGCATGCGCGGAAAATCACGACTTGTTTTGGCAAGATTATGCATTAAAACATTAAGATTCTTGCCATTACGTGCAAGATCTTTAGAAAAATGATCAATACTAGTTAAAATATGGCGTACATGTTTTGCATTTTCTTCATTAAATATACGTCTTGCTTCATCACTTACAGAGCCTACATCTTCAGAAACCTTTTTTAAAATGCTGTCCAATTGAGTAAATACAGAAGGTTTTGAAGGAATAACAGGAAATGGTTCACCAGGCATTTGGGGAATTGGCGTCAGATCAGAAGTACTTGCACTCAAACCAATATATGTGACGCCGGTAATCCCTTGCGAATTTAATGTGGCATAAGTACTGGTGGTAACGGGCGTTCCCTCTTCGATATTTAACAAAATTTCAACTTGCCTCGGATCACTTTGGTTCAATTGTATTTCTTTTACATAACCAACTTGCACTCCATTAAATTTTACTGGAGCATCTTTGGTCAGACCAGAAGCTGCTTCATGCATATAAACGGTATAGGTAGAATATTTTTTTTGATTAAAGCCAACGGATAACCACAACATTGTAGCCAAAAGCCCTACCAGTAATATAAGTACGACTACACCTACCAGGGTGTAATTGGTTTTCGCTTCCAAGTATTCTGTCTCCAGTTATGCCTAGATTACATTTTACTAAAATAACCCGCAATTATTTTATTCTTATTCTTCATTAAATCATTAATCGGCTCAACACTTAAGATTTTTCCATCGCCGATAAAGGCTACTCGATCCGTGGTTCGTTTTAAAGATTCTATATCATGACTCACCATAACTATAGTGAGCTTTAAAGAATCTCTTAAAAAAACAATCAGCTCATCAAAAAGCCGTGCACTTAGTGGATCTAAACCTGTAGTTGGCTCATCCAAAAACAACAATTCAGGATCCATTGCAATTGCACGCGCTGCAGCAGCTCTTCTTTGCATTCCGCCACTCAATTCTGAAGGTAATTTACCTGCAGCTTCTTTAGGCAAGCCTACTAAAGCGACTTTTAGCAAAGCCAGCTCATACATAAATTCATGATCCAGATTAGTAAACTCCCGCATAGGAAACATGACATTTTCCAACACATTCATAGATGAAAATAATGCACTATGTTGAAAAAGCATTCCCCATCGCCGACGAAGCAAAAATGATTGTTGCGCATCAAGATTACTAATGTCTTGGCCAAATATTTTAATACGACCCGCCGTAGGCTTCAGTAACATCAGTAAGCTACGTAATATCGTAGTTTTTCCACTCCCAGAGCCGCCAATAATAGCTAAGATTTCCCCTTTTTCTACAGTCAAATTCACATCGGAGTGTACCCATTGACCTCCGAGGCAATTCTTTAGCCCTTTAATTTCGATAATGGGTTCGCTCATCTATAAATGCATCCGGCTATAAATGACTGAATAAATTGCATCAGCAATAATAATTAGAAAGAGTGCTTGCACTACACTTCGGGTAGTTTGGCTTCCAATATTTTTTTCCGTACCGGCTTCTACTCTAAACCCCTGATAACAACCAACCAAGCTTATTAACAATGCAAATGCAGGTGCTTTATAAAGACCTAAATTCAACTGTGAAATTCCAACGGAGTCTCTTAATCGTTGTAAAAAATCAACAAAACTAATGCCCAGCATGTTATTGGACATGATCATTGCACCTAAAATACTAAAAACATCAGACCAAAAAATCAATAAAGGGAAGGCGATCAATAACCCTAGAACCTTAGGAAGTACTAATAATTCAGTAGGAGAAAGTCCCATCGTTAATAGCGCATCTACCTCTTCATTTAGTTTCATACTGCCAATTTGTGCTGTAAATGCAGAACTCGTGCGTCCGGCAACAATAATTGCTGTCATTAACGGTGCAAATTCACGAAAAATAGCCATACCGGATAAATAAGCAATAAAGCTATTGGCCCCATATGTTTGCAATTGCAATCCCATTTGATAAGCCAAAACCACACCAATTAGAAAGGAAAGCAAAGCAAGAATAGGCAAAGCAGTCACGCCTGTAGCGTGGATATTTGACATAATACTCGGTAATTGAAATCGGCGCCAATTGCCAAATGCATTAAATATTTTAGTAGTCAAATCACCAACTAACGCGAGAAGTCCATCTACTTGACGAAATTTGCTCTCAGATTCTTTTCCCAATTGATAAAACACATTTTCTTTAGGCGGAGAAGGAATTTGATAACCTAATACGTCTTTTTTTGATTTAATTAAATCGACAAGTTGCTGCTGTGTTTCGGTAAAATCAGTCAGTTCAACCTGATTTTTTCGTTGTTCAAGCGTGTCAACACATTTAATGAGGCCCAAAGCCCCTGCACTGTCAAAATAACTGATACCCTCGCCGCTAATAGTCACTCTTTGATTTTTGGGCAGCTCATCTACATTGAATCGAGCTAATAAATTCTCAATTTTTAAAACAGACCAGGCACCCGTACAGTGAAATCTGGCAAGTTCCTTGTCGTAAGTGATTTGCGCGCTATTTTGTACCATAGTCTTGTGTATTGAAAAATAAGCTCAAGAATAATATGAATATTCTAGAAGAACAAAAACAATAAAACATGGTAACACAATAACAAGATATTCGGGTAGGGTAAAAAATAGAGTCTGAGTGCAAAACAAACCTCAGACTACTTATTTCTTATAATCGATTAAATGGTTGCTGTTACGGAACTAATTGCATTACTTAGATCGTTAATTTTATGTCCCCCATCGGTTGTCGCAGGTTTAAATATCGATAATTCATGCACGCGGATCGAAGAACCCACACGAGTAAGTCCGGAATTTATAAGTTCAACCAGATCGTCTAGGAACTGTTCCCACCAACCACGGTATGACCGTAATGTTTTCACATCATTATTCTTCTCATCACCTAGAATTTTTTGGCTATTTAATTTAAAGGAGTCTAAATCTCCATCGCGAATATACTGATTCACCAATCCGGATATCTGAGTATGAATGTTTCCCGCAGCTGTTGCAGCTTCTCTATATTTCGCCTCTCCTTCTTTATCCTTCTTCTTATGATACTCTTTAGCTTTCAGATCATATTTTGTCTGTTTTGTATGAAGCGTCTTTAATTTTTCTTTAACTTCAATGAGCTGAGCATTTCGATGTCTTCTGGCTTTCTGATCAACGTGCGTTTCGTGGTGCTGTTTTTCCTGATCCTGCGTTTCCAGAGGCTTTTCATTCCAAGTGACATGTCTGGATTTTGGTTTTCCATCAACAGGAAATGATTCACTTTTCTTTATTACTGGCCGAGTTAAACTCTCCCTCTCTTCTTCTTTTTTAAGAGGTTCTACAGTAGTTTTAGTTTGAATAAGAGGATTGCTCTTCGCTTTTTCTGTAACAACTTTGACTTGAACGCCTAAATCCTGCTCGCTAATATGAGGAAGTTCATCTGAAATATGCACCTCTGATAATGAGTCAGTAGGGGCTACTGTTTCTTCAACGGTTGGCAATGATTTAATTGGTGTTTTTGGATAAAATCTATTATTTAATTCCTCGGTTAATTGCTGGATCTGTAGATCTAATCCACTAATAACTCCGCTATGATGTGGAGTTAAATTGAGCTTAGGACTTTTCCTCTTTTTCTCTTCATATCTACTTGAAAAACTCTCAAATTGCGCAGCAGATTTACATCTCTGCAATTGCTCAATGTATGTTCTCCTCATGCTCGAGGCGGATTCAAAAGCTCTTTTTTCCTTATCTTTTTGTCCCATAATATCTCCAACAAATAACAATCCAAATTAAAATGCTCTCAATTTACCCTCTATGATAAAAAAACACCAGGAAATTTAAATTAAAAAACAATCATTTGACTCAAAAAAGAATTAGCTGATCACTGTCTAATCGATAAATACAAAAACAGCGCGCTTTCATAACAAATGCTTTGCTTTATCCGCATCGAACGATGAAGCAAAAAAAATACTGATTATGATAATCAGTTACTGGATTGAATATTTATTTACAGAAAACCTCCGCACTTTATAGCGGAAACAGCTTCTAAATATAACAAAATCATATAATACCTATGATTTTCAGGTAGTTTGCTTCTCTATTTTATGATAAAATTGCTTTTATTTTTTTCAAGAAACTAAAATCAGGTATGCAAGAAAATTACAGCCAATTTGAACAACGCAAACATGGCATTACAAAACTTGCGTCAATGCCGGCTACTCAAAGGAGAAAGCATGCCTTTATCTTCTAACACAGATGAGCTATTCCGCGGATTTTCCAAACTCTCTCGAGAAGAACGTTTTAAGCGCTTGTTAGCTCTAGGAGCAATAACTCCTGAAGATATTTCTTTTCTTAAAAACGGTGGCATAAAGGATCTGAATTTAGCAGATAAATTCATTGAAAATGTAATCGGCTATTTTCAGCTTCCTTTGGGTGTAGCAACTAACTTCAATATCAATGGTCAAGACTATGTTATCCCAATGGCTGTGGAAGAAACATCCATCATTGCAGCCTTATCCAAATCTGCTAAATGGATTAGACAATGTGGCGAAATAAAAACCTGGGTACAAGGCGAATGCATTCTGGGGCAAATTCAATTAGCAAAAGTTAAAGATTTTGCTAAATTTTCTCAGATTTTTCATGAAAATCGAACCTATCTGATTAGTAGAGCCAATAAAGATGTTGCAGATAACATGGTAAAACGCGGCGGCGGTGTCATGGATTTGCAATTACGCCAGCTTAAAAGAGAAGATAATCAAGACATGGCAGTAATTCATTTGACTA
Source organism: Legionella anisa (assembly GCF_001467525.1). Lineage (GTDB taxonomy): Bacteria > Pseudomonadota > Gammaproteobacteria > Legionellales > Legionellaceae > Legionella > Legionella anisa. The sequence continues at coordinate 208,581 of NZ_LNXS01000001.1, forward strand.
TGAATAGCTGTGACGCCATGGGAGCCAATATTATTAATCAGGTCCTTGAGTACTTAAAAACGCCGATTGAGCAATTAACTGGTGAAGAAGTCACCATGTGTATTTTATCAAATCTCAATGATCAAAAATTAACAACGGCTCAAGTTACGATACATACTATTGATTCTGAACTTGGTCAAAAACTACAAGAAGCATCGCTCTTTGCAGAAATGGATCCTTATCGAGCAGCTACCCATAACAAAGGGGTAATGAATGGCATTGATCCTGTTTTAATCGCAACGGGAAATGACTGGCGTGCGGTTGAAGCAGGAGTACACGCCTATGCTGCTCGCAATGGACAATATCAAGCAATTACGCGTTGGCGCTATCACGATGGAATACTCACAGGACAACTTACCGCTCCGATTATTGTAGGAACCATAGGTGGTGTTACCTCATTGCACCCTACTGCAAAAATGTGTTTACGCATGATGAATATTTCTTCAGCGAATCAATTAGCTCAAGTCATTGCTGCTGTAGGCTTGGTACAAAATTTGGGTGCTATTAAAGCATTATGTACCGAGGGTATTATTCAGGGCCATATGAAATTACACATTGATAATCTGCTTTTGGCAGCAGGTGCTAATGAAAATGAAATGCCGGTACTTAAAGAGCATTTACAAAAGTGGTTGGATTTACATAAAAGAATCAGTCTTAACAATGCTCATGATTTACTGGCTAAAATCAGACAAACACCGATTGCTGTATGAAATGGTCAATACCTGCAAAAACCTTTTTACTGGGTGAATACGCTGCTTTAGCAGAAGCCTCTGCACTTCTTCTAATGACTGCTCCCTGTTTTGAGCTTACGTTAACAACTCAAGAAAAATTAGCTGGAATTCACCCCGAATCCCCAGCTGGGCTTTGGTGGCTACAACAAAACTTAGGGCAAGGTCTTTTGTGGCATGATCCTTATGCAGGTCGAGGAGGATTAGGTGCTTCCAGTGCACAATTTTTGGCAAGCTATTTAGCAGGTTGTTTCATAAATGACACTGCACCTGATTTAAATAAAATGCTAGGTGCTTACTATGAATCATCATGGTACGGAAAAGGCTTGAGGCCTAGTGGATATGATGTAATAGCACAGTCACAGCAAGGATGTGTCTACATTAATAAACAACAAAAAAAGATAAAGTCTTATGATTGGCCTTTTCAAGATTTGTCGTTTTTTCTCATCCATACTGGGGTGAAACTTGCCACTCATCATCATTTACAAGACTCTACCCTTCCCCTTCCAGATCAGATCGATTATTTATCTTTTTTAGTTGATGAAGCAAAACAAGCATTCGAACAGAATGATTCCAAAAAATTGATTACAGTCATTAATAGCTATCATCAAAAATTAACTGAGTTAAATCTGGTAGCAGAACACAGTTTAAAATTTATCAGTGAATTTAAAAAATATCCAGAAATAGTAGCAATCAAGGGCTGTGGCGCTTTAGGCGCAGATGTTTTACTGCTCATTACTTCAACAGACAAGAGCCAAATCCTTGCTAATCAATTAAAAATACAAAACTGGACTATTCTTGCTACAGAAAAAGACCTTTATTTTCAAACCCAATTAACTCAGCAATCTTCTTTTTTATAGAGTCTCAATTTTGTATAAAAAAAACATTTGTGCCCTTAAAAATAACAAAAATAGAAGAAACATCATAAAAAGACTTGAAATTCTGTGCTAATCCGGTATTATTTCAGCCTCTTTAGGGCCGTTAGCTCAGGTGGTAGAGCAGGAGGCTTTTAACCTCTGTGTCATAGGTTCGAATCCTATACGGCCCACCAGTTTTAGAGTACAGTTTTAAAAAATATTTTGTCCTGCGGGCCGTTAGCTCAGGTGGTAGAGCAGGAGGCTTTTAACCTCTGTGTCATAGGTTCGAATCCTATACGGCCCACCAATCTGGTAACTAATCTCCAATATCTACCAGAAGTAAGTGACAAAGTATTCAATCCATACCCCATTGCGCTCGTAGCTCAGCTGGATAGAGTACTTGGCTTCGAACCAAGGTGTCGGGGGTTCGAGTCCCTCCGAGCGCACCATTTAAACCCTTTAAAATCAGGTAGTTAACGGTTGCCTGGATCGAAACGTGCCGTAAAAACCAAGTTACAGTGACGAAAACGTGCCAGAATTTTTTGTAATTCTTTCCGCTGCCACCTTTAAATGGTCACTTGAAAGATGCGCGTAACGTAACACCATTTCATATTCTGACCATCCACCTAATTGCTGTAATTCTTGCAATGAGGTACCATTTTGCACATGCCAACTTGCCCAAGTGTGACGCAAGTCATGCCAGCGAAAATCTTTGATTCCTGCCCGAATCAACGCTTTTTGCCAAGCATGATTATTACATCGCGTAACAGGCTTACCAAAATAGGTAAATACAAATGTGGGATGTAAGCCCACTTGTTTTTCTATAATGACAATTGCCTGAGAGTTTAAAGGAACAGGGATAGCCTTCTTTGTTTTAGATTGATCAGGGTGAATGAGTGCATGTTTTCTAATTAAATCCACTTCACTCCACTGCAATTGAGTAACATTAGATTGGCGTAAACCAGTTGCCAAAGTAAAAGCTGCCATATCTTTCAAATGATTTGGTAGCTCCTGAATCAATTTATTAGCCTGTCCCCTACTCAACCAACGTATACGTTTATTTTCAACTTTTCTCATTCTGAATAATGGCATGGTGTTTATCCACTGCCATTCCTTATGAGCTTTGTTTAAAATAGCACGTATAATTTCCAACATTCGGTTGACCGTCGTTGGAGTAACATTAGTCCGCTCTTTTTCTTGCGCAATAAATTCAATTAATTCGGCGTTAATTTCATCTAACGTTTTCTGGCCAAGATAAGGGTCCAGAAAGGCCAAATGAAATTTATCCGTAACTAAACTTCGTTTATGCGCTGATTCCTCTAACCATCGCACAACAGCATCTACCCACGATTTCTGTTGGGGTAATTTGGTATGCTTGTTACTCCATAGATCTTGTAGAAAATTATCATGGAATTGTTGCGCTTGTTGTTTTACTTTAGTCCTAGTGCTTCTGCGTATACGCTTGTCACCGAAGGTGACGTCGATCCACCAAAACCCATTTTTTTTCGTGAGTGCCATTTATTATCTCCTATATCGACACCCCACGATGCATCGCAAGTAGAGTACTTGTTTCGCATATACATCGCAAGATCTTGTTCTATAAAACGCCAACCTCGCCCTATCTTTACTCCAGGTAGTTCACCTGATGCAGCCATTCGTCGGATAGTTTCCCTGTGGGCGCCTAGAAACTTTGAAGCCTCTTCAATATTAAAAGTATTCATAAGCAACCCCATTTATAACCCTGGTGCACATATTTATTAGTATTGAGTTCAAGAATTAAATGATAAAGCCTCACAAGATCCCGTTCGCAATATAGATTAGTTGGCATTAACTCATCGAAATAAATAGAACGTAATTGTCTTATTGAGCAATTTAGTAAAGCAGCAATGTCTTTTAGAGTATAGTTAGTTGACTCTAATAGATAATTAATGATGTTCTTACAGATTTGTAGCCTAAAGTTATTTTCCACAACGAATACTCCTTTTCAACTTATTCTGTAGATAGCTACAGAAAACGCCTAAACATATTTTTTTATCTAAATCGGTTTGTTTATTTGTTACTGTTCATTCAACTTATGTGTATAATAAACGCTAGGTAAACAATACACACAAATATAAACGATAACGTTTATAATAAACAATTATGTTTATTTTGCAAGGTATTTATATGGATATAAAATTAAAAATAGGGTTAAGAATTAAAGAGTCGCGAAAAAACAAAAAATTCACTGCAGTGCAGTTGGCTGAAGTCACTGGTTTTTCAGCGCAACGAATTAGTAATTGGGAACGAGGAACAAGAACGCCCAGGTTTAAAGATGCAGAAATACTCGGTAGTGCATTGGGTGTTTCTCCAACATGGTTATTATTTTTAGATATTGACCACAAACCTATGAAGGATCATCCCTTCCAAACGATCCCTATAATCAATGCCTCATCTAAAATTGAAGGTTACCTCCCAATACCTTCATCAATTCAAGACAACATAACGCATGATGATTTTGCTTTTATTGTGCACGATAAAAGTATGTCTCCTATTTATAATGCAGGTGACCTAGTTACTTTCTGTAAAGAAAAACAGAACCACTGCGATTTAGTACTGATTCATATTAACGCTACAGAAGAGAACTTATTTAGAAAAATAAGCTCAGAAGACAATACGTTTATATGCTCACCTATCAATCCGGACTGGCCACAAATTCGATTTGAATCAGCATCAATGTTTCAAATAATAGGTTGGGTAAAGAATGGGGCTAAAGTATTTTATTAATTAATGAATAAAGAATTTCCTATCTTTACAATCATTAAGATCTCATCATTTGAAAACCCCTTTTTCAGAACAAGCTTATTTAAAGATATCCCAAATATATCGGATAATGTAACAAGATTGTGTTCTGTACTGCTTAAGATTGTATCAATAACCTGAGTCGCAATACGCTCTCCATTAATAACCTGTTCACTTACAATCTTCATGATTAAAATCCTTATTACGACAACAACAACGTACTTTACTTATTTGACAAGCTTGATTTGATTAGAGCATAATATGTTTGTCATTTATATCACTAAAATCTTTGGCAAATACGCATTTTAATTCAAAATAAAAAGCAAATTAATTAACAAAAAGACTAATATGGAATTTTGTAGGAATTTTACTAGAGTTTGTTGGGATGAAATTAGAGAGGAAGTAAAACGCTCTAATCCTGAGTTTTTTTTCTTAGTTGATGAAATTGCGCCAGGAAAAGATTTCCCACTATATGTTTTTAACTTTGGATATGGTGATTTAATTGGTGATTCTGAAACCTTTTATATTCCGCACCAAGGAAAGCTTCAAACTCTTAATAATTTTTCATCTCAAGAACCAATTACTAAAGACCTCTTTTATGGATTTCACAGTTGTCCATTAGGTCTTGTATTAGATAAGTGCTTTGAATGGTACTTAAGAGGTGATTCAGAAAATGAAACGCATCCTGTTTACATAGATAAGAAAGGGGATTTTTTTAACATTGGACATGTAACCCAGATAAAACCACTTAAACGATACTTGCCTAATGGCATACTGTCTGTAAAAGCTGGGGCACAAACCACTCTTGTAATACAAAATATTGGATGCAAAAGAAGCCATAATCGTCTTATTCGATCTGGAATTGATTGCACCATCCCCAATTCATACCATGATCACAGTGAATTTTTTAAACGAATTTACCAATCTTGCCCTGCTGAAAGTAAATGGAGGGCCTCTATTGTTTACTTCTCTGAAAAATGGATAGATAACATTGTTAATAATCCTGAGTGGATCAATATTAATAAATATTTCTTTAAGTATTATCTACATTATTATGCTTACACCTACTATGGGGACTATTATCAACATATTTTTAGGGTTGCTTTTGATAAGTCAAATTTAGAACGAGATTTTTTTATTCAAGATACCGCTAAATATATCTTTGAAATTCTCATAGGTGAAAAATATGGGTTTTCGTTTACCAATACCGATGAGTTCTTGCCTGCATCATGGATAGGCTACGTTTTAAAAGACATTTATAAGCTAAAAACAGAACCGTCTATATTAATACCTAAAAAACATGTTGAAAAAAATCCAGTATATTTTTCGCTTCAACATCCTATTTTTCGACCATATCAAGGGTTGTCCAGAAAAAGAGCGACTCTAATTTCTGAGCTTGAAAATATGAAAATCGTTACAAATAAATATAAAGAACTATTTTCCTCTAATCATGAAGAATGGGCTGGTACAATTCTTGAAGAAAAAGCCAAAAAAGCTCAATTTGTTTATTACCATGGGTTTGAGAATAAAAAAAATTGGCTTTCGGACATTCATCATTTATTAAAAAATGATTCTGGAGTGCATCATTTAAGCAATGACACTTTTTGTCAAGATGCGCCTTTTTTTAAAGGATGCATCTCAATAAACAGCTTCTAATCGCTGTGCTCTTTTAGAATTAAATACTAAGAAGGCACTCATGAAACAAAGCAAAGAAGATATTGTCCAAGCACTTTGGGCATTGAAATAATACATTGCTACTCCTGATATGAGAGGGCCAATCATCATGCCTAATGCATATGCGCTGCGCCACGCCCCTATACCTAGGCCACTGTGATTAGAGCTTCCATATTGATGACATAATGCAACGGAGTACGCCATAAACAACATTTCACCAAGAGTAAATACTAAAAGCGAACAAAACATTCCTTGTATTGTAGAAGACAGGCCCATAGCAAACGTTGACACCCCTAATAAAATACAGCCGATACAAGCAACTATATGTTTATTGAATCGCTCAATCCTTTTTGATAATTTTACTTGAAATAATGCGATTAAAATGGGATCAGTTGCGAAAAAAAATCCAATGATTAAAGAATTTCCTATTGTTTCGTTTAAGTGAATGCCTAGTACTGTTTTTTGTATCCCATAAGTTAAACCGATGCAAAATACTGAAAATAACATTGGAATAAGCGAGCTATAGACTGACTCAATTTCTTCTTTATTACTGGGTTTTGCGGCCACATCCTGATTACTGATTTCTAATTTTAGAAAAATAACTATTGAAAACAATATCAAAGTAACGCCGACCAAAGTCATTGCTAATTTAAAATGATTTTGCGCTAAAAGCATTATCAAAACCATTGCCACAATACCACCAGTATTTTCCAGTGCATTTTTATAGGATTGGGCAATCGTTAAACTGTGATTGGTATTTTTTGAAATCTGCAAGAAAGATGAGTTACTGCAAGTGATGAACAAGTTGATCCCAAATCCCATTAACAATACAAAGACAACAGATAAATGAAAAGAACTCACTTTTGCTAGAATAACAAATGCGACGCCCATGAGTAAGAAACTTGCCCCAATTATACCCTTTGCTTGTGCTTTTCCCGTAACGTATCCACCACATATACTGCCCAAAATAGCTCCAATCCCCATTGAAAAGCCTAAGAAGCCTATATTTAATTTATTAAAATTGGTGCTTACACTAAAAAAATACGCAATATGGTAAGATAGGCCGCCTCCAATAGCCTCTATAAAAGAAAGAGCCAATAATAATTTACAAGTGACTGGTAAATCACTAAAAGAGAACCCTACTTTAGAAGAGCTGACTGTTGAGCTCATTGTAATCCCTCACATTAAATAAAAATTAGATACATCCACTAAACTATGCCACTTGATTTAATAACCTTAATGCATCAGAACTCGGCATTCGTTGTATTTTATCGGGAGGAATATACAAAGTAGACAGTGTTGTTAACTCTTGCCTATCAAGTTGCTCTAAATCAAATTCAGATATCTTTGGATGAGTACCAGGATAAAGAGCGGCTTCGTAAATAACCGCTTTTTTTTCTTTTTTATAGAGTTCGATTAATTTTTTTTTAATAAAATTAAGAGCCTCAAAATTGATTTTATTTGTTGGTAAACCCAGATTTCCAACCATACCAATCTGGTAAATTACTACATGAGAAGAAGGATCTACTACTTTATCATATAGAAGATATTCCGTAGCATCAAAGGATTGGATACCTCCAGATGCGGGATCAAACCTAAGATCGGCATATAAACAATCTTGAGTTGAAATACCAGGGCACACCACTGTTTTAATGCTATCATCAAGCATAGACAAAGCGAGCAAGCCAGGAGTAGCAAACACACATGGATGACCATATATAACAACACATAATGATCGTACATCTTCTATCGCGCTATAAATATATTGTGCAATATTATTATAAGCACTTTCTCTTGATTTAGAGTTAAAGTATATTTCATCCAGTGACTCTGATGATTTCGCTAATTTACGAATATAGCGCTCTAGCAAGGGTTCATTAACTAAGTAGATTACCTTATCACAAGTAGAAATATATCCTTTTGCTTCTTCTGTAATATGAGCTATTGTTTTAATTCCAGTACCAACTAACGCTACAACTTTCACTTAAATCCTTATTTGGTCACTGGAAAAACATGGCTCATATCCGGATACGGGATCACATGGCTCATATCCGAAAAATTCTTTTTATCAGTGATTAACTCCCTGATCTTATGTGTATCTGAGTTTTTATATGATTCAACCAAGCTTTTACTTAAAACCCAATCCTCTAAAGCCACTGTATCAAGGAGTGGATTTTTCACCAATGCCTCAACTGCATCTAATAATTCCATAGTCCCTCCAAAATTTGGCAATCAAAATTTTGCACTATTTATTTTATAAAAATTTAAATCATTATCCTATCAAAAATCAATCATTATCAAGAAATCTTTTATTTCAAATAACATGTCCGTGCATAGAATATCATTACGGATTGACTCATATTATTCCACAAATGTATGTTTTTTTGAACACAAATTATTTTGCGCTTGCCTCAATGTCTACGGTTTTTTTACTTCCTAAATTATTTAATGTTATCCTCCTCAATCATATGATAATAATCAATAAGGACTCTATTTGACGAGTTTACAGATAATATCCCATTTTTTTCCATTTTTTTGGCCGAAAAATAATTTTAAAAAAAAGTTTCGGGTCATATTTTCATTATTTTTGGTTTTCACAACACTCGCCTTAAATTTAATTGTACCCATTTTTTTTAAAGATATAGTAACTGCATTATCCGGTACGATAAGGACATCGAGCATGATGATTATCTCGCTGATCTGCTGTTATGGATTACTCTGGATGCTGGCAAGATGCAGTGAAAAAATTCGCGAGATGCTTTCTTTTGTAAACATAAGTACAACAATTGCGGATTATAGTACTCATGTCTTTGCACACCTTCATGCTTTAAATTACAAATTTCATCTGGATAAGGAAACCGGAAAAATAACCAGCGCTATCAGTCGCGCACAGCTTGCAATCGCGATGCTTATCTCGAACATATTGTTTCGGATTGTGCCTGTTTTTTTAGAAATTCTCTTCGCTTTTTTAATCATTTGGCACTTCTATGGCTTAAGCTATGGCCTCTATCTAATTATTATTTTGGGAATCTATCTTGTTTTTAATGGACTCACTCAAAAAAAATCCACAGTCCTGCAAAAAAATTGTAGCATTGCTGAATTAAATGTAAGTTCCGCAATTACCGACAGCCTACTCAACACAGAAACTGTAAAATACTACAACAGTCAAACCGTAGAACATAAAAAAATAGACCAATTTTTACAAGAAAGCGTTCATGCAAATACAGCATTATTTAGTGGAAACGGTACATTTTTGGTGATACAAACACTCATTATTGCGGGGGGTCTTGCCTTTTTGTCCTATAAAGTAGGGTACCAAATTTTAATTGGACAGTTAAAAATTGGTGACTTTGTCCTGATTAATGGCTATTTATTACAGTTATTTGAACCTTTAAGCGAAGCTAGTGTGCGTTGGCGAGATACCAAAAATGATTTATCCAAAATAGAATATTCAGCCTATTTATTAGATCAAACCGATGAAGTTGAACAAGACCATCCTGATGCAAAACCTTTATTCATTACCGGCCCGCATGTTCACTTTAAAAACGTCACTTTCGGTTACCAACCAGAACACCCCATTTTAAAAAATGTAAGCTTCGAAGTTCCACCCGCAAAGATGACAGCTATTGTGGGACCCAGCGGATCGGGTAAATCAACGATTGCACGATTATTGCTGGGATTATTTGAAGTCACTCAGGGACAAATACTCATAGATGACCAGGATATTACTGCTGTGAGCAAGCATTCATTACGCCAACAAATCGGAATTGTTCCACAAGAAGTTCTACTCTTCAACAATACGTTGAGGTTTAATCTCTGCTACGGTGCTCTAAATATCTCCGAGCGTGAAATCAATAACGTAATCCAACTGGCGCACTTGGAAGAGATGGTAAAAAACCTCCCCAAAGGAATTGAAACCAACATCGGTGAAGGGGGTTTTAAATTATCAGGAGGAGAACGCCAGAGGATTGGAATAGCAAGATGTTTATTACGCAACCCGAGTATTTTGTTATTTGATGAAGCAACCGCATCGCTCGACACGCAGACTGAAAAAAATATCCAGGAAAATATTGAGGAAGTTACAAAACATACCACCAGTATAGTCATTGCACATCGTTTGAGTACGATTATTCATGCTGACAACATTCTTGTTTTACAAGACGGAGAAATCGTAGAAGCTGGAACGCATCAAGAATTAATCGAGAAAAAGGGATTATATTACTCCATGTGGAATAGCCAGCAGCAAAAGAGTGCATCATGATGAATGAAAGTTTACCCAGCATTAAAGAAACTATCTACTATCTTTGGCCTTGCGTTTGGACAAAGAACAGCCTAAGAGGAAAAATTCACGTTGTCTTGGCTCTCTTATTTATATTGATTTCCATTGCACTAAATTTGTGTGTCCCCATTTTTTTAAAAGAAGCCATTAATGCACTCTCTGGACATGCCCTATTTTTAAACAGCACCCCTTTAGTCATCATTCTGACTTATGCATCGGTTTGGGGTGCATCCAAAGCTTGTATCACCCTCAGTCAAGTAATAGCTTTTCCTGTAGAATTAGAAGGGGCGAGAAAATTTTGTTTAGAACTTTTTGATCACGTACAAGCGCTTTCCACAAAATTTCATAGAGAACGTAAATCAGGCGAAATTCTTACAATCATAGAACGTTCACACTCGTCTGCTGTTGATCTTATTGGTCGACCTATTGTGATGATATTGCCGGTTCTTATAGAAATAATTTTTGCTATGATTTTTTTGAGCTATTTTTATGATCTTTTTTTTGGATTGGTTCTATTGTTGATGCTGGTTTCTTATATCTTGCTAAGCTATTACACCGCTCAATGGATTGTAAAATGCAGAATGAAGCAAAACAATGAAGATGCATCTGCAAACGCCTATCTGGTGGAAAGCCTGTTGCATGCGGATACCGTGAAATATTTTAATACCCAACAGGATGAAATCAATACAGCTGCTCAAAAATTACAAGAAAAGGCCTGTGCAGATACTCGAGCATTAAATGCCGATGCAAAAATTCATCTTATGCAAAATGTCATTGTCGGTATGTGTGTTATTATTATGCTCTTACTTGCTGGCAGCCGAGTCATTGCAGGGAGCATGAATGTCGGAGATTTTGTACTGGTCCATGGCTATTTATTCATGTTCATGCTGCCATTATCCATGCTAGGCTATCGAATTCGTGTTACCCGAGATGATTTAGCTCGTTTTCAAACCGCGATTCAGTTGCTGAAAATTCCTATCGATATTCAAGACCAACCCAATGCCAGAACACTTAAGTACAAAGAAGGAAAAATCCAATTTGATCACGTCCATTTTACTTATAATGAACATCGAAAAATTCTTGATGACGTTAGCTTTATAGTTGAACCCGGTACCACTACTGCAATCGTTGGATCCTCAGGATCCGGCAAATCCACTCTCGCAAGATTAATCTTTCGGCTTTACGATTTGAATTCGGGGAGTATTCAGATTGATGGGCAAAATATTAGCAATATCCAACATGCATCACTCAGAGCAATACTCGGTATTGTTCCTCAGGAAACTGCTTTATTCAATGATACCTTAAGAAATAACCTGATATATGGAAATCCGCATGTCACTCATGATGAATTGGCGGATGCAATACAAGCAGTACATCTTGACAGGTTCGTGGCAAAACTGCCTGATGGGTTAGAAACCAGAGTTGGTGAGCGCGGATTAAAATTGTCTGGTGGCGAAAAACAGCGAGTGGCCATCGCTAGAATGCTGCTTAAAAAACCTAAAATTTTTATTTTTGATGAAGCAACATCTTCACTGGATATGAAAACAGAGAAAGACATTCAGACCTGTCTCAAACAGATATCGATCAACACAACAACACTTATTATTGCACATAGACTTTCTACAGTAACGCATGCAGATAATATTCTGGTACTCGCTAAAGGTGTGATTATTGAGCAAGGTACCCACAATGAACTACTAAATCAAAATGGTGCCTATGCTCAATTGTGGAAAGCTCAAAGTCAAAATAAAATTGACACAGGGTCTATTAATGGCTTTGTTCCTTAGCTCATTATCCTCCGAAAAATACCTCTATATTTTGAGGAGGATAATGCTTGGTTATGCTGTGACACCAATGGAGGCGGCATTATGAATATAAAACAAAACGACACATCAACCACTCCCCCTATTTTATATGGTACAGCATGGAAAGAAGATGACACAAAACGTTTGGTGCTCCAGGCACTCAACTCAGGATTTCGAGGGATTGATACTGCCAATCAACGTAGGCATTATTTTGAAGAAGCCGTGGGTGATGCAATTGATCAATTTTTAACAACTAGTCAAAAAACACGCAGTGATTTATTTCTACAAACAAAATTTACCTCTGTACATGGCCAAGATCATAGAAAACCTTATGATGAATTTGATTCATTGACCAACCAGGTCAAGCAATCCTTTGCAAGCTCACTAGAACATTTACAGACAGACTACATTGACGCCTATATACTTCATGGCCCTTCACTATCTCATGGAATAATCGATGCAGATTTAGAAATTTGGCAGGCCATGGAAGAGCTGGTGTGTAGTAGAAAGGTAAAGTTTCTCGGCATTTCTAACGTTAATATGGTACAAGTTGAAGAACTATATAGAAAAGTCTCTATAAAGCCGTCGTTTATACAAAATAGATGTTTCGCCATAACACAATGGGATCAAGACGTTAGGACATTTAGTCAAAAAAACAAGATTATCTATCAAGGATTTTCTTTGCTCACTGCGAATCAGCGGTATTTATTAAACCCTCACATGCAATCACTTGCTGTAAAATATGATAAAACCATCCCGCAAATTATATTTCGCTTTGCAAACCAAGTGGGGATATTGCCTTTAACCGGCACTACAAATCAACAACACATGGATAATGATTTAAACATATATGACTTTGAGCTTACACAAGAAGAAATTCAATATATAGAAAATATAGGATTATAAGTGAACCAATATGACCATTAAAATTGAAACACCAAGGATGCTTTTGCGTTTAATTAAGGATGAGGACTTAGATCAAGTTGCTCAGCTTCATGCAGACCGAGAAGTTAGAAAATTCTTTCCTGATGGAACACAAGATCGCGAGCAGACTAAGCGAAGAATAAAACAGATTATGAACCTTTATGGAGATAAAGGATTGCCTGGTTTTGTTATATTCAATAAGGTGACTCATGAATTCATTGGACGATGTGGATTTGGGCCAATTGAAACAGGGGAAATTGAAGTTGGATACCTTATTGTAAGAAAATTTTGGGGTATGGGTTATGCATCTGAAGCACTAGAGGCACTTCTTGAATGGAGTAAAATAAATATCAATTCTGATTATATTATTGCTTTTGCGCCACTCAAACATAGTGCATCACATCGAGTAATGGAGAAGTGTGGTATGGAATATTATAAAGATGAACTTGGTCATGGTGTTGAGTGTAAATTTTATCGTTCCAAAAATAAATAATTTATAAAACAGGTCAATTAGCATGACAAAAATTACAACAGATGAAGCCGCGTTAAAATTAGCTGTACTTATTGATGCTGATAATGCTCGAGCAGTTATTATTGATGGTCTTTTAACTGAGATTGCTGGTTATGGAGATGCTATCGTAAGGAGAATTTATGGCGATTTCACCTTACCATCTAGCGCACAATGGAAAAAGGTATTGCATAAATACGCTATAAAACCAGTACAGCAGTTTGCTTTTACTTCTGGAAAAAATGCAACAGATAGTGCACTTATTATTGATGCTATGGATCTACTTTATACGCATCGTTTTGGTGGTTTTTGTATCGTGTCAAGTGATAGTGATTTTACAAGTCTTGCTAACCGTATTCGTGAAGAAGGGTTGCAAGTTTTTGGATTTGGAGAAAAAAAAACACCAGAGGCATTTCGTAATGCCTGCAATAAATTTATTTTCACTGAAGTACTACGCCCTGTAGCACCACCTGATCAATTAATTAGCCAGTCAAAAAAGAGAAAGCAGCCTGTTAAACAAGCAAAAGCTAATGAACCCTCAGCACAAGAATTTCCAAAAGAATTTATTCTAGAAGCATTAAATAACTCATACGATGATACTGGTTGGGCATACATAGGAACATTTGGTGGCTATTTAACTAAGTTAAAACCAGACTTTGATTCCAGGCTTTATGGTTTCAAAAAGCTGAGTGATTTGGTTAAGGGAAAACCGGAGATTTTTGAAACGGAAGAACGAGTCAATCCTGGATCGAACACAAAAGTTTTATATTTACGTGGTAGACAAGAATAACGTGGAAATAATTAATGAATCTATTAGAAAAAATTGCAGCATTAGAAAATGAAGCTACTGAATTTGGTTTTCAGTGGGAAACGACCGATCAGATTATGACTCAAATCCAAAGTGAGTGTATTGAAGTCGATGAGCATTTAAAAGCAGGAATTAATGATAACTCATCTGCTTTGCAGGAAGAAATAGGTGACCTATTGCATGCCGTGTTTTCACTGTGTGTATTTTGTAAATTAGATCTCAAAGATACACTGCAACAAACCGTGGAAAAATTTGAGCGGCGGCTCCGCGCTGTCAAAATGATTGCTCATGAAATGAAACTCATTAATTTGGAAGGACAAACTTTTGATGAGTTGATGTCTATCTGGAAACAAGCAAAGAGCAGAGTAGGTTAACGCTGGGTGAGCATGACTTGTAAATTGGGTAGCCGAAATGTAGATTCAGCATAAAATCACAAACGCGCAATTGTCCTGCGCTTGATAAAATATTTTCATGCTCGCATAAATTTCCGTACAAAATTAATGAATAAAATCAACCTATAAAAAGAAGACAGGTCGGGTAACAGGATCGAGTTGCCCCGATCCCGTCCCCTAAGAACCTTACTATTACCCATAAGTCTATAAATTATAAGAAAAACTTTTTCTTTAATTTAACTCTCTGTTATAAATAAGGGCAGTATTTTGACTGATAATGAGAGCAAATGATAAAAGGGAATCAAAATAACTCATCTTCTGGATGGGCAGAGAGTGAGTTCGGAATAGTTAATTTTGGTGATAAACGATTAAGTAAAAGACTTCTAAAAATAGCAGATAGCTTTGCCAACTCCCCTGAATGTTCAATAAATCGAGCATGTGACGATTGGCATCAAAGTAAAGCAGCTTATAGATTTTTTCAAAATGATGCTGTATCGGAAAGAAAAATCCTTGATAGTCATATCACTAAAACTATTGAAAGAGCCAAGAACTATCCAACTATTTTAGCCATCCAGGATACGAGTTATATTTCTTATAAAAATCATAAAAAGACTGAAGGATTAGGAATTATAGCAGCTAGAGTTCGCTCTAAAACAACTAATTTTCAAACTCATGGATTGGTAATGCATACCACATTTGCAGTAACTACAGAAGGCCTGCCTATAGGATTACTGGATCAAAAAATTAGTTCTAGACCGCTTTTAGATGAGACAGTAAAGGAGTTGAAAAAAAGAAGTCATAATATCGCTCTTCCTATAGAGGAAAAAGAAAGTATGCGTTGGATCGAGTCTCTCGAACACTCTAATAATTATCCGGATTTAAAAAATGCTAAGGTGGTTACTGTTTGTGATAGAGAGGCAGATATTTATGATTTATTTGAAGTAGCATCGACAAATCAATGTCCTTTTGTAGTGAGGGCACGTCAAGATAGAACAGTAAATAAGACATCAATTTACTCTAAAAAAAGTGGTGAAAAATTATGGGATTTGGTGAGTGGTTCGCCTTGTCGGGGGGAAATTCAAGTCACTATTCCTGCTCGAGATAATAAGCCTAAAAGAACAGCAACATTAGAAGTAAGGTTTGATCATTTTGTGATGAACCCTCCTAAAAATAACGTGAAACGTAAAACCAGAACACTCCCTGATTTAAAACTAAATGCAGTGTATGTCATAGAACAATCTCCTCCTCTGGGCGAAGAGCCTATGAATTGGATGTTGTTGACCAACATAGACATTAATAATTTTGAAGAGGCAGTAGAAAAAATACAATGGTATTGCTTAAGATGGAGGATAGAAATTTTTCACAAAATCTTAAAATCTGGTTTTAAAGTTGAAGAATGCAGGCTCGGTGCAGCCGATAGATTAGTTCGCTTTCTTACAATAATGAGTGTCATTGCATGGCGAATTTTTTTTATCACACTAGTTGCTAGAGAAAGCCCCGATCTTCCTTGTTCGTTCTTATTGGCTAATGAGGAATGGAACGTCTTGTATACCAAAATACATCATACAAAACACTATCCTGAAACACCACCCACAATAAAAGAAGCCGTGAAATGGATAGCTCAGCTAGGCGGCTTTTTAGCCCGTAAAAACGATGGGGAACCTGGTCCTATAACATTGTGGAGAGGATGGAAAAGATTAGTCGACCTTGCGGAAGGTTGGAATCTTGCTCTTTCTTAGTTATGGGTAATAGTAAGCCTAAGAACGCAGCATGCGACTTTCACCGCACTACGCTCAAGCCTTTCTGAAGCTATTCACCCAGCAGGTATTCGCTACCAATAACATTCAATTGTTTGTCCTTTATTCGTTGAACAAAGGAGCAGTCTTTAGCCCATTTTTTTCTATCTTCAAAGTATTTAACATACTCGGGTAGATAGGGGTTGGCGCTCGACCTAATTTTGACGTGTCGTTGTATTTTTATATCCATCATTTTGTTAATACAAACATACTTCTTCGTACCGTCCTTGGCCTTAACCACGTCACTAAAAATCCAGCGCCTTGTAAGGCTACGATTTCGAAAATAACGATCCATTGCTTTATAGCGATTATGACCACTAAACTTCCTCATCGTCCAACGGAATGTTTCTTGATATATGTAATTATCCAGTTCGGAAAATGTTGCTTTTGAGACGACTTTTCGATGATAGTTAGCCCATCCTTTTATGATAGGATTCAGCGCTGAGATAAGCTCCGAGCCTTTCCAACCATATCCTTTCTTGACGGTCTCTTTGATTTTCATTTGTACGGATTTAATGCTGTCTTTTGAGGGCGTAGTTAAGAACTTACCCTTATATTTCCTGACATTAAATCCGAGAAAATCAAAGCCTTCCTCGATATGCACAATTTTGGTTTTTTCCTGTGACAATGAAAGACCTCGTTGTGCAAGAAAGTTTGAAATTATCGGCATCACTTTTTCTTTGAGGATATCAGGACTGTTTGCAGTTACGATGAAATCATCGGCAAAACGAATATAATTTATTTTATTGCCTTGCCCACAGCCGGAGTGAATTTCCCTCTCAAGTCCGTCTAGAACCATATTTGCGAGCAGTGGTGAGGCTGGACCACCTTGCGGAGTACCTCGTGCTGTTTCAAATAATTGATTCTTTTCCATGTAGCCTGCCTGCAACCACTGTGTTAGCACTCGTTGATCTATTATGATATTACTTTTGAGCCATCCATGATCAATTTCATCAAAACAGGCCTTAATGTCGCCTTCTAAAATCCATTGAGCGCAATTTTTCCGTGCCAAGGTTGCATAGCACTGGTATATCGCGTCATGAGTACTTCGCTTTGGTCTAAATCCATAGGAATTTAGATCAGCTGTAGTCTCTCCAACGGGTTCTAATGCTAACAAATAGAGTGCTTGCATTGCCCGATCTTTCAAAGTGGGTATGCTTAGTGGACGCTCTTTTCCATTCTTCTTCGGGATGTAAATCCTTCGAAGCGGAGTTGCCTTATACCCTCTTGCTTTTAGGTTGCGCACCGCCTCGCATTTTTCTTCTGATGTTGTCCAAACAACACCATCAATACCAGGCGTCTTGCTTCCTTTTGCTGTCGTTACTCGTCTCACTGCAAGAAGTTTTGCGCTGATGGAATTAACCAGCAGCCATTGCAATGACTTCACTTTTCCGTGCTGTTTATTACTCACTGCCTTTGCGATACGCACTTGAAGTCTGTATACATTTTTCTCAATACTAGGCCAGTCGAGCTGATCCCACTTTGTATTTAAGATGAATGCGTCAGGCGCACCAGATAATAAATTATCCGTCATTTGCTTTCCTCACTTCTACAAATTCTGCAAATTCTTTCGCAATGAAAGACCAATCGGACGTGGGCTTCTTTTCAGACCGGGTGACATTGAAACCCGTATCCAACTCATTACAAATTGGCCTTCGCTTTTTCCGATATCCCAAGCCTACACTTCCATAGGCAGCCTTTGCAGGCTACTGTCTTCTTACGAAGAGAAATATAGGGTTTCCAAGTTCCGCTGTTCAAGTAATGCCGGGTTAGGTGTCTGCTCTCGGCCGGAAAGTTTCGTAATCGTGTGGGGTTCGTGTGATTTCCCCAGCTACCTTTCGTACCTTTTGGTTCAAGCGATTCAGCCAATTGCGCTTGTTGCGAGTTACGACCTTTATCACAGATTCACTTATGTTCACCATACCAGCTACCTAGTAGCTATCCCGATTTTGGCTATCAGGTAGATTTACTTCCTTTCGGATGTTAACATCTCACTATCAGCCCTTCAGCTGTAGTTTCACTACATTGTCAGGGAGGCTTTATTAACTCCCGTAGGTTCATCTGACGATACAAATGGTTTTCGAAATTCCTTCCGATTAACAACTCAAAACAGCGACTTATCTTGTCGCACCACACCTTTCGCAACTGGTTGCTGTGTGTGTAACTCATTGTATTTATTCAATATAAAATCATATTTGCAAGAATCGGCTACGAAACACTAAATATTTGCTAAATAGCAATCAAAAACCAGTATGCAAATGTGCATCACTTTTAAATATTTTGTCAGATTTATCTGATGCAGATCTGCATACTGACACTCGTAACCAGTTGAAATATATAGCCTAATATGATCTAATTGTAATTAGGGGTGGCGTGCATGGATGCATCAGCCAGACATCCAACACAATCGAAAAAGAGGTTATATTATGGCTAGAATCACCGTGACCTTACCTGACAATCTTCATAAACAAATAATTAAAATAGCCGGTAAGGAGAATGATTCACTCTCTTATACGACAACACGGCTTGTTGAAATTGGACTGATGGTGATGAACAGTAAGTCTGATAATAAAGATGAGCAGAAGACTACAAACATTGAAGAGTATTGCCAAAAACTCATTATTCAAATTAATGGCATCATCAAAGAAATTGCCGTTGATAAATTTAATTTTGATGATGATAAAATCGTTCAAATAACCAAAGATACCTTAAACAAATTTAATAAATTAAAAGGTATTCAACAGGAATCACTATAGCTTTATCTTGCCCTTAGACTTTTAACATACTCCTCATAATCCGTTGGTCCTAGGTTCAAGTCCTAGTGGGCCCACCAATAAAATCAAGTAGTTACGAGTAGTAAAAACTGAAACGGTCTGAGGGGCACTGATGGGGCACTCAGAAATAACAAATAGCAACTCATCCCAATAACATGGGGCATTTAAAATAAATTCCTTTACCTGCTATTTTTATCAATTTCCTCACTTAACAAGTGTATAGCCTCATTAATTTCATAAGTAATTGCCAAAGAATCCTCTTTAATATCAAAATCAATTTTACCACCACCATGGCCAGCATATTTACTTCTTTTAGCTTGCAAGCACCTTAGTGCTTTCATTATCTTATCTGCATTTGGAGAACCCCAGTTTTTCAAAAGTATCTCCAAACACTCAAGGCTCCTCTTATTCTCTTCAGCATTTACTAATCTACGAATGACCTTTTCCTGTAATCCATCAATAACTAAAATAGTCAAATTCAACAAATAATCTAAATACTCTTTTTTGATATCAGTAATAACTGGGTGAATCTGCTTTAATAGCATATCAATATCACCCCCTTTAGGAGCCCATAATACAAATTTTTCCTTATCTAAAGAATAAGGAGGAAAATTGGCTAATTTTTGTTTTATCGCTCTAAGAGAACTTTCTTCTTCATCGAATTCAGCTAAAAAATCCGTGTTATAAGCGACTTTTGAAATCCCCGCTTTTGGCTCTTCATTATACTGCTTCCAATGAAGCTGTTCTTTATGGGGTAATTGCCCTAAACAATAAATATAAGCGTGCACCTGTCCTTCATCATTTATTGAGTAAGACTTCAAACTCCAACTTCCATAGCAATGAATTCCCCGATCTCTGACCTCATATTTCTCATGATTATTTTTATATTTAGACAATACTTCTGGATTAAAAAATGCTGGGCTTGTCTGAAAAGGTTTACCAGTATCTTTATAGTAATTATCAAGCATTTCTGGAGCACAAGACCATTCGACTATTTTACTATTTTTAAAATCAGTAATAATAAAATTCTCGTATTTCTTAGGATCGCCTTTTTCAATCTGCTCAATTGAATAGACTGTTTGGATTACCTCTGCACCTTTAAACCGTGGTATATCTTCATATTCATAAATTCTTCGTTTGATTCTTGAAGTTTGTAAACTACTAATACTCCATTGCAGAGGACTCTCTAATTCTTTTAACTCAAAAAAACGTACTAAAAAATGATTTGCATAACCCAAGTAATAATCTAATGCTTTTCTTTCAAAAAGTATTAAATTAAAATTCTGCTCAACTATTATTAATGCCCTTGGTTCTACATCACCATCCTCGTTTATTAAATTGAAAGTACCCTTTTCATTATCCAAATACAAACCATTAGCATGAACAAAATGTTGTAATAATTCATATTGGGTAATTAATTTCCCATCTTTATAGTTTGCACGACTGAAGAAAAGTGGCCACATTAAGCTATTATCTAAACCAAACTCGTGTGAAACTTCCATTGAACTACTATAACCATCATCTTCGCTATGCTTGAAGCAAGAAATCGAAGACTCTTTTAAAGGAAAATCTAAGGACAAAATCTCATCTGAATCATATAAATCAAAATTTTCTTGCTCAACGGTAAATGAGTTTAGGAAAATATGATCTGTATATAAATAAACCATTACCCAATCTGCTGAAGTAATATTCAATAATTGATCAGCATCATTTTTGGAGATGGCCGCTCTTATTTGCTTCATAATTGGCTGATATTGCATGGAAACTCTCTTATTCAATATTCTCATCTCTATTTAAAAACTGTATTAACCCATTTAACAAAATCGGTCATATCCATTAAGTCTATTTGCCGTTTTGAAGCATTTGACTGGCTTAAATTAAATTTATCACACTCCTCACGTAGCCAATTTACTGCTCCAGTCTTTGAACCACCCCCGTCAAGTAAAATAATAATATGGGGCTCAAACATTTTTTCAGAACAATTCAAAAACAAATAAGGTAGTTTTTCATCAGCACTCCCAGAAACTTGTTGCCATTTACATTCAATTCTTGTATTTAAGTTATATGCCTTAGATATTAAGACAAACTCGGTGGTACTGGCATGTTTATAAATTCCTTCATATGGCACATTTTTTAATAATAGCTCTTCGCCAAAATTCGAAGGGTTTAATTTCCAATCCTTATAACGAGTTACAGTAAAGCCCTTTTTTGTTAGAGCGAACTCTACTAATCCCTCAAGAACCTTTCCGCTACTATTTGCATATGAACCACCCTGCTTCATGGCAACACCCCTAATTAAATAGGGCAAGCATTTCACGTGCTCGTCCCCTTGTGCTCCCGTTACAACTGATATTCCGTTGCACCTCAAAACTGATAATGCTTGATCCTTGATATAAATTCTGAGTAAAAGCCGTATCATGATTAGATAAAATTACAGGAATCCCCTTCGCAGCCAGTTCTTTAGCTAACTCAACTAATCGTCTCTGGTCTTCTTGTCCAAAAGCTGTGGAATGATATTTTGTAAAATTGGCTGATGCAGATAATGGAACATATGGGGGGTCGCAATAAACTACATCTCCTTTAATAGCTTCTCCCATAATTACGCTATAATCAGCACATTTAAATTCTGCTTTTTCCGCTTTTTGAATAAAAACCAACATTTCATTTTCTGGAAAATAAGGTTTTTTATAATCCCCAAAAGCCGTGTTAAACATGCCAGAACTGTTGTACCTCATGAGGCCATTAAAAGCATGACGATTGAGATAAATAAATAGTGCAGCCTTCAAGTGGCTATCTGTAGTTGAATTAAATTCTGTACGCAATGATAGGAAGGTTGATTTTTTATTAAATTCAGCAGTAAAAAATTGCTTACAAAAATGGATAAAATCATGCTTTTCAAACTTCAAATGTTCAAACAAGTTAATTAGATCAGCATTAATATCAGCGAGTATAAACTTGTTATAGTTCGTATTTAAAAAAACTGCTCCTGAACCTACAAACGGTTCAATCAAACGAGCCCCTTTAGGTAGGCTCGCACGAATTTTATTTATTATCTGGAACTTACCGCCGGCCCATTTTAAAAATGGTCTAATGCGGATTATTGATTCCTTTTCACTATTTTTTATCATTATTTATCCTTTTTATCTAATTTTAGTCTAGTTTAGAAAATTAGGACTCATTTATGCTCTATAATTAAACAGTGGCGCTCCGCCTTATGTTATTTCACTTTGAGAAAATTGCTATTGGAACAGGGCAATAAAGCTCAAAACCTAGGATTTACTAGGGAAGTAACTGAAGGAGTACTTGATGCTACATAGCAAAAAAACCGTTTTTGTAAGGCAACATTGGAGAAAGCTATACAGCGATCCCATTTATGTTCGGTCTTACTGGCGGTCACCTCCTAGTAGGTAAACTCTACTAAAGGCATTTGCGCCACCCATTTCGATTCGCTAAAAGTAAAATAATGAGGCAAAAAATCAAACAAATAAGTTTGTTTTTGCTTACAGACAAAAATGCAGTACCCCATAATTGCCCCTGAATATATAATACAAACTCAAATATTGAGTTTTATCATATATATATGAACTCAATTCTTCTGATTAATATTCAAAAGGTTCGCGGTTCGATTCCGCGCAGCGGCACCAGGTATACCAATGGTTATAGGTTGTTTTCAAAATCACCATCCGGATTATGGGACACATATGGGACAGTTGTAGATAACTATTTACCTTTAGTAACTAGCTTAATAGCTTTCCATTGTATTGCTTCATTTGTATTGAAAATAAATAGTTCTCTTTCTCTGCTTGGGTCATTTGTATACGATAATTGTTTTATTCTTTTTTCAAAATCTTTATCTAATTCTTTATAGTACCCAACATAAACCCTTTCAATCACAGATTCTTGAATGCTTTCAATGATGTGTTTGTCCGTTTCATCGTTTATTGAAAAGCCGATTAAAAATAGATCACCCTTTAAAGTAGATAAAGCATTTAGACAACATCGAAGGTATGAGTGTCTATAAATTTTTTTAGCCTTATCTTTATAATTACCCTCTAAAACAATTAATGGTTGCTGGTCATCCTTCAACCATTTATCTATCTGTTCTAAAATGCGCCCGTCTTTGCTATCGTTATTAATCTTAATAAAATTTTCTATAGCATTAATAATGAATAAGCTTCCATGTAAGTAAAAAACATCTTGCGGACCCCTTGAAAGATTATTATTCCATTTTGGAAAATCATTGGTATTCATATCACGCGTAAATCCATCGTCATGTGGTAATGATGAAAAGTCAAAATCATGTAAATTGAACAGGTCTAAATGTTGATTAGTCCTATTCATAATTATCCAATACAGTAAAAGATCATAGTTTGTAGTAAATATTTTGTTAAAGTTTGATAATATTTTTAAACATGCTATGAAAGTACCAGGAGAAATGTCGCTTTGGAATTTGGGATGAACAGAGTTTATTGTATTGTAGAAAGCGGCAATTAGATTATCCTTATCCTTATTGAGAGTTCTGTTGAGTAATTCCGCTTTAGGATAATGTTTTATGGTTTCTATAGTTATATTTAAATGGTCCAACACTTTCTCAAAATCGCAGGTATTGATGTCATCAAATAGATTTTTGATGCTCTTACTTATGGATATCTCCCCTTCATCTGCTAACTTTTGTGCTTGTTTGTATAGATATTTATAATCAAAATTTTCACATAAACTAATACTGAAGCCATTACCCAACAATATGGATCTATTTTTGTTGGTTGAATTCTCTAATGCTTCTTCAAACGAAATTGGATTTAGTTTGGCCATCCTTTGCCCTCTATAAATAAGACCCGATGTGTTTAATTATAGTTCAAACGGGTATTTTTTGAGTCTGAGGCACTGAATTACCGAAGTGGTTATGTCCCTTGATTGTCCCAATATCCTTTGGGGGTTCTCTAAGATTATGTGTTTAAAACAGAAAAATAATATGAACACCTGATTTAGTATCAATGGCAGATATTTTCAGTGTGAGCATACGCTATGCTATGGTTGGTGTATCTAACGATCCATTTCTATTTCACTCCTTGTTTTTGTGGGCAGTGTTTTTTCAGGAGTGAAGGAGCCAGATTTTTCTAATGCTTGTTGACTTTTGTTGTAAGCTGCGACTAATTGATTTAAGTCTCTTTTATTGTCAATGGTTGCAGCATTGTCTCTAATGGAAATGATTTGGCTGCCGCTTAACTTCATGGACTTTATTTGTACAAAATCGGCAATTGTTTTTGGTAGTTCAATTGGCTTATCAACGATTGAGGAAATGGCTCCTATATCCTTTCTCATTAGTTGCTTTTGGATTTCTGCAATCCCTTTGCTTAAATGAATATCGTTCCAGTCTGTTTTTGCTTTTCCCTGCAACCCATCGGGAAATACTGCTCTGGCACTTAAGTTATCTTGTTTAAAGGCATTAATTGTTTTTTCGATGGCTTGTTGTGATTTAGCGAACTCTCCATCATTATCTCCTGCAATAACAACTTCTTTTGAATGGAATTTTTTGATGATTGGGCTTAAGTTCTTCATGTTTGAAACGCCAAAGGAGCATAAAACTGTGGCTTTGCTGTCCGCGAGAGCGATGGAAGCACCTGTTTCAAAACCTTCGGCGATATAAAGGCGGGATCCTTGCATTCCTTTTTGAATAACGCCACAACTGCCGTCTATGATTCCTTTGGATAGCTTTGGGTTGTCCATGAATTTATTTTTACTGGCTGTTTGCTTGTCCAGATAAATTCGTTGAACGCCTGTTAGTTCATTTTTTTCATTTCTTGCAGCAATGATTAATGCTGGGATTTTATTAACTTTATCTTCCAATAATCCTTGTTCATTGCAGTTTTTCCATTGAGATCCAGTGGGCCAGAAACGTATATCCATTTTATCAATGGATTCTATGCCCCGATGTTGTTTTAAATATTTTTCGGCCAATGTTCCCTTTGCAAGAATAGAACCATCCCAGATACTTTTTGCAGAAATTACTTTGTTCTTCTTTTCAAGGTCATTTAATTTTTGTAATTCATTTTTACTGGAAATGGGGGCTTTTATGAATATGGAAAGGTTTTCTAATTGATTTATGCCTACCATGGACGCAGCTTGAGAGAGTGCTTCTTTAAAGGACAGCTTATCTCTAGCAATAATCGCTTGAATCGGCGCGCCTCCTATTCCGTCACTGAAATCATGCCATAAGCCTTTGTCCTTGCCTTTCAAGCTTACAATTAAGCCACCAGAATAACGTAACTCTCTGGAGTTTTGTGTTTTTGGCTCACCCCAGATTGTTTTATAGGTAGTTTCTGGGTCGGCCATCAGAGCTTCATTAATAATTCTGGCATCCAAAAATTGTGCAGATTGTTGGATTTTTTGTAAGACCGGATTGGTTGATTGCAATGATTTTTGGGTGATCGTTTCTGGCTTAAAATCGTAGTTATTTTCTAATTCCTTATTAATTGTATTTACAGATGACACATTCAATGGATATTCTTGCAAAGCTAATTGATAACCGCTGCCCTTTTCAATTTGCTTCATATGACTGGAAAGAGATAACCAGTTCTTTTTCCAGGCTGATATTTCTTTTGCAGAATTAGAGTTTGTGACGCTAGGGAACTGCATTGATAGTGTGTGTACGACTTCATTTAGCTCCTTAATTTCACGCAATTTTATTTGGTGGTTGCTAGCCTGGGCTAACAGCTTTTCTTTGTTGCCTTTTTCATAGGATAAAATTGAATCAAGGTACTTTGAGCCTTTTAATTGATGAGCCAATGCATCACGTTTTGATGACTGACTGATTGCTGCTGATATCAGCTTGTTATTTTGTACATTGCCATCAGCTTTATTAAGGTGCGCCTGCTGCCAAAGCCTGTAAGTTTGCATACTGGCTTTTTTGTAAGTCAGGAAACATTGATAGTCTTTTTTCTCAGGTGAAGAAATATTAGATAATCGTTCCTTTCTGTCGGTAACTCGTAGATATTTACTAAGGGTTTTAGATTCAATATTTGCTTCTTTAATAAAGGGATAATGGCCAGTGATATCATTTTTAATCTCATTAATTACTGCAAGACGTGTTTTGAAATTAGACTTACTTGCCGTAAATTGCTTGATGTTTTCCCGATACTGCTGTTTTTCTGTTTGTACTGCTAACTTTGCCAAATCCAGCTTGAAATAAGAGGCTATTTCAGGCATGGCTTTGTTTTGCATCAATTCGTGAGCTAACTCATTGCGGCGGGTGAGTAACTCAATAGATTTTGGATTACTACTCTTCCCTTCACTGTTTCCCGCTTCTTTTAAACTTGCTGACCAATTTTCTCTAAGCTCAAGCTGTAATGCTTTATAGGCTTTGATGTTATCGAACGCCAATCTTCCCTCAGCACTTAATCCATTTCGAAACAATTTATCGCTATGCAAACGCGCATCTTTATGTATGGATTGCCATAATGATTCAGGCTTTTGATTCAATTCTTTTGCATGGGTTAAAACAAAAGAATGTGATAACTTGGATTCTCTTTTAATTTGGACTGCAAGCCTTTCTTTCTCTTCGCCTTGTGCGTTTAAATAAAGCGAAATATTGGTACGTATTAAGTCCCTTGTTGCCTGCTTGCCAAGTGATTCCAGGCGCATCTGTGCTTTTTTAAATTCCTTGCCATATTCATGCTGTGGCAATCCAATTCGGTTTAGTTCTCCGATGGAAAAATGCTGCAAATAAGGTTTATAACGCTCCAGATCCCTACTAATTACAAAAGCTACTGCATTGCGTTTAGCGGACTGTTGTTGCAGAGCTTGTTTATTCTGATTTGAAATTCCATTATCCAACGATTGGGCATTGATATGCTGACTTCGTTTAAGGATTTGTTGGTTTAAAAACACGTACTGCCTGACAGTAGAAAAATCCTGCCTTTCTGATTTGGGTAGTGAATGTAATAACTTCGAGGTTTGGAAACGCAGGGCTTCACGCCGATAGGTACTAACACCAAAACCCAAGCGTTCTTTGGCAAGGCGATACAATTTGGGATCATTCACAATGGCAAATGCTAATTTTGCCGCTTTTCGATCTTCCCCTTGTTGTTTGCATTGAACATAGGTTTCTACTGTCTGTTCCAAGCCCTTCCAGTCCTGTTCTTTCGATAATTTTTTTTCAATGGCATTTTGTAAGACTATGCTGTTTTTGTGCTCTTTAAAACGTGCTTCATGAGCTTTCAGAGTATCTGAATCAACCATATCCATTGAGGAGTACTTGTCACTGTTATTGGTGGTAATGGCTTTAACCAGATGATCTTTATCGTCCGTGACTACTATCATTTCCCAAATACCACGGGTTGTTTCCACGTAATAGTTTTGGATGGTTGATGCAAATCGGTTTTGGCTTTCAATAAGGCCAAGACCTCTTTTTTTATCTTTTCCCTGGGTAGCATAGGTCGTGAGTACATAGCCATGATCAAGATGTCGTAGTTCTTTTGCTCCGTGAGGTAAGTGTAGGGTTTGATTGTCTTCCGTTATGATTGTTATTCCCTCATTGTTGATTTGTCTGATGGTTGCCAATTCAGAGTTGCGAATACCATTGTGTTCAGAATTACGTTTCCATTGAATTTGATCACCGGCCATTAGACTCAATTGTTCTCGCCGATATACTTCAACAGGCCGTTCCAAATCTTTGTTTTCAGTTCTAAATTCAGGTAGTGAGGACAATTTAAATTTTATGGCTTGACCATTTTCATGCTTAAGAATCAGTGTATTATTATGCTTGTTTTTGTTAGTGACCTGCCCAACAGTTAAATAATCTCCTGCTTTGATGTTATACCGCTGAATAGTATGATTAAAACGAATGATATCGTTTTGACTATAATAAGCTGCATTTCTGAGCTTAATTCCAGTTAAATTGCGTTCTTTTAATATGGGTTGCAGATGCTCTTGTCCGGTTAGTGTCCCTTCTTGAATTAAAGCGTTTCGTAAAATCTGAGTTATATCCTGGCGATTTCTGTGCGTTGGGGCAAAGCATAGTGTGTTTTGGCGTTCTTCTGGTGTTAATGACAACCATTTACTTGAAATATAATCAACCCGTTTTAAATAAGTATCAAGCGTTTCCACATGAGTTAACTTATCAACGGCATCATAGATTTCACCTCTACCAGCATGAATTGCTGATTCCCTTAATTCTGAGTCTTTCTGGCGAAGATTATCCGTCATGGCAACGGTTTTAATCCCATAATCTTGAATGACAGAGAATAATTTCCCGCTGGATGGGGAAGGAAGCTGGGCTTTATCGCCAATGATCTTTAACTGGGTATTAAACTGTTCTGCCAGTTTGATGATTTTATGTCCTTGTGGATTAGATAACATAGAGGCTTCGTCCACCACAAATATGGTTTTACTTAAGTCCTGTTTCTGATTTTGCAATCTCCCTAACTCTCTTGCAAAGGTAGAAGCATTTAACCCTCCTTTATGGCGCAGTTCATTGGCGGCTGCCGAGCCTGCGGTAATACCACGAATTTCATAGCCCTGAAGAGATGCTAATTCACGAGTCAAACGTAGCATCGTGGTTTTACCAGTTCCTGCATACCCTTGAATGGCAATAAATCGGTCTGTTGAGGTTAGGAAGGTTGTCATAGCTTTTTTCTGTGAAGGGGATAAAGCAAATGCCATCTCCTGTTCTTTTGCTTTTATAAACTCACTGACTTTTTGTTTCGAACAAATAGCAGAAACAGCACCTTTACCATTTTCAATACGCTGGATGGCCTCGCTCTCAAGTGTTAGTTGCCAGGGCGTTGTCAATAAAGGCTTTTGTGTGAAGGGGTGTCTTGCCGTATACAGGTTTTGATTTGCAATGTTTTCATCAATGGCTTTATTAATTAAGGTTTCATCGATTATCTTATTGCTGGCGATTACATATTTTAGCGCTTCTTTTTTAAGTTCCCTTTCCTCAAACACCGCATGCTGTTGACTGATTGATTCAATGGCCACATACACAGACTCTCTGGCATGAGTCATTTCGATGTTATCCTTACCATAAAAGCGCTCAACAATGTTTTCCTTTAAAGTTTGAAAGAGATTTTTCTGAGGCTTATACGATGAAGCCACTAGTTGATGTGGATCAAAGCCCATTTCCTGGCATTCTTTGATGATGTCTTCTTTCCATTTCTCATAATCAATGATTTCTTTATCCAATTTTGTTTTTTGAGCCGCAATCGAGGATGCTTTAGCACCACTCCAGCCTTTTTCGTCAAGTAATGCTTCGATGGATTCCCTTCTTTTTGAAAAATGAGTTAATACCTGCTCAGGTGCACCCTGGATTTCCCACAAACCATCACCATCAGATGCCAGCTGATAGCCAAGTTCTTTGGTTAAATTCGCTAATTTGTTACGAAATTTAAGCCCGCCATAGATATGGTGCTTCATGATTTGTTCAACCACGCCTTTTTGACCATCCATGTCACTGGCAAGCGAGCGCCACTTCCCATCTGGGCAGTGGGTCATATTTTGAACTACAAGGTGCGTATGTGAATTAGGATCATTGGCACGAGAGCTTGGTTGACGAAATGCTGCAATGACTAAATTTCTGGTATCAATATATTCAATTTTGCCGTCAACAAGTTGCCTGGCTTGTGCAAACTCCTTTTCCATTTCTTCAACGAACCATTCTACGGCCTTATCAAACACCTCTCCAAGCCTTGGATCAGCACCACTTTCAAGTAAAATTGAAAAAGACTTTGGGGCAGTAAGGGTCATATCAAAACCGGGGCGATGATGAATACCATCCTTATCGATTCGACCGAGTTGAGTACCATCAGGTAATATGCCTTTCAGAAGGGCAATCATCTGTTCTTTTTCTACTGCTTGCCCGTGGATCCCAAGAATTTTCGCTCCATCTCCTAACCAACGAACACTTTTAGAATCGTTTTCATAATAATTGACGACATCTAGATAGTAGGCTGCGGCTCCATCGGCACTGTCTAATGGCTGAAGACTTAACATGCTTACCCCCCAATTTGTTCTTATAAAAACTCAACAAGCTCTTTTTCTTCCTCAAGCTTTTTTTCTCTTGCAATTGGTTTTGTGATATCTTTTTTTGTTGAAGTTGCAGCCTCTAAAGCATCATCATGGGATGCGGCAAGGATGGGATCGCTGTAGGTGTCCACCAATTGCTCTACTTTTTGACGAAGTGGATCAGGATCAATGTCTCGTGCAATAAATTCTTCATGAATGAGAGGATAATCAACGTAATTAAGCTTTATTTTTGCCGCAGGAAATTCCCCTTTGACGCGCAAATATCCTTGTAGATCATTGATTACCTGAATTTGGGTTGGTAAAACCAATTGTTTTTCTTTAGTTTGACGAGAAACTGAAATCCCATCACGCATGGTGTTTGCCCCATAACTGATGGACTCATTCACCTCTTCAATTTCGTATGTACCAATATTGCGGGAGGCGTGCTCCGCATCAGTATGTTCGGGTAAGCGTAGGAACAATCGAGTCGAACACAGATTTGAAAGGGACGCGGCACCATCGTTACCATAAATGGTACGCAACTGGGATGCACCGTGATGACCTAATAAGAAGCAACCACCAAATTTGCGACTTTCTGATTTAACTGCGGCTAAAAAAGGTAAGGCATGCAAGGTAGCCAGCTCATCCAAAATAAACCAAACACGGCGGTTATCATCAGGCGCTAAACTTAAGAGTTCTTTGGTAGCAGTATTAATCCAGGCCGAAATTAGTGGTCTGATGGTTGGGTGTTTGCGCCCATCAGAACTGACAAACAAACAGGAATTATTCTGCTCATTCAAAATCCAGTCGCGAATCGAAAAGATGTCCCCATCATCTTTCAAATACAGTAAGGATTTTAAATAAGTAGCCATTACGGTTTTCACATTTAAAGCAGTCTTTTGTACTTTATCGGATACCAGAGATTCTGATTCAGTATGACGCAGTAAATGATGAATTCGACCTAAGTCTGCTGTGAGCAAATATTGCAATAACATCAGATTGGAGCGTTTAGGATCATTTTTTAGCTCATTGGCAGTCGAGACGAAAATCATACGCGCGGCTTTAATCCAAAAGGGATCCATGGTGTTATTGATGGGCATCGGCATGATGGCCTCAGCAAGTGCTTCAAGATCTGCTTTGTCTTCGCATTCTGCCCAGACATTCCAGGAATGGCCTCTCGTATCTAAGGGATTTAAAATTACATCTTGATGTTCACGATAAAAACGGGATAAATAAGTTCCTCCTTTATCATAAATAATCGCGCGCTCACCCCTAGCTTGTATTGTCGTCAATAGATCACGAATAGCAACAGTTTTACCAGATCCGGTGGTTCCGACTATTTGTATATGCTGGGTTTCAGAACCAAAGGGCAGAGATACACCACCAATCCGATAAGGAGAAATCCTGCTTGTCTTTTTGATGCACTTTTGTAACGTGTTTTCATCAACTAACTCACTGCCGCGAATGATCTTAGCTTTACTTTGATTTTCCCCTCTTTTTTGCAACCACTTAACCATGACAATTAACATCATGACAGAGGCAAATAGTGCCTCTATCATGCTCTTAAGTAGAGCTTGTTTTAATTGATTAACAATGCCGATGACCATGGGAGCTTTTACAATTTGCGCTGAATACACTGGATAAGATTCACCCGTTGGCATGCGAACCACTTGCTTGGCTTTGCTCTGTATTAAAGTCATTGCCTGGGCTTTAACCCATTGCTGGCCAATATAACGTTGATACGCACTGGTATTAAAATAAAAAGCGATGACTGAGAAAATAAAAAAAACTATCAGCATAGCAAGGCTTACTTTCTTACCTACCTGTGTGAACATGCGGACATTGTGCAAAAAGATTTGACCGCCGCGAATAAATAATTTTGTAGGATTTACCGCCATCATTGACTCCGAATCGATATAAAAAAAGTGAAAATCAGGCTACAATGAATAAAAAGGAGAAAATCCAATGGAGAAGAACTATAAAGGGCAAGTGATGATAAGCTCACTTGATGAATTGTCCCCTGAACAAAGAAAAAAACTGCGTTTGGCATCAATGGGAATCGGTTCTCTTGTTCTTTTAATTGTGGTGTTACTATTTCTTTGTTTTGGTGATTTCCCAAGTAACAAAGACTCCTTATTTTTTTACTGCACCGATTGGCTCTTATTCCTTGTGTCACCTTTAGCGGCTTTTGGGCTTGGTGCCTCTTTTGGCTTTGATTTGATGCTCTCAGATCTAGGCTTTGCATTTTCTTTTGGATCCTACGGTGGTTCATCACTAAACCAGCCGTTTTCCTCACATGAGTCGCCCAATTACCATCGTTCAAACCACTACGGCTCTTCTGTGAGCATAAACCCAAGCTCAGGTCGGCCGATGTCAGGAAGCAGTGGTATGGATACCTCTGGAAACCCTTATGGAACCCGATCCTGGTAAGCATCATTTTACGTCCTTGTTTGCCTGGGCAACGATGACATCCTGCATGACTTGCGACCCGTCTTGCACTATGCCCTCAACATTCTTGGACATCTCTGACTTGGCGCGTGCAAAATCCTTATCAACTGCACTAACCGAATCTTTATTGACGCTTCCTGCATTGATGTTCTTTGCTCGGTCATTGAACGTATTGGTATAATCCCCAAGGGCATGATCAACCCCCGCACTACCTGCAATACGACTTTTAAATCCTTCATTTTTTTGGTGCACTTGACTTTCGTTAATAGGATGATTTTTTTGAAATTGGCTGATTGATTGCGCGGTTTTTTCACCAACAAATTGTCTTGCATAAGACTGAGCTAATTCAGGATCGTGACGAATTAGCCATTCTGCCTGTTGCAACCCAATAGTGCCCTGACTATTAGGTGCACGATGATGTGATAACCAATCAATAAATCCTGTTTGAGCATCAAGATTAATAGATGCTGTTTGTTCGCTGGAAGTAGTTGCTTGTCGGTGATAACTCTCTGATTCGGAAAAACTCGCCACAGCTTCATCTCGATACTGCATAGATTTATCAAAGCCTGCTGAAAAGTTATTAGCCAAGCGTCCACTAAAATCATCAGAAGTGCGGAAATGATCGTCCTTGGTGGCTTGTCTTGCCTCATTCACCACATCTGTAAAATGGTGTTCCTCACTAAAGCGCCGCGCTTCATTCATCAAGCGTGCGTCTTGATGGGATTCTGATTTGTCCCGTTCATGACGCACATTTCCCCCAATCTCAATATTACCCTTTGCCCCAGGTACTGCAGAACCGGTTCCAAAACCAAACGATCCTCCTAAATTAATACTGGCAGCACTTAAAACTTTAGTCGCGTCATCCCGAGAAATATTATGATCGTGAGCAAAGGTATCAATGAGATTGGATATTTTTGATGCCGCCGCATTAAAGCCTGCTGAAGTGGATATTTGGTGTCCCTGCCCACTTTGTTCCCCATGTGATTGCGTTTCACCAAGCTCTGCCAGGCTTCTGAGTGATGCCGCATAGTGCTCTGATGAAGCAATTGATTTATTGAACCCAGCACTTTTAGCACTGTCGGATAATTCAGAAAATGCAGATCGCGTGCTTTCTCCTAATTGAATATTAAGCGGGGTATGCGAGGTCGCAGTTGCCATCGTCAGTGTTTCACTGCCATCACGCGATATTCGCGCAATTGAACCACTATCAAGGCTTGTTTCAATACCACCCAATGATATTCTGGCGTTTTGATCGTTATGAAAAGAACTGCTATTAAACCCATTATGATTAGCAAAACTGGTATTTCCGTAGCTGTAATTTCCCATTTGTGCTTCTTCTGCCGCAGAGGAGGCGGCATTTTGAACAATACCTGTTGGTTGTTGCGTGAGTGATACAAAACTACCCACGTGTCGACTGATTAACATATAACTCAATGTGGTTGTCGCCAAGACTAAGTAGCCTCCCAAGGCAGCCATATTTTCATAGACTTGATTCATGCCTGTTTGGTAGGCCAAAGTAGTCGCCCCTGTTGACACAAAGGACAATGAAAACTGCGCCAAAATAGTCATGATGTAGTTAATAACAGTAAACATCGGTGCCCATAGGGCAAGCCAGACATACAGTGTTGCGTAAAATTGAAAAAAAGAAATGCCGGAGGGAAAGGGGAAAAAAAACAAGACAAAAATAAAACACCCTATAACAATGCAAAATAAAAGACTTTGCAACATGGGCAACCAATAGGCGGACATTAGTCCAATGTTGCTGAGTGCCGCGGGTATTTTATCCTGTGCTCGACTGGCTGAAAAACTGTCTATGGCCGCTTTTGAATTCACACGTGCGCCCATAGAAAACACGCCATCGCGAATGGCGTTGGCCATCATATTTTGCCGAATAAGTGCTGCGGCATCACCTGACATGGCGGTTAAATGATTATAAGCTTGAGGTAAGTATTTTTCGAAATTAGCTAGGGCATCTGAATGATTGCCAAAAGCAAAACCTGCATACTTAGATTTGGCATCTTCAATCACGCCACTCCAGGCACTGTCTAATAAACTAGCGGCTTCCATACACGATTTAAATGAACCATCGTAAATAAACCCACGAGCAACAGAGGCATTGGATTTAACCAATTCCCAAATATCTCTTGCTTGATTAATGTCTTTTAAGCCATATCGTCCATACATCACATCATAGAACACGCATTGCTGCATGAACTTTTGCATGTTTGCATTAAACAACGGATCGGTTATTTTTATATTACTTGCTGATAAAAAGAGCTTCGCACCCATGATCATGCCTGTTTGGCTGTAATCCATATCGTTAGGTGAATGAAAGAAGAATTCAAAAAGCCGGGTTATTTTATCACTTAGCTGACTGCTTAATCCTCCTACAACACCCAAAACTAAGGGCACGTTATCAACCGTTAAATCTGGTCGCAGAGGATCAGTTCTATCGTGGATTTGCAAATTGCAGGTAGGTGTTAGAATAAATGAAATAACAAAAGCATATTTTAAAATAAAGAAGAACATACTGCGCACATCACGTTTTACAATAAATTGGCCAACAGTCCAAACCCCACCAATAATCAGTGCTGTTCTAAAAATCCCAAGTATTCCATCATAGTGAAACATAGCTGCGGTGGCGTTATAAAACGCCTTAAGTAACTCACCACCGGTAATCGTATAAATTTGCATCGTAACAGCCATTTCACTCACCTCATTTGATTAGCCCAACTCAAAGACTGAGTGAGCTCTGATGAAAATTCGCCTACAAGCATTTGCTCGATGGTTTGAGTTTCTTGAATCATCTGCATCGCCATGCTCATTCGCTGATGCGCGCTACCTTCCATTTGAACCAAGTCGCGACGAGCCTGGGTGAGATCAGTTTGAAACTCTTTCATTATTGCTTCTGGATATTGCAGAGCTCCTGCTGCTTGTTTAACGAGTTGCAGGTTTTCATTCAAATATTGAAATAAAATATCGATGGCAATGGCTTCTGAGTAACGTGTAGTGTCAATCACTGCACTGTCCTTCATAAAGGCCATTTGAACGCTGACCATTTTCATCACCGGATATTGTGTGGACTCAATTAATCCTTTAGCGGCCTCACTTTGCTCCACATTGTCTTTAATCTTGCTTGCCATATCCAAAATCAGATCACGAACTTTTGATTCAAGACCATGACTGATATCAATGTTTTTACTGGTTAAGGTGGGTTGTAAGCATTTGACCTTTTCATCACATTGATAGATTTTTACCTCGCCACCGCGTAAAAGAGCGCTGATTAAATTGTTATTACTTACTAAGGAAGACAGGCGTTGGACATGCACCCCTTCTGCATCGCGAGTCAGAATTAAGGTGCCTGATAAGGTCATCATGAGTTGAGCTAATTCGATATCATCTGCAAATAAGCCGTTTTTCTTTAACGCATTCCACGCCACATTGGTATTATCAACTACCTGCTCATTGCTGCTGTTTTCATTAATCACTCTGTCGTAATCATAATTACTGGAGCCTTTACCACAGCCTTGTCGTGCCTCGGCCCAGTCTGAAAAGAGATTTTTGGATTGACCGATGGATTGGCAGGCATGTTGTTGTGCAATACGGGTGCGTGGGGCTAAACCCAGTACGGCACTTTCCGCGGTTGCGCACGAGCTGATATTGGTTTGGTTCACCCAGGTAGCCACGTTTTGTAATTTGGTTGCCACATTACCTAAAAGAGGAGTTGCTTGCTCTAGGGCCAATTGGAAGGCAAGACCTTGTGAGTTGTTCAATATATTCTTGGTAAAATCGACAAATTCTTTACCTTTGATGTGAGAAAACCCACCTAACGTGGCATCTATGCCGCCACAGCCTGCGGACACTTTAGGCCAGCTCAAACGCATGATTTGCAGATTACGTACGCTGCTTCTAGCGTATAAATTACCGCCAGTATAAAAACCAGCACGCTGCGCTTGGTAAGCATGCGGCTCTGTTACATTCGCGCCCATATTAAGAGCTTTAAAATAACCAGTTAAATCCTCACCTATTGATTTGCTGTACACTTGTCCGATGCCAAGTGCACCGATTAACCCACAAGACAGAAGAATTTTTTTCATAAAGGCACCTCTTTGTCATGTATCTGGCTAATTTTTAGTAACCGATTGGTTAGTTCGCCTTCATCAATAGTGCCTTCAGTAACAAGACTCGCCACTTGGCTCTTTGGGTTAATCAAAAAAAGAGAAGGATAAACACTGACTTGAAATACCTTCGTTTGTCCTTCATTCATCACCGCATCAGGAAAGGATGGTAAAAAGCCTCCATCAACAGAAATAGCAACTACGCTAAAGCCATAGTGTTGACTCAAGCGTTTGAGCGTGGGTGCAAAGCGTTGACAATGAGGACAACTCGAACTGAAAAAAAAGAAAAATCCTTGATGTTTGGCAAGGGCATGAAGCGGTGCATTATCAATATCGGCGTATAGGCTTGATGAAAATAACGTTCCTAATATTAGAAAAATAGCTAATTTATTGCGCATTGTAATCTCCCGATTGAAAAGCGTTGCTTGCCATTAAAATGTTTTCCTTCAATTCCGACTGGCTGACTAAGCCATAAGCAACTGGCATGGTTTTTTTAGATACTGGATTAAGAGCAAAAACCGCAGGAATGTGTTTAACACCCATCTGAGTTGCCTGACCGGAATCAACTCGTGAGTTAGGTAACATCGGGGAGATGCGATTGGTCATGGCAATTGGAATAACAGTCATGTGATAACTGTTCGCAAAATCACTCACTACTTGGGCCATGCGCTCGCTAAATGGTTCACCACCTTCATAGAAATACAACAAACCAGATGTTTGACTAATTTGAGTAATCGCCTTTTCCTTTTGCATGCTGTTTTGCTGGTTGTAGATATCACGTGCTGCACTACTGCTCGGATTAATAAGACTTTCATCCTGATCGGGGTTTATTAGCAGATCGAGCATCCATTTCTCAGAAAACAGATTAGCCTGTGCCACAATCAATCGTTGTAATCGTCTTGCACGAGCAATATTTTCAGGAGTTGGATTTAAAATAGCTTGTGCGCGAGCCTGTTGCACTCTATTACCAATCAATTTCCATGTTTTATCAGGATCGGCAGGTTTACTTACATGTGAAGGTGCCACTGACTCGGTTTGTGGTTTATTCTTGACTTCCTCTTTGGGATCCTTATGCCAATACCAACCTTCCTCATGCTCATTAAGATAAGGCTGCTCGGCGTACAAAAAAGGACTCACGCTAACCAACAAAACAAAAAACCATCTAGCCATTGATGTCTCCTTGATTGTAAAATTGATTAAGGCGCTGGCTTATTCCATTGGCAGTCTGTTGGTAATCCGGTTGTTTTTGTTTATTTTTTACCTCCTCATAAAATTCTGAAAAATCAATGGCTTCGAAGTGAATTAATTGCAATTGCTCAGGCGTAATACCCGAGCAATTTGAATATTTATTTTGGCCAAAACCAATATGTAACTGATCACGTCTTCCTTGTACTTGAACCATACGGGCTAATTTAGATTGGAAGACACAGTAAGTCTGGTGATGATCGACACAGACCGAGCCAATAGGGAGTTTTTTGCGTTTAAAACAATATTCACCCGTAGGTACTACCAGTTTGTTTTCTCGAGCTTTTCCCAGTTTTTTCTCAGCATCACTACACTGTGCCAGCTCAAGATCCAGACCCCACCCCTTATCACTGCAACAATTTTTAAAATGGAGCATTGTTGTTGAACATTCAAGCAATTGACCTTTGAAAATAAAATTGGCATTGCCATCAAAGTCTTTTGAGGCATCCGAGGCGGCGGATAAGGTGGACATTGCTTTTTTAAAATCGTCTTCATTGGCTGGGGTTAGTTCATGTTTCGCGCAATTACCATCCAAACAAAAAGCATCCTCGCCACACAACAGTTGGTTGTCAGTACATTGGTTTATCGGGCATTGATACGTTTGCTGATGGGTTGTGCAAAGTCCTGCTTCTTCTTTCACACAAGTTGAAGCAGTCTGCTCACATCCTTGATTAACTAGGTTATCGCACGTATTTTGCTCCTGACTACCACCACAGGTGTAGGATGCTCTCTCTTTCCAGCAAGGGCGGGTCAATGGAACATCGCCAATAATCCGTGTTTGATTGGGCTCAGTGCATGTTAGAGGCTCAGTAATATGACACAACCCCTCTTTTTCTTTGTTTTGCAAATGTTGGCATTGGTCGTCCCAATACTCTTTGCTTTCATAAATTTCTACCGTCATCGAAACGGAGTGAACATAGGGCACTGTGCAGCGACCGAATCGACAATTGCCAACAGACAATGATAGGGTGGGATTGGCGCATGTAGCTGTTTGCTCAACAACCACTAATTTCTTTTCATCAAGGAAACTGACCTTCACCATGGCGCAATTGGCAGGCAATAGAATCGCTGGTGCTGGTGCTAAATCCTTATAAATCGTATAGCAAGGAGTTTTGCCTTGTTGGCAGGTATCCGCTTGTGCCAGATTAACTGAGACTTTAAAAGGGGTATTCCTCATACCTCCTTTTCGCAGGTATAGACTGTAACTTTCTGTTTTGTAGGGGGAAACATCTAACCTTAAGTGTCTTGCACAATGCAATACACCTAATACCTTGCTAGACAGGCATGTTTTTTCCTGCCATGAGTAATGGCATTCTTTGGGTTTTAAAGAGCAGGTGGTTTTATCGGTATTTTGACCATGCATAATCGCATCTCCATTTTCCGCGATTTGATTTAACTTTTGCATTGATTCCGAGGCAGGATTTACTTGATACAAGGGGCGATGATTAAAACTTTCGCCTACTGCCTTTCCTGCATCATTCTGAGCCACGGCAGTTTGCGAATCGGCTTCAAGACCTGTGCTTGCCTGCGTGACGCCACTATAATAATGTTCTTGCGGCAGATTGGCTTGATAGCCAGGAAACTGGCTCAGATCCAGTGCTTTTAATAAATCAATGGATTGATTGGTATGGCTTGTTCCGGTCTGAACGCCTTCTTGATACGCCTGATTCAAATCAAGTGCAAAAACCTGTGAACAAAGGATTAAAAAAACTAAAACGAAGCCTTTCATTAGATTAATTCCCCTCTTAACCGAAGAATCATTTGATCCAACACGGGGTCTTCTGACTGCTCATCTCCCCTCATTTTTTCCAAAGCATAGTCCAGCGATACATCACCATAAAGACTGTCGTAACTCACCGGTTTGCAATCCATATTGGCAGGACAAGCAGGGGTGTCTTTCACATAAACCACTGCAGGAACCATAGCGATATCAAAGGTTTTAAAAAGAATAGGATCAAGCTGCATCCCAATTCCTGTTTTTTTACTGAGCGTTTGAATAGCCGTCATCGTTTCTTTAAACGAATTATGAATTAGTCCCCGAATCACAGGTGTTGCTCCACTTTTTTTACATTGTAAAAGCCAGGCTTTTAGACTTTTTTCTGGCATTGAAAACGATAAGAACACGAGTACCTGACTGACTTTTTTTAAGTGGGTTACAATGGGCTCCTGTGTTTTTATGACTTGATGCATCTCGCCGGTAAATTCTGCAATTTGACCCGATTTTTCTGAAGTCTCAAGAGACTTACTGATTTGCTTTATTTCATTTGTAAAAGCATTGGCGCGATTTTTTGTATTCGCCTCAATAGACGCAATATAGGCTTCATCTTCTGCAAGTGCAGGAAATGACAACAAAAATAATGCAACCAAGAAAGAAGTGTTCATTCGTATTGTTTTCATCACATCTCCTAATCGTTAAAAGGCGCAACAATTGCGTTTGCGCCAGATCAGATACCCAAAATCCTCGCCCTTAAACGGATATTCGTGCCCTGCCTCCCATAGGGTCGTAGCACGCCCAAGGGGATAACAGGCATTAGTAGTCGGTAAAGGATTGACCATTTGATAGCGGTAACGTGATTTGGGCAAAATAGGGGAATAATGAGTATGACAAATGGATTTTGCGCTGCTTGTCGAATCGTCAAGTCCTACTGTGTCTTCCAATAGTCCCTGGCGGTGCAGTTTAAAATTCATACGCTCAGACAGTAAGACTGATGCCTGAACCCCGCCAACATGTTCTTGCACATGCCCCGTTAAAGGGTACATGCTTCCCTGAGCTCCTGCGCACCAAAAGAGTTTGTCAATGGCACTGCCCAATAAAGCGGTACTTGAATCAGCAGCGCAAGCCGCTTGTGCGGGTAAACTACCAAACAATACCGCCTCAGGATTAATGACGAAACCCAGCTCATCGTCATTCCACATCACATCCAATTCACTCGGATAAGCAATGTCAAAGTCTCCTTTTTCAACACAAATCCCATCAGTTAACACATTCAACCAATACATCAATGGGAACTTGTACCAGTGCACGTGGTAAAATGATTGATTGGATAAATTACTATCTGTTTCCACCGCACCTTTGCGGTAATACTTGCCAAAATTTAAAGAAATTCCCCCTAAATTAACTAAGCAAAATGGGGTTCTGGTTACATCCACTAAGTTAACAGGCTCCCAATAACCCATTGTTAATCCCAATCTCGGTATAGGATTTCCTGGGCATTCACAAACAGGCAGTTTGGGATTTTTAGTGTCTGGCAAATGATTGGAGGAAACGAGATTAGCTTGCCCTAAACTGAACGGGAACAAACACGACCAACAGACATCAGTAATGGGATTTACAAAACGACCATGACAAGATCCTGCTTGGGTCAACCCAGAAGCTAAAAAAGCAATAAGAATAAAAAAGGCTTTCATACAGTCACCTCATTAATTTGCAACCGCTTCCCTGCTTGAAAAACCCGCGCCGGCAAATACTTTATTTGAAATTTGGCAACCAAAAATCCATTTAAATCAAAATAAATAGCTTGCTTTAATTGATTCGCAACTTCCTTTACAGAGCCTGAGGTGAGGATTAATTTTACTTTTTGGTGCTGCGTTAATTCCTGGGTAACCCATGCAACCTGTGCCTCATCATCCCCGTCAAAAAACAGGAGAGTGCTACTCAAGCCCACTCTATCCAGGGGGTTAATTACAGTGCCTTGTTTAACAATCACTTGGCCGTGACTGTCCTTCACATCGTAAGGCACAGCAAGTGATGGATTAAAAAACCACGTTCTATTGTCTTCTGCTCTCGGCAAACGAATAGGTGTTGGGCGTGCCACATGTTCTTTTACCCGTTTTTTAAACTCAGATTGTACGGTCTTCCATTCCCCATTAACCTGCATCCCCTTCATTTTTTGCTGGATGTACTCTAAAAAATCTATTTCAGCAATTTCAAAGGTTTTGCCAAAGACACCATAGTCTTTAGCCTCTGCAAAAGGGAGATAGAGCATGCAAATAATCAACAGAAGCTTTTTCACGATTTATGCTCCAATTTGATCATCGTCATGAGGGTGGCTGTATAATCAGTGCTGCCTTTAATGACCGCTTCTCTTGGTAATAACACCAACGATTTGGAATGGGACAAGTCTTGTAACGCTGATTCCAAACGATGCGAAAATGCTTTAATTTCTGCTTCTTTCTCAAGGTTGGAATGATTTTTTTGCGCTTCCTCTTTGATAAATTGGGAGGTGATTGACAAGATATCAATGGTTGCAATATCTGGCCGCCTCAAAGCACTAAAAAAAATCCCATTAACTAAGATACTGGTGATGAGTGCGGTCAAAAGAGATACTTGAGTTGTCTTAAACATAGCCATACACCTCCAGGGCAACTTTGGAAATGGCATCAGCCAATGGCAAACCTGTTGCCATTAATCGTTTCAAGGCCTCGACTTCAGGACCACGTGTAGTGTTTAAGACGCGTGAAAATGGATCGACAATCAAACGATGCACTGTTGAATTCTCTTCACACATCATTAAAAACTCAGAGTATTCATTAGTTATTTTAAGGCTTCGGATTAAACGCTCGCCATAAGCATCCAACTGATTACTCGTTTTTAAAGTGTCAATCGTACTTTTGGAGGCACCTAAAAAGATTTTATAATAGGCGTTGTCGTAACACATTTTGGCAGTTGGATTGTTTTCATAATCATCTAAGCCATGAGTCACTGTAATAAAATTACCACCGTATTTAGGCGCACGCCTATAGCCCTCGTTAACAAAGTTAGCACTGCCACCCGTACCATTGTCTGAAAGTAATTCGTAGGATTCATCAATCAAGCAGCTTTTGGGAATGTGCTTTGGCGTGTAATACATCGCATTGGTGATTTGATACATTAAGATTTTCAATACAATGCGCTGCAAATCCTTATTTCCATCAAGACCACCCAACTCTAAAATGACTAAATTTCTTTTAAAATCGAGCGAACAAGGCGGTTCAAAATAACTGCCATAACGACCGTTTTTAGTATAGCTATACAACAGGCGCCCAATATTTTGAGAAATAGGATCGTTACTACTTTCTAAGTGATGAGCAATAAGAGTAATAGTTGTAGCATTGTGATGTTGTCGCCACATCGCCTCAATGGCTTTCTCAATATGACTTCGTTCTTCATCACTGACGTTACCTGATGGTCTTGCCATCATACCTACAAGTTGTATTAGCTGATTGTGAACGTCTTTAAATGCAGTATCATTTTTGGCTTGTGCATCAATTGTAGAAAAGAGGTTTAGGCTAATTTCAGTGTCATGATTAAAATCAATAAGCTGTCCGTTCAACATCTCACAAGATTTAGCGTATGAACCGCCCACATCAATGATATAAACAAAGCCCCCCTGGGATAACAGACTTTGAATGTAGTCATTCATTAAAAAGGATTTTCCTTTTCCAGGAGGAGCTACAATAGCGACATTATAGTTTCTGACTACGTTGTCAAAAAAATAAATAGCGGTAAATTGCCCTCGTCTTTGTGGATAGACCTGAGCAAATCGTCCTGCCCCTTTCCATTCCCCCTGGATAGGTAA
Source organism: Legionella anisa (assembly GCF_001467525.1). Classification (GTDB taxonomy): domain Bacteria; phylum Pseudomonadota; class Gammaproteobacteria; order Legionellales; family Legionellaceae; genus Legionella; species Legionella anisa. The sequence continues at coordinate 252,316 of NZ_LNXS01000001.1, forward strand.
TAAGTTAACCGTATTAAAACTGGTTAAAGGTCTTACCCGTCCAAATGATTTGTAATCATCAAACATACCTTCAGCAGGTGCAAAGGGCATGGAGGCTAGAAGTGTTTGTAACTGCAAACCTGTTGGCGTGCGTAAATCAAATTGGTTACCACGAAATACATCCTTGGCACGTCGTACATCGCGACGGACATTGGCAGGTGTTGTAAACAATAAAACGTTATAATAGGAATCAACCAAAGAATCATCGCCACTGAGCCGCTCTCTTAACTCCTCAATTTCTGCGTATTTTTTGTTAAAATTTTTGACCCATTTGGCAATAAAAGGTTGTTTGGCATTTTGCCCTTCATCAGCATACTTGGCATCTAATGCCGCCATCACCTTGTCTTTATCTTTAATTCGTATTGCAAAACTAAAAAGAAAGGGACAACTTATTTGCAAAGAGGTATTAAACATTTTTCCAAATAAATCACCCAGTTGCCATTGCACAGGGGATTTAGGATATTGCCTAACGGACAAGCATTTAATCACCCTCGTATCTTCTTCTCGCTCAATCTCTATTTGATTGGATTTAACCCGCATACTCGCTTCAATGTCAGTCAGTTGAAAACGAATTTCAGTATTGGTATCGTAATTGGTTTTTTCTTCATACAAGCTGTCGGTTGGAAAGAGCCACTCCCGCTTTAAGCTAATCACTTCTTCAATAGACAGTTCTTTACAAATAATATTGACTGACTTTAGATTGTTGCTGATGTCTTCGCGCAAACTACCAAGCAACAAGCGATCGTCTTCTATGGATTTGCGCGGAATTGAAATACATAAAAATAAACGAAAATCACGCAAGACAAAATTGCTTTCTTTAGTTAATGAGCTGTACACCCCTTTGCGGTAAAATTCAGCTCGTCGGTGTGCCAGGGCTTTTAAAACCTCACTGCCTTGATTGCGTTGATGTTCCATTTCATCAATCATGTGGCCAATTTTAGGCGATGCCCAAAACAAAGCATGAAAACAACTTTCCGGTGGCAAAATATCCGTTAATATACTGGTGAGAATAGTCACTGTTTCTTCACTGGCACCAATCAGTGTCGAGCATTCAAACATCATATGAGATGCCTGTTTGTAAGGATAAATATCAGCTTCTGAATCGTAAACCTCGTCAGGTAAATAAGGTGCTAAGCAATAAGTATCCAACAGCGCTTCGATTTGCTTTTTATGATGCGCATCAGTCATGCCAAGCTCTTCTCGCAATGTTTCCAATAGCGAGCCTGTTGCATGACTTAAAATAGTGCTTGTTTTTTTAACTGCAAGACGCGCTTTTTTTATAGTTGACAACATAATGGCTCCCCTTATTTTAAAGCCAATTGTGACTGCTGCATCCACTGTCCTTCCTTAACAACGCTGTACACTCGATTGGCTTGATGATAATTGCCATCAGTGTCTTCATAAGGTGCTATCCAAAGAGGCATCACCCCTTCTCCATAACGCACAGGCTGACCAGGTCGCCCATCCATCACCAAAGGATTTCGGCTGGGGGTTACAGCCAGGGATTTGCCCTTACCATTCACCATGTCATAAACCTGATCCATACGTTTGCACGTTCCTCCATTGGGAGCTGGGCAATCAAAGTCCTCATTCAATTTGGCGCAACCGGTCAAAACAACACAGGGCAACAGTAATAAAGTAGTTAAAATTTTCATGATCTATATATCCTTAGAAAGAGTGGTTTTTATAGAAAAATTGGTTGGCAGCTTTTTCTTCAGCAGTCTCAGACTCGGCAGGGGCTTCAAAAGCTACTTTGGAATTTTGGCTTTCTTCTGGTTGTTCAGGGGCATTAGTGTCCGTTCCCCCATCAAGCCAAAAACCCTTAAGAAAAGTTACATCTACTGTAACGATTGGAGGCAATTGAATAATCGGGTGGTACATTTCAGCACGCTTGATGTTGTATTGCGCATACATTTTTGCAGCGCCCGATCCGCCACTAGAAACAGCCGCGAGAGGAATTTTTCCTGCTTGAATGGTTGATACACTTCCTAGAGGCGAGGTGCTGTAATCAGTGGAATATTGCTGGCCAATATTGCCCATGCTTTCCCAGAAGTTCCCCCAAAAAGCTTTTTTCACCATCGGTTCATCACGCCATACCGCACGCCCACGAATTCCGTTTTTAGAATCTGAAATGATGCCTGTAACCTGGATGTCGATATTGGTGCCATTGGAATGAATGCAACTTAATCGTTCGGTACGAAACTTTCCTCGCTCACTGGAAATATCGCCAATTACAGAAGCACTTACCATACAGCCTTTAAGTGGTGCCCTGTATTTATTCGGCATCACTCCATCATCGACAATTTGAAATATCATAATGTCGGGATTTGCTTGGCTTAAAACTCCCGCAGATGCATCTGCACCTTGTAAAACAACTGCTTTAGCAAAGGTGTTGGAGAAGACATAATTATTGGGTGTTTTGATTCGTGGCTTGGATTTTTTATTTAACTTGGCTGTGTATTGAATAAATCCCGAATCCATCTCCATGGAGTTGCTCGCTGCCGCTTCATCTGCTCGGGGTAACAACCCATTTTGAGGCTCATTGTTTTTTAATGTCCCATCTATTGGGGTAGTACGCTCCATTTGTAGCTTAACTATTTGATGCTTTAATTCAGAAAGTGTGGATTTCATTTCAGATAGTTCATCTTTTTGCGAGGTAATGAGCTTGCTTTGCTTGTCTTTTTCATCACCTAATGCCTTGAGGTTTTTATCAAAGAGCTCTGATTTTGCAAGCTCAGCTCGCCAGGCATTTTGTGTTTTCTCAATCCAATGGGATTCATTAGTGGCAGTAGATATCGGGCTGGCTAAGCTGTGTTTTTTATAAGCGGGTTTATCAACCTCTCTGGATTTAACTGTCTTGTTTCCCAATAAGGCAAAGCACGCAATCACCAACACTATAACGCCGATAACAATCCCTAAAAAGATCTGTTGTTGTTTTTTAAGTTGAATAGACATGTTAGCTAATCCTGTACAATCGAGTAGTTTCAAACGGCGCTAAATGGGTTTTAGCAAGCGCCACCCCTTTGGTTCCAGGCCAATTAAACCAGGATTCCTTGGCATCAATAGGCTGGTTGGTTACGTTTTTTAACTCAAAAATTTCACCCCGCATACGATTGCCATTAACTGTCAATAAGCGTTTTAGTTGTGTTTTTTGTGCTTTATAGACTGAAGGATTTTTGGGTATTGTTTGGGTAAAACCTTCTGGCAAATACCCATTAACAAGCGCTCGTAAAAAACCAACCATCACCTTTTCATAACTTGATGTATGTGGAGCGCGGGCACGAATTACAGGATTTCTGTAGGATTTAAAAACGATTGTTTGTGACGCAATGGGCTTTGGTTCTACACGCACGTTGTAAAAAAGACCTTTTTCAGTCAGCAAATTGATAGTAAAAGCTCGTGTGTGGTATAGAGGCGATGGCAAAAAAGTAAGAATACCCGTCGTATCATCAATTAATTTGCAATTCGCCTTCCCATTGCATGCATCAACCAGGGTGTTGCCAGGTGCTTTTATTTGCTGAATGCGATCATCCTCTAACATAAGATTATTGGGTTCTTTAATTGAGGCATTAATGAAAATATCTTCATAATTTCTGACTGTTTTTATTTGAGCACCTTCTGCTGTTGCTATTAATAAGCCTAAGCTGAATATCATTGCCATTTGTTTCATGATTACACCTTCTCAAGATTCGTTAGTTTCAACAGGCCATACTCATAGGAATACCTAATCAAAAAAGTCTCCCGTACATCAGACATCAAATCCGCGCCAACAAAACGCTTCATCTGTCCCATTACTTTTACGCTCAAGTGTTTGATATCAATTTCAAAGGTCGATGGATAAAACACGCTGGATAAATGTTCGTGATTAATTTGTTCGACTTCCTTAACCAATTGCGCCCTGATGTCCCCATACAGTGAGGGAGCTACATAGCCTAAGAGCGCATTAAATTGGTAAGTGGCTGAACTTGAAGTGATATTAAAACGAAGTTGCGTTAAGAAATTGGTCATGTCTCTTAAATAACCTTCCGAAACACCTGTTCCAGAAAGTGTAAATTCTTGAGATATTTTAGGTGGGATGAAATGGGTTTCATGTTTGCTATGAGCATAATGCAATAAGACCACAATGGTAATTGATTGCATGAATGTCATAGCTAGCAGCACACTACTAATACCTATGAATAAAACCCTAATCTTTTTTTCCTTCATTAATTCTGATTTTTTTTGTTCTATTTTCATCTGTTACCCCAAAAACGCTCTAATCCATGACGGTGGTGTTGCCCGTAACTTAGGTGATAGAGAAAAGAACCAATAAAAAAGGTGGATATAAAAATAGGGACCTTCATTACCCTTCATGCGTTTCATAAGAAATAGAAACGCACAGGTTAGAATCAATGAGGTAACAAAAAAACCACAAACAGCCCCAAATACGTAGAGAGTTAGTGCTCCTACCATGACCTCATCGAGTGTAAAAATAATCAATCGATAAGGCTCATTAAGATATTGGGGTGTTTTGTATTTTCTCGGATCTTCCATCTTAAACCCCTGCTAGCATTGCAACGACATTTAGAAAAATAGCCATCGCCCCAACGCCGCCAAGCGTTTTAATATTTCGAGTAAACATCAAGGTAACAACAGCCGCTACAGCTTCTCCGACATAAAGATAGGTTTTTATCGAACCATTGTAGGTATCCTTAACTACTTCTTCTGCAGCGGATAAAGCATCCGCTGCAAAGGTTCCTTGAGCCATTATTAGCAAGCAAATAAGTATGAAAATCTTTCCAATGTGAGCATTAATACTGCTTAACACGTTACTTCTGAACTGATTTAATAAAGACATGTTATCCCTCCTTTTTAATGGTGATTGAGGATTGATTGCTGCATTGATGGGCAAAATTTCTTTGTTGGATCAGCCAAACCATCGTGCTTTTCAGATTGAATTTTTTGATAAATTTCATAACGGTGGATGGCTACTGAATTGGGTGCATTAAACCCAATGCGTACCTGATTCCCTTTACAACATAGAACTGTGATAAATATATCTTCTCCAATAACAATGCTTTCACCGACTCTTCTAGTTAAACTCAACATCTTCTTCTCCTTTTTAGTTAACTTTCATATTTAAAATGTGTTTCATTTTCAGTAATTGGGTTTTAGCCACTTCAGGGTTATTGTTTTTGGGAGCTGCATCAGGTACAAAAAATGAACTTCTCTTGGAACAATTTTTACAAAAATCAATAAATTGGGGTAAGGTTGGCGGTAGTTCCTTATTTTTTCGACATAAATCAATTGCCATATCAAGAATGTTATCCGCATAGGTAAATAGTCCTTGTTGCCATTCACCTTTAACAAAAACTAAAAACTCATCGCTTTTAAATTGACTACGCCAAACCTGTCCGTACATAGCTGCAAACCTCAAAAATAATCGATCAATGCGCTTGCGACCTTCCTCGGTAGGCGCTAAGGTCGATGATGTTGTCATCGGTTTCTTCTTCAATGCCTGATTTACATGACTCCCAGAAGCTGTCTCTAATGGGTTGTTTCTTATAATTTGTTTCATGGACTGCATTATTTGTCTCCTGACACGTATCACTTTGAATTTCATCTTCCCAACAATGTTGTGCTAACCAATTGGCAGGATATTTCCAAGCAGCAACCCATTGGCCTTGGCTATGCTGTTGTTGATAAAACTGGATTTGTTGTTGTAAAGCCGAATAAATTTGTATTGGCAACTCAGGTGTGAGATTAAGCGCTTGAAATGCTTCCCATGCTTTTTGCTTTGATTTTTTTAGCGGGTACAAATCCCAAAATTTTTCGAATTGTGATAATAAAAAAATATAATAATTATCTTCTTTTAGAGGTGTGTCGGCTTTTGGAGATTTATCTATGCCGGCTTTTAGTGGGTCTGTCTTTGATAAGCCAGTATTTATAAGGCGTTGCTGATTTTTAGCTGGGTCTAGTTGCTGTGTCTGGTTTAGGTCTAGTTTATTTTGGACGGAATAACCCATTGTAGCTAATTCGCATCTTAAAATTAATTTTAAACCTTCGGATTGTGGTGTAATAAGCCCTGCTCGCCCCAAAGCAGATAAGGCACGGCGTATTTGCATGCGTGAATAGCTCCCGCTTTTAATGCCTTGATGCGGCTCAATATAAAGTTGCTCTGCTATCGATTGATAGCTGATTCCGCGCTTTATGCCGACTAATCCTGTTTTGACATCCATATATGGCCTTATCCCTCTTAGGTAAGCCAGTTGCTGAAGGTGTGGCATCCCACATAAAGCAGCAAGTTCTTTGTCATTAATTAAAAAATCCACTATTCACTCTCAATCCGTGTACAAATTCGTTATTATTTTTTTTATATGGTATATTTACTATTAACTACTACTTGAGTCGTACGATTCGTGTAAATAATTATTTTAATTTACCACTATTTGGTGCATTGTCAATATATATTTTCACAATATGGGATTAATTGGGTTGGTTAATATGAATATAAAAGAAAAAATTGGTCAAAGAATTCAAGAAGAACGGATAGCAAAAGGATTAACTAGAAAGGCCCTTGAGGAGTTAACTGATGATCTTAAACAATCAAGAATTAGCAATTGGGAGCGAGGTGATAGAACTCCAGGGCCTGAAGAAATAAAACAACTTGCTAGAGCACTAGATATTTCACCTGCTTATTTGATGTGCCTAACCGATGAGAAACGTCCAAAAAAAATTCCAGGATTAGGGTCATTGGTTCCACTGCTCGATCATCAACAAGCCTGCGATCCTAAAGGATTCATTCAAAGGGTTAGGAACGAACATAATTCAGATGAAATAAGCTTTATACCGATTTCTTCTGAGCTTAGTACTCGTCTTGGAGAAAATGCATTTGCTCTAAAAATGAAAGATGAGAGTATGCACCCTGAATTAAGAGTTAATGATATTTTGATTATTGATCCCAATTCTGAACTGCATCCAGGAAGTTTAGTTGCAGCACAGCTTAACGAAGAAAATGAGGTTATCGTGCGTAGATATAAACAACTAACCTTATCAAAAGAATTTAATCCATTTGAATTGCGGGCCGAAAATGATAATTGGGGGAATATAAAAATTGATAAAGTAACTGACGCTATAATTATCGGCGTTATTGTGTGTGTTGTGAGGTATACAGGGAGATACTAATACATTTAACCTAATTAATTCGATTTACCAGTGAAATGTTAACGGATAGTTCTGAGATTTTTTATAAACCACTCATGTTACGCACGTGAACTTGCAGTTTGAATAAAAAGCATTAGAATTTTGCCCTTAATTTTAGGGAGTGAATTCAATGGATATGCTTGATCTTTATTGTGATTATTTAATTTTCCAAAACAAATATGCGACTGCTACCGGGTTATCTGATTTGGTTGATGGAGCATTTGCTCATAACAAAGTAACACGATTTCTTCGTTTTGAACATTTTGGTTCAAAATCACTTTGGCACTATGTCAAAAAGCCAGTTAGGTCACAAGAAACAGTAGGAGGAGTATTGATACTTGATGATTCCATCGAAGAGAAGCCCTACTCTGATGAGAATGAAGTGAATTGCTGGTATTACTCTCATGCTAAAGGGGCTGTACTCAAAGGGATAAACATCTTGTATTGCATGGTTCGTTACGCTGACTTCAGTGTATCCATAGGATATAAGGTGATTAAAAAAGATATCGCTTATTGTGATATTAAAACCAGACAAACCAGAAGAAAATCATCAGTGAACAAGAATCAATTATTTCAAAGCTTGATTGCACAGGCTATTACCAATAAGGTGATGTTTGATTATGTGCTAGCTGACAACTGGTTTGGCTCGAAGGCCAATATGGTTCACATCCATAAAGACCTTCAAAAGTCGTTTATCATTGGAATCAAGTCTAACCTAACATTAGCCTTATCTGAAAACGATGCCAAAAACGGGCGGTACCAACAAGTAAGAGCATTAGAACTTGAAGAGGATATACTGGCTTAAAGGCCTAGACCTCCCCGTGAGGCTCCTGAAAAAGGTTTTCAAAAACGAAAATGGCTCAACAGGAATTCTCTATCTTGTTTCAAATGACATGCAAAGTAGTGCCGAACGTCTTTATGAAGTGTACCCTGGCGGATTGAAGAGTATCACAAGTCAATTAAGCAAAATGCAAGCTTAACCAAGTCCCCAGCTCGAATCGTCATAACACAGTGCAATCATATTTATGCGTCTATTATTGCTTACTGCAAGCTCGAAATGCTGAAGATAAAAACCCAATTAAATCACTTTGCCATTAAGTACAAACTAATTGTTAGAGCGAACCAAATTGCCTGGCAGGGGCTTAAAAATATGGCTGCTTAAAATTGATCGTGGGTAACATGAGTATTTGAGCTAAAACCTTAAAGTAATTTTCTGCTACACTTAAAATACAAACTGTCTTCCAAGGTTAGGTATGCGCTACCTCTTTATTTTGATAGCTCTTCTATCCCAACCACTTTTTGCTAAACCATCCGAAGCCATCTTTGCTGGTGGTTGTTTTTGGTGTGTTGAAGCCGATTTTGATAAAGTTCCTGGGGTTTTAGAGACTATTTCAGGCTATGATGGTGGTACTGAGCCTAGGCCTGGTTATGCATTGGTCTCATCGGGTAAAACTGCTTATGTAGAGGTTGTGCGTGTTGTCTTTGATAGCGATAAAGTGACCTATCAAGAATTACTAGATTTTTATTGGCGTCATATCGACCCAACAGTACAAAACCAGCAATTTTGCGATGTTGGTAAGCAATATCGCAGCGTCATTTTCTATTTAAATGACGATCAAAAAAAGGCAGCTTTAGCTAGTATTGATGAAATAAAAAAACGATTTCCTAAGGTATATACAGAGGTAATTCCCTCTACAACGTTTTATCCTGCAGAAGAATATCATCAAGATTATTATCAAAAAAATCCAATTCGTTACAAATATTACCGTTACAATTGTGGTCGTGATGCTCGTATCAAGGAGTTATGGGATGAAAAGTCTAGTTAGTTTTATTGTAAGCGTATTTATGCTAAATACTGCCCTGGCTTACACGCCTGAATTTAACAAATCCGAAAAACTAAAACAGCTTACGCCTCTACAATACCAAGTGACTCAAAAGGCTGCTACAGAAAAACCTTTTGATAATCCCTATTGGAATAATGAACAAGCCGGAATTTATGTGGACATAGTTTCAGGAGAGCCTCTGTTTAGTTCTCTGGATAAATACGACTCAGGAACCGGTTGGCCTAGTTTTACAAAACCCATAAATACCGCAAATGTTATTTTAAAACCCGCGAGACACTATTTGTTTTTTGTGCAAACTGAAGTGCTTTCTAAAAATGCGCAATCTCATTTAGGGCATGTATTTAATGACGGCCCAAAACCCACCGGTGAACGATATTGCATGAATTCGGCGGCATTGCGATTTATCCCAAAAGATCAAATGAGCAAAGAAGGCTATGAAGAGTATTTAACTCTTTTTAAATAGATTGCTTATGAAATTCATAAAGCCTGTGCATCGCTGTCCCTATCACTAACAAAGAAAAGATCATTGCTAAACTTAGGAAGTGGTTTGGCCAAAGCATCATGGCTATAAAAAAAACAAAGGCTTCAGCTCTTTCTATTAATCCTGGGCTGTAATGAAAACTTTTTTCTGAATCATTAGTCTTAAAAATACCCACAACAAGAAAACTCGTGATACAAAGTAGTATACTCGCCATCATTAACAAAGACCCAAGACCCCGCTCATTTGGATTAATAGCCCATAAGGCAAACACAACACCCACCTCAACCACGCGATCAGTCATAATATCCAATACACTACCCCAGTCAGAGCTATGGTTAGTTAGACGAGCAATAGTACCATCGAGGGTATCACAATATCCAGACAGTAATAGTAAACTAATGGCCAGATAGGGTAGATTTAGCCACAGTGCGGGTATCACTAAAAGACCCAATACGCCAGAAAAGAAGGTGACTTGATTTGGGGTCACTCGCTCTATCAACACAGGAGTAATTGGATTGACACAAAGGCGTTGATACAGTGGCCTAAGGTGTTGTTCTATCATAGATTTATCCTAATTTATTTAGCCAACGAACGAAAGTTCGAATTTTAGAAGAAAATATAAACGGCTTATAATACTCTCCCGCAACTCGCTTACTAATTTCACTAAAAGTGGGGTACGCTGCAATCGCATCGGTAAAAGTTCGCAAACTTTTCCGTTCTTTAACGGCTATAACCCAAGGTAAAATTAATTCACCCGCATGAGCGCCCACTATGCTCACACCCAAAATTTTAGCTTTTTTACCGGTTATGATTTTTATTTTGCCATTTACCTTATTTTCCGCTTGGGCTCTGTCCACCTCGGCGAAGGCAAATTCTGTGATTTTTAATGTAGGATCTTTTAAGGCCTCACTCGCCAATAGGCCCACGTGGGCTAATTCGGGCTCAGTATAAGTCACCCAAGGCACCGCTTTGTAATCTACTTTTGCAGGCCATTTAAAAGCAATATTTCTCAATGCAATACCCGCTTGATAACTAGCCATGTGCGTAAATTGATAAGGCCCTGTCACATCGCCTATGGCATAGATTTTTTTATTAGTGGTTTGAAGTCTGGCATTCGTGTTTATCCCTCTGGTGGTGTATTGAACGCCTGCTTTTTCCAAACCGAGCCCGTCCACATTAGCCACACGACCTGTTGATACCAACAAATGCGAGCCTGTGATAGTAATTGGGTTGTCCTGGTTTTCCAAATGAACACTAATGGTCTTATCAGCACTCTCTTCTATTTTGTTAATTTTAATTTGCTCATAAAGTGCTATCTGCATCGACTCAAGTTGACTTCGAATAATAGCCACGCAATCGGCATCATCCTTAGGAAGAATAGTAAAGGCTTCTAAAATAGTGACTTTAGACCCAAGCATTGCGAAAGCCTGAGCTAATTCACAGCCTATAGGACCTCCGCCGATAACAATCAAATGCTCAGGTTGTACTTTTAGGTTAAAGATGGTTTCATTAGTTAAATAAGAGACCTTGTTTAAGTTCTGGATAGGAGGGATGGCTGGAGATGAGCCTGTAGCAATCACAAAATGTTTGGCCCGAATAATTTTCCTTTTTAATTTAAACTGTTTTGGCCCTATAAAATGCCCTGCTTCTTGAATAACCTGAACACCTAGAGAGGTAAAACGTTCCACCGAATCATTTTTTGCAATACACGCTATCACATTATGCACCTGCTGCATCACTTGCAAAAAATCAATTTTCACCGATTTTGCCTGAATACCTAAAACAGTCGAATGTTTGGTTTGATAAAAGATTTTGGCAGTGTTCAATAGCGTTTTAGAAGGGATACAACCGTAATTTAAACAATCACCTCCCATTTTGTTTGGTTCAACCAATACCACTTGTAATCCCAATTGAGAGCAACCTGCAGCGATACTTAAGCCTGCAGAACCCCCGCCAATAATGGCCAAATCACAAAATAAATCTTTATCTTTCATTTTTTCAGTACCCTGTTTACCCTTTTTTTTGTAAAAAACAGGAATCAAAGAAAGAGCGGCTAATCCTAATAAAGGTAGAATAAATTTGGGTTCAAAAATAATCCCCAGATTAGGCTGAAGGCTTGCTGCAAATAGTTCGCCCAATCCATTACCAACAGACACATAGACAATAGAGCCAGGAATAATTCCTATAAAAGTGGCTATGATAAAAGTAGAAGCGCTCACACCCAATACGGCAGAAACGATATTAATCACCCAGAAAGGAAATAATGGGATAAGTCGCAAGGTGAGCAAATAAGAAAATGCATTGTCTTTAAACCCAGAACGCATCCGCTTAACCCAACCTGAAGCACGCTTGGAAAACACTTCGCCTAAGGACGATTGGACTGCAAAAAAAAGAATCGTTGCACCTAAAGTGGCACTTAGAACCACCAAAAAAGTTCCCCAAAGTATTCCAAATAAGAAGCCGCCTATTAAAGTCAAAAAGATAGCACCTGGGATAGAGAGTGCTACAGCCACTGTATAAATTATTATAAAAACGAAAGAGACCAGATAAAAATGTGATTTTGTTATGGCTATAAGCCATTCATGATTGTCTCGTAAACTGGCAAAACTTACGTATTTATTTAAGCCTAAACCCAAAAAAAGACCTAATAAAACTATTATAATTAATAAGGGCAGCCAAGTTTTTATTGCACTAATTTTCATAAGATGATGCCCTTTTCATTATTCACATAACGTTCTTACTTTCTTATCAGAAGTTTTTGACTTTCGACTAAAATGAAAATCCTTTTTTATTTGCCAATAGTGGCGTTGAGCTTTAATTGGCATCAAAAGTAACCGTATAAGACTATTATCTGATGGCTTGGAATACCCAGGTACACCAATTATTATAGCTTGTTGGGGAATATCTAATTTGATTGTTTGATGCAACCTATCCCAAAATGAAAATACAACCCCATAATTACTATTGGTTTCATTGAGATAATTGGAATGATGAATGCCATGCATTCTTGGAGTAACGATAATTTTATTAATTAGCCGTTCAAAGCGAAAAGGCAATTTGATATTGCTGTGTTGAAAAAAAGTATGTGCTTGAAAAAAAAATTCATAGCAAAAAAAGAGTAAGGGACTCACTCCAATCAACCCTAATTGCACCAACCTAAAGAGACTCGAATACATAATTTCCACACAATGAAAACGCATGGCGGTTGAAACATCTAAGTCAGGATCAGCGTGATGCACGACATGGAATCGCCACAACAACGGAAGTTTATGATTTAGAGCATGCCAGTAGTAAAAGCTTAAATCCATTAACAAAAACCCAAGTATAAACACTACCCATTGATTAAAGGGAAGCATAGATAGAAGGCCGAAATCATGGCTAAAGGTGAAAAGGACGGTGGCTTTTGCTAAGGGGCTAATAAACAGACTTGCGATGACATAAACCAAGAGGGTAAAGGTGAAATTAATTGCTAATCGCGGCAATAATGGGCGAGTTGCTTTTCTTAAAGGCCACTTTTTCTCTAAAACAAACAATGACAAATAAATAAAAATAAGAATGAGTACTAAGTAATATTGTACTGTACTGTAATTGATCTCAGACATTAGTTTAAAAGGCTCGTGAATTGTTTCTATAAACTTGCCTATAAAAATGGCTCAAGTCAATCCAATTATAATTATCTTTATTCATAGTAATCATTTTTCTCTTAAATTAGTGGTAGTTGTTGGACTGAAAATATTTTTCTATTTTCAATGTGTCTCTGTAAGAGTAAATGGTGTTCTTGCTTACATTTTTTTGTTTGGGTAAATAAACAGTAAGAAATTCAGTAAAATATTCTGCAAAATCAGTTGGTTTCATCGTTATCGCCTTGCAAATCAGGGATTATTCCTGGGTACCTAGTCTCCATTTTCAACTTTATATCGGGAAACACATCGATCGTCATACGAAGGTAATAGGCCCTTTCGTGAAAAGAGTCGTGTCCCATATAAGTTTTAAATACAGGCAGATATACGTAAGCGTTCGCCTAAATACGGGTTGCATTGATATTGATGCTTTGCACTGAAGCAAATCAAGCCCATTGGGTAATTCTATTCATCTTGGCCTTATATTTTATTCTGGGAAGAATTCTTCATGCTTATGCTTTTATTTATAATAAAAAGCATTTCAAATTTCGTGTGCGGGGAATGGTTCTGACGTTTTCTGCACTTTTTTCCTTGCGGTGTTGAACATTAGTTTAATACTTTTTAAACTCGGGTGATAAAACAATTATTTTTTTACCCTGCATAAATCTGTTCAAAGTATTTACTTTTTCTGAGCGGGCAATCTATTAGAAAAAGAATTATTGAGATCGCTGGACTTATTATACTCAGAAGCATTATGCACACCAAATTTGATTTAGGCAACATCGCCACGCGAAGATGCCAATAATCCAAATTTCTTAGAAATTAAGTGGTCAAGAGATAGTGAACCCGGGCCATAAAATAAAATCAAAGCAAGCAGCATAGCCCAGTAACGATGGTCTATTAAATCGAGATAGGTAAACTGAATGACAGCGGTCATAGCCAGTAAAGGCAATGTTGCAAGTCTTGTTGCAAACCCAAAGATAAGAAGTACAGGGCAAGCGAGCTCAAAAGAGGTTGCAAGACAAGCAGTAATTTCTGGAGGCACAAAAGGAACTTTATATTCTTCCCTAAACAAGAAGACGGTCGACTGCCAGTTTGATATTTTAGTCATGCCAGAATACCAGAAGATTTTAGCCATCCATAAGCGCATGAATAAAACAAGCACAGGAAGGGCAATTTTCTCCAAAACCTTTGTAACTGATAGATAAATTTGAATAATTTTAGAAATGAACGGCTTATTTATAGAAGTTTCTACCGAATTATTGAGCATTATTGCCTCCGGTTTTAATGATATTGTCGACCAGCTGCTCCTGTAACACAAAAGCAACTGCTGAAGTTAAGTCAAAATTTTGATTGATTGTTTGTGCATACTGGACGCTCTCTAAAAGCTTTGCACCTTCAAATAATTTCTTTATGAAATGCCACTGATCTTCGGCAATCCAATAGGTATGTATTTCGTTTTCCTTACAGCCAATAACACCATAAGCTGCTTCTGTCTTAAGGGTAATTGCTTTTGAACTACAATTCTCAATGGTATCATGAATATCAAACAACGGGTATTTGGACTGAAAAATACAAACTGAAGGACAAAAATTCAGTTTGATATGATCTATTTCCTCTTCGGGGATGGTCATTAAATCTTGAGGGGAAATGGACTTAGAGTCTACAGCCCCATACGCCAAATGTTTGAGCCATTCATAGTGGGCATAATCACTTAAATAGGGCAACTCAGACAGTTGCTGTAATGTGGAAAGAAAGTCAGGGAAATCTCCACCAAAATCATCAAGCCAGCCTGTCTTTGGTAAGTACTTATCCTTTTTGCAATAAGTATAGGCAACACTATTGGCACACTCATTGCCGATTAATTTCCAAACGCCTGGATAAGTAATCCTCAAAGCATTGATCATATTTTCAAAAATAGTCTGACGATAAACATCTAGCCGTTCTTGGGAGAAATCCGAGCTTATAAAACTTAAATCAACGTCTTTTTTAAAGATATTTCGATAAAAGGACTCTTGTAATTTAAGTAATTCATGCATTTGCTACCCCCCTATTGACTTTGTAAGACGAGAGGTATGACTCGCATTTTGAAGCTTCCTCAATTAAAACATTGAGAGAAGGGATGTCTGCATCCCATTCAAGTAAAGTTGGTATAGGGCCAAATCTTTGAACAGTATAATCGTATAGAGCCCACACCTCATCACACACATAATTATTGTGAGTATCTATACGCAGAGTACTATCGTTTGACAATTCTTTTATGGAATGACCAGCAATATGAATTTCTTTTACTAAATTAAATGGAATAGAATCAATGTACTCTTTGGTATTCCATCCGTGATTCCAGGATGAGATGAATAGGTTATTCACATCGAGCAGAATCTTGGCACCTGTTTGATTGCAAAGCTCCACCAAAAAATAGGATTCATGGAGCCTGGATGACTTATATTCTATATAGGAAGATGGGTTCTCAATAAGAATTTCTCGTTTTAAAAAATCCTGTGCTATCGATATACTGCGCTTAAAGGTGTTAAAACTTTCTTCTGTATAAGGCACTGGAAGTAAATCAGGCATGTGTATGCCACCAACATGTCCCCATGAAAGATGCTCAGAAACAAATTTAGGCTGCACCTGATGAACAAGATTCGATAGGCGATCCAAATGGACTTTGGAGATACCATCGGATGAACCCAAAGATAGCCCAACACCATGAAGGCTTATCGGATAATATTCGGAAATATTTAAAAGAGCTTTTATCTCATTTCCGCCGTTGGAGAAGAAATTTTCGCTATGAACTTCAAACCAGCCAATCGAAGGTCGCTCCTCTAGAACTTGTGTGTAATGAGGGTACCGAAGTCCAATACCTATTAGCGGGTTCAAAGTCATAATATACGAATCGATTAATTTGAAACTTCGATTTTATCTTTAATGTCTTGCCCAACAGCGCTAAAATCACCCGCATTTATTTTATCACATTGACCTTTTGGTACTAAGATCCACGATTCAGAATCACCTGCTTTATTTTGTCCAGCACAGGAGTGGGAAGAACCTTTGCAATCTGCTTTGTTTTCCTTAATTAATCCCTTGCCATCTTTAACAACGCTACATTTCTCCATTTCACCTTCAGCAAATGCAACACTAGTTGTTAAAGTTATCGCTGCTGCAACTGCTGTAAAAATTCCGTTTTTTATCATTTTAATGCCCCTTGATTAATATAACAGTTACATAACATGGTATTGGAAAATAATCATATTATTTCAGGACTATCCGATATGTTATCTTTTAAATATAGCACCGATCAATTCGCTGTCAAGGTTAAACAAGTTTATAAACTTTCGTGTTAAGGAGTAACTTGGGATTAAGATCCATCGTTGAGACTATTATTATTCTGTAAAATCCTTCCTTAAAATAATCAATACAACGCTAAATATTTGTAGAAAAAACGCTATTTCAGAATACAATTTATTACTACCTTCGATTGCAGTTGCTTTATTTTGAATAGTCACTTGATCAAGATATAAATTATCAATATATTCACCATAACGCTCAATTTCCTTTTTAACCTCTTTGACAATATCCGCTGTACTTGATGTTCCTGTTAACTCAGAAAAGTCTCTCAAATAGTCTTTTTTAATGGCCTGAACTTCGACCTCATCTTTTACAGGTAAAACAGACAGAAGTATCGCGATATCAGCTCTGGTTTCTTTTTTTACTATATTGTTCCATACATCTTTAATGAGAATTTGTTTGTTCTGCGCTTGCATTTTCAAAGAAGATATAAGCAGCTCATTTTGTCTGATAAAGAAATATGAAATCACAGCTGAGCTAACCATCATGGAGAGAGCAAGAATTAAAACTAAATTACTTAGGTATTTACTTGTTTTACTCCTTTTTTTTTCTTTCATATTCCTTCTTCAGCTAATGAACATGATATTATCGATATATTAAGCTCAACGTTTTAATGAAAAGTTTAGGTGAATATTAAAAGATGTCAAGGCTTTCCCAGCCACGATTACTGGCTTACCGCTGACGGTAGTCTGTTTAAAGGCTATAGAGTCTGTATTAATCACCACAATTTCCCGAATCTTTACTTAATGAATACATACTCATTACATCATTTCCCCTTCCAAACTTCTTAATTCGAACCGCAAAACAAATCCGGATGCAAACTAAGTGGGAAGGAGAATTATATTAAAACAGTGCAACTTATTATAAGTCTTTAGGGTCGATGCCTTTAATTTTTGGCCAATTAATATTTGCCTTCTTTATGTTGCCAGGTATATTTTTTGCCCAAACATCTTGTGTTTTGCTGTTTAAATTTAGATAGAGTGTTCCATCCACAATTCTCCAAGCTAAAGGATCACTCACTATTTTGCTCCCA
Organism: Legionella anisa; assembly: GCF_001467525.1. Taxonomy (GTDB): domain Bacteria; phylum Pseudomonadota; class Gammaproteobacteria; order Legionellales; family Legionellaceae; genus Legionella; species Legionella anisa. The sequence goes on from NZ_LNXS01000001.1 coordinate 269,863, forward strand.
ACGGATACGCCATACGCGCAATATCCTCCATAAGCGGGAAGATATTTTTCAGGATTTGCAAGAAATGTTTTTTTGTTCTCTTGATTAGAAAAAATATAACTCACACCTTCATAATATCCCGTGTAGTTTCCGCTACCACGTACAGGCCCACCTTGTTGAAAATAAGACACAGGATCATACCCCTGAATACCCACCAAACTGTAGGAAATATCTGAAGCCCAGGCAAGAACTGGCATCATAAAAATAAATATTAATTGCGGTATATACAATGATTTAATTTTTTTCATCGCTGCTATCCTTATAAAATTGTTAACCATATTTAAATCTTTTTACATTGAAGTGGTACGGAAAATCTTTCCCTGGACTTGCACCTGCCGCATAACAAAGCGGCGCTTTTGTTGCCAAAAAAATTGCGGCTCTTGTTTATAATAAACCATCCAATGCTACTTTTAATTACACACATTTAGGCAGCCTGGCGACCATTATTAGAAAAGCATCAATAGTTGAATTAAATCATTTCAGCTTTTATGGAGCGCTTGCCTGGTGGTTTTGAGGAGTTGTCCATGTATCCTTCCTTGTAGGAGCACGAAATAAATTCTCTGTGCTGTCCGATTGAGTATGGTCCTTTTTTACTTTTAGAGCAAATAATTTACTTATTACCTCCATTAAGAAAAAGAAATACAGATAGAAAAAACCAATGATTTTAATGAATGACTAGAAACGAGGCATAATAGTGTTTTAGACAAAAGGATTCAATTGATGGACAAACAATTGTTCCTCAAGCCAAACATACAATTTTTTTACCAAATAGCTTGCCGCTTTCTCATCCTTCATTTCATAGCTTAATTGTTCACAAATTTCTATGAAAGAAGCCTTGTTTTGGATTGGCTTAACATATTTTGCTCTAACTTATCCATTAGATAATATCTTATTTGAAGTTGGCGGCGCCAAATGACTAAAGATTGTGAATGAGCCATTTTTTTAGGACGAGGAGGATGCTTGTAACCATCTCTTGATGCTTTAATGAGGTCAAAACTGTTCCAATGCATTGATAATAAATGACAAGATGGATGAAGATAAAACTTCATGTCAGGTTTAAGCTCCCTGTTGATAATATTATCCAGCTTAAAGGTAGCTGATTAATTGATAAATTGCAAAAACCAGGCAAAACCACTCAACTGCCTAAGCTCTGTTTATCAAAGGCAAATCTTGTTGTGAGCCATAAACATGGCATATTACTTCACGTTATTTTCCTGCATTTTTGAATAGTGGCAAATACTTACCATAACCTCTTTTCTGCAGATCCTTGACTGGAATAAATTCCAGCGCCGCAGAATTCATGCAAAAACGTTTATTGGTGGGCGGAGGGCCGTCACCAAAAACATGCCCCAAATGTGATTTTCCATGTTTGGAAATCACTTCAGTCCGACTAGTAAACATGCTGCTATCATCTTTATATATTATGTTTCCAGGTTCTAGCGGTTTGGTAAAACTCGGCCAGCCAGTCTTAGAGTCATATTTATCGAGCGAAATAAATAATGGTTCACCGGTAACAACATCAACATAAATACCTTGCTCTTCATTATTCCAATAAGCATTATTAAACGGGGATTCTGTACCCTGTTGTTGAGTAACATTATATTGAATTGTTGATAATTTTTGTTTGATGACAGCATCTGAAGGTCGTTTATAGGCTTGTTCTGCATAGGCTGTCAAAGAGGCAACACTCATGAAAAAAAATAACAAACCTTTGATAATACTCTTCATGGTGGTTTCTCACTGATTAATGCTCTATTCTTAAGTATAGTCAGAATTCCGAACAACAGAATTCCGAACAACTGTCAATTTCCTTGACGTAAGTTATATGGTCTGCTACAAATATAAAGGGCAAGAGGATACTGTCGTATTCCAATCTATCCAAAAATAAGGAGAGGTATCATGCAACGTATTAAAAAAATCTCTATCGCTAACGCACAAGGCAAAGCTAAAGAGCTACTCGAAGGCACAAAAAAAGCTATGGGCACTGAATTAAATCTATTCAGCACATTTGCCAACTCACCAGCGGCACTGGAAGCCTACATTGGGATTATGACCTCTCTTAGCAAAGGTGCTCTTAACCCTAAACTACGCGAACAAATCGCATTGGTCTCAGCAGGTTATAATGGCTGTAACTACTGCGCATCCGCTCATACCTATCTTGGAGAAAAAGCAGGGATTAATAAAGATGAACTTAAAGAAAACCTCTCAGGAAAATCGTCTGATAAGAAAACACAAGTGGCTCTCAATTTTGCTACTCAACTGATTGAACGTCGTGGTGGGGTGAGTGAGTTCGACATCAAGACTGTCCGTGAAGCTGGATTTAGTGATGAAGAAATGGTTGAAATTTTAGCGCATGTAGCGATGAACACTTTCACTAACTACTTCAACGAAGCATTCAAGACGGACATCGACTTCCCTGTCGTTGATACCCATAAAGGACGTACTGCAGCATAAATTATTCTAAGGGGTGGCTTAAAAACCACCTCCTTAATAGAAAATCCAAATTATATTTTGCCCCAAATACAAACCACCCTAAGATTCAATCCTCAAGTTTTTATTCTTGACTTTATAGAACGTCGATTTACAGCGGTTGAACTGGAAGATCCAGAGATCTCGAAATACCAATTGACTCAATGGACAAGCTTTTTGGTATCTACGTTTTTATTTTAGAACAAAAAACATCAGAGAAAAAGTTGCCATTCTTATTAGCGATCAATTGCCCCACACATTTTTCCCGAAATAGATACTATTCTATGGCGGGATATTTATCTTTTAATTGTTCGTGTCTTTCCAAGCTAGACTAGACATCATTATTATAAAAAAATCAGGACCAGAAGAAGGAGTATATATTCGTGCTGGAACCACAAATAGAAAAGCTGACACAGAAATGATTAAAGAGTTAAATCGCATAGTCAGCAATCAAACTTTTGATGAGCAACCCTTAACTGCATTGAACTCCGAAGCGATAGACTTCAGAGCTGCTTTAGAGCAATTCGAAAAAATTAGGAAGATCGATAAGAAAGATCTAGAAACGGTCGTTATCTTAATGGATTATCAAGGCAAAAAAGTACCTACAGTTCAGGGTTAATATTATTTGGTAAGGACAGAGCCAAAATATTTCCAGATGCATGGATTCAAGCGGGTCGATTTCAAGGAACAGACGAGAGCTTTATTGTAGATAATGCTGAATTTCATAATTCTCCTGGAAAAGCAATTAAAGAAGCAAGCTTTGCTTTTAATAAGCTTTGCTTTTAATAAGGCTATACTGACGAAACAGCCTGATGCAAAGATCGTCATTCCTCCTCCATCAGTTGCAGTGATTAGCTGGAAAGCGAACACTCAGCGCGACGATCATATTCGCCTTTTGCAGGACGAGGGGGATATGGTATGGCAAAAGAAAAACAATTATGGTTTGCGCAGCCATATAGAGTTAGCTATTTTGCGTTACAAAAAAGTCATGGGGACAGCCATGAAAGCAAGGGAATTACCTCAGCAAAAAACAGAATGTGGGATTGCTACGCGTGCTTTAAACGAATCACTTCACTGGGTATGCCAGTCTCTGTGAAAGTGAAGTAAAACCAATTCGGTTAGGTGAAATGTTGCCTAATTTTGATTTATTCAACAATGCCATATTGGATCATCCCGCCAATTATTTATAAATCCCATTTCAATTCCTGAAAACTGCTCATTTCTTTCAAATAGCTCAAAGAGCTTTATTTTCCAATTAGATTCAGGTGCAATTGTTTCTAATAATTGATCTATGATAAAAGCGATTAATTGAAAACGATAGTTACCATCAATATGGGTTTTAATAGGCGCATTCTTAGGTATTAGCGGAGGAATAACAAGCCATCTATTCCATAATCTTGAATGATGAGCACAGAGGTTCCTTGTATAGGTTAAACTTTTTATCCAAGATTCAATTACAGTTGTATGCTGACCTAAAAAAGAAGCAATCTCATTACGCACATCTTTCGACTGGATATTATTAAACATCTTAGAACAGACACCAAAGGAGAGTGCCTCAACCATCATCCAAATTGGTGGAAAATATGGTTTATCATAATTCTTATGATAATGTTGAATAAATAGTTCCTGCTTATTGGTACTAATCGTTTTAATTGTTTTTAGATAATCATCAAAAAAATCTCTTTCTCTATTTGCACCAGCTTTAGCCTTAAAATAATTTCGTTCTACATACCAAAAAGGATTAAATCGGATACTTGTCACATTGGTTAATGCCGCTCGAAATGCCACCTCTATTTTTTCAATTGCATCAGCAACAAGTAACCTTAGCTCTCTGTCAAATTGATAAAGCTGCCAAACTTGTTCAAATGTAGCGTTTTCTTTAAACTGGCGAGGGTTCTTTGCATTGTGGGATTGCTTAAAAGGCAAAAGATAGGATGATAAGCGATAATAACTTACTGTTTCCAATGCACGAATAGCTAGTTTTTGATCCTCAATCTGCAAACCCTGAGAAAATAAAAACTCCAGCTGTTGACTAACAGTAAGTGCAGGTTTCGTATAACTCTTTTCAGCCATAAAAAAATAACCCGTCGTGGTGCGCATCATTGAGAGGCGTGACGGGCATGGTTAATTATATTATAGCGCAACCACTCTCAAATTCAAATACGCGTTTTGTATTTTTATTAACTCAGGTAATAAGAGATTATACCATTCAGAGTCAGTCTAATCAAAATACTAATAATCAACAATAGGACTCTAATGTGGCTGTATGTCGCACAGGGAAATATTGATTGGGACTGCCTAGCGCTGCCTGACACAACAGTGACGAAATCGTGCCGTAACAGTGACCGTTTGTAGTGTATTTGTGGCAGTTCTAGGCAGTAATTCGATGATTTGATGCATCGTAAGTTGTTGATTTATAATGTTTTCTATTATTGAGTATCAGGCTTCGAACCAAGGTGTCGGGGGTTCGAGTCCCTCCGAGCGCGCCATCATTATTCTCAATTTATAGTTCTATTTCTTTAAAGTGTTAACACTACTTAATATCTATTGATATTCATAGCTAGTTTATTAGCTAATTAGATGTTACAATTTTTAATTGGTGTATTTTGTAATTATACCCCTCTTTTATCTTCTTATTGCCTATCTTGGAAATTCATTTTTATCCTGTAATTTCTTTATCTTGTCTCATAGTCATTAGGAGCAATTAGCTATTTTATATAGGGTTTTCTATGAGCTACCAAACGTGCCATTATTGTTTAGGAATTACAAATGATTTTTCATTAAGAGGTAAATCTCGAGCTAAAAATGGAAAATTCCTTTGCTATCAACTCTGTCCATCATGCACTCAAAAATTAATTAGCATTAATAGTTTCTCTGACAGAGAAAGTCGTCAGTTTTTTTTAAAAGCAGTAAAAGAAAACGCTCAAAAATTTCCCATATATGTTGATGAATAGTGTCCTTAAGATTAAGGTAATTTAAGAGCACCTAGGAACTGGTTCGCAATTCTTTTTCAATCAGATGCGTTTTGTTATTAGTAATTTGACCATTGTAATTACCAAACTCCCCTCTTGCTAGGTTAGCATCCAAATAAAAAGAGAATCTAAATTATTTCCAGAGGATTGTTTAATTTCAATGTCATCAAATATATTTTTGCGGTATAAGTAAACATTTTTTTTCGATATGAAAGTGATAGACAAATAAGATTGACTTATAACCTTAAAAGGTAGTATCCTAATCTCAGCTAGAAAATGTCTATTTTATACTCTCCAAATCGTCGTTTTATTCATTTAATCCCTCGTTCGGTAGTTTTTAACTCTTGACCGGTTTCCGGCTAAATTCGCCTATACAGGCATTTATAATAAACACTTAAGGATACTTATGTCTAAAACAGTAAATGGAGTCGTTAAATGGTTTAACGAATCCAAAGGATTTGGTTTTATTGAACAAGAAACGGGGCCGGATGTATTTGCTCACTTTAAAGAAATTATAAGTTCTGGCTTCAAAACCCTCACAGAAGGTCAACGAGTACAATTTATTGTGACGCAAGGAGCAAAAGGCCTTCAAGCACAAAATATAATAGCTATTTAATTTAAGTAGTTAATATTATTTAACCACTATATCTCTTTGTAGTTGTAGTGGTTACTTGGAGAAAACGACAGTGAAGCAAAATAAAATTTATGTAGGTAACTTACCCTTTGGAATCACTGAAGAATCATTACAAGGGGAATTTTCAAAATATGGTAAGGTAGAGGAACTTCTTTTAATCAAAGATCGCTTTACTGGTCATATCAAAGGTTTTGGCTTTATAACCTTTAGCTCCCAACAAGAAGCTCAATCCTCTTTAGATATGAATGGGAAAATGCTGGAAGGACGTCTATTAAAAGTAACTATGGCCCAAGAGAAATACACCTCACGCGGACGTCATCGATAATTTATACTAATTTTTAATATACTAAAGCTTTACTTAGCAGACAGATTATCATACGCATTTCTACCTATATATCAAACCATTTTATCCATAAAGGAATTATTGGAAAAAATTACTGTGGCAAAAACGTGACGTCCGGCAGACCACACCTAATACGTATCAATGGCAATTAATTACCAAGAGGGTAAACTTCATGATTCAATCAGAACACACCGTTCAACACCTATCATTCGCCCAACTCCCCCTTCGTCAAGAGTTATTAAAGAGCATTGCTTCTTCAAATTATGAAAATATGACCTCAATTCAAATGGAAAGTCTGCCCATAATTCTTAGAAATGAAGATATTATTGCTCAAGCAAAAACAGGGAGTGGAAAGACCGCTGCTTTTGCTTTGTCTTTATTAAATAATTTAAAAACTTCTTTTTTTGCAGTACAAGCCTTAGTTCTTTGCCCTACCCGTGAACTGGCAGAACAAGTAAGCCAAGCTATCCGTCGATTAGCCTGTTTGATGCCTAATGTCAAAATTATTAATTTATCTGGTGGTATACCAATGAAGCCTCAGCTTGATTCTTTACGGCATGGATCTCATATCATTGTAGGAACACCGGGGAGAGTTCTTAAGCATTTAAAAAACGCCTCTTTAGACTTATCTCATGTAAAAACTTTAGTTTTAGATGAAGCAGACAGAATGCTGGATATGGGTTTTTTTGATGACATTAAAAACATTATTTCGGTTTGTCCCAAACAACGACAAACTCTACTTTTTTCTGCAACCTACCCTGAAGAAATTAAACAGCTTGCAAAACAATTTATGAAGGATCCGAAAGAAGTTTATGTGGAAGCTCTTCCTGACGAAATTGATATTGAACAACATTTTTATGAAGTCTCGAAACAAACTCAGAAATTTCCCATATTAAAATCATTACTGTTGCACTATCGACCCGTTTCAGTGTTAATCTTCTGTAATACGAAACAACAAACAGCGGAAGTCACAGACCAGCTCATCTACGAAGGCTTCAGTGCCATCGCTTTAAATGGAGATATGGAGCAAGCCGATCGTGATCTTGCTGTCTTGCGTTTTGCTAACCACAGTTGTTCTATTCTTGTCGCCACTGATGTTGCCGCACGCGGGCTTGATATAAAGGAGCTTTCTGCAGTGATCAATTTTGATCTCGCTTTTGATCTTGACGTCCATATTCATCGTATTGGTCGAACTGGACGAGCTGGGAGTAAAGGAATCGCCTTAAGTATTATAACGCCTGCAGATGCACAACGGGTTTGCTCCATTGAAGATAACCACCCGCACCCCATTCATTGGGGAAACATAAATGAATTAGAAAATCACCACACAACTCACTGGGTGCCAGAAATGGTTACACTCTGCCTTGCCTCCGGGAAAAAAGATAAAATTCGCCCCGGTGACATCCTTGGTGCATTAACCAAAGATGCAGGATTAGAAGGCAACACAATTGGCAAAATTAACATCACCGCCATGTACTCCTATGTTGCAATCCACCACAGCCAAGCAGATAAAGCATATCAATATTTACAAAGTGGGAAATTAAAAGGACGCAAAGTTAATGTGCGTAAAATAAATTGATTATTCAAAACCCTGCGAAAAACTTACCGCAATAATTAGAATAAAGAGGCAGTTATTACGTAAAAGACCTAATAATACAAGCCTATGGATTTATTAGTAGCTGTTGAAGCAATAATATACAGTAGATAAATCATTATTAATATCAGGATATTACTCAAATGAAAATACAAGAGGAACCTCATGAACAAGGAGCCCTTAAAATATCAATAGCTGCTACCCTTCTCTTGGCCGTAGTAGGTATTTTATTTGGGCTATTGTCGGGTTCATTAGCTATCATCTTTGACGGTATGTTTAATATGGTGGATACCGTTATATCAATCCTCGCCTTTTTTGTTGCCCGTCTTTTAACAAGCAAGGGAAATCGGAGATTTCAATATGGTTACTGGCATATCGAACCTATGGTTCTTGTTTTGAATGGTAGTATCCTAATACTTCTTTGTACTTATGCGATGATAAATGCAATTGGTAGTTTAATGTCTGGTGGGCATGAACTTAATTTTGATTGGGCATTTGTGTTTGCTCTTTTAGTATTTTTTTTATCAACCGGCATGTATTTTTATTTGACTAAAAAAAACCGCAAAATTAAGTCTGAATTCTTGCGATTAGACATTCAAAGTTGGTTAATGTCTGCTTTGATTTCCTTCTCTCTCCTATTGGCATTTGGCATCGCCGCTTTGTTGCAGGGTGGAACCTACGGATATTTTACCCCCTACATTGATCCCCTTATTTTAGCGATTCTTACTGCTTGTTTGATTTTTGTACCTATGGCCGCAGTCCGTGATGCCACACGAGACATATTTCGCATGGCCCCCGTAGATCTTGATGAAAAAATAAGAGAATTTTTAGATGAGCTTACCAAACAACGTGATTTCAAAACCTATACAAGCTACGTTGCAAAAATAGGACGAGCACAATTTATTGAAATACATATAGTAGTACCTATGGATTACCCAATTTCGAGCATTGAAACCTTGGATGAAATTCGTAATGAAATCGCGTTAGCCATTGGAGAAGACACGCCTCAACGTTGGCTAACCATCGCCTTTACAGCAAATGAAAACTTGATTTAGCTACAGCCAAATGAGTTCATGATTTTAGTAAATGAATCTGGAGATACAGACTATTCAACTCGGTTACATCAACTAAAAATATAGAGAGTAAATAGCTAGTTTGCTCTGAAATTCTTTAATAAGAAGTTATATCGGTAAAGATATTCTCAAAATATCAAACGATTTCAACATCTTCTGCCTGAGGCCCTTTTTGTCCTTTTACTGCCTTAAACAAAACATTGGTTCCTTCGGAAAGAGTTTTAAAACCAGTCGATTGAATTGCACTAAAGTGCACAAAATAATCTTTTCCATTACTTTCAATAAAGCCAAAACCTTTGCTCTCATTAAACCATTTTACTTTTCCACTTAATTTATCTGACATTTAAAATTTCTCATTTATTTTAAGGTATTGAATTATAACAAATTGAACTGGATGGTGCGAACTAAAAAAATAGTATGTGCATAACCCTTTGAACCAAGGTGTCTGGGGTTCCTCCGAACACGCCATTTTAATCGTTATTAATCAATAATTTATACCAATAAAATGATAAGCAGAGGACTTGATTGCAGTATTCGTTTTGCATACTCACAAAAAGCAAGTCAGCAAGCAATGATTATAAAGATTTTTTCCTTAAAAAATTGTTCAAGGATTCTTCGGCTTCTTCGTATGTTTTTGACCAGTTATCTACCACATGATTAATTTGGTCCTGCTCTTCTTTTAAACCTTGATCAAATTTTTTCATTTCCCTTTCTATATCCCCTTCCGGATCAGAGCTTTTTAGGGAAGCCCTTTTGACTAATTTCAATTTATCTTCTCTCTGAAAAGGATGATAAAAACCTAAATTACCATATCTGAATTCTTTAGCTAATCCATGGTTTAATTCATCATACTCTTTTAACATTTCTTCCTGATTTTTCATTAGGTATTCAAATCGAAAAATTCCTTTTTTAATTTCTTTTATTCTTTGTTGCTCGCTATAAAGGTCAATTCGATTTGGATTATATAAAATGGTCCATTTTATACCGTTAGATATTAATAATAAGTTAGTCAATAAATAATTCGTTCGAAGATTTACATCATAATATAAATGTAGAATTTCTAATTCATGGGTTAGTTTATCAATTGCTTTTATTTTATCCTGAACGGTAATTGCATGTTTGATTTCCTCATTATAAGTTTTAACCGCATTTAATGCATATTCGTAAGCTAACTTAGGCTCTGGAGTGAGTATATAAACGGGTTCCCCATTTTTAATTTTTTGATAAATTTTTTGAGCGAGTTCTACTATTTGTTCATCACTAAAGTTTTTAATGTTCACACTTGTCTCTGAAGAAGTCTCACCAGCACATGCAAGTGCGTTGTTCCTTGCATCTTCAATTACAGCGATAAACTCTTCTCTATTTGAAAACTCTGTTTTTGAGGGGCTGCCCAGCATGAATCCCTTTGCATTGTTATCTTTTCTAATTCGAAATAGTAATTCTGTAATTCCTTCTACTGTTGATGTATCTTTGAAAATTGGAAATCCGTTGTAAATGGTACGATATTCTTTAAGAGCATTGCCTTCAACTTCCATTTGAACTAATCCTTTACTGAGCTGAAGATGCAAGCTGTCGATTATTTCAAGTGTTAGACTTGTTCTAATTTTTGGATCGGAATATAACTCTAGAATTGTAGTAGTAGTATCAAACAAATTCTTAACACATCTCCGTTCTCTAAACTCATAATCAATCCAATTTTCCTTGCAGTGGTGAAATAATTCGAAGTCAACAAATAATAAATATCTTAATTTAGGAGGAATCCCTGAAATATCTTTTAAAATAGACTGAGTTATAAATCGCTCTTCTTCAACATCGCTCTCATACGCTATTTGCTCTTCTTCTTGTTGTTCATGTGTTAAAGCATCTAATTCGGCACGGGTTATGATTATTCCATTCGTGTGAGTTATCGATTCCAATCCATCAATAAATTCTTCTTGAGTTAGTTCTTTTCCCATACTTCGTTCATCTATTTTAATTTTAGCAATACCAGTATGGTAGTATTTATGATGCTGGCCATGTCGCTGCAAATCCATTCCTGTTTTTTTATATAATCTCCTGGATGCATCCGCAGCACTTTTAAAATCTTGATAAACCATAACTGGAATTCCTGAAATTGCTTGGTTCTCTGAAAAAGTTATGATGGCTATTCTTTCTAATGACTCTCCTGCTCTTAACAACTTAGGAAAGTCATTTACAAGGACGTAAACATACTTGTCATTTCGAGCGCCTTTCTCTTCCATATGTTTTCCTAATATTTTGAAAAAAAAGTAACTCTAATATCTATAATGATAGACAATTTTTATTGCACAATGAATTAAAATTGATCATTTACAGGTGACAGGATTCTAGCAAAGTGATTAACGCACCTTTGAGCAATAGGTTCTTGATTGGCTTCTAAATAGAAATAAGGGGCTGAAATTGCAAGAAATGCTAAAATTAAATCATTTTTTATATTCTAAGGAATGAACATGGATTTTGAGCATCGTGTAAAATCGATTCATTTCAACTCAATGCAGCCAAATCATGTCAAAAAATCTTCTAATTGGAACCATTCTCGAGCACCTATAAATCCCTCAAAAATAAACTTAATTTCTAATGATTGGATGTTGGTTCAACTTATAACAATCAAAATATATTGTTTTTTGTACATAAACTTGTTATAATGTACAAGTTTTAAACAAATTGGAGTCTAATTATGTCTAGGGCCAAACATGATAATTCAGAAACTTTGCCTCAACCTAACTACAAAGAAAGACCCTCAGTACCCGATCCAACTAATCCAGGATACGTAATGCTCCGCTCCCATGCTATGAATGGAGGAGGCAGAACACCTACCTTTTTTGGGTCATCAACACCAAACCCCGATGCAGGGATAACACGTATCAGCCGAAGTATCTATGATCCTGCGAGTCAACAAGAACTCTCAGAAAAGCTAGATACTATTGCACGAAATCAGCAAATAAAAGAGGCACTCAATGAGATAGTTCCCGAGATGCCAGACGGTGTTATTCATATAATAGGCTCAAAAATATAATTTAATCTCCCAATGAAAGTAGGTGAAGCTTAGCTTCACCTACTTGCTATCAGAACTTACGCAATATAGTCAATCTCTGCATTAAAAATGAAGTTCAAATCGGTCATTTAGTTTATATAAACTCCCCAACCTCAGCTCTTCGAAAATTCGTCAGAGTCCGATTTGCTTGGGAGCTCTAAACCATTTTCTGCAAGCAATGTTTTAAATTCAGTAACACTCTCAGGTGTGCTCCAAAAATGAATTGGGTTTCTTTTTCGTTCACAAATTTTTAAAGTATTAAGGAGGAACTCACTTTCTTTTTCATCCCATTGTTCTGCAGTCGTTTCAGAAATACTTTGTTTAAGTTCTTTTAAATCATTTACTTTTTGGGAGTCCTTTCCAGAAGTCCAACGTGTTCCTTGTTTTGTTTCAATATTGTTGATTAACGTTGCCACAACAGAAACTAATTTTTGTTGGTTCGTTACGTCTTCCTTTTCTTTTTTCTCTTGTTCTTTTATCTCTTTTTTAACTTCTTGGGCTTTCTTTTGTTGAGGCTGAGGCTCACTGTTCTTAGCAGGCTTTGTTTCGGATGTTTGTACTGGATGCCGCTGGTGTTTTGCTAATTCTTCAATTAAAGCTTTTTCAAATAATTTATCTTTAGAGGTAGGTGACGTTGCAAAAATTGGTATCGTGATGTTTAACTTGTCGTCTGGATCGTTTTCTACAATCATTTTAGCGAACAACTCTGCAGCTTCTTCTGGTGGCCAGCCATAGACACCTATTCCCAATGGCTGAATGTATAATGGTCGGTTTAGCTCCAAAGCATCTTTAATCGATTGGCCCACTGCTTGTTTATATTGCTCTTTAAATGCTTTATCTCGCTCATTATTGTCTAAGTACTTTTTAAATGATAATCCCTTTGAGTTTTTGACAGGAACGGTAGCTACACCTCCAATATAACCATCTTGTTGTGCCATGCGAATATAAGGAGGCATGGGCTCCTTTTTTGAATGGTAGTCCTTTAAATGTTTGTTTAATACTGTCTGCCAATTTTCATTAGAATTAAAGTGCACATTCTTATTGAATATTTTTTTAAAGACTAAGAAACCCGAGCCCATATCTTTCACCTTATCACACGTGATCGTGCCAGCACAGACTATTAGAGAATTGTTCTCAGGCAAGACATCATTAGGGTTAATTGTACTAAAAGGCATAAGTAACTCGGTAACTAGTTATTTTAATATTATAACAAATACTAAGATTGAAATATAGTTAACCACAATGACCCATATAATTACAATTCCTTGGGTGATTATGAGTAAAATTGGGGTGACTAAGCTGGAATTGATAAATAGAGTCCCTCATCTATGCTCTATTTGACGTGGCAAACCTGGTTGCCAGCAAACAAGGTTTGCTTATTTTTATCTTTGGAACAAAACCCCTCTCATTTCCACGGTAATTTCTTTGGTTTTAGCATTCTCTGAGAAATTGTTAATCACCTCTTGCACATCATTATCAATATATTTAGAGCGGCTGCTGTCAATGATTACCATAGATTTAGGAGGAATTTTTCGAAATTGATGGATAATGCTGCCTTTATTTAAAAAAGATACCTCCTCCGCCAATTCCACGTGAAAAACCATACCTTTTTCCATAACAATACTGGTGTCATGGGCGTTTAAATAGTGATGGCGTAAAATTATGAAAATAGCTACAGCAAAGCCAACACCGATACCAAAAAGCAAGTCATTCACGATAATCCCAATCACAGTAACGATAAATGGTAGAAATTGTTCCCATCCCATTTGATACATTTGTTTAAATACAGATGGACTGGCCAATTTATAGCCAATCATAACTAAAATTGCTGCTAATGATGCTAATGGAATTTGATTCAATACCATGGGGATAGTAAGTACGCAAACCAAAAGCAATACTCCGTGTAAAATAGTGGATAATTTAGTTTTAGCGCCAAAGGTAATATTAGTCGAGCTTCGTATGATTACCTGCGTAATGGGCAATCCACCAATTAAGCTAGAAAGCATATTACCTAATCCTTGAGCTTTTAATTCTCGGTCTGTGGGTGTCACTCTTTTATAAGGGTCCAGCTTATCAGTGGCTTCAACACATAATAAAGTTTCTAAGCTTGAGACCAAAGCAATAATAGCTGCTACTTGGTATACCTCCATGTTAGTCAGTTGATTGAAATTAGGTAAGGTTATTGCTTGAGTCAAATCAGCAATACTTTTAAACTCAGGAACTTGTACGAGTTGCGAAGGCTCTAAATGAAAAGAGAGCCATCCGCTTTTATAAAGGAAAGACAGAACAAGTCCACACAACACGACCACTAAAGGAGCTTGTAACATCTCAAATAATTTGTATCCCCTATTAATTAAGTATTGCCATGATACCATGATTAAAAGTGAAATCATGCTAATGATGACCACACCAAAGTTAATGTTCTCAACCGCTTTCTTAATATAAAAAAATTCGAGCCGGCCATCAGTTAAATCGGTTAAAATAGGAGAAACATCATATCCAATTAAATGAGGGACTTGCTTTAAAATAATGATAATCCCAATACCGCTTAACATACCTTTGATTACCGAGGATGGAAAATAATAAGCAATAATCCCACCACGCAGAAAACCGGCTACAATTTGAAAGATTCCGGCGATAAACCCGGCCAATAAAAATGTTTTCCAAGAGCCTAGGGTTTGTTGAGCAGAAAGAACTATCGCTACCAAGCCCGCAGCAGGGCCACTAACACCTAGAGCTGAACCGCTAAGAAATCCAACAACAGCACCACCTATTATTCCAGCAATAATTCCAGAAAATAAAGGTGCTTCTGATGCCAAAGCAATACCAAGACACAAAGGCAGAGCGACTAAAAACACCACTATCGAAGCTTGAAAATCATATTTTAAATTAGAAAAAATTCCTTTAATCATATTTTCATCCCTTAAACTCTTAAATGAATAAAATAAAGCGATTCTATGTTGCGATTGAAATTAGCTTAAATTACCTAGATTGAGCTTCCATCCAAAAAATAACTATTTGAAAAATTATAGTACATCAAAGTAGCTATTTTTAATTTTAGGTTTCGTTGACTTCTTCTATCTCATCATATTTTATGAGTGAATTAAAAAAATTTTATTTACTAACATGAATCAATAAGGCCAGATTCTGACCTCATTGATCCAGTATCACTCCATGGGCACTATTTTAAAACCTGTATCATAAAAAGTGCTAGACTTTTCAGCCCAGCTTAACTTTTACATCAATAGACTGCTCTCCTCATTATCATCAAGATTTCTTTCTTCATCTCTTAAATCATTTAAGTCCGCTTTCATTTTTCTCAAATTTTCTATGCCACTAACTTCTTCCATTGCTGTTGCTATTCTGCGATCCTTTGTAACAGCATTATGTGCAAACATAGCCGCTTTACTTGCAATACCGATACCAGCAATTCCGGTAGCGGCTAAACTAGCAGCGGCTCCTGCTGTAAATGCTGTTGCGCTTAATGTAACACCCGCAACAGTAACTGCACCACCCGCAGCTAAGGCTGGGATAGTGAGCGGTGAGGCTACACCAAATGTAAGAACAGTGACCGTAATAGCGGCAGCTGCTAATAGAATTCCCGCAATACAAAGCATCGATCCACCTATTATTGGCCCCCAAGATCGGTGAAATGCGTCGTTTATATTCTCATTATGTTTGTTATAGGCATCCACGCTAGTAGGATCTTTGATTAAAGCAGTAGTGTCTGTTAAGTATTGAGTTATTCTTGGCAAATCACTCATGCTTAGAGTACCATCATCTTTGAGCTTTTTAACAGTACTTAAAAGTTTACCTACAACTGGATTAGACTGCCCCGCATGTTCCAACTCACTGCACGCTTTAGAAAAAGACGCTTCTTTAATTATTTCATCCACCATAACATTGGTTGATGATTGAGAAGCAAATCGTCTTGCAAAAAAGCCTTGATCTCTTAACCGACTTATTATTTGAGTATTTTCGTTTCTCCATTGATGAATTGCATTAAGCGCTTCCTCTATATTATCACTTGCAATATTTGCTTGTTGGCAATAGAGTTTTTTTAACGCGTCGAATTTTTGAATTGTAATGTCAGAGTAAGGATCTTTTTTGAGCAAGTCTTCCATTCGTTGGAATATCTTGGTTAAAACAACCATTTTATTTTTATTACCCTCATCCTCATTTTTGTACGCGCTCGGTGGAAGCGGAAGAACATAAAAATGACGGTCTGGTTTTCCATAAGAAAAGTTAGCCGCTAAGGGTAAATTATGAAAGAAGGTTCGCGAAACATTATCTGTTAAATGAGGAATTCCCTGCGTATATTCAATTAAATCAATTGCAGTATGCCGACACGTGTTGCCTACGGACATAACTTTAGAACGCTCAACAATTAAACGTTCCTGTTCGCTTACAACCTGTGTAGGTAACGTTTTTTTTGTCATTATAACTGTATCATTATGCTCTCTATCTGGCAGGTAACAATGAAGTTCACTATCTCTCTGAGCCTTGCTTAGAAGTTCTGTAAACTGCAAATATTGATTATAATTAATCGCGTAAGCAGAGTAACCTATGTTACCACCAACACGAAGTGATTCATCTCTTAATTCGGTATCTACATGGTCAAAAACATTTCTTAGATAAAATTCCGCTGCAGAAATATCTTCAATATTTTGCTTACCGACTCTGCCTAGTATGATTGGCTCCCCATTTTGTATCACTCCAACCATAATGAATGAATGAGCCTCAGTTTTTCCCAAAGAAATGAAAAACTCGTCATTTTTATCGACAATAATCTCTTTCTGCTCAGGGATATGATCTCCATTTGATGTTATCAAAGTGTCAACTTGAGCTTCGCTAAGATGCAATGTGGTAGCATCCTCTTGATTAATGTTATTGAGTTCTTGCTCAAATTGAGTAAAATCAATACTTACCTCTTCAGACCTCCCACCTGATTTAATATGATACAGTTTTTTAGTGTTTCTCTCGTTGTCATTGCAATAGATATAACTATATTCATAACTTGTAAGATCCTCAGGTAATTGAGTCAGCAAATGGAGGTCACACCCTTTAGCAGCATGTTTAAATCTTTCAACAAGTTGTGTTTCTAATTGATCAAGGGTTGGTCTTTGAGCTGGAGTTTCAGCTCTACAAGAATCAATTATCGCAGTCAATTCTGGTGATGAATTTTTGCAGACTCTCTTCATCATCGTTCCGAGAGCGTATATATCCATGCTTGTGGCTGCTCGGGCACTTGCTCCTTTAGAAATACACTCGGGTGCATAATGAGGGCATTTTTTCCTCATAAATTGTACTGTTGCATCTTGGGTTACCTGAAACTGGGGATGGATCTCCTCTCCTTTTCTTGCTGACATACCCCCATCAATCAAGAAGCTTTTATTTTGTTTCTTATCAAAAAAAATATTATCTTCCTTTAAGTCTATGACAACAAACCCTTTATCATGGCAATCTTTTAATGCTGCAATTGCAGAAAGAAAGAGCTCTATTTGTTCTGTTTCATTAGTAACGTTTAATTTATGATATGGTTTTCCAGGAATCACAGGTAACGCAAGCCTGTAAGTATTTCCATTTTCAATTAACTCGACTTCTCCAGGATATAAGGCATTAAAAAATTCGAATTTTGTATTAATTTCGTTCGCATCAAAATCCTCCTTTACAGGATCTAAAATGGCTTTTGCTTTTTTACCATCTTTTGACTTAAACTGCCTTGCTCTAGAATAAGCTCCTGGTTTACCAAGTTTATCCCCTTGATCACCATATACTGTTCCCAATTCACTTTGATACTCAGATGCAAAACTTGAAGTAGAGAGAGTACGATTTTTTCTAAATTTGTACTTTGGAGCAGTTTTTTCTAATTCTTCTTTTTTCAAATCTGATTCGTAATCTACATCAGACCTCGAGCTTGGGTACTTCTTTTTTGATTTTTTTTCTTTTAATTTTTGTTGCTCTATAAGAGGTGCTATATCATCTTTAAAGATGGAGGAAGAAGATGCTTCATCCAGATCTTTTTGCTCCGACTTCGTTACTTCATCTTTGTATTGCATAACTCACCACCTCATAACATTATGTAAAAATATTGGTCATATTGTAATTTTATGAGCTTTCAGTTAACAAAATATTATATTTAGAAGAAAGTTAGTTTGGACTGCAATTCCACTAATTACTTGCCAAAAAAGGAAAAACACACGAAGAATTGAGGATAGGAATCAATGGAGTCAGACTCGATTGATTTTTTGAGTTTGATGCTTATAGTAACATATTTGACATAACCTACTTCTATCTTATCTTTCGTCTTATGATGATACACATTGATCCGTTCGATACTCGTGATAGCTTTTTTTAAGTAAGCAATTTACAGTTAAAGAGGCTAATCATTTTTAAGGGATTAATATGATTTCAATAACAAAATATTGGGAAACGTTTAAAGACTGTGTTGATAATCTTCCTATATCAGGGGAAAATCAAGAGTATTCAAGACAACTCGCTACCGCGAACAAACTGATTGAAATCGGAGTGGGTATTGAGCAATTAGGACTCACCGAAATCAAACAAGTAGTGAATCAATTACAAGAAAAAGCCAAGCTATTTGAATATCGGGTATCATTCAATGCCCCTAAACAAAACTACACCTTTTATTTGCCAAAGATAACAAACTCAGAAAGTCTAATTTTCGCAATCATTTATTATCAACATCTACACAATTATCACAATGTCAATTACGAAGGGAGTATAATTTGGCCCTTGTCAAATCTGGTAATTAGTGGAGTTAATGAAAAAAAAATTACCACACGATTTCAATCAAAAGCAATGCTTAAGGAAATTCAAGCATATTGCCAAAGTTATAATATTGCTCTTAATGAATCTCAATTACTGAAAACAGACGATGAATCAGTCAAAGATTACATTGCCAGAGTAACAAAAACGTTCAGCCAGGAACCATTAGCACTTTATGTAATTGACTCACAACAACCTTATGATGAATCAGTGACAGCTGATGAGACACAAAGACTTGGACATTCGCTTGACTTATTTAAAAATCACAAGAATCAATTAAATGACAAGACTGATTCTTTCTCAAAAAAACTTACCGAGTTTCATCGAGCAACGCAAAACTATCTTAAGTTAAACAACGAATGGAACAATACATCTGTCTTTACCCAATTCTATTACTGGATAATTTCCTGGTTTTATCCAGTTCCTCAACTCCGGAATTTAAGACAGGCCAAAGAGCAATGTATTGATGCAGAAGCGGCCCTGAATCAAGAATTTTTCCCTAGTGAATCAGCTGAAATCTATCGTATCACATTAAAAAATCAACTGACCGAAATAAGTGTCGAATTTGAACGCACTCAAGAACAACTCAATCAACTTAAATTGGAGCAGCTAAAATTACAATTCCAGCCGCAAGAAATGAGCAACATCGTAACGCCAAATAACGCTATCCTTGCCACAGAATCTCCTGAACATGAGGACAAATCGTTAGAGATAGACGACAATGAAGATACGGAGATTTTATCCTCTGATTTTGGTGGTTATTATAGTTTTTTTAAAGAAAATCTCCCAAGCAGTCAAACGATTCAAGCTGCTGCTGTAGCTGCTGTAGCAATTGCAACTCAACAACTCTTATATCCATGAGCTTGCATTTTACTTTCTAAAGTTGGTAATTACAAAATTAACTATCGTAACCCGGATTAGGCGAGGCCGTAATCCGGGAATTGTAACCAATAACAACGATCTATTGTTTTAAGGAAAACTCTATTTCCCGCATTACGGCTTCGCCTAATGCGGGCTACACTTGTTACAGCACAGAAAATGAATTTTCTGTGGGGATGGACTCTAATTTTTCCTGGGCCTCTTGCTTTTCTTTGAATGAGATAGTCATCTCTTTGAAAAGTTTTAGCAAGGCTTTTGCAATACGATCATTAGGGTTTGCTGCTAAAAAACCCTCATGATGATGCTGGTAAGTCAAAATATGATTTTCTATTTGTAACGCTTCTATTGTCTTATCTTTACCTCTTGCAATAATTTTAACTTTAGCCTTATCTCTTGATTGAAAGAAAACAGCTTGATGGTGATGGCAAATACTTCGATAAGTAAAGCTTTTATCAGATTCTTTGATTAAATTATTCAATGATTGAGGGTCTTGGAATTTTTTGCCCTTACGCTCTAATCGTTGATAAAGAATACTATCTTTCTTATCCTTTACACGAATAGTATTTTCTGCACCACTTGAATGTTCTCGAATACTCTCTTCCAAATTCTTAATGGCAGCACCAAACTGGCTTGCAATAAATTGATGGCCACGACAAACCCCAAGTGTTGGGATTTTTTGTTCGCGTGCAAATTTTAAAAGAAATATCTCAAAAGATTTACGAAGGTCATTATTATCTTCAGGTACATCAGGACCTCCAGGTAAGATAAGGCCATGTATCTTTTCTGGTGTAGCGAATATAGGGTGATGGATATTGTCTTTTCCCGGATTAACAAGTACTACATTTAAATCTTGTTTTTGAAAAAATTCAATTAATCTTAGTGTATTATTGACTCCGTCTTTCGGATAAAAAAGCAGTACAACCAGAGGCTTAGAGCAATCTATCTCATCATCAAAAAGCTCATTACTATCCCAGTCGGCTGGATGAAAACTTTGTTTTCTGGTCGCTAAAATATCGATTATAGGCGGGGTTAGTTGGTTCTCATCTAAATGCAATTTTAAACAACTTGGGACTGCTAGTAATTCGAGAATTGTTATAGGCGACAGGGGATTACTACTTAAATCAAGCCCCTGAATTTTTGTTTTTAGAACCAATTGTTCGTTGGCATCTTTTATTCCACAATTAGCTAAACTAAGCACTTTAAGATTTGAATTCAAGACAAGATCTGTGAGATCAACGTTGCGCATCCAATTTCCACTTAAGTTAAGTCTTTCAAGCTTTGGATGTGCTCTACATGAGCTCATTTCGCTGCCAATTCTGTTTTCGCTGAGGTTAAGTTTGATGATGCTATCCAACCCCATCAGTGCTTGTGCTCCCTTTCCATCAATCAAGTTTCTACTTAGATCAACGCGAGTAATTTCCGGGTGTTGTTTTAAAAATGGAATGATATAAGCGAAAATCGATGCATTCGTTAAGTTCAGGTCAACAAGGCGCAAGGTTGTTTCATTATTGTAGTTCTTCAGAAGATCCAATAATCGTGCGCTATTCTCATTCTCTAGGGTCAGTCCATGCTTATAAAACGTATTCCAATTTTTGGAGCAAAATACACGCTCATCATCAAAGAGAATTTTTATAGGTGTTTCTTGATCGTCTAAATTGATTTTGGAAATTCTTGAATTAAGGCGTAGCAGTTCTGCACTGTGAGTCCTTAGTTTATTACCGCTTAAATCAAGTACTTTAATTGTGGTAGAGCTTAGCCATGTTTCATCAAGGTCACTGATATTACAATTTCTTAAATTAAGGGCTTCCAGATTAGAATTAAGAAGGAGTTCTTTAATATTATTCGCTTTAATCGAATTACCACTTAAATTGAGTCTCTTTAAATTTGCTTGCATCTCTAGGGAGATCGCTTCCTGTTCAAGGCCGATTCTATTATTACTTAGATTAAGTTGAATGATATTATTTAACTGCATCAGTGCATTTGCTCCTTCAGCATCAATTTCATTTCCACTCATATCAACAGCCGTAATTTTGGGATGCTGCTTTAAAAATGGAATAAGATGCATAACGACATCTGAATTCGTTATACGTAAGTGGGCCAAATTAAGAGTTTCGCCCTCTTCCGTTTCCGAATAATTTTTTAGCAAATTGAAAAAATCATTTTTTGGATTCTTATCAGGTCCATACTGATAAAAATCATTCCATTCATCATAATAAAATAGCCGAGGGTCGTTTCTAAATTGAATTTCAATGGGGTTTTTCTGGTAGGCCACATTAAAGCCTACGATATTGAGATTATTCATTACTCTCTCTATGCTGGAATCAGTGAGATAGTTTTGGTTAAGCTCAAGAATTTTAATTTTAGTGTATTCTAACAGTGCGTCATCAGCCGGGTCAGAAAGCCCACAATGACTTAAATTGAGTGCCTCGAGATTTGACTTAAGTAATTCCTGAAAATCAGTTTCAGTTATAGAATTATCACTTAAATCAAGTCGCGTAATGTTTTTATTTATTGTAAAAGGGCTCATTTCTCCAAGTTTATTTCGACTTAGGTTAAGTTTTCTTAACTTAGACTCCAAGAGTATCCTTGCTCCATTTTCATCAATATTATTGTTGCTTAAATTCAGCTCTGTAATTTCAGGATGTTCTTTTAAAAAAGGAATAATATAATTATTAACCTCTGCGGTGGTTAAATTTTTATTCGATAAATCAAGTACATTAGAGGCAGTATCATTTGCCAAAAGATCGGTTAGTTCTGCGAGTGAAATCATAATATACAATCCAAATATTGTTCATATTGTAAATTTTATGATTCATCAGTTAACAAAATATTAAACTCAGAAGAGAATTAGTTTGAACTGCTATTCCACTAATTGCTTACCGAAGGAGAAAAACGGCATGGAGAATTGAGGATAGGAGACTTCATCAGATGAGGTATTTAAGAATCAATAGGTCAGACTCGATTGATTTTTATTTTTTTGTTCATGGCGTTCATCAATTAAATAAAACTATGTCCGCTTTGAGCATTCCATAGTGTATTATAAAAACCACCAGCATCGATGAGCTGTTTATGGTTACCCATTTCAATAATTTTACCATTGTCCATAACTAGAATATTATCCATAGACAAAAGGGTCGATAATCTATGGGCTATCACAATAACCGTTCGGTTACTCATTGCAATGTGTAATGATTCTTGGATTAGCTTTTCTGTTAAAGAATCCAGTGAACTAGTGGCTTCATCTAAGATTAAAATAGGCGCATCTTTTAAAATAGCTCGTGCAATCGCAATTCGTTGACATTGTCCACCGGATAATTTAATTCCTCTTTCTCCAACATGGGTGTCATATCCTTGCGGTAATTTGACAATAAACTCATGTGCATGAGCTTTTTTAGAAGCATCAATCACTTCTTCATAACTGGCACCAACTCTGCCATACAGTATGTTTTCATAAACAGTTCGATGAAACAAACTGGGGTGTTGAGGTATAAATGCTATGTTTTCGCGTAAACTATGTTTGTTTATTGTGCTAATATCCTGCTCATCTATTAATATTCTTCCATTTTGGACATCATAAAGGCGCATGATAAGTTGAACCAAGGTGCTTTTTCCTGCTCCACTGTATCCAACCAAACCGACTTTAGACCCTCCCGGTATATTAGTATTTAAGTCTTTAATAATATGATCAGATTTATATCCAAAACAAACGTGCTCAATGATAATTTCCCCATGAGTTATGTTAAGGGACGGGGCCTCTGGATTTGGTTTTTGATAATGCTCTGTAAAAATCGTATCAAGAGCTTGTTGACATTGTCCTGCTTGTTCACCGACAAGCAATAAGCTCTCGGTAAGAAACCAGATCTGATCAATCACTGTAATTGCTAAAATAAAGATAAATACAAAATCCCCAACAGAAATTGTTCCTCTATTACCAAGAAAAAGCAGTAACAGTATTGATGCCCCTTGTAAAATCCAGGCAAACCCACCAAGTAGTGAAGCATTGAGCATATTTTTAAATTGCATGGATTGATCATGTTGAACTGCACTGGTTGTTGTTTTTTCTAAATAGCGCGCTTCATAGCTCTCTCTGGCAAACAAAAGCATATTGAGCACGTTAGAAAAACAATCAACAATGTTTCCTACATTTTTTGCTCGTGCTTCAGCATAGGCTTTGGCATAAGGTTTAATACTGTACGAACAATAATATGCCGTAGCAATAAACGCGATTGAGATAAGAAAAAAAATCAAGCTAAAATAAGGACTAACCAAACCCACCATAGCGATAGAAAGAATAATGGTTAAACCTTGCCGGGATATATTAAACCAAGTATTGACAATACTCTGGATGTTACTTGTTAAATCGGAAATTTTTGCACTAATTGATCCACTTAAATGATCTTGAAAAAAAACGTATGATTGATCTCTTAAATAAGTGGTAGTGGCAGCAATAATATCTGCCTTTATCTTTGGTAATGACCGCAAAACAATATAATTATAAAGACGCCATATAAAGGTAATGACAAATCCCAAGATAATCAGCAACAACGCAGGCTTTAAACTCACATCAAGAAATTGATTCTTTTTAGCATGAGCAACTGCATCTAAAAGAATTTTTAATACATAGGGTTGTAGCACATTATGGATAGATGAATAGATACCCACCAGCAACATGGCAAAAAACCACCACCGATAAGGATTCGCCATTTCGAAGAAAAAACTACGAAAATTTTGTGGTCTATTTACTTTTTTTGACATTAAGATCCTATTTAAATCTTCATGTTAACCACTAAAGTGAGGAAAAACTACTGAAATTGGTTGTAGTATAGCAGTTCCTAATCAGAAGATTTATGAGATGGGAAAAAGAAATCAATAGGGTCAGACGCTGAAGGATCCCTACGAAATAAGGGATAGTGAAGAACATTTTTATTTTTACATGAGACACGCTACGATTGCTTAAATAAAGCTTTTTTTCCTGAATTACTTCCTTTTTAACTGATTGTAATAATATAAAGCCCTCATACGTGCCTCATGATTATTAATAATCGGCTTAGGATAGTTTGTATCCAAATAAATCCTATTACACTCTTTTGATGCCCAAGGAGCATGGATTGATTGGCTGTCTAATTGAGAAAGCTCCAGAACCCAATGACGAATATAACTGCCATCAGGATCAAATTTTTGACTTTGTAGCACTGGATTGAAAATTCGAAAATAAGGTACTGCATCTGCACCACATCCAGCCACCCATTGCCAACTTGCACTATTGTTCGCTAAATCTGCATCAACAAGAGTATCTAAAAACCAGTCGGCACCCAAACGCCAATCAATGAGTAACCCCTTAGTCAGGAATGACGCGACAATCATACGGACACGATTGTGCATATAGCCTGTTGCCCATAACTCCCTCATCCCCGCATCTATTATTGGATAACCAGTTAAGCCCTTTTGCCAACATGATAATAATTTCTCATCGTTGTGCCAAGGAAATGCATCAAACTCATTTCTGAAATTCTCATATGGAAGTTTTGGAAAATGATAAAGTAAATAAACAGAAAACTCCCTCCATCCGAGTTCTGAAAGAAAATGTTCCACTGATGATAAATCACAGTTAGGATCAAGCTTCGCAAGTTCAATCGCTCTTAAAATTGTCCGTGGACTGATTTCGCCAAAATGCAAATGAGGCGATAAGCGTGATGTTGCATTTTTTATAGGAAAATCTCGATTTTTTTTATACCCATTTAGATGATGCTCGATAAAATCATGAAGTTTATGTTGGGCACCACCCTCTCCTGGAGTCCAATAGTCGTTAAATCGTGCAGCCCAATTGATGGTGGGTAATAATTTCCACTCCAAAAGCTTATCACTTTGAACTTCAATTCCAGCTGGACGATGTTCTAAATGCCTTGCTGGTTGAATATTAAGAGTTTGTTTACAGTGTTTCCAGTAGGGAGTAAATACTTTAAAATAATCACCGCTTTTATTTTTAATCGTCCAAGGTTCATGGAACAAACTTCCATTAGAGCTATGAACTTCAATACCCTGATCCAACAAAGTTGCTTTTATCTTTTTATCACGCAATAGAGCAGCAGGTTCATAACAGCGATTCCAGTATACTGAGCTCACAGAAATTTTCTTAAGCAAGTCTAAAATAATCTCTAAGGGATCACCCTTGCGCAGAGTGAGATATAATCCAATCTGGGCTAGGGAGTTGCTTAAAGAAGTAAGGCTATGATGAAGCCACCAGGCTTGTGCTCCTCCTAAGACACTATTTTTTTCATCATAAATATATAAAGGAATGACGAACTGATGATGTGAGCAAGCCTCGATAAAAGCAGGATTATCATTCAATCTTAAATCGTAGCGAAACCAGACTAATGCAATAGTCATATAAATCTCAAGCAGAAAGCAATGGTCAAATTTACCAATTTATCTAATAAATTCATAGGAATGAAATGAGTGGGGTAACGCCACAAAAACTGACGTTACTATAAAAAGCTTGCGCTCATTAATTTCTTAAAGCACTGAAGATGTTGCAATCAATTTTTTAAAAGATGCAAAATCCGGCTCAATTTTACTCATCAAAAAATAGAACCTCACCAGAGGAAACATCGTACAAACCACCAATTATTTTAATGGTTTTTTGATCCCTTAGCTCCTTTATAATACTACTTTTATTTAGAATATTTTGAATGCTATTTTTGATATTAATTTTCGCAACTTCATTGACATAAGGAAGATTACTTCCGTTTCGATTTTCTTTAAATGTTTTTTCCTGGTGGATTGCCGGTTTTATTTTTTCTAAAAGTTGAGTCAAATACCCCAAATTAGCTTCATCACAAGCCCCTTTTATTGCACCACAATTGGTATGGCCTAGCACTACGATTAATTTGGATCCTGCTGCTTTGCATGCGAATTCTAAACTACCAATAATATCATCATTCACAATATTACCAGCAATTCGAATACTAAAAATATCGCCTAGACCCTGGTCAAATATTAATTCTGCTGGTGTTCGTGAATCGATACAACTTAAAATTGTGGCGAAAGGGTATTGTCCATCCGCTGTTTCATTTACTTGTTGTAGTAAATTTCGATTAAATCGCAAGTTTTGAATAAACCGTTGATTACCCTTTCGCAGCAAATCAATTGCTTGGTCTGGGGTGATGTTGTGTTGATCTTTTTTACTAATCGTTTTCATAAGTTCTCCAATCCAATTATTTAATTATTTATCTTTTTTTTAATTTCCATGATGTTATTCTCTATGGTGTTACAAATATCATTCAGAGGTAAATGACTCAAATTTTCAATTGAAAAAGGGTTTTGTAACTCTACTCCTATTTGGTCTAATGAAAAAAGAGCATATGCAACCAAAGTCACGATAATCGGGTTAATATACGCAGAATAATTAACTAGAGCTACAGGAAGTATAATTAAAAATAAAAGGATAAATCGACGTGATTTGATTGCCATCACAAAAGGCATAGGCGTTTTTAATATCCGTTCGCACGCCCCTTGACAATCCAAAACTGCTTGACGAAGCTCTTCTGCTTTCAAAAAAGTAATTTACCACTTTCTTGCTTCTGCGATAACATTGAAGCCAGCTTTGACGAAATTAGATTAGGTTTATGTTGCCACTGCTGCAATTCAGCATATGTATCATCACATAATAAATGTTTTACTTCTTCTATAGAAGCAATCCCCCTAAGACTATTCTTCATAAGATAGGGCATTGCCGCAATTAGACCGAGAGTTTTATCTATCTCGCCCCTATTTGGAGAATTTACGTAACTTATTATAATAATTGCCAAGTTTCTACTACAATTAACTACATTGCCCCATAGTTTTCTTGCTTCCCACCAACGGTCGTATCCCGCGTTTACTCGAAAAACCAAAATTAATCCCATAATTACCCCTGCATACTCAAAAGGGCTTATAGGAAGAGACAACCAGGGAATAAAAATACTGAGTAAAGAAATAAAACACGAATAAACACATACCGCCAAAACCTTTTTCCATACTCTAGGAGTAACCGAACCATGAATGGCAAGCGCACATTCCATGAAATTAGGATACTCATATTGATTTATAATTTTTTTATTTTCTTTCATAGCACATCGCACCTAATTTATGCCTAAAACTTCTAGTTGTTTTGCATAATACAGTTAAAACAGGACATCGATTAGCACTCGATAATTCTTTATCTTTCAATAAACGTTTTTTGCGTTTTTCGAAAAGTTTATCAAGGTGGTATTCAATTGCCGGTGAGTATGAACAGAACAAAATATTATTTGAACTGATGACATAGCGTAAATCCCCTTAATTTTAAATTAATTTTTAAAAATAAAAAAAATTTCAATTTAATGATAAGAGATGAAATGTATATTACTTCTTAAGTAGTTGTTGTTAACCCTCCTGTTAATGGGGATTATCGGTTCTAATTTCAAGATAATTTTTAGGAAAAATTAGCATTCAATCGTACCTATAAACCTTTAGGTTCTCTATCATGGAGCAACGTAGGCTTTACAAACCTACGTTGCCTGGACAATCACTCTTCTAAGGTAATTGCTATTTTTTTCTCAGCAGCCGCCTCTTTTTTAGGAATTGAAATTTCAAGTACTCCATGCATATAACGTGCTGTAATTTTTGAATCATCAGCAGTTTGTGGCAGACTAAAACGTCGGTAGAATTGGCCTTGAGTTCGCTCTCTGCGTGTATAACCATTGCGCTCTTCTGACTTTTCAAAATGACGCTCTCCTTTTAGAGTCAACACATGTTGCTCCAAAGAAATATCGATGTCTTCTTTTTTTACACCAGGAATATCAGCAAGCACAACAAAGCGGTCTTTTTCTTCTTTGATATCCACAAGAGGAGACCATGTACTTGTTTCAATAAAGGAGGCATCCTCTCGTTGTGGATTAAAAAAATTTTCCAGCAAGCTATTCATTTCTTGATACATAGGTAATGTTCTTCGTAAAGTATTCATAGTATCTCCTATTAGTTTTTTGAATAATCTATAAATAGGGTCGTGCTGGTTTCATTTCAAGGACCCGAAAAATTTTTTCTTGCTCTCTTAGAACTAAATTGATTACCCACGCCGCGATATCTTAGACCCTATAGAGGATGCAGGTTGTTATTTACCAAAAGGAATGAGAACATCCTCGAAGTTGCAATTAAATTGTTATCAACATAATACAGAGTATGAATTACAGAAAACCGGCGATTTCTCGCCGGCATGGAAGACTTTGAGTAAGAAATGTAGGCGTATACAGCTTAAACTCCAGCTATATCTATAGTTTTCATCTGTAAATCCATTTGCTTATTACCACGCATAATAGAAACAGTCACTTGCTCCCCTACTTTTATTTCCGTAAGCATATTATATAACACATCATAGTTATGAACGGTGTGGCCATTAAGCGCTATAATAATATCGCCTAGTATGATTCGTCCCCAAGCATCTCGATGAGTACCTTTTAAATGTGCTTGAGCGGCTGGGGTATTGGGTAGAACATCTGCAACCAAGATCCCTTTATGTATGCCTAATTGATGAGCAATACTAGATGGAACACTTTGAATACCTATTCCAGACAATACCACTCGCCCATTTTGGATAATTTGCGTTACGATGCGCTCAATATCATCAGCAGGAACAGCAAAACCAATTCCAGCAGATGAGCCTGAAGGAGAGTAAATCATGGTGTTCATGCCAATTAACTGCCCAGCACTGTTCAATAAGGGTCCGCCAGAGTTACCAGGATTAATTGGAGTATCTGTTTGAATCATATTCCGAATCGTCACCCCACCGATCCCAGGAACTTTTCTACCCAAAGCAGAAATAACTCCTTTAGATAAGCTATGATCCAAGCCATAAGGATTACCTATTGCAATCGCCTTTTGCCCCACGATGAGATCATTAAGATGTACTATTTGAAATGGTGTAAATTGCTTTAATAAAACCAAGGCTTCTGGTGCTTCGATCTTTAAAACTGCAATATCTTTACGAGGCTCAGCTCCAACCACTTTTGCCGGAACTGTCATTTTGCCCAAAGTAATTGCCAATTTATCCGCTCCCTTAATAACGTGATAATTCGTGACAATATACCCGCTGTTATTCCAGATAATTCCAGAACCGGCACCATCTTTAACTTGCATTTTCTCAAAAGAAGGATTGGTAACTGTTGCCAATCTGTGAACATAAACTACTTTAGGTGATGAATCATGAAAAACTTTTACTGTATTTTGTTCATCAGGAAGAAGAGAGTCTAGATTTAAACTATATCCTGGGAAAACCAGAATAAAACATAAAACAAAAGAAATTAAATATATAAACCGTTGTTTTGCCATCGATATATCTCCATTAACTAGCCTAAGACCTAGCGTTCTAGCAAACCAGCATTGAAAAGACAATATAAAAGAAAAACACCTAAAAAAAGAAATGCCTGGAAACTCGGAAATATTTTGCAACGCATTGGAAACACAGTCAATGACCGAAGTAATGATAATTTTTTGTCATCCATTCCTGCATAGCCCGCTGGGATTCAATACAATTCTTATCAATGTATTGATTTATAATGAATTGCGATCTATGAAACCAAGAAACTCAATCTATGATCATGACCACTCAAGCAGATTTTATCTAATCATTTTTGCCGCTTCATAAACTCTTTTTCTTATCTCCTGTATCGGTTTGGGAATATTACATAGCAACACATAAAATATTTTTTCTTCTGGCCACCAGCAATAATCGCTGATAAAGCCACCCTGCGCACCCGTATGTCCGATCATTTGATGACCCATCGAATCTTTATTGATAAACCAGCTGAGCCCAAGTCGTTGCGGAATTTCATCTTTCCAATCAGGGAATGGGTATGGTGTTCTTGATTTATCTATCCATTCAACCGGCAAGAATTTATGCTGTTGAATAGCCTGTTCATAGTTCCATAATTCTTCTACGCTACTCCATACTCCTCCGTTACCTGCTGCCGCGAATGTTGGCTCTTCGCCATAATCCAGTTCTTCAAATTCTTTTTTATCATTCAATACATAACCATGTGAAACACCTGTTTCAGGATGCGGGCCGTCAGTAATAGTGGAAGTCTTCATTTCAGCGGGCTTATAAATATTCTCACTGATATATTGCTGCCATTTTTTACCGGTTACTTTTTCAATGATCAATGCAAGACCGTTAAATGCAGGGTTGGAATACCTGTACTGCGTTCCCGGCTCAAATTGTAATGCATCTGTTTGTTTCAATGGGGCAAAATTCTCTTCGTCTTTAGCGGTAAGATAAAAATCATGTTGCTCTTTTACGGGCCGGCTATCAGGAATGCCCGATGTATGGGTGAGCAGGTGATAAAGTTTTACTTTTTTTGCTATACCCGTATTCTTAAAGTCAGTAAAATATTGATACAGATCATCATCCAATGATAGTTTTCTTTCTTGGGCAAGTTTTAATATTCCATAAGCAACAAATGTTTTGCTAATCGAGCCGACATTAAAAAGGGTCTTTGTATTAATAGGCTGTTTTGTTTTCATATCAGCCAGGCCAAAACCATCCATATAGATGATCCGGTTATCTTTTACCACCAATGCGGCTCCCCCCGGTTCGCCGGAGTTGAAGTAAGATTGGAAGATAGTCCAGAACTGCACAGTAACCATTTTGTTTAATTGCGCCGTTGTGCTCATAAAATGAGCATTAATATGATTAAACATTATTTCATGATAGCATGAAGGTAGCGATTGTCACTGACGTGTCCTTCCGGCAAGGCTGTGTGACAGAGTTTAAATGATTTTGTAAAGTACGCTCTCCTTAAATTGTGGAGATTTACTCAAT
>NZ_LNXS01000002.1 GCF_001467525.1 Legionella anisa
TTTGAAAAAATGGCCTAAAACACTGTCAACCCCTAAATGATAAAATTTAAAAATATTTTTTACGCAGCCTTGCCGAAAGGACACTTTGATACTACTTGGTGTTGATAATCGAAAACGCCGACACATTGCAGATAAAATCAGCATGCTTTCAGTCATAGCCAACTGATGTCCGGTACAAATACGCTTTCCCAAACCAAAAGGCATGAACGCTTTATTTGCGAATGGAGAGCGATTCAGATGCCGCCTGATATCAAATAACTTTGGATTGGGCCAGTATTTTTTATGCCTTTGCATACCATGGACATTGAGGATCACCAAATCATTAGACCGGAAATTCAGATGGTACAAACTCACATCGACTGTTGGCTGGCGAACGAGCATATATGCCGGAGGATAGAGGCGAAGCGTTTCACAATAAAGTGCTTGAGTCCAAGACCATTGCCTCATTGATTGCACTGACAATTGCGCACTGTCGGAGCTTTCATCGTATATAGCCTGCTGCCATTCTGGATTGCTCGCTAAATAATGCAGAGCGGTGGTAATAGAACTTGCTGTCGTTTCGAAACCCGCAAATAAAAAAGTACTCAAGTGATCGATGCACTCTCTTCTAGGCCAGTGTAGTTGAAGTTGATGTAATGGTGAACCAGTTCGGACTTTGGCTGTTTGTACTAGGAGGTCCAATTTAC
Source organism: Legionella anisa (assembly GCF_001467525.1). Lineage (GTDB taxonomy): Bacteria > Pseudomonadota > Gammaproteobacteria > Legionellales > Legionellaceae > Legionella > Legionella anisa. The sequence continues at coordinate 687 of NZ_LNXS01000002.1, forward strand.
TCCTCAAGTCGGAAGCCTTCTTATGAATCAACCGATGTGAAGGTAATGGCAAAAATAAAGGCAACCGCAACAGTTGCCGCATGCGTTGACCACAGTATTGATTTAATACCAACATATCATTAATGATTGGTGAGACATCTGTCACACCTTCAATACCCATTAAGGCTAATATGTTGCCCATGGTCAACTTCATAATGATTGGGTGAATATCAATGAGCCCTTGATCACATTGTTGCATTACATTATCGATATTAGCGGTGATCAAGGGTAACGATTCATTCAGTCCTTGAATAGAGAACTGTGGCTTAATTGCAGGCACTCTATGTTTCCAATCATTATCATCTAACTGGACCAACCCTTGGCGGCCAGTAATAGGGATCAGCTGCTTAAAAACTAGAGAAGACTTGGCAAAACAGCTATGTTTCACTAAGGCATCAGCCAAATCAGGTTGACGAATTACCCATAAGCGCTGATTCAAACACTGAAAACCAGCGATATCACCATGACAATGAGCGACTTGCGCCATGAAACGAATTGGAGCCTTGTGGAAATAAGACAGCGACTTTAAAGGTAACCGGTGGAAAAGCATCGACGTTCTTCCTGAACTTAGATAATTCATGGTACCGCATGAGATTTTTTAGTATAAAATATTTTGCTTTGAAGTCAATTATGGACCGCAATTGGAATAGGTAAATGCGCAAATAAAGAAAAAATATTATTAATATCAATCAGTTGCAACTTAATCACTCTGTGTTATAATCGGGCAGATGATTAATTCATTTTCTATGTTTTCCTCACCTAACCTTTCAAAATAATAAGGAGATTTACTATGCCTAGAAACGATCCTCCTGAAGTAAAAATGCAAAAAACCTTACAGGTTTTAGGAATGGTAAATTTGATGCTATCCCCTCTGCTCTTAATTGACTCCCGTCTTGCTTTGGCAGTAGGTTTAGTAGTAAATGGATTGTTAATTTCCCAACTCCATGACATAGGGAAAAAAAGAAGGCCGGGATCCAATCTGCTCAATCAGGGAAGAACATATTTCTCAGGAATGTTTTTTACCCAAAACTCACCCAACGAAAATATTGGCGAAGTGGATAATACCATAAGAAATATCATCAATGGCGGAGGCGCGATACACGATGAAGTAACCAGTATGTTCTCTAATAAAGGACCCAACTGATTAGATCAGGCAATCTTAAGAAAAGCAAGTAGGGAATTGTGTCTTTAAATCCAGCAAAAAATTAAAATTCACTACGGATTGTTGGGTCAATATAGGAGCCATGGTCGTCTAGCTAAGAGTATTTAGTGTTCCATTTTACTCAAGCCAGCCGGTCATCCCCGCGCAGGCGGGGATCCATTTTTATATTGGCAATGTGCTCTCTCATGGATGGATTCCTGCCTTCGCAGGAATGACACCATCGGCTCATTCTAAAAAAGATACTGAAGACCAAGAGCGACGCTGTAGTTTTTATTAGATAATCCAGCTGAGTCACTTTCATAGAAATGCGCACCGGTATCGTTGTCGATTATTTCGGTATCAGCACGCCCATTCGAATAATGATTGTAGGACGCCTCAACAAAAACTTTTGCGTTGGGTGTGACATAGTAGCCAGAATTAATTGTTGCAGCATAATATCTGGAGTTATTTCCATGCTCTTTAAACGTTAAATTGCGCATATAATGTTCATCATGATCTTGTGCTGAAACCCAATTACTGTATTTTAAAAGGGCATTGAATTCAAAATTATTGATGAAATAGTTCCCTGCTAAGCCAACATAAGGAGTTCTAAATTTTTGTTGGTATCCAATTCCAAGCTGATTACCAAGGAAACACCCCATATCAGCGCCACTATTATATTGGTAGCAACCCCCAATTGCTCGCCAGCTAAAAGAGCTCCATTGATAACCTGCAGCCAGACCCAGCTTATAATTTTCATTTTGCATCAGCCAAGTTCTTAAATTCAGATCCACTTCATTGGCATAATTAAGATGTGTATTCTCATGATGCGACCAGTCAGTCCAGGTTTCTTGATAGGGATTGAGCCAGTCATAATCATCCATTGCAGCCTTATTTTTTGCCAAGGTTATCCAGCCTCTACCATTAATACTAAGCCAGGTTAGGAAATCATAATTTAATTCCCCTTTTATTATCGCAGCATTTTTTATGCGCCAATTGAGCTGGCTTAGCTTGGTACCTGTTTCTGGATTATAAACATATTCATGGGCCTTACCTGATAGGATTCCTACAGAAGTACTTAACGACAAGCCATTCAAACTGTAATCCACAGCATAAGCATCAAGCGTGCACGTCAAAGATAAGGAAGTTAGAGCCAACATAACTATTTTATTATTCATATTCTTTTCCTAGTTTGGGCCGGCAGTCCTTGCAGCGAAGTGACTTCAAAAAAGCAATCGAATTATTGTGACTCATGATGCTCTTGTCAAGAACAAGATTTAAAAATATTGACCACCAGGAGTGTTAATCGTACACTTACATGGTACCTTCATGGTACCTTGTTGGAAAAGAAGCCTGGTTATTAATATCTCTTTACCTTCAAGGGTTGCTCATATTTCCTTAATCTTAGTAATGTAAACTTACAACAAGGGAAATTCTGTATAAAAAACAATCAGGATTAGCCCTGTAGATCGCTTCTTCAGAGCAGACGAGTAAGTTCCGGGGTTTGCTTACACTGGAATTTTTTTAACGAGATAATGACATACTTGAGGAATAGTAATGGCATTAAGTGAAGAATATCAAAAGAAAAGTCTAGAAAACTTCATTAAACGTTACAAGAAAAAATTAGCTGCCCAAAGTATAGCCCTTCTTGAGGCTATCAATAAATTGGCGGCTACTTATAATGTGCCTTTAGGTTTTCAAAGTGATGACGTTATTAATCTTGTAGGCAAGCAACTCGAAAAACCTTTCGATAAGTCTTCGCTTCAAAATGTTGCTGCCTCTATTTACACTTTGGTCATAGAGCAAAACGACCGTGAAATGCATGAAAATAGACGTAAACACCGCGCTCAAGGACATTTTGATCTAAAGTATATTCATCAACGCAGCCTCCGGGATCAATTACAAGACCATGATATGGCCTTGTTAATGCCTCAATCCTATAGAAATATCGAAGTGCTGGGTCCGGTAAACCGCTTTGACTCCCGATCGGTTGAAGCAGCACAAGAAGGCTTGGATTTAGCCCTTAAAAATAAACGTTTTGATCATATTTTTATTTCAATAGGTCCTGGTCATTGGCGAGGTGTTTATTTATCAAAACCCGCTGGAGGTAAAGGGAAATATCAGCTTGAATTATTTGACCCTATGGGTCCGAGTGGTGCTAATGCAATCCGGGAGATGACTTTAGATTTGTTAAAAAAATGTGGAATCGATGAGAGTCAAGTAACGATTAAGACCACAGGACCTACTCATCCACAAACAGACGCGTATGCTTGCGGAGACTTTACTTGTGCTTATAGCCATAAAAAAATGAAAGAGCTTAGCGCCCAAGATAGAGCCTATAATCAAAATCTTATCACCGTATTGGATAGCCGTGGCAATAAAGGAGACGCACTGCGTTATGCAAGTAGAGAGGAATCTTCGAAACTTGCAAAATCCAAACCCATAGTGCAACAGCCTGAAGAGGAAATTGAGTTTTCAGAAAGTGAAAAGCAGGAGTTTTTGCGTCGATTAGGTCAAATCGTGTCAGACCCTAATCAGATAGATAAAGCCGTTCTGGAAGGAAATGTTGCACAAATAAAAAATACATCTGGAACATATAAATCCGCATCGTTACGTGAATTGGACGCTTATGGAGTATTTAATTCAGACGGTTCTATAAATGAAGATGTTGCCGCACAATATGGGATAAAGTTCGATAAAAGTCAAATTAAAACACGGCTGGAATCTTATGGGTTCAAGCATCTCTCTTTAAGAGAAATGCTCATTTTTGAATCGGCTATTCGTTCGGTAATCAATGATCTTACTTCTGAGACAATAGATCTTGATCTAAGCTCGCATCAACCAAGTATGGGATTGGCGAAGCAGTGTTTCGCAGATTTTTTGCCGCCGACTCAGTTTCGACTTGTAAATCCTTTAAGTATGGAATTAACCGGCCCAACCCGACAAATGATAGGCATGGGTTATTTTAAATTTAAAGAGACTAATATTTCAATTTCCCCAGGACCTAATTCAGCCAGATCACTCACCCCAAAGACAAATCCAGAGCTTTATGAAGCAGAACATGATATCGCAAGATATTTAAACAATTTACTAACAAATAATGTAGCTCATGTATTTGCTATGGGGAGGGTGTTTCCTTATTATCCCCAAGCAAGTTCTGGTCAAAGAGAATTAATAAAAGATAACGCGTTAACAAGTGATTTCATTAATTACTTCATACCGGATGCCAATGGACGCGTGGCACTCCCTAATATTCCTGAGCTTGAAGACTTTAATATTACGTCACGTCCAATTAGAACAGTAGGACGATTTATAACTTATGAAATCAGCATCAATGGAAGTGCTCCTATTCAAATACATCATTTCCCTCTTCGCGATAAGCTACCCTTGGAGTTAACTCCAGACGAATTGGCTTATGTTAAACAAGTAAATCAGACCACTCTTCCGCAACAAAATATCCATGCACATTGCCGAAAAGGAAAAGGACGTAGTGCCCAAATTGCCTATCTTTTAGCGTCTTTGAATCCCAAATACAGCCAGCTGAGTCACGAAGAGCGACTCGCTCAGATGCGAGCTGAAAAAACCCCTCATAGGAAACCCGAATATTTTATAGAAACGGACGTACAAAAAGATTATATCAAGAAAGCCGGAAGCTTAATTCAGAGAAACATTCTTGCTGAAGTCCCTCAAAATATTGAACTTTATGGAGACATTCCCACTGAAGTCTCTCTTGAAGAGAAAAATATCGAACTTTATATTGTTTATGGAACTTTATTAAAGCAAGAAATTGATAAACATCTTCAACAGATTGAACTATCAAAGCAAACAGTGGATTTAGCACTTCTTGAATTGATGGAAAAATATCAAGAATTAAGTTCGACTTCTCCCGAGAAATTAGATGAGTGGGTTGAAGGTGTTTGTTCCAATTCAATTATCACTCAGTCTACAATTACGTTATTCGAGTCGATTAAGAACTCTACTGATTTCTTGCTGCATGCCTTTGTAGAACAGAGAAACATCAACGATGTGGAGATGTTTTTTGATTTACAAGTACATCATGGAAGCTATCAAGATATTCTTGATAAATTAGCTGCACTTCAAATTAAACGTTCCAAGGAGATATCAAGTAGACAGGAACGTGGGAAAATTACTCCTGATGCAGCTCAAAAAGAACAAGATAAATTAGAAAAATATGCCGCCTCTTTTGTATCTCACATACAAGAGACCTATTTAAAAAATTGGGAAAAGATAGGGTCTAAAAAGGACAAAGTAAGCTGCTTCGTTGAAGTCCGTGCAAGCAGTTCAGAAGTAATAACTCAAATATTCGATGCGCTACTACATCACGATCCGAAGACATTCGCAAAAGAAGAATTTAAGCGCCTACAAAAAGAATATTATCAGTACAAACCACGTATTAACCTGCTTGAAGAAGTAAACCTACTCGAAAAAGCCAAAGGTATAGACACCTATTCACTTGATCCTGAGCTTAAACAACAGAGCATGATTATAGAACAATTGTTTGCTTTAGGTTATGACCATTTTACAGCGGACACGGATCATATAATCGGGAAAATGTATCTGATCTATGAACAATTAAGTGAATTGATTAGCGCTAATGAACTTAGCCCAGAACAGTGGAATGCCTTAAAAACACGGTATATTGCATTTAAGACTCTATTTGATTTTACAAAGCCAGATAAAATGGAAACCCCTGACATATTTTTAACTTTGGATAACTTATTCCAGGGAGAAAGAGAACACGCCACCCATTTATTCACTTTATTTAAATGGAGAGTCTCCCAAGTCACACCGAGGAAAGAAAGTCTGGAGGAATTTGTTTCCAGCTTAGGTTTTGCTGTATTAGATACCGCGGTCGAAGATCTTCCAAAAAAGTATTATGGTGACAATGCGGATGGTATTTATTCTGAAAAAATCAACCAATTATTAAGAGATATTGAAAAAATAGCTGCGAATTATAAAAAAACCGCTAAAAAAGGAGTCATTAAATTAACGCAAGAGCGTGAAATCCCGACTCAAGAAGAGTACGAAGAAGCACGGGAACAGGTTGTCGAATTAATTTCAAAATATCTTCCATTTCTTACCACCTCAACAGATTTTAGAGTACGTCTTGAAAATCTAGCCAACGACTTTCTACGTTTTGAAAGTGATTCTCAATTAAGCGCTCCGGAGTTTGAGAAATTAAAAAAACGATTTGCTGAATTGAAATTAGAGTATCAAAAGCACGCCAAGAATGAGGTCGTTGAGCAGGTGATAGAAGAAATTGAAGTGCGAATTAAAGAAGTGGTCGAGCCTGATAAAGAGAAAGAAAATCTTCTTACAAAACAATATCGTGAATCAAGAGAAAATGTTCTAAGAATCAAAACCATTAAATCGGGGGCTGCTCGAGAAGCTCAAGATGAAATTCCTTTTTTTGAATCGCGAATTGAAAAGAAAATACCCAAAGAGAGAGGCTATCTTAAACGTCCAAAACTCATTGTGTTCAATATAGATGAGATAATCATTGAATTGAATCATGGTGAAAAGACACGAACGAAGGAACTGATTAATGTACTGAACTATGCCAAGAAATATGGCGTGGAAGTAGCTCTTGCTTGCAGTCATACGCCATCTCCCGATGATGAGGAACAATCACCGTTCGCACAATTAAGAGGAATAATAGAGAAAAAAGCAGGAATTGATATTTCACATATGATGTTTTTCTTAGATACTCTTCCCCTACATCATGAAAAAGCAACTACAGCCCGATATTTTCAGAAAAAAATCGCTCAGTTATCAGAACAAATTGACCTCTTAAAAAGCCAGATTCCTACGGAAGTAGATGTACAAGAATTACAAAGACGGTTCCCTGAAGAAAAAGATAGAGAAGAATTAGAACAAGCCCTCCAACAGGTACGCGCAAAAAAGGAAAAATTAGAACAAACGATTGGAACGTTACAAGAAGAACGTGCTTCTCTGCCTGAGAAATTAGCTAAATTAACTTCAGATGAATTCTTACAGTTGGATGCCATAAGACATTACCATGCGCTTAGAAAGCCGAGCAATGATCTTGATTATTATCAAACGGTTGAAGGCGGTATTTTAGCGGATTTTAAAAACGCTGAATTAGCAAAAAAACATTTAGGAATAAGTGAATTAGAGAAAACTGCAATTTGGGATAACTTATTTCAGTTAGCAGAAGCCCTGATGGAAGCGGAGTACCCTCAACTGCCGACCATGAAACCATCAACTGCAAGACCTTCATTGCAAACCCTATTAAAAGAACTTATTTATAATGCGGATAAACCAAATCTATTGCAAAAGAAATATGGCGATCTTCGCCGATGGGAAGAGGTGAGACAAAAGATTGCAGAAAATAAAGAGCATTTTCTCCAACACATTCCTCAACTCGAAGCATTTTATCACAGTCAACTTGCGTACCGAAAAAGTGCATACGAGAAAAAAATATCTGAAAAAGCTGTTTTGAAAGAAGAGGATATGGTGTTTTTTGATGGCCATCAAAATACTCTTGATCAAATTCATCAACGCAGTAATTATCGAGCAATTAAGATTGGTAATGGTGATAAAAAACCATTTCGACACATGGTGGATCTTAATTATGAGATGGGCGCATACAACGGGGTTATTGCTTATTTAAAAGGAGATGAAGAAAATGCTCCTAAAAATTATGGCCCAAACCACATCAATAAAACATTAGCACCTTATTTAACCAACATTCCTGATTTTAAACTATCTGAGTTTCAACATTCTCCTATCGTATTACATTTAGAAATGTCCGTAATACTTGCGAAATTACCTGAGTTAAGCGCAGAAGAAGAAGTCCAACAACGTTATAAGGAGCAATTTTTTGAGGCTGCTATTGAACGCTTTGAACAATTACCCAAAGCATTGCAAGATGATTTCGTGGAAACTTATTATAGGAATGGGCATCAAGCCTTAAAAGAAATAAATCAAGAGCTTGCAAAGTTAATCTCAGCTCCCTCTTCTCAGCTTGATGACAAATTAGCCAAGCTACAGACTCAAGTCGATAGAATTGTCGAAATGGATGAAAAATTTTCACGACACATTTCACTAACGTTCCTAAGTTCCGAAGCGAACTTGTTACGAGCAATGATTACTGAAGGTTTGGATTCAGAAAATCTCGACCATTTAAAAAAAGTAGGCGTTGATAAAGTGGCGTTTACAGCAGCTCATGATGAATTACGCACACAGTTTTATATCGAATCAATAGAAGAACAACCCGATACTTATCTGCTGCAAAAAATTCATCCGACTCTTGAAGGAATGGATACTTTTGATAAAGAATTTATCACCGAGCAATATACACTTTGCGTTAAGAAACGCTTGATGGAAATTACTAATGAGAATTATGCTTCGTTAAAAGACGCTTTAGTTGCTGTGCAAAATGATGTAGAACAGATAATAACACCACGCGAAAAAAATGATGCAGCTCTAGATGTAGCCGTAGCCCATCGCCAATTGATTGCCGCAAAAAAACTATGTGACTCTTTACGCCAAACAATCGTTCCATACCAAAATAAGGTAGACGAGTTAAATGAACAACCTGAGGTAGATTATATTGAGCAAATCTCTGCTCTATCAGAAATAATTGCACATTACCAACAAAAAGTTGAATCATCCCCTGAATGTCAAGCCAAACTCTTCTTGGATAAAGCAGAGAAATATTTGTGTACTAAAAATTGGGACGTGGGATTTCAATTGGAAAAACATACCATACGCGTAGGAGATAAAGTAAAGAAAATTCCTGCAACTGTAGCAGAACAATTGAAGGTTATAAAAGAGGCCCGGGAGGATGGCAATTATTTAGATGCTAAAACAAAGTTTTTAGATATAGGAAAACAAAAGGAGCTTTCTTGGCGTTCTTCAAAAGTAGCAAAAAACTATTATTCTTTATTCAAGAAACCTGATGACGAAAGCATAGAAAAAGACCTGAACAGCAAGTTTTCGCCAACCTCAAAAACTTAGCTTCAAACATTGATTTTTTGCCCTCTTCTATGATGCCCCTTTCACATCATAATGCGTTTATTATATTGAATTTTTTATTGTACATTTCCTAACAAATCTCCTATCTCTTTTTCTGCTGATTGGGGTGCCGCTACAGATTGGAAAATTGCTTTAATTTCGCTCATTTTTAGCCACATCAAATGGTCTATAATTAAACGTATAAGCAAAATACAACCCCAGGTGTCCTTATGCAAGCCAGAATGGAAAACCTCCCTGATGGGCAAAAATGGTTTATTAATAGCATGAAAAGGCTGGGATATAGGGGCAGTCGAAATGGGGTTTGTCATGGATTGGCCACCTTATTTATGGTTTATTGCCTAAATAACAAGGCTGATTCATTCTTTAGAATATTAGATTTTACTAATGAAAACCGTCACCTCATCAATAAAGAGGTGATTGATGCGTTAAGGGCAAGACTTGCAAAAAATCCACAAGAAGTACTCACCGAAACAGAAAAACAGTTGCTTGAGTTAGCTAATTTTTGTGAAACAGTCGAGATACTGCAGCAACCAATCTATTATCCACAATTGTTTCCTAACGAGCTTGCAATTAGAACTCAAGACGTAGAAGAAACTCTTTCATTATTGGGGTTGGATACCTGGAATAACGAATACACTATTGAAGAACTCTCAGAGCAAACACCAGAAAAAGGTAAATTCTACGCCAAGTTTACTCCAACAGGACTTGACTATGCTTTCATAAATCCAACAGGCGATGAGATTAGAGGAACACTTCTTGCAGAAGACCTAATTACTGCATTCAAACCCAGCGAACAACATGAAGAACAGCCGTTCAAAACATTAAATACATCCTTTAAAAAAGTTATCGATTTGATTGAGAAAAAGAATGGCCATCAAATTAATTCAGGATATTTTCAGAAAAAAAACATTTTTCCTGCAGGAGATGTATGTGGGGTTTATAATAATGCAGAACTTGAAAAATTGATTCAGTCTTTTGCGAAAATCGCACCTGAATACCAACCGATTTCATTTACCCTCTCTGCATGCAGGCATGCAATCGAGCTTACTTATGTAAATAATCAATGGGTCTTATTTAACCCAAGCCGCAAATTCAAATTTTTTAATAATGAACCGTCGTCTGCAAAAGAAATTTCAGTACTAATAGCAGACACATATAAGTCTCTTGCTAAGAATCCTAAAGGTGAATACATTGGCTTATCCTTTACTGTGGCTGTAAATAATAAAGGGCAAGCCCTTAAAGTAAAAGAAGCAATGTCTTCGATACAAGTAAATCCTGATATTCATCCAACTAATTTTGGTGATCTGCGCCGAGTTGATGCTGATGGTAAAACATGGGATGAAATCGCCGTCAAAACAGATAATCTAGTCGCCATGAAAAAGATTGTGGCCGGGCAAGTAGAGGATGACGACGTCATTCATCTAATGCTGAAACATTTGCATACCGCCATAAGAAACAAAAAAAGAGAAGTACATGATTATTTTATCGAGAAACTTAAAGGATATGGACTGCAATTCGAAAATTTAGGTGAACGGGATATAGATACCATTTTAGCTGCATTTACTTCTCAACCTTTAAATGATTTTAAACAATTTTATCAGCTATTATCGCCTAAATTGAGTCAAGAACCGTTATCACATACCTTAGAGCGTTGTTTAGTCAGTTCCATTTTAAACAATAATAAATCGGTTATGGATTATTTATTGGACGATGTATACCAATTGAAATCGCCAGATCGTGAATTAAAACTTCTGCAATGTGCTGTTACATGTGAAAAACCGGATTTGGCACTGGAACAAATGCAAAAACTTGATGCCTTAAAAGAAGAAAAAGCACTAACCGAAGAACAAGTACTAGCATATGATGGCTTCCTAAAGGGAACGTTTGCAAAACACTTTCAAAGTCAAAAACCCTACCCCATGATCTTCTTAGAAGTAAATGAAGGAGTAACTCTGAAGGAAGGACAATTGGGTAAAATATCGACACAAAATGGAAATAGTCCAATTTTGATAAAGCAAGGCAATACGATAATGATATATGGCTTATCAAAAGAAAATAAATGGCAACTCAATCCATTAAAAAATCCACCGAGCGAGGTAATGCAAGAAATAGACAAATTGCAATTTGGCTCAGTAGGAACTATTAGTCCAGGTGAGTTACACAAAGAAATTAGAAAAAATAACCTGCATATAACTTCAACAACGACGTTACTTCTTTCTGCTGTTAAATCAAGAAATGTTGACCTTATAAATAAGCTACTTGAAAAAGGAGCTAATCTTGATATACCTAATAAGCAAGGATTAACACCACTCATGCACGCGAGCAGAAATGGATTTGGTGAGATCGTCCAAATTTTGCTAACGAAAGGTGCAAATTCTTCTTTAATTGATAAGAAAGGGAATAGTGCATTACATTATGCATGCATGGAAGGACATACCGAGATAGCCCAGCAATTAATCAGCAGCAATCCTGAGCTAATTAATATAGCAAATAATGAGAAGATTACCCCTTTGATGTATGCAGTTTATTTGCAATACGAAAATGTTGATTTAATCAAATTATTATTGGCTAGCAAGAGCGAAGCTAATTATGCTGTCTTATACCTTGCTTGTACTAAAGGCCGTTTAAATACGGTTGAAGTTTTGCTTGAGCTTGCTCCAGGTGTTTTAGAAAATAATGTTAATCTAATTGCAGCGGCCATCAAAAGTGGCAACGCAAATTTAGTAAAATTACTTCTTGAACCTAAGCTTCCTGAACATAAAATTGACTATGATCCTCTTCAATTATTTAAATTTGCTTGCCAGAATAGAAATGCCGATATTGCTCGCCTTATTGCCGAAAAACACCCTGATATTTTAAAATCACCAGGAGCTAAGGTCCCCTTCTTAAATGCCTGCATTGCAGGTGACTTGGGAATAGTTAAATTATTTGTAGAAAAGCTAGGTTCCGAATATATAGAAACAATAGAAGATCAAAATGACACAGGATTATTTTTTGCTCTTCAACGTGGACATAAGAATGTTGCGGAATATTTACTGGATAGTTGTCCTAATTTCAATGACTCTATCAAGAATGATCCTCAATGGCTTAAACTTATTACAGAAAGAGGACATTTACCTCTTTTAGAATTATTCGTAAATAAATACAACGTTGATATAAAAAAGCCGGATTCCAAAGGCTTCAGCGCGATTCATCATGCTTGTGCAGGGGGCCACGTCGAGCTGGTCAAATTTCTTGTCGAAAAAGATCCCAGCGTCTTAGAGTCTCGTGTTCTTGACAGTAAAACGCAGACACCTCTGTTTTTAGCTGCAGGTTTGCCCGATCCAACCGTTGCCTCTTATTTACTTAGTAAAGGCGCGGATATTTATGCTGTGGATACAGCTTTAAACACGCCAATACACCTTGCTTGTGTCTCTAGTGACAGCTCTTTATCTCATCTGCTTACACTCCGGGCAGAGGATAATTCTGAAGAAGCAATCCCTGAAATAAAAAAAATGGCTGAACTAAGAAATGCAAAAGGACAGACACCCCTGATGTTTGCCATCGTATTTGATAATCCTTCACTTGCAAGCCTATTCTTAGAATGTAAAGCAGATATTAATCTGGTAGACAAAATGGGAAACAATGCATTGCATCTTCTTTGTAAAAGTCCAAAAGATGAAAACGAGGAGGTACGTTTCTTAAAAGATACGATAAAAATTGTTCTTCATGAAAATAAAGAATTGCTCAATACAATAAATGGCGCTGGAATGACCCCCTTAATGCTTGCAGCTCAAAGTGGCCGAGTGGATATTTTTAAAATTTTATTAAAGTACGACCCCCTTTATGTTAGGAATGATGAGAAAACCATTTTTGATTGCTCGCCTAATGAAGAGACTACAAGCGAATTGCTAAAGGCAATCATCAAGGGTTCAGCAGAAAATCAAGATCAGCTGCAACAGCTAATCGAACTGGAATTAAAAAAACAGCATATCCATCTCGTATTACCGATGCTCAAAGCAGTTTCAGATCCAAAATTTACCATCAATATTTTAAACAACATTCTTTCAATAGAGAGTGATACGCCACTATTTAAATCGAAAGCCATTCAAGAAAAAGCAAAAGAACTATTGCCTTTACTTTCTTTCTTGCATGAATGTATTGGAAAATATGAGGTTCAGATTCCTTCTGAGGAAATTGATAATTTCGTCAATGCAATTGAACAACTCGCGCAAACTGAAGATGAGCAAGATTATCTCATGATTAAGGAATACATTGAGGGAGCTACCTCGAAGTTAAAAGAAACAGTAAAAATAAAAGAACCTACTCCCAGTAACACTAATCCCTATCAATGGTTCCAACCACCCTCAGCTAATGCGCCTGTAAGTACGACTGAGTCGGATAAAAAAATTTCCTTTTCACCTGGGGGGAATGATGATTCCCATAGTTAGATCCTGTGCTGACCCTAGCTCTTTTTCATTCTATTATTGAAAACATACAGGTTGTTAAGTTCTTATTTATTTTAATCGAGGAACTTGCGCAAGATAATGAATATTCTCTAACCAAAGTTGCCATTTAAAACCAAGCACTTAATAATTTCTCTGAAATTTTTAATATAACGTTTCATCCACGTCGTTGCCATCATCGGTTCAACATAGCTGAAAGCACCCCATATTTTATTGTTAATGGTAGCAATATGTAGAAAATAGGGAAAATCTCCAATTTGTCGCCCACTACCGCGATGTATTCCTTTAACTGTTAAACTCCCAAAATGTTTAGGGAAATCAATTTTCCCCCAATTGCTGATACCAAATCCCTCAGTAAATTCTCTTCTCCCCGAATATTCAGGTAATTCAAACCGATCAACCAATTCTTCTGCGTCAAATTTTTTAGGTGTTAAACCCGTTAAATAAAAATTATTATCAAACTGATATTGATAGTGCTGCACTAAATGCCAGAAGTGTGTGTTTTTGTCCACACTATGAAGCGTTTTAACTACACTTACAAAACATCCAACATGTTCAGGAGCTATAGCAGGCTGGGCATAATGACGCAAATTCACAGCTACATGAAGAGAAAGTTTCTCAAACTGTTCAAGTTTAGATGCAGCAAATAATAGTGCAGCATTAATTACTGCCGTCATTTTAACGCGCCTCTCTTTACAAAGAGCTTGGATCCTCTCAGATATTGATGCATCGAAATCGCAAAATAAAACCTTGGTCTCTATTTTTTTTGCTGAAAAATCATTAAACTTAAGTTTCGAGTCAGGACCAAATAGGTTATTGATAGTACATTGATTTTTATTGTATTGTTCCCAGCTAATAGGTGATGGAAGCTGGTATTCAATCGCCGAAATAAGCGGAAGTGAGACTACATCAGGAAATTGCCCTTGTTCAAGCTGTTCATAGAAACGCAACAAATCATTGAGTATTGATAGCTGAGAAGCCCCATCCAAAATGGAGTGGTGCAAACCAATAAGTAAATAATGATGTTTCGGGTTAACTTTTGAAGTAACCAGTATACTTTGCCAAAGATATTTGGAAACAGGATAAGGTTCTTTTAAAATTTGTAAAAATTTTTCAAACCAAGCATTGTCATCCGTTGTAATAAGTTGTTCAATGGGCACTTTATCAAAATCTACATTGGTTTGAAAAAAGTAGGTGTTTGTCTCTCTAAAATAAGTTGCGCGCAATAGAGGGTGCCGGCAATATAAATTGTAAAAAGCTCTTTTTAATAAAAAGAAATCCACCTCACCCTTGATATAAACTACCATACAGGTGTTTGCCGTGCCCCTGCCTTTATCATGAGCAATGGCACAAGCCGTTTCCCATAATCCTAAAGCTCTTTTCACAATGATGTATTGAATGAGTAAGCTTATAAAAATTATAGACGTAAAATATTTACTCAAATGAGTGGAGTTCACATTTTTCACTAGAAAAAACAGAACTCATTACGTATTTTATACCAAATAATAAGCACCAAAATGACTACAAAATTTCTAAAAAAATCCTCTTTTAATAATTTCTTAATTTTATTCTAATATAATATCGCTCAATTATTATTCTAATTGAGTCATTTAAATCAACTATGCCAATGAAAAGAAAACATATGTCAAGCCAACGTGAACAGCACTATTATAAAGAAGTTGGTAAAAAAATTGTTCCCATAGAAGATGAGGATGAGCAAAGAAAAATCGATGAATTCATGAAGAAACATCACTCAGAAACTCCTTCTCATACAGCACGTGAATCGGGTTATTCAGCTTATATGTTCCATGGGAGAGCAGTTGAAGTAAATACGTCCATGGTAAAGAAACGCAAGGTAGATGAAGAGCATTATCTTATTTCAAGAGCACCTAAAGCCCCTACCTTACCTGTTTCGTGTTTGGCTTCAACAGAGCATGTCGTTGCGATGCAAGAAGATGTTAAAGATTTTATGTCAGAATCTGAACCCCAAACAAAACAGAACGTAATGTATCTAATTCCATTGGCGTGCAGTACTAAAAAAATAACTATCCGCAATGAAAAAAGTGCCATTTTAAAGCTCTTACACCAATATGATAGTACTTTAAATAGAAATAATGTCAGCATTACCTATAATAAGGAAAAAGTTGTTTTTGAAATTAAGGTGAGTACACAAGTTGCCGACATTCAAGTGCTTGTTCGAGCACTGACCAGCACAAAAAAATATAAGATAGTTGATTGTGATTTTGAAGATATCGGTTTAAATCAAGGCGTTTGTTTGGTTAAAAGGGATGCATCCAATCCAATTCATGCCCTGGTTGCTATTGTAGATTCTAATTCTGAAAAAGGATTCCTTGAGCGAGATGCGGGTAAAACATCAGGTCGTAATACTGCTTCGTATCAGGATCGTCATTGGACATTTAATTTCTTTACCAGTTTGGAGGATATGCGAAAGAAAACGGAATATCCTGAAGATACTTTCGCTATAAAAATTTTTAATTCAAACTAAAAATCAAAAAACAAAGATAAATATAAAATTCGCTGCGTTGGGTCAAAATGACCTGAGGGATCGTCAATTTTTTATACACAAGAGATTTTAATAATCAATATTAATGGTAATAATATACTTTGATCTAAGTTTACGTCATTCCCTCCTGCGCGGGAGTGACATGATATAGAACCAATATGCCCATTAAAAGACCAATAAACTGCTCGAAAAAAGTGACGACCCCTCAGGTCATTTTGACCTAACACCCATTTACCCCAAGTACTTTAACCTACTTTTTGCTCCCTGCTTTCACCCCCCAAATAAAATCAGATAATTAAGAAATTATTACTTTGCTTCGTATCCTTAAAAAGGATAAGATGAGGCCTGTTTAAGTTTTCAGTACAGGGATAATGACTTCCATACTTAAATCCGAAAATATTGCTCTTACTCATAATGAAGTAAGCCAAAATATCAACATATTATTCACTATTTCGATTATTTTTGTTTCCGTAGCACTACGTTTTTTATGCATTGGTTCACACAACTTGTTTGTTGAAGAAACCTATTACTGGAATTATTCACAACATCTCGATTTTGGTTATCTGGACCATCCCCCTATGGTCGCATTGCTTATCAAAATGTCTACCTTGATTTTTGGCACCAATGAGTTTGCCGTTCGCATGCCTGCTCTGCTTTGTTGGGGAGGAGCTGCCTTTTTCAGTTTCAAGTTAACTGAATTAATTCATCGAGGCTCTGGTCTGTACGCGGTATTATTGCTATCGCTCATGCCATTTTATTTTATACAGTCTACTATAATAACGCCTGATCAACCGGTTCTGGTTTGTTGGTCAGCCGCGCTCTATTATTTTTATCGCATTTTTATTTTCGATGAATCTAAATCCTGGTACAAAGCAGGTATATGGCTTGGTTTAGGAATGTTGTCCAAATACACAATTGTATTACTTGGACCTGCTGTTCTTCTTTATTTAATCACAGTACCTTCAACACGATATTGGTTTATTAAGAAAGAACCTTATCTTTGTGTATTGATTGCCTTACTCCTTTTTACTCCAGTAATTTATTGGAATTTTACGCATGAATGGGCTTCATTTGTATTTCAAAGCGTGCGTCGATTTAAGCCAGCCCATCGTTTTTCCTTTCATCATTTTATTGGATTAGTTTTTCTATTTTTATTGCCATCGGGGGTAATGGGCCTTTATTATCTCTTATGGAATAAAAAATCGATCAACATTGAAGTAAAAAAGAAACGCTTTCTGCAAATATTTACACTGTTTCCATTGGGGTTTTTTGGAGTATACAGTCTTAATCATTCCATTCGATTGGATTGGATAGGCCCAGGACTAATCGCTATTATACCTTGGCTTGCACTACTGATTTCTAAAAACAAATTCTACAAAGAATGGCATCTAATCTCATTTTTTTTATTGCCATGCTATGTTCTCTTAATTGTCATGATAGCGTTCGGAATCTCTGAAAAAGCATCAAAAATGTTTTTTCAAAAAATGATTTCCTGGGAAAATATGACTGAGCAATTCCATGATTTAGCAAAAAATGTGAGCGATATACGACATACTGAGCCCGTTCTTGTCCCCTTAGATGCATATAATATAGGAAGTGAACTTGCATTTTATCAAGCAAGACTACTGGAACAGGGAAAAATCCAAAACATTTATCCCGTTATTGGGAGACATATTTTTGGTATGAATAGCTTGATGTATCAATATTGGTCAAGTGCAACAATGCCTTCTGGAAGGACTTTAATTTTAATTGCTACAGATCCCAAGGATTTTAATTTACCTTACATCAGCAGTAGAATAGCAGTACTAAACCCGCCGAAGAAGCTCTGGTCGCATAGCCAAGGAAGGGGGAAACCCATATCTCCATACTATTATGAACTCGTACAAATGAAATAAAAGGGTAAACGGTAGCCTGGGTGCAGCGCAGTGGAACCCGGGGTTCGCTGCGCTGCACCCAGGCTACAATGCATCCAAATAATGGGGACGATCCTCCCATATATCATGTGACCTGTTATTGCGTTGGCCTCTGTTCCTTTTCGATTTCTTCAGCTACCACTTTTGTCATTCGGTCATAAGCCTGCTGAGTGCCTGTTTTAAACCCAAGCGCTTCAACCAAACTGCTAAAAATACTTTGACGTCTACGAGTGTTAAATAATGGATCATTGGTTTTTCTGTGATCGGCAATTTTAGTTAAAAGCTGATTCAATGATAATTGAGATTCGCCTGCTATCTCCTGATATAGATATTTTAATTGATTAAATTTTTTCTCTGTAATATCTAAATCAGGCTGATTTTTAGGCAGATCCTCAAGTTTTTCATACAGTTCCTTGAGTACTTCCATTTGAGTAGGATTGACCTTAAAACAATTTGGCGGTGGTGGAAGAATATAAAATCCATTTTGAGGGAGTTGCCCCTTGACCAGTTTTGTTTTGTAATCAAGCCCAAAAGTAAAAAAAGCAGGAACTTTGGGAGAATGTTGTAAGGTGTAATTAAGAATATCACATGCGGTAGTACGACATGTGTTCGATGGGTTAATTTCTCTTGCACCATCAATGATACCATCACGAATTTGTTTATTATTAAAAGTGCTTGCCTTACCATAATTATCAACATTTTGAAGTCTGAATGTGATTTGGCCTGAGTGTTCTTTCTCAGGAATATAACACTTGATGCCACGTCTAAGAAAATAGACACCTTTTTCTGGATAGGTTAATTTTTCAACTGCGATGTTTCGAACTTTTCTTTCTTTATAGTATTTAAGCTGATCCTCATGAATATCTCTTGTTATCGCTAAAAATTCTAAATAGTGCTCATAAGTTATGGAGTATGCTTGATAGCTAATGTCTGAGTTCCTATTATCCTCCCCTTCATCCATTAATGACGCATCAGAATGGCTTCCCAAAATTTTTCCAAATAGGGTAAATTGATTAGTACAACTTATCCCGAAGTCTTCGTCGATAACATTCCCTTTACCTACTTTCGCTAAAAGCTCAGGCTTGCCATCGACCATAACCCCGAGCATGACAAAACTATGAATGCCTTTTTTAGCAATAGTTATAAAAAATTCGCTTTTTTTATTGGCAACAAGAACAATAGGCCTACCCATATTTCTTTCTCTCCAATGCTCTAAACTTGAGATTTTAGCATATTTATTGATCATTATGAATGTTATGTAGAATATGAATGTCTTGGCTGTAATGCAGTATTGTTTTCCATATACGAGAGAACAGTACTGCGACATTGGATCAATAGAATATTCTGACTGAGCTTAGATGTACCTTATAAATGGCCCCCTCCTGCCTACACAGGAACGGCAATCTTCTAGGCATAATGTAGACTTTAGAATACGTATTTCCTGATTAAATTTCGTAGGAACAAGTGGGAACGGCATATAGAAAACCGCTTCAGTTTCATTTTGGCAACTCATCAAATCGTTGTAAATGCATTAGCTTATCCTCCCAGGATGCTCGGCTTGTATAGAAAATATGAGCGGTTGGCTCTAGGCACGTATCATTATCCAGTGTCCCGGCTGGTAAAACCACGTTGCCTTTTTCATTTTGTCTAGGAAGTGGGCTACCACACGTCGTGCAAAACATACGTTCCTTTCTTGTATCTTTCAGTTTGAAATAACTGATATTTCTTTCACCTCTCTCCCAGGACAATTGAGCATCATCAAAAAAAACATTGGCACCGTGAATCGAGCCCGTTTCTTTTCTGCATCGACTGCAATGACATAAATACATTGCTGCAGGCTTTTGCCCTGTAATCACATAGCGGCATGCGCCACATAAACATTCCCCTGTATATCGATTCATTTAAAATCTCCCCTATATTTTGAAGAAACTGCTGGAAAAAGCAGGGGAATCATTTGATTGGTCTGGTTAATCCCAAGCTACACGTTCTTACTTGATTATTTTTTCAAACTGTTCTCTGAGGTATTTGAGAATAAATGACTCAAGTGTGCTTGTGTGTAATCAAATAGTTTTTGACCAACAGCCATTCCAACTGCAACTCGTGCTGTACCCCATCCAATCCTAAATCGTTGCTGGAAAAAACTCAATCGACTTAAGAAGGATTGTGGTGGTGTTTTTGATTCATTCCACACTCCAGTTAATACCTCACATGTCGATGGCGATTTGAGGTTTGGAGATGTTGCATACTGCATGTTGCGAACATAATTGAATGGACTTGATGCAATAGTAGCTACTGCGGCTGCACTTGCATTATAAATAAACTCAACATACGACTGATTCGATCCAAGTGTTTTGTTTTCTGATTTTTTGCTGGTTGTTTTCATCAAACTACGTAACATTTCGTAAGTACTTCCAAAGACCATGTCGCGTGTCATTGTTGCCGTAGTTCCCTTTAGAAAAGGTTTAAGACCTCCAAGAGTCCACATATCACGAACGCTTGAACGAAAAGAGGCGCTTTCTTGTCCCCATGTATGATATTTGACAGCAGAAATACTATTGGTTAATGCTCCTCCAATGCTTCCTGCAGCCATACCGACATAAAATTGAGCAACTGTTTCACTAAAACCTAAATTATGATGCAAATAAGGAAAAAGGTACGATTTGAGTTCTCCCTGAGCAATATAGTAAATGCTTCCAAGAAATGCGCGTTGCACTAATGCCTGCGAAAAGCCCTGATATGGTGATTTAAAATTTTGCACTGAAAGAAAAGGACGGTTATATTTCACGGATAAATACAAAGCGCGATCCCAAGGATTAAAAAGCCCTGAGTTGGATACACCTGCAATCAATCCACTGGCAACATCAATATTAAGCTTTTGTTTATAATTTAATTTTGAATCCTGCTCATTTGATTGTTCCTTTGTACTACTCGTGCGCCCCATCCCTAGCTCTCCCACATTAATTTTTTCAAAACAGCATTATATTGGATATTTTTAAAAAATTAATGAAATACTGACCTATTTTTAGGAAGTCTACACATCCTATGCTACATTCTATTCATAATGTGCACCCTATTGCGGTTACTGCTCCAGAGTGAAAAACGGACTATCGTGAAGGTCCTCAGATTTCGTTTGTTGCAGTTGTTCTTTATAATAGTGCATCACGGTTGCAGCCAGTTTAGGGTGTGCTTGAGGCAGCTGTACGGCAAGTCCGGTTGCCCAGGATTCTGCAGTGTGTCCCCCATTGTGCAGTCTACATTCAACCCCTAACGCGTGAGCTAATGACATGGTTGCTTGAGTCAAGGGTTCATCGCCTAAGCCACAGTCACCTGTTTCATAGGTTCCCGCCTGCAGATAAATATGTGGCTCTCCTTTCGGTACTTCCCGCTTGGAGAATACATCATAGCCAGTCTGTAGCATATGCAACAAATAGTGTTGCTCTTGCTTATTTGCCAAAGGAGCACGCCAAGTTTGATCATCCTCATATCGCACAGGAACAGTCATCTCTTCACCACTTAATCGCAGAGAGGGCGGTCCCCACCAAACAGCAGGCGATTGCGCAATCACTTGCCCATAAATATCAGGATGCATTTTAGCAGTATACAGTGCTTGAAGTCCCCCCATACTTTGGCCACATAAACCTATTTTTTGAGGATCACGTGTCACTGGGATACCTGCTTGTCTTAACGCGCCTGGAATTTTAGTAAGCATCGCATCCGTTTGCAAATCACAACCATATTCTTTAAGTCGAGGCATTGATACCCATTTCCCCATTTCCATGGTCGGTTGTGTAGGCGATACAAATACGGCAATGACAGGCTCCATTTTTCCTTCAGCAATTAAATTATCTAAAATGTCCTTTGTGCCCATGCTATTTCCAAAAGCATCCTGACGTAAGTGCATATCACCATCCAACATTACTTGAATATTGTACTCTTTAGATTCTGAAGTCCTATAACCCACCGGAAAATAAACTTCAATCAGCTGCTCGCCAAAGCCTAACTGAGAATGTTCCTCTACTGGATCACTTAAAATACCTTCTGCATTAAGCACACGTTTTTGCGTGCTTCCTTTATTTTTCTTAGCCAGTTCAGGATTTTCATACACAGATCTAACAATTTTTCCATCGGATAAGGCAATTTTGTTGATAATATTAGGTTTTTGAGCCAATTCTCCTGGTTTCGCATCGGGATGTATGAAAAAATCGCTGCTTTCATTTGGTTCGATAGGCCTTTTTGCGATCCATTGGCCATTATCCTCTGCCATGGAAATCATATGCCCCTTCCCGGATGAATCACGATAACCCAATAACATTTCTTTCGGGATAGGAGTTTCTGGATTGGGTTTATAGATGAATGTTGCAGTGTGTTCTGATGAAGTATTATCAATAATCACTTCAACCATCCCGGCGCTTTCTCCGGTCACAACAAATTTAATTGACTCTGACATTTAATTTTTCATTTCATTTTGCATTTTATATTATATTTCGGACAAATAGGAATATTGTGATTCAGCTCATTAGCTTTACGTATTATTTTCAGTTCATTTTTCCAATGATATTTAGTACTAAAAATTAACCCAAATAGGATATATAGTATCAATATGAGTAATATTGGCGACAACAAAACAAAATTTATTAATATTGAAAAAAACATTTGCATTTAAGCCAATATTTATATTAATCTGAAGGGGACTCACAAGGAAAAGGAGATCACCATGGATAAAAAAGAAAAAGCTCGTCTAAAAAATGGAAATAATAAATCAAAACAATCTGATTCTCATCCAAGTTCACAACGTTTTTTTAATCAAAAACAAATTATCCCCTCATCAGAAATGCAAGGAGCACAAAAAACACAACAACCTCAAGAAATCAGTTTGCAAACTACTACTGACATTTTATTAGCTGCTATTTTACAAGAATTAAAAACTCAAAATATGATTGAACTCATGAAGCTAAAAACCCAACAAGAACAAGAGCAAGAAGAGTTGCAAACAGCTGAAAAAATGCAAGAACAGGATAGGGCTCGATTCGAAGAAATCCGGCACACGATGTATGCTTGATTTAATATATATTCTCCCAAAACCAATTAACAGATTTTCTGTTAATTGGTTTTTAAGGTCTGTTTTCCATTTCGCTTGATTTTCGAGTACTGAAGCACAGCATACTCTACCTATGAAGACAGTTTCATCATCAACAGGCCAGATACTATCAATACTGCCGCAACAATTCGCATGGTGTTTACAGGTTCACCTAAAATGATGAGGCCAACCAGGAACGCACCAACAGCCCCGATTCCGGTCCAAATCGTGTACGCGGTTCCCAATGAAAGAGTTTTCATGGATATTGATAAGAGAACAAAACTTGCAATCATCGTTACAATGGTGATGATACTCGGCAAAATCCTGGTAAAACCAAGGGACTGCTTCATGGAAAAAGCCCAGATTACTTCAAATACACCAGCGAAAACTAATAGAACCCATGCCATACAGCCCTCCGTTCAGAATCGGGCCGTCCCGCATGTAACCATAATGGATGAGGTCGTCCTCACATTAGAAATTATACATGATCCGTGCGGTGCTTGCTAATTGAAACCAATTAACCGCTTCAGATAGCCATGCTCTTCTCTCCACTTATCGAGCATCTACGTCTCCACTTTTAGCTTTTCTTGACCTAAACGGGATTAAATTGAGCAAAAAACGCCTAAAATTACTCACTCCTTAAGTTTGCTTTAAGACTAATATGTTAAATTTATCCGCACAAAGTCAAATGAATACCCTTTTTTGGTGAATAACCGCCCATTTTTAGTAACAATTTAAGGTGAATTTTTATGCATGCTAAATTCAGTGTTTTTAATCAAAAACACACTTCAGTGCAATTAAACAATAATTATGTGTTACGTTTTCCCAGACATATGTCAACACAATCATTCCAACAAACATCTCAAAAGATTGAGTTTAAATCCGTCATTACTGGATTGCAAAAACTCCCTAATGTTGTTGTAACCCCCACCCAACCTAAATGTCCACCCGAAATCCATTTAGGCTCAACGGTACGCTATGTAAGTTTTCAGAAAGAAGATGAAGTGAAAAGCTACATTCAAAAAGGTGGATTAACGAATAATTGCAAACCAGGTCAAGTCCCAACGAATGCTTCTGTTGTTAAGTATGTTTTATTTAATGAACCAAGTAATTGGTTTAGTGGATCTAAAACTTTAGAGAATTTACAGTGTTTTATTTCTGAAAAACGTCCCAAAGATGAAAGTGGATTCGTTATTTGTATCGGAGCAGCGCCCTTTAATAGCACGTTTCGCAAACAACACGCATCTATATTATATTCTCAAGAGCAACTTGATGAACCCGAAGATTTTTTAGATGACATCTCCTCCTGTAAACAACCTAATCCACACAAAAATGAAGGCGATGTATTGCATTCTGGTGGTGATTTTTCTTCGTTTGTAGTAGCAGTCTTTAGCTCATCTGATCTCACCAAAGCGCTTGCAGGGGAGTTAGTACACGATATTTTAACGGGTACTGCTTTTGAGCCTTTAAAATGGCAAAAAGCAGAATTGGAAACTCAAAAAGCCCTGGAAATACAATTGGATCAAAAGCCAATAATTGATACTGAGAAAGAGCCTGACGAGACAAATTCTTACCAAGGCGGAATTACGTGTAACATTCTCTAAATAGAACTCGGTAGCCCGGTTGCTTGCAACTGAATCTATACACAACTCACCGAAAAGCCACATTTGGCACATCTTGGGTGAAAATGGTTCTCAAAAATGCTCACATAGTCATCTATGCTGCGCGCTTTTTGAGAACCATTTTCACCCAACCTGCACTCAAATCTGACTTTTCCCCAAGAATTTTAACTTGTGACTAAGAGGCAGTTGCTTGTGCTGAACCCAAATTCTATCAATTTATGGAATGATTCGATCCCAGATGCTTGCAGCCAGGCTTATCCTTTAGGATACAACATTGAATCCTGATGCTTTGAATCATCCCATATTTCCTCTTCAGATAAGCTTGTTTCAATGAACTCAATTATGGCCCCATGCTCCTCTATTATAGCCACTCTAAAATTTTTTAATGGAAAATAGGGTTCCAAAAGCACATGTTTTCCCTTTATTGCTTCATCAATACTATCAACCTTGTAGGCAATATGCGGTTGAGTCTGAATCAATTGATGCAAAGGACAATTGGGGCCAAATCGATGATATTGAATTCGACCAGGCAACTCCCCTCCCGAGGTATACATGTCCATAACAGAACTATAACGCTCCCCAAAACGGGGTTCAGTTACCGGTATTCCCACATGATGATACTGATATTTCATAATAAACCTCTAACTGCTTTGATTTATTTATATTCTACAGACTAATTGTTCCAATATTAATCAATATTATTTCCGAGATTATGAACTTTTGGTTTATAATAATACATATATTTAATAACCAATATTTTATTATGTTTAATCTTTCTCAATTAAGATGTTTCATAAAAGTTGCAGAGCACCTCAATTACAATCGCGCTGCAGAGGAATTGAGTATCACGGCAACCGCCGTGAGCAAGCAAATTAAAAATCTGGAACATCAATTGGGTGAAAAACTCTTTATTCGAGACACACGTAAGGTTCAGTTGACTTTATTTGGTATCATACTCCTGGAAAAATGTCAGCGATTACTTCAAGAAACCCAACGCATCGAACAATTTGTTGAATCACGGCATACAGTTCCTCAGGGACAAATTACTATTTTGGTTTCGACCATTCTTGCAAGCGAGTTAATTTTAGACAGACTTTCTGATTTTATTAAAAAATATCCCTTAATTGAGTGTGAGTTTTTATTTTCTGAGCACGATAATGATTTGGCACGAAAAGACATCGATGTGATGGTTGGCTTTCCTGAGATTCCACCTTTTACCGATCAATTAAAATATAGAAAGATGAAGCCTGTTACTAACATCCTTTGTGCGGCCCCAAGCTTAATTAAACAATATGGCATGCCGGTTCAGGCTTCTGATCTCATGTCATTTCCTTTTATTTCACATAGTTTAAGGAAACCTGCTACAGAACTCCCGCTAGAAAATGGAACGTACCTACCCTGTCCCAAACCAATACTTTTTATGGATGACTTTGATGCGCTAAACCAGGCATGTAAAAACGGAATAGGTCTCTTTTTAACAGGTGATAGATTGGTTGAAAATGCACTTAAGGAAAAAACGCTAATCCAAGTTCTTCCAGAAATCGAATTTAAACGATATGAAATTTTTACTTTTTATCAGCCTCATGGATCCGAACTGCCTAAGGTCAGAGCCTTCCTTGACTTTTATGCTCCGAACTCAAAAAAATCTTAATTTTCCTTCTTGTTTTTGCTGCAGCAAAAAAACTCTGAAAAACAAATCAATGCCATCCCCAACTCTTTAAAAAACCAATGCCAAAGTTAAGCCCCCATATTTATTCTCAATTCATTGATAATTCAAATCGATTTTTCTAGACATTGGGAAAGTTTTTGTATTCTAATGTCACAACGATTTAGGGAAGGGAAGAAGCGATGGTTTTTGCAAGGATTTTCTTTTTAACTGTATTGTTTGGCATTTTTGGAATACAAAAAATTCAGGCAGAAGAAACCGATCAATTTACTCTTCCACCTGGCGAACTGCAAGACATCGGCCCTGCTGCTAGCCACAGACTTTATGAAGTGCTTGAAAAAGTGATTGCGCAAACCAATTCAGAAATGCAAATGCTTCTACCAAGAGCGCAACATAGTCGACATGCCGCATCACAGTTAGCATTGCGCCGTAATGACAGCTACCTTGCTGATTTGGTATATAAATATGGTGGCCCTGGTTTTCCGCGCTGGCTGCGACCTTTACCCAAAAAATCCAAGCAGGTACTCTATAAAGAAGTCTTGCCCTGGAAAACTGTTTATTGGCTCGTTTTTTCCCAGTCCCCCGTATTTATAATTGGACTGGCTCCAACAATCAATATGTATGGTTATTATTTGGGTACGGATAAGCTAGACCATTTTTTCATGATGGGCCATACCTACTACAAAATTTATATGTATTATCTGGATCATGGAAAATCTGCGAAGCAAGCCCATGCAGCGATTGTTTTATATGGTCAAATCCTTGAGCAAACTTATTTAGGCACATTAGCTAATGGCGTTTATTCCAACGGAGATTTATCAGCGAATTATGCTGGATGGAAATTTTATATGAATCTTGGCCATAGCGTAAAAATTGGCGAGCGGACACTTCCCCCAATTCTGGTTTTGAATGGAAATCAATGGGAATTTTCCAAGCACGTCACAAGGGAAAATCTACTCAAGCCCTATATCTCAGATAATTTAAATGAAGCCTATAATCCCTGCCGATACTCTTTTAGCCGAAGTCAAATTCGTAGACAAATTAAAAAACGCTGTGCTCAGTGGATTAGCCGTAAAGGCCTTACACCGCAAATGGTGCAGGCTAAACTGGAGGAAACCCGTCTTTGGCATGGAGAAAATTACGGTCATTGGCTTCCTGAACGCAATGCTGTAACGCTTGCTGCATGTTTCGGAGACAAGTAACAAATTATATTCTGCGCAGTGGCACGATGAGTATGTTTTCTAAAGTGAGCCATCGTGGTTTCGCCAGAAAGCTACATGTTTTCTCTCATTCTGCCGGAAAAAGAAAACCGTTAAAAATAGGATCATTTTATAGAGGCACCAAAAATATTTTTTGCACCTTGTATTGTTTTTCCTAAACTAGAAATTGTTTGATGTTCCGAATATAAAGTAATTTGTCGCAAATCCAATCTAGAAATAATTTTCATCATTGTCGTATTGTTGATTTTTCTTTCTTTCCTCAATGTGCGCAATTCCTGATGGGCTCCTTCCAAAGCGGCATACCGTAATTGGCGTTCGAAGGTTAAGGCTAATATACCCTCAAGTTTTTCACTTTCAGTACCCTGATTGGATACAATAAATTGATTAAACGTCGCCATTAATTTATCTGCAACGTCGATACACACAGCCCTATCTCGCTCATTTACATCATCACATAAACTCTTCATTTTTATTTTAATTGCTTCAACTGCCGCCTTGGATAATGCAAGCACTGCTTCGTTTTCTTCCTCTTGAGTGTGTTTATGTATTAAGTTTTTCAAACCCGGCGTAATTAAAGGCAAGAGCAGACTGCTAATTAATAGCGAGCAAAGAACAACACCAATGACAAGAATAATTAAAAGCTTTCGTGCGGGAAAAGGCTCTCCATTGATCATATGAGGCAGAGATAAAATCGCAGCCAAAGCAATTGCCCCCCGTACTCCTCCGAGTGAAAAAGTACTGATTATCTTTATATTAGGAAAACGCCAGGAGCTACGATTTCGTCTGGAAATTAATGCCTCAAAAGGTAACGTTAAATAAATCCATGCCGTGCGAAGTAAAATTAAGGTTACTGTAATAAAAACGACAATCAGTGCATACTCGGATAAACTATAGCCTGTTGTTGCAAAGAATTTAATTGAATAAGGCAAGTATAATCCTAAAAGAATAAAGATAATTCCATTTAAAGTAAGATCGAGTACTCCCCAAACAAAATGACCTTCGATACGCATTTTGGCCATTGTTCGGTCTAAGAATCCAGCCCTATCAATAGTGAATCCTGCAGCAACAGCGGCAAGTACTCCTGAAAAACCTAATTTTTCTGCAGCAAGATATACAGTAAAGGGTAAAAGCAGTAATAATAAATTTTCAGTAGTTGTTTCGTGAGCGCTGTACTTGCTCAACTTTCCTAAAAGTGAAATAAAAATATAGGTAAGAATAACACCAACAGCAATTCCTCCTGCACTAATAAATAACAAACTTCCTACTGCGTCTTTGAGTGAAAACACGCCTGTTAACATGGCAGCAACAGCCAATTTTAATGAAACCAAGCCTGAAGCATCATTTAAAAGTGCTTCTCCTTGTAAGATATGCATAATTCGTTCAGGTATTCGAGTTCCAGCGGTCATGGAACGGAGTGATACAGCATCAGTTGGAGAAAGAGCGGCTGCTAATGCAAAAGCAGCAGGCAAGGGAATGAGAGGAATTAACCAATGAACTAAATAACCAATTCCCGCCACAGTAAAGAATACTAAGCCAATGGATAGCATAATAATTGGCCGGGTATAGAGCAAAAATTCCCGTTTAGGAAAGTGCCAACTGTCATTAAATAATAAAGGAGGAATAAACAACAACATAAACACTTCAGGATTAAATCCTACATCAAAGGCGGGAAAGAATACTGCAACAAGCGCCCCTAAAGTAATTTGGATTAATGGAGTCGGCAGGAAAGAAACAAAACGTGTAATTACCCCAGAGATCACCATCAGAAAAAGAAGTACTAGACAAATGAACACACCTTCCATTGCTTTTATTCCTCCGAGATTATTTGCGATGAATCAATCGATGAGTAAAATTTACTCTTTTATTACTAGGGTCTGTTTCCATTTCTACTATCTTGAAACTGGGCACTTTTACCGCGATACATTATCAATTGCAAAAACAATTCAATCTACTCGAATAGAGCGAGTTGAGCAAGAGTAGCCTGGGTGACTAATCCCGATAAACGAATACAAATTAATAAAAAACAATCTTGTTGCACAATTTGCGTACAATATTTAACTTCTCTTAAAAACACGAAGCGTATCATTGTAAATTGAATAAACGCTTTTTGAAGCGTTATTCTAATACAGCAAGTTACTCTGTCACAAAAACAGAGGAGGAGATGAAAATGCTAACTTTCAAAAAATTGATAACCGTTCTAACGGCGATTCCACTCTTTCTGGCTAATTTTTCCGCCCTAGCCGCAGATCAAAATCAACTGAATATTTTTTTAATTTCAGACCCTCATGTAGATATTACCAAGCGTCAAGCGACTCATATAAACCCCCGTCCAGATACTTCTGAAGAGTTGGATCAAAAAAGTTTCACAACTTTAATCGCTAAAATCGGTGAGCAAATTGATTTACATCAAGAAACGAATCATGCAGTTATATTGCTTGGCGACTTGCCTGCTCATAATGCATACAGCCGTAAAACAACCCGAGACAATATTAATTTAGTTTTTGAGCAACTGAATGAAAAAGTAAACCCAGCACCCTGGTATTATGTTTTTGGTAATAATGATTCCTTACAAAGAAACTATGGGCCATTTACCTACAACGGTGAATCTGTCTCTGATTTGTTAAAAGCAATAACAGGAAATGATGACGGATTTCTTTCAACAGGGCTTAAATGCCCTTTTAATGGTGAGACGTGTATTGACAATGAAAATACCAAATACGGTTATTATTCTGCTTATTTAGGCGACCACCTCAAACTTCTTTCACTAAACAGTGTTGTATTTGTATCAAGACCAGGATTTTCCCCTTCTCGCGATGGTGCTACGGATGAATTGCAATGGTTAGAAAAAGAGCTAAAAACAAGTAAAGCAAATCATGACAGTGTTCTTTTAGCCATGCATGTGCCCCCACAAAGTTGGGAAACAACCTATAAAGACTCATTCAAAAAAATTATAAAAGCTTATCCAGAAAGTGTAATTGGCATGCTCGCAGCCCATACTCATTTTGATGAAATCCATGCAATTAAAGTTGCAACTAACGGTTATGTCATTCCAATTGTTTATTCTGCCTCCCTTGGCACTGATCATGGCAATGCCTCTTCTTTTAAAACGTTGAATTTATCAAGACCCAATGAGCAGGCACCATGGAAATTGAAAGACTACGTTACTTACAATTTCATCGGCGATACTGCCGCCAAGACTCAGCTCAATCAATATTATGATTTTAATCAAGCGTTCTGTTCAGGAACTAGCTCGAGTGTCGGTAGTTGTCTCAACAAGCATATTAGTAATAATAAGTTTGATAGTGCCACCAGTACCTTAATGAGCAAACATTATACCGCTGGAAACCCTAATAATAATCAAAAGATTGATCCATCCTCAAAATGGCTCATGATCATAAAATGATGATTTGTTGAGTCAACGACCTGAGGGATCGTCAGTTTTTCATTTAAACTCCTCTACGTACCGCGCTTGATGCCTGTACGACCCCCTCATTTAAGTGAGTGAGCGCATGGTAACTCCATGCGCAATGTATCAAACACATTATTATAATTAAGGGGTTTCATTTTCTTTTTTATTATTTGATATCCAAGATAGAATAAAGAAAGTACCCGTTTCTTTTTGTTAGTATTCGCTTGAAATTGATAATGTCACTGCTTAATTTCAGCGATAAATCCTGTCATTAATGGCAATTGTAATTAATTGGACTATGTGATTTTTTCTAACTTTAAGCCTTGCTCTTGCGACAAAGAAAGCATAGTGTGAAGCAGTGAATGTACCAAATTATCTCTAGTAATACTACGCTCGTTCGGGACTTGTTCAATGGAAGCATTGTCAGCACCTATAGATAGTATGTAATTATTACCCTCTCTGTTGCTCATCTTGACGTGACTTGGATTGTATTTATCTGGAAGTATTATTCCAGTAGTAAGTATAAATTTTTCTACATACCGGGCATGTGGATTAATTAGTTTCATACATTCACAAAGAAACTGCTCTTCATTTTCCTTTGATAACTTATGAAAATCTTCAGGAAGATATTGTTTTGCTGTAGCATGAAGCTGCATGATCTTAAGCTCATCACGATGAGACATGGTTATCTTTTTATTCTTAGCTTTTATCTCAAGATATTGTTCAATTTCAGGAACAAGATTGAATATAATTTTCGATGTAGTAGTATTTTCTAAAGCTAAATCCAGAGGGGTTATTCCCTGTTTATTTTTTTCATTTAACGCGTCAAGACGCTTTTCTTGCGGGAGTAGTTCCAATAATTTTTGCAGAGCTTCCAGATCGGTTACAGCCAGGTGCAATGCAGTTTCACCATTATTGTTCCTTTCCTTGATCACCTCGAAGCGTTTTTCTTTTGGAATGAGTTCCAATATAATGTTCATTAAGTCTATTTTTTCTGCCGCCAAATTCAGTACACTCTTGCCATCTTTATTCTGCTTCGTTACTGCGCTGAAGCGATTTTCCTCTGGGAATAACTGTAGTAGCATTTGTAATGAGTCTGGCTTATCTGTGGCAAAATACAGAATATCATACCCATATTTAGTTGGTTTTGTTATCGCTTCGAGACGGTTTTCATGTGGGAGTAGTTCCAGTATGATCTTAAGCGAAACTGGATTGCTTACAGCCCAATGCAGCATCGTTTCACCAGTTACACGTTCTTGTGTTACCGCCCCAAGACGTTTCTCTTGCGGAATTAGCTCAAGTAATTTTTGCAGTGCTTCTGGGTTTCCTGTTGCCTTATACAAAACAGTATAACCATTTTTATTTTCCTCCATTATTGTTTTGAAACACTGTTCTGGAGAGAGTCGCTCAAGTAGCTTTAGTAGTAATTCCGGTTTTTCTGCAGCTTGTTGCAATAGAGTTTTACCACCTTCACCTGGCTTTGTTACCGCCTCGAAATAGTTCTCTTGAGGAATTCGTGCAAGTAACTTTTGCAGTGACTCTAGGTTCTCTAAGGCATGATGCAAAAGATTTTCACCATTCGCGCGCTGCTTTGTTACTGCCTCAAAGTATTTTTTCTGAGGGATGCGTTCTAGTAACTTTTCAAGTGAATCTGGTTTATTTATCGCCCAATGAAGTGCGGTAATACCATATTTATTTCCTTTTGTTATTGCTTCGAAAAATCTCTCTTGAGAAAATCTCTCGATTAATTTT
Source organism: Legionella anisa (assembly GCF_001467525.1). Lineage (GTDB taxonomy): Bacteria > Pseudomonadota > Gammaproteobacteria > Legionellales > Legionellaceae > Legionella > Legionella anisa. The sequence goes on from NZ_LNXS01000002.1 coordinate 33,517, forward strand.
TGCAGAGACTCTGGATACATTGTTGCCAAATGCAATAAAATCTCGCCATTTTCATTTTCTTTTGTTACTTCATCAAAATAATCATTACCAGAAAGTGGCTCCAATAGAATTTGTATTGATGTTGGATTTACTAGAGCCCAATGAAGTACATTCGGTATTCTTACCGCCTCAAGACGCTTGTCCTGTGGAAGTAATTCCAATATTTTTTTCAGTGAATTCGGATTATTTTTGGCTAAATGAAGTACGGAAAGCCCTTCTTGATTTTGCTTTTCTACTGCATCGAAACGATCAGCTTGAGGGAGTAACTCCAGTATTTTTTGCAATAAGTCTGGGTCATTTGAAGCCAAATGTAGTATGGTCTGACCTTTGTTATTTGGCTTTATTACCGCTTCCAGGCGCTTATTTTGTGGAAGTGATTGCAATATTTTTTGTAGTGATTCAGATTTGTTTATTGATAGATGTAATGGAGTATATCCCTGACTAGTTTGTGCTGTTATTGCCTTAAGACGATTATCTTCCGAAAGCCGATCTAATATCATCTGTAATGAGTTTGGATTATCTACAGCAAAATGCAAGATGTTTTTGCCGTAGTTATTCCCCTTAGTTATCGCCTTAAAATACTGCTCTTCTTCCTTGAATAAGGGTAGAAGGATTTGAAGTGATTCTGGATTGTCTGCTGCCAAATGCAATACAGTATCTCCATTTTTATTCCCCCTCATTATTTCCTTTAAACATTTATCTTCCTCTATAAATAATGACAGTAGAAATTTCAGTACATCTGGATTGCCTGCAACTAAGTGTATTATAGTTTCATCGCTTTCATTAGCTTGTGTAATTACAGCGAAACGTTCTGTTTCCGGAATAAATTCCTCTAACAGTATTTTTAGCAGCTGAGGATCATTATAAAAAAGCTGAACTATTTCTCCGAGATCCCAAAAAGATAACTTCGTATCTTTTAATACGTTAAATACAAGCTTAAATCGTTCAGGAGTGAGTGAAGATAATATGCCATATAGTGTACTTACTCTATCAGTTTCGTCTAATTCAGAATCCATCTCATCTTGACACATTTTTTTCATAAGATGAGGACTTGTTATAGTGAAAAATGCTTCTAATTTATCAATTGGCGTCTCATGAATGAATACTACCAACTCCTCAATATCATTAAATACCGAAGCTAATTGTTCATTACCTCCCTCTTGATACATTACTTCCTTGATTTCTTCAGGACTTAAGGTCATTATGGCGCGTAGGTCCGCTAAAGACTTAATAGTTACTTGGATATTCAACCTCTCTAATAAAGCCTTGGTGATAGGTAAAGCATCTAATCCTTGATATTTATTTTCCTCTAAGGATTTACGTAATATATGCTCTGCCTGCTTGACTTCCTGCTCTTTTTCCTGAATAAGGTTAGCCATTGTTTGTTCACTACATGCAATCGTACTCAACAAAGCAACATACTTTTCTTTGAGTGGCTCTAAATTAGTGCGTCGGGTAGCAATACAGGTCGCTAGATTTTCTGTTGCATCCATATTTTGACTTGAGTCTGAGGATAATGACAGCAGCAAATCTATTTCGTTTCGTAAATCATCTGGAATTTTTGCTTTTTCCTCTTTGCCTAGTGTTTGATAATATTCACTAAAACGAATAATAGCTGGGTAGGCACCAGTACCTGCGTTTTCTTCATTTCCAGTCCCTTCACTTGCATCATTTAAACGTAGTTGTCTAATTAACTCGGTTAAATGTCCCAATAAATTACTCTTATCACTTTTTAATCGTTCCAAGCTTTTTCTTGTTTCATCCAGCGCCCGTGATTCTGGAGAGTGAGCAGCCAAGCGATACATTTCTTCCGAAGATATTTTTCTATAGTCTGTACTATAAGGATTAATCGGGTCTTCTGTATTATCTAATAACACCTCTATGGGAATAAGCATTGAGCTATCAGCACTTAATACATATTGGGATAAAATCGTTGCGATGTCATAAGCAGGAACCAACCATTTTCCCTCCCCTCTACATCCCTTGTTTTCTCTGACCCATTGGGCTTTTTCTTGCTCTAATGTATTTAATTCTCGGAGTTTTTTGGTATTAAGTGATTTTATTGCAAATCCATCTGACGCTTCTAACTCGTGTAGCGCCTTTTGTTGTTGCTCTAAAGCGTTTCTATATTCATCTATTTCTTTTGCATTACCCTCTTTATCCTTAGCCTCTAATTCCTTTATTTTAGCTCCTAGCCAACTTACCCTACTTCTAAGCTCGACCATTCTGCTTTGTTCATCGTCCGAAAAAACCTCTTTTAGCTCACTTCGCTCAACCAATAAAGCGTCTAATCTCTTTTGCTTTCCCTCGTCCCAGAAAACAGTTTGCTCTATGGCTTTAAGTGGACGATAACCCACCATTATCGACTCCATATGCAACCCAGGCATTAGAAACTCGAGAGGCACTAAAGGTGGATGCGTGTCCTTATCTAATAATTTGTTGTTATGAGAACATACCAGCTCAGCTGCATAACCCAGCACCTTCGTTGCATCAGTGTTCGGAGTCGCTGTATAGCTTACCGCCGAACCCTTTGTTTTTTCCCAATGTTCCTTAAGGTAATCCTCTAAAAGCTTATAAACTTCCTCATCCGTTGATTCTTTCTTAAGAATCGTCTCTAAAACCTCTCTCACCTCGCGAACATGAGCATTATAGACTTTCTCCATAATAGATAAATCGCTGTCATCCTCAACAAAAGACAGTAGTTGAAGCCTTTCCCTTAATATTTCTAAGCTCATAAAAATTTCTTTACAAAAATAAAAACTGTTATTTTCAGTATAGTCAATGATATTCCATATAAAGCAAGCGCTTTAAAGAAATTTGATTTACTGAAAACTCATCGAAAAAGTAAATTTAAATAACAACTTTATTAAACCGCTCAAAGGATTTAGAAATAATCTTTATACGGTGCAAAAAAATCTCTAAAAAAATAGGAAAGGAAGAAAGATAATAAGTAACTTGTTGATTTTGAATAATTTTTAGTACAAATTAATTGATGGGCTACTTCTTTGTAGATAGATTGACGTTCTCGATGCAATTTGTTGTTACCTAAAAAACGGTCACAACGTTTAATATTGTGCTTTTCTTGAGTTTTGTTTCTTAATGCTCGCCCCAGTCTTGTTAACGATAGCTTTTTTTCACTGATTAATGAAAACCTACGACAAATAATCCTTCCGTTTTTTGACGATTCACCCTTTGAAATATATTCCATTCCAGATAATTTGGTTGCTTACAACCAGGATTTTTAAGAATGCACCGAAATAGATCCTGGCTGCAAGCAGCCAAGCTACGTATTAAAAAAATCTAAAACAGAATCATGTACTGCCATCGTATCGTTAAAGCCTAACTTTATTAATTCGCGGGTGAATGCTTTTTCAAATAAAAGAAAGCTGAGTAAGTCACCCGAATGACGCTTAGCGCCAAGAAAATTAAGCAGAATACGCAAGAGCATCGGTATATTATTGTATTGAGATTGAGCCAGATTGGCTACATCCACACTGGGTCGCAGATGTAAGGTTTGGATGGGGCGCCAATGAGAATGATCCCGCGTGGGAACCATGTGCGCCATATGGTTCATATGACTCACCATCTCAAGATCGCGCTCAAGATTATCTAAAAACAACCCATTAACCATGCCCCCCAAAACACGTGAAAAATCAATGTCGCCGCTCCGTAATTTTTCTGGGTCGCTCATACTCGGTAAGGTGCGCGTACCAATAATTAAAATTTTATCTACCTGACACCGAATAGCGCCACGCAGAGGTGCCGCTAACCCCACATGACCATCTCCATAATGAAGTCCATCGATTTTTGCAGGCGGAAAGAATAAAGGCAATGAGGTCGACGCCAGAAAATACTTCATTTGCAGGGTAACGCGCTGGCTGCTATGAAGTGGATCATCCCAATCCTCAAAATCTTCTGCATGATGTTGATAAAAGGAAATGGTTTTTTGCATTTCATAACAGTTACTGATGATTTCCATCATTTCCAAGTGCTTATTCTTAATAACACTTTCCAGAACTTCAAAATTAATGATGTTATTAATAAACTGACGCAAAGGCGAGGTATCAAGAATATGGCCTAAAAGACGTTGTTTGGTCAGCATACTGTTCATATTCCGCATGGCTGATATGCTCAGCGCATAATTACTGGACTTAAAAATATGCTGGCATGTAATATTATTCCATAATTCATTTAATTTGTTCATACCTGCAGTAAAATCCAGTGCATTTTCAGCGACTACTGCAGCATTAATACTGCCAACACTCACCCCACTAATCATATTGAAAGGAATTTTTTTTGTATCAAGAATTGTGCTGATCGCTTTAAGCACCCCTGCCTGATAGGCTCCGCGGGCGCCGCCACCAGCTAAGTAAAGCGCAATTTTGGTCATTTTTTACTATTTTTAGGAAGAGAAGTAAAAAATATAGCCCTATTGCACGTCGCTGGCAAGTCATAGAAAACACAGCAAAATGAGGCGTAGCCATTCATAAAGAGGGTTTATAGGTTCTCCTGCGCCAATCATTTCAATGCGCTTAGGGTATTGACAGACCCCTCACTAAATTGTATATTAATAGTACAGATAAATTTTTATGATTTTTTCATGTCTCATTCTACCGTACACCACAAGTTAAATAGAAAAGCAGCTTTCACACAAGCCGTTGCTTGCTTTTTTTATTTTAGCTTTTTTAGCCCGACGCTGGTGGGTAGGTAGAATTAACTAACACTCCAACCCCCAGCATAGTCTGGGGGTTTTTGGTACCCGAATTCCCAGACAATAAAAAGCATGGGAGTTGGATAGAACCAAAGAGGAGTGTACATCATGCAACATCAATCGCGACATCGTTCTCATGTCCTATCCAAAGTACCTACTGGTTGCAGGAGGGGATTATGAGCTACTCCGTTTTAAAAAAACTACCTCCCGTAGAAGAAATCATTCAGGAAATTCCCTTATCGCATGCTACCTCTCAGCAAATTGCTCGCGATAGAGAAGAAATCAAAGCAATTTTAGAAGGTCGTGATCATCGTCTTTTAATGATCGTAGGTCCTTGTTCTGCCTGGCCTAACAAAGCTGTATTGGAATACGCCCAACGTTTGGTGAAACTCAATGAGCAAGTAAAACACGAATTAAAATTAATCATGAGGGTATATATTCAAAAACCCCGTACAACTAAGGGATGGACAGGCCCTGTAAACCAACCCGATTTATTTTCTCCCCCAGATATCGCAGCCGGAATAAAGTACACACGAGAGATGATGATTAAAGTCATCGAAATGGGACTTCCAATTGCCGATGAAGCTTTATTTACTCATAATGCCAAAGGATTTCTGGAGCTCCTTTCTTGGGTAGCAATTGGTGCCCGCAGTTCAGAGGATCAAGAGCATCGAATTTTTGCTTCCGCTCTGGATTGCGCGGTAGGATTAAAAAATCCCACACATGGTTCGTTAGCTGTGGGAGTAAATAGTATCGTTGCCTCACAACACGCCCATGTCGCTGTATTTGATGGCTACGAAGTGCAAACACATGGCAATCAGCATGCTCATCTGGTTTTACGTGGCTCAAATCATGCACCGAATTATTCCATTGCGCACCTTAAAGAAGTGAAGTGCTATATGGATCTCCATAAGATAGCCAACCCTTCAGTCATTGTTGATGTCAGCCATGATAACTGTCTGGTAGATGGCAAAAAAAATCATCACTTGCAACCATCAATTGCTCTCAGCGTTTTAGAAAGTCTTAAAAAACATCCTAAGTTAAACCGATTGGTCAAAGGGTTTATGGTAGAAAGTTTTATTAAAGAGGGGAATCAAAAAGTTGATGCAATGAATCCAGAAGCCCTTGATTTAAGCGGGCTATCTGTCACCGACCCTTGTTTAAGCTGGGAGCAAACAGAAACTTTTCTCTTGGAATTAGCTAAGTTACGGTCTGTAGAGAAAAAGGAATTACCCATGGAGGAGCTCGTATGACCACTTTATTTGGTATTTCCGGTGATGTGGGCTCGTTTTCTGAAGAAGCAGCCCTAATTTATGCCAGACAAAAAGGAATTGACCCCACTCTTATCCATTTACTGGATATGGAAGGCGTTCTCAATGCCATTGAAAACGGCTCCATTGATCTGGGCATCGTGCCCGTTGTTAATCTCTTAGGGGGATTAGTAAAACCTACATTCCAAGCGATGGGAAAACATTTATTTACCCCCGTTGATGAATTATGGCATGAAATTAATCAATGCTTGCTGGTAAATCCTGGAATTCAGTACGCGCAAATTACTCACATCGTTTCCCATCCTCAAGGATTAGCTCAATGCAACCAATTTCTACAAAAAGAATTTAAAGACACCGAACACATAGAGTGGATTGACACAGCAAAGGCAGCAAAGGATTTAGCAGAAGGAATACTGCCATTTCATGCCGCAGTCATTGCCCCGGCACGGTGTGCCGAACTCTATGGTTTAGAAATAAAAACGGCAAATATTCAAGACAGCAATCCGAATCGAACCGCTTTTATCCTGGTAAAAAAGTATAGCGATAACGTAAGCCTTCTCAAGTAAGGAGAAAATCATGTATACGCTCGAAGAATTGAGAAAACAAATTGAACAAACAGATGCTTGCATCATTGAAATCTTAGCAAAGCGTCAAGAATTATCGAAACAAATTGGCGCTTTAAAATCAAAAGAAGGGAAAAAAATAGTAGACCATTCACGTGAAAAACAATTGTTTGAGTTTTATGAGCATTTATCCAAGCAGTATCATTTACCAGAGGAATTTATTAATCGTTTATTCAAAATAATTATATCAAACTCTAGGAAGGTACAAAAATAATGAAGATTTTACCTGAAGATTCAGCAACAGTGGTGATCAATTCATTAGCTCAGCAAAAAATCAATGCAGGCATTAAAATTTATAATCTAAGTGCCGGTGAGCCCAAACTTCCACCCCATCCATCCATTGTCACTGCGGTGGCACACGCTTTAGAGCAAGGACATACTCTTTACCCTCCAGTATCAGGAATTCCAGAACTACGGCTTTTGGCAAGTCAATGGATGAATGAAGTTTATGGTTGTTCATTCCAAAAAGAGAACTGCCTTGTAGTGAATGGTGGAAAATTTGGAATCTACTTATTGATGCAATTATTAGTACACGAGCACGATGAAATCATTATCCCCGCCCCCTATTGGGTTTCTTACCCTGCCATGAGTAAATTGTTTGGCGGTGTGCCGGTTATTGTTGAAACGAAAGAAACAGAAGGTTGGAAGCTGACACCTCAAGCACTTAAAAACGCATGTACCCCTAAAAGTAAACTCCTTATTCTGAATAATGCCACAAATCCAACCGGTGCATTATATACTGAGGCCGAGCTTGCAGAATTATTGCAAATTGCTCATGAGCAGGAACTTTTAGTAATTGCTGATGAGGTATATAGTGCCCTGACCTACAATGAGCACAATTATATCTCTTGTGGTTCTTTTCCCCAATTTCAGGATCACGTCATTATTATTCAAAGTTGTTCAAAAAATTTTGCCATGACCGGTTGGCGAATCGGCTTTGTTTTTGCCCCTCAGTATCTTATCCAGCCATTAACAGCATTAGTGAGTCAAAGTACCAGCGGTGTCACTACTTTAAGTCAATGGGCGGCAGTTGCTGCATTAAATGAACTGGATCATGTCAGTTCCTGGGTGAAACAATGCATGCAAAAAAGAAGAGACACACTCATTAACGCCTTGTATCAGCATTTTGATCTCACCATACAAGCTCCTGCCTCCTCTCTTTACGTATTTATTTCTTTAAGCAGTCTAGGTTTTAAAAAACAGAACGCTGCAGAGTTTTGTAAACACGCATTAGAAGAAGCCCATGTTGCTCTGTGTCCTTTCGGCAAGGCTGCGTAAAAAATATTTTTAAATTTTATCATTTAGGGGTTGACAGTGTTTTAGGCCATTTTTTCA
>NZ_LNXS01000003.1 GCF_001467525.1 Legionella anisa
CTGCAGATGATGAAGCAATACGGTGTTTCCATTGACATCCCTGCCATTACAAAGCAAGTAATCCAACAGCAAACAACAAGGCCGGCAACAAGCCAAAGCACCCCGGTAACTACCTTAACGGCTAGCTATCCAAAAACACTCCTGGGGGGGCGCCAATATCCTGAGCCAGTCGAATTCAAGGAAGGGAAAACACCTGAATTCAAGTAGGCTTTATCGACAATCATCCGGGAGTGCTGCGGTGCCGTAGTTATCGACAGCATCCATGCACGCTCGCTCACGCTACTGCCCCTTATTTTTTATAAGGGGACACTCTCTTGATTGCCATCATACAAATTTTTTAACTTGCAATACTAATAACACCAGCACGTATCCATATAGCTCTTGAAAAAATCTGACTTTTATCCCTTGATGTGACTCATATCGACTGATGACCGATACGTCGTATAGCTAAAGACTTCCTTTTAACTAGGGTAGTGCGAGGAATTGTTAATGTGAATTTTGAACTTATAAACATAACCCCTGCTAAGTCACCGTTTTTCTCAACTCCTATGTTCGGATTATTAATAGTTTCTCGCACCGCTTCATTAATGATTAAATTGCTGCAACTCCAAGTGCTGCAATCATTTTTATACTGCTGTAGAAGCACTTCTTTAGGAACCTTAAAAATCCATACATTTTCTTAGCTGAAAACCATCTTAATTTTCAGAACTATTCATTTGATTTAAAACAATAATTTTTTATATCATCTGATAGCATGCATAGATCTGATCTTAGCCAAACAATTAGTCCCATTCTAAAGAAAATCAACAGAATACACATACGCGCCTTACGTGTTTATCTATAAATTTATTTACACACTATGTAAAAAATTTAACGCCTTACTTTAATTTTTCTTTAATGCCCATTTTATAAACTAAACGCTCCAAATCCTTCGCCACATGAGTTTTATTTGAACATTTTTGGAAATGTGAGAAAGGATTGCAAATTTTTACTCAAGAGGTTTTAAAATGTATAGTTTATTTGAAAAAGGGGTTTCCTTATTTGCCCGTCGCGCTCCTCAAAATAGTGTTCGAATTGTAGGATATGACGCACAAACGGTTACCGATTTGTATCGATTTAAGTTAAAAAATAACTTTAAATTTATTGATGTAACCGATCCAAAAATATTCAGAGGCGTCTCAGTTGAGCATTATCTTGGCTCTTTAGAGCATTCTGGATTAGGGATGACAACAATGCGTCCTAGCTTTGCTCGTTTTCTGAAATCTAAAGGATATACATGTTTGGATGATTTGAGTCCTGCCGAGAAAAAAGCAATTATGGAAGCGCATGTTCATGGATACTCTCTCACTAAGGGAAACAGCACAAAAGTAGCTCATTCATATTCCTATTCTGCGAGTGTAGCACTTTGCTTTGGAATTGATGCAGCAAGAAAATCTAATTTCCCAGAAACTTCAATAATCGGTATCGCTAGAAAATTCTGCAGCAAAACAGCATGGAATGTGGAATATGATCCACTTAGTATACATGGAGAAGAGCAAGGCACCTCTATATTTTCATATCAATGCGAAGCTATAGTTCCTTATCTTTTTTCTCCCATACATCATTGTATCGTTGTTAACCAAAAGCAACCTGATATGATTCATCTTGATGATTTAAAACAAGCGAAACGTTTTGATGTCTCAGAATCGTCAATACTGGAATTAAGTATTATCCCAGCGGAGAAAATAAAAAAATATCAGCACTTAGAAATTGATAAAGTAATTGCTTATGATGATTTTGTTACCTATGTGTGCGAAAACAACAATCAAAAGGATCCCAAAGCAATTGAATTATATGAAAAGTATAAAAGCATCTTGAAAGAACAAACTGCATTAATCGATGTATCGCTTTGTGAACGAGATCAATGGGTTAATGTAGCAAGTGCAGTAGCTCCTAAAACTTATACGTGTATTTCTGCTCATACAAATGGTTTTACTATTGAATTGCCAACAAAAAATGGAGGAGTATTTGTTGCTAATATCTCTAATATTGAAGCAGTAATGTATCTTGCTCCATTATTTGAAGCAGATCCCCGCCTTACATTAGAGCAGGTGAAACATGGCGAAGTTCCTTGTGCTTTGAATTATTTAACTGAATCAGTAATTAGAAAAAATAAAGATCTCGTTTGTCAAACTGGTTTAGAAAAATGTATTGAAGAAGAACAAAATCCAACGATTAACCTAAGTTAAATAACTTGACTCATGTCTAATTTATGCTAAAAGTCTTGGGTTCTTTCAAGGCTTTTTATTTTTGTTATCCGCAGGCTGCGTTGTATCAGAAGTTATTAGTTAATGTATTACCCTAATTCGCACAATCCTATTCTAAAGATAATCAATAGGATATTCAGACAGTTTGAATCTTAAATAAACCTTACTCGGCACATAAAATTATTTATACCTTACATAAAAAAATTAATGGATTAATTTAATTTTTCTTTAATACCCATTTTATACACTAAGCGAACTAAATGTTTAAAGCGCTATTTGAACATTATTTGGAACTATAAGAAAGGACTGCAAATTATTATTCAAGAGGTATTTTTAAGATGTATGGTTTATATGAATTTGGTGCTTCCTTCTTTGGTCGTCGTGCTGCTCTAAGTGCTGTTCGAATTACTGGAGCCGCTTATGACTCTCACAATATCGTGGCTTTGGAACTTTTTAAGAAAAAACATAATATTAATTTGGTTGAGGTAACTGTTCCATCAATATATAGAGGGGTTTCTGTTGAACATTATCTTGGCTGTTTAGATCGCCCTGGATTAGGGATATCAGCAATGCGTCCTAACTTTGCCCGCTATCTGAAATCTAAAGGATATACCTGTTCGGAAGATTTAAGTCCTTCCGAGAAAAAAGAACTTATCGAGAAGCATGTCAAAGGCTTCTCCCTAGTTAAAGGAAACACAAAATTAGCGCACTCATTTACCCATTGTCCTAGTGTCGCTTTTGGTTTCGGACTTGATGCGGCAAAAAAATCAAACTTCCCAAACATTTCACTAATCGGCGTAGCAGCAAAAGCCCTTGGCATACAGGCATGGGATGTGGAATATGATCCACTTACTATAGAAGGAGAAGAGTTCGGTACTTCTATATTTTCGTATCAATGCGAGACTATAGTTCCTCATCTTCATTTGCCTATAAATCAATGCATTGTTATCAACCAAAAAACATCCGGCATGATTCAGCTTGATGATTTAAGACAAGCGAAACGTTTTGATGTCTCAGAATCATCGATACTCGAGTTAAGCATTATACCAATAGAGAAAATGAAAAAGTATCAGCAATTAGAAATTGATAAAGTAATTGCTTATGATGATTTTGCTACCTACGTCATCGAAAGCAAAGATCCCAAGGATATAAAGAATGCAAAAGCAGCGGAATTATATGCGAATTATAAAGGTATCTTGAAAGCACAAGCTGCATTAGTGAATTTACCACTTTGCGAACGCGATCTATGGATTAATGTAGCCAGTACAGTAGCACCCAACACTTATACGTGTATTTCTGCTCATACAGATGGTTTTACTATTGAATTGCCAGCAAAAAGTGGTGGGGCACTTACGATAACGATTTCGAATATTGAAGCAATAATCTGTCTCGCTCCATTATTTGAAAAGGATCCCACATTAACATTAGATCAAATAAAAAATGGTGAGCTTCCCTGTGCTTTGAATTATTTAACTGAATCAGTAATTAGAAAAAATCAAGATTTAATTTGTCAAACTGGTTTAGAGCAATGTGTTGAACACGAAGAAAATCAAAAACTCGCACTGGTTTAAATAATCCAATTTTTACTCAAAGCCTTGAGTCCTTTTCAAGGCTTTTATTTTTTATTTACACAATAAAATATAGCCACTTTGTGTTAAAGTAATTCGCGAAATAGGTCTTAATACACAATACAAGGATGAGATTCATGTTCACTAAATTAGACACAGCTTTATCGCTAAGAACTAGAATGTCGGAAAATCTTACGATGACAACAGCGATTCCTAGAAGTATACAAAAAATATTTCCTTTTTCTCTGATGAGTCATCCTTTAGCTCCAATCATGCAAAACTCCTTAACCAACAAGGAACTGCACGCGATGCATATTGATGGAGAAGAATTAAAATTAGTTCAACAACTGCGCGAGTCAAACAAGTTTTATATCCTTGAAGATCATAATAAAGTTTTAACTCAATTTTTTTTAGCGAAACAAAAAGAAAATACACCTCTTGGTAATTTGTATAAAGAAATGGATTACTCTGGTTTTTTATCTCGATTAATTACTAAAAAATTTAAGGCTATTTATTCTGATGGTCGATTAGTAATGCCACGTGACCATACTGCTGAATTTGCTAAAGCATTTCAACAAAGAAAAGAAAAATACAATTCATCCCGTAAATTGTTGGAAATAATTGGTACGGCTAAGGATGATGTACTCTATAAAGAGTATTTATCCCTGGAAGAAGGCGCTGTAAGTCCTTTAATTGTACCGCAAGCCTATTTTTTACCTCTTTCAGATGCAAGACGAACCGAATTCTCACCTGTCCTTCATGCGCTTAAATTACAAGGAGGAAATCTGTTTGATGAATGGAATAATGCACACCCCTATCCTGTATCAGTAAGTTATCTTGCAGCACCAGAGTTCCGTAATTGCCTGAGCTTACAATATGATGTATTAGCTTGCGTTCGCTTTGAAAACTCAAACAGCGAGGCAATTCATTTTGAGGAGCGTCAGGCTTTAGCAGTTCAACAACCTGGATTTGCCTCTGTTCTTTCTTCTATTTATGGCGAGGACAATGCATTATCGCGTTTAAATAATTCCCAATCCAAAACGATACCCTTTAATAGCCCTGTATTTGGCAAAGGTGTTTTTTATGTCGATGCGTATAAAAACCGTTTAAAGCAGAATCTCTATCAATTATTACTCCTTGCTGACCTCAGTTTAAGTAAAGAAGGAGTTCTTACGATTAAAGGGATGAGTTTGGGCGCATTCGCAATTCAGGAATTATTATATCCCATGGAATGTATTTTTCATGAGGCGCTGGAAGAAACGCTGGCTACTCTTGATTTGCCGCAAATTAAAAAAATTAAGCTTATGAATTTTCCTTCTGCGCTTGATGTGTTTCGTGATCCTGATGATCGCGAGTACGCTTTATTAATAGGCCATAGAAGTAAAACTAAAACGATCAATGTGCATGGAAGAACCATTGAGATAAATACCTGTCTTGGTGCTCCCTTAGCAGCACAACCCGAAGAACGTTTGGCGACACATATTTGTGGCGATTCATTGTCTTTTCCTGGAAATGAAGTTCATGCGGGGATTCCCCCTAAAGTCAGCAGCGATGATTCCGTCATGCATTATGCAGGAGCCTGTTTCTCGATGATTAAAGATATCGAATCGCCTGTAGAGAGTGTCCAGAGAAAAATCCATGTGGTTAGTGGCAACAGAGCAACTTTATTCAACAAGTATAAATCCAAGCAAAATATTGAAGCTCCGGAACCACAGAACCTATTAACACGCTTAAGAGAATAATTTTATAAATTCCCTCTCCCGGAATTAAGTCCTATACCGAATACGGAGAGGGTACATTTTAGTGTGTTCGCTGTAAGTCCATTTTATTTGGGTGAAAACTGATAAATTTAGCTGCCTATTTCTTTTTTATTCCAGCAACAACCACTTCTTCTTCGTTATCAGTATTATCATCATGAGCTTTTGCAATTTTCTTGGCAAGCTTTTGGTAAAACATTTTACACGACATTTCATCGACACCACCCTGTTTGTTGACATCAAAACGAACACAACGAGCGTCATCGACTTTTTCGACATAAATTTGGTGCCTATCCATTTCTCCATCTTCCCGAACAACGGGATAAGTAACCAGCATTTGATCATAATCTTTAAGCAAAGCTTCTACTTTTTTCTCACTTTCACTTTCACTTGCTTTCACTGTTTTTCTATCATAGGGAATATTATGATCTACAAATACGGCATGTACACCGTCTTTTCCTTTATGGATGAGATCAATTTGGTGTTGTTTTTCTTTTATTGCTTCTTCATAAATATGTTTGGGGTCCCCCTCTCTATAACTGCTATCTCGATAGCCTAATTGCTCCTCAAAATATAAGTTAACCATTGGAGAACAGATACCTTCCTCACCAGGAGACACACCAACTTCATCAAAGAGTTCATCTTGAGTTGTAAATGGTTTTTCAGAACCTGTACGTCCTTCTCGGGACAATGATGCCATTATTTTTTTTGGTGAAGCCAGCTTGTCTAATTCAGAAATGTCTTCTGCTTGGCGAGAGTGTTCGGTATCCGAACGACTTGAAACAGCATTTTTCAAAGCAGTAAACTGAGTTGCAGCAAAATTGGCAATGAATGTAACAGGTGTGAGCAAAAATTTGGCACCAGCCCAAGAATCTACTGGTTCAATATCCCTATTTCTGGCGTTTGATGAACTCTCTTTTTCATCATGATTCGCTTCATAAAACTCAGGGATATTTTCATATTCCTGAAATTCTTTATCTATTTGATTGTAATCCGTATCACAATAATCCTCCCAGGAAATACCGTGCTGACTATCAGATTCTGCAGGCAAGACAGCCTTATCCACTGAAAGAGAGCCTTGAATATCATCAATAATATTAGGATCTCCAAATGCATCATCCATTATCAAATTCCTCCTGAAGATTCATACATTAAAAAAAACATAATATTAACATAATGTAAAATTTATCGCCAAAAAAGAATTTTCCCAACTCGTTACAGTCAGGAAAATGCAAGGAAAATTGAATAGTACAATTTCCCTGCATTGAAGTGTGTTAAGAAACTTAAAAAACGATTTAAGTAGACCTTTCTTTAATACATTCTTATTGCTTTATTGATGAAGGCTTAGTTACGCCTTCACTATTCTCATCACTAGTAGTTTTCTTCTGAAATTTTTGTTCAACTGCCTTTTTAGAGTTTTCAATCATTAGATTGTATAAAAAGTTGTTAGATGATTGAGGAGTGACAAAACCAGGTTGAGAAGTAACACCTCCAGTAAACGTTTCTAAATCAAGAGCGCTTATTTCAACAATTCCTTTTGCTGTGTGAATTACGCTGCCCGCTTTGTCATAATCATCCTCACCTTGTGCAAACTCGTGAGCAATTTCAAATTCAGTCTTTGCATTGGTAACCGCTTCGCTGGGTGGAGGCAGATCAGCTCCATAGTCTTTTTTCGCCTGTTGTTTTGCTTCCGCGTGTTTCTTTAATACTTTGCGGGCTCCAGGTAATAACGGCTTCTGCTTTTTATCAAGAAATACATTAACACTTACCATTTCTTCATTCTTTGTATTTCCTGTCTTTTTATCCAGTTTCTCTCGTTCCTTGCAGTGAAATGTATGCTGTTCACATTCTTCACGACTTGTCGTTGCAGCACCATGAACCGTATCAACCACAGCTTCTAAAATTTTATTTGTTGAACCAACACTTTTCTGGTGCTCCAGATAGTCCACTTCATCCATGCTCGTATCTACTACCTGTTTTGAACTCACCTCATCAGATTCAGTACTAGACACTGTATTCTTCCCACTAAATTGGGTTGTAATCACATCGGTTAGAAAAGTGATGGGGCTTAGTAAAAACTTTGTTCCCGCCCAGAAATCGCTACTCTTCTCAGAACTTTTGTTCGGATTTGATGAAGTGCTCTCATCACCTTCATCATGTATTTCTGGTTCATTATATTCCGTGTCATAAGAGCTAACAGAGGAGGTTTCGAAACTTTCTTCACTCAATGAGAGAGTAACAGTAGTAGTAATAGAAGGCTCGCTTGGTTCGGCTTGTGTTTGACTTGAGTTACTTAAAGATTGTTCACTAATGCTAATACTGGAATCCTTTTTATCTTCTATGGCATCATCTAACTCAAACCCCATATCCGGCATATATTTCGACTGCATACTACTACCCTCTAAAAATTATTGGATTTATATTTTTGGAGGCAGCATTCTAAATGATCTAAATTAAGGCAACATTAACAACCATTACCTCTCCTGGGCATTTTGTTATCAATTTTATTATGCGATTGATTTGTTTTTATTTGTAGCAACTATTTTCAGGATACCGCAAAGATAGAAATTTCAATGTTATATTTATAAGATAATTGAATATTAGGTACGATGTCTCATATCAGTTTTTGCTTCCTCCTCATTATAAGCAGGAGTCGGAGTCAGTTTTTTCACTTGTTCTTCTTTTTCTTTAATAATTTGCTTGCAGCTTTGCAAAAGGGTACGATCATATTCTTCTGATGGTACATATTTGAGATACTCTTCGACCGCTTGTTTTCTTAAAAAAACCTCAAAATTTTTATAGTCTTTTTGTCCTTCACTCAAGCTGAATTCTTTTACAAACCAATCATGAATAATAGTTTTGAAATTGGCATAATAACAAATTCCAGCCTTGAACATTTTACACGCAAGTGCTGTGGACGGATTATTTTCCACGTGAAAATCAGCTTGAGCTTTTTCAGGAATTTTATTAAAGATTAAACCTTTTGCAGTTTCTTCATCAGCATATTGCGCCTGGTGAAGTAAATAGAGAATGTCTTGAATAACATTTTTATCTTTTTTAAATCGTATCGTTTTAACTGGCCATGCTGTGTTCTCATCCTTTTTTTCATGCCATGGTCCTCGTTCAACTAAACTTAACACAATATTCTCACCCTGTTTTTCAATGCTAACCCCAACTACATGAGAAATCCAACCCGTATGAGTTAATAAAGGTTGGCCAGAAAGTATATTATCAGCGACTTTATCTATATTTCCGAAGACCTCATCAATTGAAAGAAAATTATCGAATAGATTGATAATTTTTTTATAATGTTTTTGTTTTATTGATTCTTGTTTATCTGCAAATTGAATGAGTGATTCTTTCAAAAAAGGAATAATATTTTTGGGGTAATTACCACACTGAATAAATTCATTTTTTTCTGGTTCTTGGGAAAGCTTTTGAACACCAAATACAAAATATAACTGCTGTTTTGCAAAAAAACTTCTTAATGATTTTTCATCTATTTCGAATTTTCTATGGTTAACTTTTTTATTAAATTCAACAACTTCTTGATTTGTTACTTTTGGTAAACCATAGTAAATTGTTTCCATATCTCTTATCGGAGTACGACCAAAAATATTTTTAAGATCTAAACGCCCTCCTAACTCATATAATTTTTGAGCAGTAGTAATATTTTTATCGCGAAGCAAATAATGCATAATACTTCTACCTAAATTGTCCTGCTTGTTAATAAGTGATGCATTTACTAATTTTCTTTCAATTAGTTTTTCAATAACAGCAGCAGGGCAAAGATGCAGAAAGGTTTCTCCTTTCTTATTGACTTGACCTACATCAGCTCCTTTATCGATCAAAGCAGCCAATACATCTGCTTGGCCTTGCTTAGCAAGTAAATGCAGACAGGTATTTCCTTCTATATCTTTTACTGTAAAAAAATTATTGGGAATCAATCCGTCGTTTGCAAGTAAACGAAGTTGATCTGGATGATATTGAGAAAGTTCATGAATCCAACTGTTTCCATTTTGATTAATAACTGGGGCTCCAGTAGGATCTAAAGCCGGTAAAAGTATTTTTAAAAGCTCAATATTTCCAGATCGTGCTGCAAGATGTAAAGCACTATCATCATTGCCATCCTGACTTTCTAAACTTGCAGTAATAACAGGTAAAATTTCTTTTTCTTTAAGAATCATTTCTAGAAAAGGAACACTATCAACTCTATGAACCAGCTCGTGAAGCCAAGTATTTTTATTGCCCCAATTGGCTAATCCAATGAAATCTAGTGTATTTTTCCGCAGTAAAATTATTAAGATATCAAAAAAACCATTTCGCGCCGCGAGGGATAATGGAGTATCATCGCCTCCAATAAGACGACTTGTTTTGTAAAGCATTTCACCCTTCAAATAACCGCTATCACTGATTTCGCGAATGAAGTTTAAATCCCCTCTTTCAATAGCCTTATACAGAGGCACTGGTTCATCATGATATTTGGTAGACATTTTTTCATATTTAATCAATACCTTATCTACAACTTTGGTTTTTTGATTCCAAGGAGTTTCACCAAAGCTATTTCTCAAAAATAAAAAATCATTGGTTACATCATGAGCCATACAACTTTTAACACAGAAATCAATGAGGTCTTCCTCCCTTGTTCGAGAAATTTTATGAAGTAAAGTATCACCTTCAAAATCTGGGGTTAGAATGAGTTCGTAGCTTAAAAGATTTTTTTTAATTAATTCCCGTAACCATGAATAATTTTTTTTTCGTGCAGCAATATGGACTAGATTCTCTCCTTTGGTGTTTTTCTCGAATAAAAGCTCAGAATCATTAAGTTCTGCCAATAGAGCGGAGTCGTTAGACTCAACTGCCTCTACAAACTTAGAATGCATGATCAATATCCAAAACCTTCTCTATTTTAATAATAGATCAACCATACTAATATATAAAAATACACACACATTAGTGCAGGGGTAAACCTCCTTCTAACCATGCGCTAACTACAACGCCTACGTAAACTTATCACAATTAAGTAACACTTAATTGATGCTAAATTACTAGGCATATGGAGAATTCTCTTAAATCTATGGGGCAACAGTTTCTCTAGTATCGTTGTCGTGCTTGGTTGAGATAAAATCTGACATGCTTTTAACTAGTTTATCGCATTGCTCCGACAAAAACTCAAACATTGTAAACAGCAATCTACTCACTCCGGCTGGAGTAGTAAACAATTTTCCGCACAAAAGGAGTGCTGCCGCGAATATATTTTTTATAATGCTTGGTTCAAAATCCGCATGAGCCGAGACTTTTTCCAATCCTAATCCGTAAAAGAATTTACTGTACTTACCGCGTGTAATTTTCTGAATGATTTCAGGAAATTCTTCATCTTTAAACTCATAAATACCATCATTGCAATCGAAGTAGTGATAAATACCCTCATCGATTTTTTTTATCGAGAGCGCATGTCCACAAATAAGTCCAAAATACTTCAAGATTACAGCGTCACCATTATTGACCAACATCGTCTTTATATCTTTTGTTATTTCATCCTCATTCCAATCCAAATACATACCAGGAATCCATCCGCTCTTTGCAGAGGGTATAAATTGAGACCATTGGGCGTATACAATATCTTCAGTTAGTGGAATCTCCTTTTCAGTTTCCTCAGCATTTTCAGGAAGCGCTAAATTTCCTTTAGCCCAAAAGAAGCTGTATCCATAACAAGCCCCCAATTTGGTTTTAGAAGATTGTTTTAAATTGAAAATTTTTCTCATAATACACCATATCGACTCAAAAATAACCAAGACGGGCAATCATATCACAACCCGACCAATTAATGTTAAATTATTAATCAATTCGGTTTGTTGTGGAGGATTTTGCTGAGCTCATTCTATTATTGAACCAACTATTCGATTTTATTCCATTCCCATCAAGATGAAATTAACTCATTTGAATATCATCACTTTTATTTCTATATTTTAAATTAATGAATAAAAACTGAAGCATAGATAAGGAATGCTATGAATAATCAGAATGAATTGACTCGACAACAACAAAAATTACTTCAAATTTGGGAAAATCATACTCGATATGAATTTGAAGCGAAAAATGTTAACCAAACTATGGAAACAATGATTGATAATCCCTATGTAAATCATGTGCCTACAATGATGGGAGGATTTGGGAAAAAAGAGGTAGAACAATTTTACAGCACGTCTTTTATTCCGCAAATGCCTCAAGATACGGAAACAACACTTGTATCAAGGACTATAGGACCGAATCAGATTGTTGATGAACTCATTTTTAAATTTACTCATTCAATTCGCATGGATTGGATGTTAAAAGGCATTGAACCCACAGGAAAACGAGTAGAAATTCCTCTAGTAGCGATAGTTGCCTTCCAAGATGAGAAAATTGCTAGCGAACATATTTATTGGGATCAAGCCTCTGTTTTAGTTCAATTAGGATTGATTCACTCTGATAATTTGCCTGTATATGGAATTGAGACCACGCATAAAGTTATGGAACTTAAAAATCGAACCAATTGCTGAACGACACTCTCTACTGAAGGAGTTTCTTTCCTTATCAATTTGTAATTTCACAGTCATTCCTCAGCATTTTCCTCAAGAAGACTCAGTCTAAACGTCTCTATGTACTAAGTGGACCGCATTGATGCTCTAATAATAATCAATTCAATTATTGAGGAGCATGCTCAATAATTCAAAATTTATTTTATTTTCAACAAAAAATAATGTAAACCTTAGTTATTTGCATTAGTAGTATACTTAATAATAGAAGAGTAACTATTTAATTTTCGTCGACAATTTTGTCATGCAAAATGAGACTGGAATAGAAAATCATGCCCGAAAAAATTTTTTTTATATTTTCTTTAATTTTGCTCGCGGGCTTTGTATGTCAATGGCTTGCTTCGCACCTAAAATTGCCTGCAATAATTTTTTTACTTCTTAGTGGAATTTTTTTCGGTCCAATAATGCATTGGCTCAGACCTGATGAGCAATTAGGTGGAATACTTTCTCCTTTTGTCTCTTTTTCAGTTGCAGTCATTCTGTTTGAAGGCAGCATGACTTTAAAGTTTTCTAAAATCGGGGGTATTGGTTCTGTAATCCGTAATTTAATTAGTGTGGGAGCGCTCATTACATTCTTATGCGTGGCTGTGGCAACCCATTTTTTAATTAAATTCTCATGGGAAATTTCTTTCTTATTTGCTTCACTCATGGTAGTGAGTGGTCCCACAGTGATTGCACCCATGTTACGAATTTTGCGACCGAATGCACATGTAGCTAATGTTTTACGGTGGGAAGGAATTTTAATTGATCCTATTGGTGCTATTCTTGCAGTTTTAGTATTTGAATTCATTGTTTCAAATACATTAACCGACGGCTTTATCTCTGGGGCATTTTTTTTTGGAAAAATAATTTTAAGTGGTATCTCTTTAGGTATTATTGGCGCTCTGTCTATAGGGGTAGCATTTAAAAAATACTGGATTCCTCAATACCTGCAAAACTTTGCTGTATTAAGCGCCATCAGCCTTATTTTTGCAACTTCTACTATTATTTCCGAATCGGGTTTACTTGCTGTAACCGTAATGGGACTTACGCTAGCTAATATTAAAGGCATTGAGTTAGACGATATCTTGAATTTCAAGGAAAGTTTGAGTTTAGTCCTTTTATCTCTCTTATTCATCATCTTAGCTGCACGCATTGATTTATCCTCATTTATTGATTTAGGGTACCCTGCACTTTTATTGTTTTTGGTAATACAATTTATAATTCGACCTCTAAATGTTTATTTATCCTCTTTAGGCTCTACATTAACTATGCCTGAACGCCATATGATTGCATGGATTGCACCTCGAGGAATTATTGCTGCAGCGATATCTGCTTTATTTGCCATGCGATTAGGCAGCTTAGGTTTTTCTGAAGCATCAAAGCTGGTTCCTTTAACATTTCTTATGATCATTGGTACCATTGTTTTACAAAGTCTTACGGCGAAAAAAATTGCTCTAAAATTGAAGGTTGCAGAACCTGAACCTCAAGGTTTTTTGATCATAGGTGCGAATAAAGTTGCTCTGGCAATCGCAAAGCAGCTGCATGAAAACAATTTTTATGTATGCCTTATTGATGAAGATTGGTCTGCTCTTAGCAACGCCAAAATGAAAGGGTTCGCAACGATTTGGGGAAACCCAATTTCTCAACATGTTGAAGACAACCTTAATTTACTCAAAATCAAGCACTTACTAATTCTTACACCCTATTTGCAGTTAAATATTCTTGCAGCAAAACATTACCGCTATTTTTTTCCAGAACGAGAAATTTTTGCCATTCAAACAGTACTTCCTCAAGAAGGACAAAGGGAGGAAAAATTTAGTTTTAAACACAGTGGTAGAGATATTTTCAAACAAGATGTTACCTATCAATGCATAGAAAATTTATTGAATCTAGGCTGCAAAATAAAAACCACTTTAATAACAGGGCACTTTTCCTACGAGCAGTATCTAAATATACGTAGCGTCCCTTTATTTGCAATTGATCCCAAGGGTTGTATCTATGTTTTTACAATTAAACCTACTTTTACCCCAACTAAAGGGTGGAAAATCATAGGAGTATCTTAATTAATTATCAGGAAATAGTGCAATTTTTGCTCCGCAAATCGATTAACTCAAGAAATCCAAGCAGATTATCTCAGAGGTGCGACCTTACTGTACCCAGCCCCCTTTCAAGGTCATCCCCCCCTTGAAATGAAAAATTTTATAATTATTTTACAAGAACACTCGCAATAAATACTCAAAATGATGTAAAATTAGCCATATTTTGATATATAGGGTACTTTCTTGAAATCGATTGATATTGAAAAAAACATACACGCACTAGAAGAACGAATGTCTCGAGTTGAAAAGATTAATGGCATCGTATCACCGACCGCACAACAACAATCTAAATCAATTAAAAACAAAAAAAATACTGACAAAGCAATACCCAAGCCTATGTCAGGTAATTGGTTAGGTTTTGTTGCATCTGTTTGTTTTATTCTAGCCGCATGCTTCATTGTTAAATTATCAATTGAATCTGGGTGGTTAACTCATGAAAAGCAACTTGGCGTAGCAACATTATTTGGAATGGCTTTATTTACCGCAGGAATTGCTATTTCCAATGCAGATAGAATATATGCCTGCTTTTTACCAGCTGCTGGAGCAATAGTACTTTATTTTACCTGTTATGCAGCATATCAATATTATTTGCTGATTTCATTTCAAACAGTCATTGCCATATCGACCATTATCTCAGGGATTTCTATTTGGTTTTATTTACGGTTTAAACATGATATTTATGCAATTGTTGCTGCATTAGGTGCATACCTTGCCCCTATTATTGCCGGTGTTGAAAATAATGCTATTTTTTCTTTGTATTATTTCACTATTTGTTCTTTGAATTTTGCAACACTTGCTATTTGGGTGGAGTCACGAACTTTAACTATGATTTCAGCTTACTTAGCAATATCAATCACAGCAATCGTTGGGCTAGAACTTAATCAAGATGTGTTAATCGCTACAGTACTTGCTCTCAATTTTCTTATTTATTCAATTGGTACTCTATTTTTTACTCAATTGACCAAAAAATCGCTCACAGAAAGAGAGTCATGGAGCCTTTTCCCTGTCTTATTAGTTTTCTATGCAATGGAGTATTATTATCTCAGTCGTATTGATCATACCCTAGCTTCCTGTGTTTCCTTAGCATCAGCAGCTCTTTTAGTCGGACTCTATTGCTCAGCTAAAAGATGGTTTCCTGATCGTCGTTTTAACAGCCGTAATGTACTGCTTACCTTTGTAACACTTGTCTGTTTCCATTCTATTTATCTTGGCCTTTTGCCGTTAAGTTTAAGGCCATGGCTTTTTGCAATAATTGTTGTTGCTTACACCCTCTTCCATGAAAAAATTAAATTGATTCAATGGAGTATTCCATTCTTAATCCCATTTATAGCGCTCTCTGCTATTTTGGGTATTGAATACCTAAGTATATTGGGCCACTTAGTGAATGACAGTGGATTGTCTTGGACTTTAGTGGCTTGGGTTTCTTTTGCCAGCATTTGGTATTTATTAATACAAAATCGCCAGGAAATAGTTTATCGAGAAGAATATTATTATGCGGTATTGGCAGCCGCACATCTCCTGGCGATCATGAGTCTTTATCAAATGACCGCTGAATACAGCACCTTGGCTGTTTCTGCTTCCTGGCTTATGTATGTTCTTATCATCCTGCGCGTTTCAACACTGCGCAATGATGTACTTATTGCAAAGTCAGTTCTCCTTGTTTTATTTTTTGCTGCAGGAAAGGCTTTACTTTATGATGCATCATCAAGCCCAACAATTATTCGGACATTATCGCTTATCCTTACTGGAGTTGTTTTGTATGCTTCAGGGCTTGTCATTAGAAAAAAAACGAATTGGAGAAGTAGGCTAATTGAAAGTCATTCTAAAAGTGTCGAAATAGATTGATAAGCATCAGAATCTGCCAATCGCTTGCAAAATAAGTTGGGCCAAATTGACACATTACAAGCGCTTTTAATCGATGAAGAACCGTCCTTAATCCATACTGATGTGCTGAAGATGAAGATGTGTCGATCTATCTAGGATAGTTAAAGGCAACCATTTTTATTGTGCAACAACACTGTTTTTAGATAATTTTTCCTCATTCAACTTAAGCCGATTTAAAGTAATTAAGCTGAAAAAACCAATCAAGCACAGTAAGCACATAAAAGAACTTACATCCTTAATACCAATGACGCTTGTGATGAAACTAAATAAGGCGGAGCAGTTGAATTGACAAAAGAGGGTTAAAGCTAAAGCCAATGCCATTTGTTTCGGGAAAGGACGTACGACTGCGGAAGTTGCACTCGCCACAATAAATCCGGTGCCAAAATAATAGACAACCATTGGGATAATAAAGATAAGATAAATCGTGTCGGAAAGTAGACTAAACAGCCACATTAAAACTGCAGAAAAAGCAAAAAAATAAACCCCAAAGGCGGTGAGTTGCCTGCTCGAGTAATATTTAACTAAGATACCGCAGCACGCGGTTCCCAATAAATGCATTATTGCCATAACTGTTTTAGCAAGACCATACTGCGTAGAAGTCCATTGAGCACCTTTAATCAAAATAAATGATGCAGAAGTATTAAAAGCAGATTCACCAGCCATCATCAATGCGGAAATCAATAAATAACCAACAAAAATAGGATGTCGAAAAACAGTGGTGATGATTTCTTTAAAACTCAATAGACTTCTTCGGAAACTCGCTACAGAGAGAGAAGTTCGATGATTTGGTTTTGTTTCTTGTATTCCTATACTCAAAGGAAATAGAAGTAGCGCATATAATGCGATGATTATCGATGCAGTCTGCCAACTCCAATGACTATTAATTAAGCCGCCCAAAAAAGGTAAAAAGCATATAAAAAGACCTCCCAGAGTAAAAAACCAAGCAAAGTATTGGGTTGCATGTTGTTCGTCATGAGTATCGTTAATCATTGCCCTACCCATAAGCAACGTTGCTCCTACAGCTATTCCCTGAAAAAAACGACAAAGTAATAAAGCCTCAATAGAAGGACTCAATGCAGCGAGAAAATTAGAGGTCAGATACAATAACAATCCCCAAATAAATATAGGTTTTCTGCCATAACGTTCAGAAAGAATTCCCCACACGATCATACTCAATGCCTTGCCAAGTAAAAAAAGACTAATAGTTAGTTGCGCGATATTCGGTTGCACTGAAAAGGAACTGGCTAATTTAGGTAAAGCTGGGGTAATAAAATGAATATCCAAATTTCCAAAAAACCAAGTAAATAATATGAGTAGAAGTGCTTTATTGGTCATGATGTTCTATCAGAATACGTATTGGAAATCTGAGGTACTGGATTGATAAAAAATCCATGAAACCCCGCCACAAAAAGAGCAAATAAACCATAGAAACTTGCAAGAATTATAAACAGTGTCGAATAAGACAGCCAACTCATCAGCATGCCTCCGAGCAATAGTCCAATGAGATTTCCCAGTTTGGCAAAAGAATTTGCTAAACCGAGTGCGTAGCCTGGTAAAGAATAACGATCACTTAAAAGAGCACATAGTGCAGGTAATAGAGCAGCTAAAACTATTCCCCATAAGATACGGAAACAGGCAAAGAGAAAGAGATTGTTTGCAGTTGCTTGACATAACATAAGAATTACACCGAGTACACTGTAACGTATTAAATAGCGATGTACTAAAAAAATGTCGCCTCGACATTGATCAAACTGACGCCCACACCATTCAGAACTCGCTAACATTCCAGCTGCAGGAAGAGAATAAAGCAGACCGATAAGAATTAAATTATGAGAAAAAGAATCGTTTATAAATAAAGACAATCCCGGATCAGGTAAAAACTTAATGATTTGGGTTAAGGTAATTAAAAAACATAGAAAGTATATAGGCTTCGAGTCAACAAACAATCTATTGGATTTTTGATCCTGATTTTTATCCATTTTTTTTTGTGTTGCCGGCAGGTAATAGTGCATAATAAGTGTTATAGCCAAGCAAATAGCTGTAGCTATCCCATATAATCCTTGGTAATTGGTAACGGCTAAAATGATTCCCCCTATGAAACCAGCCAGAGTAGTAGCAATCGCCTTTGCAGATTGTAAACGCGCCAGCTGTCGACTTTTATGCTGCCATTCACAAAGACTTAATGAATAAGTTTGCATGGATACAATAAAGCCAGCGAAAGCCCCCTGAAAAACACGAATGATTAAAATCCAGACAAGAGAATGAGCAAACATCATAGCCAGTTGGGTAAGCACCAATGCCCAGGCTGCACGCATTAACATCGATTTATAACCATAACGATCAGCCGCAATCCCCCAAATTGGCGCCATGATGATGTTGGCAAGCATAGGCAATACGAAACTGAGCATACTATAAAATACCACATCCTGAAGTGCCACTTCACTTTGGGAGGCAAGGAGCAAAGACAAAAAAGGATTCGTCATTTCTAAAGCCAAGATCATAAAAAATTGACTGATTAAAATGAGCGGCTGAAGTGATTTAGGCATAATTTCTGCTCAATGGATTTCTGATCATAGAAAATAAATCTTGGTTTTGATTTTCATGAAGTCGCATAGCCAGCAAACATTTTTGTTGCCAAGGTTCAACAAGTAATTTCGTTCGATGCCAATGATAAATTTGGGGTTCAGTTTCCGTTCTTAGTTCTTCTAAAATATGATCTAGAATTTGCCTTACCCTTTGCCAAAGGATAGGCTTAGATAGCTTATAATCGACACTCAAACAATCAATCGCATAAGCTAAATTGCTCAGCAAATTACCATGTATAAATTTATTGCTCAGTTCACTTAACCCAGTACAGGTTATGGTTGAATCTGGATGTAGTGCGGGTTTAATAACTTTCTCATAAAGTGGATGACTGCAAATTTTTATGCCTCCTAGATCACGTATTACAAGCCCCGAAGGACGATTTGCTTGAAAAATAATTAACGTATTTTGTTGGTGGGCTTCCAATGCAATCCCATAACGTAATAACAGATGTAACTGACTTGCCAAAACGTAGCGGCAATAATCAGTAAAGTAATTTACTGGATTACTTTGGCTAAGTTCAATGAGTTCGCTCAATAAAGATCGTTGACTCATCGGTGATCGTTTAAAGAGAGATGCCACAGGAACAAGTTTTTGGTTTAATCTTATCCATTGCAAAGGGTTTTCACGAACTATGAGTCCCAAATGTTTCTTTTCATTATCAGGAATAAATGGATGTAAC
The DNA here is from genome assembly GCF_001467525.1 of Legionella anisa. GTDB lineage: Bacteria > Pseudomonadota > Gammaproteobacteria > Legionellales > Legionellaceae > Legionella > Legionella anisa. The sequence continues at coordinate 19,380 of NZ_LNXS01000003.1, forward strand.
GCATTGATGCCCGCTAAATCACGTGCCAAAAATAATTGCCCTCTATAATATTGATTTTGCGCAAGCAATTCATTGATCCATTGTGACAATGCGGACGAATTACTTACTGATGCTGGAGAAACCGTACGCAATGAGGATGTAGTATGTACGCCAACAGCCAATTTAAGATGTGGGCCATGTTTTGCGAGTGGCATCATCGTACGAAATGACATTGAAGGTTTTGTTTGTTGATATACTGGATTGACGATAAATTGGTTTCCTTCAAATAAAGGTTTTGTGAGTGTTTGTAATTTGTTAGCCCACTGCCAAGGATGAATAGGAAGCGGGTAATAATCTTCAGATTTCAACTTTTTTAATCGTAGCGATTCACTCCACGCACTGTATTCTTTGGGAAAGTGATTACTAAATAACCAATGAAATACTGACTTTGATGTTGAGGTAAATGCGAGAGAATGATGAATTGCAGCCCAACAAATAGTGACTTCTGAATTAAATTCAGGAGAATATTGTATAACCTCTCTCCGGTTAAACCCTATTTTGGCGCGAAAATTAGGATGAGATGGATGCCCCATGCAACCCCATTGTTCTAAGAAATTAAGTACTTGCTGCTGATCAAATTGCTCGATTAACCAAGACCATAAATTTGAGTACCCCTTGGCCTGTTGTTTTATTTTTTTATGCCATTGATATTGATATGCAAGAGCTAGAGCTTGATTCGCAATGCTTTCATTTAACTCCTCATTTAATGAATGCCAGTGTTTCAATTGAATCTTCCTTTTTTTTGAATAAATCTTCAGGAGATCAAGATAGGTAGCAATGGATTGGCTCGTTACTTTTTTATCAATTAACCCTTCTGAAAAAGCCGCTCTTTTTAACCGATTGAAACACTGCTGATAGGAGGTAAAAAGAAAACCTTCCATTTGTTTGGATGACACAGGAAAATCAGTATCCAATAATAATGAACGCAATTGAACGTTCAGCTCATTAACGTGAGAATTCGATAAAATCATACACACCACCCTCTTTATTGTCTTATAGCTAAAGTTGTTATTTATTGAGACAACTTTCTGATTGCCCATGCCCAAATCATTCAAGACAATCAAAATGAGAATCATTATCATTTGCAATATAAACGATAATGATTCTCATTTGCAATAAGTTGCAACGAATTTTTATAAAGAATGTTTCTGTAAGAATTTAAAAATTCAATATGAGCTGCAAAGCAAACGTATTTACTTTCGCAGACGACCCTACAATAGTCTTAGTTAAGCCCGAGGCTTCATCATTGGAACTGTATTCATAATCTTTGAAATATTGAAACTGCGCCGTAAGATAGCGTTTGGGATATGCAGCAAGACCTACACCAAGTCGCTTCTTTGGTATTCTTAATGCTAGAGCTTCATAAGAATATTCATAAAATCCAATCAATTTCACTGGAGTTTTTTTTATCATTAACTCATAACTGCTTTGAAGGCTAAAAGCTTGGGGTTTAGCCCCCTTTCTATTATAGCTGAGCTCCGAAAGTTGGAATGGATGAAGCGCGGTAACATAAGTTAAATTGATACCTGCTTTTTTATAATTTAAATTTGCATAAGCAGCAAAACCGGGAACTTTGCTGTGAATGGCTCTCTCCAAAAAACCGCCAAACCCTTTATTGTATTGAAAAAGCTGACTATCAGCTAAAGAGTATAGATAGCTGCCACCAATATCATAGTTCTTTTTATGAGTACCTACGTTTAAATTGTAATAAGGGAGGGAAGAAGAGCTGATACGTGAATAGGGAGAAAATAAAGACACATTCATATAATAATCTGCGTCATACCCAATTACTGCAGTTAATTCATTCGTTTGACCCAAAGCTTTTGTCAGAGGTTTGTAAATAAGATCACTCTTATAGTTGCCAAAAGCCAACCATTTTTTCCCTCCCTCAAGGTACCAGTGTGAATTGGGATTTTTAAGCTCATGATAAAGTTGATCAAAATAAAATTGCGGGTTAATGGGAGTAGGTAATGTATTGTATATCAACAATCCTTTCGTTTTATTCCAATCATTAATTTGCAATTCAGAACCTAATTTAACGTTTGATAATTGCTGGTTAAGCAAATACTTTTCTCCTTGAGCTGCTGAATTGGTCGCATTAAAAAATACATGCCCTTCATAGGAGAATCGTTTAGGACGCCATTCTAATACTGCGTTTTTTGCAAAAATATTAAATGGCATCAGCAAAATTGCAGTAAAAATTGCAATTATTTTAATCATGATTAATAAAAATTATTAAAAGCGACATACATCCTAATTGATAATGATAATCATTATCAATTAGGATGAGTAAAAATAAATCTCTTTATTGCTGGTTTTTGATTCAAACTATAAGGAGCTGCGTTCAATGGAGTAAGAGATTCGAGTTTACTTAAATAATTTTTCTTGGAAATTTTAGATGTCCGGGGTCTACGTACCCGCGCATAAAGCAGAGCCTCTAAAGCGATTTAGCAAAGATTTTTTTTGCTAAAAAAGAATGTCATAATAGCCTCCCTCAGTTTTACAAAAGCAATCTTGAAGCGCTTACTTCATGTTGTAATAAAAATATGAAACTGATAAACCCAAATAAACTTTAATAAAAACAGGATGTTTATAATGAAAAAATTCTTTTGTTCCATTGGCTTAGGTTTCAGCCTTTTTTCCAGTGTGTTTGCAAGCAGTACTCTTGATTTATTAAACTCAGAGATTGCAAATATTCTTGCTCCATTTCAAGATCAAGCCACTGTTGCAAATCTCAAATTTGATGCAGTAGAAATCAACAATGAACATGCAGCCAAAGTCGCTTTTAATGGGCTTTATCGCAAAATCGGCTCAAAAAATAGTTTGGAAATAAAAGTCGACAACCTTAGCTATGATTATGGTGATGGTACATCCCCTACTACGGTCCTAAAAGGATCTCTTGCTCTGGATCTTACCAAGTTTTTGACTCGTGAAGAAAGCAATGAAATGATTCCCAGTGCGATTGAGCTTTTAGAAGCAACTGTAAAAAGCTATACCGAAGAATATGGTGATGCAATTTTTATCAAAGGAGTTGTTACGTCAACCACCAAAGATAATGATGGTAATTACACTGGCTTAACCGCATTGATCTCAACAAAGATTGATCTTAATAAACTTCCTGAGAACCTATCACGCGATGAGGTTATGGTCACCGATGCTTTTTTCTCAATCACCTTAAATCTAAAGACTGGAATCGCTGTTGATGCCTTTATCATAAGTAATCCAGAATATTGGGGATTTCAGGACAACCAACTCGGTTTGAAAGAGCTTCTTGAACATCTTCTTGCCCGTGATAAAGAAGCAATTCAAGTTATCGTAAATGTATTTGCGAATTTGGATTATATGGCTTCCAATATAGTCGAAGTTGATAATTCATCATCCTGGAATCTTTTCGCGAAGAAATTTATTACTTTGAAATAAAAGGACATAGAACAAAAAGCAGCCGAGTATCATACGGGATGCAACTCCCAAGAAAAGAACCTGGGAGTTGCACGTTTTACAGCATGTTATTTCCGGAATTGCCCAAGTAATTGCAAGGTCTTTTCTTTAGATATCTGTCCAACAGAGCTTAAATTAGTCTGTTGTTGTCCTTGTTTATCATAAAATAGCATCGTGGGGATGCCATAAATGTGAAACGCTTGACGTATTTTGGCTACCGCATCTGTTTTTTCGCTGATATCAACCCTAAGATTTACTGAGTCCTGCATAGCATCAATGACTGCGGCCTGGTTAAATACATGCTTATCCATAGCCTGACAATCACTACACCACCCAGCAAAAAATTCGATAAAAACACGCTTGTTGTTTGCCTTTGCTTCAGCTAATTGAGCATTGACCTCTTCAAGAGTATGCACCATTAGGAATGGAGCATGTTTCACTGACTGAACAACAGGTGACGGCTGAAATGCCTGATAAGCTAAAGCCCCTGCTCCCATCATGGATAACAAAGCCACACCTTGCAGCAACTGTCCGCCCAGACGATGTTCCTGACGAAATGCACCAAAAACCCATGCAGCGATAAGTAAGACAAGAACCCACAGCAAATCAATCCAAAATGGTGGTGCAACGCGGCTTAATAACCAAACAGCCATAGCAAACATCATGATAGCAAAGACTTGTTTGATACGAACCATCCAGGGTCCAGAGTTTGGTAAAAAACGACCATACCCTGCTCCGACAAGCAGCAAAGGTAACCCCATTCCCAAAGCCAAAACAAAAAGCAACAAACCACCTTGAACAACATGCTTGCTTTGAGCAATATACGTTAGAATACCAATTAAAGGAGCCGTAACACATGGAGAGACCACCAAGGTAGATAATGCGCCCATCAAAGTTGCTGAGATAACTCCATATTGACGAGCTCGTTTAGGGGCAAACTGTATAAAACCCGGCAACCGTAATTCAAAAACACCCAGAAGCCACAAGGCCATGAACGTAAATAAAATACTGAAACTCCCAATAATCATCGGCTGCTGCATTAGGGTTTGTACGGTAGAACCAAACCAGGCCGCCAACATTCCTGCAATGGCATAAGTGACTGCCATCCCCAACACATAGCCTAAAGATAATTTAAAAGCTTGACGTCCAGTATTGGCTCCTTGTCCTGTAATAATGCCAGATAGGATCGGTACCATGGGTAAAACACAAGGCGTAAATGCCAACAAAACGCCGAGGCCAAAGAAAGCAGCCAGATAAAAAATCGGGCTATGGTTTTGAATAAACATCATTGCATCGGCAGGATTAGCATTGCTAAAACCCGAGGCAAAAACAGAAAAAGAAATGAATGTCATTAATAATGACAAAAATAGTTTTTTCATTTTGATTCCTCATTAATTATTTTTTAAATTTTAAAAATAAAAAAGAAATCAAATAGGAGGGCGATAAATTTCATCCAGAGGAGAGTTATATTTTGAGAAAATAAGTAAGAAACCAAGTAATCCAATAAGGCATTGAGCCATCCATTGGAATCCAAAGTGAAATTCATCTTGCAGCCAATAAGAAGCAGACGTGCAACTACTGTTCATCACTTGCTGCACAGAACAAGGCGTTACTGCAAAAGAAAGAGCACCCGTGGTATTTTGTTTTGGGCAAGTAGGTAGCTTGAGTGGCGCTAGAAATAGAGCACTCATAAGGAATATCAGGATCAGCGAACGGTATTTGCTCATTTCATCAGCTTAACATAAAGAGCGAAAAAAAATCAAATCAAGATCCGTATCCATAACTTTCTTTTGGAGTGTGTTCTTCCATATAGGCCTCAAATTGAGATACGGACTCCTTATCTCTAGGATTAAGTGCTGCAAGTTTTTGATAAAAATCTTCAACCTCAGGGTCTCTACCACGAAATTTTTGATGAAATCCTTTGCTCAACTCCGTATCTGATTTTTTCCATTGAGCTAATTCGATGACTTCGTTGAATGCGGTATCGTAGCTCTTAGATAAGGGGGCTTGTTTTAGCATGCTTTGAATTGTCTGTAAGCCATCAACTTTAGGATGGTTATTACAAAATTCAATTATTTTACCAAAAACAGGAGGATAGCTTTGCACATCCTCCCTCATTTCAATCAACCTGCTTTTCATCGAAAAAGACTTATCTGCATTAGCTTTCTTAGCTAATTCTATATCTAGTCGTCCATTTAAATCTTCAAGACTTTCACCGTCAGAATAGTTCGCCTCTATTTTAACTTTACGTGGTTGTTCTTCTCCGTTTATTACCGGCGATCCCCTTAGTGATGAGGGTAGTGCAGTAATTCCATACGATTCAAGTTTCTCTATAAAAGCCCATTGTCCTTTCTCTCCTGGGTGTTCAGATGAAGGTATTTCTAGACTATGAGTGCAAAAAACTCCTCTCTCATCAGCTTTCCACTCAATTCCATCTTTTTGCATTAACTGATTTAATTTAGCGGCAATTTGTAAATTTTCTTCCTTTATCATTTCTTCATATTCTTTTGCCATCTTATCTTCGCCTAATAGCTTTAATAATTGGATGAGGTTTGAAGGCTCGGTGTAGTGAGCTATATAAGGAACTGGCAAAGAGTGATCATGAATTAAATTTGAACTATTTGGTGGAGCTTCTTTATACTGTTTATCAAATGAAGCTTTTGCTGCTCTATAATCCATCCAATCTACTTCACAGAAAACCCCTTTGGCATTCGCAGTCCACTTATCGCTTATGGTCGTCTGGGGTTTTTCTTCTAAAAGCTTGGCAATTTTTTGATGAAACTGTTCTCGGCGGGATACCTTATCGTTTAGTTTTGTCTTGGTCATAATTACATCAACTTAAGAGCCAACTGCTACTATAATTATAATCCATAAATTCGAGATAATCATGTGTTATTGAGTTAGATGAGCCTTTAGAAGAACCCCATAGTTATGTTCACTATGGGGTATTTACTTTTGTAATTAAGAAGAGCAAACAGCTTGCAAGTCATCTGAACCTAAATTAATAAGATTAATTTGCGTACCTGATTCTGCACTCACAGATACACTGCTGTTATTTTTGACGTTGATTAGAGTTCCGTGGCCAGTGGATAGTTTTTTCCCATTTATGGTACCACTATTTTTTACCACGTTAATTTTGATTTTGCTCTTATTGGGATGCGTACTTTGAACAACACAGGTGGCATTTAACGTCCATAACGTATTATTTGCGAGCACCTTCGTTTCATTGGGACTCAGTTTAATTGTTTTCTGTGCATTTGCGTGGGAACAGAATAATCCAATGATCATAAAAAGAGATAAAGTTAAAATTTTATTCACGTTGCATCCTTAATGACATTAATAAAATGTTCAAATGTTGAATTTATAGCATATATTTTATACATATAACATTAAGGTTTTATTAAGGCATCATCCTTGACCTCATAACACCAGGATAAACCCCATCTGATTTTCCAATTATCTACGTACCCCACATTTGTATCTGATAGATCCTCATAAAATCGATGAGTGGATTAATTTGAGTTATGAACTATTGTGATGAATGGATCCTCTGCCTTCGCACACTACTGTCCGGTAAAAATTTTGCTCTCCTGCAATAGGTAATGTCCCTAAATTTTAATGGTTCTTGAAAAACGATATCTTTCACAGTACATCTTTGATCTAAATAGGGATTTAGGATGCCATCCTTGGTGTTTTATCAAGGACGTGCAACTATTCCTTTTGCTTTTACCGGACAGTAGGGTGCCTTCGCAGAGATGACAGAATATGGGGGTGAATAACAGGGAGAGCAGATACGTCCAAGCTCTGTCATCCCTGCACAGGCAGGTTTAGGGATTAATAGTTGCCATTTTATAGAATATTGCTCACCATTGGATTGTATCGACATTACTTTTTTTAAGGCACAAGATGGCAAGAACAAAATTTTCATTTTGGTCTGATGCAGCAGATGAAGAGTATTTTGTAGTGAAGCTAAAAAAAGGAGCTGAAGAACTCACAGAGATAAATGCAATACACGACCATATTTCCAACTCTATTTATCAAGTATTTGGGGTACGTACAGCAAATTTATATATTGGATACTATCAAAAAATGCTTGCTTTAATCTCAAAAGTCTTACCTGGTTACAAAGATCTTATTGAATGGCTTAACAACAAAAATGCATTAGAAGAAATTGAGCAATATAATAAAGTTGATGAATGTGTCGACGCCTACAAAAAATTTGAACGTGATTTATCAATTAAAGGAAAAGAAAGTTTACTTGCCGCAGCGATTATCTTAGAGGATCTGGATGTTTTAGGGGCAGGACTACGTAATATAGGCCTTATTAAGTTTTTGGGTAAACACCAGATTATAAAAATAGATCCCAGTGATTCTATATTTGATACCCCATCAGATAAGATTGATGCCACCTTGGCTAAGTTTGAATCGAATTTATCCTGTGACAATCCTTTAATATATTCCCTCTTTTCTTTCAGCAAAGTATGCAATAATCCTAACAGCATACTGGGCAATTTACATTTTAGTGAGTTTTTTCATGACATTGATAAAGAAAAACTTAAATATGAGTTAGCAAAATTTGTAAGTTTAGATGATGCATACATTAAAAAAATTATTATCCGCGATGAATATTTAGAACTACTATCAATGGATAATAAAAAATTATATTTAGAACAATTATCTAACTTAATATTGCGTAAAAAAACCATTTTGAAAAAAACTTTGAATTTACCTGAAATAAAAGTAACGCCGCCAGAACCAGCTCCAGTTTTCATAAAGGATGCTGTATTCAGTGAACCAGTAGAACACATTAAACATGGTGCCTCTAAGCCTTTTAAAGTTAAAAGGATTGTGCCGTCCAAGGAGCTGGATACAGATTTGGTCAGTTGCACGTCGAATTCTATGAAGAAAATCGTTTAGAAAAGCATAAAATGACTCAATGCCTTCAGATTGCTGCAATGACACACAGTTTTTAATGAGATTAAAATTTAAATTTACTTATTTTTCAATTAATTATTACAAATAAATTTGCACATCCTGCGTGCTCAATATATAATCATATTGATGTATTTTAAGTCACAGCGTTGTAACATTGTTATAAGGAGATCTAAATGAAGATCAAATCAGCAGCTGGATTAATACTCGCAACTACCTTCATGGCAGCAGTTGGACCAATCCATGCAGCATGTTATAAAAATGAACCAGGATGGCACATGGTTTCAAAAAAATGTGACATCAAGCCCGCCGATAACTGGCAAGAATATAAAAGCGGGGTTTATACTCAACCCATAACTGGAAAAAGTCTATTATAAATAGTTAGCTCCAGTATAAATTCACTTTATAAAAAATCAATGGAATCTCACTAAAGCAGATTCCATTGATTTTTAATTAAAAATACAATTGTTATGTTATTTAGGGGAAAAAACAGGAGGATCATAAGTTGATTCATTATGAATAGTCATTCCCTCAAATAAATTAATATCTCCCCACTCCGTTGATACGCTCCATTATCTTGGCGAATGCACCACAGCGCCCTGTTTGTCACTACTCAACTTTATTTGCTGTAGATTCTCCTTATAAGCATAAGCAGGAGCTTCTAAAAGAAAAGGATTAGGAGCAAATTGCAAAGGTTCGATTGCCACTAATTTGGGCTTGGCAGAGTTTATTGTTTCAGTGAGCTTTAGTTTTAATGACGGAGGTAAAACCTTATCAGGTATTGAATGAATTCCTTCAGTCAATTTATGAATCTGTTCTTTCAATACAGGAATACTGTTTTCTTTAATTGCTTTTTGTATGATATCAAAAATTGCTTTTAATTCTTTGGGAAAATGTACTGATTTATCGCCAATCTTTAAGACAGTCGTATCCGTATAATCACCGAAAAGCCCATATTTTTTAGTGAGTTTCCATTTCTTATGTTCTATTAATTGTTCAAATACTTCTGAAAATTGACTCTGCATGATCTTAATATTTGTATCATAGGATTCGAACAATTTTTTTAGCGGATCACCACATCTTTGCGCCTCTTTCATTAATGTACCACTAAGCATCCCGGTTCTTATGACGTAAGGATTTGCATTATGCGCCAATAAAAACTGGCATCGGTCCATACTTCTCTGGTGAATTGCAACCCACAAAGGATATTGACGCCCGCCATTAATGTTATCGATTTCTGCATTGACCAATTGAGGAAATTTTTTTAAAACCGCATCTGCTATCTCGTAATTCTTATCATGCAGTGATTTGATAAAGATTTTTTTGCACCATTCTTCACTGACATTTTTTATTGAAAATAACTCTTTAAATAAAACGTTATTATTTCTTTTATAATACAATTCAAGATCATCTGTGCGTGCAAGAAAAACAGGGTCTTCTTTCAATTTTTTAATGCACTTTATGTATACCTCTTCGTTGTTATGTAATAGTCCTAATAGATACATTTGGTTTAACGCTTCAGATTTTAAACCATCTAAAGCGATGGGACTTATTAATTGATTAAATGCAGTTTCATCTTTTTCAAAAAACATAAAGGGATCAGTTTGGCTCCGTGGACTCTTGAGTAATAGATCCTTTTTATCGAGAATATGAACACTAATCTCTTTGCACAGATCGATTTTTTTATGATGTAACGCAACGAGATAATATTCAATTAACTGCTCTTTATCTAGCTTTTTAATATCCACTTTGTTCGCAACAAGCTCAAATAATTCGGGTTTTTGAGTCAGAACTTTCCAGGGAGATAAGGCAACCACTGAACCTGTTTTAAAGAGCATATTGGGAGTACGTGCAGCAACTTGCAACACTGGATTTATAATTTCTACATTGCCCTGTTTGAGTGCCAGTAAATAAATGCTATGGAGTGTGTCTTGAGTTTGTTCCGTATAATTTATACCCGCTAATGCTTGAATGAACGGAAGCGTTCGTCCGTCATCAAATGTTCCTGTTTCACACAGTTCAACAAACCGATTTTTTGCTGCACCCGCTTCATGCTGAAGCATTGCGGCAAAAGTAATATTTTCTTGGCACCGCTTAATCATGCTCTGGTTATTATTTTTTAGCGCTAAGATATATGCTTCATACCATTGTCCCTCTTTTATGAGTATGGGATAAATCTTTTCGCTTAACGACCCGCCTGCCTGATACAAGCGATGGATAGGACGCTCACCTTGTTTGTCTTTGGCGAATAATAAAGCAGGATTGCGTGATGCAATGTCAGCAAAAAGTTCTGGTTGATGAAGAGTAAGATAATGCAAACAATTTCGCCCTGCTTCATCAGTTAATAATAAATTGACCTTTCTGGCTAATAACATACGCATCACTTCGACACTATTATTTTGCGCAGCGATATTCAATAATGGAGTGGGTGTTTTATATAATGAACCGGAATAGATTAATTCTGTAGGATTAACTATATCGGATTTCTCTTTACGGAATTGATCATAGTATTCTAAAAGTAAATTAAAAGTATATCCTTGGTCCTGACGTACAGCATCAGCAAGCGCGTGTTCAAATGCCTTCTTCTCAAAACGGTGTCCTTTTTCGAGGAGAAAATTAATTACTTGTTTGTCACCGCTGGAGAACGCATGAATCAGTACGTTTTGATCCACATATTCTTTTTTATAATAACGATTTACAAATTCAAGCTGTCCATAGGATACAGCGCTTTTAAATGCTTGTTTTTTACACGCTTCAAGTTTCACCGGTCCTAACGTTCGTTCCAGATATTCTACTAGCTTTTTATCTCCGTTTTGTACTGCATAAGCTAATGCATCGAGCTTTGTAAAATTATCCTGCTGGTCCAGCGTGTCTTTTCTTTTTTCATAAATGGATGTTACTAATTCCGTAGCAGACGGATAAATAGTTGGCAATACTTCAGGATTCGGATCATGCAATCGTGAATACACATGCATGCGTACGCCCGTGTATGTACCTTGAAACTTTGCTTCATCAAAATGCAAAGCGCTATGAATTGCCTCATCAAACATTTTACTTACAGCCGATTTAAGTGCCGCTGCATTTTCCTCTGCGGTTTCTTTTTGAGGTATTTTAATGATCCAGGACTCCCCATAAGCGGGATCAATCACTTCAATTTGGTCGCCAACACGTGTTATCGATATAGAATGTTTGTTACAACTTAGAGTAAATCCTACGCCTTGTTGTTTGCTCGGATCGAGTGTTAAATAAGTTGCAAGAGTTTCTTTGAGTTCTGCAACGGTAATAATGCCTGCAAATTGCTGATGATAAGTTAGGGGAAATGGCTCTCCTTCCCGTTCAAATAGAGCTTCTAAGGCCCCTTCCATTCGATCTTGCTGCGTTCCAGCTTCAACACGTAACGTTCGATGCAGCCACAGAGTATTTTGAATAAAGGTCTCATATGCCTGATGGACTTCAGGGCTAATATTTTCTGCAAGAGGGTCAGAATCATAAATGAGCTTTAATATCTTTTCATATTCCTTGTATTTTCCTGTTAATGTGCAATACAAACGCCAGATTCCTAACCCTAAACAAACCCCTTCGTTAGTGACCTCTTTATTAAAGCTAGCAGTATCTCCCCTAAAACGTCCTTGCCATTTGCTCGCTTTTTCTATTAATACCTCTTGTGGTAGTGATGGCATGTTGATACCGTAATTTAATAAGCTTATTGTTTATATATAGCACAACAATACCCTCATTTACTGAATGATAACTTATCTAACCTCAACTTGACGTAAGAATTGAGCGTGCATTGAAATATTGGAATCATATTTAATTAATTACTATAAAAATACTTATTTAAATCATAGGAAATTGGCTTTTTGAACGAGGGTCTATTTTTAACTCAGACCATAGAATCACATAAAAGAAAGGATTAATATGGGTGCCTAAAAAATCTATTTTAGAGGTATTTATGAAAGAACTCATAGACGCTATGGTATCTAACCCAGATGAATTTATTCGTTTAATTTCTGCGAACTTAGATATATTTTCCCCAAAAGATGCTGCTTATTTGGATTCTATTGACCCTTTAAAATTACATGATTTATTCGAATATGGTGCTTTAACCCCTTTTGCCGGCCATTCTTTAGGACCAGTATTCAAACCTGCTGTGAAAGAAATAAAGCGAATTAATAAGTTACAGTCAACTCATTTACATGAAGGACATTTTTCTGAAACTCGTGAACGAGGCGGCAACTGGTTTGATTGCGATATTGAGGAGGACGCAATTAAGGCGATGCAGGCAATGTTAGGCTTTTCTGAGCCGTGTGAATTTCTCTATACTCAGGAAGGTTTATCTTCTAATCTAGGGAGACTGATTGATACTTTTTATCGCCCCTCTCATACTGATTGGCAATCAGGAAAAACAGGTATTTGTCATTTAGGAAAAGAATTTTTCTCCGATCAAGCAGTCATTAATTCCGTCTTAAAAAGAGGAATACAAACTGCAAAGCAATTTGGCGTTTTTAACAACTCCAGTCTTATCCCTAATCCCGCATCGCTTACCCTAAAAATTCTTCCGGATGAAAAAGGACTCTATAGCGAAGAGGCAATTATTGCTTTTGTCAAAAAAAATGCAGGCCAAATTCAGATTTTACACCTATCTGATCTGGTGTTTAGTACAGGACAACGACTTGATATCACCTATATTTTAAATAAATTAAAGGATGTAATCACGCAGCATCATATTATTGTTGGCCTCGATTTAGCTCATACAGTAGGAAATAGGACTTTAAATCTACAGGAATTACCCGTTACCTATGCTGTAGGCTGTGGTTATAAACATATTTGTGGCTCTGCAGGCAGTGGATTCGGTATTTATGTTAATAAGAATACAGATTTGGAAAAATACCCACCAATTCAAGGATGGAAAGCAGCAGCATCAGAGAAAGTCTTCGAAGTAATCGATGATTATGATGCCAAAATTATGATGTATAAAGGTGCTTGGGCATTCAGATGCAGCAATCCCTCCCCTGTTGCTCTTGCTCCAGTAAAAACCTATATGAAAACAATGAGCCAAATTGGCTGGGATAAGTTAATTGCCAAATCAGAATGTCTCACTCGTTATATGCACGTGCTTCTGCAGCAGTCTTTGGGTGATAAAATTGAGTGGATTACTCCTGACGATCCTAAGCGACGAGGCGCTATGCTGGTTTTTCGTATTAAAGGAATCAGTGATGTCAGGCAGATAGAAACTGTGTTGAAACAAGCAAGTGAGTTAGGACTATTCGAAATCGATGTACGTCCTCCTAACAATATTCGTGTTACTGCACATTATGGGTATACGCAATTTAATGATATTCATAATATGGTTTCTCGCCTCACGCATGTTGTAAATCTGTTACTGGAACAAAAAAAAGTGGAGAGTCTTAGTTTAAGCCCAAAACAACGAGGAAAGGATGGATTTTTTGATAAGCCAGTTATTTTAGGAAAAACAGATCATAACAGTTCTCAGCTTCAAACTGATAATGGGAGTCATACTCCTTAAGTCTCAAACACCACAGTAGGCATAACGTGTATCTTTTTTGCGATACGAGTTATGCTTGACTATTTACTCTATTTTAATGGTTTTTCTTCATGCCTAAAAAAAATTTCTCTGTATATAATGAACGATGTCCCTCTCATAATGTGCTAGAAAAAATTAGTGATAAATGGTCCATTTTAATCATTAATATCTTATTAAATAAAACCTCTCGGTTCGGAGAATTAAAGCGTGAAGTTGGAGGAATTTCTCCCAAAATGCTCACACAAACATTAATGAAATTAGAACGTTTCGGTTTTATAGTGAGACATTCATTTCCAGTATTACCCATGAAAGTAGAGTACTCATTAACTCCATTAGGGAATGAATTAGGTATTATTCTTAATTCACTAACAACATGGACTGAGAAAAATATGGATGCAATCATGCTTGCCGAAAATGAGTTTGTAGAAATGCGCGATGTGTAAATTATTGGTCAAACCATTTCATCAATGTCTCTTCACCCAAATTATCATATATATAGGATAAATATAAGGTCAATTCTTGTTCATAGCGCTCATCCAAGCGATTGTCATTCCTATCCACAATTGGCTCATGATGAAAGAAAACTCCACCAAGATAATTACTACAAAATTCATGATAATCTTTCGTGAATAAAAGAAATGTATGCCACATATTATCAATATCACCCATTTCCGGATGGATGGCACAAGGAAAGTCGAGTAATTCATTCTCTGGATTATTTTCCTTATCGGACTTGTGCTTTAGACAGAGCCAAATAAATTTCATTAATTCTCTTAAAGCATCTTCCGCATGCATTGTCGCATGAGGATAATCCTTATTGTAGCGATAAATAATTTTGCTGTTTTTATAATGTATTAAGTCATTAAGGTTAGGACAGTACATAATTTAGCCCGATAAAGTTTAATCAATGCATCATACTCATGTTCAATATGATGCATGCTGTTTAATTATCCAATGCAGGTACCAGGGCCACACCATCCCTTACTTTTCTTTAATACTTTTTTACGAACGATTTTTTTGATAATTTTTTCTTTCATAATGATTCTCCTTGTTAGCTCCAAATCATTATTGAGAGTATAAAAGCATTATGAATCAGTCAATTAGTTACCAATTGGTAACTAGCTAGGGAACATAATATGAATAATGAAAATTGGGTAAATTATTACAAAATTACGAAGCAAAAGACTCTTCCTAGAAAAACTTTAATGAAAGCAATTGAGTTGTTTCATTGTAGGAATCAATTTGACCTTCCCAAATTAGCGATTGATCTTGGGTGCGGCTCCGGTTCGGACTCTCTTGAACTTTTAAAAAATGACTGGTCCGTTCTAGCGATTGATTCTCAAGCTGAAGCAATATCTATTTTACTCTCTTCCTGCCCTCAACCATTAAAAAAGAAATTAAAGACAGAAGTCGCTTCGTTTGAGACATTAACTTCCCTTCCAATTTCCCAATTAATTAACGCAAGTTATAGTCTCCCCTTTTTAAAACCCGAGCTTTTTTATAAATTTTGGAAGTTGATTATAAAAACACTACAACCCGGCGGACTCTTTGCTGGAACCTTTTTTGGAATAAATGATGATTGGTGTAAAAATAAAAGACCCGATATGACATTTTTGAGTTACAAAGAATTACATCAGTTATTTCTTTCATTTAAAATCGAATTGCTTGAAGAAGAAGAGCGTGATGAAGCAGATGCATTAGGTTACTCTATGAAACATTGGCATAAGTACTTTGTTGTAGCCGAAAAATGTTAACCCATACGGGGGTGTCCGTATTAAACCAGTTAATACGGACGGTGTATATTATGCACTCTGAGCTTGATTGACATTTACTGCAATATCAGCAGCATCATCAGCAATGAATTGAGTTTCTTTACATAGTTTAACGTATTCTTTATGTGTAATTAATGCATAGAAAAGAGCGGACACAAGCAAGATGTAATACATATTTTGATAGAAATAAATTAACCACAAATAAGTTAGAAAAGGCGTTGATAATACTAATAATGTGGTTACTTTCATTCGCCGTGCGATCTGTATTGCTCCATAAATTACCATCAAAATAGAAATCGACAAATTCATCTTTAGAAAATCATTGGCAGGCAATGTACTCATCATGAGGCCAAGGATACAAAAGATGATTAATCCAAATAATTTAGTCTTTGGTTTAATCGCCCCCATACTAATCGGAGCTGCCATATATCCAATTAAATGATACCCGGTGACAATGACCATTAATGAGGCCCAACTATCGGAATTCCAGAGAAATATTGCGGTGAGCGTGAAGTTAATGAGTAAGGAGCGGCGACACAGATTATATTCAGGATGTAATTCACCAATGGTTTTCTTTGGCATTTGACCTTCTTTAGCCATAGCGTAGAACATTCGTGAAGCACCGCCTAAATAAGAGTACCCTGTACCTGATGGGCTAACGATACTATCAGCAATCAAGATCATTGCTAAGAAATTTACTCCAAGCAACATGGCTAAGTTAATTAAAGGTGAATGAAAATTAAGGCTACTCCAACCACCTGATAACATACTATGGGGCACTGAGCCCATAAAGGATAATTGCAACAGCATGTAAACAAACATCACAATGACTATTGAAAGAATGATTGATAGAGGAATATTTCGTTTTGGATTTTCAATCTCGCTGGCAAAGGCTACTGCTAATTGAAATCCATTATAAGAATAGATTAATCCAGCGGAAATGATTGCAGTAATTGCTGAGCCAACTCCATATTGAGAATTTGTACCCAAGGTAAAATTGCTGGTGTCAAAACGCATAATCAAGAAAATAACAATAGTAAAAATCGGACTAAGAATTTTTATTACCGTCACTGTATTATTAATTTTGGCTAATAACTTAATACCGAAATAATTAATAAATAAATAAATGACCAAGATACTCAATGCAAATAGTTTGCCGTAAACCGTCAAGACATTGTCCGCTATTAAAACATCACTTTTAATTGCAGCAGCTAAATATTGTGTCGTCGCTTGAGCTTCAGTACCAATCGTTACCATTAATCCAAACCAATTGGCAAAGGCAAAAGGCATACCAAAAATGCTATTGTGTGACAGCGCGCTGGACCGAGCAGTTGCGCCACGCACCGGGTAAATTGATGCAACTTGCGCAAGACATAATCCCACCGCCATTACCAGTAATGCTGCCAGAACCCATGCTAGGAAAGAGTAATTTCCTGCAATTTTAGCGTTTAACTGAGCACTAAAGAGCCATCCGGAACCCACCATAGCAGTAGCGGATAGTGCTGTTGCGCTAAATAATGAAATTTTGGCATGCTTAGATCTTGAACCCATAATCAATTACCTTAATAAAGACACATCTCACAATAAGTGAAAACAAAATATAAATTTTGCATATTTTTCAGTCAACGTCAATAGGTCCAAATACAAAATCTATCTAAAAAAATAGTGAGAACAAGTTGCTCCCCAAAATAGAAAGAAATATGCACCTTCTTGAAGCAAATAACTTATTGTTTTTATTAGACTTACCTCTATTCAAGGACAATTGCTTGTATCTAAATGATTCATCATCAATTAAACTAATATTTGTGATAAAAAATGGATTTATGGGTTCAATTAGGAAGAAAAAATGAAAACGACGCGATTAGAAGCATTTAGCGATGGTGTGCTCGCAATCATTATTACAATTATGGTTTTAGAGATTAAAATCCCACACGGAGATACCTTCGCCAATCTTGCCCCTCTTGTCCCCATTTTCTCGAGTTATCTATTAAGCTTTATTTATATTGGTATTTATTGGAATAATCATCACCATTTATTTACCGCTGCGGAGAGTATTTCCGGTAAGGTACTTTGGGCAAATCTAAATCTTTTATTTTGGATTTCCCTATTCCCTTTTGCAACAGGATGGATGGGAGAAAATCACTATACTGCCACACCGACTTCATTTTATGGGATAGTACTTTTAATAGCTGCTATTTCCTATTCTATACTCGTGCATACGCTTATTTCACATGAAGGAAAAGAGTCATTAGTATCAAAAGCAATTGGAAAGGACTTTAAAGGAAACATTTCCATCGTATTATATGCCCTAGCAATTCCTCTGGCTTATGTTTACACATGGATTGCTCAAATACTTTATGTAATTGTTGCAATAATCTGGTTTATTCCTGATAAACGAATTGAAAATAAGATAAAGTAATAATTCCCTTAAGCCGGATAATTTGATTTATTCCATGGCATAGCAACCTCCTGTACCTATATGTTAGTTAATGAGAAAAAACCAGTGCATAAAAAGCACCGGATTTTTTTAACAAGAAAACTTTTTCTTATTCTGCAGGTTTTGTTTGCAGTTCACAGGTAATTTTTGTGCAGTCACGGCAATTTTTTAAGGCAAAATCAAATGCAGAATTTCCATTGGCCGCATTTTTAGACATGTTCTGATCCGCCTGTTCATCAGGTGAACCTGAGGTTGGACTACTCGCATTGGTAGTACATATCCACATGCCTGGATGCGTATTTGCTGCTGGCTGAGTGGTAGTCGAAGTGCTTGCTGAGTTATCAGCGATTACATAACTTGATATCACAAACATACTGCTTAAAACAATCATTTTCATTATTCCTTTCATGATTTTCTCCTTGTTTTAGATAAGCCCTTTTAAAGAACAAAAATGAACAAATAATCATAGACCTCTTTTTAATGATGTCGTGCCTCTATGAGAACCTCTTGTCTCGCTCATATCAAAATATTAGACACGATGGATCAATTATAGTCTTCTTTTTAACATCGCAATCTAAGGCTTTCCTTTAGTTTTATCATGTAGATTGTTATACCCCCCCCCTATTTCCCTTATTTTGCCAAAGCAAAAGAAGACAACAAATCTTTTCCAACAAGAACTCATAGGGGATTTTTCTGATATAAACTTGAATTTAAATTTATGCTATCTATACTCAAAACACACTCATCATGAGTCCAGTGGAACTATTCCTAAGGAGGATGTATGTTGGGTTGGGCTATTCTTTTCTTTATCATTGCGATAATTGCAGCAGCTTTTGGTTTCGGAGGAATTGCTGGAGCCGCAGCGAGTATTGCACAAATACTATTTTTTATATTCTTGGTCCTATTTATTGTTTTTATTGTTCTTGGCCGCAGAGGTCCTCCTCCACCAGCTTAAATGGTCGGAACTAAGATCGCTTCTAAATTTTAATTAAGAAGCGATCAATACTTGATTAGAAATGAGTATTTAGGGAGATATAAGTGTGGCTTTATTATCTCGAGAAAATTAATTCAAGTATGGACCTTTCTTATATTCTTATAAGAACGCTTATAATTTATATTTACGCTATTTTTTTAATCCGAGTAGGCAACAAGCGATTTCATTTTGATACGACCATCGATTTCGTTCTGATCATTATTATTGGAGCAGTACTAAGCAGAACAATTAACGGTCCTTCAACATTGATACAAGCAATGGCGGGTAGTGCTTTACTTATTTTTTTACATTGGACATTTGCTCAACTTTCTTTTAAATACCATGAATTTGGTAAATTAATAAAAGGCAGACCAAGAATTCTAATTAAAGATGGGAAAATTATTTGGGATGTGCTGGAAGAAAATCAGATATCTAAAGAGGATTTGTTAGAAATCATACGAGATAAGCTAAAGACTGATGATTTAGATCAAATAAAAGAAGCCTACCTAGAACGAACTGGCAAGATAAGTTTTATTATAAAAAATAAGAAAATATAGTCAAATTCATGAAAACTACACCACAATTAGATACATAAAGAATTCTTAATACGTACCCACACAACTCATTGAGCATTAATTGAAATCAACAATAAAAGGTTCGGCAGTGTTGGTCAGGGGATTATATTGAAAGCGATTGGTATAATTTAAATTTTTACCATACACATGCAACGAAATAGCTACTGAGTCGGATACATTTACTACGCTATGAATGTCATCAGGATTAAAAGCAATAACATCTCCGGGAAAACAGGTAATGGGGTTATTTTGTTTTTTGATATCCGCATATCCAGGTTGGGAGCCATCATCTCTTCGAATCCAAAGAAAATTTTTTTCTATACCAACAACACAACCTACTACACCCCAGGTTTTATGATCGTGTGGCGTAATTTCTCGTCCCGGCTCCCAAGCAACTAAATTAACCGCCAAGGAATGATCCGGCTCTTCAAAAATTAACCAGGAAGTAAATCCGTTCACTGGATCAACTGCATAAAAATGCGCCTCAAGCCAATCTGTTTTTTTAACCCAATTTCTTAAAATTAATGAAACCTTTTCCATATTGTCATGATTATTATGCTCTAAAATATTTAATTGCTTAAGCTCCTTGATCAAAGGTAATAATCCTGAAGGTGTGTAAAAATCCATATGGTAACTCACAATTGATTAGGTTCTTTAATTAGCATAGCGCATACCATCAATAATTCGAGTATCACTCTTGTACTCGTGGATAAAGCCCTAATTGAAATCGGGAACAGGATAATCTGGCGCTAAAATAGATGCGAGTTCTTTCCATAAGTCCACGCTTAAATTATTGGTTTCTTTTATTGTGGGCTTTAAGGTATTAAATGCAACAAACACAATTTGCTTTTCCGGTAAAACAGCAAAAACCCCACTATAACCACCAAATCTAGGATTTTGTATGAGCCAATGATTGGCTATGCCAAATCCCATTGCAAAATAAAGCTTATTTGTATTTTTCCCTTTTCCTACAGTATCTGGGGCTCTTAATTGCTGTGTCGATTTGTCTGTTAGTAAATTACCATTCATCCAAGCATTCGCCCATTTTCCTAAATCTTCTATGGTAGAAGTCGTTGCACCCGAGCTTGCAGTCCAGGAAGGATCCCAAAAAGTTGCATCTTCATAAACACCTCTGTCTTGACTAAATGAATGCAATACAGGGCAAGGTATCGTTGCTGTACGATCAAATTGAGTCTTTTCCATCCCCAATTGTTTAAAAATTAAGGAATGAAATAATTGATTAAGCGGTTGATGACTTACCTGAGTTAAAATACTCCCTAATATAACGTAGTCAGTATGAGAATAGTGTTGACTGGTGCCTGGCTTAAATAAAGGTTCTTTCATAAACGCATAATCAATTAACTCTTTATCAGACCACTGCTTAAATGGTTGGTCAATGACTACTTTAATGAATTCCTCATTATAAACATAATCGGGAAAACCACTGGTACCATTAGCAAGCATTTTTAAATCAACCTGACCTGCATTGGGCAAATTGGGATACCAGCGCCCCACTTTATCCTCAAGACTTAAATCCTTTTTTTCTACTAACAGCATCAAAGCCGTTGTTAACAATGTTTCCGTTACTCCGCCGATACGAAAATGCATGTCTTTTGTTGCGGGCACAGCCGTCATGGAATTTCCAATAGCCTGAATACTAATTGGTTTTCCATTGATCCATAGGCCATAAACCATAGCTTTTACAGGCTTGCCTTTTATAAATGATCGAACTTTATTATCAAGCCAAGGTTGCTCAATCGCAGATGCAAAAAGTGAAGCATGGAACCCGAAAAGGAGCACTATAACTAAATTTCTTATTTTTACCATCAATGTCTCACCTGGTAATTTTCACCCCACCCTATTGTTTTTAATGAGAACAACATGGATAATTAATAACGCAATGTACTTAATATGTACATAATAAATGCTACCCTATACTTAATATATACCATTTTGAAAAGCAACTATGACGTATTCCCACAAAAAACATGTCATTCTGTCAGAAGAAATGGATGATTTAAAAAAAACAATAAACAAAAGGAAGAAAGAACAGAAGTCATATAGTGAAATTGCCCATAAAAAGGGGAAGTTATTCCAACGTCTACTTGAAGGTGGACAAAAATTTTTTGGTCTGATTGCCTCTGCTTTTTCGTCCGCAAAAGAACTCCCTTACATTGGATTTGTGTTTCAAATTGCCTCCATTATTCCTGCTTCGATTGCCATGATAACGGACAAGAAAAGTTCGATACCGGCTAAAATTTTGGCATTAGGTTTTCTTTTAGGCATAACAGCCTTAGCCATTACTGCTTTTGTTCTAGGGGGACTAATCGCTGCGAAAATTGGGTTGGCTTTGGCTTCTCTTGCTACGTTTATAGAAGTAATATCATTTACAATCTCGCTTATTAATAAATATCAAACGCGGAGTGCTTATAAAGAAAAAAAGGAATTTAATCATTTATTAGATTCGCGTGATTCTGATGCTTTAGAGAATGATAAGTATCGTGAGCGATTGGAAATTCGAGCCTTAGAACTAAAGCACATGCTTGAAAAATCAACCGATGAGTCACTGAAAGAAGAATTGGAATTTATCAATGCGATTCGCAGTAAAAAAGCCTATGTAGCTCCCCAAATGGATAGCATTCTTTTGCGGTTTATCAATGCGATTCGCAGTAAAATAGGATGGCCTGAATTACCCCCTGATGATCCTCCGGTAACCAAACTTTCAAAATTATATCAAGATCGTAAAGATCTAATCACTTATTTGGCATGGAACACAGAACAAATTGATAAAAAAGACCAGACAAGTGATTCAACACTTATTGATCTAGTAAGCAAGCTTCAACATCAAATTGCCCAAATTGATAAAGACATTGAACTCATAACGGAGCCATTGCATGAATTGAAACGAAATGATCTCTTAACCAATGAAGCCATACTCAAATCCTTTACCAATTTTGCTTTAGGTGGAGCGGGGGTGATTTTATCAACGATTGGTTTAATGATTTTTCTAAGTGCCGTAGCAGCGCCTCCTATAATGGGACCCATTTTATTCGGATTTGGTATTGGGCTGGCTATATTTGGGGTAGTTAAGTGGGGAATAGAACTTTATGCGACGAGACAAGACGAGAAATTCATGCGGAAACTTGAAAAAGAGAATGAAGGGATAATACTTGAAGAAGCATTAGATGAGTATGACCATGGATGCAGTTACTCAAACGCAATGGGTCCCATCCTCCATTCACAAACAACAACTCCTAGTAAACCTCAACATAAAGCAGCAAATGATTTAACAATAATATCAGAACCACCTTCTATAGAATCAACACAATCTCTAGAATCTACAAACGTCTCCCAAAAAAAATCAGAAGAATTGCGAATGTAATCGCCTGCTCCAATGAAGATAGAACCAACCACTCTTAAACACCTAATTTTTTATATTCTTCTAAAAAAACTTCGAAATCTTTAAATATTTTCTGCATAAGGGAAATTCATGTACTTAATAAACCCTTAATAATTTGTTAATAATCGATACGTATAATTCAAGGACTTTTAGTTCAAATTGAATTCAGGTGCAGAATGTTCCAAAAGCAAGACTCAATAAAAGGTTTCACACTTAAATATACGGGAGTAAAATTTAAAGAGGAAGATGTTTCTGTTCATGGAATGGAAGCATTGCGAAAAAATTTCTCCGAAATGGGCGCCTTAGCCATACGATTCCAATTGAGTTTAGCCCAGTTTTCTGCTTTGATTGAGCCAGTATGCGAAGAGAACTATGAGGAAAACTCTATTGAACATACCGCCGAAGGGAAAAATCAATCTGATGTGTTTGGTCTTTCCAAGGGAGGCTCTACAGTGTCACAAAATACGAAATTGTTGGAAAAATCCAGCCATTATAGTATTGGAAAAGGGAAAATATTAAATGAGCGCAATCAAGCGCTTAAATATCCAAACACAGAAAATCTGCATGGCGGCGAATCAATTTGGGATACCATTCATTTTTCGGTCTGGCAAACAGGAATCAGTCTCAGTAGCAAACTTTCAAAACAAGGATTTCTATATCTTTGTCATCCAAAAGGAGTTGACTCCCAGCAATATCAACTTATTACTGAAGAGTTAGATAAAGGCAAATTTGAAATTATCACAGAACATGACAAAAAAATTGTTAAAACACATTCGGGAATGGTATTAGAAACATCAAGCATCCCATCGAATACTAAAATCGATCTTGATCCTGAGCATACTCAAACATATCAAGATAATGGTTTTGTAGTTAATGTAAATGATCGGCTTGCGCCTATGGGTTGGATTATTAAAGAAAGTAATAAAAAATTAGTCAAGCCAGAGCATGCAGAAGATATAATTCGAGTAATACGAATTTCAAAAAGTGGTTTTCGCCGCTTACCGGAAGACCAAGGAAAATTATTAATGCTTGGTTTAATGAAAGGTAACGAACATATTCTGCATACACAAAACCGCTCATTCAATGCGATGGATATTCTTCTTGAAATTTTAGAAAAGGAATATGGCTTTGATCCGTCACAATTAATGGATTCTACCATCATAAAAAATGTATATAAACAAATGCAAAGCAATGTACAAGAAAAAGATATCGTAGAAGATCTCTTAACATTGAATCTTGCATTTGAAATGGTTCAGCCTTTAAAGGCAACCTTAGCAAAAAGTGTAAGACACCCTTTATTAAAGCATTTGACTAACTCCTATGCAGTAAATCAAAACACGCTTAAAGCAATTATCTATGCTTTTGATTTGCAGAAAAAAGATGATAGTCCCGCTCTCTATTTAGATGGGAAGATGCCCATTTCAACGGATGAAGGATTAATTGATGTGCGAATTAACGGACAGTTGGCGAATCCTGATTTAACAAACCCTAAGCATACAGCTGGATTGTTATCCATTGCAGTTCTTGTTTCAGAGCAAATGCTCATGGAACAATTGCTGCGAGATACAGTTCATTATGGAGAAGAACATCCTAATGCACGAGCACTTAAAGCCATATTAAATGATGATGAGTTGTTTTTAAAATTAAGAGAAGACGCATCAAATTTACCCACTAATGAAAATGGGCCAATTTTAGGATTACAATTTACTTACTGCGAAGGAATCATTACTCAACTCAGAGAAAAACTTGGTACGAATCACCTTATTGAGGTCGTTCGCCAATTAGAGAGTGGAGAGTCAATGGATATTAATCCTGATGCAATAACCGCTCTTAATAACTTATTTACCATTGGTGTAACCCTACAGCAACTTGAAGGAACCTCAGGCGCCAAAGCCAACTCAAGAGGAATTAATGGGGGATTAAGTTTAGTAATACAAAAACTTGCCCCTTCACTATATGATGAACTTTCTGGTAGGACTCCTCCTACTCCTGTATTGCAAACAAAATCCGAGGTAGAAAAGGCAAGTAGTGAGCTGGAAACAATGGATGTCTGCCCTTTCATTAGTGGTAAGTTAGGAAGTAAATCTATTGAAAATCCTCATCAGCAAAAAGATCATGAATTAAAGAAAGAACAAACCACGGGATCATGGTGTGGTTTCTTTACGAAAGTAGTTGTTACAACAGGATTAACTGCTGCAAGTATTTATTTTGGCAGTCAGATGCTATAACGAAACATAGCCCGTATTTTGCATAGCGAAGTATGGGCTTTCACTTATACTCTAAATCTATCTCCATCCCGAAAAACATATTTCTCATTTTTTTCAATTCAAACCTATACTAAAAGAATTAATATTACATGGACGATTCTTATGAAAATTTTTCGTGGATTACTGCTGCTCTTTTCATTAATTTATCAAAGCGCTTATGCTGAAAAACCACTTTCTCCACCAAGCGGACAATCACCTCAATGCGAACAAGCGTATGAAAGCTCTGGCCAGATTAAAACAATAAATAATGTTTTTAGTACGTTATCAAATGTCTGTCATTCTGCTGGCGGGATGAAATTAATGCATAAAATCTTAATATCAGAACATTCGAATGAACCAACAGGGGTTTTATTTACCTGTACAGGGGAAGATTTAAATTTTGTTGTTTTTACTTGTCTCTTTTCAACAAATGTTGGGAGCTTATAAATAATAAGAATACTTACTAAATAAAAATAAGAAAATGATTTCTTTATAACCTGCAACCAATTTCTATTTATTTTTAGATATAATCGCATCTGCATTTTTTAGATTAAGTAGGAAAAAACACTATGGGATCAGGTGCCCTTATTATTTTATCTGCAATTGTTCATGCTGCCTGGAATTCATTTGCAAAGAAAACATCAGAACCTTATTTTGAAATATTAGGGATAATGAGTTTTGCCACAGTTTTTTCCTTACTCTTTATTCCTTTTTTTAATGCCCCTTTATTTCCCAATGTAAACTCATTTTTATGGTCATTAGTTTCTGGGTTATTTGAGGCTGGCTATGTGATCACATTAGCCATTAGTTTAACGCAATCATCTCTAGGTAAGGCCTACATTGTTATGCGTGGAATCGCTATGATCATAGTTTGGTTTATTTCCATAGAGTTTTTAGGCGAGCAGATTAGCTTATTCAATATTTTTGGAATATTTGCTGTCTTTTTTGGGCTAGCATTGACTGGAAAAACCTTTGAAGCAGGCCATTCAAGACAAATACTCTTTCCGTTTATATGTGGGATCTGTATTGCGGGATATCACCTATGCTATGGACGCTCTTTAGCTCATGGCGCTAATCCAGCAGCTTTATTTGCAGCGGCGATGTGGATTGCGCTACCTGGCATATTTTTGTTAATGAATAAAAAGCAACGTCAAATACTTGGTGAGAAAATCAAAATTAGCTGGAAAGGCATGTCATTTGGTGGGGCTTTAAGTGCCTTATCTTTTTTATTGTTTTTATTGGGATTGCGTTATTCAGAAGCAGGTCTGGCAATTACCTTACGGAATACATCAGTAGTATTTGCACAAATATTCGCCTATTGGATTGGAGAAAAAATTTCTCCCCTACAATGGTCTGGGGCACTACTTGTCACTTTAGGGGCATGCTTGTTGTATCCTTATTAAAAACACAAAAAAGTACATTGAATAAAATGACGTCATCGCTTTTATTGCAAAAGTTTACAAGGGTTTGACAGACTATAAACAGACTTATCCACAGAAAATGTGAGTAACTTAAAAGGATTATTTTGTTTTTAAAAGAAAAGAGGATAAGTACGTAAAGACTTTCTCATAACCAATAGATGATGATTTGACACGAAGTGAAATAAATATCCACAGATACTGGATAATTAAAAAAAGAATTAGACGTAGCTATCTTAACAAATAAAGAATAAAAAAACAGTCTTGACTCACATAATTTTCATTTTATTTAGATTTTAATGGTCAAATTTTTACACTAAAAATAACTATTGGTACAGATAACGTTCGAGACAAAATTGCAAAGGGCTTTATCGACGACCCAAGACGTATTGTGGTAAAATTATATACACTTTTGGCTTTTAGATGATATTAATAATACTTACACATGTCCTCGTTAACAACAATCAGCATTTACATTTATTGTGTATTTTTTTTAATATGTGCCTTGATTGAATCGATGTCATTTAATGCACTCGACCTATCAGAACAAGAAATTGTATCGAATCGCAAAAAACTTCCTTTTATGACTGATTTAAACAGTATTATTAAAGTATTTTTCTTTTCATTCATCGTTATCTGTATTACGCTTTGGCAAATGCGATATAAAACATATTTATACAGTAATACCCAAGAACTGGTGTTTCTTTATCATGTGTTTATAGTTTTTTTTGTTGTCGCATTTGTACCCATAATCAAATACTTGCAAAGCGACATTCGAAATGAACGCTTACCCAAATGGTATCTTAAAAATATATTAGTTGGGGATTACATTCATCTATTGGGTATTTTATTTGCGTGTTATGCGTCAATTCCTAATTTTTAACGAGCGTGTAGCCTGGGTGCAGCGCAACGGAACCTGGGTTTCGCTACGCTGCACCCAGGCTACTATACTCGCCCTGCTCTCACCCAGGGTTTATAGATTAGAAAAAGAAATGAATGTTAATTCATGTCACACTACAAGAGGAACAATTTTATAGGGCACCAGTTCACAATATTTTTTCCAATCATAACCATACTTAGCAGAGCAACGTTTATCATCACGAAATGCTCTGTCAAAGAGCAAAACCGTTAAAAAGCAAAGGTAAAAATACGGTGCAAAATTATCAAATAAAGCTGGGACAGACCAAAAAAATGTGCCTGCAAGCTCTGGAATATAGTGAAAATGCCTAGCGATTCCCCACCACCCAGAAGCAAGTAATATGGTTTGTTTTTTATCTCCTTCCGTAGTCTCGTAACGAGCCAACACCATGACGGGTTTTTTGCCCCAGATTTTACATTCGCCTTGAGTCGCTCGTGCAACAAGTCTTTGTTTATCTGCAAGATAATTAATAATAATGCTGGCAAAACCTAAGACCAAAATGAGGGTTGCCCATACAAAAGATAAATGAATCGGATGGAGTACAAGATACATACTTGGCGAGGTATAAACGCACGGAACCCATACCATGCACCCCCAGCAAATATAAAAACCTGCGCGATCATGCATGATGTCCAGAGAACGTAAATAACCCTTTTCCCACATATAAAATTTACTCAGATAGACAAATTGCAAGAAAACGGAAATTAACATTGAGTTCGATAAACCACCTAATTCTGCTTGTTTGGCACAATAAGAAATAAGAAAAAGCCCCCAGCTCATCATGCCAAAACGGCATGTAATAAATTTTTTAATACTCCACCCCAGAACTTGAGGATAGAGTTCTGTTCCCCAATAGTAATCAAATAATATATTCTTGGTTATTCCCGAATCGGTTGTAGAAGGAAAAAAACGTCCTTTGAGATACAAAAATATGCAAAAGATAAGGCTCAACAAATTCAATGCTCCGAAAAGAGCTCCGAGATTGTCATAAAGAATAGAGGCTGAGAATAAATTGAAGCCAAACGATGCAATACAAAAGGTTGTCATCGTGACAATAAACGCCAAAACACCATTATCTTTATAAACCGGGACATTCCCTTTAGGCGTAATCGGACCATTAAATGATTTTCCTGGCAGAATACGCATTAAAGCCAGTTCAAATACAGCAAAAATTAAAATAATTTTCCAAGCAATAAAAGATCCCCAAAAATAAGGCGTCCAGACTGAAACTATTGTTTGCAAAAAACCGTTTTGGAGCATTAAATCCCACAGAGCAGACAAAGACCCTTGAAGTTGGGTATTGGTGTACCACATTAACATGACAAAAATAGGGCATGAAAGGATAAGAAATAAGGGGCCTAAGGTATTCCTAATATTGAAATTCATAAATGCTTCCTTACATTTTTAAAAGACTCAAGAAGATCATAATACAGGAATTTTTTTTATTTAGTATCCTTTTAATTAACGGATAAAAGCGAAAAGTAAAAACAAGAAATGATGCTGTTTATCCTTCTAATAAAACGAGTATCTATTTGCTTTAGTTACTACTTTAATATTTAATTTATTGTATACACACTCTAAAAAGTGAATATCATGTCCCAATATCATATCGAACGTATGACGCAGGAAGAAGTTTCAATTGCTGTAGAATGGGCACGGAAAGAAGGTTGGAATCCAGGATTAAATGATGCAGAATGTTTTTATCATACTGATCCGCAAGGTTTCTTCGCTGGCAAATTAAATGGTCAAATTATTGCTGTCGGTTCTGCTGTAGTTTATGACCAACATTTTGCTTTTTGTGGTTTTTATATGGTAGATAAAAAATATCGAGCCCAAGGCTATGGGATGCAATTAACACGTGCTCGGCTGCTGTATGTTGGTGATCGAAACGCGGGTATTGATGGAGTACTCGATATGGTCGATAACTATGCGCATATTGGTTATCAGTTTGCACACAGTAATGCACGCTATGCTTTAGAACATGTCCAACTGACTCCAAAGCCTGATCCAAATTTGGTTGAATTAAAGACTGTTCCTTTTGACCAATTAACTCAATACGATCGTCACCATTTTCCTGCCCCAAGACCGAAATTTCTCTCCGAGTGGATAAAACAAAATACTGCTTTGGCTCTTGGTTATGTGCAGGAAAAACAATTAAAAGGTTATGGAGTAATCAGGAAATGTTTTGAAGGATATAAAATAGGCCCCTTATTCGCTGATACCCCTTTCATCGCTGAAAAACTGTTTGAGCAATTGGTCGAATATGCTCAAGGTGAAACTGTTTATCTCGATATTCCTGAAAATAATCCCTTAGCAGTTAATCTAATAAACAAATATAAGATGTCTAAAGTATTTGCAACTGCACGAATGTATTTAAAAGGAACACCTAAACTATCTATTGAAGGCATTTATGGTATTACCACCTTTGAACTAGGATAAGCATGCGTGATTTAGTGGGTTATGGATCAGAAGGGAACAATTTTTTTTGGCCCAATAAAGCAAAAATTGCCATTAATTTCGTGATTAATTATGAAGAAGGGGCAGAATTAAGCCCCATCCATGGTGATTCACATGCGGAAACTAGTGGTGCAGATTTTCCTTTTATACCCAAAGCCAAAGGACAACGAAATCTGAGCATGGAATCGTTTTATGAATATGGGAGCCGCGTAGGCATATGGCGGCTATTGCGCTTATTTGACCATTATAAAATACCGCTTACATTTTTTGTTACCGGACAAGCATTGATATTGAATCCTTTGTTAGCCGATTATCTGGCACAACAAAGCCATGAAATAGCAGGACATGGATGGCGCTGGATAAATTACGCCAACATCCCACGAAAAGTTGAAAAGAAACATATTCTTTTATGTATGGAAACTCTGGAAAAATTAACCGGACATAAACCCAGAGGATGGTACACAGGACGACGAAGTGAAAGCACACGAAAATTATTGCTTGAAATCGGGGGGGTTCTCTATGATTCAGACAGCTATGCGGATGAATTGCCATATTATAGTGAAAAGCATTTAATAATCCCCTACTCTCTTGACTGCAATGATTTCAGATTTACAACGACACCAGGTTTTACCGACGCCAAGGCATTTTATGAACGATTAATGAATACGTTTCATTATCTTTATCAAGAAAAACGTCTCGCACTAATGACTATAGGCTTGCACCCACGCCTGAGTGGAAAGCCAGAACGTTGTCTTATGTTAAAACACTTTTTAGAGCATGTAACACAATATCAGGATGTTTGGATAGCAAGACGAATTGATATAGCTCAATTTTGGTTGGAAAAATCACCCCCTGAATAACGAACTGATGCTTTGTTTTTTTCAAAATAGACACAACCACCTTGCTATGTTTAGCCCAGCCTTTCTATAGCTAAAAATGTAGCCTGGGTGCAGCGCAGCGAAACCCGGGTTTCACTTCGTTTCACCCTGG
The DNA here is from genome assembly GCF_001467525.1 of Legionella anisa. GTDB lineage: Bacteria > Pseudomonadota > Gammaproteobacteria > Legionellales > Legionellaceae > Legionella > Legionella anisa. The sequence continues at coordinate 50,521 of NZ_LNXS01000003.1, forward strand.
CTACAAACTACAAATTAAATGAAATTAAAAACAGATAATCCCTGAATCAGTACAAAACTTTGTTGTGCAACTTCTAAATTATACAATTCCTGTTTGAATTCAGTTGCGGCAGCTAATGGGTCAACCTCTTGTAACCGTTTTAAAATAATTTTGCTTTGTTCAATTAAATCAGAGTTTGCTGTTTCAGCATGTTCTAACTGATTTAGGCGAGCTCCCAGGTTGGCCCGAGCATCCAAAATAGTGGTTAATGAACTATCTATTTGTGCCAATATTTGATTGTTTACCGTTGTTGCAGCTGCCTTTTCCGTAGCACTGGAATAGGGTTGATTCAAATTATTAATCATATTCTGGATCGTTGCAAAAACTGACTCATTTTGAGAAGGGCTAATTAAAAAAGCATCACCTGGATTTGGCACTCCTGAGACTTTCATTTCCATACCATTAAAACTAACACTCATCCCCTCCTCGTATAAAGGGGCATCATCAGGCAAACCTGTGGGAGGAATTACATTCCCGCTTACTAGTCCACTAACCATGACGACTAGCTGTCCCTGTGAATTTAGTGCAAAACTCATGGTGTAATTATCAGGCACATAAGCTGAGGGAGTAGTTACCGAACCCGTATTTAATGATGCAGTTCCTGTATTAGGAGTACCTGTTTGTTTAATCGTAAAACTGCCATTCCCATTGGGTATACGCATGAAAAGAGCATCACCTGGATCATTGACAGCCATTTGTAAACTACTGGCAACAAGCTGAAAACGCTGTGTACTGTCTCCATTATATACATATTGCCCTGATGAATTAATTGAAAAAGGCAAGGTTGTAGTTTGAGCACCACTAAACATATAATCACCATGAATATCTTTTGTATTTGCATAATCAAGCAATTCGTTCAAAATGATATTCGCTTCGATTGCTAATGCCTTACGATCCTGTTCAGATAATGTTGCATTACCTGCCTTAACCTGAATTTCCCGCAAACGCTGTAAGCTGGTTGTGCAATCATTCAAAATGGATTCTTCCATACTCAGCGCACTATCAGCGCTTTCACGATTTTTTTGCAGGAGCTCGGTGATGCTTATACGCTGGTTCATTAGTTCGATTTGCGCAAAAGCGATGGGATCATCAGATGAATAACGTACCTTTAAAAAATTTTCGCTTAGTTGCTCTTGCAGTTTCGCTACTCGTTCTTGCTTGAGTAATAAACTGCTCAAACTGTTCTGATAAATTTGATTTGTTGAAATACGCATTTATCACCTCATTATTTGAAAAAGAATTTCCATCATTTGATTGGCTATTTCCATCAGCTTCCCTGCAGCTTCATATGCTTGCTTGAATTGCAATAAATTTTCCGCTTCCTCATCCAGATTAACTCCACTAATACTTTCCTGATAATCTACAGATTGTTTATATAAAACTTGAAATGCATCACTGCGATTTTTAGCCTCATTCGTTAGACTTCCTGAATCAGAAAGTAAATCAGAATAAACGTCAAAAAGTGTTTCTGTACCGTTAGAAAAAATATCTTGTTGCTGAATTCCGGCTAAAAGTAACCCATTACGGTTATCACCATATCCCCCCTGGTTGTACTGGGCTGTAAACTGATCACCAGTATTTGGGGCTCCGGATAGAGTAATAGAGTAAGACGGATTGATATTGTCCGGAATCTCAATCACATTATCTGTATTGGGAACAAATGTAATTGGGCCAGTTGTAATACCATCAGTAACGTTAATCAAATTGAATTGAGTTGGAGAAATAAAATCAACAGTATATTGTTTTGTAACCTCTGTCGTATTTATTACAGAGCCCAAGTCGATTTTTCCCTGCCCTGTATTGTTTAAGGAAGCGCTGGTTTGCACAGGTGATGCAAGTGCTAATTGACGAGGATCACTCATCAATAGAGCAAAATTTACAGCAGCTCCACGGGTAGGCATAAGTGTAAAAGAATCATTATTTACCAAATTAGCTATGTTATCTACAGTAATAGTCATCCCATCAACTACAATTTGACCTGCAGGAGGAGTTGGTGGATTGCTAGTCCAATTTAAAGTGACAGCAGAACCATCAGAATCACGAATGAGTGTTACCTGATTTGCTCCTGCATTGGTAACAACTAATTGGTAATCACTTATTTGGGTTTGTGAAATATCAGAAATATTCACGGACAATACTCCAGACCCTGCATTTGTTGCTGCCTCAATCGAGCGTTTCAGTTGCAAAGCTTGACTGTTATAATCAGTAAAAATGTTCTGCCCTAATTGATTGTTCAAATCCATACCCAAACGATTTTGAGCATTGAATGTCTGTGCTAAACCAATCGCCATTTGACCTATTATTTGACTGGTTTTAGATAAAATATTTCGTTCATAATCCAGTAAACCACCTAATGTTCCACTTGCCAGTTGATTTGTAATATCTGTTTGTCCTGCACCTGTATCCAATGAAATATGAGTCCCTTGTGCTGTTAATTGATCATAACTCACAGACAAAGCACGCTGTGTTGCTCCAATCACCAGCATTTGACCACTGCCAATACCCACATTGACCATCCCATTATTCTGCTCCACAACAGTTAAATCAGAGTATTCGGACAGTTGCTTGAGTAATTCATCCCGTTGATCCAACAACTCAGGTGAATTAGGCGAGTTCATTATTTGTCCGTTCACAGCGGCAAGATCTGATGTTATTTGATTGATTTTATTTGCTATTTCCTTTATCTGGGCTGTGGAGTTTTCTTGATATTGATCGAGATTTTGTTGTAAGAACAAAAATTGGCTCGCTAATAATTGACTTTGGCTCATAACAACATTTCGCGACGCAACGCTGTCTGGCGCATTATTTAGTTGGCCTAACGAATCAAAAAAGGATTGCAAAGACGAGGAAAGGCTGCTGCCATCCTGAGAAAGTAACTTATTAATTTGTAAGGCTTGTTGGTAAAAAGTATCGTATTGAGATTTAATGCTTTGGGTACTTCTCACTTGTGCATTAGCAAATTGATCCACGTTACGGGAAACATTATTAACCGCTACTCCAGTACCAATAAACGAGCCCGCAAACTTACGCGTGGGAGTTGCAGTAAATTGAATGCTTTGTCTTGAATAACCTCGAGTTTTAATATTTGCAATATTATTTCCAGTAACACTCAAAGCGTTTTGAAAAGCATTCATCCCCGAATAAGCAATACTTAGTATTGACATAGTGACTCACTCCCTGACCTAATATTCAAATGTCCATCAAACGTGTTCTAATAACTCACAGCGTTGAATTGCCTGATTTAATTCATCGCCATGATAAATTGATAAAATTTTTGTACCATACTCAGGATCAGTCGCATATCCTGCCTTATGTAACTCATTGACATAAAGCTCTGGGTTTCCGGTACTGGCCAAAGCATTTTGATAACGCTCACTGCCTTTGATTAAAGAAATATAATCATTAAAGCTATGCTCAATTGACGAATATTTTCTGAACGATGCATTGACTTTAATTGGTGTATCGGCAATATACTCTGTAGTTTTAACATTTACTGAGTCAAACTCGTTACCACTAGTCGACTTGATATTGAACAAATTATTGCTGCTGGTCCCATCAATATCCTTAGTGACAAATTTTCCCCATCCTGTTTCCAAAGCTGCCTGTGCCATTAAAATTTTAGGATCCAAACCAATAAGTGACGCAGCGTGTTTTGCCTGGGGCCAAATTGACTTGACGAACTCATCAATTGTAGTAGTTGCTGGTATCTCCTGTTCTGCAGCCTTAACTGGAATAGCAGGTAAAGAAGAAGGAAGCTCCGTCTTAGCAGGTATACTCTTTGCTGGTTGTTCTGCGGTAGGCAGATTATGTTCCATTTGTTTTGCAAGCATGTCGGCCAAACCAATACTCTTGGAATTTGCAATAGTACTCGCATATTGAGCATCTAGCATATCCTGAAAAGTTTCCCGATCTTTGCCTCTAAATGGGCTAGATTCATCAAGAAAGTGCTGCCCCATACGCATGCTTTTCAACATGGATTGTAAGAATATTCCTTCAAATTGCTTGGCTGCATCAGGCAGCGCTTCTTTTGCATTATTTTGAGCTTGAACTTTTAGTTCGTTTAATGCATTAAAATCACTCGTTGCAATTCCATGTACGGTCATATTAATCCTTTATCTTAATCGATGATGCTTCATATTTTTCATCAGACTACACACCTATATCACAATTAATGTGGCATTTAATGCACCTGCTTGCTGTAATGCTTCAAGGATCGCAATCACATCTGCTGGAGTTGCGCCAACAGCATTAATACCTCGAACAATATCTTTTAAGGTCACACCACGTGGCAAGACAAAAGCATGGTTATTTTTTTGATCAATCGACACTTGTGACTGCTGTGTTGAAACTGTTCGTCCATTTGCAAAGGCATTAGGTTGGCTTATCACGGGGGTCTCAGTCACGCTAACCACCAAATTACCATGCGAAACCGCAGCAGATTTAACAATGACATTAGAAGATATAACCACTGTTCCCGTACGTGCATTAATAATAATTTTAGCCATTGCCTCAGCGGGTTTAAATTCTATATTTTCCAACACGGAAACATAATCCACACGTTGTGCCATTTTTTTAGGCGCTGTAACAACTACTGAAGCGGCGTCTAACGCTCTGGCAGTTCCCGGTCCCATCATTTCATTAATGGCATCACTCATACGTTTCGCGGTTGTAAAATCCGGAGTATGTAAATTAAAGGTCAAATTTTTTGTAAAATAAAAAGGATTAGGTATATCTGCTTCAATAGTTGCACCGTTCGGGATTCGCCCTCCGCTAGGAACGTTTACCGTAACACTTGTACCATCACTTCCTGCAGCACTTACACCTGATACAATCACATTTCCCTGAGCTATAGCATAAACTCGTCCATCCGCTCCTTTCAATGGGGTCATTAACAAGGTACCGCCTAATAAGCTTTTTGAGTCACCAATCGACGAAATATTGACATCCAGGGCCTGTCCCTTTTTCATAAAAGAAGACAGACTTGCTGTCACCATAACTGCAGCCATATTTTTTGAATTAAGCTTGGTTCCTGGTTGTATGTTAACACCTAATTGAGTAAGCATGTTTGCAAAGGTATCTTCAGTATATCGAGTACCTGTTTTATCTCCGGTACCATTTAAGCCAACAACCAAACCATAACCAACCAACTGGTTCGTGCGCACACCAGCCAAAGTAGCAATGTCTTTAATGCGTTCGGCATAAACATGATTTGATATCAAGTTTATCGCAAACATCCATGTAATTATCAGCAATCGCCGCATTACAATTCCTTAATTAAGCACCTTATAAATACAAATCCCTTTCTCATGATAAACCGAAGCTGTAGTCAAGTAGATACTCCATTTATATTTACCTTTATTTAAATTACAGATTAGGGTTAGGTTGGGAATAAGGGCCCCCACATAATTCGTGCTAACCATCCCTGAGCATTCGTATTATTCACTTGTCCTGTGCCACCATAGGCAATACGAGCGTTAGCCAGACGATCTGAGGTAATGGAATTATCAGCCCGAACATCTTGAGGACGAATAATACCGGATACACGTACATACTCCTCACCTTGGTCGATTTTAACCCACTTTTCCCCCTGAACTACCATGTTGCCATTTGCCAACACTTGAGCCACAGTAACGGAAATGCTCCCTGCTAACTTATTATTCTGTACTGCCTGCGCAGAACCATTGAACTGTCGCCGATTGTTCAAGTCAAAATCCATACTGTAACCACTACCAAAGGATATTGGCCGCCCCAAAAAGAGATTGTTTTTGACTACGTTAGTATCTGTTTTCATCTGTTGCAGTGTTGCATTTTTTGATGCATTGGTGCTTTCAACCAAAAAAACGGTAATGATATCGCCAGCGTGCCTTGCCCTTGGTGTTTCGAAAAGAGGCAATGCCGTTTCAGCGCTATAAATAGCTCCGGACTCTTTCCTCAACTCCTTTGGATCCGGTGTTGTAGGATATGTAGGTGCGTAATCAGGATCCTTCCCACGCTGGGGAGGATTAAACAGTTCGCATCCACTCATAAGCATGACAACTGAGCTTACAACAAGCAAATTAAATAATTTCATTAATGAAATCTTCTTAAACCGTTTGATTCAAGTATTGCAACATGTTATCCACTGTCTGGATACCCTTTGCGGTAATTTCATAGCTTCTTTGAGCTTGAATCATATTGACTAACTCTTCAACCACATTCACATTCGATGCCTCCAAAGAGCCTTGCAACAAGGTACCTACACCCGAATTTCCTGGATTATTCAGTGTTGCGGCACCACTCGAAGCAGTTTCTATAAAAAGGTTTTGTCCTATAGGTTGAAGCCCTGTCGGGTTAGTAAAATTAGCGAGTTGGATGGTTCCAAGTACCGTTGGCGTATTGCTTCCAACCACAGTAGCACTGACTACTCCATCAGTACTAATTGTGACTCCTATTGTTTGAGTAGGAACATTTATTGCAGGTTGCAATGGATATCCATTAATATCAACAAGCTGACCCGTGTTATCCACTGTAAAAGTACCATCACGCGTATAAGCTTGAGTACCATCAGGCATTAAAATCGTAAAAAATCCTTGCCCCTGGATCATCAAATCATAAGGATTACGTGTATTTTGTACACTTCCCTGTTCAAATATTTTTTCTGTAGCCGCTAAATGGACGCCTGCACCTGAATTTATTCCTGTTGGAATTAACGAGTTCTCTGAAGATTGGGCACCAGCCTGGCTTGAATTTTGATAAAGCAAATCCTGAAATATTGCTCTATCTTTTTTAAATCCAGTTGTATTAACGTTTGCCAAATTATTAGCAATAGTAGCGATATTTTTTTCTTGTGCTTCCAAGCCTGATTTACTTACCCATAATGCTGGTTCCATGGAGCTCCCTCCGCAATTATTTTTATTTTTCAATTAAATTGGTTATCATTCCTGCAATACTTGTGCCAGCTTTTGGAAATTGTCCTCAACAGTGGATATCACCTTCATATGCGCATCATATTCACGTCCTGAGGTAATCATTTCTACCATCTGATCAATAGCATTCACGTTAGAGCCTTCAATGGCTCCGCTTCTGATCTTAACACTCCCATCAGCAGCAGCTGGAGTTCCACCATTCTTTAATTGGAATAAACCTTCTGAATTTTTAACAATATTATTTTTATCGAGCGTAACTAACTTAATTCTATCCAGTATGGCTGCACTTTTAGGATCACCACCCAATGGAACAACTGTAATTGTGCCATCAGTTCCTATATTAACGGATTGGGCAGGGGGAATCGAAATTGGGCCACCATTTCCCAAAATAGGATGCCCGGAAGCCGTTGTTAATAAGCCATTAATATCCAAACGTAAGTTTCCAGCTTTAGTATAAGCCTCTTTGCCTTGACTACCTACTGCAAACCAACCATTACCCTCAATTGCTATATCTAAATTGCGCCCTGTTGTCATAATCTCACCAGGGCTCAAATCAACTGCACTCTGATTTTGTATCGAAAAGGATGGCCCTTTTCCGGATCCATCTGTATTTGCATACATAGTTTGTGCTTGATACATATCCGCTTTAAAACCTGGAGTACTCACATTCGCCAAATTATTGGCGATTATCTCCTGGCGTTTAAAGCCGACCCGCCCCCCACTAGCAGCATTATACAAGATAGGATCCATGAGTTACCTCCTAACGCATATTAATAATTGTTTGTGTGATTGCATCACCAGCACGAATCGACTGAGCATTTGCTTGAAAATCACGTTGTGCACTAATCAAATCGACTAATTCACTGGTTAAATCAACATTAGATTGCTCTAACATACCTGATTTAATAGCGCCAAACCCTCCGGATGCAGCAGTACCAACTAAAGGTTGTCCTGAAGCAGATGTTTCAGTCCAACACACATTTCCCATGTTTTGTAGGCCTGTAGGATCAGCAAAGTTAGCTAATTGAATTTGTCCCATAGCCATAGATTGGCCATTGGTATAAATTCCCAAAATAAGTCCGTCATCATCAATACTCAGACTCGCTAGGCTTCCTGTGGTATAACCATTTGAAGAAGTAGATTGAACACCAAAGGGACTTCCAAACTGCGTACTGTTTGATAAATCAATATTTAAATTTAAAGGATTGGCACCATTATTCAAATTAAGTGACAGTGGGATCAAATTTGTGCCAATAGGGGCTCCCCCTGGACCTGCAACCCCGACAAATGATCCATCCGAATTAAAATTCACTTCGAACAAATTTGTTGTATTATCTGTTCCAACATTAGTTGGAACATTTTGGTTATCAATTTGGAAAGCAACGTACCATTGATTCTCTGTACCTGGAGGAGTTGACGCATTGGGCTGTCCTGCTGCAGCAGCAGAATCCGCTTTGATAAAATACATACTAAGCACATGCGAATTTCCCAAGCTATCATAAATAGTTAATGATGTTGGATTATTATAAGAACTGCTAAGTGGCGCAGCGCCACCAATCCAATCAATGGCCGGAGGAGTACTTTGTGAATTCAAATTGACACCGGTCGTCACCGTGGTACTTGCCTGCGGACTTATATTCTCTGTATTGATCTGTAGTTTTCCAGAGGTTCCTGTGATATTTCCATTGCCATCGGAAAGGAGTCCAGTAAGATATTGCCCATTTGCATTGGTAATATAATTTTGGTTATCCAAATTGAACTGACCTGCGCGCGTGTACACCGCACCACCACCTGGATTATTTAAAATAAAAAAACCAGAACCATTCACTGCTAGATCCAGGCTGTTTGTACTGCCGGATAAATTCCCAGATGCGAACGATTGCTGAACTTGAGTCAGCATCACGCCACTTCCTATAGAAGTACTGCCTGCACCAAAGCTGCCATAACCGCCAAAAGCATAAATATCACCGAAATTAGCGCGAGACCCCTTGAATCCTACAGTTGAAGAGTTTGCAATATTATTGCCTATAACATCCAAATTACTTGTTGCTGCCTGAAGTCCACTTAATGCTGCGTCAAAAATCATTTTAGCCTCCTGCTTTTAAACTGATATTTGTCTTACCTGATCCAATGATACTGGTCCAATCCCTGCTACATTCAATTTTAAGCCTTCTCCATTTTGACCAAGGCTTACACTATCGACATTGGCAGAGGTCATTGTTTTTAAAGATACTTCTTTCCCTCCATAAACAGCATGTACTTCAATTTTATATTTACCTTCTTTCATACGATTATTGTCGCCGCCAGTGCCATCCCAACTAAATTGAAAAAATCCAGGAGTAGGCTGTCCTAAAGGAATTGTTTTTATCAGTTCACCAGATTCTGAATAAATTGATGCACTCAAATTACTTAGACCTGGTGGAATATCAACTGCTGCCTTTGCATCACCCTCAGTACTCAGTTGAAGGGTCTGGCTATTAACCAAAACCTTACGCCCCACTAAAGCTGAGGCTTGCAAAGCCTGATTTGATTGCAGAGAAGTTGCCATTTGTTGTAACGACTCTTGCATTTTAGCAACACCATCATTCGTGCTAAACTGTGCTAGTTGTGATAAAAACTCACCATTTACCTGCGGTTGCATCGGATCTTGGTTTTGAATTTGAGCAACCATTAAACGTAGAAAATCTTGTTGCCCCAAACTGTTCTTCGTTACCGAATCGATTTGATTATTAAACGATGGGTTAGATGCGTTAGTTCCATTAACTGAATTTGTCGACATTCCACTATTCTCCCTTATTCACCCAACTTTAAAGTCCGTAGCAATAGTTGTTTTGTTGTATTAAGCAATTCAACATCCATTTGATATGACCTTGAAGCAGAAATCACGTTTGCCATCTCTTCAACATAGTTCACATTCGGTGTATAAACAAATCCATCTTTATCTGCCAAGGGGTTATCAGGTGCATAACGTTTTCGAGGATCTAAAGCACTCTCATAAGTTCCTTTAAGTTGAACCCCTCCTGATACTTGTTCCCCCATCCATTGATTTGCCTGCGCCTGCACTGCTTTGAATATCGGATACTTCGCTTTGTACGTCTCATCAGCACTCCCTGACTCTACATTAGCATTACTCATATTCTCGGCGCTAGTGGTCAAACGCGCTGTTTCAGCGGTCAATGCTGAACCCGCAATATTAAAAATTGCACTTAATGTCATGCTTATTCTCCTTTCAGCGCAAGCATCATGGATTTGATTTTACTATCAAGAAAACTCAAGCTGGCCTGGTAGTTAAGGGAGTTACGTGCAAATTCAGTGGTTTCCAAATCTTTATCCACAGTGTTTCCGTCTAAAGACATTTGCGATGTCACTCGGTATTTCAAATTCGCCGAAAAATCGGCGTTTGCGTTAATATGATTAGGCGAAGTAACTTCCATCTTTTGTGAACCGCCAGCCATACTGGCTGCTAAAAATTCGTTGAAATCGATATCTTGCGCTTTATAATTGGGTGTGTTGACATTGGCTAAATTGTTCGCTAGTTGTGATGCCCTGTGGTCACGTGCTACTAAAGCTTTAGCATGTATTCCAAAATATGAATCCAGATCTAACGCCATATTTTCCCCCTTAAAGTAAGTACAACAAGAAAAGCAAACATTGTGCCAATTTCAAATAAGTGAGAAAATAAGCGGGTTATAAATTGGGGAGATCAGCCACATGTCAAAGAATCATACTCTTCCAGAAAACGCGATTGAGCAAGTAAAAACCTACCTATTAGAATTACAAAATAAAATTTGTTCGAGACTTGAGCAACTTGATGGCCAAGCACAATTTATTGAAGATGCCTGGGAACGACCTACAGGTGGTGGTGGAATTACTCGTGTTTTAACACAAGGCTCAGTCTTCGCAAAAGCAGGTGTCAATTTTTCTCATGTCTCTGGAACTCATCTTCCTGCTTCAGCAAGCGCACACCGTCCCGAATTAGCAGGCAGAAATTTTAATGCGCTCGGTGTATCATTGGTCATTCACCCTGATAATCCTTATGTACCTACATCACATGCCAATGTTCGCTTTTTTCTTGCAGAAAAAGATGGTTCTGAGCCAGTTTGGTGGTTTGGTGGTGGATTTGATTTAACACCCTATTATGGATTTGAAGAGGATTGTACGCATTGGCATCAAACCGCCTTTCGAGCCTGCCAACCTTTTGGTCAAGCAATTTATCCTAAATTTAAACAATGGTGTGATGATTATTTTTTTATCAAGCATCGAAATGAAGCACGTGGAATAGGTGGCTTATTTTTTGACGATTATAATGAAATAAGCTTCAATCACAGTTTCTCTCTGATGCAAAGCATAGGTGATCATTATATTGAGGCTTATGCCCCAATAGTGTCGCGTCGTAAGTCACATCCTTTTGGTGAAAGAGAAAAAGCATTTCAACATTATCGCAGAGGACGCTACGTAGAATTCAATTTGGTATATGATCGTGGAACCTTATTTGGCTTACAATCAAATGGCAGAACGGAATCGATTTTAATGTCCTTACCACCTGAAGTCACCTGGGAATACAATTGGCAACCTAATGCACATAGTGCAGAAGCAAAACTTTATACTGATTTTCTCCCAGCACGCGATTGGTTAGCGTAACTTTATATGGATAGTATAAGCTGGGTGAAGCGCTCTGTATTTCCGGGTTTCGCTGCGCTTCACCCAGGCTACATCCTACTCTATTATTTTTCTGGCAAAACCACCCTCTTAAGATAAATCCTCGCCAGCAATGCAGCAACGGCATTTAAAAAGCTCAAAATTAAAAAAATTTTCGGAATTGCAGCACTAAAATGTAATAAACCAATAATCATAAACGTCCCTATCACCATGAATAGGGCATTATAAATGTTATTGGTTGCAATAACCCTGGCTCTGGAGTTAGGGGGGCTAGCAACCTGTAAATAGGTATACAATGGAACTACAAATAAACCTGAGCTAAAAGCTAACATAAATAGGTCAAAAGCAATACGCCAATGGTTAAACCGCGTAAAAAAAGTATTTAAAGTAAGGAGTGAACCTTGCTCTGCCAAAGGGGTAGCCCAATATAAATCCAAAGCAAAACAGCTAAAAGCAAACATGGCCCAAGGAACCATAGACAAACTAATCCGCCCTTGAAAAATAAAATTCACTGTCACTGAACCGCATGCTATTCCTATGGAAAATAAAGCAAGAAATAATGCAAAAACAGCATTATTTGCTCCTAAAACATAATTTGTATAATCAGGCAGCTTTGTCAGTATTACTGTTCCTAGCAACCAAAACCAAGATAAAATCAAAATAGATAATAAAATACCGAAATGTTCAGTAACCTGCTTCAACATCTTATATGTTACGCGCCAAATCAGCATATCGACTTTTATCTTTTCAGAGGTAGATGGGGCTCTTGGGATAAATAGACTTGAAGTTAAACCAGCAAGCGCAACAATCACTGTCAAAAAAACCGCCATATAAGGTTTAGGATTGTTCATCCCGATGGATAAAGAGCCCAGGGTAGTTCCTAGCAAAATAGCGATAAAAGTGCTTCCATCAATTAAACCTGTTGCACCTAGTAAGTCTTTCTTAGGTAAATGATCAGGTAAAATGGCATATTTTATTGGTCCAAAAAAAGTTGAATGTACTCCTAAACCAGTCAAGGTAAGCATCATCAGAAAAATATTGCCCCAATATAGAGAAACGCTACCTATAATCATTAAAATTAATTCTAATATTTTAATGAACCGAGTCATTAACGCTTTATCGTATTTGTCTGCTAATTGTCCAGCAGTCGCCGAAAGAAGAAAAAAGGGTGTTATAAACAAAGCACCTGCTATTGCTTGATAGAATTCAGATTGAGCTTGGTCATGTGTTAAGTGGTAACTAATCAGAGTGAGCATCGCTAGTTTGAATGCATTATCATTAAATGCACCAAAAAATTGAGTAAGAAAAAAAGGCAAAAATCGACGTTCTTTTAAAAGGTAAAAAGCACCAGTGCCCATTGGCAAAACTCCATTGATTAATATAACCGTTCATATGTATTCACTAAAAGATGAATACTACACTGAACGGCTATATAATTCTGCACTTACTATCAATAAAAAACGTGTAAGTCTGATTGATTCGATTTTAATGTTGGAGGAAGAAGAAGATGATTATGCTTTAAAATCAATCCTGCAAGTTTATCATGTGCCACTGCCTCACGCACGAGTTGAGACAAGCCTGTTTCTGAAATTCTATTATCTGATAAATCGACGTATTTTAAATCTTTATTTGATTTTAATGCGTGTGCAATAAGCTCGGCTCCAGCATCCCCTATTTTATTACTTCTAAGATTAAGATGCGTCAAGGATTTTGATTCAGTGATCATCGTGGAAATTTCTTTGGCACATTTTTCATCCAAATTATTATAGGATATATCTAAAATTTTTAATGTTGGATGCTTCAACACAAAATGATGCAGTGCCTTCATTCCACCCAAACCAAAATCATTACAGCTTAATGCCAACTCGTTCAACTCAGTATTCGCTTCTATTGCTTCTAACAAATGCTGCACTCCAGTATCACGCAACCAATTTAATGATAAATCCAAAACTTTTAACTTTTTCTTTTGTAAAAAAGAAAAAAAATCGGAAGGGATTTTTTCCCCTATCCAATTATCTACTAATTTAATTTTATTCAGCTTTTTACTGGGTAAAGATTCAAATAAATAAGTAACTTGGTCGGTATCAATATGATTTGCGTAAAATGAAATTTCATTAACTTTAGATGATAATTTAAGGATGTCATGTAATGCATGATAATCTTTGTCATCCAAATTGGAATGATCAACACTAATTTTCTTGATTGATTTACATTGCTTTGCCCCCTTTGATTGTAAATATTTCTTAAGGTGGGGAAGCGCCAAGTGGTGTTGTAACTGAAAAAGTTCTATTTCTTCTAATTTTCCATGCTCATGCTTCAGTCGAATTGTCATATTGCACCCTCTGTAAATTGAATCACTATTTAAGTGTAGATGATATTTTTCTTTTGGATGTAATGACTTATAAGATTTTTATGAAGATGATTCTTTTGATAGGATATCCCATAAAGACACAGTATTTTTACAGAATATCCGCTCTTTCGAATAATTAAATTTGCGTTACTAAGCGAGTCAGCACATTACCCGGCCCTACCTCTATAAAAACCGTTTCTCCTTGGTTTTTCAAATAGCGAATCGTTTCGGTCCAACGAACAGGATGAGAAATTTGCTTTATTAAATTTTCCTTAATCATGTTGTCGCTATAAACCTCTGCAGTAACATTGGCAATCACTTTGGTCTTAAGGGATGAGAACTCAAATGGAGCCATAAATTTTGCAAACTCATCAGCAGCAGCTTGCATATAACGGGAATGAAATGCACCACTTACTTTTAAGGGTACGCACATTAACGCTTCATTGGCAAGTAACTCATTCGCTTCAGCAATGTCTGCGGCAAGTCCGGAAAGAACAATTTGTTTCGGTGAATTAAAATTGGCAAAATCTACAGAATCTAACCCATTGACTCTCAGTAAAAATTTAATTCGCTCTTCAGGTAAATTTATGACTGCCAGCATTGCCCCGCCACTTGCTTGAGCCATCAACTCACCCCTTTTTTTTACAAGTTTTAACCCTGTAACGAAGTCAAAAGCACCTGCTGCAAACAAAGCAGCATATTCTCCTAAACTGTGTCCTATGAGATAGTGGGGTGGCGGTTCTTCAGCTGCCCTGACTAAAAAAGAAAGAGCCTCAATAACGTATAATGCAGGTTGCGTATACTCAGTATTACTCAATTGCTGTTTTGGATCATCTAAGCATAATTCTTTAATGGAATACCCTAAAATATCATCAGCTTGTTTTATTTGCTCAGGGAAATGTGAAAATAATTCAATTCCCATCCCTTTTATCTGAGATCCTTGTCCGGGAAACATATAGATAGCCATAAGATACTCCTTTACTAATACAGACATTCCAAATAACACTCATGATAAATAGAACCATGAATAATGTCATCTAATAAATCAAATGTATCTCATGATGAATCCAACTATTTTCGCCAAAGAATTGACAGGTATGGAGCGATATCATCATCGCTCCAAGAGCGTAACCGAAATTTTAGAAGTGGAATCTACGGCAAGTAAATTGTGCCATCTAAATAAAGATGACTCGTTCCATAAAGAAAAACTCTCCCCTCTTTTACCTCGCATTGCAGTTTACCCTGACGGTTACCACCTTGTACCGCATCAATGCGCGATTTACCCAATTGCTTACACCAGTAAGGTGCAATCACACAATGAGCTGAACCAGTCACTGGATCTTCTGGAACATTGCATCCTGGGTAAAAACATCGTGAATAAACATCAGTATTTTTACCTGGAGCAGTTAAGATCAGGCCTCTATACTCCAAACGTGCTACTGCATCTAAGTCTGGATTTGCTGTCCTCACGTCGTTTTCATTCTCATAAACAAACATTAAATCAAACTGGCTTTTTAAGACGTTCTGAGGTTTTTTTAAATTTAACTGGCACAACTCGGATGATAATTCAATTGGGTGATAAGGTAATTCTGGAAAATCCATCATTAAACCATTTTCATTTTTGTAAACAATAAGTGCCCCGCTTTTGGAATTAAATTTTATTTTTTTACCTTTGAATCCTAATTTTTCAAAAATAACATACGCACTCGCAAGCGTTGCATGACCACATAAAGCAACTTCTTCATTTGGTGTGAACCATCTTATATAAAATCCATCTCCCTCAGGAACAAAGAAAGCTGTTTCTGATAAATTGTTTTCTGTAGCAATACGTTGCATTTCTTTATCAGTTAACCAATGTTCTAAAGGACAGACTGCTGCAGGATTACCTTCAAAAAGAGCAGATGCAAATGCATCCACCTGATACATAGATAAGCTTTTCATACCCCACCTCTTAAAATAAACAAACAGAAGAAGATATATGAAGATGTTTTAGGAGAATTCAAGAGGTTTAATATATCTTTCTTTTTTTGGAATAATTTAGACACAAAAAGAGAACATTGATTAATTGTCACATCCATATGATTTAAAAGTTTCTCGCGCTCAAAAAAGAGCTTACGGGAACAAAATCCAGATTGCAACCATAACCAAAAATCCATTGCATGAGAAGTAAACCCGGGTTATGGCAAATCCCTAGCCCAGGCTAACTTAACACGCAGCGATAGCTGAGAATATATAGATTCGTTACCTTACTATTCAGTAATAATTGTAACGTCTTGTGCTTTTAGTCCTTTAGGTCCTTTATCAAGCACAAAGGATACTGGATCATTCTCATGAAGGGTTTTAAATCCGACACCTTGGATATCTTTATAATGAACAAAAATATCGTCACCATTTTCATTAATGATAAATCCAAATCCTTTTTTCTCATTGAACCACTTTACATGGCCCGTTTCTCTTTGCGACATTAGCTATCCCCTTTGTCTTAAGCTTTACTATCCAACTGTTACAGATGTTTATTTTCAGCTCAAAAATATTTACTATTAATGCACTGAGTAATAATAAACATACACTTATGCAGGAAATAATTTCCTGCATATAGATTAGCATAGCAGTTTTTTATTGATTGTTAAGGATTTTTTAAAAAAATCGATATCTTTATAATTTTTTTTTCTATTGGAAATACATAATGAATCAGATGAAATCAGCTTTTATAAAATTAGCACTTGATTGCCAAGTATTAAAATTCGGTGAGTTTACTTTAAAATCTGGCCGTATTAGCCCTTATTTTTTTAACGCAGGATTATTTTATCAAGGTAACGCGTTACGGCAATTGGGCCAATTTTATGCCAAAACATTACTTGAGCACCAAGCTGAATTCGACCATTTATTTGGCCCAGCTTATAAAGGTTTGCCTCTTGCTACAGCTACAGCGATTGCCTTAGCTGAATTAGGTCAAGAAACCACTGTTACTTTTAATCGTAAAGAAGTAAAAAATCATGGTGAAGGAGGCCAATTAATTGGCGCCCCCTTAACTGGGAAAACAATTGTCATTGATGATGTCATTACTGCAGGTACAGCTTTTCGAGAGTCACAGATATTAATTAAGGAAAATGGTGGTCAATTGACTGGGGTTATTATCGCTCTTGATCGATGTGAGCGAGGATTAACTCAGGAATCAGCACTGGCAGAAATTAAAGCACAAGGCATCCATGTTTATTCAATTATCACTTTATTTGATTTAATCGATTACTTAAAAAGTACACATCAAAACGAGCAAGTAAAAAAACTCGAAGCGTATCAAGCCGTATATGGTTGTTAGTCCCGCAACGCACTGCACTGCAGCCTGGGTGAAGCGCAGCGAAACCCGGGTTTCAGAATTTCATGTTCCCACAAATTTTTTTCGCCATATATACCACACTTTAAGCCTGATAGACCTCACAAAAAAGTAGGTATTCTACAGTCTACAGTAATGTCTGAAAGACTGTCATCCCTGCGCAGGCAGGGATGACAGAATATATATGAGATACAGAATATGAGATGACAGCCTTTTAGACAAAACTGTAATTATTATTGACAGCATTAAAATTAGTCAGTATTATTGATTTAATGTTCTATTACGCCAATACATTAATATGAAAACACATACAACCGCAAAACACTCTGCTCTGCCTGATTTAATGAACGCCATTAGTTTGCTTAAAAATGAAGAAGAAGCTTTGCAATTTTTTACCGATTTATGCACCCCGGCAGAACTCGAAGCTATGGCAGATCGTTGGCAAGTTGTTCCTTTATTGCGACAAGGTATTCCCTATCGCACGATTCATGAACAAACGGAGGTCAGCGTAACCACAATTACTCGTGTAGCACGCTGTTTAAGTTTTGGTACAGGCGGTTATGAGCTAATCGCGAAGAGATTGGAGATGTCGTGAAAAATCGTTTACGTTTAGCCTTACAAAAGAAGGGGCGTTTATCTGAAGAATCTTTGAGACTTTTGCAGCAATGTGGTTTGAAATTTCGTATTAAGGCGAATAGCTTACTGACTCATGTTGATAACTTTCCTATTGATTTACTTTTTGTTCGTGATGATGACATACCTACTTTGGTATTTGATGGCTTATGTGATGGCGGAATCGTTGGTGAGAATGTCTTACTGGAAGCCTCGCTTGCCAATCCACAAAAATTATATAAGACAACAGCAGCATTAGGCACTTGCACGTGCCGTTTATCCATAGCTATTCCTGAATCCACTGAGTATCAAGGACCAGGAAGCTTGGATGGCAAACGAATTGCTACCAGTTATCCTAATTTACTAAACCAATATTTACGTGACAAGAAAATATGTGCGGAAAGTCTTGTATTATCCGGATCAATTGAAGTTGCACCACGAATGGGTATGGCGGATGCAATTTGCGATCTCGTTTCAAGTGGTCAAACGTTGGAAGACAACAAACTCTATGAAGTAGATACCGTGCTGTTTAGTCAAGCTGTATTGATCCAAAGTGCTCAGAACCTTTCTTACATGTTTCAGGAATTATTTGCCATGCTCGCACGTAGAGTTCAGGCAGTACAACAAGCGCAGGAAAGAAAATACATTGTTTTTCACGCTCCGAAATCAGCTCTTGATGTAATTGCAGAAAAATTGCCTGGGGCTGAGTCACCTACAATTCTGCCTTTACCCGGAAATATGAATAAAGTAGCGGTGCATGTTGTCTCTAGTGAACGGGTATTTTGGAACACTTTAGAAACCATTCAAACTCTGGGAGCCAGTTCTATATTGGTTTTACCTATAGAAAAAATGTTGGAGTAGTATGATGTTATCGATTAAAAATTGGCAATCCCTATCCCAAGATGAAAAGGAAATCTGTCTAACACGTCCCATGCACACATCTTCGGTAAAAAGTAAGGTACAAGAAATTATCAAACAGGTGCGCACTCTTGGAGATCAAGCATTACTTACATTTACAGAGCAATTTGATGGGGCTCGTTTGAACAGTCTGCAAATCCCTAAACAAAAAATTGAAAATGCGTGCATTAGTAAAGCGTCTCTTGCTGCAATTACTGAGGCAGTTAAAACGATTACTGCCTACCACCAAGCTCTTTTACCAGAAAATAAAAAAATAGGTACAGCAAATGGTATAACTATTTACAGTACCTACAGACCCATTCAACGAGTTGGTTTGTATGTGCCAGGTGGCAACAGAACACCTCTAATTTCTTCATTATTAATGCAGGCCATCCCTGCCCGTGTCGCTGGATGTCCTATAAAAATATTTTGTACTCCTCCTGATGCATCTGGTTCAATTAACGAACATTTATTGGTTGCAGCACGATTATGCGGCATAGATACCATTTATACGCTTGGAGGAGCACAAGCAATTGCAGCTATGGCTTATGGTACTGAAACGGTTACTAAGGTAGATAAAATTTTTGGACCAGGCAACAGCTATGTTACGGAAGCAAAAACCCTAGTTGCTCCAGATCCTTATGGCGCAGCGATTGATATGCCTGCTGGGCCTTCCGAAGTCATGATCATTGCTGATAATCAAGCAAATCCAGCTTTTATCGCTGCTGATTTACTGGCACAAGCTGAACATGGAGTTGACTCTCAAGTCATTCTGATTTGCGACTCACTTCAAATCGCAGAACAGGTAAACCAACAGCTGTACGCACAATTTAATATTCTATCAAGAACACAAATAATCAGACAATCACTTGCAAACAGTCTGATTATTGTATGCGCTGAAAAAAAAGAGCAATTACATATGATTAATTCCTATGCTCCTGAGCATTTGATTATAAACCGCGAAGACGCAGACTCGTGGGTTAATGAGATACACGCTGTAGGTACCGTATTTCTTGGTTCTTGGGCCGCTGAAACACTTGGTGATTATGTAACTGGGTCAAACCACGTTCTGCCAACCAATGGTTTTGCCAAAAATCACAGCGGCCTTAGTACGCTCGATTTTCTCACGCACTTTAACGTTCAATCAATTAGCAAAGAAGGAATCAAAGCTTTAGGGCCTGCAGCAATTGCTCTGGCTCAAATTGAAGGATTGGATGCTCATGCACACGCTGTAGAAATCAGGTTGAACTCACTGGAGCTTTAAAATGTCGGTACTTAACTTAATACGCCCTGAATTATTAGACAATCAACCTTACACTAGACCTCTTTCCAAACTCGCTGAGGGGAGTGAAGTGCGAGGAGACGCGGAACACAGAACCGGGGTGTACACGCAGTCACATGAGGATTCGAGCACCGCATCGACGAAGCAATGCACCTCCTCAGTAGCGTTTGGAAAGAGGTCTACTGTTGGTAGTGCTCCCATGAGACACCGTTTGCATGCAAACGAACTTCCTTGGTCTGCATTAAGTACGAATATTAATTTAAACTTTTATCCAGAGAAATACCTGCAGAACCAACTGCAAGAACAATTGGCAAAACACTATCAAGTTGAAGAAAAGCAAATTGTGCTCACTCGGGGATCAGATGATGGAATTGATTTAATTACACGTTTATTTCTGAGTGCAGGGCAAGATGCATGCCTGCAATTTCCGCCTACCTTTTCTATGTATTCTTTTTATATCTATTTACAACATGCACAGCTTTTTGAATGTCCTTTAGACGCTCAAAATAATTTTCAACTGTCTCTACACGACATTCGTAGTAATTGGCAAAACAACTGTAAGATAATTTTTTTGTGTAATCCCAATAATCCTACAGGTAAGTTAATCGATCTAAACTTTATTGCAACACTTTGTAATGAATATAAAAATCGTTCTGTTATCGTTGTTGATGAGGCTTATATCGAATTTGCTCAAGCTCAAAGTGCAACATGCCTCATTCCTCAATTCGATAATTTAATTGTTTTACGTACTCTGTCTAAAGCTTATGGCTTAGCTAATCTTCGTTTAGGAATCATTTTAGCTCAAGCACATGTAATTCATGCCTTGAATAAAATTATACCTCCCTTCCCTATTTCCAGCGTAGTAATTGATTTGGCACTCCGCGCATTAGAAAAAAATGAGTGGTTTTTGCAGGCAATCAATACAATTAAAGCGTCTCGAACAAAGTTAATGAAAGAATTGCAATTGTGCCCTGTTATCAAGAAAGTCTACCCGACTGAAGCAAACTTTATTCTTGTTAAAACCCAACACACATGCGAATTGGTTTCTTGGCTTGCGAATCAAGGCATAGTAATCAAAAGTTTTTCACCTCATTCATCGTTACATGATCATTTACGAATTACAGTAGGTGATGAGTCACAAAATCAACTTTTGCTGCGCGCTTTATCTTCTTTTCAAAATAATGTTTCAGGATATTAAAATGCAAAAAATCTTATTTATCGATCGTGACGGAACCTTAATTGAAGAACCTTTTGATTATCAAGTAGATTCTTTAGATAAAATTAAGCTCACGCCCCGTGTTATTCCCGCATTACTGCAATTGCAAAAGGAAGGCTTTCACTTTGTTATGGTGAGCAATCAAAACGGTATAGGTACCTCTGCTTTTCCTGAAGATGATTTTATGATTTGTCATGAATTTATCTTAGATATTTTCTCGTCACAAGGAATATTTTTTGATGAAGTTTTTATTTGTCCCCACATGCCCGAAGACAATTGTTTGTGCCGAAAACCTAAAACGGGCTTAGTGGATCGCTTCCTAAAAGAAAGAGCAATTAATAATTCATGTAACTGGGTTATTGGGGATAGAGAAACGGACCGACAATTTGCTGACAATCTGGGGATTAAATTTTTGCCTGTCTCCAATGAACATGGATGGGATCAAATTACCCAAACAATACTGAATCAAAAACGAACTGCAGTAGTCCAAAGAAAGACAAAAGAGACCGAGATAAAGCTAACCCTGATCTTGGATACTGACCAGAACAGCTGCATAAATACACCATTGCCATTCTTTAACCATATGCTGGAACAAGTAGCCAAACATGGTGGATTCAATCTTGAATTATATGCAACCGGTGATGTAGAAGTTGATGATCATCATTTAATTGAAGATACTGCGATCGCTTTAGGCGAAGGGCTAAAAAAAGCACTTGGCGACAAATGGGGTATTGACCGCTATGGCTTTACTTTACCTATGGATGAATCTTTAGCCTCTATAGCCATAGATATTAGTGGTAGAGGCTTTTGCGATTTTAAAGGCCAATTTACTCGAGAATTTGTTGGAGGCCTGGCAACTGAAATGGTTCCCCATTTCTTTAATTCATTAGCCACCGCCCTTGGTGCAACCATTCACATTGAAGTGAAAGGCCAAAATCATCATCACATGATTGAAGCATGCTTCAAATCATTAGGGCGAGCGCTAGGCCAAGCCTGCATGAAAACAAACAATAGTCTCCCATCGACCAAGGGGGTATTATGATTGCCATTATAGATGTCAGCGGCACCAATCTAACCTCTTTAGTCAATGCATTAAAAAGACTAGGTTTTAATTATCAATTAACACACGATGCAAAGGAAATTGAAACAGCAAGTCATGTGATTTTACCAGGTGTAGGGACTGCAGCTTATGGTATGAATGCGTTACGCCAGTATAAGTTGATCGACGTCATTACTTCGCTAGAGCAACCTCTGCTCGGTATTTGTCTTGGCATGCAATTATTATTCGAAAGTAGTGAGGAAGGTGATGTTCGTTGTCTCGGTATGCTTCCTGGAAGAGTACAACGTTTACGCCAGCAAGAAGGTTATCCAGTGCCTCACATGGGTTGGAACCAATTACAGTGGTGCACAAAAACATTCTTGCAACAGGGATTAAAAGAACATGATTACGTTTATTTTGTTCATAGTTACGCATTAGGTGAAAGCCAGTATGCGTTAGCCCATTGTGAATACAATGAACCGTTCACAGCAATAATTCAAAAAAATAACATTTGGGGCATGCAATTTCATCCGGAAAAATCTGCTGAAACCGGAATGACTTTGCTCAACAATTTTTGTAACCATTAGACTTTTTCGGCAACTCTACTAGAGAAGAGTATTTTTGAAGAAATCGTTAACTTAAAATACGGAGGCTGTATGATCCTTATCCCTGCAATTGACATTCAAACAGGCCGTTGTGTACGTTTACGACAGGGACAGTTTGATCAAGTCACTCAATTCGATACACCACCAGTAGAGCGTGCTGCTTATTTTGCCGAATTGGGAGCAAAGCGTTTGCATGTTGTTGATTTGGATGGAGCTCAAACAGGAACGATGCAACAGTTGCCTTTAATTTGTGCCATGCAAAATACAGGAATCGTCGTGCAAGCAGGCGGAGGAATTCGATCTTTAGAACAAGCAATAACATGTTTTTCAGCTGGGATATCCAATCTAGTATTAGGTAGTATTGCCATTTCCAATCCAGAACTAACAGCACTTATTATTAAGGAAATCAACCCACAACATATTATTCTCGCTTTAGATATTCGAATGAAAAATAGGATACCCATCCCTGCTATTCATGGTTGGCAAACAACAACGAATAATAATTTATGGGATGTTGTTTCTCATTATCAGCAATTAGGAATTAAACAAATACTTTGTACTGATATTGCTTGTGATGGAATGATGCAAGGGCCAAATTTTGAGCTTTATAAAGAAGCAATAGAACGTTTTCCACGAATTGAATGGCAAGCTTCAGGTGGTATCCGTGATGCAGATGATATAAATCGATTGGACAGCCTAGGGGTTAACGCAGTGATCCTAGGGCTAACCTTATACCAAGGTACTTTTGATCTGAGGTCAATGTTATTGTAGGTGTAGCCTGGGCAGCGCAGCGAAAGCCGGGTTTATTTATATAGATACAGAATTTCCCGGGTTTCGCTGAGTTGCACCCGGGCTACATTATTAATTTGAGTATAAATTATGTTAACTAAACGAATTATTCCATGTCTTGATGTGCGCGATAACCAAGTAGTCAAAGGCGTTAAATTTCGTAATCATCGTGTTGTTGGCAACATTCTCGAACTTGCCGCTGATTATTCTGCAGCGGGTGCTGATGAGTTGGTATTTTATGATATTACTGCAAGTTCTGAACAGCGTTCGGTTTGCCCGGATTGGGTCCATCAAGTTGCAGAAACAATTAATATTCCTTTCACCGTAGCAGGTGGAATTCGCTCACTTGATCAGGCAAAATCGGTATTAAATTCTGGGGCCGATAAAATATCCATTAATAGCCCGGCATTAGAAAACCCTGGTTTGATTAATGAACTAAGCCGGAATTTTGGAAGCCAATGTGTTGTAATAGGAATTGATAGTCAATGGATAGACAATGATTATTATGTCTATCAATACACTGGAGATGAAAAAAAAACCCTTAATTCCAGACGCAAAACAAGAGAATGGATTAAAGAAGTACAAGACAGAGGTGCAGGAGAAATTGTACTAAACTGTATGCAATCAGATGGCGTACGTTCGGGGTATGATTTGCATCAATTAAAACAAGTACGATCTTTATGTCAGGTGCCATTAATTGCTTCAGGAGGTGCTGGATCGCTGGATGACTTTATTCAAGTATTTCTTGAGTCTCGAGTAGATGGAGCTTTAGCGGCAAGCATTTTTCATGACAAAATTTTGACGATACACGAAATTAAATTAGCACTTAAAAAACAAAAAATTGAGGTACGATTATGATTCACATGGAAATTAATTCTTTGGATTGGAAAAAAATGAATGGTTTATTACCGGCCATCATCCAAAATGCTCAAAATGGTAATGTCCTAATGTTAGGTTATATGAACCAGGAGGCATTGATCGCCACCCTGACTACAGGTCAATTGAATCTCTACAGCCGAAGTCGAAAGCGTTTATGGCGCAAAGGAGAAAGCTCTGGTAATAGCATGTCCGTACAACATATCGGTGTGGATTGTGATAGCGACAGCCTTTTAATTCAGGTGTTACCTAAAGGACCCGCTTGTCACTTAGGATACACGAGTTGCTTTCAGCCTGAACATAATACAAATCTAGGTTTTATACATGAATTGATTGAGCTGGTTAATGAGCGTGCAGACTCAAAAAATGAACACAGTTATACATCACAATTATTCGAATCTGGGCTCTCTCGATGCGCTCAAAAAGTAGGTGAAGAAGCCATTGAAGCAGTAATCGCTGCAGTGAATAACAACCGTGAAGAATTAGTTAATGAATGTGCGGACTTGGTTTTTCACTTATTTGTTTTATTAAAAGCATGCGAACTGAGTTTTTATGATGTATTACAATGCTTGCAAGACAGAGATAGATCCGTCCATACCTAAATGGAATCATTAACCATTGTCTGAACTTTGCGCTAAGGAATCGTCCGTAGATTGGGTAAATGATCCAATCTACCTTGCTACAAAGGCGGTTTATGGGCTTTACTTTCCATTTCATTAATATCATCCAAAAACTTACCAATGTTTCCATCTCCAACTTTCTGGTATTGTACAGCTTTCATAGATTGGATAATTTTTTTTAATTCCTCGCCTTCTTCTCCAGAGAGATAGTACCCTACCTTATCCATCAATATTATACTTAAATCATAAATATCTGTTCTTTTAGCTTTGTCTTGATCCTCGCCAAAACCAAGATTTTCAAAATCAATTATTGTTGCTTGCTTTGTATTAAGATCATAAAAAATATTATTCGGTTGCGACAAATCACTATGTGATTTGTCACTTTTTATGTGCACGTTATATAATTCTTGAGTACATGCTTTAACAAAAGCTAATAGTTCGGAGAAGGGAGTACCGCGTTGAAAATATATTTTATCAAGCGTTGTGCCGAGTGCTTTATTAGTAAAGAGTCCATATCTTCCGCTAAGATAGGCCTTTTTTCCAACTTCTCGCGTATTCTCAACCTCTTTCTCTGTGCCTTCATTTTTATATCTTCTTTCTTTTAATACTTTAGGGTGTTTAATTTCTTGTTTCTCTTTGATGATCAACTCATCATTATCAGTCAGACGGTAAGTTCTTTCAGTATCATAAACAACCCCAGTTCCTCCTTCATCGGATAAAAGCTCTCCCCTTATCCGCCATTTTTTTTGATCTTTCTTTGTTGGGTGTTCTTCTGGATCAAGTTGATCGGTTACCTCTACATAAACGTTTTGGGAATTGTGATCAATCGGATATATTTTCCCTAGTTTAATGCTTTTAGTTTCCCCATTATTTACTCCATATTCTTTTAAAAGAGTTTTAAGGAGATCATAAGCTTCACTCGGTGAAGTCACCTGCTTAGGATCAATGGTAATAATTTCTAATTCCTGCTCATCTTCTGTAATATAACGTTTCGACATAGCCATTATTTTATTCCTCATTATTCCATAGAGAGCTTAAAATTTAGCATTTTTTTTAAGTGTAGCTTAAAAAAGAAGTTCAAGCGTGTCGCTACCTGCTATGTGCTTTGTCAAAGAGTGTTATCTTTTGTATTTTTAAGGGGCCAAGCTATAAAAAATGACAAAACTCCTATCTTTGAAATACTCTCAAAAAATAGGAATCAATTTATGAGCAACACAAAAAAAGTGAGCCTCCCTCAAGTCAAAATGCCCCAACTTACCCTGGGTGTGATACAGCTTGGCAGCCTGCCTGCAAGCAGCCAGCTACAACTCCGTATTCCACTTCTCTGCATTCAGACTGCAAATTGACTACACAACGGCTAACAAAATCGCAGTAAGGTAATTTCCCTCTGGGAAAGAAGCTAAGGTAGGATGACAGCTTGCTGGACCATAAATACCTAAAATACGTGCTTGCTTCCCTACTGCTCCAGCTTGAAGACTAACCAAAGAACAAAACTCCTGAGATGAAAGCGCTGAAGAACAATTACACGTCATTAATAAGGAACCTGATTTCATGTACTTAAATACTTCACGATGTAAAAACCGATAATAGTTTTTAGCTCGCTCAACATGTTGCTTTGATGGAACCAATTTAGGAGGATCGAGGATAACGAGATCATAATTTCCCGCTTTTGTTAAATATTCACGCGCATCAGCCTCAATAAACTCAATTTGAGTCACGCCATTTAATGCTGCATTCTTTTGAGCTTGAGTTATTGCATGAGCAGAGCTATCCACCGCTGTCACTTTTAAGGCTCCAGATTTAGCAGCATGTAATGCAAAGCCACCACTATAACAGTAAAGGTCTAATACACTCTTTCCTTTGGATAACTGGGCGATACGTTGATGATTCTCTCGTTGATCAAGAAACAAACCTGTTTTCTGTGCTTGAGCAAACTCAACTTCATAAATAACCCCTGCCTCAAGAACCTGAGTATTATAATGTTTCTCTTGCAGGCTAATTTGTTCCCAGCCATCTTGGCTCAAGGGTTTATTTTGTGGCATCCATATAATTTGATCTTCAGGAAACAATTCTTTTAATATTTGAATGATAGTTTCTCGATTGAGCTCAACCCAATAAGCGGAACTGGCAACAACACAAGTTTGATTAAATCGATCGATCGTTAAACCTGAAAGACCATCTGCTTCGCTATTAAACAATCGATACGCAGTAGTTTCCTTATTAGGCAGATTTAAACATTCCCTTACTCGTTTTGCCTGGCTTAATCGATGTGTAATCAGGGCATGTAAATTACTGATATCAATGGATTCATTGGCAAGAGCCATGACCCTAACTCGATAAAGAGAATGTTCATTATAAACACCTACTCCAATAAGCTCGTCATCTGCATTATAAATATCAATCAAATGTCCTGTTACTAATTTTCCATGTGTTCTTGCAATAGCCTTAGGAAATATCCATGGATGGCCGCGTAATACGGTATTTTGTTTTGCTGCTAGCAAAATAACTTTTGCATTCATTTTCTATTTCCCAAAGAACAAAAATCGGCTAATCTACACAAAGAACGCTAGACCTGCAAGTTCAAAACCTAAGAAAGCAGTTCCCACCCCAATAAACTGGTGGAAAAAAAATAAAAGTTAGGGACAGTATAACAAATATGAAAACACTCTTTATCCCCCTTTTTGCTATTATATTTAGCAACACATTCTGGTAATAGATATGGAAAATACACACAAGTTCTCTTATGGTCTCACTCTTGGGGCATTAGGCGTTGTATTTGGAGATATTGGTACCAGTCCATTATATGCCTTAAAAGTCACATTAAATAACATCGCTATTACTCAAACACATATTTTGGGGGTACTGTCACTTATTTTCTGGTGCTTGATTCTTGTTATTTCATTCAAATACTTGATTTTAATTTTTCGGGCGGATAATGATGGTGAAGGAGGGATTCTCGCCCTTTTGGCTCTCATGAAGCATAAAAGTACTAAATACACGCCTTTATTTTACATCATTGCAATTTTTGGAGCTGGATTACTTTTAGGTGATGGAATGCTAACGCCTGCTATATCTGTAATCAGTGCGGTAGAGGGTCTTAGTACGCTTTCACATGAATTTACGCCCTTTATTCTGCCTATAGCTGTAGTTATTCTGATTCTTCTTTTCACCTTACAAGCAAGAGGAACAGGAAGCATAGGAAATCTATTTGGACCAGTTATACTGATTTGGTTCTTTACTATCGCAATTCTTGGCATCGTACAAATTGTTAAAGCCCCTATTGTGCTTACTGCAATCAATCCTTATTACGCATTTGATCTGATGCGCGATACAGGATTAAAAGGGTATTTGTTATTAGGCGGTATTTTTCTTGTTGTCACCGGAGGTGAAGCACTTTATGCAGATATAGGGCACTTTGGGAAAAATCCTATTCGTGCCGGTTGGTTTGCGGTTGTTCTTCCTTGCTTGATATTAAATTATTTTGGTCAAGGGGCTAACTTACTCATAAATCCCAATGCAATCAGCAATCCATTTTATATGATTGCTCCTGAATGGTTTTATATTCCCTTGATTATTCTTGCTACGATTGCCACGATAATTGCGTCACAAGCTGTAATTTCGGCTACGTTTTCTTTGACAAAACAAGCGGTTTTACTAAGCCTATGTCCTCGTATACCTATAGTACAAACATCCAAGGAGTTTTCCGGGCAAATTTATGTACCACAAATTAACATTATCTTGTTTATTGGCACACTAACTTTTTGTTTCGCCTTTCAAACTTCAGATAGACTTGCTCACGCATACGGAATTGCTGTGAATGCAGACATGCTTCTAATTGATGCGATGGTTGCCTATGCCGCAATCTCAATTTGGAAATGGTCAAAATATAAGGTTATTACTATATTTGGCTTTTTTCTTATCGTAGACTTCGCATTTCTTGGTTCAAATTTACATAAATTTTTGACTGGTGGTTGGGTCCCCGTTACTTTTGCTTTACTCATCGCGACCATTATGTATACCTGGAAATTTGGCTTGGAATACTTACGCGAAAATTATTATATGAATAAAGATGATATTTCTAAGATTCTCAAGCAATTAGAATATAAAAGTTTAAATCAGCTCACTGATCTGACAGCAGTTTTTATCACCGATGTTTATGATAAAAGCGGAGGCAGTTTCCTTCATTTTCTTAAACTAAGCCGCGCGGTTCCTGAGCGCGTACTTATTGTTAATTATGTTGTAGATAACATTCCGCATATTCATTACAGCCAACGTTACGAAATTACATGTTTGCATGAAAAAGTGTTCAATCTCACCCTGCATTATGGTTTTATGGAAACTATTTCTATACCCAGAGCATTGGAACGAGCCTCTAACAAAAATCTTTTTCCCTTTAAATTAAATGTTGATCGCGCTACATATATGGTAGAAATCCCTAATATTACTGCGTCAAAATCAAAAAAATCATTGACTTTTTATTGGCAAGAGAAGTTGTTTGCCTTTCTGATACGCAATTATTCAGCCAATTTGAATATCGAATTTTATAAACTGCCATACAATAGAACGATGGCAATCGGTACCTATTATATTATGTAATCTCAGGAGTTTTTTTATGTGGTTTAACAATGCACTGATCTATCAATATGAGCTGGATGAAGCGTGTGATTTAACAACATCTCTGGCTGAAAATATCCTAAAACCTTGTCCTCCTCATGCTCGCTTTGTTTATGGCTGGCTTCCTGCTTTTGCAGATGAAATGGTTCAGGAAGTTGCTGGAAGTTCGCTGATTTGTATGGGTAAAGAAGAGCGTTTGCTACCACGAGGTGTAATCAACAAAATGCTTGCCGAAAAAGTACAAATGCTTGAGACCCAACAAGGTCGCTCAATTAAACGAGCAGAAAAAGCGCAAATGGCTGAAGATATTGAGTTTGATTTATTGCCTAGATCATTCTGCATCCAAAAAAAGATGCTTGCTATCCTTGATAGTGCCAGCAAAAGAATCATAGTTAATGCCTCCAGTAATAATCAGGCATCACAACTCACTTCTCTTTTGCGTAAGTCGGTGTCAAATATTTCGATTGAACCACTAACACATACCGAAAATCTCGCTTTACGATTCGCCGAATGGATTCATTCGCCCAATACGCTTCCTAACCATTTTCAATTGGCATCTGATTGTCTGCTCTTTTCTCTTGATGATGAAAAAAAACGAGTGCATTGTAAAGGTTATGAGCTGCCAGCAGAGGAAGTTTTAACTTTATTATCGCAAGGTATGGCAACTGCAGAAATTTCTTTAATCTGGAAAGAAAGAATTCAACTTACCTTGACGCATGACTTCGCATTCAAAAAGCTCAAAAGTCTTGATTATCTTCTTGATGACTTTAACGAAATTAAACAACTTGATGAAGAACATCAACAACGCGATGCAGCACTGACTTTATTATCTGGAGAATTACGCGAGTTAACTAATGATCTTTTAGCGGCACTCACAGTAAAAGAAAAAGAACCTGAGTTAGCGGAAGCAGAGATTGTATAAAGGGTAATGCGTAATAAAACCTGGGTATTACACGGTTACCCAGGTGAGATGATTAACTACCAAGGAAAAGGTTGTATTCGGCGCATTTTGAACGAAAATGACTCCGAAAAAATAATCACAGAACCAGCTATGCTCCATATATGTAGCCTGGGTGCAGCGCAGCGGAACCCGGGTTTCGCTGCGCTGCACCCAGGCTACAATGCATCCAAAAAAATGGCAACGATCACCCGCCTATTACAAACATTCTAGGCCAATTAGTTTGATACTATGTGCTCCATTTTAGAGGTATGATAAGTCGCCTTATAAACCACTAATGCTTCCTCAGCAGCCTTGTTGAAACCTAAAGCCATATTCGCATCATACATTACAACCAAAGCTTGTTTTACGCTCGGAGCTTGTGGGTAGTTTTTCACTACATAACTCGCTCTATTAATTGCTGCAACATACATCTTACGTTTAAAGTAAAATGTCGCAACATTCAATTCATGTTGAGCAAACATATTGCGCAAATAAATCATACGCTGTAGCGCGTTTGCTTTATATTTACTCTCTGGGAATTTTTGAATCAGGATACCGAAATCAGAATAAGCCTGAGTTTGTGTACCCGGATCTCTCCATGATTCGTCTAGAGGTAAAAATTTTGCAAAAACCCCACGAGTTTGTTGGAAATTAGCCATACCTCGCATGTAATAAGCATAATCCACATTCTTAGCTCTTGGGTAAAGATGAATAAAGCGTTCCGCAGTAGCGGCGGCCGAAGGATAATCCTCATTTTTATAATAAGCATAAATTAATTGCATCTGTGAATGCTCAGTATAATCGCTAAATGGATACATCGTTTCGATTGCTTCAAGATGTTTTATTGCTGTCGCATATTCTTTTTTACGTAAATCCTTCTGAGCCTCTGTATTGAGTTGTTCGGCAGTCATTCCTTTATAAGGATTATTATCTTCGTCTTCTTTACCCCACCATGTCTTACATGCAGATAAAGAGACGATAAGAGCCACTAGGAACAACATTTGAATTCGTTTCATACTACACACCTATCTATATATATATATCTGTTGTATCCGCGACAACAGCCACAAAATTTGGAATATTATACCTAGGACTATTTAATTTGCGAATATTCTTCTGCTTTTTTTGAGAAATGGAAAAAATAGAAACAGTATTAAAAAATATTGCCTATAAATGCCCAGAAGAATAAAAAAATATTTGCAAAACCAAGGTCGTTAGGATAGTATTCACGCCTGGAGAGATGGCAGAGCGGTCGAATGCGGCGGTCTTGAAAACCGTTGAAGGGCAACCTTCCCAGGGTTCGAATCCCTGTCTCTCCGCCAAAATTTTATCCCCAGCTTTTTACCACCTATTAATTCAATAGCATAATAATCTACAGCAAAATGATGGCTCTTTCCCAATTACGGGGGCACTCACATTTAACAGCACAGCACCCTAACACGAGTTCTGTAATTTTCAAAGTTACGAAAGC
>NZ_LNXS01000004.1 GCF_001467525.1 Legionella anisa
AGGTCTTTAAAGTGCCCACACAGTTTGTCTTCTCTCTTCTTAATGAACCCGCCCCGAAGGCGTGCTGCGTATTCTACTGATTTCGTTCCTTGTGTCAAACACTTTTTTCATTTTTTTTTAATTGTTTTCTTTTGCTTATCGACTCTAGTCCATATCGATCTTTACGTGCTCATGTTGGGCATTTTTTGCATTTAATTGTAGCGGAAAAGCATCGAATAGTTCATTAGTGACACTTTGAAGTTTTCTAAATGTTTATCGTCATGCTGAAAAGGTAAGACTGCGGATTGAAATTATTTCTGCACACTATCTTAGATAATGACAATTATTATTTGGTACGCTCATATGTATAAAAAGTCATATCATATTCATTTTTTTCATCGTGCGGTCTGAACTGTTTTTCATGACAGTGCCATATTGATTCATCAATTTCAGGAAAAAAAACATCTGCAATAAATTGATGATGTATTCGTGTGATATACAGGCGAGCAGCTTTATTCATTGCCTCAGCAAACAATTCAGCGCCACCTATAATCATAATCTCGGGAAACTCTTTAGTTTGATTGATTGCTTTTTCTAAGGAATTAAATACAGAGACCCCTTCAATTGAGGTTACACTGTGACTTAAGACAATATTTAGTCTTCCTGGCAAAGGTTTTCCTATAGAAGCAAATGTTTTTCTTCCCATGATGATGGGTTTGCCCATAGTAATTGATTTAAAGTGTTGTAAATCGGCTGGTAAATGGCAAAGTAACTGATTGTTGAAACCTAAGCCCCCAGTCTCATCAATTGCGGCTATTAAACTGATCATGATCTCATCCTGGATATAGTCATGGTCTTTGCCATATCAACGGCGGCAAACATGGAGCCAGGATCGAGCAAATTTTTGCCTGCCAATTCTAAGGCAGTACCATGGTCTACTGAAGTACGTATTATGGGCAATCCTAAAGTCACATTAACTGCATTATGAAAATCAGCATATTTAATTACTGGTAAACCTTGATCATGGTACATCGCAACATAAGCATCACAATTTTGTAAATGACTTTTAATAAAAAGAGTATCTGCGGGCATAGGTCCCTGAACATTAATACCCTGTTGTTGTAAGTGCATTATAGTAGGGGTAATTACCTCAATTTCTTCTCGACCCAAGTAACCTGATTCGCCTGCATGTGGATTTAAACCGGCTACTTTGATGCAGGGTTCTTTAATATTAAAATCTCGGATCAATGATTGATGTACCTGGGTAATCACTTTGATAATCAGTTCTGAAGTAATTGCATCCGGTACCCTACGTAAAGGAAGATGCGTAGTAACTAAAGCCACCTTCATCTCATTACAGGCCAACATCATCACCACGTCTTTTTTGTAGAATTGTGCAAAAAATTCAGTGTGCCCACTAAATGGAATACCTGCTTCGTTAATATTTGCCTTGTGCACAGGAGCAGTAATTAACCCAGAAAATTCACCCCGCCCGCATAATGCTGCTGCCTGGTTTAATAGTTCGATAACATACGCGGCATTTTTGGGATTAAGACAACCGCTCTGGACTGGATCAGGACAAGTTACTGAAAGCACTGTTAAATGATCATGTTTCGGTTTGATATCTTGTCCGCTTTGGTATGGAGTAAAATAGATAGTGCGGTTTAATTCTTTTGCTCTAGCCTCCAATACCGCCTGGTCCCCTAATATTACCAATGGAAAATCATATTTTGCGAGAGCCAAACATAAATCTGGACCAATTCCTGCTGGCTCTCCACTGCTAATGAGGAGTGGCTTCACGCCAGTTCCTTCTCAACAATATTAACATAAGCATCCGAACGTATATGTTGCTGCCAATTTTGTACTGCTTCAGCAAACTTCCGTTGTTGTAAAAATTGTCGTACTTGCTGCTTTTTGAAAGCTTCTGAATCATCTTCTTTCTTACGGCCAAGTACTTGAATAAGATGCCAACCAAATTGTGATTTTACAGGAGGACTAATTTCGTTTACAGCCAGTTTATCCATAGCTTTCTCGAACTCAGGAACTAATACCCCTGGTGGAACCCAACCCAAATCACCACCCTTAACAGCGCTGGCCGAATCCAACGAATATTGTTTTGCCATGAGTGCAAAATCCTTACCCGCTTTTAATTGCTGGTAAATATTGTTCACTTGTTTCTTTGAATCTTCTGGAAGCATGCTTGGATCAGGCTTTAAAAGAATATGACGAACATGAGTTTTAGTAATGACATGATGTTGATTGTCACCGCCAATAGATACCAGTTTAATTAACTGAAATCCATTGCCTGCACGTAGGGGACCAGCTACTTGTCCTGCTTTCATATTCACTACTTCCTTTGCAAACAATTCGGGTAACTCTGCTAAATGACGGTCACCTAAATCCCCCCCTTCCAATGCAAATTCACCACTGGAGTTTTCTATAGCCAAACGACTAAAGTCTTCGCCTTTTTTTATCTTTATCAATAAAGATTCGGCTGTGCTTTTAGCTTTTTTTACTTCTTCAGTTGTAGGCTCTTCGCTTAATGGAATAACTATATTTTGAAGATGATAGGTGAGCGCAGAACGATTGACGATTGCTCCTTCTGTTTTGAGGTATTGCTCAACTTGCTCATTCGTAACAGCGGCATCTCTTCCTACTGCTTTTTGTTGTAAGTTAGAAAGGAGTATCTCTTTACGAATATTTTCTCTATATTCTTCCCAAGTCATTCCTTGTCTTATAATTTCTTCACGTAATTGGGTCAGAGTGGCATGGTTTACTGTTGCTATTTTTTCGATCGCTTGATTTAGTTCGGTATCATCTACAGTAAGACCGTGTTGTTTTGCCATTTGCAATTGCACATTCACATCAATTAAGTGCTGAAGTACTTGCTTACGCAATACAGAGTCTGCTGGAACTTGCATTTTTTGTGCAATAATTTGTTTTTTTGTTAATTCAACTTGTTTGTTCAGCTCACTTGAAGTGATCACTCCATTATTAACAACAGCAACCACCTTATCCAATAATTGTTTTGCTTCTGACACCCCAATAGCAGCAAACAATATGCATGCAAGGGTTATTTTTTTATACATACCTTAATCCTTATTACTTTTTTCGAGCAATTTAGGTTATTTTTATCCAAAACACAAGCGACTTCGCTTCACTTTATACCATTATTTGGTTTAACGATGAAATGGATCATCATATCCCGGAATATACGTATTCAATACACTACCAGGATCACTATTAGCTACTGATCCTAAGCCTTTTAATAAAATTTGCAAATAGATATTGTTATTATATTGAGGTAAGAATTCAGCATTTAAACTCTTAAACGTTCTTCCTCCTAAAATTCGTGCTGCCCAACAACAACTATCATATTGTATCCCTAATAACGACATCATACTGTAATCTTTACTAATGTTATGGCTGTATGCACCAACAGTACTCCATCGATCATTTATTGGCCAAGAAACAGAAATTAATCCTTGGTGCAACGAATTATCTACTCCTGCATCATTCCTAACTTTTGTCACATCTCCATTAACTAAGTAACTGTAACCCAAATTAATAATTGCATTTTGTTTCGGTTGATAATGTAAATTCAAACCTCCATTATTTGTCGCAGAGGTGGCAGGATCCCATACGTAATCACCCAAAATTTTCAAGGCAGGGTTGAAATGATAAACCGCCCGCGACGCTATAGGTGAAACACCATAAAACGGAGACAATTGTCCAATTTCTAAAGGATTTGCAATACAAGAACCAGTTAGGCTACGACATAGTTGTACGTTTCGATTCGTAAAATATTTGATTTGGCCAATAGAAAAACTGGCACGCTCAGCACCCGTTTCCTCTGACAACCAACGAGAAGTCAATGCATAAGTTAATTGGTTGGCATCACCAATTCGGTCAAACCCTGAAAAACGATTGGTTCTAAAAAGTTGATCAAAATTAAAAATCATATTAGCAGTATCATAGATAGGCAGCTGGCTTTGATTGTAAAAAGGTACATACAAATAAAATAAGCTGGGCTCTAAAGTTTGTGTATACGAGCTCCCCTTCCAATTAAAATTACGATCGAAAAATAAGCCACCATGAGCGCCGAAACGTGGAATAAAACGATTATATTCCGTGTGCTTATCATTCCAATCATTGCGCACCTGATAATAGTTTTCTACAAACTCTACTGATGGAGTAATAAACCCCCAATTAGTTCGCTGGGGTAAAGAAAGTACCGGATTAAAATGGAATCGGGGACCTTGAGGCATTTCTACCCCCGGAATCAGTCCTGGGAACAATCCTATTATCGGATCCTGCAACGTTGATGTTGGCCAAAAAAACTGATCGTACTGCCCAGTTATATTTAAATTGGCCTCTGCCGGCAGCTCATAATAATAGCCATGAGCATATAGCTGCGGCAAACGTTCATATTGATCAGCAATAGGCGTCTCATTAATTGGGTGCAAGGTTTGAAAACTTTGAGCCATGCCTCTAAAAGTCCAATGCTCTGTTGAATAGGTTAAATCTGCTTGACGCAATAATTGTCTTTGAGTAATCAGGGCTAAATTAGAACTAAAATCCTGGAAATAATAATCATCAGAAACTTGTTGAACATTCACATTTAATCGTAAATTGGGAGTAAATTGCGTCGTGTCAAGAAAACCAAAAAGCCATCGATTTGTTGATTTATCTTTAAAGGAAGGAAATTGCTCAGAGTGGCTGTTCAAAAAATTTCGATACGCGGCATCATCCGGCAAAAAATTCCCAATAATTATCCCGGCACTGTTCGTAGTTAAATAGCGAAACTCCCCGCCTAACATGACATTACGTTTAGTATAAAGATGAGGGGTTAAAGTCAAATCATAGTTTGGGGCAATATTCCAATAATAAGGAAGCCCTAAATCAAAACCGCCTACATTGGAATATCCAGCTAAAGGCATTAAAAAACCGGATTTGCGTTCTTTGCTTGTAGGAAAACTCAAATAAGGCACATAAAAAACAGGCTGCTCACGAATACGCAACGTAACATTTCTGGCAACACCCATCTTTTTCTTATTATCAATAACAATTGATCTCGCCTCAAGATCCCAGGCTTTATCTTGTGGGGCACATGTAGTGTAAGTCGCTTGACGCAACAAATAATCCGAATTAGGAAAGCGCTGCATTAAACCCGCCCTTCCCCATGCAGGCAATATGACAGTACGTTTATTGGTATTAAAACGATAGATGACATCTTCAATTTGACCTGATTTATCCTGGGGGTTAATCGTAGCTTTACGAGCAATTAATAATTTATCAGGCTCCAGATAACGCACATTACCTAGAAACTCGATTTTTGTAATTTGTTTGCTTTTGGGATCACGATACACATATGCAGTTTGTGCATTGACTATTCTCTGGTTTTGCTGGATTTCCACATTTCCTTTCAAAGTGGACGGTTTGTCTTGATAAAATGAAACGCGATCCGCCATGATCCTTATTTCATCAGGTGAAGCCAGAGGTGTAACTGTAAGGGGTTGGTATGAGCCAAGGCAAATAGGGGAACTTTGATCTGCTTGCCATCCTAAGCATTGGGCAAATTTTGCTCTTACTGCATCAGTTAAATCAACATCACGTGCGATGACACACGCTTGAACTGGCTCATCAATCAAAGAGGCAGAATAGGCCAACGCATGATAAATTACCATGAGCAAAATGAGTAGGGTCGTAAATATGCTCATCAAGAACCATTTAAATGAAATCTTGTTCACAGATAATAAAATGCCTTATTATGCACACAAAAATATGTAACGAATCACTTTTGATCGTCATACAAGTTATTGCGGTAAAGTTCATCCGCAACGTGCTTCTTTATTCTCTCAATTAATGAGCGAAGTGATCTTAGTTATAAGTTACAACCAGAAATAATGATGGGGAAGTATACCATGCATGCAAGAGAAAACGCACTGAAAGAATGGTTAATTGATACACTAAAACTGCACGATTTTCAGCTAGCTCCTTTGGCTGGAGATGCCAGTTTTAGAAAATATTTTCGTCTTCAATACAACGGACTCACTCGAGTGATTATGGATGCGCCTCCTGGAAAAGAAGATCTCAACCCTTTTATACATGTTGCGCAAACCCTGGAGAAAGCGGATGTTCATACCCCCAAAATTCTTGCGATGAATCTAGAAAATGGATTCTTACTATTAAGTGATTTAGGGGATCAACTTCTTTTGAACGCGCTTCATTCTGAAACGGTGAATGATCATTATCATGATGCCATAAAAACTTTATTTAAAATTCAAACGTGCTCAATTAATGATCCATTGCTTGCCCCCTTTGATAAAGCCCACATGCTTAAAGAAATGAATTTATGTCATGAATGGTTTTTTAATGCATATCTTGCTTTGGAACTCAATCAGGATGAATGTGATTTAGTCCAACAAACTATAGAATGGATTGCCACAGAGGTAGCCCAGCAGCCATTAACCTTTATTCACCGTGATTATCACTCTCGCAATCTGATGCTTGTACGAAACCAATCAGAATCAACTTTGGGAGTTATTGACTTTCAAGACGCAATGCGTGGCCCCCTCACTTATGATTTGGTTTCTTTACTTAAAGATTGTTATATTTCCTGGCCACGACATAAGGTTTTGGAATGGGTTGAATTTTTTTACACTCAAAGTTCTTTAACTAAAGATTATTCTTTGTCTGAATTTATCCGTGCATTTGATCTTTGTGGCTTACAAAGACACTTAAAGGTTTTAGGAATCTTTTGTCGTTTGCATTTACGAGATAACAAACCAGGATATCTTAAAGATTTACCTTTAACCTTAAAGTATGTACTTGAATGTACAGAAATTTATGATGAATTACGCCCATTTTTCCAATTTCTGCAAATGAGAGTTTATCTACCATGAAAACTGCTATGATATTAGCCGCCGGACGCGGTGACCGCTTAAAACCGCTTACTGAAGCCACACCAAAAGCTTTGTGCATGGTAAAAGAAAAGCCTTTAATCGAACATCATGTAATGAACTTGGCAAAAGCTGGTTTTGAACGACTCGTGATCAATCATGCTTATCTTGGAGGACAAATTCGTCAACATTTAGGAAATGGAACACGTTGGGGAATTGAAATTTGTTATTCACCTGAACCTCCTGGAGGACTAGAAACAGGTGGCGGTATCGTAAACGCACTCCCACTGTTAGGTGTTAAACCCTTTATTACCGTCAACGCCGATATCTATACAGATTTTGATTTTTCGCAAATACACCTGGAATATATTAATTCGATCCATGTGATTTTGGTAAATAAAAATCCTGCGCTTAATCATCATGGCGACTTTGGCTTAATCAATCAAACTCAATTAAGTAACACGAATCCAGAATATACATTTGCAGGAATCTGCTGCTACCATCCACAGATATTTGCACACTGTGTGCAAGGGCGCTATTCCGTCGCGCCTTTAATTCGCCAATATGCTGCACAAAATAAAGTAACCGCTCGTGTTTATGATGGCCTCTGGTTTGATATAGGCACTCTAGAGAGGCTGCACGCGGTGAATAGGATTTAAATTTTGAACTGCAATTAACTCATAGCAACCCGGGCTCATTAATGTCCAAGCCCGAGTTCACTATACTAGATGAAATGATTGATCCTGAAAAAAATGGGGCAAACTAGCTACCACCACTAGCACCAGGCGCGGTAGTCCTTTCAACTTCAACTTCAATTTGTTCTATTTCTTGAACCTCGGCTACTTGCTCTACCCGTTCCTGAGCAGCTTTTTTCTTGGCGTCTTCCAATCGATGTTCACCTGGATAATCTTTTTGTTGGGATACGAGTTCGGTTTCAATTCCACTCCGTTTCAAATATTCCTTAAATT
This sequence comes from Legionella anisa, assembly GCF_001467525.1. Classification (GTDB taxonomy): domain Bacteria; phylum Pseudomonadota; class Gammaproteobacteria; order Legionellales; family Legionellaceae; genus Legionella; species Legionella anisa. The sequence continues at coordinate 7,850 of NZ_LNXS01000004.1, forward strand.
CTTTAGCGGAATCTTCCATTAACGCCTCTACTTCGTTTCGTGTCAGTTGTCTTTCTTTGCCGGTCTCGTCTTTTTTCAAGAAATAACCCTCTCGAGTAATAACTTGATGATCATTAGCTAACCATGCATTAAACAAGCGGTCTAAGGACTCAACTGTATCATCTCCCAATGCAGGATCTCCTTTCTTAGTCGGACCATATCCACGAACAAAATGCCCCTCCTCGTTGATCCCATAATCGAATCGAATACGTTCAAAATTCTTTTTAGATATCTCAGCACCTGCTTGCTTTGCAATTTGAGTCTGCATTTGATCGAAGGTAGATTTGGGTGGCTTACCAGACCAAACTTGTGATTCTTGAGAGAATTTATATTCCACAAGTTGAGTAAACTCATCCACTGCTTTTAGTACTTGTTGCGCAAGCGCTTTTGCCTCCGGATCTTTATTGTAATGTCTTGATTTTTCAACAATTTGATGAACTTGATCTCTTAAATATCGTGCTGCTTCCGGTGACTTCTCTGCAGATTGCATTGCTCTTAATAAATCTTCTCGGCTTGGCAAGAATCGATCTTTGGTGGTAACTAGTGCAGATACAGTTGCAGACATAGATTAATCTCTCTCATAAATTCTACTTATTATATTGACTAAATTATAGCAAACTAGCGTTGTTTACGCGAAAACCGATTTTCAGTTTACCCGTTAAAAATGTGTAAAATATGGATAAATAAACAATTTGTGTTCTTTTACTACTGCCCTGAAAGATTCATAAACTCCCAGGGCTAACACGCTCCATCACCTTAGAGAGTACGTCTAAGAGGAAGCATCATCATGCATAAACGGTGATTTAATCTCATCAATCACAGAGTGAAATGTTTGCTTTTTCATTGACTCAAAAGTGAACTCATCCACTAAAATAGCATCCCATCGTACGGCTTCGGTTGCAAGTAAGGCATCCATTTCCTGTTGCGTTAATTCTTTTTTTACAACCTTCTCTTTTAGTTTGTCCCTTAATTTACCAAATTTAACCCGTCTTAAGTCACCTGCCTTTTTGATAAGCTCATCTGTTTGAATGATCTGCTGTAACGCGTGCTCGACTCTATCTATTGGTTGTTTTGGGTCACCGCTCAGGTAAACGATGTTTTTCAACCGATCACGATATTGATTGTTCGTGGTCATCAAACGCGCTAATTTTTGCTCCAACTTATCCGTGGGATAGCGCATCGTCTGCCCCAAAGGAAATGCCAATATACGGGCAAGTCCCCCCAAAAATCGGGATGGAAAGTTATAACACAATGCGATCATTGCTTTTTGTGCGTGATAAAAACAATAGGACACTGCCCATCGAGCATGTAACAGATCATCAGGATTTTCATTATTCAATTGCACATTGCGTAAAACAGCCATTGCCATGTAAAGATAAGACATTCCATCAGCAAGACGTGCTGACAGACGTTCTTTACGTTTTAAATCTCCTCCCAAAACAATCAAAGATAGGTCTGCAAGCCATGCATAAGCGTGGCTCAGACGTGCGAGTCGTTTATACTCACCTTTCATTTTTTGCTTGGGTGCATGAATAAATATCCCCCCTGTCCATCCAGAACAAATTGCTTTGGCAAAATTTTGCATGAAATATTGAATATGTTTCCAGATAACCTCTCTAAATGCTGTTTTATCTTGGTTGGAAATAGCATAAAACTCATCACGTATGTATGGGTGGCATGCCATAGAGCCTTGTCCAAAAATTAACAAGTTTCGTGACATGACATTTGCCCCTTCCACAGTGATGGAAATAGGAACCCCGTTATAAAAATTAGTTAAATAATTACGTGGGCCCACCACCACGGCACGTCCTGCATGCACATCCATAGATGAATTAACCACTAAACGTGCCAATTCGGTATTAAAATATTTAGCAATTGCAGAAGCTACAGAAGGCTTTTTATGCTCATTCACAGCAGCAACCGTCAATAATCGATTTGAATTAATCAAATAATTTAAACCGGCTATCTCTGCAAGTTTTTCTTCAATTCCTTCAAACTGGCCAATTTCTACATTAAATTGGCAGCGTGCGCGCGCAAAAGCACTGGTTGCGAGATAGCACGAAGAAGAAGAACCAGCACCAAGTGCGGGTAAAGAAATCGAACGACCGATAGACAAACATTCAACCAACATTTGCCATCCGCTACCTATTCGTTTCTGACCTCCGATCACCGTTGTTATGGGCACAAAAATATCTTTCCCACGAATAGTTCCATTCATAAACGGTTGATCAGAAGGTAAATGGCGGTTGCCAATTTCCAAATTTTTGGTATCGCGTGGAATCAGCACACAAGTGATTCCTTCTTCGCCTTCGTCCTTCAACAAGCCATCAGGATCTTTCACATTGACTGCAAGACCAATTAACGTTGCTACTGGTGCTAAAGTAATCCAACGCTTGTCTAAAGTAATGTTTAATCCAAGTACCATTTTCCCATCAATCTTCTTCTTCATGACGATCGCGGTTGATTGAATGGAGGTTGCATCACTGCCTGCCCCAGGTTCAGTTAAGGCAAAACAAGGGATATCAATACCTTTTGCAAGACGGGGGAGATAATGATTCTTTTGTTCCTCTGTACCATAATAATTGATTAATTCACCAGGGCCTAATGAATTAGGTACCATAACAGTTACTGCAGCGACACCCGAACGACTGGATATTTTCATTACCACATCAGAGTGCGCACGCGCTGAAAATCCCTTACCACCATATTCTTTTGGAATCACCAAACCAAAAAATCCATTTTCCTTCATGTACTTCCAAACATGTTCGGGTAAATCACGTGTTTGGCTAATTTCCCACTCATCAATCATGCTGCATAAGGTATGCGTTTCATTATTAAGAAATAATTGTTCTTCTCCAGTAAGCTCCGTATAGACGTTCGCTAATCTATCCCAATCTGGTTTTCCCGTAAAAATATCTTTTTCTAACCAGGTATCACCGGCATTAAGTGCTTCTTCCTCGGTTTTTGATAACTTAGGAATCGATTTACCCGCTTTCTTATAAAGGTAATCCGCAATCACTGCACGCAAAGGTTCAAGGTACACTACAAGTAAGGCCACAATAATCACAAGCCAAAGTAAAAAGCCTATAACCCAAGGCAAGCCAATAGCAAATGTGGCTACAATTAAATAAAAGACGCTACCCAATTCCCAAACTAGCGGGTTCATTGCTCTATAAAGAACAATTAGGGTAAATATCAAGTACGCTAAAAAGAACAGAATGGCCATAATATCAATACCTTCCTTGCTTTGTATAATAAAGCTGTAGTATATACTCTTTATTTTGCGAGTAGCAATTGAGCACGAACCAACGCTTAGTCTGGAATTTTGAATTTGCCCCAAAAGCAAACTTACCCTTAGCTCATTTTGAGGATAAAAAAGACGAACAATTAAAATGGGAGATTCGTTATTTTTGGCCGGATAATGAAACCATTATTTTAAACACTATTGATAATTCATTACTCGAATTAGCTAATTATAAACAGAAACTTCGAGAAGATTGTTATTATTTGCTGCCTGGACAAAACTACAACATCAAGAAACGCCGAGAGCAGTTGCTTTATAAACCATTACTTAAACAAATAAACCATGCTGTTGGTTATGGGCGAAAAATAATTCTTGAACGAACTCAAGACCAGGTTCTTTCTCCGCAGTTACAGGAAATGGTGCAACAAGTTGAAAAAGAAGGCATCGAAGTTTTTGTTAAAAAGGAAGCACTTATCTATAAGCTTCCAACACAACCTAAAGTGAAAATCGAGCTTGCCCGTCTTGAGGTACTCCAAAAAATTTATTTTAGCGTATGTATTGAAGGAAAATCACTGCAGCTCGTAGAGACGATTTCCAAACACTTGCTGGATGAACCTGTTTCCTGCGAATATGTAACTTTCCTAAAAAATTTACTGCAATTATGATAAATACCCTGTTCGCTATTATTTTAAGCTTTGGAAAAATTGGTCTTATTTCCCTGGGGGGAGGTAATTCCATGTTAAAATTATTGGAATATGAAGCGGTTGAGTATCGACAGTGGATTGGACAGGAAGAGTTTATTGCCATGGTTGGTTCAACTTTTATTTTTCCAGGATTAACCGGAGTCAAATTATCTGCCCTTATAGGGTATAAAGCCGCTGGAGTCACCGGTTTGATTCTTGCTGTACTTAGTCTTAATTTGCCAGGTTTATTAATGGCCTTGGCTGGCTATCATTGGCTGACCAGTCATAATGGACCTGGAATGCGAAAAATAATGGTTGGAGTACAATATGGTGCGTTGGCTTTACTCGCTGCAGCCAGTTACTCAGTTGCTCAAGGCGTCGTCAGCATGTATTTTTCTATTCCAATTGCACTGTGTTGTTTTGTATTTTTTCTCGCTTTAACTTTTTGGAATTTATCACCCTTTTATGGGTTTATAGGTTTTATAGTAGTGTGTTTTTTTCTAGTTCGTTAAGGTCTAAAATAGTAACGTGCTAATCCTAATATTTTAAAGAATAAAATGGAGTTACTCCCTTGGAAACCGTGTTGGATAATCCAGAATATTATATCAATCGAGAATTTTCTATTATAGCATTTAATCAGAGGGTTCTTATGTTGGCTAATGATGAGCGCATTCCTGTACTGGAGAGAATGCGTTTTCTTAGCATCTGCAGCAGTAACCTTGATGAGTTTTTTGAAATACGCGTTGCCGGACTTAAAGAAAAAATTGCACTCTCCTCAGGAAAATTAACGATTGATGGTTTACGTCCTGATGAAGCATTTAGTCAGATCAGCCAAAAAACGCATAAACTCATCGATCAACTTTACTTCATATTTAATAAACAACTTCTCCCGGCATTGAGTAAAGAAAATATTCACTTTCTTGATACTGAAAAATGGACCGACGACATTCACCTGTGGGCAAAGCACTATTTTAAACATGAGATTCAACCCGTAATTAGCCCAATCGCTCTTGATTTAGCGCATCCTTTACCGCAACTGATTAATAAAAGCTTAAACTTTATTATTTCTTTAAGTGGTAAGGATGCTTTTGATCGTAATATTAATTATGCGGTAGTACATGCTCCAAGATCGATTCCCAGGATTATTCATTTACCTTCAGAATTATGTGGCGATGCGCATTATTTTGTTCATCTCTCCTCAATTATTACTACCCACGTGAATAGTTTATTCCCAGGGATGGAAATTAGCGGCTGCTATTCATTTCGTCTTACTCGAAATAGTGATCTTTTTTTGCGAGAAGAAGAAATTGATGATTTGGCCAAAGCTGTACAGCGCGAGATTTTTTCCCGTCATTATGGCCATGTAGTTCGACTTGAAATTGAAAAAAATTGCCCAGAAAAAATTGTTGATTTCTTATTGCAAAAATACCATTTACGTCATGAAGATACCTATTATTGTGATGGGCCAGTTAACATCCAACGCCATTTAACTGCAATTAACAGCATTGATAGACCGGATTTGAATTACCCACCTTTTACAGCACAATATCCTCACTTTCCCAAGTCAGAACGTAATTTATTTAATGTCATTGATGAGCAAGACATTCTACTGCATCACCCTTATCAAAGCTTTGAAGTGGTTATTGATTTTGTCAGACAGGCAGCAAGCGATCCTAATGTTGTGGCGATTAGTCAAACTTTATATCGTACTCGCTCACAATCAGTGATGGTTGATGCTTTGGTGGATGCTGCTCATTCAGGCAAAGAAGTTACTGCCGTTATTGAATTACGGGCTCGTTTTGATGAAGAATCCAATCTGAAATTGGCAAATCGTTTACATGCCGCGGGAATTCTAGTGCTTTATGGCGTTGTAGGATATAAAACTCATGCCAAAATGACCCTTGTCGTCAGACGAGCTCATGGGAAACTCAAACGTTACGTACATTTAAGTACGGGAAACTACCATGAATACACTGCAAAACGTTACACTGATTTCGGTTTATTAACCTGTGAGCCTACAATTACCTCCGATATTCAAATCATTTTTCAACAGCTAACCGGCCTTGGCAAAGTAGTTAAACTCAAAGCGCTAAGCCACTCACCTTTTACCTTACAAAAAACATTGCTGCAATACATCGAACAATGCACTGCAGCCGCATTAAAAAAAGGAGACACAGAAATTCTCCTTAAAGTAAATGGATTAGCTGATAAAACCATAATTCAAGCTTTATATAAGGCATCACAAGCGGGAGTTAAAATAAATTTGCTTGTGCGTGGGGTATGTTGCCTCAAACCTGGAATCCCTGGTATTTCAGAAAACATACGCGTGCTTTCCTATATCGGACGATTCCTAGAACATCATCGGGTATTCTACTTTCGCACTGACGAAGAAGAATATTATTTTTGTTCTAGTGCGGATCTCATGGAAAGAAATTTATACCATCGTATTGAAATTATGTTTCCAATTCTTGATGAAAACTGCAAGAAACGAATCAAACAAGAAATCATTAAAAACTACCTCAAAGACAACAGTAACACGTGGGAAATGCAAAGTGATGGCAGCTATAAGCCTGTAACTCAAGGAAATAATTGTGCCCAGGAAAAACTTATTAAGCTCTTTCAAGATGAGGGACAAGTGATTTAATCTCAGTTCGTGCATTTTCTGTGCACAATGAGCTGTTGCATCGCAGCAACATGAAGGCTGGAACTGGATTCCGCGCATAGCGCGGAATGTAGGCATTGTTTCCCTCGAACTACATTCTTTAACGAAAACACGTTAATTGGGCCTTTTCCCCCAATTGTAAATGCGCCTCGGTGCCAAAAGGAATGGGAAAATTAATCGGACCATGCCCTATTCCTGCAATTCTTAATACTGGAATAGAGCAGCTTTCAGCAAAACGCTGTAAAACGGGCTCAATCAATGAGGAACCATTAGGTTCATCACCCTCGAGAAAATCTCCCAGTATGATTGCAGCAGCATGTGAAAAAAGGCTTGCTTGCTTTAAATGTTCCAGCATGCGATCAACACGGTATCCTCGCTCGCCAATTTCTTCGAGCAAAATAATTTTGTCTCGACCATCCATTTGCCAACATGTTCCCACTCCAGACTGAATTATTGCTAAGTTGCCGCCAGTTACATGGGATTTAATAAAGCCCTCTTTTTGCGCCTGTCTGTTCAGTGGGATTAATCCGGTAAATTGAGTCGGCGCATCCCCAAATAAAATGGACTTCACCGCTGCAATCGTCTCTTTAGAAAACTTATCAGGCGCAGCAGCACCATGAATTGTTGGCCAACCCCAATGTTGTTGTAAATAAAGATGAAGGCAAGTCACATCACTTATGCCAATAAATATTTTGACCGCATCCGGGGGATGAATTTCTGCCAATTTGGGGATTAAACGCGTGGAACCATAACCACCACGCACACAAATTACAGCTTTTGTTTTAGGATTCTGTAGGGCATTTTTAAGATGGGTGAACCGCATTTCATCCGTATTCGCACATAATAAATCGGGAGCAAAAATATCCTTCTGAACAACACAGTTTAATTCCCAAGACTCTAATAATTCTTTTAATCCAAACAATTGGCTATCCGAACTGCGAGACGCAGGTGCAATGATTTCCACAGAATCTCCAATGCTTAAGATAGGTAATTTTTTCATTCGTGATCTCTTATAATTTTTGTCATTTTGGGTAAAAGCTATTTTAGTGTAATTTTTTTAGGAAAAAGAAAGTAAATACATTGTTAAAATGTATGTTTAACTTAATAGGGTTTTACTTAATTTTCCTGGTTCTTCACAAACTAAGCGTGGCACTAAATATCCTGGCAAAAGATGTTGTAGTTGCTGATAAATATTTTGTACTGTAGCGAAAGGCAAATCAAAATGAGCTGCTCCTTTTACTTTATCTAATCGATGTAGATAATAAGGCAAAACGCCGTATGCAAATAAGGCTTGGCTTAAACCAGCCAGAATATGAGCATCATCATTTATTCCTGCTAATAAAACAGTTTGATTTAACAAATGGCATCCTATTTGCCGTAAATCATTAAGTCTTTGTCGCACCGAATCATCAAGTTCCTGTGCATGATTGCAATGCAGGACAATCACTTTGTTGAATCGAGTTGTTTTTAATAATGAAAGTAGACCCTGCTCAATCCGTTCGGGAAAAACTACAGGAATTCGTGTATGAATGCGCAATGTATGCAGATGAGGAATATCTTCCAGTTGTTGGATTAGCTCAGAGAGAACCAAATCGGATGCCAATAAAGGATCACCGCCACTTAAAATCACCTCAGTAATACTGGTATCTTGTGCAAGATAATCACAAATTGCTTTAAATCCATGACGACCAGGATTATTATCTTGATAAGGAAAATGTCTGCGGAAACAATACCGACAGTTCACAGCACAAACACCAGTCAAAGTTAACAAAACACGGCCGTAATACTTATGAATTAATCCTCGAATTGGATTAGTACTGCGTTCATCTAAGGGGTCAACACTGAATCCCTCGCTCACGTGTAATTCAGATTCAGTAGCTAAAACTTGAAGCAATAGAGGATCACGAGGATTTCCTTTTTGCATGCGCTTGGCAAACCCTAAAGGAATACGACTCGGAAATTGCTTTTCGGCATATAAATTCCCAATAGAGGAAGGCAGCTCCAGAAAAGTTAATAATTCAGTAACTGAAGCAAAACCTTGAACCAAATTTTTTTGCCAACTTAAAGAGGTATCTCGCATTAATTACACAGAATTGATAAACTGTGCGAACTTTAACTAAAACGAAGCAAAATCTCAACTGTGGAGCACTAATGGCAATTTATAGCACCAATGAATTAAAAAATGGCTTAAAAGTAATGGTTGATGACGCCCCATGTACTATTCTCGATTGTGAATTTGTAAAACCCGGAAAAGGCCAAGCTTTTACTCGCATTAAAATCCGTAACTTGAAAACAGGCCGAGTTGTAGAGCGCACGTTCAAATCGAATGAATCATTACCTTCTGCTGATGTTGCCGATATGGAAATGCAATACCTTTATAACGATGGCGAGCAATGGCATTTTATGGTTCCTGATAATTTTGAACAATATGCTTTGGGCAAAGAAGTTCTTGCTGATGCGGCCCAATGGTTAAAAGAACAAGATATTTGTATCGTAACCCTTTGGAATAATGAACCAATACAAGTTACACCACCTAATTTTGTGGTTTTAGAAATTACTGAAACCGATCCTGGATTAAAAGGCGATACCTCTGGTGGCGGTGGAAAACCAGCCATTTTAGAAACTGGAGCTGTAGTGCGCGTCCCCTTATTCGTACAAACTGGCGAGTTAATTAAAGTAGATACTCGTAAAGGCGAGTACGTTTCTCGCGCGAAAGAATAATTCCATTCAATGAGTAATTCCCCAAGTTTTGGGGAATTTTAAATTTAGATGCACCAAATACAGCCATTCCCCGATAACGACCCTCGCGCCCGGCCACGAGGATCGTTTAATGAACCCAATGAAAACAGGCTCTTCAATTAATAAACCTGATAAGTATTATACATACCCCAATAACCCACATTACCTAAATCATCATAGCCATAATAATAAGCATCGCTATCATTGTAATAATCTATGTCCCAATAGGGGCTAGTCTGATACCCAACACTATAGGCGTAAGCAGGAGTAGTATAGGCTGGAGTATAGTAAGTCTTAGCATAGCCCGGAGTGTAATAGGTTTTAGCAGTGGGGTAGTAGGTCTTAGTATAGGTTTTAGTAGCAGGGGTGTAGTAGGTTTTAGTCGTATAAACTGGAGTAGTAGAAGTTGGAGTGTAATACACTCGATCTCGAGCACATCCAGTTATTAAAGATACAGTGCCTAACACCGTTACAACAAGCATTAATCTGTTCATGATATCTTCCTATTCATTGATACTTAATAGACTGAATCTTAAAAATTAGTAATAATGCCAGTGATGTCAGCGGTGCCCATGATGCCAATAAGCATAATTTGCTACTTTGAGTAAATTAGTGTTAATGGACGAGACATCTGTCCTTTGAGCTGGATTCTCAGGAGCTGAAGGGAATGCCGCAAAAATGGGCAAGGCAGTTAAGAAAAAAGGAATACTTAAGACTACGGAAATAATTAGTTTTTTCATAATAGCCTCCTGGCTCTTATTACAAATCTAATCAGCGTAGATTAAGTATACAGTATGTTCATATTTTAATCAAAATGATTATTTTTTTATTTATTTCGCTTAATGAAATACAGGCAACGCCTTCCCGTCTCCTGAGCCTGTTTCATTATCCACTGTGGAGGTTTATGCAGAGCTTAAGGCTTCCTATCAACTACATAGGCTTGCACACCACTCTCCAACACAACCTCCCAATCTGAAGTTATTCAATGGTTCAGCCAGGAAGATTCATTACCTATATATGTAAATAATAGACCATTGAGTGCCATTGGTGTTTATTATTTGCACAAAATTTACTTATTCCTTATTTCTATATAAATGATTTGCAGAAGCTTGTACCGTAGGCATAATGGTCATTTCTTCGATATCCATATGTTGGGGACGAGTAATACAATATACAATGGCATCTGCTATATCCTCTGCCAATAAGGATTGGAAGTCCTGATAAAACGCTTTTGCTTTTTGTTTATCATTCCATCGTACTTCACTAAACTCAGTTTCCACTGCCCCTGGAGCGATTTCAGTAACACGAACCGGGCTGCCAAGCATATCCAGTCTCATTGATTTTGAAATAGCATGTACTGCATGTTTGGTTGCACAATAAACGTTACCGTTTGGATAACATTCATGTCCCGCCACAGAACTGATATTCACTACATGACCGCGGCCTCGTTCCAGCATGCCTGGAATCAGAGCACGACTTACATAAAGCAGCCCTTTAATATTGGTATCAATCATGACATCCCAATGTGCTTCAATTCCCTGTTGCAAAGGCAAAGAATCCAATGCCAATCCTGCATTATTAATTAAGACATCTATAGAGCGCCATTGATTGGGTAAAGAACCTAATTGTTTCTTAACTTCTTCATGATCACATACGTCTAAAGGCAAAACGTAATGCACTTCTCCATATTGTTGATTCAACTCTTTTGCCAAAGCCTCGAGGCGTTCTACACGACGAGCACTGAGTATCAGTCGCGCTCCATGCTTTGCACACAAGCGAGCGCAAGCCTGACCAATTCCGCTGGAAGCCCCTGTAATTAAAATAATTTTATTGGTTAAATCATTCATCTCTTAGCCCTCTCACTACCTACGTTCTGCGATTTGTTCGCAGAATCCATGATCGATCTGGTTTAATAATCAGACATTGTAGCCTTATTCTCCACGTCCTGGATCCCGCGAACAAGTCGCGGGACGTAGAATATGGATGAATTATCAACATACCCTACTTAAATTTAGAAAAAATACAATGAATTATTAAAAATATTATCTTCAAATGATGTAAAAAGCACTACTGCACATCAGTAGTGGAAAGTGTAGGATAAGTTATTTTTTGTGATATCGTTAGTTTTGCCGTAACAACTGCATCACTTCGTCGTCTGTCGTTTGTGAAAAATCATTGTACCACAATCCTACAGCATAAAAGCTTACTGGGCGCATTGGACAAATGATCTCATCAACTAATGGAGCGATTTCATCACACGTCGAGCGTGCAGCAACTGGAATTGCGACAATAAGTTTTGCTGGTTTCTTTTGTTTCAATGCTGCAATTGCCGCACGCATCGTATAGCCAGTCGCAATGCCATCATCCACAAGTATTATGGTTTTTCCCAATAATTCAGGAGCAGGTTTCGTGCCACGATAAACCCGTTCACGTCGCAATAACTCATTCTGTTCGGATTTTTGAATTTTATCAATCGCTTCTGTGGGTATATGTAATAAGTTGACCACTTCTTCATTTAAAACGGTTATCCCTCCAGAGGCAATAGCCCCCATAGCCAATTCTTCATGTCCAGGAACACCCAGCTTACGGACAATAAAAATATCAAGCGGGAGCGATAGCTTATGCGCAATTTCATAGCCTACGGGGACACCTCCTCGAGGTAATGCCAACACAATTACATCCGTGCGCTTCGCATAATTCTTTAGCGAATCCACTAGAACACGGCCTGCTTGATATCGATCATCATAGTTCATTGCCATATTCCTCCAAAACGCTCCTTCAAATTGAAGTCTAGTCCATACTTCGTCATGTAACAAAGTATCAATTCTTAATCGTTATTTGTGTCCGCATCAACCATAATTGTGCCTTTTCTCACCTTAGATACCTAATTTAAGTGTATTTATCTCACTATGCTATATTTTAACAATCTGGCTGTTCTCATGGAGGAAATAGCAATGAATGTTACTGAAAAGATTATCAAAGCGCATCTTCTTGAAGGAAAAATGGAACCAGGAAAAGAGATTGCCTTAAAAATAGACCAAACTCTGTGTCAAGATGCGACAGGCACCCTAGTCATGCTTGAGTTGGAAGCAATAGGTCTTGAGCAAACTCAAGCTGAAATTTCCGTTCAATATGTAGATCACAACTTAATTCAAGAAGACAATAAAAATCCAGATGATCATCTCTTTCTTGCAAGTGCAGCAAGACGTTTTGGTTTTTATTTTAGCCGACCGGGTAATGGCATCAGTCACGCGGTACATATGCAAAACTTTGGAAAACCCGGTAAAACATTAACCGGATCAGACAGTCATACCTGTGCTGCAGGATCCCTAGGAATGATTGCTATTGGTTCAGGAGGATTGGAAGTCGCAATGGCTATAGCAGGTTATCCATTGTATATAAAAATGCCCAAAGTTATGGGCATTCATCTGACCGGATCGTTGCCCAAATGGGTCAGTGCAAAAGATGTTATTTTGGAAATGTTACGTCGTTATGATGTAAAAGGTGGTGTGGGTTATATTTTTGAATATTATGGAGAGGGTTTAAAACACCTAAGCGCTATGGATCGCCACGTGATTGCCAATATGGGCGCTGAGTTAGGAGCAACTACTACAGTATTTCCTTCGGATGAAATAACAAAAGAATTCTTGCAAAGTCAAGGTCGCGAAAAAGACTGGATTGAATTAAAGGCAGACAAAAAAACAGCGTATGATGAACATGCAGAAATCAACTTATCCAAACTGATACCACTGATTGCCAAGCCTACGAGCCCTGGAAATGTAGTTCCAGTTTCCGAGATAGCTGGCCAAGAAGTTTATCAAACCTATATCGGCTCCTCAGCTAACCCAGGTTATCGAGATTTTGCGATTGCAGCCGAGATAGTAAAAGGACGAACCGTTCACCCTAATGTCTCATTTGATATTAATCCAACCTCCCGAACTATTTTAGAAGAACTAGTGCGCGATGGTTATTTAGGAAGTCTGATTCACGCAGGTGCTCGCATTCATCAGGCCGGATGCAATGGATGTATTGGGATGGGGCAAGCCCCCGCAACAGAAAAAAACAGTTTACGCACAGTACCAAGAAATTTCCCCGGACGCTCAGGTACTGATGAAGACAAGGTTTTCCTTTGTAGCCCAGAAACCGCGGCCGCATCCGCATTGACAGGATTAATTACCGACCCAACTACTTTAGATATGCCTTATCCTAAAATAAAAATACCCAAGAAAAGAATATTAAATCAGGCGTGCTTTGAAGGACCTCTGCCTTTAGACGAAGCAAAAAAAATAAAATTAGTGAAAGGTCCAAACATCGTAACTTTGCCAGAATTTGAGCCATTGCCTCATTCATTGAAAATACCTGTGTTACTCAAAGTAGAAGATAATATTTCAACGGATGAAATTTCCCCCGCTGGGGCGAAAGTTCTACCTTATCGCAGTAATATTCCTAAAATTAGCGAATTTACTTTTACTCATATCGATTTAGACTATGCAGAGCGTGCGAAAAAAAATAAACAAGGTCATGTGATCATAGGCGGAGAGAATTATGGACAAGGTTCTAGTCGAGAACATGCAGCTTTAGCTCCCCGCTATTTGGGTTTACGAATAGTCATTGCCAAAAGTTTTGCCCGCATTCATTGGCAAAATCTGATCAATTTTGGCATTTTGCCTTTAGTTTTTACAAATCCTAAAGATTACGATGCAATTAACTTAAATGATGTTGTTGAAATCAAGAAATTGCCTGACATTCTGGACAAAGAGACCTTCAAAATAAAAATCAATGACAAAGAAGTGGAAGTGCAACAAACCTTATCGAAACGTCAAATCGAATTGCTTCTTGAAGGTGGATTAATTAATTGGGTGAAAAAAGATCTAAAAAAGAAGAATAAAAGTAAATAACAACCCAACCTACACACTTAGATATATTTGAATGAGATTAATCTTCATAAACACAAGGTAGGTTGGGTCTTTTAGACCCAACAAAAAACTCTGTTCACAACGAGTTGTTGGGTCAAAATGACCCAACCTACGGGTATCATTGCAGGAACAGCAATCATGAATCAAAGTTTAGTTTCGGTCCTAAAGGCACGATTTGTGTTGGGTTTATGGTTTTATGACTAAAATAGTAATGGTGTTTGATATGTAAAAAGTTTACGGTCTCGCGTACCCCAGGATAATGATACAACCGCTCTAAATATGGTTGTAGTGCCTCATAATCACTTATTCGCTGCTGGTTTGTTTTGAAATGACTGTAATATACGGCATCAAAACGAATTAACGTCGTAAATAGGCGCCAGTCGGTCTCAGTTAACTGCTCCCCGAATAAATATTCTTGGTTGCGTAAGCGCACATCCAGTTCATCAAGTAAACGAAATAATTGGACATACGCTTCTTCGTAAGCATGCTGAGTTGTTGCAAAACCACAGCGATAAACTCCATTATTAATGGCATTATAAATTCGCTCATTCAACACATCAATTTCCACGCGCAGAGGTTCTGGGTAAAAATCTTGGTTATCTCCTGTTAAATGATTAAACGCCTGATTAAACTGGCGAATAATTTCTGCTGATTCATTACTAACAATCGTTTTTTCTTTTTTATCCCACAAAACAGGTACAGTAACTCTACCGCTGTATTGATTGTCTGCTTTGATATAAAGCTCATATAAATAGTTCAATCCATACAGAGAATCTCCAGTAGCCCCCATTCCTTTTCTAAACTCCCAACCATATTCAAGCATATGAGGATGTACAATAGAGACATCAATATAATCATCTAATTTCTTGAGTTTTCTGAAGATCAAAGTACGATGTGCCCATGGACAGGCAAGTGATACATACAAATGGTAACGACCCTTTTCAGCAGGAAAACGAGTGTTGGGTTCATTACCAATTGCTGAATGAAATTGAGTAGGTTCTCGTTTGAATGCTCCTCCTGTTTTCGAAGTATCATACCAAACATCATGCCATTGACCATCAACTAATTGTCCCATGATTTATCCTTAGTTAGATTCGATAAACTGCTTTTTTCACAAGCTTTAGGTTATGCTATATATTTAAAACGATTTCAGAAAAGAATAGCACATGAATAATTCAAATAATCCTTATCTATCAGGAAACTATGCCCCAGTTCACGATGAATTGGAGGTGAATCAATTGGAAATACTCGGCGAAATCCCTAAGGATTTACTGGGAGTCTATATGCGTAATGGCCCAAATCCAGAGTTCGCTCCTATTTCCTATACTTATCCATACGATGGGGACGGCATGATCCATGCGGTTTATATCGCAGAGGGTAAAGCAGCGTACCGGAACCGATTTGTTGCAACCAAAGGGTTACTTAAAGAACGGAAAGCGGGAAAAGCACTCTATGGTGGCGTTTTGCACCCTGCTCCAATGGATCCTAAGTGGGCAGGCCCTGAGGATGAGCCCGTTGCCTTTAAGAATGGAGCATTTATTCATATTACTCGTCACCACGACATTTATCTGGCACTGAGTGAATCAGCACCAGCATATCGCATGACAGCACAGTTGGATACCCTTGGTGAATGGAAGCCTTATCAAGATCAACCGGCCATAGACATTTGTGCTCATACTCGATTAGATCCACTAAATGGCGAGTTGTGGTTTGTAAATTACGCTTTAATTCCACCCTATTTGACGTTTTATCGATTGGATAAACAGGGAGAAGAAATCCAAAAATGGGATATTGAAAAACCCTATTGCTCTATGATTCATGATTTTATTTTAACAAAAAATTACGTTCTTGTTTTTGATTGCCCTGTGCTCTTTGATATACAACAGATGATGTCTGGGGGACCTGTTTTGAGTTGGCGACCTGAGCTCGGCGTACGTATCGGTGTGATGCCTCGTTCAGGCGGGCAAATAAAATGGTTTCACACTGAACCATTTTTTGTATTTCACTTTGCTAATGCTTATGAGCAAAACGATGAACTTATTATTGACTATGTTAGGCATGAAAAAATAGTTCTTTTAGCACAGGAAGAAAAGCACCAATCCGTTCCTCCTAGATTAAACCGAACTGTTCTTAATCTGAAAACAGAAATGATGAAACATAGTGTACTGGATGAGCGACTGGTAGAATTCCCTCGTATTAGGGAAGATCAAAACAGCCTATCCCATCAATTTATTTATACACCAACAAAAACGAATACTCTTAATCCCCAGCAGGCCTTTAATGCGCTAATAAAATATGATGTAACGAATCAACACTCATGGGTTTATGATTTTGGCCCCCATGCAGAAATAGGAGAAGCAGTTTTTGCACCAGCGGCAACACATAAATCAGAAGATGACGGTTATTTACTGTTATTTGTATACGATAAACGTTCAAACCAAAGTGAACTCGTTTTATTAGATGCCCAAAATTTCCCGAATGATCCCATTGCTCGCATAAGGATGCCTCGCCGAATTCCCCATGGTTTACATGGTTCGTGGATGCCTGGAGCTTGGTAATTATTGGGTATGTAAATAAACAGCTTCATCATGAAGCACTAAAAAATATTCAGCTGAAACATAAAAAGAAGAGAAACAGATTATGAAGCAATTTTTTGGTTACTCCCCAGAAGTAAAATCAGCTCTTGAAAATAAAAAGCCGGTGTTGGCTTTGGAGTCCACGATTATTTCCCATGGTATGCCTTATCCTGATAATTATGAAACAGCACAGGCAGTAGAACACATCGTTCGTGAATACGATGTCACCCCGGCTACCATTGCTGTGATTGATGGGAAAATAAAAATGGGCTTAACAGAAAATGAATTACACCACTTTGCAAGCAATAAAGAGGTTTTAAAAGCAAGCCGACGTGATTTGCCTTTCGTAGTAGCCAACAGGTATTCTGCAGGAACCACGGTTGCAGCAACCTTATTCTGTGCTGCTAAAGCAGGTATTAAATTATTCGCTACAGGTGGAATTGGCGGTGTCCATCGAGGTGATGCTCAGGATATTTCTGCTGATTTAATTGAAATCTCAAGAACACCGATTGCGGTTATTTGCGCTGGAGCAAAAGCCATCCTTGACCTGCCACGTACTCTAGAATTTTTAGAAACGATGAGCGTGCCTGTTATTGGTTATCGCACGCAGGTATTACCCGCATTTTATACTGATTCGACTCAGTATTCGTTATCCACTTGGGTAGAGGATGTACCCACCCTTGCTCAAATAGTAACAGCTCATTGGGATATCGGCATGTCTTCAGGAGTCTTAATTACCAATCCAATTCCTGCAGAATTTAATATTCCGCTTGAAGTGATTGAACCAGTAATCATGGATGCCATACACAAAGCGGAGCAAAATAATATTTCAGGAAAAGCATTAACGCCTTTTCTCTTGGCCGAAGTAGCCCAGCTGACCCAAGGCAAAAGTTTGCTTGCCAATATCGCTTTAATTAAAAATAATGCGCGCCTAGGAGCAGAGCTCGCACGCGCTGTCCTGGATTTCCAATTGAGTAAATAGTTTAGATGGGACTATTAAAACATTAGCATGTAGCCTGGGTGAAACGAAGTGAAACCCGGGTTTCAGTCCTCCAGACTTTCTTACAATAGCACCCTTATTAAAAATAATGACATTCTAGGAGGCGCGCTGGCAATGTGCACTCTAAAGCCCCAGTTATACTATCAGGGCTTCAGTGTGATGCAGTAAACAGGGATTATTTAGTTGATAGTGGCTTTGTGTTCGTGCTCATGTGATTCCATTTCGGTATCTTGATGAGTCTTCTTTTCCTGCCACCAATAGGTCAGTTTATGCCAACCATGCAGTGCTGCCCGGTATAAATCAGGAAGGATGGATACAATAGCATCAAGATAATCCGTAACCCCACCCTTATTGAACCCGTAAATGCAACGACTGAATTCGGCGCCTTTTTTGCTGAGTGCAATCGTATCGTCTTTTTTGAAAAATCGACTTGGTTCAAAGCCTGGTTGAAATCTTTTTTCGTAATCGTGTAATTCTTGAGTAAATACATCTTCGATATCATCTGCAATCAAGTGCCTTACTTGCGTTTCTGTAAGAACGGGATAAAGCACCGCCATCATCTCACGTATTGATTTATTCTTCGTTAAATTCTCAGCAGAGTCTTTACGATTACCAGAACCTAAACCAAGGCTCCAATTACATGCTCCCACTAAAAGAGTTAATGCTTCGTGATATTCAGCATATGCAGTAGCGCGTTTATTGATAAAGTACGCTGCAGCTGCCCAGCCTATCCAACCTATATAACCGATTACTGGAAGAAAAGACAAAGCGGTTGCTGTGACCCCAAAAACCACACTTCCGGTAATTTTTTGATCAATACTTTTTAGTTGCATTGATTTATCTTTTACGAGTGCGATGCATTTATTTAAAAACTCGATTTGATTTGAATTAGTCGTTCGAAAATCCTGCTCCACTGTGATGCCAAGTACATTGCCATCAGCCGCCTGAGCGCCCTTACCAATAGCAAAATACTGTTGCGATTCCAACTGCAATGTATTTAACTCACTGTTAATACCCAATTGAGGAATAGGTGTATAAGATGGTTGCTTTTTTAACCCGAAAGTTCCTAATACAGTCTCTAATACGGATGCCATTTTGGTCTACTCATAAGAAAAATGAAAAGGCATTCTAAATTTTATTTTAAATAATAACAACAAAGAAATATGCAAAATGGTGCATAGTTGAATAATGTGTTTACCCCTTATGAGGCAATAAAGAATAGAAGTCGCTTAGCATTGGTTAAAGTGCAGGATCATTTGCATTTAGTTTTTTTTCGCAATTAACTCTTTAATATCAATTGCTATCTCACGGATTGTTTTTTCTTTACCTATATCATTACGAATATCAAGATCAAATTCATCCTCTAAGTCGAAGAAAAAATTAACTAAATCTAGAGAGCTAGGAACAACTTGATCAATTGATTGATCCAAATCGATCGCTTCAGGCGCAATTTCCTGTGTTCTTGCAATTAAATGAATAACACGATGTTCTACTGTTTGCTCCATAAAAAGTCCCTCTTCTCGATTCAAACAAGATAATTAATTCCTCTTTTTAATTGAGTATACAATCAGCGCTCATGCAACTCCATTAATATTTATCCACATAATCAATTTGAACTGATACCTAGATAGAGACCCTATTTAAAAGCCAAACTGTTTAAAGCATTGGGCTCCTAAAGATTTCATGGCGCTGCATGGAAAGATTGTTGTTGTGGCTTCTGCATCATTTGCTATTTGAATAACATAGGACCGGCCATTTAAGCATAAGATATTCCAATATGCCGCATCATTGCGATCGACTCCTTGATAAAAAGATTCAATAGGAGCACAGGACTCGCCTGCTGCATTGATAATACCGCTTAGTATTTGTGTTTTTTGCGCTGATGTTCTGCTCAATAAAATATCATTGGCAATATTAGCATGATTACAGGAAGTAAATACCAACAGGAAAAGCATCATCATAGACTTACTCATAATGCATCCTTAAAGTTGCATTGCCATAGCAAGATTTTGGTCTATATGATGTTATTGTAGTATAGAATGGATTTCTCCATTTCAATTCATCAAATTAAAAACCATTAAGAATCTACAAGGGGCATGCCGCTTTGAACGGCCATCCACTGAGGAGTTATTTGACTCAATAAAATACAGTAGCCTGGGTGCAGCGCAGCGGAACCCGGGTTTCGCTGCGCTGCACCCAGGCTACAATGCTCCGTGGCTGTACGTATTTTCCTGTTTCGATTTTTTGAGGATCTCTCAGACATAAAGCGAGCAGTTACATAGGAGAAAATTTCAGTAGAGCCTAGCGTTCATCACAGACGGTATAGTATCCATGGCGAAAAGGATTACTGCGCGATCTAAACTTATAATCTCGGCAGCGTTGTCCATGATCATCTGTATATCGTCTGTCTAAGCGGAACGAAAAATCGCCAAAATTCATATCTTGTTGCCACTCTCGTTGCTGACGAGCTCTATCCTCTTCATCCATTTCTTTAAAAAATTTACTGAGCTTACTGGCATGTCCTACTGAGAATAGAGAAGTAACGAGCAGAAGTAAGATTATTTTTTTCATAATTAGACACCAAAAAACGCAAAACGAGCGTTATTAAACCATATTTTTCCTAAGTAGACAAAAATTTAAAGGAAAAGGGGCAAAGAAAGTGTATACTCGGATTATTAAGATTATTGAATAATCAGGGAATTCTAATGCCTGGACAGCCATTTAAAATAACCATGCCATTTGTTTTGTTCAGCATGGTACTTTATCTTTTGTTACTTTCCTTTATTCAATACCCTTTGACTACGTTCCTCAAACCCATTCCCATTGCTTTGCTGATTCTTTTTGTCTTCCAAGTTAATCCAGACAAGCACATAAAACGTCTATTATTTCTTGCATTAGGATTTTCACTAATTGGTGATGTCTTTTTGACTCTTCCCATGGAAACGGCATTGCAAATTGGGATCTTGGCGTTTATGGCCACCCATTGCAGCTACATCAGTTTATTTTTAAAGAACCTACAGTTTCAAAGAAAGAATTTGCTCGCCTTTTTACCCATCTTATTATTTGTACTCATAAGCTTTTACTTTTTATCACCTTACCTGGGAGCAATGAAAATACCGGTAGCAGTTTATTTATGTCTGCTGACCTTAATGGTATTTTGTTCCTTCCAAGTCAAACAGCAATCACTATTGCTGCGAACCGGAGCCTGTCTTTTTTTACTCTCCGACTTTATCTTGTCATTAGACTTATTTATTTTGCCACCCAATAAACCCATAGCTGTTTTAATTATGTTGCTCTATTATATTGCCCAGGTTCTATTAGTCATAGGAATCACTCAGACAAAAGAAAAGGTCTTTCTCAAGTTACAAGGTATATTTCGCTGTGCAAGACTGGCATAGTTATTACATATCATGAACTAATTCTCCGATTTTTTTCCTCCATTTTCTTTAAACGTCATCAAAGAATGTCTTGATTAAATCGGTATACAAAGCCTGAACACATGCAAATTATGCCCAGGCTATTATATTCTATAATTTATCCCATTTTTTTATAAGAATCATGTCCAATAAAACGGGCTCCCGGTCCTTCATGAGTAATGTCGCTTGCCTGCTTATTGAGTATGGAAATGGTATCAATCGCTTGTTGATTTTTATCAAAATGCCCACTAATGCTCAATACGGACTCACACATTGGATAAACCACGCTAAAAGATAATGCATTACCTACTATGTAGCCGGTAATTGGTCTTTTTTGATTTATTGCTTGTGGACACGTTTTTGAGGCAACAGCAGTAGTGAAAGAGCCTTCGATTTTATTATCGGACAAGATATTGAGCTCTAAAATTGATCCTCTTTCATTTTTATAGGTAACTGTTTTTTGCTCAGCAAAAACAGATTGAGCTAATAAAGAAGATGCTGCAATTGTGACACAGAAGAACGATTTAAAATTCATTTAGATACTCCTTTGTTTCTAAAACACTGAGGGGGTTGATATCGGATTGTTGTTTAACATCTTGTTCCGCTAAGGTCAAATAGTATTTTTGAAATTTTATAGGCGAAGTATTTGTCTCATTAAGACCTCATCATTGAATAGGCCTCTTGCATAAGAAGCCGATTAACTCTTTTGACACACAGGGTTCTTGAGCTTAATATACATAGCTTAATTGCTTCAATTACATATCTGCTGTTATTCCACAGTTATAAAGCTCAGGATGGGTTTGAAATGCATAAGTTGGTGATTGTTTGGTTGACTCTTTTACTGCTCGCAGCCTGCGAAAAAGAAAATAGGTCTTTTAGTGGATATGTTGATACAGATCTTGTCTATTTGTCTTCGGATTTTGGTGGGCGTCTGACTGATTTAGCCGTATTCAAGGGACAGTTAGTCAAAAGCAATCAATTTTTATTTAAACTCGAACAAACCAGTGAGCTTTATAGTGTACAAATGAGTCAGCTAAGCAAACAAAATCTACTTGCTCAACGCCAACAAATTTTGACCCAACTTAACTACAATGAAATCAATTATCGTCGTATCCAGGGGATGCGAAAACAAAATGCAGCAAGCCAAAGCGATCTGGATGCAGCTCAAAGAGATTTAAAGATTTCAAAAGATCAGCTTACTGACATCGATGTTAAAATCCAAAACAATCAAATTGAAACAAACGATAAAAAATGGCAGGTAACGCGCAAAGAAAACTTTGCACCCGAACGAGGACTTATATTTGATACGTATCATACACAAGGTGAATTTGTCCAAGCAGGTGCTCCCGTTCTTTCCTTAATTACCCGAAATAATCTTAAAGCAGTATTTTTTGTTCCTGAGAAAGAACTCTCTCAATTGCGCCTTAATGAACACGTTAAGATAAAGACTGATATAAATGAAAATTTTGCTACGGGACATATTTTCTATATTTCAAATATTGCTGAATTCACTCCTCCAATTATTTATTCCCGTGAAGAACGTCAACGTCTTGTATTCCGAGTTGAAGCAAAAATTGATTCTCCTGATTTAGAAAAAATTCATCTGGGACTGCCTGTCACTTTGGAATTAGCCGATGAGTGATTTTGCAATTGATGTTAAAAAACTAACAAAAAAATTTGATGAAAAAGTCGCTGTGGATCACATTAGCCTACAAGTAGAGAAAGGCTCTATATTTGGCTTTCTTGGTTCAAACGGTAGTGGTAAAACAACCACCATTCGAATGATTTGTGGCCTTTTAACTCCCACAGATGGAGAAGGAAATTGCCTTGGATATGACATTAAAACTCAAAGCGATGAGATAAAAAAACATATAGGCTACATGCCTCAGAAATTCAGTTTTTATACGGGATTAACCGTTTATGAAAATCTGCGCTTTACTGCGGATATTTTTCAGGTAAAAAATTCGGCACAAGCGATCGAAGACATCATCAAAGATCTTGGATTAGAGGACTATCGAAAGATACAAGCAGGTAATTTATCAGGAGGATGGAAACAACGTTTGGCTTTGGCATGTAGTTTACTTCATAAACCGCAATTATTATTCTTAGATGAACCAACCGCAGGTGTTGATCCCAAGGCACGTAAAGAATTTTGGGATTATTTACATAAAATTTCCTCTCGTGATGGCACCACAATTTTAGTAACAACTCATTATATGGATGAAGCTGAAAAGTGCACTGATTTAGCCTACATTAATTTAGGCAAACTCTTGTATATAGGCAGCACAAAAGATTTAATTCCTCAATCCAAAGTCAAAGCATATGTATTGGAAGTCGATAGAAAAGAGCAAACTCCATTAATGGAAAAAATACATGATGCACATCCAAAGTTATTGGCTTCAATTGTAAATAATGAATTGCGAATTTCATCACGTGATGATCAATCACTAAAGCAAGTGATTCAAGAAAACAATGATCGTTCAAGCAAAGAAGTCACTCCTTCTTTTGAAGAGGTTTTTATCGGATTAATGCGATGAACTATAAAAATCTATTACAGGGAATATCTCTAACTCGTCTTGGTGGTTTAATACGCAAAGAATTTATTCTTGTCAGTCGTGATCGAGGCACCATCGCGATGCTTGTTATCTTACCAATAATGTTACTTATCCTTTTTGGCTTTGCCATTGAATTCGATCCCAAACATCTACCCACCACCATTATTAGTTATGATAATTCGCCCTTGACCCGAAGCTATGTCAGCTCACTAGAAGCCTCAAGATATTTTAAAGTCATTCATGAAGGATTTGATGAACAAAAGAAGGATGAAGATTTTGCAAATGGAAAAATCAGCTTTGCTTTTACCATTCCTCCAAATTTTACACGCAAGTATCTTCGTAATGAGAACCCCCAATTACTGGTTGAAATCGATGGCTCTGATCCAGGAAGCAGTGCGAGTGCGCTCAGCAATGCTCTGCCCATACTCAATCAAACTCTGGATAGGTTTACAAAGCAAGGTTTAGGTTTCACACACACAACTCATTCAGAGCGAAGTGTCGATCTCACCATCCATCGACTGTATAATGAATCGAATATAAGCTCTTATAATATTGTTCCTGGCTTAATTGGAGTATTGCTTACTCTAACTTTGGTAATGCTGACTTCGACTGCCATCACTTCCGAAAAAGAAACCGGCACAATGGAAATGCTGTTAAGTACTCCATTAAAGCCATTAGAGATCATTCTTGGTAAAGTGATACCCTACATTGTTTTAGGTTATTTGCAACTTACAAGTATTTTACTTTTTGGTAAGCTCCTGATTCATATTCCTACTGAAGGAAGTATATTGTTGCTTTATATAGCCGCTGCACCGTTTCTTATTGCTAATTTAATGGTAGGCATGATTTTTTCTACACTCGCACGTTTACCTATGCAAGCAATGCAACTTAGTGTCTTTTTTCAACTACCTTCAATGTTTTTATCAGGTTATATTTTTTCTTTCTATGGTATGCCTACGTGGGCACAGTTCTTGGGATATTGTCTGCCAATGACCTATTTTACCCGGATTACACGTGGAATATTACTGAAGGGCAATACATTTAGCCAAATTGTCCCTAATATTTTACCTATTTTATTGATTGCCTTTATTTTGATTATTTTGACAGGAAAAATATTTAGAACAAAGCTCGACTAGAATCTACTGAGTTCGCCAAGATAGAAGAATTCAACAAAAATGGCCAAATTATGAAACGAAAAATTATCTTGCTCAATCTCTTTGCCATACTGCTTGGAGGATGTTGCAAAAACTGTATTATTCATGAAAAAGTGAATTATCCTACAAGTACGCGTAGTGGAGTTAAATACATCGATAATAAAGCCGACTTAAGTCGCGTCGCGTGGTGGAAAAAACTCAACGATCCAGAGCTTAACGAGCTTATTTCCCAGGCGCTAGCCTGTAATGATTCGATTAGAAGCTCCTATGCAACCATTGAGCAAGCACAAGCACAACTTAAAGCAGCTCAATATGCCTGGATCCCAACTCTTGATGCTACAGCGAACGGCTTTACTGGTAGAACCTGGAATACCCATATTACCCCAAGAGGCCAATTAGCAAATAACTCTTTCTTTTCTAACCTCTCCAACCTGAAATTTAGAGGATACTACGCCGGATTTGTTCCAGGGTATACATTTAACATCTTAAACAATATTAATAATATTAAAGCAGCTAGAGCCTCTTTGGCTATGGAACAGGCTCAGACCCAGTCAGTAAAATTAGGAATTATTAGCCAAATGAGCGGAACCTACTTTATGCTCTTAAGTCAACGAGAACAATTGGCCGTAGAAAAAGCCCTTAGTAGTGACTTGCGGAAACTTCGCCGACTCGAACAAATTCGATTCCGCAAAGGTGCCAATGATATCGAAATAACAACCAATCTAGATCAACAGATTGCTCAAGAAGAAGCGAAGATTCCCCAAATTGAACGTGTTATTGCGCAAAGTGAAAATACCATTCACCTCTTATTGAATCAAAATCCTGGGCCTATTGCCACTCATCGAACGTTACTTTCAATAAACTTAAATCATCTAATTCCTAAATCGTTACCTTCATCGGTTTTAAAAAATCGTCCTGACCTCATGATTGCCTTAAATAACCTGAAAATGGCTCAGGCACAGATTGGAGTGGCTTATTCAGCTTTTTTCCCTACAATTGACTTGACTGGTTTGGTTGGAGGAGCCTCTGTTGATTTAACTAATATTTTAAAATTAAGTACTAATATTTGGGTTGCTCGAGCCGCTGCTTCGACAAAAATTTTCAATGCCAGCACCTATCAAAATATCAAATCCGCTAAGGCTGGATTCAAATCAATCTACTATGACTATCTGGAAACACTTCATTCTGTATTCGCGGATGTAGATGATTCTCTTACAAATGAGCAGAAAAACAACTTATCCTATTTGCAAACTCAAAAAGCATATTTGGCAGCACAAAAAGCATATGATATTGCATTAGCTCAATATAAAGCCGGGGCAAAAGATTATCGCAATGTAATCAATGCCAAAATAAATCGTGACCAAAGTAAGTTGAGTTTAATCCAGGAAAAAGCCCAATTACTCGATAGCATCGTACAAGTGTATAACGCCGTCGCCGGTGGATATGATGCTGCTTAATTTATTCAACTTGTAGCCTGGGTGCAGCGTAGCGGAACCCGGGATTAAGAAGCAACTCTATTTACCCGGGTTCCGCTACGCCGCACCCAGGCTACGGCTATGTTTGAATCTTGATGAAAAGTCAGATTTGAGCTCAAGATGAGCCAAATATGGCTTTACACCTTTTCGTCAAGCGCCTGCTCTACAACCTTAACCAACCTTCCTGCTTCCGGAGAAGTAGTTGAATAGAAATAGTCAATAAGCTCACCTTTACGATTGATTAGGTACTTATGAAAATTCCATTTCGGTGCCGTGCCAAATCCTAATTGCTTTCTGGCCCAAAGATAAAATGGATGGGCATCTTTTCCTGAAACCACTTCTTTAGCAGCCATTGGAAAAGTAACGCCGTAATTGACTTGGCAAAAATTTGCAATTTCTTGTTCCGTTCCTGGCTCCTGGCTACCGAAATCATTTGAAGGAACTCCAACTATGACTAAACCACGATCTTTATATTTTTCATAAAGTTTTTCTAAACGAGCATATTGCGGAGTAAAACCACATTTTGAAGCCGTATTGACTACCATTAAAACTTTTCCTTGAAAGGAAGACAACGGTAAAGGTTCATGTCCGCGTAAGGTATGAAATGAATAATCATATGCATTGTCATGATGCTGAGTATCTGCTGCTGATAAATTAGAAGTCATCACAAACCATCCTAGTATTATTAATGAGAGAAAATGCATGGTTATCCCTAATCTTATTGAAGCACAGAACTGAAATCAGTTTTGGGATTGAGATTAATAATATACTATTGACCTTGTAAAGCAAGAATGAAAAATTTCAATGATTTATTTATCCAACTGATATCTGATTTTTTCTTGCACTTCACGCATGTGTTCTTCATCTCTATAATGAGTACGTGGCCAAAAAAAACCTTTAAGTCCATCGTGTTTATTCCTGGGAACGATATGGATATGCAGATGAGGAATGCTTTGGCTAATTGTATTATTCATTGCAATAAAACTTCCTGCAGCTTCCATTGCTTTTTCAACAGCCTTCCCTATCTTTTGCGTGAGTAAAAAAAGAGGTGATACCATAGAATCAGGCACATCATAAAGTGTTTTAATATGCATTTTAGGCGCCAACAAGGTATGACCTGGAAAAAGTGGACGAGAATCCAAGAAAGAAATGAAATACTCGTCTTCAAAAACAATAAACGATTTTTCTTTTTTTGCTGCAATTAAATCGATAATACATTCAATTGTCATTTTATATCCCTATTCATTCATTTTTCAGATTAAAACTATGAGTATGCTTTCTGTGGTACTGTATGTTTGTCCTTTATGCTCCTGAAATAATAGTCGAACCTTTGAGATCCTTCAAAACTCTCAAAATTTTCACCTGAATTTTTTATTTATAGAGAATGTGTAAATGCATAATTGCAGATAAAAAAATATTAAAATATCATTTGTTCTTCTACTCTGGATGATTTCGATACCATACTTTATTATCCAATTTTTAAAAATGAGATGAGGTAAAAAAAATGAAAAAATATTCTCTCTTTTTGTTCTTAATGTGTTCTCTATTTCATTACAATGCTTTTGCGAATAAATTCACCTTGGAAAGTTCGGCTTTTAAAATGAACTCCTTAATTCCAGACGAATTTACGTGTACCGGAGTAGATCAATCCCCTCCATTAGCCTGGCGCAATATCCCACCTAAAACTCAGTCACTTGCACTGATTGTCGATGATCCGGACTCACCTAATGGTGGCGTTTGGACGCACTGGATTGTATTTAATATACCACCAACCGTTAAGGAATTAGAGGCAGGAAGTCCAGTCCCTCCAGGAGCTGCAAATGCAAAAAACAGTTGGGATGGCCTAGGATATCGAGGTCCTTGCCCCCCTATCGGAATTGCTCATACTTATCATTTTAAACTCTATGCCCTGGATACCGTATTAAGTCTTGGAGATGGTACGACTCGAGATATCCTTTTGAATGCAATGACTGGACATGTTATCGGTGAAGCGGAACTGGTTGGAATTTATCAAAAATTCAACAGCAATACTCCTGCCCAATGATATAAAACCTCTCTTTTTTGCCTTGCCGTGCTTTTTGCACGGCATCTAGTCGAGCTTACATGAAAACCGGAACTGCCTTCTGCGCATAAAAGCAAAAGCCCTGAGATTCCTATTCCTTAAGCTGGATGGATTCCAGTAACAAATGAAATTCTTGCTCGCTAAACTTTGTGAGGATCTCGTGATGTAGGCTTTTTGGTCTAAGTATATTTTTTATACAGAAGTTCTCTAACACGATCATTTATTTTGACAAAAAACAAACCAGAATAAATAATTAATTATCAACGATAAAAACCATCCACTTTTAATAGGAAATGACATGCACGCTGAACTTTTTTATACGATAGAGAGTGTCCATCCCGTCCCCCTTTATCTAATCTCCCAAAAACAATGGGAGAAGCTAAGTTCTATGCTAACTACTATTGAACGTAATTATTTCATTCAAGCTCAATTTAATGGAAAAATTGGCGAGTATTGCTTGCTTTATAATGCGGATGGTTTATTAGAGAAAGCTTATGTTGGCACTGAAGATGAAAATCAGGCATTAGCAATGGCTCATGCCGCTTTATTATTACCCGCAAACAGTTACCAGCTTCAAGGTACCTGTTCCCAGGAAGCTGCCTTATTTTGGGGATTAGCACAATACCGTTTTGAAAAATACAAAAAAGATCGTGTGACTCCCCGAATCTTGATAATCGAGCCACAAATGTTCACTGATTTAATTCATTTAGCCCAAGCTCACTTTTTAGTACGTGATCTCATCAATCAACCAGCCAGTGATATGGGCCCTAAAGAAATGGCGGATACAGTGGAACAATTAGCAGAAGAACATCATGCACAATTCGAACAATGCATTGGTGATGAATTGTTGCATGCTAATTATCCTGCCATTCATGCAGTTGGTCGTGCTGCCAAATCAGAGCCTCGTTTGCTCTCCTTAACCTGGGGCGATGAAACAAATCCTCGTGTCACCCTGGTAGGAAAAGGGGTTTGTTTTGATACAGGAGGCCTGAATCTTAAATCACCTTATGGTATGCGAATAATGAAAAAAGACATGGGGGGCGCAGCTCATGTGATAGGTCTTGCTCAATGGATTATGAATCGGAACTTACCCATTCGCTTGCATTTACTTATTCCTGCTGTAGAAAACGCGATTGGTCCTAATGCCTTTAAACCAGGCGATATTTTAATTATGCGTAATGGTTTTACTGTAGAAATCGATAATACCGACGCAGAAGGACGTTTGATTTTGGCTGATGCTTTAGTCAAAGCGTGTGAGGAAAAGCCTGATCTACTGATTGATTTTGCTACCTTATCTTCAGCGGCTCGCGTTTCCGTTGGAACAGAAATGTCGGCATTTTTTGCAAATGATGAGTCTTTAGCAGCGGAAATAATCGACGCATCTTATAAAACCGCTGATCCCGTATGGCGTTTACCATTATTTGCACCTTATGAAAAGTTTCTGCGATCAACGATTGCTGATATGATCAATTGCAGTGACTATCCTTATGCTGGGGCGATTATTGCAGCATTATTTCTCCAGCGATACATCAGCAAGACAACTCCTTGGGCACATTTTGACATTATGGCATGGAGTGAACAAAGCAAACCTGGCAAACCTGAAGGCGGTGAAGCTATGGGTTTACGTGCCATCATAGAGTATTTATTACGTAGGTATGGCTAGGTGTCTTCGCCTCATCACGCTATAACTCAGCTAATTTGAATTCTGCTAATGGATAGTAATTTTGCCTACCTTTTTCAGATCTACTTTCTATGAGATGGATTTTATTAACCACGATTGGCGGAATTACCGGTATCTTTATTGTTTCCAATAGTTCATGGGGTATCCTGTGGCGAATCAATCGCCCCATGGTCAAATGTCCTCTAAAAGGACGCGTTTCAACTGGAACATTTAAAGTAATTAAGGTGTTGCCAATTACTTTGGACAACATCGCTAAATCAGCCTGTGGTTGAACGGATAGTGAAAGAATTTTTGGATGGCGCAAGGTGGGGAACCATTCTAAATGCCCAAATTGCAGTTGAATTGGCAGTGTATTTTTTATAGCGGACGGTACCTTTTCAATTAGAAGAATTAACTGTTCTTGCGGTAAATTTCCTAAAAATTGCACAGTAATATGCATTTTTTCTACATGAACCCAGCGAATATAATCTGACAGAAGGGTATTTTGTAGCGTTTTTAAACTTCTAGATAGACGAACCTGAGTTGACTTGGGAAATATAATTGCGAAAAAAACGCGTAGCGTATGCATCATTTCCTCATAAAATCAGGATGTAAGGACTCTAATCTATTTATTAAATAAAACATTCATAGCCCCTTTATCAAAAGAACTTGGATATATACTATAATAGTATCAAAATTGTCCAAATAAAATTGGATATGGCACGGTCCAGAGCGGACAACACAAGGAAAGTGGAGGATTATGATGATCCTTAAGAGCCGACAGGAAAAAACTGAATTCTTGGAAGAATGTCTTTTTCACATTGATCATATCTTCAAACATGTCATGCATAGCAAAAACCCACCAAACATTACCCTGCATAAAAAAAGCAAAAGCGATAAACAAGGAAAAAATATTTTAACTGATGCAAAACTTCCAAGCTCTATAATAATCAAGGGGGATTTGCCGGATAAAAATTTTGATGCAGGTAAATTAATCGTACTTACTTCACTGTACAATCATATTGCAATGCAAATTAAAAATAAAAATACTGTTGATCTGGGAGTAGAGTTCAATAGAGTAAAACAGAAACTGCATTTTACATTATTAAAAAATGGTCTTCCAAGTGCTGATATTTTAATGAAAAAGCACAGGAATCATTTTTTAAGAAAAGGTGTTCTGGAATATATTTTAAGTTTCATTTGGGCATTACCCTCATCAGAGTTTCTTAATAAATATGAATTTTTCACCAAGACATCGGATTCGGAAGATAATTTCAATTTTCGCTACGAACTGGCAGAAAACTGTCAATTTGATGTCAATCTTATTTTCAAAATTGAACCTATTGGCCAAGGATTAGGTTATATCATTAAGGCAAAATCAACGGAAGAAGCCTCTATTATTATGAATGCGATACGAAAACAATTAAGCGAAAAAAAACTCGAAGGTTCCATCCGTTATATTGATACCTTAAATAGGTCCATTCAAGATGAAAGCTCATCAACAATTGAAATATGGGGTCAAGCTGTGGATATGCTCAATAACCTAAAAGATGAAACGATACGTAAATTTTGAAGAAACAAAATGAATCAATTAAATTCGGTACCTCTAACAAGCATCTGAATCTTCTACACATCGCTGAAAAACCAGTCCAGTTCTATTCCTATGTCCCGCGGCTTGTCCGAGGGGCGTAGGAATAGATGTGCTCAAGAGGCAATAACAAGAAGGATTATAGATAATCGTTGACCAAGATGTTAGGATTGGTTTTTTTGCTTGAAAGTGAATGAAATACCGCCCCGATATTGATGGACTCAGAGCCATAGCGATTATATTGATTTTAATTTATCACGGGGGACTCTCCTTTTTTCCCTCAGGGTTTATTGGAGTTGATGTATTTTTTGTTATTTCTGGCTTTCTCATTACGAGCACCATCCACGAGTCACTCAAAGAAGGTTCTTTTTCTTTTTTGAATTTTTATAATCGAAGATTATGGCGCTTGCAACCTGTTTTTGTTTGCTTGCTCTTTTTAACAACAGCCTTAACTTTGTTGTTTTTTTTACCTGATGATTTAATCCAATACAGCAGAAGTGCGCGTAAAACTTCCTTATTTTTATCCAACTTATTTTTTGATAAAACAACAACAGGCTATTTTTCACCGGACACACATCAAATCCCTTTACTCCATACCTGGTCTCTTTCAATAGAATGGCAGTGCTATTTACTTTTACCCTGTCTTATCTATTGCCTGTATCGTTTCTCGCCTAACAAATATTTAATTCCATTTTTAGCTGGATTGACCTGTATCGCTTTTCTAGGGTCACTCTACAATGCAAAAAACCTGCCCACACACACTTATTACTTATTTTCCAGCAGAATCTTTGAGTTTTTAATTGGGTCCTGCATTGCACTCATCACTCCAAAAACCTTTTTTTTAGCCAATAATAAATATCTCTTAAACCTTATTGGTGGTTTGGCATTAATAACCGTGCTATGCCTCGCCAGTTTCAATCCAGTTATAACAGGTTATCCAAATTACTATGCATTTATTGTTTGTATGGCAACAGGATTTCTCATTGCCATAGGAACCTGTTCTCCCAAAAATATCTGGAGCCAATTATTTTCCAGTAAGCCGTTGGTGTTCATAGGACTATTGTCTTATTCACTTTACATTTGGCATTGGGTTATTTTCTCGGTTTTAAGATATCAAAGTATGGTAGAAACTCCCTTTGTTTTATTTGCTGCTTTTGGGCTTACTTTTGTTTTATCCTATCTCTCTTGGCGCTTTATTGAAAAACCATCAAAACGCTGGAAAAAAATACAATTCCGTTATACCTTTGTGTTTCTATTATTAGCTCCAATCCTCGCTTTGCATCTTACCGACTATGTCATCAAAAAAAATCAGGGGTTTCCTCAGCGTTTTAATAATGAACTATTAACCGTTTATCAACAATTAGAGCAATACAAAAGCCCACAAAGAGCTTTGTGTGTCACCGATTCTCGGAACGAAATCAGTATGCAATGCATTGTTGGCTCAAAAAAATCAGACAGTAAACACGCATTAATGATCGGTGATTCGTTTGCCAATCATTACTGGGGTTTTGTAGATATGCTAGGGCAAGCAGCAAATGTTTCCATTTTATCGCAAACAGTATCTTCTTGCCTAACCTTGCCTGATATGTATCTTTATGACTGGTGGCACTTTAAAAATCAAGTCTATTCACTCTGTCATGAACTTACCCAAAAATATTATCAAATGATTCAAAATCATCATTATGATTATGTAATTATTGGTCAAGCATGGACTAATTATTTGTCCGCAAACATCATAAATAACTTAGATGATCCGCGTTCTTTACTTTTAACTCAAGAGCGATTGGAAAAAGCTCTCGATAAAGCGCTTTCAATCATTATTAACTCAGGAGCAAAACCTGTATTAATTCAGTCAACTGCTTTAAATGATTTTCATAATTGTTTTTTTAAACATATAAAATCAAGAACATCTTATAATTCCCATGAATGTGAGTTTACGTATCATGAAGATCAATGGTTTAATCAATTATTTAGTAAAATGAAAAACAAATACCCGCAATTAATGATTATCGACCCTAAAAAAGTACAATGTAAAAAAAATATTTGCAAAGCGGACATCAACGGAGTTCCAATATACCGTGATGTAGGCCACATTACTGACTATGCGTCGTATCAATTGGGAGGGCTTTATCTACAAAAATTTCCAAACCCTCTGGGATAATCTTTGCTTCATGATTCAAAGAAATTCTTTATTGACAGGCCGCTGTTACTCGTCATCTAAAAGATTTTCCTCTATCCTTTATAAACAATTACACTTGAACTGAACGTAACGAGAACCCGTTATGCAATTTACATGAGGCAATACTTGCTCTCATTGAGGACGGAAAACCTGCCTGGTAACAGGTTACAACTACGAGTTATTTATGAAAACAACAACTACACATTCTTCTGATATCCTTTTAGAGCTCGCAAGCCTTAAGGAATTAAAGGGTGAATTAACGTTCCAGCATATTTTACAAGTATTGGGTGAGCGTGCATTTGGAATTGTATTGTTGTTTTTTGCTTTACCCAGTGCCTTACCTTTTTCTACGATTCCAGGCATTTCTGTTGTATTCAGTCTGCCTATAGCACTTTTTGCATGTCAAATGATATTTGCCAGAAAAACATTGTGGTTACCAAAAATCATTGCGAAACGCACCATTCATCAAAAGACTATTTCCAAGGTAATTCATACTACAGTACCTTATTTGACTAAAATCGAATATTTTTTGAAACCACGCTGGATATTTATGACCTGTCGCTTGATGGAAATCATCACGGGTATCATTATTTTTTGTTTAGCTATTTTTCTGATGTTGCCCATCCCATTGAGTAATTTTATCTTTGCATTTCTTCTTATTATTTTTAGCCTGGGATTAATAGAAAAAGACGGAGTACTTCTTGTTGTAGGATATATTGGTACTCTTGTTTATATTAGTTTTATATATGTATTTATTGAAGGAATAATTAAATATTTGTTTCATTAAATACTCTCTATTGTTAATTTGACTGGATATGTGGAAGTTTAATTAAGGATAATCCTCGCTCTATATCATCCCATCCATTTTATAAGCATGCTAATAATTGAGTACGTTCCAAGTAATGCGATTGCTGTTCCCGCCAGTAACATAATGAGTCGCGGCTGAAGATGACGAACAAGGTAGGCTGCAAAGGGGGAAGCAATAGCCCCACCTGCAATCAGTCCGAGAATAATTGACCAATTGGTAATCCCGATGGTAAAAAAGAAGGTCGCAGAAACACTGAGGGTGATTAAAAATTCAGTCAAATTCACCGTACCTATGGTGTAAGAAGGCGAAGTTCCCTGGACAAGTAATGTGGAATTAACAATGGATCCCCAACCGCCTCCACCTGTTGCATCAAAAAAACCACCAAAAAAACCAAGAGGTATTAACCCACGTGCATGATTAGAAGGCAGTGCACGCCTGGTTTTTAGGCGCTTGACCATAAAATTTTTTATGAGCTGCATGATTTTTCCACCTTGGAGTGCTCGGTATAAAATATAGCAACCCGTTACGATCAAATAAACTGCAATAAAAGGCCTCGCTATTTTTTCTGATGCCTTGGTTAGGACATAGGCACCAAGTATGCTTCCCAAAATACCTGGGATAGCTAATCGTCTAAATAATGCATAATCAATGTTTTTAAACATCGCATGTGATAAACCAGAAACACCGGTTGTGACAATCTCAGCAGTATGCACTGCAGCGCTAGCCACCGCAGGAGGAATACCATAAGTGACTAAAACACCTGTAACAATTACCCCATAAGCCATTCCTAAAGCACCGTCAATTATTTGTGCTACGAAGCCTACCAGTGCAAAAATTAAGAATTGCTCCATAAATATCCTTTTTCTTCAATAATTAGTTATAGCTCATTTAAAGCGTTAGTACATGATATTAATGTAAATTAGATTAATTATCTGTTTTTATTGTTCCATACTTTGCTCGCAATAATAGCGCCGCTGAGTGTCAAAACAATCATTGAAAGCGTAACTACTATAGGAATATCAACGAGATCATGCAGTAGCATTTTTATTCCAATGAAACCTAAGATCAAAGCCAACCCGTAGTTAAGATAACGAAACTTATTTTCTATATGTGCCAAAATGAAATACATAGCTCGCAAACCAAGTATTGCAAAAGCATTTGATGAACATGCAATAAATGGATCTTGAGTAATACCTAATACAGCAGGAATGCTGTCAATGGCGAAAATCAAATCACTCACTTCAATAAAAATAAGAACAACAAGTAGAGGAGTTACAAAATATGAGTTATTTTTCTTAACAATAAAATGATCGCCTGAAATTTCTTTTGTTATTGGGAAAAATTTTCTCAATGTTTTCAGGATAAAATTATTCGTAACAAATTGTTCGTCTTTAAACAAAGTCAAGAATTTGGTCGCGGAATAAATGAGTAGTATGCCAAATAGATATAAAATCCACGTAAATTTATTAATGAGCCAAATCCCAAATACAATGAGTATTATTCTCATAGAAATTGCCCCTAACACGCCAAATAAGAGTAGACGGCGCTGATACTTCAAGGGAATAGAAAAATATTTAAATATCATGATAAATACAAAAACATTATCCATTGATAATGATTCTTCAATCAGATAAGCAGCAAAAAACTCAAGCGCTTTTTGATTCGCTACGTTGCTTGTATCGCCTTGCAATAGATAGACCCACAAAAAGACATTAAAAAGCAAAGCCAAAACAACCCAAACAGTAACCCATATGCACGATGTCTTGAGTGTAGGTTCCCTTTTACTTCGGGTCAAAAGAAAAATATCGATACTTAATACAATCAGTATCAAAGCAATAAAAACTATCCACAACCACCATGTACCTATAGACTCCATTTATCTTCCTGAAATTGAATGGCCTCCCCTAAAAATAGGGGGCGTTTTTCTTAATCATTTAATGGCATTTATCCTCTTGAAAAAACTTAGAGTGTACTTAGCCAGGCATGGATTTTTGCACTAAATAATCGTGGTGCAAGTGGTTGGCAATGGCCGCCAGTACCCTCTTCATCATTAAAAAGAATGTATTGTTTTTTGCATTGTAACTCATCATACAGTTTTTTTGCCTGACCTAAAGTGATGTATTCCAAAGTATTATCACAAATCAGCATGGGACATTGAATCTTTTCGACTAAGCCAGTCAACGTGTAAGCACGTGTTTTATCGAGCATTTCTTCAATTGTTTTAGCGCCAAATCGCCATTTTCGACTTTCTAGCATAAACCGTAAATTTTCATCTGTTTTCATGAGGTGTACTAAGGCGTGCTCTATAGGAGCATCGTGTAAATCAGGAAACTTCGTCATAAACGAATTGAACTTAGCTTCGAGATTACCACTTGCATCAAATATCCCAGGATCAACAATACAGGCGGCGATACGTCTTTCTTTTGTTACTGCTCGAGCAGCAAGGTAACCACCAAAACTACGCCCCATTAAGAAGATCTTATTCTGATCAATTTCGGGACGGTTGCTGATAAAATCGACAACTTTTTCGATAACCCGCTCCCAATCGGGGATAAAGGGTATTTTATTTAAACGCAACATACTGCCTTGACCAGGACCTTCAAAATTTAAACAATGAAAGCCTCGCTTTAACGCTTCAGCTGCTGAACTAAAATATAATTCCTCCTTAGTGCTATCGCCCCCGCCAGTATCAATTAAAATAGGTTTAGGATGATTTGAAAATGAGTTATTCAGATAAAGATAACCAGGCAACGTTGTTTCCTCAAAGGGAATTTCTACTTTTTCCACTGGAGCTTCAAAAAATTCGAGTGCTTGATGAAAAGCACGAATGCTGTATTGCAGTGTTTGTTCGATTCTTGGATCAGCAGGTTCATCTTCCAGGAAAAAAAAAGCGGTTCGGTAATAAGTACACGCGCGCAGAAAAGCCAATTTGGCATCATAATGGAAACCTTGCTTTCGATAAGCTTCTGCCATACTGAAATTGCTATCAGCAAAAGCGGTCCACCGTGCATACCAGCTTTCTTTATTGCCAGGTTCTATTTGGTTCGCTATAGCAAGACATTCCCCAACTTCAGCACCTTGATATGTAGCACATCCTAAACTTCTTATTAATTGGGCATTAAAAAGTGCTGGCTTGATTAACTCTTGCATGATAAAAATCTCCGTTTTTACTTAGAGGAATTCTTGTTTTTTTGTTCCAACATGATTCGAATTTTTTAATATCTTCGAATATAAATCATTTATTACTTAATAAATAGTTAGTACAAAACGTACCCTTCGTCTCTTTAAGAAAAATATAATCCATGGATAAAATAAAAGCAGATTTGATATTAATTTAATTAATATGTATAATTTCGTCTCTTTTTGCTTAATTGAAGAATTAAAATGCTCAATAAATTTGAAAAGCTAATTGACTCATTTGAAAAAAAATGGGATTCAGAAATAGTGCCTACCTACGAAAATTTAAAACAACGTATGTCTCATAGTAGAGTATTATCCAAACAGGAAGCACGAGAAATCATTAATGAGTTAACTACTCATTACTACCTGTTTTTTACAACAGTAACGAATACATTTGCACCCTACCAAAAGCAGCTTAATGAAACCCAACAGCTTAAACTCAAAGAATTTCTTGATGAAATTGAGAATAGTTATCAAACAGACGTTAATGAATTTAAGAACATTTATAATCAAAAACTGGCTCTATTAAGAAATTATTTTTTTCAAAAAGAAGCTGCACGATTGCCGTTGCCTACTGTTGAAGAGCAATACCTAACAGGGCAAATTTTTCCAAGCGATCCTCCGGAAGCATACCCTCAATATTATACTTATGATTTTAAATAACGACTATGACCTCCTTTCTCTACGGAGAAAGGTTGGATAGGATCTCTTATCCAGACATTGAGTAAACAATCCAAGGTTCACCACGCCCCATTTTATCGTAGAGTATTTGGGCAACCTGATTATCTGGCTCGGTGATCCAATATATTCTACTCCAATGATGTAACGTACTGATTTGTTTTAATTCTTCCATGAGCATCTTTGCTACCCCGGCTTTTCGATGTTCCGGTTTTACATATAAATCATATAAATAGCATTCGGGATTGATATTCCAAGTACTTAAATGCACGATAAAAGTTAGAAATCCAACTGCGGTATTTTGAGAGTCACAAGCTATGAGGCATCCTGTATTTTGATTCTCGGAAAGAAGCATGTTCAACGTATTGTTTACTACTTCTTGAGGCAGAGACTTTTGATAAAACTTCATATACTCCCGCCACATTGTTAGCCAATTTTCTTTATCAATAGGCTGTAACCATCTAACCTTATAGTTCATCATTAAAATGCTCGCCCAAAAGAACACTATGCGCAATTTCCCTTACAGTACCCTACCAATAAATAGAACAAATAAGAAGTGGTTCGTGCATGAGGTTACGGATTTGATGTTTTTTAAATGATGCAAAATAAAAAATATCGTGCGCGTTAAGCCGATAAACATTTTCCTCATAAATCAAAACGCCACTTCCATTTAATACAATCCAAATTTCTTCTTCCTGATGATAATCCATAGG
This sequence comes from Legionella anisa, assembly GCF_001467525.1. Taxonomy (GTDB): domain Bacteria; phylum Pseudomonadota; class Gammaproteobacteria; order Legionellales; family Legionellaceae; genus Legionella; species Legionella anisa. The sequence continues at coordinate 47,177 of NZ_LNXS01000004.1, forward strand.
AGTTTCACTTTGAGGCAACACGTGAAAATAGGTTGTTTGAAAAGGGGGGGCTACTTGCTTTTGTGCAAAATCAACAGGGTTTACTACAACTCCTGAAACAATGTGTTCTGGATTAGAAAAAACCAATCTTGGACTTGCAAAAACAACAGACTCAGGCAATTGAGGCATATTGATGCTCCTCTGAGAATAATTCTCGCTCCCAATCCAAGACAGTACTCTCCTGATCCAGATCATAGATTGACGATTGAGCCACACTATTAATTATTTTTGCACTTCGCCATGCCATAATATTTAAATTAGGCTCTGCGATTCCATAAGAATTGCGTGCTGCATTTTGGACATACATGCGATGTTGTTTTGGTCCATCCCATACAATGGAAAAATCCTGATTGACACAAAATGCTCCATTATTTAAAGGTATTTTTTCAGATAACGGCGAAAGATACGCTGGGAACTCCCATTGGTACCCCGTACACAAAATAACAATATCTGCAGAGATTACTCTTTTGCTCATAGTGCCAAGCTCCGTCAGTATTAACTGATATCTCCCTAATCCGCTATTCATATTTGTTAATTCATGACCGGGTAAAAACTTAAAAAACTTATGCTTATTTTCCAAAAACTCAAGACTATAAAGTTTTTGATAAATCGCCTGTAATAAGTGGGAAGAAATACCGTCGCTCGCCAAGAGTTGCTCTTGCAATAAAAAGGCTTTTTCTTTCTCAGGTACATGAAAAAAGAATTCAGCATACTTAGGAGTGAACAATTCACTTACAAATGGAGAGGTATCCATTGGCAATAGCTGCGATCTCTTTGAAATCCAATTTAACTCTGAAGGCAATTGTTCACTCGATAAAATGTGCTGCACAATTTCAGCGCCACTTTGACCTCCACCAATAATAGCAACTCTTTTTCCCTGCCAATCGATTGGATTGAGTAAAAAATTTTTGTTATGCAACACATTTTTGCCCAAATAAGGCTTAACACAAGCAGGAACTTTTACACTTAAGCCGTTACCCAAAATAAGATGTTTTCCTTTGATTTTTCTCTGAGAGGTTTGCATGACAAAATAAGATTTATCAAAAGAAACTTCCTCAACTTTTTCGTTAAACAATAAATTAGGTAATGAACGGCTCACCCAATTTAAATATTGACTAAATTCTGTGCGTAACACATGTTTAAATTGTGCATTAATAAAACGATACAATCGTTTATGTTTTGCAAGATAGGCAATGAAGGAATAAGAATTAGTAGGGTCAACAAGCGTAACCAAATCATTTAAATAACTGACCTGAATTTCAGCATTGGGAAATAACATTCCTGGATGCCAAATCACGTCTTTATTTTGTTCAAAGAACACGCTTGAAATCTCTTTGACTGAGGACAAAAGAGCAGCAACACTCAAATTAAATGGTCCGACCCCCACCCCAAGTAAATCGGAAACCCCATCATGATTCGTTGTGTTCATAACTCATTTCCTCTACAGGCATCTCAAATTCCGTTGTTATTCGTTTTAGGGTTAATTGTATTTTTTTCTGCAAGAACCTCGTGGGTTTAACAAAAAAATCAGCTTGAGTGGGTAAGCGTTCATAACCCAGAGCATTCCAGATGATTTTGCCAAGCTTTGGCATGTAAGGATAAATTACCAAAGTAAATCCTTTTAACCACCAGAAATAATCTCCCGGGGATCGACTTAAATTTTTTCCCAGCACGAGCCAATCATTTAGAGATTGAACCCCAATATGAGGAGAAAAGTGATCGGGTTGCAGCGCATTCTCCTGAATTGCAAACAAATCGCATAATTGATGGTGTACCTGTTGATTGCTCGGCTGTCTCACCCTATCAGGTACGTTTTGTATCCCTTGGATAATATAGTGTTCAAACCAATCAATCGTTTTGTTGTAATAAAGAATAAACTCTTCAAGGACAAAATTGCCTGTTTGACTGCGCACATCGATTGAAGCAAGATAAAGCCGAATAATATCACTGGACAGCCCTTTTTGATTGATGGCCTCATCTACTCCGATCATATGCTGTCGACTTGTTGAAAATTTACGCCCATCAAGGTAATAAAAATAATTAATCAAATAATAATCAAATGACTTGTATTGAGGACATCCAGCACTGATTCCCAATGCACTGCTTAAAAAAGGCAATGAATTATCGAGTCCAAAGCTAGAAATAGTCACCACATCAGAATCTACAGCAAACGCATTTTTGTTGATGCCCATGAGTTTGCCTGCAATTTCCCCAAACATTAGAAAATAGGCAAAGACAAAACCATAACTAAATAAAGTTCTTGAGTGAGCAGGATCAGTATTATCAGCTAAACCCCAATTACACTGGGTCGTAAGTCTGAATCGATTATTTTGTAACATCCGATAACGTTGAAATAGCGTCACTATTTTTTGATCGATTCCCTGCGAACTCAGTTCAACATCATCAGGAAGTTCTAAAAAAATATTTTCAACCGTTTTTTGCTCTAAATGATCGTCACGAATCATTTCTTCCGGACGAAAATGTGCACCACAATGTTCACAAAAATAACTTGTAGTGTTCTCAGAGCACACAGGACAATTTCCTTGCAGCCAATATCCAGTCAGATAACGCTTATTCTTATCATCCCAAGGCATGTTCTCTTTTAATAAGACTGTAGCCTTATTATCCAATAACTGTTGCAAAATCTGCTCATGCCATTCTTGATAGGATGTGCTCCATTGCCCATCAAGCGGATTAATAAATTGATCGCATTGAATATCCATTAACGTTAAATCATGCGCAATTAATGCATGATAATAATGACCTATTTCTCTAGGACTTAAATGTTCTTCCTCTGCCTTCCCTGCTGCATACGATTCATAACTGTCTGTTCCTGAAATTATCCAGGCTGAGTGTCCACAAAGCTTTAGATATCGTGCAAGTATGTCCACACTTAAAAACGGACCGCCAATATGGCCTAAATGCAATCGACCATTCGGGGTAGGTACCGAAGGAATGAGTAAATAATTTTTTTTATTTTCAGTCATTGCTTATTCCCTAGCTGCGTTTTTTATTCTTTTAAACTATCCGCCATAATTTTAATCGAGCTATCCCACCCACTTTGGGAGATCTGAATCGCTTTTTCTTTATTCCTCGCCAATACTGCAGTAACCAACTCATCATTTTCTTGTCTAAATTCCGCTAATACTTTTTCATCATTATGATGACGACCCAAACATAAAAAACGATAACGGGATGAATGGTCATACAACATGTCTTGAATTTTAAGCAACCAAGGCGATTGGCACGCCTTAATCAGGGTAAAGGTAAATTCTTTTTGAAACGCATTCCATTCAATAAGATCCAGTGTCTTATTGGGTTGTGGCGTAAGGTATTTTGCATAACGATGCCAGCACGCAATAACATCTGCTTCCCAATGTTCATCTCCGTGGTGCATGGATAGTTCCAGAGCACGGGTTTCAATCTGCATTCTCACTGCATAGAGGTCATATAACTCTTCTAAAGACAAAGCCGGTACTGAAAAACCACACAAATCCTCAAGACTCACTAAACCATGACTTACCAGCCGAGATAAAGCTTCGCGTAAAGGACTGTATCCCACCTCATATCGTTCTTTTAATTGTTCCATTTGTAATTTTTGACCCGGATCAAAATAACCGCTTACGAGATCGAGACGTAATTTCTCTAATACGGTACTTGTCTTTGATTGTTTTGTTTTAATTTGGGACATATTCATTACGCTTCATTTCAATTGTGCAGACAGTATCGATTATTTTCGAAAATTTGTAAATAATCGAAAATTAAATATTTTTATCAATCAGGCTGCAACCGAACCAACTTATGAGCTTTTGAACGCTAAATTTTCGTTTTCTTTTAATGCATAACGACTAAACGCTTTTTCAGCAAACCATTGCGCATACACATTAATATCTGGGGTTAAAAATGCTTTAAAATCCCATCCCAATTCATTAGGATTAAAAGGTCCCAATTCAATATTCTTTGCTTCGGCAAGTCCTCTTATCATCCATTCAACAATTGCTGAATTTCCTCGGCCTACAGGTTGCAATCGAGCAAGACTGTATGCAAGTTTTCCTGCATTCACTAAAAAATCGTTTATATCCTGAGTCGGGTCCGGGTCCCAATTAAAACACGCTTGAAAATAAGGGTCGAGTAATTCAAATTGCACCTGAAAATAACTGGACTTATCACGATAATCCTCAGCAAAAGGGGTAAACCGATGATCAACCACGATGGATGTTCTGCTGTCATCCTTACCATAATCGTTAAAAGTAATCGTAAGAACCACATCATCTTCAATAAATGGAAACTCAGAAGCCGCGTTTTTTTTGTGCGCCAATTCGCGTTCCTCATCAGTCATTTTAATCGTAATTGTGTATTTTGTTCCTTCGCCTGATTTATCCGGGTATCCTTTTACCTCAACGTTCTTCCTGTTTTGATGAATTAAATCGGATAGGTGCGCATAAATCAGATTTTTTTGAGTTGGTAAATCTTTAGATAAATTAAAATCATCTGTAGACATAAAACCTGCTTTATTAATTAATCCGAATTGATGTCTAAGCGGCCCATGTTTCAACGCCTTGGCTATCTCACGCCGCTTATCAGCCAACCAAGCATAAGTACAACCGACTTGAGAACTTAACATATCTGGAGGACAATGAATGTCCTTATGAACTTCTGGCGGTACTTTTGGAAAAGAAGACGCTCGTTGACCCAGTTCATAAATCACTGTCTTGCTGAATTCAAGCCATGCACCCTGTTTTTTCGCATCAAAATCTTTTAGACGGTCTTTAGAGGAAGCTGTACTCGTTTCTGTAGTATTTGAAAATAAAGTATTAGGATGAGTTCCTAAGGGTTGCTCCATTTTTTTATCGGTCATAATAATCTCATTCTGCTTAATTTATTTTAATTATAGTTACAGAAAACACACTTTACGCTTAACGAGCTGAACTGGATTATTTGAAAATTTGACATCTCACTTCTATATTTATTTTTTACCCTTCTTTTTTAAACATTTGCTGTAAGAACCGCATTTAGAAGTTCATTGTTTTTGAGCGCAATAATAAAAATAAAAATGGAGCTTGCTTATGGATACAAATGAACACACGGAACTGGGTGATGCATTGCGATTTCAAGAATGGGATGTCTTAAAAAGCAATCCGTACATCGATATTGAAAACGGCAGCTTGCATTTGCACTTACAAGGAATTAATGAGAATGGTCTTCCTGAACCCATTGGATTAAAAGCATCCGCGGGCGTCATTATCGCCATGTCCGGTGATTATTTTGGAGGCAAAGAAGTTTCATTTAATTTGCCAAGCATTTGTGAGTTTAAAGAAAATCCAAAGGCTTTTGATAGCACAGAGGCATGCAAAACTTTGGGAAAATATTTAATTAAAACGCCAGTTACCGCAGACGAGGAGCAAAAACTAATTAGCTCTTATCAACGATTAGCGAATAACAAGGTCAAACAAAGTGATATTGATACGATTTATACAATTAATAATGCCAATTACATTCCGTTTTCAAGCACATTAAATTTCTACGTGCAACAACTCATGTTTGCGCTAAGAGTAAAAAACTACAGTGACATCTTAAATAGGAATATTTCGCATTTTACTCCATGGTCAGTCCGTGTTTATATGATAGGCCATCATATAGCATTGAGCTATGCCCGTATTTATTATGAGTTAAAACAATTTCTGACTCATGAAGATTATCAATCAGATAACAGCGACTTCAATGCATTACTCCAAATACTGAGAGAAACTCCTAACGGTCTGGATCGTGAGACACTTGAGGATTTAGCCCATCGCTATCAGGCTTTGTCTTTGGGAATGGAATTTTTTTGTTTTCACTATTACACCGATCATTTTGCTGCTGGCCATGTTTCATTTATGGGTGATTTACGTGCCTTACTTCCACAGCGCTTTGGCGTTTGGGGCAGCATTTTAGTTAATAATTTGCATGATGAATTGAATAGGATAACCGTCTACACCAAACGCGTTTACGATCCAACACCCGATAAAAGCGAACCTCCAGTTGCAGCAAGTGGTGATGGTGATTTTGATATTGCAAAGAATTATTTTAACAAACAAGCCTGTCTTGCAGGAATGACCTCTTCATTGCACGATTTACATCAAGTATTTAATGGAAGCAAATTGCCTGAGCCGTCGCAATATGGCGGCCTGGAACAAATGCCCGATATTGACTATCAATACCGCCAACCGCAACCCTTGCTCTTATTAGGTCCAGACAAGAAAATTTATTATCGTACTGATCTTAATAATATTGACACCTTATCTCCATCCCAATTACAAACAACATATAATGATCCAGTGCAGCATGGGTATACTGAACTAAGTAATAAATTCGAAGCATTTTCTTTGGTTTTCAAACTTCGAGTTCTGCCCTTTATTTATGCCAGTCAACTCAAAACACTTACCACCGAACAACTTAAATTACTGGAAGCAGAAGAACTTGAACTTAACCCAGGAAGAAGACCAATACCCCAACCACCTATTGTTCTTGGGCAAAAGCCAATTGCTGTACCGGTTTGGCAACAACCTGCAACGAATCACACCGTGATGCAGGCTCTGACAAAGAATGGATTCCTTTCTACTTCTGGGAAAAACCATTCAGAGGAAGAAAACGTTTTGCAAACAGAGAATACATTGAGTACACACGCACTCTAAATAAAACATGGAGCGAGTAACGAGTAGCAACTGTCTTGAAATAAATTTTCAAGGCAGTTGCTACTTGCTTACTTCCTGTTCATCGCATTAAATCGAATTTTCCAGTGTAGAAGTTTTTCCTAAATCCAGGAGGTGTCCTGTAGATGCCGATTTAAAAAGAGAGTATCGTTGGCGTGGCGACAGTTCATTATCATCTTTAGATAGATGAAGCGGCTGAGTGACTTTTATGCTGTCTGACACAACGTGGTCTTCTTGTTTTGGACTCTCAAGATTGACTTGTTGTTCTTTTAGCGCTTCTAACTCTGAAGTTAAACTAGATACGATACCTTGAGCTTCTTCTGCTTGCAAAAGAGCCGCCTCCTTCTGCGCTTTCAATTCAGCCACTTCTTTTTCAAGGCTCTTAATTTTTAATTGATCGGAATCATGTTGTTCCAGTAAGTTAATCTTAAAAGTGATACTTGTAATTAATTCTTCCAACTCCTCTGTTTCTTTTTTTACTGTTTCCGCTTTACACAATTTATCAATTTTCTTTTTATCCAGTCCTCTCCAGCGGCTAATCAAATTTTCAATCCCCGGACGTTCGACAAACCAATAAACACTTAGTGCGGCTAAACCAACAGCAACACCTGCAACAACAATTGGCCATGCCGTTGCCGCCATAGTAGTAACAAACAAACCCGCAATGGCTAAAGCGACAGTTTGACCGGCAAAAAAACCACCACTAAAAAATAAAATACCCGCAACAGCTGCGGTGACGTATTTAGCCGCTTGTAAATAGGGATTATTCGCAGCAGATGTTAGATCCGTTCGAATTTGTTCTAAGTCCTTATATCGTTGCAATAACATTTTTGCAATCTGAAGATCCTCTTCATATTCTTCCTTAGTTTTCTGGACAGTTTTAGCAAGACGCATACGAACAGCTTGGATTTGTTTGACCTCGTCAAGTAAAACATCAACTAATTTTTTAGTGTCTGTGGATTTAATACCCAAATTTTTGGAAACTTCAACCAAATCAAAACTATAAAATACAACCATGGAAAGAACGGAAAATAATGTTCCTGCCACAAATAAAGCAATGGTTGGAATAGAAGAAAAGATTCCCATGAATGCGGTAATACCATCAAACCCTTCGCAACCAAAATAAACAGTTCCGGCAAGAGCCAATAGCGCATATTTGGTTTTTGCACTCATCCCCCCTTTTGGGGTTTCTTCTTCTGGCAGTCCAGGATTTAATGACTTATGGATATCTTTTAATAAAGAGGCTCGCAATGAGGTAATTAAAAAAAATGCAGGGTTGTCGCTGGCAATTTTCGAATTTTGCTCAAGCCACGTATACAGCTTTTTTTTATCAATTTGCGTTGCGTTTGCAAAAGTGAGGCTTGAATCTATTGCACTTAATTGTGTAATTAATTCTCGACTTTCTGGACTTAAAGTAACTTCATTTGTCATACTGCCCCCCTAAATTACCGGACTTATTTTGCTGTTCAAGCAACACAAGGGAATAACTCATATGATACTGATTATTTATTAAACAAATATTAAATTAAATAGATAAAGTGTAAAAAAATACCTTTTTTTGTTAAATAAGAGTAAAAATGCTTCTATTTGGTGCAAAAAAACAGAGTACATGATAATTTTTTTCTTACTGATTTGAGAGCGAATTACGAATCGACTCTTAATAATCCGCAACAACAAGCTCCTTTTTTCAATACAAATCAGAAAGAGCGCATACCCATTTCTTCCCGTGCATACGTACTTTCTGTATGGAGCCTAAGTGAACTATGATGTCATTTTGGAATTCCCAAGAAATAAATTAATTTGGCCAATCTTGGTAAGTTAGGCTATTTTAGTAATTGAAATTTATATAAAATTAGGGGTTTTTAATGATCACTTTATATTCTTATCCAGAACTTTTTGGTCTTCCAGATAATAACCCTTTTGGCCTGAAAGTAGATACTTTCCTTAGATTAACCCAAATAGATTACCAACATGAACATATTATTAATACCCAGGATGCACCCAGAGGACAGTTACCTTACCTAAGTGATGAGGGGCAAATTATTACTGACAGTAACATGATTATCCAATATCTTTCGCAGAAATATGTTAATTTGGATCATGACTTAACTGAAGTACAAAAGAACATTCATTTTTTAACAACGCGAATGTTAGATAATCACATGTATTGGGTTATGTCCTATTCACGTTGGCAAGATGAACAATTCTGGCCTTTGTTTAAAGCTGAATTCTTAAAACAATTTTCTGAGTTATCTGAAACCACTCTTGAGCAAGTCAGAAAATATAATATTGAAAAATATCATTACCAAGGTATTGGTAGATATCCCGCTAAAGATATATATCAATCAGGTATTGATGATTTACAAGCAATTCTTTTCATTTTAGGAGATAAGGATTATCTATTTGGCGATAAAGTACATACACTGGATGCGTGTTGTTATGGATTTTTAGCCAATATTCTCTATTTTGAAATTGAAACACCACTGAAGGATTTTATAGTGCAAACTCCTCTACGAAATTATACCAATCGGATCAGAAGTTTAGTGGGATATTAATTATCTAATAAATCCATTTAATTTTTATTCCAAATAGCTTCGAGAGCCTTGAGCTCAATTTCGGTTAAAAGTTCATATTTATTAACCGTATGAGAGGTATGATTTGGATAATGTTCAAGACATTTTTTAATCAGTTTTAATAAATCCTTCTCATTTATTGGTTTAGTAATAAAATCAATGGCTCCAGCTTTTATCGCTCGCACAGCCATGGGTATATCACCATAGGCGGTAATGATAATTACTTTGAGTAAGCTATTTTGTCCTTTTAATTTTTCGAGTAGTTCAAGGCCATCTATATCAGGCATACGAACATCGGTAATCAAACACCCTATATGCTTGGGATTATGTTGCTCCAGAAAATCGGTTGCATTCGCGTAGGTTTTAACTTCAAAACTCATCGAGTCAAAAAGCCATTTCAAAGCACGCAATACGTCCTCATCATCATCAACAATATAAATTGTCTTATCCATTGTGAGACTCCAAAAATTGATTAGGTAATCTAAAAGAACTTACAGTACCCTCACCAGAGACATTTCTTTCTATTTTGAAGTTTCCTCCATGTGCCTCAATAATTTTTTTACAAATATTTAACCCAAGACCTAAGCCGTATTCTTTGGTGCTGTAACATGAAGTAAATAGATTATCGAGTACATTTTGTGACACTCCAGGCCCATTATCAATAATGGTAACCAATACATCCGTATCATCGTTCTTTATCTTGATAAGCAAGAGAGGATTCATCGTTTTTGCATCGAACATCGCTTCAAAGGCATTATTAATAAGGTTTAAAAAAACCTGTCGCATTTGATTTCGATCCAAATAAACTTCAGTTAAATCCTCATCAAACTCATATTGAACTGTTCCCGAAAAATTGGAATAAAATTTTGACAGGATAACCGACTGCTTTGCCAATGAAGTTAAATTAACGCGCTCAAAATGTAATTCCCCATGAGTTACAAAACGCTTCATGCGCTTAATAATGGTACTTATCAATTCAACTTGTTCTAATGCTTTCTGGAGTACGCTTATAAATTCATTGCTTCCTTTATCCTCTTGCTGTAAACGTAAAATACTCCCTAGCAAGTAAGAGTTCAATGCCAATAATGGCTGAGAAATTTCATGAGATAATGAAGATGCGGCTTCCCCTGAAAAATAACACCTTGATATACGTTCAAGCGTTGTTTGTTGTAACTTAATCAATTCCTGATTATGTTTCTCTTCCGTAATAAAATGCCAGGTGCCAATCATTTTAATTGGATTATTCTCCACATCACGAATGTAACGACCTCGAGCCGATACCCATTCATAATGACCTTTATTAGATAGAACACGAAAATCAGAATAATGATCCTCAAAATGAGTTAAAGAATTGACCAATGCATTGGCAATTTCCTCACGATCATCTGGATGAAGTCGTGTTATAAAATGATCTATATGTCCTACTTCACTGTTTTCATCTAAAACAGACAATGATTCTGAGTAGCCAAAATCAATGACTTCGTTTGTACCCAGATCCCACTGCCAAATATTTAATTTGCCAACATCTAACAATTCCATTAAGTAATCATGAGAGATTTCATAGGAGCGATTATTCGAAAATAGATCTTTGGAGCATTTCTTTTTTAAATCCAATGATATCTTGGAGTTTATCATCATGTCCTCTATTCGCTACAGTTGCCGTTAAACAAAAACTGCTTCTTCACTTTTGAGAATAATACCACAGTATTTTGTACTTGCTAACAATATTAAATTATAAGTTAACATAATGATTTTTATATAATTTTTTTATAAATGGTCTATAAAAAAATTAAAGGACTCATGACCCAAGCGGCCTAAGGTATTGTCTGTTTTTTGATTATAATTTTGAGGCATTGAATCATTATTCAAGAAATACTTTACTTGTTTACTACGTCCCGCGGACAAGCCGTGGAACATAGAAACAAAGATATTGAACGTAGTGATACCTTAGTCAAGTGACTCAAACTATTATTGAAAGCACTCCAAGTTCAACTTAATCAGCAAGTAGGTAAGGCTTATAAACTGGATCCCACACATTGTTAGCAAGTTCTTCCTCAAATCCTGATTCATTAACCCCAGCAAGACCTTCCGATATCGCCTGTTTTCCTACAGCTTTTGCAACAGCAAAACTAATTGAGCGAAGCTGGGCAAGTGGAGGCAGAAGATTAGCTGATTTATTTTCCCGAGCAGGAGAGCATGCTGCAAGAGCTAGTGCAGCAGCCTTAATCATTCCATCGGAAACTCTTTTTGCTTTAGAAGAGATAATGCCTAAAGCTAAGCCTGGAAAAATATATGAATTATTCGTCTGATCGATATGATACTCTTTTCCATTGAATTGTACGGGTTCAAAAGGACTTCCTGTTCCGATTAAAGCCCGACCTTCCGTCCAATTGAGCAGATCTTTAGGTATTGCTTCACTATGAGAAGTTGGATTGGAAAGTGGAAAAATAACCGGACGATCCGTGTATTTCGCCATAGTGCGTACTACCTCTTCGGTAAATGCCCCTTGTTGTGTTGACACACCAATCAGTGCTGTAGGTTTGACATTACGCACCACATCGAGTAGTCCGATTTCCTCGGAATTGGTCACTTGCCAACCTGCCACCTCAGAACGTTTGCGGGCAAAAGCTGCCTGAGAAGCGGTCAACCCCTTACCCCCTTCTACAAGAAGTCCATATCTGTCCACAGCATAAATACGATCGCCTGCTTCCTGATCACTTAATCCGGCATCCCTAAGCGCACCACGCATCAATTGAGCAATTCCATAGCCCGTGCCACCAAAACCAAGAAAAACAATTTTCTGCTCCTTGAGCGGAATTCCAGTCACATTAATGGCAGAAAGTAGAGTACCTGTTGCCATAGCAGCAGTTCCCTGGATGTCATCATTAAAAGTACACAGTTGATCCCGATAGCGCTCCAACAACCGTGCCGCATTCACACCTGCAAAATCTTCCCATTGTAGAAGAACATTTGGCCAACGACGTTTAACTGCAGATACAAATGTATCAACAAATTCGTCATACTCTGCGCCACGAATACGATTGTGCCGCCAACCAATATAAAGAGGGTCGGCTAATCGCTCTTCATTGTCTGTTCCCACATCCAAAAGAATAGGCAAACAATATTGAGGAGGAATACCTGCTAAAGCAGTATAAAGTGCCATTTTACCTATTGGGATTCCCATCCCACCTGCTCCTTGATCACCAAGACCAAGAATGCGCTCACCGTCGCTCACAACGATACACTTAATTAAGTCATAACGTGGATGAGAAAAGATTTGATCAATCAAATTCTTGTTGGGATAACTAAGAAACAGGCCTCGTGGCTTACGGAATACTTCACTGAATTTTTGACATCCCTCCCCAACAACAGGAGTATAAACAATGGGGAGCATTTCCTCGATATTATTAATGATCAACGAGTAAAAAAGGGTTTCATTGTTATCTTGAAGATCACGTAAGAAACTGTACTTTTCTAAAGTGGTCGGCAATGCAGTCAAGCTATCATGACGGCGTTTTTGCTGATCATGCAAAGTACTCACTTGAGGGGGTAACAAACCGTGAAGAGAGAAAGCATCCCTTTCACTATTGGTAAACGCAGTGCCCTTGTTCAATCTGGAATTATTCAGTAGATTATAACCTGTCAATAGGGTTTTGATGCTGCCATCTTTGAGATATTGAGTTTCTTGATCTGATTTTTTCATTTTCAAGGTCCTTTTTAATGAATATCTATTATAAAACCTAACTTGAGACATCTCCGTAAACAGTTTACTCTGGCAAAGGAATGAATTCGTGTTCATCACCAGGTATTTTTCCAAACTTCCCTTCTTTCCAATCCAATTTGGCCTGCTCAATTCTTTCTTTCGAACTGGCTACAAAATTCCACCAAAGATACCGCTGTTGTTCAAGAGCCGGTCCACCCAAAATAATCATATGTACATCTGAAGTCGCCGTTACTTTGATTTCAGCCCCTGTTTTAAGAATGAGCATTGTTGTGGCATCATATTGGGTACCATCAATCGTTATCTTACCATTCAAAATATGAATTGCCCGTTCTTCTACTGTTGATGGAATACTTAACTTGGCATGAGCCTTCAATTTACATTCAACAAAAAGTGCCTCATTTTGAGTGACAACCGATGATTTTAACCCCATCCATTCTCCTGAAATGATTCGCAAACTTACATTTTTATCTTCATTGTGCATGGGAGTGGCACTTTTATCATAATGGGTAAATGAAGGGTTAGTTTCCTCTTTGTTAAGGGGCAATGCTAACCAACATTGAATACCAAAAAAATGCTGTGGGTAGAGACGATCCTGGCGCGGCGTACGCTCGGAATGAACAATTCCTCGGCCAGCAGTCATCAAGTTCACTTCTCCGGGGACAATAATTTGATGGCTGCCGAGCGTATCACGATGCTCCAATTTTCCAGAAAATAAATAAGTCATGGTTGATAAACCGATATGGGGGTGCGGGAGTATATCAATAGCCTTGCCCAAAAGCAGTTCACTAGGTCCTGCTTGATCCCAAAAAACAAAGGGACCTACAGTTCTTTTTTCCCTGGATGGTAAAATGCGATCTACATGAAACCCGCCAAGATCAACTGTTCGTGGAATAAGTGCTACGCTAACTTGCTCAGGACATCTTCGAGTCTCGCATATTGGGTCCTTTGCATTAAAATAACTCATTTTTGGTATTCTCCCTGCATTACTCTGGAACACAATATTGCGCTAGCGTATTTGAAATAAGCATAGCTCAAATTAGGAATTAAAGAGAGGCATTGTAAAATTATAAAAAGATGACATCGAGTCAATAAATTCCATTATCAACTAGAGCACTATTGTGGTGACACGACAGTCAAACATTCATCTTAGACATAAGAGCCTTATAGGGTTGATCAGAAATCGTAATCAAGCCAGACAAAGGATGGCTTAAGATGATAATTGCTGTGAGATAAAATGACAGAAAAATACAGAGCATCACGTGAATACATATCTCGATAAAAACCCCTTCCAGCAAAAAAATTGAAACAATAATAATCGTAAATGTGCCAATTAAGATCATAAGGTACCATGCTGATGGAATAATTACATTAAGCATATTGATGCGTTGGTTTCGTGTTTCAGTTGCAGCATTCAAAGAGGAGATCACTCGATTATAATAGGATTGGGAGTAAGAGTCCGGCGGGTGAAACTTCAAAAGCTCTGAATAGATAGCTTGACTTGCATCTTGAGTAATTGGTGATGCGTTCCCTTTTTGCATTGAAGGCCATTCATCGTTGAGAATAGAGAAAACATACGCTTGAAGCAATTTATCAATATTTTGAAAAACAGGAGATGGAAACCCTCTGCTATTCTCCCAAGTGGTATATATTTGTGTTACTTCTTGTGCGACCAAACTTGTTGCCTCTTTGTAATTGGTCCATGAGATAAAGGTTACAAATCCTAGAAAGATACTAAAAAGACCTCCTATAATACTTACAACTAAGCGTGTACCGTGCATCTCAGCCGTAATATGCATGGTCTTGCGTTTATAATAGAAAAGCACCTTAGTAAGAATCAAAAAGAACGCTATCCAAAATAAGAAAACGAATGGTGGATAGATATGAGCAACAATGGTACGTAGCACGCAACTCTCCTTTATAGATGGATTGGAGCAGCATAAAAATCAATCATTTGTGTACTCTGGCGTTTTATTCAACGGAATAAACCATACCGTTTTGAGCTCCTTCAACACTTTTACTATAAGCCAAAGCAACTCGATTGACTGGCACCGGTTCAAAACCACGAAAAAAAGGTGCATACCGATTCATTGCTTCGGATATGACTGTAGGACTTACTGCATTGATACGAATATGATGAGGTAATTCAATCGCTGCGCTTTTTACAAAAGAATCGATTGCCCCATTTACCATAGACGCAGATGTCCCCATAAGGATTGGATCATGGCTTAAAATACCACTTGTTAAAGTAAATGAACCGCCTTTATTGATGTATTTGAGGCCAATTAATACGAGCCTGACTTGCCCCATCAATTTACTATTCAAACCAATAGTATATTGTTCTTCAGTAAAAGCCGTTAACGCTTCAAAGTATACCTCACCCGTTACAGCAACAACTGCATCGAACGAACCTATTGATTTGTAAAGCAATTCAATGGAACGGGCGTCTCTAACATCAACTTGAAAATCACCATTAGTATGTCCGACTGTAACCACTGTATGACGTTGTTTGAGTTCTTTACATACTGCTTCACCTATTAATCCAGTTCCACCCACTACAATAATTTTCATTTGTATTTCCTTTTTTAGAGACCTAATCATCCTATCCAAGCTAATCGCGGCTAATTTTTGAATATAAAACAGCTTTTTTTGTCTACCTGGATTCCAGGTATAAAGCAAGGAACCCAGGTATTTTGATTATATATCATGTGAGCGTTTATCCTATCATTATGTATTGTGACTTTTTTCACTTTGCTCTATTCCAATCCATATAATTGTTCCAGGATGTCATCAATGCCTTTTTGGACAGCAGAAATTCCTGATGTGGTTTTACAGTTCATTTGATTTGCATCATTCAGTAATCGGTATGAACGATGCAGATTGGTTCTGGCATTAAACCAGTATTCTTTTAATATAAATTTTCCACTATGATCTACTAATTTTGCCGCTTCGTGTATTATAGAAGAACAAGAATTTGTTTGATTGACATTTAACTCATCAATTTTTTGCGACAGTTCATAGCATTGATTCGCAAGATAGGCTTTCTCTTCATCAGGCATACTGTATGCTGCAAGTGAAAATAGGAAAAAAGAAGCACCGATAAAAAATTTTTTAAGCATTTAATCATCCTTTATAAATTTGCGTCCAAATGTCCACACGAAAATTTTACATGGGATTTTTTACTTTTCAATCCTCCTTGATTAATTCACCTCAAATTACAAATCGACTAATAAAGCAAATTAATGTACAATTAAAATCCACAATGATTTAATCAAAATTTCATTTATGTATCACTTTGTATATCAATCAGCACTACAAGCGACTAGCCTCGAGGATTTACGTCGAAAGTTACATGGCGCATACATCGATGAGAAAAGAAGTGATAACCCGCTCCTTACCCCAGCAGCCGAGTTAATATTAAAAGGACAATTTAAACAAGCAGAGTGGCTGCAAAAGCTAGGAGCAAGCGTTGATTCCATTGCCTATGCTTATGCAATAATTGCAAATCATGGAAAAGTCGATGAATACCGCAGGGTATATAAAGCAAATGTTAACATCATTGCTCAAGGCTATGCTCACGCTGGCAACACCCTCAAAGTTGGAGAATATCAAGCACGACATAAAGCAAGTGTACATGCAATTGCCAAAGGATATGCTTTTGCAGGAAAGCATGACAAGGTTGAACACTATAGAAAACAATTAAATGCCAGTGTTCATGCTATTGCTGAAGGTTATGCTCGCGCGCAAAATCATGAGCGAGTAAAACATTATAGAAAAGACCAAAAAGCGAACATTGATGCCATTGCTAAAAGCTATGCTTTAACCGGACAACATGTAAAAGTCGAAAAATATCTGACAAAACATAAAGCAAGTGTTCATACGATTGCACAAGGGTACGCAATTGGTGGATATCATCATCATGTTGAACAATACCGTAAGGAACATAAAGCAAGTGTCGATGCGATTGCCCAAGGCTATGCAATCACAGGAAATGACGCAAAAGTTGAAGAATATCGAACACGATATAAAGCACGTGTGGATGCGATTGCTGAAGGCTATGCTCTAGCAGGAAATCATACAAAAGTTGAAGAATATCAAACCAAGTATGGAGCAAAACCGCTAATGATTCTCAAGGGCTATGTTCTCGCTGGAAATGATGAACAAGCCGAAGAATACCGTACGCGACATAATATAAGCACACTTTCGATTGCCAAGTATTATGCTCTAGCGGGTAATTATGACAAAGTTAATTCCTATCAAAGGCTCGCCGATACAAGTTTGGATCAAAAATCCCGTAATGCCTTCATTACTGCAATTGTCCAAGGTTATGCTTTAGCTGAAAATTACGATAAAGTTGAAAAGTATCGCAAGGACTATAATGCAAGCATTGATGTGATTGCTCAAAGCTACGCTCTTGTTGGGAATCATGCAAAAGTTGAAGAGTATCGAACCCAACATGGGGCCAGCATTAATGCAATAGCCAAGGGCTATGCTTCAGCTGGAAATTATGACAAAGTTGAAGAATATCGAACGGAATTCAAAGCAGATGTTAATGCAATTGTTGAGAGTTATGCTTTAGCTGACCATCATGCAAAAGTTGAAGAATATCGACTTAAGTATGGAGCAAGCATTAAAGCAATTATCCAAGGCTACACCCTAGCTGGCAATAAGGAAAAAATTAGAGAGTATGACATCAATAAACTTTTGTCAGGCTATCTCGAAGATAGAGAAAAAGTAATTGATGAGTCTACGGGAAAAATTAAAGAATATTTCCATAGATTTTTTACCTGTTTCCAGAAAAGTCTGACCCAAAAACGCAATGCAGTTAAGCTGGCACAGCGTGCATTGCAGGGCGAGAAAGTTGTTTTCTCCGAGGAGAATATTGACACATTGAGAGATGGTAATTTAGGCAAAGAATTAAGAGCCTTCATTAAAGCCGGTAAAGCGGATGAGCTCGTCGGTAAGGAAGTACATACAGTAAGAGAGTTTGTGGATGCTCTTCAGAATAATTTTTCTTCTCAGTTAAAAAACTGATTGTCCAAAAACCAGGCTTGATAAATATAATGAATTTCAATAACAATAAATAAAAAGGACATTTATGAATCGACTCTCCAATCAATTATTGCCCTATATCCTAGTTTTAGCCAGCACCCCTGCTTTCTCTTCAGTGGCTCCGATCGAAATCAATCTTGAGCCCAATAAACCTGTTGTTTTAACGAATACAAATAAGCAAGCGATCTCCATGTTATGTGAAGTACATTTGGTCTCAAGCGTAAAAAACTCTATTTCTATTCAGATTATAAGTGGAAAGGGCAAGTTCAATGGCACTTCCTTTAAACAAGGTGACTATTTAGTCTGGACTTTAACCAACATGCAACAAATTCCCGTATTGGCAGATCCTGGCACTAAAGCTCAGGTTACCGATTTAGGAACTCATACAGTAAGAGCACTATGTAATTAGATAAAAAACCAGGGTCTGTTTACATTTCACTAGATAGTAGAAAGGTAAACAGACCCTAAATTTTTAAAAAGTTATAGAATACCTACACAACATTGGCTATGCTCAATGTGAAGACAGTGCTATTTACAATCAAAGGAGTGACATATTATGAATCGGTCTTTTTTAAAGGGAATCAGTATTTTTGCTCTTACAATGCTGTTTTCCTTATCAGCTAACGCAGATTCTGCCGGAGGAGACTTTCAAACTCGTTGTACGGATGCCTGGATGAAAAAAGCAGATGAAGCAAAAGACAAAGTAGATTTTAAGAATTTTGGTGAAAAATATTGTGGCTGTGCTGCCAAGCTACCGTTAGATAATGAAGCAGCCGTTCAAAAAGCAGTTAAGGTATGTATGTCAAGAACGTTGCTGCATGATGCGATGGATTCTATAGAAGATGATGTCGGCTTGAGCAAAGCAAAAGATAGTGATATTACTGATTATTGTAAGGACAGATGGGAACTTGTACTCCCCAAACCAACTGATGAAGATAAAAAATTCATTACTGCCTATTGCGAATGTGCTAAACCTAAATTAGTCGAACTACTCAAAAAATCAAATGATATGACTGACAAACAATATTATGACGAAATTGATGGTGTTGCCGATACATGCGCTGATAGTGAAGTCGCTTCCAAGTCTTCATCCACAAATTAAGCAAAAATTCGCCCCCTCTCCCACTCATGAGAGGGGTTTGTTCCATTGTAAGCGTTCACGCCCCATTCACCGAACGGCATCATTTTCGCGCAACCTACGCTTCCAAGATTCAAACATACCCTCTGAACGGTTGCGTTCCATTTGACAATTAAAAACTCTCAACGACGCATGGACGCAATCACGTGGGATCTGATACATGAATCGAAATATTCTCCAAAAATAATAAAGGTCTTTTTAGTGAACTAACCAATGATCTACCCCAGCATATTTGGCAGGGAATGAATCTTTTGATGCATGCAATTTTTTCTCTTGTGATATGAATCATACAGGTCCGAAACGCAATATGATATTCCAAGCCCGCACCAATTTTCATTGCTATAGCATCACAATTAGGCTCGATAATCTGAGTTGCCAATGCTTCTGTTGCAAGTAGAGATGCTTCAGGTGGTAAATGACTATAAAGTTGACTAAATTGTCTATCATAAAAAACCCTCTCTTTTTCCAAACAATAAGCATATCTCTCTCGAGTAAGTGTGAATTGACACTTGCCACTGTATCTAAGATAAGCTGCATTTGCATGTACCTGACCCGAAATTAAAAAAAGACATATAAAAACCATACGATATGTTTTTTTCACAATACACTCCCTGTTTCAATGGCTCAGCTTCATCCTATATTTCGAGTTAATGAACGCATACCTAATCCACTATAAATGTTAATGCAGCATTAATTCAACTAATCGATGTGCTATGATAAATGCTTGCTAAAAAGAGATAGTCCACGCATGAAATACACTAAATATGGTTATAGGATAAAACAACTCACCCAAGACCATGGATATTCCTGGTTATTTTTGCCCGGTGGTCCGGGATTGGGCTCGGAGTACCTCACGGATTTGTGTAACAAATTGCATTTGCCTGGGTCCATTTTTCTTTTGGATTTCCCTCAAGATGGTACTAATAATCAGGGCGAACTGAGCATCAAATATTGGCAAGACGGTTTAATTGATTTGTTAAAATCCTTTCCTGAGCCGGTATTGGTCACCCACAGTTTTGCAGGAATGTTTGCGTTAAATTTGCCCGAATTAAAAGACCATGTAACAGGACTGGTATTAATGAATACCACGACCAAAAACAGTTTTTTTGAACAGGTAAGCGCCATGCAACAGCAACATCATTTACCTGATTTGGTTCCTGCTGCCACTCAATACCATTTAACCCCTTCAGATGAAGCATACAAGGAATTTTGGAATACTTATAAATATTATTGTTTTACTGCGGATGAATTGAAAGAAGGGGAGAAAATCATCCCTCTTTTTGCTTTTAATAATACAGCTTATTATTATGCCATTGAACATTTTTATCCGGATTATTCCTGCAAATGGTTTCCCGAATCCATACCCACAATGACCATTGCCAGCGAAAATGACTTTATCTGTCCACCAAAAATCTTCCTGGAAAATAAAAGATTCCAAGGGAAAAACAATATCAATAAGATAATTGCTCAAGCAGGCCATGTGCCTTGGTTAATGGCTCTTGATCAAGTTCAGCATTGCTTTGATGATTTTGTAATCGAGCTGAATTCTGCAACAATGAATAGAACTCGTCCATAATGGACGAGCTCTAATGAGTAAAAGGCATTATTTTCATTTTTATTAAGGACGCACAATGTATCCAATCACAACCCTAACCAGCTCATTATTAGCACTAGGTTATATGTATCTTGCAATCCAGGTTATTAAACTGCGGCGCAAACACAAAGTTGCCTTTGGTTGTAAAGAGTTTACTGATTTGGAAATGGCAATAAGAGCACACGGCAATTTCAGCGAATATATTCCCCTTACCTTAATATTACTTCTTTGTGCTGAGGCAAACCAAGCAAACTGGATCGTTCTTTTAACCTTGGTTTTTTTCTTTATCTTAGGGCGAATTGTCCATGCATATGCGTTTCTTAAAGAAAAGCACCGTCTTAAATGTCGTATACAAGGAATGACCATAACCGTTTTCGTGATTATCTGCCTTTCATTTTTAAACTTAGGCCTTCTCTTTCTCAAATAACAGGGGATGCACGTGTGTATCCCTTCTTTGATCTAACGAAACAAACAGGCTTCTTGGGATTCGCGACAGGTCCAGTTGCCAGGATAACTACCTTGCTCCCAGTTACTTCCTGTACGGGTATATTGGGAGGATTTAATTTGTATCAAACCAATCTGCTTCAGTTGCTTATCAAATAAACCATAGTTACATCCTGCTATTCCCAAACGAGCAGAAGTAAAAGCATAGTTCCAGCGCACATCATCAGTTTGTTCATTACTGGTGCACGGTATGCCATTAACACTTTCGCCCATGAGTACCCAATGTGCATCGTTAGGAGTAATCATGACTTGCCATGCTCCTTGAACACACATCGCATTTATATTTAAGCTAGGGCATGATGTGTTCGCATGAGTCAACGAATTCATCAAGGTAAAACTGCACAAAGCGACCCATACATTTTTTTTAAATTTTCGATGGTGAACAATAACTCTCGATAATACATCCATATAATGCCATCCTTATTCAGAGCAAATTGAAGAAAAATATATTATTCAATAATTTTCTTAAAAAAAGTAGGTCTAAGTTATAGCCTAGAAAGTATCTAAAATGAAATGTCATGAGCCAATCTATGACATCTACAACGTGTTATTGTGTTTGAAATTCTTAATCACCGCATCAAGTTCCGACACTAATTGATGTTTTCTCTGCGCGGAACAAAAACTTGCCTGAATGCTATTTCGTGCCAATTGAGCTAATTCCTGGGCGGTTAATTGGAACGTATCTGCTACAGCACGATAATTTTCTTCTATGTAACCGGAGAAATACGCAGGATCATCCGAATTAATCGTAACAGCCAACCCCATGTTTAGCATTTTTTGAATAGGATGTTCGTTCATGGTCTTAAAAACACACAGTTTAATATTGGATAAGGGACACACTGTAAGAGGTATTTGTTGTTTTTGTAAGCGCGCTACAAGTTCCATATCCTCTAAACAGCGCACACCATGATCGATGCGAGATACCTTTAAGAGATCCAGAGCCTCAGTAATATAAGCAGCCGGGCCTTCTTCGCCTGCATGAGCAACGGCTAATAAACCATGAGCTCTTGCCTTAGCAAATACCGAAACAAAATCTCGGGGAGGATGAGCACGCTCAGCAGAATCCAAACCCACAGCAATAAATTTATCTTGATACTTCAATGCACTGTCTAAAGTATGCAAAGCATCTTCTTCAGGCAAATCTCGCAAAAAACATAAAATCATCTCTGAGCTTATATTGAGTCTTCTTTTTGCCTGTTGCAGTGCTTTATGAATTCCCTGAATCACTACCCCAATATCAATTCCTCGAGCAGTATGCGTTTGCGGATCGAAAAAAATTTCTGTATGACGTACATTTTGTAGCTTTATTTTTTGCATGTAGGCCCAGGTTAAATCATAAAAATCTTCTTCCGTTTGCAAAACATTCGTCCCCGCATAATAAAGATTTAAAAAAGATTGCAGATCAGAAAATTGATAGGCTGCATGAAGTTCATTTGGATTTGCGTAGGGTAATGCAATTTTATTTCGTTCTGCCAATAAGAACATTAAATCAGGTTCAAGCGTACCTTCTATATGCACATGAAGCTCAACCTTAGGTAAAGCCATAATTAATTCATTCATTTATTTTTCCTGTTTTACCTGGCTCACAGTCCGATTCAAATTAAGACCCATAATGATTTATTATAGATCGAGCTATAACCTCCAATCTTTAGAAACTCATGCAAAGTCTCTTTATTTGATATTTAAAATTGGATCAATTACTTTCTTCTAAATAAGAAATCTTATTTGGGTCAAGGGATGACCAATCATCTTATAAGTAAAAACGTTGATATTTATAAGTATCCAAGTGAATTCGAACACAATTTAGGCTCGATCACACTCGGTGATTTACATGGCAACCCAATCAAACTCATTCACTTCCTCTTTCGTCATCAAATCATTCAATTTAAAGATGAAGTAACGCATGTTGAGGAAACATATCAGCAATTTGTGACGCTTTATGAACAGTATGGTGAGATTCTTCAAGAATATCTGGAAAACCATACTCTTTTGCAATTTACACAAATAAAAATCGATAATGCAAAAGAGCGAATTGCAAATCTGGATAAACAATTACTTGAAGCGAACAAAGAAACGCAACAATACCAAACTTTGCTCCAATTGCGACAACAAACACTGGAAAAGTTACAGGCAGTTGAAGAAGAACAAAGAAAATTAAAACACAAATTAAGTGAACCTAAAAATAAATTGGCTGACTGTGTTGCCCAATTTAATCACTTTATGGCTCAATTGAGAGTCTGTGATAATCAAACAATAGTTCGCCTTCTTGGTGATGAAGTTGCTGACCGTGGAAATTCTGATTATTTCACCTTAAGAATTCTTAATTTGCTTCATCGAAATCATTGTCCATTAACTATTCTTGTTTCGAACCATGGAAGTGAATTTATTTACGCATATGAGCAACTCATAGCAGGACATCCATTTGTGCCTCAAGGTTATATTGGTGATGTTCAAACCCCTTCGTTTTGGGGACTTAAGCTTTTACTTGATCAAGAAATTGTTCCTCATTCAGAGTTAATCCATTTAGTTAATGAACGCTATAAACCTACCTTAAAGATACTGGATTACACGATAAGCGAAAAGGGAATCACCTTATTTAGTCATGCACCCATCCGTTTTGACGCCATAGAATTGATGGCTAAAAGTCTTGGAGTGAATTACGATGACTCTACGAGTGAAACCTTAGCAACAACGATTGATCAAATAAATCACCAATTTCAATCCTACATTGAGAACAATACCATTCATTCCCTCTTTCATACTGATGCGATTCACGACAGAACCAACATGTCAGAACAGGAACGAGCCGCATGGCCTTTAATTTATCTTTTCTGGAATCGCTGGGATGAAACAAAGGAAACTGAAACCGCGAGACCTGCAACACACAATGGATACACGATTAATTATGTCCATGGGCATGATGGATTTCAGAGTACCCTGGCCCATATTTATAACCTGGACACACTTTGCGGCAAAGAGCCACGAAAAACTGAAGATCAACACATTGAGCAGGCGTTTCGTTATCTCATTGAAAATCGCAATAAAATTGCAGATAAAACACCCTCGGAAGTCTATCTTCGTAATGTTTTAAGATATAAAGTCCTTAATTCAGATGAACACTGCTTAGAACCTAATGAACGAAAGAAACAAGAGCCTCATATAATTCCCCCAAATAATGAACTCGATGGCAGTATAAAAAAACTAAGCCTTCTGGGAAGGC
The DNA here is from genome assembly GCF_001467525.1 of Legionella anisa. Lineage (GTDB taxonomy): Bacteria > Pseudomonadota > Gammaproteobacteria > Legionellales > Legionellaceae > Legionella > Legionella anisa. Next base: position 71,710 of record NZ_LNXS01000004.1, read on the forward strand.
CCATTGTACATCCAGCAACATCACTTATTGAGTTACCGACAGTCAAACCGAGTCCTAGAGAATTGATCATCACGACAGAGAAACAAGAAGACCTATTTTTTTCCTCTTTGAATTTAATCAACTAAAAACTATAGAAATCGTTCCTCTACGTCTCGCAATTGTTCGCAGACTCAGAAATTTCACACCATCACCGAACCTCTCAGATAAACCGACGTTATTGCAAATTGATATATGTAGCCTGGGTGAAGCGAAGCGTAACCATGTGATGTTTATCCAAAAACCCGGGTTACGGCTTCGCCTGCACCCAGGCTATATTACTGTCATCCCTGTAGACTGTAGAATACTTATTTTCCTGGTTAAATTTTGTGAGGAACTCTCAGGACTTGCTCGCGGGATCCAGAAATTTCGTACCATCACTGCCCCCCGAGGATAACCCCACGAACAAGTTGTGGGGACGTGGCGTAGGCAGAGTATTTTAACTTAATGGTAATGACGATAGATAGAAGCACTTATTATCGTTGATGTTGGAAAAATAATTTCTTATCACCATAATTTGAGGCTAATAAAGGACTTTCCAGCATTAACGTTCCTACATGATACTCTGTACCCTGATATTCTCCATATATCTCATAGAGAGCTCCCATAGGTATTTGTAAAAAAGAAACTCTAAAATCTTCACGCGAATCCTCAGCAATCAGATCTTTGACTAATTCAGTTGGTCTGAAATAGATTCGCTCAGGAAATATTGGAATGCCTTTGTATTTACCCTCACTCGTCCAAGCAGCTAAATGCCACAGAGGCAGATTATTCGCGGGATCCCGAGTGAATTCGAATATTTTCTCAATCGCAGTTAATGTCCAACTGGTGGGATGGGGTATTTTATTTGAAAAATCCTTCGCAAAATAATTCCAATTCTCTTTTTGCCCCTCGAGTAAATTCATTATGTGTAGGTTTAAAGATGGATGTTTGGAAACTAAAATTTTAATAGCCATACCGGGAATATACGTGTCGTCAGCAGGGGGCGTCGCCAACGAAAGACGTGCTACACCTATTCCACCGGACTGATAAATACCGGTAAAAGGATGGCCCGCAGCAGGAATTAAAGCAATTTTTGCTACTGAACCATTGGCATGAATAATTTTTACTCGACCTTCTGGTAGTTCATCACTGGCATGATCAAATGTGGGTTTTAAGTGAAACAATCCTTTTATTTTTTCAAGTACTTCATTATAACTGTTGCCAGTCAGTGGAGGCAAAGGATCTTCTGCGTTGCTTAAGGTAATTTCATTCCATAATAAAGCTTGCTTTTCTGCAGCAGATAAATCCTGATAATCACAGGGTAATTGAGCATATAAGCCAAAGCTCATGAAAAAATAGATAAGTCCATTAATAATCAAAGTCAAACAACGGCGCATCACAACCTCCTTGTTATTATTTTTGTGACAGAGTATACGAAATACGGACGCTTTTCTAATATTTTTTGTGAATACAGAATGTGGTTGTGTGCAGCACGCGGAACCGAAGTGTAACACATTGTTTTCTCCCCCGGATTTTACTTCGCTGTCATTGGTTACTTCATAAAATGATCATAAATAGCACGACTGGCAAGGGCTATGGCGCGACTGCGTGGATAATCACTGGCTGATTTTGATTTGACATATACTGCAATCGCAATATGTCCTTTATTATTAGGCAAGGTAATAATCCCCACATCGCTAACAAAACGATATAATTTTTTAGAGCCAGGATATCTTAAATAGTCTCGTTCATAAATTGACCAGGTCCCTGTTTTATGAGCCACTTTCACATTGGCCGGTAATAATCCTTTTATTCTGCTGCGACCCGTGCGGCATTGCTCCATAATCTTCATAAGAAGATCAGTACTTGATTCCGAGAGTGCTTGTTTTTTATATAATTTTACGAGCAGTTTTGCCATATCATCCGGTGTAGTTGTGTCGCGTATGTCTTTTTCAAAGCGCTGCCAAGCTTGCTGTTTTTCTTTAAGGGGAACACGATTAGATATTTTCTGCCAGGAATACACCGGTTGGCGTTTTTTTAAAAAGGAGCGATCCACATGATTTGTATCGATAAACATTTCCATAATGGAACGATTAATGGAAATGTTTTTGAATCCTAATGCATTCATCCGTTTTGCTACATATCGGGGCCCATTCGCAGCCTGTAATAATGCATCGCTTGCACTATTATCGCTATTTTTGAGTGTATGCATCAGTATTTGTTTTAAGGAAATACTCAGTTTTTTCTTTTCGAATAAATAATGCAGCGCTCCTGATCCAGGAACCGAATTACGTGAATCCATTTTAATCACACGATTTAATGAATCTTTTTTCTCATCAACACGATGCAAAAAAGCCATCGCAATGGGCAGCTTGATTGTGCTTGCCATAAAAAAGCGTTGGTTACTGTTATGCGCGATTACCTTATTTTTCTCTATATAAATGGCAGTAACCCCCATCACTGTGTTCGATTTTTTTTCAATATCTTTTATTTTTTTAATTAGCTCGGTATTACTCTGACTTGCAAAACCATTCACTGAAAATACAATACTCAAAAGCCAACACAGTAAAATACTTTTTTCCCTGAAAATATGAGCACACTGCGCCAGAAATTTTATTTTCATAAAGTATGTGATCCCTTTCTCATTGTTTTTATTCAATTTTTTAACGTAAATAATCGACACTATATCCCGTTTTAAATGGGATGGAAAAAATGTACGCCAAAATGTCCCTATCAGCATGTAACAGTCCATAGTTTATGAAGGTTTGTGATGAGATAAGGGATTCAATTTTCTTTTTATTGTACTTTTGACAGATTTTCACTCTCTGTGCAATAAATTATATAAAGCATTAAGCAAATTTTTATTCTATTTTTATATAAATTACAACCGTTTGTATATTACAAGACAACCTGACTATTATTTGCCCTTAAAATCAACGGTTTTTTCATGTGGGAGATGATATAAGTTTTAACCTCGCAACAAAAGATACTCAAGATAAAATATGCTTAAAAATCTAATGCCCGCAGTTTTTCCAGGAGGATGAAACCAATATATTTAAGAGATTTTAATTGCTTCAATGCTATTTGGTTTTTTTACTCTTTTTTCTGTAGCTGTTCTTTAAAAAGCTGACTTAATCCCTCTCGATAGGAAGGATAGAGCAAGCTTATCCTGAGTTCTGCTTTAATTTTTGCATTAGAAACCCGGCGATTACTTGCATAAAACTGCTTTTCCATGGAAGACATTGTTGCCATTTCGTAGGATATAAGTGGCGGGGGGGGACGTCCGAGTAATGATGCAGCGTACGCATCAACAATATGGGCTGAGGTAGGTTCATCATCAGCAACATTATAAACTGAATACGGCTGGGGATTTTTTATTGATGCGCGAATAACCGAGGCAATATCCGCAACATGAATTCTGGAGAAATACTGGCCCTCCTTATAAATACTGGCTTTTTTTCCTGCAATAATGCGTTCGATTGCATTTCTTTGTGGTCCATAAATTCCTGCCAACCGGAAAATATGAAGCGGAATTTCGTGTTGTCTGGCAAAAGACTTCCATTTATTTTCAGCGTTTAACCTTAATTTACCCTGTATTCCGGCTGCTCTAGAATGAGACTCTTCAGTTACCCAAGCACCGTGATGATCTCCATAAACACTGGTAGAAGACAGATACCCAAGCCATTGAATATGCCCTTTGTTTTGACTGATTAAATCACCAAAACACAAAAGGACAAGGTCTCCTGTTTTTTCTGAAGGCGGAATACATACTAAAATATGGGTTGCTTTACTTAAATGAGCGGCTATTTCATTCTCACAAAAATCAATAAGTTTGTAATTTTCTTGTGCACTATTTAGAATCTTATTCTTATCTCGGGTTGTACCAATCACATTGAAATTTAATTCGAGCAATTCTCTGGCTAAAAATTCGGCGGTATACCCAAAACCAAAGATGAAAAAACAAGGAGGCGCAGAATGATTTTCCATAGTAAACAAACCCATACATTTTTTCAAAATAAGAGCCACGTGGCCTGGGTGCATCGAAGCGAAACCCGGGAGACATGAATCAACCCTTTAATCCCGGGTTTCGCTTCGCTGCACCTAGGCTACTTTTAATTCGTTTGAAGTCAAGAATCGCTGCTAGCGTGGGATATTTTTACTTCCTCTCACTAATTTCATGACCCGATTAAGAAAATCAGGTCCTGGATCTTCTTTATCCGTTTGATAATTCGGATCCCGCTCAAGCCAAAGGGGGGTATTTTTAAAATTCAAATAGTCATTATGGCCAATAACATATTTTATTTCCGGATATTTCTTTTTAAGATAACACACTAAAAATGCATTTGCCTTTGTCTGTGCTTCCGTTAAATCATCCTTACTGTCTATTCCCCCTATATTTTCAATACCAATCGCATAATGATTCAATCCTATAACATGTCTTGCCATCCAGTTTTCAGGCATGAGTTGATAAATCGTTCCATCACGATCCACTAAAAAATGACTTGATACATTCAAGTTACCCGGCAGTTCTTTAATACGTGGGGAATTTTGAGGGAATGTAGGCGGATTAAAAACACGAAGAGTTGCCTTAAGCGTGGGAATACATGTCCAATGCAATACAATCATTTTCGGTTCAATTTCAATTGACTTAGAATCAATTCCATAATGAGTTAATTGATACTGTCGCGTTAAAGCAATGCGTTGTTCATCAAATTGAATCGGTGCCTTATGAATTTCTTGCGCGTCATAGCAAGAAAATGCATGCACCAGAGAACTTATAAAAAATGAGCAATACAGGAAAATTTTCATATTATTTTTTTAGTACCATAAAATAGGCAACCACATAATCGGGTAAATGGCGAGTGGCTTGCGAGAAAGCTTCTCTCCCTGCATAACTACCCGCTAGAAAATCAACTTGATACAAATTACTCTGGAATGCACCACCAGTATCAGCAAAAATACCGATTCGTGTCACTATTTTTTTCTTCTGATCTGGATACTGTACCATCAAAAGTTTTCCTACACCAAACTGTTCGAGATCAGCAGCAAAAGTGACTTCGGTATTCACCGTAATTTTATGATCTGCATCTTTTCCATAACCTTTGATACCCGATACCGGTTTAAAATACCAGTACCGCTCTTGTAGATAAGGATTTTTGGCTTTGTCATACGCAATATTGTTGCATCGATGCACATTAAAGATTTTTGTTTGATGATTTGGGTAGTCTGCAATAATGGTCCCTTGCATTAATGCAGACTCCAAGTCATCTCGATTCAAATAGGCGAGTGGAGGAACATTTTTATTCGTCAATGCACCTTTCAATATAGCTTGCTTCCCATATTGGAAACGTGTCAATTCAGGTTTTGCATCTGCCTCTTCAAGTGTCAATTGCTCTTCATCTCTGGGAAGTCCATAAAGAGGAAAAGGATAGGCCACGCTGCGTTTCGTTGATGCTTTAGCACGATGCACATAATACTTAGTCATTAAAATTTTATCTGCGGGTAAATGAGCAATGAGTGATTTTTTCGCCTTTAAGTCTTTGGCTTGTTCCAGATCGGGATACCAGCGAACAAAATCAAAGTGCTTTTTAATAAAAGCAGGATTGTTCAATTCATTTTGATGTCGGCAAATAAAGATTAAAGTTTCTTTAACTCGTGAAAGAGGTATAGGCAAAACCTTGCCTTCGTGAATGACCCGAGGATCATAGTGACTGCCTTTATTTAAATAAGCCAAAGTTTCTTTGGCTGTCGCACATAATGCAGGTCCATTGACTTCGTAGTGAGCTGCAGAAGCAGGCTCTGCGGGTACGAAATGTGGGGCAGCGAACGCTTGGATAGTCGCAAGCATGCCATAAAGGAAAATTTTTATCTTCATTGTTTACGACAAACATGGGTTAAAACAAAATGATACCATATTCATGTCGTTTAACTCTAAAAATCTGTATGATTTATAGCGTGCATGATTCTATTGAAGCGTTTCAAAAAAAACGTAGCCTAAAAACTCAGCCCAGATCTATTTCTACGTCCCGCGGACAAGCTTTGAGAGTTCCTCACAAAATTTAACCAGGTAGAATTCATTTGTTACTTGAATCCATCCAGCCTAAGGAATGGACGCCCTATATCGAAGTCAAAAAGGCGGTCATCCCTGCGTAGGCAGAGCCAACACTATGCTGCTTCTGCCCTATCAAACTCTGAGTCATCATCAGATTCTGTTGTTAAACGATTAAAATGCCAGGAGCTGTAAAGCGCTCCAAGTCCACAAGCAATTAACCCTAAAGGCAATGCGTTGAGTGTTTGCATGAGCAGATACGCACTTAAGATGGTTAATACAGAGGAACCAAACATGCGTACAGTATGAATTATGGCAAGGGCAAGACCGGTGTTTTCTTTATAATCCGCAAGCATAATCGACATAGTCGCTGGTGCAGTTAAACTAATCCCTAAATTACAAATTAACGCAAAAGATAGTGTATACAAATTGAATTCATAAAGGGCTGCGCCCAATAACATCGCAAAACCACCGATAATAATAAACCAACTACCTAGATAAATGGTTGCAGCCATACTGAAATATTTACGCAGCCAAATGCCTAAATAATTTCCAACGATAATATTTAATCCGTTGATAATAAAAATAACACCATACACTAAGGGCGAAAAACCGAATTGATCAATAATGATATAAGATGAATTAATCACCGAAAGCATTACTGCTGCAAAACTAAACATCATAATAAACGAACCACTCCATAAAGTAGGAGATGGGATGAGCTCTTGATATGCTTTGATTACTTTTTTTACGATAAACGGTTCTTTGGGTTGATTCCAAAATGGTGATTCAAATAATCCTTTACGAGACTGAAGCAAGAGCACGATACCGATCACAGCCATTAACATAAAGTTAGCTTGCCAACCACAGTAGGTAAAGATAAGCGAACCAAGCACAGGAGCAAGGATGGGCGAGATTGAAACAATCATCGAAACATAGGATAAAACTTTTGCTCGCTCTACAGTATCTTCAAAATCTCGCGAAATTGAAAAAGCAACCAAGTTAGCGCAGCATAACGCAAATCCCTGTAAGGACCTACCTAAAATGAGTACCCAAATATTAGGAGCAAGAGCACATATTATACTGGCAAGCACAGCAATCACTAAGCTACCAGGCAATAAACGGCGTCGGCCAAAATGATCGATTAACGGCCCCCAAACTAATTGGGTCACGCCAAAAACAACCAAATAAATACTTAAGGTTAATTGGCTTAGGCTATGTGTTGTACCAAAAAAATTGGTGATATAGGGCAACGAAGGTTGATAGAGATCAAAGGTAAGTAAAGAAAAAGCTGATAATAATCCAATAAGTAAAATAGAGGTTCTAGATTGAGGCATAATATTCGTTTTATAAAAATGAGCGGAGTATTATAGTAAAATCTCTTTGTAAAATCTCTTTCTTTTTGTAGTTTTGTAGCCTGGGTGCAGCGCAGCGGAACCCGGGTTTCGCTGCGCTGCACCCAGGCTACAACTCCAATTAACCTTTGCGAATCAGATAATTACTTCCCGCATGAATTACTTTTTTCATCCGATTATCTTCTTCTGGATTAGGCTGGCATGCTTTAAAAGAATCTTTTACTGATGCAACACTAATAGGTAAAACAGGACGGCTATCGGTTTCTAAATAGCCCTCTTTATTCTTAAAAATAGTAAAATGATCCGCAGCAAACTCCTGACATTCAGTTAACGTTTCATCCTGACAAATCGAAAATTTAATGGATCGCTCCACACGATATGATTCCCCTACTTCATCCGCGAAAACGATATCACCATATACTACGCTATGGCGGGTTCCACAAAAATAATAGCCAAACTTATATTGACCGTTTTCAATAACATCGGTGCGAATATATCGTCCATCGCCCTGAGTCAGGCCATTGAGTGTCACAATATGACGCACCTCTTCTTTGGGGGCGCTTTCCGCAATTGCCAAACCAGTTAGAACCAATCCCATGATTAATAAAGTAATTCTTTTCATTTTTTATTCCTTATCTGAAAAAACATCCTCAAGGAACGTGTCTTTAAGGATCAATAACCTACTCTAACATCAATTCGGAAGGATAAATTTTTACCAAACTGACATCGCAGCCCCATTATCCTAAGAAAAAACCCATTTGAACAGATAAAAAAAATAGTGCTTTTTGATTAAAAAAAGATCGAATGAATTTGGAATATATCCCTTCTAAAGACAAACTTGCTGGACAAGACATGATTTAAGTGAGTCTTGGCACTGGCTTCGCAAGGTATGATAAAACAGACAGTTAAGATGGCCAGCCTTGAACAAGTCAATGAGCAGCTTGATTTGCTAAGAGCAGTGACACTGTAGGTCGCGCAGTTATTAAATTTTAAGACTAATTAGGCACATCCATATAAAGAGTTGGATTGCCCATTGGCAATCCAACATCGATTGATACTGTATGGTTAATAGTTACTTACTTTTTGTATAGTGCTCGTATGAGAATGACAATCATTGATGAACAATAAGATGCCACTATCCGGAGCACAATCTTTGGGACTATGACTCGATTTATCAGGAATATCCACTGATGCACCTGCTTCGATAAGCATTTTAATCATTTGTTTATCCCCATTTTGTACTGCCTTGTGTAGCGGGGTTTGTCCTTCTTTGTCCTGAAGATCTAAAGATGCCCCTGCTTTTACCAATGCGCGAGCACAATCAAAATTTTTGCTCGAAACAGCCCAATGAAGTGCTGAACGTCCATAAGTAGGATCTGCTTTATCCAGATCTGACACTGACATCGATTTAATCAATACTTTGAGTTCAAATAAACGTCCCCAGGTAGCAGCTCTTCTTAAGGCTTGATCATACACTGGGCTTCCCATTTCGCCTGGTTTACGCAATGAAGCGCACACTGTAGCCAGTTGTACTTGGTCTTTCGTTTTTCGTCCGCCACCAATAAAAGTAAGAAGTTTTGGTGCAATTTTTCCACTCGCCTGATCCATAATAGTCTGGTTAGTGCCCACTAATCTTGAGTTTATTGAATCCAGTTTCAACAAAGTATCAGTACGCTCCATATCCTTGCGACTTAGTGGCTTGTTCGCAAAAAGCAAACCAGACAATTCAATAATCATGCCGGGCATTGCTCCAAATAAGGAAGTATCACTCGAAACTAATGACTTCACTGCAATTAAATAAGCAGCAACAAATTCTGTGTTATTATCCATATCTTGATAATAAGGCAGCTTTTTGTCTCGCATCGCTTCCAGAGTACTGGTAACGCCGGTTGATAAAACCAATGAGCTTGACGACTGGGCAACCGTTTGCCGCATCACCCCGTTTGGTAATGATTGGTGGTATTCAATTGCCGGCAGAGGCTTAGAAGTAGTCAAAGTCAAATCATGTTCATAAGCATATCGAATTTCAGACTTCTTACTTCCCCACTCCCCAACAAGAATGTACTTATCTTGATCACTTAACTTAATGTACTGTGCGATTAATTTATAATCCTTTGAAGAATCTACTGCAGCAAGATACATAAATCCATAATTACCGGTAGGAACTTTTGCTTGGTCGGAAAGTGATAATGTAGGTAAATCTTCTGATTTGGTAATCGAGGGGATACCTAACCGATCTAGTCCAAGACCAGCACTCCCAATCAACATATCGTCATCATCAAAAGAATCATAGAGTTTTGGTTGATCTATCTTCGCTTGCATACGGTAGAGAGATTGTGTAAACAAATCTGAAAAAGCCATCTGGTTTACATTTCCCACAAATAAGAATTTACTGTCAGGAGAAAGAACTCGCTTGATAATATCTGATGGGGCATGCTTACAACGGTTGGCATCAATAAAAGCAACTACTGTATTGTCAACTGCATCAAACAGTTCTAAAGAAGAAAGTCCAATGCTAGTGCCTTCTACGGATATACGACCATCCACAGGAACACCATACATGCTTGTAAATCGAGGTATACCATCAAGTGTACTTACTAAAACGACATCAATATCCATTATTCCCTGTTTGGCAAGTTCGCGAACCATGTCCTTTGCCATATTACCTGCAAAAGCAAAATCACCTTTTGCAGTAGGATTTTTACAATTAGCATGAATAAGAATTACTTTACCCATAATTTACCCTTGTTTGTTAAATTTATGAGCAAAATTTTAACTCTTTAACCTTAATAAAATATTAACAAAATGACTTTTTTGTTTAAATTTAGTTAAAATTAAATCCATTTGTTAAAAAAATCACTTACATCGATTTAAAATTAAATTTTATGGTTTACGTTAAATCAAAAAGTCAGCTATCCCAATTTCTCCCAAAGCAGAAGAAGGCCTCAGAAGAAAAATAAGCAATGCATATTTCTAAATTTGCCTTTGGCGTTAAACGCTTTCATGGTAGAATAATATTTGTACATTGGGGGTGCCAATTTTTGGCTGAGAGGATAACCAACCCTTTGAACCTGATCTCATTCGTCTGAGCGGAGGAAAATGTGTCTATTGTTTTGTTTTCGGGTATTGTTGCTTTTATTACTTCATTTATTGGTTTGTTACCGCAAATTATCAAGTCCTTAAAAACCAAGTCAACTCAAGATCTCTCTATGATCATGCTGATTAATTACCTCATTTGTTCTGTAGCATGGATTATTTATGGAAGTAGCACGGACTCCTTTTTTGTAATCAGTTCAAATGTAGTAGGTTTGCTTGTCAGTCTGCTGCTTATTCTCTTAAAAAAACATTATGATGCACGATCTCATTAATTTAACAGGATATCAGTCCATTTTATGTCTCAATGGAGATTTACCTGAGCCCTCTTTTTTTAATAGGAATTTACCCATCATTGCCGCGGATGGGGCCGCAAACAGTTTATTGGAGCTTGGAATCCACCCTCAATTAATTACTGGAGATTTGGATTCCGTCCGACCAATGATTCTGGAAAACCATCCTTTTCTGCACTCACCGGATCAAAATCAAAGTGATTACCAAAAAGCGATGGATTATTTAAAAGATAATGATTTACTCCCTGCTATTATTGTTGGCATAAATGGTGGGTGCTTGGATCATATACTGAACAACATGAATATCTTTATGGAAACAAACTGTCTTTTATATGCTCCACCCATAAGAGGTTTTGTTCTGCATGAACAATCCAGGATGAATTGTGTGTTACCCCCGCAGACAAAAATTTCATTAATGGGAATACCTAATGCAACTCTATCCTCAAAAGGGTTGCAATGGGAGCTCAATAACACTCATCTTTCCTTTCCAGGAAAAACGTCCTGTTTTAATCGAACCCAATTGCCAGAAATCGTTTTGGAAGCGCATCAAGGCTCCGTTCTGGTTTTGATTTACGAACAAATGATTGAGGATGCGGGGTTAGCTGCCCAGTAAATTCCGCAGAGAAACAAGAACTCTTGCAAACCTCATTCAAAATGACTGCTCATTTTTGATTTTAATTTACAACAATAGAGCACTGATCACCTCGAATCACTAAAGTCACTGTACTGTCTTTAGTTAGCACTTCAGAACCACATAAAACATCGCGGCCGAATGCCGAATTTTTTCTATATCCAAATATATATTCCCTGTTTACTGGTCCGTTACCTGAATGGATTTTCCCCCGAGACCCGGATCGTTTACCATCCACAGTAAAACCTATGGCGGCCGCAGTTTTCTCATTGGTTTTTACATGGACTCGAATCGTGTCATTGGCAAGTGCTTGAATTGAAAAAGAAAGCAGGACCAGGGCGCTCAAATTTTTTAGAGACTTTTTTATCATAATAAAACACTCCTTGTTCTATGTGCTTTTAATATACTCCATTTAATGAATTAGGGAAAATCATCAGGGATAAAATGCAAATTATTAAATCTATAAGATTATTTTGAATATATTCGGTGCTTTTCATAGCCATTCATACTTCGATTTTTCTCTGAAGTCCTTAAATTTTCATCTTCTAATGACTAAAAATCAGATGCTAGATGCTTTCTTGAATTATCATTTATATACACTATGATAAAAATATAGTCACAAACACTTATTTGCAATGCAATCATATGCATTCTTTAAGGAGGCATCCATGAAAGCTAAAAGACTTTTGACACAAACATTCTCACATATGGTATATCACGATGTAGCAAAATCTCGACATACCCTCGTACATACCAATTACCTTAAATATAAAGCCAAAGAAAGAACTGCAAGGATACAACTGCTTCGAGAGAGTATTCCGACTGGTTCTAGTCTGATTTATCGAGGTTCAGAGGGCACGGATGAGGTTCTCAGCACCATGAAGTCAAATCGCGTGGGTAGAAAGTCTACAGAAAGTAGAAAGGCAGCCTCGCATGATATCGTAGGCTATATTCGAGATAATGACAGTAGGTATTTTCTCTCTTTTACACCCTGCAAAGAAACAGTAAAACCTTATACTGTAGGCTTATCATTAATTCCTAAAATAGGTTATATTTTTGTTACCGGAATCCCTAAAGTATATACAACCCCTCAAAAACTCCTTCTTTTAAATCAGGGAATGTTTGAGCGATACGATAAAAGAATGATCAATTCGATGCCTCTAGATGAAGCTCGAGGATATCAAAGTATTGTAACGATGACTCGCAATAATAATGAAATTACGGGGATCATCGGCGCTTCAGCAAAAGATGATTGGCGTTCCGAGGTTAACAAACGCATGCATAGTGTTATTGAAGTGTGTGGGCCTGGGCGTATTGCATCATCGTTTATGAGTTCGAGTGAGCCTGCTCATGTAAAACATTGGAAAAATCCAGATTTTATGCCTGAACTTGTGGCACTGGATATCGTTTTCTATGAGTCTCAAGAAGAGTATGAAGAAATGAATGAAAAAGCAAGAGATATGGGACTTATACAAAAAGGCGAACGATTACCTACTTTTTCCGATGCAGAAGAGCTTGTAGAACAATTAGATGAATGGGGAGATACGTATGGGAGCAGTGAGACGATGAAAGTCACTGCATTTCCCAAACAAATTAAGCCTGGGGATAAGAGATCTCTTGTTGAGTTTTTGGATGAGCAAATTAAATCAAATCCATCCATAACATCATTAGAAGAACCAAGAACTTCTCAGACATTATAATGCGTTAAGGCAATCAGAGCGGCTGTTATACGCAATTGATATAAACCTTCTTTTCTTCCGGGTTTAATGCTTAACGTCCCAATTATACTTAGGGCAAAATAGGTTAAGGATTTAAATTATGTTAGCAAGGTTACGATTTTTCGCAAAAAAAATGCCTTCAAGTGAAGCATATTCATCAGTTCGCGATGTTTACGCATCACATAAACCCTCTCTCATTAAAGGCAGTCTTACAGGTCAGCGTTGGCGTTATCAACGAATGGGACAAACTTTAGAGAGGATTACTAATGTTCAAAAATATAAAGAATTACAACAACAAGCAACAGCTAATTTAACTCTTTGGGAAAAAACAAAATCTTCGGCTCCATCAGTAGTCGAAGTCGTCTATAAAGATTGGGGTGTTGCAACTTTAGAAGCTACTAAAAAGTATGGAGTAATGTATTCCGTATTGAATATGGCGAATTCAGTCTATCCTGGAGGTGCTGCATTGGAGGGTGGAAGTGCCCAAGAGGAAAATATGTGGCTGCGTAGTACCTGTGCCCTTTCATTGATAGATAAATTGGTCAAGTTAGACAAAGAATATAGCGATACGTTTGTTTATACTAAAGAAGGAATAGAATTGATAGAAGCCAGAAAGAAAATGACGGCAAAAGAGCGTGATATCTTAAGAGGACGTTGCCCCATAATTTTTCCTCCTGAAGTCTATAAAACATTCCATAGCGACGTACCAAGAATATGTTTTAGAGGTCCGGAAATATCGTTGCCACCAACAGTAGATGACTATCCCTCAAGTGGGCATGTTGCAAGCCCTGAGATGAGTTATGAGTTTCTTTCTCCGTTAAGTATTTTTCCTTTTCATGAATTAAGATCATCTGCTCCTGAACATTTTACTGAGGCAAAACCAAAGGACCCCAGTGTATTAAAAGAATACAGAGAGGATTTACGTCGACGAATTGCAGCGCAATTGGATACATTAATTCTTACTGGACAACCTTTTGTAATTCTTGGTGCTTGGGGTTGTGGCGAATTTAAAAATGACCCTCAATTAGTGGCAGAAATTTATGCCGAAGAAATTGAAAAAAGAGCTCTTTTTTTTCAACATATTATGTTTCCCATAATTAATACCAAATCCCATTCCGATAATTTCGGAGTGTTTGACAGAATGCTTACTGGATTGAAGCTTGGCGACACCAACTCACCCAAAAGCACCCTGTAGCTTAAAAATTCAATATCTCTTTAGGGCTATTAGGAAATACGCTTATACTCCTTCCCTAGGAGTTTTTATTTTTTATTTTATCTAACTGCATCTCCTCATCAGTACCCAAATCCTCTTCGTGTTCACTCATTTCCCCTTTTTCCTCATCATGTTCAACCGGACTTTTAATTATGCCTTTAAGCATATGGGATGCAATTGCATTCGTCGTGGAAGTTGGAGAGGGCTCCTTTGAAACCTCACTGCCGCCCCATGAAACGAAAAGTAGCGCGCTGTAGAGAAGTTGAAATAAGTACATGACTTCTTCAACTATCCGTTCATCATGAAACATTAGAGTAATGGCTAGTCCTAATATAACTGCCGAAAAAATAGTCTGGAGTCCTTGAATCATTTTTTCATTGGGATGGGTATCTTCACGACATACTGCATGACCGGAATTGAGTACCTGGGCAAAAGCTATAGGTATTAACGGAATAGGGCTTGTTGTGCTAGCAATTTGCATGCCTGCTTGCACTGTCAATTGAGCCACTGCCAAGCCGGCATTACCTCGTTGGGTATTTCTATGGGCAGATGTAGACTGGGGAGCACGCATTTGGAGACGTTCCAATACACTAGAATAAGTTCCTGAGGGCATTTTTTAAAATCCTTTTTTAAAAGTTAATTTGAGGAGTCGATTTCAACCACTGAAAATTCCGCGCATTTTTCAATTAAGGTTTTCCAGAAGCAAGTTATTATTTTAACTCGTTTTTTTTCAACTTCAATATTAGGGTCTGTAAACAGACACCTTAGGCGGAGAAACAGACTAAACCTGACTTTGGTTATCAGCTAAAGAAAAAAACTATCGCGAATATTTTTTAGAGACGAATTAATAAGAGAAATACAGGCATCAGCAAGGCATACTGATTTGCCTGTAAAGAAATAAACCCGAGTCGCATCGCTTTGCTGCACTCAGGTTACTCTATATTTTTCCTAGTGCGTTGTTTTGCTTTTCTCACCGCCAAACAACCAATCCATACTTACCTCAAGCTCATTGGCAATTCTTTGCATGGACTTGGAATCCAAAGCAACACCATATAATAGCGCTTCAATTTTAAATTTAGGCAATTGGAATAATTTAGAGCACACTTGCACGCGTTCTGTCATTAAGGCAGGAACACCAAGCTCATCGAGCTCCTGATTCAAACGTTCAGTTAGTTTCTTGTTTGACATGGTAATCTCCTTTCGACTTTTTATCAGTGTAAAACAGATAAGCTTAAGGATTGATTAACAAAACACACTTTGAAAGAAAAAATTAAACTCTTTTTCTCCTAAGTGGCACAGTGAGGGAAATTTATAGTTGGTTATAGCTAAATATTCAATAGGCTGTAAAATACGTATTTGTGCGATCCTCAGGTCTTGTCCCGCCGAATGTACTAAGTAAAGAATTTCCAGCTGAAGAATTCGCCCTGGAATTAAATAAAAATATTAAGTACTTTAGATTAGGGTCTGTTTTCATTTCGCTAGCTTGAGCCAAAATGGCCTGATTTTCGAGTACCGAAACGCAGCATACACAAAGTATGTGAGCATCGGAACGCAGAAAATCAGGACAGTTTAGCCAAGATAGAATCTGTTTATATTTCGCTAGCTTGAGCCAAAATGGCCTGATTTTCGAGTACCGAAGCGCAGCATACATGAAGTATGTGAGCATCGGAACGCAGAAAATCAGGACAGTTTGGCCAAGATAGTAGAAATAGAAACAGACCCTCATGAAACACTACATAGAGAATCTTAATCATGGGAAAAATAAATTTAGAAGATTACCTCAAAAAAATAAAAATTACTGTTCCTTCTCTAACTGATGCTTCACGTGAAGATAAAATAGATTTTTTAAGAAAAATCTATTTTGCTCATGTCCAGACTTTTCCATATTCAAATTTTGAATTACGAAAAATTTCCAAACAGCATCTTATCCAAAGAAATTCATTGTCTTTTTTTAGCTACAAAGATTTGCTTTCTTCAAAAGATGGAGGATATTGTTTTCAAACGGCTGGTTTGTTATTCGATGCATTATCGCAACTGGGGTATTCCGTTTCATTTTGTGCCGCACGAGTTCTTCTAGGAGCAATCCCTAATGATCCTGAAATACTTAAGCTCCCGCCTACTCATCTTATATTAACCGTTGAAATCGATGATCAAAAGTTTCTTCTAGACCCTGGATTAGGCTCTTCCGCTCCTCGCTTCCCGGTACTCATTACGGGAAAAAATGAGTCGATTGCTCAAAACGAAGATGAATTTAAGTTTTATCCTATGGGTAATATCCATGTTCTCGAGAAAAAAACAAGAAAAGGTTGGTTTCGCTTAATGCAAACCGATTTGAGTCCTATAAGCAAGGACCAAGCAGCAATGAATTTACTCAAATTGGAACGTCATCCGAATAATCTTGCAATACGTGATGCCAAAACGGTTATTGGGATAATTACCGAGCATGGTCGAAAATCATTGGTTTGGGATGCACATTCAGAACAGTTAAAATATTCAGCCAGTGAGGGTGCAGAAGTCACAGAAAGAGTTTTGGATAACTTTGAGGAGGGTCTCCAAGTGCTTATTGAGGAATTTGGTATTGATAGTTCAGTTGAAACATTAAAAACATACTGTACAAACACTTTGCCTCTACCCATAAAGCCTTGGACACTTCATTTTCCTCTCGATCAATTTGAATTGAATGAAATGAAAAAAAATTTAAGTCCTATCTTATAACCTCTATGAGGTAATAAGGGCTTATTTTGACAGGAAAATAGTATCACCTATTTATTAGACTTCTTCGGAAACTCGCTACAGAGGAGAATTCTATTGAACCTTTGGGTTATCACTCGGGTAAGTCGATATACCCAGGGGAAAGCCGGTGGTAATCCCCGGAATACTTATTTTATTGTAATCCCAGTCTTTTGTAGCAAGTTCACCGGCCATCCAAAATCCTACTGTATTTGATAACATTTGCGTTGGCTCCGCTAATGAAAATTTTAAACGCATTAAAAAATCCTCAATCTTGGGTTGTTTTGAATAAGCGTAATCACCGGGTATTGCAGCACGATCAGGTAAAAAGATACTGGGAATATTGGTAAAAACTTTATTAGCAATTAGTGTGCGATTGTGCCTCGATGCCCATATATTATTGTAATAGTCATAATCAGCGCGAGGTATTTGTTGTTCACCTAATGACGATTTAATCGCTGCATAAGGAGCGATATAAACTCTATCAGATGGCAGGGTGTTATTGGAAAGTGCCTCAACAAAGGGAACCAACCAATTACTGTCTTTAGTCACACCCGCCGAAACATTTGATCCAGCAACAAAGCGAATGATTACTTTTGCAGTGGGCCAATCAATATTTAATTGAGCTATTTTACGATGAAGCTCATCCATGCTTTGTAAGGCGGTTAACATAAACGTGCCAACCATCACATTATTATAAGGAATTGGGTATGCGTTATTCCCATCAAGAAAATTATTTTGTAGCGAGGTCATATCAAATGCTTGTTTCCCGCTAAGAACCTCACTCATATAATTACCTGCCATGGAACAAGCATAATCGATCATATTATGAATTAAAGTTAAATGCGGTTTCCAAGCAGGCGCATTAACGTGTTCCAACCAGTTATTTTCTGTTTGCGCATTTAGTTCTTTTACTGCTTTTACATCTTTGAGTAAGATTTCCATTTGCGACTTCCAATTGCTATCGCCATTTTCCTTTATTTTTGCAAGATACATCAGCGCGGGACCAATATGGGATACTGCGGTCATTTCCGTGAAGCCCGAGTTCGGGGCAGTACGCATCAATTGTTCCAGCTCTAACTGACGTTCACTGTTATAAATATACAATGTTGAATCGATAAATAAGATCAATGAACCCTGATCTTGTTGCGCTAATCTACTGTTTTTTTTCAGTTCCGACTGGAATAAAATTTGAGAAATATTGATTTTTCCCTTAGGGTACTGTGCCTCTCCATTCCCAGTAAAATCATAATATAAATTCCAGAAAGCTTGGGGCGTCGCATAACCATTATTTGCTGTATTACCTCCTTCATTTTGGTTGGTTACCACGGTAGGTCTATAATACAAATCCGTACGAGCAGGGGCTATTTCATTAAAACCAAAGACAAATAATAGGATATAGAAAATTCTTATGTTGGGTAATTTCATAGCAAAAATCCTTCTACTATTCACAGCAATACAGCTTCCCAGCTAAGGTCAAAACTATATCCTTGCTGATCAATAGAAACCTACTGAGATATCATGTCGCTTTAGTAAGATTGTTTCAAGTGCAACTTGTTCTAAAGTTTGAGAAATTTCTTACATGAATATGAGATAAAAAGGCGATGATAATTTAGAACATTTTGTTATGCTTAATACACGAGGAATGACAATGGATGTCTTAAAAGGAAATTTATAGCATCATGGAAGACGCTATACCACAAGGATGTGGTTACCCTCCTCGTATTAGTCTGCTATAAGTCTGATTATGCGCCCATTAATCAGACTTAATTCATTTGTTCTTTCTAATCATTTTACAGCGTGCACCCAAATAATTAAAAACCCACGTATTATCTTAAACCTAACGAGGAAAATCGTTCTTAATTTATCATAAAATCGCTTTTTGGAGCACGCTCTATTCACTGATACGGTTACTCATAATTACTTACTTTAAAGCGATCGATTACCGTGTGTTGATAATTAATGATTTTTTAAACTCTTTTGCGCGCCATAGCTTTTCTCTTATTTGATTTATTTTTACTTGTTAATTTTTTTTTCATAAAACAGCATTTAAATATCACTAAGATTAAATTGAAATCTCAAAGTATAAATAATACCTTGACTAGAGACTATTTGTGATACATCTTATACGTATGTTATCCTGTCGGAACAAAATATGATCATTAGTGACCTGTTTAATTGGCTTCAAGGAGATGAAAAAACTGTTCATCTCATCAATCAACACCTATCGCAAGACCTTCTCAAATCGGAACAATCTCTAGCAAAAAAAACAAACCGCATACTTTTGAGTGAAGTACGACTTGCCAAATTTAACGGCCTTGAAACAAGCGATGCCCTAAGTAAGTTAGAAAAACACATCTTCTTCATGGATTATCTTGAATTTTGTAACCAACAATTCACTGAAAATCCAAAAAACTCTTTATTTTTAATCACCTTAAAATATCTGCTCATCAAGGTTCAAAAAGAAGATCTCCATCTCAATGCAAAATTGAATGGATTATTTGTCGCTTTATTGCAGGAAGACCGAGGAAATACTCTTTCTTTTTATCAACAAAACGAAACATTATTTAAAAATCATCCTGAAATTCAAAAGCGGGTTGAACTCGAGTTACGCGAACAAAAACGCGATGAAGCGGTAAAACAAGTTGAGGACCATTTGGTTCATTTAAACAAACAGTTATCCAATCAGAAAAATCCTTTAGGAATTATTGGTTTATGTAAAGGATGGATTAGTGACACAGAACAGTTTGCTGCATTAATACTCTGGTTATTGCAGCGTCATGTCAGTACAAAACAAATTCTCCAAACCTACTTACTGCATGATTTTCTTAAATATCATTTATTTACCTTGCACTCAGGGGACAACGAAGTTTTTCATTTATATGCCATGCTTAGTCGCTTCCCTGAGGCCAAATCACTTGTGGAAGCAGCCCAGCTAACAGGCAGTGATGAGCGAGGGTTTCAGCGCTATACACTTAATGGAATTCTGAGCGAAGAAGAACTTCAGAGCATCCCCCCGAAACCGCACGAGTTAGAGTTCTCATTAACCAAACCGAATTTTTTGGCCTTACATAAGCTTTTTGGTCTAACTTTTCTAACTGCAGCGGTAATCACTTCAGTAGGAAATAAAAATTTAAAATGGCGCGAAGCGTTAAATCAAACTTTGAATCAGCCAGAAATTGTAACCAAAGAAATCCCCGGGCTTATTAATAAGATTGCTCAGGAATCCTCACCTCAAACTCTAGAGAATTTAGCTGCTTTAATCGATGATCATACCGCGCAGCACCTACTATCCAAGAATGAAGGTTCAGTATTTTACCTATTGCCTTATAAACCGAAGCTTTTTGAATACATCAATCAAAAAAATATTACCGAATTTATCCAGCAAGTTTCCTTGAGACATACTTCTGATCCAGAAATTGTTTTTCAATTAATGGCATTATTTAGGATGCTCCCGAAGAAAAAAAATCCGATGACACAGCTCGTCTTCGAAGCAATTATCGATAATCTCCCACAACATCCACTTCTGTTAGATGATGAAAAATTATTGCGTCAGTTAAGGAAATACCCTGACTGCCAGCTGATACTTAGCCAACACAGTGAAAAAATAAAAAAACAAGTCAATGATTGCATTATTGAACAAGCAACCACCCTCCCATTTAGCAGCCACAATTATCATATTATCGAAGATATTTGGGTTGATGCGACTCGAAAACTCACTGTCTTTGATCTCATTTCACCTCAAGCTAAATTCAATCTCAATCATAAATATGCGCTTCAGGCAAAAATTGCTGAAATTGCTTTTTTTCATCAGGGGGAACTTTTTGATTTGGATGCTTTCATCGAATCATTATCCCTGCCTCCTGTAATTGCAAAAAATGAAATAAGCGAGTACGAGCGGATTCTTATTGAAATTCTTGCGGTCATCGATAATGAATCAATTAGGGCGCAAATTATCGAAAAACTGGAAAATCATCCCGTGCACCGACTTGATTGGGTAGAAAAAGAATATGAAGGCAAAACAATTTTCCTTAAGGCCGCAAAACATGGCAATCTAGGCTTAATCAATCTTTTGAACGATCGCATTGCGCCAGAAACATTTAACAAAGCGATAATTCTAGCTGCAGAATCAAATCAATGGAAATGTGTTGGTCGGCTCTGCCGAATTAATAAAGTGCAATTGAGCGAAGAAGAAATTGAAACGCTCCTTCTCCACGCAGCAGGGCAAGGCCAGATAAAAATTATAAAATACCTTTTAGGTACTTACGATTATGAGCCATCCACTGCAGAAGTGATTCAAATTCTTAATCAGGCAATTAAAAATAACAAGTTAAATATCGTTGAATATTTCTATAACTTTTCCAGAAATATGCCAACTCAATCCGTAATCCATAAACTATTTAATTCAGCAGTCGAATTGGGGTTTTGGGATATTGCTCTATTTATTGCGAATTCAGAAAGACATCATCCCTCGCTGTTAGTTATTGAAAAGGCATTTACTCATGCAGCAGACACAATGCAGCGGGAGGCAATGCAGCGGTTTTTTACTTTATCAACAAATGCACCGCGACCCAAGGCGATTCACCGAGCTTTTGTAAAAGCCTGTCAGTTAGGTCATTTACCAACCGTTCAATGCCTTCACGATTTATCTGAAAAGTTACCTCGAACAACCCTTGAAAAAGCAGTGGAACAGGCCATCATTAATGAGCATAAGGAAGTTATTAGCCATTTATATAACTCATCCATTTATCCGCCAAGTCAATCTTTAGTAAATCAAGGATTTATAACTGCTGTAAAGACAGGAAAGACTGCTCTTGTTGAATTTTTTTGTTCCATGCTAGCTAAGAACAAACCGTCTCAACATGTTATCAATCAAGCAATGTATTGGACCGTCAAACACGCGCAAGAAGAACTATTTAGTACCCTCTGTCATTGGGAACAGTATTCTCCAGGAAAATCGGTTATAAAACACGCTTTTCTTCTTGGTGTAAAAGAGGGAAAACTGAGTATTGTTAATTATATATGTAACAATAAAATGAATTCACTCAATCAAAGGGATATTGAAGAAGGGCTAATCTTAGCAGTGAAACTTAAAAACCTCCAAATGGCTCGATATTTATGTGAGCTTCCTGCAAACTCACCACAAAAGAAAGCCCTACAGATTGCTTTCAATAAAGCAGCTTCCAGTGGTCAAAATGAACTTGCTGATTATTTAAGTAAACAATTACACAGTGAAAAAAGCCCTCAACACACAGTAGACGCCGAAATGGACACTAGTTCAGGAACAAATCATGATCCTGAAATGGATAATATCTCGGAAATAGATACCCTATCAGATACTGGCTTAGAAATTGATGACAACATGACAATGGATAACAGCTTAACTATAGAGAGTGACCCAGAAAATGAGCAGGAATCTGATATGACTCATGAACCTAAAGTTGGAATCCCTTTAAAGAGCCATGGACTTTTTAAAGTAAAAAGACAGCTAAACCTACCTTCTGTATCGACTGATTTAGTTGGCACACTCACTTTAGAATAAGATTAAATCAGTAAAAATTAGAGCAATACTGTGCCACTAATTTTTACTGATTAGATCGCCACATTGTGTAAGAAACTGCTTTCAAAGATCAATTAACTGAATTTTTTAAATTCGCCCATAGACTGTACTAAAATACAAAATAGAGATCTTTGTTCGGCATGATCGGACATACCAGAGAGAAGGAATTTAGGGACACGTTCAACTGGGAGATATTTATGCAAAAATATTGTATTCAGGCAGCCATGTTTCAGTTACCCATCCCCTTTTTTAATCGTTTTGCCCATGATTTTTGGATTTTAAGAGAGATTGAGAGTAATACCGTAATCGCTCAATTACATGGCCTTGCTACGTCAAGAAAAAGCGGAAATATAGTACCCATTGGATACAACAAAGATCATAGTTTAAAAGCCTACTGCATTGCCTATGACACTGAATTTGCCAATCAATATGGTTTGCAACAAGGTACTTTTGCATTACCTATTCACGTTCACCGCACGGTATATTTAAAAGAAGATTGTGTCCAACACTGGCTACAAGGAATAAAAGCGATTAAAACAATTAATGATTTGGATCTTAACTATCCCCCTTATGGATTCACAATTCCTTTATCAGCCACCATCAACAGTAACTCCATCTATCATACTTTTGCGCAGGTAATGGAAATACCCTTACACACCTTTGATGGTTTTTTTCATATAGGAATTGAAGGTTCTATCTACGACCAAATTAAATATCATTTATAAATAAATTTATTAAATTAAGCATGCAACATTCGCTAAAACTGCCAGATTTTGTTTTTTATAAAACAGGTCTTTACCCCTTTTGATATTTTCTGTAGTCTTTCCTTTTTTTAATTTAATGAATAAGGATCTTTCATGCCTAGTTTCTCTACGTTTAGCATTTACGAAAAAGAAATGCGTACCTTCATCAATAAAGTTGCCGAAGCAACCTCCTTAGAACACGATAAACTGACTACCTGGTTTTATAGTGAGGGCGTGATGCAATTTCGCGGAGGACAAGCTGCGGATTATTACCCTTACGTCAATGAGAATCTAAAAAAATTTGGGCATAGGCCATTGATCTCCAAACAACATTCCATGGGGCAAACACTCACTGGTTTTATGACACTAAAAAATGCCTTCATCAATCAGTTTGCAAAAGATCAACTGGAACTTAAAAATCAATTAGAATCCTTATTTACCCATACCTTTTATAATGCCATAGAGAGTCATTTACCCTACATTATTATTCAAAGTGAAATATCTTCCGAATTGAGCGCCTATCAAGATAAAAACGGCGGTTCTCTTGAACCAGTAGAAGCGCTTAAACTCTCAATTAAAATGTTTGAAGAAAAACGCGCTAATAATCCTCAGTTAGAAGAGGATTTTAAAAATCAACTCATTCTAATGAATGAGTTTTTAGACTATTTAAGCAAACAAGCAGCATCTTCTGGACAACAGTTCTTTAAACCAAGTGACAATAACACCTCACACATAACTTCAGAACAACTCACTCTAAAATAGTTGAATCAGCATGTGCTTGTTTTGCTCTTGAATTATAATAAACCGGTTGTTCATGTAGCCCGGAGTGAAAGTAATCTAAACCCCGGGCTCGGTACCTATAATGCTCTTCATCTAATTGAATTTGCTTATGAATCGATTGGGGATCATGGCCTTGGGAGAACAACTGCATGGCCTTCCTTTCTTCAGACGTCCACAGCTCTGTTTCTATCATTTCATGCGTTACTTGTTGATAAATCTCTTTAAATTCCGTTGTTGCACGTATATCATCCAGAATTTCTTATCATATGTTGAGAATTACTAACCATTATTTACTTCCTCCGCACAATGTTCAAACCATACAATTATAGTAAATTATTTGCACAATAAAGCTGAGGAAAGTCTATTTAAAATTTAACGATAATATTTACTTGAGAGTCTTCAATGAAAACCTATAGAAAAGAATTATGGTTTCATATTCCTGCGCGGATGGGATTTATAAATATAACCGAGAAAGTACGCGAGTGCTTAAACGATAGCGGTGTTCAGGAAGGTCTGGTTCTAGTAAATGCCATGCATATTACTGCATCTGTTTTTATTAATGATGATGAAGAAGGCTTGCATCAAGATTATAAAAAATGGTTAGAACACATTGCGCCCCATGACCCCATATCGCATTATCAACATAACAATACTGGAGAAGATAATGCGGATGCCCATATCAAGAGACAAATAATGGGCCGGGAAGTTGTCGTAGCGATTACGGAGGGAACGCTTGATTTTGGGCCTTGGGAGCAAATTTTTTACGGTGAATTCGATGGATGCCGCGATAAAAGAGTCTTAGTGAAAATAATTGGGGAGTAGCACGCGGATTTATTATGTAAATAGCGCAATTGCCTATTTTTTTCTTTTGTGTATTATCGTAGGTAATTGTGCATTTATTTTAATAAACCGGAGGATTTATGGGACATCTTGTTAATAATGTGTTACGCACAAAAAATATGGAGGCGCTGTTGCACGCTATGGGGATTGATTTAAATAATGCCAAGGTTTCCTGTAAAGATGAGCGCGTTATTTTTACCCCAAAAACAACGAAAGACGGCGAAACTCTAGCAACAAGTTTGCAAGAAATCTTACAAAAAGATACTGTAAAATCGAATCTAAGACGAATGACTGTTGTGGAGTTAATAACTGAAGAAATTGCTCAAGCGACCTGCTCTGATAATGAAAAGGCTGAAATACACAAACAATCCTGCCTGTCTGTATTGAGCACGTTACAACAAATGATTGGACTTAAATACACGCTTGATGAAGAACAGGAATATTTGAATATCCAACTTCCATCTGCTGCTTTTGCTCCCTTATTTAATTCTTTAAATTATAAGTACCTGAGCATTGAAGGTGAGCAAATCAAATTCAACATCAAGGAATTTCTAAAAGCTCATAAGCAAGAACTTATTTTAATTGATGGAAACTCACCTTTGCTGTTTGCCCACTCAGATTCCTTTGAAAAGAAAAAGGTTTTTTATGCAGAGAAAAGAATCAGCGAGGATACAGTGGAAGTGACTCCCTACTTTTTCGTTCCGGATGCGCTTACGCCGCCTACCTATCATTTTGTTTTAGATACCAGCAGCAGTATGGATGGGGAGCCATTGACTAAGTTGAAAAAGAGTGTTATTGAATTTGCCGATGCCCTATTTCAATTTCAACCTGATGCAGTCATTAATTTCACTAAATTTAATAGCGCTAGTGAAAAAGTGGGAATGGGTAGTTACCGAAAACAAGACTTTGATGAGCTATCTAAAAAAATCAATCGTTTAAGTGCCTCTGGACAAACTCGACTTTTTGGCACAGTATCTGATCAATTATCGATGCTAGCACAATCAACACAGCATAATAATGTTTTATTATTTACTGATGGTGAGAATACAGTAGGTAATAACGATCTACTCATCGCAGAGCTGGAAAAAGCAGTTAAATCCTTAAAGGATGGCTCCTCTTTAATTCCTGTGCGCAATAAATTTTTCATCCTGAGTTATGGCACAACTCAACCTGATATTTTGCATCAAGTGGCAGACACATTTGGCTCTCTTGTTCTCTATACCGATACGATTGATTTTACCGAAGCATTATCTAAAAAAGGTAAATTGCAGGAATGGGCGGCCGCTCGCGAATTATTTACCTGTCGTCTAGAGGTTACGAATGGCTCCGACCTGGGCGCCAAATCAGAAGAATACGTTCGTTCTTACGATATGTCAGGACAATTTGTTGCGTTAAAGTCAAACCAACATAAGGATAATGAAACCTTGCATTTAACGATTACCGATAGCAGTGGCAATACCCTGCTTGACGATAAAAAGTCTTTTGCTAAAAAACCAATGGAAACTTCCCTGTTACCTGGAAGCGCCAAAGCAGCACGCCAACATGGTGTATTTGCATTACAGGGAACCAACAGCAAAGAGATCAGTCAACCGTTAGTGCCCAATGCTACTTTTGGATAAGTTCCAATGTTTGAACCCCATAGGCCTGAGAATTATTAATGACCAAGGTCTGGGGTTCTTTAATGAGCAGCTGTATTAAAGGACATACAATTGGGATCTAAGAATTTAAACCATAATGATTTTTTTGGAAATACGATTATTTATCGCACACACGATTCTTGGGGCGATATTTTCGTAATCGATAAGGGAAGCATCAGGGCGTTAAACTTTGATCCAGTCTATGATCAAACTGGCATTTTTATTCAATATCCTCACATCCCAGTACATGAATATACTCGTGTCATGGTATTGGTTCTTGCATTGACTAAACCAAGCCATATCACTTTATTAGGATTAGGTGGAGGAAGTTTAATTCACTGCCTTCATTTTCTTTTACCAGAGTGTCGCCTTTTTTGTATTGAACTCCGTGAAAAAGTGTATGGCGCAGCAATGGATTTTTTTCAATTACCAAAAGCAAAAAATATCGAAATAGAGATTGCAGATGCGCAAGTTGCAATCAAATTTCAAAAAAGTAACAGTACTCAAATCGTTTTTGCTGACATGTATCTTGATTACGGAATGGACTTATTTCAAATTCAGCAGCAATTTGTCGAACAAACTCACCGTATTTTAGATGATTTCGGTTGGCTGGTTATCAATTTCCATGAACTTCCCGAACTGGATTCCTTTTTTATTCAATGCATGCACGATTATTTTGCTGATCTATTTATTTGTCCAACAGTGAGCAATAATTATATTTTATTTGCCAGTAAATCTTCTGTTAAAGACTTGCATTTAGGCAACTATCAAATGCCCCTTGCTGAATTAGAAAATAAGCTCAATATCAAGTTACTCCGTTTATTTAAAAAAATAAAACGCTATAAGAGCGAGACAAATGAAGAATTAGCACGATCTTAAAAATAAAAATTTAACTTCCTGGATTGAGCCTCCAATTAAGCAATTAGACCGTTAAAGCTTCCGATAAAACCTCATCTTGCTCCTTCTGATTTTTTTCTATCTTTGGTAAATCGCGCAGCTGGACAAAATTAGGTTCAACAATCAATACTGCATATTCACCAGTTGTTTGCACACGCTGCATTGTTGAATGAACACCTGTTATTTTATGCTTTATTAAGTGCTCAAGAACAACCCTTGCTTTATCCTCATTCTTTACAGTTAATAAAATTTGAGCCGGACGTGCTTTTTCACCATCACGTCTAGGATAATATTTCCAATGAGATAAATTGTCTTCAAAAAGAGAGCTTGTACATTTCTCTAAAGCATCTTCATAGTCTTTTTTAGCGTTTTGGTTAATAAAACTGAATTCATTCTTAGCTAATTTCGGCAATGATTTATCATCTAAAGAGAGCGGTTTAAAATCACGTATTCCTTTTAATTTTTCTAACATTTCCTTACTTAGAATACGAGCTGCTTCTTCAATCTTAAGTACTTTTTCCTGCAAAGCATTATCATTTGGCTGAAAAAGGATAACGCCAGGATACCCTGTAGTCACACGATCGATTTCGTGCGCCGCAAAAAATGCTTGGTTTATTTCTAGCATTTTATTTGCCGGTGCAATCCACCCTATACTGGGATCAAAACAGATGACACTATCAGGCAATCTCTTGAATTTATCTATGCGTTGACCCGGATTAATGCTGACATCTCCAATCAAAAGACATGCATGATTGTAAGATTCTCCTGTAAATACATTCTTCTTTTTACTATCCAATGCAATGAAGGTAATCGGCAAATCAATATTTTCCGTCTTAAACTGTTTTAATAATTCAAATAAAGCGTACGTTGAAAGCTCGCCACAGGAACCCATTTTACAATAAGCGACCGCAAGCTGTTTCAGCATATGGGTTGACGTAGCTCCGTTTGGAAAACCTTTTATTTTTTTTGCTAATACCTCCGAGGCATCTCTCACTAAGTTAAGATTCGTTATGGATTGCAGGAGTAAATCCAAAGATTTTCCAAATTTAACTCGATATTGTTCGAGTTCATCTTCATAAACAAAAGGCAATTCAGCTAAAGGGATAATACTGTTACGAGTCACCATATTTTTTTGAATATCGGCTAAAATTTTCTGAGCTATTTTGATTGCTTTTTCTAGAGACATTCTTCTTCCTTAGTGAAAAATAGATGGGGAAATATATCAACAGGTGTTCTCACTGTCCATTATAAAAGCAAATTTTATTTTGGCTGATTCAGTAAAGGAACACATTTACAATTGGAGGTATCATGCTTATAGAGTTTTTTTATATGGAACATAAAAATTTCTATTTTATTTAGAACTGAATCCAACATCATGTTATTACTTCAATAGTAAAACTGCTCTACAATAATAGAATACTCATTGAAAGAGTATTCATTTCACTCTAACCATAGAATAGGTATCATGAAAAAAATATTCTTCTCATCCATTTTACTCA
The DNA here is from genome assembly GCF_001467525.1 of Legionella anisa. Taxonomy (GTDB): domain Bacteria; phylum Pseudomonadota; class Gammaproteobacteria; order Legionellales; family Legionellaceae; genus Legionella; species Legionella anisa. Next base: position 100,766 of record NZ_LNXS01000004.1, read on the forward strand.
TTACTTTATGTTTCTTAACAGGGTGCTGGACAGTACAGAAGGGACAAAAATCTGGAGTCATTGTCAAAGTTGCCAAAGAAGGTAAACTTTGGGGAACCTATGAAGGTGAAATGATCCTGGGCGGTTTAGAAAACGCCAGTGGGGCAAGCGGTCGTGCCTTTCATTTTACTCTGGGTCAGTTCAAATCAGAATTGGTAAAGCAAGCTGATTTTGCCATGCAAAATAATAAACATGTGATTATTAGTTATCATTGTGATGCCTATACCCTTCCCTGGAGTGGTGAAACGAAATGTTTTGTCACTAAAATTGATGTATTGCCAGATAGATAATGAAGTTATAAAAACTCTGGATTTGGGCGAGCCGTCAAAAAGCATTGGATCACTTTAAGAAATTTCTTACACGAATTTAAGCGAGTATGGCGATGACCTTTTAGAAAAATTTGTTATGCTTAACAAGAACGAGGAATGACAATGGATGTCTTAAAAGGAATATGTCGCATCACGGAAGATGCAAAACCACATGGATGTGGTAGCTCCTCCTCGTATACCCCACAGCTCTTTTCCACTAGTGCCCAGGCTAAGAAATTCAACTAAAAAAACTCATCGATGACACTTTTACGCAGAATATCTCTATGTCTCGCGTTATTACTGATCAGCGAGCATCGAAATAAGAACGAAGAATATTTGTGAATTTTAGTTATACTATTGAGATAGGGGTTATTCTGGAATAAGTGAGGAAACGATGCTCAAAGGTTCTGAACTCTTAGTTGCTGCCCTGGAAAACGAAGGGGTACAACATATTTTTGGTATTCCTGGCGAGGAAAATCTGGATGTTGTAGAAGCACTCCGTAACTCGTCCATCAAACTGGTGCTCACCCGACACGAGCAGGCGGCCGCGTTTATGGCAGCAACCTATGGGCGATTAACCGGTAAAGCCGGGGTTTGTATCACCACATTAGGCCCTGGTGCTCTAAATCTCACTACGGGAGCAGCTTATGCCCTTCTTGGCCACATGCCCATGATCATGATTACTGGGCAAAAAGGCGTTTTATCCTCGCGTCAAGCACGATTTCAGATGGTAGATACGGTGGCAACAATGCAGCCCTTAACCAAAATGTCGCGCCAAATTGTCTCTCCGTCAATGATTCCTACCATCGTACGGGAAGCGTTCCATCTCGCTCAAGAAGAAACTCCAGGACCTGTGCATTTGGAACTTCCTGAAGACATTGCCGCGGAAAAAAGCAAAAAGGTTGAACTCATTCCGCCCCACCCTCTCGAATACCCTATAGCGAGTGAGACGTCGTTAAATCGCGCAGCGGAAATGATTAAAAAAGCAAAACGTCCTCTCGTTATGCTTGGTGCTGCAGCCTCACGTCCGAGAGCAACCAATGCCCTGTCTCAATTTATTACGCGAACAAAAATTCCTTATTTTACAACCCAGATGGGTAAAGGAACTGTTTCTGGAGCAACAGAACTTTATATGGGTACTGCGGCCCTTTCAGAGCGAGATTATGTACACGAGGCAATAGAACAAGCCGATCTGATTATCACTATTGGACATAGTACAATAGAAAAGCCACCTTTTATCATGGGACCTCATCTTGAAGTCATTCATGTCAGTTACAAATCCGCCACCGTAGAACAAATTTATTTTCCGCAGGCAGAGGTTATTGGCGATATGGGCCCCTCCTTAAAATTGCTTGCAGATAAACTTGAAGGTAAGCTTCCTCATGCGGATGCACTTCTTCATTTACGTGAAGGGATTTTGAGTAAAATCGCGGCAAGAGCCACCGAAGATCGCTTCACCCCCCAACGTTTGGTCTATGATGTTCGGCAAGTGATGCCGCGTGATGGGATTCTCGCATTGGATAATGGGATGTATAAAATCTGGTTTGCTCGCAATTATCGTACCCAAGTGGCAAATACCATTCTTCTTGATAATGCGCTTGCTACTATGGGGGCAGGCCTTCCCTCAGCCATTATGGCTTCCCTCTTGTATCCGGATCGCCGCGTGATGGCTATATGTGGTGATGGGGGTTTTATGATGAACAGTCAAGAGTTAGAAACTGCTGTCCGACTTAAATTAAACCTGGTCGTACTGGTACTTGAAGATCATGCGTTTGGCATGATCCGTTGGAAACAAGCAGTAGATCATTTCCCCGATTATGGCATGACCTTCACAAATCCTGATCTCATAAAATACGCTGAATCTTACGGAGCGCGAGGGACGCGGGTTGAGTCCATTGGAAGTTTTCAATCCATTCTGGAAAACGCATTCCAGGAGGGAGGAGTCCATCTTGTGGTATTCCCCATTGATTATTCAGAAAATAAACGTGTTCTTGTGGATGAATTACAAGAGCGAATGCCACCAAAGAAAAAGGGAAAATAATGACAAAAACACTTCGTGTGGTACGTGCATTTGATCGAGCATTAATCAAAGAAATTCCTGCTGATGATGCACAAGCACTTGCAGAAAAACTTAACAAAGCCGCATCAGCCCTAAGCAATCGTGATGCTTGGCTCAAACCTTACGAGCGTATGGCCATACTGAAACGTACCGCCGAGCTCTTGGCATCCGAGCAAGAACGTTTTACGAAGTTGATTGCCCAAGAAGGAGGGAAACCCTTTACGGATGCAGCAGTTGAGGTAACACGTGCCATAGATGGATTAAACGATGCTGCCGAAGAGTTACGCCACTTTGCGGGCAAAGAAATTCCGATGGGACTCACCCCTGCCAGCGCGCATCGCTGGGCATTCACCATTAAAGAACCCATTGGCGTGGTAGCCGCTATTTCGGCATTTAACCACCCACTTAATCTGATTGTGCATCAAGTAGCCCCAGCAATTGCAGTGGGCTGTCCGATAATTATTAAACCGGCATCGACAACCCCTTTATGTTGTTTAGAACTCATCGAATTATTACGCAAAGCAGGACTAGCGGATGCATGGTGCCAAACCTTCATTACTGAAGATAATGACTTGGCGGAACGACTCGCAACCGATGAACGAGTCGCTTTCTTAAGCTTTATCGGTTCAGCAAAAGTGGGATGGTACTTAAGGAGCAAACTCGCTCCGGGAGCGCGTTGTGCCTTAGAACATGGAGGTGCCGCACCCGTGATTGTTGATCGCAGTGCAAATTTAGCGAAAACCATCCAGGCTCTTGTCAAAGGGGGGTATTATCATGCCGGGCAAGTATGCGTTTCGGTACAGCGAATCTTTGTTCATAAAGACATTATTACTTCGTTTATGGACGAATTCGTCAATAAAGTTAAAGCGCTACGCGTTGGTGATCCACTTTTAAAGGAAACTGAAGTGGGGCCGCTTATTCTTCCACGTGAAACGGAACGCGTCATGTCCTGGATCGATGAAGCAGTAGCAAAGGGAGCAAAAGTATTTGGTGGCGGCCGGCTTTCCGAAACAACGTTAATTCCCGCCGTATTACTCAATCCAGCTGCCGATGCCAAAGTATCGCAATTGGAAATTTTTGGTCCGGTAACCTGCGTTTATGAATATGAACAAATGGACCAGGCAATTCACACCGCAAATTCATTACCCTTTGCTTTTCAAGCCAGTGTATTTTCTGAGGATATAGCGCCGGCACTGAAAGCAGCAGAAGAGCTAGAAGCTTCCACAATACTCATTAACGATCACACCGCCTTCCGTGCCGATTGGATGCCTTTTGCTGGATCAAAACAATCAGGCTATGGCATAGGAGGAATACCTTGGACTATGGAAGAGATGTCCAAAGAAAAAATGATTGTTTTGAAGAAGGGCTGATGAATGATAAACAAGTAAATACATCTGCTCCAGAAAAGCAAGCCTGCTTGCTTGAAACTGTCTCTTGATCACATCTCTGCTTGCGCCCTGCGGCTTGTCCGCGGGGTCCAGTGTTTTAGAAATGAATGTCTCGTCATATACTAGACCGCTCGAAAAAGAGAAAAAACCTGTTTTTCGTCGTCTATATCCTGCTTTGGCTTTGACTTTTCCTCTACTTTGCTTTTTTGGCCTTTAATCTCTAAAAGAACTTCTGAAAGTCGTTTGGTAATTGCATGCTGGGGATAAAGACTCGCACAGAACTTGATTTTTTGGAGCCAGGGTGAGCGCCCAATTAAATCTTGGCTTTCATTGAGGAAGGATTTAAGAATTTCATACAATTGACTGTTATTTGGGCGGCGAAAAAAGGAGAGCATATGTCCAACCTCATATTCATTGTCTATAGTTCTTTGAATCTCTTTGACCTTTTTATTACAGTACATTAATTTTTCTAAAGGCTGTATAAAAGAGCTCGCCTCCCCTGCAAGTTTCCTTACCTCTTGTACTTGATTGCCTCTTCTGCCGCCATTGTGAGCATAATAGCCTACATTAGCCAACAATTTTTTTAAAATTGCATCAAAATCTTTAGCGTCAACCCGAACAACTGGCAAGTTATCCCGCTCCACTTGATTAAGAAAAATTTTTGCCGCAGTGTTCACTACTTGCCGCCATTCATGACTTACCCTCCGTAACAATTTCCAATCTTGAACAGGAAGGAACATAACGAACTCGCACTTTAACTCATTAGGTAACAGCTGGATAAAAGGAGTAATTTTTATTAAGGCATCGTTAATATGAGGCGCATCAATGTCATTATTGCGAATCATCATTAAACTCAAGGAAGGATCTTTAGCGATTAATGCGGTACACATATCGAATAAGCTTTGGGGAGTCCGGTTCTCGGATCCGTCCGTGGTGTCGGCTGCATCAATTGCTCCTGATACATCGTTTAAATCTTCATTATTTTTTGTGTTTACAGAGTTAATGGGCACTTATATGAACACTAAGACAAATAATGAATCCTATTGTATAATATAAACTATAAAAACCAAGTGGTTAGCTGGGTGCTTGGCTTTATCACTTCTCTACCTTCGCCTCACGCTTTCAGCTAACGATAAATGTAGCCTGGGTGAAGCGAAGCGGAACCCGGGGTTACGGAAAAGTGATAAACCCGGGTTACGGCTTCACCTGCACCCAGGCTACATTACCGGAGTGGTTTTTACTTTCACATGCATCAACTATTATTATTTTATGAGCTCCTTTCAAAAGGAAAATATAATGATCAAAAATGCTGACCATGTAACGATTGCAGTAAATGATTTACCCGCAGCAATAGAGTTTTTTAAATTACTCAATTTTATTGAAACGCATAATGTCATCATTGAAAACGAGCCGTTTGCAAAATATATGAATATTCCTGCTGTTAAAGCAGATCATGTCACGCTGGTTTTATATCACGGCGATAAAGAAGCAAAGCCTCATTTTGAGATCCAGCTGTTGCATTTTTATCATCCTAAACCACAAATGGATCCCAATATTCATCGCCTTGATAAATATGGTTATAATCATTTGTGTTTGGCAGTGGATAACATTGAGGAAGTTATTGAGCGGCTCCAAAACAATAATGTAAAAATACTCAGTGAGATATTAGATTTTAACAATAGAAAACTTGTTTATTTTGAAGGACCCAATGGTATTATTTTAGAGCTCGCGGAATTGAAAAAAGCATAAGTGTTTCTCTTCTTAATAGGAGTACTTCAAATGCCGGGTATTTTTTCAATAACACCCAAATGACTCGCATTGATTTTAAGCGAGGCAAGTAAGACCACGAACATCATCGTAAACACGGTAATTAGAGCCATCGACGCATAAATATCTAAATGAGTTGAAGCACCTAAAGGGTCAACTAATTGTGATAAACCTTGTATCCCATAAATAGCGACCGCTTCCCTCCAAAAGTTTTTAGAAGAAAAAAGAGGGGGCTTGCTCATAGCCATAACATCATGCTTGGCAATATAAACTGCAAAAATTTGATAGATAATATAAACCACAAAAAACCAACCAAAATAATTTTGCAACGGAACACCAAAATAAGGCCCCCCATCCCTCCATACCCATAATGAATAGACTGTTGAGGAAAGAGGATCCATACATACATCCCACATCACCATGATAAATGCCGCAATTAAAGGCACAAGAACTATCTGCTTTCCAGTCAGTGGCGCAGCATATTGCCCCAGAAGTATATGCGCCAGAATCCACGAAGCGTAGCCTGTTCCAAAGTAAGCAAACATAATAATAAGAGGCACTTGAAACAGCCTTGGCCCAGCTAATTTATCATAATAATAATGACCAAAAGGAAATCCCGTCTGAATGCTTAACGCTTCAAAAAAATGACTGACTAGCCACGTTATAATAAAAAATAAAATGAGATTCTTTAGTCCATATCGCTCTTTACCATGCAGGCAAGCTGAAATAAAAATAGTAAAGACGAGAATAATGGGTAAAAACGTCACTGCGAGCGGACCATGCCAGGCAGCAGAAAAAAGAGTTGCCAGAAAATAAATAGCAATCACTGTCCATCTGATGATACTGCTTCTATTTTGCGTTGCTTCATTTTTGGTCATTTGACGTGTCCTTACTCATATCCCCATTGAACAACTTACATTATAAGTTACCCGATTTAAACTTCATTTAATAGATTCGATTTTATAGAAATGATGATGCAATCCAGGTATTTTTTTTAATAGACTTCTTTGAGCGAAAGGGTGCAAATGATTTATGATAAGCAGGTTCACTCAACAATATGAAGGATTTACTTAGAGGGAGTGCAGGATGCAAGAACAAACCAATCGACTAAGCTCACTTGGAAGATTGTTATTTTTACTATTCATAAGCTATGCAAAGTGGTCAGCCGCTATTACGCCTTCATCGCTCAATGAACCCCCTGCCATAGGGAATTTTACTCTGGCAACGTCACAACAGCCAGGTCCTTTTTTTTCTTTTGGCCAAAATATTATTGATAAGAAACAATTTATTGTTTCGTTCAACCCCAATTACTTATACAGCCAGACCCAAATCATTTTAGACGGAACCCCTTCCATACTTTATGGAATCACAGACTCAGCCTCGGTATTACTCACGCTGCCTTATGCTTTTAGTTATAAAAATGGCAATCAAACCCTATCTGGCATCGGTGATCTTGCCCTTGATTTAGAATATGCATTTTATAATTACGAAAATTCAAGATACTCAGATCAAGCAACTATTATTTTCTCCTCTTCTTTTCCTGTCAGTAATTTAGATGAGATTTCTAAAAAACTTAATCCAAGTAGCCGCGTATCAGGATTTTCTAGAAAAAATGCTCCATCCAGTTTCGATGCGATGACTTATTTTATTGGAGCCACTTACTCGCGTATGCTCGTTGACTGGTATGGTTTTATTGCCCCAGGAGCCTTATTCGCAAGCAAAAAAAATTCAATTCAGCAAGGAACACAATATTATTACAATTTGGGAATAGGACGTAACATCAAAAGCACAGAAAAAAAATACATCCTTTTTGGATTGCTTGAATTAAATGGTCAATATAGCGCTAAAACCAAATTTGACTCGCATACTGTTCCTAACACAGGGGGAAATATTATTTATGCAACCCCTTCAATCTCATTTTCTACACCCAAAATAATGATTCAGCTTGGTATTTCCTTGCCTGTTGCTCAATATTGGTATGGCAATCAAAGTAACATCTCTTATTATGCAAGCGGTATTATCACTTGGACTATTCACTAGGGTCTGTTTAACTTTCTACTATCTTGACCAAACTGTCCTGATTTTCTGCGCTCCGATGCTCACATACTCGTGTATGCCGCGCTTCGGTGCTCAAACATCAGGCCATTTTGACTCAAGCTCGCGAAATGGAAACAGCCCTTAAGTATTTGCTTATTTTTTATCTTTTTTTGTGATAAATAAGATACGCTAGCAGTCCCAAAAGTTTACGAGGACAAATTAGGATTTAGAGAGCGACTTGGAACATAGCATGTACTGCTATTAATTTTTATTTATTCTGGGCATTGCACGAGAAATAATTTTGGGTCGATTTACATGAATAAACAAACTAAATTAAAAAAATATAATGAATTACTCTCAAAGATTACTCATTTATATTTTATAAAAAAGCAATTTATTTGCGTCGTATTGTTGTTATTGATTGCTCCATGCTCCTGGGCAAAACATTCTTATGACACCATAATCATTGGAGGAGGCGTGTCTGGATTAACTGCCGCAAAGCAATTACATCAAGCGCACCAAGATGTACTTATTATTGAAGCAAAAGATCGCCTCGGTGGCCGAGTACATACAGACTATAATTGGGGGTTTGCCATTGATTTGGGAGCTACCTGGATTCATGGGATTGAACGCAACCCGCTAATCCCTTTACTAAACCAACACGCTATCGTGCCCAATAGTTACAATAACTCCAAATCAACGGATATGCTAAAAGACTTTGCCTTGTATAATAGTGAAGGAAAACCTGTATCAGAAAACTCTTTAAAGTTATTTTCCAGTTTGGCTTATGAGTTTATACGTTACAGTAAAACACAGAATATCATGATCTCCTTTGCTCAAAATTTTACTGCATTTGCACAGGAAAAAAAGTTGAATGCAGATCAGCGCGCCTTACTGTATTATGCATTAGAAAATATTTACACTTATGAATTTGCTGATAATTTGACGCAATTATCACGTAATGTTTATTCTGCATACGAAGACTCACTTTCCTCTGGCAAAAATGCACTTATTCCAGAAGGTTATTTTCAGCTTTTTCAACACTTTTCACAGCATATTCCCATCCATTTGAATCAAATTGTCCAACAAATTGATTATACCGCCGATGATGTTCGTGTCATGACTCAAAAAGATACCTATCATGCCAAACACGTGATTATCACTGTTCCTTTAGGAGTACTTAAATCCAATAAAATTATATTTCACCCTTCCTTGCCTAAAGACAAAAGTAACGCAATAGCTCAATTAAAAATGGGGAATTATGAAAAATTATATTTGTTGTTTGATAAAGTCTTTTGGGATAAAGATAAAGAATGGATTGGCATGTTACCTAAAAATAAGAAAGAAGCATTTAATATCTTTAATTATTACAAATACACAAAAAAACCCGTACTCATTGTATTTACTAGTGGCAAACTTGCACGTGATATGGAAAAAAGAGGCCATCTAAAAGAATGGGCAATGCAACACTTAAGAACGATTTATGGAGTAAATATTCCTGAGCCAATCAAAGTAAAACAATCTCACTGGGGTAGTGATCCCTTCACTCTTGGAAGTTATTCCTATTTACCAATCAGTGTAGATAAAAGTGTTATTGCATTATTAGCTAAACCTGTAGCTGGAAAGCTCTATTTTGCGGGAGAGGCTACTTCTACAACTGATCCAAGTACCGTACATGGTGCTTATTTATCTGGACTTCGAGCGGCCAATGAAATACTAACAAAAGAGCAAAAGGAATCCTTTAGAAATTGAGTACCCGCGGGTGAGTTCGTGTAGAGGTTGCGCCCAATGCAAACGCGTTTACGAATCTTAACCAATCTTTTTCATTTATTTTATTTCATAACTTTTTGTTTTTATTGATTATTGAAACGCTAAAAAAGCACTAAATAACAACAAAAAGAATCCCTGTAAATCAAAATAATATAGTTTTTTACAAAACGTATTTTTTAATTATAATATGGACAATTTTTTATTTTAGAGATTCCCTATGGCTAAAAATACACTGTTTAATTTTCTTTTCAAAAACGAGACTACTGTCCAACTTCCTCAAGGACATAAATTGGTATTAGATACCAACAAAGAAAGCCAAAACTACTACCGTATTGAATGCCCTACGCAAGTAAATATTGTCGTAAACGATAAAGAAAATGAATATGAATTGGATAACCACCATGTTAGTGTTTATCAAAATGAATATCGGCATAATCCAAAATTAAGCCAATATCATTACACTGCTGAATTTACAAACCAATTAGGGGGACGCTATCGACTGCATGTTTACTTCAACGCTTTTGATAATTTACTGCCAAATATAGCCTTTGAGAAAGAAACCAATAATGGTTATGAATTGGTAGATAACAAGGATTTAAAAAAGCAATTTATAATCTTGGCACTGAAGCATACAGTACCCTTAATGAAGAAACTGCGACAGCAACATAATGAAACGATTAGACTTTTGGAAGCCCGTTATAATGAGTATGATGAGCGTCTTGCAGAACTTTTTGACTCTCGAAAAGAGGATACAATTGAAGCGTTACAGATAACTAAAGCTGCATGTGACATATTAAGAGAACTTATTCCCCTTGTTCGCTCTTCAAATTACGCCAAAGTTCTTCGCTTTCACGAAATGGCGGCTCACTCCCTTCGAGAACAACATGCCATTCAAGTTGCAGCTGACGCTACTTCTCAAATAAAAGATTTGCATAATACATCAATTGATGCCCACGAAGACATTTCTTCACGTGCCGAAGTTATGCCACGGCCTGCAGTCTCTGCAGTAGAAGTTCCCGCAGCAGATGTTACTTTCTCACAAGCAGAAGTAGCCGCCACAGCAGATATTGCTGCTCTCCCAAAAATGAAAAAGAATGCATCAAAAAAATCGAGCACTCGGGCTACTCACAAATTGGAGCTCGAACTCAAGAAATTAAGTTCTCAATTTGCAAAGCTTTCTGAATCTTCCAAAGAAGTACAAACTAAAAAAATAGAACAGTTACTGTCTAAAACATATGCCATCGGCTTGATCTATGAGCATCAAATTAAATTGAAGGATCTACAGCAATTACAAAAGATACGTCGAGATTTACACAAACTTGGCGCCAGTTTATTACCTAACTTACTCTTAAATAAGCAATTTGAATTGGCTGCTTTATTAACTTCTTTTCACCATCTGTTACGTGATGAAAAATACCTCAATTTAGCCTTGCAAACACGAAATTCTGAGCTGTTGGATTTTATTTTGGAATATAGTGATATTGATGTAAATAATCAGCCTGTCATCGTACGCAAAACATCTTATCCTTCTGCGGTACACGCATGTTTTTACGAGCATAGTGGTTCAAACTCTATGATTGAATGTCTTTCTGTACTCATCAAACATGGAGGCTCCCTTTTTGTACCCGATAATAAAAATAAGGGTTTACCGATTGCTTACTCAATACTCTCCGGCGACACTCATCCACTGTTTAAAGCATTACTAATGAATCGTGACAAAACGATTGACTCCATTGATTTTTTAAAAAATCTAACTATTTTACTGCACGCTTACCTGGAACGAAATGATCTTGATATAGCAGAATTGAGTTCTATAGAACTAGAAATAAAAAGCTTTGAAGTACAATTGGAAGCTTTGCAAAACCCCCTGTGGAGTGAGCCAAGTTCACGCTATTTAATAAAAAATGCGAATCACCTAGAGGAAAAATATTTCGGCCCTCTAATAAGTAGATTGAAGAAAGAGCCGGAGATCATCGCCATCAACCAAGAACTACATAGAGCATCTTCCGCTCTCACTTCCAAACTCACTAGGACACAACGACGACAAAGAAATATTACTGCAAATAATGAACTCGAAAATATGGATAAGCTATTAGAGGGACTTGATCTGACCGATCTGGATTTTGATTTTATAAAAGCTGCCGTTCTCGAAAAGTTAAACAATAACTTACAAATAATTGAGAAAAAATCTCAACTCATTGATGTCCAGAAAGAGATCACTCGCTACCAAATTTACAATCGAAAAGGAGGTAGAAAATATCGAGAGCATCTCAAAGAACAAGATACTCTACTGCAAGAGATAAAGAAATTGGAAAGTAAAAGCCCTCTAACTGAAGATCTGGAACATTCTCTGAAAGAGCTTGCAACCCTTAGAGAAACTATTGAATCCTTAAATGGAATGAGTAGCTTATTGACTCAATTTTCCAGCTTATTTTCCTCCTTGGCGAATGACCTCAAAACCGCTACACCAGCAAAAGATGCTGACGATGTTGAAGATCCTGAGGAGAAAGCGGTAGAGACGGAGTTAGCAAAATTAGAAAACCAAGATGATTCTCTAAGAAAAAAATTTGAATTGTAATATTAAGTGAACAAGTCGGTGCATCAGAATGTAGCCTGGGTGAAGCAAAGCGGAACCCGGGTTTACTCTTATCCAAACTACGCTTCTGTATTCATCGATTAAGGTAATGCAAAATGCCAATTCATCGCTCTGGATAGGCCTTCAAGCATGATTTCACCGCGGATACTGTTCCCTTTTGCATTCACTCTGGGGCTTAATACTACAATTCCTGCTTTACCAGGAAGAACAGCAATCGTATAACCAGACACGCCACTTTTAGCGGGCATGCCGGTTTTAACCATATGCGTACCTGTTTCATCATAAAGTCCGCAGGTTGCCATAATCGCTAAAGTAATTTTACAGGTATCGGTAGAAATGATTTGGTTCCCGCTCTCTGGATCTCGGCCTGCGTTGGCTAATAGCGTAGGCAGGAAAAGCATTTGTTCTAACTTGGCTTCATAGGAGCAAAGCGCAAAATACAAATCCAAAGTTTCATGAACATCCGCTCCAAGATTATTTCTACTTTTTAATAAATAGGCGAGGGCTCGGTTGCGGTTACCCGTTCGTTTTTCAGAAGCAAAAACCAAGGGGTTAATGCTGAGGCGTTGATTAAATAATTTTTGTGTCCAATGCTCTAACCATCCAAATTGTTGCTCACCTTTTCCTGGAATATGGGAGCACAAGGTAATCGCCCCAGCATTCAGCATGGGGTTTGAAGGTTTAGGGCCAAATTGTTCCAAACGAGTAATTGACGCAAAATCATCCCCAGAGGGTTCTACCTTAACCCAGTCAAACAATTGTTCTTCACCAAACTCTTCAAGAAGGCCAATCAAAGGAATCATTTTTGCTGTACTTTGTAACGTGACTGGATTCAAAGGGCTGTTGCTATAAGAAAGCGATTGCTCACCTAATGGTTGAACAGCAATCGCTGTCAACTCCGGATTCACATTTGCAAGTTCTGGAATATAATCCGCGGTTTTACCCTCTTGATTCAACTCTGCAGCACGAACCAAATCTTCTAGCACCTGGATTGTAAGCAATGATGACATAGGATCCTTAGACTGAAAAAAGCAGCCATTATGATAAATTTAGCACATTAAAACAAATAAATTTGCAGAAAGAGTTAATTAAAAACTCAACGAAGAAGCAGAAGCATTTAAGGTAATTTGCCCACCCAGCGGTAACACACAGCTTATTTCCCCGTGACTGTAAGAAAAAGATGTAATACATGGCACTTTAAAACGAGTCGACCATTCATTAATCACCTCATCAATTGTCCCTTCTTCAGGATCTTTTGAAATGCATTGTTCAAATGTTCCGAAAACAATTCCTGAAACTTGCGTAAATACAGAGGCTAGTTCTAAGTGAGACAACATTCTATCTACATTAAAAGGTTCCGTTGCTACATCTTCTAATAATATTATTTTTCCTCTGAAATCGGGCTGATATGGTGTTCCTATTAATGAAGTAATCAGTGATAAATTCCCACCAATAAGACATCCTTGGACGATACCTGGATTAACACATTCACCGGCAACAATACGATAAGGTTCATTCATCAGACAGGCTAAAAGTGTTTCTTTGATTAAAGGAGTAAGTGCTGTGGTTAATGTAAATCCAGTATAGGAAATCAAGCCCGTTTTTTTTAGAATCCCCAACTGCAAAGCGGTGGTATCGCTAAAACCAACCAGTATCTTAGGATTTTGCGCAATTAGCTCATAATCAAGTAAGGGCAAAAGCCGTTGAGATCCTTGACCGCCGCGACTACAAATAATTGCTTTAATGTCATGATCTGCGAAAAAACTCATAATGTCTTGAGCACGATCGGCGTCGCTACCTGCTAAAAATCGCTCCTCATCCTGATAATGAGCTCCAAACTTTAGTCTAAATCCCATTTCATGCAGATAACGAACGCTTAAATCAATGGATTTTGATCGTAAAGGGCTAGAAGGTGAAACAATGCCTAAAGTATCTCCCTCTTGCAAAGGTTTAGGTCTTATATTATTCATGGTCGCCAAACTCATTATTCCCCAATATTCTTAGTTTTATTCAATGTGAGACAGATGTAAAACATATTATAATTTTGCCAAATGCTCTATACTTAAGACCAAAATAATGGAATTCCACTCCCCTTATACTCGTGTGTGATATTATGGATAATAACCATATAGTTGTGCTCAACTCAGGCTCTTCAAGTATTAAATTCGCTGTATACGAACTGAGTTCTACTTTGCCCAAACAGCTGCACGGTATTGTTGAAAACATTCGGGAATCACCTGCTCTGAAATTGTATGACAAAAATAATGTTTTAGTGAGAGAAAATCATTTCGAAAAAGATCGCGGGTACAGCTACTTTTATGAATTATTATTCTCAGCCTTAAAAACCAATCAATTTGGTTTTCAAATCAGTACCGTAGGACATCGGGTAGTGCATGGTGGTCATGAGTTTAATTCACCTGTTTGTATTTCTGCGGAAATCATGGAAAAATTAAAAAAACTCATTCCTTTTGCTCCGCTGCATCAGCCCTACAATCTCGAAGCAATTGAGAGTATCAATAAACTCTATCCTAATTTACGACAAATCGCTTGTTTTGATACTGCATTTCATACAACGCATCCAAAGACAGCAGATCGATTTGGCCTTCCAAGAAAATTTTTTGAAGCAGGGGTAAAACGCTATGGTTTTCATGGGCTTTCCTATGAATTCATTATGCATCAACTGGAAAACATCAATCCGCAAAAACACTCAGGTCGGATTGTCATCGCGCATCTGGGAAATGGTGCCAGCATGTGTGCAGTCAAGCAAGGAAAATCAGTAGACAGTACTATGGGGTTCACTGCATTGGATGGCCTGGTGATGGGTACACGTTGTGGCACGATTGATCCTGGCGTCATTCTTTATCTTATGCAGTCTGAAAGAATGAGCCCAGATAAAATTCAAAATTTACTTTATAAAGAATCGGGCTTATTAGGCGTTTCCGGTATTACTTCGAATATGCAAAAGTTGCTTGCAGACAAAAGCCCGCATGCAAAAGAAGCAATTGAGCTATTTGTCTATCGCATACGTAGAGAGCTCGGCGCACTTGCTGCTGCACTTGGTGGGCTGGATGTATTGGTTTTCACCGGCGGCATTGGAGAAAATTCCTGGCAAATTCGTCACGCCGTCTGTCAAGACAGTGAATGGCTCGGGATCGAAATCGATACGACTTTAAACAAGACCAAACAATTAATGATTAGTAGTCCCAAAAGTTTTGTCGACATTTACGCGATCCCTACTGATGAGGAATGGGTTATTGCCAATCATTGTTTCCGTCTTATTAAGAATAAGGAATTATGACATGGACACCACATTACTTGCAGGAAAAAAAGCTTTGGTAGTTGGTATTGCCAATGAACGTTCCATCGCCTTTGGTTGTGCACATGCCTTGAAGAGGGCTGGCGCTGATCTGGCAGTCACTTATTTAAATGAGAAAACCAAGTCGTATGTGGATAAAGTAGCCAACACACTCCAACCTTCTATTTATCGTCAGTGTGATGTGACCCAAGAGCATGATTTGGATAATTTATTTTTAGAAATCAACAAAAAATGGGGACAAATTGACATTGTAATTCATTCGATTGCTTTTGCACCCAAAGAAGATTTACAAAATCCTGTGCACGAATGTTCTAAAGAAGGCTTTCTCATGGCGATGGATATTTCCTGCCATTCATTTATTCGTATGGCGAATCTGGCGAAACCCCTGATGAAAAATGGTGGCTCATTGTTTGCCATGTCTTTCTACGGAGCAGAAAAGGTGGTCGAAAATTATAATCTCATGGGGCCAGTTAAGGCTGCATTGGAAGCTTCTGTGCGTTATATGGCAGTAGAATTGGGTCCACAAAAAATTCGCGTCATCGCGCTCTCTCCTGGTCCTCTAAAAACACGTGCTGCCTCGGGTTTGGGGAAGTTTGATGATTTACTTCAGCTTGCAAAAGAAAAATCCCCCTTAAGATCATTGGTTGATATCGATGATGTAGGCGCAATGGTGGTTTTTCTTGCCAGCCAATACGCTAAAAACATTACTGGTGATGTCATTTATATTGATAGCGGTTATCATATTACCGGTTAATATTTATTGCTCCTTTTTAGAATTAATCCAATATAAAATGCCATAAAAGAGCTTAGATAAAAAAATGATGCGTATAAATCATAGTATTATATCGCATACTCCATGTCTCATGTAACTAATGGAAGACCGTAATGAATATCGATCAAAAAATCACCTGCCCTATTTGTGCGAAACAAAATACCTGGTGCTCCGAGAACCGGTTCAAACCTTTTTGCTCTCATCGATGTAAGCTCATTGACTTAGGTGAGTGGGTTAGCGAGACTCGGAAAATTCCTGGAAATTCGCCTGATCCAGACCTCAATGTTGAGGTTCATCATGATCAAGACGAATAATTCTTCTCTTTTCCGGCACGATTACGATTTTTGATAATCTATTCATACGCCAGAGCTGGTTAAAATTGACGGCCTGTCGAATATTAAAGCATGGCTGTTTCAATGAATCAGGTTATCCATTTTATATTATACTGTTAATCATGTGGGTTGAATCAAACAAAGGATTAATCAATGGCCCAAGAAGACAAGCGTCCTCAGCTTTTTCTTGCTTTTCCAGATGATTCTGAGCCATCGGAGCCAACTCAAGGATCAAACGAGCCTGAGGACTCGAATCGTGCTGTAAAACCATGGTTGCGTTTATTTGCTCGCTCTATTGACTTGACACTATTTTCGTTCTTTTTTGCTCTAATACTCTATTACGTGACCCCTTCATTTTTTCTTGATTTACCGCAAGCAATTTTTGGCATTATTTCTCTTTTTCTGTGGATATACGCTGAAACTCTCTTCTTGACTACCTGGGGCACTACGCCAGGCAAATGGCTTCTAAATATTCAAATAAAAGCCAATGATGATAAAAAGCCAAGATTATTTAACGCACTTAGAAGAAGCATCAAAGTTTGGTTTTTCGGACTTGCTATGGGTATTCCCTTCATTACTGTTTTTACATTATTTTGCGCTTATTTCGAACTGAACAAAAATAAGATAACGACTTGGGACAAATCAGAAAAATTTACAATTACGCATAAATCGATATCCAAATATAAAGTTGTAATTGCGGTACTCATTTTAGGAGTACCCATAGCGCTTAATATCTATGAGTTATACAGCTAATCCGTTTTACTTAATCAGCATGCCCCTCAGAGTCATCAGCGTCTTTTTGAGGATAAATTCTTACCTTAATAATTTTTGAGGGACTAACTTTTTCAATTTTGGCGTGAAACTCTGGAAATTCAATGTACTCTCCTTCCTTAGGTAAGTAGCCCAAGCGATGAATAAATAATCCATTTAAAATATCAATCTCATCGTCTATATCAATCTCCTGGTTCAATGCTTGTTCTAAAAAATAGATGGAGCAATTGCCTGAAGCAGATATGCTCCCATCATCATTTAATACCCAATCCACTTTAGTACGATGAAATTCATCTTTAATTCGACCAAGCATCACCTGCAGTAAATTATCGAGCGTAACAAATCCCAAAATACTCCCTTTACCGCTGTAAACGAGCGCAAAATGAGACATCCCCTCACGGAATTTATGTAACAAATCCAATGCGGGTACACGACGTGACACTTTGAGAACCGGTCGGAGAAGTGATTGTAATTCTTTGATCTCGCCATGCTGATAAAAAATAGGAAGGAGATCTTTGACATGAATAATACCTATAACATCTTTTTTATCTGGATCATAAACTGGATAACGACTGTAACGATGCTTCATAATGAT
The DNA here is from genome assembly GCF_001467525.1 of Legionella anisa. Lineage (GTDB taxonomy): Bacteria > Pseudomonadota > Gammaproteobacteria > Legionellales > Legionellaceae > Legionella > Legionella anisa. The sequence continues at coordinate 118,516 of NZ_LNXS01000004.1, forward strand.
CTCGATGATTTCCTGGATAGGCTTGCTTATATTGAGCATGACCATTTCTTCGTTAGATCGCATCACTTCAGTTACTTTCAGGTCCGCTAAATCCAGAGTGTGCTCAATGATTTCAAACTCTTCTTCCGTAAGCTCACCATGAAGATGGCTTGCACCTAAAAGCAGCTTTATTTCATCTGTCGAATGAAAATACTCACTCTGGTGCACTTCATCTAATTTAAAAACCCTCAAAAGAAAATTTGAGCAGGTATTGAGCATCCATATTGCAGGATACATAAGCCAATAAAAACCATATAGCGGCAGGGCAGTCCACACAGATACTCGTTCTGACTGACGAACTGCAAGGGATTTGGGCATTAACTCCCCAACGACAATATGGAGAAAAGAAATAAATGAAAAAGCGACAAAAAAAGCAATGACCGTGATTAATTGTGGTGAGCTCACACCAATAAAAATCAGAAATGGTCTCAACAGATCAGCAAAAGCAGGCTCTCCTATCCAACCCAATCCCAGTGAGGCAATCGTGATACCGAGCTGACATGCAGATAAATACGCATCAAGATGTTTGTGAATATGTACTAAAATTCTTCCGCGTAAACCATACATATCCTTGATTGCTTCGACACGAGTGGCTCGCAGCTTGACCATCCCAAATTCGGCTGCCACGAAAAAAGCATTAAGTAGAACCAATAGAAACGCTAATAGAACCTGTATAAAATTGATCACGGAATTTCCTTATCTCGAAACCCAGTAGTTAGTGCGGTTTATCTTTTTCAAGAGTCTCTCTCCAAGCTTGCTCTTCGGACTTGGTTTCAAAAATCTCTTTATCGGTTTTTTCTATGTCATGTTCATCTACTTTTTTGTCATGCTTAGCACCTGCCAAATTACTGGGTTTCTTTTGATTTTTAATTTTACTCACACGCTCCACTGCATGTGGTTGAGGATTCTGATAGATTTTCATATAAGTCCTTTTTTACCAATAGCTGTAAGTATAAGTATAGTTCTTTCATGTAAGATGGATTATTTTTCCGGAAATAACATATTTTTGCATATAATTTTACGCTTTTACTGCCCGTACATAGAAGCTGGGAAACGAATAGAGCAGACTGGAGCAAGCCTGCTTTATTGCTTATAAAAAACTACACCACCACAACTAATTCGCTCTTGGAGCTCGACCATTGTATGATGCGACCCGAGCCCCCCACTCCAACAGATTTTTATTGCAATCATCTTTATCCAAAATCACCTCAATAAAGCATAAGGCATCTGTTTTTTTGGCTTCTTTAATTGCATCGAGAAGTGCTTGATGCGTAGGGGCTCTAAACGCCCGAGCATTCGCTTGTTCTCCATTAAAAACATCGACTAAATCAGCATAACGCCAATTATTAATCACATTATAGGGACCGTCATGAATCTGCACCTCGATCGTATAAGAAGCATTATTCATTAAAAAAATGATGGGCTTAAATCCATAACGAACGAGTGTAGAAAGCTCCTGGGCACTCATTTGAAAAGAACCATCGCCAATCAAAGCAATAACCCGCTTTTTATTGTGAAGCGCTGCTTGCATACCCAGAAGCGCTCCTACAGACCACCCAATTGATCCATATTGCATTTGAATTTCAAAGGGGCAATTTTCAGGCAAATTAAGCCGCATACCATTAAACCATGAGTCACCAGTTTCAGCCAAAACCCCATAATCACTGCTTAAAAGCTTTTGAATTTGTCCAAATAAAAATCGGGTGGTAAGGGGCGAATTCAGATCATCCGGTTCGTTATATAAAGGTGCAGAACCTGCGATTCGTTTATACGCTTTGACTGAGGCATCATTAAATTTTAATTTGTCCTTTAATCCTCGCAAAAACTCATTCATGTACACTTCGGTATATACTTTACCGGCGATAGAAACACTCCCATCTGCAATGATAATAAGTTTTTTAGGTTGAATATTACACACATGTCCAACCGTCGTATAATCGTTAAAATTAGGCCCTATAAAGAAATACAGGTCACTTGATTCTACAATTTCTCCACATCCCGGAGAACTGACTGGCCCCCAATAAATACCCATGTAATTAGGATGTTGTTCTGAAACAAATCCCTTAGCATCAGGCATTGCTGCTAAGGCATAGCCACAGGATTTACTTAAAGTTTCGATCATGGCAGTTGCTTCGCAGGAGCGGGATTTACTGCCTGCAATCAGCACGGGTTTAACAGCAGAGTTGAGCTTCTCTGCTGCATCCTCGATTGCTGCAGTAAGAGAAGAGGTGTCGCTCAAGCGTTTGACATTAAGCGCCCGTTGTGTGGGAGGAGAAACAGTTAACCCCGCAATATTGCATGCAATTTCAATATAAACAGGTTTTTTCTTTTCCAATGCAATTGCTATAGCAGTATCAATTTGCATGGGCGCATCACTTGGCCTATGAATAAACACACTATGCGCTGTAATTTTCGCAAATATTTCGCGAACATAGCTGTAATTTTCCGTTGCCAGAGTATGATGGAGAATTTCTGCATCCTGTACGGAGTTTGTATTAGGGCCACCTGAAATGACGATTACAGGCAAATTCTCAGCATAAGCCCCGGCAACCGCATTAACTGCACTTAAGCCACCAACACTAAAGGTGACAACCAAGGCAGAAACGCCTTTTATTCGCGCGTAACCATCTGCTGCATAACCCGCATTCAGCTCATTACAGCAATTGATCATTTTGAGTGATGTATTTTTTAATAACTCGTCCAATAAGCCCAGATTATAGTCCCCAGGAATTGCGAAGTAATCATTCATTCCTAATTCTTGGAGACGTTGTGCAAGATAAGTACCTACAGTTGCCATAAGGAGTCCTTTCATTGAAATACTGAGAGTGTTTCAATTTATTATGGCAGTGGGTTATTCTTTCTTCAAGGAATTATTGCCCTTTTATTGAACAAAACCTTGGAAATTTATATTGCGGTTACTTTTTTAAATGATCAACAAAATAATCCCAAATTCTACGCCAAACATATGCATTCATAAAATACAGAGAATGGTTTTCATTCGGAACTAATAACATGTCAAAGTTTTTATCTGCCTTAATCAAGGCATCAACCAATTGCAACATATTGGATGGATGGACGTTATCATCTAAATCACCATGAATTAGAAATAGCTTTCCCTTAAGTTGAGCCGCCAAGGGATAATTCGATTGCAGGGTATAATCTACATCGTTTGCTAAACCATGATACCGTTCGCCCCAAAATGCCAAATAGCTTCGGAGATCTTGTAGTCCAGAAACACAGACACCTACTTGATAAAAGTCGGAATAGTCCAACAAAGCTCGCGTTGCGGCATACCCGCCCGCCGACTGCCCGATAATACCGACTCGCTTTATATCCATATAAGAGTACTGCTCTGCAAGGCTTTTAATCACCGCAACATGATCTTCTAATCCGCCAGCAGTTTCTAAATGCTGGTAGGAATATTCATGAAACTTTTTAGAGCGTAAAGGGGTGCCGCGTCCGTCCATGTTAATGACGATGAAACCTAATTCAGCCAAACTTTGCGGCCACCAGCAACCGTAGAAATATTCAGGAGGATCATAACAATAGGTTTTAGGCACACGTGTCAATTGTGGACCTGGATAAATGTCATCAATTATTGGATATTTTTTCTTTGGATCAAAATCTGTAGGAAAATACATGACACCATAAATATCTGTTTCTCCATCAGCACCTTTGAGACAAAAAGAGTTCGGTTGTTTATATCCCAAAGCATGGAGCAGAGAAAAATCTGCTTCTTCCAATAGATCAATTTCGCTCCCCTTTTTATCATATATTTTGGTGACTGGAATGGAATCCATGGAAGAACAATAATCAATAAAATAGTCCCCAGATGGCGAGAAAACAATGGTGTGATCTGCTGTTTCTGGTGTCAGCAATTGCACGTCACTCCCATCCAAGCGCGCACGATATAAATAACGAAAGTAGGGATCAACATGTGCTTCTTTGCCATTCCCTAAAAAGTAAACCCACCGGTCTTTCGCATCAACATGAACTACTTTGCGAACCATCCAGGAACCTTGGGTGATTGGATTTTTTAATTGTCCAGTTTGTAAATCATATAAATAAAGATGAGCCCAACCGTTATGATTCGATAACCAAATAAACTCATGTGTCTCTGCAAGTATGTGCGTGTAATTTTGCCATAAAATTAATTGACTGGGTTCAACATACCCCGAAGACTTCTCAGTGAGAATGATTCGATGTTGTGCTGTCGCGACATCCAACTCACATAAAGAGAGTTGATGGTTACCACGCTCTTCTTTTAAAAAAAAGATTTTTTTACTGTCTGCACTCCACCAAATATAGCCTGCTTCAATGGGAGATCCGACTAATGCGGGCATCAAAGGGGGCATATCGATTTTACTCAGTTTCTTTTCTGCGACGTCAATCAGACATAATCTGATTTCTGGGATCGCATCATCACCTACAAAAGGAATATGGGCCTCGTAAACTTTAGGACGAAATGAACCGTCCTCCGGGACATGTTGCAGCAGCGATAATTTTTTCACATGCTGTTGATTGCACTGAAAGGTAACAATTTTTTGTGAATCGGGGGACCAAATTGCCATCGGTGGTAATACCGTCTGCATCCGCTGCAGCGTTAATGAGGTTAAATTAGTATCAGGAGAAACAGCGTATGCATTCGTTGCGGTACCATCAGTAGTAAGTTGATACTCTTTATTTTCGTCAAATGAAAAAAGAAATAAGTTATGCTCCTTACTGTATATATCCCAACACTGATCCAGTGAGCGAATTCTTGGCGCAATGGAAATGGGTAAAAGGCCCCAAAGCTCCATGATCGTGGGACATCGAGACATCGCCGCAGGTTTTTTTATCTCCGGAACAAGCGAGAGCACCTGGGTTGTCCGATCATATTGAAAAATAAATTGCTCCATATGGAGTTGCAAAATGTGTTCGTCAACAAAATCAATTTTATTGATTGGCAAAGCAGAAGCGATAACTTCCCGATTTAATTTTTCTGCAACTTTGCGTGCCAGCAATGAGTGATCAAAAGCAGATTCCTTCTTCTTATTTTGCAGATTAAAAATAAGATATTCATAGCCTTGAATTGTGTCATGTCGATAACAAATCCGCTTTTCATCGGGTGACCACGCAATTGAAGGTTGAACGTTTTTTAGCAAACCAGCAACGTTTTGCGGAAGAAATTTTTTTGCTTTCTCATAACGCTTTGCTTTCTCTTTTTCCATAATCATGCCTATTACTTTTGACTTTGTTGCATTTTGGTGATCATGTCATTTAAATCACTGTATACCCAAGCTTCCGCAATTTGCTGATTATGATCCAAGCGGAAAATAGTAATGCCACTATAAAATACAGAGATACCCGTTGCAGGAATTCCTGAAAATTCATTACGATGGGTGCCATGTCCATGCCAGCGTGTCACCACTTTATCACCACTAACCATCAGATCATCAATAGAGTGTATTAGATCTGGGAAAGCGCGATACCATTGCAGTAAGGCTTCTTTGAAATCCTGTAAATTTGCTGCTTGATCATAGCTAAAATGAATCACCGTCTTTGCTGAAAAAAGCTCATCTGCTAAAGCAGCATTTTGCTGATTCCACATCTCATCAAAAACCCTCCTCACTGTCTTTTCTATTGCTGTAGTCATTTTCATTCGTTCCTTGATTCATAGAGAAATTTCATTTATTAAGCAGCAGGATTCTCCGGCGTATTCCCTAATTGCTGAGCCTTATTTTTATATGTTTTAACCTCTTCAATTTGATCAAACAAGCCTTCATGTTTTTTTACTACGGTTGAATATAATCGGGAATTAAGGAGTGCAGCGATATCAAAATCGGTGAGTCGTTCCCTTGCTTTTTTATTTTCTAATGCAGCAATTAATTTTTCTGCAGCCTTTATTTTATCTTCAACACTGAATCCAAATTTTAAGGTAATGAGGTTCGTTTTATATTGAGCTGACTTTTCATTAACATGCATCCATTTTGGCAGCCCCCATTCTGCTCGACGTGTCTCACAATATTTTTTCAGATCGTTAATAAAATCATTTATTGCATGATCATTATCTGGTGAAGCAGCCTCTTTCTCAGTAGTCGGTTCATGAGTTATTTCTTTTCGGGGAGGAGGATTATCGAAAAGATCCAAAAACTCTTTTAAATTATTTTTTTCAGCAAATTCGTGTGCAGATTGCTCTTGAAATTCATCTTCTTGTTCAGGATTAGCACCGTATGCAAGCAATAACCGTGCAACCTCAAGCCTATTATTCTGGACGGCTAAAAGAAGGGGATTATTGTCTTCTGAAAACATGCCATTGGGATTTAAACCATGATCAAGCATCGCTCTAATGCTATCAATCCAGTCATTTTTTACTGCTGGATCCATAATTAGATTTTTTCCGGATAAGGGCTTGGCAAACTTCGCCCCATGCGCCAGCATTAATTCTACCAAGTTGTAATCATTGAGTTCTATTGCATCTTCAAAGGCAGTTTGGGTAACAACTTGAGAAAATACTTGAGGTCGAAAATTTGGATCAGCACCGTTTTTTAACAACATTTCAACTATATCAAAGTTCTTTTTTGCTATTGCCACACGCAGGGGAGTACTCACAAAATTATAAACGGTATCAACTGCCGCTCCACATTTAAGTAATTCCTGAACTGACTCCTTATCGTTATTTATAATAGCAATAAGCAAAGGTGTAAACTTATCCGCAGTTGGCTTATTGACATCTGCCCCCTGAGATATCAAGCGCGGAATAAGCTCGGAATTATTGCCACGAATAACCGCATTCAACAAAGTTCCTCCTCGCGAATCCTCCCATTTGGTTTTTGTTCGCATATCCTGTTCAGATAATTTCTGCACTTCCTGCATCCATTCAGTGAGTGCGTGTTGCAATGGTTCATTTCCCGACATCAAAAAAACGTGCGTGTTAATTGCCGCAGTTCCATTTGTAGAACAAGCCCCCTCTACCAATAAAGCTTGGGCCATGGCATCATCTTCTGAATATTCCTGAGCTGGTGGCGTATTTGCATCAATAAGAACCCACTTATCTTGTTGCGGATCAAAGGAAATAGTAATCGCATGACGTTGCCCATGCCCAGTTATAGCTAAGCCCATAGGCTCAGTTGGCTTGGGAATAAGCGCATTAATCTTTTTTCTCAAAAGCGTTAAATATTCTGACACCATTTCTTTTTGTCGATAAATTCCAGACAAAACTGGCGGCAGTGCAATAATCCCTCCTTCATCTTCGATTTTTTGAGGAAGGGTTAATTTGATGAAGCTGCCTTGCTCAAGCGCTTCATTACTGCCAAATAAATGTGGATAAAGATGGCGTTGCTGTGTCAGTTCGATACCATCAAAAAAAGCAAGTGTATCTACCAAGAGGTTATTCGCTTTTAAATAATCTTCCAGTATCTTCTTTAGTGCCTCTTTGGTTTCCTTTTCCCCAGCAGGGGGACTGGCTAATTGAATCGCTGCCTTTTCAAAATCATCAAGTGGGATATCTAATAAGAAATTGATTCTTCGTTTAAAAACGTCTAATTCATTTAGCAAAACGGCCTGCATCCCCATATATGCATAACCATTGCAAACTCCCTCTTCACTCGCGGTGTAACCTAAGGCTTGCATTAATAAAATCAGTTGTCCATGTTTGCTGGGTGTCGTATCAACTTTTGCTTTCATTTTTCAAAAACCGGAAAGTAGCGAGTTATTACAATTATAGAATATTTTGTTTATTTAATGATCAAAACTCGAGTGACTTAATGCAGTTGCAGCAAGGACTCCTACAGTGGCAATGCTGAGTGCCACTGCAGGTTTAAAAAAACTAAATTGATTTGTTTTTTTTTCTAGTTTATTTGTTTTAGGTTCTTCGAGCATGGTAGGTCCCTGTGGAGGGCTAGCATTCACGATCATTCCTTTACGTGCTTTAATTTTTACTTCGGAAAATGGAATGTTGCCCTTTTCAGCCTTCATGGTGTAATCACCGGGTGGGACGTTGAGAAAAGCAACTCCGCCATCCAAAGAAGTCGCTTTTAATGTTTTGATAAAAGGATTGGTTTTGTGAATAATTGGAACAATACCAAAATAAAACGTTTTTACATCTACTTTAGGCGACAACGACACCGTAACGCCCTCGACACCTTGAGGGATATCATCCATAGTGGTATTAGGTGGCGTAACCGTTGCCGCAATCTGGCAGGCTTGAGGATCTTCAGTTTCGCCCATTGCAAACGAAAGAAATTTATACGCCATATTTGAAGGGACTTGGAATGAAATATTTTTTAGGAAATTCTCATTATTTATTCCCTCGGGTGGAACAATCAGGGTCGCTGTTTGTATCGTCTTATACCCAGTCCAAAAAGATCCTGGTTTTTCAAAAACCAAAGTAATAGGCTCCCCAACTGGCCACTCAAATGGTCCAAATTTCCCGGAAGAATCCGTCTTAAATTTTAACTGATCATTTTCAAGTACCGTAATCGTTGCATCCGCAATGGACTGACCGGATATAAATGAACGAGCAAATCCAGATACCAATGCTGTGGTCATAATAAATTCCTTTTAAAAATCATGTCGAAGGGTCAAGGGCACCCAATGAAGTTCCCGCAGATAATTTCCAACACTCTAATGGGTTCTGTCGGAAATGAAAATACTCAATTACTAGAAAAGTGAGGACAGGTTAATTGCCTTATGAAAATAACGTAATATCATATAGATTATCCCTGAAATTATAGTTAAATCTGAGATATAAAATTTTGTCGATTTACTCATCTTTTGTATCTTAAAAAAAACTTACTTGGAACTAAATCACTATGGTCACTTCTAAAAAAATAATCTTCTTCTTTTTATATTTCTTTTTAAGTATCACTTCCTATGGCCAATCACTAGAAAATGACAAGGAAATTCTAGTTAATTACAATTATCTGGGAACATTTTCTAAAGAGGTAGCAAAGAAGGCGTTAAAAAAAATGCCACCGCTTGATGTGCTCGAAGCAAATTATGATGTGACTCTTTATAAAATCAATTATAAAACGCCAGCGCCCGATGGTCAGATGACTATTGCTTCGGGACTCGTAGCTGTACCTCATGTAACAAATAAGATAGGAATCGTCAGTTATCAGCATGGTACTCGCTTCAAACATGAGGATGCTCCCTCCAGGATGAAAGAAGGCGATTATGTGTATCCCGCTTTGTTTGCCAATCATGGTGGTTATCTGACAGTGATGCCTGATTATCTTGGCTTAGGGGATAATGAATTACCTCTGCATCCTTATGTACAATATGAAACACTCGCCAGCAGCAGTGTGAATATGCTTTTGGCTGCCAAAGAGCTTGCCGCCATAATAAAAATCCAGCTCAATGACCAACTATATATTGGCGGTTATTCAGAAGGAGGATTCTCCTCCTTGGTGATGTTTGAGCTACTTGCCCAAAAGTATCCACACATACCGGTTACTGCAGTTGCGCTAGGTTCTGCGCCTTATGACTGGGATGAAACGATGAAATTTATTATGCTGGATCCGGGACCAAGAGCTACTGCGTATTTGGCGTATTTTTTCTATTCACTGCAAACCTATAAAAATTATTGGACTGACTTAAATCAAATCTTTGTCAGCCCTTACACTACCCTCATTCCAAAATTGTTTGATGGGTTCCATTCCACCAAAGAAATACTTGATGCGCTCCCTCAAAATCCTGCATTAATTTTTCAACCGGAATTTTTTGAGGCCATCTTAAATCATACAGAGGGCAACGCAGAGAACTTGAAGAACTATTTCAATCATTATGATTTTTCTCCAACAGCTCCGTTATTGCTTGTTGGTACAAAAGGGGATAGAGATGTTCCCTACCATGGGGCTGAAATTGCTTATCAACAATTTACAAAATACAGTAGTGCCGTCTTTATTCAATCAGTCAGCGACACACTGGATCATCGGGATGCCGGTCCGTATGTCTTTTACGAAATGCTGCAATTTTTTAAAACGTACTCATTCAGATAGATGGATCCCTGCCTTCACATATTAGTAGCCTGGGTGCAGTGCAGCGGAACCCGGGTTTCGCTGCGCTGCACCCAAGCTACAATGCTTTTGCTAGCATTAGTGTAAGGTAGGTATCCATTGTAAATGAACATCCTATAGTTCAATTTTGTGGGGATCTCTCAGGGACAACCCCACGAACACATTTAATTTCTTCCTGCCATCACCCCTCCATCAACATTGATGATCTCGCCAGTGATCCAGCTTGCTTTGTCTGACAAAAGAAATTCAATCGCATTCGTGACATCCGTTGTTCTACCTATCCTGCCAATGGGATGAAACGCATTAAAATCCTGCAGTGATGTTTCAATTTTATCTTCGGCTATAAATGACTTGTAGATGGGGGTTACTACTACTGCAGGCGCTACAGCATTCACTCTTATGTTGTGCTCCGCAAGTTCCATAGCTAAATGCTGAGTCAACGAATGAAGTCCCGCTTTTTGCATGGAATAAGCTGAGGAAGGAGTGGCCTTGACCGCTTGATTTGCCCACATGGATCCAATATTAACTATTGAACCCCCTCCATTTTGTTTCATCTTTGCTGCAACAGCCTGAGTAATAAAAAAGAAGGCTTTGTTAAGATTTACTTGCTGATCATAATCTACTTCTGTGTGGTCTAAAAAGCTTATGGGTTTAAAATAGCCGGCAGCATTGACCAGATATTTTATTCTGCGTGCTTCATTTTTAATTTTCATAACACATTGTGACACATGCGCTTTATCATAGAGATCACCAACTAAATACTCTATTTTGCCTCCAATTTGTTTGAGTTCGTCAACAGCATGTTTCAGCTTTTGCTCATCCCTTCCTGTAATTAAGAGATCCAGACCACTTGGTGCAAGTCTTTTTGCTGTTTCCAGCCCCATTCCGCTGGAGCCACCTACAATAATCGCCAAATTTTGATCGAGCATCTTCCCCACCTTTTAGTTTATAAAAAATCTGTTCCATGGAGTATGTGCGCTATATAATCCTAAAAAAAGTACGTACTTCATGGTACACTAGGTACTTATTGGTACACATTATTGAATTATTTGAAGAAAAAAATTGAAGCAAAAAATACCTCTAAAAACAGCAACAATGGTAGAAACAATTTACGGTTGTAAGTGGTCTCTTACCATTTATTCTCTTTTGCGAGAGGGAGTTAACCGTCCGGGAGAAATGGTGCGCAGCATCGACGGCCTCACCACAAAGGTTTTGAATCAATGCCTCAGAAAAAATATTGAATTCGGAATTCTTGGCAGGAAAACTTTTCATGAAATTCCGCCCCGAGTTGAGTATTTTGTTACCCCATTTGGAGAAAAATTTTTAAAAATTCTTGATGAAATCGAAGAATTAAATCGTTCTATTGACTCACAAAACAATCACCCATACACCTAAACGATTTCATTCTAACTTGCAGGAAACTGGACCATTATCCAGTTGCAATTGATTCCCACCAAAATCTGCCATATATTGGCCCTCATAGGTTTGATTTTTTTTGTTTAATTGCGCAGAAATAAAAATTCGCGGGCGATCTTTTTCATCTTGGTCCATAGCGACAAGCAGCAAATTTCCTGTGCGCATACTAAATCGGGTCGCAGTTGCCGGATAATCAAAATCAACTTCAGGTAAATCACCAATTTTATTGGGTACTGCAAAAGAAATAGTACCTTCTAACCCTTTCATGTGACACACAACTGATTTTTGCACAGCATATGCTGTTGCAGATCCAATTAAAATCAATGATAACGATAAAATGAGACGTTGCATAGGAATGAACTCCTATAATATTTTGAAAGCGATACCTTCTTGAAAATAAATAATAACTTAATCACTACGAATTCACCAGTTCCTTTCATGAGGTTCTTTTAGGCAAAAAATTTCGGTTTGTAATGTGTAGGAAATACATGTACTTTTTGCCAATCGTATCGTACATCTTGAGCATACAAATACGATTGGTCTTTTGAATTTTATTATTTAAATTGTTCAATTCAGGGAAAAATTTCTTTTCATTTTTGTCACCGTTATTTCCTGTTCTTTATTCCATTGCTTCTGGACAAACAAAGTTCCTGCTACAAAAATAGAAATGCTTTCTGGACTCTTTTGCTTTTGCGATGGTGGGTCTTCGTCAAGTTTAAATTCTTGCTTTATCGTTTCGACTAAGTGCGCAAGATATTCATTCTCAGAAACCCCTTTATTATAATAGGAAAGACGCTTCTTAAAAAACGATTGAATATCGCTGGAAGTACAACCAAATAACAGAGGGCTTTTCGTTTCTAATAGCTTTCGCATGACTTCGATTTCATAGATATAGGCATTCGCTTCAGTATTTGCGATTTTTGCTGCAACATTAAAAGCATGCCCTGCCTCATGAATAATCCCACCAATCACATCAATTGTGTTTTGTTCAAAAAAGCTTATCTTTAAAGCAATGGTTTGGTTCATGACCCAATTTTTATGGAGGTGACCTAATAGTTTGTAAGTATTTTTGTTGACAAAAATCGCCGGATTACCCTGGACGCCTAAAAAGTCATGCGGCGGTTTTAAAATATCAATTTGAAGTTGCGGAATTGAAGCAGTTATACCGTTATTAAGCCCACTCCAACCGATTTCACGGCATTCTTCTATGAGCAATCTAATGTGGTAACTTGTTAGCATGGCGCACTCCTTGTCTATAAATTCCCATAAAAATCAAATTAAAATCAACTTGATCAATAGTTGCAAAACCATTATTGCGGATCAATATTGATCAGTCAATGCAATTGACGATCATTTAGTTTTTATTTGATTAATCTTGTTAAAGATTATTGAGGTGACGATGATAAGTGTGCATGGTTTAAAAATTTTGATCATTTATTTATGGCGGAACTGTAGGTTAACTTTTGAATGATTTTTGGATTATGTGTTGGCCTGACTCTTGATCATTGAATGGTGAAGTACATGTGAAGCGAGGGCCAAAATAGGAACAAATAAAAAAAAATTTTCACTCAGCTAAGTATTAATTTCTTTTAATAATAAAGTCTTATCGGAAAAATGAAACACCTTGACACCGAACCTGACGACCTGTAGAAATTAAACCATCAATAAGGGACTAAAAAAGGAGAAGGTTTATGGAAGGAAAACTGGAGCTCTACCAGCAAGAAATTAAAGCTGCAACTCAGCCAATTTTTGCCCGTCTGGAGCACTACCGTAAGGCCATGTTTGACATAAGAAAATTATTAATGGACTATTTTTTTAATCCAGGACGAACACAAAGGCTCACTGAAGTTGCCCAAGGAGAAGAGCTTGTTTTTAGCTTTAACATGGTTCAGGAAGTCATGGAAAAATGTTTGGTCGATGAGCATCAATTAGTAGAGACTGCTCAAGCAATTATCGATGCAAAAAAAAATCCAGGTAATCCAAGTCTTGTAGCAGCTTTTGATACGCATGTATTACAGAGTGGGTTGCCGCTGGAGTTTCGCGAACAAGAAGGTCTATATCTCTTTAAACCTGAGAAACCCTACACGCCTATGGCACAAATTTTTATGCGTCAATTTGCTTGTGCTCTGGGTGCTTATCGTGTGTGTTTGAGCATTTGTGAGACCTATTTTGCTCTTTATAATCACGAAGGAGTAGCCACCAAGCCGCTGCAAAATTACATTGACTTAGCGAATGACCTAAAACAACACATTACGGAAGAATCCGATTTAATTGCTTTACATAAACAGGCAAAAACAATAGAAAATGAAATCATAGCCTTACTGCGAACTGAGAAAGTACATGAAGGGTTACCTCAATTTAAACATGATATTGAGGCGCTCAAAATAAAATTAATTGGCGCATTGGAGGCCGGAGCAGTTCATTTACAAAACTGTTATAAAGAATTTCCTAACGATGCCATATTATGGATGCTGCATGATCGAAGCTGGCACGCACTAGTCAAAACTGTTTCGGGCCTACTCTACGCGCAATATAACTATTCTACTCTATATAGTACATTAGAAATTAATAAAGAAATTATTGGACTCATCAAAAAAGAAATAGAACAGTTTGATACCGTAGTATGTGCAAAAGAACCTTTGCTTAAAATTGAATTATTAAGAAAGGCAGCAAAACTTATTAATGAAGCAAAAATTGATGTACTTGCAAAGCTTGCTGAAAATGAGATCGAATTGATTGAAGCACCTAAAATGGGGATGTTTTCCACGCCCCCCTCCAATAGTATTTATGGTCTTATACTCGCTTATCAACAAAGACAATTGGCACTTGTGAATACATTTGGAGAAGCAACAGTTGATAAGGAGGAGAATGAAGAGTTTAAACAAAGAATTGATCTGTAAAAATGACTATCCATAACAAACCATAATTGTTATGATAATTTAAGGGAAAATACTATAACCCTATGGGAAACAACAACTTTTTTTAAGGAATAATATGTTAAGGAAAACAAAATTACTCGGTATTGTGTCTTTATTATTGGCCAATCCTTGTTTTTCAGGGTTTTACCTTGGTGTAGGAGTTGGACCGGAAGGTGCTCATTTTATGCAGCGCTCCCATGTAACAAGGCTAGGAGCTATTGCCAATACAGCGGGCGAAGGAGCTTTTAATGTTTATGATACAGAGCATTTCTCCGGAACAGGGTGTCCTTCCGGCAAGGCTGTGTGACAGAGTTTAAATGATTTTGTAAAGTACGCTCTCCTTAAATTGTGGAGATTTACTCAATG
>NZ_LNXS01000005.1 GCF_001467525.1 Legionella anisa
TGGCGTCCCCAAGGGGGTTCGAACCCCTGTTACCGCCGTGAAAGGGCAGTGTCCTAGGCCGCTAGACGATGGGGACCTTGAACGTTTTTCCATCAACATCAAAGATGTTGATGGTGGAGCTAGGCGGGATCGAACCGCCGACCTCTTGCATGCCATGCAAGCGCTCTCCCAGCTGAGCTATAACCCCAAAATTTAGGTTCGCAGTTTAATGAGCCACCCAAGATCTGTCAAGTAAATTTTGCACTTTTCCTTAAGAAGTTTGTTTTGTAACTGAAAATGGTGAGAAATAAGTTTTTCAACCGTTAGATTTACAGAAAATCAATACAGGTGGTTAGCACAAAGACAGAATAAAAAAGCGAATTATTGTTGCTGCAAACCTCTGAAAAAATAATTGAATGAATAATTTATTTACATATCGTATTGTATATATTCTTTTTTTTCTATTATAATACGTTTCACCATGAACGAAATAAAATTTCTTTCATTGTATTTTTAATGCTTAATTTCCTGTTAATAATAGCGGTGTATTATTTTTATTTCTTTTGATTCTAGGAGTTTTGCTGTGCCCAAATATTCACAAAACAAGTACCTCCAATCCTTACTAGAAAATCTAATTACTTCATACGAAACTGAAATAAACTACACTCCATTAGAAATTGAACTTGATTCACAGCAATTTACTGAAAAAGATATCGATAGCCTATGCAACTTTATTAACGACGATCGTAAGCGTCTCTTTATTTTTAAAATTCCAGAAAACCAACAGACATCTAATCGACTCGCGCTACTTGCACGTCGGGCTGTCTTAAATAAAACAGCTGAAATGCTGCTTAAAAGTACATCCAACGAACCAAAAATTAACCCATTGAAGTATGCGCTGAATTCCAAGTCGACCGCTGTTCGTGCACGTATCCAAATTCAAAGAAGTATTCATTTACCTAAACCACCAAACATTCAAAAAGAAATTCATATTGAACAGAGTGAACTTATAGAAAGTCCTGATCTTAATCAAGTTCCTATTGAATTGCCTGATTTTCCTGAATTGGTCGCGCAACTCAGGGCCTTAGGTATCGAAAAACTACAATCATCAGTCATCCCCATTATAAAAGAACATGCTTATGCATTTAGAGATGGGGTTATTCCCAAGAATCTTCCCAAAGGATTTTATATTAGCAAAGACAAAAAAACGCTTTGTTATACTGAGGCCCCAAGAAGGCTCCCTTCTGCGTTAGCCCCTGTACTCAAAAAACTCGACTCCTTAACATTACCATCGATTGAAGAAGCTACAACGCTATTTACTAATCTTTCTCGACGAGCACTTTCCATCCTTTTGGAAACTAAGTACTCAACTGATCAAAAAAATATATTGTTTGGTCAGCTTCCCAAATATGAAAATGAAGTCAAAACGTTATTACTTCAATTATATAGATCAACTGAGCCGGCAATCTCTACGCAACAGCATGACGAATTCATCATTCCATTACTTTGCAAGCAATATTTACTTGGAGGTGAATCACATACTGCTTTATTAGTGAGACTGCTTAATGCGTGTTTGAATAAAAAAATCAATCTTGAGTTTCTCAAAAACCCTGAAGTTCAAAATTCATTATTGAGCGTTCACGGAATTAAAAATCTTCAAAAATTAATCCAGCTTCCAGCAGAACAAAGAGAATGGTGGGACAAACTGGTTGTTAACCATCTTAAATATAACAAAAACAGCTTTGATTTTAATACTTTTTTTGATGCCTATACTCAAATTTTCCTTCCCCGAATTGCAGAAAAAAATCTGACTTTATCCAATCCGTGCCCGATTAACCACCAAGGGCATTTGCTTATTACCTTAAATCGGGTGTTGGATGTTATAGAACAGGCTAAAAATCCACAGGAGCAGTGTCTTTCTTTGGCAGAACTCAATTGGGGACCAACAGGCGTGCATTATGCCATGCTACAAAAACCTACTTCGGAGCAATTTAAACACGTTGCTGCGTGTATGAAAATTGAAAATCCTGAAGACACCATTACGGATCCCAATCTCATTTATCAACAAATCAATAACGAACATCTTGAACTTCAACCTTGGTTGTTCCGATATATGGGGCAGCATTGGAAGGCTGAAATCAGATTAGAGGACATCCAGACTCAGCTTCTTGAAATTGGGAAGCTCGTTTCTTGGCCCGCAGTTCAAAGAAATCAGCTCGCTTTTATTTTAACATGTGCTTTTGCAGATAAGGCTGTCCTAAATCCCAAACAATGGAAAGAAACTTTAAAAAGTTGTATTCATTCACTGCAAAAGTTGGATCCAAATGATCGAAGTGATTTACTGCTCGCATTTTCACGATGTTTTAAATTCAAACCCTGCCCTTCATTGGCACAAATCAATGCATTAATCAATCAATGTATTGAGTTCAAAACTGCATTTCCCGATAAAAAATTTAAAGAAGATTTTATTAGCCCGCTTGTTTCATGTATGGAAAATGAAGGATTTGAACTACTCAATACACTACAAGAGCGTATTCAAAAAACAGATCCTGCTCCACAGTTCGCTTTGTCAGTTAGTGCATCTTTTGTAGCAATACTAGAAAAAAATCGCCAAGCCTTAACTCCAGAAGTTATTAAATTACTCGCAAAACTTAATGAACCCAATTTAACTCAAGAGAATATTGATAATTTATTATTAGCAATTCAAAACGTACAAAATAAAAAAGGCGAAGTTTTTCAGCGCGTCGTATTAAGTACTTTAAGCCAAATCAATCTCTCAAAATCACAAGCATTACCTAAAATAGAACAAATTCAAGTGCTACTGGATAGGCTTGCAAATTCAGTAGAAACTATTCCTGATGAATGTAAAACATTAGAAAAACAAGAAACCTGGTTAAAGGCACTCATCATTGAAATAAACCCTTTCCCGGGCTGCGTACTTGGAAATGGTGATATTTCCAAGCTCGATGATTTAATTGTTGATGCTTTAGTCGATGCAATTAAAAAAAGAAGTGCTGTATTTAATGTAAAAAAATTAAAAAGTACACTTCAAGAAAATCTACAAAGTTTCTTAGTGCCTAAAGCATTACGTGAGCAACTCGATCGAGAATTAATGCCACTTTTTGATGCAGTAGAAGAGTTGGTACAGCTATTACAGAAGCCCAATCCCAAATTCACTGAAGTTATTGCAAAACTTAAATTTTTTGAACAACAAAAGCCCCTTTTACTTGATGGAATGTATCGCATCGTCGGAGAAACTAAAGGGGAATATATTTTAAGTTTCTTGCTCACTGGAAAAAGAAAAGAAACGGATCAGACTACAGGATCAGCCTTAGCTACTATTTTGGCTCCCGTTCATAACAAACTCATTGTACCGCCAATGAAAGCCTTTTTTGATAATCCTGAGAATAAACTCATTGTCAAAGATTTAGATTTTAATACCTGTCTTTCGTGGATGGCAGCTTTTAATGAAACACACTCTTTAACGTTCTTTTTCAAAGAAGAGCTGATTCAGAAGAAAGTATTGCCTGCATTGAAAAAAACATTACAACAGCTGAATACACAGGATCTTGAATTTGAAAAAAGTGTTCTTGAAGAAGCTGCTTTAATTAACGAACGTGCTGCTGCTGACCAAGCGTTAGAAAGCTATAAAGACAAAATTAAGTCAATCGCAGATTATCTCAACCTGCTCATCGATCTTCGAGACCAACATCCTCAACAATTCAATAAAATCTACAAACAACTTAACACAGGAGCTCTAGCTCGTCTGAATTATAAGCAAAAACAAACTCTCGTTGATCAGCTAATCAAAAAAAGCTCGCAAAACCTGGATTTTTATCTAAAGCTGACAACCCAAGCTTTAGAAGAGTGCCCTAATGCAGATACTGCTGCGATTGAGCGAGCAGTCAATGGCTTAGTTGAGCTGTTTAAAATAGAAAACCTTGAGCCAGATACCCAAATTATGTTCTTCAAAATGAGCATGGCTCATAATTTGAAAAGTACAACTCCTTTCCCGCTTGCTGCATTAAACGAATTTAAAAAATCAGCTCTCCCTGAAGAAACCAAGTCATTAATTATCAAGCAAATTATTCAAATCTTAGGGTTACAAGGCACGAAATCGGAACTCATTCAAGAACTAGTCCAACAGACTCAATTATTCTTAACTCATAATCCAGAGCAAACTGAGCTTTGCATTGCATTACTTAATAAAGCATCTCAGGATAATTCCAAGCTGGAATACTATGCTCAAATTCTTCAACAATTGGATCAAGTCGATCTTGAGCATAGGCTCAAAATTGCTGCGATTTTAACTGGCTTAGCTAGGAATAAAAAAGACTCCACGGTAAAACTTGCTGCATTGCTGGAAGTTACTAAAGGTTTGGGACGTCGCTCCATCGATGATATCAATCGAGTACATAAATTATTTAATACACCGCCCTACCCTAATGCACAAAGCCTTAACTCAGCCTTACTCGCGCATGGCTCTGAAAAGCTTCATGAATATTGCGCCAGTTTCGACACCAATCCTTTTGCTAAAAATGGAGAAAAAAGAGACTTAGCCAATCATTTTGCAACCGATCGAATCAAATATGCCCTAGAAAATTTGCGTGATTTGCTGCATGAAACCGATTTTCCTCATGCATTGCAAATGAAACTTGCACGACAATTAACTTTTATTGAAACATTAGGCTACACGGACCCACTAAAGCCTGGAGATTTTACAGATCTAAAAAAATTAACCGCCTCCTCACGCCAAGATTTAAAAGAAAATGCGAGCACATTGCTTCAACAATTACGCTCAAAATCTATAAGTCCCGAACAAAGAGAAGTAACCCATCTGAAGCTTTTAGCTTATTTAAGAGAAATCTATTTCCGAACTACGGGTATATTTCCAAATACCACACAAATGCTCATCCTTTTGCTCGCACTAGAAGATCCAACATCCAATTTATTAATGCGCATCAAAACTGGAGAAGGAAAAAGTATTAATACGCCCATGCTTTCTGTTCTGCAGTGGGCACAAGGGGGCACAGTTGTTCAATGGACAGCCAATCCAACACTTCTGGCTCGGGATTATGAGAACAGTTGTGAACCATTTTTTAATTTTTTGGAAATCCCTTCAGCACTCATTCAAGGTGATACCCCAATTAAAGCCTTTAAACCTAATGGAATCAACTGCTCCACAGTTGAGGATATGGCTAGTTTTCATTTAGCTGCCAAACTATCCGGAATGGAAAAAATAATTAAAACGGATGGTCCAGTCCATATTGTTCTAGATGAATGTGATGATGCACTTTTAGATCAATTAACACTTTATAAATTAGTTGCAGAAGCTGAAGCAACCCAGGCGAATAATCCTGCCCAATGGATTTATCCGCTGGCCTACCAATTCATCAATTTGCCAGCATATCGCAATGTTGATTCATCTCGTAAAATTTGGGATGAGGATGAAGATCTGGATCAATTCCGATTATTTCTCAATAAGCAAATCAATGAACAATTTAACGGTGATGTTGAAAAACAAAATTATTTGATGGCATCAAGTAATACACAACTGAAACAATGGCTTCATGCCAGCTGCATCGCCGAAAAGCAGGTTGAAGACAAAGATTTCATAATGCAACCGATTAAAGAAAAGGATGAATCAGGTCAGGAAATTATTAAAAAAATTGCTTGTGTTCCTTTAATTCGCAGTACACCTAAATCAGGTTCAATTTTTACTGAAGCAGTACAACAGGCGTTACAGGCCCGATTACAAGCAGAACACAAAGATCAAGCTCAATATATTTTTATTGATCCAGTCCCTTCCGTACTTGCCAGTCAATCGGCACAAGGGTTAATTAAATTTTTTCAAAAGACCTTAGGACGTCTGCTTGGAATTTCAGCAACTCCTGGAGACAAACGCGAGTTAGAAAGTTTAGCTACCTCAGTGGGAACCCAGGCGCTCAGCATTGCACCTCATGCTGGAGACAAACGCATCGATCATGATCCGATTTTTACCTTAAATCGTGAACAAACCATCAAAGCAATACATGAGACATTTGACAAAATCAAACGCCCTATTACACCAACTATGATGAAGATTGATCCTGATGAAGAGATTCAAACCTATGAGGAATATGAACATTTACTTGCTGAAAGAAAAAATGCCATTGAAAAATGGAGCCCCACTCAAACTCAACCTATCCTTATTATTAATGAAGATTTTAGTGAAGCACAAACAATTGGTAATAGTTTAAAGATCTATGAGGAACAAGGGTTTAAAATTCAGATTCTTACCGGTAAGGAGACCCCTAGTCAACTGGATAAGCTCATTAAGCAAGCAGGTCAAGTCAATACCATAACCGTAGGCACAGCAATGCTTGCAAAGGGAATAGACATCAAGACCGATCATCCCAAGGGCTTATTTGTAGTACAAACTTATCTTGATACAGAGAGAATGACCACTCAAATTCCTGGTCGTACTGCACGTAATGGAAAACCCGGTGAATGGTTACCAATTTATCAAGTAAAACCACCTGAAGATTTACTCAATAAGTTTTTTTATTATGCTTTTCCTTGGACTCGGCAACGTATTAATGAACATACCGTCGAAGTAGTAAGAGAGAAAATCCAATTACAGGCAACAGTTGACAGAATATATACCCAGAGCATCGATGAAGCACAGCAAGTCCTCATGCAGCAAATTGAAGCCTGGGAAGGTTTACTTCTTGAGATCTATCCTGATGATCCCCAATTACAATTTGATCTCTATCAATGGCGTGAAATACTTTTGAATGAACTGGCTCGCTCACAAGATCCCAATGTAACTGAAAGTTCACTTAATGAAAGTATTTCCCAGTTTAAAAAGGCTGCATGCAAACTTTGGGAGTCTGCTCGAGAAGAAAAATGGGCAGCCAAGGCAGAAAAAGCGGCTCATATGAGTACTGAACAATCCCTAAGACTTAAGTACTTAAAGCAATTAGAGTTTGTTCAAGAATTAAATATTCAAGTAAAGTTACAACAAAAAGGCAAACCCTTTACCGCTGGAATAAAAGCACTGATGCACCAAAACCTTGAAACAGTGATTGCTGACAAAGCAGGGGCAGTTTTAGAGTATACAAAGCCCTCGGGCCAAGAAAAAAGTGATTTAGAATTAGCACAAAGCAAGCAAATCTTACCTCATTTGATTGGAGATTTTTGTTCTATTTGTCCCAATGCTATTGAAAAATTTTTCCCTGAACGAACATCCAAAAACCCTGCCTATGTACCTGAAATAGTTATCAAAGTAATTAAAAAGTTAATCGAACAAAAAAATAAGGTTTTGCGCGGCGAAGAAAAAAAAGAAGTGGCTAAAGGTATTATTCAATCTTATCAAGAAAAATTGATGAAAGCCGGTAGCAAAGAAATTACGGAATTATTAGCTCAGATGAAGCCCTGGATTCAAGAGCATTGTGCTGACTTAACAAAGTTTTCGCTCGTTGAACAATTTAAAATGCAAGGCTTAGTTCTTACTTTTTCTACTCTATATCGAAACTTAGGCTTACCAGAAGATCCAAGCTTGAATGACTTACAAAAGTCATACAGCGAAGAAATTATGCAAAAACTGGCCCAACATTTACTCAATGAATTTGCTTGGGTACATAAAAATCCAGTTCCCCTCCACGCACTTTTTGAGCGAACTGCAGCCAAAAAAGCTGCCTTGAAGATTTATTCCTTGGCTGAGGATTTAATCAACTCACCTGAGGACAAAGAAAAAATACAGGCGCTCTATACCGCACTACAACGTCATAGGGTCATTTTAAAAGATAAGTATCTGTTTTCAATCAGTCACTCATCGCCTCGAACTGTGATTAATGATGCGCTAGATGCCATTGATTCATTAAATAATGCACCCTCTTGTGATCTTGACTTTAGGCAAAAATGTCATGATAAAGTCGTTTCAGAGCACCAACTTACCGCATTCCGTAGGGTGTTAACAAATGCCTCGCCTTATTTTTTCAATACTTATGATCCTATTTGGGAGCATATGAAAAAAACACTACTCGAAATAAGCCGTCAAAGCAAAAACAATCCAAGTCATATTGTGCAGGAATTATATGAAGCGACCGTACGTTTTAGCTCGTATAAAGCATATCATCCCTATTTAAGCCAACTTAATGCTCTTAAAAAGCACCTTTTACGCTCAATAGAGGAATTGGATAAACCCGATGGACTGAATCAAGACGTACAAGAAAGCCTATTTGCACAAAAGCAGAACCAATTTGCCACCTTGTTGAAGGTAAATCCAAAACAGGTACGCATTCAAAGTGGTAGTGATGGCATGCAATCCTATATCGAACTACAAGTTGAAGATGCGCCATTGCAAGAAGGATTTACTGGATATCAATCCTCCTTCCTGACCCGAGTAGAAGCAGAACGAAGTGAACTCAGAAAACTTCGCGCAACTCTTGAGGAAAATAAAGAGGCTCTTCTCAAGTTAGCTAATGTACAAGTAATTGAAATCCTTCCTGTACGAAAACGTCCTGCATTTGAGAAATTATTTAGATTAAAAGGGCTTTTAACTCTTGATTGGAATTTAGATATTGATCGCAGCGAACTCCCCGACTTAATTCGACAAAAATTGGAACATGTCGATGAGCTGAAGCATTGGAATTGGAAACTAAACCCTGTGGATCAAAGTCGACTCAATACAATTTTGGGTAAAGACCCGGATCTAAGTATTACTGCTTCTATTAATGAGCAATCAAGCATCCAAAGTGATCTTGATAAAATTAAAGTAAGGATACAGGATGCTAATGAACGAATTCGCCTCAAACAAAAAGAAATATCAGATACTGAAGAAATCATTACTGCAGCAGAGAAACGGATGAAAGAAAAGGATTGTAACTATGTAGAGGGCCTTAAGTTAAGGGGTACAATTTTTCTTCGACAAAGAGATGTGCTCTCCTTTCACAGTCAACTTGAAGAGCTTAGAGAAACTTTATCTTCCATTCGAGAAGAAGAAACGGAGCGTATGGATGCATTAAGTGACCATAATGTAGGGTTGGATGGCAAGAGAACTGAACTTATACAAGAATTGCTAATCCAAATTAAACAGGATCTTGCATCTTATCTCGATGAAGCATCCGAACAATACGTCGCTGGAATAGAGAAAGAGCTTTTGGAAACTGATCCGGTTATTGAGAAAATTGAAAAAGAAGAAGTCCAAAAAACCCGTTATCAAACACGGCGCTTCTTCAAAACAAGTGAGCTGTTACATTATGAAGCAAGTTTAGTTAGTGAAGAAGCGGGGATTCCAGCAAAAAGAGATGTGGTTACTCCCTCAGCCGTACATGATGAACATGAAGTTCAAAATTCAGGAGTTTTAGTCTATTAGTAAGCGCTGTGAAATGTGTGCGATAATAAATTTCCCGGGTTCAGCAAAGCGAAACCCGGGTCATAATGCTAAAAAGTCCCCATGTAATCTGCTTTACCAATATCAACTCCTAAACTTCTTAAGATGTCATAAGCTGTAGTGATATGAAAGAAAAATTGCGGTAACCCATAATGCAAAAGATAGGTTTGTCCAATAAGTTTTCGCTCTTTCGGAGTCCCTGGACGAAGAATAATTTCATTTTCTTCGCTACCGTTAACATCTTCTGGATGAATATTAGAAAGAAAGAGTAGTGTTTTTTCAATGCGGCCACGAAGCTCAAGAAAAGTTGTTTCATTATCTTCAAAAACTGGGACTTCCATACCCGCCAAACGAGCAGGCACACTTTTAGCAAAATCGGCTGCAATTTGTACCTGACGTGTGAAATGAAACATATTCGGAAAAAGGCTTGCTTGTAAGAATGTCTCAGGATTCATTTTATTATGATCAATATGAACCTGCGTTTTTTCTAAAATTGCATTGAGCGAGGTAAGCATTTGTTTAAAAACGGGTATTGAAGCAGCATACATTGAAATTTGTTGTTTCATTCTTTTTCCTTGTTAATATTATACAATCTATTGCGAATCATGAATAAAAAAATATGATCCAGAAAATTCTAATTATCACAGGCATTATTTTACTAATAACTGGTATATTTTGGCCGTTTATAAAAAAAATCGGCTTGGGTAAATTGCCAGGTGATATCATAATTCAGAAAAATAACTTTACTTTTTATTTCCCTATCACTACATGCATCCTAATTAGCCTCATCATTATGCTCATTTTTTGGTTTTTCAATAAATGACTATTTTGATTAAAACCATTGACAACAATTTAATAATGATGTTAAAAAAATCTCACCCAAACTGATTAGGCATAATAATGACTAAATTTTACACTTTTCTTTTGATGGGTTTAATTGCTGGAACGAGTTTTGCAAAACCGTGCACCAGTATACATAGAAGTTGTTTAAAACTCAAAAATCAATATCCTCAATCAGCTAAAATTGAGTGTAATTGGCTGAATGAAGTAACCTCTTTAGGTCGCTCACAAGGATCTACCCAATTGGATTTGGGTTATGGTGACGGTCTTGGAGCTCCAGAACCGCGACAAGTTTCTTGCAAGTTAACGACTGGACAGACCAAGCAAGTTTTTGAATTCCATAATCCTTATTGGGGTTCGTTAATTGAATTTAATCTAGTCTCTGAAAAACAGCTTGAAGTACACATTACAGATGGGTGGAGCTCCAAAGAAACACGATATACTTTTAGCTGGTAAGAAACACCGTAGCCTGGGTGCACCCAGGCTACGAAATCTTCAGTGGATCCTGACGATAAAATTTAACGAGTAAATCACAAATCTCAGGATAATAGGTTCTGATTATTTCGGGTTTTTCAAAAAATAACTCAGAAAATACAGCAAAAAATTCAGCTGGAGATGTACTAGCATAAGGATCGATTGGAATAGAATCATCTCGTTGAATCCGGATTAGCAAGTCATTATAGCCCTTGTTAAAAACCTCAGTCCAATGTTGAGCAGACATTCCTTTATGGAGAGGTGGAAATCCATTCGCTCCACCGTTTTTCATATCCAATTTATGGGCAAACTCATGAATCACCACATTACGCCCATTCACACCACCATGATGTAATGCATCGTCCCAAGAGATAATGACTGGTCCGCGTTGCCATGATTCTCCGCTTAAATGTGATCGTCCCAAATGTTCTACCCCAAACTCATCGATTTCCTTACTCTCATGTGAGTATGCTCCAGGATATATTACGACTGAAACCCAACCATCATACCAATCGAATCCAAGATTCAGAATAGGAAGACATGCCTGCAAAGCGATATTTAATTGCATGGAAGTTGTTATTTGCAGCTCGCCAACTCCCTCTAGCGATTTATAATAAAGAAATAAAATAGCTAATCGCTTAAGCCTTATTTTTTCTTGTTCATTCAGGCGTTGCAGCAAAGGTAAATTTTGAAATACTTCATTCCACTCTTCATCCCTTATCAGCGAATGACGTACAATGCGTTCGTACCGCCACTCCTTTAACCAGTGAAACATGACTATGACCTTACTGTAACTAAAAGAATGAATCTATTTTTTGAAAAAACATTAATGTATCTTTTATCTTCATAGAAACGAAGTTCCATTTCCTCTATTCCTTTAATTCCGTTGCCATAACGAAGCAATCGATTAGCTGCTTCAAAAAAGATCAGTGGTCTAAATTAACATCCTGTATCCATCTTCTCCGAGTTCATGTTCCGTTATGTGATCAAGATTTGATTCTTTAGCTTGACTATTAAAATGAGCCGAATCATTTCTACCCAAAACATAAGCGCTTAAATCAGAATATTCAACGGGTTTACCTTCAAATTGTATTAGCTCTTGAATTGCACGAAACTCAGATTGATTAAATGCCTTAACTAAGGCTAAACCAGAAGTTGTGGTACCATAAAAACTATAGCTGTATCGGTCACGCTGCAACACAATTGTGAGAATGTCCCTAAGTATAAAACTCAATTGTTCTTCACTAAAAGACGCATCTTTTTCCAAACCTTTTTGAATGTTACTTAATAATATTCCCTTCCTACCTTGCTTGCTTGTGTCAGTCATATTATTTTCGATAACTTTAACCAAACTCAATAAAACTTCTTTTGTTAAAGGCGTTTTTTCTTTTTTAAAATAAGTTCGTTCTGGCTCTACTTTTAAGCATAACTCTTCGGGATCCTGAGACTCCATATCAATGAGTTCACGATGCGTTTTATTAAGATATTTTGCTGAATTCGTAACCGTAATCTTAGAATCATCCTGAGAATGTAATTTTCTATTTTTTGGAATAATATTCCTAATAATTCCAGCGAGAATACCCGTCCATTTCTCTCGTTCTCGCTCAAATTCCGTGATAATCTCAGTTTGCGCAACGTTCTCTCCCACCTTTGCCAAGCTTCCTACTCGACTCAGAAACTGATACATAATTGCTCTACTCAATTTCCTGATTACGGGAATTACATCAACTCCATAGTACTTTATTTGGGCAGTATCCTGCTCTTTATCAAGATCTTGAAAAGCTTTTAAATGTGCTCCTAAAACTACCTCTTCTCTAACTTGACAATGTTTTGGATAAGTCGGCCTTATAGGTATATGAAAACTGGCAAGAACCTGATCCAATCGGTCGCCAGTGTCATCACCGACTTCGAGATACGGATAGAGTGTCTCAACGTAATTTAAATTTTTAGAGTGAGACAAATCAAGTGTGCGATTCGTTAATGTATGTTTGAAAAAATCCAAAAAGGGAATATAGAATAAATTACCAGGCACAGGATCCAAAAGAAGTAAATTCGTTTCCAAATGAAATGGGTCAATATGAGCTAATTTAATCGCCGCTAAAATTGCCGCAATTCCACCACGACTTAAACCAATACCATTTAACTTTACTTTATACCCGTCGTGAATTAGCTTTTTGACTACCGCGACAACCTGATCACTTTGTTCTTCTACACCTGCCCCAAATAAAAGTCCCTTTACGCCATAATCAACGCCACATCCATTAAAACCCATTTTAAAATGGGTAACATCTTGATGCTGGTTAATCTCCTCAGCAGAAGTGATACGTACCCCATCACAATCTTCCTGCAACACCCGATGCAAATGGGTTTGTCGCTCTTCAATACTGTAGATTGTTCCTTCAAAGATAGCGGTTAGAGTGATCTCTTTCATTGAGTAAACCTTTTTATAAAACAGCAGCACGCATTGTTGGGTATTCTAACAACATTAATATCTTTTTTTAACTCAAAAAGGGTCTGTTTCTTTCATTTTTTTATTCTCCAGTTGTTTTAGTCTTATAAGTTTGATTTAATCAAGGTTGTATTTTAAATGACAACCATGACAAAAATACAATCTCTTATTGATTCATCCAGGCTAAATTTATAAATACTTGAAATAAATGGAAAACAGAAGTTTTTTTCACAATGAATAAGTCACTAACCACTCTGATGAGTAAATTAAATGAACAGCTTAATGAGCTTAATTTGAATGTACATACAGTGCTGCGTAAAAAGCAAGAATTCGAACAGCAAATTCAACAGATTGAAGAACGAATCAATCAAACTACCCCCGGTTCTCTTACCATTAATCCAACAATTGAGATTAATAGACTGAACTTCATAACACAGCAACAAGAAAAAAAAGAAGCACTTATTTTGGATCTTAAAAATTATCAGGATATAGAAAATAAATTAAAAGAAAAAATCAAACGCGTAAAAATTGAATTAAACATGTTAATGCATTATTTAGAACGAGAAGAAACCAATCAGAAAAAAAGATTTCTGGATTTTACCCTCACTTAATTCAAGAAAGTAAATTCAACGTTCGATGAATAATGGAATTCAAATAGTTATAACTAAATGCATCGGAAAGCATACTCATCCTCATCCATATCAACGACTGCCTCGTTGTGCAATGTCTCAGCATCAGAAACTGTGCCTGCATCAATTACCGTGGCAACAGAACGGGTAACAACAGAAAGTACGCTGTGAGGAAAACTAATAATCCCCAATAGAGCACTCATTGCAGCGGTTAAAAGAGCAATACCGGAAAAGTACAATGCAGAACCAGCAAAGTAAAGCGCATCATCTCGAAGTTCTGAAGCACTAAATAATGCACTCCCAGCAGCAACAAGCAAAGCTCCAATACAAACAACAGCCGAAACAATTGAAGCAAATGCAGAAAATCCAGCGGTAACAATACCCGCCAAAGGATATACACCAGGAGCGATTAATTCTCCTACAAATTCATAGCCATTTTTATACGGAGTAAAAAAACCCGGACGCTTTTTATAAGTTTTGATTGCTCTATGAGTGATTTCATTGAAGGTTCGTCCACCAAAAATGTAATTTACTTCTTCTTCGCCAATTAAATACAGCATAAAACTTACTCCATCAATTTTCGCTTATAAAAGCTGGTCAAAATAAAATAGCTTTTATAAGCATGCTGTTACTTCAGAGCGAGAACAACTCGATCATAAGTCAATATATTTCTCATCTCGTTTTATTTTTACTCATACTAAAGAGAGAGGAAGTGGATGTCAATTAATTTAATCTACTAAACTAATCTTCAACATTCTTTAAAAGACGTAATGAAATCTGATTATCTTCGAGCTAAAAAAATAATTTTAGCTCGCCAATGGGACAATCAAATGCCAAACTGGCTAAGAAAAAACCAAAAAATAACACTATACTAATAAAACAATGTTTTTCACCGTACTGTTCAACGAGTTTGACCCAGGAGAGATATATGGAAATCAAGACTTTTCAATTCCTTAAGAATAAAGGATGGAGCTTGAAAGAATTTCCTGATCTTGATTCAGAGCGTACTTTGGTTCTTATTTTTGCAGCCCCAGAATTTCTGGATTTTCAAGAACCAATCATTCAATTGGCTAACTTTTACTCGCAATCCCAAATTATCGGTTGCTCTACTGCTGGTGAAATTTTAGATAATCATCTTTTTGACCACAGTATTTCAGTTGCAGTAGTTAAATTCGCAAAAACATCACTAAAAATCGCAAAGGCTGAAGTAAACCACAGCAAAGAATCCCAAAATACAGGCAAGCTAATCTCTGAACAGTTAAAAGCAGACAATCTACACAGTATTTTTATTCTGTCTGACGGACTTAATGTAAATGGTTCTGAATTAGTAAAAGGCCTAAACTCAACCAATAACACCGCCCAACTGATAATGACTGGTGGTTTAGCTGGTGATGGTAGTAACTTCAAAAAAACATGGACTATTTTAAATAATAGAATCCTTGATCACTACGTCGTTGCGGTAGGATTTTATGGTTCTGATATTCATATTGGTCATGCCTCTAAGGGAGGATGGGATATTTTTGGTCCCGTTCGTCGAATTACTCGCTCAGAATCGAATGTGTTATATGAGCTTGATTATCAACCCGCATTACAACTTTATAAAGAATATTTAGGTGAAAAAGCCTCTGAGTTACCTTCCTCTGGATTGCTTTATCCATTGGCTATTAATAACCCTGGCGCTCCTGATAATGTTCAATTGGTTCGTACTATTCTAGCAATTGATGAGAAGGAGCAATCCCTGGTGTTTGCGGGAGATATTCCAATGGGATGGCATGCGCAATTGATGCGAGCGAATTTTGATCGATTAATTGATAGTGCTAATGAGGCGGGTTTACTCGCAAATAAATTGATGCTACGCGATAGCTTAGAAAAATTAGGACCTGTTTTGGCTATTGATATCAGTTGTGTGGGTAGAAGACTGCTTTTGGGTGAGCGAACGGAAGAAGAAATCGAATCGACTATGTCCGCTTTGCCGGCTGGTTCAACTCAAGTAGGTTTTTACTCATATGGGGAATTATCCCCTTTTTCTATAGGAAATTGCGAATTACATAACCAAACTATGACGATTACAACTATTTATGAGGCATGAAAACTTAATGCTTAAAGTAAGATAACATGGAAATTCACAAATTATTAAAACGACAACTTGAACATTCATACATTGCTCAAAATAAAAAACCAGAAACCGAGGAGCAATGGAAAGATTTTATACAGCGTGTTAATAATGCATATTTTGAAGCGGATCAAGAGCGTTATTTACATGAACGATCCATGAGAATTTCTTCTCGTGAAATGATGAGTTTGAATGAAAAGCTTGAGTTTGCGCAACACATCGCAGGATTAGGATATTGGTCTTTTGATGGCAACACAGGGCATACAATCTGGTCTAATGAATTATTTAATCTCTTCCACTTAAATGCGATTAATAGACCGCCTTCACTTAAAGAGTTTCTGGAATTAGTTCATGAACAAGATAGGTTTGAGTTATCCCAGAAGGTGGATCGCGCGTTAAACGAGCATATTGATTATGAATGTGAGGTACGTGTAAGAGACCCTGATGGAAAGTATCACTGGTATCGAATAATTGGTCAATGTCAAAATAATGATAAACAGCTTGCAGGTATTGTTATTGATATTCATAAAAGTAAAATTACTGAAGAAAAAATTAAAGAGTTAAATCAACAAATATCGTCTGCTGCGCGTCGTGCCGGGATGGCTGAAGTAGCAACAACCATTTTGCACAACATTGGAAATATATTAAACAGTTCCACTGTCTCAATTGCTTTATTAAAAAATAGTTTCCAACAAGATTATTATAATAAGTTATTGAAAATAATGGAGATGATGGAAAAACATCAAATGGATTTAGCTAATTTTTTAACCCATGATCCCAAAGGTAAAATTATTCCCGAATATCTGATCACACTGACAAAAGTAATCTTGGAAGAAAATGAAAAAAATAATATTGAAGTTGAAAATCTGCAGAATGATTTGCACCATATAAATCAAATCGTAAATACGCAAAAATCGATTAGCGGATTATCAAGTGTGAATGAAAAAATCTATCTTCCAGAATTGATCGATACTGCCTTAAATATCTCGCTGAGTTCTTCAAAAAAAACAGGTATTAAAATTACAAAAGAGTTTAAACCTGCGCCTTTGGTTAGCGTCGATAAATCTAAGCTGCTGCAAATATTAATTAATCTAATTCAAAATGCCAAGGAATCAGTTCTAGAACACACAATTTCCTCTATAAAAGAGATCAAATTGATTGTACAAAAAACAGCAAAAAATTCAGTGCAAGTCATTATCGAAGATAATGGCATTGGCATTAATAAGGATAATTTACATCGTATTTTTGCTTTCGGGTTTACTACAAAAAAAAATGGCCATGGCTTTGGTTTGCATAGTTCGGCTTTATCCGCTCGCGAAATGGGAGGTTCCCTTTTAGCCAAAAGTGAGGGTAAGGGACACGGAGCGCAATTTACCTTAACCTTGCCGATTACTGACAGTTTTAAATGAATATGGAGAGCGCCTGATGAGTGATATACCACTGAATATTATGATTATTGATGATAATCCTTCAATACATCAGGATTTTATTAAAGTTTTGACCTCTTCAAATACTCTGTCAGAGTTGAGTTACTTAGATAAACAATTATTTGATGATGAGTCTTCTTTTATGGAATCATGTAGTCCTGAGATTAAGTGTTTTTTACCTAAATTTATTTTTAATACTGCATGTCAAGGCCAAGAAGCAATTCAAAAAATTCAAGAAGACCTTAGAAAAGGCATACATTATGCCTTGGCATTTGTCGATATTAGAATGCCCCCAGGCTGGGATGGTATTGAAACAATCAAACACATGTGGGAGATCGATCCGGATATTCAAGTAGTGATTTGTACTGCATATTCTGATTACAGTTGGGAGTACACTGTAAAAAAATTAGGAATGGGAGATAATTATCTTATCTTGAAAAAACCTTTTGATGTGGTTGCAGTAAGACAACTGGCCTGTGCGTTAACAAGGAAATGGATTTTAGCTAATGATTCCAAGCATCATGAGAAGATACTACAGAAAACTGTAAAGGAACGCACGGAGTCCTTGCAACAATCATTATCACTTTTAAGGTCTACATTTGAATCATCCGCTGATGGAATTTTAGTAATTGATTTGAATAACAAGCTCATTGATTGTAATTCAAAGTTTATTTCCATGTGGAATATCCCGGAATCAATGTTAGAGGTTAATGATGGGAGTATCCTTTTGTGCTATATGCTTGGTCAGATCATTGAACCCAGGGAGTATTTAGCTGATATTAATCGCCTTAAAAAAAATATTGATGAAATCAGCAGGGAGATTATAACGTTTAAGAACGGTAAAATACTGGAATGTTATACTCTTCCACACCGGCTGAATGAGAAAACTATTGGTCGAGTATGGAGTTTTCGTGATATTACAGAACAGGCAAATCTTGAGAAACAACTTAAGTACCAAGCCCTGCATGATCCATTGACCCAACTACCCAATCGAGCTTTGTTAATCGATAGAATACAAGCCAGTATTGATTATGCGAAAAAACATAAAAAGCAATTTGTCCTTCTATATTTCGATTTGGATCGATTTAAATTAATCAATGACAGTTTGTCGCATGAGGTTGGTGATCAGTTATTGAGTTTAGTTGGACACAGATGGTCTACTTTAATTCGTAAAGAAGATACCTTGGCCAGAATTGGTGGTGATGAATTTGTCATGGTTTGTCATATATCAAAAAATGAGTGTATTGAGAGTATTGCAAGTAAAATTTTAGATTCAATGAGAGAGTCATTCAAAATAGCAAATCGCGATATAATAATTACTACTGCCATAGGAATTAGTATTTATCCTCAAGATGGAAAGATCCCCGGAGATTTATTGAAAAACGCTGATTTAGCAATGTATCAAGCTAAAGAACGTGGGGGAAATCAGTATGCTTTTTATGCTTCTCAATTACATGAATATTCGGATCAATGTTTTAAACTCGAATCTGATTTACACAACGCCATTAAAAATAAAGAGTTTTTTTTACTGTATCAGCCCCAATTTAATATTGATAAGAAAGAATTGCACTCTGTAGAAGCATTAATTCGTTGGAATCATCCCGAAAGAGGATTATTACTTCCTATGGATTTTATTCCTTTAGCAGAAGAAAGTGGATTAATTATCCCTATAGGCGAATGGATTATCAGCGAAGTGTGCCAGCAAATAAAGTCTTGGCATAAAAAAGGACTGCCATACATCCGGGTGGCTATTAATATCACCAACCGTCAATTACAACAACCCAATTTTATTTATACTATAGAAAAAATTTTAAAAGAACATTCAGTTGATCCCCAATATATAGAATTTGAAATTTCTGAAAATGTGGTGATAACGCATAGAGATATTGTACAAGCACTCAATCAACTCAAACAACTTGGCATTCTGATCGCTTTAGATGATTTTGGAACAGGAAATTCCAGTATCAATTATCTGAAACAACTGCATATTGATTGTTTAAAGATAGATCAGTCTTTTATACAAAATATATCTGCTTCACGTAGTGATGAAGTAATTATAAAAGCAATTATTTCTATGGCTCGTAGTTTTAATTTTAAAGTTCTTGCTGAAGGTGTAGAAAATCAAAAACAATTGGATTTTTTAAAACAACAGCACTGTGACAAAGTCCAAGGGTATTTTTTCAGTGAACCTTTGACATCTAAAGGGCTTGAAAAGTTTTTAAGGCACCGTGTTTAAATAAATAGTTCATTCCTGTTTAGGTACAGATAAACCCATGCTCCTGATCGATTACGTTTTATCCTACTTATAAACAGAATAAGCAACTCCCCTATTCACGATATTTAATAGTTAACCTCTATTCAAATTATAAATAGAGCTCTAATGACAAGAGCTCAACTCAGGTCTAATTTTTTTCCACTGATTTAAGGGTGAATAATCTGGTGCTACCATTTTATCGACAGGAAGATAAAACGTTTGCTCAAGTAAATGTTGACCGCTCAACGCCGCATGCGATACATGATCGGTAAAAACTATCCATGTACTCTTGGCAGGAAAATCCATTTGCATCTTTTCAACATTTGCCTGGTAAACATCATCCAACTTCATCATATCATGTAAATGCAACATGTAATGATCATAAGGCGAACGCAACGTTTTTGTTGCTTTAACCCATTTCAACATTTTTGCTTTTATTTTACTGTAAGGAGCAATTTTAGGTGCAAAGCGATTAAGAACATCGGTAAATGGCTCACCAAGATTCCAAACTCGCGGTTCATTATGTGGATTAATATTACAAAAAACACGTAAAATTCTTAATCCATGTACCGGGCTTGCCGAAAAAGAATCGACATGCAGTCGGGTATCGTCTTTGCGTTTTGAGGAAATACGCCCATTAATTTGTGCTGGCCTGAAGCTCGTTCTTCCCCATTGTAAATGGGGTACATAAGCAGGTAGAACTGTTTGAATTAATTGATGCGCAAATTCTGCATAACCATGCATCATATGTCTAAGCTTGGAATCCAAACTGTTAATATCTTTTTTAAAGGCACTTAATTTTTTGTTACGAATATCATAACTTACATTTTTACGACTGCCATCCAACACATTTTCAGACAGCAAAAGCGAGTCTACCTCAGTGAAAGAATATTCCGGGAAAAATAAAACCTTGCCAGACTCCAGTAGATTGATACTTTTTTGATGATCAATTTGCTCTATGTTTTGTGTAAATAGATAAGAATTCATTATTTTACCCTAAATAATGTGTAATTCAGTAAAAATTTAAGGCTATATCGCATATAATCCAAAAATCCAATTTTTACTTTTAGTCGGATCATATCATGTCATCTTGTCCTTGTGGATCACAAAATACATATGAATTGTGTTGCGGGTTATTCATCGACAACAAGCAACTACCAGAAACTCCTGAGCAATTGATGCGATCAAGATATACTGCGTACAGTAGAGGCAAAATTGATTACATCAAAAATACAATGAAAGGCAAAGCGTTAACAGGCTTTAATGAAATAGAAGCGGAACAATGGGCTAAAAGTGTGACCTGGATTGATTTAGAAGTAATGCACACAAGTATATCTGGTCCCGATAAAGGCTTTGTTGAATTTACGGCTCGTTTTTCCGAGCAAAACCAAATAAAAAAGATTCATGAATTAAGTGAGTTCCATAAAGAAAATGGTCGTTGGTTCTATGTTGATGGAGTGCACAAAGAAAAATTAAATAAAATCAGCAAACCCAAAATCGCACGTAACGCGCCCTGCCCTTGTGGAAGTGGTAAAAAATTTAAAAATTGTCATGCAAAATAACAATTAGAGTTAAATTATGAATGGTCATGTATTACTTAATATTTTCATCTTTCTTGCTTCAGCCTGCATTATGGTTCCTATTGCGAGCCGTTTCAAACTGGGATCTGTGCTGGGCTACCTCTTAGTTGGTATTCTTATTGGTCCATTTGGATTAAAGCTGATAGGAAACACCCAACAAATTATGGATTTTGGTGAGTTTGGCGTGATTATGATGTTATTTCTCATTGGTTTGGAGCTGGAACCAGCCATGTTATGGAGGCTTCGCAAACTCATTGTAGGCTTAGGTGGTGCGCAAGTCCTCTTCACTACAAGTGTCTTAATGGCAATTGGGCTTATGATCGGTTTTGATTGGCGTCCTACTTTGACAGTAAGTATGGCTCTGTCGCTTTCCTCAACAGCTCTTGTATTGCAAATGCTCCAGGAAAAAAACCTGCTCAAAACAGCAGAAGGAGAAACTTCGTTTGCTGTATTGTTATTTCAAGATATTGCGGTAATTCCAATATTAATTATTATCCCATTACTCGCACAACATGGAAACATACAACTTAATCTCCATGAGGCGACATTCTTTATGCAACTACCAAGATGGTTATATGCTATTTTTGTTGCCGGCGTTATTGGATCCGTTATTTTAATTGGTCATTATTTATCCAGACATTTCTTTTTAATTATTGCCAAAACCAATTTACGTGAAGTATTTACCGCTTTTTCTCTTGCTTTGGTCGTTGGTGTTACTTTATTAATGGAATCTATAGGCGTATCTCCCGCCTTAGGCGCATTTATTGCGGGTGTTGTATTAGCCAACTCTCAGTACAAGCATGCAGTTGATGCAGACATTCAACCTTTTAAAGGGATCTTGCTTGGATTATTTTTTATTTCTGTGGGAATGACAATGAATTTCTCTCTTTTCTCTGAGAAAACAATGCTGATTCTCATCACGGTATTTGCCTTAATTACGCTTAAAGCAGTTGTTTTGTATTTTCTAGGATTCTTGTTTGACTTAAGCAAACTGCAAGCCGTAGGTTTTGCTTTTGCTTTATCCCAGGGGAGTGAATTTGCCTTTGTTCTCTTTGAATATGCTGGCAAAATTAAAGTAATCAATCCAGAATACGAAGCTTTTTTTACTCTTGTAGTTGGACTGTCCATGCTTGCCACTCCCTTTTTAATCCTTCTCTATAAACGTTTTATCATACCCAAATTTATGAGCTTCTTACCTGAACGTGAATATGACTCCATCAATGAAAAAAATGGGATTATTCTTGCAGGTTATGGACGTTTTGGGCAAATTATTGGACGTTTGCTTAATGGTGAAAATATAAAAATTACGGTATTGGAAAAAAATGCAGAACAAATTGAGTTACTCAGAAAATTTGGTTATGTTGGCTATTTTGGAGATGCCAGTCGATTGGATTTGTTAAAAAGTGCTGGTGCTGAACATGCCAAACTCCTCATCGTTGCTGTTGGAAATCCAGATGCAAATCTAAAGATCGTCAAACTAGCAAAACAACATTTCCCCCACCTAAAAATTTTTGTTCGGGCTCGTAACCGTCGCCATGCTTATGAATTATATCGAGTAGGCGTTGATTATTTCATTAGAGAATTGTTTGACTCCTCTTTGAGTATGACCAAGGAAATTATGAAATTCCTGGGTTATAAGCATGAGGACATTCAGAACAAGACAACAGCATTCCGAAAACATGACGAAGAGACATTAATTCAATCGTTTGATTTTTTTGAAAAAGAAAGCGACCTAATCAATTTCTCACGGCAAGCAAAAGGCGAGTTGGAACGCATTCTGCAATCGAGTTAAAAATTAATAACCTAGGTGCAATAATCAGATGTTTTTTGGGAGTATTAATAACACATGATCAATTTTCAGCACATTTCTTTAAAGACCTTTCTCAGTGAGTATTGGCAAAAAAAACCTCTAGTGATTCGCAATGCCATTCCAGATTTCACTAATCCATTATCTCCTGATGAATTGGCAGGGCTTGCACTTGAAGAGGAGGTTGAAAGTCGTCTTGTCTTTGAAACACCCCATGAAAAACCCTATTGGCATTTAAAGCGCGGACCCTTTTCTGAACATGACTTTAATCACCTACCCCCAACCCATTGGACCGTGCTCGTACAAGGCGTGGATAGATTAATTCCTGAGGTATATGATTTGCTCGATCATTTTGATTTCATTCCACAGTGGCGGATTGATGACATTATGATTAGCTATGCCGTGCTCCACGGCAGCGTCGGACCTCATTATGATAATTATGATGTTTTTTTATATCAGGCTCAGGGACGACGACAATGGTCACTTACTACTAAGGGATGCACTAATGAGAATTACATCCAAGATCTTGAACTTCGTATCATGGAACAATTTGATGTCGAAGAACATTTGACTCTTGAAGAAGGAGATATGTTATATCTTCCACCGCATGTAGGGCATTACGGTATTTCACTTTCCGAAGAGTGCATGACCTACTCTTTTGGCTATCGTAGCTATCAAGGACAAGAATTATTGGAGAGTCTTGGTGATTATTTAGCGGAAAAAGGAACATTCAAAACATTATATCAAGACCCTGATTGGTCTCATCTACACAATACCTCTGAAATCACTCGCCCTGCCTGGCAAATGGCACAAAAACTGTTACAACAATTAATCAGTGACGATAAAATAATCAAATCCTGGTTTGGATGCTTTGCAACACGGCTGGATCAACAAGCAGAAATGCAGTTACCATTGCCCTTAGAAGAAAATGAGCTCATTGATTTATCACATTTTATCAAAGAAATAAAAGCAGGATTAGATCTGACCAGAGATGCAACATGCCGTTTTGCCTATCAAAACTCAGAGGAACAATTTGACTATCATTTTTATATTAATGGCTGCGAATGGGATGTAACTGGCGTTTCTCATGATTTGCTAAGCTACGTTGCTAATAATCGTCACCTACCTCATCAATCCCTTGATGCTTATTTAAATACTACACAAAATCAAATATTTATTTATAATTTATGGAAATTGCAATGGATATACATTGCAGAAGACTAAAGTTTAGTGACCAAGAGTAGCGTAATACGAGAAATAGGGAACAAATTATCCGCATTACGCTAAGCTAATGTGGGTTACATTCTATGGGAGGTCATTCATCAATGGCCGTGAACGGTTACAAAAAATTACGTATAAATTGGTTAAATTCAAAAACATAGAGTATAGTTAATATACATACCATAATAAGGACAGGTAATGAAAAAAATAATACTGGCTGTAATGTTGGTGTGCTCAACTGCCTTGCTGGGCAATTGTGGTGGTAATCCCTGTTGTGGGACTTGTGCTACTGATTGTGGGGGCTGTGGCGGTTGTAACGGAAGTTGGTATTAACAATAGTAACAAGGTCACGGGAAAATCTTTCACATTGTTTGAAAAGCATTGTAGCCTGGGTGCAGCGCAGCGAAACCCGGGTTTCGCTGCGCTGCACCCAGGCTACAGTTCTGATACATTCTGAGAACAGTTACCCCGCATCTTCACTACGCACGAGCTGAAACTTCAATTGGCCCAGATTGATTTTATGGCTAAATAAAGTAATAAGCGCGCCTGTTAATACCAATACAATACCTACCGCGCCCCAGAAGTTCAATTTTTCACCTAACAGCAATACACCAAAAATTACCACAAATACTGGCTCTAAAACGGATAAAATAGAGGCTTTTTCTGAACTGATGTATTTTAAGCTGTACAGCAACAAAACTATGGGAGCAACAGTTGCAATAACAGAGATTCCAAATAAATGATACCAAGCGTCCATTGTGGATGGGATGGCAAAAGAGTGACTAAAAAAAGAAACTAATAAACTGGTTACCATACACCCCAAACAAACCATAAAGGTAGACATATTTGGAGAGAGCTCATTCTTTTTACTGCCTATTACATAGCACGCATAAAAAAAAGCAGAAGCAATGCCCAGTAAAATACCCCATAGGTTAAAAGACAATGCATCCAAGTCCACCATGAGCGTCATTCCCATTAAAATCACTAAAATAGCTAAATAATAAACCGGTGGTATTGAGTGTTCGTAAAAGAAAAAATTGAGCAACATAATGAGTACCGGATAGGTAAAAAAGATAACCATCGCCAATCCAGAACCTATGTAATAAGAGGCTAAAAAGTAAAGCCAGGTTGATATACCATAAAAGAAAGCGCCTGTTAAAAAAGCGAGGAACATATTTTTATACGAATCGTTGGTTTTTTTAATTTTTGGCAACATAATTATTAAAATAATCATGCTGGAAATTAAAAAGCGCCAAAACAACATAGAGCTCGCAGATAAATTGTCATTCATTGCGCTTAAACCAAAGTAGCCAATAAACCCGTAAAGAAATCCAGATAAAATAGCATAGATAGAACCGCGATACTCTTGATTTATCATCATGATAATACTGCCTGAAAAAACTGACTTAAATAAAAAAGCAGGTTAGGTTCTTAATCCCCGCTTGAAGCATGAAGGTAAAGTTAACCTACATAAAAGAAAAAATAGTGTATCATTTTTTACGCATAATATCATATTGAAAATAAAAGATACATGATGTATTATTTATTGCCTAACAATTGAGACTGTAAACCATGCTTCGTCTTTTTCTCTTTATTTCGTGTTTTTATGCAGTAACCACTAATATTTATGCTGACTCTACTTCGTGTACTGAACATCAATGTATCGCTGTTGTTGATGCAGGAAGTACGGGATCCCGACTTCATGTTTTTGCTTACGATCTTGATGAAACAAACACAGCTTCTCGTATCACAGAAATATGGTCTAAAAAGGTCAAGCCTGGATTCTCAATGATTGAAGCAAATCAAAATACTGTTTATGCATACCTGACAACGCTTTTCTCAGGAGCCCCTACTCAACATATACCTGTTTATTTTTATGCAACTGCAGGTATGCGTCTTGTGCCGCAAACCAAACAAAAAATTTATTATCAGGAAGTACAAAAGTGGTTTCATCAGAAATCTGAATGGCAATTAGTAGACGCAAAAACCATTACGGGACATGATGAAGCTTTATATGACTGGCTTGCGGTAAATTATCATATAGGGGCACTCAAATCATCTTCCAATGAAGCAGTAGGTGTCATGGATATTGGTGGTGCATCAGTACAAATTGTTTTCCCAATACGAAACAAAACGGATAATAAAGGGACGCAAGTTGAATTGGATCTCTACGGGCGCCATATCAATTTATCTGTTCACAGTTTCCTGGGTCTTGGACAAAATGAAATGGCTCACCAACTTCTGGATACAGCCTCCTGCTTTTCAGATGGTTACCCTCTTTCTGATGGCAGTTATGGACAGGGTGATGCATTAACCTGTGAACAAGAGGTAACCCCTTTAATTAAAATGCACAAAGTCAGTAATGAAGTACAGCCTGATCTTTCTGCCAGTCACATTAATTCGTGGTACGCCATTGGTGGTTTTCCAAATCTTGTAGAGAGCAAACCGTTCCAGTTTCAAAACAACCAATTGACCATTCAAGACTTGCTGCAACAAGCAAATGGTCTAATTTGTCATCAACAATGGGAAAATCTCAGCTCTCAATTCCCAGACAATGAATACATCGAGTCCTATTGCCTCTTACCCGCTTTTTATTATGCGTTGATGGTAGAAGGCTATGGTTTAACAGTAAATCAACCGGTGAGCTATATTCCTTCACAACAAAATCTAGACTGGACTTTAGGTGTGGTATTGCATCATTGATGCCAAAAGACATTTAATGAACGCGTGGGTGAAAGTCGGACCACCGGGATCTGTCACATTGTTTGGATGCATTGTAGCCTGGGTGCAGCGCAGCGGAACCCGGGTTCCGCTGCGCTGCACCCAGGCTACAAGATCGATACCGAAATCATAACTCGTCAAAAGAAAAATCCTCGATTCTTAAAAGAGTTGGTTGCCCATAAAAGGAGCATAAAGCATCACGAAATTTTTGCGCACGTTGTGATAATCCATGTTTACAATAATGCATTACCTGCTTATATACCGCTTGTTTAAAAACAAGAGTATCTGATTCCATACCATTTAAGTTGTCGATACTGATATAAAATTTATGCCCAGCAGCCTTTGAAAGAATCCATTCTATTGCTTGCGGCTTTACTTCAACGTGTTGAAACAATGCCTGTTGTTCTACAGTACGTCCATCAGGCATATACCAATACCCAAAGTCGACTTGCTTTCTACGCTCTTCTCCAGCAATGAGCCAGTGGGAACATTCATGTAAAGCGCTGCTAAAAAAGCCATGAGCAAAATATAAAGCGTTGTAAGGATGCTGTTCACCAGCAGGTATGTAGATAGGCTCATTATCGCCTTTAACCAACCTGGTATTAAATTCTTCACCGAAGCAATTATAAAAAAGGGTTATTAAATCTTGATATTGATGCACTAACAGCTTTTCACTCATTAATTTACACATACTGACTAATTTATACTAATATAATTAAAGAGTCATTATTTTTATGGGTTCCTGGAATTTGGAGTTCCGACGATAAAAATGCAAAAAAAGGCACTGTCGTATCGATTAGGAAGATTTATAAATAAGCTTCGTTGGCCAATTATAGGCTTATGGTTGCTTGCTATATTACTCTGCATCCCCTTTTTACCACATATTATTGATCCATTTAAAACAACTGGATTTATTGATGAAAGTTCATCAAGTGCCTACGCTGAAAATTATATGAATAAAAAATTGGGATATAACGATAAGAATAAATTTCTTATTATGTATCATAGCAATAAGCTTTTAGCGACCCAGGATCAATTTAAGAAAAAAATTAAAAAATCATTATCCGATTTAGAAGATTTTCCAATTAAACACGAAATTATTTACCCTGACGACAAACATCAAATTTCCAAGGATAAACATACCGCTTATGTAGTGCTGATCATCAAAACCAATAAACAGCTTAGTGATGACTTATTAAAACAACTTACAGAATCAATAAAAAAACCCTCACGCATGACAATGAAAATTGGCGGGGAACCGCTTTTTGTACAAAGTGTTAATAAACAGACACAAACAGACCTTTTTAAAGCGGATATGATTGCAGCCCCAGTAGCGATTATCACCTTAATTCTTGTATTTGGATCGGTAATTGCAGCTACACTCCCCATTATTTTAGGAGGCGGATGCGCCATAATTATCCTAACTACACTCTACTTTTTAGGACATCTGTTTACCCTTTCTATTTTTACTATCAACATTGCCTTATTACTCGGCCTGTGTCTTTGCTTGGATTATTCATTATTTTTTATTAGTCGATTTAGGGATGAATTAAAGAATGGATTAAATATTGAAGAAGCGATAGCAACAACACAAGAAACCGCAGGCAAAGCAATTTTTTTTAGTGGTTTAGCAGTTTTTGTGAGTCTCAGCGCATTATTTTTATTTCCGGTTAATATTCTTTTTTCAGTTGCAGTCGGTGGTTTAGCTGCCGTTTTTTTTGCGGTACTCGTATCAACTATATTTTTACCAGCAATTCTTGCCGTCTTGAAATCAAAAATTAATTTGCTATCAGTACGCTTATTTAGGAACAAAAATCATTCCAGTTGTTGGCGCTGGCTTGCAGAGCGAGTAGTTCGTCACCCCTATCTCTTTTTCTTCCCCATTCTTATTTTTTTATTAGTACTGGGTTATCCTTTGTTTTCATCAAAGTATGGTATTTCAGATTATCGCATTTTCCCAGAAAAATCAGAAAATCGAGCATTCTACGATACGTATGCAAAGAAATTTCAGATTGAACAATTAAATCCTATAATACTGGTTATTGAGTCGCCGTCTTCATCAATTTTGTCACGTCATAATCTTTCTAAAATATATAATTTAGTCCAAAAACTAAAACGCAATCCACGGGTCAAAGAGGTCAACGGCATCATCAGCAGTAAGTCGGATCTAAAAAAGGGACAGTATTACACTCTTTATCATTTAGATAAAAAACTACTCGATCCGAGCGTGAAACAATTGCTTAAAACAACGACCACCAAGCATATGGCCATCATTAATGTAATTAGCAAATATCCTGTTGATTCCGAACAAACCAAAAAACTTGTTAATGAGTTACATAAAATAAAATTAGGCTCGGGATTAAAAGTACAGGTTACTGGAGTAGCTGCGAGTAATATTGA
Organism: Legionella anisa; assembly: GCF_001467525.1. Taxonomy (GTDB): domain Bacteria; phylum Pseudomonadota; class Gammaproteobacteria; order Legionellales; family Legionellaceae; genus Legionella; species Legionella anisa. The sequence continues at coordinate 29,271 of NZ_LNXS01000005.1, forward strand.
CGTGCTTTATAGCATTTATCATTATCTACCTTATGCCATACTATGGATAATGGTATTTTCTTATCTGATACTCCTCTTCTTATTGAGATCTCTATTTTTGCCATTAAAAGCAATTGTAATGACATTATTAAGCTTATGCGCTGCATATGGAGCCTTAGTTTTTATATTCCAAGAAGGATATTTCTCTGAAATTCTTAACTTCCAGCCCCAAGGAATGCTCGATATTAGTTTATTAGTCATCATATTTTGCGCTCTTTTTGGTTTTTCAATGGACTATGAAGTATTTTTATTGACCCGAATTAAAGAGGCACATCAGTTAACCAAAGATAACAACAAGAGTATTATTTTTGGTATTGAAAAGAGTAGTCGTATTATTACGAGCGCTGCACTGATTGTCATCGTGATTTGCTGTGCTTTTTTGATCGCCGATGTATTAATGGTCAAAGCATTTGGCCTTGGCATCGCAGTTGCTATTTTCGTAGATGCCTTTTTAATACGAAGCTTTTTAGTTCCCGCAACAATGGCTATCTTTAAATCTTGGGTTTGGTATCTCCCTAAATGGTTGGATAGACTCCTGCCCAAGCTGTAATCCTTCACTTAAAATTAAAGTCTGTTTACTCAATTTAAAATCACATATTCATGTCAATGCCTTTTGCAGCCAGATTAATTTTCTGATAGAGTAGCCTGAATAAAATTTCGGGTCTAAATAAAATAGAGGATGTTAAAAATGATACGAGGATTTTTTGCAGGTTTAATGTGTTTACTGAGTTTCTCTGTTTTTTCATATGGTAACCCTTGTGGTAATGCTGTTCCTACTAATGATTTAAATTTTTGTGCCTCATTTAAGGTAGTTGCAACGTGTTATTGTACTTCCTCTGGTTTACCTGCTGGTATGTGCCAAGATATGAATATGCTTTATGCTCGTATGGTAAGTGTATATGGTTCATTGGATAAAGCATGTGCGGCTCAACCCTATACTACAAAACAAGATTGTCTTGATAATTGGAATTGTTATCGCCTTGGAGGAATGGATTCTCGCGGCAGAATATGTAGTTCCACTCGTAAATCCTGTCAATAATTTTATTAAGTTATAAAAAATCAAAAAATTTGACTAAGCTGGGCTTCGGCCCAACAAAAATTCTAATGATTAAAGCAATCTTGGTAGAGTAATTATTGTGCATAATAAAAAATCAAAATTATTTTTATTCTCATTCTTATTTCTTTCTACAACGTGTTGTTTGGCAGATAATAGTAGTCTACCACAGCACCCTTTTTATGTAGGCGCAATTGGTGGTTACGGCTCAACCACCTGGAAAGGTTTAGTTCCCACTCGAGAAAATCAGAATGTTGCTCTGATGCTCTCGACACCAATAAAGGTCGAAGAAGGTGGAAGTATATGGGGTGTTTTAGCAGGATTTGAATTTACTAACTTCTTCGCAATTGAAATGAATTACACGCACTTTCCTGAAGCAAATGTTAATTTCGATCCTATAAGTTTATTCAGTTTCGATCATGATGGCTTAGAGACTTTAACATCTCAAACTGAAGTCCTAACGTTGATGGGAAAACTCATGGTTCCTATTCCTCATTCCCAGATGAAAATTTTTTCTGGTGCGGGAGTGGCAGGTGTGCATCGTAAAGATATCGTTGTTGATAATTGGCGCCCAGGACCTACTTTTAGTGTAGGAGTAAATTATAATTTTACAGAGAGAATAATGGGTGAAATTGCTGGGGCTTTTACTGCTGGCTATGGAGAATCGCAGCTTAACCCAGCAGACGCATATTATCCTTTTCTCTACTCAGTCGCTGCCCATCTGATTTTTCGTTTTTAATGCTTTTAAAAACCAAAATGCTATAGCAAGTATCAAGCAAGTAGGTTGGGTCGTTCGACCCAACAAATTCAGCTCATAAGCACTCATTATATTGATGATTTTAAAATTTCATTCACACGTCCAACATCATTGGTGTCTTTGATGTAATGGTAAAGATATTTAAATTGTTGGGTCAAAAATGACCCAACCTACTAAATTATTGCAAGAGTGAACAGTTAATCAATTTAACTACATGTGTTTGCCAATATAATATTCAGCATAGCATTTTTCCAAATTCGGTTTTAGATTCGCGTTTTCAATTCCTAATCGCTCTACCAAAGTCAAAGTATGCCGAATATGAGCTGCTTTTGCTCGAGTAACTCTGAAAGGCACTGCAACATCAGCCTTTTGAGAATCTGAACTCTCTTCGAGTAACATTTTTTTAGAAATCTCATTTACGTGTTTGCATTTCTTTTCTGCATCCGGTAGAAATTGCTTTTCTTTTACAAGACAACGCATTACATGATAATAGGTATGTATTTGTTGATAAGTCAAATCAATATGTACCGCATTATCATCATGATATATATCCATAGTTGGATTTCGAGAAAGCAAAGGATTATGCATTTGCGCAAGCTTTTCTTTTTCTATAAGTTCCTCTTGAACAGAAGAAGCTTTTGAGCTTTTTTTATCGGAAAAACCATAGAAGAATATAAGAGCACTTGCAAACAAACCTCCAGCAATGCTCAGAAAGGCAAGTGCCGGTAAGATACCGACAAAGGCCAGGCATGTACCAACAAAGATTTCCAATACGGGTATAGCAATCATCCAGTTTTTTATAAGAAAATACATCGAAGGTCGGACTGCATAAGTATACGGCAGTAAAAAAAGACTATAAACTAAGCTTCTACCCAGAGTATAAAGCCAAAAATTACGTGCTTTTCGTTTGGCATTATCCAGTTCTGCCTCAATGTAAGTAAAGATCGTATCTGCAAAACCAGCATAATTTAAAAAATGGTCACAAAAACTATTAGGTCCTTGTTTGTCTTTTGGCGGGGTTACCTGAATAATATACCAATCATCCTTCCAAATCCCAAAAGCCGAAACGGGATCATTTCCTTGTTTTTGCACAACAACTTCGGGTTTCTCAGTCAACTTGTCCCAATAATCATATCTTCTTTTAAACCAGGCATCATGAAGACCTGCCGGATTTAATGCGTCAACGCGTGAAAGTGTATACCTTCCTTTATCAATAGCGAGTAATAAGCTTAACGATCCTCCCAGGCTTACTCCACATACATGTATTTTATTTTTCTGAGCGCTTAGCCATTCATGAATTCTTTTTCGGCCCATTTGATAAAGCGATTCACCAACTGTTGTAAACCCCTTAGAATCAGTATTAATTTGAGGTAAAAAACCCTGCCCTGCAGGATAGGTTGTTCCCATAAAAATTAAATGCGACTCTGCTTTTTTATTAAAAATTGGCTCAAGTCCATAAACAAAAACACGATCTTTATCATGGATAAAATAGCTCTTCCATCCTGATCGTTCTGTTAATTCAATTGGCTTAACCTGATATTCAACTAACTCCCAATGCCCATCAATGCATTGAGGGATTTTTATGGATTCATAAGGAGTTAAATCGCTATAAGGAAGTAAAGTTAAACAATTACTCAAGTAAAGATTAACTTGCTCTTGTTGCGCGTCAGTTAATTTTTTCCCTTTTAGTTGCTCAAAAAGCTCTAAAAAACCTTGTTGGAAAGCAAAACGTAATTCTCTTAATAATTCATGATCACGTTGTACAAAAATAGCATGGGCTACTGTAGTAGTTAAAAACTCAGTCCATTGCTCCGTCCATCCCATCATTAAAAGTCGTACTGCATTGCGCGCAATAATTGGTGCCTGCTTCTCCGGATCTACGCCATCAATTGGTTCAAATTGACGTTGTGGAGAGAAATTAAGATCTATTCCACCTTGAAAAGTAGCTTTTATAGGCATAATTTTCCTCCCCAAATAATTACAGTGTGTAATTACCTTATCCCGGAGCAAAAAATTCTGGGAACGCTCGAATTCGAATGCATATGGATGGATTCAATACGAACGTTCTTAATAGTGGGAATAAGACTTATTATAGTTTTTCCTGTTGCAACGAAGTCACAATCGCCGGACGCTCTGCAGCAAGGCTCATAAATCGTTCTAAATGTTTATAAGCTGAAAGATCCATTTTAAAATAATAGGTCCATCTTAATATGACAAACAAATAAGCATCGGGCAGGGTAAAATCCTTACCCATCAGATAGGGCCCATTCGCAAGATGCTCATTAACATATTTCAATCGAGCACTAATTACGGACGTAAAAATACTTTTTGTTTCCTCATTAAGATTAGGGTGGAAAAATATGCCTACAGTTTTATGTAATTCAGTGGCAACGTAATTGAGCCATTCCAGAGTATGATATCTTCTTAAATCACCTACTGGCGACAAAAGCTTTTGCCCTGGAGTGGTATCTGCTAAATATTGCAAAATAACCTGATTTTCAGTCAGCAGATGTCCATTATCAAGATGAAGCGCAGGAACTGCCCCTTTAGGATTAATCGCTAAATAATTTTCATCTGAGTGTGTTTTTTTTGCTTTCAAATCGACTTCTTCATCTTGAAAATCAAGCCCTAACTCATTAAGAACAATACGTACAGCTAATGAACACGCTGATTTAGTGTAATAAAGCTTCATATCCACTCCTTTGATTCATAGTTAAGCTATATTTAGAAAAACTCAAAACTACTTATAATATGCTTTTTGTACGCGATTGAACACTGCTAAAAATTAGCACCCACTATCCAATGTTCCTATTTTTGATTTCGCTAGCAAGATCATCTTCCACTTCTGCAAGTAAATTCATAGTAGCCGATTGTCTTTTGATGAAAAAGAGAGAGTCCCAGAAATATTCTTTTCTTAAAACGTTTAATACGTTCTTATTATCCTTATTCTCTTTCCAGGTATGGATGCTTGCTAATAATGCATCGAGAGTTAAATCGTTTTGTGGCCCTACAATATTCAAATACAATTCTTTTAATTTCAAAAACTTATCTTGAGTATATTGAGAGTTGGTCTCGAGGAGTAGCATATTTTCCATTCGTGAGTATAACTTTATGATTATCTTTTCTTTTGTCATATCTGATTCATGAAAAGCTGCTGGAGGAGGTGGAAGGACATAAAACGGTATATTTTCACTGGGATGGCCATATTCCAATACTGTTTCATAGGGTAAATTCATTAAAAAACTCGATGAAACCAAAGAAGAAGCTGGAGCGTGTTGGACTTCTTCAATAAGAGCTATTGCTGAGTGCCTGCATGTATTACCTACATTCAACTCAATAAGATCTGTATTTAGTTTACTTACATCTACTGAGGATAATTTTTTTGCATCAGTGAGTGTCAATGTGACTTCATCCCTGCTCATTGCAAAATCCTCATCGGTTAAATCAGAATTTGGTTTATAGCATTTATATCTATCATGACCTTGCAAAGATTCTAATATTCTCACAAATTCTATGTATTGCTCATAGGAGATATCATAAGCCTGATATGTAATTGGAGCATTACCTCTTTTTTTTCGCGAAACTCCCTCATCTCTTAAAAATGCTTTACTAGCAAAAAAAAGAGCATTGCAAAGAAACTTCAGTTGGGCAGGATAAGTTGGCTCCCCATTCTCATCCACTTCAACATTGTCTGCAACTTTGCCAACGCGACAAAGTACATGACGGGCTTTATTTTGATCATATACTCCCAACATTATAAAAGAATGTCCCTTTTTTTTATTAATTGACATAAAAAAATGATCTGTTTTTTTATTAACTGTCAGGGATTCCGGTGGTTGATAGTCAGATTCAGGTGATTGATTCTCATTTGACATGCTTGTCAATAACTCAAAGTGTCGAATTGTATCACATGAATTATATGCATACTACAATGTGATAATGTTAATTTCACTGTAATTTTTTTGAAAAGCTTGGATGAAGCCTCTTCCTCCAAAAAGGAAGAAGCGAAACATAGGATCACGAAATACACTGCAATTCAGGATAATTTTTCAAAATTACTTTGTATAAATTTTGGTTTGCTTCTATGATCTTATCGCCTAATTTAGAATCCGGATTTCCTTCCCCTCCTTTACTATTTAAAGCAACCACTGTAGTAACATTATTGCAAGGTTGCCAAAAATACATTACACGAAACCCTAAAGTGCTTCCTTTATAAATCCAAAAACTTTGCTTGAGATCTGTATCATAAAGATAACCCACACCCAATCCAAACCCATAAGGATCATCTTTAGTCACTTCAGGAATTGGCTGCCCTGTTTTCATAGATACAACAGATTCTAATTCAGCTAAAATTCGCTCTCTAAAATCCGGCTTAATTAAAGTTCCACGATAGAGCAATTGCACCCAATGGACTACATCTTCGGGTGTAGCAACAATTGCACCAGCAGCAGCGGCCCAAGATAAGTCATTGGTCAGTGTATCAATTAATTTATTTTTTTCCTCATCATATAAATATCCATGTACCCTCCGATCTTCAATCGCTTTTCCTACAGATTGACCATCGGGTCCGGCAAGATAAAATGAATTATGCAATCCATTTTTTGAATTAATAATTCGCAATTTTAATTGGTTAACAAAAGTATCATTGGTAATTTTTTCTATTACCAATGCAGCAAGAATATAATTGGAATTAGAATATTCAAAAAGATTTCCTTTTTTCTTTTTAAGCGGCTTTTCAGGATGAGCGTATTTAAGCAGCTCCTCATCGGTCCAAACTTTATCTAAATGTGACTCCATCTCTTTGGAAAACTCATCATCTTCAGAATAATTCGGTATACCACTTGTCATATTCAATAATTGTCTTAAAGTGACATTTTTCCAATTAGGATATTGTGGCAACCATTTACCCAAAGGATCGTCTAAAGTCAATTTATCTTCAGTCTGCAATTGCAAAAGAATTAAGGCAGTAAAGGATTTGGTAATACTGCCAATATCAAATAAATTATTTGGGGTAATGGGTTGGGATAAAGGAGGATACCCCATAGTGCCGTGCACAACCGTTTTGACTTCTTTTTTATCATTCACTTGATTCTGAGGAATCAGGACGGAAGCAGCAATCGCAGTAAATTTTTCTTTTTTACTGTACTTTTTATAATAGGCATCGATCTCTTTTTGCAATTGATTCGTGAGTTCAGAAGAAATATCAGAACCGGCATAAAGTATTGGTGAAGCCAAAAAAACGCTTAAGGCTAATCCAAAGAATTGTGATTTTAATTTCATAAGTATCATCCTTTGTTTCATAAAAAATATTTTGTCGGTTCAACAGTACATGATATAGCCCCCCTAAGTTCTATACATCGTTGCAAGCTCGTTCGGCTCAGTCATGTATTTGAGCACACTCCTTCACCTCACTTTACTTGCGCGCCTTGTCTAGAACCTGGCGGATGACGCAATACTTTTCTAACATACAGAGTCTGCAGGTCACATATACATCAACCTGCAGCCTTGAGGGTAGTACTTATCAATTACTTGCTTGAGCCCTGATTTTCAATTGCTCCAAGGCATTTTGAAGGCGAGTTAACACCCGTTCTCTTCCCAATAAAGTCAATGTCATATCGATAGACGGCGACATACTAGAACCTGTTACAGCTACTCGTAACGGTTGTGCTATTTTTCCCATATTAATATCAAATTGTGCACTGACATCATTAATGCATTCTTGTAAATGATCTTTTTCCCAGGATTTTACCGTTTGCAAACATTCATAAAGCGCAGTCAATGGCTCTAAAATAACGGGGCGCAGATGTTTTTTTACTGCAGCTTCATCGTACTCAATCGAATCAGTAAAAAAGTACAGACTCATTTGACACATTTCAGTCAAAGTTTTACATCGCTCAGCTTGAATGGCAACTAAATCAGTTAATTTTGGTCCTTTAGAGATATCAATACCAGCCTCTTCAAAGTGCCAACGCAAAGACTCAGCCACCGCCTCGACTGGATCATTTTTTTGATAATGTTGATTTAACCAATACAATTTTTCATAGTTAAAACTTGAAACGCCTCGACTTACATTCTTTAAATCAAAGCATTCAATCATCTCACTGATGCTAAAGATCTCTTGGTCACCATAAGACCAGCCTAAGCGTACTAAATAATTTAGCAAAGCGTGCGGCAAAACACCTAACTCTTTAAATTGCAACACACTCACTGCACCGTGTCTTTTTGACAAGCGTTTACCGTCTTCTCCTAAGATCATAGGTAAATGAGCAAATATTGGAATAGGGGCTTTAAGTGCCTGAAACAGATTAATTTGTCTTGGTGTATTATTAATGTGATCATCACCACGAATTACATGAGTAATTTTCATATCCATGTCATCGATAACCACAGCAAAATTATAGGTTGGATGACCATCAGAGCGTACCAGAATCAAATCATCCAACTCGCTATTTGCCACATGGATTTCCCCATATACTTCATCGTGAAACGTTACAGTTCCTTGTTCAGGATTCTTAAAACGAATTACAAAAGGCTTATCGGATAAAGGCAGATTTTTATCGCGACAGTAACCATCATACCGAGGTTTTTCTTTAGCAGCTAATTGTTCTGTGCGCAAAGCCTCCAGACGTTCTTTACTGCATTCACAACGATAAGCCTTACCCTCATCTAGAAATTGCTGTGCCACTTGCTTGTAGCGCTCGTAACGCTCGGTTTGATAAAATGGACCTTCATCATAATCCATGCCTAGCCAAGCCATGCCATCCAGAATAGCTCGTACCGATTCTTGAGTTGAGCGCTCCTGATCAGTGTCCTCTATGCGCAAAATAAATTCACCCTGATGGCGCTTTGCATAAAGCCATGAAAATAAAGCCGTTCTTACTCCACCTACATGTAAAAATCCAGTTGGGCTTGGTGCAAATCGGGTTCTAACTGTCATAATCTCTTCCACATTGTAAGGAATAAAATAATCGGGCTATAATAACTGACTTTCCAGCCTGGGTGAAGCAAGACATTTGAATATTTAGACTTCTTCAGAAACTCGCTACAGAAAGCGAAATGCGATGAGATGCGGAGCGCTGAACTGAGGTGCACACACAGTCACATGAGGATTCGAGCACCGGAGCGACGATTTAATTCTCCTTTAGAATAGAGTTTCCGGAGACGTCTATTGTACAAATCATAGCAGGTTACACAGCGCTGCACACAGGCTAAAATAAAAATATTACCCGAACTACTTGGTGAGTTATTTTGAAAAGCATTGGTATTAAGTATCAACTGAGAATTACTACCCTAATCCCAGCCTTTTTAGTCGCCCTGCTTCTCGCTATTTTTTATAATGGACTATTCGGCAATGACCTAAAACAACATATGTCGCGTTTGGGGGAAGCCTATATCCGTCAATTGCTTCCTGCAGCTCAATACGCCATGCTCCGACGCGATGATCGTACTTTACAAGGATTAATCAATGCTTCTACAATTAACCCAGAAGTAATAGCTCTTGCCTTTTACAGTAGTGATGGACAATTACTAGCATATCGTGGTGGGAAACACTCGCTGAATAAACCATTTAATCCACCTAAATTTACAGGGGATTACATTGAAAGTAAGCAAATTAATCCGTTCACTATTAATTTCATCGCACCAGTTACTATTCCTAAATTTAATCTTTACTCCAATTCATCCTTTAAGAACCTACTAAGTCCCATGGCTACTCGTGCAGATGATATTTTAGGTTGGTTATCCATAGATATTGATACGCGATCTATGATCATAAAGCGCTATCAAATGCTCATAGTAACGATTTTTATTACTCTATTTGGCTTGCTTATGGGATTAACCATCCACTATTTTCTCTCTAAGCGGATTTATTTACCCATTTCTCGTTTACGTAGAAGTATGAAACAAATTTTGCGAAATGAATTCGAAACGGAAATAAAAACAACAAGCCCAGGTGAACTAGGTATTATTGAACAAGGTTGTGCCCATTTACAAAAAAAACACCTCGAAACAGTTCGTGATTTGAATCAGCATATTGAAGTTGCCACAGAGGATTTGCAGCAAAGTCTTGAGCTGTTAGAAGAAAAAAATATCGAGCTTTCACTCGAGAAGAAAAAAATAGAAGAAAAAAGTCGACAAAAATCAGAATTTATTGCCAATATGAGCCATGAAATCCGTACACCAATGAACGGAGTAATTGGCTTTACTAATGTTTTACTGGAAAGCAAACTTGATCCATTGCAATTGGATTATGTAAAAACGATAAAAACATCAGCTCAAGATTTATTAGGAATAATTAACGACATTCTCGATTTTTCCAAAATCGATGCTGGAAAACTTCACCTAGATTGCATCCCATTAAATATTCGTCATTGCATTGATGAAGTTCTTACACTCGCCGCACCGAATGCACATAAAAAAGGAATTGATTTAATCCCCATAACCGATATTAATGTGCCCAAAATTATCTTGGGAGATCCCTTCAGAATAAAACAATTTATCACCAACTTGGTGACCAACGCCGTTAAATTTACAGATCATGGTTATGTGTTGGTTCGCACCAAAGTAGAACAGGAAACAGATAAAGATTACACTTTATGCATCACAATTACTGATACCGGTTTGGGTATTTCTCCCGAAGATCAAAGTAAATTGTTTACAGCATTTAACCAAGCGGATACAAGCATTACGCGACGTTATGGTGGTTCAGGCCTCGGTTTAGTTATTTGCAAAAAACTCTGTGAAGAAATGCATGTTCGGATTACATTTACAAGTGAACTCAATAAAGGCTCTAGCTTTACTGCTCATGTCAAAGTCGAAAAGCTGGTTGCTTATGAAATAGAAAAAAACCAAATACACCCCTTCGCCCATTTCAAGATGCTGTGCTTTGACGATAATTCACTGCACCTGGAAGCTCTGTGTAATGGTTTAGGTTATTGGGGAATACAATGCGTCCCTGTAAATTCGTTGAATCACCTTGAAAAAGCCCTAGAGAACAACAAAGACTGTAAAATTGCTTTTCTCAATATTAATAAGGGCTACGAGCAAAAAATCGCTAAAATTATCTCAGAACATAATTATTTTCCTTATGTATTGATTTCCAAATGGCTTATTAATGATTACACCGCGATTGGTGGTCAAGGCTTTTTATATAAACCCATTAGTATTCAAAAACTCCAAGACGTTATTGAATCACTTACTAGTCTGGAAAATATTGAAAAACCAGTCAATCATGAATTGGATAGCTTAAGGGAGCAATTACGTTTTATGCATCCAGATTTGCTTATTGCCGAAGACAACCCCATTAATAAAATGCTTCTGAACTCTTTATTAGGTACTCATGCAAACATGACCTCAGTTGATGATGGGGAGATGGCTGTATCTGCGTGCAATGACAAGAAATATGACTTGATTTTACTTGACTTACAAATGCCGAAAATAAATGGCTTAGAAGCAGCTCGACTCATTCGTCAAAAATCGCAACTGAACCGTCATACCCCCATAGTTTTAATTAGTGCGAATGGCAGTGATGTAAATAGTATTGATCTGAAAAAAGCAGGTGTGGACTATTGCTTACAAAAGCCTATAGATGAAAAACAATTACTTACACAAATTCTTCGTATTACAGATAAAGCAAAACATGCTGCAATCGATTGGCAATTATGCATACAAAAAGTATCGGGAAATCAAGCGCTTGCAGAAGAATTTCTTGCACGATTTGTCGAAGAGCTCCATAAAAATCGGGAAGAATTCATTCAATTAATGCACGACAAAAACATTAAAAAATTAGGAGAAGCAGCACATAAACTTCATGGGGCATGTTGTTTTTCCGGTGTACCCACGTTACAGAAAAAAGTAGTCCATGTAGAAAAACTGGCTGTAAATGCTGCTTCAATTGAAGAATTAGCCACCCCTTTTGCAGAGTTAATTCAAAGTATTGATGCAGTAATTAATGAGTACGAAAATCAGAAAATAAGAATTAACTAGGGGTTGTTTATATTTCACTAGCTTGAGCAAAATGGCCTGATTTTCGAGTGCCAAAACCCAGCACATACACCATGTGAGCATCGGAATGCAGAAAAGCAGGATGGTTTGGCCAAGATAGTAGAAATGGCAACAGTCTCTACTCCTATTCTTTGCAAAAAATGATGAAGAAGAGCAGTAACCTAACCAGGAGAAAGAATGACTATAAAAAATGCAATATATGCTCAATCAGGTGGTGTAACCGCTGTAATTAATGCTTCAGCTTGTGCTGTGATTCAAACCGCCAAGTTATATCCGCAACACATTGGTAAAGTATATGCCGCCAAGAATGGAATTATTGGCGCTTTAAATGAAGAACTTATTGATACTTCGCTTGAAAGTGATGCAGATATTGCCAAATTACTGCAAACTCCTTCCGGAGCCTTTGGTTCATGCCGGTACAAACTCAAAAATGATGATGATGAATATGAGCGTCTAATTGAGGTGTTTAAAGCACATAATATAGGTTATTTTTTCTATAATGGCGGTGGTGACTCTCAAGATACGGCACATAAAGTATCGCAATTAGGTGCCAAAATGGGTTACCCAATTACATGTATTGGAATACCCAAAACAGTAGATAATGATCTGCCCTTTACGGATGCCTGCCCAGGATTCGGTTCAGTGGCTAAATATATCGCTATTTCCACCAAAGAAGCAGGTTTTGATGTTGCTTCAATGGCTGCATCATCGACAAAAGTCTTTATCCTTGAAGTAATGGGACGCCATGCTGGGTGGATTGCTGCTGCAAGCGGCCTAGCCAGTCAACAACCGGATGAACCACCCCATATTATTTTATTCCCTGAAGTTCCTTTTCAACAAACAAAGTTTCTGAGCAAAGTTGATGAATGCGTTAAAACTTATGGTTATTGCGTTGTTGTGGTTTCAGAAGGTATTCGCACTACAGAAGGTAAATTTTTAAGTGAAGCGGGAATTCGTGATGCATTTGGTCATGCCCAATTAGGTGGTGTTGCACCAATTATTGCGCAGTTAATCAAAACTGAATTGAATTATAAATACCATTGGGCAGTTGCAGATTATTTACAACGTGCCGCTCGCCATATCGCATCAAGAGTAGATTTGGATCAAGCTTATGCTTTGGGTAAGGCAGCGGTAGAATATGCCATAAAAGGTCATAATGCCATCATGCCTATTATCATTCGCGAGCAAGATGAACCTTATCAATGGTCTATTGGACATGTCCCATTAGCCGATGTTGCCAATCAGGAAAAGGCGATGCCTGCGGAATACATTTCTGCGGATGGAATGGGTATTACTGCTGCCTGTAAGCAGTATTTATTACCCCTGATTCAAGGTGAAGCTTACCCTGATTACATGAATGGATTGCCTGATTATGTTCGTTTAAAAAATCAACTTGTACCTAAAGTGCTTAAATAGTCATAACTGTGGCTGGGTGAAACTTAGCTTTGTAGCCTGGGTGTAGCGCAGCGGAAACCGGAGATTCTTGATATGAATAAAACCTCTTAATCCCGGGTTCCGCTGCGCTGCACCCAGGCTTGTATCTAGAGTTTCTTCAAACAGTTCCATTGTGATAAAAGAAATCATACCTTTTGAAAAGAATAAAAAATTTGTCTGATTAAATAATCAGGTTAGTCCGTTTTATACGTTAGGCAACCCTTCTATTCATCTGCTACAATAATATAAGGGAAAGAGAGAGAGGACCTCAGGACTTCCTTTTTTTACCATGGCAGGCTGTATCGTTGTTTTAGCCGAATTTAAGTTTTAACTTTTTGATAAAGGATATTCTATTTGTCTATATGTCGTGGTACCAAATTATTAGGAGCAGATAATGAAACAAAAAGGTTTTACTTTAATTGAATTAATGATAGTGGTAGCAATAGTTGGTATTCTTGCCGCAATTGCTATCCCGGCATATCAGGATTACGTCGTCAGAGCCCGCGTTACAGAAGGGTTAAGTGTTGCTTCTTCTGCAAAGACAACTGTCTCTGAAAATGCAACAACAGGTAATGCAGACTTAAGTCAGGGCTGGAGTTTTGCAAACCCTACTGCTAATGTGCAAAGTGTTGTTGTTACTGCCGCTACGGGTGTAATCACAATTACTTATACAGCACTTGCACAAAACGTAGTTATTACTTTAACGCCACAAGCTAACGGGGCTGCCCTTGTTGCTGGAACACCACCAACTGCGCCAATTACCTGGGCTTGTGCTGTAAATAATGCTGGTAACAACCGATACGTACCTGCCAACTGCAGAATATAATTATATCTCTCTTAAAAGCCGCTTCAAGGGCGGCTTTTTTATTATGAATTTTAAATTAATAAGAGTTTAGTATGTCACGTAAAACACGTATTGAAGAATTAATAAATCAGGAATTAGATCCTGCATTTTTAAATGTTGAGGATGAATCATCTAATCATCATGTACCTGAAGGTGCACAAACACATTTTAAAATTACTTTGGTCTCTTCGCGATTTATTGGTCTATCGCGAATTGCACGACATCGATTGTTAAATCAGCTGCTTAAAGAAGAGTTTGAACTGGGATTACATGCCTTAAGCATGCATTTATTTACTCCAGACGAGTGGGAAAATCGAAGCAAAGCTGTTTTGCAATCTCCTGTTTGTAAAGGGGGATTTAATAAAGAAAAAAGAGAGACATAACTTTGTATAAGTAGGATCAATCTGATTATCAATTAAGAATAGAAATTTTTCTTTACGAATCCGAAACAAATAAATCAATCATGATTTACATGACACAATACCTCTTTTGGAAAATTCAGTAACACCATAATTGTAAACGATTATTAGCAGATTTTTAGCGATTAAATAGCACTGGGGATAATCCTGAACCCATCAAAATCAGTCATAACCAATGCAGTAAAAAATGCGTTAGCACATTTAAGCTGAATACATAATTCGTGTTTCTCAGTAATTTTTTTACATAAACGCAACAAAGTTAACACTTTGTGATAAAATAAACAGTAACGTCCATCGCCAACTTCCTATATAATGCCTGGCATTTTTAATAAGTCTATTTAATTAATGAACAATTGGTCTTCTGAAAAAATATCCGTACTTGCCTTAGTTTTATTGATTACAGGTGCAATTGACAGCATTAGGAATTTACCGGGAACCGCTCTATTCGGCTCTTCATTAGTTTTTTTCTTTATCTTTTCCGCAATTGTTTTTTTAATTCCTGTAGCTTTAGTATCGGCAGAATTATCGTCCACCTGGTCTGACGAGGAAGGTGGAATTTATAGTTGGGTCAAACATGCGTATGGCGAAAATTTAGCCTTCTTTACGATTTGGCTACAATGGATCAATACCTTGGTCTGGTATCCAACTATTTTATCCTTTATTGCCGGAGTATTAGCTTATTTAATTAACCCAGAACTTGCTCAAAATAAGTATTATTTGATTACAGTAATTCTCGTTATCTTTTGGTCATTAACCCTAATCGCTTTATCAGGTTTACGTGCCTCTGCCCATTTTGCAGGTCTTTGCGCCATATTAGGAATGATACTTCCTATGGGATTTATTATTATTCTTGCACTGATTTGGGTCATTAAAGGAAACCCTATAGCAATAGATTTGAGCATGTCGCATTTACTGCCACACTGGAAAGACAGCCAATCCTGGGTATCGCTCACTGCCATTATGACTTCGTTTCTAGGCATGGAGCTCGCAGCAGTACATGTCCGTAATGTACATAACCCGCAAGTCAATTTTCCTCGGGCTATGTTTTTTTCAGTGCTGCTTATTTTAACCACAATGATTTTTGGTTCTTTGGCTATTGCTTTTGTTCTACCAAAAGAAAAAATCAGTCTAATTGACGGAGTACTCCAAGCCTTTAATAACTTTTTCCACGCATACAACCTGGAATGGCTCTTACCTTTACTTATCGCATTACTCCTGTTAGGAAGTTTAGGCAGCATGATTAATTGGATTATCTCACCCGCAAAAGGCTTGCTCATGGCCGCCAACCATAACTTCTTACCAAAGTACATGAGCCAGTTGAACAAGCGTGGCGTTGCTTCGCGAATTTTAATCACCCAAGCAATTTTGGTTACTTTTTTGTGTAGTGGTTTTCTCTTGTTTCCAAGTGTTAATGCCATATATTGGTTATTTACAGCTTTAAGTACAGAACTCTATATCATGATGTATGTTTTGATGTTTATTGCAGCCTGGAAATTAAAAGGAAAATATGCGCATCTTAAGAGACCTTTTGCGATACCAGGGAAAAAAACCGGCTACTATATAACCTGTATTTTAGGCCTATTCGGATGCACTATGACTTTAATTGTAGGCTTCATCCCACCTGTTGAATTTATGAATTTTGGCAGCGCCGCGCATTTTCGTCTGGTTTTCTCTATAGGAATTGTAATCATGATGATCCCTGCATTTTTACTGTATTGGCGTAAAAAATACATTACAAAATCATAACGTGTAGCCTGGGTGCAGCACAGCAGAGCCCGGGATTTTGGATGCGAATAAAACGTTCAAACCCGGGTTTCGCTACGCTGTACCCAGGCTACAATGTTACAACTTATCCTTTTCCTCCAATGAAATCACTCGAGCCTCATGTTCCAACATCACAGGAATATCATCCTGAATAGGAAATGCCAACCGGTCAAATTTACAAATCAGTTCTTGTTTTTTTATCAATAACTTCCCTTTACATAAAGGACATACCAATATTTCCAATAGTTTTTTATCCACAAAATTCTCCTATGATCCTAAGTCACTTTATTTCGTACATATACAGGTTGTGCTTCAGCTGCTTCAATAGGCTTTTGCGCAGAAAACTGAGCAAACTCAATCATAGCCGCTGCAGAAGGATATGCTGTTAATTTATCACTTATTTGTGATTTAACTTCTGGAGTAAAATCATTCCAATATGAGTCTATCCCTACTCCTGCAAGAATTACTGATTGCTCTTCAGGAAGGCTGAGTTTATGTACTGGAGTAACATGTTCCTCTGCTGTCCATTGATTCTCAGCAAAATAAGCCCAATACATCTCATGCATCCGCGCATCCAATACGGCTAATACAGGTGGGTTTTTCCTCTGCATCTGCTGACGAACTGACCAAGCAATAGCAACAAGGCTACTTACCGGAATTAAAGCCAAATCATTGGCATAGGCAAGACCTTTTGCAATACTGCATGCAATTCGCAATCCAGTAAAACTACCTGGTCCGCGACCAAATACTATGGCATCCAGCTGACTCATTTGTAAATCAGCATTTGCCATCAGCTTTTCAATCATAGGTAAAATAAATTGTGCATGTGTTTTTTGATTACTTTGTTCCTCACAAAGTAACTCTTCTCCAGTAAGCAAAGCCAAACTGGCTATTTCTGTAGATGTATCAATCGCTAACAGGTTCATAATCCAGCTCTAATTCTCTAATAAATTGAAGCACTTTGTGCTCATCACGAGTTTTCGGTAACTGAGGCAAGCTGGCTAAGATACGTCCACCATAATCTCTGCTGGTTAGACGGGGATCGGCAATCATTAAAACACCTTTATCCGTGTTATCCCGAATTAAACGCCCTACTCCTTGCTTTAAAGAAATCACTGCCCCAGGTAAAGATAACTCATCAAAACCCGATAAACCTTTTTCTTTTAAATAAGCCATTCTACCGCGAATTACGGGGTCAACAGGACTGGAAAAAGGCAATTTATCAATAATAACACAAGAAAGAGCTTCCCCTTTAACATCCACCCCTTCCCAAAAAGTTGCAGTTCCCAATAAAACAGCATTACCTAATTGCCTAAAACGCTCAAGTAAAATAGGTTTTGCCTCGGTTCCCTGAATCAATAAAGGATAGTTTAAAATACTGCCCATCATTTGAGCAACTTGTTTTAGCGCTTTATGGCTAGTAAATAGAAAAAAGCAACGCCCACCTAAAGCTTCAATTAAAGGAATAGCTCGAGATACTAATAACTCATAATAAGTAGAATCTTTGGGATCAGGTAAACCTCTAGGGAGATACAGTAATGCTTGTTGTCGATAATCAAAAGGACTGGGCAATAATAAAGTTTTTGCCTCATACAATCCTAATGGCTTACAAAAACAATCAAAAGAGTCTGCAATAGTTAAGGTTGCAGAAGTAAAAACATAAGTACACTCCTGGCGATTGAGTAAACCACTGAACGTTTCAGCTACATCATACGGAGTAACATGAAAAACTAAAGTATGTTTAAAGCGTTCTAGCCAACGTATTTTATGATTACTTTCCTGAGTAAATAACAATAAAACTCTGGCAAACTCCATCAATCGTTCTTTGCAGCGCGCAAGTCCAGGAAATTCAGCAAGCGATAATTCGCTGAAACACGCCATGACTTCGTCTTTTAATGTCAACCAATCAACCCAAACACGCATAAAGGATTTGTTATGCTTTATTTCTTCCCAGCTAAATCGGTCATCCACTTCAGGCAAACTACTTAATAGCTCATCCATTAACTTGTCTGCTTTATGGCTTAAAGCTTTTAAAGGTTGATTTGCAAGGTCTACAGCAGGCCATTCTTTAATGAGATCATCCAATAAATCACGAAATTGACGCGTTCCAATTCGCTCACCATTAAAATGAGTTGCAGTTTCAGCAAGTTGATGCGCCTCATCAAAAATAACCACGTCAACACCAGGTAATAACTCTCCAAATCCCTCTTCTTTCAACCGTGAATCAGCGAAAAATAGATGATGATTAATGACGACTACATCCGCATCTAACGCACGTTTGCGTGCCTTGAGTAGAAAGCATGTTTCATGATCAGGACATTCAATACCTAAGCAATTATCTATTGTTGATGTAACATAAGGCCAAACCGGAGAGTCTTCATTAAGTTCAGGCAACTCCGACCGATCGCCATTTTTCATTTGTGATAATTTACTGCGCACATGGGCCACTTCATGAGCACATTGTGGGCTTTGAAATTGCCCTTCTTCAGAATGTAATGCAACACGATATTGACAAATATAGTTAGATCTTCCTTTAAGATTTTGTATGCGTGCAGATAATCCTAAAGCTCTGACTAAAGTAGGCAAGTCTTTTTGATACAGTTGATCTTGTAACGTTTTGGTTGCTGTAGAAATCAGTGTTTTTTTTCCACTTAACAAACAAGGAAGTAAATAGGCAAAAGTCTTGCCTGTCCCTGTACCTGCTTCGGCGATTAAAATTGATTTTTCCTCGATTGCTTCACCAATCGCCACGGCCAAATCGGACTGTGGCTTTCGTGCTACAAATCCAGGAATGGCAGTGGAAAGCCGCCCTTTCTCACCAAGGATTCGCTGACATGATTCAGCGAGTGACGTGATTTCTACCACTCTTTTTCTAAATATTGAAGTTTATCCTTAACCTCTTCCCAATCTTTGGCATCAGGCGGAGCATCTTTTTTTGCAGTGATATTGGGCCATGTTTTAGCAAGCTCAGCATTTAACTCTTTAAACTGCTGCTGCCCAGAAGTCAAATCATCTTCAGAAACAATTGCATTGACGGGACACTCCGGCTCACACAATGCGCAATCGATGCATTCCTCAGGGTGAATCACCAGAAAATTCGGCCCTTCATAAAAACAATCAACAGGACATACTTCAACACAATCAGTGTACTTACACTTAATACAACTTTCTGTTACTACAAAAGTCATGATAAACCTTTCTTACGCTGGAAATAGTAAATATTAAATCATAAAACAGACCACTTAAGATAGTAGTTTTCATAGTAATTACATCATCTACAAGCGGTCTTCTCAAATCAAAACGGCTTCGTGAGCTTTGCTAAAAAAAGCAAATAATTTGAACAGTGCAATGATTCACTTTTTATTCAAAGACACTTCTTGAAAGATACATGGGCCTATGTTTTAATTTTACGCAATCTTTAATATTACTGATGCTAATGGTGTTTAAAATCTCACTCCTGATTTTGCTTCCCAAACTTAAGGAAATGAAATCTCAGTAGTGAAATAATTGTCAACTTTTAAAGTTATATCAAGGACCTATTTTCTGATTTTTGACGTTGGAGTAGTACGCATGGGATTAACAGTAAAACCGATTAATGCAAAGCACCGGAGGCTAATACGCCAAATCCATGAATTTAATAAAATACCTACTGATGATATAGCCCAACGTTTATTCTATTTACAGAAAATCAATTATCATATTAATTCAATACCTATATTTGAGGGAGAGTTTAAATGGCTTGCGGCAAGAGATCCTGAAAGTTGGCGAACGCACCAAGAAACTTATGGAATAGATCCTGATGCTTCGTTCCTTTTTAAAGGGGTTCAGTTTGCAAAAGCTATAGCAGCGCAAGTCCCTGCATCCCTCATATCACCTGGATTAAAAGAAGAAATAGCAGGGAAAACTATCTATCAATTAATGCAAGAACGAGATGCATTATTAAAAAGCGCAAGTCCTTTTGATGAAATAAAAGAACGATTTTTGGCCATAAGCACTCATCTTAGTGTGTTGGCTGAACAAGATAGTATTCTAAAAAAGAATCTGGGTATTCATGCTCAAATTCTAAGTTTAGCCAAAGAAAAAATCAGGGCAATTAAAGGTGAAAGTGATTTAAGCAGCTCTGACTATAAGACAGAAGTTTTAGGCAAAAAACAGGGTAATAATTTTAACTTTATAATCAGAATAAAGGGTTGGAGGAAACCTCTTGTTTTTCGTGTAGAAGACCGAAATAATTTGAGCTTTGAACAAGATCTTCACTCTTATCCAGTATCCAAATACTTCGTTAATGATGTTGCTCTATTTATGATGCAATTCAAAAGTGAAAACCATAAAGTTATTGAATTTAAACCTGTAGTTTTAAGTCAATTTGCCAATCAAGGAAGTTTATTAGATATTGCAAAAAACCTGAAAGGTCAGCCACAACAAAAAATCGCAGCAATAACAAAATATTACTTCAATCAGATTAATGATTTTTGCCTCAAACTCAAAGAAGCAGGTGCCTATCATCCTGATATTAAACTCAGTAATTTTTTGGTGCATAACTATAAATTACTGGTTAGTGACCGAAAAACATTCGTACGTTCTCCAAAACCACTTGCCAGTACACTACGAAGTAGTCCACGCTATGCTCCACCTCAATATCTCGCTTGTCTTGATGAAGAGTGTGAGGACTACCTAGATGAAGCGTCTACTACTCAAATCGACGTAGAGCAACTGATGTCCTACCAAATGGGCAAAGCACTCAAAGAATTCCTAATCATATCCCAACTGGGTGAAATACCCCAAGAATCCGATGAGAAAAATAGAGCCATTCTCGCTCATTTTGAAAAACCAAATCATGCCATTATCAACTTGTCCATACTCGTTGAAGAGCTAACCCGTTACGAGGAAGCAAAAAGGCTTACAATAGAACAATTCAAGAGATTACTGCCCTATTTCACTCATAATATCGATGATTTCTATAAGCAACTTGAAAAGGAATTACCAGCAAAAGAGTTAGGGATTGAACGCGAATTAAATGAAATTGATCAACTCTTACATAACAATAAGCGCAAAGGCATAAACTTTTTGGAACAAGCAAACATAGTTTTTGCTGCCATTTCAGCGCGAGAACATAAAGAACCTCGTCTCAGTCGAATGGCTGAAAAATTAGCGATAATGTGTTATCAAAACTATTCAAAAAGTTATTTTTTCCAAATTTCCCAAAATATTGAAGCCGCACTTTTAACAAAAGATTGGGATTCTGCCAGTTGGTTGAGACAAATAGTTCATATCCTATCGTTTGGTTTTTTCAGAGTAGATAGAGTAACTACCATAGATAATATAGAGATTTCATTAAATTATAATGATCAAGAATTTCGAACTCATTTTATTCAAATGGAGTTTTTGCCTGCAACAATTCTGGATAGTATTGGTATTAGCGAAGCAAATAACTTCAAAGATTATTTTCAAGCACATTTGGATGAGATAAGAGCTTTAAACGATAGTGACTCAAATAGCGAAAAAGAAGAAGAGGTTAACGTATTAGAAAAACAGAAAAGTTCAACAGAGACGGCCGCCAATGCCCCTATCCCCCAAAAAGGTGCAGAAGAAGAGAATGAAAAATCCCTTTCAGCTGGGACGATGATAGTTAAAAATATCAGTACTAAAAAATCAGGAGAAGCCTCCCCCCCTACTAAAACAGCTACTGATGAAGAAACCCCTGCTGAAGAGGAACCACCCACTAAGCAGCAAAAAACTGCTTCTCAAACCGATAAAAAAACACAGCATAAGAAAAAAACGTCCGTTGACCTTGCAGAAAACTATAGATTTTTCGCAGAACTAGCCAAGGGAGGCAAAGATGACGCACCCCAGGTTAAGCCAAGATCCATACGTCGAGTTGGCAGTACGCTCTTTAGAGGCGAGAAAAGATCGCATTACCCTAAAGCTCAGGAGATTTTTAAACAAATACCAGTGGCCCATGAAGAAGAGGGAGTAATCAGTAATCAAGAGCATTTAGCCACTGAGCTAATACAATAGAACAATGGAGTCAAGGAAGAGCTCCAAACAAATTATTTTTTCTTCAATGCAAAAGCAATCAAGAACCTAAGTGCTTGTGTGTTTCTCCTCTAAATTTACCTAATTCTTTCTTAAATCGATACATTATCAGCCCACGTAAGGTTACTTATTCTTCTATTAATGAAGATAATTTGTAAATTTTTTGTAAAAATAATTCAATATAGACAATTAATCGACACGTCGGTATTTGCTATGGTCTACACATATAATAGTAACGTAAAAAAGAGATTAAAATGAGTAGATTAAAAAATATTAACTAATTTAGCTAATCGAATATACAAAAAGGTAGTAGGCGAAAGAGAAGGACCAACTCAAATCATCCCTGAAGATACCAAAGTTGCAGAGGGTTCATACGCTAAGATGGAAGCTTTTCATACTGAGAAACAGAAAGGAACAGTCAAGCCTCCTAAATCTACCCCATCAGATGCCATAGCTACGATTACAAGAGATTTCCAAATTTATAATGGTGCTAAAGATCGCATAAAACTCGAGAAGGGCGGCGTAAAACAGAGCGGATATCTTGGTAATGAAGAAGAAGTCATGAAAGCTTGTGAGGCGAAAATAACCGCTCTATTAGATGCCAAAGGTTGGACGAAGTATTTTGCACTGCCCTATCAGGATATTCCGGAAGCGATTAAGAATGACCGAAAGAGTCTTGACATGACAAAAGAAGATAGTGAAAATTTAATAAAGCTTTGCAGAAACTACTGTCATGATTTTCAAAAATTCGAAAATAAACTTCAGAGTGAAGTATCTAAGTTGCCAGAAGAAGATAACAATATAACTGCTCCCTCTTTTCAATAAATTAAAGGGCTATCTGAACCTTCAAAGCAAATTTTATCTTTTATTTATTGAGATTAACTGTATAAGAGCCTTTCGATTGAATAGGAAGGCTGTACCTTTATCGTGTAGCGATGGAATTTAGGGTCTACTAATAATAGTAGTCTCTTTTGCTCTATATGCATCCCTCTTAACGAGGTTATTAACGCCCATGTTGTATTTACCCACTTCTTAGGATTGATTAATAAATAAGATTAAGGTACAATTTGGCCTCTTTTTTAACAAAGGCAATGAAATAATGCGTCTATTTGATAAAATTAAAAGTGAGAGTCAACAATCTAAAAAGGATTCCGAAACAACAAAGACGTCACATACTAATATGATGAGGAATGATGGAATAGCATTATCAATCCCTGATGTATGCAAATCTCCAGTTTTCTCTCCTGTTATGGTGCGAAAGCATTCAAACGATGAAAAACCATCTCTTGTTATAAAATTTAACTAAGTTTAGGGTCTGTAAACAGACCCTAGTAAATTTCACAAAGCTTGGAAATAAATGGTCTCGAATGGGTTAAAGATTTGAGACAAACAAGCGGCTTAAGTCATCTCGGAAACTTGCTTATATACTTAGGCAAGTCATTATTCATTACGAAAAGATTGCAATCATATAGAGTTTTCATCTGTATTCGCATTGATTATTATACGGAAATCCCTAATGTACTTTTTGACCAAAAGCATAAAAATTGTCTATATTTATAAACAGGTCAAATTGGTTTTATAAGGACATAACCAATGGAGTTGGAGCAAAAAAACAGGATTATTAAACGTTTTTTAAAAGAACAAAGTGAAAATCCTGTTGCAGTGGAGCTAAAGGATGAAAATCTGGTGATTTATTCTGATCTTGATAAGTTATTAGATCACATTGACCTCCATAAAAAGGGTTTATTTGACCTGGGGACTCTGGAAACAGATCCAGACCAGTGGCGGGAATTTTGTGGCATCATTAAATACGCTTCTACTTTTGAAAAAGGAGGCTCTCCTCCTCTGCTAAAGAAGGTTGATCTTAAAAAAGCAGAAGAAGGCATACGATATACTTTAAATGCACATGAGATTATTCGCTTACCCAAAGATGATTATTATGAACGCCTGACCACCATACCCCAAGATAGTGATACTCAGTTAGATGACTTAATCGTTAACAGCAGAACAAAACTGTATGCACTGACACAAACCTTTCCAGAAGCCATACCTTTTGATGCATCCAATTCATTACACGTCACCGCGCAGATTCAACGTCTACAAGAAGAAATAGCACGAGCAGCTAATAGTGATTCAGAAAGGGAGAGCGTAGAAAAAAGACTAAATATCTTATTGGATCTCAATAAAATCAATGAATTAAAACGAATTAATATCCCACAAGACAATGGATCAACCCTCGCCTATTGCATCTTACAAGAAAACGTAGGCGGTGTGACAGAAAAAATCTCATTAATTAGCCTAGAGAGTGTAAAAAAACAGTTGCATTGTTTATGTGAGCGAGCGGAAGGTCTGAGTATCGAAAAGTACCATGCTGAAAGAGAACAATATAAACTCAGTACACAAGCTATTATTAAATTACCCAAACACGGCAATATTAAAGAAGTTCAACATGAAGCCATGGCACTCAATATTTCCCGATTAATGGGATTAGATACGGCTGCCGCAACTACAATTTCTCATAATGGACATCCAGCATTATTCATCCCTTTTGAAGAGATACGTTTATTGAATGAATTTTCTTTAGGAAAAACATTTTATGCATGGCTTGCAGGAAAAACCTATACCCACTATTCAACAATTAAAACTCTAGGCGAAGGAATACAAGCGGATTACTTTATCGAAGATTTTGGCAAGGCACTGGGATTACTTTATCTATGTAGTGATAGCGATGCAATTGGGGGCAATTGCCAAAATAAGGCACTAAGAAATGCAAAATCACTTTTTGTCTTTGACCAATCGCTCACAGATACTGATCGATTTATTCTTGATTCACGATTGTGTCTCATACCTGGTGATTTTCTTAGAAAGCATACTCGTCACGGTTTGGGGCGCAATCGCACGATTATTGAAGATTCATCCATGTATTCTAAATTTGAAAGCATCATGCAATTGCGCTCTATTGGTGATAAAATTATCCAATATACCAATCACGTTGCATGGCAACATCACCAACAAACATCCCGAATTAAACGACAATTTAAAAAACCGCTAAGTACAGAAAA
This sequence comes from Legionella anisa, assembly GCF_001467525.1. Classification (GTDB taxonomy): domain Bacteria; phylum Pseudomonadota; class Gammaproteobacteria; order Legionellales; family Legionellaceae; genus Legionella; species Legionella anisa. Next base: position 54,682 of record NZ_LNXS01000005.1, read on the forward strand.
ACAAAGTCAATTAACCTCTGAGTTAAGCGATCTAATGGTTCTTGAAAAAGATGCAGAAACACTGCAAGCAAGAGTATTAGAGCGTCTTGAAGCAATTGATAATATACTTCCACAAACAGCAGGTGACATCGACTCTTTCGGAATCAGACAAGCCTTAATTTTTGAAAAACTCCTGCATAATCCCATATTATTTAGTAATGATGGCCGCGCCTTTAAATATCCTTGGACTCACAGACAGCAAAATAAAATTAAAACAGTAGAGGATCTCGGGAATGGCTTGATACAACTGACGTTTAGTGACAAAGTTTCTGCAGTCATGCTTGATTTTATTAAACGACGCAGTGGAGCTGATTCAATCGCCAATACCTCAACCAAAACGATAACCTTAAGTAAAGTACACTTCGCAGCATTGCGAGAAGATACACTTCATCCTGAACATCAATTAGTCCTCGAACCCACTACGAACTATTTGGATCCAGCTGATTTGGCAGCAATCAAGGATGCTTATACTATGGGAAATAGAACCTATATTATGAATACGATTACAAATTATTGTAAAAAGATGAAGTGCGATACGACCTCTACTGATGAAAAATTGAAATGCATCATTGAAACTGAAGAACGACTTAGAGAGCTTATTATCACATCTCATGATAGAGGTTTTGGCATGCACGTTATTAAAAAATTCTTTTTTGATGCACAACAACAATTGCAAAAAATGATTTCTCCCTTGAAGTTCCCAATGAGAATAAATGATGCGTTTATCGCTGCTTTAAAGCTTGATAGAGTATCTGAATTTAATGCTGTCGTATTGGAAGCAATAAAACACGATAAAATCACCGATCAACAATTCATCAGCTTTTTGGATGAGTGCATACTCAAGGCAAGTGCTGCAACAAATTACTTGCTAGCACAAGAAAGAAGCCAGGAACTATCTGGTATTGCAAAAAAGGTAATACATCAATTAGAAACGCCCTCCACATCCTGGAGTCAATTTCTAGCAGCAAGCATACAGAAAAAAGGATTGAATCAAACCGAGCCAATAGTTATCACTAAAACAATACAAGAGAAGGAAGAAGATGAGTGGGTAATAAAATCATCACCTAATTCATCGATATTGGACATGATACAACAAGAGGAACAAATAGGAATATCATGTAAATAATAAGTCTAAGTGACTTGTTCACTAAATGCAGTTAATGGAGCTACTATGCCTATACATGAGAGACGTCAACATTTTCGGGTAGAAGATCATATCTATTTTAACTACCGAATTATGGAACCTGGGGAGCTGTGTCCTGATCGCGCAGTTGTGGATCAACTTTTAGGAAAAAATGGACAACGATATCTTGAGGCAGCACATTATTTTCAAGAAATTGATTATGAACTGGCTGAACTTACCCAAGTTATTGCCCTTAAAGAACCAACAATAGCCCATTACCTTAACCTTTTAAATGCAAAAATAGATTATTTATCACGACAAATGCTGATGACGAACACAATTCAGTTACGTAAGGTCAATATTAGTCTGGGTGGAATGGCATTTAAAACGCCCGACCTTATTAAAGAAAAAAGCCTGATAAAATTGGTAATCTATACTAAACCCAAAATGATTCCCATAATCGTAGAAGGAACTGTAGTCTATAGCCAATATCAAACGGAGCATAATTACCGCACGGCAGTACAGTTTAACGGATTAACAAATGAACAGGAGCAAATTCTTTCCCAACATATTTTGTTAGCCCAGGCAAAATACCGTTCAGACTAAAAATAAAAGTAATTTTGACTACAAAATTGCCGAATAACACGTAAACTATGCGTTTATGATGTTAGAAATAAGAGGCAAAAACATGACCCGAATAGTACATTGCTGTAAATTAAACCAAGATGCTGAAGGTTTATTAAAACCACCCTTCCCCGGCGCATTAGGCGAACGGATTTATAATGATGTATCAAAACAAGCCTGGAATATGTGGCTCAGTCATCAAACCATGCTCATCAATGAATACCGCCTGAATTTAATGGAAGCTAAAGCTCGCGAGTTTTTAAAAGAAGAAATGCAAAAATATTTTTTTGGTGAAGGCTCTGAAAAACCAACAGGCTACACTCCTGAATAAATCGAAAAATACGTTGTAAAAAGAATATAAATTGCACGCAATAATCCTGCGTAAAACACGCTGAAGGTAGGTCATAAAATTTAAAAAGGTTTTATTATTAAATATTGAATTTTATGGCCCCTGCGTATGCATCTCTCAATCTTTATGTGCGGCATCCAGAAAGTGATTGACGTATTTCTAAGTTCTGAAAATCAAAGTCCCCTGAATAATGTATAAAATGCAAAAATTTTCTATTTTTTCTCTCCATTCCTAATAGCCTGAAACAAACTTAGCACAATAGAAAAATAATATTCCATTTTGGCCCTAATGAAGCCAAAAAGAGATTATTAAATACTAAAATCATGATGAAAATGAATAACTTATTCAGAAAAAACACTATGATTTTAAAAAGTACATAAAATAAGTATTCAGGAAATAAATCACATTGAAATGAAAAACAATTTTTTTTTAAAAAAATTGCATTCAACACTTGACTCAAAACGCTTCTCGGAGTCTAATAGCAACCCTCGGGGCCAGATAGCTCAGTCGGTAGAGCAGAGGACTGAAAATCCTCGTGTCGGCAGTTCGATTCTGCCTCTGGCCACCATGAGAATCAAGCACTTACGGTGAACTCCCGAGAGCGCAATTTGGCTCTTTCCCAATTACGGGGGGCACTTCCAATTAAGGGCTCTTTCCCAATTACGGGGGCACTCACATTTAACAGCACAGCACCCTAACACGAGTTCTGTAATTTTCAAAGTTACGAAAG
>NZ_LNXS01000006.1:0-82437 GCF_001467525.1 Legionella anisa
CCCTTTGGCTCTGTTTGCAAAAGGGAATTTAAAAAAATGAGAGGATCACTCAGGGCTTCGCCTGCACCCAGGCTACATTACTGTCATCCCTGTAGACTTAGAATACTTATTTTCCCGGTTAAATTTTGTGAGGAACTCTCAGGGCTTGTCCGCGGGATCCAGAAGATCTACTAAGAGACAGTTGCAAGTAACCAGGCTACGTTTACTTCAGCACCAGCCTACATGGTTATCAAATAATGTTTCTTTGGAATGGAGGCTCTAGGTTTTTGAAGAGGTAGGGGTATACCATGTCTCTTCACGGATAATTTGTTCCCACCAGGCAGACATTTTTTCCTCATTCATTTCGTGCCATTCAACAGGATGTAGTACCAAAGCATCAGCCATTCGTTTTGATAAATCATACATGGCAAGTCGTTTGGGAAGAGAGTCTTTCTCCCATGCTTCAATCGCCTGCTGAACATTATCCCCTTTCTTGAGATGTTCACTAAGACTTAATGCATCTTGGATGGCTAAGGAAGCGCCGTTTCCTACATGAGGTCGTAATACCGCACTAGCATCACCCAGTAAAAGAGCACCTGGAACCACAAGACGATTGACACAAACATCAACAATTTTCTGCATGAACGGAGATGACGTATCGAGAATTATTTGTGCAGCTACCTTAGGCAATTGATTAAGAGCTAATTGATGTAGATGTTCTTTTGCTTTTGCGGAAAAGTCGATTAAAGAGGTTGGGCCTAAACCCTCTAGATCTGCAATCGCTATTTTTTCATAAAAAACCCAGTTTAACTTATTCGTTTGATGATGATAGACCGGATAAGTTAATAAATGTCCTTTGTTATAGCAGTAATAAAGCCCCTGATCATTGAAAAGAGTATTATTTTTTATCTTCTCAAATTCCAGTGTTCCACGCCATGCAACATAACCCGAATATTCCGGTTGCACATTGGATACCAATTTTCTTCCCAGAGATTGAACACCATCAGCAAAAACAATGAGATCAAAGGGCTGTGTTTCTCCAGACTCTAAAGTGACTTGGCCAGGGCCTTTATCATGGAGCTGTACATCAATGACTTTTACTCCATGACGATATATCGAGTTTGGTATTTTTTTTCTTAAGTTAGTGAATAAAGTATCCCAGTGGAGACTTGCCATGGACATTTCCTGTTTCCATAAAAATTTTCCGTGAAACGGTTCGTTATCCGCTTGGCAATAAAAACTGCGCGCTTTGAGTGTATGAGATAAGGTATCTGGGTCAATAATATTTTTGGCGATTAAGATATTCAGTAATTCAATAGAAACGGTAATACCCGCCCCACGTGATTTTAAATCATCTGCTCGCTCAAAAACAGTGACGGGGAACTGGTCTTTCAATAATAAGGCTAAGGCACAACCTGCTATAGAACCCCCAATAATAGCGATTTTCAACGTAATTTCTTCCAGGAAATTGAATGAATACGATGGATTATATAAAGTAACAAAACAAAATCAATAAAGACCAATTAAACGCACAGGAGCTTCGGTTAACTCAGCGATTTTCATAGGCAAAATCATGCTGTAGGCGCCAAATACGGGTAATTTTGTTGCATTAAAAACATTTTCAACTATATATTTCTCGTTTTCGAGCATCAACTGGTGAACAATATAGTCATTTTCTGGTCTATCCGGAGACAAGGTATCAATCCCAATGCCTGCGCAATTTCGCTCCAGGATTAATCGTGCAGCTTCTTCGCTAATACAGGGAAAAACCAAATTATTTCTATAGTGTTGGGCATCATGCCAATTATTTTCCCATCCAGTATAAAAAATAACAAACGTATGCTCAGTAATTGTTCGATGTTTTTTCTCGAAATCCAGAATGTCCTTCCTGGTAATACTGTAGCGCTCATGCGACTGAGGGCTTACATCAATAACCACACATTGAGTAATTAAATGATGATCAATAAGATCAAGTTCGGCAACGTGAAGCCCATTTTTAATACAATGAGCTGGAGCGTCAATATGGGTGCCAATCCCTGCTGGCATACTCATTTCTTGCACTTTAAATTGTACTGCAGTAGAACATTCGTCATAATTTAGGATTGTTTTATGACTAAAGCCACAGCCTATATCCCAGGATGGACTTTCTGGCGAAAGTGTATGGGTCATGTCAATGATCTTAAATGGAAAAGTCATTTGGATTCTCAAAAAAACGATACGTTCTTATGTTTTGCCATAATTTTGCGAAAAGGAAAATAGGGTTTTGTTTCTTTCTAAGGTTGTAGCCTGGTTGCTTGCAACCAGAATCGGATAACTTCATCAATTGTTAGAATTCGAGTTCAGCACCATCCCGGTTGCAAGCAACCGGGATGCCAAGGTATTTTTAATTAAAGTTCCAATCAGCAACTGGGGTTTCTGAATATTGATTTTTAGTATATTGCTCCAGCATATAATTAAAATCATTTTTGTGTTTCGTAAGATGTTTTTTTTGCCAGATACTTCCATTTTGATTTTTATACAGCCTGGTTTTAATGATATCTAAATAAAAATGGGCATCTACAGAGTTTATTCCCAAATCTTCAAGTCCTTTTAAAGCGAGCGGGACTAAGTTTTTTAAAAGAGTTCCAGCCTTTATCTTACCGGTAGTCCAATTTAATCTCGCCTCTAATCCATAACGAGCTGACTCATAAAAATTTTTTAAAGTAGATTCATGGGTTATTAAAGAAGTCAATGAAGGTAATGTGTTTGCGTAATAATAAGTGATGCCATAAAAAAACGCAGCATTTGCTATCATATCGATTACCGTTGGGCCTGTAGATAAGGCGCGGTGTTCTATTCTCAGATAAGGTTCACTCTGTTTATTAAAATCTAAAATAGGTCTGTTCCAACGAAAGATGCAACTATTTTGACATCGAACATGGAACATATGATCAATAGGTTCTTCATAAGCTGCCAGAGGCAAGAGATAAGGAAAATTTTTTAAATTATTTTCAAAAATGGGGAATAGAGTCTCTTGCATATAATTAGGTTCAAAAAAAACGGTTTTTTGCAATGGATGAGGAAATGTATAAAGTTGTTCAAAAATACCAATTCGTGTTTCGCTCCATAAATTTTTTCCACAAAAGTAAGGTGAATTACTGCTAAGAGCTAATAAGGGAGCTGATAATATTTGAATAATATTAAAATAATGAACTAATTGATGTTGAGGAACTTCTATATGAAGTTGCAAGGCACATATTAAACCTTCTATAGCTAAAGATTCTGGAGATAACAGGAGATTTTCATTTTTTCCTTTGATATGAATGGATAAAGGCTCTTCTTTGCGGTATTGGGTTACAAACTCATTCATTAAAAGAAAAGCATTCTTAGGCGTAATATAGGAAGATCGAAAAAGAGCAGGGTCTGTTTGCGGTATTGAGCCTATAAGTGCTAAGTGATGCCCCGTATTAAGTGCTATTTCGCAACATTTATTCCATGTCGTTAAAATATTTTGATGCAGAAGAGATAAAAAATTATCTTTTAAGGGAAAAACGGGAGTGTTAATTTCCAGTTGAGTACCTCCGGCTTCTCTTACCAATTCTTGATTTTTTAATTTTTTCGTAAAAAGAATGTTATGGGGCGTTAACTGATATTCTTTATCCAAAATAAGAAATTCAATTTCAGCACCTGCATTCATATGCTCCGATTTAAAATAATTTTTTGTGAACCATTTTTCTAAAAGCTGGGTTTCAGCAATTAAATTTTTTTCAAATAATTCACAATCAATTTTATAGTTTTCAATTTTTTTAATGCGCATTGCACAGTCCTTAGTATTTACAACTAAAGCTTTTGTAATGAAGTACTTAAATTTGCTTCAACCATGAAACAATGGTTCACCGGAATAATTTGCCATTTAAATCCATTATTGGTTGATAATTTTTCAGAAGCAATGATGATGTATTTGTAAATGGTTTCTTTTGATGCTTTTTGCACAGGATCTTCTTCTACGGAGAAATACATCGTTTCCGGTTTAATGCATGGAGAAGTACACGAGCGAAATGCAACGATTCTTTTTCCATCTGTAATGCAGATATTAAAATAAGACACACCTTTTTCATGATGTTTTTTTACTAATTCGTTAATTATGTTCAATGCTTTTAGCAACGTATCGTATATATCATGAGCGTTTTTTATTGTTACATTTTTTGCTAATTGCAAAAATAATGCAAAAATCAGTTCTGAGTCTGTACTGCCTTTAATCCAATTATAAATATCATTGTCCAATAAATTATGAATGTGACGTTTAATTTTTTCAAAGTAGGGTATCCATCCATTATGCATAAATAACCATTTTTTATAGATAAAAGGATGACAATTAAATTGAGAGATCCCTCCTGTACTTGCTGCACGTATATGGCCAAAAAACAAATGAGATTGGGTCTTTTTTGCCAAATAAGTTAAATTCTGATCATTCCATGCGGGGAAAAGTGATGTGAATAAAGCAGGTGTTCTAGAGAATGAAGTGTACCACCCTAATCCAAACCCATCGCCATTAGTCAAAGTACGCGACTCACGGGCAAGAAGGCTTTGCTTTATAAGCGAATTGTTCGGTTTTATTAAAAGATCCGCTAATAAAATATTTTCTTTTCCTATATAAGCTACAAATCGACACATAATTTGTCCTTATCGAGGCTTAAACGATCCAATCATTGTAATTTTAGGAGGGGAAAAATGAGATGTCCAAAATAAACATTCAAATCATTACTTTTTTATTCATTGCTATTCATGTTAACCAGACTTCATCTCGTGGTTTGTATTAGTATCTGCTGCCAATTCGACTCTCTTAGTCAAGAGGGTGCGATTACAATTTGGTATGGGATGTTGTGTAGTATAATTAATAACAATGGGTAGCCACGGACGTAGGCAAGATGGAAAAAAATAAATGGGAGTTTTGGATTGATCGAGGCGGCACATTCACCGATGTTGTCGCGTGCAGTCCTGAAGGGCATGTAAGCAGCCATAAATTACTTTCTGAAAATCCTGAACGCTATCCAGATGCAGCTATCCAAGGTATTCAAGATATTCTCAAATGTACCTCTATTCCAGCAGATGACATTGCATTCATTAAAATGGGAACAACAGTAGCAACGAATACCTTACTTGAGCGAAAAGGGGCGAAAGTGCTTTTAGCAATTACTCAAGGCTATGCTGATGCATTACGAATTGGGTATCAAAATCGTCCCGAACTTTTTGCATTAAATATTAGATTACCTTCTTTACTTTATAACGATGTGATTGAAATTAAGGAACGAATTGATGCAAAAGGTACAGTCCTACACCTCTTAGATGTAGAAACGTCCCGAAAAAAAATGGAGCAAGCCTATGCTAAAGGATATCGCACGCTTGCTATCGTATTGATGCATGCTTATCACTTTAGTCAGCATGAAAAAAAATTAAAGGAAATTGCTGAGGCAATAGGATTCACACAAATTTCGGTGAGTCATGAAGTCGTACCTGTCATGAAATTGGTAAGTCGTGGCGAGACCACTGTTGTTGATGCTTATCTTTCTCCAGTGCTACAACGCTACATTCAAAGTCTGCAAAATAAGTTAGGAAAAATTCCATTGTTTTTTATGCAATCAAATGGGGGGTTGGTGAGTGCAAAACTTTTTCGGGGTAAAGACAGTCTTTTTTCAGGTCCAGCAGGAGGCGTAATAGGTATGATTAAAACCAGCCAATTCGCTGGTTTTAATCAGGTTATTGGCTTTGATATGGGGGGAACGTCAACCGATGTTTCTCATTTCGCAGGCGAATACGAACGCAGCTATGATTATGAGTTTAGTGGAGTACATATTCGAACGCCAATGATGTCGATCCATACTATAGCAGCGGGGGGAGGGTCGATTCTTAATTTTGATGGTCAACGTTATACGGTAGGACCTCAATCAGCAGGAGCAAATCCTGGGCCTGCCTGTTATCGTCGTGGTGGTCCACTCACTATAACCGATTGCAATGTGCTGCTTGGCAAAATTCAACCTCAATTTTTCCCTAAAATCTTTGGTTCTACAGCCAATCAAGAAATTGATGCGCTCATAGTGAAGGAGCATTTTCGGGATTTAGCAAAAAAAATCCAAAAAGAAACAGGAAGTAAAAAAACGGTTGAAGAAGTTGCAGAAGGTTATCTCAACATCGCAGTGGAGAATATGGCAAATGCGATAAAAAAAATTTCCATACAACGTGGTTATGATGTGAGGCAGTATGTCTTAAATTGTTTTGGTGGAGCTGCAGGGCAGCATGCATGTAGGGTTGCTGATAACTTAGGGATCAAAAAGATATTAATTCATCCCCTGGCTGGTGTACTTTCTGCTTATGGAATGGGATTGGCAGAAATCAGCGTCATGCATGAACAAGCAATTGAAAGAGCATTGCAGCGCGGTATTCTTTCTTTTTTGCGTCCAAATTTTATAAAAATAGAGCAAAAAGCACATAAGGCATTAAAATCCCAGGGATTAACCAATGCGGCTGTGACATGCAAACGGCAAGTGCACTTACGTTATGAAGGCTCAGATACCACATTACTCGTTGCATTGGGAACCATTAAATCCATGCGGCAAACATTTATAGAGCAACATCGTAAAACTTTTGGATTCGCTTCATCCAGAAAAAAACTGATTGTTGAAGCTATTTCTATAGAATGTGCCGTTCCTAGTAAAACCTCTATTGAATTGACTGAAGAAACACTAAAGCACCGTCCTGAAAATAAAATTCCACACCGTGAGACAGTTAAAATTTTTACTCAGGATTCTTATCATAAAGCGTCCGTGTATGACCAAGGTGAATTAATTCCTGGGGATTGCATTCAAGGTTGTGCCGTAATTATCGAAGCCAATGCGACCACCATTGTGGAACCGGGTTGGCAAGCTGAGATGACTGCACAAAAATACTTATTATTAACACGATATCAAACCCCGGCTGCTAAAGGAGTCACTACGCAAATTGATCCTGCTCTGTTGGAAATATTTAATAATCGCTTCATGAGTATCGCGGAGCAAATGGGCGAGGTTCTACGTAAAACAGCAAGTTCGGTTAATATCAAAGAACGCCTTGATTTTTCCTGCGCTGTTTTTGATGAACAGGGCGAGCTCGTTGCCAATGCGCCTCATATTCCGGTGCATCTAGGCTCCATGAGCGAAAGTGTTAAATCCATATTAAAGAACAATCCGAAGATTCATCCTCACGATGTATATGTCTTAAATGCGCCTTACAATGGTGGAACCCATTTGCCGGACATCACTATGATCACTCCGGTTTTTGATAAGCAAGGAAGTAATTTGTTATTTCTGGTTGGTTCGCGCGGGCATCATGCGGATATTGGAGGGATTACTCCGGGATCTATCCCCGCAGAAAGCAAAATTGTCGAGGAAGAAGGAGTACTGATCAATAATTTTAAAATCATGGATCAAGGTCGTTTTTTAGAAAAAGCGACGTTAAATTTGCTCACTAAAGCAAAATATCCAGCGCGTAACCCGCACCAAAATTTAGAGGATTTTAAAGCGCAGATTGCAGCAAATGCTTCGGGTGTGCAGAGTTTATTGGATTTAATTGCGCAGTTTGGTTTGGACGTCGTGCATGCGTATATGAAACACGTACGTGATAATGCGACTGCATCAGTAGAGCGTTTATTGGGTAAGCTGGGTAATGGCCATTTTACTTATGCATTAGATGATGGAAGCCAAATTAGGGTCGCATTGAGTATTAATAAACAAACAAAACGGATGCACATTGATTTTACTGGAAGTTGCAAACAACACCCGGGCAACTTTAATGCGCCCACAGCGATTTGTAAGGCTGCTGTTTTATATGTTCTGCGCTGTCTGGTTGCTGAAAATATTCCGTTAAATAGTGGTTGTTTTGTACCGATTGAGCTGATTATCCCTGAAAAAAGCATTTTAAATCCAAGTTATCCTGCTGCGGTTGTTGCAGGTAACGTTGAAACGTCTCAATGTATTGTTGATACCCTGTTTGGTGCATTAGGAGTAGTCGCTGCATCCCAAGGAACGTGTAACAATTTCACTTTTGGCAATAAAGCGTATCAATATTATGAAACAATTTGTGGTGGCGCTGGGGCTGGGCCTGACTTTGATGGAGCTTCTGCAGTTCATACTCATATGACGAATACGTATCTTACCGATCCAGAAATTCTAGAATTGCGTTTCCCAATTCTGCTCGAGCAATTTTCCATTCGCAAAGGAAGTGGGGGAGGAGGTTTACATTGTGGTGGGGATGGTGTCGTTCGACGGATTCGTTTTTTAGAGAAGATGATCGTAAATATTATTTCCAGTCATCGTGTCATTCCTCCATATGGGATGCAAGGAGGGGCTTCGGGTAAGCCCGGACACAATTGGGTTCAACGTGCAAATGGTTACGTAGAAGAATTAGGGAGTTGTGCACGTAGAGAAATGCATCCAGGTGATGTTTTCATTATTGAAACGCCAGGAGGTGGGGGATTTGGTAAACCATAACCTAAACTAAAAAAGTCCTTCAAAAACCATTTACACCGTAATGGTGCCCTATTTCGACGCTCCGCGGCTTGTCCCTGAGAGATCCTCACAAAATTTAACCAGGAAGAATGTTATTTGTTGCCCGTCATCCCTGCCTACGCAGGGATGACAGCCTTTTAAACATCACCGTAAACTATAGAATAGGTTTCCTGGTTAAATTTTGTGAGGATCTCTCAGGGCTTGTCCGCGGAATCCAGGAGATCTACTCTGCCGGATCCTGGATCCCGCAGACAAGCCGCGAGACGTAGATGAAAAGGCTTCACTCCGAATTCTATTAAAAATGTGCCACAAAGCGCAGTATTCCATTTGTGCCTTGGGCGCGATTTCGGGCGCCTTGCTCAGAGTATACATTTAAAAAAATAAAGTGGTTTTTGCTAAGGCTATAGACCATCCCTGGACCAATTGCCCAAACACGTTCCTTGCGATCGGGAACCCCAACACCATTTACCAGAGTGTCGGTAATCTGATTGAAAAAATAGCCATTTACGCCCACAGTGAACTTCTCTATTATGGCATAACCTACTGCAATATCCCCAAAAACAGCTTGTCCTGCTTGTGTGGAATGGACAGTGGGTCCAAAAGCAACGTTAGGACTATGATTGACACCATTCCATAGATAATGCAGCCGTGCAGCTGCAGATAATTTAGGTGTCATCCAAAACGTAAAAGCCCAGTAGGGATTTAACGACAAAAAATGACTGCCGGGGTTAATTGCATTGAGGCTGCTGTATCGCCCTACTGGTATCACTACATCCAGTTCAAAGCGCTGAACAAATAAAGGCCCTTTTCCGTCTTTTCGCATAATCGGATCAAACTGCAGCGCAGGCCCGACCCACCAATCACCAGGACCATTATCAGCTTTTAGAATCATATTATCTAATCCATCATCCACACGGGCATTAACTACCCAAGGCAAAAGTGTGGCAAAACCTAAATTAGCCCCGAAAATTTTTTTTGTCGTTACATAGATAAACTGAGTCACATTTGCAACAACATCAAGTTCAGTACGTGGCAGAGGAAGTTTATTGCCCTTGTTATCATTAAACCGATTGGAAGTGTAGTACTGAAAATAATCTTGGAAATAAAAGCCTGGGCCAGAAGGAGGGCTCCCATCATAAAAACTGGTATAACCCAGATTAACAACGGGTTGATCATAAGCAAGCGTTGATGAAGAGGCTAATAAGAATGCCAAGCTAAAACAAAAATGCAGTATTCCTTTCCATTGCATAAAAAGTTGTCCTTTCTAAAACCTATTTCTTTCGTCTTTCTATTGCCGACTGAACTGTACCGAATTAACCGAATTTTTCAGGACTCGTTATTGTATCGTGGAAGATCTCGATTATTCTTTTTTGTATAATTAAATTATTACTCTTTGATAATTGAATGAAATTATGTCTGATTTATTTCAGAAGAACAATATATTGCTGCCATATCGGGTTTTTATAATTTGGGGCTGCTGAAATTGGTGGTGGGTGAGCGATGAACGATTTCGAGATCTAAGATAATATGGAAAAACGCTACTTGCAAAAGCAGAAGAATGAGCGAAACATATGGGATGTAACATTTTGATGGAGATTATACTATGCGTACTGCATTTATCGGCTTGGACTATATTATTGATATTATGCATCCTCAAGGAAAAATCGCCCGTTCCGCTTCACATGCACAGGAGCGTGATGTAATTAAAAAAGTAAATAAGGCGCTGGAGATTGCAAAACTAAAAAATTGGTTAGCCATAATGGTTAAAGTGGGTTTTAGTACACATTATATAGAGCAACCGAAACACTCTCCTCTCTTTGGTAAAGTTCATGAATTGGGTGCACTTAAGTTAGGTACTGAAGGAACTGAATTTCATCCGGAATTGCAAATTGGTGATAGTTTAGTCATTGTTAAACCTCGAGTTAGTGCCTTTTATGCAACGGCACTTGATGCTGCATTACGAGCAAATCAAATTGAACGACTTATTATAGGAGGAGTAAGCACTTCTTGGGCGGTGCAAAGCACGGCTCGCGATGCCCATGATCGTGACTATAAGGTTTGTATCGTTGAAGATATATGTGCAGCAGCGAATCAGGAGGAGCATCAATTTTCCATCCAATTAATGGAGAAAATAGCACACATAGTAACGGTAAATGAATTAAAAGGTATTTGATGCAGGTTATTTCTAAGGCGATACACGCAGTAAAAGATGAGATTCTGCTATGGCCGTTGATAAGAGGTATTATTGTATTATTGCCTTTCGCTTTTCTTTATTTGCATACCAATAATCCACGTTGGCTCCAGTCTTCTGTATTGACTATGGCAACCCTGATTGTAGAAGAGCGACTGGCACTGACTGCATTAGGCGTATTACTCCATGGCAGTATGATTATTGCAATGTTTTATTTGCTCTTTTTAACCCAACTAAAACCTGTGTTGTATGTTGTTTCATGTTCCCTTGCAGCAACGATTGTGATCTGGGTAACAATAAAAGGAGAGAAGTTACGTCCTTTGGGAAGTTGGACTTTTATTCCTGCCATTATTCTTGCTACGGAATTTGCAGCTGAGACTAAGCCCGCAACAATGTTTTATCAAGCGCCTCAATTCTTACCTTATTTAGTGTTTGCATTAATCCCTACTTTATTGATCGCGCAGATTGATAAAATGAGAGCATTTTATAAAAAACGTGTCACACATTATCATCCCTTGCGATTGGGCGGTTTAGGTGATTTCGGAGAAAAAAAACCTTATATTGAAAGCCTGATCGCTATGGCACTTGCTGTTTTTATTTCTGCATTTTTAGTTGAGTATTTGCAAATGGAAAATGGCCAATGGATGATTTGGGGTGCGGCAAGTGTTGTGACCGGTAACATAACGACAACGCCACAAAAATTACGTCAACGTGTTACAGGGGTCTCCATCGGTGTCCCCTTAGGTATTTTATTAGGTCAATTTATTCCTGATACCCCTTTTGATTTGACTTTTGCCGTGTGTGGTGTTTTTTTAACTTTAGTGGCTTTTCGTCGTTATGCGGTTGCATATACTTTCCGGTGTTTCTTTGTTACAACAGCGGTGATACTGGCGACTCAGTCAGTTAGTGTTGCTTCAGAGCGCTTTACTCACGTTATATTGGGCGGACTCGTAGGATTCATGTGTGTTATGATCTGCCATTTTTGCTTACTTTACACAACAAAAAAATAAAATTTAAAATTCAGGTGTCATTTGAATTTTTGAACGTGTTACATTAAGGCTTAGATATATTTTATCAATGTTCTGTGTAGGAAGATTTTCTAATAAATTAAGCTATAGGGGGGTATAACTATGCATTATCGAATGAGTTATTCAAGCGCTATTATTCCTGTTTTATTGGTTTTATTGATTATCCCAACTATTTCTTCAGCAGCACAAAAATCTAATCTGCGGAATATGCGTTATTGCGAGATTATTTTTTCTAAAAGTATCAGTTATTATGCAGTATATAATACGATTGGACTTAATGATTGCCCACAAAATATTTGGGCTAAGATAACACCTAAGGATGTAGAAAAAGCGACAGGATCAACCCATGTTCACTTGAATGGTCCTCGTTACTGGACAATTGATGGGATGAAAAATTCTGAGCTGGTCAACCCCGATGTCATGACATTTAATGGGTTGGCTATGCGAGAAGCGGGAATACTCCGTATTCGTATAAAGGATGTATTATTGGCTGTTCCTTATAAGCTGCGAGAAGTTGCTCGTACAACAACGTGGGTTTATGATGCTGGAAAGCCTGTTTATGAACTCATTGACCCAAAGGGCAATGTGTTTGTCATGCAATCCTATAGTGTGCAAAAAGTACCACAAACAGAACAATCTCTAGCTCAGTTGGGTGCAAAACTGAAGTTGCCTGCCCATTGGCAATTTAAAACAGGAGTTCTTAAGAAAACAAGCACAGTACAAGCGATTGATAATATGGCTGTAGTTGTTCAAGATGATTTTTTAAATACTTATCAAAAAGCAACTCACGATTTGCTTGCGGATTAAAGAGAGCCACAATAAATGGAAAATTCGAATTGCTACGATCTCTATTTTTAATTCGATGTAGCTTTTTAAATTTCTCTGAATTAAGACGCATCATCTTGGAGTTCTTGCCTAACCTGTGAATTTTGCTTTAGTGCAAGGTGTAATCGTTTCGAGGGGCGAAATGGTTACGCTTTGCACTAAAGTAAAAGGCGCAGGTTATTACTCATTGAGCACTTTAATGGGAAATGGAGGCAGTTCTTTATGGGCTTTTAAAAAGTCCGTTATTTGTTCTCCATCCTTAACTCTTGCAGATGAATACAGTCCAGTAGTACATGTATTTTTAGTATACTTATCAGTAACAATCATGTAAGGACCTTTATTACGTACTATAGAGCACAGGCACTTTGCTTTTGTGGGATCTTTTTTATCAATGACGCAAGGACTATCCAAACACCATGCCCAAGGACGATCATTTTTACACATTGCATAAGATTTAATAGGATAATAGCGTGATTTAATGAGTTCTCCTTTATTCGTTTTCTTTACGCTAGAACACGACTTTGTACCTACGGAGTATCCTTTGTGTACACTGCAATGACAAGATACCCAACCTTTTTTTCCAGGTATTGGTTTACAGGGTGCTGTAGTACATAAAGCAAATTTGCTTTTGCAAAGAGTGAAATCAGAAGTTTTAGCACTTATGGGGAAAGTAAACATCAATAATAAAAATATAAGTAGATTTTTTTTCATGTTTTGTGTTCCTTATATTTGTTTTTATTTCCATACGAGAATTTCTGGCAATTTACGAGGTACTACTGGGTGAGTTCCGGCTGGAGTCCCTACAATAATGGGGGCAATTGCTGTTATATCAGAAGGAATATTCAGTTTTGTTTTCCATTCAGGAGTATTCAATGCTGAAACCGCAAGGCCGATAACACAGGTACCCAGTCCTTGAGCACACGCAGCGAGTATTAAGTTTTCAGCTGCCAACCAACAATCTGCAGCTACAAAATGGCCATGATATTTACTGTAAATAATGATGAGGGTGCTTGCATTATAAAATGCATGAAAATCAGGATCATTTATAAGTTCTTGCAGATATCTCATCTGCATTTTTGAATAGTTAAGGGATTCTGAGTATATGAGGGCTTTCACACTGTCTGATAAACGATCCAGTGTATTCTGATCTTGAATTACAGCAAAAGACCATGGTTCTTCATGCATGGCAGTAGGCGCTTGAACTGCGGCATCAAGTAATGAATTAATGGTTGTCCGATCAAGTTTTTTTGATGTGTAATTACGTATGGATCGACGTTTGTAAATTATTTCAATTTCGTGCATTAGGGCTTTTTCTTCCTTGTGTTTTTTTGAAGTAGCCATAATTTTCTCCATTTAAACCCTGTGACCTATATAATCACAGGAAAAATAACACATTTTTTTCATACGACGATTTCTAGGAGTTTGTTATGCTTGTTTTTCATGACAAACATAAGAACTCCTTTTCCTAGGGCGATGAATTGTTTGTAAATGATAAACCTCTGCTAGGTATGGATGTTTTTTCATAACATCAGAATAATTCCTTTTATGGTTCTTAAATTTTGGTTCATCTTCTCGCTTTGTCAAGTTTATCAAATCAGGCTCGATTGATTTAAGGAAACAAAGTATTATTGGGGGGTATTAGAAGTAACTCAAATAATCGTATAAGTAGCATTTTGGGATTGTTGATGATGTAATTGAAGAATGGTCGTTGCGCATTTCGATGTTTAGTGACTATTTTATGATTTATTCATTACCAATGAGGCGTGCATGTTTCGTTATAATATGGATCTGAAATACTATGTATGACGCGATTATTTTTGATTTTGATGGGGTTATTTTAGATAGCGAACCCCTTCACTATGAAGCATGCTGTCATGTACTTAAGTTATTAGGGATAACGATAAGTTATTCTGAATATATGAAAAAATATTTGGGTTTTTCTGACAAGGACATGTTCCCAAGGCTATTACTCAACGAGGGATTTAGCTGTTCCGATAGTGAAATCAAACATTTGATTCAACAAAAAGCCAGTGCCTACATCAACATTATTCGTAATCGAGACTCCTTACCTCTGATTGTAGATTTTGAGCAATTTATTTTTAAAATTGCTCCTAAGATTAATAAAATCGCCATTTGTAGTGGATCCAGCCGCAGCGAAATTACTGCCGTACTCTCTAAAGTAAGGCAAGGAAAATTACACGCTTATTTTAATACCATTGTTACAACGGAAGATGTACAGAGCGGAAAACCATCTCCTGAGGGCTATTTACTCACTGCCAAACGTTTAAAGGTTGCTCCTGGACGTTGTTTGGTAATCGAAGACACACTCCATGGAGTCAAAGCAGCTAAAGCGGCGGGGATGCAAGTAATTGGTTTGACGACAACCTATGACAAACATCAATTTTTAATTGCGGATAAAGTCATTACAGGGTATAGACAGTTATTAGCTCGAGTTTGGTAATGGTAAGCATTTACGCAATGGCGTCACCTTAAGGGAGTCTGGGTGAAGGTCCGAAGGACCGAAACCCGGGTTTCACTTCGTTTCACCCAGGCTACACGTATATCCGTGAGAGTTAGGTGTGTTTAAGTTGATGCCATTGCTTGAACGGTTACTGGTAATGTGTATTCATGTAGCCTGAGTGGACGCAGCAAAATTCGGAAAAGTTCTTGGAATACCCCTGCTTCCACTTAGTCATTCAAAATAAGCGGCTCTATTGATTTGCTAACCAGTCTTCATAAGTTAAAGCAAAGCGAAAATGATCACACCATACGTCGTTCATTTTTAAGTATCTTGGGGAGAATCCTTCTTTAAGAAAGCCATTTTGGGTGGCTAAATGAATGGATGCAGTATTAGTAGGTTGGATGTTTGCTTCAATTCGATGCAGTTTTAATTCTAAGAAAATTTCTTTTAAAACCAGTTTTAATGCGCGACTCATTAGTCCTTGGCCAGCATAGGATACCGATGCAAAATAACCCATGTACGCACTTTGAAATACACCGTGCACCATGTCATTAATATTGAATACACCGATAATGTCTTCATTCCGATTTAATGCTAAAAAACATCGGCGATCCTCGTGCTGATATTTTTGTAAATAGGCTTGAAACTCCTCATGGGTTTGGGGGGTACTAACAAATGGATAGTGAAAATCCCGGCTTTTTTGCATGGTCAGGAGAAAATTGACTTCATCATGCTGACTTAATGTACGCAGCAATAGTGTATTTGTTGTTTGCATAAGTATAAACGTTTGAGAAAGCGGACATATTATCACAGTTATCATGTAGGAGTTTAGGGTTTACCCTGAGGGTTTGAAACATCAAGGACTGATTTGAGTTGCAAAGCAAGTTCTTCATTTGAATCACTTTATTATTTGGGATAAAATCGGCAAAAAAATACTCAGGTCATTGAAATCATGCCACTAATTGTCAATTTATCAGCCATACATGCTTTGAAACCCATCAGCTCCTGTGTTCGATCATTTGAGGATATTTGTGATCGTTATTCTACAGGTTATTTCAGTTGTTGCTCCAGTTTCTTTCAATCATGGACAAATTATGCTTGGCTTTTATGTATCAACTGGGTAGGAATGACTCTAAATTGATACAACCTTATCGTTTAGGCAAACTCACTACAGAGCAGTTTCTGGAGCGTTTATTGAAAATTTTTTCATTTCTTGAGGATGCGTCCTGAAAAGAGGGACATGGAGGAGTTAAAAGACAAGCAGTTGTATTCCAATACGTTTGCAAAGATGCTTTTAGAAGATGCTTGGAATTCACAAGTTGGATGGGATGAGTCAAAGGCAGATTATCTCACCGCATTAATTCATGAAGCGGAGCCTAAAAGAGATCCTATTTATTTCATTGCGAACACCAATGAATTGCATGTGTTACAGATTCTCAACATGTTGCGAAAAGCCTATCCATCCATTAATTTTTATCGAAATATTGATTTAAGTATTAAAGAAGATAAAGAGCCAGTTGAAATTGCTCCCGGTATATTTCTTTGTTTATCTTATCGCTACCAACTATTTAAAACACAAGAGGAAAACCAAACGGTTGATCCCAGCTCAACTATGTCTTTACTCAATTATTTGGTTATGAAACAACTTACAGATGTCCCTGTTTCAGAACTTCGTGTTATTAGTCAACACCAAGAGGATTTGGTTGAAGCACTACGCGTTGGTATTGATGCGGATCATATTTATCAGGCTAAAGATTATTTTGCAGTTCAAACAGCAAATATGAAGAAAATGAATTAAGTCTATGGATAAGGTGTGTTTGGGACTCACATTATATTTTTTCTTACTAGGGAGTACCGCGAGTATGGCTATGGACATAGTAACCGTAGAACAACCTGAATACCGCCAGGTTCTAAAGAGCAAGGCTCAAGAAGTCCAGTTTCCTTTAAGCCAGGAAGATAAAGAGTTAATTGCTGCAATGAAGACGAAATTGCATGGATTGGGCGGGGTTGGCTTGGCTGCGCCCCAGGTAAACTGTGCAAAAAGAATAATTGCAGTTTATATTCCCGAAGAAGCGACTTTATTACGAGATAATGTTAAAAAATTCTATCCTATGCATATTATGATTAATCCAAATTACGAACCGATGGCAGGCTCTAAGATGCACCAAGATTTCGAAGGGTGCTATTCTGTTTCCAGCAAATCTGGGAAGGTTCCTCGTTATGAGCAAATCACTGTGAGTTATTATGATGAGTCAGGTCATTTTCATCAACAAATTGAAGAGGGATTTTATGCTCGGGTTTTACAACATGAAATTGATCATTTAAATGGTTTTTTAATTCTCGACCGGCTTACTCCAGATTGCATACAAGGTTCAGTGGAAGAAATGATGGCTTTACGGCGAGAATCGTTACCCCCAGAGAAAAGAGCCATATTTGATCAGGTTGTTGCGCGAAAGAATAAAAAATAACCTTGAACTTAAAGATTAACTTATATGAGTTCATCCGCATTATGTTGAGGAGTATTTTTTAATAGTTCAGCTAAATTTTGAGCAGTAAACTGAGCTTTTGCTTGCTCATAACCCGTTTCAGCAATTTCTTTGTATTTTTTGAAATCCAGAATGCCGTATTGGTCTATTTTTAAAGTAATACCATAATCTGCCATGGCCATCATTTTCGAGGTATTTTGATGAGAGCTTATGGTTAATAGCCTCAACACCAACTCACCTAGGTTAATAGGTAATATCGATTCTTTCCCCATAAATTTATTGTAAAGTAGTTTCCAACCAGAAAGTGAATAAGGTATTGGTGTTAATTTAAATACGTTATTAATACTGATATTGGAAGCAATAATTTTACTGCTATGTGAGTACTGTCTCATGACATTGGTGGGGATATTATTGAGTATTCCGCCATCAATCAGAAGTTTGTCATTAAAGGATACTGGCGGGTAAATAAAAGGTAGGGATATGCTGGAGCGAATGGATTCCCATAATCGTCCTCTATCATGGACATATAAATTTTTGCTGATTAAATCGGTTGATACGCAAAAATAGTTTAGCCATAAATCCTCGATTTGACTGTTTTCACCATAGAGCTCAATAAGACTGTCTGTGGCTCTTTTGCCTGTAGCAATTGCAATATAGGGAAAGGTAAAGTCAATCTTGGCTCCTTTGATTAAATGTTCTTCCACATATTTCAAAACATCACTAGAGGAATATCCCATGGCAAAAGCGGCAGCGAGCATTGCTCCCATACTTGTTCCGGCAATATAATCTATGGGTATTCCTCTTTCTTCTAATAAGCGATAAACACCTATATGCGCAAGACCTCGTGCTCCTCCACCACTGAGTACTAAGGAAATAGTATTGTCAGTAAAGATTCGCATCATTCGAGAAATACCTTCCTCCGTATTATTTCGAACATGGAAGTGACTGTTGACCGAGCGTTTTTCTAACCAGCTTTGCGTATTTTTTGGTGGGTTTGCCGTTTGATGAACAAGTACTAATACGTTGCGTTTAATAAAATTACTTTGCATCGTTAAGATGTAATTCTCTACTTCAGATAAGGCGGGATCGTGTTCTTCTGCAAGCGCTAAAAAAGCGAGTGAATCTGCTTGACGTACACAAAACTTTGTCCAGCTTGTTATTGTTTCATCGGCTAGATAGAAAATATAGGAGTATTCTTTTTCTAGTTGGTTAATCCATAAAATTCCTTCATTACTCATATTCCCATTCACATCCAGTAGATTTTTTCTATTTTCCAGATAACTGCTGTTTAATAAAAGGATTTTTTCTCCATAAGAGAAACGAAAAATCATTTCTTGCAATTGAAATTCGAGGTTTTGTATTGGTCTTATAGGGATTAGAGCAACGGATTTATCGCGTGTTGCAGGGCCATGAATTCCCTGCAGTGAATTGGTTAGTCGTTGAATGGTGAATTGGGTTATTTTATTCAGCAGCTCAGGAAATGTTCTGCACAATTTCAAAAAGTTTTTTTTCGATAATTTTAAGATAATACAGTCACGTAAGGTATAGACATTCGCAGAGCGGGGTAAATCAGATATAAGAGCCATTTCGCCTATAATTGACCCTTCATGTAACTCACCTTGAAACGTTATGTTTCCTTCAATATCGGTTATCTGGTAGTAAAGACGACCTTTAATTAAAATGTAAAGATCATTCATAGTTTCCCCTTTTTTAATCAAAAGGGAATCACTGGTTCGAGATTCTATTTCCAAAACACGAGAAAGTTTTGCAAGACATGCATCGCTCATTAGCCTAAAAGGTTCATGCTGTTTAATGAATTCAAAAATTTCTTGGGGTGTAAGTAATGGTTTATCCATATTTTATTATTAATCGAGATTAAACTAATTATTTTTATTATAGACATTGTTTTTTGGCGAGTAGGTGATGAGAGGTTTCTGCTCATTGCGTTTATCGGTGCGATATTGCGAGTCACTAAGGAAAACCATTATTTTTCAAAGGTGAACTTGACAAAATTGAATATAAATTTCTAAAATGCAAAGGGCTAAATTATATTTTGCCTTATAGCTTATTTAACTAACTCTAAAAGGAATTTAGTAATGAACAAATTACAATTAACAGGCGTTGCTCTTGCAATGGGTGCTGCTTCTATGTTTGCTTTAACCCCTGCTTTTGCTGCTGATACTTCTGCTGGCATGGTAAAATGCCAAGGTGGTAATGCATGTAAAGGACAAGGCGCTTGCAAAACTGCAGATAACGCTTGTAAAGGCCAAAACGCTTGTAAAGGCAAAGGTGTGGCTGAAATGTCTCAAGAAGACTGCCAAAAAGCTGGTGGTACTGTTGTTCAATAATTTCAATTTGAGTTCCGCATTACTCCAGGCATGTTTTGCATGCCTGGTTTCACATTTTTCCCCGGACTGAATATGGATATCCCAAAGTATAAAGTAACTGAAAAAATGCCTTTTTTAGGTTTTGGATTGGGATTACGACCTGATTATTATGAAGAAATCTTAGAACAAAAACCCAACTTGGATTGGTTTGAGATACTCACTGAAAATTATATGGTTCCGGGCGGTAAGCCACTTTATTATCTTGATCAAATACGAGCTCACTATCCTGTAGTGATGCATGGGGTATCTCTTTCATTAGGAAGCACAGACCCTCTGGATCGAGCTTATTTAAAGCAATTAAGCGCGTTGGCCGCTCGTGTCGAGCCAGTCTGGATTTCTGATCATTTATGCTGGACTGGGGTTAACGGCATCAATGCTCATGATTTGTTACCTGTTCCCTATACACGTGAAACTGTAAACCACGTTGTATCACGAATTCAGCAAGTGCAGGATTTTTTAGGACGTCCCATTTTAATTGAAAATGTTTCCAGTTATCTTACTTACAAACAATCTGAAATGACCGAATGGGAGTTTATCCAGGAAATTGTAAAACAAGCGGATTGTTATATTTTATTAGACATAAATAATATTTATGTGAGTTCTGTAAATCATCAGTTTAATCCTATAGATTATATTATGGCTATCCCTGCTGAGCGTGTAGCTCAAATTCATTTAGCGGGTCATGCAAATCACGGAAATTACATTATTGATACACATGATGCTCCAGTAATTCAACCTGTTTGGGATCTTTACGCTGCAACGTTACAACGTTTAGGGCCAATATCATCTATGATTGAACGGGATGACAATATGCCTCCTTTTGCGGAGTTGCTCGCAGAAGTCAATCGGGCACGACGGATTGCGGAATCGATTTTGGTTGAAGAGGTACTTGTATGATCGGGCTTTCTCAGTTACAAGATGAGTTTCAAAAATTTTTATTATCAGGACATTCTGCGATTCATGGTTCTATAGTACATACTGATTTGGTATCAGTGGATATTCGCTTAGGCATTTATCGTGATGCGTATAAACTTCGGCTTATTGAAAGTTTGAGTACTAACTTTCCTGCCTTGTATGCTTATTTAGGAACGGAAGAATTTAATAAGTTAGCGACTTATTACATTGATGCTCATCCTTCTTATTATCGCTCTATTCGATGGTTTGGTGATTTATTACCAGATTTCATTAAGCATAATTATCCACACTATTCACATTTATCTGAGCTTGCTGATTTTGAGTGGAAAATGGGTTTGGCTTTTGATGCTGCTGATGAACAGATAGTACGAGTTGAGGATATGGCAGTTATTCCACCAGAAGCATGGCCTAATCTTCAATTTGTTCTCCATCCATCGCTGCAGCGAGTCAATTATTTGGGAAACACAATTCCTCTTTGGAAAGCGTTAACTCATGATCAGGAACTTCCTGAATTGCAACAAAACTCTGTGCCTACATCCTGGGTTTTATGGCGATCCCCAGAAAACATTATTCAATTTTATAGTGTGTCTGATGAAGAAGCGTGGGCTTTAGATAATTTATCACAAAGGTTGTCTTTTGGTGCACTTTGCGAAGGGCTTTGCCAGTGGATAAAACCGGAGGAGGTAGGCATGAAGGCTGCTTCTTTTCTCAAGGGTTGGATTCAAAATGGTATGCTATCGCAATTGTTGATTGACGATTAGTTGCTTATTTTTCAAATAGACACTTCCTATTGCGAGTTAAATTCTCTCGTAGCATAATATGTGAACATTTTTATATTAGACCTCTTTGGAAACTCGCTGCAGGGGATGAATTGCGAGGAGACATGGAGTGCAGAACCGGAGTGTACAGCAGTCACATGAGGATTCGAGCACCATATCGACGAAGCAGTAGAGTTTCTGAAGACAATTCTATAGAGTGCAACCGGGGATTAATCAATGTCTGGAATTAAAATTGAAATTGACAAGGGATCTTCCATGACTCATTCGAGATCCGAAGTCTCCGATGATGCTCTTACTGTGGAAGTACAAGAAAGGATAATCGATAATCCAGGTGGTGGTGATTGCGGATTTTATGCGTTTGCTATAGGTTTAATCGATATTATCCTAAAAGAGTACGCACTTACTGGAAAAAGCAAAACTTATGACCAATGGAAGAGCCAAGGACTTAATCACGTTAGCTTGCAAGAGATTCTTGACATTGATTTAAATGAATTATACCACTCACCTGGAAATTATAAAAAAGAGCTCCTGTTCAAGTTACAAATGTCTTTACGAACTATTGCCTGTAATATCTATAAAAACGAACCCATCAACAGAATAAAAACAGAAGCCGTATTAAAAGATCGGCGAGCCAATATTGAAGCCACTCCAATATTTTGTAAATTTATGGAATTGGTCGACTTTTTCTTAGGAATAGGCGACTCACTTGCTAAGATAAGTCAATTTAACGAATTAGCTTTATCTCGAGAAGTCCAAGAGTTGGCAATGGAAACTGCTCAATCGCTAGTACCACTGCTAACAGATAAAAGCGAGAAGGAAGCAAGAAGAATACAAAATGCCCGTGTCAAAGAGGTATTACTGAAAGATATAGTAGTAGACGAGAAAGCAAATCCTGATTCAATTATTTTAAAAGGCATGGATAAGATAAAAGAAAAAGGAAGATGGGCAACCCATTATGACTTGAAAGAAATCGCCGATCAACTTCATGTAAATCTCCATGTAGTCGGTAAGGAGAACGGACGCGATACACCTTCTTACCCTGTCATTACCTTATATAACATGGGTAACTCCCATTGGACTACAAAAGTGACACTGGTTAGAAAAATTTTAACGAAACCTACCAAGCCGCTTGGGGACACTTCGCTACCTGGTTTAAGCAGTAAGAAAATAATTGAGTTAGAAACAGAATCTAAACCACCTAAAAAAGATACTGTTCCAAAAAAATTACCTACCCAAGATCAAAATTTCCCAAAAACAGAAGCAGGTACACAAAAGAAAACTCCACCTGAAGTAATGAATTCTGAAAAGACAAAGAGACAACCGCAATACTCTCTCAATAAACAAACTCTTTTTAACCACAGTGATGAGATACCTTTAACGTCAATGAGTTCAAAGGCAGATCGAAAAGAATTAAATCGATTAATTCATATAATCCATCGTGCAGTAATCGTGTATTGTACCTATAGTGATGGAATTATTTTTTCACTTTTACACAGACATGGTCAGTCCGGTAGGGGAAGAGCCAGTAAGTTTGATGAGGAATTTTCTTTAGTTGAAGACCTGGATCAGGCCAAAAATATGTTAATGGATTTTCTAGAAGATAGTAAAAACGGCAATACTCATCCTCATTCATTCAGGACTATGTTATTACAGGGGTTATTAGCAGCAAATGAGCCGCATCATAAAAAGGATTTAAACTATATATCTAAAAATTATTCGGCTCTTTTGGATGAGTTAAAAGGGGAGTTAACTCCTGATGAATTGGGAATTTTTTAGTGCTGAAACGTCAGATTTGAGTTCAAAATCTGACGTTCCACTAAGATTCAAACATATCCTATGAACGTAGCCTGGGTGCAGCGCAGCGGAACCCGGGTTTCGCTGCACTGCACCCAGGCTACATTTTTACAATTATTCATCTGAATAGGTTCGTTTTCGACTTAATAAAGCAAGAAGGGGGGGTAATACTGAAATAAAAATGATGCCGTAAATTACTACGGTGAAATTTTCTTTTATTAATGGAATTGAGCCGAGAAAATAGCCTAAGCTCAATAAACTGGCGATCCATATTAAGGCACTGATCAAATTGTACAACGAGAAATGAACAATTCGCATTGTCCCTATACCTGCAACAAAAGGTGCAAAAGTGCGTATGATTGGAAGGAAACGCGCAAAAATTATCGTTTTACCTCCATGTTTTTCATAAAATGCATGGGTTTCCTCTAAGTGTTTTTTATTAAGCAGCCAGGATTTATCGGTAGAAAAAATACGAGGGCCTAGTAGTCGACCAACCAAGAAATTAATTTGATTTCCCAAAACTGAGGCAAGAAACAGCAGCAACAACAAAATTGAAATATTTAACGGGTTCCCTGGTTGTGCTGCGATACTGCCTGCAGCAAATAGTAACGAGTCTCCCGGTAAAAAAGGGGTGACAATAAGTCCGGTTTCGCAGAAAATTACTGCAAACAAAAACAAATAAGTCCAAAATCCATAGTTTGAAACAATGGTATTTAGGTAAACATCAATATGAATAATATAATCAAAAATAGTGTTTAAAATCATTTTATATTGAAATTGAATGAAATAAAGTAAATATTCTTACATACTTATTTCTTAATTAATATAAATTTTATGTCTTCAGCGTGCCTGCTTTTGCTATTCTTATAGAATAGACCAATATAAGGAGTATGTATGGCTCAGAAGAATGGCGCATTGCAAAAACAAAAAACGATGAAGAATCTAAATTCATGAATACGTTATTTCATCTCGCTTTTCCAGTGCATGATCTGGCTCTGGCAAAAGATTTTTATCACCATAAATTGGGTTTTTCGTTAGGGCGTGAGTCGGAGCATGCATTGATTCTGGAATTTGACCATCATCAAATTGTGGCACATAAAGTTGATGCGATCCTTCCTTTACAAGAAAGTATTTATCCACGACATTTTGGTTTAATTTTTCTTGATCGACATGAGTTTGATGTTTTTTTGGCACAAATTAAAAAAGAGCACATTCCCTTTGAAATTCCACTAAAAACACGGTTTAAAGGCACTCGAATTGAACATCAATCCTTTTTCTTGAAGGATCCAAGCAATAATTTGTTGGAATTTAAATATTATCAATTTGCTTCAGCCATTTTCGGTGAACAAAATTTTAAAAAAATTGGTGAATCTTCTAAGGAGTGAATAAGCTTTGATTCTTTTGAATATACAAAGCGTTTCAGTACTCAAAAATCAAATCATTTTAGCTCAAGCTAGCGAAATGGAAATAGACACTAATGATGCCACAATAAGTTGAATAACCATTTCTGTAATCTTACAATGGATTTTTATAGGTGGATTTTTTCTAGTCAAGGATGCTTTGTGCGTTTTCTATTCCCTATCAGTTTGTTCTTAAGCGCTGTTCTTTTGTTTAGCATTCAACCTATGGTTGCTAAATCTTTATTACCTGTTTATGGGGGAACACCTGCAGTTTGGACTGTATGCATGCTTTTTTTTCAGGCTATATTGCTATTTGCTTATGGATATGCCGCAGTGCTTGGTTTTTTTAATAAACCAAGTGTATGGCGATTGACGCACGCCACACTCGTCTTCTTGAGTTTTATTGTGTTACCTCTTGTATTTCAACCCTTGATACTTCATGAATCACCTGAATGGAGCATTTTATCTAATTTATTTACCCAATTGGGGTTACCCTTAATTGTTATTGGTGCCTCAGCACCTTTATTACAATTTGCATACAGTCAGACTAAGGAAAAAGGCGCTGGAGATCCTTACTTTTTATATGCTGCTTCTAACCTAGGTAGTCTCTTATCTTTATTACTTTACCCTTGGGTCATCGAACGTTTTATTGGCTTAAAAAATCAATTTTTTTTATGGAACATAGTTTATGTAATTTATCTGGTTCTGTTGTTTTTTATTCTCATTTCTAATCGTTATCAACCGCTGGAAAAACAAAATGAACTCGCTGCAGTTTGGTCTTGGCAGAAAATACTGTATTGGATTTTTTTAAGTTTTGCTCCATGCAGTTTAATGCTGGGAGTGACTTTGTATATTACTACAGATATCGCGGCCACACCTTTATTTTGGGTGTTGCCCTTGGCTTTGTATCTGCTTACTTTTGTGCTTGTATTCACTAACAAACCCTTGATTTCATTTTCATGGATAGCCAGAAATGCTGTATTTTTTCTCATTTTTCCGATTATTGGTTTTATTTTAAATGCAGGACAAATAAAGGCTTGGCAGGGTATTTTGTTTCATTTGTCGAGTTTCTTCATGTTGGCATTGCTGTGCCATAGTCAGTTATTTTTAAGCAGGCCTAAGCCACAGTCCCTTACGTTATTTTATTTTTGCTTAGCTCTTGGGGGGGTACTGGCGGGTGTGTTCAATGGAGTTTTAGCACCACGTTGGTTCAACCAGATTTATGAGTATCCTTTAGCAATCTTACTAAGTCTTTTTGCTTTGCCGCAATTGTCAAGAAAGTATGGTTGGTGGGTCCCTGTGGTTGTTCTGATTCTTATGCTGTTGCATTACAGCATTAATGCTATCCATTGGCCTAAAGGTTTTTCATCTTTCCAGATCTGCGCTATTTTGGCATTAATTGTCATAGTTATCTGGCAAGAAAGTAAAGCCAGCTTGATTTTATCGTTATTCATTTTATTTGGGTTTATTTTTTCACCACTATTACAAAATGATTCAATTTTAATGCAAATACGCAATTTTTATGGGGTAAAAAAAGTAATAGACAAACAAGGAACACATGTCTTAATCAATCAGTCTACAGTGCATGGATTGCAAGCTACAGGAGAGAAAAAACCTGCTGGACTGACTTCTTATTATGGCGCGGTTAAACCCCTGGTGGGGGCCATGCAACAAAAATGGAGCTCTTTATCAGTAACAATTATTGGCTTAGGTATTGGTACTATGATCTGCCAATTTCGAAAAGAAGATCAAATTAAAGTCATTGAGATTGATAATCAAGTTATTGATCTCGCAAAAAATCCTCAATTATTTACCTACTTACGTGATTGTCCGCCGCGTGTGACCATTATGAAAAATGATGGAAGATTGGCTGTAGAACAATTACCGGATCATTCCCAAAACTTATTGGTCATTGATGCTTTTAGTTCAGATGCAATTCCTGTGCATTTATTAACTCTTGAAGCATTTACTTTATATCAACAAAAAATTACCGAAGACGGGGGTATATTGATTCATTTAAGTAATCGGCATATGAAATTATTACCTGTGATCAATGCTGCTGGTAGGTCTTTGGAGTTGATGGTGCTTTATTTAAATAATAAAGGTATTCTGTCATTAGGTCAGTTTGATTCTCAGTGGGCTTTTTTGACTTCTAATGAAAATCTGGCTTTTCAAATTATAAAAGAGGCTCGTTGGCACTTTAATACAAGCGACGAGCAGTTTTTATGGACTGATGATTATTCGAACTTAATCCCATTATTCAAATGGTAGGGTCTGTTTACATTTCTACTATCTTGGCCAAAATCGTTTGATTTTCTGTGCTCCGATGCTCACATACTTCGTGTATGCTGCGCTTCGGTGCTCGAAAATCAAACGATTTTGACTCAAGCTAGCGAAATATAAACAGACCCTAACAAAGAGCTAAGTGGTAATTTTATCGTAGCCTGGGTGAAGGCGTAAGCCGTAACCCGGGGAAATATACGGCAAACCCGGGTTTCGCTGCGCTTCACCCAGGCTACGTGATAGGAGGTTAAGATGTGAATCCAATGAATGTTAAACTTCAGCTAAATTTCCTTTAGACTCCAACCAGACTTTTCTGTCGCTTGCTCGTTTTTTATTTAACATCATATCCATAATTGCTTCAGCTCCTTCCTCATCATCCATGGTTAATTGAACCAAGCGTCTGGTATTGGGATCCATGGTTGTTTCACGTAATTGTATCGGATTCATTTCACCCAAGCCTTTGAAGCGCTGAACATTTGCTTTAGCTCGAGTTGTTTGTGTCAAGTGATTGAGGATACGAGTTTTCTCTTCATCATCCAGAGCATAATAAACATCTTTGCCTGCATCAATTCGATAAAGTGGAGGCATAGCCACAAATACATGTCCTGCTTGAACCAGTGGTTTAAAATGGCGTAAAAATAAGGCGCAAATCAACGTTGCAATGTGTGCTCCATCGGAGTCGGCATCTGCGAGAATGCATAATTTACCGTAACGAAGCCCACTCAGATCAGAAGAACCGGGATCTACCCCAATCGCCACGGAAATATCATGAATTTCCTGGGATGCCAAGACTTGTGATGAATCCACTTCCCAGGAATTAAGAATCTTCCCACGCAGGGGCAATATTGCTTGAAAGTCTTTATTACGTGCTTGTTTTGCTGATCCACCTGCTGAATCACCTTCTACTAAAAATAATTCAGCTTGGCTTAAGTCAGTGAGTAAGCAGTCAGCCAATTTACCTGGAAGGGCAGGTCCTTGACTTACTCGCTTGCGTGCTACTTGTTTGGCCTGTCTCAAACGTTTTTGTGCACGGTCTATTGCCAAAGAAGCAATTGCTTCACCTTGATTGCGGTGTTGATTGAGCCACAATGCAAACGCATCTTTAACCACATTACTGACAAAGGCTGAAATTTGGCGGGAACTTAAGCGTTCTTTAGTCTGGCCTGCGAATTGTGGCTCTTTCATCTTAACTGATAATACATACTGGCAGGGCTCCCACAGATCATCTGCGGTAAGTTTTACTCCTCGAGGCAGTAGATTTCTTAATTCACAAAATTCAGCCATGGCATCAAATAAACCGGATCGTAAGCCATTAACGTGGGTACCGCCTTGAATCGTTGGAATTAAATTCACATAACTTTCACTAAAACCACTGTTTGCTCCATCAGACCAAACCAAAGCCCAGTCAACAGTCGCTTCGTCACTTTTGAATTCGCCTGTAAAGGGTTCTTCAGGTAAGTACTCTCCATCGGGTAATGATTGATTTAAATAATCAATAAGCCCTTGCTCATAGCACCAATGCATTTCTTCATTACTTGTCTTATTGACAAAAGTCATGGACAAGCCAGTGCAAAGTACGGCTTTGGCTCTAAGCACATGAGTAAGATGTTTTACTGAAATACGCGTTGTATCAAAATACTTGGCATTGGGCCAAAAACGGATAATTGTACCTGTATCTCTTTTTTTAGTAAGGCCTGCTTCATTTAATTCACACAATTTATCGCCATTGGCAAATGACATTTGATAAATAATTCCATTGCGTTTAATGGTGACATCAAGACGATCAGAAAGGGCATTCACTACAGAAACACCTACTCCATGTAATCCACCAGAAAAGCTGTAATTTTTATCAGAAAACTTACCTCCGGCGTGTAAGCGCGTCATAATGACCTCAACACCACTTAAGCCTAATTGTGGATGTAAATCAACTGGCATACCGCGACCATCATCTTCTACTTCAATAGAACCATCTTCATGAAGTGTGACACGTATATTGCTTGCAAAGCCTGCCAATACTTCATCCACGCTGTTATCAATCACCTCTTGTGCCAGATGATTAGGGCGTGTCGTATCGGTATACATGCCGGGGCGCCGTTGAACAGGCTCCAGTCCACTTAAGACTTCAATTGCTTGGGCAGTATAGTTTTCTGACATGGGTATTTCTCAAATAAAAGTTAGGTTTATTTTACCATATATTATGATACAGTAGA
Source organism: Legionella anisa (assembly GCF_001467525.1). Taxonomy (GTDB): domain Bacteria; phylum Pseudomonadota; class Gammaproteobacteria; order Legionellales; family Legionellaceae; genus Legionella; species Legionella anisa. The sequence goes on from NZ_LNXS01000006.1 coordinate 29,258, forward strand.
CCAAAGACGCATATTCCTTTTATAAATCTATTATAAAGAGCCCCTGCTCTGCAAGCAGAAGAAGATCAGAAGGTCGTCACTGAACCCTGGATTTGGGGCGTCTAGGGTAGTGTTTCATCAAGCGAAACAGAAAACATATGCAAAAAAATAGTGTTGAAATTCATCAATTGTCTGTAGCTTTTCAAAATCACCATAAAACGGTATCTGCTTTGGATGAAGTCAGTTTTAGTTTACATCCTGGTGAAACCTTGGTTTTATTAGGAGAGTCAGGTTGTGGTAAGTCCTTAACTTCTTTGGCATTAATGCGTTTGTTACCAAAATCCGGTGTTTATGGAATGGATAGCCTCATTCATATGGATGGACAAGACATTCTGGATTTACCGGAGCAGATGATGCGGCAATTGAGAGGCCGCAAGATTGCAATGATTTTCCAAGAGCCAATGACGGCACTTAATCCGGTGATGACTATAGGAGAACAATTGACAGAAGCTTTGGTAAAATGTAACTCCTTTAACAAGCAAGAGCTGCAAGAGGCATTATTATCCTTGCTTCATGAGGTGGAAATGCCTCAACCAGAAGTTAAAATCCATCAATATCCACATCAATTGTCCGGTGGACAGAAACAACGCGTAGTCATTGCTATGGCTTTGGCTTGTAAACCCGATGTTTTAGTTGCTGATGAGCCAACAACCGCTTTGGATGTTACAATCCAGGCTCAAATCCTTGCATTACTCAAAAAAGTACAAAAAAACCATCAGATGAGTTTACTGCTCATTACCCATGATCTAGGGGTACTTAGAGCTATGGCATCTCGAGTATGTGTGATGTATGCAGGGCAAGTGGTAGCGCAATCTTCTGTTGATGATTTTTTTTCACGAATAAAGCAGCATCCCTATGTACAGCAGTTGTTGGCTTCTGTGCCTTCTTTCGCAAAACGTGAGGAACGGTTGTCGGTAATTCGAGGGTTTGTACCTTCGTTAGAGGAAATGCCTTCAGGTTGTCGTTTTCACCCACGGTGTATGTATGCATTTGAGCGTTGTCCAGTAGAAGAGCCGCAATTACAAGAACAAAGTGGTCGATTGGTACGATGTCATTTATATCCTGACTTAGATGAACTACCTCCTTTGCAAAAAAATAAAATAGCCTGGGATGTTGCATCTTCTGAAGCAAGAACAATACTCACAGTGAGGAATTTATCTGTTGGGTTTATCCAGAAAAAAGGAGTATTCAGCCGCCATAAAGTTATATTTAAAGCAGTTGATGGTCTTTCATTTCGTTTGCAGCAAGGAAAAACCTTAGCTTTGGTAGGTGAATCAGGATGTGGAAAAACTACGGCCAGTCGTGCTTTGTTGCGTTTATTGCCTATTTCTGGAGGCGAAATACATTATAAAGAATACGATGTGCTGGCATTAAAAGGACGCCCATTAAGAGAATACAGAAAAAAAGTACAAATTATTTTCCAAGATCCTTTTTCATCGATGAATCCACGAATGACAGTAGGAGAAATAATAGCCGAGGGCATGCATGCCCAGGGGATGAAACGTACTGTAATTAACCTAAGGCAAAAGGAATTGTTAAACCAGGTCAACTTGCCTAGCAATAGTTTACAACGTTATCCGCATCAATTTTCCGGTGGCCAAAGACAACGAATTTGCATCGCGCGCGCTTTGGCAACAGAACCAGATGTTTTGATTTGTGATGAACCAACGAGTGCTTTAGATGTTTCTGTGCAGGCACAAATTCTCAATTTATTAAAGGAATTACAGCAGGAAACGGGTATTTCTTATTTATTTATTACCCATAATATGGGAGTAGTCTCCTATATTGCTGATGAAGTGCTCGTGATGAAGAATGGAGTAGGCGTTGAGTTTGGAAGTTGCGAATCCCTTTTTAAAAATCCTAAAGAAGCGTATACACAGCAACTTTTAAATGCTGTTTTAGATGTTTTTTAATCAAAATTTCAAGTTACTACGAACTATCTTTTTCATATTTTATTCATTAAAAATGTGATATATTTGCGCACTATTTGGATAATAAAGTCTTAGTATTATTATCCTGGAAAAAGCAGTTGAAGCCTACTGCGCAAGCTAAAGGTACCGAATCTACCAGATCTTTTTGAATTTTCACTCACTGCAGCTTTTGCGAAAAAATTCAAAAAAATCCAACATCTTCAGCACCTTTGGTTTACTCGCTATGGCCCCAACTACTTTTCCCAGGATTTATTTGGGGGACATGGTTGTATGAGAATCGCTGTGGGCAAAGATAATTTTAATAATATCAAGGATTTTATCACCTATTTGGAAGCTACCTTCGAGCAAGATAAGTTGGTTACTGAAGAAGTTACTCTATCTTTGGAATGTGATGGGTTAATCCAAGAAGAGTTTGATGAATTGGTTGAATTTCTTTTAAAACCAGAACGCCCCAGACTTTATAAATTCAATTTTCCTCCCCAGCAGGAGCAATATCAATCGCCTTTCGACAATGTCTATCTAATGGGTAAACGACAAAAATTTTCTCTTGAATTCCAGCAGCAGGTGGAGTTACCTGGCTTACCCATTTCTTTTCAACCCCCCATCAATAAAATACGAAAAACGAAAAAGAATTGGATTGAGGGGACAAAAGGCCCCAGCATTAGTCTACAACTGCAATATCAGATTCAATCCCAGCAGGGACCCCATCAATCGGAGCGACTCCAAAAGGCAACTCAGAGAAAACGAAAAGAGGAGCTGGTCGTAGGTGCTGTTGTTGAAGCAGAAAAAATACCCTCGGAAGACTTGGGCGAGTTAGTTGATCGTGCCAGTTTAGGTAGTAAGAAGTGGCTGAGCTTTCTAAAAAAGCAATTGAATCCAAATCAACTCGCCACATCTGAAAAACTATTACTTTCCATCTGGGATAGGCTGGTTGGTGAAGGTGCCAATCAAGTTAAGGCGCTGGATAGGAAAATTACCCATGTGCAGGCAGCAGCCATGGAAAAAATTATCCGAAATTTTCCTGAGTTTTCTTATGGCGTGCTTTTTGAAAATTTACCAGCGGGATTTTATCTAAAACAAACTCAGGATGGCAAAAACGTATTGTGCTTTAGTGAAGCACCAGAACATCAACATCTCGAACAAATAAATCCTTTGACGCTCATTCCTGAATTTTCTCCGGTAAATGCCCGCAATATTGTTGGCTCATACCACCAATTTAGATTCTTGAAAAAAAATTCTGAAAATGTGGGGCGTTATAAAGCTGAATTTAATTATCTAATGAGTAGAAAGTGCACACCGGAACGTCGTCAAGAAGCTTTTGTTTTTTTCTTGTCTGCGTTGACAGAAAATGATGCGCCAAAATTGCAGCGGATAAAAAGATTATTACAGACAATACCCTTATCTGACCTTAACTATCGTAGTCTGGCTCAAGTGTTAATTCATGCTGGAGCTGATGGTGTTTTACTTTTATTGCAACAACTTAAGACCTTACACGATAAGAATCTTTTTAAAGATTTTAATGAGATGTTTCTGGATAAACCAGAAAATTATCTCGCATTAACGTCAGCTCAAGGTTTTGCAAACCTTAAAAAGTTGAGTGAATTAAATAGTGAACAGAGAACTTGGTGGAATTCTTTAGTTGCACAACATAAAGCATCGGGTTCCCGTACAGAGTTTAATGAGTTATTTGCTGCTTATGATTATTTTCTGAGACAGCTGGAAAACAAGAACCTGAAGTTACCTTTATCCTGTCCCTTAAAAAATATCAGACACCTGAAACCCGCATTAGATCGCTTATTGTTTATCATAAACAACAGCAGCGATCCAGAAGAGCAGCTTACGTGTCTTGATGGATTGGATTTTGAGGCCTATGGCGCTTACTATGCCAGTCGTTATAACAGGTATAAGTTATTATCGCGGCACATGAATTTAAGGCCCAACGTTCATGAAGAGGCTCTTGATTATACGGTTCCTGCGATGCCGAATGAAATGCGTGCATGGTTAGCCCGTTTGGATGATTCATACGGAGAGATTATATCCCGGTTTTATCGTTTTATCGGCGAGCAGGAATGGGCATTTACACTGGATGTATATCAAAAAATCGAACAGGAAATTAGTAGCAATCAAAAGCTGAATAAGCAGAATAAAGTATTATTTCTCAGTATAGTTGCTTTGATAACTTCGGGGCAACGTGCTTGCACTAAAACCGAAGATCCCTATACCCAAGTTAAGAATTTACTAAGCCAATTCATTACAATAACTGAGGACTTTGACGAGCATTTAAACAGTCAATTGTCGACAGTACTTCTTGCTTTTTTGGGATCACTGGAGCAGTGTCGTTGGGAATCAATGCCCACTGCAGATGAGTTGAATAAGCTTATTGATGTCTTATTGCCTATGCAAAAAGCAAAAGCCCCGGAGTTAGCACGACATGATTTTCTGGATATGAGTTCGCTTACTTTGAAATTCATAGGTGAATATAACAATGTGGCATCAATCGTTATCGATAATTATCAAAGACGTTTTGCCATAGAGCAGACAAAGACTGTTCCTATTCAGAAATTTGCTTTGCCAATTTTGCTAAAGCATTTGGTTACTCCTTCTAAACTGAATCAATTTTTGCCTGATCTCTTTCACGATCAACCCGAGTCACTTTCTCAGTTTATGGTACTCTTTTCATTATTTAACGATGAAATACCGGAAGGTACCGGACATGATAAAGACGATAGTGAATTTGAGACAAAAATAAAAAACCTAGCACAAGCGGTACATGACATGCAGCCTGAACGTAGGGGACAGTTATTATCAATTCTTGCTGAGATTAATATAGAAGCTTCTTATCGCCTGCCCTCCCTGGAGCAACTGATAAAAACTGTGGATTCAGTGGCAAAGGCAGAAGCGAAATTAGGTGTACTGCCAAGTGTTGAAAATCAAAAAGCAGGTATTCTTGAAATTATTCGTGCTGAATTACCGGATCTAAAAATAGGAAAAGATACAGTTAACGAAACAGAAATTAATCTTTTTAGCGTGCTGAGACAAAGTTACGAGGAATGGCAACTCGAAAGTAAACTTGCAAATTTACCAGAAAAACTAAAAGGATACTTGGAACCCTGGATGGATGCTCATCAAGTGGTATTGTATTATTTGAAAAAGCAACCAATTAACCCCAGAATAGTCTTCGAGTTTTTGGCTGAGGAAGAACAGGAAGTTAAAAATTTATTGGGCAGTAGATGGTTTGCTTGGACTTTATCTGGATTTCCTCAAGAAAAAATACAAATGACTCAAGCATTGGGGGCTGAATTTTTTACAAAGAAATCCTACCTGCCTGTGTTGAAATCTAAAATAAAGGCTAGTTGTCAATCCAGCTTAATTGCTGCTTTAAAGCCATTACAAACAAATCAGGATTTTGATAATTTTCTATTGAAGCAAATTAAAGGATTAAATACGAGTCAACCCATTGACGAATCACTGCAGGAATATGGTCAGCAATTAGATGTAGTGAATGGCTTAATTAACTCCTTAACACGCATTAAAAACCAGAACAACATTGAGTTTCACCGTTGCATTTCGTTATTAACTGATGGAATGAAGTCCATAGCACCTGAAAAGTCTTTTTTAACCGCAATTCAGATGACGAATCTGCTGGATGCTTTGAGTCGAGAAAAACCGTGTTTCGTCGCATCTCCCTTAGCTATTTTATGCAAAATATTGAACGAAACGCCAAAATATACAGTGGAGCAGTTACGTGATGCTTTAAACGAGGTCACTTATTTAACAAAGTACCGGGAAGATCTCGGGGAAGAGGTGTATGAAAACTTATTACGTTGTTCATTTACTCATAATTTAACCCAGAAATCCTTATTCCCATTAAAAGAATTGATGGGATTTAAGTCCTTAACAGATGTAGATGAAAAACATTCCGAAGCTTTGTTCAATGCACTGATTCACGTAATAAAAAAAGCAGATCCGGATGTTGATGAGCAAATACTTCAAAAAGTCATTGATAAAATCACATCAATTACCCAAGCCAAAACATCGGTAAAGTCGTTGGTACCATTGCTCACTTTATTAATAAAAACGTGTACCAAAGGTAGCAAGGCTGAGTTAACTCGTTTTTACAACATAGTCAATAAGTTGGAAGCCACAGAAGATCCGGACTTAAATAATTGGGCAAAAATATTGCTTGTATTGGGTGAGCATGTAACCGATAAAAACATTCATCAACTATTAGATGTGCTAACAGGGCTTGAATTAAATCAACAATATTTACAGGAAATTACAACATTGTTTGATTATCCGCCTTACCCAGAGATAGGACCGTTTATCAAAATATTAAATGGGTACGTTCAGGATCTCAGAGCTTATGTTGATGCATTTGATAAAGATCCAAAATCAGGGCGTTCCCCTCAAAAAAATGCATTTGATATCGTTCTAAAAGACTCCGAACAAGTTCTTGATGAGCAATTTGAGATCTCACAAGTGCGACGAGTCATTGCCAACATTAAAGATACTTTTGCAGGAACTTTAAGTAGCCAGGAACAATATGATTTAGCCCAACAAGTTACCTACATCAATGCAATAGGAAGAGATAAACCTTTAACTCTGGTTGTAGGTGATGATCCAACGACGAAACACATTAAAGTCTATAAAAATTTAACTAAAGTCAGCCGTGTTGAGTTGCGTGAATTATCAGATTCATTGATTGCTGCACTAAGAAAACCAGATCTTGAGGCTCATGAGAAGCTAAAAGCCCAATTAAGGTTGCTTGCCGTGTTGCGGGAACAATATTCCCGGGCTACAGGAAAATTTGTTGATTCCACACAACTTATTGCCATTTTAATGTCATTAAAAAATCAGCAAAGCAACATGCTGATGGAAATTGATAATGAGGAAGATAACAGTATTGCAGCTGCATTATTTGCAGTAATGCAATGGGTTAAGGCTGATGGTGGGACAATTGATGTGTGTGCTCCCAGCCGTGATTTGATGGCTCAAAGTTATAAAGATCATGCCAAAGATTTTTTTACCTCTCTGGGTATTGCTTCAAGTAGTATTGAGATAGGTGCTCCCAAAGGAACCTATCAAGTGGGGGGGATAAACTATTCCACTATAGGTGACTTAGCGTTATATCGTTCTCGGGCCAAAGCTGAGAATGAAAACTTAACCGCTTACAAGGCTGGTCATCGTGTATCAAGTAATTTAATTCTTTATGGATCTGATTTTTCAGAATTAGATGAAAGGATTTTATTTAATCTTGCTATCAGGGCCGAGGGTGATGAGGGTAGTGACAATAATCCTTATGCATGGATTTATTTTTTAGTGAATGAATTTATTGATCAGGAACAATTTAAAATTCTCCATGTGACTCAAGGTTGGAGCGTGGATCAGGACGTAGACCAGTTAAGAGAATTTTTGTACAGACATGCTCCTACAGGTTTGCATAAAGCACAGTTAAACGTCTTATCAAAGGATAAATTGAGTGTATGGATTAATTCAGCTATAGCCGCTCAACGATTCGTTGAAGGCGAAGATTTTGTTATTCCACCTTCTGAAACAGCACAGCATTTTGCTATTCCCATAAATCAAAAAACGCACCAAAGTGGTTTGACCTTTATGGAGCATCAGTTTTTGCATGCGCGGTTACACATAGCACATCCCGAGTGGGAATTCGTTATTCCGCCAGAGATGCGTTTTGTTGATTCTGTTTCAACCAAAGAGTTTATTGATGACTATAAAAAGCAAGGGCGTATTATTAGCATTTCTAGAGCTTTAGCAAGACAAGATGATTTAGTCGAGCAATGCAGTAAGTTTGATATAGATGTTGCATGTCGAATAGCTTCTGATCAACAAGTAGCCGTAAAACAAACTGCAAATAAGGAAGCTCATTTGCACGTGCTTAATGAATCCATCAAGCAAGCAAAAAATGGACAACCTATTGTCATCTTTGCTCGAGACGCTCATGCAGTAGAACTCCTTGAAGGGAAACTAAAAGCACAGTTTACGGAAAAAAATATTGCCGCATTTAAAGATGCCGGCCAGTCATACGAAAACTGGATAAAAAATCAGTCTGGCCAGAAAAATACAATAACTGTTGTTACCGCTACACTCGGACGAAAATCCTCTTTTGATACAAAGCATTCAGAAGGGTTTTTGACGATTCAGACTGAGTTGGATACTCCTCATGAAACGCTGCAAATCATGAATCATAGTGCAGGACATGATAAGCCAGGTAGGCACATTGTAATTTATGAAGAGTATGGAGCATTCTTGTCGCAATCTTGTTTTTATCAGTCCGAAGAAGGCCGCGAGAACATGTTTGCTAAATTAGCACAGCTAAAAAGGCAACGAAATGAGGACATTGCAGTTGAGCGTCATTACATTCAAACGATCTCTAGTGTACAACACGTTGTTTTACAGCAATTCCAGGAATGGAAAGAATTTTTGCATCTTGTTTATCCAAAATCTGAATGGAGAACATTGGATGCTGAGTTATTAGCCCAAAGAGATGATTTAATTCTTGCTTTGAGCGAACAGTGGGGTGAATGTCTTAAACATTCTAATCCGCAAAAAAAATATTCCAATCCTTATGTACGTCGTAATGCAAACAAAGAATTACAAACTGGAGCACTGAATGAAGCAGTAGTTGCGTATGAAGTTGCTGTAAATTCGATTTGGAATCAGCAACGTGCATTTCTTAAAGAAAAGGCTATGCCTTTCATTGTAGAAGACTCAGTCAATGCGCTGCGTTATCATTATCTGGATGGAGTGTCATTAAGTGAGCAATTGCAGCTTCATCGATTGGCAGAACATGAAAGCAAAAAAGAACTGTTTGCTCAGATGAAAAAGACGCGTCGTTATGTTGCATCTGGATTGGACGTAAGCGGAGCGATGCTGCGGTTTGCTGATGGTGATGTAGAGGCCTATCGCGCAGCTTTTGTTAAAAGCCAAGTAAAATTATTTGCTGCAGACATTAGTCGAATTATAAAAAATAATTCTTATTTAAATAAAACCACGCGACCATTATTGGTTAAGCAAGTTGAGCGTGCAACGAATTTAGATATTCTTGTTGACCTTTTACTTGATTATGCGAATTATCTTCCTGAAGATCGATTTGCTGAAAAATACGCCATGCAACCCATCATTCAAGAATTGTTAAGGGTATATCAACAAGCCGACCTTGAAGAAACAAGTGAGTTGCTGGAATTAAAAACAATCTATTTGGATCAAGTGGCGGCAGAAATTGTTGACGATTTGGAAAGTACTTTATCTTGGGCAATGAAAGAACATCGTGGCTTGGGATATTTCCTTGAGCGTTCTGCAGTTATTGCTGCTGCAGATGCCATATTGAATGCCACTCACATTTTAAAAGGCACTAAAACGCTACAGGATAGGCAAATTGCAATTAAGAATTTGTATAAAGTATTGACAAAACATGAAGCGCAGTTGGAAGGTTTATGGATATTCTCTTTTGGCCTCCATAAGAACACACATACTTTAATTAAAGAAACTTTGGATACTCTTGATGGATTAGCGACGATGAGTTCAAATGAAAATGAACTGGATGCTGATTTCATACATGATTGTAAAGAGGAGTCTCTTTATGAAGTGATGAAAGGAAAACTGGATTCTGCGATTCACGTTATTGAGGAGGAAGAGCCTCGGTTACAAAAAAATAATGAATGGAATGTGATTAAAAAAGCATTAAGTGTAATGCAAGCTGAAAACAACACGATCTATGGTTTTTATGAAATGCATTACTTTCTTGCGAATAAAGTAGAAGAGTTAGCGAGGAAAGGCTCTAAGGTGCAAGAGTTTGCAATTCGTCTGCGAGGAGAAGTTCGTAATATTTGTGAACGGTTTAGCGAGGATCATAAAGAATTACTGAATACGAGCAAGTTTTTGACACACAAGGCGGATAATCTTAAAGAAAAACTTAATGGATTAAATGGATTTGACGTAAAAGAGGTTAAGCTCAAAGAAGGACATAATGGCTTTAGTGATTATTTTGATTTAGTGATCAAAGGTGTTGGTTCACATCCTTTATTCCATAATTTTACCCAATATAATTCCCGCGCTCACGAGCTAACTGAGGAGCGAAAAGATTTAGAATTAAAACTAATCAAAGCGAATGAACAATTGTCAATTTTGGACCGATTGATAAAAGAGCAAGTACCACTGCTTCAACTTGAAGCAAAAATTAAACCAGATGCAGAGCAGTTCCCGAGACAATTTCAGGATCAGGTCAATGAAATCCTGGTTTTAAAAGAATGGTTAGCAGGTCAAATGCCTAAAGACTTAAGTTCTTTTTCTGAAAAAGTTCGCAATAGTTTTCTCGATAGAGAGTTAATCAAAACATTTAAGTTTCCTGATTTGCAAGCAGCAGAAATCGAAAAAATTCAGGATATCATTTTAATGATCGAATTTAGAGACCTGCATCAACGGGTAGTTGAAGGAATGAAACCAAAAACTACTTGGGGTAGTATTACTTCTTATGTAGCAAGCTATGTCTTTACTCCAGAAGATATGGAAGATTGGCGTTTGGATTTTCATGAATTGCTTCGAAGACCGGAAAGAAACTTGACCGATGCATTCGGCCCGGATATTAAAAACAAACAGAGTGTATTGGCCGCTCAGCTTGGTAAATTACATCAACAAACAGCAGAACAAGTCGAGTCGCTGAAACAACAAGTTGCATTTCTCAATGATAAAATTGCTGACGAAGAGAAAAAAGGTGGACTTTATGTGATGCGAATTAATAACGCATCTGAGCTTTTGGAGTTTGAGCAGCTACTATCGACCATGCAGCAAAAAGCGAAACCTGTTCCCCAAGTAGATGCGAAGCCTAAGACATCGTCCGAAATCACACATCCACAAGTTGATCTATCGGATCATGAAAACAGAACAGTGGAATTGGTTATGTAACGAATTTTGTAGCGCTGGGTAAAGCGCTACTTAGGTGCAGTGCATTTTAAAAAACTTAATAATTCGCGACATACAGGTAAGGAAAAAAGACCTTCAGTAACATTGAATTATGTGGCAATTAGTACATAAAAATTACACTTCCTGCTATATAGTATTTGACCTAACTCTTTGCAAATGATTTACGTTATCTTCATGAAGATTATCTTCCTTCAAATTTTGAAGTTCTTTTTTGATTTGTACTTGTTCTTCATCAAAGGTTTTATATTTTTCAATGTGAAGGTCCCACTTTTCGATTAAGTAATTTACAAATTTTTTAAAAGGATTCGAATGTTTTCTTATTGCTGCTTCGAAATTAGGATTACTTACTGATGTTTTTAACTGCGAAACTAAATCATTAAATAGCTTTTTTGTGCCCTCGACACTAGCTCCATTGTTAATTCCTATTTTGCATTCTTGAATCATTTGTTGCATTTTTGAAACCGTTGCTTTCTCTTTCATTGAATCAGGCAATTCTTTGCTTAAATCAAGAAAAAATTTTTCAATCTTGATTAACTGCTTTACTCTCTCTCTTTGATATTTACGTTCAATTGTTACTTCCTTTTCTTTTCTGCTATGAGATTGGGATTGTTCGAGCGAATCGTTTTGCAAAGATTTTGCATGAGCAAGTCCTGCTTCTACTACGAGAGAACTATCGATTGACGACTCTGGCAATTCAAAGTCGAATAGTCCATTACAATGCTCATAGAATTCTTCTGCCAAGGCAGCATGCATATCCGCGCTAGGATGGAGACCATCCCAAAACATATAGCCACTAGCTGGGGATATGTGCGCTTTTTGACAATTTATGTCATTTTTATTTTCTTTAAAAGTATCCGACTTAAGGTATTGTTGAGCACGTTTAGCTTTATTAAAACCATAATGTTCAGGATTATCAGATATTTTCTTAAAAGCACCAGCAGCATCAAAAATACTAATACAAGCCTCAGGGTGTAACTTTTTCAGCTCATCACATTTTTCTTGTAATTGCGTATTAAAGTAAGTCACGAGCTTCCGGATCGTTTCTTGCTCTTTAGCGCTTTTTTCTTGAAACCTTGGCGTCTGTGAGATATCTGGCAAATTCACCAGAACAAAATTTGTATATCCATTTCCTATTAACTCCTTAAGATTATGGATTCGTGCATTAACTGCATTATCTACTATTTTTTTAGTTGGTTTTTTATTTACCGTAACTAAATCATTAGCACCAGTCCATTCTACAATCAGTACTTTCTTCTTTTCACTTTCCGAAACATTATTCTTCTCATCTTTTAAGAACTTCGTTCGTTCTTTTTCCAGTGAAGAAACTATCTGTCTGGCGCCAAGTTTCGATATGTTTGGAGTGAATGTTGATGAATAATCGAATGCTGTTGCTCCGCCTTCAGCAAAGTTTATAAAAACTTCCTGGCCATTATATAGGATTTTGTCACCATTTTTACTGTGTTTAATAGCCTTTCGATGAAAATCAAAATATTTTTTCTTGGAAATAAGTGCATGACCACAGTCAGTATTATTACCCGCTATTGGAAGTCCTTCTTCCTCTTGTATCTTTTTTATTGAAGTCCTTGCCATAATCACATGAGCAAAGTGCCAAGGCCATGCAACACCGTTAGTAAATGCTCCGAGAGGAGATTTATTTAGGGCAGGTACTATATTATGCCCACGTAGACCGGGGAAAAATTTTCTCCTGTACATCTTTCCTGTATCTGACACACTGTCTCCTAGGAAAATTATTTTTTCTATTTTTGATTTAGGCATAGTCATCTTCCTTCTGTAAATACTACTCTTAAGCAATATAGCGCACACATCGTTGCTCGTTTCATGGTCGAAAAATTTTTCATTTGCCAATTTTTTTATCAGCTATCCAGTGATGTGTCGGCCAATTTAGTCTGTGTTGATTTTTATTCTGAATCTTGGCTTTGTTTCCTATCTCACTAAAGGAACAGTTTTTGGTTAGTGATAGCTATACTGTAAATTCAGGTGTAATTGTTAAATCGGACCTCTTATCAATTTTTTTACTTCTAATAGTTTTGCTTTATATTTTTCTACACTCCCCTGTATTTCTTCCAAATGTGATGAAGCTTTTTCAGGATTACCACAATGTGAGATATTGGTTTATTTTTCCCTGCCCCTTTGAGTTCCGCTGCGCTTCGTCAATTAAATCTTCAACAAGAGACGCTGAGTGTATCTTTGCGGAAAATCTTTGTCTTTCAAGCGCGCTATCAAAGCATCACAATTTTCTATTTTTTGAATTGCCTTTGTATCTGATACTAAAAATTGTTGTGTATCATCAATAAATCCTTTCTTTTTATGTCGGATTGCACAATTAGTAGGTTTTATTACACCGTCATGTAGCCGATATTCCGTATGTTGCTTTTCAGATGCTGTAAGAGGTTGACCTTTTTTATTAACAATGCGTTTCGTTAGGATTGGTGGCAATGAGGCAAAAGCAGTTTTAAACTGTATATCCCGATAGAGAACGGCTATTTGAATGGGCAATTGAATATCTTGTATTAACATAATAGTATTAAGATGCATAAAATATATGTTCAATTATAGACCATAAACTGCTATTCTCTACCAGTCGCCTTATTTTTTGTTTAAATATTGAACTATAATCAGATCTAGGTGATGTTGAAAATTTGGAACTGCAATGTTATCTCCAGAGGTAGTAAAGGTTATTGATAGTATTGGTGAAAAAATTGAAACCAATAATTTTGAATCATTAACTTTCGAAGATATTAAAAATGCATGTTTTATGGTGATGGGACAGATAGAACATTTGAAAGCCAACAACCAACTCCCTACTGCAGATAATTCCAAAGAGAAAGAACTGATCGCATATAAACGTACGGTGATGCACTTAGTAGAATGGCAAGCACGATTTATAGAAATGAAGAAAAGCAACGTGTTAGGAAATTACATTGCAGATTTAAATTTCTTACGTGAAATAGTCCATTCAATACCTGATGTATTAGGTGCGGCTTATAAAGAAGAAATGGAAAAAATTAACTTTTACATTTCCAATATGCTCGACAATATAAATAAGCTAAAAAATAAATTGCTCGAAGCAAATTGTTTTGATGTTGCTCTAACGGCACATACACAATGTGCTTATGAAATTACGTTTTTATACTCTAAGCTTCTCGAAATACACTATACAGCTAAAATGCGTAATTCAGTGGTCATTAAAGGATATTTTGAAGCACTTCAGGAAACTTTTGATTTTTATTTGCAAGAAATTACCTATTTTCGTGATCTTGAAATTACCAATGCTAAATGTTTGAGCTACTGCGTGATGAATTATCTTCCCAAAAACGTACGGCACTAACCTGGATTTCTTCGCAACCTCTACTGCAGTGGAGAATTGCTTCGTCAATGCGGTGCTCGAATCCACATGTACTTCGTGAACACTCCAGTTCTCTATTCTACATCTCCGCGCATTTCGCTTTCTGTAGCGAGTTTTCGCAGAAGACTTCTGAGCGGACTGCTCTTAAGTTTCATTCCCCCAGCCTCATGATTTTTCGTCAAATAATTTACATTCAAATCATAATAAGTGCAGTAAATATAAAAAATACTATACTTTGATAAAATATAATCATGAAAATCGGATAGTGGATGATGGGATTCCTTCATATATCACCAGATGAACATTTAAAACGGGTAATGGGTAATCCAAGTGATTTAATCCTAAAGCAACGTGAGTTATCGGAGGCAACTTATCCGCTTTTGGTTTCTTATTTAGTGTGGCTCAGAAGACTTAATGCGATTCAAAATAAAAATGATGTAATTCGTCAAAATGAACAACTTTTTGATGAGTTTGTCTACTTGTGCGAACATAATTTACTTTTTTTTCTGACTGTTAGTGGTCGTTTTGATATCATTCGCGAGCTTTTCAAAGATAAAGATTTATTGGCAAAAGAAGTTGCATTGCTTGAAGAAATCGAAAAAGAACATGCTCAGGCCACAGCAGCTAATCTCCAGAATTTTGTGTTTATCCCCAGAAAAAAAGAATCATCAACACTCCTATCTGAAGTACCTAAACCATTACCTCTTCCTACATCTGAATGGGAAAAGTCACTTTATGGCATAACTAATATGAGTTTGTATCAATATTATGAAGAGGAAATGAAACGAATTACTTATATCCATCATATAAAACAAATTAAACTCGTGGACACCTCTTATGAGGAACATATTTCCTTGATGCAAAAGGCGGTAAACTTAATTTCCCAAGATGAAAATATTTCTGGAGAAACAAAACAAAAGGCGATAACACTTTATAACAAATTAATTGCAATAAAAAATGAGCTGGAAGCGGAGTATCCTGATGTGTCTCTAGTGGATGCCGCCTCATCAGAGATAGAGGCCATTGAGAAACAGTACCAAGTGAAACAAGAAAAACTTAAAGAAGCTCAAGAGGCTCTCCAGTCCTTTTTTGAAGAGGTTCGTCACGAAGCGCCACAATTGCAAACGATTTATGAAGAACATCAAGAAATTGTCAGAAACTTTGAAAAAGAAAGCCAAGCAATTCAAATTGAGTGGAAGAAAGAGATGGAGATGCTATCAACTCATTATGAAAATGCACGTGTTGATGCTTTAAAAGATATAGACAGTAGTTTGAGTTTAATCATAGATGAATTAAAAAAATGTCCCGTGGACGAATTGAATGAAGAACAAATCAACACATTGGATGCTACGTTGATTCAATTACAAGAGTATAAAGAGAAACTAAAAACAGTTGAGGGTTATGAGTCTACCCAAGTTTTATTAAGTGCATGCAATAAAGATTTAGATACAATAGTGAGTATTATTAGACCTGCATTATCAGAGGAGGCAAAAAAACGTTTTGACCTCAATGTAAACTTAATGAAAGATATGTTTGCTGCACCACAAGATAGCGCCAAGCACTTGATTTCGACTCCAGATAATTCATTACAAGAAACGATTGATAGGGGGGCTGAATCTTTTAAACCCAACGTCACTGTTCCTTTGCCTGTAGAGCAAGTCGTTGACTTAAAATCAAGTACGTCTACTATTGAGCATGAGAAGATAGAGGAGTCTCAACCCGAAGGTAAAAAACTTAAAACGGTCCATTTACCTGAGGAGCAAGTCCAAGTCGTTGACGTAAAATCAAGTACTCCTACTATTGAGCATGAGAAGATAGAGGAGTCTCAACCCGAAGGTGAAAAACTTAAAACGGACCATTTACCTGAAGAGCTAGTCCAGGTCGTTGACGTAAAATCAAGTACGTCTACTATTGAGCTTGTGGCGATAGAACAGCATCAATCAGAAGTTTCTGAGGGTGAAAAAACTGAAACGATCCAGTTACCAGAGCGAAACAGTGAAACAGAATCAAGTAAACCTATTGAGGTTACAAGTACGAAATGGCATGAATCCGAAGATCCTAAAAAATCAGAACACGTTGAACGATATCGATTTTTTATGAATTCTATAAGGGACGGGACTGAACTTATTGAATTTGATCCGGAGAAACAGCGCAATTATGAATCCGCCCTAAAAGAGCTATCCAATGTTTTAAGCGACTTACATGCAGAAGTCGAGCCAGAAATTTCAGAAAAAATAAAAAAAATCGAAATTCTTATTAACGCTGCAAAATCAATGGGATTTGATAAAGCAAGCCCGTCACATATTCAGAAAATTTGTAATGCATGTGATTTAGGCATTGATTATGAACCCTTGAGTCTTGTAAAAGATAATCTTGCCTCAATGTTTCATTTCCCAAGTAGCCAGCAAAACAATGTGGGAATGTAGTACATTTCGCCCAGTATTCGGAATATTATATGACATCATGCCCTTTTTTTGGTATAATATGACCAATTTTTTATAATAGGGAGAGAAAAATGCCGTCAATTCATGAAGATGCATTATGGGAAGCTGTAAATAAAAAAGAATATGAAAAGGTTAAAAAACTGATTACCGACCATCCAGAGTTGGTGAACGCAGTAAATTCCAACGGCAGGACTCTTCTTATGAGAGTTGTGCTTGCTCTAGTTCCACCATTAGACCTAATTCAATTTATTGCAATACATCCTGATCTTAGTTTTGAAAATAAAAGCCTTGAGACTACCCAAACTACTGTTGGAGCAATTTTATCCACAGGACGCCCTGATATATTGGAAATTTTTGCTAAAGATCCACGCATAATTTTTGATAGTGATCAGTTGGCCTATACGACAGCCAAGAAAAATTTGGAAAGAGCAACAAAAGGCAAGGTAGAAAACTATACGAAAATGCTTATCATCATTCGTGATGCGACCATACGTCATGCAATTGCAACCGATAATCCTACCTTACTCGAGCGATTAGAAAACGAAGGGGATAATCTGTCTAATGCATTGAGCGATGGAAAACTTCCTGTACGTTTAATCACTAAAGAGAATCCTGCTCCTAAAGTGAAATTATGGTTTCAATCGCAAATTGGAAAAAATGGAACGAGTATTGGAACTCATGTTGATTCATTTTTTGTTCATACCCATGAAATGCAAAAAACAAAAGAACAAATGGAAGAGCTTAACCGTCGTAAATTGGAAGATAATATCAAATTGCTCGATAAGACTTATACGAGTACTTTAGAAAGTATGGATAGGGTTGTGAGCACCATTAGCCTCTCAAGCTAAATTTATTTGATTGAATCAGCGAGTAGGTTGGGTCGTTTCGACCCAACAACTTCAACTCACAATCACTCATTGTTGATGATTTAATTTATCTTGTAACCCATCCATAAATCATTTAATTTGCTTTATTAAAAAAATTCCAGGGACAATTATACCGTGTGGTATCAACACGATGAAGAAGGATTAATCCTTCATGTATATGTTCAGCCAGGCGCTAAAAAAACAGAGATTGTCGGGATTCATGAGGGTGAACTTAAAATTCGCTTGAATATTCCACCAATTGAAGGTCGTGCCAATAAAGCATTGTTGAAGTATATTGCACAAATATTTAAGGTACCGGCAAGAAACGTTATATTACAACGCGGGGATAAATCAAGACATAAAATACTTAGGGTTATCGGTAGTGGGGTAGCACCTGATGATTTGTTTTGAATCGTAATGTAATATTTTGCGATAGTAAAAAATAATAAATAATTTATCATTTGAACACTATGAAAATTGAACAGTTTCCCATCTCCATTAATACCTCAGGCCGAGGCACGCAGGATATAACTGATGAAATAATAAATATTCTCTCAAAAGCCTCAATACAACAGGGCTTATGCCATTTATTTCTCAAACATACCAGCGCTTCTTTAATGCTTTGTGAAAATTATGATCCTCAAGTTCGTATGGATCTGGAAAATTTCCTGGTTCGATTAGTTCCTGATGGTGATCCTCTTTTTAAACATGTGATTGAAGGTAAGGATGATATGCCTGCACATGTTCGCACCGTGCTAACTCAAACAAGCTTAACTATCCCCATCCAAAATGGAAAATTAGCTTTGGGGACATGGCAAGGAATCTATCTTTACGAGCATCGCTATCAATCACAAAAACGTCATCTGATTATTACTGTTGCAGGAGACTAGTCAAGCGTTTTTGGTATACTATGGCCAACAGACCCTAATTAATTTTTTTTGAATTGGAAAAAATATGCCCCAGATACCTCAATGCCCTAAATGTAATTCAGAATATACTTATGAAGATGGTAGTCAATTCATTTGTCCAGAATGTTCCTATGAATGGTCGAAAGATGGTATAGAAGAGCATGTTCATGATGAGCAACGAATTATTAAAGATGCGCATGGTCAGATTCTCCAAGATGGGGATACAGTGACAGTAATTAAAGATTTAAAAATAAAAGGGTCATCCCAGGTAGTCAAAGTTGGTACTAAAGTAAAAAATATTCGCTTGGTTGATGGTGATCATGATATCGATTGTAAAATTGAGGGAATTGGTCCCATGAAATTAAAATCTCAATTTGTAAAGAAGGGATAGGCGATGCATAAACCGCTGCACATTACTTTTTTATTTTATGAAGGAATGACTGTTCTGGATGCAATTGGCCCTTATGAGGTACTAAGTCGTTTGCCAGAAGTTGTAGTGCAGCGGGTTGCTCTAAATTCCGGACCAGTACGTGCATGCTCCGGACTAACTCTGATTGCTGAACATGCATTAGCCGATATTTTACATACCGATGTTCTGTTGGTTCCAGGGGCTGGTAATGCAACTGCATTGCGTGAATTTCCTGAAATTCTCGCATGGGTTAAAGCAACTCATGAACATACATTATGGACTACCTCAGTATGTACTGGAAGTTTGATCTTAGGCGCGGCAGGGATTTTATCGGGAGTTAATGCAACCACTCATTGGGCAGTAATGAATCGATTGAAAAGCTGGGGAGCAATACCGACTCACAAGCGATTTGTTACAGATGGAAAAATCATTACAGCAGCTGGTGTTTCCGCAGGTATTGATATGGCTTTATATCTTGCTGCAAAACTTACTGATGAAAATATAGCACAAAGTTTACAACTTGGTTTGGAGTATGATCCCGAACCACCTTTTAATTCCGGTTCACCAGAGAAAGCACCAGAAGCACTGGTTCAATCTCTTCGTGAACGCTTGTTAAAAAATAGGTTTGAACCGGAATAATTTAAGGCATAACGTAGATTATTAACGCAATTAATCCAGCAATGGCGATGATTGGATGAACTATTGCTGCTAATTTGGGAAGCGGCTTCCCTTTCCTAGCAAGTGTAGCCAAGGTTAATCCACCTAATGCTGCAACAATCAAGATAATTAAGCTTGCCATAAGGAGGGACGATTGACCTGACAGAAATGTAAGCATGTACACGATCATAATGAGTAGCCCTAATCCTGCAAAAACTCCATGCAGAGCCTTTATTTTTTGATTAACAGGCCTATCTTGCAATATCGCGGTCAAAAGAAAAAAACCACAGATCACTGCAGCAAGAAATAAAACAATAGCAAGTTTTAACATACACTCTCCTGTTTAAGAAAATCCTATCTAATAACATTGTAGCCTGGGTGCAGCGCAGCGGAACCCGGGAAATTGGTCCAATCAGAATACCCTGGGTTCCGCTGCGCTGCACCCAGGTTACACAATACAATGAGTTTTATTCAGGTGTTACGTAATTTTCTTTTAACTTAGGGAGATTTAGAAGTTCGTTTTCTAACTGTTCACCTAAAGTATCTTTTTTCAGAGAAGGGGAGAAATTGATGATTGGAGCAGGATTTTTCAGCGCCTCAGTCAAGCTGATAAATTTATATCCATTTTTTTGATACATTTCCAAAACATCACCTAGTGCATAACTATTTAGAAGATTTGCATGGATTAATAATATTTGTTTGGCATTTTTCCCTTGAGAGCGTTTTTCAGCCCTTAATGTTTGCTTCCATATATAAGCCAAATAGCGGGGCTTTAATTTTTGAATGTAAGCTACTCGAGAACGATATGGAACTTTATAAAGCATCGCATTAAAGTCAAAATCTTTACTGTCAATGGTTACTGGGGCAATGGTGTAATTATGCTCCTTGAGGTAATCATATACTTGTTGCTTTTTGGCTTTAGCGCCTTCTGCCAGATAGGGATAGCGAAAATATTTGGGTTGAGTCATGATTGGAGTAAGAATTTTATCGGCACGATCCAAATCAGCAAGGTATTTTTCGGCACTTATTTGATTCAGATTATAATGTGAATAAGTGTGATTGCCTAACATAAAGCCTGCTTGACGAAATTGCTCAAGAAAATCCCATTGACCCTTTTCTATAGCTCCAGCAATCACAAAACCTGTAACTGGGACTTTATATTTTTGAAAAGTTTGCACAATTTGCGTAAAACGCTCTGTTGAACGTTCCCGATTTCCTGGAGTATTCATTCTTGAAGCAACAAGAGGCAAATCATCCATGGTAATTGCAATTTCTTTTTCATCATCAGCAAAACAAATGGAAGAAAATAATGCAATAAAAAGGAAGAGTAATTTAAGCATCGATAGTCCTTATCAAGTTCTAATAACATGGATGGTAACATAATTCGATGAATACGTTAAAAGAAGATTAGTCCGCGGGGTTTTATCAATCTCAAATCGTAACTTGAAAAACAATGACTGTTGAGAATCAACCCCAAGTGAGCGATTTGGCAAGAGATTCTTAAAAATTCTGGCATTTATAAACATTAAGTGCATATTCTTTATGTCTAAAAGGGTAGGTATGAGTAGGTATTTTTTGACAGAGATCAAAATATTGTTCCAAGCAGCTCTGCCGGTCGTATCGATCGATATACACTATTTCTTTTAGTGTTTTATCGGCAATTTTTTTCTTGATGTCAGTGCCCCATAAAGCATATTGATTTTGAGCGGTGTCACAACCCAACGTATAAATGGTCGGTTTATTTTGGAGGAAAAAGAGCATGCGTGCTGCAAACCAGCCTGATGTAAAAATCGTATCGGGTAATTGAGGGTATGTAGAATTAAAATTCTGAATTAAATGATAAACAACAAGTTTTTTTGATTTTATCACATTGAACTTGGACGTATTGTTAATTAAAACGAAGAGGCTGATTACGGCATAAAATAGGATCAATAAAATGGCGAATCTACGCTTATAGGTTGTGGTGGCCCAATATCCCAATAAAATTGCGCTGCTCATTAGATACGGTGTCAGCCAGAACTCTCGAATACCAGCTTTACTGGCGGTATATAAGTAAAAACAAAGAAAAGTAATACAAACAATACGGCACAAGGTCACAATTAATGCCTTTTTCTTATCCATTTCATGGTTTCGTACTAAAAAGGGAGGAAGAAGCATGATGTTGAGTGAGGGTACAAATAGGGTAAAGAATGTTTTTATCGCATGGTAAACGGGGTTTACCTCATGATGGAGTTTATGAGTGGTTAACTGATAGATAAATGATTGCCAATGATTTTGATAATTCCAGAGAATAACGGGACTAAAAATAATAATGGCTAAGATAGAAGCAAAATAAAAGTGCTTTGTTTTAAAAATTGAGCGGTAAGTAAAAATTAAAAAAATAAGCAGGGATAGAATTAAAACGATTCCGGAATATTTGGATAGCATCATTAATCCGGCACTGATTCCGATTAAATAGAGAGTTCTTACGCTATTTGTCTGGATAAATCTTATAGTGAAATACAGGGTTGAGGCCCAAAATAAAGCAAGGGGGCTTTCATAGGTGGTTTGCTGTAAAATATCCAAGGTGACAAGAGGAGAAAATAGCCATGATAACATGGCAATAAAGCTTGCTTCCTGGGATAAAATAAATCGGGCACTTTTATAAATAAACCAACTGCTGAGTGCCATTACGGTGATGCCTACACAGCTTAAAGCAAACAGATTATTTCCAAACAACGAAGTTGCAAGCCTAATAAAATAGGCAATCATGGGCGATCCATCATAATAGGATAACGCCAAATGGCGGCTCCAGTCCCAATAATAGTACGTATCAAGAGATAATATGTTAATGGGTGCTATCACTACTAGGATGACAAAATAGAGGGTTAAACACAGGTAAACACTTCGCGAGTTAAAAAAGTCCCACGAGATAACTTTACTATTTGGCTGTTCCTCTGTCATATCTCTATGACCCAGTTGAATGCCTAAAGGTGAAACTATTTTCCTCAGATTCTTTATCATGAACAAGTTCACCTTTAGCTAGGGACAAGTTTTTCTGCCCAGATATGACGAGAATAAGTATAGTAATTTAAAAGAGAGATTAAACCTATGCCAATACCCATGATTATATTTTCGCGCAATGGTCCACTGCCAAAGCAAAGGACTCCAAGTCGTAACCAATAACTTTGCAAATTAATGATAAACACTGAATAAAGAGCGAAAAGGCTAAGGCGTTTTATTTTTAAAGACCAGGATAACTTATGCTTTACGCCAAAAGTAAGTCTGTTATTTAAAATGAAATTATTAATGATTGCGGTACATACTGCAATTTGCGACGCATCGAATGGTGAGAACTGAAAATATTCACGTAATACATTGTAGGTAATAAATTGTACAAAAATACCCAATGATCCTACCAGACACATTTTTAAATAACGTTTGATTTCTTGATAGCGCAAAGTAAAAACAACGCGTAATGAATCGACAATACTGTTTTTAGGTAATTTGCTGTATCCGGTATTGCGATCGATAAAATCAATGGGATACTCACGAATTTTTGCTTTATTTTTATGTAAAAGCCAAAGTAATTGCATTTTATATGCATAGTGATTCGTAAGAAATTGTTGGGGCAGAATTTTTATAAGCTGTTGTCGGCGAGTAGCACGAAAACCGCTGGTAAAATCTTTATATTTAGGGGTAAGAATTGCTCTGGCAATATAATTACCCAAAATAGAGAATAACTTGCGATGTAATTCCCAGTTTTTCGGAATACTTCCTCCTTCCACATAACGGCTTCCCAGAACACAATCACAGGTTTGCAACATGTCCAACATAGGACGAATATACTTGGGTTGATGGGAAAGATCCGCATCAAACTCAAAGATAATGTCCGCATTCAAAGCAACTAACGCATAATTCATGGCTTGCAAATACGCAGACCCAAGCCCAGATTTGGTGGGTTCATTTTGTAAGTGTAATTTCGAATAATTTTTTTGTAATGAAGCAACGATTTGTTGCGTATTATCCGTAGAGGCACTATCAAAAATTAAAATATGTATATCATAGCGCTCAATGAGTTCTACCGATGTAAAAACTTGCTCTACTGTTGTTTGAATGACGGACGCTTCATTGTGCGTCGGAATGATAATAACTACTTTCTCTTTTTCTAATGAATTTTTTTCAATGGAATCAGAGGGATTATGTGCATCAAAAATCAACTTTATATCTCGGATTTATGGATATTTGAGGCAATGAGTGTATCAATTAGTTTTTAGAAAAAAAAGAGGTTATTTTCGTTCTTAGTTTCTTCTTTTGATTTTGACCACTTTTTCTATTTTTAACTATTTTTTTGCAAAAAATTAACACTATTGTTTTAATCTGTTATTGGTAATCCATAGTACAATTCAGTAATTTCTCTCAATTCATCTCCATGAGTTTTTTATGGGAAAATCAAAAATTGGTCTCATAAAACATACTTTTTTTAACGATTCATTTAAAAAAACCGATTTTTCTTTTAAAGAAGAAACGTTTCGGTTAGACCAATTAAAATATGAGTTTTCATCTTTATATCAAGTGCTTAGCTCTAATAAATCGTATTGGACCGAAGAACGCTCTATAGCGCTTTATCTGAGCTTTTTGTGTGATTTGCTGATTTCTTATTATCGCCTGGATTATGTTGGTTCTGATTTGGAAAAATTAAAACAATGTCGCAAAAAAATAGAAGCATTTTATAAAATAGATCCCATACAAGAAAAACAAAAATCGGTTGAGGGGTTTTCTGAATTTGTACGAGAGGAAGTAGGGACGAGTATTCCGGATTTTCTGTCTTCGTTGATTAGCATTTCCAAACTACGCCAATATATTGGGACTATAAATACCAAGCGTTCTCAATTTTCCTACAGTCGCGGTTTAGCAAACTATGCAATTATTTACCTGCAAAAGAGCTCTATTTCTGAGTTGATTCAAGAGATTAATAAAGTTCTTGGTAATCAATATAGTTTTATAGAGGGCATTAACTTTTTAAACAAATCACGAGAAGCAGTCACGGATTTGGGTATTGCGCTCTATGCACTTCGCTTTTTCATCAATTTGATACTTATGATTAAACATATTGTCGAGTCGGCAATAAGCGATGAATTATCAGCAAGAAAAGTGCTGAAGCAAGAAATGGAAAAGCGTGGCTTTATGATGGCTAATGACTTGGTTTGGGCAGTAGTGGGCTTATTGACTACATATAATAAATTTTTTCACATTGCAGAGACTGCTGTTCCACTCATCACGCTTGCTTTTTTGACGTTTGATACACTTTTACTGTTAGCTCAATGGATTTTTGAAGCGAGCCAACATCACGATCGTATCCATGAATTGCAGGAACAATTAAAAGAGGCAACAGTCTGGGAGCAAGCAGTGATTCAGCGCCAGATTGATGTATTAAATGATGAATGGGAGGCTAAAAGTACTTATTTTGCAATTAACGTTTTGGGAGCAAATATAATTGCCACCTGTTTTGCACTAAGTTTACTATGCACCGGTCCATTTGCATTAGCCGGGCTGGCGTTATTTAGTATGCTGGGTAATGCAATGTATAATACTTCAGAAGAATATAAAAAATATCAAAAATCCTCTATTGCTGTGCGACGTGAATTGGCAAACGGTACGATTCTGGATGATGAGCATCATCAACAGCTTTTAAGAAAACTCGATGAAGAGTGCAACAAAAATTATTGCGAATTTTTGAAAAGTTTGGCATTCAATGTGGGTGGAATTGCATTTATTATTACTGCAGCTGTAGCGTCGTGGCCACTTGCGGTGGGTTTAACTCTTCTTTATGTGGCTTATCGATTAAACGATGCATACCAAAAACAACTGCATAATCAGGAGGAATCTCCCCAAGATATTTATCGTCTCTTGAGTCCAGGTTAATCACAATGTCACAGTAATTTCCAGAATCCATAATAATTCATAGCGCAAAATACCAACTACACTATATATAACATTATAATTTTTAAGGAATAAAATTATGACCATGACCACAGGATTATCTGGAAATGAACTATTTTGTTTGCAACTTAAAAATTATTCTCCTGGGTCTATTGTTGTAGGAAATAGTGTCCATTCCTTGGGAATTATAGGGAGTGTCGGTTCAGGCTTTAAAGCAATGTTAGGTGGCGAATTAACGCAGATTACTTCACTCATAGAGCAAGGCAGAGAAACGGCATATAAACGCTTATTAGAGGAGGCGGTGAGCAAAAATGCAACAGGAATAACGGGGGTTACCAGTCAACTGATTCTCCATGGGGCAAATGTTGAGTTTTTATCGATAGGCTCAGTGATTTATGCTGAAAGTGGTGCGGATAAGGAAAAGTTTTCAACTTCAGCAGATGGTCAGGAATTATATGCTCAGCTTGATGCAGGTTATAAACCGATTTGTTTTTCTTTTGGTAATGTCGCATATTCTATGGGGTTAGGCCGAGGGTTAATCGGTAGTTTAAAAACTTTAGGGCGTGGTGAGATCAAGGAATACTCTGATATTTTTAATAAAACAAGACACTTGGCATTAAATCGTATCGTTGCTCATGCACGACAATACAAAGCAAATGCAGTATTAGGAATTAAGACAACTGTTTTGCCTTTTGGCGGTGTTAATGAAATGCTCATGATAGGAACTGCTTCTCAAAATCCTCAATTAATAACCGATGCGAATCATGATGTAGTTACCAGTGATATGACCAATATTGAAATGTGGAATATGGCTCGCTTAGGATATGCTCCTGTGAAATTATTATTAGGCACATCCGTTTATTCTTTAGGATTAGTGGGCGGGATTACTTCAGCAATTAAAGCATTTGTTCGTGGTGAAATTAATGAACTGACACGTATGATTTATCATGCTCGTGAGAATGCATTAGCAATTATCAATGAAGAAGCACAGTCCATAGGTGCAGATGATGTCGTAGGGGTTAAAACCTATGTGTATCAATTAGGTAATGGTTTAATCGAATTCTTGGCTATAGGTACTGCTGTAAAAAAAAACAATCGCATCAAAACCGAATCCGAACAATTACCTCCACAAGCCATTGTTGTGGATAAAGATACTTTTTATGATTCAACCAATGTGGACAGCATGAATGTCAATATAAACACGGGAGCAAAGCCAATAAATAGAGGGAATCTATCTTTGCTTGTTCCTTTGTTCATAATTATATTTTTAATATTGATTCAATTTTTTATTAATCATTTCGATGCTATTTTCAGATAGGTTTTTGATGGGTTGTTTACAGTCTCGTATCTTGTAGCTTGGGTTACGCTTCGCTGCACCCAGGCTACAGTATGCTACAAATCGTTCGACTCTAATTTTTATTCTTTTGATTGAGGTCTTGCCAAAGCTTGTATATTTCGATTGCTTCAGGGTGGGTGTGATAGGTCATTGGTAAATTTCTTTCCTGCCAGGGTTTCGCAAATTCATCATAAAAATTATCCAATGTGAAATATTTACGATCGTCAATATAATATTTTTTATAATCATCTCTTAACGTAATAAAAGTTACCTTTAGCGGACTGCAATAATACATCGCGGCCAAACACATGGGGCATGGATGAGCTAAAATGTAGAACTCACAATTAAGAAGATGTTCTGTATGAAGTTTCGCAGTCGCTTTTCTTATTGCCACAATCTCTGCATGCGCGGTAGGGTCGTTGGTTTGGGCTACCAGATTGGTTCCTTCAGCAATGATTTTACCATTTTCTACTATGAGGCAGGCAAAAGGCCTTCCACCTTGTTCTACATTCTCTTTAGCTAAATCAATAGTTTTCTTAATAAAATCCATTTTTTAAGTCCTTAGAATGAAAAATATTTAAAAATATAGTCTCTAGGGTCTGTTTACAGATCCTAATATTGAACCCAATCTTGCTCAGGTAGATTTTCCACGGGTAACAACTCATAAGTTTTGAAGACATCTCCGTCCTGCGATAAAAGAATTGCTATAGGCCTGGTTTTTTCAAAATGAGCAAAAATAATCATCATCATGACTGTGATTGGCACTGAGAGGAACATTCCTAATATTCCCCATATCGCTCCCCAAACGGCTAATGCGATTAAGATAACTAATGGACTTAAGTTCAATGAATTACTTAAGTAGCGCGGTTCAATCAAATTCCCTACGATAAATTGAATTGCTCCCAGACCCAGAATAATTTCAGTAAAAGGAATCCAACTGGTAAATTGTATTGCTGCTAAAGCGGTTGGAAAAGCAATGGCAATAATTGCTCCGATATTGGGAATAAAATTGAGAAAAAAGATAAGAAGCGCCCAAAACTCGGCAAAATCTAATCCTACCCACTTCATGACGACCCAACTAGCAAGTGCAGTAATGATACTTAAAATGGATTTTAGGCCGAGATAAGTCTGTGTGTTATTCACAATATGGCTAATGATGTTATTCATCAGCATACGGCCTTCCAAAGTAGGGAATAGAGCATCAAGTTTTTTTAGAAAAAAATGTTGTTCGACAAATAAAAAGACAACATACAATAAAATGAGTACCATAGAACCCATAAGTGTCGTAAACACCCCATAAACGTTAACAAAAATCGTTTGGAGGTTCAGGCTTTTGATCATAGTATTCATACTTGCCAGTACTTTTATATTAAATTTTTGATCAATATTGTTGAAAATTTTTAATAAATTTTCTTGATAGCGACTGGATGCTTCAATGACATTATCGACATTATTCGTAATGATACTAGTAAAAATAACAATACACACAGCAACTATTGCAAAAGCGAAAATCATACCCAGCCAATTGGGGAGGAGGGGGCCTACAGTGGGAATGCGTTGAATGATGTTACTTATTGTATTAAGAAGATGCCAAATAAAAACCGCAATCACAAAAGGAATCAGCACATGGCTCCCTACAATCAGGAAGTAACCAACGATCCAAATAATAATTAACCCCGCTGTAAAGAGAAGAGTCCGGCTCATCGATTAACTCCTAACGAGTTGGTTCAGTTGAATGACGTTGATTATTTTGGATGCATCTTGGCGCATGAGGCAATTCCTTTTGGATTTAGTTATTTATTCACTAATATTAGCACTGATCAACTAGGATAAGAATTATAAAAATAATTCATTCTTGAAAATAAATTCGAAAGCATATTCACATCCAGGTGGTGATGCATAGCGAACTCGGAAAATATTAAAACTTGGTATTGAGTCATGCTGAATTTAAGTGACACGAAATTCCTTATTTTAGAATTAACGTTGGGATGCAGTAGTCAAAATCATTATTTCTTGAGGGATGAACCCCTTTAGCTTTTAACTCAAGGAGTTCTAAAGTTGCATTCAAAGACAGAGACCACAGCACATATCATCGTCTGGTGTTAGCTCACGTTTTACATCATTAAACTTTGCGCTAAATTGTACGTTTTGGCCAAATTCACTTATTCTCACATCGAATTGTGGGGCAACCCCAAAATATTGTTCCAAGAAGTTATTAATCATTGCTTTAAACTTATTTCCAATACCTGGCGCAGCCATCAAATTAGTTTGATGAGCAAAAATGGCTTTATGACATTCCTCTGCAAAGTTTTGAAAAGCTGCTGTTCTTTGTTTGAGGGTAGCTGATTCGGTTTTCTTATCGTAGGCATCTATTGCAAGAGCTAATTTTGTATGAAGTTGTCCCAATTCACTACGGATTTCTAATGAATTTTTTTTGTTCTCTTTTTCATGCTCTGCTTCAATTCTTAATTTCCCAACCATATTATAGAGCCGGGGTTTGCCTCCTGAGTCGAGATCTAATGCCAAATTTTCAAAAAATTTAAAACCCATTTTATGTCCCTCTTAATATCCCGTTTCGTTATTATTTTCTACAACTGGCAGAAAATTAGCTTATATTACTCAGTTAGATTATAAAATAACAGAGAAAGTCAAAATAAAATCATTAATGGTTAAATATCTAATTATTTAAAAAATGAATGGAGATGTCTGCTATAAGTTCAGGGCTATCCATATGTACGTGATGACCACCTTGGACCTCATGAAGCGTTACATTTTTTATTGATTGCATTCTTTCATGAAAGAAGTTTTCAGGATAAGGCACTCCTTGCTTGGCGCGAATAAGGCAAATAGGGGGATCTAGAGTACGAAACATCGCTCTTATCTCGTCTTCATAAGGAAGCGTAAAACCAACACAGCGTAATCGTTTATCAAAAGTCCACTGCCATCCATCCTTCCTTTTTACGGTACCTCGAGAAACTAAAGATTCAGCAGCTTGATAACTAATCGGTCCGATTTTCATACGATCATGGATTGCCGCGATGCGATCATCAAATAGAGTGCGTTGGTCTTGATTATAGGATAAATAGGTAGCCACATCTCGGGGGAGGTTTATTGTGGCCTGTTCTATCAAATTGACTGTTGGTCCCAAAATATCAAGAAAAATTAATTTTCCGACACGTTCAGGTTGGGCGATTGCAATGGTTGTTGCCAATAATGAGCCCAAAGAATGTGCGATAATGTCAAAGTACTCCCATTCCAATGCTTTGATTAGATGCAACATCAATAGCGCATCATTTTTCCAATGGGGCATAACACCTGGAGGGTAATGGCTAGAAAATCCCGTACCTGGATAGTCAACAGCTACAAGTTGCCGATGAGGTATTAAAGGAGCTAATAAATCAAAGCTTGCCGCGTTATCCAACTTACCATGCAAACACAAAATGGGATTGGGTTTTTCGGGATGCCAAATTTTTAAGGCAAGCGTAAAGCCTGGGACATGAATCGTTCTTTCTTCATAGTTATGCATAAGCAGTCATAGGTATATCCTTGAACTAAGCGGCGATTATATCTTTAATTTATCTTTTGTGAATCGAAGAATTTCATCGCAAATTTTCTGGATACTCATTTCTTCGGTATTAATACACAATTCGCACTGATCCTGAAAATCAAATCGTTTTAACCAATGAAGTGCGGATCCCTTTAATCGATCACCTCGAGCTTCTTCTCTTTGACTAATTACAGATTCAGAAGCATAAAGATAAACAAATAAAATCCCATATTTTTCCAATGTTTCCTTGTAACTTTTAAGTTCATCCAGGGTTGTAATAAAGGAGTCAACAATAATATTGAACCCTTGTTCAGCGATGAGTTTCAGGACACTTGGTATGGTTAAGTAGAGTTTTGAACATAATGCTCCGGGTATGATTTCATAGGTGCCATCGGGATATGGTTGTGCATAGCAAATATCATTAGGGACACATACTTGAGGGTTATCAGGATGCAATCCTCCAAATTTTTCACCCAGCATACCCAAATACCCATCCGTACTAAAATGAAGCCAGCCGTTATCAAGTCGATTTTGCAATTCTTGGCAAAGAGTTGATTTCCCTGAAGATGAAGTACCACAAACTATAATAATCATTTTTTACCTTGTGCGATGTAGCATCTGGCCCTGTATTAGGGCGATACTAGGATTTTGTGAAAATCTAGCTTAGACTGCAACTTATTTTTTCCTGTTGCGAGTAGGGTCTGTTTACATTCCTACTATCTTGGCCAAACTGTCCTGATTTTCTGCACTGCTATGCTCACATACCTTATGTATGCTGCGCTTCGGTACTCGAAAATCAGACCATTTTGGTTCAAGCTAGCGAAATGTAAACAGACCCTGGGAACGATAAGTGGTTTTAATTAATGATCAAATAATGCTAAAGTACGCTGCTATTTATTTAATCAGCAGAAGAAACGGAGCGATGTTGATGTTAGAGAAATATTTGCATAAAGGCATCAATTTTAAAAGAGCTGCGGAAACATTAGATGCAGGAATAAAGTTGGCGAAGCAAGCAAATGAAGCGGAAAATGATCCTACTTTAGTACAACAAACAAAAGATAAGGTTCAGGAACTCATTTCTGAGTACACTAAAATTTATACATCATCTTCATTATGGGCTGTCAAGCAAACCAAACTAATACAGGAGTTAAGGCAAAAGATGACAGCGGAACAGCCCCAACTTGATGAGCCCGAACTAGCTAATGGTATTAGTTTGAGGAGATAAAACAGTTGGTTATTTGATAGGGTCTGTTTACAGACCCTAGAATAAAAGGAGAAAAATATGCCGCATCATAATTCGATTCGTCCTGAAGATGTATTGCCTGATGGAGTTGATAGCACATCCATCAATGGCAAAATAGTAAGAAAAGGTACAATTGCTGCTTTTTTAGCAAATGTTGCGATTTTTGAAAAACAAGACAGTACAGAAAAGCAAAAGCAGGAAGCAATGAAGACAATGAAAGAGTTAGCGCCAGGAGTAATCGCAATAGGTTTGCATCAACACGTTGTATTTAAAAATAGGGAAATCGAGCAAATTCTTATAGATGCTGAATCATAAAGAGAAATCGATAAAAAGAACGATGTGATGCGGTCTTTAGCCGAGTAATATCGCCTATACTATGTATTGAATTTGCTCATTTATCATTAATCTTATGAATTCACCAAATTATCAAAGCTTGGTTTGGGCTCATCCGCTCGTGCAGGATTGGTTTATCCAGAAAGTTGGTAAACCTACGGAACCTCAGGAGCAGGGATGGCCATTTATTTTAGCGGGTAATGATACGCTTATTTCCTCACCGACGGGTTCAGGGAAAACCCTGGCTGCATTTTTAGCGTGCTTGGATGGGTTGGTTCGCAAAGCTGTGTCCGGAAATTTACTCGATATGACTGAGGTTTTATATGTTTCACCGCTTAAAGCGCTCAGTAATGATGTGCAAAAAAATTTACTTATACCGCTGGAGGAAATTACTGAATTAGCCAGGGAACGCGGGATGCATTTGCCAGAAATTCGGGTGGCAGTGAGAACAGGAGATACACCCACTGGCGAGCGCCAAAAAATGCTGAAACAGCCGCCGCATATTTTAATCACCACACCTGAATCCTTTTATATTTTATTAACTGCAGAAAAAAGCCGCATCAATTTGGCAAGCATCCATACGGTGATCGTTGATGAAATTCATGCTTTAGCAAACAACAAACGAGGGACGCACTTAGCTTTATCTCTTGAGCGTTTGGAAGCACTCACTTTAAAACCCTTTATTCGCATTGGATTATCTGCGACCCAAAAACCTTTGGAAAAAGTGGCGCATTTCTTAACAGGTGCTAAAAAAACCAAAGTAAAATTAGTCAATATAGGACATGCACGCCAACTTGATTTGCAGGTTGTAGTGCCAGACAGTGAGTTAGCTGCTGTTGCTTCCAATGAAATGTGGGATGAAATTTATGAAAAAATTGCTGCTTTTGCACGAGAAAATCGCTCTACCTTGGTATTTGTTAATACACGAAAATTAGCGGAACGGGTTGCCCATCATTTGGAACAGCGTTTAGGTGAAGACAAGGTTTTAGCGCATCATGGAAGTTTATCGCGAAAATTGAGGCTTGAAGCAGAAACAAAATTAAAAAAAGGGGAGCTGCAAATATTAGTTGCCACCGCCTCTTTAGAGTTAGGAATTGATATAGGAAGTATCGATTTGGTATGCCAAATCGGATCACCACGTGCCATTGCTACGGCATTGCAACGCATCGGTCGAGCAGGACACTGGCATGCCGCAATTTCTAAAGGGCGTATTTTTGCGACGACGCGTGATGAGTTGTTAGAGTGCGCCGCATTGGTTTATGCAATACGTGAAGGGGATTTGGATCAGTTAATTATTCCACAAGAGCCCTTGGATATTTTGGCACAACAAATTGTAGCTGCATGTGCTACTCAGGATTGGGAAGAGAACGCACTCTTTCACCATTTTAAAAATGCTTATCCATATCAGCATTTAACAAGGGAAAAGTTTAATGAAATTCTTACGATGTTATCAGAAGGAATTGCCGGTTCGCGAGGACGTTATGGGTCGTATATTCATAGAGATCAGGTAAATCATGTCATAAAAGCACGACGCGGCAGCCGTCTTGCAGCAATTACGAGTGGAGGAGCCATCCCAGACAATGGATTGTTTACGGTGATTGCATTGCCTGACAATGCGATGGTAGGTACTTTGGATGAGGATTTTGCAGTAGAAAGTAATCGTGGCGACATTTTTTTATTAGGGACAAATTCCTGGAAAATACTTCGCATTGAAAACGGACGCGTACTGGTGGAAGACGCACATGGTGCCCCACCTAGCGTACCTTTTTGGTTAGGGGAAGCACCTGCGCGAAGCATTGAGTTATCATTACAGGTTTCGCAGCTGCGCGAAAAAATAGATGCATTATTGCCAGAAAAAAGTCCACAAATTGTTGATATAAAACAATACCCCGAAATTAAGGCCGCCATTCAATGGTTGATGAGTCATTGTGGCCTGGATCATTCTGCTGCAGAGCAGTTACTGGAGTATGTCCGTTTAGGGCGACAAATTCTGGGGGCGGTTCCTACACAAAAAACAGTCATTGCCGAACGTTTCTTTGATGAAAGTGGTGGGATGCAGTTAATAATCCATGCACCTTTTGGTGCTCGTATTAATAAGGCTTGGGGATTGGCTTTACGCAAGAAATTTTGTCGATCATTTAATTTTGAATTACAAGCTGCTGCGACCGACAATGGGTTAAATATCGCTTTGGCAGAGCAACACAGTTTTCCTTTGTCTGATGTGTTTCATTTTTTGCATACAAACACGTTAAAAGAAGTTGTGATCCAAGCAGTGTTGCAATCCCCTTTTTTAGGTGTGCGATTTCGCGCAGTGGCCGCACGCTCCTTATCATTATTGCGTTTTCGCGGCGGTAAAAAAATTCCTCCAAACATTCAACGCATGCTTGCAGATGATTTATTGGCAGCTGTTTTCCCAGATGCTGCAGCGTGCCAGGATAATTTGGGCGGCCGTGATGTCCTGTTGCCCGAGCACCCACTCATCGAAGAGACCATGAAAGATATTCTCACCGAAGCTTTAGATATCGATGGATTCGCTGAGGTGATTCATGCGATTGAATCCAAGCACATTACGTGTCTTGCAGTAGATACTCCAGTGCCTTCCGTATTCTCTCATGAAATTTTAAATGCCAACCCTTATGCATTTTTGGATGATGCTCCTTTAGAGGAGCGACGATCACGAGCGGTTGAAATGCGTCGAGTACTCCCAGAGGCTCTGTTGGAGGAGGTGGGTAAACTGGATCCCAAAGCAATAACGGAAGTACAAGAACAAGCCTGGCCAGATATACGCTCTGCAGATGAGTTACATGATGTCTTACACACCGTGATTGTTTTTCCAGAAACAATTCATGTGTCAGAGTACCAATCTACTTTACCCATATGGAAACACTATTTTATTGAATTACAGCGCGAAGGAAGAGCGGCATTAGCTACGGTTGCTGGCACGAATTATTATGTATCTGCTGAAAAAAAGAAGACTTTTCATTGTATTTTTCCGCAAGCAACATTTGCGAACGAGATGGTTGATATTGAAGAAGAGCCAAACTCACAAGATGAGGGCATTCTGAAGGCTCTGCGTGGCTGGCTTTTGCATACGGGACCAATTACCCAAAAGGTACTTACTGGCTGTTTGCAACTTTCTTCACTGGATGTGGAGCATGCTTTATTAAAATTGGAAGCCAGTGGTTATCTATTGCGCGGAAATTTTCGGGCAGAGTATGTTGATGAAATCGAGTGGTGTGAACGTCGTTTGTTGGCGCGTATCCATCGTTACACCACAGAATCTTTGCGCAAACAAATTAAACCCGTGACTCGGGCACAATTTATGGCTTGGCTACTCAAGTGGCAGCATGTCACAAAAGGAAATCAGATGCATGGCGAGAGCGGGCTGTTGGAGGTAATCAAGCAACTGCAAGGTTTTGAACTCGCTGCCAATGCGTGGGAGTCTGATATTTTTCCTGCGCGCGTACACGATTATGATTTGTTGATGCTTGATAAACTGTGTATGAGCGGTCTTGTAGGTTGGGGACGCGTATCACCTCATCCTTCTGTAATTGTAAACGAGGATGAAGCAAAAAAATCAAGACGTCTATCACCAACCCGAAATGCACCGATTACTTTTTTTGTCCGAGAGGAATCCGATTGGATTCCACCGCATGCACTAGTGGATAATATTGAAGAGGTGAATAGTTTAAGCCATCCTGCACGTAATATTTATCAATTTTTACAAAAATATGGGGCTTCATTTTATGCAGACATCGTTCGCGGTACGGGAAATCTAAAAGTTGAAGTGGAAAATGGTTTATGGGAATTGGTTGCAGCAGGTATGGTCACAGCAGATAGTTTTGATAATGTACGTACCCTGATGAGTACAAAACGTAAATATCACAGCCGACATCGACGCAGGCCACTGTTTCCACTCAGTACAGGCCGTTGGTCTTTATTGCATGTACATGCGCAAGCGGATCATGAAAAAAGGGTGGAAGCTGCATGTTGGATGCTGCTGAAACGCTACGGTGTGGTATTTCGTGATTTACTCGCACGTGAAAAAAATATTCCGCGTTGGCGAGATTTATTGATTTTCTTGCGACGTCTTGAATTACGTGGTGAAGTACGTGGTGGTCGTTTTGTTGATGGATTTTTAGGTGAACAATTTGCATTACCTTATGCTGTGGATTCCTTACGAGCTATGCGAAATGAAGAGCTTGACGAGGTGCCGCAAACCATTTCATCTGTAGATCCTTTGAATTTAATAGGAATTGTATTACCAGGCGAGAGGGTCTCTGCAGCGATAAAATCGGAGATACGATTAATTGGGGGACAAGTTGCTTCACAGGTCTAGCCTGGTTGCTTCCAACTGAATATTCTATACCTCGCTGAAAAGTAATGTAGCCTGGGTGCAGCGAAGCGGAACCCGGGATTTCTACATTTAAATAAAACTTCTCAACCCGGGTTTCGCTTCGCTGCACCCAGGCTACATTGCATATTTCATGATTAAATTTCGTGGCTCTGTAAGAAGTTGACGCCCTTATGTAAAAGTTCAGGTTTAATTTTTTTAAAATCGTTTTCATTTAGGGGTCTGGTAGCATCTTCAATTAAATGACATGTGAAACCTTCCTGAAGCGCATCTTTTATCGTGAAGTAAACACAAATATCGGCACATAAACCACAAAAATAGAGTTCATTAATACCTTTTGCATGAAGATAACCACCTAAGCCGATGTCTCTTTTATGGCCATTATCATAAAAACCGCTGTAACTGTCGATTTCAGGATCCATGGCTTTTCGAAAAATAGCGGCCACAGGTCTTGTGTCAAGTGTGGGATAAAATTCCGCACCGAAGGTTCCCTGGACGCAATGATCAGGCCATAGTATTTGCTCTATTCCATGCAACATAACTTTTTCAAAAGGTTTTTTTCCAGGATTATTGGAAGCAAAACTTTTATGATGTTGCGGATGCCAATCCTGGGTAGCAACAATCAAATCGAACTTTGGAAGTAGCTGATTAATTACCGGAACAATAGAATCCCCTTGCGGAACCGCTAGGGAACCACCGGGCATAAAATCATTTTGTACATCCAGAATAATTAAGGTTTTCATGGGTATGTTCGGATTTATTTTTTATATTTGTTAATTAGCTCATTCCGTTTTATTTTAAGCTCTTTGCTTAATCCTACCTGATAGGAGCTTGGTTTTTCAAATCGTTTGTATTCTTCAGGTAGTTGGCTCAGTCTCTTTCTACTGTATTCCACAATTTGCTCGAGCGTTTTCGTTGGCATTAATCGTTTGCCATTTTCCATGACTTTTTGCAATAAAGGTTCGTGCTGATCATGATCAAGGGACAATAATTTTTCGGTTTCAAAAGGAGCATAAACTTCATCTAAATTCGTCTCATTCATTAGCCCAACAACATCAAAACCTAAAAAAGTATTCTTACGTAATAATCTGAAAACCTGCTTTTTATAAGGCAAGGTGATTTTGGTTTTCGATTCAGAAAGTTTAAGCCGAGGCTTTTCATTAGCAAAAGCCAGCTTATATACGCCGTCTAAAGCACCATCCGGAGCCCCAACAACTAAATTTGTACCCACCCCAAAAATATCAATCGGTGCTTTCTGGTCACGAAGGGCTTTTATTCTTGTTTCATCCAATTGATTGGAAGCTACAATTTTTACATACTGTAACCCTGCTTCATCCAACATGCGACGTGTTTTTTTTGCCAAATCTTCCAAGTCACCACTGTCTAATCGAATGGCTTGCAACCGATGGCCGCGTTGTTCCATTTCTTTACCTATACGAATAGCATTGGGTACACCACTTTCCAGAGTACTGTACGTATCAACCAGAAGAGTACAATTATCAGGCCAGATTTCAGCAAAATCACGAAATGCTGCTAATTCACTATCGTAACTTTGGATAAATGAATGTGCCATAGTTCCGGAGATTGGGATATCGTAATCCCGTCCTGCACATACATTGCTTGTTGCATCAAATCCCCCAACAATTGCGGCTCGACTGGCATAATAGCCTCCAGGGCCTTGAGCTCTTCGCAAACCGAAATCAACTAATTTGCAATCGCCTGCAACGTATCGAATACGACTTGCTTTTGTGGCAATCAGTGTTTGAAAATTGAGTAAGTTTAGAAGAATTGTTTCGATAAGCTGTGCTTCTATCATATTGGCTTCAACAGTGACCACGGGGCAAGTGGGAAAAACTAAATCCCCTTCAGATGGAGCATAAACAGTTCCATTAAAGCGAAAGTTTTTCAGATAATCGAGAAAGTCGGGATGCATTCCTTTACTTTGTAAAAAATGAATATCACGTTCGTTGAAATGATAGTTTTCTAATATTTCTAATAAGTCTGTTAAGCCAGAAAAAATGGCATATCCCGAACCGAATGGAAGTTTTCTGAAAAAATAATCGAACACAGCGGTATTATTTTTGTGTCCTTTCAGAAAATAAACCTGCGCCATGCTCAGTTGATATTGATCAGTATAACTTCCAGTAAAATCAAACATATGAGTAAGTATCCTTGTTTTGGACAATAAAATTCTAGGTCAGGGTAAAAGCCAGTTATATTGCCATAATAATTGAGGAAATACACTTCCATGAAGCATTAGCAAGAATAATGTGACAGGCGTCTGTTACGCTAGATTTAAAATAATTAATTTGTTATATATTTAGAAAAAATGTCAATAATTTGCATTGATTGTTGACTCAAATTGGTCATGTTTCGGTTGTTTCAGTGCATAATTTTTTTGCGATTATTTTCTTAACAAGAACTACTCAGTAAGACATGGAGTGAAAAGGATGAAAGTCTATGAGTTAAAAAAACACGTTGAGGAGCTACTTAAAAGCAAGATTGATCCATTAAAAACCCCTAGAGAAATCATTGGATTCATCTCAAAATTAGTTGAGATACTTGAACCGCTCGAGGATAAGAGTGAATTTTATCCTGGAATGATGCCTCCTGTTAAAAATCTTATTGATCAATTTTGGTATTGGGTAGTAGGTAATGTACCGTATGAACAATGGAAAGAGGGTACTTATGTCATTCCTTGGCTTTCTTTACAACGACTTTTAGTTAAAGAGGGTTTATTAGCTGCTGATTTTCATCATCCTGTTTTGTATGAAGCACTGAAAAATCAGTTTAATCACTTGGCTGGCAATCGTTTGAAAATAACGGAGCTTATGCCTTTACTTATTCGTGCTGGGCGAATGCTTGGTTATATGGATCCTACTGAGAATGGTTATCCTTTTGTAAGATTGCATGCAGGAATCGCTGCACGCATGCCACAAGAGATTACAAAAATAAAAGACATCATGTTTTTGCTGAGATCAGCTTTTTATTTAATTTATAAATATTGCACTGTGGAGCAATTAACGTTAATGCCTTTTCTGATTTATTTTCGGAATCTTACTACAGATGAAGAGCGGCGTTCTGAATTAGCGATTTTTAATTATTTAACTCAAAACACAGCAGATTGCATCGAGTTTTTTAATACTTATGATGAATACATCGATACCCGGTCAATCACTCTTATTGATGCTTTGCAGAATGTATCTGCATGGATGCCTACCAAACGCCCAGATTTTCTAAATGCTACGAACCGAAGTCGTTGGATTTATCCTTTTATTCAGCAAGTCAGGCTTGCTGCCGGGGATGATTTAGGAAATGATTTAATCAATAGCACACTTCATTTATTAGAGTTGGATTTTGCGACTCGAAAAGATCAATCGTTTACTGGGGCTTTGAGTTTTACTGCTGCAGTCAAAAGACAAGCACAAGTACTGACAAATGAGGAAGCAAAACTTGTTCATTCAGCAACTTGTTTATTTTGTTTGGAAAAGTACATAAAACATCGTGTAGAAGATCCTCTTGGTGACAAACATTCTTTTTTATCACTCTCTGGGGAGACAAAGTGTCACGCAGCCGAAAAAAGAATGTCGGCCATTCTTGGCAGACCTACCAGGTTTGGTTTTTTTGAAACTTTGGCCATAAATCAAGGACGCTTGAAAAAATTGATTGATTTTCTTGAAGAAAGTCCAGAAAAATACCCAGAGGATTATATTGTGTCGATATGAGCCCAACTTGCACGATGTCCTGATATCATCAGAGGGTTAAAAGAATAGGCCTCAGTAAAACACGCCCTAAGGACTTCGTGTATTAAGAGGACTGTTTTATATAAAAATTTTTCCATTTGAAATTTGCTTTTCCATAGTGTGTAACATATATTTATTATTAGCTTCAGTACCTTAAAATCATTTTTAAGTTATTTAGAAAAGGAGTTCTTATGCGTGTCATGAATAAGCTTTCACTAGCAACAGTGTTAGGTATTTTGGCAGTTTCACCCAGTGTTTACGCTGCGGATGCCCCTGATATTTCCGGATCCTATAAATGTTCCTATCACGATCCATTTACTACGCCTAATGATGGAACCGAAACTGTAGTGTTCAAAAAAAATGGAGATGTTTATAAAATTTCAGGAATTCCTACAGGAAGTGTATTTCCATATTATATTGGTAAAGGCATAATGAATAAAAATGTCGGTAATGCGATTGGCTATATCTTTTGGCAACCCAAATCTCCATCCGTAACAACGATTCAACTGTTTACAATCAAACCTGATGGTTCTTTGGATGGTGTTTTTGCAGAAAGTAATAAAGATAAGGGTGGTACTGAAACATGTACTAAAGCAGCACAACAATAATAGAGAGTTATTCGCATAAGATGATTATGAGAAAAGGAATTTTATTATGAAAACTGTGATTAAAAGTGTTTATTTAGTTGCTGCGTTATCTCTGCCCACTTTAACGGCTTATGCAGATAATGCCAGTACTCCAGGCAAGACCGATACTTCGCCAACGAATACTGATACTGCACCAGGCAATACCAGTACATCGACAAGCAAAACGGGTGCCTCTGCTTTTTTGGGTGACTATCAGTGCCAACGTGTTGATGGCTCAAATAATACCAACTCTTATCCTCTTACCGTATCAAAATCTGGGGATACTTATACTTTACAATGGGAAAATAGTAATGGGGATCCGGTTCTTTATGGCACGGGAGTTATGCATCCCAACATGACTAATGTAGTTGCCACCTCATTTTGGGATCCTAGAAAGCCGGATACAATTGGTATTCAAATGATTGAAATCAAACCAGACGGATCATTACAATCCAATTGGGTAGTACAAACAGACAATCAAGTTGGCTCAGAGACGTGTACTCGAAACAAGTAGTTGAATCTTATAAGAATCTGTAGAATAAAAGGGGTTACTATTGTAACTCCTTTTATTTTGTGCCAAGGCACTGTGAATTATAGTCTATTTCTCATTTTATAATAGAGAATGGCAAGGGGTTCTTTGAGAAAATAACGTGATAGGAATTTGTTTTTTGTCCAACAGGTGCTTTTTACTGCAGGTGAGCTGATCACTTTAATTCCCAATTTTTGAGCGACTAGAATGGCTCTGGGTGCATGAAAAGGCTCAGTTACTAACAGAATGGATTTAAATTTATTCGTTTGAATTATTTTTTTGGAAAAAAGAAAATTTTCATAAGTCGAAGTTGATGCTGATTCAAGCAGGATGTCTTTGGCAGGTACACCCATAGAGAGTGCAATTTTTTTCATGGTTTGTGCTTCATTTGCCCCATCTTCGATGTCAGTACCGCCAGTGAAAAGAAGTTTAGGTGCGTAGTTGGCTTTATATAAATCAACCGCATGTTTTATGCGAGCTACAAGACAAAGATTGTATGAGTTATTGCGATAAGCCTTTGCTCCAAGGACTAAAATAACATCTGCCTGTTTTTTTTCATCATGTTCCGCATTTTTTATAATATAAAAAGCAAGAAAAGAATAAACAATAATGAATGTCAGTAAGACAAAAATACCTATTCGCATGAGATGTTTCATAAGCGCTCTAAATGCATAAATTAAATAATTGGGTTGGTTCCTTATCGAAGGAAAATTTCATCGCATCATTGTATGGATGCTGAATCGAAAGAACAAGCAAAAATCTTATCTTAATCGTTTAAAAGCCTGTCATCCCAGAGTAGGGACGACAGTATATGCAAAAATGACCGCTTTTTAAGATAACTGAAATCCTACCTTTTTTATAATCAGTAGTGTTGATGGTATCGTGGGTATGGACTATGGTTTTCCACTACGACGCTCGGTGGTGGTGTCCATCGATAAACATTTTTCCATCTTGAATGATGATGGTGACGATGGAATTTGAATCGTGGATAATCATGATGTGAATGATAAAAAGCGAAGGCTGTTGTAGTGGAAAATAAAGTAACCGTGCTTAATACCCCACACAGCAATAATTTTTTAATCATCTTGTATTCCCCTCTTAGATTATTATCTGATGCCTAGTCTAAATAACAAATGTAACAGGGATATAACAAGACACACCGTAATTGTAACAAAGTTGTTACAAAGAGATTATAAATATCATGTAGCCTGGGTGCAGCGCAGCGGAACCCGGGAAATATATAAACCTCTTTCGGTTTCTGTTGTTGCATTGGGCGAACAATGTTTTAAAACGTTTAGGGGAACACCATTTGTCTTTTTTCTTCTTCATTAGCTATTACTTCATTTAAATCGACAGTCTCTTTAGGAACGCCAGAAGTGATACAATGCGCAATCCCTTTTGCCATCAAAAAAGTAGCGCAGGGGCTAAAACACGCACTAACGATTATAGTGGCAGGTATACATGAAAGAAAAGTCAACGTTGTTGAATCAGATGCTCCAGCTGTGCGTAGGATATAATAGACAGCAAGATGTACGCCACCACCCAAGGCTGTCATCGCAAGACTCGCGCAATTTTTAAAACAACAGTTTCCCTGAATGTGGGAGGAACGGTCGTTAACTACCTCTTTACGTTCTTTTACATTGGCCAAATAAATATGTTCATGTTTCTTAACCAATGCTTGTATAGGAGGGTTAACATACTCATCCTCTATTTGAGAAGGAAGCACTTTATTTTTGTATAAAGTAAAAAATAGATGAGGATTTGTTTTCTTGATTACTTCTGCTGTCAGATCAATAAGCTTGGGAACTTGTTGTGGTTGAGTTTTATTTTCAGGCATTTATCATAACCTTTTTAAACGGATAAAAAGTTAATTATATATTAACAAGTTACTATGTCTTATTTTGTTCAAAGTTTAAAGAAAAATTTATATAAAAAAATAGGATGCTTTAATGTACTCTTAAGTTATATGATCGGGTTCAGTTTCATGAGCCGCACGTAAATTTCAAGATTGGGGAGAAAAATGAAGGATTTTTTTCATGGTATGAGCTATATGTTACGTGGAATTCGTCATCTTTTTACTCGAGGATTGAAACGTTTTGTACTATTACCTTTAGCAATTAATTTCATAATGTTTGCAGGTTTGTTTTATCTTATGTATCACTATTTGTTGCCTTATGCTTATCATTATCTTGATAAATTACCCTCTTGGCTAAGCTTTCTCAGCAGTATCTTTTTTATCATTTTTATCCTGAGTTTTTTCTTAATGTTTTTGTCACTTTTTACGGTATTTTTTAATTTAGTCGCGGCGCCTCTCAATGGGCTATTGGCAGAGAAAACACAAAATCTTCTT
This sequence comes from Legionella anisa, assembly GCF_001467525.1. Lineage (GTDB taxonomy): Bacteria > Pseudomonadota > Gammaproteobacteria > Legionellales > Legionellaceae > Legionella > Legionella anisa. Next base: position 72,802 of record NZ_LNXS01000006.1, read on the forward strand.
TTTGGAAGTGCCGTTCCCTCTTTATCTTTTTATAAAATCGTACTTCGTAGTATAAAACGCCAAATTGAGTTTCTTGGCTATTTTTTACCTCGTTTTTTAGTGATAGCTGTTTTATTTTTTGTACCCTTTCTACAGCCTATTTATCCTTTTTTATGGTTTCTTTTTAATGCATGGATATTGAGTATTCAATATCAAGATTTTGCTATGGATAATAATCTTATTCGCTTCAAAGAAGCACGCAAGAAAGTGGCTAGTAATAAAATGTATTCATTTGGATTGGGTTTTTCTATAAATCTGGTCAGCTTTATACCCATCTTAAATATATTGACCATGCCTGCAGCGGTTATAGGAAGTACAATGCTTTACTGTGATCTCAATAAACCGTTACTTCAACCCTTAGCCAAAACTCCCAAATTAAATTAGGAGATATGAGAAACCTGGGTGCCGCAGCGCTTTACCCAGGCCATGAGCCTATAATTAATAAGCTTGAACTACAATTTTTCCTACTGCTTTCCCCGACTCAAGTAACGAATGGGCTTTATCAATGTTCTCGAAGTAAAAAAGATGTGGGTCAATGAGCGGATTTAAATGGCCATCGTCTACTATCCTTGCGATTTCTTTTAAAATTCTACCATGACGTTCACGTTGTATGTTATGTAATAACGGCAATAGCATAAAAACAGCATGTAAACTGGCTGATTTGGCATGTAAAGGTGAAAGATCATGCTGGGATGTTGCTTGAATACTGAGTACGTTTCCATAGGTGGCAACAGCAGCCAATGATTTATCAAGATTTTCCCCACCAATTGTATCAAATACTACATCAAATCCCGCACCGTTGGTTAAGCGATTCACATATTCTTGAACCGAATCAATCCGGTAGTTAATTGCCTCTTTGGCTCCCAGCGATTTTACTATATCTGCTTTATCGGAAGAAGATACAGTAGTATATACTTCAGCGCCAGCCCATTTCGCTAACTGAATTGCAATATGTCCAACTCCACCTGTACCCGCATGGATCAATACTTTTTGTCCTTTCTGGATATTTATTTTTTCGAATAATGCTTCCCAGGCAGTGATTGACACAAGCGGTAATGCAGCAGCCTCAACCATGCTTAGTTTCTTCGGTTTTTTTGCAATTAACTTGGCATCGGCAAGCATGAACTCAGCCAAAGCACCACTTTCATTGAGAAAACCACCTGCACATCCATAAACTTCATCACCCACTGCAAACTCAATAACTCCTTCACCTACTTCTTCAACGATACCTGCTACGTCACTATGCAGAATCGCTGGGAATTGGGGTGAAATACGACTGTACTTACCCGAGCGAACTTTACAGTCAACAGGATTAACACTCGTTGCAATAACGCGAATGAGCACATAGCCTGGTTTAATTTTTGGTTTGGGGAGTTCAATTGTTTCAAAAACTGAAGAATCACCAAAAGATGATATAGCTTGTGCTTTCATAGCGTCCTCCTACTTAATGCACCAGACGTTTTATTAAAATTGTGAAGAGAGAAGACTCATCTTCATGCAATGCAGAAAATAACATTCTAAAAAAATCGCAGAACATTTTCCAGCAACTATTGATTATCTGACTGATCTTGCAAGTTAATAATCGATTTTTCCAATCTATTGTTCAATCCCACTTTAAGTTTATGCAATAAATAATCTGGGATAATTGGCGCTGAACATTAGAGCAATGTGTTTCATTACACTATAGTATTCATTGAACATCAAGTTTATGATTAATGAAATATAAAAAGGATGCAAACCATGTGGCAGACACGACTGACTGAAAAAATTGGTTTAAGATTTCCAATTATACAGGCTCCTATGGCAGGTGGTGCTACTACACCTGAGTTAATTGCTGCGGTAAGCAATTCAGGTGGCCTAGGCTCGTTAGGTGCAGGATATATGACTCCTGCCGAGATAAGACACGCTCTAAAAACAATTCGTAAATTAACGAATAAACCCTTTGCAGTGAATCTTTTTATTCCAGAGGAGCATTCTGCGTCCGAGGCGCAAATTCAAAAGTCCTGTGTGGATATTAAAAAGTCCTGCCATGAATTAAATATAGAGATTGAGCCAGTTACAAAACCGTACGCACAATCTTTTGAGGAGCAAATCAATGTAATTCTTGAAGAAAAAATTCCTGTTTTTAGTTATGCATTTGGTTTGCTGGATGCTGAATGGATATCAAAATTAAAGAAGAATCACACCATTTTAATCGGTACAGCCACAACCTTAGCTGAAGCGCGTGTACTTGAAGAAAGCGGCATTGATGCAATTGTTGCTCAAGGAAGTGAAGCAGGAGGGCATAGGGGGACTTTTATAGGTAAAGCGGAAGATGGATTGATTGGTTTATTTAGCCTAATACCTCAATTTGTGGAACAAATCAAAATTCCTATTATTGCGGCGGGCGGAATTATGGATGGAAGAGGAATCGTGGCTGCAACTTATTTAGGTGCTGAAGGCATACAAATGGGAACGGCATTTCTCAGTTGTTTTGAATCCGGTATTCCCGATGTCTATAAACACGCTTTACTGACACAGCAACACGATAATACGGTGCTTACTCGAGCCTTCTCTGGAAAGTTAGCCCGAGGAATACGAAATCAATTTATTGAGCGCATGGAGGCAAGAAAAATAAATATTCTTGATTATCCCATTCAAAATGCCTTAACAAGCATGATGCGAAAAAAAGCAAAAGAACAAAATGACATTGATTTTATGTCCATGTGGGCTGGTCAATCGGCGCAATTATGCAGAAATATGAGTGCAAATGAGTTGATAAGCGCATTGGTACTTGAAGCCGAGGCATTGAACCCTCAGGCATGTGAGTAACTATATTAAGATGACTGTATTTTTTGATCTTCGAGAATGTTTCATGTATAGAGATATAAATTAAGCCTGTAACAGGCTTAATTTAAAATCACGCTTGAATGGATCAATGAGGCATCCGATTATAAAAAGACAGCGTTAATGACTTTTTACATGTTTATTCCGTTGCTCTTGGTTTCATCGAGCATTTCAACATCCATATCAACATCCATGGAATACTCTTCTTTTGTTTCCTCATGTAACGATTGAGCAAAAAAACCTCTCCCTGACTGAGTGACTGAAACCGATCGTTGACTTTCTATAGGCATAGAGGGCGATATAAAAGAAGATGGTGCTTCTGGGACACTTTTCTTTCTTTGCAAATACTTTATCTGTTCCTCCAAATGCTGGACTATTTGATGGTCACTTTGTTGTGGAGTTTTGATCATTTGCAGTGTTTTAATGGCTTGTCTATACGTTGCAATGGTTTCTGGTATTAATTGGCTTTGAATATGAGACTTAGCCAATGTTAAAAGCTGCATTGCCATATTGCGACACACACCATCGTTAGGTGTTTCATTGATTACAACAGGATTAAATAAAGGCTTCTCAGCAGATAGAGACAGTTGGCTTAACATGCTCTCTATACTATGATCAATTTGTTGAATTTCACCAATTGATATGGTTTCAAATTTTGCGAAAAGCGCTTGCTCCTCTTGTTCCTCTTGTCTTGTAACTTGTCTTGCACCGAGTAAAAGCTCATGATTTGTAAATTCGGATGACTCAATATATGAATCGGTTGAAAGTTTATGTTCATAATACTTATGAAATTTCTTGAAATTAGCTAAATTAGCTCCTGGGTCACCGATTTTCTGTTCTTCAATAGTTTTGTTTTTAATCAGACCAAATGCTTTTATGGCATTTGACATTGCTTCATCCCCTGCAGGTTGATTGAACGATTCATAACATGCATCGGCTAAATCAATATACAGTTCTGTTAATTTTCTATGACTTTCATCATTTAATTCAGTTTGCAGAAGTTGTTTTATAGCATCCAGATAACATTGAGCTGCTTTTACGTGTTCCTTTTTATTAAAATAAAAAATCGCCAGATCACAATAGGCATTGGAAAGATCATGAAAGTCAGCAGGTGTTTTATTGATGATTTGTAAAAATAAATTGATTCCTTGCTTGTATTCATCGATTATTATTTTTTTTGCAGCATGTTTACGTTCTAGATATTTAGCATTTGCAATTTTTGATTTGGCATCTTTTCGGTATTTTTCATCCATAATTTAAGCTCTCCTTTGATTTCATCAATTGACTTTGCAGAATCACAGTATCATCAACAGAGATAAAAAAACAATGAGAACTATTGCAATTGAAATAAGGGTATGTCATTAGACCTCATTCCAAACTCACTGAGGAGCGTGAAGCGCAATGAGACGCAGAGAACAGAAAATTAAGTCATTTTGGCCAAGATAAGACCCTATTACTCTACTGTGATTAGGGTTGATAATTCGCGCAGAGCAATAAAGAAAATTGTGTAATCAATACTTGCACTACCAAGCAGCATTTCCAGCAATTTTTCCCATCGTTGGTGAATAAAAGGGTTTTTTGCGAGCCAATAGGCAATGAGCTCATCCGAGTTTAGTGTTTTTTGATTATTCATTAAAATGACAATGGTCAGACGCCGTTGCAAATTATCGAGCTCATCACGTAAAGACAATCGGGCGAGACTATTCCAATGACCCTCACGAGAGTCACTACCTATTTGATCACGGAACCAGACCAGGCTAAATTTACTGCCTACTTTAAAATAAACTTCAGCGGTTTTTCCTAAATCAAATTTATTTTGTGTTGCTACTTCTATTACATTTAATACAGTATACATAGCACGCGTAGCAGCGATTTTTTTTGCAGCCTCTTCGGGTAAACCAATATCTACAAACTGAATCACAATTTGATTAAGATATTCTTTAGTAACACCTGCCATTAAGTCAGGAATTGATTTTTCAAGTTTTGCTATAGATTGACTGTAATGAGCAATATTATTGGTAATTCCACCTGCAAGACGTTTATGATGTAAAAACCACCGAGTTGCTAAATTCATTAATTGTCTGACGTGGTGAAGTAACTCATATTGAGTGTGTACTGTCACTTTGTAATTCAGCGAATCAATCAATCGATTTAAGTCGTCTATTCGATAGGCTTTCGCAGCAATAATATAAGCACGCGCAATATCTGCTATTGTTTGGCCAGTCTCAACATGCAAGCGGTACATGAAGGTAATACCCATACTATTAACAATCTGATTACTGAGTTGTGTTGCGATAATCTCACGTCGCAAACGATGGGTTTGCATGGCCTTGGCATAAGATTTTATCAGCATTGAAGGAAATCCCGTCTCGAGTATGGTTGCAAAATAGGGATCATCAGGCAAATCAGATTTTAATAATTCACCCGTAATATAAATTTTTGTATAGGCCATAATAATGGACAATTCGGGGCGAGTCAGAGCTTGACCTGCTGCTTTACGGTCCAAAAGATGTTTCTCATCAGGAAGAAATTCAACACTTCTGTCTAAGTGTACCACTGTTTCCAGTTCTTTAATGTATGCTTGATATAAACCACTATAAGCTAAGGCATTCGTAGCAGAAAAACTCAAAACCAATGCTTGATTGTAATTATCTTGTAAAACGAGCTCTGCAACTTGTTCCGTCATTTTCGTTAACAATTGATTGCGTTTTTTCTCTGTAAGTTTTCCCTGGATCATTTCCTTATTCAGCAGAATTTTGATGTTCACTTCATGGTCAGAGCAATTTACTCCTGCTGAGTTATCAATTGAATCAGTATTAATTAAGCCGCCTTGAAGCGCAAATTCCACTCTCCCAAGTTGAGTAACTCCGAGATTGCCTCCTTCGCCCACAATTTTACAGCGTAATTCATTACCATCAACCCGACAAAACTCATTCGTTTTGTCGCCAACATCAGCATGAGATTGAGTTGATGCTTTAACATAAGTACCAATACCCCCATTAAATAATAAATCAACGGGTGCTTTTAAGATTTCCCGTATCAATTCATTGGGTGTCAATGAGTTGGCTGTAATCGAAAGTGCTTTTTTTACTTCAGGGGTAATGGCAATGGATTTACTTAAGCGTGAGTAAACTCCCCCACCTTTGGAAATTAATCGAGGATTGAAGTCTTCCCATGATGAGGTGGGTAAATTAAATAAACGCTGACGCTCTGCAAAAGTTTTGGGACCATTAGGATTGGGATCAAGAAATATATGGCGATGATCAAATGCTGCAAGTAAAAGTGCATGACTGGTATAAGTCAATCCATTACCAAATACATCACCGCTCATGTCACCAATACCCACAACAGTAAAATCCTGTTCCTCTATGCGAACATCCAATTCGCGGAAATGCCGTTTAACTGACTCCCATGCGCCGCGAGCAGTAATCCCCATTTTTTTATGATCATAGCCTGCAGATCCTCCGGAAGCAAAAGCGTCTCCAAGCCAGAAGTTGTATTCTTTAGCAATACCATTTGCTATATCAGAAAAAGTTGCTGTTCCTTTGTCTGCTGCTACAACAAGATAAGGATCGGCCTCGTCATAGCACACGGTATTTTTGGGTGAAACAACACGGTCATCTACAAGATTATCGGTTAGGTCAAGTAATCCTCGTATAAATGATTGATAACAGTAAATGACTTCTTGTTTTATCTTTTCGCGATCGAGCATATTGATTGCTTTTTTTAAAATAAAACCTCCTTTAGCTCCAGAAGGTACGATCACTGAGTTTTTTACTTTTTGAGCTTTCATTAAACCAAGTACTTCTGTACGAAAATCCTCTGGACGGTCAGACCAGCGAAGACCTCCACGTGCTACTTTAGCACTGCGTAAATGTATGCCTTCAAATCGTGTTGAATAAACAAAAATTTCGTACATAGGTTGTCCTGGGGGTAAATCAGGCACTTTGGCTGAGTTAAGTTTAAATGACAGATACTCTTTAGGCTCGCCATCGGAACCTAACTGAAAATAATTGGTACGAAGAGTCGCTTTGATTAAAGACCAGAAAAAACGGATGATGTGATCTTCATCTAAGCTGGTAATAGCATCAATATCGGTTCGAATCTCTTTTTCCAGTTCTGCCTTTTTATTTTTATTTGTCGTATTTTGTTTCAGACCAAATTTTAAATAAAAAAGTTGAATTAATTTTTTGACAATTACAGAATAGGTGGCGATGGTTTTTTCAATATACTGTTGGCTAAAGCGAAATCCAATTTGTTGCATGTATTTGGCATAAGCTCGAATAATAACAATCTCTCGCCAGGATAATCCTGCACCTAAAACCAGCTTATTAAAACCATCATTTTCACAAATTCCAACACTTATTTTTATTAGGGCTTCATTAAAAATATTTTTTACTTGATCGAGGGTGAGTAGATTGGAGTGGGCATAGGTAACATTAAAATCACTGATCCAAACAAATTGATTGGGTGCAATAGAAATTTTATACGGTCTTTCCGTGTAAGTTCTTAAACCCATATTTTCAATCATAGGCAGAATATCGGAGAGAGGAATTGGTCTGCCATATCGATACAATTTAATATGTAATGGATATTCGCCTCGGGGTGATTCGAAAAAAACAATGGTTAATGGGTCATCCAGGGATAGCTTATCAATTTGCACGAGATCGGTGATTGCTTCCTCAACAGTATGTTGTTCACAATAACTCATTGATAATGACGGGAGGTATTTCTCGGCAAATTTTTTTCCTTTTTTACGGCCTAATTGCTTTATTAATTCTTGATCCAACTGATCTTTCCATGAGTTTTCCATTTTTCAGTCTCACAAAGGTTCAGTGTTACTATTTAATAAGTATAGGTCATGAAATGAATTGCATGGAATAGGCCCAATGCCAATTATTGTGGCGTTGTTAATGGTCCGTTAATTTTGTATTGCTATACTTCAATTAGTAAATATTTTGTCCTAACAGCATATTTTTTAAGAATTAATTTGGAAAAGACAGAGAAGAAAATGAATTTTTACAATAATCTAGAATCCTTTATTTTTGCCTATGAATTAGGCTCCTTTTCTAAAGCGGCTAAAAGGCTAAACATAACTCAAGCTGCGGTCTCACTGCACATTAAGAACTTAGAAACTTATCTGGGAGAAAGACTCTTCGAACGAAATGCCAAATGTATTGAACCCACTCAGGCCGCTAAAAAGCTTTTTACTTTAATTTCAGAGCCTTTCGATAAAATTAGAGGGGTAATGGATAATTTCTCAAAATATACAAATTCAATGAGTGGGGAGATACATATAAGCTGTATCAATGAATTTGCTGAAAATCTGTTAATAAAAACAATCGGTATTTGTCTTGAGCATGGAATCAAATTAAAAGTTAACTACATTCCTAAAGATTCAATGATTATTAATGATTTGCAAGATAATACCATTGATTTTGGTATTACCTCAGTTAAATATGACAATCCTAATCTTGAATTTATTAAATTATTTGATGATGAACTCGTGTTTGTTGGAACAGAGCGCTGGGATAATTACTTAGATAAAACGAGTGAAGTTGCTTTTAATAAAAGCCTTAAATCCATGCGGTGGCTTGTTTATGAGGATGCGATGCCTTTTATTAAAAGGTATACAGAGCTAGCGCTGGATATATCACCTAATTCCATTGAACCTTCTCTTACATTTGTGGATGTAATGGGATTAATTCGGTCGGTAAGAAATGGGTATGGAGTAGCCTGCTTGCCAAGATCTTATATATCGCCTTACTTGGAAGATAAATCGATTACTCAGTTGCATTATCCACAAACAGCCCCTCGATATACTCTTTATTTAGTGTATAGGGCTAAAAGTTTGTTGCATAAACGTATGCACTTTTTTAAAGATGTTGCTACTAAAACAGTACCATGCACAAGTTTTGAAAATAGTTGATCCCAAGTATTTTTTTAAGCATCCAAAACAATTAAAACCAATTGGGGACTGTCCTGATTAAGCCAAAATGTCTAAATTTTTTCTCGAAAAGTCAAAAACTTATGTCCCAGATAAGTGGTAAACGCAGGAGCGGCGAGTCCAATTGCGTGTGCAATTTCTAAAGATTTAATACCCATAGCGGGCAAAAAATAATGGGCAAATAATAAACTAACAAGCAAAGTTTGCAACATGCCAATTAAATTAATCAGAATAAAAAAAATAATGGATCGAGTAAATGTTTGCTGGCTTTTCTTAAATACAAAGAATTTGACAAGAATAAACGAGACAACCATTCCAGTAACATAGGCTAAGAGAATGGATGTTGAAAAACTGAATGAATAGCTATAGATGATTCTGCTACAAAAGTTTACGGTAACTGCTATTGCTCCCGCTATTATAAAAGCAATAAATTGTTTTGATTTTAAATAATAGAACACAAAACAGTCTCATTTCAGTTGGTGTATTTAAAAAATAATAGACCTTATTTATTCATTTGGGATGTTTGTTGCAGGTTTAAGCTCCATTGTCCTAACAGTATTGGATGCCGCGGACAAGTCCTGAGAGTTCCTCACAAAATTTAACCAGGTAGAATTCATTTGTTACTTGAATCCATCCAGCATAAGAAATGGACGCCCTATATCGAAGTCAAAAAGGCGGTCATCCCTGCGTAGGCACACTACTGTCCGGTAAAAATTTTGCTCTCCTGCAATAGGTAATGTCCCTAAATTTTTTTGTAGGCTCTTCAGCATTCATCTAGGCACATCACTTAATCTTGCTTCGATCTGCTCCCTCTCCCGCGCAAG
>NZ_LNXS01000006.1:82447-118063 GCF_001467525.1 Legionella anisa
TGTGGCTTAAGGATAAAACCATGCACAGAACGACCCAAAATACGTTGCGGAACAGGATACTGTTTGGCTTGTTATCCTGGCTGATGTGGCCTCAGCACAGGCGGCAGGCCCTCTGTGGATTATCCAGCCAGCAACAGGAAACAATCCTACCCAGACCGTGGCGGAAAATGGAACCGCCACCATGCAGTATCTGGTGCACAACCAGTCTGGCAAACCTAAAAAGCTGGTCATCCAGCCGATGGCAGGGATTTCTCAAACCGCACCCTGTCAATTAGCCCCGAAAGGACAAGCGGGTAGCACTTGCACGTTAAATCTTGCCATTAACGGCCAGGCGCTACCCAGAAACGGTGTTCACAGTGGCCCTGTAGTGTGTCAGGCCAATTCCGATGGCAGTCCCAATCCAAACCAATGTTATCAGCCAAGCCCTGCCAACAGCTTAAATATTACGCGCGGCCTCGCGGCTGGTGCCACAATCAATTCATTGAACTTTTAATGATCATATTGGTTCTATATCTTGTCATTCCCGCGCAGGCGGGAATCTATCCATCAAATTAATTCCTTACTTTGTTTGTGAGATGGATTCCCGCCTGCGCGGGAATGACACAAACTTAGATCAAAGTGTGTTATTTGCATTAATATTGATTATTAAAAATTCTTGTGTATAAAAAAAGGTGACGATACCCCAGGGACAATACCAATACCGTGAATGTCGATGTGACGGTGACCAGTCTGCCGCAGATAAGCATTACCAATCCTGCCCAGCAAGGGCGGGTCGTTACTGTATCCGGAGCGGGGCTTTCTTTAGAAGTCACCAATGATGCCGGCAGTGCCGTCAATGCCAATGCGATTACGGTCAGCAACATGACAGCCTGTCCCAACCTGTCCGTTGACGACAGCAATTGCGCCAGTGTGGCACCTGGAGCCACCTGCACGCTGGAATTGACTTCCAACACCCCTTACGCACCCTGTACGATTACCGTCAGCGGCAGTAACACCGCCAATAGTCCGCAAACCTTGATTGCTTTTTCGCATCTGGGAGGATTGGTATTTGAGGAAAGCGGCGGCAGTGGCAAGGTCGTTATTGATGTCGCTCAAGGGTTTTCTAGCCAATGGACAATCATGCCTTCTAATACTGGCGCAACAAGCCTTGATGATGGGGTTTGCCAATACCAATGCCATTGTCGCTTCTGGAGCTTGTAATGTCGATACTGATAACTGCGCGGCCCAACGCTGCAGAAACATCAGCTCAGACTGGTATCTTCCGGCACTAAATGAGTTGTCTGCAGTTCATAGCGCGTTGTGCTCCAACCTTGCAACTACCTGTAACTTTGGCGGGTTTTCGCCCACACTCCACTGGAGTTCAACGGAATCTACGCTCGACCCGAACTCCGAGGCGCAGCTCGCGGACTTCCCGACGGGTAACATCTTCGGTAGTCTATCGAAGGGCGCAAGTTTTCCAGTTCGCTGTACCCGGACTTTTACCCCTTAAGCCCCTTTATTCCTTTTCTTATGAGGCAGCCGCGCTGCCTCATACTTTTTTTAAGCTGGAATGAATGCTTTCTATAGGGATGCTTATCCGTTGACATTCCTGAAATGTCTCTTGAAGAAGAATGTGCTTTGCAAAAAATACACAGGTTTTGCAAAAACCCTGAATGTTCTGGCGCTCCAAAACAGCAGGAGACTTCTTTTTATTGCCATTTTATGATCAAAATTTATATAATACGCACAATTATCATTTACTGAGCCTATTTATCATGACCTTTTCGAGCAAATTAAAAGCAGATTATGTTGAATTGATTAATGGAGAGTTAGACCGTATTCCTGTAGCGCGCATGGAGGAGTTTAATTTAATCGCTCAAGAATTACAAAAGCTCATTACTTCGCCCTTTATTTTAGCGATTAAAGGCTTCTTTGGCTGCACTCCAACGAAATCTACGCTCACTGAAGCAGCTCAAAATCAGATTGCTTATGTGCATTATTGTTATAATACCCCTAAAGATTTTGTGGAAAATGCTAAAGATTATTCTCAATATCAACAAATTCTCAAAGAACGAATCACTGCAAAAATCACCGAGTTTCAAACATTTACTGAGAAAGAAAAAACTGCATACTTGGCGTTTCAAAGAGAAAAACTCAGCGAAGTTGAGCATCCCAAGTTTGATTTGGTATAAATTGGATCAAGAAACAAGAGCGGCTCTCTAATTTGCTTTTTAATAACTGTATGTTGACTGGGCTTCCAGTTCTTTTTGCCGCTCTGAAAATTCGTACACTTGTTCTCGAGAAAGAGTCACTTTATATGTTGCATCAGCTGAATAGTAACTCTCGAGTGTAATAGTAAATTCTTGATTTTCTTTGATTGACTTATCTTCTTCACACGGTGTTATTTTTTCAACGAAGTGGTACGAGTCGCTTAAAGTTTCACCGACATATTGAGTATGTCCAAAACCAATCTCCTCACCGAGTTTATCTATCTTCATTCCTGCCAAATATTTTATTGCCAAATCAAGATCGTTTTCTGTAAGTTCGTGACATATTCCCAATAATTGTTCTTTGATCTTGCTCCCTTTTTCTTGTGTACTCGTTCCAACGTCACGCATGGGCGCAAAATATTGTTGCCGTAACGATTCGAGTTTGGTGAATAATTCTTTGTTGCGTGAGGGACTATGAGTAATATGTCTCTTTATAAAACTGCCACTGCGCTCACTACGTACTAAATCATAATCTTTCTTTTGAATTGTAATGTAGCTAATATTGTCAATGTGAGAAATTCTTTTACCAACATGTGCACTCATTGTATCGAGTATTTTACTCATGGTCAGCGGTTCACTTGGTTGCCACTTAGCATAATAACGCGCTATTTCTGTAGCGATATAAAAAGCTTTATCTTTGTCCTTCTTTAGACTTTTTTGATTTACCTCAAGAGCATTAATAAACGCTTGATTGTATTTATCAATGTTTTCTTGTCTCGGTTTATCTATTTCCAAATTCAGTCGGTGATCGAGTGCGTTGTAAAGATTTGCTTCTTCTTGAAATCTGGTGATTACAGATTGTACACCTGAACGGTGTTTTCGTATATGCTCCCCAGCTTCAGCCCATTTCTCTACAGAATCCATAACATTCCAAGTATTTTTATCAACTGTTTCCATTGCAGTACCACGATAATGTGTATTCGCAATTTGACCTACTATAGTACGTTGACAATACCATTCTTCAGGTATAGGGACCGTACCGAGAGAAAACGCCTCAGTAAGGGATTGATCACCAGCAACCCCACAGAGATCTGACAAGCGCATTAAATCCAGTGTTGTATCATGAGTAAATCGATTTCGTTCAAATACTCTAAACTCCCGTCCATTAGGATTTGATTTATCTAAAATAATTTCTTTTTGAGGCTCTTCCGAGTCTCCAGTATAAAAAACCAGTCTGGTATATCCCAGTTGTTTTAGCTTTTCTTGAAAGTCTGGTTCTTGAAGCATCCCTAGTACTTTTTCGTCCTTACCATCCTTTTTTGAAGCACTCACAAAATAATTAGCATGTTTCCCGGGCTCATTACTTGCGGCAAAAACCGTAGCGGCTCTTTTGTAAGAAACATGAAAATTATAGTAAGAAAAGGCAAAGCTATTATTTTTAATAAATGAGGAAGAATCATCGCCCGAATTACCTAATACTTGCTTTTTTAAAGCAGGATCGAGCCCATCAAGTATTTTTGCACGAGCATCCTGTTTCGCAGTGGGAGGCAGGCGTGAAAATTCTTTTAAATCCGGTTCAATTAAAATTCCAGGATAATCTTCACCTGTCTTTTTTTTGCCTACATTGCCACTTAAATTAATTATTGGTGGCTTATAATTTGTTTCTTCATAAAGTCCATATTCACCAATAAAAATTTTAGTACAATGACTATTTTTATGATAGTAATATAATGAGTTATCGAAAATAGCAGTTTCTACTGCAAGTTGGGCTTTGTCACATATTCCTTTGATTACTGAACCATGCGTATTTGTCCAGTCAACTACTTGAATTTGAGGATGCACCACCCCTTCTAAGAAACTCGGTTCAATCTGCTTTATTTTTTGAATTGAATCTTCTTTAGCCATAACATAAATCGGAGCATCGGGATATTTTTTTGCTAGAAATTTAGCTATTTTCATTCCTAAAGAAACATCACCAAAACCCTCCTGATCAATCATATGTAATACTATGGGACCTTTAAAATCTGATTTGCTGTTAAAATCAGGTTTAAAAACATCTTCAGTCCTTATCATGATTTATTACCAATAAAAAGAACCATATATTTAATATTAGACCATTAATTCAGTCATTGAAGGCTGTATTTGTTTATTCTGTTGACATAACAAACAAAAAGCACTTTGAAAGGAAAATGGAGGCTCTTTCGATTTTTTAATAAGATTTAAATTGAGTGAAGCAGGAAAAACACATAAAACATCTATGCTCTGGCAAAATCGAAAGAAATGATTTTCGCAATTTCAGATTGTTTTAAAGTTAAAGCCAACAGCCGATCAATACCTAAAGCGACTCCGCTGCATGAAGGCAAACCATGCTCTAAAGCCTGCAAAAGATAGTGATCTGCGTCCATGAAAGGCAAGCCTTTTTCGCTTCTTATTTTTTGGTCCTGAGCAAAGCGTTTTGCTTGGGCAGCGGCATCGGTTAACTCATGAAAACCATTAGCCAACTCGACTCCTTGATAATAAACCTCAAAACGTTCTGCGACACCATGACTCACTTGTGCCAAGGAAGCTTGTGATGCCGGAAAATTATATACTGCAACCGGGACGCTTTGCTTCCCCAAAAAAGGTTCTACAACATGACTCATCAATAAAAAAAGATACTGATCCCTATCCTCTTCTTGAGGAGGCAGGACTTTATCCAAATCGTAATGCGCCAATAGCTCACGAAGTTGCATGGGAGTTGCAGACAATGGATCGATACTACACGCTTCAAGAAAAGCCTGTTGGTAGGTTTTTTTGATCATGGGTTTAGATTGCATAACACGTTGCAGGAACAGATCCATTTCTTCCATCAAAGCATGATGATCAATACCCAATTGGTACCATTCGAGTAAAGTAAACTCCGGATTATGCCAACGTCCTAATTCATCATCGCGAAATACACGCGCTATTTGAAAAATAGAACCACTTCCTGCCGCAAGCAAACGCTTCATATGATATTCAGGAGAAGTCTGTAAGCAATAAGTTTCACCGCGAAAAGTGGCTTTGATATTGCTTAGATAAACATCGGTTGTCCCATATCTCGCCATAATTGGCGTTTCTACTTCCAAATAACCGCGTTCCGTAAAGAACAAACGTATTTTTGTTACTAATTCCGCGCGTTGGCGTAAAAATTCGATCGGTGCTGAAGGGTGCCACATCAATAAAAAATTCCCAATTCAAGTCGCGCTGCTTCGGTCATTCGCTCCTGAGACCAAGGCGGCTCCCAGACCAATTCCACAGAGCAATCGCGAACACCTTCTACTTTATTGACTGCTTGTTCTACTGTTCCTGGAAAAGTTTGTGCCACAGGACAACCAGGAGTAGTTAAGGTCATTTGAATTGCAACATGGGCATCATCATCAATCGAGACATCGTAAATTAAGCCCAAATCATAAATATTCACAGGAATCTCAGGGTCATAAACACCCTTAAGCGCATTAACAATAGCTTCTTTCAGTAATTCCTCATCCTGTTTTTTCTTAAAACCAAACATAAAGTACCTGCGTTTTCTGGTAACTGTAGCCTGGGTGCAGCGCAGCGAAACCCGGGATCATGACATCCACTCCATCCCCGGGTTTCGCTGCGCTGCACCCAGGCTGCATCCATCTAATACTTATAATAAACCGCTATTCGGTCTTTACCACATTGCTGTCTTTATTCAATGCAGCTTCCAAAGTATGCCAAGCCAAGGTAGCACATTTTACCCGTGCCGGATAAGCCTTCACTCCTGCAAGTACTGTCAACTTATCCATATAACGTAACTGACCTTCTTCATTTTGAGTCAACATATGATGAAAGCGATGAAACATTTCATGAGCTTCTTCTATGGTTTTCCCTTTGATCGAGTCAGTCATCAAAGAGGCTGATGCTTGGGATATAGCACAACCACATCCCAGAAAACTTAACTCAGTAATCACATCCTCTTTTATTTTGGCATACACCGTTAATTTATCCCCACATAAAGGATTAAAACCATTTGCTTGCGTCGTCGCATCCTTCATTTCATAATGATGGCGTGGGTTGCGATTGTGATCGATAATGATTTCTTGATAAAGCTCTCGCAATTCAGCGCTCATGCAAATACCTCTTTAACCCGATGCAATGCCTGTATGCATGCATCAATTTCCTCTTTGGTATTATAAAATGCCAGGGAAATACGTGAAGTGGCAGCAACGTTATAAAAATCCATCAACGGCATGGCACAATGATGGCCACTCCGTATCGCAATTCCTTCACTATCTAAAATAGTGCCGATATCATGGGCGTGAATTGTTCCATGTACAAAAGCGACAACCGGTACTTTTTGTTTGGCAGTACCTATAATATTAAATCCGCTCGACCGAACTCCGGCAGTTGCATAGTCTAGCAACTCTTGTTCATAAGCGATGATTGCTTCCATATCCAAAGATTCTAAATAATCTATAGCAGCACCTAAGCCAATTGCGCCGGCAATATCAGGAGTACCTGCTTCAAATTTACTGGGCACCGCAGCGTATTCTGTTGCTTCAAAAGTAACGGAATTAATCATCTCGCCTCCTCCTTGATAAGGAGACATAGCGTTCAGAAGTTCTTCTTTACCCCATAGAACACCAATACCTGTAGGACCATATAATTTATGCCCGGAAAAAGCATAAAAATCACATCCTAAATCTTGTACATCTACAGGAAAATGAGGAGCGGCTTGTGCGCCATCGAGTAATACTTCAGCACCAACATCATGCGCCATCTTAATCATTTCTTTAACGGGATTAATAGTGCCTAAAGCATTCGAAGCATGCGTAATCGCCACAAATTTAGTGTTTTTATTTAATTTCTTGGCAAATTCATCCAATAAGATCTCACCGTCAAGAGAAATGGGAGCAACCTGCAGCTTGGCCCTGGTTTTTTTACAAACCATCTGCCAGGGAACTATATTGGAATGATGTTCCATATGCGTAATTAATATTTCTTCATCAGGTAAAATACGCGGTGCAACCAAGCTTTGTGCTACCAAATTAATCGCTTCAGTTGTTCCACGTACAAAAACACATTCACGCGGTGAATTCGCATTGATAAAACGCTTCACTTTGGAACGGGCAGCTTCGTAGCTCTCCGTTGCTCTGACACTTAAAGTATGCACACCACGATGTACATTCGAATTATCATGTTCATAATAATGAGAAACAGCTTCAATCACCGCTTTAGGTTTTTGCGCCGTTGCTGCATTATCAAAATAAATTAAATCAAAATCATTTACTTTTTGATTGAGTACAGGGAAATCTCTACGAATTGCCTGAATATCCAAAGCGTCCATTTAGCTTACCCCAACTGTTGTGTTAATAAATGTCCCATGTAGTCCGCTAATTCGCGATGGGGAATAAGCCGCAGATTATCACGAGCAAAAGCATGAATTAAATAATGCGATGCTTCAAGCCGACCAATTCCACGAGTTGCCAAATAAAATAATGCTTCCTCATCCAATTGTCCAACCGTCGCACCATGAGAGCACAATACATCATCAGCAAAAATTTCCAACTGCGGCTTGGTATCCACTTCTGCATTTGCTGAGAGTAATAGGTTTTTATTTTGTTGTTTGGCATCAGTATGCTGTGCATCTTTAGCAACAAATACCTTACCATTAAATACTGCGCGCGAATGTCCAGTGAGAATGCCTTTATAATCCTGTTCGCTGCTGCAATCAGGCACCAGATGCTGCACTGTGGTATGATGATCCACATGTTGTCCTTCAGCAGGAGCATAAATCCCATTCATCAAAGAATGTGCTTTTTCTTCGTGCAAATACAAACTGATATCAGAACGCACCCATTGTCCACCAAGACTTAAAGAATGATTGGCGAACTCGCTGCCTTCTAATTGTTTCACCGACAGGTGGCCTACATGAAAAGCAGATTTACTCTCTCTTTGCACCGTATAATGCGTTAATTTTGCACCAGCACCCACAACAATCTCGGTTACCGTATTCGTCAAATAGCAGCAATCAGCCATCCCTTGATAATCTTCAATGATTGCAGCCTGACTGTTTCCCTCAGCCACAATCAAATGTCGCAAATAAACGGCCTGATTTGCTTGAGTCTGTACATGAGTTAAGGCTATGGGTTCTTCAAGAACGACACCTGATGGAATATAAATCAACACACCACAGTGAATCATCGCCGTATTTAAATAATGAAAACCATGCTCTTGTTTTAAAACAGTTCCCAGATAAGGCTTAAGCAAGTCCGGATGCTGTGTTAATGCAATAGATAAAGGAAGAACTAACACTCCTTTAGGTAAGGTCTTAGCAAGCTGCTCCACACCGGAAATGAGTCCATTGCGAATCAACAGATGCTGATTTATTGGCAAATCAGAGTTTATTTTGTCATTACCGGCCGTAGCCACAGGTTCCTTTATGCTATCTGCAGAATGCATAAAAGGCTGATTTAATAATGCGTCAACACGGGTATATTTCCAATCCTCATCATGTCGCGTTGGAAATCCAAGTCGATTCAAATCCATTAATGCCTTAGTTTGCAATTGGGCAAGCCAAGGCAAAGTAGATAAACCCGCTTTTGCTCGTTGTTGGTAAAAATCCAAAATCTCGCTCATATCACTACACCGTTTCCTCAAGCCAGCTGTACCCTTTTTTCTCTAATTCAAGTGCTAATGATTTATCACCAGACATAATAATACGACCATTTACCAGCACATGGATAAAATCAGGCTCAATATAATCAAGCAAGCGCTGATAATGCGTTACTAAAATAATAGAACGTTCTGAGGAACGCATGGCATTAACACCATGAGAAATAATACGCAGCGCGTCAATATCCAAGCCTGAATCGGTCTCATCAAGAATAGCAAGCTTGGGTTCCAGAGCGGCCATCTGTAAAATTTCATTACGTTTTTTTTCGCCACCAGAAAATCCTTCATTGATGCTGCGATATAAAAAGCTTTCATCCATTTCCAGTAACTGACATTTCTCCCGAATGAATGTCAGGAACTCAATGGCATCAAGTGTATTTTTTCCCTGACCTTTACGTACTGCATTAACAGAAGCTTTAAGAAAATTAACGTTCGTTACCCCAGGTATTTCCACCGGATATTGAAACGACAAAAAAATACCGGCACGTGCTCTTTCTTCAGGAGACAAAGGAGTCAAATCCTGCTCTAAATAGTTTATTTCTCCACGAGTCACTTGATAAGAAGGATGGCCAGCTAATACCTTGGATAGGGTACTTTTTCCTGAGCCATTAGGCCCCATAATGGCATGAACTTCACCTGCACTTACCTGAAGGTTAATGCCTTTCAAAATGGATTGGTCATTTATTTCAACATTTAACTCTTTGATTTTTAACATATTAACCTACCGCCCCTTCTAAACTTAGACCTAGCAATTTAGTCGCTTCCACCGCAAATTCCATAGGCAATTCTTTTAATACCTGCTTACAAAAACCATTTACAATCATCGAAACAGCATCCTCTGTATCGATTCCGCGTTGTTGACAATAAAACAATTGCTCTTCACTAATCTTGGAAGTCGTTGCTTCATGTTCTACTTGCGCTGTGGGGTTCTTGACCTCTATATAAGGAAAAGTATGCGCGGAACATTCAGAGCCCATAAGCATTGAGTCACACTGAGTATAATTACGTGCATTCGTTGCTGTTGGTGCAATACGAACCAAACCGCGATAAGCATTATGTGCACGTCCTGCACTAATCCCTTTGGAAATAATCGTTGACCGCGTGTTTTTTCCAATATGGATCATTTTAGTGCCGGTATCGGCTTGTTGATAATTATTGGTTAAGGCAACTGAATAGAACTCACCAACGGAATCATCTCCTTGTAAAATCACACTGGGGTATTTCCAGGTAATTGCTGAGCCTGTTTCAATTTGCGTCCAGGAAATTTTGGAACGTTTGCCACGGCAAGCACCGCGCTTCGTCACAAAATTATAAATACCTCCTTTTCCTTCCTTATCACCTGGATACCAGTTTTGGACCGTAGAATATTTAATTTGTGCTCCATCTAAAGCAACCAATTCGACTACCGCTGCATGGAGCTGATTTTCATCACGCATGGGCGCGGTACAGCCTTCAAGATAAGAAACGTAACTGTCTACATCAGCGATAATCAAGGTACGCTCAAATTGTCCTGTAGACGCCGCATTAATCCGAAAATAAGTCGATAACTCCATCGGGCAACGCACCCCTTTGGGAACATACACAAAAGAACCATCACTAAATACAGCCGAATTCAACGCAGCATAAAAATTATCACGATAAGGTACTACCGATCCTAAATATTGCATCAGCAACTCTGGATATTTATGCACTGCTTCAGAGATAGGACAAAAAATAACGCCTTTTTCAGCGAGTTTCGCTTTAAACGTAGTTGCCACAGAAACACTATCAAAAACAGCATCAACAGCAACACCAGCCAACATTTCTTGTTCTCTTAAAGGAATGCCCAGTTTCTCATAGGTTCTTAGTAACTCAGGATCCACCTCATCCAGACTCTTGGGTGCATCTTTTTTCATTTTAGGTGCTGAATAATAAGAAATAGCCTGGTAATCCACAGGCGGATAATGCACGCTGGACCATTGAGGAGGTGACATGGTTAACCAATGCTGATAGGCTTTTAAACGCCATTCAAGCAAAAACTCTGGCTCGCCTTTAATTGCTGATAAACGACGAATAACGTCTTCGTTCAGTCCAGGCTCAAAAGTATCTACTTCAATGTCGGTTGTAAACCCATGTTGATATTCTCTATCGAGCAGAGAATTAATTTGCTCACTGCTTTTCGCCACGATTAACTCCACTTGCCAATTGTCGAACTCGCTCCACATCATATGCTTGCAAAGTTGGTTTAGCCAAAGTGGCTAAACTGACACTATCCAAAGCTGTTTCAATTGCTTGGCTAATTAATCGCCAATTACCCTGAATCGTGCAAACACCTTGTAATGAACAATCATTAGGTTGCAAACTGCACTCTGTGAAACCACGATGTTCTTCCAATGCAAAAATTATTTGCGACACAGAAATCTCAGTTGCAGGCCGTCGCAATCGATATCCCCCAGTCACTCCACGTACTGAAGATAACAAACCTGCACTGGTCAAACGTTTTAAAATTTTACTTACCGTAGGTACAGTCAGATGAGTATGTAATGCAATATCGCGAGCATTACACAATTCTTGCGTGTGCCTGGCGAGATAAACCATCACAACTGTTCCATAATCGGCCAACTTGCTGATGCGCAGCATAACACCTCAAAATCGAATAATCTAGTACCAAATAAGTCTTAATTTGAAACAACACATCCACTTGATCAATTTTCTATCCATATTATAAATATAGTACCAAAATAGTTCTATATTTGGCAAACCAGAATATTACCTTATTGTTCATGAGGGATGCAAATAAATTCAACAATAACAGCAACTCTATTGGATGGTTTGTAAGACGTTAGTGGAAGTCCCAGATATATCTATTGAAATCAGGCATATTGCCAAAGCGATTCAAACAGTGCAGACTGAACTAACAAATACTCATTCTCTAGGCAAACCGTTGACAACCTTGACTGTGACTTTTGTTTCACAACACATTAGTAGTTTAAAAACTTGACTCACTTGAACTAAAAGCGATATATAACGTATCATCTTCTTTTAAACTTAGAGTGTTTGCAATAGAATTTCATGCTTGAATCAGGATCTATTAGGAGCAAGACCATGACCGTTGCGCATTATCCAGCCTCATTGGTCAGCAGCCAACTTGTTGATTCGGGAACGATGCTTGTCCCGCAAGGGTACTATCGCTCTAAATTATTTATTGCTCCTTTTTCTACTAACGCTTTAGTTGCGGCAGCAGGCCCTCTTTTATCGCTATTGGAGCGGCTCTGTCTTAGCCCTTCATTACCTGCTATTGAGAATATCAGAGACAATATTGAACATGAATTACTCGCTTTTCAGAGCAAGATGGATGCATCGAAATACCCAGCAGATTTTGCTGCCATCGCTCATTATTTAATGGCAGCGACCATCGATGAAATCCTGGGTAAAAATTACATGCGCGTATATCAAATTACCGCTCAATTTAAAGCCTTTACACCACTCACTAATGATAACGCTCAACCACAGCATCGTTTTTTTGAAATCCTTAATTACATAAAAGAACGACCAAACCAATACCTTGATCTTATTGAATTGGTTTATTTTTTTCTAATTATTGGCTTTGAGGGTCATTACCATCTCAAACCGGATGGACGACAGGTTTTGGATAACTATATTGAAGATCTTTATCAAATCATTCAGAAAAATCGTTTTAATCAACCACGCCGTTTATTTAATGAAAACCCTATACCCAAAATTGTTAAAAAAAATTATAAAGCGGTCATAATTACTTTGATTACTGCGGTTACTGTGGTAACACTTGCTTTTTTGACCAGCCAATACTTCTTGGAAAATAAAGCAAAAAACGTTTTATTTGGACATACCCAACTTGCTCTCCTGGATAGCTGATGGACAATTCTTTACGCGCATTATGTGATGCTATAAAAAAAATACTTTCACAATTAAAGCCACAAAGCAATCAGCTGTCTTTTATAGTGATTACCGGTAAGAATGCTCAAGGGAAGTCGGCCATATTGAAGCAAAGCAATATGGAAGAAATACCCGTTTTCAGCGAACAACATGCCAAAATATATTTTAATCAGAAAGGAATCATTATTGAGCTTGGTGAAAATTGGCTTACCAACAGTAAAACCTTATTGCTTACTACCCTGAAACAATTAAATCGATGCAACGCGTATCTAAAAATTACCGGTCTTGTTTTATGCATTGATGTAAATGACTTGCTTATTGCAGATCCAAGTCAGTTTGCAGAACAGAAAAAAGCGCATTTGCAATTGTTGGAACGATTTGGGACGAACCTGGGTTATTCCATTAATCTTGCGCTGATGTTTACCAAAATGGATACCCTTGCTGGCTTCACCGAATTTTATCAGTCAGAACATACAACCGATTTATCGAAACCCTTGGGTTTTTCACTTGATTGTAGGAATGAATTAAAGAAAAAAATAGAAGCATATTCATTACAATTCAATCAGCTCACGGAACAACTTGGTCAACAAGTAATTAACAAAATGCATCCTGCGCGTTCTACAATGAGGCGCAGTTTAATTCGGGAATTTCCATTACAGGTAGCCAGCTTGCGTGCTCCTATTCAAGCATTAATTCAAGGAATTTCACCCAAACTTTTTAATTTACATTCCATTTATTTTAGCAGTGCAGAGCAAGGTGGAGTGAGTATTGACCGTCTGAATAAGAAAATTCAGCATGAATATGCATTGGTAGTCCAAGATACGTTTCCACAAGCGACAAATTTCAGAGCCTATTTTGTTGAAGGGGCATTAAAAATCCTTCAGGAGCATTGCAGTCAAATTCCACAAGTCAGAAAGTTTTCGCAAAAACCCATTATTGCAGTTACTGCAAGTATTGCTGGAATCAGCTTGCTCATCTTAAGCTACAACCATTATAAAACAGCTCATTTATTGGATGAAGCAAGTAAAGAATTACTTGCTTATGATGTGCTCAATAGTCAGAAAAATAAAGAAAAGCAGGCCCTTTATCATTTATCCAAGGCTGCAAAAACGATGAGCCATATTCCCAGTAATTCCTTGTCACTACCCACAGTGCATCAATTAAAGCACAATTTGCACCACAATGCTGAAAGCCGTCTCCAGGGTGAGTTTTTACCTTCATTAACCAGCGAGCTGGAGGACGTAATCAATAATTCAGGGAATACCCCTGTCGTTCGTTATAACGCCTTGAAAATTTACCTGATGTTGAGCCAACCCGAACATTTTTCAGCAATGCAAGTACATGATTGGTTTGCCGCTCAATGGAAAAACCAGCCTGAAAGTTCTTTAAACAAACAGCTGGCACTATTAAAACTCTTATTAAGCAAACCACCCCGTAATATAACCGTGAAACCACAAGTAATTAGTGATGCCAGGAATTATTTAAATGCATTGCCCACCAGTTACCTGTATTACTCTATTGCAAAAGAGTTTTTACCTAATGCCAAACAAAAAATTGCAATGAATGGTTTTATATTAGCGACTAACGAATTACCGAGTTACTTTACCCGATCAGGTTTTAATGAAGTCATACAAAGAATCCCTGATATTAGCCATAGTCTACAAAAAGAAAACTGGGTTCTTGCACGCAATGATTTAAGCCAATTACAAGAAATGATAACTCAGGCATATTGTTTTGATTATGTCACCTGGTGGCAAACATTCATGCGCAAATCACAACCCTTACATTATCAAGATTATCAAGCAGGCCGGCAAGTAGTTAAAAATCTGGAACAATCTCATGCACTGAGTAAAATGATCGGTTTAATCCAACAGGAAACCAAGGCGGACTTGACCAATAGCACATCTCTATTCAATCAATCTATTGCCAATCAATTTACTGATTTAAACTTAATGAGCCTTTCCAGCACTAAAGAGTTAAGTCTGAAAATCGTTGATTTGGAGCGCTTTATTTCAACTTTATCCATGATAAATGATGGGGGTAAAACCGCATTTAATCTTACTAAAACACGTTTTGCTAGTGACAGCGCTTCGGATCCAGTCAGTTTGCTTTATAATCAAGCACGACTATTACCCGAACCTCTAAGTACATGGACAAAACAATTAGCAAGTGACGCTTGGGTGATACTGATCAAAGACAGTCGTCAGTACATCAATCAACAATGGCAGCAGACCGTTTATAGAGAATTCCAAACCACTATTGCCAGACGCTATCCTTTTGACGCATCACAACAAGAAGAAATCGCAATAAACGATTTCAATCATTTCTTTTCTACGCATGGTGCCTTAAATTCATTTACTGAAAACTATGTGAAACCATTTTTGGATATTTCCAGTGCAGAATGGAAACCTAAAGCAGTAAATGATTCCGTGTTACCTATAGCATCAGAAACATTAGATGCGCTGATACGTGCAAATATTATTACCAATATGTTTTTCCCTGACCATGGGGAAGAAAGTAAAATTGATTTTAGCCTGCAAAAAATTAGTCTTGACCCTGTAGTTGCAAACCTGGAACTTCAGATTGGCAGCACTAAATTGACCGACAATCAAAGCACTGACTCTGTTATTCGTTTTACCTGGCCCCAATCCCACGCAAAACTTGCTCTTAATTCAATTGAAGGCAATCACTATGAGCTTGCGGAACAAGGAATATGGGCTTTATTTAAACTGCTCGAAAAAGTGAATGTTCTCGTTGATGAACAAGACAGTTCCAGCTTGCAAATTCTCTTTGAAATCAACAGCAATTCAGGACGTTACCTGTTAAAAACAAATAATCAGGTTAATCCATTTACTCCAGGAATTCTGAATGGATTTACATTGAATGAATCTATAGTTTAATTCTTTAAAATTGTGTTTTATCTCTAGCTTTTTTGTATAAGTTCCTTAATTGATCTATAGTTTAATACATCAGAAACAAAATTAAGGAATTATATATGCCTAAATCGAAAGCACATCAAGCAGTGGAAAAATTCTATAAGGATGTAAAAGGACTTGACTATAAATATGGTTATCAGCAAGAGCATCTTGCAGGAAGAGCAGCATTTGCTCTGGAAACAGAATTCAGAGCCCTATTGGCTGAAGATGAGAACAATCCAAATTCTTCCGCACAAGAAGCGCAACAAAAATTAATCCAGGATGCTCTTAATATTGTCACTAAGTATGAGAAAGCAATGAAAGTGGCTCCTGGCACTGTTAATGAATTTAAATTATTCATAAATCAATTTTTTGGTAAAGAGCTTTTCAAGCTCAAGGGTTCAGTATTTTCAGAATCTTATAAAGCGAAGGATGAAAAAGAGGGTACTCAAGAGGTTGCTGGAAAGTTTAAACAATATAAAGAAGAACTTGAAAAAGAAAAAACACCGATGGAAGATGCTAGGAGAGAAGATAACATAAATACAATTTGAGGTTATCAATCCTAGCTTGAGTAAAGCTCGGGTTTTGGTCTTCGGATCTGAATTCAGAATGAATTTGTTTGTATACAGCAAAGCATTAAACCTAAGAAACATTAGGATAATATTTCCCAGTTAAACTCAACTGAGTTACGGACGAAAATTGTGTACCAAGGTTATTGAACGATGCAATTCAAAATCAATGACCTTTAGTTGTTCCCCTAAAGTATCCTCCATGCAGCATCATCATGCAACATTCTTATGTACAAACCTTATCGCTAAAATTTTAATCACAAAGAGGCAGATTCATTAGAATTCATATATACTGTTAACTCTTTTAAAAAAAGGTCTCATATTATGCGTACGTTTGTTTCCTATTTACTTATTGCATTACTAAGCTTTGGACTGTTAATTAACGAAGCCTCTGCTAAACGCTTTGGTGCCGGCAGAAGTTTTGGCATACAGCGTTCCCAAAGTGCCTTGTTTTCACCCAATAAGGTACAGAAGTCCAGTGTTCTTGGACAAAGCACAAAAAATCCCAGCAGATGGGGAGGATTACTCAGTGGCTTATTAATTGGCGGCTTGCTTACCAGTTTATTTATGGGACATGGTTTAGCCAGCGGGCTTTTATCATGGTTAGTAGTTGGCGCAATCCTTTTCTTTGTTATTGGTTTTTTCCGCAAAAGAATGCAACCAGGTTTTCAAACAGGACAAGGCAGCCAAACTAATCCTTTTAAGCAAAATCCTTTTAATAATTTTACTCAATCGTTTAACAGCAATTCGAGCAGCAGTGCAAATAACTTTTCTCAATACCCTGAAGGTTTTGTGCCTGAAACTTTTTTGCGTGAAGCTAAAGTGACCTTTAACCGTTTACAAGCTGCATATGATCAAAAAAACCTTCAAGATTTGAGTGAATTCACAGCACCTGAGGTATTTGCAGAAATCAAAATGCAATTAGATGAGCGTGGAAATGCATCAAATAAAACTGAAGTAATCACTTTAGACGCCAAGTTACTCGATGTTTCACGACAGTCTAATTCACTCATCGCAAGCGTACACTTTACCGGCTTCATCAAAGAAGATGATGAGCCTATGAGTCAACTTGATGAAATTTGGCATTTCCGCCAATTTTCTAATAGTAGCCAATGGGTTGTCGGTGGGATCCAGCAGGAAGTATTCCAACCTTAATCACAGCATTAACCTGGGTTTTCCCCTAGTGAAAATCCAGGTCACATTATGTCTTACTTAGAAACTACAAGTGTATCAGTTCCCCATAGATTTTCAGTGAGTAATCGAGCAAAGTTCGATGTGGGCTTTTTAAGAGCTTATACTTATTACTACTACAACAAATAAAAAGTGAATTATAATTGTGTATCTTTCAAAAATCGTGTCACGTGTTTGTTCTTCTCCAACGCTGTGCCATGGAAGGCAGAAAGCCAAAGCGCATCGATGTAAGTGGAGAAGAACAATGAGCTATTTAGATGTATTGCACATCAATAATTTCATACTCCACCATACCTCCCGGCGTATTTACTGTTACTACGTCATCCAATTCCTTACCAATTAAAGCACGACCAATTGGAGAACTGTAAGAAATTTTATTCTGTTTAATATCTGCTTCATCCTCACCGACAATGGTGTAGGTTACCGTAGCATCTGAATCTTTATTGCACACTGTAACTGTAGCGCCAAAAACTACCTTGCCATTATTAGGTAATTTGCTGATATCAATGATTTGTGCATGAGATAATTTTGCTTCCAGTTCTTGAATACGTCCTTCATTAAAGCTTTGCTGTTCTCGGGCTGCGTGATACTCGGCATTTTCTTTCAAATCACCATGTGCCCTTGCTGTAGCAATCGCTTCAACAATACGAGGCCTATCAACAAATTTTAAACGCTGTAATTCTGAATTAAGTGCTTCCGCACCTTGAACTGTCATAGGGTGTTTGCTCATATCTACCTCAAAAATAATTCCCTGGTAATTTATCTTTTAACCCCATTCTCACATCAAGGTGAAAACGAGATCATTAAGCTCAGTAATAAGTGGAGTCTTGGCAAAAACGAAACCTAATGTTTACCCCCTGTGTCCCGCTACGCTGTCCCCAGACTACGCACTTTTTCTTTTTATTAGGTCTGCTTGCATTTCGCTAGCTTGAGCCAAAATGGCCTGATTTTCGAGTACCGAAGCGCAGCATACATAAGGCATGTGAGCATCGGAACGCAGAAAATCAGGACAGTTTGGCCAAGATAGTAGAAATGGAACCAGACCTAATGTAAATCCTGCAATCGAGTTACCGTTTCTCTATCTTCATATTTCATAGCCAAACAAGCAGCCTCAGCTCCTGACAAGGTCGTAGTATAGCTAACCTTGTGTTGTAATGCATTGCGTCTGATTGCAAAGGAATCGGCGATTGCTTGCTTGCCCTCAGTTGTATTTACAATAAAATCGATTTCGTTATTTTTTATAAAATCTAAAACGTGTGGTCTGCCTTCATTCACCTTAAATACTCGGCGACAATCAACCCCCGCTGCTTGTAATGCCAAAGCAGTGCCGCGTGTTGCAATGATTTCAAAACCTAATTCAATCAATCTCTTGGCAATTTCACCTACTCGCGTTTTATCGGCATCCCTAACGGAAACAAAAGCACGACGACGCTTAGGTATGTTCGAACCAGCTCCCAGTTGTGCTTTAGCATAAGCTTGTCCAAAACGTCTGGCAATACCCATTACTTCCCCTGTAGATTTCATTTCAGGGCCAAGAATAGAGTCTACTCCAGAAAATTTGATAAAAGGGAAAACCGGGAGCTTAATTGAATAGAAGGATGGCATATGGTGATTTTGACTTAAACCTTGTTCTTTTAAACTAATACCCAGTTTACAAAGAGCCGCAATTTTGGCCAAAGGTAACCCTGTCGCTTTGGAAACAAAAGGAACTGTCCTTGAAGCTCTTGGGTTTACCTCCAGAACATAAATATCATCCGCTTGAATAGCAAATTGCGCATTAATCAACCCAACCACCCCTAAATTCAATGCCATTTGACGCATTTGTTCCATTAAATCCTGTTGTACCACAACACTAAGACTAAATGGGGGTAAAGTACAAGCAGAATCTCCTGAATGAATACCAGCCTGCTCTATGTGTTCCATTACGGCACCAATCAATACCTCTTTGCCATCGCAAACTGCGTCAATATCTACTTCAATTGCATTATCTAAAAATTTATCCAACAATACGGGAGAATCATTGGATACAGCAACTGCATGCGATAAGTAATGGCGCAAATCATCTTCTTGATAGACAACTTCCATAGCCCGCCCCCCAAGAACATAGGAAGGTCTTACTACTAAGGGATAACCGATCTTATTTGCTAAAGCGATAGCTTCTGCCTCACTACGCACAGTGCCATTATCAGGTTGATGTAATTTCAATTCGGTAACTAATTTTTGAAACCTATCCCTGTCTTCTGCCCTATCAATTGCATCAGGAGAGGTTCCAATTATTTTAACGCCATTTGCCTCTAACGCTCGTGCTAATTTTAAAGGGGTTTGTCCACCGTAATGAACAATAACTCCCTCCGGTTTTTCTACATCGACAATCCCTAGAACATCCTCTAGAGTCACCGGTTCAAAATACAAACGATCGGAAGTATCAAAGTCGGTCGATACAGTTTCAGGGTTACAATTAACCATAATAGTCTGGCAACCTGCGTTCCTAAGAGCCATAGCTGCGTGCACACAACAATAATCAAATTCAATTCCCTGACCAATTCGATTCGGTCCTCCACCAAGAATCATAATTTTTTTCTTGTCGGTATCAGGACGAGCTTCGCAACTGGTTTCATAACACGAATACATATACGCCGTATCACTGGGGAATTCACCTGCGCAGGAATCAATGCGTTTGTAGACAGGAACAATCCCTAGTTCTTTTCGCTTTTTGCGTACTTCCTCTTCAGTACACGACCAAATATTAGCCAAATAGGCATCGGCAAAACCACGCTGCTTCAGGAGACGTAAAGTAAGTGCACCGACATCTGCCAATTTCTTTCCAGTCACAGAACATTCCAGAGCAACCAGTTCCTCGACTTGGGCCAAGAACCAGGGATCAACACGACTTTCCTGATGAATTTCTTCAAGGGTCATATTGTTTCTAAACGCATCAGCGATATACCAAAGTCTATCTGGAGTTGGTTCTCGCAAATGGCCTCTTAAACGTGCTAAATCGCTCTTTTTGAATAAGGGATGCAAACCACAACGTCCTATCTCTAAACCCCGTATTGCTTTTTGTAAGGATTCCTGAAAATTGGATCCAATTGCCATCACTTCACCAACTGATTTCATTTGTGTCGTCAGGGTATCTGAAGTTTGCGGGAATTTATCGAAATTAAATCGTGGTACTTTAGTGACTACATAATCAATGCTTGGTTCAAATGAAGCCGGCGTCTTACCTCCAGTAATTTCATTTTTTAACTCATCAAGCGTGTAGCCAACAGCCAGCTTTGCGGCAACTTTTGCAATAGGAAAGCCAGTTGCCTTGGAGGCCAAAGCAGAGCTTCGAGAAACCCTTGGGTTCATTTCAACCACAAGCATCCGCCCATCCTCTGGATTAACAGCAAACTGTACGTTTGAACCTCCTGTATCAACACCTACCGCTCTTAACACTTTAATGGCTGCGTCCCGCATGCGTTGATATTCTTTATCAGTAAGTGTTTGTGCAGGAGCCACAGTAATTGAATCGCCAGTATGAACTCCCATAGGGTCAAAGTTTTCAATGGTACAGACAATAATACAATTATCATTTTTGTCACGTACTACTTCCATTTCAAACTCTTTCCAGCCGAGTACTGATTCATCAATCAATAACTCATGCGTTGGTGATAACTCTAATCCACGCATACAAATTTCTTCAAATTCTTCGCGGTTATAAGCAATACCACCACCGCTCCCCCCCATAGTAAAAGAGGGACGAATAATTGCCGGGTAACCTAATCGTGCCTGGACCTGGATTGCCTCCTCCATACTATGAGCAATCGCCGAACGCGGCATATCCAAACCAATTTTAATCATCAATTGACGAAACTTTTCTCTATCTTCAGCGCGATCAATCGCTTCTCGTGTGGCGCCGATCATTTCAACATCATACTTTGCTAAAATTCCTTCGCGTACTAAGTCCAGAGCACAATTAAGCGCCGTCTGTCCACCCATAGTGGGCAAAAGCGCATCCGGGCGTTCAATTTCAATGATACGTGCTACTTCTTTCCAAGATACCGGTTCAACATAAGTTGCATCTGCAAGTTCTGGATCCGTCATAATGGTGGCTGGATTGGAGTTAACCAAGATCACCCGATAACCTTCTTCCTTTAAGGCACGTACGGCTTGGGTTCCAGAGTAATCAAATTCACAAGCTTGTCCTATTACGATAGGACCTGCTCCAAGGATGAGGATGGATTTAATATCGGTTCGTTTTGGCATATTGACAACAAAAAAGAATAAAATGATATATTTTACCTACTTTTGCTTAAAGTTTATACCCTTAATGCGTAATTAACTGTACTGATTCGCTAAAATGATTTGCAGTCCTGCTTCAGTTAATGATAAATATTTATAATTAGGGTCTGCGGTCGTTCGCTCCAGCCACTCATTCGCGATGCATATGTCCGTTAATTTTTGCAGATCTGCAACGGATACAGATTGTCCTAACTTTTGAGAAAGCATTGCTGCTGCATCTTCTTCCATGCTTAAAAAAACTTGATCTCGAGTCGCACTACGATTTTTCATCTCATCATAAAATAATTGCAAAATATCAAGTTCATTCATGAATGACAGTCCTTAAAATAGATCCCTTGAATACTTACAGTATAAACTTAAATTAACATCTTCATTGCGAATAAAAGAAGAAAAAGAACAATAATGTTCCATTTATTCTTGAATCAAGATTAGGAGCTGTAAAAACCCCTACTTTTGGCTTTCATCTCAAAGACTGACCCGTTAATTCAGTATCCAATTGTGTTGTTGGTAGCTCTGAATTATTGACTCCCGTACCAAAAAACGATTGAGGTGCAGTGCTTGGCCCTAAATTCATTTTTTGCAAGGATAATAGAGGCAATAAAGCTTGAGTCAAATCATTCATTTGGGCAGCCGCCTCAGCTAATTCCTGGGAGGAGCAATCTTCTTTGGTAAGTTCATACCAAATATATCGTGTTTCCATTTTGTTATACGTGTCTGGTTTTTTCAGAAGATCTTTGAGGAGAGGGTGTTTCGGATTTTGCTTTAACCAATGCAGTAAGCTTTCTTTATCGGTAACATAGCTGCTCGCAGGAACATTATACCAATGTTCCTCTTTTTTATATTGTTTCACCAATAATATCGGTGTTTCCACCTCATTATAGGCTATCATTTCATCCTTAATTCGGGTTTTATCATTTTCCACTAAAGCAGTTCGTACATCCTCCAGCTTTTTTGATAAATCATTGTATTGAGTGTACAACGTTTTTAAAGCATCCAACTGTTGTTTTTCTTCTGGAGATAACGGGGCTTTGGGATTAGTCAATTCCTTTATGAGTGTGTTGATTTTTTCTAATTCAATGTCATTTAATAAGGTAAGAGATGCCCTTGTGTCCTTGCTTTCTAAATCTGGAACTTCCAAATCCTCCTTTACTACCACAACATCGTGCAATTCCCCTCTTATTCGTTGGAAGCCATCAAAATCAACATCATCGATTAATTCATGCACACCTGCCTGAAAAGCGCTTACATGCAAATCGATGTCTTGCATTAAAATATGTTGCGACGCGAACGCACTCCAAAAGCCTGGCATCTCATGAAGTAATCCACTCCTAAAACCAAACCAGAAGGACTCAAGCATGTTGATTATTGTGTTGTAAACTAAAAAAGCGGTTGTAACTGCAAAAGTAATTGCCACAGCTGTCGCCACGAGTGGAAAAATAATTAAAGTAGTCAGTAGAAAATTCTTCGCAGTTGAAACGCCGAGGGCCTTAAAAGCAGATGCAAAAAAAATGGGTAAGCTGATTACAGCAGCAACTCCCAAAAGAAATACAGTCGCTTCATAAAGCGCATTATATGCCAAGATGCGTAATGGCAATACGATAACACCTAATACGATCGCTAAAAGACGTTTTAGAATGTACATAAAATGTGCTTATCATGAATAAGTTGTATAAAAAATCCCTTTATGCCTAAGAACAACTCTTTGAATCACGTACAGCGCATGGTACCATGTTTAGGTTTAACACAAGTCAATCCAATATGGAAGCAGTTGATGTCATTATAATAGGTGCAGGTGCAGCAGGTTTAATGTGCGCCATTGAGGCGGGCAAACGTCACCGTAAAGTCCTGATCTTGGATCACGCAAATAAAGTAGGTAAAAAGATTTTAATGTCGGGAGGAGGTCGTTGTAATTTTACTAATTATTATATTGAGCCTGAAAAATATAACTCCCATAACCCTCATTTTTTTAAATCCGCGTTAACCCGCTATACCCAATGGGATTTTATTGAACTTGTTAAAAAACATAAAATTCCTTTCCATGAAAAAACCTTAGGACAATTGTTTTGCGATAATAAATCGAAAGACATCGTGGATATGTTGCTTAAAGAGTGTGGTGCCGCAGGTGCCACGATACACCTAAATACCAGCATAGAAAAAATTCAAAAATCACAAAACTTTAAACTGCAAACCACTAAGGGAATATTTCAGTGCCAATCTCTAGTTATTGCCAGCGGAGGTTTATCCATACCGACCATGGGTGCTAGTCCATTTGCCTACAAAGTTGCAGAGCAATTTGATATTAAAGTATGGCCGACTCGAGCTGGGTTGGTTCCTCTTACTCTGGATGTATTGGAAAAAGAAAGAATCGCTCTACTTTCTGGGATTGGTATTGACAGTTTAGTTAAAAATGCACGTATTGAATTTCGTGAAAATACATTATTTACTCATCGTGGTTTGAGTGGTCCTGCAATTTTACAATTATCGTCCTATTGGCATGCAGGAGAAAGTATTAGTATCAATTTATTGCCCGAAATCAATCTCTTGAATTACTTAAAAAGCGTGCGATCTGAAAAACCACAAAAACAATTAAACTCTATCTTGTCCACACATTTACCTAAACGCGTGATTGAACTCTTTATTTCACCAGAACTTGCTGAAAAGAAACTTGCTGAACTCTCCAATCATCATTTGGAATCTGTAGCAAAACAGCTTAACTCTTGGCAGGTAAAGCCTAACGGGACTGAAGGATATCGTACTGCAGAAGTAACTATTGGAGGTATAGATTGCCATGCAATTTCTTCCAAAACTATGGAAGCCCAAGATATCCCAGGGCTTTATTTCATTGGAGAAGCCTTGGACGTTACCGGTTGGTTAGGAGGATATAATTTTCAATGGGCTTGGTCATCGGGATGGGCCGCAGGGCAAATGGTATGACACGCGCAATACGCAAACAGTGGATTCCCTACTCTGTCGGCGTTGAATTTTCATTTTTTGATATGTTGCCTCTGTGATCAATATTCTACCATAAACGCCTGAGAAGAATCTGCTATAAATCATCAGGTGAGTTACCGGACTTTTCTCATCAAATACAAGCCCAATAGCGCGAAAATAAAAGTAGGTCCTAAAGCAGCTAATTCAGGCGGCAATTGAAATACAGTGCTAAGAGGACCAAAAAACCGGCTCAAGATATGAAAACTAAATCCCACTGCAGCACCCACCAATAATTTCGACCCCATAGTTGTCGAACGCAACGGACCAAAAATAAATGGGATGGCGAGAATCATCATCACCATGGTCGTAAACGGTTGAATAATCCGTTGTAAAAAAGCAAACTGATAAGTATGTACATTCTGATGATTATGTTTTTGCTCTCGTATGTAGCGATTAAGTTCTTGCAAGGTCATCTCATCAGGTTCAATACTGCTAATCGCCAAGATTTTTGGTTTTACGGATACGTCCCAAGGAAGGGAAGCAAAAGTCTGAGTTTTGGTTTTATCTACCTCAAAATCTGTTTGCTGTATGTCATATGCAAACCACCCTGTTGGAGTAAACCTGACTTCACGAATAAAACGTGACATTTTTAAATGATGATGCGCATCAAACCGAAATTGATACACTTCGTTTAGAACATTGTTGGGCAGTATTAAACCAACAGAAATAAAATCATTTCCATAACGCAGCCAAGAACCCTTTGAAGTTCTCAATGCTTGCCCTCCACTAACTGCAGCAGTTTTATAGTCATTAGCATAATGGGATAAGTATGGGACTAAAGTTTCGCCCAGTGCAGTAATCAATACAATAAGCAGTATCGATGCTTTTAGTACTGCCCAGGTTATCTGTCCTATGGACATTCCTGAGGCACGCATGATAACTAATTCGCTATGATTGGCCAAAATTCCTAGTCCAATCAAACAACCAAGGAGACTGGCCATGGGAAAAAATAAATAGACTTGATATGGCATTTGCAACAAGATAAAAACCGTTGCTTGTGCAATGCCGTAATCAACTCGCCCCAAATCACTTAGTTCACCCACAAATAAAATAAAAATTTGCAGTCCTATCAGCATGAGCGTGACTAAACCAATAGAGCTGAGTACAGTTTTCGCAATGTAGCGATCTAATATCTTCATGCTCATGCTAACTTCGCCTGATTACGCCAAATTAGAAACATCCCAAAGCCAGCAATGATAAGATGTACCCACCATAAACCTATCCATTGAGGAGTTTTTCCGGAAATCATGAAATCACGCGCAATAAATAATAAATTAGCATACACAATGTAAATAATGATTGCGGGTAATAACTTGGCGTATTTTCCTGATCGAGGATTAATACGACTCAAAGGTACAGCAACCAGGGTCAAAGTAAATACCATGAGCGGAACAGATAAACGCCATTGTAACTCAGCAGCTTTGGCAACGTTTTCATTATTATAAGGTAATAAACTGACTGTACTCATTGTACGAAGATCTTCAGATATTCTGATTACAGGATGCGGTAGGCGTGCTTTATATTGGCCAAATTCTGCGACTTGATAATCTGCTTGACCAGGAATCCCTTGGTATTCTTTTCCATTTTGCAGGATGATGTAGTCCTCTCCTGTTTTCGTGTCCGTTTCAGCAAAGGCTTGATCAGCCCATAATATGTCCCAGCGTGTTTGTTGATTTACAGAACTTTTTTTTGCCAGAAATACTTGCTCTGCCTTAGTGTGATCACGACTCATAGACTGGACATAAAATACTTCCTGACCGTCATTAATAGCATGGAAACGTCCAGGCATGATTGTTTGGACCAAAGTTTTTATCCCAGTAGTACGTAACAGTTTCGCTCGTTCGACATAAATTAAAGGGCTACCCCAAATCATTACTACAGCAACAACAATGGCCACCCCTGTCGCCATAATGAAACTGTGTTTTAATAATTGATTTGGTCCATAACCACAAGCTCTTAATACCGTCATCTCACTTTCAGCATATAAACGGCCATATGCAAGCAACATAGCAATATAAAAACCTAATGGAACCAGCAAGCTCAGTAAAGTGGGTAACTCCAATATCATTAACTTCATAATAATGACACCCGGAATACTCCCAGAAGCAGCCCTGTTGAGATATTGAATCAGTTGATTACTGAGAAAAATTAACACCAGTATGGAGGTTAGCGAAATCAGAGTGATAAACACTTCTTTAGCTAAATAACGAAAAATGATCACCCAATGCCCCCATTTTAGTAACCTCATTCATAGAATCATTCTCATCTTGGGCATTGTATCCTCTTGTGTAAAACTAAAAAAGCCCTTTCTACCCGCACTTAGAAACACCATTCGTTGGATTATTTGGTTCAAATTCAATTAATTGATAATAAATTTATATGGTTTTTGCATGATTTCATGGATGAAATCAACGGTAAAAAGGTTGCCTCTGCCAAGGAACGGTCCTATCTGGCGCACCTAAAATGTAAATAAAAAAGCAGTTCAGACTTAAGTACTTGAACTGCTTTTTAGAAAAGATATTTAAATTAATGCTTTACTTCAGACGCTTTTTTAGCTTCGTGAACAAACCCTAACATTGCCTTCTCAATAATTTGAAAAGATTTTTGCATGTAATCTAAAGCTTTGTGACCATTTTCAACAGCTAGACTAATTTGCTTCTCCAATAGTTCTTCAGGCTTTTTGATACCCGCAATTTCTTCGGGTTTGAGGTATTGCATACCCTGCAAAGTTTTCACATTCAATTCAGCTATGGCTTGAAAAGGCTCTTGAAGTTTTTTAGCCATTTCAGTCCATCTTTCAAAATTTTGTTGGGCCATGATACTCTCCTCTATGTTGCATTGCACAATATAATATTAGTATATAGAGAACAAATTTGTCAATGGGTTAGAAAATTTTTTTTTGCAATGCAACATAAAAAATAATCTTTAAATCACTTATGATCCGTTGCTTTAAAACTCATTCCACTCCAGCCAGTTAACCTTTAAATAAACTCTGCCATTGTTGCATCATTTTTTGCATTTGCTCATTCCAGGTTTCAGTTGCCTGACGATAAGGATTATTTTGTAGCGGTTTTTCCATCACTTGAAACATCTGCTCCATCATCTGTTTTAACGAAGCATGCATTGGATGATTCGCTAGAGAAATGATTTGCCGCAAAATAT
Organism: Legionella anisa; assembly: GCF_001467525.1. Classification (GTDB taxonomy): domain Bacteria; phylum Pseudomonadota; class Gammaproteobacteria; order Legionellales; family Legionellaceae; genus Legionella; species Legionella anisa. The sequence goes on from NZ_LNXS01000006.1 coordinate 110,303, forward strand.
CTGAAGATAAAAATTGAGTTGAACCTGCCTCCATTTCCACAATAATTTGTAGCAAGATGGCATTGGTTAAGTCTTTCTCAGTTAATGAGTCTTCTACTTTAAATTGCACACCATCTACTACATAACGCTGCAATTCTTCAAGGGTAATATACTGACTTGTCTCAGTATCATAGAGTCGGCGATTTTTGTATTTTTTTATTAATCGAGTCATAGTTTTCTCTTAATATTTAGGTGATTTTGCTTTGTTAAAAATTTCACCTTTTTCCTCTTCCTAAACAGAAGAGGATGATCTTTAAATTAAATGAAGAATGCAATCTTATTAATACATATGGAGACCGCCGTTCACACTAAGATTAGCTCCGGTAATATATCGACTTTTCTCACTAATCAAAAACTCTACAGCCCAAGCAATCTCTCGAGTCTGAGCTAAACGCTTTGCAGGAATTTGGGCAATAATCCCTTCCAGGATATCAGGTCTAATACCTTTCATTAATCGAGTATCCACATAGCCAGGAGAAAGGCTGTTCACAGTGATGTTTTTACTCATTAATTCTTGTGCCAAACTTTTGGTAAAACCATAAACACCTGCTTTTGAAGCGGCGTAATTGGCTTGCGAAAATTGACCTTTTTGCGCATTCACCGAAGAAATATTGACGATTCGTCCTGATTCGTGTTCTCTCATGTTTTCAACTACATGACGGGTTACATTAAACATGCCATCAAGATTAACAGTTAATACTTCATCCCATTGCTGTTTGGTCATTTTTGTAAATACAGCATCTCGAGTAATACCCGCATTATTAATGAGCACATCAATATTACCGTATTCTTCAATAATGGAAGCAATAACCTTTCCGCATTGCTCATAATCAGTTACATCCATATGACGAAAATAGATATTCTTACATCCTTCATCCATTAACTCTTTTTTCCATGCTTTCCCTTCCTCTTCAGAAATTAAATCAAGAGAAAAAACATGTTTGTAAGAAGAGTTCAACTCCTTTGCAATTGCTGTACCTATATCTCCGGTACCTCCAGTGATCAATACAATATTATTATGTTGCATATGGTTCTCTATGAGTTAGGATTTTGCGAAAATTAATGATGAAAAGACGGTAATGCCCTGGATTATCAATCAAATCTAGAGCAGCTTAATTTTACATATACTGTCCGCCATTAATATCCAAGTTTGCACCGGTAATAAACCCACTATCAGGGGATGCTAAAAAAGCAATCGCATCCGCTATTTCTTTTGGATTTCCCAAGCGACCAACAGGAATACTTGCGATGATTGATTTGAGTACCTCTTCTTTTAAAGAAGTAAGCATTGGAGTTTCTACATAACCAGGAGAAACTGTATTCACCGTTATACCTTTATTTGCCACTTCTAAAGCCAGGCTTTTGGTGAACCCATACAATGCGGATTTAGTTGAAGCATAGTTACATTGACCAAATTGGCCTTTTCGTCCATTAATTGAGGAAATACTTATGATGCGGCCAAAACCCTTATCGATCATAATTGGGATTACATTGCGGGTCATATTAAATACGCTGGTCAAATTAGCATCAATAACATCTTGCCATTGATCTGGAGACATTTTTCGTAAACTGCAATCTTGAGTGATACCTGCATTATTAATCAGTACATCAACACTACCATAGCGCTCCATGACTAAAGCCACTATTTTTTCACAATCAGCAAATTGTGCGATATCACCATAAACGATATCAATATCGTAACCAAGCTTTTTTTGCTCTTCTTGCCATTGCTTCGCTTCTTCATGTTTTCCATGTTTGAAATAACACGCGACAACCTGAAAATCGGCAGCTAAACGTTGACAAATGGCTGTACCTATACCACCAGTTCCACCAGTAACTATTGCTACACCTTTCATCATAACCAACTCCCTGTTATTGCGATAATAAAATACTACTATAGACAATCGAAACTAAAAAACAAATAAAACGATTACTTCTCACCTGTTCTCTCCTCTATGAGACAACATGGTGAGAAATTTCAAAAAGAATTACCTATATACAGGAACATATCCTTTTAGCTGTTGGGCAAATTGCATCAAGACTTCAAGACCAGACTCTTCTGCTTGCCTGCACCATTGCTGTAATGCTTCGATTAACTCTTTCTGGGTAGCGGCTGTTTTTAACCAAATATTTTGTAGCGATTGCTTGTATGCATATACGATGCGCAATTGTTCGCGTGCTTCCAACAGATGAGATAAACGCATTCTAGCTCTTGTATTCAACAAACAATTTTCACGTCTCAATAAGCTTCCAGCACGCGCAAAAAGTTTTTTTTCCTCTTTATTTTCAATATGGTTATGCTTTTCTTGCTTGAGTATGGGTCTAATCACGCTTTTATAGTAGTTCGACATAACCTGAAAACGATTCGCAATAACTGCTTTCACCGTATCCAAATCTACTTGCAGCTTTCCTTTTTCCATCGCCAGTTTTGGAGGTAATTTTTTTACTTTGACAAGGCCTAAAAAGGAAAGAATTCGAATGTACATCCAACCCATATCAAACTCCCACCATTTAATGGAAAACTTGGCTGAAGAAGCAAAAGTATGATGGTTGTTATGTAATTCTTCACCCCCTATCCAAAAGCCCCAGGGGATAATATTTCGTGCAGCATCCGGACATTCAAAATTTCGATAGCCCCAATGGTGGCCAATTCCATTAACTACACCGGCAGCATGAAATGGTATCCACATCATTTGAATTGCCCAAATCGTGATTCCAGGAACTCCAAATAGGAATAAGTCGAGAAACAACATGAGAAAAATTCCCTTGGCAGAATGGGGAGAATAAACTTTTCGCTCCAGCCAATCTGTAGGAGTACCATGAGAGTATTTAGCGACCATTTCTTTATCTTTACGGGCTACTTTGTAGAGCTCAGCTCCCTCCCAAAATACTTTTTTAATACCAAACACTACAGGGCTATGCGGATCCCCTTCAACATCTGCTGATGCGTGATGTTTTCGATGAATAGCCACCCAATCTGCAGTAACCATCCCGGTAGTTAGCCACAGCCAAAGCCGGAAAAAATGACTAATAATCGGATGCATAGTCAACGCTCGATGCGTTTGGTGGCGATGAAGATATAATGTTACTGCGGCGATAGTAATTTGCGTCAAAATCAATGTTGCAACCACATATCCCCAAAAAGACAGGTTTAAATAGCCAAAAACCATAATAGCTCCACTTCAAATGCAAAAATGCAAATTAAGAAAAAACTCATCCATTAGCTAGGTACTCAATGTAAGAATTTAAAATAATCCTTATATCATACTAAGGATAACACAATTTTACTCTTTACGTTGCAACATTTCATTATGTAGCCGATAATTAATAAATAATAAGATAGGAAATTATGTTATGAACGAAAAATCTCCTTTAGGAAAAATTCTTGAAAATTTGGTGCCTTTCCTGGTAGCAGGGGTTGCTATTGCACTATTTTTTGGTCTGTTATTTATGTTCTCGTATGTTTTGGTTTGGGGGCTTCTCATAGGAGGAATCCTTTGGTTGGTTGCAACAATAAAACAATATTTGTTCCCAAGTAAATCGACTAAAACAGAAGAGATTAATAAAAGTCAGGGTAGAATCATTGAACATGACGATAAAAAATAATGCCCGAATTACCTGAAGTTGAAACGACAAAAGAAGGAATTAAATCCCATCTGGAAGGCCAGATAATTAAAGAAATTCTTGTACGCAATTCGAAACTCCGCATCCCGGTTCCCGACAACTTGGATCAATTGTGTGTCGGCAAAAAAATAATTGCTGTTTCTCGTAGGGCAAAGTACATTCTAATCCAGCTCACAGAAGGATATCTTTTAATTCATCTGGGAATGTCAGGTCACCTGCGTATCATATCGGGTAAAAGTAAGCCAGAAAAACATGATCACATCCTCTTAACAATGACAAACGAGTTCGTGCTCCGATTCTGTGACCCCAGGCGTTTTGGTTTATTTCTGTACATTAATGAAAACCCTTACCAACACCAATTACTTCGCCATTTAGGTCCTGAACCTCTTTGTGAGGAATTTAATGGTGATTACCTCTTTCAAAAAGTTCAAAATAAGAATAAACCGATTAAATCATTGATTATGGATGGTGAAATTGTGGTGGGTGTTGGAAATATTTATGCTACAGAAAGTCTTTTTCTAGCGAACATTCACCCTAATACCCCAGCAAAAATGCTTTCAGAAGAAGCGTGTTATACACTTGCGAAACAGATTAAAGAGGTACTCAAACAGGCTATATTATGTGGTGGCACTACCCTACGTGATTTTTATGCTTTTGATGGCAAACCAGGATATTTTAGCATATCGCTTAAAGTATATGGTCGAAAAAATCAACCATGCTTGCTCTGTCAACATCCTATTGAATCCGTTGTCATTTCTGGGCGGAATTCCTTTTTTTGTCCCCAATGCCAAAATGAAACATCCACTTAAGTTTGTCCATTCTATAACTCAATTGCCCAATACTTGATTTTAAATTACCATATAATCGCCTAATTTTACTGGGATTTTTTATGTTACGTTTAAGATTAGCACGACATATCGCTGAACACTATCAAGAAAAAGGAGCAGTGCATCTTCCAGACTTTCTTATTTACGATTTTGATAAAGATGAATATCAAATGTTTTGGCGAGAAATTGCTTCATGTCCCAGGCAAAGACTCTACACGGATGGAATCGATGTTTTTCAGGTCAGTTGGTTTCGTACCCTTTTTGAATCATTTAAAGGCTGGTTAGGTTTTGAGAATCATTGCCACTCTGATCGCATTGAAATGACCTTAGGTAAAATTGCCTATGCAGGCTACCTAAAAGGTTTTAAATCTAAAGAATTGAGTAAAAGCAGCGATGGATTTCCAATTTCCACGAACTTTATACGTTTAGTCAATTTACCAAGAACAAATCAAACTTCTAATGAGCTCCAGCAATTATTAGTCAGTTATTTCATTACTCATTCACCTGCCTTTCCCGAACTCAATGAATTCATTCGGAGGAACTACTCTTTTGGTCAAGCCTTTATACAAGAATCTCTGGCTTATTTGCTACCTTCCATCGATCCCCAGGACAGTGAAACAATTGCTGTTGCAATTCGCCAAATTAAATACTACAACCACCCCGTCAGCACAATAGATTGTTTTAAATCCAGTCCCTTTGCCGAAGCCTATGCACAATTTCTGGCTTCACAACACCAATTTTATGAAGCATTGGAATGGTCTTCAGAGGTCAAAAAAAAATTTAGGGAAGAATTCATTGATTTTTACTTAACCCAAGAAGAAGCTGACCCTCAAGCATTAATAAATGCAGTGGAACTTATTGGTGCATTATTCTTATCAACGAATAAAGAAGATCAACAAAAAGCAGTTGATTATATAAAAAACAATTTTAGTTATGAAGAGCAAACGGTTTACTTAATATCATATCCTGAATTACGTACTCAAATAGCCAAAAGTTATTTAGAGGATGCTAAAAAAGAAAAACTCAAATGGAGAATAACTCAACTATTCACTGGCAATCAAACCCTCGAGTATTTAGCTCAGGCAGTCCGACTTGAACCCAAAATTTTGGAACAAGACAACTCCATGCACGACATTATGATGAGAGACGAGTGGACTCTATATCAATTTGACCTCGCTATGGAAAATCATCGTTTTCAGGACGCTGATGTTTTATATACAAACAGTCAAAACCTCAAATTTAATAAGTCTAATCTTAGACTCTTACGCGAATATTATTTTACCCAATTTGAGACAAATACATCGCAGATAAAAGAAGCATTACTGTATAAAAAGACAAAAGAAGCAATGCAGAGGGCTGAAGAACAAATAGAGCTGGCTAAAAAAATAGTGAGCATTCAGCCGCACGATTCTCTACTCAGGGGAGCTACTTTGAGTTATGCGACCACGCTTTTGGCGATTGATGAATTAGAACACCCTGTGAAAGAATCCGATCGAACCCAATTAAGCAAAGCGCAACAACGACTCGGTGAATACCTATTTCTCAATAACAACACGACATTAATGGAAGTCTATAATAAATTATTGTTACGAAAAATTGATTGTCTGATTGCACGACTTGGCGTGCCCATAGATTTTAACGATTACTTAAAAACTCGAGTTGATTTCGTTAAAGTGCATATAGAGGAAATCGAGGAGTTGAAGAAGGAGCTAAAAACTTTTATTACCGTTAATGAGTCAAAATCAAAAGAAATGCGTCAAATCCTCGCAAAAATTTATTATTTACTTGCCGATACCCTTGTTTATTTTGAAGAGAAAAAACAAGAATCCATTCCCTACTTTAAAAAAGCGAAGGAACTCATGCCCGAAAATCTTTATTATAATTTGCGGTATTTTGAAATCATTGAAGATGAAAGAAGGCATGGGATAAGAGAAAAAATAGGCGCTATTGGTCATTTACATGGAACTCGATATCGCAATTACATGGAGGAACGTTGGGGTGAGAATAAAATTATGTCGAATGGTTTTGATATTCATGCGGTCCTCCCAGATGACTCATTCATTAATACTCTAGGCAGAGCAGTAGGTTTTTTTTAAATTAATTGTGTTTCGATAGGGTAGAGTCTATGGCCAATCCTATAGACTCGTTAAAAACTATCTGGGCAAGCGAATCAACTTGCGCTATATTACCGCTAATTTACTTAGTCTTAACGCGAATGAGAACAAATCAATTACGAACCGCATGGATTCTTTGTAATATCATGTTTTATACGGCAGTTACCAGTACGCGCTGCCTCTTTAAATATTTTTTTAGCACCATAAGCCGTCAATGGACAGATAATGCGCTACATCATTGGATTGATCAGTTACTGAATGCCGTACAAGTAGAATATAAAGTAATAAACCCATTTAATGTTCAGCCGCAACCAGGAAAAGCCACGATTATTATGTGCAATCACTCAAGTGCTTATGATATTCCTCTTGCATTTAAAGCATTTCCAAATCACTCCATTCGGATGTTGTCAAAAAAGGAACTCGCAAAAATTCCCTTAATGGGTAAAGCAATGAAAGCGGCAGAATTTCCTTTTGTTGACCGAAAAAATAAATATCAAGCCATTAAAGACTTGGCATATGCGCAGCAATTGATGGAAAGTGGGATTGTTATGTGGATTGCTCCTGAAGGAACTCGCTCTAAAGATGGAAAACTGGGTTCGTTTAAAAAGGGAGGATTTATCACTGCAATCCAATCTAAAGCAACAATTATTCCTATAGGGATACGCGGCGCCAATAATATTTTGCCCGCGCGAACATTTAATTTTAATCTAAAACAAAAAGCTGAAATACATATAGGCAAGCCGATTGATGCATCACAATTTACTCTTGAAAATAAGGAAGAGCTCATTCAGCAAACTTTTGCAGAAATAAAAGAGCTGGTCGGAGAGAGTCAATCATAATTGCACATCGCAATCTGCGCGGGAACCCGAGGAGTCTGGGGGACTGTCATTAAAATATTCTGGCACTAAAACATAGCAACTGTCTTGAATTTTATTTCAATAAACGTAGGCCGGGTTGAAAAACCCAGCAGGAAAGCGATGTTGTCATTCCTGCGAAGGCACACTACTGTCCGGTAAAAATTTTGCTCTCCTGCAATAGGTAATGTCCCTAAATTTTTTTTGTAGGCTCTTCAACATTCATCTAGGCACATCACTTAATCTTGCTTCGATCTGCTCCCTCTCCCGCGCAAGGAATTTGAATAGTAAGATACTGTTCTT
>NZ_LNXS01000007.1 GCF_001467525.1 Legionella anisa
TGAGTAAATCTCCACAATTTAAGGAGAGCGTACTTTACAAAATCATTTAAACTCTGTCACACAGCCTTGCCGGAAGGACACAATTCATTCGCTTTAAGCTTATTTAGAATGGCCATAAAGGTGAGGACCATTGCTTGTGTAAATACATAAAGTTTTGAGAACTCAGTTGTATCAGCAACTCTTATTTCAATCCGATAGCCTGAAGATAAATTTGTTGGGTCAATTGGTTTGGGAAGGATATCAAACCATACATTACATGCTCGTAGTGTATCTGCTTCATCCGGTAAATGATGACAATAATGCTCAAATTCATTCAGATTAGAGATGTCTAATGGTAATGGACCAGTTCGACTCCCGCTTAAAATCGTTAAGACGAACTCTAAAAGACTTATAATTGCTGTCTCTATTAGCCAAAATGGGTGATGATTGAGTAATAACAGAACAAGGCCACATGTAGACTTGTAACCAGTGACATAATGGAATCAAATAGTCTATATCACTTGCATCAACTGCTAAGTTGATTTGATAGCTGCAATAAAATAGGGGTCCACCTTGCTCGGCCATTAAAGGTATTGATGCTAAACAATAAGGGCTATTGGTCATGATGATTTCGTCACGACTTCGTCCTGGATGTAAACCCAATAAAAGGAGCAAATATCCTTGTTGGTATAGGTAATTGTTAACCGAATTAAAATTAGCAGAAAGGCTATTGAACGCCGAATCCACATCTCCAAAAGGGAGCGTAGAAAACTCAATTGTTGCAGCATCAAACTCTGTTTGGAGTGCCGGATAAGATTGGGAAATAAAATGGGAGGAGCACTTTTCAAATTCTTTGTTATTGAAATCAAGAATAACCTTGCCTGTTTCTTTAGCAATAATATTGGTTTCTAATTCCAGTCCAATAGATAATTTAGGAATATCCATTTTATTGACATTTAAATACGATAATCTTAATCCCACAATAGTATAATTTGATATACTTATCAAATAGCTATAGATAAATAAAATAGAGGTATGGGTAGGCAAATGCAAGAATTTGTTAATCAATAGGTACCTAGGAATGGAAGCAACCAAGATAAAATAGATGAAAACGCCCTTAATTGACGGCGTACTAACCTCTCAGAAACGAGATGAATTAAAAGAGTACTTCCGCAATTCTTTTGAGACTTATGAAAGCCTATTTGCTTGTATTGCAAAAGAGGAGGCTTATTACCTTCATGCTGAACCCCTAAGACATCCGCTAATATTCTATTACGGCCATACAGCAACCTTTTTTATCAATAAACTGATTCTAGGACAATACATTGACAAAAGAATTAATGAACATTTTGAATCGATGTTTGCTGTGGGTATCGATGAAATGTCGTGGGATGATTTGAATACAACCCATTATGATTGGCCAAAAGTTGATGAAGTTGCTGATTATCGCAAACAAGTAAAACGATTAATCGAAGGTTTAATTGACAGGTTACCTGTTGGAACAGCCATAGATCAAAACTCTTTGGTTTGGCTTATATTAATGGGAATTGAACATGAACGAATTCATCTCGAAACATCTTCGGTTATTTTAAGAATGGTTCCATTATCCTACCTTCGTCAATCAAACCAATGGCCGGTCTGCAGCGAGACTGCTAATTCTCCCCTAAATGAACTCATTCCAGTGAATGCTGGGCATCTTATCTTAGGTCGCGGTAATGAGAATAAAATCTACGGTTGGGATAATGAATTCGGGAAACAAGAAGTTTGGGTCAATAATTTTTCTGCTTCTAAATATTTAGTATCAAACCAAGAGTATTTACAGTTTATCGAGGCCGGAGGCTATGACAACATCAACTGATGGATGCCTGAAGGTAGAAAATGGCTCAATTATACCCAAGCAAAAATGCCTCGATTTTGGCGTTTTGAAAAGGGGCAATACTGGCAAAGAAATTTACTTGAAGAAATCCCCTTGCCGCTAAATTGGCCTGTTGAGGTCAATTATCATGAAGCCAAAGCTTTTTGTAATTGGAAGACTCTAACGGAAAATAAATGCATACGCTTACCAACAGAAGAAGAATGGACTATTCTACGAAATCAAATTGCAGAGGATGTGACAGATTGGCAAGATGCTCCAGGAAATATTCATCTTGAATACTTTGCTTCATCATGCCCTGTAGACCAATTTAAAAATAAATCTTTTTATGATGTGATTGGTAAGGTATGGCAATGGACTGAAACGCCAATCGATGCATTCCCAGGATTTAAAGTTCATAAACTTTATGATGATTTTTCTACCCCGACTTTTGATGGACAGCATAATATAATTAAAGGAGGCTCTTGGATTTCAACCGGTAATTTGGCCACAAAAAAATCACGCTATGCATTTAGACGACATTTCTTTCAACATGCTGGTTTTCGTTATGTAGAAAGCAATTCACCATTAATACCCTTAGAAAAAATTAATGGTTATGAAACGGATCCAATAATAGCTCAATCACTAGAATTTCATTATGGGAGTGAATATTTTGGGGTGCCCAATTTTCCGGTGACTTGTATTCAACGATGCAAAAATTTTTTTAACAGGACTGCTAATCTAAGAGCATTAAATCTTGGTTGTTCCGTAGGTCGCTTTGGTTTTGAATTGGCTAAATACTTCCATCATGTTGATGTAATTGATTTTTCCACTCGCTTTATCCAACAGGGAGTGCATTTAAAAGAAAAGGGAATGATTCGATATGCACTACCCTCTGAGGGTGAATTGGTTGAATATAAAGAGTTTAAATTAGTTGATTCGGGTTATGATAGTTTAATAGATAAAATTCATTTTATTCAGGGCGATGCATGCAATCTAAAACCAATTTTTAAAGATTATAATTTTATACTGTGCAGTAACCTGATTGATAAACTTTACGATCCGACGATTTTCTTAAAATCCATCAGCAACCGTTTAAAACCTGAAGGAATTTTGGCATTAACTTCTACCTATACTTGGTCTCAAGAATATACGGATAAAACCAAATGGTTAGGTGGAATTAAGGTCCATGGGGAATCTCAATATTCATTAGATGGCTTAAAAAGTATATTAAGGCCACGATTTAACCTAGTAGCAACAGAAGATATTCCCTTTGTCATTCGTCACACTTCACGTACGTTTCAACACTGCATAGCACAATTGTCCATATGGGAATTAAAATGACCAAAGGCAATAATTAATGGACAATTGTTTTTAGAAATAGGAAATCCGCTAAACCTGCTATAAAATATGCCAACCATCTAATTATATAAAAAATAGGACAAAACAAGAAAATTATTGTCTCTTGAAGTCTTGGTATTTAATACTTGCTTTTAGTACAACAACCTGGATACATTAAGTTTGTAGTAGCAGCTGGGCATTAAATAAGTTATATTTTTCTAATTAATGCCAAAACAACTCCGATTATTCTATGCCCAGAACTTTCAGTGACACGAATACTCGCCCAATTTTCATTTACAGTGATCAATTCATACTCCTCTATTGGACTTCCTGCCGATAGTTGTTTATAACGACGCACCGTAACTTCTTTACTATCTTGTAAATGAGTAACAACCATCCCCCCGGGACGAATTATTTGATCTGGATCAATAATTAAAATATCACCAATTTTAAGTTCTGGAGTCATACTGTCATCTTGTATGCATAATGCAAATGAATTTTTTCCAAGTTGAGCTGACAAGTCAGGACTAAGCGGAATAAAAGATATAGCATCACTTTCCCTGCCTTCCTTTATTGTTTGAATATATTGTTTAGGATCGCAAGCTTGCTGAGCATTTAACAAAGGAATTAAGGCCCCCAGCCATGGAAACTCCTGCTTAATTTTTTTATCATCGGTCAAACACATCAAATATCCAGGAGCTACATCTAATGCCTCTGCTAATTGTTTAATTTCCTCTGGACCAGGAGTTCTTATCCCTCTTTCCCAGTTATTAATCCTAGAGGGTTTTAAATCGTCTGTAAGTTCTGCAAGGGCTTTTCTGGTGAGTCCTTTAGCTTGACGCTCTTGAAAAATCCGCTCACCAATTTTTTCTTTGATGTTCATCATTAAGTTATACCTTTTCTCAAAATAGCTAATAAATCCATTGACAAATCACTTAATGTGCAATAATGTCGTATTTGATTGCACGATTAGTGCAACTAAAAATGATTATATTTCAAATAAAGATAACACAGAATAAAAACAATAACGAGATGTACAACCAGGAATGTGTATCAATCATGGATTTTATGGTTAACAGCGAGGAACTTGAGGCAATTTATGGTTTGCCTCATGCACAACAACTTGCTTATTTAAGAGGGATACGACCGTATATGGATGTTAAAACAGGACTTGTTGGCATTAAACGGCGAATTAGCTTCCAGTCGATTGCAGAACAAATTTATATTCAGCCGCACCAAGGTGTAAAAAGTGAAAAATATTCTCGCGCCCAAATTCGACGTGCTTTGTCTGCTTTAGAGCGTGTTGGTTTGATCAGTTTGCAATCAGAGGAACTACAGCTGATTTTAAAATGCAATTTAGCAACATTGGGTTATTTTACCGAGAATAAAGTAGTCACAAACCCGTCACAGAAAGCCGTCACATTTTTTTCTGACTAACACCTTGAAAATAAAGGGTTTTACGAAGGCTATTCAGAAAAACCCGTCACAATAGAACCTCCAAAAGCCGTCACACCTCTTATAAAAGAAAATAATTATATTTATTTATTACGCCAATTCGACCATTTCTGGAATATGTACCCCGAGAAAAAGTCACGTGAGCGTGCTTTTGAAATTTTTCAACAAATTAATCCCGATGAGCATTTACTGCAAACCATGTTGCAAGCGCTGGGTAACCAAATCAAAGCCCACCATGCAAGAGAAGCGCATGGTGAATGGGTTCCAGCCTGGAAGTTTCCAGCTAACTGGCTGTCGCAGAAGTGTTGGGAAGATGAAGTCAAAATCGAATTAAAGCAGGAGAAAAGGAATGAGAAGCATCGCGCAAGTACTGGAACAGCCCATGATCCCTTCTGGAATGAAGACACAGAAGACTCAGCCAGCACCGGAGAGGATGAATACCAGCAAGCCAACGTCGTCAGCTTGCAACGTTACCGACAAGCGGATTGAGAACTTGTTTACCCGCTTTGCTGTTTTTTACGGGCATTTGTGGCGCAGTCAGTTTAAGAGCGATGGATTTTTGGAGTTTGCTAAAAAAGAGTGGTCGGAAGGGTTGGGACAATTTAGCGATGAAATTTTGAATCAGGCCATTCTAGCGTGTCGGGATCATTGTGACATGCCGCCGAGTCTGCCGCAGATGATTGGTTTTTGCCGTGACATCAAACGGCGGAATACTTTTTATGTCGCAGGTGAAGAACATCAACCAGCAAGCCAAGCTGTGGTTGAAGAGAATATCAGGCAATGCAAAGCCTACTTACTTAAATAAAATGAGGAGAAGCACCATGTTATTTTTAACAAGAAAAGTCGGGGAATCTGTGATTATTGGTGAAGAAATTTACTGCACGGTACTTGGATACCAGCATGGAGAAATTTGCCTTGCTTTTGATGCGCCCCAATCCCTCCCAATTCATCGAGAAGAAATTCAACGCAGAATTAACCGAGATCGTCAAAAGGATCAATGGTATCGCGAACCTGTGCCTAATCAAGAAAGCGTTGTAGATCGCTTAATCAATAAATTTAAACACGAGATGAGTCCAGCATAGAAACATCAACAATAATATGGGGATTAGCTCAATGATAGATCTGGTTGAACAAGGGATAACGGTTAAAGACCGTGCCAAAGAAAAGCTAAAGCGTGATTTAGGTGGTTTGATTGAAAATGCATTAAACGATCCGAAAACCGTAGAAATCATGCTGAATGCAGATGGTCGAATTTGGCAGGAACGGCTTGGTGAAACGATGCGTTTTATAGGGAATATAAATGCAGCACGTGCCGAATCCATCATCAAAACTGTTGCCGGTTTTCATGGAAAAGAAGTAACTCGCATGAAGCCTTTACTAGAAGGAGAGCTACCTCTGGATGGTTCCCGTTTTGCAGGACAACTGCCGCCGGTTGTTTCAAGTCCAACCTTTGCCATCCGCAAAAAAGCTTTATCGGTTTTTACACTCAATGACTATGTTCAGTCAGGAATTATGACAGAAGCACAGTGCGAGGTTATTGAAAAAGCCGTTTCTTCACACCGAAATATTTTAGTCATTGGTGGCACAGGTTCTGGCAAAACCACATTGGTGAACGCCATCATCAATGAAATGGTTATTCATGCGCCTGAAGAACGTATTTTTATCATTGAAGATACGGGGGAAATCCAATGTGCAGCAAAAAATTGTGTTCAATACCATACCACACTTGATGTCAGTATGACCCAGCTTTTAAAAACCACACTAAGGATGAGGCCGGATCGAATCATTGTGGGCGAAGTTCGGGGTAGTGAAGCACTTGACTTGCTGGATGCATGGAACACGGGACATGAGGGAGGAACAGCCACATTGCATGCTAATAACGCGCTTTCCGGACTTCATCGGTTGAAATCACTCATCACCAGAAATCAGGCCGCACCTTCTGAAATCGAACCTTTAATTGGCGAGGCTGTCCATTGTGTCGTACACATCTCAAGAACCCCTAAGGGACGGCAAATCCAAGAAATTATTAATGTCCATGGTTATGAAAACGGTCATTACAACATCGAAAAACTTATTTAGGAGAAAATGAATGAATCAAACAACTCTGTTTAATCAAAAGAACTACTGGATAATGGGATTAATCATTTTACTTTTGTTGTTAATCACCCATCCAGCTGCTGCATCCTCTGCAGGCGGAGGACTTCCCTTCGACTCATGGCTGACTAAAATTCAAAAATCCATTACAGGTCCTTTTGCCTTTAGTGCTGCCATTATTGGATTGGTTGCAGCAGGTGCGACGCTTATTTTTGGCGGTGAATTAAACGGATTTATGCGATCGCTGGTCTTTTTTGTGTTAGTGCTCTCATTTCTGGTAGCGGCTCAAAATACCATGACGGCTATTACTGGCAAAGGCGCTGAAATTTCTAAGTCATCTCTTGGAGTCGTTGCAACGGAGACTCAGCCATGAGTCTTCGTACCATCCACATACGCCGTTGCGGAAACCGCCCAAGTTTGTTTATGGGCGGAGACCGTGAACTGGTTATGTTCACAGGGCTTTTGTCAGCGATCCTGGTATTTGCAGCCCAAGACTGGCTGGCAGCTTTCACAGGCCTGGTCATATGGTTTCTATCCCTGAAAGGGTTTCGTTTAATGGCCAAATCCGACCCTTATATGAGGGCTATATATTTAAGGCAAAGACGTTACCAAGCTTATTATTCCGCCCGTTCAACTCCTTTCAAAATAAATAAAAGAGGTTATCAATGATTGCATTAATTACCTTTTTAATCAGTACCACAGGGCTTTTACTTTTAAGCTGCCTCTTTTGGGAAATTCGCCTGAAAAGCCGTACATACCATTTAAAAAAGCATCGCCATAATTCAGCAGGCACGGCAGATTTACTCAATTATGCCTCAGTGGTCGATGATGGGGTGATTATCGGTAAAAATGGTTCTTTTATGGCAGCCTGGATTTACCAGGGTGAAGACAATGCCAATACCACGGATGAGGCTCGTGAGATGGTCTCGTTTCGAATCAATCAGGCAATGTCCTCCATGGGCAATGGTTGGATGATTCATGTAGACGCGATAAGACGAGCAGCTCCTGGTTATAGTGAGCGCGGTTACTCTCATTTTCCAGACCCGATTTCATTTGCGATTGATGAGGAAAGAAGACAACTGTTTGAAAGCATGGAAACCCTATATGAAGGGTATTTTGTGATTACCTTGACCTGGTATCCGTCGGTGATTGCCCAAAAGCGTTTTGTGGAATTGATGTTTGATGACGAAGGATTGAATTTAAGCCAAAAAGCAAAGACACATCAACTAATTGACGAATTCAAGCAAGCCTGCAGAAACTTTGAATCACGTCTAAGTACAGCACTTCGGCTTGAACGACTGAATGCCGAAAGACAGGTTGATGAGCACAGCAATTCAGTGATTCAGGATAACTTCTTAAGACACTTGCACTATTGTGTCACCGGACTTAACCATCCGGTCAATCTTCCTAAAAACCCGATTTATCTTGATGCGTTAATCGGTGGTCAGGAATTAATACTGGGCATTACACCCAAAATTGGCCGGAAATTTATTCAATGTGTGGCAATTGAAGGTTTTCCAATGGAGTCCTACCCTGGCATTCTAACTGCCTTAACTCAATTGCCAGTTGAATATCGCTGGAGTTCTCGATTTATTTTTATGGATCCACATGAAGCGGTGGCGCATTTCACCAAATACCGTAAAAAGTGGAAACAAAAAGTCAGGGGATTTTTCGACCAGGTTTTTAACACCAATTCAGGTGTAATTGATGAAGACGCGCTCAATATGGTGAATGACGCACAATCAGCCATTGCTGAAACCAATTCAGGTATGGTGGGTCAAGGTTATTACACCTCCGTTGTCATTTTGATGGGTGAAGACCGTGATTTAGTCGAAAAAGCGGCGCTTTTGATTGAAAAGAACATCAATGCCTTGGGTTTTACAGCAAGAACAGAAACCATTAATACCATGGATGCCTTTATAGGAAGCCTTCCAGGTCATGGCGTTGAAAATATAAGACGACCTTTAATCAACACTATGAATTTGGCTGATTTGATACCGACATCAAGCATTTGGACCGGTGAAAACAAATCCCCTTGCCCACTATTTCCGCCATTATCCCCTCCATTAATGCATTGTGTTACCACGGGGAACACACCCTTTCGTCTCAATCTTCATGTAAGAGACTTAGGCCACGGTATTATGTTTGGTCCTACGCGCTCTGGTAAATCAACTCACCTTGGCTTAATTGCACTCTCCTGGTGTCGTTACAAAGATGCACGCATTTATTCATTTGATAAAGGTATGTCCATGTATCCCACGTGTAAGGCTAGTGACGGAGATCATTACACCATTGCTGATAAAAACTCACACCTCTCATTTGCGCCCCTACAATTTTTAGCAACTAAAGCGGATAGAGCCTGGGCTATGGAGTGGATTGATACGATTCTTGCCTTAAACGGGTTAAATACAACGCCAGCCCAACGCAATGAAATTGGCCATGCCATTATGAGCATGCATCAGAGTAGTTCTAAAACTTTATCTGAATTAGTCATGACCATTCAAGATGAATCCATCCGTGAAACTCTGAAGCAGTACACGATCGATGGGTTGATGGGCCATTTATTGGATGCCGAAACCGATGGTCTAGGACTGTCCTCATTTATGACCTTTGAAATTGAGCATCTTATGGGGCTGGGTGAGAAATTCGCACTGCCGGTATTGCTGTATCTGTTCCGACGCATTGAAACATCACTGGATGGCAAGCCAACCCTGATTTTACTCGATGAAGCATGGCTGATGTTGGCACATCCCGTGTTTAAAAACAAAATTGCTGAATGGCTTGATTCCATGGCCAAGAAAAACTGCGTGGTGTTTATGGCAACACAACATTTATCACATGCCGTGAACTCTGGCATTTTAGACATCATAGTTGAATCAACCGCCACAAAAATCTTTTTACCTAACCTGTATGCACGGGATCCTGAAACACGCCTGATCTATGAACGCATGGGATTAAATCCTCGTCAGATTGACATCATTGCATCAGCCCAACCCAAGCGTGATTACTACTACGTCAGTGAAAAGGGACAGCGTCTTTACCAATTAGCTTTAGGTCCAATGGCGTTGGCATTTGTGGGTGCTACAGATCCTGACTCCATTGAACGAATGAAACAGCTTGAGGCTCAACATGGCGCTGAGTGGGTTTCATATTGGCTTTTAGAAAAAGGAATTACGATGAATCAATTTGGAGAAGCAGCATGAACCAATTAAAGCAAAAGCTAAGTCTTAAAAAGAAAAAAAACGACTTCATTGAAAATCCTTATCTCAATGCCAAAAGAGCCTGGAATTTCCATACTGCAGGTCTTATGAAATCATTACAGATATGGCAATTGGTAAGTATAGGTAGTCTTTTAATCACTTTGGCTACTATTGGTGGACTTATAACGATTGGAAGTCAATCTAAATTTATCCCCTTAGTATTTCAGCAGGATGCCAGCGGCAATACACTTTCTGTCACTCGTGCAGACCTTGTTGGTGAGGCAGTCATCGATGATTACCGAGCGGCTGCAGCCCATTTCATTGAAAACATCCGAATGGTCAGTTTTGATGTGGCACTGCAGAAAAAGGCAGTATTTCAAGTTTATTCCTATTTAAACCAAAACGATGCGGCACTTACCAAAGTTCAGGAATTTTATAGTGACAAGCAACACTCTAATCCATTTGACCGAGCAGCTCATGAAATCGTTAGCATTGAAATACGCTCAGTCCTGCAAGAGTCTGATGATACCTGGCAGGTTGATTGGGTCGAGACTGTAAGAAACCGTGATGGAACCCTCAAAGAAAAGCCCGCCCAGATGAAAGCAATGGTGACGATGTATCAAGATAATGAGCTCAATGATGTATCTAATGAATCGATTTTAAAAAACCCACATCTGATTTATGTCCGTGATTTCAATTGGTCTTATGACTTAAAGAATGGAGAAAATGCATGAAAAAAATAATTCTTTCCCTCTGTTTGTTGCTTCCTTTGACAAGCTTTGATGTGGACAACACAGAGCTTGCTAATTTCTATTTTTCTAAAAACATTCCTGCACTCACGAATCAGGAAAAGCAGGCTTTAAACATTGCAGAAGAATGGCAGAAAGGGGATAAAACCAGCAAACCGTTCCATTCCTCAGATGGTTCGGTAAGTTTTGTTTATGGTTCGGGTCAAACCAGAGTGGTATGTGCGCCATTACAGGTTTGCGACATTGCTTTACAGCAAGGTGAACAGCTTAACGATATGAATGTCGGCGATCCACGTTTTCTCGTTGAGCCTTCCATTACCGGTTCAGGCATGGATCAACAAATTCACCTGTTAATCAAACCCAAAGATGTTGGGCTAGATACTTCTCTAGTTGTTACTACAGATAGAAGAACGTATCACTTTAGATTGAAGTCAGATCAAAATGATTTTATGCCCTATGTCTCCTTTACATATCCAGATGATGCGAAAGCTAAATGGCGATTGATTCAGCACATGCAAGCAGAACGACGAAAAGCCAATACATTCACTGAAACCAATGAATATCTAGGCGATCTTAATTTCAATTACAGGATACAAGGCAATTCTCGGTTTAAACCCGTTCGGATTTATAACAATGGCGTAAAAACCATTATTGAAATGCCCAAAGCCATGTCTGAAAGCGAGGCCCCTGCACTACTGGTCTTAAGAAATGGTGGTTTGTTTAAAAAACCAGAGTCGGTGATGGTCAATTATCGCCTGCAAGGCTGCCGATATATTGTTGATAGTGTATTCGACAAGGCAATACTGATTATCGGAAGCGGCTCTTCTCAAGAAAAAATTACCATTACGAGGTGCTAGAGATGAAGAAATTAGGTGTTTTATTGTTGGTAATTGTTTTGTCAAGTTGCGCAAGCATTCAGTATGGAAATTTTACAGTTCCCTCTCAAAGCAAAGATATTTATTTGGCTAAAGATGCTGCATCACAGCTCACGGAAGTGTATCCACCGGCTCAAAATACATTTTATATCAGTCAAAAAGTCAGTGATGGCTTTGGCATTAATTTGATTCATCAAATGCGAAATAAAGGTTATGGGGTAATTGAAAACGTCCAACCAAGACAAAAAGCAAATTTTTTCTATGTAATTGATGAAATTAAGCCTGGGTATCTCTATCGAGTCAGTCTTTATGTTGGCTCGCAAACATTCAGCAGAATCTATGTCAAAACTAAA
The DNA here is from genome assembly GCF_001467525.1 of Legionella anisa. GTDB lineage: Bacteria > Pseudomonadota > Gammaproteobacteria > Legionellales > Legionellaceae > Legionella > Legionella anisa. The sequence continues at coordinate 11,899 of NZ_LNXS01000007.1, forward strand.
GAAAAAATTGCTCCTGCTAGTCTCTGGTCACACAAGGAGTAACACGAATGAACCAAAACATCGATTTATTATCACCGAATAGTTCACCGCAAAAACTAAAAACAACAGGAGTCAAGCGTGTGAATAATCTCCCTTTAGTGATAGCCATTGGCGTGTTGACTCTTTTTGTCGTGTTAATCGTCTTTGTTGCCCATAAAAGAGCCAATGTACAAAACCAAACACCAGAGGTCATAAAAGTCACTGGACAGAAAAAAAATAACATGAGTCTGGCCAATGAAATCGTGGGAAATCACAAAAACGGTGTGATGCCTGCATCCAATGAGACACTCATCATCAATCATGAGCCAGTACTTGAGTTACCTGTAGATCAAAACTTCCTTCAAAAACAAGAGATGGAGAGTCAAAATGCATCAGACTCAGAGCTGGAACAAATTCGTCAAGAAAAAGCCCAAGCATTTGAAGAAGCAGTCAAAGCAAAAACATCAATTATGGCTGATAATCCTCGCCTGAATAGCAAGGAAAGTATCAATACACACAGAGCCAATTCTGTTGCAACATTCGATGTCGATGGTGGCAGTTCCTTAAAAGAGCAACTTCAACAGTTCGAGGGACGACAGAATGCCAGATCCATGCCGCAAACTTTGGGCGGTGAGGAAAATGAAATGCGCTGGCATTTAAATTCACGACTTGAAAATCCTAACAGTCGATATGAGTTAAGAGCCGGCAGTGTTATTCCTGGAGTGATGATCAGTGGTATTTCTTCTGAACTGCCCGGACAAATCATCGGTCAAGTTTCCCAAAACGTCTATGATACGGCGACAGGTAAGTATCTTTTAATCCCACAAGGTACAAAGATTTTTGGTCTTTATTCCAGTGAAGTGAGCTTTGGTCAGAATTCGGTACTAGTAGCCTGGCAACGTCTTACGTTTCCAGATGGAAAAGCTTTGGATATTGGATGCATGCCAGGAGCTGACAGTGCGGGTTATGCAGGATTTCGTGATCAGGTAAATAATCATTACTTACGCATTTATGGTTCAGCTCTTTTAATGTCCGGTATCGTCGGGGGAATCAGTTACAGTCAAAATATAAACCAGCCCAATCAGTATGGATATACCCAGCCTACAGCTGGCAGTGTATTAAGTCAGGCATTGGGACAACAGCTGGGTGAGGTAACTTCGCAATTGGTGGCAAAAAATCTGAATGTAGCACCGACTATAAACATTCGTCCGGGTTATCGATTCAACATCATTGTTGTAAAAGATTTAACTTTTAGAAAGCCCTATCGGCAGTTCGCATAACAAAAAAGAGGAAATGTGATGAAATTTCGAATCCTATTTGTTTATTTATGGTCATTTAATGCCTTCGCAAATATGCCAGTGTTTGATTTACCCAATTACGTACAAAATGGAAAAATGCTACTGAATCAGATTAAAGAGTATAAAACTCAGGTTGATCAATACAAAAACCAGGTTCAGCAATATCAAAACATGTTAGATAACACCAAATCTCTAACTTCATTTCAATGGGATAATGCCAATGGCGTAATAAATAATCTGCTTGAATCAACCGATACGATTGATTATTACAAACAGGAGGCTGGTAGCCTTCAGGGTTACCTAGATAGGTATCAAAGTCAGGAATACTACCAAAAAACCCCATGCTTTAATGGCAGCAACCAGTGTAGCCCCGAAGAAATCCAAAAAATAAGGCAAAATAAACTCTCAGCTTCTGTTGCTCAAAAACGGGCTAACGATGCCATGCTCAAAGGAATTGATAAACAACAGCAAAGTTTAAAAGATGATTCGGTAAAACTGCGCACCTTGCAAACTCAGGTTCAAACTGCCCAGGGACAAAAACAGGCACTCCAGGCTGCCTCACAACTGGCAAGCCAACAATCCCACCAATTGCTCCAAATAAGAGGACTTTTGTTAGCACAACAAAGCGCACAAACCACAAAAAATGCAGCAGCCGCTAACAAAGAAGCCATACAAACTGCTGGTGATGAACGTTTTAGGTCAGGCACTTTTCATAAAAGTTCAGGTAAAAAATGGTAACTCATTTATAACAAGAGGAAGACAATAATGAAACGATTCGGATTATCCATAGCACTTTTAGCATTCCTGCTTACAGGCTGTGACAGCACTGAGGTAAAAGCACGAAAAAAGGAAGAGCATCTCGCCTCATTTACATGCGGCAGTTCCAAAGAGGGGCGGACAACCGAAGAGCTGCAGGCAATAGCGGATGCCTGTTTTAAAGGCGGAAGTTACTCCAAAAGTTCAGGTATCAAATGGTAATCCTATGAAAAAAAAGACAATCACTTATTTAATCGTATTCTTTTTAATTGGGTTTGCCGTGTCCGCCCATGCTCAAGGCAATATGGACAGCAGGGATTTGCTGGATAATATTCTGCATCGTTTTTCCACTACAGCCTCGACATGGAGCCAAACCATATTAAGTTATGCACGATACCTTTTTTGGTCTCTGGCATTAATCAGCATGGTATGGACCTATGGGCTTATGTCATTACGAAGAGCGGATATTCAGGAATTTATGGCTGAAACAGTTCGATTTTTAGTGGTTGTCGGTTTTTTCTATTGGATTTTGGATAATGGACCTGCTATTGCCACCGCAATCATCGATTCCATGCGACAACTCGCAGCTAAGGCTTCCGGAATTGATACGCACATTTCTCCCTCCGATATTATTGACGTAGGTTTTGATATTGTCTCAAAAGCAATTGATAACTCATCCCTCTGGTCTCCTGCGGCAACGACGGTGGGATTGATCGTTGCAGGAGTAATTCTGGTCGTTTTGGCACTAGTCAGTATTAACATGCTGATTATTCTGATTACCGCCTGGATTTTAACCTATGGTGGCATCATTTTATTAGGCTTTGGTGGCGGACGCTGGACTTGCGATATCGCGATTCAGTACTACAAAACGGTGTTGGGTATTGCATTACAGGCATTTGCCATGATTTTGATTATTGGTATTGGTAAGTCGTTTGTCGATCAATATTATGCGGCTATGGCAAAAGACATCTTGTTAAAAGAAATGTTTGTGATGCTCGTTGTCGCTATTCTTTTGCTGATATTGATTAATAAAATCCCTCCTGTTCTTGCCAACATTGTATCTGGTGGTGGCGGCGGAGGCAGCAGTGGTATTGGTCTGGGTGGCGCTTTAGGTGCTGCCGGGATTGCAGGTGCCGCTTTGGCAAGCAGCGCAGGAGCTGTCAGTGCTCAAAGTGCAGGGGGTTTATCCGCTCTTCATGCGGCATTCAAAGCAGCCTCCCAAAGTATGGGGACTGGTGATTTAGGTTCTGCTTTAGAGGGCAATGTCAGTTCCAAAACTGGTAGTTTGGCACAAACCATGGGGCAGGCTTCAAAATTCGCAGGTTCGTTTGGCTCTCATTTGGCATCAGGGGCATTTGATGTGGCTCGTGAAAAGGCAAGTGCCGTAAAGGAGGCAATCGCAGCAAATGTGGCCGAAACTACGGGTGGGAAAATTGCTGATGCAATTCATCAACGGGTGGAATCACAAAACGATTTATCAATATCTGAACATCAGGACTCAGCATTTCAAAACATTACGTCGATAGGTGTTCCAGAAGGAAATTTCAGTTCTGGAGAAAATGACGATGAGGTCAGCCATTTTGTCAATCGCAAAGCTTCTGGAGACAACCAATGAATCTGAGTAAACCTAATAAATCCATTGGTCCACAGGTAAGACAAAAACAGGATAACAAGAGGAGCATACGACTCATTGGAATGATTATTCTGGGGTTTTTAATCAGCCTAGAGATTGGCACACAATATGTGGCTTATAAATTTCATTATCACGACAGTTTAGGATTTTCATTTGCTCATGTTTATCTGCCCTGGAAGCTACTCTGGTGGAACATGAACTACCATAATTACCATCCAGAATATTTTAATGCCGCCTTTGGCATGGTGGTGATGAGCAGCTGCCTTTTTTTGATGATGCTGTTGTTCGCCAGTCGCCATTTTAAAAAAGAAAATATTAGCGAATACCTTCACGGCTCGGCCAGATGGGCGAATAAGGATGATTTAAACAATGCTGGTTTGCTTGACCAGGAGGAAGGTGTGTATGTTGGGGCGATTGAAGATACGCAGGGAGAAATTCATTATTTGCGCCATAATGGACCGGAGCATGTTTTAACTTATGCGCCAACGCGCTCGGGAAAGGGGGTTGGTCTTGTGATTCCAACTCTTTTATCGTGGAAGCACTCCTGTGTCATTACAGATTTAAAAGGTGAGCTTTGGGCAATGTCCTCCGGCTGGAGACAAAAGCATGCCAACAACAAAGTGATTCGCTTTGAACCAGCAACATTAACTGGTTCAGCCCGTTGGAATCCCCTTGATGAAATCAGAGTAGGTACAGAATCAGAGGTTGGTGACGTACAAAATTTGGCAACGCTTGTGGTTGATCCTGATGGCAAGGGATTAGAAACGCACTGGCAGAAAACCTCACAAGCCCTTTTGGTTGGTTTTATTCTGCATGCGATTTATAAATTGAACAACCAGGGGGAACCCGCCACATTTCCCAACATTGACCGTATGCTCGTTGATCCCAATATTAATATTGCCGATCTACTCATTGAAATGACCCAATACCCGCATATTGAGGGCAAAACCCATCCCATTATTTCTGCTTCTGCCCGTGACATGATAGACCGCCCCGAAGAAGAGGCTGGTTCTGTGTTATCCACCTTAAAATCTTATCTGGCGTTATACCGCGATCCGGTAGTAGCACATAACGTCTCTGCCTCTGATTTTTGCATCCGTGATTTGATGAACCATGAAAGTCCTGTGAGCCTCTATATTGTGACTCAACCCAATGACAAGGCAAGGCTTCAACCTCTGGTTCGGGTTATGATTAACATGATAGTGAGGCTATTGGCTGACAAAATGGAGTTTGAGCGTGTATCGGATGATAAAGGTTTATCTTATGTCAGAACGAAAAAAACATATAAGCATCAACTGCTTTGCATGATTGATGAATTTCCAAGCCTTGGAAAGCTCGATATTCTGCAAGAGTCATTAGCCTTTGTTGCAGGTTATGGTTTAAAGTTTTACTTAATTTGTCAGGACATCAATCAACTTAAAAGCCGTGAACGTGGTTATGGTCCTGATGAAACCATCACCTCTAATTGCCATATTCAAAATGCTTATCCTCCCAACCGGGTTGAAACAGCAGAACATCTTTCCAAGCTGACAGGCCAAACGACGATTGTTAAAGAACACATCACCACCAGTGGTAAACGATTTTCAACATTCTTGAATCAAATATCAAAAACGGTTCAGGAAATATCAAGACCCCTTTTAACCGTAGATGAATGCCTGCGTATGCCAGGACCTAAAAAGGATGCCAATGGCTTGATTGTTGAAGCTGGGGATATGGTGGTTTATGCAGCAGGCTTTCCTGCTATTTATGGAAAACAACCGCTTTATTTTAAAGACCCGGCCTTCATGGCAAGAGCCTCTGTGGAGGCACCATTGCACTCAGATATTTTACGAACCCGTTTAAGTGATGATGAGCGCATCAAGTTATGAAAAAACTTTCCATTATCATCGCTATTGTACTAATCAGTCTTATTGCTGGAGGCGCACTGTTCCATGCCATGGGATTTAGGATAAACCTGACTGAATCCATTCCTATAGGTTTATATCGCATCACCAGTGCAGCTCCTATCAAAAATGCCTATGTGATTTTTTGTCCTGATGACAGGGAAGCATTTAGGTTAGCACGCAATAGAGGGTATATAGACCATGGTCTTTGCTGTAATGGATATGGTTATTTAATGAAAAAAGTGGTGGCTGTATCTGGTGATACCCTCTCGGTAACAAATGCAGGGGTGTTTGTGAATCAGATGCTAATTCCCTATTCAAAACCAAAATTACAGGATGGGATGAACCGCGCATTGCCTCAATTACAGGTAACGAATTACCCACTTCAAAAAGATGAAGTCATGACAATGACAAGCCAAAGCGTATGGTCATTTGATGGTCGCTATTATGGCCTTGTCCACACAAGACAAATCAAGGGAATGCTTACACCCATATGGGTAATTAATAAACGGGAGAAAACCACATGAAAAATGAAACCGAGTTAATGGATGTGATTTCAGAAAAATTCGAGGATTTAGTAATTCCTGGATTTCTTGTCGAAGTCATTCCGGTAGAAGCGGACATCATGGGGGCATTTTTTGAAGATGGGCTCAATGAGGAGGATGCGATGGAGGCTATGTATGACTAAAATGCCTTACCATCAAGTCGTTGCCAATCAAATTATCGAAAGCCTGAAAGCAGGAACCGCGCCCTGGTTAAAACCATGGGATCCCGGCACAGGCACCGGTCAAGTTCCTTTTAATCCGGTCACAGGTAAGCGTTATCGAGGAATCAATGCCTTATATTTGATGCTGAATCAAAGTGATGACAACCGATGGCTCACCTACAAACAGGCGCAAACCATGGATGCGCAGGTTCGCAAGGGAGAAAAAGGCACCACAATTCAGTATTGGAAATTTCAAGAGGAACGAATCAAACTCGATGATGCTGGTAAACCCGTGCTAGATGAGCATGGTCATCCATTAAAAGTGCACGTGAATCTTGAGCGACCCAAGGTGTTTTATGCAACGGTATTTCATGCCTCGCAAATTGATAATATGCCAGAGATCATTACAAAAGAACCAGACTGGTCCTTAATTGAAAGAGCAGAAAAACTATTGCATCACTCTGGCGCTGCCATTATTCATTCTGAGGCTGACAGAGCCTTTTACAGATTATCTACAGATAGCATCCATCTTCCACCAAAAGAACAATTTAAATCTGCAGCAAACTATTATGCCACTGCTTTGCATGAGTTAGGACATTGGAGTGGTCATCCTTCAAGACTGAATAGAGATTTAGGCCATCCGTTTGGTTCAGATGCCTATGCCAAAGAAGAGTTGAGAGCAGAAATTGCAAGCATGCTTTTAGGTGCCGAACTGGGTATCGGTCATGACCCATCTCAACACACTGCTTATATCAAATCATGGATTAGGGTTTTGGAAGATGAACCTTTAGAAATCTTCAGGGCATCTGCAGATGCAGAGAAAATAGTGAATCACCTGTGTGCTTTGGAGCAAACCCAAGACATTCAACTGGCAGAACTTATTGAAATCAAGGATGATAAACTAAAAGAGGAAGCTCTTATGGCATCTGAAAACACCACCTCGGAAAAGGTCTGGTTAAGCATCCCCTTCAAACAAAAAGAACTTGCCAAATCTACAATAGGAAAACTTCCTGATGGAACACCAGGTATTGCCTGGGATAAAGTGCAAAAATGTTGGTATGCAAACCCTGGTGTTCCTGTTGAGAAGATCAAAGCCTGGCTTCCTGAATATCAAGCACAATCTCAGGATAAAGCGCTCATTCCTGCAGATGAATTTAAAACCGCATTGGTAGGCCTTGGTGCTATTGTTTCAGGCGAGCATCCAATTATGGATGGCAAACCGCATCGTATCCCCACGGAGGGTGATAAAAACGGTGAAAAGGCAGGATTTTATGTAGCCCATTTAGATGGTATTCCAGCAGGATATATTAAAAACAACCGAACTGGTGCTGAGCTTAACTGGAAATCTAAGGGTTACATTTTAACTGATGAACAGAAAGCAACGCTTAAGGCAGACGCACTTGAGCATCAACAAACTCGCCAACGTGAGCTTGATGCCAAACAAAAAAGCACTGCATTAAAACTCAAGCAAAAATTATCCATGATGGCAGGGGTTGTGGAACCCACACCTTATATGCAATCTAAAGGTATTCAAGTTCATTCAGAGGTGTATACTGATGAAGAAAAAAAACTCACCTGTATTCCAGCAACGGATTGTGAAGGAACCCTTTGGACTGTGCAGTACATTGCCGAAGATGGAACCAAGCGGTTTGCTAAAGACTCAAAAAAGGAGGGCTGCTTTCATGTTCTTGGTGGTATGGACAAACTTTCTGATGCACCAGTTATTATCATTGCTGAAGGTTATGCAACCGCAGCAACGATAAAAGAAGCATGCGAGCTGCCTGCCGTTGTTTCAGCCTTTGATTCAGGGAACCTTAAAGCAGTAGCTAAAGCATTGCATGAAAAATATCCACGTACTCCAGTTATCTTGGCAGCTGATGATGATAAGCATCTGGAGTTATCGCAAGGTATCAACCCCGGTAAAGAAAAGGCAGGCGAGGCTGCCGATGCGGTTAATGGCTTTATTGTTCTACCAATTTTTGCACCAGGTGAGCAGTCATCAAACCCTAAGCAATTCAGTGATTTTAATGACTTGGCAAATCATAGCAAGTTAGGTTTTGATGGGGTTAAACGTCAGATCAAACCAAAGATTGAAAAAATTGCCAAACGCTATAATCGTCTGCGATTATCAAGGAACAGCAATGTAATTCATATTTCCTAGGTTCAACATGATTGGTAAAGCTTCAATCCGTCAGATTAGGTTTAAAGCTTTACCTTTTATTACAATACACTATTTATTTTTTACGGCTTTTACTTTTCTCATTTATTCCAAAAACTTTCCATCGCACATGGTTATCAGGTTGGAGTCTTTGCCGCTCCAGCTGATCATGTGCATTATCCTGCAATAGCACTTGACCTCCTCCGGTGAGCTGAACCAGATCGCATTTGGACAAGTTTCGCAAGCTGTTGTGATCTTTGGCTGGCGAGCCTTGTCTAATGCTGAAAGAGTTGGACTTTGTGTCTCGGATTTTTCTATTATCATTGGCTGTTCCAACAGTTTCATGGCTTCCAGGAGCTCTTCTTCGATGGTTTTGTCTGTTTGATCTTGATTGTTCATGAGATTTCTCCTGTTCTAAATTTAGTTTTGGGCGTTGGTTTTCCAAATCCAAATCAGCAAAAGTGATTGGCATTTGATATTGAATAACAATTTGCAAGATAATCTTTTTAAATTGTGGAGAACCGTTCATACAAATACAGTCACCATAGCGCTGCCTTGCCATTTCCAAGGCTCTTTTAAGCACAGGAATAGAACCACCTTTAGAAATTACAATTTCTTTTCCATTGTCTCTGATGATGGCGTTATCCTTTTTATAAATCTCAGTACCCTCTTTAGTAACAGAGTCGATTTGTCCAAAATTAAAAGAAGAAAAAACTGAGTCTGTGCCTGATATAGTATAATTACTGTTGTTTTTTCGATTGCGATAACGCATTGCCATTAAGGCATCCTTGTCACCACTTTGCGCTTTTTTTTGCAGCCAATCAGCCCAGGTCTTATTTTGATAATTTTCCATTAAACTGTGTCGAGCATGCGTATAATTTTTCCTGATGTTCTCAATGTCGTGCAGGAGAGTTTTGCTAATTTGCTGATAAAGAAACTTTTTGCTCATCCTTGAAAGGTTCATTAACTTTAAACCGGTTCGTTTCATTCGTCCTCGTTTTTTGGCCTTATCAATCAATTTGGCTTTAGCTTCGCGCAAGTATTTTAGTTTTGCTGAATGTACATTTTGGCTTTGTGCTTTTTCATGCTGGTATTGGGCATAGAGTTCGCTACTGATAAACGTTTTGTTTAGTGGTTCATACCGATAAACATTGGATGATGATAGATTGGTTATTGAAAGCAATGGTTCAAATTCCCCAAGCTTTGATTCAAGACGCTGTTTAGAAAAATTTCTGGATACAGAACTTGCTTTGACTGTAAGACCATCCTCATCACAAAAAATAAAGCCATTAGCCCTGACTTGTATTCTCATATGGTGTTTCGCTAAAACCTTATGTAAGTCGCTCCAATTTTGAGCTGCTTCGATTTGTTCTTTACAATTACGCTTCATCCAGTTAATCAAGCTCTCAATTCCTGAATGTTGCTCCATATCGTCAGCAAGATTTTCTGAATGGCTTTTACGAGTTTGATGATTGGTTATTTTAAGACCTAATTCAATTTCGAGACTGGATGCAATGTCAGCAAAAGTTTTATATGCCCTGTAGGGTTCAATCATATTAAAGGTTTTGGGATGAATTTTATTAATAGCAACATGAATATGAAGATTGTCTGTGTCATGATGAACAACAGAGATTCTTTGGTGTTCTTTAAATCCAATCGACGATGCCACTTTGTCTTCAATTTCTTGTAAAGCTTGTGGTGAAGGGTTTTCTCCTGGAGCGAAAGAAATGAGCATATGGTAGGTTTTATCACCCCTCGCTCTCTGGTTCTTGGCTTGTGTTGCCAAAACTTCCTGAACAGCCCAAATGAGATCAATGCTATTACAGTTTGTTAATCTGACCTTGCCCACACGCTCTTGTTTGTTTTGTTTATTACACAAGTATTGGACAAGCCCCGAAAAACTGCTAAGTCTTGTTTTTTTCATAGGAATATGGCGAATAATCATAGTTTTTTCACCACTTCAAACATCGCATCCTGCGTGGTTTGAATACGACTTAACAATGTTCTTATTGTTTGGAGGTCAAAGTGCGCAACACGTTTATCCTGAATCAGCCATAATTTTAATAGTCCACCAAGTCGTCCTAAGTCTCCATTGATTTTGGCTAGCTGCAGTACATAATCCTTATCAACACTACTTTGAATTTGATATCCAAGACTGATCCGTCTTAAGTACTCAGCAATTGAAAGACCAGCAGTGGTCGCATTCGATTTAATTTGAATTTCTTCGGAAGGCAAAACAGGTACGCGAAGATGACGACCATTTTTTCTGGTAGGGGTTTTAAGTTTCTCGTCCATAAGGATGCCGACCTCTTAATTAAGTGGTTATGCAATCCTTTGAGTATCGATTTGAGCTCAAAACACAGTTTTTTCGTTGAGCACCGAAGGTGCAAATAAGACTTATGAAGTTTGGTAGCCAGCTTGCTGGTTAGCTAACTTCACCTATCTTGCCCTGCGTTTTAAGTTCATTAAATGGGATACTATCAGGTAATTTTATGTAGTTTCAAGGTTATTTTGGGAAAACCTCTACTAGTTACGGATAATTACCAATTATTACGATAAATTACGCATTTATCCACCAAAGATAATGTTTAATTACGCCAAAAGGAAAGAAAATAACATAGACTATTGCAGAGCAGCGCAATAGTTTGTAACATCAGAGAGAGAGTAAAAATAAATTGACGGTATGACATGGGAAGTTCCCTCAGCGAACGAATCGCAGCAAAGCAGATGGAAAGAAAAGTCTCTGATAAATCTGTAAATAAAGCCGCTTTTCTTGCGCTAAAAAAAGATATAGCTTCAGCGCTGGCTGATGGCTGGTCCATAAAGCTTGTCTGGGAAACCTTAGTTGAAGAAGGCAAAATCTTATTTTCATATAAAACATTTTGTGGCTATGTAGCACGTTTGATTGCTGCAGAAAAAAAACCGTCTATGCAGGAGAACACCAAGGAAGATGAAAAGGCTAAAAGTAAGGCAAAAAACGAGATTCGCGGTTTTACTTTTAATCCAAAACCCAACCTGGAGGAACTCTTGTAATGGCAAAAATTCATATCACACTGCAAGGCAAAGGCGGTGTCGGCAAATCATTTATTTCAGCAACAACTGCGCAATACAAACACCACAAAGGCCAAGCTCCACTTTGCATTGACACTGACCCCATTAATTCAACATTTCATGGCTTTAAAGCTCTCAATGTCGATCATATTCAAGTCATGAGTGGCGATGAAATCAACCCCCGTCTTTTCGATACTCTCATAGAAAAAATTGCCTCAACAACTAATGATGTAGTCATTGACAATGGAGCCAGTTCTTTTGTACCACTATCTCATTACCTCATCAGCAATCAAGTTCCAGCTTTGTTAAAGGAATTAGGCCATGAAATGGTGATTCATACAGTCATCACCGGAGGACAGGCCTTATTCGATACCATCAATGGTTTTGCGCAGCTGATTGACCAGTTTGCAAATGAAGCACAGTTTGTCGTCTGGCTCAATCCCTATTGGGGAGCGATAGAACATGAAGGTAAGACATTCGAACAACTAAAGGCTTACCGTGATAACAAAGACAACATATCAGCCTTAATCCAAATTCCTGATCTGAAAAAAGAAACCTATGGTCGTGATCTAACCGATATGCTGCAACAAAAACTGACCTTCGGTGAAGTACTAGGTATGCCAGATAAGAGCATTATGACCCGTCAACGGTTAAAAATCGTTCGTGATCAACTGTTTGGGCAGCTGGATAACGCCAGGGTGATCTAATGAATGATAAATTTGATACAGTTATGCAGGAGATCGCTGTCAAACATGGGGTAGTTTTAAGCAAGGATGATCCAATTCTCATCCTGCAGACCATGAACGATAGATTGATTAAAGAAACCCAACAGGCACAAGCGGCCGTGTTGGCTCAGTTCAGAGAGGAAATAGAGAGTATTTCCTCTCAATGGAAAGATGATGCCAGGGAAAAAGCTGAAAAGATACTCAATATGGCATTAGCCAGCAGTAAAGAAGCTATGACTCATTTGCTGCATGAAGCCACAAATGAATCGGTATCGGTAATTAAAAAAGTAATTTCTGATTCAGTAACACAGGTTCATGTTATGGCAAAGCAAACAAAAAATTATAGTTTGTTAGCCTTATTTTGTTCAGTGCTGGTTGTGTCTTGTATACATTTAGTTCTATTTTTAATTTAGCACTGGAATTTGATTTATGAGTGTTGAGACTGAAGTAGAACTTATTCCTCCAAGACCTTATGGTTTAATTTCAGATTTTAGTAGCATTAAATATGAAAATAAATTTTGTATGTATCCAGGATGCAATGAACCGCCTATTGGCTCTCATGTCTTATCTAAATCATGCATTAGAAAATATGCAGACAATCAGATAATCCAACTACAAACTAGTGTTTTTGATCCATTTGAAAACATAAAACCTAAAGCAAAACGAAAATACTATAACCATGCGATTTAGATAAAATATCAACCTTTAAAGGATTTTGTAATAAGCATGACCATAGCCTTTTTCATGATCTGGATAATTTTGATGGTGTTGTAACTCCCAAGATTGCTCTGCTAGCTCATTACAGAATAATATGTTATGGATTAGATGTTCTTCAATTGCAATTAAAAAACACGAATTTTTGAAAAGTGCTGCATTTGTGGGAGGCGCATCAAAAAAACCAATGAAAAAGCCAGAAGAATTAAAAATGGATTTTTCCTGCGTGGATTAAAAATGGCCGAAGCAGATTATTTAGAAAGAAAAGAAATCTGTGAAAAGCTGCTTAATGCTGTTGATCCACAAATGAATTATATTCATTTTCAGGGAGGAATAGAGAATCCTCTATTCGTTGGGAGAGCAGGCATATTTTTACATCAATTTGGCAGGGATAGATTACCCAGAAGATTTATGGCTCAAATGCCATTTATTACATATTCGTCTATTTCAGGCTCTACACCAAATAAGGGGGCACTTTAATCAACTTAGTCTAAACTAAGTCATTGATTTGACGATCAAAAGGAGATTAAAGTG
>NZ_LNXS01000008.1 GCF_001467525.1 Legionella anisa
GTGAAGTATTTAGGTATCTATGTATTGATAATATTGGCTTTTTTCTAGTTACTTTACATAATCACCTACTTTCCACAATAAACTCTTGTTATTGACAAGCGTGAGTGCCCTAATTCAAGGCTAATTATTTGGCGTGCTTTTCTATCCATGGCTTTTTCTATTGGATTCATGTCTTTGAATTTTTTTCCGCCTTCAAATGGACATAGCATTCCTTGGTTTTTTGGATCAAATAATTGGGTGAGATCTTTATATCGTCTCTGGGCATAAGCATGTCTTAAGCCATGCAATTTACTAACCCTCATGGCTTTCGCTTGTTCTTCATAATGACTTAAGTGCTGCTTATAGGTTCTATTTGAAGGGATGAGCGATTCCCCAGCCCTTACTAACTGAGAAACCTTTGTTAACCATTGACGTTGTGCTTCATTTATTATGTTTAGTGTTCTGCCTATGCCTCCTTTTGTCCAACTTGGTTTAATAATCAAGCTATTCCCATGTTGTGCTTCACTAAGCGTGAATTTCATGGATTCTTCACGCCTTAGGCCAAAAAGCATTTGACCTTCAAGTGATAATCTAATGTAAGGATCAGTGCACTTAGATAAGTCAATATGATGAATCGCTTTGTTAATCGAAGATACATAAGAGCGTTGGCTAATATTGTATGCACTATTTTCTGGCTTAATGAGTTTCGGATTATCCAACAGACAGGCTGCTTTGCGTAGTTTGGCCATATAGTTTTTAATTGTTCCTGGATTTTTTCCTTCAGATTTCCAGTGATCTACTAGCACGTAGATATGTTTTGCTTTTAATCCTTTTATATGGCCAATTTTATAGCCAAGTTCATGTAAATCTTTTACACATCGAAAGAGCATATGACGCATGTCTGATTGGCTAGCATAGGAATGGCCATATGCTTTTTTAACTAATTCGTTGATTGAAAATTTTGCTGAACGCAATTTTGTATTACTCATGCAGATAACTCCATAACGTTCGTCTGGATTGCAGTCCCATTTCACGCATGATGGTTTGTTTCGCCAAGTAAGGAGATAAGATTTGACTCAGTTCCGGATACATACTTTTGGCATAAAAACAGCGGTAGCTTTTTGATGATGGCAAGCCTATTTTTTTCATTTCATGGCTGTATGCGCCACGTACAGAATGATAACCATAAGTTAAAATCAAATTTTGTTCTTTACATAGTTTTTGAAGTGAGTTGTTTACTTCAGATTGCCTATCATTTCTAACAGGAATCCTCCTGTCATGGTTGTTTGTGGCAATATCCCTTGTAATCCATAGTGCATTTTCCTGAATATGAATAGCAGGATTTAGACGCATTGATTCACTAAGTGTTAATCCAAAATAAACTTGGAATTCGAGTAATATTTTTGCAATAGGATTTTCTAGTGTTTCAAAACTATTATTTGGGAAGTGGATTGTCTTGGAGCGAAATTTAGTGCTTTTAATTCGCAAATGTTGGTTACTAATATCAGGGATTGTATGATCAACGCTCTGAAAAAATCTACGAATGATGGTCATGTATTTCATGATGGTTTTGGGATTGATCTCCTCTTTTTGCCAATGAGCAACGAGTTGCACCATATGATCATGAGTAACTGCATGCCATTTTGGGGGAACATGCCCAATATGATATAAATCACGAATCATTTTGTGTAATACAAAATGACGGTGCTTTTTAGCGCGGAATGAACCTGTGTGATTGTGTTTACAATACTGATCTACTTGTTGTCTGAGCTGATTTTTTCTCATCTGTAACCCTCTAAAACTATTTGCCCTGGTATTTTGTTTAGTGTTGGTAGAGCGGCCTGCAAGGTTGCAGTACCAGGCGTAGTGCCTCAAGGCTCAGTTCAGGGGCAAATCAGTTTTAAACTACAAACTTCTATTGGCCTGATTACATTGGTACTACTTTTTTTGTGGTGATGATCTCCTTAGGTTTAATGGTTTTAAATACAACAAAGCCTTACAAACTATTGTTGCGCACGGGGCAATACAGAGAGGGTATTGTGAGGTTCCAATTCTTAAAGAATTGTATTGCTTTTTATTACAATAGATTCTGTGAAGTGCAGATGGTGTTTTGTTCTCGACTTATCGTTCTACCACAAGATTAGAGAATGAGAGTGGCTATTGCATAAGACCTGTTAAGGTTTCGCCGGAATCACACCGGTCTCGTCAGTTATGCTTAATATTACATTAGCAAAACGATTTGTGTTGGGCAAGGGCTTTTAAATTATTATTTTGAGCAATCGCGTTGCACGCGCTTGCTCAATGATGAATAGTGAGTTGAATTTATTGAAAAATTTCGCAGCCCTTCGGCTGCGTCACTGCGGGTAAATCCTCAGTGACGCAGCCGAGAAAAATGCGAAGAGAAGTTGTGTGGGTAAAGATATTATATTATTCTGAACTCAGTTAAGACTCATTTAGGAGTCTGGCCCGAAGCATAGTTTTATTTATTAAGGATGAAATTGTGAAAAAATTGATTTTTATTTTGTTGTGTTTTCCTACGATGATTTTTGCAAATCCAGCTCAAGAAAGTACGAACATAGAAACATTTAAACAGTTGTGTAAAAATGCCAAAGATGCTTCTATGCGAGAGCATTATTGCAAGCTTTTTGAACAGCAGAAAAAAGCCGAAGCAATATCTCAAGATTTTGAGAAAAGCAAATCATTAACTTAGTCGTGGGATTTTGAATAATTTTTATGGCATTGTCGGATATAGGGGGTTCACTATAATTCAATGCCATATTCTAAGAGAATTAAATTCATTCAGCCCAAGATAATTCTGCTTAGTGATTGGTTAGTGAGCTTTTGTTTTTGTTGCATATGGATAAAATATGCCTGATCAGTCTCGAAGCATCCTGTAAGCCGGAGTAATTTCAAAGTCGCCATCAATTGATCATAAACGTCAATTAATTCAGCTAATTTCGTACTTAGGGGGTTACATACAATAATCTTTGGATGAAACTGCACAACAAAATTGATTTGTTTGCCCTTAAACTCTTTTTTCTTAGCGAGCAACTCTTCAAATCGCTTAATTTCAGATGCAAATTCATTGGTTAGAGAATTGAGTTGTTGTTCTATCTCGTGCAACATCTTAAGAGCCATGGGATTTTGCTTACGATATTGCCCAATGGCAATATTCATCTTATGCAAGATAGCATCAATAAATAGCCTATCACCGCTAATTTTTCTCTCGAATAATTTATACACTTCACGGGTACGAAGGTTTAAAGTAATTTCTGCTTTCATATTAATCTCCAAGGTTATCATCTAATTGATTTATTGCATGAATAGCACTTTTGATATCCTTGGGGGCTAATCCATCGTTCACAGGTAAGGGTATTCTTACCTTGTATAGCTCTCCGCCATTCACTAAAACAAAGGCTTGCCCTTTGGGCAATGAGATAATGTCATTGACATCAATCATAGGTACTGCGGTGGTTTGTACTCGATCTTCATTG
Source organism: Legionella anisa (assembly GCF_001467525.1). Lineage (GTDB taxonomy): Bacteria > Pseudomonadota > Gammaproteobacteria > Legionellales > Legionellaceae > Legionella > Legionella anisa. The sequence goes on from NZ_LNXS01000008.1 coordinate 3,474, forward strand.
GTGGTGTTAAAATAAACGCCATCCTCGCCATGGGGTGTGTCGTTGACCATGGACACTTGAGTGTGCTCGACCACGCCAATTTTTGGTAATACTTTGACTAATAAATTGGCTGTTTCTTCATTTTTAACACGTAACATGATGAGGGTATTTAAATTTCCTTCAGTCACCTCTGCTTTGGCTTTTGAACCTAGCGCCACCTCCATATCTTGTTTGGTCTGAGCATAAGCTGTGACTTGAAACCCAGCTCCACCTGCTTTATTTAAAATTTTGACAAATGAGTCTTGGATGATTTCAGAAAGCTCATCACAATGGAGATTGAGTCGGTAATTCGCGTTACTTTCCTTATATATTTTTCCAGCAGTGGATACTAAATCTGACAAAAAGGCTTTACCGACTGCTTGGGCGATATTGGGGTTTGTTAAGCTATCCAGCCCGATATAGATGACTTGTTTGTTTTTTATTGCACTCATCAACTCGATTTCACAATTGCTTTTATGAAATGAGAAGATCTTTGAGGCATTACTTTTATTAATCTCTGATAACACAGGGCCGACACTGGCCGTGATTTTATCGTAATAATTTTTGTCCATGATGGCAGCATCAAACAGATCAATGAGTACTTGATCATGAAGGCTTTCGACATTGCCTGAAGTGATGGTTTTACTGATATGCTCTTGTAAATATTTCACCACCGCCTTTGTGCGGCTCATAGGCGGTGGTGTATTGCCGTATTTATCTATACGACAATCATTATTAGCAATGATTTCTTCTATTTTTTCATGATAATTTGGATCATGTGTGGGGAGTATGGCATCAGAATAGGCCATTAGTAGTTGATCCAATCGATTGATGTAAAACCCTATAGAAGTATAAGAAATAAGTTGTTTCATTTCCTCAAGGCAGATGGCTACAATATTCACATATTTCCAGGCAAAGGCTGCAAACTGTTTTCCTTCGCCCTCAGCTTGAATCGCATCGGTAACACGTGTAGCAACCTCACTGACTTGATCATAGTTTTTGAGCGGATTGTAGTGAGCAGACAATTCAGGAAAACCTAAATGCACCACTCTAAAATCATGTAATCTGCCACTAGCTTTGCAGGCTGAGTACATATCACGAACTAAATCTAAATCTCCTTTGGGGTCAACGACAATCACTGCATCGCCATTTCTAATATCCTGATTAATTAGGATGCTTGCTAGGCGTGTTTTACCAACTCGAGTTGTGCCCACTACAAAAGTATGACCAACTCGAACTTCTTGCGGGATATAGACAGAACTATCTTTTTCACCTAACCCATGTAGGTATGAGCAGCCACCTACGGGTGGATCAGGTTTGAATGGATTAAATCTTAATGGGGTATTAAACAGTTGGGTCAATAATGAACTGTCGTGGTTTTTGCAATAATCACGTACTTTGCGATAGCAAGCATTTCGTTGCATAAACGATTCATTTCTAATTTGTTTAATTTGATGCAATCGCTGCGTATGATGAGGCAACCAACGAAACCCTTTACCAAGAAACAACCATTTCTTGGACAATGGCACTTCGGTAGTGGATAAAGCATAATAAGGCATGGCAATAAGTCTGCGGTGATAACGCTTAATGCGAAAAGCCTGATATCCTCTCACTAGACCTAATGTTATAAGGTTGAGTGCTGCATAGACTCCCATGTTTTGTGTGAGTAGAAACAGGTGTGGGTGAGCGACAGTGAGCCATGCCAGTGAAGTACAGGTCAGGAAGGTATAGAATTCAGTGGGTTCGCGCAAAAGGTTTTCAACGGGATATTGGCTCATGATTTATCTCCACCAAACGAGTAATTCAAAAAGGATTAGGGCCGCAAGCAGGTAGTATTTTGCTTGCAAAGCCAATTTAATTTGAGCCTCATCAAGTTCATGTTGGCGTTGATTTACTATGCCTGTAATCAGTTTTGGCCAAGCCCAATAAAACGCTAGATAAAACAGCATATGGCAGATTAAAAAGCCTATTTGATGGGTTTTGAAAAAGTCATTCATGGTGCTAAGTTCAGTACTGAATCGCATCAAAAAAGGCACTAATAACAAAAGTAATACCACTGGCAGAATGAATTTGCTTATGCCTATAATGGATTTATAGAACCGTTTATTTAACATGGAAAACACTCCTATGATTAGGAAGAACAACCCAACACAGTCGGTGGTTTTGAAGGGATTGAAAACACTTGGCAAGATAAGTCTTCTTGCTTTGCAAGCGATTGTTGCCTTTGCTTCCGATGAAAAAGATAAACCACACTATGTTGCGGGGAAGGCAACCGAACTTTATGAAGATGGTGCAATCAGTGGTTCTGAATACGCCAGACACATTCATGGAGACTAGTTTCATTTTACTTTCCCCATGCTGGCTATTTTTGCCCCTTGCTTGATGGTATCCACACCTGAGTTAGCAACTTTGTTACTGTGTTGCGCTGCGTCATTGACCAAAGCACCAAGAGCTGCCCCTGCTTCTCCACCAAAATGACTGGACAGTTTTAAGAGCAACATGGGTGCAATAAAGTAGAATAAAACCGCCATATTGCGCATAGCTGCAATGGCATCGTTTTGCCCTAAAGGATCAAGAACACTGCGCTCGACAAAACCCACCAGATGCCACAGGTATTGTAGGAAAATCGCCATGATAAACAGACCGCAAATACTGCCTAAAGCTTTGGGGTTATAACCACTTAAAGCCAAAATCACAGGGGTCAATATAATCAGGAAGAAATACAAAAAGGCCTGCATGACTGGTAGTGTTTGCATAATAGCCTCGCGCTTTAACGGCGTTGAGACCCAAGATTTTGTCAATTGTCCGATATTCACTAACCCATGAGAAATGGCACCACCAAATGCGCCATTTGTATTGCCCATTAGGTTTTTCATGCTGTTAGCTTGCATGTCACGGCTGTCATTAAGCAGCATCTTGGCAATATAGTCTTCTGAGCTTAATTGTGAACCCCAGGCTTTGGGGTGGTTATTTTTGAAAGTACGTACTCTGTCCAAAACTGCGTAATAGCTAAGGTGGTTGTCAAAGACACTGGCGTTATTGGCAACGAACACCAAATCTGTTTTAAGTTTTTTCCACCATTGATTGCAGCTGGGATAACCTTGCTCTGGCAGGTGTTTGGCATCAATATCACCACGTTCTGCTGCTTTTTCGAGATTCTTGTTGGGGGCTTCGTTAAAGGTAAAGCCAGGTACGGGTTGTCTTGCATAAATCTTATCGTAGTATAGTGTTTGATAGACTTTGGAACCCACCCATTTCAAATCTTCCTCACCACCGTATTTTTTTAAAATGTCATTGACTTTGGTTTTGTCGTGCGGTTCATTGTGATATTGACTTCTGGCCTCAAGGAAGCATTGTCTGTGAAAATTCAATGCTTGTTCACGTACATCGGCAGGTAAATAGGTGGAAATTAAATCGCCTTCAATCGCTTGTAAACTGTCGGTGCAACCCGTCACTTTCATCAAGCCGTAGGTAATCCCTGACATGTAATTTTGCAAGAGTGCAAAACCAATAGGCATTTTGACATTGGGAGTCAGTACGTCTGCAAATGCTTCATCATAAGTAGTACCTGTATCTTTTAAAGTAGAGGTTTTTGCATCTGTTCCTTTTTTTATACCGCACATGGGCTTAAAACTCATGGCTTTTTCTTCCAATGGCACACAGGGGTAGATAAAGATGCCGCAAATCAAAAAAGTAATTGCCAATTCATAAAGAAAATGATTCAAGGCATACTCTGCCGCGTGATGTGTGGCACCAGAAGGTGCCAGCACATTTTTTAAGAATCGATACCCTACCATAAGAAAACCAAGATATAACAACCCGGTTTGCCACAGGGCATTAAAAATCACCTCATATTGCTGCCAGCCTAAATAGGTGGTGTACAAAGATAAAGGGCTAAATACGACCATCTTATGCTCCTTTCGAATCAGGTTTCGCATAGACTGCGCCATTTTTAACTTGCGATTGTTCATGGTCATCACCAGGCAAGCCCTTGGCTATATCGCTACCTCGCATATCCATCAAAAGACCTAAGGTTTCAGTCATCATTTTTTTACGAACTTCGCTTTCAAAAGCTAAAGAATGAATGTCATCATCGAGTTTCTTTAAGGCAAATTTCACCATATCAAGCGCGGGTTTTAAGTTTTGTACTTCTTGTATTTGTAAACCAGCTTGTAAAATACGGCGCATCATTAAGGCTTTATCGAGCATGTTTTGTACAGCAATTTCCTCAGCCAATTTGGAAACAGTCAAGATTTGTTCTTCACGCGGCATACGTTGTATGGTGATGATGATTTCATCTGTAATCATCAAGTTGGATGCACTAACCATTTTGAGTTTTTCTTCAGTCAACGGCCATTTTTTGTCTACTAGATTCCACAGTGCTTTAGATACATTGGAAGTACAGGTATTGGAGCTGTCGCAACTTTGTAATAACGCGGATAATCCAATGCCAGCTTTGGCATCGTGTTTGGTTTTATCTGCATCTGTAGCGGTGCTTACATGAATATCACCTAATACTTTTACTGCCCATTGACTGGCATCAGCGGGCGTTGGCCAAGTGTGTGTCATGGGTGTTTTGGTATCTGGCTTCTTCTCATTATTAAGCGGTTTGCGATTTAGTAAAATGTTATAACCCGCAATGACTACATCGTTAATGACTTTGATAGGCCGTTGGTATGTTCCACCAGCATTTCCGCTTTCCCGACCTATCCAGGGCAGTCCATATTCGTCTCGTTTTTTAGCAATACTTTTAGCCGTTGAAGTCACATCCACATTTTCAGTTTTCGCTCGTTTTGCTGCCTCAAGCCAGCCCTGACTATCAGACACAGAAAGCATACTTTCCATAGGTGATTGCCCCTCTTCCAGAGTCTTTTTCACATCCTGACAATCTTTTACTTTGACGCTAAATTCATTCTGTGCGTAGCTGGCCGTATTTTGCAGTACGTTATAAAGCGCAGGCATGGATTGTTGTAGTTTATACAGTGGAAAGCCTGCAACAGATCCTTTGAGGTTATCAATAATACCGCCAGGAATATTCATGGCAGAAGACTTCATATCCTGAAAGGTATTGGTAATAGAGACTACAGGATTAAATCCATTACAGGTAAAGCCAAGCCGCCCATCGACATTACCACCAATAGTGATGGTTTGGTCATTATTAACAGGGGGTACATATAGATTGGATGAACCACCCAACTTGTAATAATAATCCGATTCATTAGGCATAAAAGAACTGGCAAAGAGCATTTTTGGTAGCATTAATGTAATTAAAGACATAGACAGTTTGTGCATGATTAACTCCTATCGTTTTTGAGGATGTCCCACTTTGGGGAATGAAAGTGCGCGAAGCAATTTCCCTTCATGGGCAATACAGCCTCGATATTTTCGCCAAACTACAAAGACATAATTCCCATTACCTGCTTTGTCATCTTCTACACCCATATCGCTGGTATCATTAAAGTTGAGGTTGCGGTTTTTGGGGTATACTTCCTGCCAGATGATGTTTTTGTTGTGGCCATCGAATACGATATTGGCTACTACGCAATTAGCACCACAAGAATTACTGGTGCTCTGGGTCACATGAAGACTGTTTTTATTGGTCACGATGTCTGCTGCATGAAGGGCTGCAACAACGGATGCTCTAAAGCGTGAGGGCTGCGTGACTCGCATAATCCTTGGGATTTCATGTCCCCACGACTGTGTTGCGGATCCTATGTCATGATTGAATAACAGATGAGGATGAGTTGCCATATAAGCAATTTCAGCAAGCTCTGTGCGGTCTGATACGGCATCAGCCTCACTGATGTAGTAAGGAGAACCAAAACGTGTTTCAGGTTTATGTGATAAATAAGGGAAACGATAAAGACCTGCGGGGCTGCCAATTATATCAACAACCCGTGTGCGTTCTTCATTGATGTGCATGGCTGAGGTTTGTCCTGCATCATCGCCAAAACCTAGTGCTGAACCAGTCGCTAGTAGATAGGTTTTTTGATACAAGGCTTGGCTTGCCGGATTTTCATAAAGTGCACGTGCTTCAATCCATGGATTGGTTTCAGGGCGATTAGCCACTGTGACAATTAAGTCAGGTAAAAACTGCTCGATTGCAGGAACAGCCACCAGCTTAGGCGGAAGTTTTCCAACTGCCCAAGTACAGGAACCAATTACCTTGTAATGACTGTTGGTAAAGATCCTGCCCAATACCTTGGTGGCAATACCAAAACTGCTAATAGGACTAGGTGGCTCTATGCTTTCTCTTGCATGGATGGATGTGCTAATCATCATAGAAATAAGCATCATGATTTTTGCTTTGTTTTTTATTTTCGAGAAGGTCGGCAAGCAGTTCAGCGGCTTTAAGGACATCATGTTGTTTCTCCAGGGAATGGCGTTGTGCTTTTTCAGATTTTTCAGTCATTAAAAGAGCAAGTAAGTAGCGAGGTGGAATTACACGAAATAATCCTTGATAACGTGAGCCTAATAAAACTGCTTCTGCATATAAGCCTTTTTGTGAATCAATATCTCTAATTAAAGCTTCTTGTTGCGGAGTTAATGATTTAAAGCGTTTGACATCGCCAATTTCCTTTTCATCAAGGCCTAATAAAATCCAGGTTTCAATTAGCGATAAAATCTTGGTGGCTTTTTCCGAATTCATATCGGTGACGTTTTGGGTAATAGCAACCAGCCAAAGACCTAATTTTCTGGCTACTTTGGCAACCAATAAACATACGGTCACCACTGAAGGAATTTGAAATTGCAAATGAGATTCATCAATAAAAAGAAAGGTTGGTCTGTTGTCGTTTTGAGTAGCTTCTGCCATAGCCAATATTCTTGGTAATAAAGAGACCATTACTAAAGCGAGCTTTCCGGTATCATCTTTAATCGCGGAGATATCAACATGAAAAATATCAAAATCTCCTAAAGGTTCAGTTGGCACATTAAAAAAGCGTGATTTGGCGCTGTTAATGACATAACTGTTTAATCGGTCGTGCATATCTAAAATGCGGTCTTTCTTGCGAGCCACCGTTTCTTTATCCAATCGCCGTTTAAAAGCACTCACGACATGTTCAGTCAGCATTTGCGGTATGTCATGTTTAAAAGACGTTAAGATGGCATCACTTAATACTTCAATTAACAATGTTTCATCGGCTAAGGTAAATTGCTCTTCTTCCAACGCATTGGCTTCAGTAATCATGGTACGCAATGCCAAAGCCAGTTCTGCCAAATACGATCGAGATCCATCATCACAGGATAAATCTTCCGAACTGGCAGGCTGTTCGAGATTTGCTTTGAGCGCCATAATTTTTTGCGCAATTAGAGCTGCCTGCTCTACATTTAAATTGTCTGTTATTCCAGGAATGGCTTTATAGGCCTCACAAAAAGGATTTAATGGAACAGCTTCATTTTTCTTATTGCTAAGTAATAACTGCTTTGTTTTTTTGCCATGGGCTTTGGCATGAAGGAGCATACGATCAAAAGAATTACCCATTTCAAAAAGAATGATGCGGGCATTTTTAGTGGCCATCAACGAATTAATCATCCAGCCAGTAGCCACTGATTTGCCGCCACCGGAATTGGCAAACAAGGCCATGTGGGAGTTTTGGCTGATAAAATCATGATGCAACACATCAAAGAGTACTGGTTCTCCTAAACGGTTAAAAAAGGTGAAACAGGGAAGGTGTCTTGCTCCCTGGTTGCGGCCATACACGGGCAGTAAAGAGGCTAATTCAGACGCATACATCAATCTGTCAAAGCGCAAATATTGGCGAGCGTATTGTGGGATGAAATTAAAAGGTAAGGCATTGAGATAACTGTTGATGGGATGAATGTCGAAACCAGAAGAAATCAAAGGCATTTTGGCTTCAATAAATAATTCTTTTAGCTCTTTTTCAATGCGTACTGCCTGGTCTTTTGTGTTGGCACGATAAAAAATAGATTGATTAACCCAAAACAGACGGTTTCCTATAGACAATTCATCTCGTGCAGTTTTGATATCCTCTCTGACTTGTGACGGTTTAAGGCTTGTTCCTACGATGCCTTTTTCAAGACGAATCAGATGCGCATCTAAGGCTTCATCATTTTCAAAGACAACCTGAATAGTGTAGGTAGCACCTTCTGGCAACTTATCTAAAAGTGCGTATCGGTGTTTGGGATTGGCTTGTGGTTTTTCACGAGATAAAAGACCAATTTCAGGTGCTTCTTTCAGACCATCGATATAAAGAATACGATGAATCATCTCATCAAATATAAACCCATGCTCATCACTTTGCGGTTCATGAAACAAAATATTCTGACTTAAGGTATAGCCTGCTGGTTTTTTGTCTTTAGGGTAAGGAAAACGAGCCAGTAGTTCTTCAGCGTTAGCTGCAAACCACCGCACCAACCACTGATAATAATCTTTACCGGTTAGTCGTTTTAGTTGAAGACCAGGTGATAGTAATTTGCTTTCAATCTGAGCCATGACTTCCTGATGTTCGGCAAGTGCCTGTTCTCTAGTGGTTTGCGTTTTTTGATAGAGGCGATAAAACAAAACCCTGATTCGTCTTCGTCTGCCGCGATAGGGTGCATCGGTTTTTGGATCAACAAACAATCCTTCGGGTCTTGTCATCTTGCAAAACAGATCATCCAACCTTGCCAAATAGTCACGAGTGAAGGATGTATCAGCAATGTCTGGTGCAATGCTTTGTTGAATATGATTAAGAACAGGTTTTAAACTGTATTCGTCATTGACATACATTTGCATTACCCAAGGATCTTGTTTGTGCAAAGGTACGACCGTGGCAAAAGTATCACGAATTTTGCTAAATACAGCGTATAAATGTTCGGTAGATGTTGCTTCTGCTGGAATGGATGCTAATTCAAAGCCTGAACCAATGCTGACTCCATCATTGAGTAAAAAGAGATTAAGTTCATCACTAAAATCTACCATGGACAATTGATTGGCAAAGGAAGGGTTGTGATTCTCAAATCTTTTTTTTATGTTTTGTTGCGTTAATGCTGGTTTATTGGGTTGTCCTAACAGCCAGTCACTTACTTGGCTGAATAATTTCATTATTTACCTCTTAATAGTGCTCGGAAGCTAATGCAAATTGATTTTGTTTATAGAGAAAAAAGGCTGTGGTATAGCCTGGTTTTAACAATTGCTCATCACCAATGACAGCAACATGAGGAAACACATAAATCGGAACTTGTGGGTTATCCAAAGGCTTGAATAAATGTTGGATCTCGTTGGAAGCATCTCGTGTATACCCTGAATAATTCACGGTTTTAGCCTGTCTTTTAGGTACAGACCAGCCAGGCATGGCCTCGCCAAGGCTTTGCTGATAAAGTTGGCTAACAGTCAATCCTCCTTCGGGAATTGCCGTGGAGCCAACTGTCTTTGAGGCGCAAGCACTAAGCACCAAGACGCTACCTAAGGCTAAAATCATGTGCAGTTTGTTGTAAATGGCCATAATCTAATACTCTCCCATTGGTTTCTTTATCAAGGTTGATGGTTTGTGTGACGTGAAATGAAAGTTGTGTCGGTCTGTATCGTTGAGATGCTGGAACAAAAACCATATCGAAGCTGCCTTGAATGCGTTTTTCTAGCCAATCAGCAGCTTTAACTGTTCCCTGGGAAAGCGCACCACCCAAAGCATAATTGCCCATGGAGCCGGTAGGTATGCCTGTCGCACCATTCGCATTGGCGGTATAGCTCATTTGCCACTGGGAAAGTGCATTACCAAACCCTTTAATCCCATCAGAAGCCACAAGTGCTGTAAGTACTTTTGGAGCATTAGTAAAATACTGGCCTTTAATGCAGGGATTACCAAAAGCGGTGGTGAGATAACCTAAACTTTCGTTATTGACCATTTCAGCTGTTCCAGTCATTTGCTCTTTACCCACGGTCACAAAATGGCCGTCATCAAAAACAAACAAAGCAGAGGTCACATAGGCTCGAACACAGCTGATGTTATCCAAAAACGAACCAACACCGATTGCATAACCATTAACTTTCATACCTGAAATATTGGGAGGCAAAGGGATACCATTAGCAGCCATTAAATCACCACGATTAATAATGGCTGAGAAGGGAAATAAAGGCTGCATGAGCTTGCCTTCAACTGGTACCTCACCAATCAGTGCTGATAACAAGGTAGTTCTGCCTAAATCGGAGCCTGCTGGAATGGTGTAATAGGGAATACTTTTTTTATCTTTACTATTTAAAGCCGCTGTTTTAACTTTTTGGGTTAATGCTTGCTTTTTTTTCTTTAATCCCTCCCAATAGGCTTGTTCATTAGGATTTTGTTCACGTTTCATTAATAAAGCATCGATGTCCTTAACACTTTGTTCTTTGGTAAGAGTCGATTCTCCATTGACGGTGTAGGATTGAAAGTTTTGTTGGGATTCTTGACTGGTTTTGACATTGGCCAATTCGGATTTTAGTTGTTCTATTTCTTTAAGCAACTCAGGATTATAAGAAGTCTGCACATTTTCCTTTTTACCTTTGAGTTGCTTGTTTTCCGATTCAAGACTGGCAAGTTTCTTTTCGGTTTCCTGTAGTCTTGCAGCAACATCACGGATGTTGTCATTAAACTGACTGGCAATGGCTTCATTCAGATTATTGGGATCGTGGCGAGTGGCTTCGGGTTCACGGTCATGATGTTTGCTGTTCATCATAATGAGTGCAACAACCGCGATCACAGTTCCAGTTAATATTTTCAGTCCAGCATTTTTTTTCATCGTACATACTCCCGACTTGCCGAAAGTGCTATGCCAAAGGGTCTGTCTGATACCAGAAATACCGTGGTAGACTCTTTCTTACCACGAGGTGATAGAGTGTTGGTGGGGTAAAAGGTGTGTCCTTTCGGCAAGGCTGCGTAAAAAATATTTTTAAATTTTATCATTTAGGGGTTGACAGTGTTTTAGGCCATTTTTTC
>NZ_LNXS01000009.1 GCF_001467525.1 Legionella anisa
ACTTTAATCTCCAATTTGATCGCGAAATCAATTAGTTAGTCTAGACTAACTTGATTAAAGTGCCCCCTTTTTTGGGGTAGAGCCAAAATGATTTCAACATTGAAATTACTTAAGTCATTGATATAGTAGCATTATCTAGGAACTAATGAAGGAACTCTATGATAAGGAATACCCTAAAGCGTTTTGGCAGTGTGACAAAAATATTGCACTGGTTAATCTTTATTTTAATTATCGGCCAATTTTATTTTGTCTGGTCACTTAGCGATAATTCACCACTCACAGACTTCTATATAATGCTGCACAAGTCCGTAGGGTTTACTATTTTATTACTCGGAATCTTATTTTTTATTTGGCATATTATAAACATCAAACCACTTCCACCAATAAATCAGCCACGATGGCAATACATTACTTCCAAAGCAGTTCACCATACTCTTTTTATTCTTATAATACTCATGCCAATCGTTGGCTATTTATTATCTTGTGCGGATGGAAAACCCATTGATTTCTTCGGCTGGTTTACTATCCCTTGCCTTATCGCAAAGAATGATTATCTTGGCGGCATTATGTTTTCAACACATCAAACGCTTGCCTATTTAATTCTCATTTTAGTAGGGATTCATTTCCTTGCGGCGTTATATCATCACTTCATTTGCAAGGATAATGTATTAAGACGCATGCTTCCTTTTACTTCTGGCGAATAGTTTTAATATCTAAAAGAGTGAAAATAAGTTATTTAAACCCTGATTTTGACCGAGTAAAGAATTCTCTTTACTCGGTTCACGACATCTACCCAAATGGAAATTATAGGTATTGAGGTGCTGTAGGTTGATAAGGGTCTGTATATGTTCCATGATATGATGGAGGTGGAGTGTCGGAGTATGTGGATGGAACTTGAGTATAGTAAGGTGGAATATATACTCTTTGCGGAATTCTGCAATCAAAATTCAGCTCCCCTACTTGAACCATATTGATATCGCCTTTACGTAAGTGTCGTATTTTTTCCAATAACTCCTGAACCTTTTCGTTGTCTTTACTAAAATAACGAGAGAAAAAAGAAGGTATTGGTTTCTCGTTCCCCCCTAATAATTTTGCCATTTCCGCACGCAATGCAACCATCGCGCATCTTACAATCATAGGGTCAATACCTTTCTCATCTCTCAAATGAGCTTCTTCTGCTGCAGTTAATCTAAATCGCTCTGGGTCTGATGGATCCATAGACTCTTTATTCGCTGACTTATTAAGGGAATCATACAGCATACTCATCGCAAAACATCCAACACCTGCACCGATGATAGCAAGCAAAACGGCTCCAGCAATCACAACACCAACAGGATTAACCCCTGCAGCTACCGCAAGAGCAATTAATGGTGCAGATCCAAAATTAAGCGTTAAAAAAGCTGAACCTACGCCAAATCCAATAGAAGTAGAGATCATTAATGCGCCCTTCAGCCAACCTTCGCCATAGCAAAAACGCTCTACGCTGTTTGCAAATTCATTAAGCATATAATACAAAGCAATAAAAGCTAAAACGACGGCAATCAAAGCTAAAAGGATGAGAAATAAGGCTGCCATCAATTTAGCCAAATCGTCTTTTGAAGATGAGTCATGGCCGTGATGGTTAGAAGGCCAGCAGCAACCATCTGCACCCGCATGATGGTGATGATATCCATGATGATGCGAGTTGATTATAGAACTCAGGATTAACCAATCAAGAAGCGTTGGATCTTGATAACCATAATAATTATACTCATTAATCACATACTTAGCCTGTGGATTAAACTGAGGCATGGGCGGCTTAAATGCACTTCGTTGCGAAGGCTGCATTCCTTGATACAAAGGTGTCGCACTAAATAGTGCATTAAAAGCAGCATATGCTTTTAATTTCTCTGCTGGATCCAATTTAACAAGTGGGCTTTGACTCAATGGAGATTCTAGAGAATATTGCACCGCCAGAAACATTTCATTGTACGCAGTATTCACATCTAAGTGTCGATCAACACACTTTTGGTAGTGATTTAATATATGACCATATAATTGCTTTAATTTAAGATCAGTAAACTTCTTACTTAAATCAGGCATAGCGATACTCCTATATATTGGGTTACATAGGCAAACTCTGCTACCCCCAGCCTTAGTATATTAATAAATAAGCAGCTCAAGTTAGCGCATTTGTCTATAAAACCTAGTGCCTCACAATTTGTGCGCGATTAATTAAACTTTTTACATACAAGTCATAATCCATCATGCCATAGCTTGCTTCTATTTGTTGAATTAAGCTATCTTGCTGCTCCCTATCTAATGTACTTAATTTCCCATAATGAATTTGCTTCAATCGTACTACAACATAATCACCATTTGGCATAACAATGCCATCACGGCTTTCTGGTCGTAATAAATTAAATGCCATATCATTAACATCCGTATCTACCTTATCATTATCACGTGTGGACATAGCTACTGATTTCCATGATAAATTATTTGAGCGAATCAATTCTTGTTGCTGCTTATCCTCAACTGGATTTAATAAACTTTTTCCAATCTCTTTTGCTTTGGTTTCAGCAATTTTTTTCACCAAAATTTTGTTAATTTGATCGTGAACTGCTTCTAAAGGCTGCTCCATTTCATCCCAATGTTGATTAACTCTTACAACCACGAGCGAATCATTATCAATTTGTATTGGCTCGCTGTTATTGCTTAAATCAAGAACGTCATGGCTGAACGCAGCATTAATTACCTGCTTATTTTTTGTAATATTATCTGTGCCACCGGATCTTGAAAAAGGTTGAGTTTTTTCAATTTTTAAATTTAAGGCATCTGCTACAGGCTGGAGAGAGTCCGGAGATTGATAGCTTAAATCAGACAATTGCTCCATGGCTTGTGTATATTTTGTTTGGGCCGCTTCAGCAATCAATTGCTCTTTAATCGATGAAGCTACTTCGGAAAAAGGTTTTGTTGAAACTGGCTTATATGCGATTAATTTAAAAATCTCATATCCGTGTTTTGTTCTTTCAGGAGGAGAAATCTGTCCTGGTTTCGTTAAATTAGATAAAATTTGATTGTAATTATTTTGACTGCCTGCAGTAATCCAGGGAAGTACACCTTTATCTGCTACAGAAAGCTTGTCATCTGACATCACTGAAACAAGATGTTCAAATTGTCCTGGATTTTTCTGTAATACTTGGTATGCATCATTTGCTTTTTTCTGAATCTTTTCCAAATCAGCTTGACTCGCATTCTCTGGAACAGCAAATAAAATATGTGCTACTTGCCAACTTGCAGGAGTTAAATAGTTATTTTGATTATCTTCATAATAACGTTTCACATCGTCATCGGATGTTTTTATCTTACTTTTAATATCATGCATCGATAAAGTGACATAATCTAAACTAACTTTTTCTGGTGACATGAATTCCTTTTTATGCATTTTATAATAACTTTCAATTTCTTCTGGAGAAACATGAATATCTTTTTCGAAGCGCTCTACTGGAATAGTTAAATAATCATAGTCCCTGCTTTGCATGTACAAGCTCACAAAGCGATCTATTTCATCGGGTAAAGCAAAAGAACTACCCATAAAAGCAAATCGTTGTTGGTTTAACAGCATTCCCTGCTTTACTTCATTTTGAAAACTTGATTGAGTGAATAAAGCGGCATTGAGTGCTTGTTGATATTTTTGAGCTGAGAAATGACCATCTTCCTGAAATTGAGGAATACTCAAAATTGCTGCATCTGCTTGGCTTGAACTCACATCAAATCCATTATTAAGAGCAGCTTGTACCTGAACCTCATTAGTAATCATTTGATCTAAGACTTGATTTTGCAACTTCTTTTCATCAGCAGCTGTCATTTGTTCCATATCTTGCATGGAGCGAGCACGTCGGTAATTGTTTTCAAATGATTGTATTGATAGAGGAGTGTCGTTGACGACCACCTTGGAATTGGTTGTTTGATGTGATTGCAGATAATAATCCACACCAAAAAGTGTAAACGTAATACCGATTAAGATAACCACTAACCAAGCTACAACACCCTGTATACGTTCATTTAACTTTTGTAACATGTCCCGAGATCCATATTATTAATAAATAAAGCATTTTTATTTTAGTGAGGGCTGATTATAACCCAGACTGAAAAAAATCAAAACAAAAAATATTCATCCATCCAGCAAAATTTTCCTTTCCTGAATTAGCTACAAATTAGAGTGAAGAGTGTACGTTACTTTTTTCATAACTTCATCTAATCTTTTCTCTTAAAGACAAGCAGAAATAAGATAGAAATAAAATTTTGAAGTGAGCATTCTCATTTCAGATAAAAAAAACGCGCCTTTCGGCGCGTTAATCTGGCGGAGTGGACGGGGCTCGAACCCGCGACCCCCGGCGTGACAGGCCGGTATTCTGACCAACTGAACTACCACTCCATTTCTTGGTGGGTGCTGTAGGGATCGAACCTACGACCCTCGCCTTGTAAGGGCGATGCTCTCCCAGCTGAGCTAAGCACCCTGAAAACTTATGCTTCTTGCACCGCTTCTTTCAGGTTTTTACCCGCTTTAAACTTGGCTACTCGTGACGCTTTAATTTGAATAATTTTACCAGTTTGTGGGTTTCTACCTGTTCTTGCTGAACGATTGCCTGTTGAAAAAGAACCGAAACCAGGTATTACTACTTGATCACCACTTCTTAAAGCATCAGTAATAGTACTAGTAAAAGTTTCGAGAACTCTGCTGGCATCAGCTTTTGTTAAACCCGAACCACTTGCTATAGCATCAACTAATTCGCTCTTATTCATTGCTTCCCCTATACTGTTAATCTTCCATACTTCTGAGTTAATTTAATCAAACTCATCAAATTAACCAATCGAGTAGTTACTTCCTTGCAATGCCCGCTAGTGGCGGGCTACGAAACGAAATATACCTCTAATTAATGGGTATGTAAATCATTATTTTTAATTTTTTTTGATCTTTTACCCACTAAAGCCTCAGATTGTACATTTGTTGACTTATCTACCCAAGGACTGCGTTGTAAAGCCAATTCTAAAACCTGTTCTATAGTCTTAACAGGGTGTATTGTTAGCTTACGCAAAACATTATCTGGAATCTCTTCCAGGTCTTTTACATTTTCCTCAGGGATAATGACATGCTTAATTCCACCTCGATGAGCTGCCAATAATTTCTCTTTAAGACCACCAATTGGCAACACCTGCCCCCTTAGCGTGATTTCACCTGTCATCGCTACATCTGCTTTAACAGGAATCTGGGTCACTACAGAAACCAACACAGTGCACATACCTATCCCTGCGCTTGGACCATCCTTTGGTGTAGCACCTTCGGGCACGTGAACGTGAAAATCATTCTTATCGTAAAAATCATCAGGTAAACCCAATTTTTTAGCGCGACTTCGTACAACCGTCATCGCTGCATGAATGGATTCCTGCATGACTTCACCCAATTGACCTGTATGCGTCACTTTGCCTTTACCAAGCATCATTGATGCCTCAATTGTCAACAACTCTCCGCCAACACTTGTCCAAGCCAAACCTGTAACCTGTCCCACTTGGTCAAATTCCTCCGCCAAACCATATCGAAATTTTTTCACACCTAAATATTTTTCGACATTGCTTGTAGTTACAGTCATTTTTTTAACTTTCTTATTCGATAAAATTTCTTTTACAACTTTTCTACAAACACTAGCAATATCGCGCTCTAAATTACGTACACCAGCCTCACGAGTATAGTGACGGATAACATCTCGAATCGCACCCTCACTAATATGTATTTCATCGTTACTCAGGCCATTTAAGACGACTTGTTTTGGAACAAGATATTTCTCAGCAATACTTACTTTTTCATCTTCTGTATACCCTGCAAGTCGAATCACTTCCATTCTATCTAATAATGGAGCAGGAATTTCCAGCGAATTTGCTGTTGCAATAAACATAACGTCACTCAAATCATAATCTACTTCAAGATAATGATCGTTAAACGTATGGTTCTGCTCGGGATCCAGTACTTCGAGTAAAGCAGCCGCTGGGTCCCCTCGGAAATCCATAGCCATTTTATCCACCTCATCCAGCATAATGAGCGGATTTTTTACACCAGCCTTACACAGTTTCTGAATGATCTTTCCTGGCATGGACCCGATATAAGTTCTTCTATGACCGCGAATTTCTGCTTCATCTCTAACGCCACCTAAAGCAATACGGATAAACGTACGACCTGTAGCATTTGCAATAGATTGTCCCAATGAAGTTTTACCTACCCCTGGAGGTCCAACAAGACAGAGTATAGGTCCTTTTAAGCGTTTTACACGTTGCTGAACAGCAAGATATTCAATAATACGTTCTTTAACACGTTCCAGGCCATAATGTTCTTTATCCAATAATTTTTCTGCCTTAAGCAAATCAAACTGAATTTTGGTTCTCTTTTTCCAGGGCACTGAAAGCATCCAATCAAGATAATTACGGATAACTGTCGCTTCAGCAGACATAGGTGACATCATTTTCAACTTATGAAGTTCCGCATGCGATTTTTCTTTTGCTTCTTTAGGCATTCCGGCTTTGTTAATCGAATTTTCCAGTTGTTCGATTTCATTTCCTTCTTCGCCTAACTCGCCCAATTCTTTTTGAATTGCTTTCATTTGTTCATTGAGATAATACTCTCTCTG
The DNA here is from genome assembly GCF_001467525.1 of Legionella anisa. Classification (GTDB taxonomy): domain Bacteria; phylum Pseudomonadota; class Gammaproteobacteria; order Legionellales; family Legionellaceae; genus Legionella; species Legionella anisa. Next base: position 6,663 of record NZ_LNXS01000009.1, read on the forward strand.
ACTTTTTTCCATTTGTCGCTTAACACGTCCTCTCACACGTTTTTCAACATGCAACAAGTCAATTTCGTTCTCTATAGCAGACATTAAACGCTCAAGACGAGTTCCCACATCCTTTGTTTCCAGTAATTCTTGTTTATCGTCTACCTTCAATGTTAAATGAGCAGCAATGGTATCCGCTAAACGTCCAGGTTCTTCTATACCAGCAAGCGGAGATAAAACTTCAGGTGGAATTTTTTTATTCAGTTTAATGTATTGTTCAAACTGCGACATTAAGGAACGCATCAAAATGCCGATGTCCGGTTCTTGTACCGCACTATTTTCATCTTCAATTAGCTCGAGATCAGCTTCTAGATATCCTTTAGCTTGATTGTATTCCTTTGCTCTAGCACGCTTTTCACCTTCGACTAAAACTTTTACAGTTCCATCAGGTAGTTTCAGCAACTGAAGGACGCTAGATAACGTACCTACTTCGAAAATATCAGCTTCAGTGGGATCATCATTCGATGATTTTTTCTGTGCTACTAAAAAGATTTGTTTGCTATCAACCATTGCCGCTTCTAAGGCTTTAATTGATTTTCCTCGCCCAACAAACAAAGGAATAACCATATGAGGGTAGACCACTACGTCTCTTAATGGTAATACAGGTATATTAGACAGATTTTCTGTCTCATTCGAAGTCTCTTTAATTTCAGTGGACATAATGAACCCTTATTCAAACGGAAAACTTATTTTTATTCACGCAACTACTAAATTATAATTTAAAAGGAAGGGAGAGTTATTGCAAGAAATCAAAGCGTTAATTAAGAAAGTTCCTTAAAGAATCTCTCCCACACTTTCTGCAGGAGAGATAAAGAGCAGAAATTCTACTCTTGACCACCTGCTGCACTCTTTATCCCATCCTGTTCATAAATAAGAATGGGTTTAGATGAGCTATTCACGGCATTCTCATCAACCACAACCTTAATTACTCCTTCAAGAGAAGGTAATTCATACATGGTGTCTAAAAGAATATTTTCAAGTATTGCACGTAATCCTCGTGCGCCCATTTTTCTTTCTAGAGCTCTTTTAGAAATGGCGATTAATGCTTCTTCTCTAAATTCAAGCTCCACTCCTTCCATTTTGAATAAAGACTGAAATTGCTTGGTTAAAGCATTTTTGGGATTAGTTAAAATATCAATCAGAGCAGATTCATCCAACTCCTGCAACGTAGCAACTACGGGCAATCGTCCAACAAACTCTGGTATTAATCCGTACTTAATTAAGTCGTCGGATTCCAATTGATTTAAAACTTTGGATATTTCATTACTGGTATCTTTTTTATTTTTTAATTGGGCAGAAAATCCAATACCTGACTTATCACTTCGTTCTCTTATCACTTTTTCTAATCCGGCAAAGGCTCCACCACAAATAAATAAAATATTTGAAGTATCTACTTGCAAGAATTCTTGTTGTGGATGTTTACGGCCGCCTTGCGGAGGAACTGAAGCGATTGTACCTTCTATCAGTTTTAAAAGCGCTTGTTGAACTCCCTCGCCAGAAACATCTCGGGTAATAGAAGGATTATCAGACTTACGTGATATCTTATCAATTTCATCAATATAAACGATACCGTGCTGGGCTTTGTCTACATCGTAATCACACTTCTGTAGAAGTTTCTGGATAATATTTTCCACATCTTCACCTACATAACCTGCTTCAGTAAGTGTGGTTGCATCAGCCATAGCAAATGGGACATTGAGGATGCGGGCTAACGTTTGAGCTAAAAGTGTTTTTCCGCTTCCAGTTGGACCAATAAGCAAAATATTACTTTTCCCAAGTTCAACTCCATCTTCACTTTTATGCTGTAATCGCTTGTAATGATTATACACAGCTACGGACAAGACTTTTTTTGCATGAGATTGTCCAATGACGTATTCATCTAAGAAATTTGAAATTTCTTTAGGTGATGGTAATCGTACGTCTACCTCTTCATGTGATTCATGGGTTTCTTCACGAATAATATCGTTACACAGTTCTACACACTCATCACATACGAATACAGAAGGGCCAGCAATCAATTTTTTTACTTCATGTTGGCTCTTGCCGCAAAAAGAACAATACAAAACTTTATCGCCACTTCCGTTACCGGATTTACTCATAACCCAACCCCTTCTTACAACGATTATCAGAAAAATAGATAATATATGTAAAATATTAGTCAATCAGAAAAAGATATGCCACTGTTATTCAGCGCAATTATTTTTTTAAAAAAATAAAGCAAAATACGAAGAAGTATAATGAATCAATTATAAAAGGGACCCCTATCGCATTCCTAGCCTGGGTGCAGTGAAGCGGAACCCGGTAAATCTGAACCTCAAACCCAGGTTCCGCTTCACTGCACCTAAGCTACGATACATTATAGTTCAGTTCTTTAAATTTAATGAAAAATAATTACTCTGATTTACTTACTGACTCTCGATCATAAAGCACTTTATCAACCAAGCCATATTCAACAGCTTGTGTGGCGCTCATAAAATTATCGCGCTCAGTATCACGCATAATTTGATCTGGTGTCTTGTTAGTATGCTTTGCCATAATAGTATTTAACCGCTCTCTTACAGCCAAAGTCTCACGAGCATGAATTTCGATATCCGTTGCTTGACCACGATACCCCCCTAAAGGCTGGTGAATCATTACTCGTGAGTTTGGTAAACAGAATCTCTTACCTTCAGCTCCAGCACAAAGTAACAAAGCAGCTGCACTTGCTGCTTGCCCTATACATAAAGTACTTACATCAGGTTTAATAAACTGGATTGTATCGTAAATTGCCAAGCCAGCAGTTACGACCCCTCCCGGTGAGTTAATATAGAGAGAAATATCTTTCTCAGGGTTTTCAGACTCAAGAAACAACAATTGAGCAACCACCAAATTAGCCATATGATCTTCAACTTCACCCAAAAGAAAGATAATACGTTCTTTCAATAATCTCGAGTAAATATCATACGAACGCTCACCTCGTGAAGTTTGTTCAATAACCATTGGGACTAATCCACTGGCATTGCGAATTATGTTCTCTGAATAGCCCGACATATAATTACTCTCCTTTTTTCTCTGCCGCTTCAGTTGCTGGTTTAGGATTCATTACTGAATCATAATCTTTATTTTTATATTTAACTTTTGCATCTTCAGCGATTTTATCTGAAACCATCTCTTCCATAACAAGTGCTTCAATTTCAGCCATGTTCTCTTTGCTATTTTGATACCAGGCACGAAGCTCATCTGGATTTTCATAAGCACTAGCAAAACGTTCAATCATTGCATTTACTTTATCTTTATCAGCAACGATTTGATGTTTTTTAACATACTCTGAAAAGAGCAAACCAAGATGAACACGTCGTTTTGCTTGGTCTTCGAAAAGCTCTCTTGGGAAATCAGGAATTTGTTCATTTTCATGATGTTCATGTCCAAAAAGACGATGATACATATCATGTTTCAAATGTTCGATTTCTTTGTCAATTAAAGCAATTGGCAATTCAATGGTATTTACTTCCATTAATTTATCAAACAACTTTTCCCTGTTCATCATACTCACGCGACGCTCTAACTCACGAGTCATATTGTCTTTAATATCTTTCTTCAGCGCATCGATACCGCCTTCTTTGATGTTAAACTTCGCTGCAAATTCATCATTAAGTTCAGGAAGCTTTCCTTCCATTACATTATGAATCGTAATTTTGAAAACGGCTTCTTTACCTGCTAGTTCTTTATGACCATAATCTTCAGGAAACGTTACTTTAATATCAAAAGGTTTCTCTTTTTTATTACCAATAATTCCATCTTCAAAGCCAGGAATCATTGCTCCAGAACCAAGAACCAATTCATGGCCTTTCGCACTGCCGCCTTCAAAAAGTTTATCATCGAGGTAGCCTTCAAAATCAATAACGACTTTGTCGTCTTTTTTGACAGCTCGAGATACATCGTGCCATTCTTTATTTTGCTCACGAAGTTTATCCAGCATGCTTTCAACATCTTTATCAGTTACTTCTGAACGAACCAGTTCAACTGCCGCTTGATTTAATTCAGCAATCTCAAATACAGGCATCACTTCAAATGTTGCAGTATATTTAAAATCCTTCCCTTTCTCTACTTGTTCAGGCTCAACATAGGGATAGCCCGCAGGAATCAATTCATTTTTTTGTAATGCTTCATATAAAGTGGATTGAACCATCTCGCGCGCGACATCTTCACGAACACTTTGAGAGTAGCGACTGACGACAACATGCATAGGTACTTTACCGGGACGAAAACCATCAATTTTAACTTTGCGAGCAAGATTCTTGAGACGTAAGCTCACTTCTTCCTCAACTTTCTCTGAAGGTACAGAAACTGTTACCTTACGTTCCAAACCTTTTAGGGTCTCAACAGAAACTTGCATCAATTTCACCTCTTGGAATTTATAATGTAATGGTGCGAAAGGAGAGACTCGAACTCTCACGGGTCGCCCCGCTGGAACCTAAATCCAGTGCGTCTACCAATTCCGCCACTTTCGCAAATCAGGTTGGATTATCAATCAGTAATTCGGTCTTGTAAAGACTCAGATAAAATCTTTAGCGATAAACCATTTTTTCTCAAATGGGGTGAACGATGGGACTCGAACCCACGACAACCGGGATCACAACCCGGGGCTCTACCAACTGAGCTACGCTCACCATAAAAACTTTCTACCAGAAATTCTTATGAACAAGATCTGGGCTGGCACGCCCGGCAGGATTCGAACCTGCTACCCTCGGCTTAGAAGGCCGATGCTCTATCCAGATGAGCTACGGGCGCATCTTGGTCGGGGTGGAGGGATTCGAACCCCCGACATCCTGCTCCCAAAGCAGGCGCGCTACCAGACTGCGCTACACCCCGTAAAACCCGTCCCAAGGACAGAGCGCAGATAATACTAGGTGCTTTCATCAAGGTCAATATCTTAAATCATTTAATTTTCATTAATTTTACTTTATGCGCGATGATACTTATTTAGCTTGAACAAATCGATATTTTTTGAAACATGTAGCTGAGTGTACATACAAAATTTATTTAGACTCTTACACCTACTCGTATCTCCATCACTTTTCAGCTAGCATTAGTGATTAGAATAAATTCCCAATGAATATTATGAAATTTAAATTGCTTCCTATCTTCGATAATATGAATTACTTACATAAAAATCATGAACATGTCGTATTGCCAGATATGCGCTTTCAAAATGATTTTAATTACGCTTTAAGTTTTCTGAAAAGTTATACCGGTAGTCAAGGCACATTTAACAGCTATCGCAGAGAAACTGAACGGTTACTTCAGTGGTCTTGGCTAATTAAGAAAGCTACGATAAACGAATTGAAACGTGATGATATAGAGCAATATATTCATTTTTGCCAAAATCCGCCCAAATCCTGGATCAGTTTAAAAAAAGTACCCCGTTTTATTGAAAAAGAAGGTAAACGTACCCCTAATGAAGAATGGAAGCCTTTTGTTGTAACATTAAGTAAATCTGCAATAAAAAATGGACACAAGCCCGAAATTGATCAATTCAATTTATCTCAGGGAGCGATCCAAGAAATATTTGCTATTTTAAGTACCTTGTTTAATTTTTTAATTGCTGAGGAATATTTGGTCTCTAATCCGGTTGCTCTAATTCGTCAAAAAAGTAAATTTATTCGCAAGAGACAACATAATGCCCCCATACGCAGACTGAGCTTGATTCAATGGGGCGCAGTATTGGAAGCCGCAGAATCCCTTGCAGAAGAATCTCCCTTGAAGCATGAACGAACTCGGTTCATGCTGAGCATGTTGTTTGGCATGTATTTACGGATCTCTGAACTGGCTGCAAGTGATCGCTGGATCCCGAGCATGAATGATTTCTCTAAGGACAGTAACGGCCACTGGTGGTTTACCACTGTCGGTAAAGGAAATAAAGAGCGACAAATTGCAGTAAGCGATGCAATGTTAGACAGTTTAATGCGATGGCGTTCTTTCCTCGGATTATCCCCTCTCCCATCCCCAGCTGATAATACCCCCCTTATTCCCAAAATTCGTGGTAATGGCCCCATGAGTGATACAGCACCAATACGAAGAATCATTCAGCGCTGTTTTGACTTGGCTGGGGAGCAACTGAGGATAAAAGGACATATGGAGGAAGCAGATAACTTGGCTGCAGCCACTGTCCACTGGTTAAGGCATACCGGAATTTCTGAAGACGTTAAAATTCGCCCTCGTGAACATGTACGAGATGATGCTGGCCATAGTTCCAGTGCAACAACTGATCGCTACATTGATATTGAGAAACAAGCACGCTACAAATCTGCCAGAAAAAAAACTATAGAGCCTGAACCAACTTAATGGATTTATGTTAGAATTTAGGTAATGTCGTAGCCTGGGGGCGGCGCAGCGAAACCCGGGTTTAAAAGTAATTATCATATTTCCCCGGGTTTCGCTGCGCCGCCC
>NZ_LNXS01000010.1 GCF_001467525.1 Legionella anisa
TGAAAAAATGGCCTAAAACACTGTCAACCCCTAAATGATAAAATTTAAAAATATTTTTTACGCAGCCTTGCCGAAAGGACACAGTGAAGCCATCCATCAGAAAGTCAAATCCCAGGTGGCAAATACCATTCGCATGGCTGAATACATGGAGGATATTAGTCAGAGTTATCAGAGTTTTGTGAACAAGGTAGGTTTTTTCAAGAGAAAGGTTGACTCATTACTCAAAGGGCGTACCTCCCATGAAGCGTCATCTCAGAATGGATCATTAACTGACAATGATAACCAAGCATTTTTTGCTCATGGAAATTAAAAATAGAAACTAATTCCTTGGGGTGGAATACAGAAATTCTACCTCAGTAATTCATTTTTAAAGGAGAATACCGCCGTGTATGCTACTCAATCTGTACGTGAAATTTATTTAACTGCTTTATCCAATAATGATACCAGCACTGTAGAACATTGCTTAACTGTCAATAAAGTTTCCCCTAATATCCGCAATAAAGAACTGAATACAGGCTTGCATCTTGCTGTTGTGGCACAAAATAAAGATTTATTAAAATTATTATTAAAACATAATGCTGATATTAGTCTTAAAAACAGGAAGGGTTTAACCGCTATTCAATTGGCAGCAGAAATAGAGGCTTGGGAGTGCTATCAACTCATTGCTGATTATGGGAGCAAGCGGGAAATATCAAATAATAATAACTTTATGGAGATAGATGAACCCAAAATCACGAAAAAAGTATCTCCAAGAGAAGCATATAAAGAAGCGGTTCAACAGGGTAATATTGCAGAAATTGCACAACTATTAGCGGCTAAGGTCTCTGTTAATACAGTCGTTGATGCGCAACTCAATACCCTCTTGCATGTTGGCGTAAAAACGCAAAATTTAGAATTAATTCGGCTTGCCCTGCAAAATGGAGCTGTTTCAAATCGTAAAAATAAACAAGGTAAAACTCCTTTAGAGTTGGCGTTGGAGAGTAAAGCCTGGAGCTGTATTAAAACAATTGTCGAAAATGATCCTGTACATAACGAATCTCTTGATGCGGCCTTACTCGCTGCCTTACGTGCACATAAGGTTGAGTTGGTTCATGATTTGATTCATGCTGGTGCTTCGATGCACTATTTTACTACGCTTCCAGGTAAACTTTATTTTGAAAAACTGGTAGCTACTAAGCAGGATGAAATGCTCGCCGTTTTATCCATATCCCCGGTGATTCAGGAATTAATGTACTTAGTTGCAATCAGTAATAACGACATTTTCGCTGTTGAAGGTGCTTTGTCACGAAAGGACATTACTGTGGATGCTCTACTGGGCCCTAATAAGGAGACGGGATTACATACCGCCATTACTAATAAGAGAGCGGATATGGTTAAATTATTTTTAAATAACCATATTCAGCTTAATGCACGAGACATTAATCAATTAACAGCCATTGAGTTAGCCTTGAAGTTGCAGTCCTGGGATCTTATTAAAATTATTTTGGAAAAACGACCACTTGATAAAAGTAATATGGCTCAATATCAACTTGTTCTTATGCACGCTTTAAAAGCGAATCAGCCAGACATACTGATGATATTGCTTGGACAAGGTATGCAAGTACTTCCCAGTTATTTTAACACCGATGAAGGCGTACAAGATTACCAACGAATGGTTGCTAATCAATGGAATGATATGATTCATGTTTTATTAAGAGGAAGTAAAGAATTTCGAATGAAATTTGGTGTTTTACCTAATGAGGTAAAAGACTATTTTGAAGAAATTATTATGGGTGAAGAGTTAACAAACCCCGTTATCACTATGCAAGGAACAACCTATAACGCACAAGATATCAAAAGGCTGGTTAGCGACCCAATTACCAGAGCACCATTGCAGCAGAGTGAATTAGTTCCAAATCTAATCGTCTATGATTTGTTGGCCTATTATAAACATCCTAATGTTAATCTTATGGAAGTACCCCCTTGTTTAATATGCCCCGAGACCAATGATGTCTATAAAGAACCCGTTGTTGCTGGTGATGGAATCACGTACGAAAAAGCGTGGATTACTGATTATTTGCAAAAAAACAAGAACAAAACTCCTGGTGGTCATCCGCAGCTTGATAGGCCTTTATACAAAAATCGCCTGGTTAAAACGTTAGTTGATGAAAAGTATTCCCTTGAGAAAATGATGGAAGAAAAAAATAGGGAAAATTACAAAAAAGCATTTGCAGAGAGAAATTTAAAAGCAGTGGAAGAATCTTTAAAGGCAAAAGTATCCCCAAATACTCCTCTCGATGCCAATGCTAATACTGGATTGCATAAAGCAGTGGAAGATGGAAGTATTGAGTTAATCAAACTACTGCTCGATCATGGAGCCAGTTTGACGATGTTGAATAAATCGGGTTTATCACCCATGAAACTGGCAGTTACTCGTAAAGCCTGGAACTGCATTGGGGCAATTGCTACCCTTCATCCCAATGATAAAACCATGCTTTCTCAATATGATATTCCTTTGATTCATGCATTACAGGCTGATCAAATCGAAGTGGCTCGAGCTCTGTTAAAAGCTGGTGCGCCGATGTCCTATTTTACACTTGAAGAGGGTGAGGAATATTTCAAACAACTCATTGAGACGCAACAAAAAGAAATTCTTACTTTTTTAATCACCGAAGGAAGACCGGAAGTTATCAATCCTTTGCTATTTAAATTTGGTAAATTGGCTTCAGTAGTAGAAGAGTTGTTTGAAGATTCAATATCATTTACTCCCATTGAAGTGCCCGTTATTGTTCCTACTGGTATTACTTACGATATACAAACAGCGACTGACTTAAAAATGGACCCTTTATCACGGCAGCCATTAACAAAAGAAGATTTAATTCCCAATCTATTGGTGAAGGATTTATTAACGTATTACAAACGTCCGGGGGTGAATGTTTCTCAACTACCCCCATGTTTGATTTGTAAAGAAACGAACGAAATATTTAAAAACCCTACTGTTGCGGTGGATGGTAAAACATATGAAGAGGCATGGATTACACAATATTTAGCGGATCATAATGGAATGACACCACCAGCAGACGGGGCGCCTAAGGGTTTGAAACAAACAAAAAATCTTTACTCTAATATTTTAGTCAAAAAGGTGATTGAAGAGCATTATAAAAATGAGCTTCAAAAACCTCCAGCAAAAAAGATGAACTTCTCAGGAGAGTCTAACCCGGGCTTATTTGGTAATAGAGGAGAGAAAAAAGAGCCACCCCAATTAGATAATTATATAGAATATAATTATGGATAATTAATCGAACAAAAGACCCGAGCTAAGTCAAGAAATGCTTCATCAATCGAATAGCCAACGTAGCCCGTATTAGCGCTGCGTAATACGGGACTCAACCTCCCCCGGATTACGACTTCGTCTAATCCGGGCTACGCTTGCTATTTAAGCCTTATCGAGATTTAAAAAATAACGAGTCGCTTTAAGTTCGCCAGTTCGTTTGAGAATATTTTTTTTAACCAAGTCATTCAGATCTCTGGTTGTTGTAGCGATGGGCGCGCCTGTGATGCTCATATAATTTTTCGCACTTAAACCACCCACAAATCCTTCACGCCCAGCATGAAATAATCTTAATAAAACCTTTTCTTGCCTTGGATTAATTCTCCCTTCCGCCTCCCTTAAAATAACAGCTTGCTTAATAATAAAATCAATATACAAATAAGTGCTTTGTTGCGCTTCTAAAGCGATGTGAGCAAACCATATCAACCAAGATGTTAGGTCTAAGGTTTTACTTGCTAAACCTAATTGTTGATAATATTCTTTTCTCTTTTTTAATAATATTTTTGCCAATACCGTCATTATTGGTTTTGAAAATCCTTGAGATAACGCTTTTTCTGCTATAGCTCGCCCTATTCTTCCATTTCCATCTTCAAAAGGATGGATAATCTCAAACCATAAATGGGCTATTCCTGTCCGGGTTAATGTGGGTAAAGGAGCTGATCCTGTGAGAGAACTCCGCTCAAACCAATCAATAAATTGATCTATTTCGTCCGGAACAGATGATGAAGGAGGCACTTCAAAATGGATTTTTCGATCATAATCAGGCCCAGAAACAATTTGCATTGCTTCTTCATGCTGACGATATTGACCGATATGTTCCAAATGATGGCTATTACTCATTAAAAATTGATGCCATTCAAATAAAACCTGATGTGTTAACGGACTAGAAATCGTTTGATATAAATTAACCATCATTTTAGCGATCCCACGCTCTGCCATGCTCGCTCTAGGAACTTCTGTAGACAAGCCTAACTCTTTTTGAATCGAAGATTGAACGCTATCCCTATTTAAATGCTCCCCTTCTATTTCAGAACTATCCAAAGCATCAGTACACATTAAATCGATAAATAAATTTTGCTTACCCTCTTGAGAAATATGTTGCGAAGAACCAATAATAATACCTGCGCCCTCAGTAAAAGACTGTTCAAACACAACTAATTTATCGGAGTCCCAAATAAAATTAGGCCAATTCTCAAGCTGCCAATTCCATTGCATGATTAATAACCCCACGTTTTATTAATCAAAATATAGCATAATAATGATTAATAAAATATGGCTTTATTAATCCACATTAATTTTAATTAACTGTGGTTTTTAGAAATTTGAAAATAACGGCAACATGATAATTTTCATATTATAAGGGAAAGTTTTTTCTAGTTCCCTATGTTATAACTTAAGGAGAGTAAGAAGTCTGATTTTTACTTTCCTCAGCGAAATTGTGGTAGTCAATAGTTAATTGGTTTTCAATTAAAGATTTGAGATTGATGAAGTCAATTATTCTTGAACTGAATAATTTCTTTAAAGCGAATAAATCCTGACAGAATCCTCCAGCATCACTAATATTAGATTTATTGTGTCCGCCTTTATAAAGTGCAAAATTGATACCGAGTTTTGAAGCAGGATGGTACCAATTTTCATACGCTCCTGTGATCCAATTATAAAACTGTTTCATAGATTTTGGCCTGGAGATAAACTGGGGTATAGGAAAGAATGGTTGATCGGAGCAATACTCATAAACAACATGCATAGGCAGAAGTTTTTGTGCACCACCGACTCCCTCTATCCATTGTTTATCTATAGTTCCCCAATCATTAGCTTGTGGGGCATTTACTGAATCAAATTGAATTTGCAATTCCTTTATGATGGTATTATCAAAGTCAAAATGAGATTCAGTAACTTTTTTCCCATTTAACGAATAGGTCACTCCTTTTGTTTTAACTTTTTCATATTGTGAATTCAATTTATTGTACAAGTCGTTATTTTTTTTGTTTTTAGGGAAACATTCTTGCATCAAAGTCCACATATGTTTATCCAATGCCCAAAGAGAAAATTCAAATGCACTAATATTATCAAAAATACGTCCGGAGCAATCCGTAACCTTACCTCTTTTAAATATGATATTAATATCACCCTTTATAATGCTTTGGACTGCATCATAATCACAAGAAACTACATGGTTTAATAATTTATAAACATCTACCAGCGGCTTAAATAATTTCCAGTGGGGTTTAGAAGTCCTAGCAAAATAAAATAACTTACGGGGACATAATACCTCGCCAATATCCCTCTTGATAACTTCTGATAAGTCCTCAAAGGACTTAATTTCACTCTTCATATTTTATTTAAAAATAATAAATTCATATAGTTATATATTAGAATTTAATACAGAACAAGACTAGTTGCTAAGACATATTCATCTCATGCCAAAAGAATTAATCTCGAAACTTTTTCATTTACCTATGACATTTATCAACTTGGTAAAAAGTCTATATTTTTACAAGCACACCAAAGGGTCAGATCTTGTCTTTTGCCTATCTAAGCAGAAAGCTTAGGATTATTTTAGAAAGCAAAAAGCAAGATCTGACCCCTAGGCGTTCGCTTTCTGCATTGGGACTCCTAAAACCCTGTGTTTATACGGTTGTCCCCACTGTCCCAATCGCCCCCATTTTTTAGATAACAATTTACATTTAAATTTATGCAGACCACTTTTGGTTATTCAACCCATAACACCTTGGAACCCTAATTTCTGGTATTCTAGGGTTATAGATTAGTAGTTTTGTTCATTTTTTCTTGTTGTTCATTTTTAATGAACATACTATAATTATGAACAAACAAGCATGAGTAAACACCATGAATACTAATCAATTGATACTCGCTATTAAAAATAAGTTGGGTCTTCAATGCAGATTTAATAAGAAGACCAATGAACTCGGTATTTCTATACAAAAAAATAATGAGATTATTTTCAAACCCGAATTAATTGCTAATATTGATAAGTCTAATATTGCTGCCGTAATTAACCACATGAAGCATTTGGGTAAAAATAGTCTGTTAATGACCCAGCATGCTAACAAAACACTTGCAGAACAATTGCAACAGGCAAATATTCAATTTATTGACTATTCAGGAAATGCCTATATTAATGAGCCTCCAATATTTATCTTTGTTAAAGGTGAATCATCACAAAAATTATCGTCGTATGATGAACTTGCATTTGATCTTAATAGCGCCAATATAAAAATTATTTTTGCCCTATTAGCAATTAAGAGCGCAATCAATCTCACATATCGAGAGATTGCTAAAATGAGTGATGTAGCACTTGGAAGTATTAATAAAACTTTTCTTATGCTCCAAAAATATAATTATCTCATCATAAAACAAAATGGTGCTCGCATTTTGACAAACAAAGAAGAACTCTTGAATAAATGGTGTATCGCCTACGCAGAAAAATTACGTCCTAAATTAATTCTAGGGAAATTTTCTACCGATTTAATTAATGAGTTAAAAGAAGTAAAACCCTCGGAATTTAATTTCCTGTGGGGAAGTGAAATTGCAGCAAGCCATTTAACCCGCTATTTAAAACCTGAGCTCATCACCTTGTATGCAGACAATGATTTGCCGCAATTACAACTAAAATTTCGACTTAAGAAAAATACTCATGGCAATATTGAGCTATTAAAAAAATTTTGGGTCTTTGACACTGAAGACTCTACTGTTGTGCCGCACATTCTGGTATATGCAGATTTATTGAACTCTCTTGATGAAAGAAATCGAGAAACAGCGAGCCTTATTTATGAGCAATACATTAAAAAAGAAATGGAATAATTTTTTCCCCTCAGATGTTGAGTTATTTAAACTCATTAATGAAGTGACTACTGCAAATAATTGTGCTTATTTTTTAATTGGGGCTAAAGCACGAGACATACTTCTTGAGCACTTTGGTAAAAATGAAGCTCAACGAGCAACCTTAGATACTGATATGGCCATCTGCTGCAAAAATTGGGATGAGTTTTATAAAATTAAACATGCTTTCATTAATACGGAGGATTTCATTGCAGACAACAAACATGAGCATCGAGTGGTATCTCCCAAATTTGGTTATTTAGATATTCTTCCTTTCGGAGATATAAAAGAAAAAAATCCAAATTTAAAATGGCCACCTGAATATGATATTGAATTTAGTTTAATTGGATTTGATGATGCTTATAAAAGTGCAATTGAAATTGACATCAATGAAGTGACTGTTAAAGTAGCCTCACCATTGGGCTTGGTACTACTCAAATTGTTTGCCTGGATATCTAGACAAGCAAAGAAAGATGCCAGTGATTTTATCAATATTGCTTCTAACTACTTGGATTTTGATAATCAGGATAGGCTTGATATAGAACATGCAGATCTTCTTTTAGAGGAGCATTTCGATTATGTATTAAGCGGCTGCCGTCTTTTAGGACGCGATCTTAAAGGACTGTCTTTAGAAACTCAAAATCTTCTGCGAAAGTTTTTTGATAATAAGATATTAATGGATAATTTGGCAATTTCTATCACTCAGCCTCAAATTGATTATGATTTGGCTACATCTATACTTGAGAAGATCAAACTAGGATTCAATGACTAATGTTAAATCCTGTTTGCAAGCAAATGGGTTGCGCTTGCTATCTCTTTTTAGGTTTATTAGACGGTTTTCGATTGGTTTCACTAACAGTAGTTTTTGGGTGTTTATCAGCATATTCTTTTTTCACATACTTGCCAGTTCCTGCATCTCTATATTGTTTGCCCATAATAAACTCCTTTTAATTATATTGGGAATATAGTTCATGTATTATATTTTATCAAACCGTTCAATTTGTTTAAATGTTAAAGCAAGTCATTTGCAAGAAAGCTGATATGATTTTTACAGTTATGTGAATTTGGAAATCTAAGGGTCTAACTGCCAATGACTTAATAATCAACTAATTCTCTATTCTTTATTTGAATGGCTGATCACTGTAATGCATAACACCATTCTTATCTTTCCATTTATAAATGGTTATACCATCAATGGTCATTGCTGAGTCAGAAGTATTGGTATTGGTGTTGGTGTTGGTGTTGGTGTTGGTATTAACACCAAAGGGTCAGATCTTGTCTTTTGCCTATCTAAGCAGAAAGCTTAGGATTATTTTAGAAAGCAAAAAGCAAGATCTGACCCCTAGGCGCGCTATTAGAAAGCAAAAAGCAAGATCTGACCCCTAGGCGCGCTAGGCGCGTCTAACTTCGGAGGCATCTCCTTGTAATAAAGCTAAAGGCATAGCCCATTGATGAATGATTCCATCATCATCCCGCCATTCGAGTAATCGACCCCACTCCCCACTTTTAGCATCACGAGTTTTAGCCACCACATACAATGGAGAACAAATCCATTTAGGTGCCAATGGATTACCATCTTTATCTTTTCCAAGAAAAGATACGCCCTGCTCATTTAATTTAAAATGACCTCCAGCGTATTCGCAGAGAATAGGACTATGACCGTTTTTGTTTTTTAAAGTAATAATTTGATTTTGCAACATCACTGTTTCTCCGACAACGTCCAAGGAAGATAGAAACCTATCCATCCGTGAACAATCTATTTCTTCTATGGGATTTATTCGTTGACCAGTGAAAGCAGTTCACCTCTGTCACCAGTAGAGCGATAGATTTTCTGTTGTTGGAGAAAAGACAACACAACACTTTTTCGATACAAAACCTTACGGCCAATTTTAAGATAGGGAACGCCCTTCCCTTCCCAACGATTCCGTTCCAAAAGTTGGGTGGAGCAATCCAAAACAGCCGCCAAAGTATGTTGATTAAACAACGCAGAAGTTGGTGCAGATTCAAATTCGTTTAACAGTTGTAAACGAGATAATTTTTTATTCATATGGAACCTCATCAAATGATTATTCATTCAGCTTAATGCCGACGGTATGCGTCCTGCTCGATGAATATCAGTTGACTGTCCGGCCGGATAATAGTCGTGATATTTCATTTTCCGTTACTTTTACAGAACCGTGGATCCGCAAAAGTTTACTGCTCGCGATAAGTATTGCTTGGAATTTAAAAGACCGTCAAGCCTTTTAAAGCCTGGTGATCTGATTGTTATTAAATGATATTGTTTGTTATTAAAAAAATTTTGCTTGAGGAATTTGTCCCATTTGTCCCAAGTAAATTTTTTATATTGGGACACTTAAAATCAAATGTTTATAAGATTGTCCCCACTGTCCCAATTGCCCCATTTTTTAGGTAATGGTTTGTAAATAAATTTCTGGAAACCACATTGGATCACAACAGCAAGAAACTCTAACTTCTGATATTTGATGTTTATAGATAAGTAATTTTGTTCATTTTTCATGTGTGTTCATTCTAAATGATCAACATCAATTCTGAACATAAAATAATAGATTACTTTTATTCACCATATTTTTTCATTTAAAATTTATCGACTAGCATTATATCAAATTGCTTATCAATTAATCTAAAGTCAATCCATAAACTCTAATATTGCTATTAATTTATAATTTTAATGTAAAATTAATGGCCATTTGATTGTATTAAAACCATCAAGACTATAAAATGCGCCAAAAATTCAAAATAGGAAATCTAATATCCTATATTTGAATATAGGTTTATTCTCCCACTAATAATCATAATAACAACTCGTGGTTGAAATCGGACTTATCAAACGAACTTAATGCCCAAAAACCAAATTATGGCAAAAAGTTGTATTGACATCCGGTGACAATAATTTGTTGGCACCATTA
The DNA here is from genome assembly GCF_001467525.1 of Legionella anisa. Classification (GTDB taxonomy): domain Bacteria; phylum Pseudomonadota; class Gammaproteobacteria; order Legionellales; family Legionellaceae; genus Legionella; species Legionella anisa. The sequence continues at coordinate 10,081 of NZ_LNXS01000010.1, forward strand.
TCTTTATTAAAAGAGAATGAATATTTTATGATTAATCCAGAATATCTATTTACCCTAATAACAAAAGACTCAACAGTTTATTTCTTCGTCGCATTCATTTTCGCAATCGCTTTAATTCCATTTTGGCAAGCCACCTATACAATAGGCAAAGTAAATCGAGCTATAAAGAAAGCAAATGAATTAATTAAATCATTGGGAAATGAATCATCCTCTAAATTCTATAATGAATTTGAAAACATAAAAGCTCAATTGAATGGCATTGATTATTTGAAAAATATTTGGGGAGAATTCATTGGTAGCACTTATTATTTAACAAATAATAATACTCAACAAATTAACTCCAATAAAATATTCCTATCACATCGTCCCTCCTATTATTTTAATAAAAACTCTGTGCTTGGAGCACAGTTGAATCTAAATCAGTTTTTTTCCTTCCCTAATTATTTGATTGGCTTAGGCTTAGCTTTTACTTTTATTGGATTAGCAGCTGCATTGCATATAGCACAATCAGGTCTCGCAAATGGCGAAGGCCAAACAGCATTAAGTGAACTACTTAAAGTTGCTTCGGTTAAATTCTTCAGTTCTATAACAGGTATCGGTTGCAGTTTGATTATATCTTTCATACAAAAAATACGTATTAAAGGATTTCAAAATAATTTGAATAATTTCTGTGGGTTGCTAGAGAAATGTACAGAATATAAACCTGCTGAGAAATTGATCTTTGAAAGTATACAAGAAGAAAAAACTCACACTTTAGCATTGCAAAGTATGGCAAATGATATATCTATCGGAATTGGAGATGTCCTCAATAATCAACTTCCCGCTAGTGTAGCAAATGCCTTAGCTCCATTGGCTGATGAAATAAGAGCTCTTGCTCAAAAATTTTCTGGAAGCAACGAAAATGCTCTGGAGAAGGTTCTTAATGAATTTCTTGATCAACTACGTAAAAGTTCCGGTGATGAGATGCAAGGGCTCATTGACGGTGTAAATACTCTAAAAGACTCCCTTCTTCGACTAGTTGAAAATATGGAAACTATGGGTAAATCATTTGGATCTAATACGAAAGACTCTACCGACCGGCTAATGGCCTCTCTTGATGCATTTACATCAACTTTCATGCCTGTACAACAAGGTATTGGAAAATTTGGACAGTCTCTTGATTCTCTTGAAAACATCGCAAAAAGTATTCAACAGGCAAGTGGAAACATTACCGGTGCTGCTGATATTAGCAATCAAAGCATGTCTAACCTCGCAGGTACAGTCACTCAAATTACCGAAAACTTAACTCCAATTCAAGATCTATTGAATGTGATTAATCTTTCATTGAAAAAAGTGGATGAATCATCGGAAAACCTTCATGGGGCTGGGAGAACCATAGCATCAGTTGCAGATGGTTTTAAAAACTCTGCGGAATCTATTGAGCAAGCAAGTAATAGATTTGACCAGAAAATTAATAAATTTGAAGTTGTAATAGATGGGATCTCAGGAACAGCAAATGTTCTTGAACGAGCTTCAAACAACGTGAGTAATGCCGTTAAACCACTATCTGATACTTCAGAAGGATTAACTAAAGTTATTCATGCAATTCAAGAAACCGAATCCAGAATACATGGAAGTCAAAAACAACTCTCTGATTTATTAATTAATCTTGAAAACTTCACTGAGAAACTACCCTCTCTATTATCTCAATATGAAGAGCGCTTCAGCAAAGTAGATCAAGATCTTGCAAACGCCTTTGGAGAGTTAGCTAAAGGAAGCGACGAATTCAGAACTAGCATAAGTCAATTTGTAATATCATTTGATCAACAATTTGACAAAGCAATACGACAACTTAGCGGTGTTATTCAAGACTTACAAGAAGAGCGAGAAAACGCTGAACTAACAACAAACAATTACCATAAAGCAGAATATGTAGATGCAGACACCAGAATCGCATGATGAAAGCTATTTTGCATCATTCACGGATATGCTTGTTGGAATTATTTTCATATTTATTATTTTGCTAATGATTGTGGCAAATAACTTTCAAAGTGCAACAAAAAAAGTGACTGAAATTAACGAATCAAGAGACAAAATTCTAAAAGAAATAGAACAATCTCTTAAACAAGAAGGTGTTTCAGTTACTATTGATATTGAGCAAGGAGTCCTTCGTTTACCTGAAAGTATTCTTTTTGGTGTTGACCAATATCAAGTTAATGAAGAAGGTAAAATAGCGCTTTCAAAGTTAGCATCTGTTCTTGAAAAATACTTACCCTGTATGGCAGTAACTGAAGAAAAATTCAAATCTCAATGTGAATCTTTAAATCTGACAAGTCGTGATGGGCTGGATGCAGTTTTCATTGAAGGACATACTGATTCTACGGGTTCATCCGAACACAATTGGTATTTATCAGCTAGAAGAGCCATTTCAGTTTTTAATGAGTTAATCGACGCTAAACCTTTACTTAATGTTGGTCTTAAAAATATTAATGGTATACCCATATTAAATGTGAGCGGATATGAAGCAAGAAGACCAATTGATCCTAACAATTTAAGTGTGAACCGACGAATTGAACTTAGATTTATTATGCGATCTCCTACTCCGCAAGACATAAAGAGATTGAAACATGCCATTGGATAATCTTGCGAATACAAAAGAACAATTAAAACATTTTTTCAAACTTAACAAACTTAATGTTTCTAAGAATCTACTAACCTTGCCTACGATTCTACAGACAGTGAAAGAGCTAGAAAAAAAATTTGCAGTTACTGATCATTCACCTTCAATAGTTGAGATTGAGAAAATTTATTTTCGATTTGCTCAAGCAATAGAAAATAAAGAATTAACTTCTATATCGAATCGCGAATGGAGGATGTCACCATATATTTTTTGGTATCAAAATGGTGAAAGTAAGCCACTTGGAAGTAACTATGATTTTATTAATCAATATATTAATTGGTTAAAACGTAACTCAACACCAGGGAATTGGAGAAAATTAATTCATGTATTTCTTAGAGACTACAATCAAAGATCAAATTATAAATTAATTTTTCAGCAAATTTCATGTGTTATACGTGAAGAATTAGATAGTTGTAGCCAAAAAAATAACCTCATAAGATGGACAGAAAGAGATCGACAAATTAATTTATTCTCTCGGGATTTCTGTTTGAATAAAGCCATCAACTCATTTATTCAGGATGCGAATTGTGATTGGGATGAGTTCGCCCTTTTAAGTGGTCTGCATGGAGATCTCGGACAAACTGGTTATGCAGAATCAATTGGTAAAGAACTACTAAACAAAATTAATACCCTACCTTCCGAGGAATTGCTAAACGCGACAATAAATTATTATTTTAATAATGGCCAAATAAGATTTAATGATCATCGTGTTAAATTAATTGAAGCTTTACTTTCTCCATGGGCGACTAACACATATAAAATTAGTAGTGAACTTAAAAAAAGAATTCATGATATTTTAATCGAGAACTTTAAAGATCCTCGTATTATTGCACACCAAAGAAATGGCTGGCGCTCCGTAAATCAATCAAGCCTACAAATTATGCTTCGTTGGCTCGTTGGAGATAGTATCGAGCAATTTTTTGATATTGTTGATCAAATGGCACTTGATCATCAGTGGAAATACAGAAAAGCTTTTTGGATGGCATATTTCGCACTTGGATATCTTGATGAAGCTTGGTTCGCACTTGGTCCAGACGCTCAGTATTATGCAGAAACTCACTTCGGGAATAAATTATCTTTCGGCAAAATAGTTAAAGAATGCTCATCAAATCAGAGTGTTCTAATTATCAAAATTAAAGACCTGGTTTTTGCAGAATGGAGTCACAATGGTAAATGTCGGGCCTGGTTAACAACTGACCCTGGCTGCCCCTCTCATTATAAGGATAATTATTCAGGCTCAAACCTCAAAGCCAAATCATTAAAAATCGTTCCACATTATCAAACAGATGGAATTCAACACCAAGGAAGCGAAAACTACTCCTGGCAAGAAAAATTAAATGATTTTATTTATCAACATACTGGAATAAAGGTATACCATTATGATTTTCGGATTTAAGCGTAAAGCCAAGATTACTACCAAATTTCTTTGTCACGAACAACTACAGGACGGTATATATCGATTTATATTTCAATTAGAAAATAAAAACACAATTGTTCCTATTCAAGAATGGCGAAACTCAAATCACCCAGGAGCGATTTGGCTGCTAGATTATTTACATGATAATGATCTCATACAAGAGGATTTATTGTATAATCTAACAATAAGCCTTCGCTCAGAACAACTAATTGAGATTTTAAAAGGCCAAGAATGTTACCTACAACATTTACTGGAACTACCCCCACTGTTTGATGGAGGACTGCATATTGAATGCCAAGGACTACTAGCCAAGGATGATTACACTATAAATTATTCATGGATAGACGGAAACTCCAGACCGATTACACAGGCTGAAAGAAGAGGCATTTTTTTAATATTTGGAAATAAAAAATATCTTCTATCATATTTTGCTTGGAAATTTGCTGAAGATATTGATGCAATTCGAGAAAAGTTACATTTATCTAACTCCATGCATGCTCGATTAGAAATTCTTGAAAATTTTAAATCAATTAGAGCATTGCTCCCGGAAGAAGAAAGTCGGAAATTTTCTGATGATGGCAGCATATCAAATATCAAGTTATACTTTGCTAACGCATTCCGAATTGACGCAACTCCAGAAGGAAATAGTTTCAAAATCCAACCTGTCCTTCTAAAAAGACATGAAACACACAATCAAGATTGTGTGTTTGAAAACATATTACCCCCCATAGAACAACAACGGTATATTGATCAATTTAGTAATAGTACTAAATTACAACCTTATTACACCCTAGGACCAGGAAAATACATTCTAATTAATGATCAACTTAATAAAGCGCTAAGTACCATTCATAAAATTCAGCACTCCAACGATACCGAAAAATTAAATTTTCTAAAAAATCCCAAAGCCACTCTTGCAGATAGTCTGGAAGGAATGATCAGTGATGAAGAATTAAATCTAATTTTTTCTGATAGAGTAACAGGAATCGGTGAATGGAACGCAAAAGTAATACCATGGATTCAATTACCGCCTGGTGAATGGATTCCAGATGGTAAATTCCCAAATAGCCCATTTGGGATTGATATAGCAGGAAAAAAAATACAGTTTGAAACCATCAGTGATCTCTCTGTAACACTTGATAAGATTAAAGAAGCCAAAAAATCAGGGGTTCTATTTGTAGATCATGAAGGAATCAATATTCCTGTTAACGATAACTCTATATCCGCATTAGAAAAATTTATACCTCGACAACCCTTGTATAATGAAGATAATAAACATAATCAAGCTAATTCACTAGACCAAGATAGGATACTACAAACGCCTGTAATGCTTGTAAAAGAAAATCTTGAATATGTTGAATTTCATGTAGTTCGCCTACCAAGAAAACGCTACCCTCAATCAATCAAACTACCCGAGACAATTAGAACAGAACCAAAACAACACCAGATAGAAGCATATAAGTGGTTATGTGCACATTATCAAGCAGGTTCTAGGGGAGTACTTTTAGCTGATGACATGGGGCTTGGTAAAACTTTTCAATCTCTAATGTTTCTTGAATGGCTACGAGAAGGAATGATTAAAGAAGATATCTGTGATAAACCTCTTTTAATAATTGCGCCAACTGGATTGCTTAAAAACTGGGAGGCCGTGTCCTTCCGGCAAGGCTGTGTGACAGAGTTTAAATGATTTTGTAAAGTACGCTCTCCTTAAATTGTGGAGATTTACTCAA
>NZ_LNXS01000011.1 GCF_001467525.1 Legionella anisa
TATGTAATGTAATTTTGAGGATTAGTCTTGATATTATTGGGTCTTTTTGAACTACTTTACATAATCACCTACTTTCCACAATAACTTTTATGTAAAGCTTTGCATAAAACTTATTGCGGCTGAAATAAATCGAAACGTGTTTTATTTTTAAATTAATAACACGTTTCGATTGATTTATTTGTTGTAATAGTTTAGAGTAGTAGGTATATAACACAACTGAAGAGCCAGTGAGAGCCTGGCGAAACCGCAATCGGTCTTGTGAAGAGCCACTATCATTCCTTAATCTTATGGCAGAACGTTAAGTCGGGAATCTCAGTTTCGATCACTGATCACCCACCAGGGTGAAACCACATTAAAACCTCTTGTTTTAAACCTGTTTATCCATTCGCAATTGTTCATTTGCGAACGGCTGTTCTTTAAAAATTAGGCGAATCAACCAGACTTGTCGTAATCGAGTATGGATGACTCATTTTTTAATCATCTGGGAGAGACTTCCCTGATGGGGTGGTTTTCCCAATTTTGGAGAAAACCATGGAAAATGTGAGTTCTACTATCTCAAGAAAGGAAAATGTATTTTTTGATTTAGCTTGTTGTATTAATGAATTTCATACCTTGCGCGATGAGTTATCAGCACAAGATATAGAGGAAATTAAACGGCTAAGCAAAAAATTGCATTCTCTTTTAGAGGATCAACATCCTCGACTCAATTTCGTTTAACCCTAAGTAGGAGTGCTTATTTCTGCTTAGGGAGTAGCACTCCTTTTGCAAGGAGTCTTAAAATGGATACACCTCAGATTTATGTTGCATGTCTTGCTGCTTATAACAATGGCATACTACAAGGAAAATGGATTGATGCAACTCAGGATGTAAGCACCATTTATGATGAAATTCATGAAATGTTAGCTAAAAGCCCCATTGAGAATGCAGAGGAGTTTGCGATCCATGATTTTGAAGGATTTGGTGGTGCACAAATTGGCGAGTATGACAATATTAATGATGTTGCGGAACTTGCCTCCTTCATTATGAAGCATGGGGTATTAGGTGCTGAACTTTTTAGCTACTACTCGATTGATGATGCTGAAAGAATGTTAGAGGAAAATTATCATGGTGCTTATGATAGTGAAGTTGATTTCGCCCGTGCGCTTTTTGACGACTGCTACAGCAGTGCAATACCGGAGGATTTGCTGTTTTATTTTGATTACGAAGCTTTTGCACGTGATCTATTTATAAACGACTATTTTTCGGTAGAAGCAGATGGTCAAACGCATGTTTTTTCTTGTTACTAAGCCCCTTCTTTGGGGCTTTTATTGCGACCTTAAGTTTAATTTTTCCACCGTTGCTATAGCTTGCTCAAAACCAGGTTTTTCTGACTGATAAACCATTTGTTCCAGAAAAAATCGCCAATGCTCTTCCCACTTTTTATCTGAACAAAGGTAATGTAATGCTGATATTGATTTCTCATAAACACTATCAGAAGATTCACAGCCAAACATCTCCTGCTCTTTTTCTAACACCTTTTCCAGCACAAAGTAATAATTTTCTGTAAGACAATTTTGTTGTTGCAACTGATGAAGATCATACAAATGCCTGACTAAGTGCTTATCTGAGTCTCGCGCGGTTTCATTTGCATCTACGATTCGGCGTGATAATGCCACCCATTTTTCCGCTGCTGTCTCATCTAATGCGACGCAAGGAACTGGAAAATACTGGTGATCACACTCTGTATCACCCAAAGTCACTTTAACCATTGAGGAAATGTTACGAATTTCAGGCGCTAACTCCAACATACCAAGAAAGCAATCAATGGCAATATGGGGCTTCAAATATACAATACCTTGAGCACCATCAAATGAAGCGCGAATACTCATATATCGCCCTTCATAAAAGACCTTAATATCCTGCGGTTGAACATCAAAGCCGGCATTGATTAACGATTCAACCAATGCACGCCGAAATAATCGCAACTCTCGTCGCCTTGCATCTTTACCTAAATTGAGGCAAGCAGGCTTAGAAATTACTCGGAAATCGATATCCTCGGAGAGTCTGCTAATCACTCCATAACCTTTAGAAAGGCTAGTACCTCCTTGAAATACCAATTCAAAATAATCATTAGATATTCCAACCAATAAGCAAATTGCTTTTGTAACGAAATAATCTTTGCGAATAAAATCTGCGGGCAATCCTAAGATAATAGCAGTTTGACGAATTTGCTGTTCGTTTAATTCACCTAGCATTGATACCACCTTCAAAAATCAGTTTCCTACCCTCTGCATGAATAGAACCACGATATCGACTTTTTAATCGAACACTAAAAACTGCTGGCACCTGGGTAGTTTTCCCCTCATTATAATCGCGGATAGCACTTCCTAATTCCCATTTAATCCCTAATTTATCTAGCGCCGCTGTCGTGACTGTTTCAAAGGGCTCTGTTAGCACAGCTTGCATCTTTCTACCAGGGATACTCATAGGCTCGGCTTTAGCAAATAAACCGTGTGCAATTTTAATGATAATACCCTCGTCCATAAAAGTACGCAGCGCACGATTTAATCTTAATTGAACTTGATTAGAATGATCTTGTATTAAATCACCCCGCGAAAATACACGGCTGGTGATATGATCAATCTTTTTTCTTAATTCATCACGAAAATTATTGTTGTAATGGTTTTTCCGGTTCATAGCTGATTACCATAACGTCGTAAATAGTCATTTTTATTATAGCATAATATTACGTCACAAATAGTCATTTTAACAAATAATTGATAATTTACCTAACAAGAAGCCAAAATAGCCTCGCGTGAGATTTGCGTGTTTGAGTACGACGCAGTACGCCATAATACGCCATTTGTAGTGGTTGTTACGCAGCAATATTCATAATAAAATCAAGTAGTTAAAATAGAGATTGATGGCTCATAATCCGTTGGTCCTAGGTTCAAGTCCTAGTGGGCCCACCAATTAAAGCCAGTAAAATCAACAACTTGCAATCGATTATCCCAACCCCTCAAAAACCATTGTGGGGATTTTGTGGGGCACAGTAGACACAAACTCATAAACTAACTACCTTACGTCCGTGAGATGTATCTTTTTCTTTTCTATTATTTGGATTACGAAGTAACGTGAGAACCACCCCACTTTGTTGCTTTTCGCAAACCTTGTTTCCTGCTTCATATAGATTCTGCAATTCAGCTGATGAGTAATGCGTTGTAATACGACCTGAACGATGTCCAAGCAGATCTTGCCTGTCTTCAAAACTCACTCCAACAGATCTTAATCGTCTACCAAAGGTATGTTTCAGATCATGAACACGCACAAACTCCAAACCAGCTTTCTTACGAGCTTCTTTCCAACCTGTATTATTTATTCGGGTAATCGGATTGCCTTTAAAGGTAAACACAAACTGTTTATGTTTTCCTCTTTGGCTATCAACTACCGATTTTGCCGTTTGATTACAGACTACCAAGCGCTCTTCACCATTTTTAACCATTTCAGGGGGGATGATGAACACTAACAGATGCGGCAATTGTGGAAGCTTAATTTCCCAATCCCATTGCAAGTGACATACTTCACTTTCTCTACATCCAGTATTCACTGCAAATAGTGCCATTTGCTCTAAATGCGCAGGCAGCTCTGCAAAGAGTCTATGTTGCTCATCCCAACTTAGTGGATAAGGTTTGCGTAAATCATCTTCTGGCAGCAATTTAATTTTGGGGGCATTCAGCAACCAAGTCAGCCCAAACTCATCAATCCACTCGGTTGCAGCCAAATTACAAATTCGACGAACTATTTTTAGACCATGGTTAATCGTTCTTGTTTTAACTTGATCCTGACGTCGCCCGTCAATAAACGGTTGCAAAGTACCCATATGAATCGAATCTAAAGTCATTTTTCCGATATACTGAACCAGAACACGTAAACGCCCTGCATCAGAATCAAGACTTCTTTTATGTTGATTCTCATCCAAAAATTTAATGGCTGCTTCCATAAAGGTACGTTTGGGTCTTACCCCAAACACACTCGCTTGCCTTATTTCTTCTATACGTTTTGCAAAGTATTTTTCTGCTTCTTCGAGGTTGCCCGTACCAGTGCTTTCTCGAATTCTGCATCCAAAGACCGCTTTATCGATGTGCCAATAGTCACCTCTTTTGAAGAGACCCGGCGATTTTTTTCGTCCCATTGTTCCAAACTCCTATGCTTGGTTACCGCAGGACGACCACTACACTGTATATAATCGTCGACCCATGCGTCTAAATCAAGTCGATCAAATGCAATTCCCTGAATTCCCATCGGGATTTCTACCAAATTTGGTCTAACGTCTTTATTAAATCTGTGGCGATCCATACCTACATAGGTAGGAGCGTCTCTTAAGCGAATCAAACGAGGGATTAGATGAATATTGCTCATGACTTCTCAACTCCTGTAACTCTCAAATCACAACTACTCAATACGAGTAGTTATTAGAGCATAATGAGTAAATCACTGCAATTCTTTTTTTAGGCTATACCTATAAGAATTTTATTTGTACAATGGCTATCAAAGTTTAATAAAAGGTACATCAAATGAGTTTAATGGAAGAACTTGAAGCCGCTGTAGGAAATGAGTATTTGATAAGCCACATAAATTTATTGTTAAACACTAATCAAAATACACAGAGACAGGCTCATTCTAATAAAATAGTCTCAATACAAAGACAGTATCAGCCTGATAGCAATAAAATAGTTAATATAAAGCGAGTTAATGCATAAGCTTATAGTAGTAGGGTCGGGAATAAAGTCGATTTCCCATCTGACCGAAGAAACTAAACGGGTTATTCAAAGTGCCGATAAAGTACTCTACCTCATTAATGAAGATAACCTAAAACAATGGATTCAACGAGAAGCGAAAAATTCTGAATCGTTGGATTCTATCTACTTTAGCTGCGAAAAAAGGGCTGAAGCCTATCAGGCACTAACAACTCATATCATTGAAGAATATAAACAGGCTTCAATTTTATGCGTTGTTTTTTACGGCCACCCTACCGTTTTTGCAGATTCTGCACTTAATGCCGTGAGACAAATTAAACAGGATAATGGCGAAGCAATTATTTTACCTGCAATATCTTCCCAAGACTGCTTGTTTAGTGATCTAGAAATTGATCCAGGCGATCAGGGATGTTTTTCAATTGAAGCCACAGAATTGGTATTATTTGAACGGTGTCTTGATATTCATGCGCATTTAATACTTTGGCAGGTAGCAAATTTTGGTAGAACGGATGGGAAAAAAACTAACAGCCTATCAATTTTAAAAGACTACCTAATAGGATACTATCCAGCAGATTACTCTATTTGTCTTTATGAGGCGCCTTCCCTTCCTACTTGCCCTCCCCGAATAGAATGGATACAACTTAGTAATCTCGAGCTAGCAGCTATTTCTTCAATAACAACAGTATATATTCCACCCATCGAAAAAAAGGCCATTAGCAACAAATACCTGAAATTACTCAATCTGAAAATTGATGATTTAATACTGAGTTGATAAATACTCTGATCGTTTTAATCTATACAATACATGCCCCATTAAAGGGCTACCTGACCGTACTTTAGGGTTATCAAAATTATCTTCTGAATTGGTATGTAATCCGATCTTTTGCATTACTCGAATAGACGGTTTATTTAATGCCGATGTAAACGAGACTACTTCATCCAAATCTAATTTCCTAAAAGCATAATCAAGGACTGCTTTGGCGGCCTCTGTTGCATAGCCTTGGTTCCAGTGTTTTGAAGATAAACGCCAACCAATTTCAATCGCTGGAGTGAAATGAGCTTGAAATGTTGCAGTAAATAAACCGACAAAACCTATCATCTCACCGGTATTTTTAATTTCAGCAGCATATAGGGAGAAATTTTTTTCTTCTTGATGTGCAATTATTCTATCTATGAATGCAATGATTTCTTCTCGAGTAGGTATGGCAGGAAAAAACTGCATTACTTTTTCGTCCTGGCTAATGGCAATTAAGGATTCCACATCATTTTCTTGAAAAGTCCGCAGAAATAATCGTTCTGTTTCTAATATTCTCATATATATAACCTTATTGTTTGCTTAACCTAACGCAACCTCTAAATAATTTCGCATCGCTGGCAAATGGTGTTTTATCGCTACAATAGGAAAAAGCAAATCTGTTATCACTTTCTTCTAATTCTTCAGAACTATTAATGCTCTTATTACTAGAAGATTTATAATGGTAAAAAGAAAATTCCGTTTGTTTGCTTACGTGATAAAGTAGACTTCCAAAAGCAGAACTATTATCCGCAGTAAACTCCGACTGATAAGCTAACAACACATTTTTTAACATTTCCAATTCACTGTAAGCACTATTACTTTGATTGGTTTTAAAAGTATTAATCTTGGCAAAAGGACACTGCAAGGGATAGTAAACACTATCAGACTGGCCATTCAAAGCCGAAGGTACCATTACTGTTGCTGTGTATTCTAAGTCATAACATTCATTATAAATTTTCTGAATTGTTTTAACTGGAAAGTATTGCTCATCAATTGCTGGCTTAACACCAATACCTGATCCCATACAAATATTAAAAATGTATTTTGCTGTATCCATGATGAATGGCGTAGGTCTGAAACGATTAATACTTTTGGCACTGAGAAATAAATCGTTACAAGAAGCATCATAGGTATTTTGCGTTAGTTTTTTTCTTAATGACTCTGAGAAATATAACTTCAGCTTAAGCCATTTATCATTATGTTTAACTTCATTGATAAACCGCTCGGAAAAATAAAGAATCTCGCTATACCAGTTATCAATAGTATTTTTATCCTTCAATATCTCTTTAAATACTAGATAATGTTCATAAGGCGATTTAGGTGCCGGAGCAGCGACATTAAAATATTTCTGAATTCTTGCATGCTTCCTTTTACAACCGATATTTGGCAATAAAAAAGATGAAAGTGCGCCAGAAGAAACAGACAGCACATTATTATCTACAGTCTGATCCTCATCAAAAATAACCTGCATATTAAAAATTGCACCAGGTCCCTGAACACAGTCTGGAAAGATGCGTTCATCTTCACCAAAATAATGCCACTCGCAAAATTTATCCAATATTAAGCCTAGGGGTAGACTATTTTTACCATACCCAAGATGATTGAATAACTCATTATCAGTGTGCTTGCTGTCAATCTTTTCCATTTGACCACTGCTTGTCGGCAGATAGGCATGATTTTTAATGCCAAAATGTTCACCAAATTTATATCGAGCTATAAAGAAAGGGATTGTATTGCCTGGTTTAATTTCTTCAATGACATGATATATAGATGCGTTAACTTGCTTTACTTGATGCTTGATTTCATCCCATGAAACTCTACTAATTTTGTTCATTCCTAAACACCCATACAACAATTGAATATCAATTATCATCCCTTGAAAATTAGGATAATTGTAGAAAGGGATTAAGTTTATCCATTTTTAATGTTAGAGTCACCTTCCAAAATAGTTTTAGGGAAAAAATATGTTGTCACCAGAAAAAATGCCAAAAGGAATCATGCCCCTGTATTTAATACAGGCATTTTCAACCTTCTCTTATGCAATTCTGTATTCCTCATTATCTCTGTTTCTCACTAAACAATTAGGGCTGTCTAACGCTCTTTCAAATAGCATTGTTGGTTTATTTCTCGCATTTAACTATGTTCTGCATTTACTCGGCGGAGTGGTTGGTGGACGATATCTGAGTAACCGAGCCTTATTTTTGATTACCACTGCCATACAAACGATTGGTATTTTACTTTTGGCACTTTCAGTTAAGTCGTTACTCTATCTTGGACTGAGTTTATTTCTGGTAGGATGTGGCTTAAACACTACCGCTTACAACAGCATACTGACACAACGCTTTGCGCCGGATGATAACCGAAGAGATAAAGCCTTTTTCTTGAGTTATTCCTATATGAATGTAGGCTTCTGCGCTGGCTATATCATAAGCGGCTTTTTTGATTACTCCAATCAATATCAAACACTACTCTATGCCAGCATAATTCCAAATGTAATCACACTTTTGCTTATGTGGGGTTATTGGTCGAACTTGAATGATCGCGATACTCCTTTAATTAAAGTTACAAATAAAGCTTCCCTGAATTTAAAAAAATCTTTTGGCTGGGGAATTATATTAGCTCTTATCCCATTCACCTTGCTTTGTTTTCATAAAGCCCAGTTCAGCAATGGAGTTGTAGTAGGACTCAGCGTTATGATGTTTTTTGTAATTTTATACCTTGGCTACCAGCAGAAATCGACTTTAGATAAGCAAAAAATTATGACTTTTCTAGTCCTGACAGTAACATCAATCCTGTTTTGGATGATCTACTTCACAGGCCCAATGGGTGTAACACTATTCATTAAAAATAATGTCGATAAACATCTGTTCCATTATGAAATGGCAACTCAATGGCTTGTGAATATCAATGCACTTGTGATCATTATTGGCGCTCCATTGTTATCCACTGTACTCACACGACTGCAAGCAAAAGGATACAATGTATCAATAACCAAACAATTTACATGGGCATTTCTGATATTAGCAGGCTCATTCTTCTGTATTGCCAGCGGTATCCTCTTTGCCAATAAACATGGATATGTGAGTGTTTATTGGGTAATGCTCCATTTTACCACCCAAGCAATTGCAGAGTTATTAATAGGACCCGTCGGATATGCCATGATTGGTAAAATTTCCCCACCCCAATTACAAGGAGTGCTGATGGGCACCTGGATGATGGTATCAGGGGTATCAGCATCGTTATCTCATTACTTTTCCAATGCTATGACTCAAGGTGAGTCTACGAATCCATTGCTATCCAATGGCGATTACCTGCATGTATTTAACCAGCTGGGTATGTGGGCATTATTAGGTGCTATTTTTCTTTACTTGATCGCGAAAAGAATCAGACCAGTTATTGAGCAAACAAAAGATTCAGAGCCATCGGAGGTTCTAACAACCGCTTAAGGAGAGGCAAAAAGGTAATAAATTAATCCAAGTTGCATTTTACCTGTGATCTTCTCCATGTAAAAAAACTAATTTTATCGATATTACGGCTATGGTTTACTGTTTTTCAACTGGACTATGCCGTAATAAAATGAAAGTGAGGATGTTACATGGAATGTTTTATCGAGGTTAAAGAACCTGTTATTAATCTTAAATTTCAATTAAAAAAAGATACTCAGAAATATTTAATTGATTATATTCTGTCTTACAGTGAATTGGACTGTAAAGAGCTGGCTCAGATACTTGAAGCCAGTCCCCTAATGCTCAGCCAGGTATTGGCTGGAAAGGATTTTTTAGGACCTACAAAAGCATACAACCTATTCCATTATTTCACTATGCTAATTAGTCATTAGCGTACTTAATTTCAGTCATGCCGGATCTGTTCTATAATTTTTGATACTTCAAAGCTGAAAGATCGACTCATATTAGAATACCCTCAAAAATTTCTTGTATGATTGTGTTCCAATCGTACAAGAGATTAATTTCCTTTTTAATAATTCGTGCCCCGAGGTAACCAAAGGAAAGTACTCGTTTATCTTTATAAGAGTTAGCCTGGAAATCATAATGAAGCTTCGCTTTTTCAGCCAGGCACCCAACAACCCAAGCGACCAATGCAGCAAGTGCGGCAATAAATAACCAAACGATGTAGCGTTCGGCTTTTTGAGTTTTATTATCGTTTAAATTAAATCCATAAATACGACTTTTAGTATCTCTCAGAGACTCTTCAATAGTCATTCTCGATTTATATTTTCTAATAATCACATCGGCACGTTGTATCAATGAAGAGACAATGACAAAGGGTTCACGATACCCTCTTGCATGGGTTAAAGAATCTTTATCCTTGGCATAAGTGCCATTACGATTAAGCTTTTTTCTTCCTTTAAGTTTATGAGTATAAAGCTAAGCATTTGTATTTAATGCATTAGCTTTCGTTAAGATAAATTTGCCCAAATGACGTGCTTTATTAGAGGCCTGGGCATGCAAACTAGCTACTGGTTTAAATCCTTTGCCTCGTCAAAATGAACATCTCCACGCACACGCCCAATATAATCCCATCCTAACTTCAACACCGCTTTAAACCATGGATTTTTGAAGTCTGCATCGGTAATAATACAAGGCCTGCAATCCTCATGTTGTAACTCACTCAAGTTCTTTAAAAATTGTTTATGAACACCGCTGTTATTGAGCTTTGAACGGGGGTGAATTTCTTCATATAGTGTCATGCTGCGCCCTTCCGCTGCATAAGAAGCTCTCAATACTTGATACTCCTCCTGTTTTGTACTGCGTTTGCTGTTAGGTATTGCAGACCAATCTAAAATTAGGTCTGGCGCTTTATTCTTGCCTACAACTTTATTGATAATACATAAGTAAATTTGTGATGAATGTTTCTGATAAAATCGATTAGACAACGCTCTACAGACTATCCGTATCCCTGTGCGTTCTTTTTTGCCCTTCAAATTGCGACCAAGTTCACTTAATTTTAAGGTCTTTTGACAGATTACCACCTTAACTAATGTACATAGTGATTCTATTCTCCTTTTATGGATTGTACCGTTGAGTAATTCAGGTAAAATGCTTTCGACATGCATCGTTGCTCTCATCTTATTTTGTTGTAGAACTCAATTAGATCATAGCGTGACGTGCATTTCTTCTTCTTTTTTCAAAAAAATATGAGTCGATTCTTCAGCCCAGTAGGTCCAGTGATGAGTAGGTTTTGGTAGTGGCGCGAATAAAGTCACAACTTGTAAGTACAGCGATTTTGCTTTTTTCTAGTCCCATTGGGTGCTGATAGTCAATATCCTCAACACAGGCCATGTGGAGCAGACGTGCTTTGCATAATAAATCGCTAATACGCCGATTCCCCCTATCCATGATTTCGCGGTCAATGAGGCGTTGTTGCAGAATTATCAATCTGTCGATTAAATTTAAGGGAAATATAAAAAATATGGCGTTACGAACCTAAACGGTATAACTTCGGTTTCGCAAAAAACAAGGAGTTTACCAATGACAAAAAATGTCTATAGAGTTCGTAACTGGCCGGAGTATAACAAAGGATTAGTATCCCGGGGAAGTCTTCATGTATGGTTTAATAAAAATTATATCAAAAGCGCAGAGGGATCGCATGGCAACGAATCTTATTCAGATGCATTGGTACTTTGTGCTTTAACGATTAGACAGCTATTTAATTTGACCTACCGAGCGACTGAAGGGTTTTTACGCTCATTAATCGAACTGCACCAGTTGAGAATACCGACTCCAGACTAGTACTCTATGTCGAAGGGCAAAGAGCTTAAAAGTAGATTTGAGGGCAAACTTCTCGAACAAACCAAGACATATTTTGGTTGATTCTACAGGGGTTCAGGTACTAGGGGAAGGCGAGTAGAAACAATTAAAACATGGAGTAAGCCGTTGCCAGGTATGGAAAAAATTACACATAGCACTTGATGCAGATTCTTTAGATATTGTAGCAATGATTGTAACTGATAGTGTGCGGCTCGATGGAAATTATTTACCAGGGCTTATCGAACAAATCGATGACCCAATAGAACAAATTACTGGCGATGGCGCATATGATAAACAAAACTGTTATGAAGTAGAGCAAAGCGTGGAGCCAAACCGGTCTTTCCTCCTCAACATAATGCTGCAGTCCAACGAAATAAAATAAAAAAGATAGCTCTTATTCCTCGCGATGAATTGATTATCCGACTTAGTTCAGCACTAGACAAAGAAGAAGAGCTTCGTGTTTAGAAACAAGAAAATAACTATCATCAGCGCTCGTTGGTAGAAACGAACATGTCACGATTGAATTGTATTTTTGGTGACCAAATGAGTGCTCGTACGCCTGAAAACCAATTTACAGACCTCGCTATTCGATGTCGAATTATAAATAAGATGAATAAACTAGGACTACCTAAAAGTGTGGCTGTTTTTTAGTCAGACCCCGACGGGGGCTGGCGAAGCGCTTAGGATATGCAACAACGCCGGTCAATGAGCGGACTAAATCGTTCCTCAAAGCTTACAGGAAATTATGCCATCACCATCTTATTGCTACACGTGCAATATTTTACTTCCGCTTGATGCTCGGTGACCTCAATCTTTGGTGGTGGAATGTCAAAGACTTATCGTTTAACAACGCCGTTTAATGGCTCGGGTGAAAGTGTATTATTGCAGTCAGGACAATGTATTAATACGTGTCGTGTAATAATATCCGGGTGAAGTGTTTGTTTAAGCGTTTCACCCTTATGCCCTAATTGCCCACCACTTTTATTTTTGCTATTTTCACGTAACGAGCTGGTGCGCGGTGGTTTAGCTAGACCATCACTGGATGGTGGCTTTGAACTATTGCCACTATTTTTCTTTGTTCGCTTCTCTAACTCTGCAATTCTTGTTTGCAAACGCGCAATCGTCTCAGCTTGTTCTTCAATCTTTAAAGCTTGTGCTTGAATGAGCTCAGATTGCTTCACAATCAACTCTTCTAATGCCGTGATTTTTTGTAGCAGAGAATCTGCCAGAGTAATAGCGTTCATGCCAAAATTTGAACATATCTGTATAATTTTTCAAGTGTTTTTTTAAATTAAATTAGGGGGTACCAGGGGAGTTACCTCTTTTTCTTCTGGTTTATTATTGTTCATTATTCATCTCTGGTTAAGATTTTACTCTCTTAACAAGGTGTCCATCAATTCAAGGCAAGATCATTGCCAAAAAGTACTGGAAAATGAAACCAGCCCATGCATAATTGGGCGCTTATTGTTTTATTGCCCTATGCAAAAAATATGCACAATTATAATTTAGAGTATCGATTATTAAACGATGACTCATCAAAAACATCCTCAATGTATGAGGAATAACGAGAGGTACGCGTTGACTCAGTAGGTTTCGGGTGGACTTGTTTACTTAAATCAAAGCCATTGTCAGTTAGCAGATGAAGCAAACTTTCATAACTATTCTCTGGAAGTGCATTTTTGAAAACAGCCTGTGCTTTTTTAACAAATTCCTCTGCTTCTTCATTCGTTGAAGGAGCCAATTGCCATTCATTGTCCTTAAATCCAACTCTTAAGTGATAATAACCTTTCTTTTCTTGATTAAAATAGGAGATAGTCAAAAGCCCATCAACAGAACTTTCTCTTAGTAACCACTTTCCTTTACTAGGTTTTTGCCGCGCTCCTGCAACATCAAGCTTCAGGCACGCCTTCTTTGCATCCATTTCATTTGAAAATATAACTGAAGAACTTTCATTTTTTGATTGCATAATCTAATACTCGTGGTTTGACTAAATAATCAACAACCTAATTTATTCAAAAATACAGCCTTTTTAGTACAAATACTTCTTGAGATGCTCTAGCATCAAGATGAAACAGTATACAAAAACGCTGTAGTTCCCATAACTTATCCTAACTGGCTGGTTCATAAATTAACTAAATTTTACTTCAAACTTAAAGAAAAGTAGCTTTTTATTCTCCTTTACTGCAGACGAACTCGAGTTTTATTTAGAAGAGGCTTAACTTTGCTTAGAACTTGTGACATCCCCTTTTAAAACCCATTCAGTAACTCATGTCAGATCCGTATTTATACAATATGTTTATATATTGTCATTATAGTGCAGTACACCATGATTGGTCAAATATCGATCAGATGGCTTGGTTTTTATAAATTGTTTTAGATATACGTTATAATTTTTTGACCTCATGGAGGATACTGCTCTTCTCCAAACATCAAAAACCTTACCTTATTAGGTTGTGGATCGGCAAAAGGAAAAAATGAGAGTAGTTATACATGCTATTGGGTGGTTGCTTATTAAATAATTTATGTTGAACAGCATCTGGGCATCAAATGCCGAAGCGTTTACGTGTTCAAGCCAAAAAAATTAATCTATCTATTTGTTAAATAAGAAAAATTTGTGATAGATTAAAAATCCTAATTATAGCTGGGAGTAAAAAATGAAATACCTATTACTTGGTTTGGGAGCGCTGACGACTATTTCGATGACGACAGCTTATTCCTCTCCGACCTCGACAATTATCCAGCCTGTAGCCTGCATTAACTCTCACTTTACTTCCACTGGCAATGAACATTGGAAGTCCATCAATTTAAAATTAACCAACAATTGTAGCCAAGCAGTTGATTTTCAGAGTTCGACCTTGACTTTTCAGACAACAATAGCCCTCAATACATCGTTTTGGGGGGATTTCTGGCCTTTGTCTTATCCCGACAATACCTTAAACATCAGTTCTCAGCCGCAAGCCGATGGAAACTATTTGGCCACATTGACCTTGCATTTCCCTAGTTTTCCAGGTGCCAACAGCAAATTACCTGTCGGAAGTTCAATTACTCTTAAATACGGTCATTTTACTGATAGCTATATTGAAAATACGGTCAATGTTTATTTAAGTACTACTGTTAATAATGGAAGCATCCAGCTAAGCAATAGTTCAGTAAAACCTACGAACGTGCTTCAAAATCATGCAGTGGTTCATGTCACTTTAAATGGACAACCTATCAGTAATGTTCAATTGCCCTGGAGTGGCTCACAAATAATAACCGGTCTTGCTGCGGGAACTTATGGGCTTGCTGCCGAAACAGTCACAAGCACTGATGGTGATACTTATCAAGGTACTGTGGTTCCTAATACCGTCAACGTCACAGCTAATCAGACGGCCAATACGGCTATCAGTTATGCTTTAGCACCACAAGTTGGAAAAATCAACATCAACCTGCAAGCACTGCCTAATGAATTGATTGGTTATCCGGATAATCCTTCGGTATTGCTTACTCGTATCCAAACTGGAAGTTCACAATCACAAACTTTAATCTGGGGTAATGTGACCAACGTGACTCAATTGAAGGAAGGTGCGTCTTATCAGTTTTCAGCAGCACCTATTAATTTCAATAACTACCATTGCGAGCCTGTTTTTACACCATCTAAGGTAGTTGCCAATCAAACAATTATACCAACCACTAATCTCACTTACCAATGCGTACAGGTGGCTCAGGATTCGATTACTCTGAATATACAGGGAGCACCTTCTTCATTGGCAACACTCAATATTACTTTCACGCCCAATGATAACACGGCCCCTATTGTACAAACTGTGGATTTAATGAATGGAACTGGTTCTGCAGTTGTTCCTCTCACTGATGGCGTGATTTACCAAGTTTCAGGCCAAACAGTACCAGGTTATACTCTAAGTTTTTCGCCCCAACCTTTGACGGCAACAGCTAATGCCACAGAAACAGTCACTTTAACAGCTAATCAGGTCAGTAACGGTCGCATTATTGGATACCTGCCTGGCTGGAAAACACCACCGACAGCGCAAGCATTGGCAGATGCAGGTTATACCCATATGATGGTCGCTTTTGGCGTATTTAGTACTGTTAATCCAGGGCAGATTATACCGGCGTTTGATAGTATAACTAAATCTTATATTCAGTCCTTGCATCAGAAAGGCATTAAGGTCATTCTGTCATTAGGTGGTGCATTGACTAGCTTGCCAAATACCACGGTTGATTTTCATCAGGCGTTAGCAGCTGCCGCATCTCCCGATGCCTTTAAGAAAACCTTTATGACGTCCTTGAATGGTTTAATTAATGAATACGGTTTTGACGGGTATGATATTGATATTGAATATGGTTTAAATGGCAGCGGTACCTTTGCCAACCCACAAGGTGACATAGCGGTTTTAGCCAGCATTATTAATATTATGTACAACCAGAATCCTAATTTACTGATTACTATGGCACCGCAAACAGCGAATGTTGCAGCGACCAGTGGTTTTGATGGGGTCTGGGGTAACTATGCTTCCTTAATTATGCAGACGCATGATGCCCTGGCTTGGGTTGGTATTCAGCTTTACAATACTGGCTGTATGTTTGGCATTAACATGATATGTTATGGTCCAACACCAACCAGCAATCCTGATTTTAGTGTTGCTATGGCTACTAATCTGCTGGAAAACTGGCCAGCTCAATTACCCAATGGCAGCACAACCGGTTTTCAACCATATGTAAGCTACTTAAACCCCTCTCAAATTGTCATTGGATATCTTGCGGCGAATGCCAATGGCAGCGGCGACGGTTCACCAGTGATTCCAACAAATACCATTAAACGTTCTATCCATTGTCTTAAAACGGGAGCGGTGAGTAGTACTGGTTGCGCTTCGTATGTTCCTCCTCGCGCTTATGGAAATATTGGTGGTGTATTTAACTGGGAGGTTACTTTTGATCAGAGTAACAATTTTAAGTTTGCTACTGACCTCCGAAATTGTGTTATCAACGGTGTGTGTAACTGATGTATATGGGCGCCTACTCCAAGGCGTATTGCGTTTAATTTAATGTCATAACAGGATGAATAATGAAAAAATTAATCGGAGGTATTGGGTTTGCAATGGCTAGTTTCTCGTTGTTTGCTCATGGATCTCTGGAAGTTCCTATTTCCAGAACCTACCAATGCTACAAAGAAGGGCCGGAAAACCCAAAATCGGCAGCATGTAAGGCCGCGGTGCAAGTAGGTGGCACACAACCTTTATACAACTGGCATGAAGTAAATCAAGCTGCAGCTAACGACCAACATCGCGCATTAATAGCTGATGGTCAGTTGTGTGCTGGCGGCAGAGATTTTTTTAAAGGGTTTAACTTAGCCCGCGCAGATTGGACATCTACCGTTGTGCATTCTGATGCAAATGGTCATTTCCAATTTATTTTTTTTGCTAGCGCTCCCCATAAAACCAAATACTTCAAATTTTATGTCACCAAAGACAGCTATGATTTCAATACACCTTTAAAATGGTCCGATCTAGAGGCAAATCCGTTTTGTACCATTACCAGCGTTACCTTAGCTAATGGACGTTATCAGATGGATTGCCCAATGCCGACGAATGCGACAGGAAAACGTATTTTTTACATGATCTGGCAGCGTGAAGACAGTCCAGAAGCCTTCTACGGATGCAGCGATGTATTTATTGACGGCGTGGTGCAATCATCAAGTTGGCATGAACTGCAAGATCTTTATGGTACTGGTGATATCGCTGCGAATACTAAAGTTACTTTACGGGTTTTCAAACATGAAGTTGAAGTCGAAAGTAATAGCATTACGGTCGATGAAAGCAACCGTAAAGCTGACCAATGGCCTCTGGCATTGGGAGCCAGTATTAATAGCTCGTCAGTACTGGTGCGTATTGGTCAACTTGACTCACAAAGCGGGCAAGTGGTTCTGGCAGCCAATCAGGCGAATAAAATCTATCTTAGCGATGCGGATACCAGCAACTACCATGTGATGATTGATTTCACCGAGCCTTCCAATAGTACAGATTTGGTTTATCCTGACGGGATAAATAGCTATGTCGCTGGTACGATTGTCATTGGTCGCCTCGATCACAAGCGTTATCAGTGCAAACCCTGGCCTTATTCTGGTTGGTGCACGCAATCTCCGGCCTACTATGAGCCCGGCGTAGGTCTCGCCTGGTCAGAAGCCTGGACTCTATTGGGTTAAATTTTGAAATCCCCGCTAAGCGGGGATTTTTTTGTAATGCACAAAGGTACCTCGCAAACATTTAACTCTGAACTAAAATTAAATTTATCTGCTGAAAAATACCCCTTTTACCCTAGGAGTGCTTTTAGTTCGAATGATTGTTTCAGAAAATTTTTACTTTAAAGTAATGTCCTATCAGATCTGATTTTTCATCTGGGTGTTATATGCTTAAATAACTGTTAGCAGCAAATCACTTGAAATATCGCCCAGGAAATGATAAAATTTTAAACAATTAAAAATGCTACTAGTAAGTTTAGGGGCTTTTTCGCTGGGCTAGACCCATTATTACACTTCATCGTTAAACTGGCGATGATTTAAAATTATTAACGCTACTGGGTAACATCATGGTTATTGAACATAAAGAGAAACTTAGGCTCTTTCCCAATTACGGGGGCACTCACATTTAACAGCACAGCACCCTAACACGAGTTCTGTAATTTTCAAAGTTACGAA
>NZ_LNXS01000012.1 GCF_001467525.1 Legionella anisa
TAGATGAATGCTGAAGAGCCTACAAAAAAAATTTAGGGACATTACCTATTGCAGGAGAGCAAAATTTTTACCGGACAGTAGTGTGCCTACGCAGGGATGACAGCCTTTTAAACATCACCGTAAACTATAGAATAGGTTTCCTGTTTAAATTTTGTGAAGAACTCTCAGGGCTTATCCGCGGGGCGTAGGCATAGATGTGATCAAGAGACAGGAACAAGTCGGGGGGTATCCGCAGGAAAGTTCATTTGCACCGACTTATTCAGGATTACAAACGCCACATAAATTATTTTGTTGAAAAGTCTTATAAAAAAGAACACACTAAGCTCAGCTCGGGGTGAATTTTTACTATGATAAATGGAGTTTACGGTTGGAACATCTAAAGCCTCTCAATACTCGCAAAATGTCTAATCCAGTAAGTATGAGCAGAACAGACATACCTATAACAATTGGCTATGGTTGTCAGTTAACTATTGCTTCTTCTCAAGCATTGGCACATCATTCATTGCCAGTAGCCTTACCACCTCAGGCTATGGAAGCCATAGAAGCCTCATACCAGTTTTTGAAAGTTCACGTTGATTCGAGAGTTCCTATTTATGGTGTCAATACAAATTTTGGTGATCAGGTTCGTTATATCGATGCTGCGCTTAAAGATACTGATGCATTAGATTATTATGACTCGATTAATGAGCGACAAGAAAATATTCTCCGCTCTCTTTCTTGTGGCTTAGGCACAATTGTTTCGCCTCATATTGTACGTGTGGCGATGATGCTGCGCGCGCATTGTCTGGCGCAAGGATATTCAGGTGTTCATCCTGAATTAATTAATTCACTTTTAGATTTTCTTAATGCAGGTATTACACCTGTAGTTCGTTGTTATGGCTCCATTGGTGCCAGTGGCGATCTTATTCCTCTTTCTATGATTGCAGCAGCGCTTATTGGAGAACCTGTTGCCGTGACTTATCAGAATCAAGTTATGCTGGCACCCGAAGCGATTCAATTAGCGGGCCTTAAGGCATATAAGCCCGGAATGCGTGATGGGCTTGCCTTGATCAATGGTACATCCTTCATGACGGCAATCGCTAGTTTGGCGGTTTATGATTTGCATCATTTATTCAAACAAATGTTGGCCGCTATTGCCATGACGCTAGAGTCTTTACTCGTGATCAGTAGTGCTTATCACCCTATGGTACACCAACTGAAAAAACAGAAAGGTGAAATGACAATCAATCAATTTTTTATCGATTTCTGGGAAGGGAGTCAATTGTTGATTGATTTAGATGAGTTGAGGGTTACAGATTATACTTATAAACCAGTACAAGATTATTATTCAATTCGATCTGTTCCCCAAGGATTCGGTCCATTCCATGAGAATTTGGAGCGTGCAATCGGTTGGATAGAAAATGAAATGAATTCGGTTAATGATAATCCAATTATTGATGTCGCTGCGAACAGTATTCATCATAGCGCAAATTTTATGGGTTTTTATATCACCGATGCATGCGACATTTTGAAAATGGACATTGCCCAAGCTTCAACCTGGATGCATGCACTGCTCGCCAACTTAGTTCATCCTCGTAAGAATCATAATTTACCGGTGAATCTAGTGCCTAATCCAAGTAAACATAATGGTTTTCGATCAATGCAGCTATTAGCTGCAGCACTCGCAGTGCAAAATCGCAAATTGGCCCAGTCACATCAGGCATTTACCTTAGCTACTGAGGGTGATAATCAGGATGTAAATAGCTTGGGAACCCATGCTGCTTTTGATTTTCAAGAGTCGGTAGCTAATTTGGAACGTCTCACGGCAATTTTGTTGATTGCAGCAACACAGGCACTTGAATTACGTGGTATTGAAAAAGCAAGTAAAAAAGCTCAATCTATTTATCATACAGTTCGTCAATATTCTCCAAAAATAGAAAATTGTAGACCGATGTCAGAAGAAATTGAGATGGTTATTAATTTATTAAGGGATAGTAAAATATAAAAGGGTAAAAGTGCTCAGTCCCGAGTAATGAACGGCCGGCACATCTTGTGAGAAAATTCTCCTAATCAAATGCTCACATACTGATGTATGCTGCGCTTGCTTAGAAAAATTTTCTCGCAATCTGCGCTCAAATCCAACCGTTCTGTAGAAATTAGCAAGGCAGCCTGAGCTATTACTTTTCAAGGAGCAAAACGTGCGTCAAGTGCCTCATTTATATCTAACGCTTTTTTCATTCTGTGTCGTTTCTCCAGTTTGGGCATCCGATTTTAACCTCCCTTTTGTTAATTCAGCAGGGTTGGGTGTTGCTTATGCTGATTGGGCAACGGCTGCCAGTGATGCAAGTACGGCTTATACAAATCCAGCAGGTCTTGTTAAGCTGTCTCATCAACAGATAGTGGGTAATGCATTAGGCATTATCGGTACTGCCCGATTCACAGGATCTGCAGTTACCCCACCTTTTCCATTCCCGTTCGCTGTGGCACAGTCCGGGGTAGCAAAAAGCCAAATTAGGGCTTTTATGCCCTCATTTTATTATTCAGCCCCCCTTACTCAGCGCGTTTCTTTTGGTTTTAATTTAACAACCCCGTTTGGGTTGGGTACGAATTATGGTTCCACACGCTCATCCATTGCACGTTATGCTGCAACACGTGCTCAAGTGGTTGGCATTGATGTTGGCCCAAGTTTAGGGGTGAAAATAACGGATCGCTTTTCTCTAGGTGCGGGATTTGATGCACTGCATTTGGCATTCACCTTGAATAATATGTATGGCCCGCCGGTTTCTTTGCCTTTTGACTCAAGACTCGAAAATAATTTAAGTGGCTGGGGATATGGGGGGCATGGCGGCATTTTATTGGATCTTTCACCAGAAACTCGAATTGGGTTGAGTTATTATTCTAAAATTTCACTTACGACTAGAGGCCATAGCACAGTACATACACCTGCTGTAGGACCCGTGGTAGCGATCTTTAGAACCAATCAACAAGAAACATCAGCCGCTTTACCCGCCCGAGCTCAATTGAGTTTACAACATGATTTCACCCAACGATGGACTGGATTTGGTACTGTTTTTTATACCAATTGGAGAACATTTAACCAAATAACGATGGAAAATACGGAAACTCCTACGGGAGAAACGCGTTCAGTAACAATTCCTTTTAATTACCACAATTGTTTTGATTATGCAGTTGGCGCTACGTTTAAGGCAACTGAGAGCATATTATTCCGTGGCGGTATTCAATTTATGAGTACTCCTTCTAACGATCGTGATCGCGGTATTGCCGATCCTGTAGGTAGTGCGACTATTGTGGCAGTGGGAGCCCATTATCAACAAAATGCAAATTTAGGTTACGATGTGGGAGTAGGTCATTCGTTCTTTAACCAAATGCCAGTGAATCTAATTACTCCATTAACATCCCTTAAAGGACATACCAATACACAAACCACGGCCATTGGCGGACAAATTAACTGGAGCTTTGCATAGTATTATGCATGCAGAGAACTCCTGTTGAGTTATTTATATTTTGATAGCACTAAAATACCCGCGTGCCTCGAATTCAAAAGAATATTATCTTGTAAACAGACCCTAATTATCATATAACTTTTTAAAATCAGATCCTTATAAGATTGAAGTTGAAAATAACAAGTGGTATTTTTACACCCCCGTCAACTAAAAATGAGAGTTCCTTATGTTTTTTAAAGTACAACCACAAGAATTAAACAGAGTTGTTAGAAATTTAGATGTACAACGTGAATTGTTAGAACGCCAATTAAAAGATGGCTCTATATCAAAAGAGGAATGGCAGAAAGAGCAGAAACGTCTTGCAAGTCTTATTAGTTCCTACACCGAAAATATAATATCCGCGGTAAACGAACAAAAGAGCGATTATTCTCCCCGTTAATTGATCTTTATTACGCAGTTTATTGTGTCACTTTCACTGTCATCTGGGGTGAACCACCCCTAGACTGAATGCTCAAGTATGAAACAATTGATCAGGTAATTGGAGCTAAATCGATGTAAACTGTCGTATCGTGAAACGCTCAGGTAAATTCAGGGTTTGGTCAAAAAATATTGAAAATGCGTATATTTTGAACTAATTTTAATGGATAGGAAGCTCCCCTATCGATTTTCTCATGTTGATTGGTATTCATGAATGAATAGTTAAGGTAGAAGCAGGACTGTTAATTCCTAAGTAGTGCGATGAATCATGGAGGATTATCAGCATGAAAAAAATAACCAATTATGATCAATTCAAGAATATTCTTCCTTATTCAAGTGAAATGTTCGGTGTTTATCAACCATTAATTGGTTGGAAATCAAAAAGAATAGTGCGACGCATAGAAAAATCGACTCAATTACAAAATGAATTTTTACTTGATCAGCTCATTAAGCACTTTGTCAGTCAAACATCCATTGATGAAATCAATTTACGTGGTTGTGCGCTAGGTAATCCTCATTTTGATTTGGGAGAATTCCTGCCTTCTGGAAAATTGCTCAATCAACGTTCAATATTGTTACAAGAGCTGCGGAGAAGATTACAAAAAAAACCGGCTAAAAATGCCGATCAATGGCGCGGATTTATTGCTGATAATGATTTAAAACGCATACTTCAAGAACATGTTTTTAGCCATTATAAAGAAGAATTCCGTGAACAATGTGAACGACTTAGTACCTTAAGACCGAATCCAGGTGAGACCAATGAAGGTCAATTTCAACGGGTTATGCAGCGTAAAGAAGCGCTTTATCAGCAACTCGTTTCCCAATTGAAAATGGAATCAATTATTGCCAGAATCATTACCGAGTTAGTCAATAATCAAGCGGTTGCGCCACTGAGTAAAATTTTTTATTCCGATGTCAACTACAACAGCAAGGAAGCATTTTGGAACATTGTGAAGAATTCTTCTGAAGATTTTAAAGATCCTTATCTAACTTTTGATCCTAAAAAAGATATCAATAATGTTTCCTTGTCGCCATTAGGAATTGTACATCTCTTTCGACAGTATTTTTTTGAATTTGATACGTTTCTTGGCTCACCTACAGGTCACGTGTGGTTAGCCCCTGGCTCCACGGTAGAACTCATTGAAATCAGTACACGAAAAACAATTACCGAAAAAACTTATGAAACTGAATATGAATCAATTACCAAGACGGAAAAAAGTACTACAGAACAGGATGAAATCAGTGAAGCAGTGAAACAAGATAATAAAAATGATTTAAAGCTGGGTTTTACAACGACAGTGAACCAATCATGGGGAACGGGCAGTGCTTCAGCTACGGGTAGTTTAAATATGGATAGGACGCAACAGACAGCCAGAGAAACGACGCATAAAAAAATGCGTGAACAAACGCAAAAACTTTCTTCAGAAATTCGGGAAAATTTTAAATCTACCTTTAAAACCATTACGGAAGAGATGAATACTTCCAGCAAGCGTTATGTTCTATCCAATAGTACTTCTGATTTGATCAATTATGAATTACGAAGAAAAATGCGTCAGGTAGGTGTACAGGTTCAGGATATTGGCAGTTTTCTATGTTGGGAAACTTTTGTCGACGAGCCTGGCGACGATTTAGGCTTGGCCACATTAGTGCATATTGCCAAGCCTGCTGATTTAACTCCAAAGCCAGTAATAACGGAAACAGTACCACCTCCTGATACGTCAACCAATTTTACTGTGCCGGTTGTTTGGGATTTTGGTGATAACAGGAAGAACAATCAAGATTTTCCAGAATTAGGCTTTGTTCCTTTGACTACTTTTCAAGTTCCACCTCCTCCAGATGGTTTTGAACTGCAAAAATCAAATTATCCTAATGGCTATATTAATATCAAATACATCTCACATAGTGGTGAAGATTCTGAAAATCAGGTTTGGGCTTTTAATGGTAAATTTACTCCTGATTATTCACAAATTGAAGTTGGAGTAATTACGGCGCCGGACGGATTGGAATGGGATGAACGAATTGATTTTGTTGTTGGAGGCACGCTTCATTACACTACTTCAGCAGCAAAACTTGCTGAAATAGCTGCAAGCAATGCTACTAAGAAAGCTGCAGCGGCTGACATTGATATTGCTAATGCTGAGAAGACAAGACAAGCGTTTATAACGGCTGCTAAAGAACGAATCGAGATGGCCAGCAATATTAACAAACGTAAATATGAGGATTTACGCGAGGAAGAACGCATTGTTGTCTATCGCCGTTTAATTAAATCATTGATGACCGATATTCATTATCAAGTAAAAACAGAGCCTAAAACCTTACATGTATTATCCGAATTGATTAACTCCATTTTTGATGTCAATAAAATGCTCTATTTCGTCGCACCTGAATGGTGGAAACCACGTAAAAAATTCAGTCAATATTTGGGGGTAGGGGATTTTCAAAGCTTGACGGCAGATTCGGTGAATTGGTCAGATAAAGTGGCAAGAGAAGATAATTATTTAATTACGGACAAGTCACAACCTGCACCAATGGGTAGTTCTCTTGGATGGTTATTGCAATTGGATGGTGATAATTTACGTAATGCATTTCTCAATGCGCCGTGGGTCAAGGCAGTTATCCCTATTCGTCCCGGTAAAGAGCGCGCAGCGATTAATTGGTTGAAAAATGTCAATGTAGAAGGGGCTGATGGACTGGACGCTGCGTATGCAGCGCCACAATCTGAACTGGACGAAATTAAAGCCAAGTTATTAGCCATTGATTCTGCAGATGAAGTAGGAACTCATACTCAAGTTACGATTAATGATGCCATTCGCTTTTTGTGTACTCAGGTGTCACAAAAACATGAGGAATCCAATAAAACGGATCATTATCCTAAGGGAGCAGAAATTCATGATGATGATAAAGTTTCAGCAACCCCCATTGATAAAGTCTATGAATATGGTTTTTATCCTTTGCAAGGAAGTTTTCGTTATGATCCCGGCAATCCCGATCCAAATAATCCTGATAGAAATTTTCAGGTCTTTGATCAATGGATAGAAATTTTGCCCACTGATCAGGTAGTTCCTGTTAAGGTCACTTATAATCCACTCACGGGAAGACAGGAGCCACCGGAATAAAGAGGGAAATCGATTATGGGCGGTCCAGCAGCACCTGCTGTTCGTCAAATGGATAATTATGGCGAGGATGTCAGCAATGCTTTTGATGATGCTGAAAATGAGTTTTTTTCTTCCGGGAAACATTTTAAAAAAGATGATGTAATTGATTTGATTTCAAAATCAGGATTTTTTAGAGTGAATTCTTATGAAAATACGTCACCCATTGACCGCCACTATGTTGTCTTTTTCTTTAATAAGAAAAATTATGATATGACCAAAAATCCTGAGGTATTTGAGGTGCATGGTACTCTTGCTCAACGATATATCGAACTCCATAGAAATCAGCCTAATATCACCGACTTTCCCATTGATAACGATCGTCCATTAAAAGCGGACAGCAATTATGTTATTTCAGTAGAAAGTGAATCAGCACTGGTGTGGAGTAATGCCACTAATAAGGTCACGCAAAGAAAATATACAGAATATAAACCGGTTAATGAAAATACATTGGTTGCTTTTACAGAAGAATATACGATGACTGATGCGGACATTAATTTTAAAAATTGGAAAAGTTCTAATTTACAGAATTTATCTTCCAGAGGGGCGGGCAGACCTACGCAAATCCTTTTACATGAAACCGCAGGCATGCAAATGGACGCCTCGGCTGCCTTCAATGTGCCTGCTCACTTTGTGATTGGCAATATTAAGAATAATAAAGGAACTATCTTTCAAACGGTTGATATTGCAGCCAATGTTCCGCATGGCGAAATTACTAATAGCAGAGCGATTGGTATTGAATTTGTTAATGCGCCATTTGATATTTGGGAGCAAGTCCAAGATCCTAATGATCCCAAAAGATCAATTGATAAAATACCTAGGGTAAAGTCCAATTTTGGTTTAACCACCAGTACACAAGGCATTTATCTTCTGGTGGAAAAGATAAATATTAAAGATGTGACCATTAACAAACCGGTTCAATTTATTCCCTTAGAATTTTCTGATGTCGAAGAAAATGGGTTCTTTGAAGTTAAAATTCCTGAAGATAAGTTATTGAATAAAAAAGCATTACTGGCGTTCAAAATAAAAGGCAAAGACATCGCAACTGAGAAAGATAAAATTGTGACGATTCAATACTGCAAACCCGCGAAATTTGAACATTTAAAATACCTTGTTGAACTCTTGTATGATAATGATTTAATTAAAGATGCTGATTTTGAAGATGGCGAATTTTGGAAAGGTGTTTATTATGATCCGGATCAAGACAAGACCTTTTATATTTATCAAAAACTTTTTACAGAAACGGCAACAACGACAGTAAATCCGGCAGGAAAAACGATCAAAAAAATAATCATGCATTTTACCATTAGCCTGGTAGAACCCTGCATTTTTTGTCACGCACAAATTGGCCACCATGTTGACGGATATTTACAAGGTTTGTACTTGTATTTAAGAATCTATGAAACATTATCGATTAAAGCAACGTTACAATACATGATATTTTTTTTAACTTCAGAAAAAACCAGTGCAGAAAAGACCCCGCTCGAAATAAGCGAAGAAACAACCGTAACCAGAACTTCTGAAATCAATTCTGCAACGAACGCAGAAAGTAACATTGATATTCAGTTTTCAACACCTGCAAGTCCTGCAACAATTAAAATGAATAATTTTCTGGAAATCGACATTGACGCTGCAAAAGCCAAGTTTTCGGAGATTACAAATTGATGATGATATAATCTAGTCATTCCGAGCTAATAGATTAACCACTTTTAGACTTCAAATTCCGCGTTATTAAAATGCAGAAGCTTCTCTGTAATTTTTTGAATTACTTGTAGTCTTATTTCTTTTTCTCTTATAAAAAGATGTCCACTATCAAAGTGTTGAAAGTCACAATGTTCTAATGAATGAGCAGTCCACCCTAAATGATCTTCTGGAGAGACCCAGGTATCCTGTTTGCCTAGAAATACGGTAATACTTGATTTTAAAGGCGTTTCATCACGATAAGCATAGCTTTTTACAATGTTCATATCACCGATAAAAATCGGCAGTAAGACTTTGATAATGCTTTTGTTCATTCGTTCATCGCTGTAATCAACAATGCCGTTTTCTTTAAATATTATAGATAAGGCTGTTAATTGTTCGTCGTCTAATTCACTGATTCGTTCTGCGTTTAAATCAAATAAGTTAATATTCATTTGCTGCAGTTTTGCCAACAAGTTATCCAAACTTTTGGAGGGAATACGCGGGTCGGGGTATGCTGAGGCAAAAAGATGTGTAGGTTGCGGCAGATGGTGACGACGTAAATAGCGACTCAGCTCAAATCCAATAAGTGATCCAAAACTATGACCAAAAAAAGCAAAAGGCAAATTAAATTGGGGTTTAAGCTGATTGGCTAACATGGAAACCAAAGTATCGAGGTCAGCAAGTGGTTGTTCCTCCATTCGATTTTCCCTTCCTGGTAATTGGATGGGACACACTTCGATGAAATCGGGAAACTCCTGCTGCCATTCGCGATAAATTGAAGCACCGCCACCGCCATAAGGAAAACAAAATAAACGTACTTGCGCGCTCTCTTGTATTTTTCGATTGGCGATCCAAATATTATCAAAATGAGCTTGTGGTGCAGGATATTCTTGTTGGGAACCTGACCACTGGCTTGCTAATACATACTCAGCAATTTCATTAATGGATGGACCCTGCATCATCAAGGGCAGAGAGTAAGTGATGCCTAAGTTCGTTTCGATGATGCGGATCACTGCCAGCGCCATGAGTGAGTCCATTCCTAGTTCATGCAAGGATTGGAAGGGTTGGATGTCGTTTTGCGGCATTGAAAAGATCATCGCAAATTGCTCCGTTAAGTACTGAGTCAATTTGTTTTGACACTCCTCATAAGGCAAAGATAAATCGAGTTGGAACTGGGATTGAATCTCCATAATCTGGTTAATTTGCAGTGTATCATTGAGTACGGTCATGCGCAGATCATGACATGCAGCGATCACAGCATGGTTTTTATCCAGCAAATACCAGTCAGCAATGATGTATTTCCCTTGTGGATGCAGTTCTTTTAATACAGTGTATATATATTTTTGATCTTCTTCTGAGCCATAAAACTCAAGAGTGCCCATATGCGATGCAATATAGGGCTTGGTGAATTGATTGGGCAACAATAAAAAGAGGGTCTGAATGCAGGCATCAATAATGCCTGGATGCATTTGAGTTACAAAGTGTTTCCCACGCTCTGAGGGTTTGGGGGCACGCAACTCACAAAACAGTTCATCCTTATTTGCCCAATATTGCTGCGCCCAACGAATCGTATCACCGGCGGGCATGCCCATGCCTGTTATTCGGTTATAAAATAGCTCCATAGTCCCTGAGACAGAGAGTCGTTGCAGAAGCTCATTTTTGGTTTCAAATGGATTGCAGGCGGTTGAATGATTTAGGCTCAAAGTACCGGTCGCATGTTCTATCCAAGGTTCTTTGCCATCATTGCTGTAAAAGCGAAATGATAATACACCTTCTTCATCTGTTTGGATAATCAGGTGTACCAAAATGGTTTTCCCATCCAGAACTAATATGGGTGATAAATAATTGAGGTTTTGCACTTTAAAAGAAGCTTTTTGCGCTAATTGCTTGGTTGCATACGCTAACATTTCCAGATAATAACCTGCATGCAAAACATAAAAGGTATCCTGAACCTCAGGCATTACTTGTGTATCAAAGACAAATTCAAACTGTCGTCCGGGTAAAGGTGAAGCAAGAACTTTACCCCGCAGAGGATAGGTTGTATTGGTTCTTTCATTAATGTTTTGCTCTAGGGTCGGCCAATATTTTTTGTGTTGCCACGGATAAGACGGCATATCCAGGGGTGCATAAGAACGTTCTTCTTCATATTTTTTCCAATCAATCTGCGCTTGGGTGACATAATTTTTTGCTAAAGCAGGCAAATCCAACGTGGAAAACTCAGATATTGGGTTAGCTGTAGTCGATTTTTTTTGCTCGTGATTGCTAAATACAAACTCATTTTGGGTATCTGGATTGGTACGCAACGCAACCAGTTTTTGGTAAAGATCTGCAATTGAATCAGTAATGATTGCTAAGCGTTGTGCATAATGAGATCGCCTGATATGGAGGTTATAGCAAAGCTGTGCCAAATTTGCTTCTGGATTATTCTTTAAATAATCACACCAATGAACAATCAAAGCAGATAATGCAGATTTTTCTTTTGCAGAAAGGGTAAATAGCTCGTTATCTCTGGGAATTCCCTCGGTAAAAATGGGCTGTTCATTTGGAGCGAGTTCGCGTAATACAAGATGTGCATTAGCACCACCAAAACCAAAACCACTCACCCCAGCAATACCGACATCGCTGTATTTGGGTAATTGTTCCGGTTGATTGGTAATCTGCAAGGAATAACGTTCAAACGGAATATGGGGATTGGCCTGGTTAAAGTTAAGATGAGGAGGAATCAAACCATTTTTTAAGGTTAAAGCCGTTTTAATCACACTGATAATGCCTGCAGCGGGTTCCAAATGACCTATGTTGGTTTTAACTGAGCCAATCCAGCACGGCTTATCAGTACTGCGATTTTTGCTGATCACTTCGCCTAAGGCTTGAATTTCAATCGGATCGCCAAGGAATGTGCCTGTTCCATGACATTCGATATAGGAAACATGAGCAGGATCTGTTTTGGCTGCTCGATAAGCTGCTCTTAATAGGTGTTCTTGCTGCAAGCCGTTAGGCGCAGTTAAGCCGTTTGTTTTACCATCTTGATTTACTGCGCCGCCAGTGATTACTGCATAGACTTTGTCTTTGTCCTGTAGTGCCTTGGTAAGCGGTTTCAAAATAATGGCGCCTGCTCCTTCTCCTTGCACGTAACCGTCTGCTTTAGCATCAAAAGTATGGCATTGTCCGGTAGGAGAAAGCATGGTTGCTTTGGCTAAAACTGAATGAATGGAAGGCAATAGGTTGATATTCACCGCACTAACTAAGGCGGTATCACATAATTTTGCGTGCAGGTTGAAACACGCTAATTGAATGGCGATGAGCGAAGACGAACACGCAGTATCTAATACCAGACTGGGGCCGCGCAAATCGAATAAATACGACAAACGATTTGCTGCCATGCTGATGGCACTTCCTGTAGGAATAAATAAAGCATCCATATCTGAATCCAATTTTTGCAGGTGGCTAAACTGACTTGCATACAAACTGGAAAAAACACCCATATTGGAGCCAGCTAAGGCATCAACGGTTAAACCTGCATCTTCGAGCGATTCATAGGATACCTCCAATAAAATGCGTTGTTGTGGATCCATGCGCATTGCTTCACGTGGACTAATACCAAAAAAATACGCATCGAACGCGTCAATTTGGGGTAAATAGCCACCCCAATAAGGCAAATTAACATCACGTTGTGCCATTTCTCGAGTTCCTTGCAGAAGCTCCCAACGTGTGTCAGGAATTGGTGAAATGACATTTTTGCCTTGGCATAATAATTCCCAAAATTCTTGAGGATTATGGGCTTCGGGTAAGCGACAGCTCATTCCAATAATCGCAATGGGATCAAATAATTTTTCATTCTGCTCATGTAAAAGCTTCTTGAGTTTTTGGATCATTAACAATGATTTTTTTAAAGTAGTTGTATCATTCATAAGTCAGCTCTAATTCTTTTAATTCCAACTCAAGCAATTCATTAAGTTGGGCATCATTTAATTGATCCAGATCAATGCTTCCTTCCGCATTAAAAAGCGGCGCAGGAGCTGGCTCACAGTTAATTTGCACGCGTTGGGTAATGTAATCAGTTAATTGGCTTAGAGTAGGATAGCGATATAAATCCATCGGTGCGACTACATCAGGGAAATGCTTACCCAGTTGTTCGGTATAATCGATGCCCGTAATGGAATCCATTCCGTACTGTTGGAAAGGTGTTTCTCTATCAATTTCAGTGACTTCTAGTCCTAATACCGAGGCAAAGCAATTCAAGACTAATGCAGTAATTTCTTCCTGATTCAATGAAGAAACGAATGCTGTTTGGGTGTTTGAGGCATATTCGGCAACAAAATGGGTAAAGAAATCAAGTTGCTTGGCTGAGGCATTCACGTGTAAAAACTTCTTCCATTGAATGTTGCAAACAGTAATTTCAGCTGGATTGAGTTTCAGCAAGGTATTAAATAAAGCAATTCCTTCTTTAATGCTTAGAGAGGCCATTCCAACAGCATCTAAAAACGCATCATGATTGTGCCTGTGGCTCATTCCTTTTTCTGACCAAGCGACCCAGTTAATACTGGATGCGGGTAATTGCACACTACGACGATATAAGGCAAGACCGCTCATAAACTCATTTGCCACGGCATAAGCACTGAGCCCAGCCATACCAAAATGGGGGACTGCCGCAATGGAAGAAAACAGTACGAAAGAAGATACATGAGTCTGTAAAAAGAGTTCATGCAAGACTAATGAGCCGTGTATTTTTACGCGGAGTACATCACGCCATAATGTGTCATTCATATTCTCAATAGTGACATTATCTGTCGTGATCCCTGCCAAGTGAAAAACGCCGTCAATAGGTTGTTGCCAGGCTTTTTCTGTCTCTTCGATGATTTGGCGCATGTGTTCTTTATCCGCAACATCCACCGCAGCGTATCGAACTTGTGCTCCTTTTGCTTCCAACTGGCGGAGCCAGGTATTTTTTTCCGGCGTATGTGGCGAGAGTTCTGTTGTTCCGGTAAGCAAAACAAAGCGGGTTCCTTGACTTACAATAAATTCCGCTACTTCATAGCCTAAAGCCCCCAAGCCACCAGTAATCAATGCAGCAGCAGGCGCTTCCCAGGAAGGAATCACCTCCTGATTTTGCGGTAGCTTATGAGGAAGGAAACGAACGGTATACCTTTCGGAAGCACGGTAGGCAACATGATTTTGTTGGGTTTGGAAAAGCTCTAACTCCTTAATCAGGATTTTGGCATTTTGCTCTCTGTTTTCATTTGCATCCAAATCAAGCAATAAAGCCTGGTATTTTGCTTGTTCGGCGGCAAAAATACGGGTCATGGACCAGAGATGATGTTGCCAGATGTTGAGGGTATCCACGGGATTAACCTGCTGCGCCAATTGCGATACAAGACAAAAGGTTAATTGATACGACCAAGAATGCTGTACCATCGCTTGGAATAAATAGAGTAATGCCAGACTTGGGTCGGCATTTTTTTCTTCATTAGGGGCAAGCGCAGAACATAAATAGATGACGCCTATTAAATTGTCCTCGTGTTGGGCATGAATTGTTGCAAAAAGCTGCTCATAATCTGTTTTTTGTGCGGCATTGATGGTGTACTCATGATCATGAATTGACGCAAATTGATTGCGAGCAAAACAATAAATCCCCGCGTGTTCACCAAGTTCCTGCTTTAATGCAGGTACTGACTCCGGTTCACAGAATATAAGCCATTTTCCTTTGGAAAGAGGTCTAATTAATGCAGGTTGAGCCGTTTGCGGATTTTTCTCCCACTGCGTGATGTAAAGCCAATCTTGGACATCAACCTGTTCTGTAGTGGCAACAGGAGGTTGAATCATTGGTTGCAGCATTGGCTGAGCTATAGGAAGTGTTTCTACCTCTTTTGTAGGGATCCAGCAGCGTCGTTTGGTAAATGGATAAGTAGGTAAAGAAATAAGATTGGGTACGTGTTTGTATAATCGTTCCCAATCCACTTTTGCCCCATTAATCCAATGCTGAACTAATTCTTCATAGCGCTGATTGCTGATTAGTTCCTCGATGTGGGTAGCCGCTTGGTGGTTACTTTGACTCGCGTGATTTACCCAGATGTTGGGGCCATTGTTATGAGGATAGTTGGCCAGGGCCGCAAGTAATTCGTCAGTGTTTGTTACAATGACCGCACAGCGTGCCGCCATGTGCTCTCGCCCTGTTTGTAAGGTAAAACACGCATCTCGGAGCCATTCTTTATTTTGTGTAGGGCTATTTTGCTGCACGTAACGATGCATTTGCTGTATT
Source organism: Legionella anisa (assembly GCF_001467525.1). Taxonomy (GTDB): domain Bacteria; phylum Pseudomonadota; class Gammaproteobacteria; order Legionellales; family Legionellaceae; genus Legionella; species Legionella anisa. The sequence continues at coordinate 15,012 of NZ_LNXS01000012.1, forward strand.
TGTAGTGCCAAACGCTCTTCATTTAATGCAGATAATAAGAAAATGTAGGGGCTATTGAGTGTGCTTTGGGGTTTGATTGAGGGGACATATTCTTCAATAATCATATGCACGTTGGCACCGCCTGCCCCAAAGGAACTCACTCCAGCACGTCGCGGCGAATTATTATCGGGTTGCCAATCACTTAGTTCTTGCTGAACATAGAAAGGTGAATTTTGAAAATCAATAAAGGGGTTTAATTGCGTGCTATGTAATGTGGGTACTAATTTTTGATGACGCATTTGTAACAGTACCTTGGCCAATTGCGAGATGCCTGCTGCGGATTCCAGGTGTCCAATATTGGATTTGACCGAACCAATCGCACAAAATTGTTTGTCTTCGGTATAGTGTTCAAAAGCATCTTGTAAGCCGCGAATTTCAATGGGATCTCCCAATGCGGTCCCTGTGCCATGCGCTTCGATATAAGAGACTGTTCGTGCGTCAATATCGGCATTTTTTAAAGCTTGGAGAATTACAGCAGCCTGGGCATTAGGATTGGGAACAGTATAACCACTGGTTTTGCCTCCATGATTCATACTACTTCCTTTAATTACGCCATAAATCCTATCATTATCAGCAATTGCATCAGCTAAAGGCTTTAATAATACCGAGCCAACTCCTTCTGCAGGCACATAACCGGTTCCTCCTTCAGCAAAACTCGCACAACGTCCTTGTTCGGACATAAAATTAAAACTGCCCAGGAAGTGATATTTACTGGGGTGTAATGACAAATTAACACCACCAGCGATCGCCATGACACAATCACCACGTAAGAGGCTCTCACACGCTAAATGAATTGCCGCCAAGGAGGAGGAGCATGCTGTATCGACAACAAAGCTTGGACCGTTTACATCAAGGAAATAAGAAATCCGGTTTGCTACTGAAAACGATTGAATATCCAGGGGCACTCGATTCCCTTTTTGCCACTCTTCCGCGATAAATAATGGGTAAAAATTATAAGTCACCCCAGCAAAGACGCCGACTGAATTTTGAGCTTTACGTTTTAATTTGTCACGGGTATAGCCTGCATCTTCCAAGGTGGACCATACGGATTGCATGAACAGGCGTTCTTGCGGATCCATAAGTCCCGCATCGCGTGGCGAAATATTAAAAAACAGAGGATCAAATTTATCGATATCAGGAATAAAACCTCCATGGGGGAAATAGTGCTCTTCGCCTCCAATCACTACAGGGTACTCTTTATAATTCCAGCGATCAGCAGGAACTTCACTGATACAGTCGCGTCCAGAACTTAAGTTCTGCCAAAACTCATCCATGGAATTGGCCTTAGGAAACGTGCCGCTTAACCCGATAATGGCAATATCACGAGATGAGCGACTTACCTTGAGTGCAGAGGTTAGGGGTTTAACCGGTTCCACTTCAAGGGGTGTTGTTGCTAATGGCAGGGTCTTGCCTTCGAACACCAGTGTGGATAATTTTTCTTTATAATTTTTGAGCAAGTAGTGTGCTAAATCATTTAATCGATTGCGTTCATAGAGTAATGTTTTAGGTAAGGAGCCAAACTCTTTTTCCAATCGATTGGTAATTTCCAAGCCAATCAAGGAGTCTACTCCAAAAACCTCATAGGTTTCATCTGCGTACATGAGTTCAGGAGAGGTACCTAATTGTTTTGCGAAGATTTGCTGTAAATACATCAGGGTTTGTTGATGATTTATCGTAGAACCCACACCTCGCGTCTTGTACGCGGGATCCATGGATGCCGTGGACAAGCCACGGCACGTCACGCTCATAGATGTTTGTGGCATAGGCATGAAATCGGATTCCAAATCATACCAGTAACGTTGTTTGATGAATGGATAAGCAGGTAACGACCCCAAACGGTTTATCTTTTCTCCGTGGTACACATGGTGCCAGTCAATGACATAATGTTTCGTATATAAATCTGCCAGAATAAATAATTTATGACGATATTGATCCGAATTTTCTGGCTGAACTAAGGCTTTAATTGCTGCCTGATATACTTCATCAAATGCAGGCCCCTGAATCGTCCAGGTTTGACCTTCATTTATCATGCAATATTCGGGAATTTCATGGTTGATTAATGAGGTCAACGCATTCGATAACGTATCGAGAGAATCCACCACTAGGGCACAACGGTAAATAAAATGCGCACGCCCAACATTGAGTGTAAAACTCAGTGAAGGCAGGGAAACTGTTTCCTTATTTTGCTTAAGCCATTGGTGCAGATCCACTATTTTTTGCTGCATGCTTTCCTGACGTTTGGCTGAAAGGGTGATTAAATAAAAAGGTTTGGCGTGCCGGTTTTCAGCCATTCTCTGATGGGGGCGGCCTTCCTCGAGAATGATATGGGCGTTGGTTCCACCAAACCCAAATGAGCTGACTCCTGCTCGCAATGGAATATCCTCTCCAGCTTCATTTTGGATGCGCTGCCAAGTTTGGGTCTCTTTGGCAATGTAAAACGGCGTATCGGTTAAATTGATATAGGGATTTAATTCATGCAAATGCAAAATACCCGGGAGGGTCTCATGCGTCATGGCCAAAATCAGCTTGATCATTCCTGCAATTCCCGATGCGGGTTCTAAATGACCAATATTCGTTTTTACAGAACCTAAGGCAATTGAGTTTTGCTTGGCTTCCGATGAAAGTAAGGTTGCAAACGCACATTTTAAACCTTCAATTTCCACAGGGTCACCTAAGGATGTCCCTGTACCATGGGTTTCAATATAAGTTACCGTATCCGCAGCAAATTGGGCTTGGGTGTAGGCGCGAATCAATAGCTCGCTTTGTGCTGCTGCATTGGGCGCAGTCAACGATTGTGCTTTGCCGCCATGATTTACTGCGGAGGCTCTAATGACGCCATAGATGTGATCCCCGTCTTCTTGAGCTTGCCTTAAGGGTTTCAGCAAAATACTGGCTACTCCTTCTCCTTTAACATAGCCGTCTGCAGTCTTAGCAAAAGTTTTACAGCGACCCTCCGCAGATAAGGCGCCTAGTTGGCTGGTGACCACTAGGGTATCGGGGCTCAATATGAGGCTTACGCCGCCTGCAACAGCCAAATCGCATTCGCCATGACGAATTGCTTGTACTGCACGGTGAATTGCAACCAATGAGCTTGAACATGCGGTATCAATGGCTTCGCTGGGGCCTTGAAAGTTGAAAAAGTAGGAGACACGATTGGCAATCATGCTGTGTGAATTACCGGTGGCGATAAAACCATGGTGTTCTTTTTGTTGTTTGGCAATTAAGGTCTGATATTCGCTAAACTCAACGCCGGCAAAAACACCAATGTTCTGTGAGGATAATGCAAAGGGGTCATAGCCAGCATCTTCAATGGTTTTCCAGACAATTTCCAAAAAAAGCCGTTGTTGTGGATCCATGAGATGTGCTTCGCGGGCGGAAATATTAAAAAATCCTGCATCAAATTGATCGACGTTGTTGATAAAAGCGCCCCATTTGGAATGACTTTGATGTGTTTGATTTCCGTAATAATCACGCCAGTCCCAACGTTCTATAGGGATCTCGGTCACTAAATCATGGCCTTGGAGCAAATGTTGCCAAAACGCAGCAAGATCGTCGGATTGTGGGAAAAGACCTTGCATGCCAATAATGGCAATTGATTCAGCGCCATCTGTTACTATGCGTCTGGGTTTTAGCGTAGGAACATGAATGGGCAATTGTGCTGCTTCATGATGTGCTTTGGCTACGGCTTCCGGAAATTGGTTCATTAGGTATTGACTGATGGAACACACGCTGCTGTGCGTAAAGAAGATGGCAGGGGTAAACTCGATTTGATAGTGTTCAGCAATCTTTTTAGCCAACTCAATAAAATGGACCGAATCCATCCCATACTCACCAAGATTTTTTTCTAGTGCAATTCGGTGCTGGGTCATTTTCAATATTTGGACTACTTGCCGATTAAGAAAAGAGTTTAGTTTATCGATGAGTGCATTTTGCATTTCTGTCACGTGGGTTTGTCTTTCTTGAGTTGTGTTGCATTGGTCCACATCCGAGTACCAATAACGTTCCTTGGCAAAAGGATAAGTAGGTAAGGATATCTTTTTCTTGGATTCACCGGCATGGATTTTCTGCCAATCCAGATTTTGGCCTTCTACATAGAGTTTGGCCAGCGCCAGTAACGTTTCTTTATATTGAGAAGGTTGAGCCAATTGGTGCATTAGGATAAATAGACTGGTTTCAGAGGTGTTTGCTCCATTGGTTTGGAGAACCAATTGAGGGGGCTGTTGTTGTGCTTTAAATTGTTGCACACAGCGAATTGCTTCCTCGAGTGAACTGACCACCATAGCGCAACGACATTCAAAATGAGTTCTGCCCGTATTTAATGTATAACTGAGGTGCTCCAGTTCTGCTGATGGGTTGTTTTTCAACCAAATCACTAAATCATCCAGGCGTTGATTTAATGCAAGTTCGGTCTTGGCAGATACCGTCAGCAAGTAATGTGATTTATTCCCTGTTAGTGCAGATAATGTCTCTGGGGCTTCAGATAAAATCAGATGAGCATTAGCACCTCCCGCACCAAAAGAGCTGATTCCGGCAATTCGTGGGGCATTGGGTAATGGTTGTTGCCATTCACTGACGGTGTGCTGTACACGAAATGGCGTTGTAGACCAATTGATGTTGCTATTCAAGGGTTCAGAAAAAAGAGAGGGTACCAGGGTATGATGTTGTAATTGCAAGACCACTTTGGAGACTGCGGCAATCCCTGCAGCAGACTCACAGTGACCAATATTGGATTTTACAGAACCAATAGCACAGTATTGCTGCATTTCTCTTTGACCAAATACCTTATTTAATCCGGCAATTTCAATGGGGTCGCCCAGTGACGTTCCGGTGCCGTGTGCTTCGATATAGCTGACTTGTGCTGGATCAATGTTGGCTTTTTGGTAGGTTTCAGCAAGCAAGTCTGCTTGGGCATTAGGATTAGGTACGGTGTAACCGTTTGTTTTTCCCCCATGATTGAGGTGGCTGCCTTTAATCACTGCATAAATAAGATCACCGTCAGCAAGCGCTTTATCTAGGGGTTTTAGCAGGATTGCGCCAACGGCCTCACCCGGTACATAACCATCGCCACCCTCACCAAAACTACGGCAATGCCCATCACGTGCTAAAAATTTTCCATGGCTTAGCAAGAGATATTTGTTGGGATGCAGGGAAAGATTCACTCCTCCGGCAAGGGCCATCTCGCATTCGCCTTCACGAATGCTTTGGCAGGCTAAATGGATTGCTGTAAGCGAAGAAGAACACATGGTATCCAGCGCGATACTCGGACCATGAAAATCAAAAAAATAGGACACGCGATTGGCGATTGAAGCAAATACCGAATTCGTTGGGATAAATTGACTGGAATCAGAGGGTTCCCTATCAAACAACTGATACTGTCCATACATTACGCCAACATAGACCCCAACTTTTCTCCCGGCTAGTGCGTCACGTGCATATCCGGCGTCTTCTACGGTTTTCCATGCAGTTTCTAAAAATAATCGTTCCTGCGGATCCATCAACGCGGCTTCGCGCGGTGATATATTAAAAAACAGGGGATCAAATTGATCCACATCCGTCAAAAAGCCGCCCCATTTACTGTATGTTTTACCTGGATTCTCTTGATCTACATCAAAATAGTCCTCTAAGGCCCATCGTTCCTTGGGTATTTCGCGAATACAGTCTTTCCCTACATACAGATTGTGCCAAAATTCGGCCAAATCCTGAGCTTCGGGATAACGCCCACTCATCCCAATAATGGCGATATCCTGCGATTTTGATGGATTTTGGGTAACACTAAGACGTTTGGGAGTGATTACCGAGGGCTGGACTGAGGAGTTCCTCTTCATTACTGCAACATCAGGTATGCGTTGAATTATTTCATGGGCATAATGATCCATAAAATATTCAGCTAAATCAGCCAAGTTTTGATATTCAAAAAATAGTGTTTTGGGTAGTTCCCTGAATTCATTGGCCAAACGTTGATTGAGTTGAATGATCATCAACGAATCAATGCCATAATGTTCAAAAGGCAAATTCCTATCGATATGCTCTGGTGAACACTTTAAAGTTTCAGCCAGTATTTTTTTCAAAAAATCCTCGATAGACTTCTTTTGAAACTCTACTGCAGAGGCGAATTGCTTCGTCGATACGGTGCTCGAGTCCTCATGTGTACGTAAATTTGAATTGATTACCGGAAGTTGAGACGTCATCGAGTATTTTAGCACTGAATTATTCTGTAATGCGCGCAGGAGTTTTTGTTGATAGCCTGGAAGAACAACACAATTTGCGAGATTATTCTGTAATACTTGTAAGAATGCGTTAAATCCTTGTTGCGTTGATAAACTGACGATACCTAAAGTTTGCTCCAGCACGTGTTGGTATTCAGGAGCAATCTGCAAGCCTCCTTCCTCCCAAAGCGGCCAATTAATTGAAAGCGTATGACCAAAGCACTGGCCCAATGCTCTTTGCTCTTCCCTTGCATCAGCAAATTCATCCAGAAAGCAATTGGCATAAGCATATTCGCTTTGTCCCATATTACCAAATACGGCTGCGACGGATGAAAAGAGGATGAAGAAATCTAAAGCCTCGCTACGTGTTGCAGCATGTAAATTGCTGGCGCCGTAAATTTTAGGTGCTAAAACCTTTGCGATTTCGGACACTGTTTTATTTACAATAAATCCATCCTGGGTAAGGCCCGCAGCATGAATAATTCCATTAATCGCGCCAAAATGCTCTTTAGTACTTCGAATAAGCGCTTGGACTTCCTCGTAGGATGAGACATCAGCAGGTATATAAACCACTGAAGCATTGTGCTTTTCTAATTCTGCAATTTGCTTTTGATAGTGCTCAGATAAAGGGGAACGACCGGTTAATACGATTTTGGCCTGATACTGTTCTGCCAAATACGAAGCAAACAAATAACCCAGGCCTCCCATTCCGCCAGTAATTAAATAAACCCCTGACTTTTTGAGAACTGGCGTTGCTGATATTGAAGGGAGGGGTTCGTAACGTCGAATAAAGCGGTGATTCTCTTGATCGTATCGCACTTCAATTTCATTTTGGGTTAATTCCCTTGCCAGCAGATTCAGATCATGCAATTCAATAAAACGACATGAAATATTGGATTGCTCTTGATGCAGACTTTTTGCAAATCCAACTAAAGCGCGCGCAAAAAGAGAAGGTCCTTTACCGATGCAAATTAATTGGACTGGATTTTTAGGTTTTAATTGACTGATTTGGGTGACCAACGTATGAACCAGATAATAGGTTTGATCCAGGTTTTTTTGGATTTCTTTAAGCGAAAATAGAGGTTCATCGAATTCTTCCAGAGCAAGAATAATAGAGTCGCTCAACGAATCGATAGCAAAATGAGAATTTTGTATTCGTTGGCACGTTGTGGTGTGATCCGCAAAGAGTTCTTTTATTGATTGGATTAGCTGATCATTACTTCCTAGAATCAGTATGGAGTCTGGGCGTTTTCCTGTTGTCGAATGCACAGGTTGAGCAACCCATACAGGAGAATAATAGGCGACAGTTGCCTCAGGTTGAATAAGCTCATGTACCGTTCCTAAGGTAAACCCCGTAATCACCAACAAGAGAGTCCCTTCAGTATCGGTGACTTGAATATTAAAAACGGGCATATGCTGATTATCTACAGCAGAAATCAGCTGGGCATATACATAACAGGTATTTGCCAGAGGCTTATAAATATCCACCTGGGAAATAGAAAAAGGCAGATAAAGCACGTCACGATTTTTAAGCAAAGCCTGGGTTGTTTGTAACACTCCATCGAACAAACAAGGATGTACTATAAATTCATTGTTTTGGACAGGAAAAGAGGAGGGCAGGGTAAGTTCTGCCAAAAGATGAGTCTCATTAAAATGAAGACTCCGAATAACACGAAAATTCGGACCATAGCTTATGCCTGCATGTTTAAAATAAGTATAAATGGCATCAGGATCTTGAGTATGAGGTAATACTGATTTTAATTCCTGAATGTTAAGTGAACTATGGTGGCTATCGGGAGAATAGTCCTGATAATGAATGTCTCCGCTGACATAACAAACGGTCGCATCTTTATTCGTGATGGTAAATGAAACACTATCAGTTTCAGGAACTAAACGGACATGCAGTGGATTGGACCAATCCGAAGTTTTTATCGGTTTTTTCCAGGTAAGATGGCTTAGAGCAGCTACGTGTTGATTATTTGCAGCCAGACAGGCTGCAACACGTACCATTTCCAAGCACACAGCGCCAGGTAATACGGGTTCATCATTGACTCGATGCTCACACAAATAAAATTCATTTCCTGAAAATTGCTTACTAAAAACAGAGGCGGAAAAAGTTGATATATTTTCATCGAGTTTGAAAAGCAGTTTATTATTGATTTGAACCCAATGAGATTCCTTGGCAAATGGGTAAGCAGGAAGTGATATTTTTTCCTGGTAATTACCATAGATTATGCTCCAATCAATCGATTTTCCCTGTAGATAATGGTCGCGAACCTGATTTATATCAGCTGGGCTATCATGATGTGTATTGGATGACCCTAACGCAAGTAAATGTTGCTCCAGATCTTCGCTGGATAGAATAGAGTTTAATTGCTCCTTTAATTCGGCGACCGACTGCACGATGACACAAAAACGCTTGGCAAAATGGTGTCTGCCCACATTTAAGGTATAACTGAGTGAAGCCAGACTTGGTAAATCCTGTTGCTGATTCAGCCAGTTGAGTAAATCCGCAATTCGTTGCTGCAAAGCGGTAATTGTCACTGCCGATAAGCAAATCAGATAAGAGAAATGATTAGGGGATGGAGCGTGTGTGCGCTCTGGACTTTCTTCAAGAATAATGTGAGCATTTGCACCGCCAAAACCAAATGAACTTACTCCCGCTCTTCTGGGGGTATCTGCTGCTTTTGGCCATTTAGTTGTTTTATCAAGGAGATAAAATGGACTGTTCTCGATTTCAATATAAGGATTTAATTCATTGAAATGCAAATTCGCGGGTAAAATCTCATGGCGCATAGCGAGCAGAGTTTTAATGACTCCCGCAATTCCTGCTGCAGATTCCAAATGGCCAATGTTTGTTTTTACTGAGCCTAATCCACAGTACTGCTTTGGCAAGGTTTCGAGGTGCTGTTCTACTGCCAAGTGTTGAAACGCCTTTTTTAAGCCATTAATTTCGATGGGATCACCGAGTGGCGTGCCGGTGCCATGGGTCTCGATGTATTGAATACTGTCGATGGGTACTTGCGCGCGCTGGCATGCAGCAATGATAACTTCTGCTTGGGCATTTGGATTGGGTGCAGTCAGCGTATTAACATGCCCGCCATGATTCACTGCTGTTCCTTTGATTACCCCATAGATGTGGTCACCATCGCGCAATGCCTGAGTTAATTTTTTCAATAAAATGGCACCTGCACCTTCACCGCGTACGTACCCATTGGCGTTTTTATCAAAAGTTTTGCAACGTCCATCTTCACTTAACATACCCGCTTGATTCGCTGCAATAAAGGAAGTAGGAGTAATTAAAGTATTAACTCCCCCTGCGAGTGCAAGATCACAATCATCGTGCAAAATCGCATGGACTGCCTGGTGAACAGCAACCAGAGAACTGGAGCAGGCCGTATCAATTGTTTCACTCGGTCCACGCAAGTTTAAAATGTAGGATATCCGATTGGCAATCATGCTGTTCATGGTGCCCGTCGTAAGATAGGCATCCATTACCTCATTTTTTTGCAACAATTCGGCATAATCATGATTAAATACACCTACAAACAATCCTGTTTTCAATGCTGCAAGGGTGGACGAGGTATATCCTGCATCTTCAATTGTTTTCCAAACGGTTTGTAAAAAGAGTCGTTGTTGTGGATCAATTAATTCTGCTTCGCGAGGTGAGATATTAAAGAACGTTGCATCAAATTGATCGACATGATCAATGAAACCACCCCAGCGTACGGTTAAATTTTGCCAGTTCCAGCGTGATAAAGGCACTTCACTGATGCAATCTTTTCCCTGACATAAGTTATCCCAAAAGGTATCCACATCGGGTGCTTGCGGAAAAACGCCACTCATTCCAATAATGGCGATGTCGTTTGTTTCCTTAATGAATTGTTTTACCTCATCCGATACGGACTCCTTAGTTTTTTTATCTAATAAATCCGTATAAAATTCGTCTAAAGTAGAATATTCATACAAAGCTGCGGGAGATAAAGCGAGCTGATAGGTTTCGTTAAGTAAGGCTGTGAGCTGAATGATATTAATTGAATCAAAGGAATATCGGCTCAGGGGGGCATCCAAGTCGATTTCGTTCTCATTTATTTTCAGTACATCGGCTACCAGAGTTATGAATTGATTTTCCTTGTCGCCGTTTGCACGCTGATTTCCTGGGCGCTTTTCTGATAAATCCTGGGTTAATACGGCAAGATTTTGCTCATTGAATAATGATTGAGCTTTTTTTCGTTGCAGCTTGCCACTACCGGTTTTGGGAATTGCCCCTTTAGGGCTTAAAACTACTGCATGAACTTCCACACCATGATGTTTGGTAATGGCATGACGAATCACATTCTTGATTTCAGGCCATAGTGATGGAGGTGTTTCTTCGGACAGTTCCTGCACAATAATAATTTTTTCTTTATCCCCATGCGTTGTAGAAAATGCTACTTGGGGGAGTTTTATCTGGAATTCGGAAAGTGCATGTGCGACGGTGATTTCCAAATCAAGTGGATAATATTTTTTTCCATAAATAACAATGACCTCTTTTAATCTTCCAGTTAAATAAATTTCGTTATCCAAGATAAACCCAAGATCTCCGGTTTTAAAATAGCGAAGATCACTGCCAGGTACAGTTGCATTGAATACTGTTTGAGTTTCATCAGGACGTCGCCAATAACCAAGGGCCAGTGATTTGCCGGATAACCAAATTTCACCTGTTTCCCCGGCAGCAACGGGCTGTTTTGTTTCTGGATCAACAGCAATTGCTTGCAATCCCGTTAATAATTTACCACTGCTGACCAATCGTCGTTGTAGGGGATTCGCATCATCTTGAAGTGATAGGGAATGAGGTTCGCACCCAAAAGACGTCACTGCGATTGCGCCAGATAATTCAGACATACCGTATGCGGAACAAAATTGCTTTAATTGAAAACCACAGGAGTGGAATTTGGAAAAAAAATCAATAAGTGTTTGATATTGAACAATATCTCCACCATTGATTGCCACGTTCCAGTGTTTTAAATTAAGCCGAGAAAGCTCTTCTTCTTTAATGTCGCGCACACAAATGTCATAACCAAAATTGGGACAACCACTATGTGTTATACGATATGTTGAAATAGCAGATAACCAGGTAATCGGTCTGTTGATGAATGCAGATGGGGGTACAATAAAAGCGGGTGTTCCGTGATAGAGTGGTACCAATATTCCGCATACTAACCCGTATACATGGGTATGAGGAGCCCAGGTCAAAGTGACGCTCTTTTTAGTGTAATGCCACACCTTAATGGTTTCTTGCAAACTATGCTGCAGGTTTCCATGCGTGATGATTGCTGCCTTAGGGGCAGAAGTTGAGCCCGAGGTATATTGCAAATAGGCTATGGTGTCGTCATTGATAGAAATTGATTGAACCGCTCTGGTTGATTGGGTCTTGAGCACATCAGTGGTCAATATCGGTACTTTTCTTTTTAGAGTTGATTCAATACTTGAATGGTATGGAGACAGACTTAATACAGCAGCAATATCGGCATCTTCAGCAATGGCGTTCAGGAATGCCTCATGTTTTGTAAATTCATCCATTTTAGGGCAAGGTATTGGCACTGCGATCACACCAGCATACCAACATCCCAGCAAGCTCGTTATAAACTCGATTCCTGTTGGATAAAGAAGAATGACGCGGTTGCCTGTTATTTGATGGATTTGTAAATGCGTAGAAATAATTTTTGCTTGCTGATCCAATTCAGCTAAAGTAAGTTCTGCGGTTTTGTGTTCACCGTCTTCTAAATAGAAAATAGCTTTTTGATGAGGATGTTTTTGCGCCCTATTCTGTACTACATGAACAATATTCTGCATGAGCAACTTCCATTTGCCGAGTCAATTCATTTAACTTGCATCATGCTATCAATACTCCCTGATAATGTCATCTTCTATTAGCGATTTGCGCTGCACCCAGGCTTCGATTGCTTTTAGGGTATGATGTTTACCAATGAGTCAGGGCTGTGTAGGTATTTTTGGAATGAGTCTTTAAAAATTCAGTAAAATCTTTAGTATCTAAAGGCTGACTAAAGTAAAAACCTTGCATTATGTAACATCCGTTTTCTTTTAAAAATTTAATTTGCTCTAGCGTTTCTACACCTTCTGCCAGACAATCAATATTCATCCGATGTGCCAATGCAATGGTATTAATTACAATATTTCTACTGTCGATACTGACTTCAATATCTTGAATAAAGGTTTTATCAATTTTTATTTTATTCACTTTGAATAACTTCAGATTTCCGAATTCTGAATAACCAGTACCGAAGTCATCAATGGCCAGGGCGATACCCATCTCAGTAAATTTATTAATAATTGGAATGGCTTCGTTTTGAAATGCATTAGATTCTGTCAGTTCCAATTCGAGATACTTGGGAGAAAGTTTTAGTTTATTTAAAATTTCCCCAATACGCTCAACCACATCATGTTGTATTAATTGTTTTGCTGACAAGTTAACCGACATCGCTAGTTGAAATCCACTGTTGTGCCATTTCTTCAGCTGCTTGCATGCAGTACTTAAAACCCATTCACCAATAGGCAGAATCATGCCGTTTGCTTCTGCTAAAGGAATAAATTCCATTGGAGAAAGCAATCCTAAAATCGGGCTCTTCCAACGGAGTAAAGCTTCTGCACCGCAAACAGTTCCAGTTCTCAAATCAATAAATGGCTGATAATTTAAAATGAGTTCGTTGTTTTCAATTGCATGATAGAGGTGGTTTTCAATATTTAATTGTCTGGAGGCATCCGCAGTAATCACTGTATTGAAAATGCGTATACTGTTTCCTCCACGCTCGGTTGCTAGTGTACGAGCTGCCTCTGCATTCGTAATTAACGTATCTACATCTCTACCATCAGAGGGAAATACACTGAGACCAATACTTGCGGTTAAGTTCAATTCTTGTTGGGCAACATAGACAGGATTTTCTAATACAACAAATAAATCTTGGGTACACTCTTCGATTTCTAATGCATCCATGACTGGATTAATTAAAATAACAAACACATCTTTACGTAACAATGAAATAAAATATTTTTTATTCTTTTCCGCAAGATGAGCGAAACGCTGAGCAATGCGATGAATAATAGTTGCAGAAGCTTGATGGCCAATGCTGTCATTAATTTTCATCATATTGTTTAATGAAAAGCAAGCAATGGCAAATTTTTGATGATCGCGAATTGCTCTTTCAGTGACACCTTGAATGTGATCATAAAGTAAACGCTCATTAGGTAAATCAGTTAATAAATCATGTGTTGCTTGGTAGGTGACTAATTTCAGTGACTTCTCTAATGCGTCCGTGCGCTCTTTGACCCGTTGCTCTAAGGACGCATTCATATTTTCCAGTTTACGACTAAGTAATGCGTTTTCATAACCCAAACGAAATAATTTTAAAATAATCCTGTTTCCAACAAAGCAAGCAATGAGCATAAATATTCCGAGTACTAAAAATGCACCTGTAATCGAAGTACTGACGTTGTTGACCTTGGAGTGAGATACATCAATGATTAAATAAAGATGATATAAAAGTGTAGGGGTGAGTAAACACACAATACTGACGATTCCCATGGTTAAATCAAGTGCGGTGGAAAAGGAAAAACAAATCAAAACCGCGGACAAGAAGATAACCGTAGTCATTTTTTGATCAATACCATCATTCATAAACAAAATGCCAATGCTGCTCCATATCAGGCAGATTAAAATGACGATGTAGAGAAATCCTTGTCGACATTTAATGATTTCTTTGTGGGTTATATGGCTGTATTCAAAACGGAGAGCCCATAAGACATTGAGCAAATTTGCAATCACCAGAAGGATATACCAAGAAATGATTAATATCGGACGTGTCGAGCTATAGATTGCAAGAACATAAAGAAGAGCACCAAAAATATTGGCAAAAGCACCCAGCTTAACCATGCTGTGAAATGACTTGGCTGTTTCAAACTCAATTTTTTGATCAATTTTGCGTTGTTCACTGGAAGTGAGTTGTGGCGCCTCGACAAACTTATGTCCTTTAGTGGGCTGTGACATACAAGCTCCTTGCTCAATCATATAGATGATTAAGTCATTCCCAATCCCTATAGTATAGTATAATTACTATTTTGTCTTATTGCTCAAAATTATTTAAATTGTTAAAATATAAAGCATAACCTCCAAAGAACGCTCATTTTGTATGCGTGCTGGAATTTTTTCTTGTTTTACGCTCTTAAATTGATTTTGTTCTGCCAATTTTTGAACGTAGTCAGGATGATGGCTGAAACGAGCACTTGTTTCAATGGACCAAGAGGTTGTTGCGCTGATTTCAGTGGTAAAAATAAAATAGCCTCCAGGCTTTAGATGTTGATGAATGGTATGAAATAACGTATCAAGCTCGCCAAAATAGGGAAAAACATCCGCTGCAATGATGAGGTCATAAGAGGCTTTATTTTGCTGAAGAAATTGACTGATTTCAGCTTCTACCAAATTATCATAAATTCCTTTTTCTTTGGCTTGGGCCAGCATTTTTCCTGAAATATCTACCCCGGTTAAATGTTTACTTCGTTCACGAAGAACAATACCCGTGAGGCCGGTTCCACATCCCAAATCCAAAGCATGCGCATTTGTAGGTAATTCCAATTGATGGATTACACGCGCTATATGCTGTGGAATGGAGTACTGCAGTGTGCTCTTCATGTGTTGATCATAATAAAGTGCATAGTTATTAAACAAATTATGCGCGTACTCAGGAGTGGTTGTTGCCTGTTCATTCCCTGTAAGGGCATGGAGCATATGTGCGCTGATTGTATCTTGGGGATTAATTGCCAGAGCGCGTTCTAAGTATTCTTTTGCTTTGTCTCTTTGCTCTAACTTAAGATAAATTGCAGCTAAATTATTTAAAGAGGAAGTATGAGTGCTCTCAAGCTCAATGATGTGCTCAAAAAGAATAATGGCTTCATTCAAATGACCTAAAGCCATTTGCGCTACGCCAGAATTGTACAAATATTCAATATTATCAGGTTCTTTTTGAAGTAATACGTCATAATGCATGAGTGCATTCTCAAAGCGATCATGATGCATGAATGTAGCGGCCAGGTTATTACGTGCTTCGATATTTTCATTATCTAAGGCTAATGCCTTGCTGAAATAATCAATTGCCAATTGGTTTTGTTGCCTTTTCAAAGCAATGACGCCCAAATTGGAAAGGGCTTCTATTTGCCTACTGTCTTGTTCCAAAACATTTTGAAATGCTTTTTCTGCTTCAGCAAGAGCGTTTTTTTCCAGATGCAACACGCCGAGATAGAAAAGGGCTTCTGTATGAAATGGATTTAAGGATACTACATTATTAAATTGGATTTTGGCGGCTTCCAATTGATTATTTTGCAGCAATAATAAGCCTAAATTAAAGTGTGCTGCACTAAAATCAGGTTCAGCATGGACTGCTCGCGTATAATGTAATAGGGCTTGGGCATAGTTATTTTGCAATGCATAGACCGTTGCCAGATTATTATGGGCCTGGGCATAATCCGGCTGCAATTGAATGGCTTGCTGGTAATATTCAATTGCCTTGCCCAGTTGATGTGATTTTTTGTAGGCATTCGCAAGGTTATTCAGCAGCCCCGCATTATCAGGACTTAAGGAGAGTGCTTGTAATAAATAGAGAATTGCATTATCCATATCACCTAATTGAGCATAAGTGAGCCCTAAAAAATGCAAAGTGTTCAGATGCTTGGGTTCCTGAGACAAGATTTGTTCATAGAGGCTAATGGCTTGTGGCAACTGACCTTCGTACTGGAATTTATATGCTTGCGCAAAGAGTGCATCTGTATCCATCATCAATTCTTAATTAGTAAATCGCGCAATTGCTTTAATGCTTGTGCACGGTGACTGATATTATTTTTAATTTTAGCAGGTAATTGCGCTACTGTGCATTGAAAGTCAGGGATATAAAATATGGGATCATAACCAAATCCACCTTCGCCAACGGGGAAGGTATGAATTATTCCTTTGCAGCGGCCTGTGGCAATGATTGGCATAGGATCTTTTGCGTGGTGTACCAGCGCAATCGCACAATAAAACCAAGCTTCTCGTTGTATTGAGGGTACATGAGCCATTTTTTCCAATAATAAATGAATGTTTTCTGCATCGGTTGCCTTGTTGCCTGCGTAACGCGCAGAATAAATACCCGGCTCGCCATTTAAAGCAGGTACTACTAAACCCGAATCATCGGCTAAAGCAGGTTTTTCCGCATGGAAACTGGCGTGGCGTGCTTTGATGAGTGCATTTTCAATAAAGCTTAAACCATCTTCCACAGCATCTGAAATTCCTAAATCGGTTTGAGGAATGCATTCAATTGGAGCTAATAAATCACACAATTCTTTGATTTTACCGGGATTACTGGTAGCAAGAATAATTTCTTTCATAATTTAGATCACAAAAAATAGATAAAAAGTAACTTGGGTGCAGTGGCACTGCCACTAAGTTAAGATAAATTGTCATCCCTGCGAAGGCAGGGATCCCTCCACCAAACAAGGTGAGGTACCGATTGATGAATGGATTCCCGTCTTCGCGGGAATGACATAATCCTTAAACTTAACGGGAGTGCAGCGCAGCGAAACCCAGGATATTAGTGCTGTTCTATTGCACCTCCAACAGATTTTTTTACCTATGCTATTAAAAAAATCCAGTTTAACGTGATGGCTTAAAAATATAAATTAAATTTTGTTGTGACATAGCGTTACCAAACTTTATACTTATACTGTGTTGCAAGTTCCCTCGGATTCAGTCATTTATATTTAAAAATCTTAATAGAGATCATAATTTACTTTTTTTGAACACTTTACTGCTCAAAAAATAAACTAAATAAATGGCGTTATTACAGCGCTTGGGCTAAAATATGGTTTTTGGCCGGAGCATTGATGATGCCTATTACACATCTTTTGTTGGCTCTTTTAGTTGTTGTGATTTGGGGGGTAAATTTTCTTTTTGTTTCCTTCGGACTGGAAGAAATTTCACCTTTATTACTCTGTGCCTTACGTTTTTTATTGGCAAGTATTCCAGCCATTTTTTTTATTAAAATTCCTCAATCTTCATTCAAAGCGATTGTTCTCTATGGTTTTGTAATGTTTGCATTACAATTTGCTTTTCTTTTTATTGGCATGAGTGTTGGTATGCCTGCTGGAATGGCATCGTTGCTGATGCAAACACAAGTATTTTTCAGCATGTTTTTTGCAGTGATTTTCTTGGGTGAGCAGCCTAATATGGGACAAATTCTTGGAGCGCTTGTTGCTTTTGCTGGCATTGGTTTAGTTGCTATGCATTTTGATAGCGATATCTCTTTGATTGGCTTTATCTTTATTCTTGCTGCTGCAGCGACTTGGGGACTGGGGAATTTAATCACCAAGAGAATTAAAGGAAGTAATACCAACATGATGGCAATTATTGCATGGGGAAGTTTTGTTGCATGCATCCCCATGTTTCTTTTTTCTTTGATGTTTGAAGGACCTTCGAGTTTTGTTTATACCTATGAGCATATAAGTTGGCGTGGGACCTTATCGTTGTTTTATATTGTTTTTGCTTCAACTTGGATAGGTTATGGCGTTTGGAACTGGCTTATTGCTCGATATCCAGTAGGAGTGGTCGCTCCATTTACTTTATTGGTCCCTATTGTTGCTATTCTGAGTTCTGTTTTAGTCCTGGGTGAGCCTTTTCAATTATGGAAGCTTGCTGCCGGATTATTAGTGATTGGTGGTCTGTGCATCAATGTATTGGGTGCACGTTTCTTTGCAGTGAAAGTGCAATCAGAAACTGCCTAAGATAAATTGATAAACCCAATAGTGTAGCCTGGGTGCAGCGCAGCGAAACCCGGGTTCCGCTGCGCTGCACCCAGGCTACATTTTTATTGCAAAAATGAGATACTATATGTCTTCTGTTATAAGTATTGGCCTTCAATTGTGATTAATTCTTCGAAAACCATCATATTGTGCGCAGATGATTTTGGTTTGGAACCCGGAGTTTCGGAAGGGATTTTAAAATTAGCACGCAAGGGGCGTTTGTCCGCTGTGAGCTGTATGGTAAATATGCCTGGTTTTATTCCTTATGCCAAAGAACTACGCAACTTAAAAAAAAGTAAACCAATCAAAGTGGGTTTACATTTTAATCTAACGGAAGGTTATTTAGCATCTATTCCAGAAAAATCGTGTTTTTCTTTACATGAATTGCTGATTAAAACGCATATGCGCTCGATAAAATTATCCCTCATTGCAAAAGAATTTTTGGCGCAACTGGACCAATTTACAGAAGCCATGCAACAACTTCCTGATTTTATTGATGGCCACCAGCATGTCCATCAATTTCCTGTAATACGGAATGTTATTTTGGATCTCTATGCACAAAGATTGAAAGGTCATGGCACTTCCATTCGTTCTACGTGGCCTTCCATTGATTTGCCTCAATCTTGGTTTAAAGCAAAAATATTGAGTCTTACAGGAGGTAAGGCCTTACTGAAGCAACTCATCGAATTGGGCATCCCCCACAATCGTTACTTCTCAGGTATTTATGATTTTGCCCCGGCAACAAACTATAGAGAATTATTCAGGAGATGGATGAGTTTAACCAGGGAAAATACTCTAATTATGTGCCATCCGGGGGAAAGCTCCAATAGTACAGATCCTATCGCACATGCGCGTCTTAAAGAGTTTAATTATTTTTTAAGTGACGAGTTTTTAAAGGATTGTGATGAATTTCATGTTCACTTAGAGCAGCATGAGAATTTATTATAAGACAATTTCTGCTTAAATTTACGTACTTAATTTTTTTATGTATTATCTTCTAGGAGCTGTAGGCAAATTCTACCATTTTGTCTCAATCTGGTGAATTGTCACTAGATCCTGAACATATAATCTGTTTGAATAAAAAGGAAGTAAAACCTTGATGGACTTTTTTTGGATCTCTTTGGGTGCGATCATTGGCGCAAATTTGCGTTATCTTGTGAGCCGTTTTTCCGCTAAGTATTTATCGGCAGATATTCCTTTTGGAACGTTCATTGTTAATCTTACTGGAAGCTTTATTCTGGGTTTTTTTCTTGCCTTGACTTTAGATCGAGTGGAGGTTGATCCGCGATGGCGCTTGTTTGTTGCCGTTGGATTTTGTGGGGCTTACACCACGTTTTCAACTTACAGTTACGAAACCTATATGCTTCTCGAGCAAAGTGATTATGGACTTGCTGCACTAAATTTTATTTGTAATAATCTTTTTTCACTATTAGCAGTTATTGCGGGCATAGTCCTCGCTCGGGCAATTTGATATGAATCATGTTAAAGTTTCTATCTACATTAATGAATCGGATAAATGGCAGCATCGTCCCTTGCACATCGAGCTATTAGGAATGCTCGATAAAAATGAAATTGCGGGGGGGACCGTTTTGCGCGCAGTTGCCGGATTTACATTTAAAAGTCCTGTTGTCTCTGCCTCATTAGTAGATATAGGAAGTAAGCTTCCTTTAGTTGTGCAATTCATTGATACAGTAGAAAAGATAGATTCTATATTACCTAAAGTGCAGGAAATGGTTGGGAAGCGTCTCATTATTCGCGAGCCTGTAGAAGTAGTTAGCGGGATTTATCCCGACTCCTATTAACATCGATGTTCTAGCATGACTGAACATAGACGTGTCAAATTTTAACGTTCTCTTTTCCAGATTGACTTAATTTTATGCCATAATTTGTTGTAAAAATCTATTTATATACTATAATAATCTATAAATAGAGGGTTTTATCATGAATCATGTGCATTTGGCATCTTTAACAGCTCAAGATTTAAGTGAGGACGTTCTAAAACGTAATACCCAGAATGCGATTGCACTTTTTAAACATTGGCAATTAAAAAATGAAGAGGAGTGTGAACTCTTAGGCGGGATAAGTCCTGCACAACTTGCCAAATTTAAAAAAGGAACAGCACACATATCTGGCAGAGACACAATCGAACGGGTAGGTAATCTTTTAGGGATTCATAAAAATCTGCGAATTCTCTATCCATACAATCGAGAAATAGTCTATCAATGGATAAAAGGGAGAAATCAAAAACTCCATAATCTTCGTCCATTGGATGTTATGTTGGAGCAAGGTTATATTGGAATTGCTCAAATAAGACGACTCACTGATTTTATGCGAGGTCAGTAAACGTGTCATTATTTGATGCTGTCAGAGAATATTCACAAGATATTTTTAGAAATATAAGAGGCATAAAGGTATCCCAGGATTTATTCGATGATCTCAGTGATGATCCAGCAAATTGGGAAGCGGCCAATACCATAGAAAGTCATACTCATCCTGTGTTAACCAATCAATCGTTAATTCAACGGGCATTTGATTACAGCAAAAATGATTTTATTGATTATCCATTTGAAAAGATAACCAGTTCACGTTACAGCGATGGGGCAATTGCTTGCTGGTATGGATCAGAAACGCTGAAAACAACAATTTATGAAACAAGATATCATTTTATGCAGGAAATCAAAGATTCCTGGGAGATTTTTCAAACCCAAGATACAGTCATTATCGATAGACGGGTTGCGAAAATTTATTGTCAGGGATTAGGTCTTGATTTGACAGGGAAAAAAGAAGAGTTCCCCTGGCTCATTGATCCGAATAATTATACGCAATGCCAAGAAACAGGTCGAAGAGTGGCTCATGAAGGACATCCATTATTGATTGTTCCGTCTGCTCGGGATCCAGAAGGAATTAATCTCGTAGTTTTTAATCCCGCGTTACTTTCCAACCCCAGGGAGTATTGCAGGTTAAAGTATATCTTTGATACAAAAAAGAAGAAAATTCAATGTCTTAGAGGGGAAGAGGAAATCATATTGGAACAAAGTAGCATGAATATTTAAAAATCGTATACATTGTTTGGATGCATTGTAGCCTGGGTGCAGCACAGCGAAACCCGGGTTCCGCTGCGCTGCACCCCATAGCCGTCAGGCTAAGAAGTAATTTTATCCCCTCTCCACCGCGCGCAGCGTGGGGGAGAGGGTAGGGTGAGGGGTTAAAAAATTTATCACGTTAGTGATTCCATTTTGTTGTTACAATAAAACCATAGCCCGCAGAAAAATGATTAACGAATCGCTACGCGACCTTATTTATAGCCCCCTCACCCTAACCCTCTCCCCCGCGCTGCGCGCGGTGGAGAGGGGATCAGATATTCTTAGCCTGACGGCTATGCGCTGCACCCAGTCTACACCATATGGAGCATAATCGCTCACTCTAACGGCACGCCCAAAATCTTGATATGACGAAGCTATAAACCGAAACAAATCCCAAAACAAGAAATAAAGCAAATAAGTAATTAAGGGTGGTATAGCGTAAAAGCAAAAAATAAAGCATTTCATTCATGATTCCTGCAGAGGCGGCTACCAGAAAAAAATGCGGTAGGCTCAAATTTTTTTCATCACGCAGTTGAGAAAAGGTTAAATATTTGTGTCCTAAAAAGCTGACATTAAAGGCGATCAAAAAGGCAAGAACATTCGCTACGAGCGCCTGGATATGTATAAATTTCACTAAATTGAAGACAGTAAAAAGATGAACGAATGCGGCAGCGCCACCAATGCCCACAAAATAAATCAGTCTATGCCTTAATTTAAGTTGTGCTGTCATCAAAGCTGGCTTCCTCATCAATAACATAATGAGGCCTGTGTTTCACCTCATCAAAGACCCGGCCTATATATTCACCGACTACTCCCAAGGCAAAGAGTTGCAAACCGCCAAAAAAGGTAATCGTGGTGACTATGGTTGCCCAGCCGGGTGTTTCTATACCGAAAATCAAGGTGCTTATTATAATCCAAATGCCATAAAGAATCGCCAGGGTTGCAACACCAATTCCACCAATAGCAATCATACGTAATGGAAATGCAGTAAATGAGGTAATCCCAGTGATTGCCAAATCCAAAAGTGAGTAAAAATTCCATTGTGAAGTACCTGTTTTGCGAGGTTGGACTTCAAAAGGAACAGCAATTTGTTTAAACCCAACCCAGCTGTATAAACCCTTCATGAAACGATTCCTTTCAGGTAATTTTTGCAGTGCTTTTACAATCTTGCGATCTAAAAGTCTAAAATCGCCAGCATTTGCAGGAATATTAATGCGATTTATCCGTGAAGTAAGTTGATAAAATGCTTTGGCACATGCTCTTTTTAACCAGGATTCATCCGAACGGTTTTGTCGCACTGCATAGACCATATCATATCCTTCTTCCCATTTGGCAATAAACTGGTTCAAGAGTTCTAGAGGATGTTGAAAGTCGGCATCCAGCAGAATCACTGCATCACCCCGGGCATGGTCAAGCCCGGCACTTATGGCATTTTCCTTGCCAAAATTTCGGCTAAAACGAATGCAGCGAAGGGCAAATTGAGTTCTTAATTGCTGAATAATTACCGGCGTATTATCCTGGCTGCCATCATCTACAATAAGTATTTCATATGCATAGCCAAGTTTTTCTAGTGTATCAATCAATGCGGCAATAAATTCGGCAACTCCTGCTTCTTCATTGTAAACTGGAACAATGCAGGAAACACGTTTTGAATGACTTACTGGTTTGGACATATCTGGGTTTAATAGGTTATTGCTACGGTAAATAAATGCCTATATATTAACTCGAATCGAGATTTCTCGTAAGTAGATTTAATTTTTTTCTTTTTAGGAATTATTAAGAGGATACTTTGTATCTTATTTTTGCTTCCAGCTCTATTGGATTAAAGCATGAAGTATATTGATTTTGAAGTATTGTGGAGAAATCAGAAGGGACCGATTTTCCTGGATGAAAAAATTGCTAAATTTTTATTTAAACAAAAAGAGGGGGTGAATTTCTTATCCCCATTGTCTGGCAGCTTGGCTTCAGGGAAATCATCCAAATCAAGTATCTTTAACCGTTCTCCCCAATTTACCTTTAGTCATCAATTAGTCCTATCCGGTAAAAATCAGTGGCATATTATTGATAATGCGCACAAAGGTAAGGGTGGTTTTGGTTCCGTTAACGAATCAAAATATAAAATTGTCGTGACGCGTGATGCAAAAAATAATCGTTATCAAGCGCGACTAATCCCTGTGAATGATGTAGTCAAAATTCAAAAGCCTTCTGAGAACATACCCTATTCTGAATTATTGAAGCGAACGGCAAAAGAAGCGTTACGACAAAAAAAACATGGAGTCAATGTTGTTGGTGTAGTTGGCACAGGAGATATGGTGATTACCATTCTAGAGGATTGTGGTACCAGCCTTGATAAGTTATTACCTTTTACACCCAGCTACAACCATTCGTTTCAGTTCCGCTTGGAAGTCGCAGCGCGTATAGCCAGCGAGATGCTTTTGTTACAACAAAAGGAAGTGGTACATCGTGACCTTAAGCCTGCAAATATTTGTTATAAAAAACTGAGCAATGGACAATTTCTTATAATTTTTATTGATTTTGGTTTGGCCGAAGATGTTGATTCAAAAGATAATCTAAAAACCTCAGGAACACTGGCTTATATGGCTCCAGAAGTAATTTTGGGGAGAGGCAGTACGTATCAATCGGATATGTATGCATTGGCAGCAATATTGGGTGAGATCTTTGGTGCACGGCATATTCTAAAATATAAAGAATTAGCATCAAACCTAGGAGATTTGGCTCGGGCTTCCTATTGTTTTTATGGTTTATTTGCCGGTTATGATGTATCTGAGGTAGATCATTATCTTTTAGAAGATATAAAGACATTGCTCCATTGTTTACAAAGTTGGAATCCTGAAAAACGTCCAACGATCGATCAAGTCAATAAATTTCTTATTACTTTGCCCTCCAGGATGGATGCATATAAAAATTTTAATAATCAATGGGCTGTTATGGCCAAGAAGTTTGCAGAATTTGAAGCGTATCATCAACAAATGAATTTATTAAAGTCGAAACATGATTTACTTCCATTTCGAAACAAACTATTGCATGTTCCTAATCCAGTAAGCCATGTATTTAATGGAAGGATGCTCCACAAAAGAGAGGAAATTTATAAAGAAATTTCAACGTTTGCGTTACCTTTATCTCATTACGAATTATCAAAACGCTTGATTCAAGAAAATCGTAGGGCTGATTTTGAAAATGAAGATAACCCTTATCCTGATTTGGAAAAAGTAATACACATGTTAGAGCAGGAAAATTTAAATTTTAAAAACGCACTATGCAGTTTTAATGAATGTGTCAATGTGATTTTAGATGGCAACCAGTTAACAAGAAAATTTATTACAACGAACAGCACCGGGATGAGAAAAATTGCCGGCATTTTAAGTTCCAGATTATCTCCTTTGGAGCAGTTAGAAAAACTACAGCAAATTGGTCAAGCAAAAACAACTGCAGGATTTTTTTACTTTTTCAGTCATTCTAAGTTACTTGGTAAAGGTCGACATGAGAATATGGAGAAACTTTATCAGAAACTTGCTCGGATTGATCCTCAAAAAGAGCAAACAGAATATTTGGCAAAAACTCAATTGGACGAGATCACCCAATTTATTCAGAACACAAGGACGTTTACACATTAGTAGCCAGAATATTTTCCTAAAGTTGACGCCATTGCCTTAACGACTACTTTTCGTAGCCTAGGTATAGCGTGTGATCGCGCAAATCGCTTTTTTGATGGAGCTCTGTTCAGAAGCGAGAGATAATCATCATGATCCAAACTACAAGAGCGTTAATAATCGTAATAAAAACCGCAGCTGAACCGAGATCTTTTGCTTTTTTGGTTAGAGGATTCCATTCGCGACTCATTCGATTCAAAGTTGTTTCAATCGCTGAATTCAATAATTCGGCAATTAAGACTATAAATAATGTGCTAATTAATAACGCTCGCTCAACGTAAGTTGTTCCTATAAAAAAAGCAAGAGGCAAAGCAATGATGCCAGCTAATAATTCAAGGCGAAAGGCGAATTCGTCTTGAAAAGCAGCCTTTAATCCATAAAAAGAATAACGAGTGGCTTCTTTTAATTTCAGAATTGCTTTAACTATGAGTTTGGGCATTCGAGTAGTCCTACAACGTGTTTTAAATTTCCTTAAAAGGCCTGTTTCCATTTCTAATGTCTTGGTCAGTACATTTTGGCTCAAGCAAGCGGAATGTAAAATAGATCCTAGTTTGTCTGAGATTGCTGTACTTTTCAAATAGATATTCCATAATAAATCGAACAAGAAAGTACTGATGTCAGTTCTCTATGAGATTCAGTGTCATTATCTTAGATTTAGGGGTGTGGTATGAAGGAATGTTTTTACACAAGTTTGGTCGACTTACTGGAAAAAAAAGCAGAGAAAAATCCGGATTTCCCACTCTATACGTTCATAAACAAAAAAATGCAGGAAAGTAAGAGTCTGACTTATCGTGAGTTGGCAGACCAAGCAAAGAAAATAGCAAGTGTTCTCTGCGAAGTAACATACCCGGGTGATCGGGTATTAATTATTTATCCTCCCAGCCTTGATTTTATTGCGGCCTTTTTTGGTTGTTTGTATGCAGGGGTTATTGCTGTACCTTCATATTCTCCTACTACTGCAGATTGGGCGAAAAAATTCCAACATATTATTAAGAATTCAGATGCACGTGTCGTTCTGACCACAAAAGAGCTTGAGCAACAAATCAAAAAATATAAAGATTATGAACAGTTAAAATGTGTCATCACGGAAGATTGGGCCAATGCAATTGAGACATGGAGCCGTCCTTCTCTTAAGGAAGATCATATCGCTTTTTTACAATACACTTCCGGTTCTACTGGAAAACCCAAAGGAGTGATGATCAGTCATGGTAATTTGCTGCATAATTTATTTGTAATAGGAAAAGCAAACAGCCTTACTGAAGAAGACATTAGTGTTTCTTGGTTGCCTCATTATCATGATATGGGACTTATTGGGGGAATATTACAACCAGTTTTCAGTACGATTTCTGTAAAACTGATGTCGCCATTGACTTTTTTGCAGCGTCCAGCAATTTGGTTGGAAACGATGTCACATTATCGAGCAACGGCAACGGTTGCTCCTAATTTTGCTTATGATTTATGTACAAGCAGAGTCACTGAGGAAGAAAAAAGCCGATTGGATTTAAGCAGCTTGCAATGTGTCATGAGTGGGTCAGAACCTATTCGCAAGTCGACCATCGAGCGTTTTCTTCAACGTTTTGCCCCCTGCGGCTTTTCGCCCGAGGCTTTTTATCCTTGTTACGGACTTGCTGAATCAACTTTGATGGTTACAGGGGGGCGTCGCAAACAAGGAATAAACAGCCAATGGGTAGATAAGAAAACACTAAATCAGAATAAAGTGCTTTATTGTGATGAAACGCATCCTGATGCCCGCAGTTTGATTAATTGCGGACAACCTGGTGATGGTTGTTATCTTGCCATCGTGAATCCTGAAACTTTGCAGGAGTGTCCAGAACGAGGGATTGGTGAAATATGGGTAGCAGGTAAAAGTGTTGCCCAGGGGTATTGGCAATCGCCTAAGGACACAAAACATTATTTCAATGCACGTATCGCCAATAAAGAATATTCTTTTTTACGCACAGGGGATATGGGGTATCTGGATCAAGGAGCACTTTATGTAACGGGGCGTCTCAAAGATCTGATTATTATTCGCGGATGTAATTATTACCCACACGATTTGGAAGATACTATCCATCATACATGCCATCCTTATCTGCGTGAGCATGGTTGCGCCATCTTTTCAGTAGAAGAAAATGATTCGGAATTATTAGTTATTGTTCAAGAAATTAAAAAGAAAGTTCAGGTACTGAACTTAGAAGAAATCATCAGAACCATACGGAGTAATCTGCTGCAAATGCATGGGATTGATGCAGATGTTGTGGTTCTTGTTGATCCTAAATCAATCCCCAAAACAAGCAGCGGAAAAACGCAGCGTTTATTCTGTAAGAAAAAATATCTGGAAGGTGGTTTAGATATTATCTATATCGATAAGCTTGCAAAGAATGAAGCAGAGAAACCTATAAAGACAATAGACCTCTTTCCAAACTCTACTGAGGAGGTGAATTGCTTCGTCGATGCGGTGCTCGAATCCTCATGTACTGGCGTGTACACTCCGGCTCTGTGCTCCGCATCTCCTCGCACTTCACTCCCCTCAGCGAGTTTGGAAAGAGGTCTAATGAATTCCGAACCTTCAGACATTGCTCAGATGCTCAAACCAATTTTTAATGAAGAGATTACGGTTTTAGATCAAGAAAAAAGACTTAGCGAATTGGGGTTAAATTCAGTGCAACTGGGGGAGTTACACTATGTGCTTTCAACATATGCTCAAGACATCTCCATTGAATTCCTGCTCAGGAATCCAAGCTTAGGCGAAATTATGGGTTTATTCACAGGAAAAACAGCGCAACAAAAACCCTGTGATCATATCCCAATTGATCTGATTGCTGAGTTTAATCAATATAAAAACATGACACCTCATATTACCTCTTTGCCCAAGGCGATGCCACAACATGTATTATTGACTGGGGCTACAGGTTTTTTAGGAGCTTATGTGCTGCGCGAGCTTTTATCCAATACGAGCTGGAATATTACGTGTCTTGTTCAGGCCAGTTCACCCGCGGCAGGAAGAAGCCGAGTGATTAAAAATATGGAACACTATGGTGTGTGGGATCCGGTTTATCATGATCGAATTAAAATTGTTTTAGGCAATTTGGAAAAAAACAACTTGGGCCTTGCGAAGCAAGATTGGTATTATTTGGCAGATACGGTTGATCTTATTGTTCATGGAGCCGCAGTTCTTAATTTTATTTATCCTTATCAAAAACTGGCAGCAAGCAATGTGTTTGGTACAAAACAACTCATCGAGTTCGCAGGGTACAGACGGCTGAAAGCGCTGCATTATATTTCAACGGTAGGCTATTTTATGTCTGCTGATTTGGAAGATGATGTGGTTATCAACGAACAAACTGAGCTTGCACCTGAAGATGGAATTTATGGTGGCTATAATCAAACAAAGTGGTTGGCTGAACGATTGGTAGTTCATGCGCGTAACTACAATATTCCAACAGTGATCTACAGACCGAGTTTGATTACCGGGGAAAGTCAAACAGGATACTGGAACCAGGAAGACGTAGTATGTCGTATCCTTAAAGGATGTGTTGAATTGGGCGCTCGACCTTTATTGGATGCGGGGTTTAATTTTGTTCCAGTGGATTACGTTGCAAAGGCAATTGCTCGATTTGCTTTGGAAAGGCCTTATCAGTCGGATACTTATCATTTAATAAATCCGCAGGAAGTCGATGTTGATCAATTATTTGGATATGTTAAAGCCAAAGGTTTTAAGATAGAAGATGTCGCCTATCCTGATTGGGAAAAAATGATTAAGGAGAAAAGTCAATTTGATCTGAATCACCCATTTTCTCCATTACGCCCTTTCTTTACGGAAAAAGTAGTACATAAAGACAGTTCGTTATTTGATTTATATCTTCACAACAATAAGGCGAAAATTGATTGTACCTATACAAAAACTCAGTTAGGCAAGCATGAAATTTATTGTGAAAAAATTGATGAAACCATATTCAATAAATACCTTAATTATTTGATTCAGTGTGGTTATTTAACCTGATACATCACTTACTTACTACGTCCCGCGGACAAGCCCTGAGAGTTCCTCACAAAATTTAACCAGGCAACCTATTCTATAGTTTACGGTGATGTTTAAAAGGCTGTCATCCCTGCCTACGCACCCTACTGTCCGGTAAAAGGAAAAAGAATAGTTGTATGTCCTTGATAAAACACCAAGAATGGCATCCTAAATCCCTATTTAGATCAAAGATGTACTGTGAAAGATAGCGTTTTTCAAGAATCATTATAATCTAATTTTTTTGTAGACTCCTCAGCATTCATCTAGGCACATCACTTAATCTTGCTTCGCCCTGCTCCCTCTCCCGCGCAAGGAATTTGAATAGTAAGATACTGTTCTTCGCGGGAAGAGGGTTGGGGAGAGGGAGTTGGACAAA
>NZ_LNXS01000013.1 GCF_001467525.1 Legionella anisa
CAATGATGTACTACAACAAACAGCGTCGGTTATTGAGGCCATCTTGTGCACATTAACCGATTCTTGACATCCCCTCTCCCCAACTCTCTTCCCGCGAAGAACAGTATCTTACTATTCAAATTCCTTGCGTGGGAGAGGGAGCAGATCGAAGCAAGATTAAGTGATGTGCCCAGATGAATGCGGAAGAGCCTACAAAAAAAATTTAGGGACATTACCTATTGCAGGAGAGCAAAATTTTTACCGGATAGTAGTGTGCCTGCGCAGGGATGACAGCCTTTTAAACATCACCGTAAACTATAGAATAGGTTTCCTGGTTAAATTTTGTGAGGATCTCTCAGGGCTTGTCCGCGGGGCGTAGGCATAGATGTGATCAAGAGACAGTTGCAAGCAACCAGGCTAATTTTTGTATTTTATTTCTCTAAAATTGCAGCTTTTAATGTATTTTCAAGCAACGTAACTATAGTCATCGGACCTACCCCTCCTGGCACAGGTGTAATCCATGAAACTTTGTTTACCGCTTTTTTAAAATCTATATCGCCTCTGATACTGCCATCTGCCAAGCGATGGATACCCACATCTATAATTATCTGCTCTTTATTAAGCCACTCGGTGTTAATCACATCCATTTTGCCTGTTGCGATGATGACAAGGTCGGCTATATGTACTAATTTTTCTAATTGTTGCGTGAATTTATGCGCTATGGTGACTGTTGCCCCAGCAAGAAGTAATTCTAAACTCATAGGACGACCAACAATATTCGATGCACCAATGACAAGAGCATGTTTTCTTTTAACTTCAAGTTGATAGTGTTCTAATAAATTCATTATGCCAAGAGGTGTACATGGGCGTAATAATGGATTGCGTTGAGCGAGTCGTCCCAAGTTATAAGGATGAAAACCATCAACATCTTTTTCTGGTTTGATGTGTTCAATAATGACACGTTCATTAATGTTTTTGGGTAATGGTAACTGAATGAGAATTCCATCAATTCGATCAGAGGAGTTTAACTCATCAATAAGCCGGATTAATTCATCCTGGGTTGTTTCTTCGGGTAAGTCATAAGAATGAGAGGTAATGCCCACTTCAGCACACGCTTTACGCTTATTGGCTACATACACAGTGGAAGCAGGATCATTGCCTATGAGAACAACAGCAAGGCCGGGGGCACGATGTTTCATTTGTACGTAATCGTGCACATGGTGTTTTAATTCTTCTCTACGAAGAGAGGCAACAGCCTTTCCATCAATCAATGATGCTGACATAGCTAACCAGAAGAAATCAAAGGTTGTAATTATGAATTAGAGGTTGCGGTAATGCAACAGAATTCATGGAGTCTAGAATAATTATCTAAAACTCTCGGTACTAGCGAAATGTAAACAGACCCTAAATTAGATGCTGATTTTGTTATGAGTTATCTTTATTCGCTAGTGCCTTGTTGCTAAGCTGTTTATCCATAAAATTGTAGGCCAAGGCAATGAGATAGCTCGTAATGAAGGTACTAATAAATATGCCCACTCCGCCGAGTAAACATTGGATAAAGGAAAGATCATAGTTAAAATATATTGTTCCCATAATACCACTAAAAGGTTTCCCTTTATTAAAAAGTAACACCATCAATCCCATAAAAAAAGTAGATATCCCTGATAGGGCGCCAAGAGATACTCCTAAAGAAATTGGATCTATTTTGCCAAATTTCATGATAGTTATCCTATTGTTTTTCTAATGATTAATTTCATTATTCATCATTACGATTTCTATTTCTACTCTCATGGTCAAATTGTTCTGATTTTCTGCGCTCGGATGTTTACATATACCGTGTATGCACCGAGAATCTCGAGCTAACGAAATAGGAGCAGACCTAAATACGAGCAACCGATCACTTAATAGAAATGTAAAATTATATGAGCAAATAGTTTTGCTATAAAGTATGATTGACTCATACGCTTGCTATGTCTATACTGAAAAACCTTTGATTTTATGGTAAATATCGTGGATGAACTTACTGAATTACTTAGACCATCTTGGGGTGCTGAAAAATGGATTTTAGAAGGGTGGAACAAGATTACTGCAGATGAGAAACAACTCATAAAAAATAGAATAAATGAGTTATTTTGCGATGGCTTACCTTTTGAGCTTAAATCCGATAAACTTTTTTATATTTACACTTTTTCTCTTTTAGCACAGCTTGAAGTATTAGCAGTTCAAATTCCTCTTAAATTTGAATCAAAAATGTCAACTGTTGAATATAGAAAGCGCATGCGTCAACAATTACTCGACGAAATATTTCATGGTTTAGTTTTCACTAAAATTGTTTATATGCTCTGTGCTCCTTATGCTTCTCCACCTCCATACAGTCCTCATATTGAAATCATTTGTAACTTTATTCGTAATGAAAGTTGTCCCAAAGTAGCGATTATGTTGCTGAATCTTATTGGCGAAGGCTGGATTGAGGAGATTTTTGAGAGTTTACATCGTTATGGTATCGCTCCAAGGGTATTCACAACAATTCTTGAGGACGAACATCGTCATGTATGTGAGGCAGATTTATATCGTGATATTGGCATGCCAAATGTTGATGAAATCAAACCTAAAATTGCTTATCTGGAAGAGCAGTTGATAACCAATATTTTTATGCAATATAAGTATATGTCTTCAGTTTGTGCTTTATTGGGTGTTGAAGGGGTTATTCATTTTAAAGAATCACTACATAAAAAGCATACAGAGCAACTAAAAAAAGTAAATCTCGAACCCAGTGAGAATTGGAAAAATTTCATAGAATTTGCGGACGAGGTATTACCCCGAGTCCAGAATTATGCTGAGTCAAATCGGCAAGTTGAAATGACCCCGATTCGAAAAGTATTTATGACCCAGTGGGATGGTCCAAGTGATCCAACCATGACAGGGCAGTTTAGTATTGATATCTCTTGCCTCGATTTTTTTAATAAAAAATTTGCTGCAGAGACCTTGACTACTTTGATGTTGCAGGCTGTTAGTTCCTGGATGACAGTATCTGATCATCATAGAAATTACTTAAGTTTTAGAACAATCTTTCAAACCAAAGAAGCCTATGTTGGTTTGGTAGTCATGTTGCCAGGATGTGGTGATCATTTAGGTACGATTGTTTTTGAAAATTGTCATAATCTTAGTTTTTATGAGCTGTCCACAAAAATTCGCAACATTGTGAATATGATGGTTTACTGTTACAAAAAACGTGAGCAACTAGAAAAAACAAATCCACGTGTTCAACAACTTATGAAAGATATGGTTTATGAATATGCTTATAACACTTATCCTTATCCACTCGCAGGAACTCCTTATATCACACTAAGTAATATTGGTGTTTTTGGTTATACCCAATCCATGGCTCCTCTTCGCAAAACTGAAGCAATGAGATTTACTATAATGGAAGTGGAGCGAAAACCTGTTTGGCAAAAAGAAACAGATTCATTTGAGCCTAAAGATATGTTGCCGGTATCCATCAGTGCGGATCATCGTATTTTTGATGGTAATTCGACAGTACCTAAAATGGTAGAAGAACAGTTTCAGACAATGTTTGCCAAAATGTGTAAGGAAAAACCTAAGTCAAAACCAGCATTGCATCAACATGAACATTTAGAATTAATCGTAGAACAATTGCTCGCCACTAATGTTGAAATGGGATACAAGACATTAATGTTGCTGCAGACTTGTTGGTTTGACTTTATTTCTATTGAAGAATGTTATGCCGCATCTAGTTATCATGGTGTTGCAAACCACGATACTCGGGAGCCGACACTTATCTAATGTAATCGAGTAAAAAGTTATATACCCAAGCAGCAACATAACTACTAACAAAAGTATTCATAAGCACTATAGCTGCACCAAGACCTGCATTAGCCATAGAGGGATTATATGAAAGATAGATACTTCCAACCATGGCTACTATGGGTTTTCCCGTATAAAGGACAAAAGCTGCTAGACCCATAAAAAATGAAGCGATCGCTGATAAAATACTAATAGATATTGCTAGAGCAAGCGGATTAATTTTAGTAAATTCCATGATTTTTATCCTAATTTTTTTCGATAAACAATTAATTCTATTATTAATCATTCTTTCTTTGATGGGAAGCTCATTTTTTCTGGAAATTTTAGGTATTCAGGGTGAAGTTTTAGTTGGTGCAAAACTGGAGGTGGCTTTTGTATGATTCATTTGCAATACTCTTTATTGCACGTGTGCTTATCAAAATTGTGCAATGTATTTAACAATAGAACTAATATGTTCTATTAACCTTTAATTTAACAGGTAAAATGCTTATAGAAGCTCTAATTGCTTGAATAGATAGGTAAATAATGTTAGCTTTTTTAAGTTAACATGTCTTCAACCTCATAGGGCATGGAGGGCTCTGATTGAAAAAAACCGCTTTGTTTTCATCTCTATTTTCACTTACTTTGCCATTATGTGCATACGCGCTTGGCTTAGGTGAAATGAAAGTGGAATCAGCCCTGAATCAACCTTTTCTTGCTGAAATTGAATTAATTGATGCGCACGAAGTTTCTTTATCCAATATTAAAGTGGAACTTGCTGATCCACAAAGTTATAAAAGTTTGGGCGTTGAACGCTCTGAAGCAATAAGCATTCTTTTTTTGGACATTAAAAAAAATAAAAAAGGAAAATTCGTTTTGGAAGTTTATTCCAAAGAACGAATGACTGAGCCTTATATGCAGCTTATTGTCGATTTAACGTGGCCTAAAGGACAAATTTTTAAAGTTTATACGGTATTGTTGGATCCTCCTGGTTATAAATTAACGAATACAATTGCACAAAGCGGCCTAACTTATCAGAGAAAATTTACTAATTATCATCAAAAAACAGCAGCTGCTACTGCTGAAGTAGTGCCTTCTGGACAAAAGAAAAAAGCAATTTATGGACCTGCAGCATCTAATGAAAGTATATGGCAAATTGCACAACGATATAAAACTTCTGAGGCAATTTTACCGCAAATTGTACTTGCAATTGTGGGAACCAATCCTGATGCATTTATTGATGGAAATTTGAATGGATTAAAAGCAGGAACTCGTCTTAAAATTCCTTCTGATAAAAAGTTCTTAGAGGTTCCTGCTGATTTAGCTACGGTAGAGGTAATGGCTCATGATAAGGCCTGGAATGAAAAAACATCGATTAACCATGTATTGGCCCCACCTTATATAACAGGGCAAGCATCCCACGCAACTCCTGTTGAGTATTCACAAATAGCTCCGGCTCCAAAGTTTCCTGATGCTGTAACTTCTATGCCGAACCAAAAACTACCAGGATTTATTATCCCCAGTTCAATACCCTTATTAGAAAAGCAAGTAAGCACAGAACAAAGCAGGACGCTCAAAGCTGAAATATCTATTACTACTGCTGCTGTAGATTCTTTACGGGAGTCGAATGCGCTATTAACAGAACAATTGAGTTTGTTACAGGCACAAAATAAAAAGTTACAAAAACAATTGGATGTACGCGATAAAGAGCTTCAATTGATGCGTAATCAAATTCAAACTTTAATGAAAGAACGCATGGCAATTGCAGGGCAAAGCGGCTCAACGAACATATCTAATAAATCGGATGTTTTTTGGACTTTACTCATATTATTGCTCGTTGCTGGAGGAGGTAGTGTTGCCGCATTTTATTATTTTAAACAACGTGATCAAAGAAAAAAACAATCACCAACAGCAACGGGATCTTCTACTCCAATAGCATCTTATCCTGCTTTAATTCAACCATCTACCGGTCCAAAAGAAGAGTTAGTAAGGAAAGAGCCAATAGAAGTAGTTAAATCTGAGTTAAAGCCTGAACCTGAGTTAAAACCTGAACCTGAGTTAAAACCTGAGCCTGAGTTAAAACCTGAACCTGAGTTAAAACCTGAACCTGAGTTAAAACCTGAACCTGAGTTAAAACCTGAACCTGAGTTAAAACCTGAGCCTGAGTTAAAACCTGAACCTGAGTTAAAACCTGAGCCTGAGTTAAAACCTAAACCTGAGTTAAAACCTGAGCCTAAGTTAAAGCCTGAGTCTGAGTTAAAACCTGAGCCTGAGTTAAAGCCAGAGTCCCAGTCAGAATCTGAGTTTGAATTTAAGTCTGAACCTGGATTGGATGTTGAATCAGAATTAAAACCCGATTTAGTTAGTTCTCCAATAGAGAAGATGGATATAGAGCCTGTTGATGATTCTACAGAAAACACCTCTCTTGAATTCACAGTAACAGATGAAGAGTCATTATTGGAAATAATACCGACTGACGAGGAAAATGAACCCTCTATTCAAATTAATGAAGAGCAAAGCCCTTTAAGAGATAAACATGAGGAAGATAATTTATTGGAATTTGAATCGGGTCTACATTATTTACTTACTGAGAAGTCGACCACGAAAGAAGATAATGCTCAAGAGCAAATAAGCGATGAGGAGCATGGTCTGGACTTCACTCCTTCTATGCCTGCGCCTACTGAAGTAGGGCAAACACAGAAGGATGATGAAAGTAAAAAACTTTCTAAGTTAAAGAGCCAAAAAGCATTAGATACACTTTTGGCGCTTGCTAAAACCTATATAGGAATGGAAGATATAGAGTCCGCACTCAATTCTTTAAATGAAGTTATGGAGCACGGCAGTAAGTCACAAAAAGCAGAAGCACAACGCTTAATTGATGAGATTCATGGAAAGTCTTAATATTTGTCTCAATTCTCTAACTAGAAAGCGTCATATACATTATGTCTAATGACTGGTGAAAATCCTTCAGATTCAATTACCTCCTTATGTTTTCCTTCCGCAAGGACTGATAATTTGGTTTATAGAATCATTTTTAGTTATAAATGTACTATATTTTTAAAATGGTATACATGGAGGTACTATCATGAAAGAGAAAAAAAGTAGAATTGAGCAAAAATTGCTGCAGATTGAGAGGATTGGTGTTGAGTTGCACGATTTGGAGCAGCAGGTCAGAGCGTTAAAGGATACCTTTTACGAAATTCAGACGACAAAAAAATGGGTGCCAGACACATATAAAATGAAGGATGAAATTGATCCAAATGCCCCTGATGAATTCAATATGGAGCCAGCAACATGGAAGGAGGTAGAAGAATATGAACGAGTTTCTCGTGCTCCGACAAATCAGGAAAAACAGCAACTTGTGAAACTAGGAGAAGAAATTAGAAGTAAAGAGCGAGCAATTCATACATTAGAAGGTGAAATGCAAGTAGCAAAAGTTATGGAAACCGTTAAAAATGTTCTAATCTATCTTGATCCAAAAACACATAAAAGAGACATTGCTAATTTGCAAGATTTAGCACGGCAAAATTTTACTGGCTTCTATGAACTCCGAGATTATATTTCTACATTATCAGATGGTAAATCGAGCGTAACGCGAGCACTGTATAAGGCTATTAAGGAATCAAACGGATCAGATATTGACGTCAAACTGAGTAAGGTTTCTGCTAAATTAGAGGAACGAGTGAATGTTCATAAAAATGAAAAGTCATTTAACTTTGAAAATTTTAAAAACTCGTTTAAGCAGGAAATACCTCATGTAAACATAGATGAGAGTAGCGAAGATGAGAGAGATAATCCGAAGCTATAACGAATAATTAGCGATGATTTTGTTTCTTCTTATCTACACTCATTGGTTTCTTATTTTACAAAGCTTTTTTCTCTACCGAAAAGATATGTTGCAGTGACTAAAACTTCATTTGAACGATATGAGCCAGGATTTAATGATTGTTCAGCCCATGTATCAACTCCATTACCTGAGGAAATTGGGCCTAAATCTTGATAAATATAGCCTACTGAGAGAATCAATTGAGGAAGGATTTGCATATCAAGCCCAGCACCCACATTGTAAGCAAATTCACTTGTATTGGAGTTCCTAAATCCAGGACTAACTCGAGGAGTTACTCCTGAAAATGCCTCTTCACTATACTTAGATATATTATTGAAAGAGCTTCCTATTCCGCCATTAATGTAAGGGGAAAATATTCCATATTGAAACAAATTAATTTTTCCAGAGGCTAATAAAAGATTAGAAACAAAGTCGAAATTGTAATTGTAATTAGTAAATTCAGGTAAGGAATATAGTGTTATTTCCCCGTTGATATGGGTTTTAAAAAAGTATTGCCAGAAAATACTCAAAGAATAGGACGGAAACCAGAAATTATTATTTTGCCAACGGTGACCTGCAGATGCCGCAATTACTCCTCCATTGTCATTTGTGATTGAATAACGATCTTGATCAAAAGGTTCTGGAAATCCTGAGCCATTATTTATGTTCATATGGGAATTTAAATCGGGAAATTGAGCGCCTCCTCCAAGAGATATAAACCAATTACCTTGACTGTTGAACATGGAAGGTGGCAAGGCATTTTGGGTATTTTTAATATTTTTAGAGAACGATGGATTACAGATGGCAAGAAATAAAGTGAGTGTAGCTGAGTAAAATAAATTCCATTTCATAATAAGTCTCAATGATAATTATAGAAGGATTTGCACAATTAGCGGCAATGATTTGATTGAGGCATGAAACGTATCATAAATAAATGTGCTAAATCAATAAGATGATTTTGTAAAAGAAATTACATTCTCTGAGATACAAGGGATTTAACAATCTTTGATTGCAGAGTTTAGAACAAGAGAAATGGCTATAATATTTAATAAACTTGAAAATCAATTATATTAGGGTATAGACAAAACATATACTGTATTATAAATTGACCCTTTTATCAGGAATAATCAATGCGTATTGCCTTGGTGCTTGAGTACGATGGTAGCCAGTATCATGGCTGGCAAGCACAAACAGGCTTGCATACTGTGCAACAAGCCGTAGAACATGCTTTATCAAAAGTAGCAGATTGCCCTGTTTCTGTGGTTTGTGCAGGAAGAACAGATACAGGTGTACATGCTACAAATCAAGTAATTCATTTTGACTGCAATAAAGTGCGCAGCATTCGTGCTTGGATTCATGGGGTAAATTCTTTTCTACCTAAAGATATTTGCGTTAAATGGGGACGGGATTTACCAGAAGAGTTTCACGCAAGATACTCTGCTACTGCAAGAAGATATCGTTATATTATTTATAATAGTGCCATTCGACCTGCTTTACTGCGAAGTAATGTAACTTGGCAATACAGGCAATTAGATCATCGTTTGATGCATCAAGCGGCACAGGTTTTACTGGGGGAGAATGATTTTACTTCATTCCGTTCTGTTGAGTGTCAATCGAACACGCCTATGCGAAATATCCATAATTTACAGGTTAATCGTATGGGTGATTTGGTGATGATTGATATTACTGCCAATGCGTTTTTACACCATATGGTACGAAATATTGCTGGTGTGTTAATTGCCGTAGGATCAGGAAAACATCCTGTATCCTGGGTAGATGAAGTACTCAAAGCAAAAGACAGGAGGTTGGGTGCTGAAACTGCACCTGCTTATGGATTGTATTTAGTGCAAGTGACTTATCCGCAGGAATTTTCTATATTGCAGGGTAGTCTGGGGCCTTTTTTTCTTTCGGAGAAATAATGAAAACGGCGCGTATGCGAGTCAAAATGTGCGGTATGACGCGTAATGAGGATATCGCATATGCCATAAAACTGGGTGTTGATGCCATAGGTTTGATCTTTTATCCAAAAAGCGCACGCTGTGTCTCAATAGAGCAGGCAAAAGTTTTATTAAAAGATTTGCCTGCCTTTGTAGACTCGGTTGCCGTTTTGGTTAACCCTGAACGAGATTTTGTTCATGAGATAATCGAGGAATTGCCAATTCAATTATTGCAATTTCATGGTGATGAATCAGCTGAGTTTTGCCAACAATTTAATAAACCTTTTATTAAAGCCATACATTGTGACTCAGCAGAGTATATTCACCAGATGGTGCAGGACTTTATGACAGCACGGGCGTTATTGCTGGATACTCCTTCTGAGACGGCTAGAGGCGGAACCGGATGTGCTTTTGACTGGAAAATTATTCCAAAAAATGCAGAAAAGCCTTTCATATTGGCAGGCGGATTGAATGAGTATAATGTACTCGATGCAATTAAACTATGCCAGCCTTATGCTGTAGACTTATGTAGTGGCATTGAGGCATCGCCTGGAATTAAGGATCATGGCAAAATGAGCCGTTTTATGCAGAAATTATTAAATTAATCGTATATTGATTAAGAAGTTAATTAAGGTAAATGAATGAACAAAAAAGAACTTCCTGATGAGCGCGGACACTTCGGTCCTTATGGTGGTATTTTTGTAGCAGATACTTTGATGCATGCATTAAAGCAATTGGAAGAAGCTTATGCAAAATATCGAACAGATCCTGATTTTTTAGCGGAGCTGAATGTTGAATTAAAAGATTATGTGGGGCGTCCTAATCCGCTTTATCATGCGCGACGTTTAAGCAAGGAAATAGGTGGTGCACAAATCTACTTAAAGCGAGAAGATTTGAATCATACTGGGGCACACAAAATTAATAATACTGTAGGCCAGGCGCTGCTTGCTAAACGTATGGGAAAAACTAGGGTAATTGCCGAGACAGGTGCAGGTCAGCATGGAGTGGCTTCAGCAACAGTAGCTGCTAAATTAGGTTTGGAATGTGTCGTGTACATGGGGTCTGAAGATATAAAACGACAATCATCCAATGTTTACCGCATGAAATTGTTGGGTGCAGAAGTTGTTCCAGTCACATCGGGATCACGAACATTAAAAGATGCGTTAAATGAAGCCATGCGGGATTGGGTAAGTAATGTGGACAATACTTTTTATATTATTGGAACAGTTGCAGGTCCACATCCTTATCCGCAGATGGTTCGGGATTTTCAATCCGTCATTGGTATTGAAGCAAGGACTCAGTTTTTAGAAAAGACAGGACAACTGCCTGATGCGTTGGTTGCTTGCGTCGGAGGTGGTTCTAACGCAATCGGTTTATTTTATCCTTTTCTGAATGATTCGACGGTTGCTATCTACGGTGTAGAAGCAGGGGGAAAAGGCTTGGAAAGTGGTGAACATTCTGCCTCGTTGATTGCTGGAACCCCAGGGGTTTTACATGGTAATCGAACCTATTTACTTTGCGATGAATACGGTCAAATTAAAGATACTCATTCAGTCTCAGCAGGTCTTGATTATCCTGGAGTAGGCCCAGAACACGCTTATTTGAAAGACACCGGACGTGTGGTTTATGAAGCAATTAACGATGATGAAGCATTGAATGCGTTTCGCACCTTAACACGAGTAGAAGGAATTATTCCCGCTCTTGAATCAAGCCATGCAGTTGCTTATGCCATGAAACTCGCTAAAAAAATGTCAGTGAAACAAAATATTATTGTGAATTTATCAGGTCGTGGTGATAAAGACATGCATACTGTGGCACAAATTGATGGGATTACTGTATGAACCGAATTGACAAAACTTTAATGCGTCTGAAAGCTAATGGCAAAAAAATGCTGAGTCCCTATATTACTGCTGGAGATCCTAATCCTGAGGTTACAGTCAAACTTATGCATGAATTGGTAAAAGCTGGAGCAGATATTTTAGAGTTAGGTATCCCATTCTCTGATCCCATGGCAGAGGGGCCGGTTATCCAAAGAGCGATGGAGCGTGCGCTTGCTCAGAATGTGCATTGTCAAACTGTATTGAATATGGTGAAAGAGTTTCGCTTGCAGGATCAAGAGACTCCAGTTGTTATAATGGGTTACTTAAATCCCATTGAACATTTTGGTTATGAGCTTTTTGCACAACACTCAGTAGAAGCCGGCGTAGATGGAACTATCCTGGTAGATTTACCTCCTGAAGAAAGTGAAGAGGTAGTTAAAGTCTGGCAAAAATATGGTTTATACAGTATCTTTCTGTGCTCACCTACGACTTCAGATGAGCGTATGGCATTAATTAACCAATTTGCCAAGGGATATTTGTACTACGTGTCTTTAAAAGGCGTTACTGGTTCTAATGCATTGGATGTTTCGTCTTTAAAATCACAATATCAACATCGAAAAGCGCAAACTACACTTCCTTTAATGGTCGGTTTTGGTATAAAAACATCGGAAATGGCTGCGGAGGTTGCTCATTTTGCAGATGGCGTGATCGTGGGCGCTGCTCTGATCACGCGAATTCTAGATGCTTACAACGCCAATAGTGATGTGTTGCAAGCTGGTGCAGACTTAATGTACTCCATGCGACATGCTATGGATAATAATTTAAAATGATAGGCAATAGGTTATATTAATATTCCGTATAAGTTATGAAAATTTAGAATAATGAGGCCTGCTGCAAATAATGTAACGTTTTGGATAAAGCTAAAGACGGGGCAAAATGGATAAACCAGGTTACTCCTTTACCTTTACCCAGACATAGTAATAAACAGTGATGGAAAGATCGAATGATAGAACTAACTGAAAAACGAGCTCATTTTATAAGACAACTGATTACTGATGAACTGGCTAGTGGCAAACATAAGTCTGTAGTGACTCGTTTTCCTCCAGAACCGAATGGATATTTACATGTAGGGCATGCTAAGTCTATATGTTTGAATTTTGGTTTGGCGCAAGAGTTTGGTGGTATTTGTTATTTACGTTTTGATGATACAAATCCTATCAAGGAAGAGGAGGAGTACGTCAACGCGATTATTGAAGATGTTCGCTGGCTGGGTTTTGAATGGTATGGAATGACTCATTCTTCAGACTATTACCATGAGCTCTATGATTTTGCAGTATTGTTAATTAAAAAAGATCTTGCTTATGTAGATAGTTTGAGCATGGAGGAAATTCGTGCTTATCGAGGAACTTTGCAAGAGCCTGGAAAGGAGAGCCCTTACAGAAATAGACCAATAGAAGAAAGTTTGGATTTATTTACTCGCATGAAAGCAGGAGAATTTCCTGATGGCGCTCATGTGTTGCGAGCAAAAATTGATATGCAATCAGGTAACTTGAATATGCGAGATCCTGTAATCTATCGTATTCGCCATGCATCTCACCAACGTACAGGTGATGAATGGTGTATTTATCCTATGTATGATTATGCGCATCCCATTTCTGATGCTTTGGAAAAAATTACTCATTCTTTATGTACATTGGAATTTCAAGACCACCGACCTCTATATGATTGGTGTGTTGATAATTTACCTTTACCTGCAAAACCAATACAAACGGAGTTTGCGCGTTTGAATTTATCACACACAGTGACTTCAAAACGCAAGTTGCGAGCATTGGTTGAAAAAAAAGCGGTATCAGGATGGGATGATCCGCGAATGCCCACTTTACGTGGTATGCGTAAACGTGGTTATCCTCCTGCAGCGATTCGTCAATTTTGCGAAGTAATAGGAATATCACGTAGTGATTCAGTGATTGATATGTCGATATTAGAGGAATGTGTCCGCGCCGAATTAAACAGGACAGCGAAACGTGCTTTATGTGTTATGGATCCATTAAAAGTAGTCATAGAAAATTACCCTGAAGATAAAAGGGAACTATTAAAGCCTGCTTATAACCCACAAGATCCAGACTCAGGCACACGAGACTTACCATTTACTCGAGAAATTTTTATCGAGCGCTCTGATTTTATGGAAGAGCCACCTAAAAAATATTTTCGTTTATCGCCTGGCGCTGAAGTACGCTTACGTCATTCTTATGTGATTAAATGTCATGATGTAGTACATGATGAACAAGGCAATATCATTGAGTTGCGTTGTACTTATGATGAAAAAACTTTAGGTAAGAATCCTGAGGATAGAAAGGTTAAAGGCGTCATTCATTGGGTATCTTGTGAGCAAGCCTATCCTGTGACGGTGTTGGAGTATGATCGGCTATTTAATGATCCGAATCCGGGCCGTGAAGATGATTTTTTCCAGTTTTTAAACCATAACTCATTGCAAGTAAAGCAAGGATATTGTGAACCGGCTTTAGCAAATCAACAATTAGGTGAGGTGTTTCAGTTCGAGCGGTTGGGATATTATTGTGTCAATGAATTAAAAGATGGACGTGTTAGTACATTTCATCGTGTAGTTGACTTAAAGGATACTTGGGGAAAACTCGGGGCCTAAGCTAAGGGGCAGATATGTTGCATTTATATAATTCTTTAACCAGAACAAAAGAGCCATTTGTTTCCATTACACCTGGAAAAATTGGTATCTATGTTTGTGGTATTACTGTATATGATCATTGTCATATAGGCCATGCGCGTTCTATGGTATCTTTTGACGTTATTGTTCGTTACTTGCGCTCACAAGGTTATGATGTGAACTATGTACGTAATATTACGGATATTGACGACAAAATTATTGCACGTGCCCATGAACGTGCAATACCCATAGATGAATTGACTGCTCACTATATTGCAGCAATGAACGAGGATACAAAAGCGTTAAATATTTTATCTCCAGATGTAGAGCCACGTGCTACAGAACATATAGGTAGCATTATTCGGTTAATTGAACGGTTACTCGAGAAGGGGAATGCATATCTTAGTGAGAATGGTGATGTATGTTATCAAGTCGATTCTTTCGCTGACTATGGTAAGTTATCACATAAAGATCTGGAGGGGCTAGTCGCTGGAGCTCGAGTTGAAATTGTTAAAGAAAAACGCTCCCCTTTGGATTTTGTTTTATGGAAAAAGGCAAAGCCAGGTGAGCCCAGTTGGCCTTCTCCTTGGGGTGAAGGACGTCCAGGCTGGCATATTGAATGTTCTGCGATGGCAATGAGTGAATTAGGTGAGCAATTTGATATTCATGGGGGAGGATTGGATTTACAATTTCCTCATCATGAGAATGAGATCGCCCAGAGTGAGGCGGCTACTGAAAAACCTTTTGCAAATTATTGGTTGCATGTAGGAATGCTGCAAGTTAATAATGAAAAAATGTCCAAATC
Source organism: Legionella anisa (assembly GCF_001467525.1). Taxonomy (GTDB): domain Bacteria; phylum Pseudomonadota; class Gammaproteobacteria; order Legionellales; family Legionellaceae; genus Legionella; species Legionella anisa. The sequence continues at coordinate 14,852 of NZ_LNXS01000013.1, forward strand.
ATTAGGTAATTTTTTTACTATTGCCGATGTTTTAGCCAAACATCATCCCGAAGTTGTGCGTTATTTTCTTTTAAGCAGTCATTATCGTAGTTCATTAAATTATTCTGAAGAAAATTTAGCTAACGCTAAAAAAGCATTGACTCGTCTATATCAAACAATAAAAGACAACCATGTTATTACGAATAATGAATTAGATAATCATTGGATTAATGAATTTAATCAAGCAATGAATGATGATTTTAACACGCCAATTGCATTATCGGTTCTCTTTCAGCTTAGTCATGAAGTAAATAAAAAGAACTCCCCTGTTTTATTGAATACATTGAAGCACTTAGCTAACATCATGGGGTTATTGCAAGAGGATCCCGCATCTTTTTTACAATCAGGGTTTGCAGAAGAGGACAGAGTAGAAATAGAACAATTAATTGCTAAGCGACTTCAAGCACGTGCTGATCGGGATTGGGGGCGTGCTGACCAGATAAGAGCAGATTTATTAAGTCGTGGCATCGAGTTAGAAGATGGGGCGAACGGAACCACTTGGCGTAGAGTAGAATAGGGTGTAATTTATTTTTCTTCTCGGGTGTAGCCCGGGTTCAACGTAGCGAAACCCGGGGAAATTTTCTGTGTGGCTGTTATTTTTAATAACCCAGTTCAATATCCACTTTTAATAATGTAGATGTGAAGTCTTTAATTTTTTTAATATTATTTTTTTCTGCTACTTGTCAGGCAGACATGGCTGATTCGGTCTTAGATAACTATAAAGCAAATCTTTATAAATTGCCTATAGTGAAACAAGAGCACTTTTCAATAAGAATGTACCGAATCACAGGCGATAAAGAACATTTGAGTTCTATTATTGATTACGTTCATTTTTTGAGCAATAAATATCAATATCTTTTCTCAAGTTTTGATCAACCAGAGTTCATCCTTAAAAAATCAAATAATTTATTATTAGATGCGAACCAAAATCCCTTGGAAAAATACAAGTTACGTGTCAAAAAAATATCACAATATGGTGATTTGTTTTTTTATCTTTATTTATTAGAGATAACCAATAAAATTTTTTCCTATCATTTGGAAAATACTTCTCTATTTCCGCAAACAAATACAGTTATTGATGTATTAAAAACTCAAATTACCCGGTTGGAGGAATTTATTTTAAATGAGGAAAACATTAAGATTTATGGGGCTCAATTAGTTAATTACGTTTATTATTTATATGATTTACACATTATTGATTTAAGAAAATCCTACATGAAACTGTTTCAGCAAACCTTCCCAGATTATATGGACAGTCAGCTATCAGAATTGGAATATGAATCAAAAATTTATGGTATGACTCATTTTATTACTGCTGCGAGTCATTATTATCAGAACTCAGTGAGTGACGAAGCTTTTCAATGGATAGGTGAATATTTTGAGCGCAACATGCAGCAAATAATGGAGCGAACCGAAAATGATGTTATTGCTGAAGTAGGAGTTTGTTTATTGTTATTAAATAAAAAAGATTCTCCAGCAATTAAAAAGATAAGGGAGCATTTAGAAACAGTATATAGCATACAACATCAGATGATTCCTACTCGCACGAGCTCTGTAGATTTTATATTTGGTGAACATCGAAATATTCTTACAGTAATGTTTTTTAAATGGCCAGAAAAACTTATTGATGGTCCTTTCTTTTCAGAAGAATTAAGATTAATTAGTTGATGTTTCTTTTGGGGACGAATGAAGATGGACAGAAACAGGGTAAGCAAATATGGAATGAATTTCGAGCCTACTTATGGAAAAGAATAATAGGTAGATTCCGGTTTAAGCTCTTTGTTCTGAAATACCTTTATCTAATATCTTATCTTTCTTTGTTAGTGCGAGATTTTTTTTACTACTAAATAGAATAATAACAATTAAAAAAAGCAACATAGAAATGATCATCCACCCCATGAGGTAAAAACAATCATTGAGCGCTAAAGCAGTAGCTTGTCTCGTAAGATAAAAATTTAATTGGGCAGAAGCGTGTTTTCCTTGAATGTAAAATAACTTCGCTCGTTCCAGAAACTGCTGTGTTTCAGGGGAGAATGCAGTCAAACTGCTTCCTAAGCGAAGATGAAAAAAAACTTCTCGTCTATGCCACAAAATAAGAAATAAGGACACTCCCAATCCACTACCAAGCAAACGGGATACATGAAAAAAACAAATGCATTCAGTAAGCTTTGCTTCAGGAAAAGATTGTACTGATAATTGAAATAAGGGGGATAAAAACAGTGCAAGACCTACGCCTGCTAATGCTCGAGAAAAAGCAATCCGATTAAAATTGATATCCACATTAAAATAAGTGGTATAGAAACAGGAAATGGCAAAAAAAAGTAAAGCAATAATTAATGGATAAAATGGCTTATATTGTTTCTTATTAATGAGTACTGGAATCCATCCACAAAATGCCATTGTTCCAATGATGAGAGCAATCCAATCTGGGGTGTAATTAACATAAAGCTTCAGCCATAAGGACAACAAGATCACCATACCAAAATAAAGTGCAAAAAATAATGCGATGTATATCATCGCCACTGAAAAATAAAAATTTTTAAGTAATTTCAAATCGACAACAGGATGCTGGGCTGACCAACTGCGTAAAATAAAAAAAATAAGACTGATTACACCAGAAATAAGCAAAAAAGTAATTAAAGAAGAGCGAAACCAATCTAACTCCTGGCCAGTAGTTAAAGCAGTTCCAATAAAAATCATGCTGATGCAATAGTAAAAATATCCAAGTTTATCAAAATATGTCTTTTTTACGGGCTCATGATATTTTCGATAACCATAACCAACATACAAAATTAAAAAGATACATAAAGGTATATTAGAGAAGAAAAGAAAGCGCCAATGGTAGCTGTAAGCTATCCAAGCACCATATGAAGCACCGACTACTGGAATGATTGAAAGACAAATCAACACCAAAGAAACAATATAGACTTTATCTTTATTAGGAGAGAGCAAGGGAATAAGCGTGCATGTAATAAGAACAAACATTGGTCCTGAGGCAAAACCTTCTAAAAACCTGAATAAGATAAACGTAAAGAAATCACTCGCAGTAGCACATCCCCACGAACTTAATGCGGTAAGGCTGAGACAGACTACAAAAAGCTGAATAGGACTTAATCGTGTTACTGCGGGTTTTCCTAAAGGTACTCCTAAAAGATTTCCAATACAAAAAAAACTGACTGTATACGAAGTCATATAGGGACTGCCGCCCAAGTCACTTACAATATACAGACCAGCCATTATAGGTAAGGTAAGATTGAAGATTACTGCAGCAAGTGATAAGAGTAAAATATAGAGGATCATTGTTTACTCATCCCATTTAGAGCAATTTTATTTGGAATAAGGGGCGCATTGGCATACGCTTGAAGATTAGGATCTAAATTACTCTTGATGATATCTGCTATAAGTTTTTCATTACCTGTTTCTTCTTTTTGGAAAATATCAGTAACATAATGAGGTGACTTTGTCGAAGTGGGTACTAAAAGCCCGCTTTGATCGGAGATATCCGTAGTTACTTCTAAAGAAAGACCTACACGTAAAGGATGTTTTTTTAATTCACCCGATACGAGAGCAATTCGAACAGGCAATCTTTGGACTATTTTAATCCAATTCCCTGAAAGATTTTCAGGAGGTAATAATGAAAAAACATTACCTGCGCCTCCTGGTAAACCAACAATCTTACCGTGAAACACAACGTTAGAGCCGTAAAGATCAGAAGTAAACTTAACGTCTTGGCCAATGCGAATTTTTTTAAGTTGAGTTTCCTTATAATTGGCGTCTACCCATATTTGATCCAGGGGAATAATGGACATAAGTGGATCATTAGGGGAGAGCCACATACCTACTTGAATTGTTCTTTGTGCTACAAGCCCATCCACAGGAGCGTAAATTTTACATCGATATAATTGCACCCACGCATCGCGTACTTCTTGTGCTGCTGCTTGTACCCAAGGATGATTTGTAATGGAAGTACCTTGTACAAAAGCAAGCTTTTTTTGATATTGGTTTTTAGTGCTTTTTAATGAAGCAGTTCTGGCCTTGAGATCATCTTGTGCATTTTGATAATCTTCCAAAGAAACTCCTTTGGCACTAATGACATCAGAACGATGTCTGAGATTTTGTTGTGCTTTTAAAAGTTCTGCCTTTTGCACTTCAATTTCTGCAGCCAGTATAAACACATTATGAAATTTCTGGCATACATTGCGTACTGTCTTGGCAAGGTTTTCTTTTGCTTTTTCCAGAGCAATAAGTGAATCGGTTTCATTTAATGAAACAATGAGTTGTCCTTTTTTTACCAAAAAACTATCGTCAGTATAAATACCTGTAACGAAACCTGGACGTAGCGATTTGATGTAGACTTGGTTTCCCTGCACATAAGCATTATTGGTATAAACCTGGTTTCTCCACACGAAAAACCAATACAAAAAAAAGAAAATGAATAAAACAACAAGAACAACTGTAAAATAAAAAGAAGCGGATCTTTCTTTCATGAGTTTTTCACCAAGGGTATCGTATTTTGATAGTAGCCTCCTCCCAACGCTTTGGTTAATTTTATAGAGGCTAAGTATTGGTTATAAAGTAGAGTAACATCGACAAGTTCTTTTTGAATGACTTCTTCTTGTAAAAAATAAAGATCAAATAAACTGTCTAAGCCTTTTTGCTGACGCAAGTAGCTTAATTGATAACGCTGTTTTGCATACTCCACCACTTTATTTTGCTCTATTTTTTGCTGATAGATATCCTCAGCAAAAGATAAGAGATCAAGAACTTCTTGAGTACTGAATAAGAGTAAATTATTGTATGCGTTAATCGCTGCATCAAATTGTGCCTTAGTCGCTTTGATATTTGCTCGTATCGCTCCAGCAGTGAAAATGGGTAATTGCAATGCAGGTCTAATTGCCGCAGTACCACTCGATAAATCAAAAAGCTTTCTCCAACTTGTGCTTTCCAGGCCAAGCAGACCAACGAGATTGAAATCAGGGTAATATTCCGCCATTGCTGCTCCTGTTTTATAGGCTAAAGCTTTTGCACGCCAAATTTGTGCCATAAGATCAGGTCTGCGTGCTAAGAAATCCAATGGCAGTATTTGAGGAATATTCAGAGTATTGGGTAGTGAGGGGAGAGTGGAATTAATCAATAGGGGATCATCTGCTCCACGTCCAGCTAAAGTATTAATCAAGTGTTTATTGACAGTTAATTCATTTGTAATGCTTGATAGTAGTTTTTGGGATTCAAGTAATTTTTCTGAAGTTTCCAATGCGGGTAATTTTGAAGAAAGTCCCTTTTGAACCAATAAATTTTGTAATTTTGCAATTTTTTGTCGTACTTCAATTAACTGAATATATAATTTTTTTCTTATAAGATTCGTTTTATATGCAAAATAAACTTGTGCAATTGCGGTACTTGTAATCAACTCTACTTCTGCTGCTTCTGCTTCTTGAACTTTTGCTTCTCCTAAAGCGGCATAAAAAAGATTACGGTTTTTTCCCCAAAAATCAAACTCATAAGTAAAAGAAAGAGAAAGATCCAAGAGCCTGGCATTTAAAGGAAAATTAGGATTGAATGCGCGATATAAACCGTTTTTACTTACATATTGTCGATTTTCATGTGCATTAAAAAAAACTAAAGGGGCTAATAGTGAGCGTGTAACAATTGCTTGCTGTTTCGCAACTTCAATGCGACTTTTGATTTCATGAATTGAAGGATTATTAGCTAAAGCTCCTGTAACTAAAGTGTTGAGTTCTGGGCTGTTATAAGATAACCACCATTGTTTGCTTGGCCATTCGCCTTTAGAAAAAATCTCTTTTTTTTGCAAACTTTTTTTAATGGAATGTTCCATGCGTGGAACAGTTTTGATATTTTTAATTTGGCTTTGCTGAGGTAGAGAAACAGTACAGGATATTAATGTATAGAAACTGAAACAAGTAAATCCTCTGATCCAAAGCCGCATAACACTTCCTATTTATTTGGCAACACATCTCTAGAGTCTGTTTACATTTCTTCTATCTTGGCCAAAATGACCTGATTTTCTGCGCTCCGGTGCTCTAAAATCAGGTCATTTTGACTCAAGTTAGCGAAAGGTAAACAGACCCTAATCATTAAAAATAACTTCAATACCACATCGAATCTATCTTATATAGTACCTATTAACGTTTGATTTTCATAGGAATTTCCACGCATAAAGCTTGAGAATTCCTCAATTAACTTTGTGTTGTTACTCGAAGGATTTCAGCAAGTGATGTATCACCGGCGAGTACCCGTTTAAATCCATCATCACGAATACTGGGGGTTTCAGGGCGTAAATGATTTTCCATTGCTTGCAAGTTTTCATGGCGATGAATCATTCCTCTTAGTACTTCATCTACAGTAATCAGCTCATAAATTCCTGTTCTTCCTTTATAGCCTAAGTGATTGCAGAAGTCGCAACCTTTGGGTTCATAAACTTTTGATATATCTGTATCTGCTGTCAGTCCCATAAGTTCTTTTTCGTCGTCTCTTAATTGATGCGGCGTTTTGCATTGAGGGCATAGTTTCCTCACCAGTCGTTGTGCAATAAGTCCAACGATACTTGAAGATAAGAGAAAAGATTCAACCCCCATATCGCGTAAACGAGTGAGGGCGCCTAGTGCGCTGTTTGTGTGTAAGGTTGACAATACCAGGTGTCCTGTAAGACTGGCTTGAACTGCGATTTCAGCAGTTTCCAAATCACGAATTTCTCCTATCATGACTACGTCGGGATCTTGTCTGAGAATTGCCCTTAAGCCCTTGGCAAAGGTCATTTGTACTTTGGTATTAACCTGTGTTTGTCCAATACCTTCAAGATCATATTCTATGGGATCTTCTATCGTTAAAATATTGCGAGTGACTTGATTTAATTCAGTTAACATGGCGTATAAAGAAGTAGTCTTTCCAGAACCTGTTGGTCCGGTGACCAAAATAATGCCATGCGGTTCTGCGATCATTTTTCGCATGGCTTTTACAGTAGGTTGAGGCATGCCCAATAGGTTTAAATCCAATTGTGCAGCTTGTTTATCCAGAATCCTCAAAACCACACGTTCGCCATGGTTTGAAGGGAGGGTTGAAACTCGAACATCAATATTATGCCCACCAATACGTAGTGAAATACGACCATCTTGTGGAATACGTTTTTCAGCAATATCCAGTTTGGCCATCACCTTGACTCTAGAAATGACTAGGGGGGCAATGGCACGCTGAATTTCTAAAACCTCATGTAAAACACCGTCAATACGATTACGTACTAATACTCTATCTTCATACGTTTCAATATGAATATCAGATGCTTTTTGTTTTATTGCTTGGGTAAATAATGCATTCAATAAACGGATTATCGGCGCATCATCTTGATTTTCTAATAAGTCTTCACTTACTGGTAATTGACTTGCCAGCAATGAGAGATCCATATCTTCTTCCATACCTCCAGCAGCTTCCAATATCGATGATTTAGATTGATACACGTGTGCTAAATGTTGTTGAAACGCTGATTCATCAACTTGTTTGAGAGTAAAGTCGCATTGTAATAAACGTTTTATCTCCGCGAGAGATTGGAGTGGTGTATCAGGTAAATAATAAACAAGGGCATGGTTATCGCTCATTTCACTCGCAACAACAATCCCATGGTTTTTTGCAAAACTGTATGGGATTTTCAGTGATTTCTCTTCGTTTTCCATGGCTTACTTCGTTACTAGCAAAGGTGGACGATTAAATGGTTTGGGTAATTCAGCACGTTTCAAAGCAGGCAATACGGTTGAATTATTGCTTTGTACAAACGCATCTTGTGATCTTAGCCAATCCAGTTCGTATTGACGAATATGGTTGTACTTTTCACTTGACATATGCATATTATCGCGTTCATTACGTAAAATAAGGGGTTTAATAAAGACCATAAGCACCCGCTTTTCACGAGAATTTATTTTCCGTTTGAATATACGTCCCATACCAGGTATATCTCCTAAAATGGGTAAACGATTATTATCATTATTTAGACTGTCTTGAGTTAAACCGCCTAAAACAACTGCATCACCGCTCTCAACATGAACGGCGGTGACGATACTACTAATTCGAAATGTAGGAGTAGTCACGTTTGGAGCAACAACAGGTGGATCCAGTGTGTCATTGCCTTGGTCGATTTGCATTTGAATGCCATTCCCGCGTGTGATTTGTGGTCGGACATAGAGATGCAATGCGACGTTTACTCGATCAAAAGTGGTAAATGGAACACCACCATTTGTTGTCCCTCCTGCATTAGCAGGCTGAGTTGTTGATGCAATCGAAACCTGTTTACCTACCAATATCTTGGCTTGACGATTATCAAGAACTACAACTGAAGGCGTTGATAAAATATTCGCTTTGTTCTCTCTAGCCAAGGCATATATTTGCGCTTGTAAATCATCAAGTCGGGTTCCACTATTAATTATAGCAAATCCTGGTCTAAAATCTTGAGGCCTTCCAGTTAGTTGATTACTTCCCCATTCAATGCCCAAATCATTAATATCTGATTGGTTTATTTCTGCGACCATTGCCTCTATAAGTAATTGAGCTGGTTTAATATCCAGTTGAGTAATTACTCTTTTCAAAATACGTATCACCGATGCGGGTGCATTAAGAATAATGGAATTTGTGTTTGGCTCAGCTATAATTTGAACTGAAGGTTTGGTTGTTCCTTCATTTTGAGTTGTTGCCGTTGTAGTATTTGCAGTAGCTCCTGATGCAGTAAGTGGGGACGGGCCGCTACCTGATCCTGATGAATAAAGAGAAGAAGAGGTGGGACTGGAGCTTTGTATATTTGAGTTACTGGTAAGATTGGAAGCAGGGTTTGTACTGTCCAAGATAGGACGAGTAATCGTACCAATGGTTGTTCCAACATTTCCACTGAAATTTGCCTGCGCAATGCCGGCAAGAATGGGGACCAAGTCTTCTGCTCTGAGGTAATTGAGATAAACAACTTGCGTATTACTGTTTTGACCTTCGGAGCTCTCTTTATCTAACTTTAATATTAACATCCTAAGACGTATTCTGTCTGTTTTGGTTCCACTGATCAATAGAGAGTTGGAGCGATCATCAGCAGCTACAGTTAACTGTGTTCGTGATCCTCCCATGCTGGGTTGAATTTTAACAAGATCTTTTAAAGTAGCAGCGATATCCATAGCTAATGAATGTCTTAGAGGAACCATATCGATACCGTTTGCAGAGGAGGAATCTACTTGCTTGATGATTTCTGCAAGACTACGAATGTTGTTGGCTCTTCCTGACAAAATAAGCATGTTTGAGGGAGCGTACGCAGAGATACTGCTCCATTGGGGCATTAGTGGTCGTAAAACAGGTACTAATTGCTCTGATGGAACGTAATGAACGGGCACGACGGCCACCATCATATCATCGCCTTTAGGTGGCTGTTTCATTTCGCCTGAAGGATCAGGTGATTGTGTTTTTGCATCAATATTAGGAATAATTTTAATGATCGCACCACTAGGTATTGCGGCATAACCTGAGACTTGCAACACTGAAAGAAACACTTCATAGAGCTCGTCATTGTTCATGGGTGTTGCCGATACGATGGATATTTTTCCTTGTACTCTAGGATCAATGACAAAGTTTTTTCCCGTTACTCGAGACACTTCAGCGATGACCGCTCGGATATCTGCATTTCTTAAGTTCCATAATTTACTGCTTGGCGGCGGAGGTATTTCTGTTTGTTCACCTGAACTGTCGGATGGGTTTGATTGAGCTAAAGGAGGAGATTGATTTTCAATGTGTTTGTTCTTTTTAGAAGCGATGATTTTTTGAGTTAATTTATTCTGCAAGGCGCGTGCGGTGAGATAATCATTAATTGGTCCAATTTGTATGAGATAAAGTTTCTTATCTGATAGATTCTTAATTTCAACCGGCTCACTAACAAGCGCAGATAATTCTTGTTGACGTTGCTTTGCATCTTTTTCTAAATTAAATGCGCCTGCTTGCAAATAAAAAGTAGTATTCCCATTTTTCGTGGTTGTGGAAATATTAATTTCGTTTGCATGAATTAATGCAGAACAAATAAATGTTAAAATTATAATTACTATCGAGCGCATTGAAAAATCGCAAAATCCTAATTAAATAACATGATAACTAAATTTATAAACTTACAATAGTTTTTTTGACACGTAACCGAAGGTATTTTGAAGCCTTTTTCAAATTCTGCTTCAAGATTACCTTAACTGCTAAGAATCTATCTTTATATTCATTCGCATGTTTTTATTTTGAAGCATGAATTCTAAAATTCATCGTGAGATTATCCTTCATAGGTCAAAAAATTCTCTTATTTTTTAGCCCCGGACAACATAGCATTAATCCGGGCGCTTTTTTATTAGGGTTTGTGAAAATGAGTATGTTCCTCATGCTCATGAGTATGTGAATGCTGATGAGGATATGGCTGAGGTGTACGATGTTGCTGAGGTATATAATAGGGGGGATGATAATGGAAGGAATGAGGGTGAGCGCCTAGTGGTGGTGTTGTAATAACCACTGTAGTGTGGGGGTGTGGCTGGGTAACTGATGGGTGAGCGTGCTCGTGTTTATTTGGCTGATGTTCGTGTTTTCCTTTCATATGTTCATCCTCATTAAATAGAATTGAATTGCATATATTCGTTTTATGCAGATGATAATGCGTGCAAAGTTGTACATTTTGAATATCATCTTAACGCATTATATGCAGATGGTTTGGTAAATGTATATGCCTTTTTGATCATTTAAAAATTAAATTGAATCTATGCCTTAGAGGAACTTGGAGTGTCGCTTTCTACTCTTGCTTGATAGAGCAGAAGGCTTCAGTGGATTATCCTAAGATTGAATGAGTTATATTATTCAAACTTCGGATGTTCATGATACGGTATTTTAATTGCACAATACTGCAGCCAATATTCTTTGTCTCCAAAAGCTCAAGCCCGATGTCATGTTTCAGTGGACCAAATAAGGAACGACCCGAACCGAGTAATATAGGGATCAAGGTAATTGTTAATTCATTAATGAGATGTTCTTCGATGAATTTTTGAATGGTAATTCCACCATCAATGTAAAGATGTTTCATTCCTTTTTTTGCCAGGCGCTCAACGAGGGCGGAAGGTGCTTCAGAGGAGGAAGAAACACATTTTTGTAAGTGTTTGGGGATATTTATGGATTTGCTGCTCATGACCACCACTGGAAGATCACCATATGGCCATTCATCAAATGAAAGTACCTGCTCAAATGAATTTCTCCCCATAATTAATCCATCGACGCTGGAAATGAAGGATTTATAACCACCATCTTCGCCTTCAGGAACAAGGGAGTTGACTTTCATGAGCCAATCAATAGAGCCATCATCACGGGAGATAAATCCATCCATGCTTGTGGCAATAAATACGGAACATTTAATGGACATAAAAAATATCCTTTTGATCAATTTTAGACACTGTGACGTTAAAAAATAATTCAAACGTGTTTTAACTTACCAGGAAGAATATTACAAAAACAATACTTAATACGAAGAGCAAAAAATTAATTTTTTGTCGTGTTAACAGCTTTAATAAAGTATAGAGAATAATACCCCCGCCAATTCCATCCGCAATAGATGCAGTAAAGGGAATCATCATGATGGTAACCATACAAGGAGCTGTTTCACTTACATCCTGTAATTTCATGTCAGTGAGGTGTTTCATCATACAACATGCCACATACAAAAGGGCGGGGCCTACTGCAAAGTTAGGAATCATTCGCGCTAAAGGTGAAAAAAATAACATAAGGAGAAAACCGATTGCGATGACTATAGCTGTTATTCCACCGCGTCCACCTGCTTCAATTCCTGCCGCAGACTCGATGTAAGGAGAGGTACTTGCAGAGCCTAACAATCCTGCTACAGCAGAAGCAGCTGCATCAACGGTGAGACAATTGCTAAGGCGTTTGGAATAATTTTTTTGTTGCTTAAATACAGAAGGATTTAATAAGCCGATCAAAGTTCCTGTAGCATCAAACACGGCAATTAAAAAAAAGGTAAACGTGGCTTTTAAGGCGAGAACAGTATTTAGGCCAGAAAAATCGAGCTTTAAAAAAGTAGCCTCCATGGAAGGGGGCATGGAAATTAATCCCTGCCAGGTAGACAAACCCATCAATAAGCTCAAGATAGAAATACTGAGTATTCCAAGGATAATTGCTCCAGGAATTTGAAAATAATCTAAAATCAGTATGAGTAAAAAGCCTAAGAAAAATAAGCCGCTTTCTGGACGATTAATTTCGCCAAGACGCATTAAATTATGCTGATCCTCAATAATAATGTGATTATTTTGTAAGGTAATTAAAGCAATTAATAAACTGATTCCTATTAAGATAGCAATTTGTAAATTATGAGGAATTGCTTCGATTAACAGACGTCTCAGGCGGGTAAGTGACATTAAAAAGAACAAGACACCTGAAAGAAAAACAATGGCTAAAGCTTGTTCCCAAGCGATTCCCATCCCTTGTACTACTGTATAAGAAAAGAAGATATTTAATGCCATACCCGGTGCTATGCCAATGGGCGTATTAGCAAATACCCCTGCAAAGAAACACGCAAAGGCGGTGATAAGACAGGTGGCTGTAAATACTGCTCCCTGATCCATCCCCGCTTCATGAAGTATGCTTGGGTTAATGAACGCGATATACACCATGGTTAGAAAAGTAGAGATTCCCGCAATAATTTCAGTTTTCAAAGTGGTGTCTTTAAGAAAATAGGATTTTAACCGTTCCATAGTATTTCTATTCTCCTATTTGAAAGGGAATTTAATGTAATTGTCTAATTAAACATAACAAAAATTCAATTTAAAGTATCTAGGGCTTTTTTAATTAATAATATGAGCGAAAAATAGTGTGCGCTCACTTTGGTAGGGGAGTCTTAAAGTCAACATGAAAAACTACTTTCGTAGGAGGATTGGGGAGTGGGTTCAACTGGTGTTGGTGTTTGGACGTGCTGAGTATACCGTTCTTTAAAGTTGTTGAAATGATCACTCGTTGTGTTTTTTTCAGAGAGAGTATTTTGAACTATCTTGGTTACTGTCGAAGTGAGCGTCTTAGCATTAGTATCTTGGACTCCTAAAAGCTCCCTGAAATCTTTTCCTATATCATCATCTGCACAGATTCGATTAATTAACCATTGTGCCGATTGATTATGTACCGAATATTTATCTCCACCTAGATAAAATCTGCGTTCGCAACAAACTCGACAAAGCGTTTCAAATGTTTTAGTGGCATGCTCCTTGTCTCCTGTCGAGAGATAGGAATATAAAGTCCTCAATGTATTATTAATCACCACTTCTTTTTGTGCTGCTTCTTGTGATAAGAAAACAATATCTTAGGTTTTTCTTTCTGTAGTAATTATGTTACTTTTCCTAAGATATTCCTCCTCATTACCCTCCATGAATGACTCAATCATTTCTTTCATACTATCACTTACTGAATTAAATTCGTTTGGATGCTCTTCACGAAACTGATTAAAAGGATGCTCTGGGAATGTTTTTTTTAATTCTCTATCTGCATACAGAGCATACTTATTGTAATCCTGTTTAAGTAAGTCTGATTGCAGTTGACGATCAGCAAAACGTAATAATGAAATATCCTTAGCTATTATTTGCTTTTGTTCTTCTAGGGATAGTTTTTTGAAAGCAAGCATTAACACTCTAATTTTTGCTGACTGTAAGCCATCTCGTGTTGTGGCCGCGAAATTTTTACAGTATTGTTCCGATAAAGTTGGATGCTCTTTTTTGAGTTGCTGTATCCTAGCATTGATATATTCGTCCACTTTGATGGTAAAATTATCATTAATTAATGGTTCTATTAATTTGGATAATCCCTTAGAATCAAGCTCCTCAACTAACGTTTTAATATGCGCCATTGGGTTTGGCTGGCCTTGCATTGCAAAATCTTTTCTTGTAAATTTTTCAATTGCTTGAAAATAATTATAAAGAAATGCGTTATCAGAAGTATAACAATCTCTATCATTTAAAAGGTATTTGAACGCTGAAACTCTATCCTTTACCCTCATTTCTCTATAGAGGGGCGTTGTATCTTCATAAGCCTGCACAAAACTTTTATTACTCTTTCGCATTTCATCGGATGCTAATTGAAAGTGCCAGGCGATGTTCGAGTTTGCGATGCTACAATTTCCTGTTTTTTGATTCTTCTTTAACATGAATTCGGACAGATCTTTATTGAATTGCTCTTTATGACGTTCTAAAAATGCGGACATCCCTTTGCGAGCATCTGAAGCCGTAGCGGCACTCAACATGAGTTTAGCAAAACTCCTTGCATGTTGGTTCTCAACAGAGAATACCATCACTGCTGGTGTATCATTTTTATCCTGTCCTGTTGGCAAGTCAAAATGGCGTTGTCCTCGGTTCACATAAATAAAATGGGTATGATTTCCTTCTTTGACCGCATGAAGAGTAAAAGCATGGGCGTTCCATTGAGAAGTGTGAGCATGGGTGTCCCATCTACAAGCAAAGCCAACATACCCTCCCTGTGGCAGGTTTGTAATTTTTTGGACTGCATTTTGAGAAAATGAGGCAGGCAATACATCAAAATTTAAATAAGAATTTGCGGTACCTTTAAATTGATTATATCTATTTTTTATACTATGCACTGCCGGTGAAACATGCAAACCTTCATTTTCAATGCCGAGCAATGAACTATTTTTTAATCCTAATACATGAGCCATTTCTCTATGAGACTTAATTATTCTAATTTCATTTTGATGCTTTTTTCTTTGAGGCTCTGTACGCTGCTTCATAACTGCTTACCTAATAAGCACTATAGGTGTATTTATAGTATAGTAAACAGAATTAAAATTAGTCACTCTCGGGTTGTCTCGAAATATCTGTTGACGAAAAACTTGAGTTAATAAATCAAAGTTTAAATTAGAGTTTGGGGTTTCTCTAAATTGATTCTATCTATTTTTTATACTAGGCACTGCGAATTCAAGGTATGAGTTGACTCTTCTGTATGCTGCGTTAATATTTGTACTTCACGTTTCTCTGTGTTTTGCTCCTGATATCGTTCTTTAAAGCTAATAGAGTGATAAGCGTTATTTCTATTTTTTCCAGAGATAATATCTCGAACTTTGTTGTTTATTTCATGAAGCTCATTATTTTCGATGCCTAAAAGAGTTCTGAAATCATTTCCTGTTTCATCATACGCATTGATTCGTTCAATTAACCATTTAGCAGATTGAACATGAGTTGAATACTTATCTCCACCGAGATAAAATCTTCGTTCGCAACAAGCCCGGCACAGTTCTTCAAATGTTTTCTTGGCGTTATCTTGGTCTCCTGTGGAGAGATATGAATATAAGGCTCTCAGTGCATTGTTAATTTTTGCCTCTTTTTGTTCCGCTTCTTGCGAGAGCAAAAAATTACCACTGGTCTTTCGTTCTATAGCAATTTGTTTGCTTTTTGCTTTATAGTGTCTTTGTTCCATATCAATTGAGTATTCCAAGATACCTCTTTCAGCGTGACTAAGCTCATTAAGAGGTTGTTGATATGTTTCTTGTGATTCACGCTCCAACTGTGTTTGATACTCGTTACACGTGCTTTTAATTTCTTTACTAACATATAAAGCATACTTATTATAATTTTGTTGAAGTAAAGCCAACTGTAGTTCTTTGGAAGCATACTCAATTAATGAAACATCCTTAGCTATGAGTTCCTTTTGTTTCTCTTGAGGTAATTCTTTGAAAGCAAGCGTTAAAATTCTGCTTTTTGCCGACTGTAAATTATTTCTTGTTACAGCTGCAAAAAGTCTATGTTGTCCTTCTGTCATTTTTGGAAAGTCTTTTTTATTTTGTTCTCTCCTGGCGTTTATATACTCATCTACTTTGAGCGTAAAATTCTCGTTAACCAACGGCTCGACTAATTTGGCTATTCCATTAGGAGTTAGCTCATCAACCAAAGTTTTAATATGCTGTGTTTGATTGGGTTGATTTTGCATTGCGTAATCTTTGCGCACAAATTTCTCGAGTGTTTGCAAATAATTATAGAGAAACGCTGTATCTGAGAGATAACAGCCTCTGTCATTTAAAAGGTATTTGAACGCTTGAACTCTATCTTTTACCCTCATTTCCCTATATTGCGACTTTGTATCTTCATAAGCCTGTGCAAAACTTTTCCCATTTTTTTTCATCTCATCAGATGCTAATTGAAAATGCCAGGCAATATTCGAGTTTGCTACAGTACAATTCCCTGTTTTTTGATTTTTCTTTTTTAATGTTCGGGAAAGTTCTTTATTCTCCATATCGTGATGTTTTTCTAAAAATTTTGACATCGCAGTGCGCGTACTTAAAGACATTGCAGCACTCATCATTGCCTTAGCAAAACTTTCTGCATCTTTATTTTCTACAGAAAAAGCCATGACTGTTGGTGCACCTTCCTTTCTCTTCTCTGTTGCCGGATCACCACGATTCACATAGATAAAATGAGTGTGGTCGTTTTCTTTAACTGCATGAAGGGTAAATGCATGGCCAGGCCACCGACAAGAAAAACCCACATATCCGCCATGTGACAGATCCGTAATTTTTTTTGCAGCATCTCGATAATAAGAGGAAGGTAATACATCAAAATTTAAATCAGAATTATTGGAATTTTTTAATTGCTTATATCTATTTTTTATACTAACAACCGCCGACCCAATGAACCAACCCGTGTTATCCTCACTTAAAAATGGATTATCTTGTAGCCCTAAAACATGGGCCATCTCTACATGAGACCTAGCCATTTTAACTACCAATTAATTCACTAACTTAAGTATAGGTTATAATTGGAGTTTTGATTTAAAAATGAACATGTCATAAGCCAATGGAATAATATCTGGAGCGCAAAAAAGAGTTTATTTAGAAAAAGTTAATACTTTAGTCATACGATAGTTTTTAAGTGTAATCCCATTTAGTTCTTTGGTTTGTTTTGCTTCAATACGGTACTTATGCTTTTCAAAAAATGGTTTGGCTGTGATGCTGACGTCTGAAAAAAGTTTGGGTATTCTTAAAGCGCTTGCTGTATGTTCACGTGCTTCTAATAATGCTTTGCCAACTCCTTGTTTTTGATAGTCCTTATGTACATAACCTCGATTGAGGTAACCATTTTCTTCCAAATCTGAGAATCCAATAATTTTGTTACTTTCTTTATCAATAGCCACAAAGGTATAATTTTTAGCAAGAGATTTTTGCCATTCATACAAGTCAGGATTTTTAGGTGCCCATACATTGAGTTGTTCTTTCGTATAATCCCTGCAATTGATGAAGTGAACAGTATCATAAAATAGTTGATAGATTTCTGCTTCATCACCCGGTTCAAAAGTTCTGATATAAAACTTTTGATTTAATGTTTTAAAGGCGGGATAAAATTCTAGAGAGTTTGCAGTCCAGAGTTTTTTCAGCTCGAAGAGCATGTTTTCTGCCATTTGTTTTAAGTGAGGCAATAAATTGCTTCTCGAGGCAACGTGAATAAACGCCTGTAAACGCGATAAAACTCTTGGTCTCACCCAGTTTTCTTCGTTGCTCCACAATGAGTTTTTTGGAACAGGCCCTGATGGACCCACTCTGTCTTTTGCTAGAGTTGAATCGAGGAAAGGGAGCGTTTGTTGTAATAACCAGAAGCCACACGCTTCGGTATAGGCTTTAGTATAAGCTAAATCATCTGATGCTGCTGGAATGGTTTGTTTGAGTTCTTCTCGATAAATAATCTCTAACGGAAGGATGACTTCTTCAGGTATGGATTTGGCACACCAACATGTAGGCATGCTCATTCTAAGATAAGTACCATCGAGTAGCGCATTGCGTACAAAAGCCCATTCAAAATCAATAAGTTGCAAATCATGTGTTTCTTCATGATCAAAAACATTGTCGGGACAAATATCACCATGGGTAAGCACAGTAAATGGGCCTGGTTTAAGTAACGATTCGATCAGTGAATTCGCTTCATTAATGCATTCTGTTATTAAAGGTAAATGCAACTTTTTATTCACTGCATGCAATTTTTCGAGTAAATCAGTACGTGTAACGTCTAAATCTTCTTGCAGTGTTTCAGCGTTCCCATGAATTTTCTTTAACATCGCCTCATACAGCGCTGTTTTACCATAACTTGCTGCATGGAAGCTTCCTAATGATTTCATAAATCGATTTAAGGCACGTGTTGCTTTATCCCGGTTAGGAAGTGTTAAAGAGTCCACCAAACTTATATGCTGTTTCCCCAAATCTTCGATAAGAATGAATCGATACTCTTTATTACCGCCATAAAAACGAGGAACATTATGCATGCTTTGATGAATTTGATTTGCAAACTCAAGACCAGCCCAATCGCGAGCAAACCGAGCATAAGCCTCTTTGTCATCACGATCTGATGCTTCAGGGAGGGATTGTTTAAGAATGATGCTTTTAGGAACCGAGTTTGATTTACTCTTTAGTGCGATACGGGCCACACTATTACGTCGCTCTTTTTCACTGAGAAACTGTATGGAGTTTATTTCTATTTGAGTTGCAAAATGTTGTTGAAGTATTTGTATCGTTTTTTGTAACACATCAAGATTAATTTTTTGGGCTCTACCCCAAAAAAGGGGGCACTTTAATCAAGTTAGTCTAGACTAACTAATTGATTTCGCGATCAAATTGGAGATTAAA
>NZ_LNXS01000014.1 GCF_001467525.1 Legionella anisa
CCTCAGGAGCAAGTACAGCCACAGCCTCAGGAGCAAGTACAGCCACAGCCTCAGGAGCAAGTACAGCCACAGCCCCAGGAGCAAGTTCAGCCACAGCCCCAGGAGCAAGTACAGCCACAACCTCAGGAGCAAGTACAGCCACAACCCCAGGAGCAAGTACAGCCACAACCCCAGGAGCAAATACAGCCACAGCCCCAGGAGCAAGTACAGCCACAGCCCCAGGAGCAAATACAGCCACAAGCTCAGGAGCAAATACAGCCACAACCTCAAGTTCCAGTACAACCTCAGGTTCTGGAACAGCCTCAAGTTCCGGTACAACCTCAAGTTCCGGTGCAACCTCAATCACCATGACAACCACACTAGAAAAAGCAAGCGTAGCAGCTGTCTTCAGGGGTTACTCCAATACACTTACTACTAATCTAGGCACACGCTATGCATGCACATTTGAATACAAATGTATTGACAGGGGTATTGATAAAAATACTCCATATTTAAGCTGGATTAATAAATTAAATCCATTATATGTTCGCTATTAGTTCAGTAATATAATCATGAGGTTATGGTGGGAACTGAAGTTAAATTCAATTTTGGAAAGAATGATTTTCCTGGAAAAAGTACAATCAAATTTTTATTAGTTTAATCATAGGGTTATAGAAAGTGTCAATTAGCACTCCATTTTAGCAACTATGATTTTTCCTCTCTTGTATATGCTCAGTCTCAACTATCCAAAAACCACATTGTGTTTTCTTAATACTCACTTAATCTATATATTGTACTATATGACCTCTTTAATTATTTCAAAGGGTATTTAATGTTATCAAAGGTATCCAAAATGTCATATGAGGGTCGATTTTTTGTACCAACGGTCGAACTAAAAGAAAGGATAAAATCAAAACAGGAAGTGAGCCCAGAAGATTTTACGATAATAGCTTACTCAAGCTCTGGTGACGATGAACACTCTATAGATTTATTAGAACAGACTACGGCTGCTTTTCCCAAAGAAATGATTAGAAATTTGGTATGTTTGTATTCTGGACGACTTGTTGAACATGAGATTCTTGCTCAATTACAAGCAACAATAAAATTGGATAAGCATGTTGATGATGAGATGGATACATTCGGACATGCTTTTACTATGGTACAAAAAAAATTAGAAGGGGAGTTGCTTGATGAAATGGTGTCTAAAGTAAGTTTAATGCATGCCAGCACCAAGATAGATGTTATCGAATTTTTCAATGACTTCGTTAATGGTAAAATAAAAGAGGCGTATCCTTTTTCCTCTGAGGAGTTAGGTACTCTAAGAGCATTTCATGCGTCAGTTTCAGGAAAAGAGCCTTGGAGCAGTAATAAAGAATTGCTTAAGGCAGTATGTGTTCAGCGAAGTATGGCATTGATTTATACGCAGAGGGCACGAGCAATAATTGAACCTGTGGTGGAGAAATCTATTAATGACCTTTGCAAGCAAAATGCTTTGGAGGGATTAGAGTATGTTGGAAAAGAGCGCTCTGTAGCCGTATTTACTACTGGAGGAGTTGCATCCGGAAAAGGGAGTTGCCTTAAACTCATTTCAAAAGTTATTGGACAATATGAACCTGAACCTCTTGCATGGAATCAACTTGTTCACCACAATGCGGATAGACTTAAGCCCTTTCTGCAAAAACCAGAATTAGATCCCCTCAAATACTCTCAATTTACGTACGAAGAAGCCTTGTTGGTTAAAGAAAGGGTAATGCAAATTATTGTCAAAAAAAGCAATGTATTGGGGGGAGAAAGATACCCTGGTTTTCTTCATGACCAAACCAAATTAAAACCGGATGAGCTTCGCGAGGCGAATCAGCGTTATGGTGAAGTAGATATTGTTGCGATTTCTACGGATGTAGCTGCTGCTATCGAACGAGCATATGGTCGTGGGAAAACAACACAACGATATGAGCATACGGAAGGTTTACTAGGATCCCATCAAGCAGTTCCTGGAGAAATGATGAAATCGTTAAATCAAAAGGAATTAATAGGTTCTAATGTATCTGTAGTGATGTTTGATAATAATAGTCCTACAAGAGAATTGACTATGTTTGCTTCAGTTGATATGCGAACGAAAACGATTATTATTTATAATGAGGAAATGATGCAAAATTGGATTAAGAAAGAAAATATTAATCCTAAAGCAAAATCAGGGGAATCTTTATATTTAGATAAGCCAGTTCGCTCAATTGTCGAATATTTTGGTCCGTTGATTGAGAACGGTTTCGAACTTGAGTATCCAGAGGCAGAGGAGACCCTGATATTTAAAGTATAATTAAATTAACCCTATTTGATATTGTTAATAGATCATGATTTAATGTTCATAATTTATTCACAAGGAGCTAACATGATGTCGAAAAAAGATAATGGTGCAAAAGGTCCTGGCGATGCTTCAAAAAAATGGTCTTTTTTGGAAAGGTCCAAACGAGTTTTGGATGAAGAAAAAAGCTTAAGCAACTCAGTAGAAAAAGAAACAGCTAAGGATAAAAAGGAACCTATCAGCAATTCAGATAATACAGTTGAAGCAGAGCCAAATATAGATGAGCTTTTTAGACATAAATAGTTTGGATAAAAGGCTATTCAAAAAAGTGATGCATCAGGCTGTTGGAACGAGGGAATTAAATAGCTCCCTCGTGTAAAAATTTTTCTGATACTCCTATACAACAGGATCAGATCCTTCCACTTACGAAAAGAGGCTGTACCCCCAAAAAAGTAGAGCCTCATTGGGGCTTTAAAAAATGGCCCAACGTGCTTTTCCTATCTCAAGTGCCCTTGAGATTAATCTCTTTTGCTTACAAATTAAAAACATAAGCTTGTTTGTTTTACTCGATGGATCTGTGTTGTACGAAATCGATCAAACTTATCGTTAAGGGTATATAATTATTATGTGGCTCTTAACAATGTTGATGTACTATACACTCGAGTTCATATATGAATAGCAATGAATTAAAGTCATTTTTAATGGTTTATGAATATCGCTCTTTTTCACTTGCAGCAAAGCGATTGAGTGTTACCCAATCGGCAATAAGCAAACGAATCAATAACTTGGAAAATGAATTCAAAGTCAAGTTATTTGAAGTGAGAGGGGGCTTGATTTTTCCTACCATGGAAGGGCGGTTACTTATACCGCATGCTCGATTACTTTTACATACCATGTATAACGCCGTTGATAATTTAAAAAATCCGGAGCTTACAGAAATACCTGTTTTTCTCGGTACTTCAACTTTCCCATTACAATTTTTGCAATCATTTATCGATTATTTGACTGCAAATCAAATTAATTTCCCCCATTTTCATATTAAACAGATGGCAAAGCAAGATCTTATTCCTGCGCTACAAAATGGATTGATTGATCTGGCTTTAACTACCGAAGATCTGGTGATTGACAGTGCTATTATCTCGAATCACCTTGATGAAGAGGATTTAATCATTGTTGTATCACCTAAACATGAATTAGCCAATGAAAAATATGTTGATTTAGCAAAACTTGCTCAATATTCATGCATCTTGACTGAGCGCGGGTTTTCTATTCGTGATAATTTAGAACGTATTTTTTTCAAGCACGAATTGCCCCTTCTAGTGGGGCATGAGTTATTTTCTTTAGATTCGATACAGAAATTAGTAAAAACAGGTTTGGGTTGGAGCGCATTGCCAAAGCAATATTGCGGTCATGAGTTAATAAATTTAGAAATAAAAGATTTCTCTGAAACAATAAAATTGTGTTCGTATTGTCATAAAAATCGAGCTAACTCTAGAATAATACAGTATATAGGGCAATTGCTAAAAGAATCATGTCAATTATATTCAGAATCAAGAAAATAGGCTTCGGGGATGTAGCAACTGCCTTGAAATAAACGTTCAAGACAGTTGCTAAGCTTGCTAAATTCAAGCCGCTTTTTCTTTCTGTGCGACGAGTTTTATAAGCTCTTGGGCTGCAACAGTTGAAGATGCGGGATTTTGTCCTGTGATGAGTAGGCCATCAACGATGACAAAGCTCTGCCAGTCGGGAGCTTTTTCGTAGCGTCCTCCTAGTCGTTTCAGCTCGTCCTCTACAAGGAATGGCACCACGTGAGTTAGATGCATTTTCTCTTCTTCACTGTTGGAAAAACCAGTTAGACGTTTACCCTTTACAATAGAGGCGCCTTTGTAGGTTACCCGGTGAAGAACCCCAGGTGCATGGCATACTAAGGCAATCGGCTTTCCGGAGTTGTAAAAAGACTCTATTAAGTTTATTGAAATAGGGCTTTCGGCCAGATCCCACAGAGGCCCATGACCACCGACATAAAATATTGTGTCGAAGTCTTCTGCATTCATGTCGGCAAGCTTGGCTGTCTGGGAAAGCGCCTTTTTCGCCAGGTCGTCCTTCTTGAACCGCTCCATCGCGTGAGTCTGATTTTCTGGTAAATCACTCTTGGGATCGACCGGAGGTTGTCCCCCATTCAGCGAAGCCAATACCACTTGAACGCCTGCGTCGACAAAAACATAATAGGGTGCAGCGAGCTCTTCAAGCCAAAAACCTGTTTTTTGCCCAGTATTTCCGAGTTGGTCGTGGGAAGTTAACACCATCAATATTTTCATTTCCGTTCTCCTTCCGTATTTAACGAACATGAACAGTAGTACTCCTAATTATGAATGTTTCGATAATATGACTGTATTGGCACATTAGCTGGAACACTCATGTTCAGTCAATTGAGCTATTTTCTTATAAAATATCTTATATATTTTAGTTCAAGTTGTTCCGATTTACTAATGAGTCTACCCAAACCCATCGCATTATCAAATCCTGTTGAAGGTAACTTAAGCTCAGTAAAAAAGTGTAGGTTTGATGAATCATAACGTAATCAAGGCTACGTTTGCTTTCCCTAAATGGAAAAAAGCCCTGACCCCTTATATGTGTTAAGACCATTGTGAATTCATAAGAAATTAAAGTGAGCAATCAATGATTTCAGCAAATTTTTCTTCGGGCATACTTTTGTGGTCAATCTCTCTTTTTAAATTTTTTCCAAATAATCCATGTTGTCCTAAATTGAATTGCTCATGTTGACCACACTCATCTATAGCCATTTTAGCTTTATCATAAAAGTTTAAATTCTCTTGGTCTGTATTAGCTAAAATTGCTTTTACTTTTTTATTATTTTTAAATGAATCGACGTGTAAGCGATTATTATCTAGAACTGTTGAATATATTCCGGCTAATTCAGGGCGTGAATCTATAATCCTACGTAATCGATTGTTTTTATCTAGTTTCTGAACATGTTCTGTGGGGAAATTAAATACAATGCTGTCAGTGTAGGCAGAGTGAAAATAACAATTCTTTAAGCGTTCTCTTGCTTTATCTGATAAATTAAGATTATTAGCTAATTCATTACGAATACTTGGTAACCACAATCCTGAAGTCAAGATCATAATATGGTTGTTATTTGTACAAGCATATTCAATTAAATTTGCAATTTGATCTGGATTAATAATCTGAAAGTAAAGATATCCAAGCCTACCATATGGGTCAACTGCTAAACTTTTGTAACGTATCGCAGATAAACTATGTGCTGCATTAATCAAATTTAGGCGACCAGGAGATACAATTACAGTCTCATCTAAATCAAGAACAAGCAAAGGCATTTCTATATCCTTTTAGTGAACAGACCCTAACCAAATCCGAGTTATTTTTATAATCTAAAAAAATAAATTAGTCAAAAATGATTCATAAATAAGTATGTGGAAATAATCTGTACATTATTGAGAGGATGCTGTATTGCGTTGGTTAAAGGAAAAATAATCATAATCGTAGTTGAAGCAAAACTTCCTGATCCCCCAATTAAATATCGAGCCAATGGCAGTCAATGGGTAGGGCTCGATTGATTCGTTTAACTTTTCCCTCTGCTGGTTTGCTTGAGCAGGAACTTACTCCCGCTGCAAGCAAATAGGGTGCTTTTTATTCTTAGACACACTTATCTATGATTTAGTATGACTGACGCCATCTTCACAAGTACACGTTCCACTTTTTGTGGTTATATCAATGATGCAAGACTTCATCCCCTGATGTGCTTGACAAAAACGACCACAATTTCCTTGTTGAGTAGCATTGCACATTTTCGTTTCATCCGCTGCGGCTAAAAATGGACTAAAATACAAGGCGAAACCAAACAAGGCAATTACCGGTTTAATAAACATGTTTTCCTCCTGGATAAATATTAGTCACCATTATTATAGCAAGCGTATCAATCTTTGCTTGCTTCATTCAAAGAAATTTTGAGCAATAAAAGATTCTATTGCGCTCAGACAGAGGCATGTTAACAACACACATAAATATGATTGCATAACAATTCCTTGTGAACTCCAGTTGTTTAAATCTATTGAATAAGACAGCGCTCCGGCTTATCGTCCTGCAATGACAATGTGACAAAACCACAGGATACCTGCTCATGTTGAGTGTGTTTCTCTGTATCTTGACTGGATTTCGTTTGCGACTCCTGAAGTTGTGAGCGCACTTTGGGCATGGTTTCTTTAATACGTTCTAGCGAAAGCTCATCGTCAGGGTCAACGAATAATCCAGCCCTTACATGACTAAAACAAGGATTAATCCCATGCTCAGCCCTTAGTTTATTCTCATTGATATTACCGCGATCAATTGTCCATAGCTCTTCTGCGCTTTTTGAGAACAATCGTTCTATATACATTGTGTCACTATCCAAAAAAGCCATTTTACGTCTATCTTTGCCTCTAAAAAAATGCAGCGTATGTGTAAATTCATGTCCAATGGAGATAAAGGCAGGTTTGAAAGCTAAACTTGTTTCTTTGCCAAACGTTAATGCTTGTAATGTAAAGCGTGGGTTTTCCCAAAAGTTACGAGGATATAAAAGCTGCATTTGCTTCCATATCGTTCTGGGATAATTAAAAAATTTTAATGCTGGCTTTGCAGTAACATCAGTCATTGCGGCGGATTCCCCAATACCTGAGTTTGCCGCAGGAGTAACAGATAACATAGGGGGATTTTTTTCTTCAACTGAAATGCGACAACCCTGCTGATCTGCAAGTTGATTTAATTTGATGATCAATCTCTGTCCGGTTGGTTGAGATAATAGTTGACGCACAAAGACCGCAATATGTTCTTTCTCTTTGCTTTTTTTATCAAATACCAAGAAATTATCCATAAAGTAATTATATTGCTCGCGCAAATATTCTGCGGGATGTGATTGTTTATCTTTTGGGATTAATTCCATGTTGAACGCATGAAAATATAAAAGTGGGTTTTGTAAATGTACGTTATGTAGTGCATTGAGTTTTTGATTCAGCTGACTGACTTCTTCAAATAAATCTGCAAAAACAATACCTGCTTTTACGTCTTGGTTACTATCAAATAATGCTAAAGTTTGATCAATACGCCGGTAGATAAGATGCTCTAAATTATCAGCTTGCTGAATAATATCGTTACTCTGTAACCCGGTCATGTCAGCAAGAAAAGCATCAACCTTTGCCACTAATTTTTTGTTTTCTAACCGTTCTATATGTAAATATTTCGCATACATCGCACATTCCAAGGGCATTATTGTTTCAGTATATAACACAATGAGGCGGCGTTTACCAATAAATAAGCAAGTGTTGTCCGCATTAGCGCTGTGCAATACGAGAAATAGAGTTTTCCTTAAAACAATAGATCGATGTTATTGGTTACAATTCCCGGATTTACGACTTCGTCTAATCCGGGCTACACTGGCTGTTGGAGCGAAAAATTCAAATGTGTTCCTTGTGTGAGAATCTAAAGTTACTCAATTAGTAGAAAATAAACTCTTCTTAATGTTTTATTGATGATCAGCTTGATATGGTTTGTTTCATTCTGGCTCGATTGTGTTTTAAATACAATCGTTCATGCAGCGCGGCAAGTCTTCTCCTTAGGTAAGCTGGAGGACTGGTACATCATACTTAGTTTTAATCAATAAACGGGTTTGTCGCTGAGGCAAGTAATAAGATAAAGCATATGCTTTTTCAAGACTTGGATTCGGCGATGTGAACCTATTCATTTCTCAAAAAATCTTACTACGAACATAAATATTCACATTTATTTACATTAGCAAAACAAATAATTTATCTGAGGTATATTATGGCAGAAGAAAAGTATGAAGAGTACGAATATGACGATTTTCAAGAGGATGAGTTGAACATTGATGAAATTAATGAGCTTTTTCTTAAGAAGTGTACCAGTAATGTATCAACGAATCGCAGAAGGAAACTTAACTCGAGAACAGATTACTAAAACAACAGATTGCGAAGAAGCGGTTTTCACTGCTATGGCATATAACTTCTTCTCTCCAGAAAACCCAATCAAAGAGGAAGAGCTTTGCGCTTGCTCTGAAAGTTCCAAAAGATTAGTCCCCTAAACTCTATACGAAAATTACCTCGCGAGCGGATATTTTATTAACCGTGTGTGTCTGTTTTTATCTTCAAAATCAATTAGAGCCTCTGCCCAATCCTTTTGGGCCTAAAGTGTTACCTATGTCTCCGGTATAATTTGTAACCGATGTCTTCGGAATAGACCGATTTTAAATGGCGCGCGCCCGGAGGCTTAGCTCAGATAAATAAGACCTTTTCTCCTTCTCAAAATGTTAATTCCTACTTTGCACCTTCAGAAGAAAATAGTGTATCCAAAGACTCTAATACATCTACATTAACTTTTTAACTGTTAATGGATTTCTCAGCGGAAAATCATAGAATAGGGATATTCTATTGATTTTTATTAACATTTCTTATCAATACTCTGTAAACGAATTCCGTTCTCTTCAATATCAATCAAACCCAGTTTATAAAGTTGCCCCAATGCACTTTTAAAATTTTTTTTGCTCTCAGCAAATATCTGCTGAATTTCTTCGGGTGAACTTTTGTCATGTAATGCTAAAAATCCGCCGGATTGTTGGAGCTTAGATAAAATACGTTCCGATAATTCATTAATGCTTTTTTGCCCAATGAGTCTTAAAGTAACATCTATTTTGCCATCTTCACGTACCTTCTTAATGTATCCCTTTATTTTTTTGCCATAAATTAGTGGTTGAAAAATATCAGCTGTATGGATTAATCCCCAGTGACTGTTGTTGATAATTACTTTTCGTCCTAAAGGCGTGCTATCAGCAATAAGTAGATTAACTTCCTCACCTTGTTTAAAATTAGCTGTTGTCTTATCCAAAAAATAGTCGATTTTTGAACTTGCAATAATGCGTCCCTGATTATCTTGTTTTAAATAGACAAGATAAGATTTACCCTTTTCCATAGGACGAAGTTGCTCTGGTTTGGGCACCAATAAATCTTTGTCTAATCCCCAATCAAGAAAAGCCCCTATAGGATTCACATCAACCACTTTTAAAAAAGCACAGCTTCCTAATTTGGCATGAGGACGCACTGTAGTTGCAATAATTTTATCGTCGGAATCAAAATAAACAAATACATCCAACACATCCCCCACCAAAGTGCCTTTAGGCACCGATTTATTGGGTAATAAAATTTCCCCCCATTCTCCTCCTTGAAGATACACTCCGAAAGGAACTTCGCGTACCATTTTTAATTTATTAAATTGCCCAACTTTAATCATGACAAAACTCGCTTTTCTTACATGAATCAAGCTTAACATAGAAAAAATAATGTGTTTATTAATTTTAATTAACAGGTTGAGTGATTTACGCGCAGTGCATTACCAATTTAAGTGAAAAAGGCTATTTGTTAGTTAGAGCATAGAATTAAATTTAAATGGTCTCAAGATTCAGAGGAAGGGAGTCTGACCCCATTGATCGTCTATCACCCCGTTCATCTTAAATTTTTATTTCCGAAGAAATTTAATTCAAATTGACCTATTATTAATCACAAATCTATACTTATAAGAAGTATTTAGAGCTTTAAGAGGTTCACTGTGAACAAACTTAAGCTACTTAACTTTCTTACGCCACCTAAGGAACTACCAAAGGAGTTAGAATATTATTTTGTTCGATTTAATCATTTCATAGAGTCAGTCAATCAAGATATAATAAAATTAAATAACTTAATAACCGAATATAATAAAGCGTTACCTGCTGAAAAAATGGAAATTTTAGTAGAAATCTATCATTATCAAAAAGAAATAACTGATAAATATCCTGCAAGTTTTAACTTAAATTGTCCTCAGTATTATCAAGCATTCCAAATTGATCTTTTTAAAGAAATGAAGTACGAATTTTCCTTATTTGGTAATCACTCAATGAGTAAAGCAGCAGTAAACGATTTTGATCGAAATAAAAATAAAAGCCGAGCAAGCAATGATCAAGACATTAACCTACGTTTGGAAACATTTTTGCACGCTATTGCCGAAACAGATAATCCTCAGAAAATAGATGCAGATTTATCTTACTTAAAACAAAGAATAAGAAGCGCTATTCTTGAAGAAGCAGATCCAGGAAAGAAAAAAATTTTAAGAGAAATAGTTACAGCGATCAACTCAAAACTTGCACAGTTACCTAAGCCTATAGCGAATGAAAAAGATGGATTTCTTGAATGGATTGCCAATATGGAAGCGGAAAAAGTGACTAAATTAGTTACGATTTTACTCACTAAAAAAGATTTATCGTTGACTGATCGAAATAGTCTTTGTTCAATTGAAGAAAGAGGAAAATATGATCATTATCAGATTACTTTTTTAGGAGGAACTCGTTCCCGAAATTTTGAAGTTAAAGGGGAAAATGGGACTTTTGTATTAAAGGTAGATAATCGTTGGGATGCACCCAAAGCAATGGAAGCAAGACTATCTTCACATGCATTAATCGATACGATAACACCCTTGTTAGTTGATAGAGTAGCTGTGGTTGAACAGCCTGCTATAGCAAATTTACCCGTCTCTAGTAGTGGTTTGGTCATCACTGAATACTGTCCGGGTGGAGATATTTTATCCTACAGAGAAAAGCAAGGTTTGAATGCAAATCCGGATGATCTTCTGAAATCCACCATACAGATATTTAAGCAAATGACAGAAATTTTAATTCAGCTAAGAGATAATAATGTAGCTTTTCCTGATCTAAAAAATATTAATTGGCTTATTGATGAGAATGGCAAGCTTAAAATAGCAGATACCAAGTCTTTTCTTCCAGCACATGATGGAACATTTAATCCCGCAAGTGCAGAACGCTATTGGTATCGATTACTACACACTCCTCATGTAAGCCCTCCTGAAATAACAGGTACAGAGCCCTGGGATGCAGATGCTGCCCATGCTTATATATTAGGAAAAAATCTGTATCAATTCTTAACCGATTGTGGGGAGGAATATTTGCTAGAGACAGACTTTTTTTATCACCAACCTGTATTTAGTACTAAAGAAGGGGCAATGTTAAGGAAGCTAATTGAAAACTTAACTCATCCTGATCCCCAAAAAAGAACTTCTTTAGAAAATGCATTAATACTCTTCAATTTTATTAGTGAGGAATTAAATCTGCCTCCTTCAGAAAGCAGCCCTAGTATAACCCATCCAAATGTTGATGGTTTGAAACAGGAATGCATTGCTTTAGTCGATCAAATTGGTCAGCAGGGGGTAGGTAATGATAGCCAAATGGCTGCATTTATTAGTTTACGTAAATTATGTATTGAAATGATTTCGACTGAAACAGGTTTAAAAGCTCTTAAACAGGAATTAGAACACTTAAGAGATGTCTCTCAGACAGGAAAGGAAATAACGCAAGAAATCGAAAGTACAATCGCAGAATTGCGAAAAGGTGCAAAAGAACTCTTTTCTATTGGAAAAGGAACTAAAGCAGATAAAATTGAAGCGGCTTTAAAAAATGTTCCTGTAGAGAGAAGACATCTTGTTATGGATAGCCATCATGGCGATAAAGATCTCCAAAGTGCCTTAGCATCAAAGCGACATTTTGGAAAAATACAGGAAGTATTTTATAGTGACGATAAAGTGGCAAATACGTTTTTCAAAACCAAAGAAAAAATAGAAAAAATCAAGCAAATTAATGAGAATCCTGAGTCTCAACCAGATCCAAAAAATAAGGGGTCTGGCTGATGAATAAACGAATCTATTTGAAGGAAACAAAAATGTTTAACAGTTTTAAAACACTCTATGCTGATTTAAAATTAACGCCTCACTATGAGAAAGAAGCAGCACTTACTCGCCTTGAAAATTGGTGCACTTCTTATATATCCCAAGATATATCTTATACAGGTTCTGAAGAGGAAAGATATAGAAGCTATTTATCCCTAACACAAAACTTTCTAGATGATTTTCTTGCAATAGTCACGAAAGAGGCACAAACACGTTTTGATGGGATGAATGCGATTCAATATGCAGCTTTTAAAGGTTATGACCACTTTTTGAGTCAATTTGTTCCAACACATCCGGAACTTTTGAATGAGGAAAATAAATTGGGAATGACTGCGTTGCATTTTGCTGCTTTAAAAGGTCATATCCATTCAGTTAAAGTATTATTAAATGCAAATATTCTACCCAATAAAGTCAATAAAGATAGGGAGTTTCCTATTCATAGTGCATTATTTTTAGCTAATAAAATGGACCAAGAATTAAAAAAAAGGAAAATAGAATTATTCAATATATTAAAAAATGCAGCCCCCTTTACGATGAATGCGGTAACTCTCAATGGAGAGACTGTTGCCCATTTAATGGCTAAAAATGGGTTTACCAACTTATTGGAAGATTTAGCCAAAGAACATAGTATTTTATTGTTCACTAAAAATAATCATGGTAAATATCCTATTCACTTGGCTATTTTGAATCAACAATTGCAGACTGTAGAAAGGCTTATAACAATTCCAGGGATAGAAGAATTACGCGATGCAGAAAAGCGTTGTGCGCTACATTATGCAGCTGCCTTTGGCAATGTTGAGATGATTAAAGCTTGTGTTATAACAAAAAATTATCTTAATGCACGAGATGCCTATCAAAAAACTCCTTTAATACGCGCTGCTGAATCAGGCAATCTTGAGGCAGTACAATTTTTAGTTGAATTAGGAGCAGAGGTTGGAGTTGTCGATTTGGAAGGATTCACCATACTTGATTATGCGTTACAGAATCAGAATACAAAACTGAAAGAATGGATTCAGCAAAATACTTCTTTAAAAAATCCTACCATGAGAACAATTAATACCCCTTGGTTCAGCTCTCTTCGGTAATGCGCATTTTGTCGAACCTCAAACGGTTCGAACACTTCCGGGCCAATGACATTGGATGTCTTGGCAGCTATTTCGGAGTGATTTTTGCTTTTTTGATTTTTATTGAAATGGCGCGCCCGGAAGGATTCGAACCTCCGACCCCCTGGTTCGTAGCCTTCTGCTTAGTAATAAAAATATTTAATAAACAAGGCGAATCTAATTCCAATCTTATCTCCTTCTCTAAAAAAGTAAATGTCTAGAACCCCTTCTTGAGTAGGTTGGGGAGGGGCTGTGCTTTGAATATTTTGTTCGTTTTTAGAAGTTGTCATGTTTAAGTTCTTATTGTTATGTTTAAAAATATGCGCAATTTGCCATGGTGTTACTCATGGAGCAAGCGATAATATCATTGTATGCAAATGTATAGGGGAGAGCCTAAAAGACGAGCTAACTATTTGATATTTAAAGGTGTCTTATTGAGAACCAGATAGCAAAATATTTCCCGGATAATTCGTTTCATCTAACAGATTTACCGCATCAAGTGTTTGATACTCTTTTGTATCAAAAACTTGAGTTACCAAAAGTTCCATCAAGGCTGGCTAGCTACAATGATATTGATTTAAGCTGTTGCGAGATAGTCTGTTCCAAACTGTTCAAGATAATCTTTATAATTTCCCAGGTAATTTTGAGCCCCATATCGCTCGGTTAAGACCAGGACCCGGGTTGAGATGCTGTCGATAAAATGGCGATTGTGACTTACGAATAACACAGCTCCGGGAAAAGCTTGAATAGACTCTATTAAGGCGTCAATTGATTCAAGATCGAGGTGATTGGTTGGCTCATCAAGAATAAGAACGTTGTTTTTTTCTAAAATCAATTTGGCCATAACTAATCTTGCCGATTCGCCACCACTTAACAGCCCAATCTTCTTATCAACGTCTGAGCCGCGAAATAAAACCTGACCTAGTATTTTCCTGATCTCCTGAGATGTGGCGACAACCTGCTCTTCCATCCACTTCAATACAGTTTGAGTCGGATCCAACTGCACTCTATAGTCCTGCGAAAAATATCCAACTTTAACGGTATCGCTCCATTCAAAACAACCTTGATCTGGTTGAAGTTCACGCAATAAAATTTTTAATAAGGTCGATTTACCGATGCCATTAGGGCCAATAATCGCGCATTTGTCGCCGCGATTAACATGAAACGCGACCTCTTTTAATAAAATTCTTTCATTAAATTGTTTATGAATATTATCAACTTTAATAACGGATTTACCGGACGGCTTTTGTTGTTGAAAATTAAAATACGGTTTAAAAATATTAGAATCTTTTATCTCAACCAATTCGATGCGATCAATCATTTTTTGACGAGAAGCTGCTTGAGTAGCTTTACTTGCCTTTGCTCCAAATCGATCGACGAAGGATTGCATTTCATCAATTTTCTTTTGTTGATTTTTTAATTCACTTTTTTTCAGGATAAGTCTTTCTTCTTTAGTGGCAACAAATTGATCATAATCACCATGGTAATTTTGAATGGTATCGTAATCAATATCTAAAATATTGGTTGACACGTTGTTGAGGAAACCACGGTCATGCGAAATGAAAATGAGTAACCCTGTAAAAGAGGTCTTTAAGAATGACTCAAGCCATGCTATCGATAAAATATCCAAGTGGTTAGTCGGCTCGTCGAGGAACATGATATCCGGATTTTGATACAAAACTTGCGCCAGTAAAACGCGCAGCTTATAACCGCCAGATAAGGCGCTTAGTGGGCCATTATGGAATTTTTCTGCGATGCCTAAACCAAGTAATAAATTTTTGGCAGTGGATTCCGCCGCATAGCCTCCTTGTTGCATGATAAGCTCTTCAAGCTCACTTACACGATAGCCGTCTTCTTCGCTAAAGTGCTCACTAGCATAGATTTTATTCTTTTCGGTGAGCGCATCCCATAAGATCGCATTTCCTTGAATCACCACATCCAGAAGCGAATCGTCTTCGTATCGAAAGTGATCTTGCTTCAATATTCCCACATTCAGACTCTTGGCCTTTTCAACACTGCCACTGGTCGAGGATTCTTCACCCGCCAAAATTTTTAAAAACGTGGATTTTCCTGTCCCATTTGCCCCAACTATGCCATAGCGCTTAGTCGGCAATAAAATCAAATCAACATTCTGAAATAGGGATTTTTTTCCAAAATCCATCCCAATGCTTCTTACTTCTAACATGTGAACAACCTCAATCTAGGCATTTACTTTACTACATGATTTCAACTTGTTTGGCATATTCGCCCCGCTTACCCTCGGCCAAGGTATAACGAACGCGTTGCCCTTCGATTAATTCTTTGTAACCTTCGGTCCGAACTTCAGAAAAATGAACAAACACCTCTTTATCTTCTGCATCGGGTGTAATGAAACCATAACCCTTAATTTTATTAAAACGCTTTACTGTACCTGTTTGCATTATTTGATTCCTTGCTCCGAAATGTTATGGCACCCGTCGAACACTTACTTTCCGACCTTTCCCATTTTTTAAATATTTATGAGCTTTATCGCCCTGGCTTTACCCCATTGCGACATAAGAATAAGGTGTAAAATGAAAGCCGTTCCAGGTTTCTAGAACAACATGCCATGAAAATTGTTCACTTATATACAGCAAAAGGGTAATAAAATGAAGACTATTTTAACATTAATAGGCATTACTTTAAACAATTCATTTAAATTAAATACACTTTCAGGCCTTTATCTCTCTCTCTCTCTCTCTCTCTCTCTATTTGAAAAATAGGTGCTTTAAACTCTGAGATTTTAACAATCAAGTTAGGTTTTTTAATAGTGTGAGGATCTGGTCGAGGCCCAGTTTATACATCGTTGCAATATTATTATCAGGAATTTTACTGGTGTCACCGTAATAATCAATCGCTTTTTCAATACTGCTTTCTCTTAAAATATGCAGCATAGGATAGGGACTACGATTGGTATAATTGGATACATCTGTTGCCAAAACATCAGCAAAGCAATAATCAGGATGAAATGTCGCTAGTTGATAAATGCCTTCATAACCGCTCACTGTTAACAGCTCTTCGGCTAAAAAGACAAAGTCTAAATAATTATCAAAATCCGAAAATGAAGAGGGAAAGAGTAATAAAACTGTTTCTATTTCAATGTCTTTGTCCATGCGCACCATTGTAGACATCATCGTTTCAAGGGCTTGTTCTAAATTTTTCGGTCGAACAATATCGATAACAAGTGTTTCTTGATTAACGGTATATTCAGCAAACGGGCAGATATTATATTGAATAATAAAGGAGCGTATCCACGCTATAGTTTGTTTTTTTATCTGGTCGTCTGTTAACTTGGACATGTAAAATACCGTTGGTTGCAAGAGAAGCATATAGTACCGGATTGAGTTTAATTAGACAGCTTTTTATCACAGAAGGTGTACCAGGGGCTTTTGAGGGAATAACAAGTTGAATTGCAAATAAATCTTGTAATTAATGTCTACGTTGACAATGGACTGCAAGTCCTTACGGATTTCACTACTTTCCTACGATTAAACATACCAAATACTGCTGAGATAAATTGGAATCGATTATCTTATAATAATTTTGTTGCTTCTAAGTCGCTCAACTTAAATTTATCCTCTAATTAATTTATTAGTAGATTTTTGCTTTTTTGATTATTATTTGGAAATGGCGCGTCCGGAATGCTGGATATTGTTAATGATTAGAATAGAGAATTAAATTTAAATAATCCCAAGATTCAAGGGAAGGATAGATTCGTCACTCACTTTGTTCGCTCCTCACCGCTTCGCGGCGCGCTGAAGCGCGTCCAAAATGCTGCGCCGCGCTTTGCGCTCTTCGCTGCGCATTTTGTCGAACCTCTTCGGTTCGAACACTTCCGGGCCAATGACATTGGATGCCCTGGCTGCTATTTCGGAGCGATTCTTATTTTGATTTTTAGGCTCTACCCCAAAAAAGGGGGCACTTTAATCAAGTTAGTCTAGACTAACTAATTGATTTCGCGATCAAATTGGAGATTAAAG
>NZ_LNXS01000015.1 GCF_001467525.1 Legionella anisa
TTTAATCTCCAATTTGATCGCGAAATCAATTAGTTAGTCTAGACTAACTTGATTAAAGTGCCCCCTTTTTTGGGGTAGAGCCCATTATTTACTTTTGATTGTTTGAATCCCATTTTCGTGGCTTAAGGATAGAGACATGCAAAGAAATTGCAAGAAAAACACTTTAATGAACAAAAAACTGATTGTTTTGTTTTCTCTTCTAATCAGCACAGCAGCACATGCGGGAGCGCCTCTTTGGACCATCTTTCCAGCACCCGGAAGTAATCCAACCCAAATTGTCCCGGAAAATGGTACAGCAACAGTAAATTATATGGTTCAAAACCAATCCAGCAAATCTAAAAGACTCATAATTCAGCCTATTCCTGGTATCATTCAAACCACAACCTGCACACTGACGCCCAAAGGAAAGATAGGCAGTAGCTGTCCTTAATTCTTGCCATAACCGGTAGTGCGCTACCGAAGAATGGGGTTCATGGTGGGCCTGCACTATGTCAATCCAACCCAGATGGTAGCCCAAATCCAAACCAATGCTACCAACCTAATGTGACCAACAGTTTAAATATTACTCGTGGTCCTGCTGCGGGCGCTGTGATTACGGTGAATCCAACCTCCTTAAATTTGTTCACGGGAAAAATTGGTTTAGTGACTATAACCAATAGTGTAACGTCGCCAGAACCCGCATACAATGTGAGCGCCTCGATTCCTTCAGGAAGCAATATCAGTGTGCAAAGCACAACCTGCGGTACAAGCCTCGCAATTGGCGCAAGCTGTATTATAAGTTTTACGGCTCCTGTACCAGTAGGTCCTACAAATATAGCCATCAATGGTACAAATACAAATACCGTGAATATTACTGTGACTGTGACGAACCAGCCTCAGATTAGTATCACCAATCCGGTACAGCAAAGCAGGGTAGTTACCGTATTTGGAATGACACCCTTGTCTTTAGAAATCACCAATAATGCGGGCAGTCCCGTCAATGCACAGGCAATTACAGTCAGTAATAAAGCAGACTGCCCAAATTTATCTGTAGATGACAGCGCTTGTTCTAGCTTAGCCCCTGGAGCGAGTTGTCTTCTGGAGCTAACATCCAATACGCCCTATGCTCCCTGCATGATTACTGTCAGTGGCAGCAATACCGCCAATAGCCCGCAATCTTTGATTGCTTTTTTCCATCTGGGTGGATTGGTTTTCCAAGAGAGTAACGGCAATGGCAAGGTGATTATTGATTCGGCACAACAGATTAATAGTCAATGGACTAGCCTATTTTCAGATATTGCTGGAGCAACAAGCCTGGATGATGGGGTGGCAAATACGGCTGTCATAGTGAGTGATCCAGCTTGCTCAGGGGATACAGCCAACTGCGCAGCGCAAAAATGTCAGGATATCAGCCCAGAGTGGTATCTTCCTGCGATAAATGAATGGTCTGCAGTGCATAACGCGTTATGTTCTAATAATGCATTTCCCTGCAACTTTGGGAATTTTTCGTTTTGGTACTGGAGTTCCTCTCAGTTCGATACCACCTTTGCCTGGTTTTTAGGTTTCCCCTTGGGCGTCCATAACAACACTGTTTTTAACAAAAACAGCAATTTAACAGTACGATGTGCTCGCGCTTTTTAATGCTTAGCTTGTTTTGTCGCGTTTCTTTTTGAGGCAGCCCATACTGCCTCATAATTTTTTAAATTAATCTAGAATAGGAACTATCGCCTTACCTCTTTGTGTTGTTTCTTTTCTTAAGTTTGGATTGTGAAGTAAGAAGATTCACCCTCCAGTACAGGTTTACAAAGATGGAGCTAAGCTTGGGACTTATCATAATGCCGAAGATTTTGCAAAAGCTTATCCAGAAGAGGTAAAAAAATTTGAAGCTAGAGTTGCATCAGAGGACAAGGAAGTACAATCTAGGCCCAATTTTTGAATGTAACGGGAGGCAGACATATAACCTTGTAATCAAGTAGCGTAGCTTTCTGATATCAATTGAAAATAATGCTGTTCTTAGTGAACAGCGAGTAAGCTTGGTCATTCAACACCAGTACGGGCTCCGACACCAGTACGGGCTCCGACACCAGTACTATTTGCTATAATATTCTTAATTTCGCTAAGCCTATCGTCCTATTTTATTAATAAATTTCTAGCCTGCTCTTGGGTGACCATATATCATCATAACTATTTAGGTTCTATTGTAATTGTAATAAAAAAGATCTTATTGATTTCTTAATTAACTATGAAGGTTTGTAATTTAAATAATAATTTTGTCTGATTGTTACTTCAGATTTGAGAGTCGATCTACCCTTTCCTTTGTTATAACTTATGACTTATATATTTAGTAATTCACCGTACATTTCCAGCTAGCTAAATAACACAAGCACCTAAAAGGGTATTTTATTTTAATACAAAAGTTGTCAAATAAAGTTCATCCTGAGTTTTTCTGAGAGTTTTTGCAATATGAGGAAGTAAGTTTAATGCGATTAGAGGATTATCCTCCATCATTTTTTTAAAGTCCTCCTCCTCGATAGCCAAAGCTTCTGTATCTTCCAAAGCAACGATACTGGCGGATCGAGGTAAACCGTCAATAATTGCAAGTTCACCAAGAATTGCTCCTGGACCTAATTCGGCAAGTTGCCATTTCCTATCATAACCCCGCTCACGGTACACTTGAACTCGACCAGAAACAATTAGAAAACAGGGGCCAGGGGAATCACCTTCGTTAATAAGAAAGTCACCATTCTCAAAATGTTTTTGATGACAAAGGCTTACTAATTGTAACAATTGAGTATCACTTAGGTTTGAAAATAGTTCTGAAGATTTCAATATTTCAAGAGTATCCATTTCTTTACCTTATTAAAATTGCCCCCAGAGCAGTTCCCTTAAATCATATTACTAAGCCAATAAGTTTATAGAGTTCATAAAACACGTACTATCCTGCTAAATGTAGTAGTTGCTGAACACTTCGTCAAACGGGATTATATTGGCATTTATTCTTATCGCACTATATTACATAGTTAGACCACCGCTCACAGGCGACGCAGCAATCTGTGCCGGACCTCCCAAAGATCCAGCTTCCTTTTTTATTTCATATAACTCACAAGCAAGCGTAGGCTAGGCTGTTAAGCCCAGCATTTAATCAATACTTCAAATATCTTTTTCTTATAAACACCCCTCGAATAAGATAAAAATTATCAAATGAAAATAGAATAGCAAATTCAACCAATGCGACGATATATACGTGATTAATCCTTTTTTTCCTCGAAATATGTCTGGATTTCCAAATTTAATATTGGCTTGTATTATTGCTAAACCCTGAGAAATAAGCCCCCAACTGATTTGATTGCAGAGTTAATAATAGAATAAAATGAATTCCAATGAGTGCAGTATTATGTGAATTGTAAATAACAAGACTTGGAGAGTAGCGGAAAGTAATGGCGATTTGCCTATAAAAACGCGACAGCCCCTTGGCAAAAACTTATAGCGAATCATATAGAATACCTTTATTTATCCATCAACAGTATATGGCGCTTATTTGAGTGGCGATAGAGCTGCTCAGGAATTATTAAATCATCTCGGTGAGAAATAAGGTGCTGCATTCACGGACCAAGCTTTTCTTCCGAATAATAATTGTCTAGGGCTAAGATCTGTTTACATTTCGTAGCTAGCTTGGCTAAGATAGTAGGAATAAGCAGACCCTATTTTAATTGAAATACCCTAGAAAACCATAAAATACAAGAAATAGCAGGGAGAGGCTAAAGTGAGTTTAAGTAAACCAAATTTGTATTGGTTGTTACCCTCTATATTAATTACTGTCGCCTTCGATTACTTTTACCCAGAGAAAGCAATTATTATTTTTTTCTCTGCTTGTATTGCTATTGTGCCGCTTGCGGCATTGTTATCCGAGGCTACTAATCATATTGCTTCTAGATCAGGCGATGTAATTGGTGGATTTTTAAATGCTACTTTTGGTAATGCTACAGAATTCATTATTGCTCTTGTGGCACTCTATTCGGGCAAAGTTGCTTTGGTAAAAGCAACAATTACCGGCTCTATTATTGGGAATATACTGTTGGTTCTTGGTTTCTCCTTTTTCATAGGGGGGATAAAAAACAAAACACAGCGCTTTAATCAATTGGGCGCTGAGTCACTGTCGACGGGTCTTTCTATCTCAGTAGTCTCACTTATTATTCCGGCAGCGTACTTAAAATTTTCAGCCGGAACTGAAAATATGCAATATAATCAATTGCTTAGTTACTCCATTTCAACAGCCTTATTGATTATATATGTATCATTTCTATATTTTTCACTCTTTACTCACCGCAATTTGATTGCAGATGAAAATACGGACGATGATAAGCAGCTTAAAACTGAAAAGTGGAGCGTGTCATTAGCTGTTTTTATGTTATTTATTGCTGCAGTTCTTATCGCTTTTATGAGTGAAATTTTGGTGCATCATGTTGAGCATGCTACAAAAGCTCTAGGGATTTCTACAGCTTTTGTCGGTATTATTATTGTTGCTATGGTAGGTAATGCCGCTGAACATAGCACAGCAGTAATCATGGCTTTAAAGAATAAAATGGATGTTAGTATTAATATTGCTATTGGCAGCAGTACGCAAATTGCTTTATTTATTGTGCCTCTCTTGGTTTTATTAAGCGGATTTTTTCCTGCATATCCTATGGACCTTATTTTTTCCAACGGTGAAATGCTATTGATTGTTTTAAGCACTTTTATATTAACTCA
Organism: Legionella anisa; assembly: GCF_001467525.1. Lineage (GTDB taxonomy): Bacteria > Pseudomonadota > Gammaproteobacteria > Legionellales > Legionellaceae > Legionella > Legionella anisa. The sequence continues at coordinate 4,729 of NZ_LNXS01000015.1, forward strand.
AATCATTTCGACAGGCGTTTCCACATGGTACAAAGGAGTACAATTACTTGGGGTTTACAGCATTATTGCAATCGCACTTTATTTTGTTTACTAGGGTCTGTTTACAATTCGCTATCTTGAGCCAAAATGCTGTGATTTTAGAGCACCGAAACGGAGCATACACGAAGTATGTGAGTATCGGATCGCATAAAATCGCAGCATTTTGGCCAAGAAAGTAGAATTGTAACCAGACCCTAGCAATGTGTTAATCTATCCCAGGATTTTGAAGGAATTTGGATGTACATGTAGAAAATCACTTTTTCTCAGATTGAAAAACCCCAACCAAACTGGCTACCATTATTGCAAGGTAAAATAAGCCGGTCATACTTTCTAGCATACTTATAATTTTTGCAAATTGACCGTGTGCGATAATATCTCCATACCCTACTGTGCCTAGCGTAATAAAACTAAAGTAATATAAATCAAAAGGTTTTGTTACGGGTAATCCGGTGCCAGAAATGATGAGCTCTTGAGGATTAATAAGTTGAAAAAATTGATACGCTAAAGCATAGGTAATACCAATCAGAAAATAAATAATGATGGCCCCATAAAGATGATCAACACGTGGACTCGTTTTATTAAAGATATCATGACCCAATACCCCAATCGCAGTACAAAAAAATAGAAACATCGTCACTCGACTCAAGATGGCAAAAATTACGCCATAATGGACTAAAGCTCCAAAAATAAGTGATAAAATTCCAAGAAAAAACAAACTCCAACGAGCGGTTAAATGAGTTGTCAGACTAAAAGAAACCAAAAAAATAACCAGCAAGAATAAACCGCCAAATAGAACATCACCTATACGTCCGCCAGGTAGCATGGGAGTTGCAAATATAAATCCAATTAATGAGAGTAAAAGCGCTTCGTAACGGTGTTTCTTTTCAACTATCATGCGAAACAACATACACATTCCTCAAAGTTATACTAGGGTCTGTTTACATTTTTACTATCTTGGCCAAAATGGCTTGATTTTCTGTGTTCCGATGCTCACATACTTTGTGTATGATGCGCTTCGGTATTCGAAACTCAAGCCATTTTGACTCAATCTAGCGAAATGTAAACAGACCCTAGTTCGTCGTGAATAAGTAATGTTAATAACAGCTTTGCGTACTCCAAACATAAGGTCTCAAATTTAAACATGAAAAGCAACTTTTCTATCATGTCACAGATTTATCATCATCCTGTACCCACACCTCATGCTTCGTTTATGGTTTATCGTGATTTAGAGTTGGTGATAGAGAAGTTCGCGTCTGTATTCAATCCAACTGATCCTATTTGTGAAAATAATATGATCATTTAGTGTATTTATTAGAATCAACATCCTGTTAACTCCAGCAAAGCTAAATTTGTAGTGATCGTGTTTCACTACATTTTCTAAGGTGTTAATAGATTCTTCTAGTTTTTGATATGCTTTTTCTTTAAATTCAAGAAAGTCTTTCTCTTCATAAATATCTTTAGGTATTAAGTAAGGACAACAGATATATAAATGTTCCATCATATGTAAAAAACCATCTTTTTTTATAAAATCAGTATCACTGCATAGCTCTAAAAAAACTTTTTGTATTTCAGGACTATCTAGTGCCATATCTACTGTCTTTTGGAGTTTCTCCTCATCTTCCTTAAGAAATGACAGCCCTATATCACTATAAATAGAAAAATATAAATAGGAAGCATAATATTTTCTTAGCAAGATACTCTGTTCAGGATCTTGAAAATGAATATTTTCTAAATCCTTAATTGGTACTTGTAGTGAATTGTCATTCGAGTGATATACGCTATGTTCATAATAAATCCCTGCTATGAGTGGGTCATATTTTTGTGTCAAATCATCAAAATTGACTTGATGAAAATCTTCAGGGTAATAATGATATGCATGAGAAACAAATCTACTGGCCATGCTTTTGCCCAAATTATAACGCGCCATTTTAATTTTGGTTTCTACTAAACTTTGGACTGGTTCAAAATTCTTTTTAAGAATAAAACAGGAAATGACATGAGCAAATAAAGTTCAAAATAGCTCTTTCTACATATAAATTTATCAATTAGTAAAAATATTACCAGTAGTTTATTAAGCTTTTATTAATTGAGTATTCTAATAAGAGTTTGCATCACCACGTTCATCTAAAAACTATATTTAGCCCGCATCTGGATCCCCATAAACCCTTACTGACAATGAAGGATCGATTAACATGAACACGAATATAACTCTTAACCCAAATAATCAAATAAGTGACCAATAATAACGACATTTGAATATATATCGAAAATACAGTATATTTCTTCGCCAAACTAACAGATGCTGAGAAAATTTATATGTTTAGTAAAGATACGTCTAGCAAAGATACGAGGGGTATATTAAAACAATTAAGCGCCAGGAGTGACTTTACTAAAGGTTTTGTTACGCCAGAGTTTGGATTATTACCCTCAGTGGTTCCTGCATCAGCTTTGCCTGCTAAATTTTCGGCATTGGACAATGCAGCAAAAAATTTAAAAACCTGGGTTAAAGAAAAAAATATTAAATCATTCAAACAATTAAATGACGAATTAAATATTCCCTTATTGCTCGAAGAGATTAACAACTTAACTGATAGTGAATTAGCAAGAGCAAAATTAATCGTCGGAAAGCTTGGGCATGCCTATGGTTATATTTTAAATGCCCTTGGAAAAACTTCGCCACATTTTAATATTGAATGTTCTAATTTGTTTATACTTTGGCAAAAATTGGCTGAAAGAATGAATCATTCGCCTAAGTTCCCAATTCTTACAAGCAGCGACACGACCTATTGCAATTGGCGCTATAAAAATCCAGAAGAACAACATAGCCTGGAAAACTTAAAAGATTTAGAAAAACTAGAGCAGTTAGTGCCCCTTTTTGACAATAGAGAAGAAATAGTAACTAATCTTGGGGTGGTAGTATTTGAAGCACATATTGCTCCGGTGATTTCCGCGGTAGACAATGCAGTCAAGGCTATTGAAATAAATGATATGTCTTTGCTGTCAAAACAATTAGACATTATTTTGAATTCTGTCCAAGGTTTCTCTAACACATTTTTAGAATTTTATAATTTTCATCACGGTTCTGGCAAAAGTTATATCGATCTTAAGACATGGGGCGACACTGTTATGAAAGCGGTTAGACCATGTTATCCGGAAGAAGTTGCTCAATTAGGCTCGGATGTTAGTCTTTTTAATGTACTGGATGCATTTATAGGTAGAGATAAACATGAGTCTCGTCTAGGAAAAGCAATGCAGACATCAGAAACCTCATTGCCAGAAAATCATAGACGTTTTATAAAATATGTAAGAGATGCGAACATTAAAGATTTTATTCAACGATGTTCAGATACGTCCTTAAAAATAAAGCTCCAACAAATATCAGAGGCATATGCTGGAAAACATGGTTTTTTGGGAATACATAAAGAAGTTGCTATGAGCGGTATCGTTGTAACTTCTGAATCTAATGTAAACCAAAGCGGTAGAAAATTAGATGCGAAGCTCGGCGAGGAAATCGAAGAGGCAAGAAAAGAAAGAAAAAATGCAGAACTTGAAAAAGTTATTCGTTTTCAAATTGCCGGTCAAGAAAAAATATCCACCGAAGGAAGCAAAGAGAGTGGAAGTTTTAGTGTTGCGCTTAAACTTTGTGATGGTAAACAGGGCAATGCACGAAGTATTATTGCACGTATTCAGCCTGGGGCTTGCATTTATATTCCTATTAAAAATTCTACAAAACATTTAACTGAATTCGAAATCTTATTAACCACTTTGCATCGAAGCATAGATCTGAATGCAGTAGTAGATATTCACAGTAATGAACTATGGAGAGAAGCTCTTGGCAAGTGGCCTGAAACCACAGGAAAAACTAAATTTACATTAAAAGAATTACTTTTGTATGTAGACTTAGATCATCTTGTTCGTTCACTCAAAAAAGGCGAGCAAATACATGTAGAGAAAAATTTTTTACCAGCACCGGACAGAGCCTATTCTGTTAACTCTGTGGACGCAGAAAAAGGCACGGTTAACTTATTAGTGAAAAGACAAGTTTATGAAAGTGGAGCAATCGGCTCAGGGTCTTATTTTTTAACTAATGAAGAAAATTTGGGCCAAGAGGTGATTTGTCATATATTACCTCCGTTAAGTTTTACCTTGCCCAAGGACAAAAATAAACCTATTTTATTATTTGCTGGTGGTAATGGAATTGCGCCTTTTACTCACTTCTTGTCTGAGTTGGATAAAAGTGGATTTACGAATCAAGTATGCCTTGTTTATTTAACACGTTCAGAAAAAGAAGATTGGCTGGAAACACAATTAAAGCAAAACACGCAACACCTACCCCATTTCCAGTGTTGTGTTATTTATACTGGAAAAAACAAACGCACTGAGTGGTTGACAAAAAATAAAATTGATAATGGTGATTTACCTCAAGACAAACTTAGAGCCATTGATACTGTTATTGATAGTTTTAAACAAGAAGAATTTTGCGCTTATGTCTGCGGAAGCATACCATTTACTCAAGGACTCTTGGGTGCTTTTAAGAAAGCATTAGGCGAAGAGAGATTTTCAAGAATGATTGGGAACACTCAATTGGCATATGAAGCGTTTAGCTTCTCAGATATTGACAATTCCAGAAATACTGAAGCTTCTGTTTCGAAAAGAGAATTCACTCTCGAAGAAATTAATAAACACAATACAAAGGAAAGTTGCTGGGTAACTGTTGATGGGAAAGTTTATGACATCACTGGATTTCTCGATATCCATAAAGCAGGAGCAGGCATCTTTCTTTCCAAAGCACTTGTCGATAGAGATATGACGGAGATGTATCGAATTGTACATCAGGGACATTCTCCTACTGCAGATGGATGGTTGAAAAGCTTTTATATCGGCTCCATAAAGGCCAGTGTAGGAAATTCAGAACCGGTAATTATCGAGCCCAAGGCAAAGGTGGTTGTCGAAGAGCCAAGTTTGCCATCTGTCCCTACTTCCAGCATAAAAAAACATCCCGGCATAAATCTAGCTTATTCATCCACTTGTCCTTATCTTAGCCAAAAAAGAACAGCTGATTCTTTAGAAAAAGAAAAGCCTGTTCCGTTTACTCCCTTACTATTACCCATAACTAAGAAAGAGCAAGATTCCAACCTTCCGCAAGGTCGACTAATCTTTTCCATCCTCTCCACAATGTT
>NZ_LNXS01000016.1:0-17394 GCF_001467525.1 Legionella anisa
TATGTGAAGTATTTAGGTATCTATGTATTGATAATATTGGCTTTTTTCTAGTTACTTTACATAATCACCTACTTTCCACAATAACGCCTATATTGCCTAAACCGATAACGCCCAAAGTTTTACCTGAAATTTCATGGCCAACAAATTTCTTTTTTTTCGTTTCAATTTCTCGATTAAATAGATGGTTATCTTCTTTTGATAATTCAGTAATGAAGGAGCGGGTTTCATCTAAATGTCTATAGCCCATTATCATGGCTGCCATTACCAATTCTTTTACTGCATTGGCATTTGCTCCAGGTGCATAAAATACTGGGACACCCATATTGGTAAGCACATCAATGGGAATATTATCAATACCTGTTCCTGCTCGTGCTACTGCTTTTAAGTTTTTTGAAAATGGATGATTATGTAATTTATGGGAGCGCACCAAAATGACATCTGGGTCGATGGGATTAAGGCCTAATTGATAAACGTCAGGGTGAAACAAACTCAAACTCTGAGGTGATATATTATCAAGAATTTGAATGGTGAACATGCGCATCTCCCTTGATCAAAACAATAGAATTATAAATATCTGCAAGTCCTTGTTCATAATAAGCATAATATTGTGAAGGCAATTGTTTCAACTCATCTTGAGTTAATCCTAAAGGGATTATGGAGTAAAAACTGGTATTAGTGATATAGAAATCGGAATGGTCTTTCACCCATTCTTTAGGGTTTAAACCAGCAAAACCAATAAATCGTGTTACTGTTTCTCGAGCTTCCCAGTCGCTTACTCCATCACCTACCAGTAAGGAGCGTTCCCCTGGTTTAAGTATTGAGGCAATTTCCACTGTTTTACCATTTCCTTGAGTCATGTTGCTTTGTTTATCAAACTCTTGATAGTTACCATGTTTATCAAAATACACTTCTACTGCAAGCACATTACTTGGGGGAACTCCCAGAGCCTGAGCAAAGGGAGCTACGGCCATTTTAATCCCAGCTGAAATGATATAGATTTTTTTATTCAAATGATGCAATAACTCAAAGAGTTCTTGTGCTCCGGGAGCAATATTGCGTTTATAGCGCTCGGCCAGCTCTTCTATTTGTTCTCGTGTAGGTTGAACATAGGTCAACCGTTGCTGATAATCATTAGGGGTCATGCCGGTTTTTCCCATACATCGTTCCGTAATTTGATGTACTTGTTCGGCAACCCCATTCATTGTTGCTAATTCATTAATGCCTTCAATTAAAGAGAGTGTCCCGTCACAATCAAAAAAAAAGGTATCAATGGGGAGGTTTAAAGCCCAGGGATTTCTATTTTGCATGAATAGTACTCTTATTTTGTAGTTATTGCCTGATTTTAAACTGAGCATCACTGCCTGGGCGTAGATGAGCTATGCCTACACTCTTCTTTAGTCATTAAAAGGCGCAATTGTTCCGCAATGATATGCCAGTACTCTTTGCTATGGGTTGTTCCTTCCAGTGCTTTATATTTATCTCCTTGTAATAGGCGATCGAATTCTTCAAATAAATAAGAGGCGAAAGAGTGGTTTTCATATCGAGTATAAGAGTCCTCAAAAAACTGTTCCATCTGCTGCATAATCATCTCAGGATTGTCACTTGCATCTGCTTTATTTTTAATCGTTTCTGCTTTTTTTTGCCCATCATCACTATGGCGCCACCAACTGAACCATCCATTAGGCTGGCGATTATTGATACCCAGTTCATAGTATTCTTTGTAAGCAATCCATGCCCTACAAATTGTTTTCTTCAATACATTGAGCCAGTCTCCATTTAAGCTTAGATCCGTTGCTTCACTGTGTTTTGGCTCGTTGTTTTTAAAAAAGTCATGAGTTAATGAGTTTGATTTGCGTTGTGAAGGGTTCCTGTGCTCAATCTTTGGCCTTGATTTAGTAAGATGAGTCAAGGATGCTTTACTAGGCGGTAGTGCGTTAATAGGTGTTGTATTAAGGGGTATCGGATTATGAGAGACTGCATGAGCATCAGGAGGTATCGTATAAAGAGGCGTTGCATTAAGATGAGTTGTATCAAGAGATGTCGCACTCAAACGATCGCGCTCTTTTGCAGCAATTAATTCTGCCCTTCTTTGAGCAACTAATCCTGTAGGAATACCAAAATTGTTGCCTTCTTTACTTGAAGTGTTCTGCTTATCCTTTCTGCCCATTATAATTCCTTATCCCTAAGTTATTCATTAGCCCTCGTTCCAAACTCTACTGAGGAGACGAATTGCTTCATCGATGCGGTGCTCGAATCCTAAAGGCAATCTAATCATATAGGCTCTTTTTTTACTATGCAATGATCCCCAATGCATGTTTCCTGAATATGTAGCAGGACTAAGACTTAGCTATGACCTCAAGAAAAAGTCTATACTTGGAAGAATAATAGGCTCAGAAAAAAGGAATGGCATGAATACCTATACACCAGACATTGAACATCCCGTATCTATCCCCAGTAAAAATGTTTATCTCAACGGTTTTTTATTTATACCCGAAAAAGCTAAAGGAATGGTAGTTTTCGTGCATGGAAGTGGAAGCAGTCGTTTCAGCAGTCGCAATCAATTTGTGGCGAGCACCTTGAATGAAGGGAAATATGCGACGTTGCTCTTTGATCTGCTTACCTCACAAGAAGATGTGATTGATAATGCCACTCGCGAATATCGTTTTGATATTCATTTATTAGCTTCTCGACTTGTTGATGTAATGCATTGGTGTATAAAAGAATTTGCAGAATTCCATTTTCCAATCGGTTTGTTTGGTTCAAGTACTGGCAGTGGCGCAGCCCTTGTCGCTGCGGCACAGGAGCCTAAGTTAGTCAATGCGATTGTATCGCGTGGGGGTAGGCCAGATTTGGCTGGAAACTATTTGCCGCAGGTCAAGACACCTACGTTACTTATTGTGGGCGGTGATGATGACGTGGTGATTGGGCTCAATCAGCAAGCGATATCACAAATGAATTGTACAACTCATTTGGAAATGGTTCCTGGAGCAACTCATTTATTTGAGGAGCCTGGAAAACTACATGAGGTCTCAGACTTAGCCAAAAAATGGTTTGACCAGTATTGCACTGGATAATGTTTTGTGAGCAAGGAGGCTCAAACACATTGGGAGTGCTCGATTTGTAATGATGGGCGAAGCAACCCATTGATAAAACAAGTGCACTATATCCTTGAATCAAGAGGAATCTAACCTCAATGAGTAAGGATATAGGCTGGACTCACTTTTTCAATATCAAATTTATTAAACCATTGGTCTGTACTTAGAGCTAAATTACTCCAATTAACTATAATATTAAATAGGGTTGTATATTGTAGGTGTACTGCTATGTTCGAGTTATTAGAGAAACCTCGTAGGTACAAGAAAGATAAAAATAAGGATTTATTTAAAAAGTTTAACGAAAAATTAAAAGAATATAATACCTTAGTTAGCCAAGATGCACCTGAAAATTTACGAATAACCGCATTACAAGAAATTGATTTTTTTCTAGAAGATTTAAAACTCAAAATATCCGATTCGAATCTAAAGGTTTCAATTACCCCATGTTTAAGAAAAATATTAGAATGGAATGAATTATCTAAGGCATTAGGCCATCTAAATATTTCGAGCCCATCCAAGTTGCCCATGGAGAAGCAATTGTTCGATAGAACAACAAATGTTGGCTCATTGATGACAAAAAAAGAATGGCTTGAAGCTTTAAAAGATAGCCAAAAGGTGGAATTAATTAAAGCCATAGGTATTGATTTAAGAAATTACACACTAATAACGAATAATATTGACAAGTATTATTCGTTAAAACAGATTCAAACAAAATTACTCGCTGCCATTAATGATCAAAATCTTGATAAAGACGAGCTGGAGGCTTTCAGAAAACTATCACTGCAAATCAATACTGAGCTTAGTAAGCTAATTAAAAATACGCCTGAACTTAATAAACGATATGAAGCGCATGCCTTTTTAGCAGAAGACTTAAGGGAGCATATAAAGAGTCTCCAAATGAATAGAGAAGAACTCGCTTTAGCTTTAAGAGAATATGGGGCAAATGGCAAAATTGATCCGGAGAATTTAGAACGTTATTTAACTCAATTGGATAATGGAGATGAAGATCTGGTTAGCATTATAATAAAATGCGGGATAGATTTCGTCTTACCCCCTCATTATCAAAGTACCCCCCTGAGTAGAGGAAATAATATTACATGGAAGATAACTGATACTAGAACAGAAGAAACCTTTACCATACGTATTGAAAAGCCGTTAATGTATCCATTGCTGGTCGATAAATTAAGTCAATCTGAACTCAATGAATATTTTTCTCAGGATTATTTATCTTCTTCTTTCGTTATCGCAAATAGGAATTTTGTTATTTCAGAGTATGCGGCTAAAAAGGATATGCGTTCCAATCGAAAAGACAGTAATGAGTCTTCAGATAGTGAACTCATCAAAGGGGCAACCAAAGATTTAGTGCAAATCTTAGATTTTTCTAAAAAATTACTTGCAAATGGCGCCATGCATTCTGATGTAAAGTTATCCAATTTTTTATTGCATAGCGACGGAAGCATGTTTATAACGGATAAAAAAGCGCTAATTCCAATAAGCCCCGATGGGAAAGTAAACACTAGAGACATCGCCACGACCATGGACTATGCCCCCCCTGAGTACCGCCAGATTATGGGAGAAGATATCGATATAAATGCGGAGCAATTTATGAGTTATCAAATTGGATTAGCTTTATACGAACATTTAGTTTTACCAGAATTCGAAGATAAACCAGGAGTAAAATTATGGATGGAGCAACCATTAGATTTCAGCGCCGAAATATTTAAGTCCCCATTGGGTCTAAAAATGCAAGAATTAATAGAGAAAGCTACGAGAGAAAACCCTGAAGAAAGAATAGGATTAAAAGATTTACATGCTGCATTGGAGAAAATTCAATTGCAATGTATGTCCAAAGAAGAATTAGAGGTGCACAAACAATTAGAGGTGCAAGAACAATTAGAGGTACAAGAACAATTTGAGGTGCAAAAACAACTAGAGGTGCAGGAGCAATTAGAATTACAAGAACAATTACAAGTGAGTAAAGACAATTTAACGACCTACATAACCGATTATAAAGAAAAATATCAGCAGAAATATGGTAATGAAGGGACTGAAAGCATTAAGAGTAAAAAAATAGAATTAGGCGAAGAATTACTTTCCATAATCGACTCAAAAAAGAGTTATTCAGAAATAGCTAAAGATTTAGAAGAGTTTATTGAGAGGGCCCCTGGGGAGTTAAAGCATAAAAATTTAATTCATGAACTTAGAGGGAGTGAATTTACATTAGTAAAAATGGCCGAAGAGATGCTCGAATTAGTGAACAAACTGCATGAAGCTGAAGTTTCTCTAACCGCTTTAGAAAACCAAGAGAAAGAAGAGACTGTGCAGCATGAGCCAGAGTATTCAACAGAACAAGATTTGTTTCTAAGCCTAGATGAAATTTCACCGGAAGATTTAGAAAAATATCAAGAGCAGGATAGTAAACCTAAAGAACTTCCAATGGAAAAGCACGATCCGAGTTTAATTCTTGAGCTAACTCAAGAGCAGATAAAAGAACATTCGGAACGATGTAGTCGCTTCAAAGAAAGATTATGTACTTGTAAAGGGAATAATAAAAAAGAAACTGAAACGGAACAGCGTGATGATACAGATAGCTTTAGACTATAGAAAAATAAATTTGAATTGTTTAAAATGATTCGGTTATCACTTGATATTTAATGCGATTAAATCCTCTTCATTCAGCGTTTCCTTTTTTAATAATAATTTCGCGCCTTTTTCTAAAATTTTAATGCGTTTTTTAATAATATCCACGGCATCATCAAATGCGGTTTGGATGATTTGGCGGACTGCTGCGTCAATTTCAGATGCTGTTTCCTCACTAAATTCACGCTCTTGGTGTACCATAGGAGCTTCCAGGAAAGGTGAATGTTCTTTTTGATAAGTCACAGGTCCAAGTTCTTTATCCATACCGTACCGCATGACCATATTGCGTGCAATATCAGTCGCTTTGGCCAGATCATCTGCTGCACCTGTTGAAAATCGACCAAAAACAACAAATTCAGCTGCTCTACCTCCGAGTAAAACCATCATTTTATTTTTTAATTCTTCTTCTGTCATAAGATAACGGTCTTCAGTAGGACGTTGAATGGTATAACCCAGGCTACCTATTCCGCGGGGAATAATTGAGACTTTGTGGACCCGATCTACATTAGGCAAGGAGAGTGCTACCAGGGTGTGTCCCATTTCATGATAAGCCACTGCTTTACGTTCTTCAGGATTGAGTAAGCGATTCTTTTTTTCCAATCCCGCCACTATTCGTTCAACAGCATTGGTAAAGTCATCCATACTGACAGAATCGGCATTATGGCGCGTAGCAAGTAAGGCTGCCTCATTGACCAGATTTGCTAAATCGGCACCAGAAAAACCCGGTGTTAAGGCTGCAATCTTTTCAGGATCAATATCAGGGCCCTGCTGTATTTTTTTCAGATGAACATGGAGAATTTCTACTCGGCCTTTTTTATCAGGTCGATCGACAAGTATATGGCGGTCAAATCGACCTGCCCTTAATAACGCAGGGTCAAGAATTTCCGGTCGATTGGTCGCGGCAAGCAGTATTAATCCTTCACTGGGGTCGAAACCATCCATTTCTGAGAGCAACTGGTTTAAAGTCTGTTCTTTTTCATCATGTCCTCCGCCAATAGGGTAAGCGCCGCGTGCTCTGCCTAGGGCATCGAGTTCATCGATAAAAATAATTGTTGGAGCAGTTTCTCGGGCATTGGTAAACAGATCACGTACTCGTGCTGCACCAACACCAACAAACATTTCTACGAATTCTGAACCATTAATTGAAAAAAATGGCACTCCAGCCTCGCCTGCTACGGCTCGTGCAAGTAATGTTTTTCCTGTTCCAGGCGGACCAACTAAAAGTACGCCTTTAGGTATATGAGCGCCAATACGAGTATAATGTTGTGGATTTTTGAGGAACTCAACTACTTCCATAAGCTCGGTTTTTGCCTCATCTACTCCTGCAACATCCTGAAATGATACATGTGTTTCTTTTTCCATGTAGATTTTTGCTTTACTTTTCCCAACATCCAAAACTCCGCCAGCTGCTGAACCCATGCGCCTTAGTAAAAAACTCCACAGAGCAAAAAAGAGCAATGCAGGAATAACCCATGATAATATCAGGGTTACCCATTTATTTTCAGCTTGTCCATTAAATTTTACTTTTGCTGCTTCCAAAGTAGATATAAGCGATGGATCATTAATGCGGACCGTAGTGATTTGGGGGTTTTTGCCGCCATATTCTTTTATTTCATTAAATTTATCTTCAGGGAGTAGTCCTGTTAATCCTTCAGTTTTTACGTCTGCGATAATGTAGCTTTCAGCAAGTAAGACATTATTTAACTTATCGGCTTTCAAAAGTCTTATAAAATCACTGTAAGCAATATTTACAGGATGGGCTGCGAAAAAAAAGTTCTGGAACAGAATGATAATCCAGAAAATTATCAAAACGTACCAGAGCGAAAACTGCCATTGTTTGTTTTCCACCACTTCCCCCAATTTAAGGCCATCCTTTTATTAGTAGAAAAACGAACGGGTTTTATACAGTATATACCAAAGGATGAATGATCATGTCCTCAGTATTACCCCAATTTCCATATTTTCATGCGGTGATCCTGGCTGAAGAAGGATAAATTTAATCTATATTGAAAGGATCTGGATGGAGCTGGCAATATTCCTATTTACTTAGTGATTTAAGCACTACCAAGCTGATTTACTAAAAATACTCATATTGTTGAATATTGGTTCATCTGTAATTATAATTAAACTATTGATCCGTAATGGGTATTATTCATGTATCAAGCTGTAGATAGTACGATTAATTCACCTCCTAAAGAATTTTATGTTCTTGATTATCCTGATAAAAGTGATTTATCTGACTTTTTAAATTATGTCAGGCACGAAGATGCGATGGCGGAAATTTATTTTGAAAATGATGTTGAAAAATTAGATGATGAAACGATTCAGTTATTTAACAATCATGGAAAAGTGCTACATAACAATAAAAATAACAACAACAGTAACAATAGATGTGATTTAATGCTTGTTTTACGTGACAATGGGAAAGTCATTGGTTTTATTGAATTAAGACTAACCAAAGATACAGAGAACATATCTCAGTTATTTAGTTTATTTGTAAGTGAGAAATATCGCCGTAAAGGGCTTGGTAATTTAATGATGGTCTATGCTCTGGATTTTTTCAAAAATAGTGGTCAGGAAAATATGACGGTCACTCACACAGCAGAATCGCTTACCGTTTATAATAAGTTTGGCTTTTATCCACCAGAATTTCATGCAAATCAAGAGTCATTAAAAAATTGGTTCAAAAAGATGGAGGAAGAACGGCTTGAACGGTTAAAAGATGAGCCTTCAGATTTCCTTATGATGGATTTAACCGATCAATCTTGTCGCGAAGCCTTTGAAAATCATTGTAAAAAAGTTGCTCCTCATTTTGTTAAATTTGAGATTTCTCAAGATTTACAAAAGGATCTAAAAATTGATGTTTTCGACTGGAGAAAAAAAACAACTGCCACACCAACTTTATCGAGCGGTGGTTTGGGTGTTCTAAGTACTTTAGATGATGGCAAAAAAAGAAAAGATGAACCTAAAAAATCGGCGTCGGCTGCGCAGGATGAACCTCAAACTAAAAGATTGTTTTCTAACCAATAGAGAAAGTGCATACAGAAAATCATCGCTAAGAGAGAAACCGCGGTTCTTTCTTTCCACATCTGCTTTAATTTACGACTATTATTAGTAGAAAAAATGAACTAATTTTACAGCGATTAAAGGATGAAGAATCATGTCATCAGTATTACCCCAAATCCATATTTTTTTATGTGGTGATGTCATGACTGGGAGAGGGATTGATCAAATCTTAACTCATCCTTGTGAGCCGCAAATTTATGAATCTTATGTTAAAGATGCACGTGATTATGTCTGGCTTGCTGAAAGGGTCAATGGCAAGATTGCGCCGGACAACAAAGGAGCATATATATGGGGAGATGCTTTAATCGAATTAAAATTAAGAAACCCTGATCTCCGTTTAATTAATCTGGAAACAAGCATTACCCGCAGCAATACTCCATGGCCATTTAAGGGAATCAATTATCGCATGCATCCTGAGAACATAGATGCCATTACTTCGGCACATATTGATGTGTGTGCTTTAGCAAATAATCACATATTGGATTGGGGGATAGAGGGATTTTTAGAGACATTGTTGACTTTGGATAATGCTCAAATAGCTTATGCGGGTGCAGGAAAAAACATTCAGAAAGCAACTGCACCTGCAATTCATTTTATTCCGGGTTTTGAAGGAAGAATTCTCGTGTTTTCGATGGGGCTTTATTCCAGCGGTATTTTAAAAGAGTGGACTGCGACTTCGCAACACCCTGGGTTATGGATGTTGAATGATTTAAGTAAAGACTCCATAAAGCGAATAAAGGAAGTCATTGAGTATTATAGAAAAACTGGAGATTTATGTATTGTTAGTATTCATTGGGGGGGAAATTGGGGTTATGACATTCCAGACCAACATCAGCAATTTGCTTACACACTTATTGATGAATTAGGTGTCAACGTGATTCATGGTCATTCTTCACATCACCCAATGGGTATTGAATGGCACAACCAGGGTTTGATTCTTTATGGTTGTGGGGATTTGATTAATGATTATGAGGGTATCAGTGGCTGGGAACAATTTAAAAGTGATTTGTCATTGATGTATTTTTTTTCGGTTGACCCAAATTTACGATTGACGCAATTGGAGTTAGTCCCAATGATAAGAAAAAATTTCAAATTGCACTACGCAAGTAACGAAGAGTGTCAATGGATGATGAACAGTCTTATTCAATGTTCTCAGGATTTTAAGACCTCTTTTGAATTAGACGAGCATGTGATTTATTGTTCATGAATTCAAGCGATTTTGCTCTCATATAAATGCTATGCCTTTTATGTCGAATTCATATTATTTAGAACAATTCCTTTGTATAATCCTTTACATTGCTTGCTGTACCAAATGCCTTTAGTAATTCCTGCCTCACTGTATTTATATAAAAAATAATGGATTTGATCCTGCCAGGAATTTTTTGCGGTCGTTCCAGATGCAATTAAACTGCCGTGAATGAGATAAATACGGTCTACTTTATTACTTTCAAAAGATATTTGTTTTAGTTTAATCCCCTTATTGGTAATTAGAGGCTTATCAATTCCATCTTTTATAGTGTGAATGAAGGTGCCAGGGTTATGTTCATTACAGTATTTTCTTGTGACTCCTTTTTTATTCGGAACTGCTTGATAATAAATTCCTTTCCATGTGATTAAATCAAGATTGGCAAATAAAATACTAGGGAAAAATAAAAGATATAAAAAAACAAATATGCAGTTCAACATGATTATCCTTATCTAAATATATGTAATTTGGGCGAAGTGGGTTACAACGCACTTAGCTCATAATAATGGTTTGAAAAAAGAGATTGGAAGCCAATGCGTTTGTAAAGATTGAGGCCTGCTGAGGATGCTTCTAAAAAGCACGTTTGAACTTTTAAATCCAAAGCTTTTTTCAAGGCATAAACCATCATTGAGCTGGCAAAGCCACGTTTTTGAAATCCAGGCATTGTAGCTAAATCATCGATGCGGGCAAGATTTTCCCTCACCGTTAATGTTACCGATACAACTGCTTCTCCCGCAAAAAAGCCTGAAAAATGACAAATGTCATTCGATTTTTTCGATGCTTCATCATGCCTTAAGGTATAAACATGGGTAATTTCCGGTGTTGATTGAAACCCATGAATAAGGGGGATACTCCAGGTATGTAAATCCTCATTCATTTCTCTAAATTCAAGCGAGTTATCCGGAATGTTTAGTGAATTCGCTAAAAGATTGAACGCCATGCCTACGCCAGTATCCGTTAATTCATAATCTTTTGGTAATTGATTCTCGTGTTCTGAAAAAATCGTATCTTCTGAAACAATAACTGCCCATGGTAAATTCTTTTGCGCGAAGTATGATCTGCAATGTGCGAGATCATGTAACAATTCTTTATCTGTTTTGGTAACAAATGCAGGGTTCAAACCCGTCGCCTGCACTCCAGTTTCAAAAGCAGTTATTGTTTGATAGTCAAGGCAATTCAAACTAATAAGAGAGAAAAAGTGCCTTTCCATATCATGAAAATCATGAATCAGTTTTTGCATTAAAATAAATCCAGTAAGTAATTTTTTATTGCATTATAACAAACTCATGAGGGGATGATGTATTGAAAAAGGAGGGAATCTATATTTAATTAGAAGGTTAAAACGAAGCACAGCGAAAGAGCATCCAGTATACGGGTAATCCTTCGCTATAATTCTTAATTTACTCAAGCTCCTCCATTCAGGATTGTTTGCCTCGGATAAGAAGAACTGGCATAGGTGCATTGCGAATAACCCCTTCTGCAACACTACCAAGTAATAAATGCTGATAACCTCGTCGACCATGCGTTCCTACGACAATCAAATCGGCTGGCCAATTTTTTGCTGCTTCAATGATTTTCTCGGATACTTTTTCTTTAGAGGGGTTTATTTCAAATAAATGTGCTTCGCAATCTGCATTGTGTTCGCGGGCAATGGTTAGCATCTTGTCCAGAAATTTTTGACCATATTCTTTGAATGAAGCTTCCAGCTTCTCATAATCAACGCCGGTTCCGACATAAGGAGCATAAAATTCGTTTCCTATATGTACGATTCGTAATTTTGCCTGATGTACTTTGCTTAGCTTAATGGCTTCATGGAACGCTTGCATTGATGTAGTACTGTCATCAATTGCAACTAAGATATTATGATACATTATTATTTCCTTATGAAAGTAATGAATTCCACGTTCTGGGATATCTTACCTATAATCGAGAATGAAACCTAGGGTCTCTGCTGACAATTCTACTATCTTGGACAAAATGGTGCGATTTTGGATCTAGCTAGCGAATTGTCAGCAGACCCTATAGAATGTTTTTAATTTAGGTAAAAGAAAAAAATGAATTATTTTTTAAGTATGAAAATTGCATGAGGCAAGAATGACTATGAATAATGAAATTTTGTTTACTCCATTTAACTTACGAGGTTCAACGTTAAAAAACCGCATCGTGATGGCTCCACTGACGCGGAATCGTTCAATCCATGGAATGGATGCTCCTTCAGAACTTAATGCGGAATATTATGCACAACGAGCAGATGCAGGTTTAATCATCGCCGAGGCGACACAAATTTCACCGACTGGAAAAGGATATGCTTGGACACCTGGAATTTATTCCTCAGAACAAATTGCCGGATGGAAATTAGTAACAAACGCAGTTCATGCAAAGGGTGGAGTTATTTATTTGCAACTTTGGCATGTAGGACGAATTTCACATCCTTCTCTTCAACCAGGAGGTATTGCTCCCGTAGCCCCTTCTGCTATTGCGGCAACAGGACAGCGTACCTTTATTGAAAATGGGACATTTGTTGAAGTGGGAAATCCGCGTGCCTTAAAGCTTAGTGAAATTCCAGGAATTATTGAAGATTATCGAATTGCTGCGAGAAATGCCATTTTAGCCGGATTTGACGGGGTTGAAATTCATGCAGCCAATGGATATCTAATTCATCAATTTTTGTGTGATGGAACAAATCATCGCACCGATCAATACGGTGGTTCGAT
This sequence comes from Legionella anisa, assembly GCF_001467525.1. Taxonomy (GTDB): domain Bacteria; phylum Pseudomonadota; class Gammaproteobacteria; order Legionellales; family Legionellaceae; genus Legionella; species Legionella anisa. Next base: position 12,762 of record NZ_LNXS01000016.1, read on the forward strand.
TGTTAATCGGCTGCGTTTTGCCCTTGAAGTGACCAGTGCCATTGTATCTGAAATTGGTGCAAATCGAACAGGAATTCGTCTTGCTCCAGTAAGCCATGCCAATGGAGTTGCAGATACTTCGCCTGCTGCTGTATTTTTCCCACTTGTACGGGAGCTGAGTCGACTTGATCTGGCCTATATTCATGTCATCGAAGGAGAAACTCAAGGACCACGAGAGTATTATGGCCTTGATTTCTCTGCGTTACGAAAAGAGTTTAACGGGCCTTGGATGGTAAATAATGGTTATACATTAGAAATGGCAACTGAAGCGGTCAGCAGTGGCTATGCGGATCTCGTTGCTTTTGGGAGGTATTTTATTTCCAATCCGGATCTGGTTGGGCGATTTAGAAAAAATGCTCCATTGAATGAATTTGATCGTGCGACTTTATATGGTGGTGGTACAAAAGGTTACACTGACTATCCTCGAATGAATGTAGGCATATAAGATGATGCACAAACAATTGTTACTGGTTTTTATTCTTTTTATTTTACTGGTTACTCTTGTGTATTTTTTTCAACGCCATTTCATTTATTTTCCATCTCCTGAGAAACCGAGTTTGAGCGATTTTCAGGCAGAAGACCTGCAAATCATTAAGATACCTGTTGCCGATGGATTGAGTTTAAGTTCGTGGTATAAACCGGCTGTAGGTAATAAGCCGACGATACTCTATTTACATGGAAATGCAGGACATATTGGTTATCGTATGTATTTGGTTCGTCAGTTCCTTTCAGAAGGATTTGGCGTGTTATTACTTGAGTATCGTGGGTATGGGGGAAATCCAGGAAAGCCAACTGAGTCAGGACTGTATCAGGATGCTCGAGCGGCCATGAAGTTTTTACAACAACAGGGTATTCAGGCAAATAATATCGTGCTTTATGGAGAGTCATTAGGAACTGGGGTAGCCACGCAAATGGCAACAGAATTTCCTGTTTGCTCTTTAGTTTTGCAATCCCCATATACCTCATTAACCGCTATGGCTCGATTTCATTATTCCTGGCTACCCATACCTGTAATTGATAAGTATGATTCTTTATCGCGTATTCAAAACATTCATGCTCCCATCTTAATGTTGCACGGAAAATTGGATGAGGTTGTACCTTACGATCAGGGTTTAGCTCTTTTCAATCGTGCAAACCAGCCTAAGAAATGGATTGAATTTGCTGATAGAGGGCATCATAACTTATGGGATGAACATTTTGCTCAAATCGTTATTCATTTTATTAATACTTATTGTGTAGCTCACATGCAAAATGCAGCAAAACGCTAATATGGGTAACTTTTTTTTGCGCCAACAGGTCTTGCGGTAAGAAAAAAAGGTAACATAGAATGGATTATGTTTCTTGTTAAGGGGTTATGGATGACCTATTTGAAGCGTATTGTAGTTATTTCCCTCATTCTAGCGTTGGCCCAGGGATTGGTTTTAGCAAAAACAAATACAGAAACTCGGATATGCGATGCAAGCATCCATAATCCTTGTATTGTGCAGGATACGGAGTATTCCTCTTCTCCATTAAAGGTATTGCGTCATGCCGCCATGATTGCCGATGTTTACCAAGGGAATACAGCAGGTATTAAAAAGTTGGCCATTTCTGGGAGTGAGGAACCGAGTGAAAAGGGATGGAAAGATATCTCTGATTATATTTCCCGGCATAAGAGCTCAAGGAATCAACCTGTTTTGGTTCTGGACTTGCGCCAAGAGAGCCATGGTTATCTTAATGGTAAAGCGATTACCTTAGTGAGTGAATATGATTGGATAAATAAAGGGAAAAGCAACAGCCAAAGTCTTATCGATCAGGAAGATTGGCTTGAATCATTAAGAGTTCAGAAAAAGATAAGGGGAGTTTTATCCTCACAACAGTTCGCTGCCAAGGAATATTCCAATGGTAAAACTACTTCTGTTAAAGTAGTAAAAAACGAAAAAGATTTGGTTTCTAGATTAGGTTTTGAATATCATCGACTCTATGTTACCGATCATGCTGCACCCTCTGATTCAGAGGTTGATGCGTTTTTAACCATAATAAAAAATGCACCTAAAGATACGTGGTTTCATATCCATTGCAGGGGAGGAAAAGGCCGTACAACAAGCTTTTTTGTAATGTATGACATGTTAAAAAATGCCGATAAAGTGAGTTTTGAAGAAATTGTTGCGCGGCATGCCTCAATACCGCCCTATTATAATTTGTTTGAAGTGAATCGAGCCGACCCTTTTCTTACTCCTTATTATGAACAGAGGCTTCATTTTCTTTCTCATTTTTATCAGTTTGCTCAGCAGCTTTTGAAAGGGTATCAAGGGACATGGAGTCAATGGAACTCCAGCAATCCCGATAAGACATAGCCGATTTAAGTTAGGTTTAGCTTAAAATATTAAGAACCAAAACCTGAAGCCTTAGGTTTTTAGTTGGGTTCTAACCAACTCAGCTCATATTCTCCTCCTTCTGGTTCTTGTGCTATCACTGGTGCGTTTTCTTTATGAGCAAAAAAATTGATCAATTGACCTAAAGGATGTGTCATATTTGCTCTTTCTTTTGCTGCTGGTTCTACCTGTTTAACATTCAAATTCAAGGAGTTCGCCTTAGAGTTTTCTTTTTGTCGCTTCGATGCCCTCAAGTATACTGGTTCTTCGAGATCATCTGGTAACGTAGGCGCGTCAGATAGTTTTCTTTTTAGCACGCTTTGAACCGGGGCTGAGTGAGGAGCTGTAGGGGCTGCAGTACTCGTTTCTATACTCTTTTCACCCGTTTCTAAATCGATTAATATAGGTTTTGGTGGAGTATTTAATTGAGCATTTGGACGGAAGAAGCGATTCAAACCATTACTGTTCTGTGGTACTACCCTGGCTTGTAATATTCTTGTGTAATGGGGTGAATGTGATAGTCGTTTTTCAAGAGTTTGGACTAAATTTCTGCTTTGATAGGACTCTATAAAACTATAAATTATCTTTAAATCCTGTTGGCTTTTTATGATTTTTTGCAGAAATTTTTCGTCACAGGGACATGCTCTGAGATTCCCATTGTTTTTAGGTAAGGGGAAAACAGAAATAAGATAATTGAATAAACTATAGCAAGCCTTAGGCTGTAAGTGACCCTTTTTGAATATATCAAGTAAATCATCTAAATTCTGAATGTTTTCTTTTAACTGAGCCACAGAAAGTTCATTATCAAATAATTTATTTTGAAAAATTGTATGTGATGATAAACCTTCTCTACTCATGCCATGTATTCGCTTTATAAAAGTGTTTAATAGCGCATTGGGAGAATTCTTTCTTTGTTCTATTTGTGACTCAGACATATTGATTGGTCGAAAGGTTGGTGCGACCGGTATCTGTTGTGCGGACATCAGCCTAAAAGATGGTGTAACAGGTGCTTTTGCATTATTGATAATACCTTGAAGATAAGGCGATTTTGCGTTTATCCACTGCAAAAATTCAGTGACATAATGTTTACCAGGGAGATCTGTTATTAAGTTAAGAATGGTGTTTAAGTCATAAAGGTTCTTTATCAATAGCTCCATAAATTTGTCGTCACAGAAAGGCTCTGGAAGAATATTAAAGTCGGAAGTTCTAGGGAAAACAGCAACAAGCGCATGGAATAACATATAACGATTAGCAACAGATAATTTAGGATGAGTTAATAAATCGGTCATCTCTTTCAAAGTATGAATGCTACTTTTTAGATCAGTTAAAGTTAAATAATGATTAAATAATTGATCTAATTGGTATTGTATTTCAAAAGGTGTCACATAAATTGGCTGCCAGTTATCCAACCTTTTTTTAAATACATCTAAAACGGATAGATTAGTTTGAGAGGACCATACAACCTGTCCCTGTACAATTACTGGGGGGAGATTTGTATCGATTGGTTGCAAAGTTGGTGTATTCGGTACTTTCTGTTGCTCTTGTATCATGATTTGCGACTCATCGACCTCTGTATTATTATGCTCAGAATCAAGATTATCTGATATTTGGGAATCAAACCGACTTTTCATAATTAAGGACCTTTCATATAGTTAAGATAATGATCTATTTAATCCATTGTGCTTTATGCAGATTGGTTGCACATTTAAAATCAGTTAACTTAAAACTTACTTAAAGAAACTACGCAAAAATTGCAGGAAAGGTCTTAGAAGCTAGGATCAATGGGGTGAGACTCGATTGTTTTTTCTCACATATCAATCGAGCAAGCGTAGCTGTTTGCTTGTAAACAGGCTTTTTCCTTTATCTCAATAGATCTTGGCTGCAAGTAGCTGGATCTTATACAGTCCATCTCTACCCTGACGTCCCGCGGCTTGTCCCTGAGAGTTCCTCACAAAATTTAACCAGGAAACCTATTCTATAGTTTACGGTGATGTTTAAAAGGCTGTCATCCCTGCGTAGGCACACTACTGTCCGGTAAAAGCAAAAGGAATAGTTGCACGTCCTTGATAAAACACCAAGGATGGCATCCTAAATCTCTATTTAGATCAAAGATGTACTGTGAAAGATAGCGTTTTTCAAGAACCATTAAAATCTAATTTTTTGTAGACTCCTCAGCATTCATCTAGGCACATCACTTAATCTTGCTTCGATCTGCTCCCTCTCCCGCGCAAGGAATTTGA
>NZ_LNXS01000016.1:17404-24104 GCF_001467525.1 Legionella anisa
GTAACCCGGGGATTCACTATATGATAAACCCGGGTTACGCTGCGCTGCACCCAGGCTACATTAATTTCTATTTGCCTTAATCATGCGTTGGCATAATAAAAGCACTTTCATTGACTTCACTCACAGGCCATTTACTGGTAACGGTTTTGCGTCGGGTATAGAAATTGATGCTTTCTTCTCCATGCATGTTGGTGTCGCCAAAAGAAGAATGTTTCCAACCGCCAAAAGGATGATTGGCAACAGGGACAGGAATAGGAATATTGATCCCCACCATGCCAACTTGTACGCGTTGGCTGTATTCGCGGGCACTAAATCCATCGCGGGTGAAAATTGCAGTTCCATTGCCGTACTGATTTCTATTTACCAAATCAAGCGCCTCATCAAAATGATTCACACGAACAATCACAAGAACTGGGCCAAAAATTTCATTTTGATAAATAGACATATCCTCATGAACATGATCAAACAAACATGGGCCCATGAAGAAACCCTGGGGGTGTTCAGGATGTTTAAATGTTCTGCCATCAATGATTAATTGTGCTCCTTCGTGTACACCTTTATCTACGGCCGCCAAGACTTTTTCTCGATGTGCTCCGCTAATCAATGGTCCCATATCGGTATCAGGTGCATCACCTGCATTGATGCGCGTCGCTTTGATCTGAGGTGTCATTTTTGCAATCAAGGCATCCGCTGTATGCTCACCCACAGCAACCACGACAGAAATGGCCATGCAGCGTTCGCCTGCAGAACCGTATGCTGCGCCTACAATCGCAGCAGCAGCTTGATCCAAATCTGCATCAGGCATTACGATGCAATGGTTTTTCGCACCGCCAAATGTATGTGCGCGTTTTCCATAAGATGTTGCTGTACTATAAATGTGTTGGGCAACGGGTGTAGAAGCAACCGCAGTAAAGGCAGCAATATCTGGATGAGCAAGTAAATAGTCTACGGTCGTCTTATCGCCATGCACGCAGTTGGCAACGCCATCGGGTAATCCTGCGTCACTTAATAATTCCAACAAACGGACAGGGGCAGAAGGATCTTGTTCTGAAGGTTTTAAGATGAAGGTGTTACCACAAGCAATTGCTGGAATCATCATCCATATAGGAACCATAACTGGGAAATTAAAGGGAGAAACGCCCGCACATACGCCTATGGGTTGTCTTAATGTATGACAATCAATTCCATTGGTTACGTCAGCGGAAAAATCTCCTTGGAGTTGATTGACCAGGCCGCAATGTAACTCCACTACTTCAATAGCGCGTGCTACAGAACCTTTGGCATCGTCTAAAGTCTTTCCATGCTCGCGAGTGATGATGCGTGCGAGATCGGATTGGTTTTTTTCTAATAAATCGCGGAACTTAAAAAGGATTCGTGCTCTTTTAATTGCTGGGGTTTGCGCCCATCCAAATCCTGCTTCTTTGGCGGAAGCAATTGTTTTATCGCAAAGTGAATTAGACGCAAAATGAACTTGACCGACTACTTCACCCAGAGCAGGATTATAAATAGAATGGCTTGTAGTATTTTCATTGATTAATTTGCCACCAATATAATGTTGAACAGTGTAGCTCATTAGCAAACTCCTTTTTATTATTTTTATCAAATTAAGTGATTATTGTAATTGTTTCATGGAATTATTTATACAATAATAACGAAGAGATTAGGACTAAAATAACCTCTTTTTGAATCGTTCTGCACGGGCGTTATTTTGAACTGGGGTAAGTAGTTAAGGAAATTAATCGATGGGAAAAGGAATTATTTTACGTGTACCTCATGGTACCGAATTATCATCTGAAGTACTCCAGGCCTTAGAAGTTCGCTTTCCTGGCTATATTCTAGAAACTTACCATCAGAAGCCCGATAATCACCGCAGTTATGTGCGTCGGGTTAATAGTCTTAGAAATGCGTTCTCTTTTCTTCTTGATGCATACCCATTACCTCCACAGAGCAGCTTTTTAACCAAAAGCACTTTAGAAGATTATGTAGTTGAATGTAAAGACAGTGCGGTAGAAGCAAAAGGCTCGATGGATGAATTGCATAAGGAGCTGGAACGATATACCGCCAAACTAATTGAAGTGATTGCTTTAACGTGGGGTATTTCGATTAAAGAAGCAATCGAACTCTTGAATGAGGCGGAGCAATATGAATTAATGCGCCACGGTCGTTATGATCTGGCTACATTGACGCCCATGAAGTTGGGAGAGGATTCAGATTATATTATCCAGCTCGACGAGTCACTTCCTCCTTACTACGACCAATTTCTAACTGAATTAAAGCAAATAAAAAAAGAAAAATATCCGAAAACGCCACCCTGGTTTTATACCCTTAATGAGTATCAACAAGCTTATTTTTGCAATCTGGATCGAAAAATCGAAAGCCATACTGAAGTGGTTCATGACTTTAATGATTTCTTACTCAACTGGAAATCAATAAAAAAGAAAGCGCTCAGTTTGGTTACAGATCTACAACAAATTGCTACGGGATCCCCGCCACTTCCTGCCTGGTTTAATCAGCTGAGCCCACATTTGCGAGAAATGATGCGCATTTTGGCAGCTGATCCTCATACTTTGGATAAACACTTAACCCAGTTTAAAATGCTGCTGACCTCAGAGAGTTTTACGCAGGAATGTGCAGACACAGTAGGACAGATTTCAAGTATTCCACAATGGTACTGGGTATTACCTCATCATCAGCAGTTTTTTCTGGAGCATGTACTTAAAGAGTTCAAGCAGGAATCAGATGCGGTTACCTTTTTGTCCAGCCGCCATCGAACGCTGCCCTTGCCTGCAAATTATGCTGCCCATAGTTTATTGGCAGTGAAACGTAATGGGGAAATTCGTGAGCTCTCAAAGAAGCGATATCGCTCGAGCCATATTGCCACGCGTGATGGATTAGACTGGCCAGAGGCAGTTCAACAACGCCATAGCGATTCAAATCTTGCCAAAGTGATGGAACATTCGAAGTCAGGACAACTTGCTATATTGCAAACACTGATTAGTCCAATTCATGCAGCAGATTATGTACCGACGTGGATAACGGATTATTTGCCAACATTACCCCCGGATTTGGAGCTGTATAAATTAGCGCGCGCTGCTGTAGAGCGACGAACAAAAACTCAAGCAATTCTCCAAAACAATCATCCCTATAATATAGCAAAACGGCTTTATTACACCCCGTCAAATGATAAAGACAGTTTGAATTTATTGGCTGTTGCGAAAAAATATGTTTCTTCGACCCCAGGACTACAGATACTTTTAGAGCAATATAAAAGTGTTTTAGAGTCAAAACCAGGGACGGCGACGATTTTTGATTATGCTGGCAGAGAATTGTTTTTGAGTTCTTTGGAACAGCTGATTATTTTGACCATCGGCGGCCATTCTTACGGTTCTTGCGTGAGCGGCAAGGATAGGAAAGCGATTGAGCTTATTCATACTGATGCCATGATTCTTTATAAAGAACTCTATGGAAGCTGGCCTGTATTTGATGAACTTCCGGATAAAGAAAATCGCATTCGCTTTGTTTCCCTGGTTGCCGATCTTTATATGAGTCGTCATCATCATGAACATGCGGGGCATAATGCGCCAGGATCTGAGGGAATAAAGACTCCTGATTGGTATTTACCAGAAGACATAGCCGCTGAAATTAAAAAACGTCTGGATGAGCGTGCGCTTAAAGATGATGACCGAATTGCAACCGATAATGAAGTAAAAAATATTTTTATTGGCGGTTCAAAAAAAGTAAAAGAATATTTACTACCTGGAAATTCACTGCTCTGTCGTTTGGTTGCTCGGCAATTAGGTAAAACAAATTGTAATCGGCTTTATGATGCCTTACATCCATTAATCAATGAGAAAAGCCTGTTTATTCCGAGTCCACGTTGGTCTTCAGTGTTCTTTTCTGAGCAGCAGACTAGTCCTGATGGGATACAGAAAATTTTTGATTTAATGCTGAATCCATCCTCTGGGAAAGATAATGTTATTCGGGTTGAAAAGATGCTCTATATTGCATCAGAACGACCTGAGTCCGATGAAAGTCGTACTGAGGCAACGAATTCAGTTTATGGACGGTTGCGTGGCTTTTTAAAGTCAAGTGAAGAGTCCAGTTTTTCTGAATTGGTTGGAACGACAGTAGATGAATGGCGCGGTTTGTTTAACAAGTCCAAAGAGTCGCATCTTAATGAGGTTTCTGTTTATAATTAAACGCCAGGATGAAGCGAAATACAATGAAACTCGGGGCAATATTGGGGGCTGTTTACATTTCGCTAGCTTGAGCCAAAATGGCCTGATTTTCGAGTACCGAAGCGCAGCATACATAAGGTATGTGAGCAGCGGAGCGCAGAAAATCAGGACAGTTTGGCCAAGATAGTAGAAATGTAAACAGACCCTAAATTAACTTCCAAGTGGCACTTCGCTTCACCCAGCGCAGTTAAAGTAGGTGCTCAAGTCCATAGATCAATGTAGATAATCCTGTAACCTTCTTACATGATAAAATAATTCCAGGCATAAAGCTCCGTCGATCAATGCAGTCATCGGTAATGGTTAGCGTTTCACCTTCACTGCCAAAAATGACTTGTTGGCGAGCAATTATGCCAGGCAGACGCAAGGAATGGATGTTGACTTCGCAGTGTTCTCCTCCACGTGCACCAGGAATTAATTCTTTGAGATTCAATTTGTTCTTAGGATCTTTTCGTGCTGCAGCAATCATTTCAGCGGTCTTTAACGCAGTTCCAGACGGTGCATCCAGCTTTTGTTGATGATGTGCTTCAATAATTTCTACCTCAGGTAGGTATTCAGCAGCTTTGGCAGCAAAGAGCATCATCAAAACCGCGCTAATAGAGAAATTAGGTACAATAATTCCACCCAGGCGGCGGCTTTCACATAAAGCAGTTAATTCTTTAATTTGGTTTGGAAGGAGCCCAGATGTTCCAATAACAGGATGTGCACCGTGATCGATAATTGTGAGGCTATTTTGATAAACACAGTCTGCACGAGTCAGATCAACAACAATTTGAGCTTTAGTGTCTGTGATGGCTTGCGCCAAATCATCTTCTTTGCCCAGTTGTGCAACTAATTCAAATTCTTTATGGTTTTGCAGGGTTTCGCAGGCTAGAGAGCCCATTTTACCTTTGGATCCATTAACAATGACACGAGTTAACATAGTTCTCCTTTATGAAATAAGTTATTCTTTTTCTTTTGGGGGAGGATAGTGTGTTCGCCATGCCCAAAGAGTTGCAAAAGGCCATCCAATCACTGTAGCTTGTAAGGCTAGGGAAACAAATGCTGCTCCAGGATTATCATTCATTAGGAATACGATCCATGGAAAGAATGCAGCAAGAAATAGCATAAACAATTTTGGTATGAAGTTTTTCATATGTGCTCCATAAGTCTTCAATGATATCAGACCCGATATATCAACGAAGATAGTATCACATCAATGTGCAGATTAAAGAAATCCTGTTTTCATTATAGGACTATCATCGTTTATTTTTCTACCTTGATTTTCAGTTTCCATGTGCAGTTATGGAACATGATTCAGAGTGCTTGCAAACAATCATTAAACATTGTACATTGTGCGCTCATTCTTAATGTGAATGATTTCGTTTCCGGATATGACATTCAATATCTAACAAGGGTACTCTAATGAGAAGACAAGAGCTGCACCCACGCACTGCCGTTATTAATAAAGCTCAAAAAAATAAGTCTAAAAAAGCGCGAACAGACGCCTTATTGTGGCTCGCTGCAAATTTTCCTGCGGCATTTGATAATTCGTTACGAATCCAGCCGTTAAAAGTGGGAATTATGGATGATATTTTGCTTTATGCAGATAAGGCAGAAGAAGTAGGTATTTCCAAAAGTAAATTAAGAGAAGCAGTGGTTTTATTTACGCGTCGACTTGATTATTTGGCATGCCTTAAGCTACGAGAAATGCGTGTTGATTTGCATGGTAACGAAGTCGGTGCAGTGAGTGAAGAAGAGGCAGAACATGCAGCAGTCAAGATTAAAAAGCGGGTTGAAAAAAGTGTAAGAAATGCGCGTAAGGTTCAGACAGAAAAAACGCCAACTCAATCCAATTCAAATCAGCAAAGCTCCAGTTTTCAAGCGAAAATAATGAGTCAAGCACCCACGACTGGAGAGGATCATTTTCCTACTTATCCAGCGCGCTCCCCAATGTATAATACTTTAAATGCACCCGTTCAACCTGCTAAGACAACGGCTGTAGTTGTGAAGCATAAGACTGCAAAACAATATGATCCCGATGTTGTAGCACGTTTGAAAGAGAAACTGGGGCTGTCTCGAAATGAGAAAAAAGAAGAAACTATCGAATAGTTAATTCATTCAGATAAATTAAATAATCCTCAGTGGCTTAATTTAAGTTATGAACTATTTTTCTGGATGGCTCCCTGCCTGCGAAGGGATGACAGAATCCAGAATATGCAGGGATAACAAAATCTGCGGATAGATGGCAGATACGTTCAGTCAAGTCTGAGTGCTTTGTCATCCCTGCGCAGACACACTACTGTCCGGTAAAAGGAAAAAGAATAGTTGCACGTCCTTGATAAAACACCAAGAATGGCATCCTAAATCCCTATTTAGATCAAAGATGTACTGTGAAAGATAGCGTTTTCAAGAACCATTAAAATCTAATTTTTTTGTAGACTCTTCAGCATTCATCTAGGCACATCACTTAATCTTGCTTCGAT
>NZ_LNXS01000017.1 GCF_001467525.1 Legionella anisa
TTTGAAAAAATGGCCTAAAACACTGTCAACCCCTAAATGATAAAATTTAAAAATATTTTTTACGCAGCCTTGCCGAAAGGACACCATATTATCTTTGATTAAATCATATCTTTAGCTAATGTCTTAATTGTTAATTTTAGCACAAGAAGTGTGTCAGCTTCGGTGGGAATGGGAAAATTTGTTAGGTTGTTATTTCTACCCATTTTTTTGTATGTGGGGGTATAGTGGGTAATTTTAAGGAGAAGATAGCTCCTTTATTTTCTCCTGGACTGGTAACGCTTAATTTGCCACCCATCTCTTTTGTAGATAAGGCGCTAAAATGGAGACCAAAACCGCAGTTTTCTGACTTTGTGGTAAATCCGAAGGTGAAAATTTTATTTAAAATATCAGGAGAAATACCTATTCCATTATCCTCGATGTCTATTTCCAGCCATTCCTTATCGTTCACGACCTTGTTTTTAGCGTGTATGATAAGACATTTTTCTGTTGGCTTTCTTTCTTGTAAGGCTTCTTTGGCATTGACCATCAAAGTTACTAATATGTCTTCCAGCTTCATTTTATCAAGAACAGCGGTTAACGTATCATTATAGTTTTTAACTATCTTAATATCGATCGCATCATGCAGACTAATCCTTAAACTCTCATCTAATATCTCTGCTATATTCACTTCTTGTATGACACCGAGAGGCCTGTCCTCTTTTTGTTGTAGTGTGACAATATCTTTAATATTTTGAATGTATTTATTGAGTATTTTTACATCCTCAACACATTTTTTCTGTTCTTGCAGTAAGTTGTTATTTAATTCAGTGAAATAATCAATAAGATGTGCTTGTTTTTGCTTATCATCAGTAAGAACCTTAGGGTCTTCTATAACTGCATTTAACCAGTCTGTTAATTGAGTTAAATTATTAATTTCCGATTTAGACAATCGGTCTAATAAGAGATCCGTTGTGATATTAACACTACTTAAGATATTCCCTACGTTATGTAACATTGATGTTGCGACATCAGACATTCCCGCCAAACGTGCTGAGTCAACTAATTTTCGATTTAACTCTTGAAGTAGTTTATTATCGATAGCATGGGCGAGTAACAATTTGATGCGTGTGATCAACTCTTTTGGGTGAAAAGGTTTAAACAGATATTCATCGGCTCCTGCTTCCCAACCTCGAACCAGTGCGTCACGGTGGGTTAACGCGGTCAGTAGTATAACTGGGATATGGGCTGTTTTTGGTGAGGATTTAATTTCACGGCAAAGAGAAATCCCATCTTGTTTTGGCATCATTACATCTAAAAGAACAAGATCAGGTTTCCACTTTTGAATCGTTTCCCAGGCTTCATCCCCATCTCTTGTGAGTTTGGTTTCAGCAAATTCATTGAGCAGAGATGCAGTATAGGTCCCAAGTTCTATATTATCTTCTGCGATTAATATCTTAGAAACTTTGGTACTTATGGATTTCTCCTTTGCAAGTTGGTTTTCTAAAACCGGAGCTGTATCAAATTTTTGAAAACGTCCTTCAAGCGATTTATTACCGGTTTTTCTCTCCATAGTTGCAGGAGGTGCTGTTATTTCAACTACAAAAGTGCTGCCTTTATTAAGGGTACTTTTGACGGTAGCATCTCCTTCTAAAAGAAGGGCAAATTCTTTAACCAGTGCAAGCCCAAGTCCTGTTCCCTCAAAGCGTCGCGTGGCAGAACCTTCGACTTGTTGGAAACGCTGAAATAATTTTTCCTGATCCTCTTTAGAAATTCCAATACCGCTGTCTTTGACAGTTAGGATTACTTTTTCACCTTCAAAATGAAGCAAAATGGAAACCAAACCTTGATCCAATGTAAATTTTGTGGCGTTTGATAATAGATTAAATAAAATACGTTCGTATAAATAGCGATCGAGACTCACGATTTTCTGGAGTACAGAACATTTAAATTCTATGTTGATGTTTTTTTGCCTAAGTAGAGGATTAAATTCATTCGCAATGGATTGAGTTAATGCAACAATATCTACTGGTTCGCGCGTTACTACAATTTTTTGAGCGCTGATTTTTGCAAAATCAAGAATACTATTGACCATTTGGTAAAGTCGAATTGAATTATTATGCATTGTCTCTAAAGCATTACGTTGTACGGTTGAAATAGAGCCATAATCCTTGGCAAGAAACGACTCTAACGGTGCAATAATTAAAGTAAGAGGTGTTCTTAATTCATGAGATATATTGGAAAAGAAATTATCTTTCAGACGATCAATTTCTTTTAATTTCTCATTGGCATGAGCAAGTTGTAAATTAGCTGCCTCAAGTTCTTTTGGACTTTTTAAAGAAAGAGCCATCGGGACTAAGGGAACCAGCATAATGGTGGTCAAAACGGAAACCCCTGCAGTCGCCGCTTTTATTATTCCATCAAGACGGTATAAAGGATCCCATAACGTCACAACACCCATCACATGTGTGGTGCCACAAAGCAAAATAAAGGCACCAAACATGATAAGAACCCATGGGAAAGGAAAATCTTTTCGTTTTAACATGAAAAAAATTAAAATGATTGGAATGGCAAAATAAGAAAGAGCGATTAAGCTATCTGATATCACATGCAACCATACAATGTCAGGGCGCCAAAAATAACAGTGTCCATGTGGCATAAAGTCATTACTAAAAAGGTTTTTAAAAAATGAGAAAAATGACTCACTGTTCATCGATTTTATCCTTCAAATCATTTAAAAAAAACCTATGGATTAGATTGTAGATGGACGCTGCAGGGCCTTGCAATAGGTATTTCCTATTATTTTGAGATGCAACATAAAACTAAGAAGCTTTGTCCGGCTTTTGTAGATCGTCACCAGCCTGCGGCGGATATCCCAATTAGATAAATAAACTATAAGTGATTAAAAATAAAACTTGCACTGCAGTTACGATAAGTCCATTTTGTATCATGGCTTTAACATTGTCACTTCCTGCAAAACCCATCGCAGCAAACATATTTGCACCAGGATATGCATAATTAGTAACGCGGGTAGCAAAGATCATGCATAAAGCAAAAGTAACCAGAGGAAGTTGCATCTGAATGACGGCTGGATTAAAAAGTTGATGCAGCATTTTAATCGTTGCTTCCGCAGCCCCAGGCATACCAAAAGCACCAGTCACTCCTATTAATATTGATAATACCGGTTTACCACCTAGAGTAATTAATGGTGTTAATAATTGCGTTAAGGCAGTAAATCCTCCTGCTTGATGAATCAGAGCCATAAAGGGATCAAATAAGATAAATAAAAAGAAAAGGTGCAAACTTTTTTGCATTCCTTCAAGTAATAAATTAAAGATTTGTTTCAAGCTTAATTTACTCGCCAATCCGGCAACAAAGGCTAAAAATAACATGACAAAAATAACATAGGAGGTTTTCGCTTGCGTGAATAAACCATAAAGTACACAGACCAAAAAGGCGGCCAAAAAGAACAGAGTACTGCGTTTTTGTTGTCTATTGGGAATAAATGGCTCGGAGCTGTCTTCATCTTCACAAAGCTCATCCCCATACTGTCGTTGTAGTCGTGAAGCCATAAACCATGTAGTAATTAGAGTAACTAAGGCTACTGGTAGAGAAGCATAAAGAAGCATAGTCCCATAATTTATTCCTGTAATACCGAGTAAGGTTACTACGGGAGGAGCAAAGGGCCCAATAATTAATGCTTCTTCAGCGGAAGCTTGCATTAGTACAGCCAAACTGGGACGTGATAATTTTACTGAGCCAGCAATAGGACGCAAACTGGGAGCCAAAATGGCTAATCCTCCAGCCAGCGTTCCAAGTAAGCCCACTATAATAAAAGATGAGAGCACAATACCGATTTTGGCACGTCGTTGGGTATTAACTCCAATCCCATAAACGATTTGATGCACGAGAGTATGGCTGACCTGGGTGTGTGTCAAAATCTCTCCCAACCCACGGCCTAGCATGATGATAAAACCAACTAAAGCCATGAAGGAGCCTAGAGCATCAGCCATAGAGATCCCTATGGCAATTGGGCTGCTTTGATTCCATAAAAAACCTAACCCAACACAGAGTGCAGTTGCTATTAGTGGATCAACATTGCGAAATAGCATCACGGCATAAAGAATAATAATAGATAAACTGGCTAACTGAATATAAAAAGACATTAGTGAAGTGCTCCAATCCAGTTCAAACCTTGACTAATCCCTTCAATTCCCAAACCAGGTTTTTCTGACAAAACAATTTTATTACCTGATCGTTGCGCCCCACCAAGAACATAATTTTCGCGAATCAGAAAAATGGGGTCGAGATCAGCATAGAAAATATCGGGTTTGCTCACAGCAAAACTGGCTACAGCAGCCACTCCAATAGGTGATTCCAGCATACACCCAACCATGATGGTCATCCCTGCTGCTTTAGCGATGTTATAAATAGCTTGAGCATTCTCTATACCTCCTGACTTCATCAACTTAATATTGATCCCCTCACAGGCATTCATTTTTGCAATATTCAGTGCATCTTTAGGTGAAAAACAAGCCTCATCAGCAACAATAGAGCAATCAACTTGATCACTTATCGCTTTTAAGTTTGGTAAATCTTGAGCACTAATGGGTTGTTCTACCATAGGAATATTCAATTGCTGTTGTTTAAAAGCAGTAATAACCTTTAATGCATCCTCACAGGACCATCCTTGATTAGCATCTACAAGTAACGTGATGTCATTGCCTATGGCCTGACGAATAACACGAACACGTTCAATGTCTTCAATTGGATTTAAACCTAATTTTATTTTTATGGTTCCATGCCCTTGATTGACTAAATCAATTGCATCACCTACCATCTCGTTACTCGCTTTAACACTTATAGTAATACACGAGTTAATGCTATTCGTATTACCTCCCAATACCTTGTAAAGAGGTAAACCGCAATACTGAGCAAATAAATCATGCAATGCGATATCAATAGCTGCTTTCGCAGAAGTATTACCCGCTATATTTTGGTTATTCATCTGCAACAACAAATTCAATTCAGAAATACTTCGTCCAATTAACTGGGGACCCAAAATGTTTTTAATTGCCTTGATAATCGATTCCGTACTGTCTCCAGTAATGGCTGGAGTGGATGCTGCTGAACCATAACCTACGGTGCCGCGATCTGTTTTAATCATTATGACTACATCATCAACGCACTCAGTACGTCTTACCGCAGTAATAAATGGACGTATTAATGGAATGGTTAATTGTGCAATATGAACTTCGGTAATCTTCATGCAAACACCCTTTTTAAAATTTATTGCATCTAAAAATATTTTCTCTTCATTAATTAGAGGCTAATTTTTTAATTAAAAGGAGCAAACAATATACCTTATTTTTCTAAATTTAACCAAATAGACTGGGATTGAGGTAGGGAGGGCCAAAGTTATGGTTGCAAGCAACTGTCTCTTGATGAGATGCGATCAAGAGACAGTAACTCGTCTCCAGTTTGATGTTGACCCAACTGCGGAACTCCCCCCCCTCAGGTACAATTGCGTTGATGAAGTCAAGCTTTTGCCTGGGAGCGGCGTAGCCATTCGTCGAGACTGATGTGGCCGAGGCGTGCTTTGCCCAATGGGACAAGCGAATGCTCCTCGACCCGGCCGCCGAAGTATCGGGCCTCCGGGTCACTTACGACCTGATGCGGGTCGCCGACCCTTTTCAAATAACGCGCGACGATTTCGTTGAACGGCGCTCGTTCCGGGCCGGCGATCTCGACGATGCCGTTGTGCGGCGCCGCGAGCGCCACATCGGCGACGATAGCAGCAACGTCGTCAGCAGCGATAGGTTGGAACAGGCCTGGCGAAATCTTGACTATGTTTCCATCCGTACTTGAAGCGGCGATACCTCCAAGAAATTCCATGAATTGGGTCGAGCGGATGATGGTGTAAGGGATACCAGAAGCCTCGATCAGCCTCTCCTGGGCAACCTTGGCGCGGAAATAGCCATTGTCGGGAGTCCTGTCGGCTCCAACAATAGAGAGCGCGACATGGTGCTGGACGCCTGCTGTGGCTTCCGCCGCATGAAGGTTGCGGCCGGAGGTCTCGAAGAATTCCAATACCGCTTTGTCCTCCCATAAAGGCGCGTTCGCCAAGTCCACGACAACCTGAGCGCCGGCAAGCGCTTTCGCGAGTCCCTCACCCGTTATGGTGTTGACGCCTGAAGAGGGTGCTGCTGCAACGACTTCATGACCCTTTTCGCGAAGATTGTTCACGAGCTTTGTTCCAATCAACCCAGTACCACCTATAACTACAATTTTCATCTGCGCTCCTTTCTGTAGGTCGCCCGCGATTCGGGCGAGTGGTCAAGTGCACTTTAGATTCGCACTACGTTTAAGGCCATCCGTGTGTGAACGTTTACCACTGTTTATTGAACCATGACAGTTTCTCCTATCCATTCCCATTGTTTTCGTCGAGGATGATTTCGTAACAAACGGGAAAGTCGCTCTCAGTCATTTCACTGGCACGAGCACCGGTGCTCCTTTGTTCTTGATCAAAAATACAAGGAATTTTGCTGGCTTGGTTTTGTCTGCGCTCCGACCAACAATATGAACATCGTCGGGGCCTTCATAAAAGGTCTGTCCGGGCGTCAGTGTAACTTCTTTTCCGCCTTTCAACTGCATGACGATCGAGCCTTCCAGCACGTATACAAATGCGTATGCATTGTGACGATGTATAGGGTCTGTAGCCCCGGGCGGATATTCTACTTCGATCAGCTGGCCTTCCTTACCAGGGAAGTCTTTCAGATTCTTCGACATGAGCGACGTTACCTTCGCCTCCTGAGCCGTTGCGGTGCCTGATATCAGACATAGGCCGATATTCAGGTTCAGAGCTAATATGAGATACCGAACCATCGACCTACGATGGGATGTGTGCTTCATTATGAATCCTCCTTGAATATGTTGTGAACGATCAATGATACATTTTTTACAATGACGTTAACACACTAATTCTTTGCGTCAAGTAAGGAAACTGGTGAATTAGTGATGGAGGATGATGGTAAAAAATAGAGTTTTATTTTTTTTGGATTGAGCAGAATCATTTATAGTTAGGAGTTAATAAATAAAATACATATCCCGATTGTTTTAAAGTATGTTATTTTAATAAAAATATTTATTACTCGGTAGCAATCAATGACCATCTATTTTTTGTTTGGTAAAACTGGCTCAGGGAAAAGTTATATAGGAAGGTTACTCGAAAAGCTAAATATTATCCATATCGATGGTGATAAACATATCACCCCAAGGATGGTAGACTGTTTAATCGAAGATGAACAAATGACTCCAGAAATGATAGATGAATTTGTCAATGTTTTGATTGATGTTATCAAGATACAAAAAGAAAAAAATCCGAAGCAGAGTTTTGTTATCTCACAAGCCATGTATCTCGACAAATACCGACTTAAGTTATTAAATGCTATACCTGAGCTTAAATTTGTAATGATTGATGTCACACCAAGCGTTCGAGAAAGTTTCATCACCAGCCGATTTCAAAATAAAGAGAGCAAAGTAAGTCCGCGATATGCCAAGGAGATGGATAAATTTTTTGAGAGTCCTTCCCATGAAATAATACTATTTGAAAATAATCAAAAAGCAGATGAAATTCTTATAGAACAAATCCATGAAAAAATGTCAGCTCTTTTTAACATAGAAGTAAAAGAAGAATTAAACTCATATATACAGCTAGAATTTACCTAAATTCAACTCTGTAAAAATCGAAGCATAATATACTGCTTAAATAAATTGACAAAATTAATCAAGGATTAAAAAATTCGATAGTAAATAAAAGAGCAGAAGTGGGAGTGCGGGCGTCAGAGATATTACATAATTTATGTCAAGAGGCCTGATAAATCGGTGAAACTCGCCCATTGACATATTTATAACTCTGAGAGCCATTCAAGTGTTCTCATGAAAAATCGACTATACGCGCTTGATGAGATCGCTTTTTTGTACGAAAACATATGCGATATCAAATTTCGTCTAAATTTAAATAATTAACACCTTAGCCCCAGGATTGGCTTTTACCCAATTAGCCACATACTCAATGTAGTTATTTTTGCCAACAGCAATGCATCCACGCGTTGAGTAGGGTAAGTTGTTTAACCAACCAAACACTCTTGACGACTGAGTTGGCCCATGGATCCCTACATCTCTACCTGAATATCCTGCAGCTAATTGCTTTGAAGTCGGATAAAGAATTGGAATAAAAACTTTAAACTGATTGGATTTTCTTGGATGAGCTAACCCATATAAACCAATTGGAGTTTTATTATCTCCCGCCCGCTTTTTACCGACGCCTTTATATCCGAGTGCTACTTTAAAGCTCTTGATTACAGTGCCGTGTTTACAAATATTTAAAATTCGCTTTGTGGTATGTACATTGATTCCGTTTGATAAAGGACAAGTTGTAGTACTAGCGAATAAAACGACAGGAAAAAAAATAGAGACCATTAAAGAAATTACTTTTATTTTCATATAACTAGACTAATATTATTGAAATTGGTCAATAATTATCCCATAGTATTATCTTTATGCATAGAGGGCGACAGGCTAAATAGTCATAGCAAGAAACCTAATTGGAGCTAACTCATTGATTTTAAATGGTGCGCTCGAAGGGATTCGAATTCCCGACAACTCGGTTCGCAGCCAACTTTATCAAGACGAATAAATATTATTAAAAATCATTAAGTTGCGATGTAATCCTTATTAAAATTGTTGACGAGAACAATCAACTAGGCACACATGTAAAAACACGTGAGCTGCAAACACATAGACGCATGGATTAATAAAATTCATGTGCACTAAAGGACATGCCGTTACCCGATGCTTTCGTTAATTTGATCTTAGAGAAAGAAACCGGTGTTCCTGCTGTAGAAATAAGTTCTTTTGTAAAGGCTACTGACCTCGAACATCAATTAATTGCTACCGACATATTTTTTATAAATAAAAACTTCTAATCAGAAATTTTCGAGATTTGTAAGACCCAAATATTTTATATCCCCATAAAAAACTTTAGGTCTTCGGTTAATTTTCATCTAAACCTTGATTTGTATTATTAAAAGCCAACATGGTCACTATATTTTCTGCTGGTCATGATTTGAAAATTAAAAAATTAATCTATCTGTTTCTATTTTGATCTTTCAAAAAGAAACAAGATTTAAAACGGGGAACATATTATGCAAAACAAACAGAACAACGAACCTAGAGCACCACACCGTAAGTCACCTCCAAGGGACGGGCTCACTATTAATAAGGGAGTTACAAATGGACAGGGTGGTGTTAATCCAGAAGAATCGACAAATCCGAGAACAATTGAACTAGCAACTGACCAATCGATAGCGGCACGCCACTTACTCTATCATCCGAATGAGGCTAGCCTCTCTGTTATGGAAAAATGTGCCGATGGGATAAATTGCGTCATGGATAGGTTAAATCACACAAGTGATGTCATCGGAAATCTTGAGAAAGATGAAATCCTAATCAGCATGTGTACCAGATTAATGGCCGACGGAGGGGCAGGGCGTATCATAAAATTCAACGATAGACTCGCAGAACTGGTGGAGATGAGAAAACATAGTCCAAGACCACATGGATACGTCCAGGCAGTCGAATCACTTGCTCATGAGTGTCGCGCTAACATGGATCAAATAACAACTACTGCTAAGAAACCCGGCCCTGATGGCGCTCTCGCCCGTCAAGGTATCCTGTCATTTATGGGTGACCTTGGAGGCATTGAACGACATGAAACAGGATTTGGGGCGGCATACAAAGGTCCTCTCTGCGATGCCCAAGCTGTGTACAACACTTATGTGGCAGGCCTTTGCGATGCTCAACGCAAACTAAATGGACAACCAATACCTGCTCTTGATGCGGATGTAACGGGCTTTGAAAAAAATTTCCATAAAGCCAGAGAACAAACTTCACTGAAGGGAGGAGGCCTTTCCGCACCTGCGCATACCGCGCGCAAAAAAGAAGAACGCGCCCCGGTAGCATGGGCTGTCCAGGAACGGCAAGGGCTGCTTAATACCGGAGATTTGGCAGAGGAAATACTTAAGAAGGCATACGATGATCATAAGAAAACGCTAGTTGATGCTGCTTGGCCAAGTTACCTTGTATCCGAGGCTGTTACCAAGGACGTCGTGGAGCCAGTGACTGGTCATGTGTCCGGAACGTTTGGTGAGATGGCGGTCACTATGAACCTGTTCTGTGGTACCCCCCCTGGAAGTATAGATTGGAAACATCCATCGGGTACGCCAATCTCCTCAGCACATAAGGATCAAGTGACTGCTATCGGTGCCCTGGCAGCTGCAGGTCTCATCACTGCTGGATTCCACTCTGCCGTTGAGATTTTCCAGCCCATAAGCACGTTTACCACACACCCAACACACGGATCCCTGGGACCAAAAGCCGTTATTGACATGAATCTGCATGCACAAGCTCTTCGAAGTTTTGCTAAGTATTTGGATCAATTTATTGATAGGCCAAGCGACTGGGTGCAGAACAGCCTTGATGGGAAGAGTAGTTACGTACTCAGTGCAGAGGAACAAAAGCTCGTTAAGGAAGAGATCCTGAATAAGGCCCAAAGCATCGAAGATGCTGCGACTAAGTCTGTGGACATGATTTCAGCCCTCCAGGGTGAAGGTGGCACGATAGCAACACTAGAGTTGTGCCGAGTGTTGGCCAATCATTCTACCGATCCGAAAGTACTCAAATTGTGCAGTCTGAATACGCGATTGGAACAGATAGGCTTGCGTGGGGATAGTCTAGAGCTTAATGAGGCGCGCGAGGTTGCAAAAGAGCCTGTCAGTGACTCTCAACGAAAGAAACTTGAAGCTGCCATCGAAGTTGCCGAAGAAACTGCTGATCGTAGAGAAGCTGCAAAAACAAAACAAGCAGATAGTGACGAACAATCATCTTATTTGCTAAGTGCTCTTCAATCAACGCTCGGTAAATTTGCTATTGGTGTTGGTGTTGCAGTGGCTGTTGCTGGTGCTGCTTTTGTTGTTAGCCAAATGAGAAAATAATTAAGGGGCATATTATGAACAAAGCGAATCAAGAACTTCAAATACTAATAGAAAAACTGGATTCAATAGTAGATGAGATGAAACAAGTGCTTGTTTCGACACAATCTGTCTCTAGTAACAAGAAGAAAGATTGTTTCTTTTTGTCAACAAGGATGGGTTTGGATGCTAAAACACGCATTATGGTAAAAATTGATAAGTATAAAAAACTAAGAGCGGATACCAACCATCCACGTAATAGTGAATTGGAAGTTTCTTCTTTAATGGATATTTTTGCAACTACTGAAATTCTGGTTAAAAAAATATCTGAAGGGAAGGACTCTTCTGAATATGCGGATAAAGGTTTTTTTAATCGATTTTCTGATATTTCTCACAAAGTCGAAAGACTCATCGCATAATAATTTTGTCTATAAATTCTTTCTAAAAGTCATCGCCCTTGGGTGATGACTTTTCTTCCATACCCCCCTAAGTACATGGTTAATATGTGTATTCTTTTTTGCGTATTATAGAGATAAATGTTAAAATATTGTTATTGTAGTTGTTATAATGAACAAACTTAAAAAAGTGGATCAATGATTTCTATAAAAGCGTTTAGGAATGAGTGTCTGTGAAAAATATTTATGGTGTTATTCGATGTATTTTTATTTAAGCATACGAAGCCAATATATTTTTCTTTAATTGAATCGGTTAAATTTATATTATCAAGCAAACTATCGCATTGAGATTATCATTATGGCGCGTTATAAAATCAACACTAAAAAAAATTCGGAAGATAGTGGTTATGAATCAGGGTACGAATCTGATGAAGGAACACAGTATTCTCCTGTAAAATCTCTTGGAAAAGGTGGTTATGCCGAGGCTAGACTGTTTCAATCTACCTCTAATAAATCGGTTGCTGTTTTAAATCCTGTTACGACACCTGGAGATATTGGAGAAGCGACGGTTAAACACAGGTTTTTCAAAACGGTTTATTCTAATAAGCAATCTCATTTATTTCCTAGGGGAACGGATTACAGGCTTGTTGTACCCTACATTCAATTTGTTCCATATGAAAAGCTTATAATTGATACTCCAGAATTACAAAAAAACCTTTTTCACTCGGCTATTCAAGCATTAAAAGATTGCCATGATAAAGGGATGATTGTGCTTGATCTGAAAACAGATAATATTTATTACGATTCCAGTACGCAAAAAAGCTATTTAATTGATGGCGGTCTTTCCGTACCTACAGGAACTACCATCGATCCTTTAGCGTTTCAGAAATCAAATCAAGAGGTCGTAGAGAAATATAAAGAGGAGTATTCGCACATCCCGCCAGAATGTTGGTCAGTAAAACCTGCTGCTGTATTAGCTACTCCGCAAATGGATATATACTGTCTAGGGGTACTGATGTATGATTTATTAGAAAATCCATCTTCCGAGATAAAATCATTAATCGATAGTTGTTTAGAGAAAGATCCACAGAAACGCCCAACATTATTGGAATTAATAACCTCTTTAGAATCCATCAAAAATAACGAGAAGCAACCATCTCTAGCTTTTTAAAGTAAATAGCGCGAATACCCTTGATGGAAAGCTACTTGATTCAATTGATGTTTACTCACCTAAATCCCAAGCCATTGTCAGTGACAATCGCTACCTTCATGCTATCGTGTCCTTTCGGCAAGGCTGCGTAAAAAATATTTTTAAATTTTATCATTTAGGGGTTGACAGTGTTTTAGGCCATTTTTTC
>NZ_LNXS01000018.1 GCF_001467525.1 Legionella anisa
GATTTATGTAAGAGTAATGCATGAACTTGTTGTTGAAACTGGTATATAGCGTTTACCGCCGGATTGTCTTCAAGGAATGCATCGAGCTTAAGTCGTCGTTGAGGTGTCAATTTATCAGGGCGCGTACACAGTAAAGCCAAGATGCCTCGGTTACTTTTTATTTGGCTGGATAGCTCGCGATAGGTCATCATACATTGATGTTGAAGTAAGCGAATAACATGAAAACGATCGGCTACTATTTTTGCATTAGCAAGCGTAGGTCG
This sequence comes from Legionella anisa, assembly GCF_001467525.1. Taxonomy (GTDB): domain Bacteria; phylum Pseudomonadota; class Gammaproteobacteria; order Legionellales; family Legionellaceae; genus Legionella; species Legionella anisa. The sequence continues at coordinate 264 of NZ_LNXS01000018.1, forward strand.
GGCCTTGGCCCGACAATTTCTTGATTAGAAATAAAAATTGATTTATAAGCGTAGCTAATGGAAATGAATCTGGTCCAAACTCATGCACTATCGAAGAGCTCTATTGCCGGGAGCGACCTATTTTTTACGGTGAATCTTGCTAATAGAACAAATGGAATTTTAATCAAAAAAATCGACTCGTTGTCTTATGCTATTCGAACTACCAAAGCCTGATATCCTTTTAAAATAATTGCCTATGTCATTTTGCCTGATCATTTGCATTTAATAATGGCCTTACCAGAACATGACAGCAATTCCTCTATGCGTTGGAGCATGATTAAATCGTTCTTTTCAAGAAAAAGAAAACGAGAAAGATGTATTTGGCAGAGGCGCTTTTGGGAACACCTGATCAAAAATGAATTGGATTTGGAGCATCATGTGAATTATATTCATTTTAACCCCGTGAAGCATGGCTATGTCCAAAAAGCATCTGATTGGAAATACTCCAGTATTCATAGATATATCCAAAAAGGAATTATAACCAGTGACTGGGCTTTCTCCGATATATTACAAACAACGAACCAGTTTGGAGAATAGCATTAATTTTTGTCGGGCCAAGGCCCGACCTACGCTTGCTGACGCCATTGATTATTAAACTTACCCCATAAATTTAAAAGTATGGGGTGTCTATTATTATTTGAACTCTGCAGTTGTTAGATTGTTTTCTCTAAAAGCCTCATTGTCTTGTATCTCTTTTATAAATTTATTGCCTTCTGCACTGATTATTTCCCACGCACGCTTTACTGCAGGAGTGACAGCTTCTTGTATTCTTTCCTTTAATTCCTCCATACGACCATTTTTTTCATAGGCATATTGAACTAGAGCAAAGGGGAATAAGCGGTTTGTGACTGCAGTACCCTCGGATTTGTATTTTTCTATCAAGGAGCTTTTCTGTTCTAGTTCCTGACAATGGTCTACTGTATATCGCATCATTAATAATACAGTGATTCTATAAACAAAGGCTTCAAGTGAAAAGGCAGGTTTTTGGGGGGGAAGGACTACAAAATCGCTCATACACATTAAAAGAGGGTGACTCATTGAGCTGGCTTGGGGATTTAACTGTAACGATACAGTGGGATGATTATTTTTAAATTCTTTTTTTACAAGCCTAAGGACACTTTCAATTAAGGGGGCTCCTTTCTTTGGCCACACGATATCTCTAATTTCAGGGATAAATTTTATCTCTAATTCTTTAATTAACTCAGAAGCAACAGGTTGATTACTTTGCCAATCAAGGACAATACCATACTCCCAAAATAATTTTGGGGGTTTTATTTTAAAAGAGGTTGAAGTTTCTTCATTTTTAAAAAATTGTACGGAAAGCACTAATTTCTCCTTATTTAGTTACTTGGTTTGGGTGAAAAATCAGGTTATTAGCCAGGAAGATAAGGTATTTTTTACATTAAAGTACACATATAGGGTCAGGCCTTGAGTTTTGAATTTAATGTTCTTTATTGGCTCATAGGTGCAATGCAAAATTCAAGGCCTGACCCTATATGTGTTAATTATAGTAATACTGCTGTTGCGTAACATTATATTCCTCTTCTTCATCGCTGTAATACGATTGTATTTCTGTAGGCTGGTTATGTTTATCCTTTTCTTTGTAATAAGCTCTTTCCAGCAAACGAAATTGCTCACGTTCAACTTCTAATCTTATTTGATCGCTCTGAGACTGTCCATGGCGTTCATTATTTTTGTCATTTTTTGTAGAAGCGTATAAAGTCATCTGACCCAACATAGTTTGAGTGCTATCTGGGCAAGTCCCTGCTTCTTGTTGCAATTCAAATTTAGCTTTTAGAAACAAATCCTTCCATGCTACTAGGGATTCTTTCATAAAAGGTATGCGATCGATAGCATCTAATTTTGATAGGCTACTGATAATTTCAGTAGCTTTTAGATGTGACAGAGAGCCTAACTTCCAAATTCCAGCACGCAAAGCTGTATCATGGCTTAAGGCTAAAAGATACAAGAGATCAACTCCATTATACTTGTTTAACGAAGTTAACTTATGATGCGCTATGAAATCTATAAAATCTTGCCCTAAGAGTATGTCTTTTCTCGTAGTTAAAAGAGACAACTTGTATTGCGAAGAAAAAATAATATTAGCAACAGCCTGATAATGAGCACTTTTTTCCGGTGATTGTACATCAGTGGGAAATGAATGATAAGTCAATTCATCAATAGAATTTGTCAAATGGATCCGGGTATTTTTTTCATAGAAATAAGGCATTTATTTTCCTTTTTAAAAAATTAGAGCGAAATTCAACATAAATTATAAATTTACCAATAATTATAATTTATAAACATATGGAGTTTAAATAAAACATTTGTATATATGTTATATAATGTTTTTATATTCTTAGGAGGCATCAGGGGCAGGTCTTTCCTTTTGCCTTCCTAAAATCTAAATTTAGTTATTACATAGGCAAAAGGAAAGATCTGACCCCATTAGTGGACAGACATAAATAGTGAGCTTTTGATATTTCATTCTTCCTGAAATTTGCTCTGGACTCTAACCTTAATTAAATGAAAAAAATAGAAAACTGGTTGCCCTCTTCAGTAACATTATTTTTGATTTCATAGGTAGGGGATCGAATCTCTATTGTGTAAAGTGAGTGAAAATCATTATAATTCAGCCTCTTATAAGATATTAAATGATCATATGGATCAAATAAATCGCATGATTCTGCTAACTTTAAGGAATTAAAGAACAATGGAAGAGAAGTTTCAAACAACCACTGTCTCAAGTGCTCTATGCAGATATCTATCTCATAGCCTATCCGAAAAATAACACTCCCGGGTTTGCAGCTCTTAATTTAACTATAGAAAGGATAGAAAATATGCAGCCATTTGAACAAGCTTTATTTAAATTTATAGAAAAAGGTGATCTGCTCAATACTAAAAAAAGTTTAAAATTAATCATAGAAACAGAGGGCGAATCTCTTGATGCAGTAGATGAAAATGGAAATGGTTTTTTACTTTTTGCTTTATCTCTTAAAAAAATTGAGATCGCGGAGGTAATTTTTGAGTTTTTCCTTAAAGAAAATAAATTGGAAGCAATTTGGATAAAAAATAATCTAAATCAAACCATTTTACATCTTGCCTCAGGACAACAAATACCTTTGCAATTATTGGAGCGTTTTTTGAAATCATGCTCATTTAATGAAGATTCCTCTATAGAAGAAATTTTAGAGAACATGAATCAGCTCGATAAAAAAGGAAAAACCCCTATTCATTATGCGTGCTATCACGGGATAGAAGACACAGTCAATTTTTTATTAGAAAAAGGAGCACGACTTGATATTCAAGATAATAAGGGACAATTTGCTATTAATCTGGCAGTACAACAAGGGCATGTTAAGATTGTTAAAAAATTATTAGTTGAAATGCAAAGGATGGATGTGAATTTTTCGACTCTGATTGATATTCATGAAGAGACTTTATTGCATGTAGCGTGTCGTTATGGGTACGTAAAAATCGTTAAGTTATTACTGGAGCACGGTTTAAATCCTTATCTTTACAATACTACAAATCATACAGCGCTTGATTTGTGCATTAGCTCTGGACTAAAAGCCCCATCTGACAAACAAAGTGATTATGGAAAAATACTCATTTTGTTAAACGAGTACGGTGCATTTATTGCTAAAAATTTACCCCAAGAGTTTTCAATTTATTTGGATAATGAGAATGTGTTCGGTACCCCTTATGCGGAACCCTTTTATCTCTTAGATACATGCTTTGGGGAAAAACCCGTTGAGCCCCTTTCTGTGAAAGGAATTTTTAGCGTAGACGATACGTTAGAATTAGTGAGAAAACTTTATAAAGAGAAAAGAGATTATCCACCTTTTGCCCGTCAGTTTCAAGCTATTATATGGCATTGTAGGGATTTATTAAGGAATAAGAATAATTTATCAAAACATTTGTTAGATTTTTGCACCTCGTGTATCAATTTAAATGATACCCTGAAAGACCGCCTTATTTCCTTACTCAACACGCCTCGTTTTTTTAAAAAAACCACAACATATTCTCAAATAGGATTACCTCAAGACATATTAGAAAAACTTACACTTTTTAAAAAAAATGAAGGACTTGAAAAACGCAATAATAGTCAAACCCAGCGAGAATTTCTACTTCAACTTGAAAGGCAAACGGATTTTTTAATAGGAAAACTACAGTATGCAAAAAGTCATCAACTTTCCAAAAATTGTGACATACCCCTATTATTCCTTCTTGATGGGCTCACTTTATTATCGGGTACACTTTTATTTAGTCTTACACTAGTACGTAGTAGTCCTGGGCGTGAAGAAGACTGGATGTGGATAGGTCAAATCATATCGGGAGTTTGTTTCATCGCTTCTGTCGTTGCTATACTCGGAAGGATGTCTCGAAATTACATAATTGACTCATCGTGTTGTGCAAATGAGTCAACTAAGCTCATTGAAGATTTAGAACAAATAAAAAATTCATTGACCGAAGCAAATCCTTTTCATCAGAGGCTTACCCGTTTAATTAATGAATTAATTGTGAACGATCAAGGAGGGTTTACTCCTTTTATCCACGCTTCTTCGACTGATGAGGATAGGGTTAGTCGCAAAATCGCATTACTTCAAGATTCAGTCAAACCTCTACTCGAAGATATAATAGTTAGCTGCAATTCCAATCCAGATATTAAGCTTTATCACTTATCCAATGACCGCCCTTCCTCAGAAGATGTTGAGAGCAATGATTCTAATGAAAATATAGACAACTATGAGCATGAGGATATTGTTGGCCTGCCTCTTCTTACTTCTTAAATGGCGGTTGCTAGAATAAAGACTATTTTTGCGCGACGAAAGAAAAGGTAATTTGATGCCATGTCAGACGACACCCATCATTTCAAGAATATCTTCATTTCATGAGGGTAAAAATAGTCATATTGAAATTCATGAACAAAATGAATCCAAAAATTTAATAGCCGCAGGCCATTGTTCTGAATATATAGGAATGATTTCGCAAAACTAATAGAAAGCAGCCTCTCGGAACACATAGAGGTCAGATACTGAACGATCCCGTCATAATTTTACACAATCATAATTTCCCCAATCTAATACATAATTATTGATATAAGAAAAAGCTTGTATCAATTGTTTTTTATTCACTTTATAAAAAGTTAAATGCTTTAGAATATGAAGCCCAATGAACATGATGCTTAATACAGTGATCTCGCCTTGAATTGATAGACACCTAGTTAAGAGAGTAAAATCTTAACCAGAGGTAATAATGCACAAGAACAACCCAGAACAAAAATCAAACAGAAAGAAATATAGCCCTCATTTTAAAGATCAGGCGCTAGAGCGAGCAAAAAAAGATGGTATAGCTCGGTCAGCTCCTAAATTTTTTGCTGTTATTGAGACCATGTTTGGAATCAAACTCTCAGAGCAAAAATACTCGTTCCTCATAAGGATATGCTATTTTGTGCTAAAATTATCAATAATTGATCATATTGATGATAAATATGCCAAGATATTTGCACTTAAATCGAAATCCTATCGGTGAACATTTTATGGAGGGCTCTGTCTTTCAATTCTATGACACGGTGTATGTTTCAGAGACTCTAATCATGATGTATAACGAAAACCATCGGGTTAAAGTAGGTGATGAAGGTACAGATAATTTTATCCTAACGGATAGTCTACGTCCTTGCCAAGGTGTTATCGCCAAATTAACCACGGGAGAGTTCTCTATTTATCATAATATGTTGGGATGGGAACAATGCGAAGCATACCTTAACTTTGTAGAAAGTCTCGAAGGAAAAATTGAGTACATTTATGTCTTACAGAAAGATCGCCCTATTAATAACATAAAAAAAGCACCTTGCCTTGCTATTGAGCTGACTAAATCTTTAGGTGTGGAAGTGAAGCGGTTACATGTTAATGATCATACCTTTGTTATAGGGGACTCAGAAAATAACCGAGTTATTCTAGGAAAAAATATTATTTATTACCAAGCTGGTATTTATGTGATGTCAAAAAATTTAGAAGATACTCAATATGATCAATACAAAAACAGCTACATTTTTCTAACGAACACAGATCCTTTTTCCTTATTTTATATCAATGAATTAGGTCAAAAAGTGGCAATGGTGGTGGACGACGAAGACCTGCAAAATTTTAAGCAGGTATATACTCTCATTTCAATTAAGGATGAGTCACAGCCTTTGCAAAAAGTAGTGGATGATCAAAGCCTCTTGAAGCCATTATGGGAAATTATTACTTCAAATGACGGGCATTTCCATTGTAAAGACAGCACCTATGTCTCAACTACAGAAATGGTCAATTCGGATGCGGTCTCTATTTCAACGGAGCAGGCAATTTCAATGAATCAAAGCCTAATGGATCTGGATAATGATATGAACGGTCAGTACGAAACCGTAGATGGAGGGGATCGATACTATCCTCTTTGCCGTATGACAATTCCTAGAGAATTGTTGGAAACCTATCCACCAAAACAACCAGAGCAAATGATCTCTCATAATCCTAGTATATAGTGAATATGAAAGATACTAAATATTTAATAATTAGAACGATCAATGGTAAAGCCTTAAGAAACGATTAAGCGGGTGTTATGATGAAATAGATTCAATAAAAGAAATGGAAACTGAAGAATCTACAGAGGAAGAAGAAAATCTTATGACAAGCACAGATAATGATTCTAATTATAGATGCGTATTTATGTAGAATTGGGAATTGTATTAATGACTTAAATCCACTCATTTTAAGCTAGCGTAGCAACTGTCTTGAACTTGGAATTCAAGACAGCTGCTACTTTGGCTAAAAGATAATTGGAACATTTAAAAATTTAGTAACCCCACCAAGTTGATTAATTAAGAAGAAGTATATTCATAAAATGTATTTTTTATGTAAATTAATGCTTCCTTTGCTTATTGAGAACGTTATGAAAAATATTATTTCAGCCTTAACTCTTTTGGTAACTCTTCCAGCCTTCTGTACAAGTTCTCTGGAAAAGATTTCGTCTTTCGAGGAAGGGAAGTGGGTTGCAGAATGGGTGAATCAAGATGATGCGGCACAAACTAAGCGATTATTTACTGCTCTTAAAGGTAACCTCAACAAATGTGTTGTGCCGAAGCTTCAATTGAGAGAAGCGGTTATGTCGACAGCGATTGTTTCAAAATAGCCAATGATGCACAAGATATATGTGCCAGTGCTTCAATAAATAAAAGCGGATATGTATATTCAGACTGTTTTAATTTGGTATCAGGTGGAAAATGTGCTCTTACTTCGATTGAGAGAAGTGGGTATGTCTATAGCGATTGTTTAAAACTTTAAATAGCCTAATGTAATCCCACCTACAAATTTGGTAGTTTATGATGGCTAGCTTAGCAAGCGTAGGTTGGGCCTTGGCCCAACAAGGGGCCGAATGAGATAGGAGCTTTGTTGGGCCAAGGCCCAACCTACATTTATTTCTTAACTGATCACAGAATCATAGTCTGGATGTAGCAGCTCAGATAAGATCACATAAGCTTTTATCTGAAAGGATGTTAGTTTTTAAGTCTTCGAAACCGCATTTTGAAATAAATTAATCTAATTTACCACAGTGGGTTTGTTTAGAAGTAGCTTAGCTTTTTGTCGTGGTGAATAATAATAGACGTTTAAAATAGAAATCCTGGTTGCAAGGCAACCAGGTTATGTTTGAAATTTTCCCAGACTTTCCTACGTCACGATACCTATTTCTTAGTGAACGAACTAGTTTCTATTTGAGTGTCCATTGCTTTTTGTTCAATTTCAATATCATGCTCAGCCCAATTAATTTGACCTGGTACACAAAGGTGAGGTGTGATTGCTACCTCTTCTTCAGTGATACCATCTCTTTTCAGTCCTCTTTTTGCCCCTGATACTAGATCGTCGAGGTTCTTCTTAGAATCCTCAAATAGGTAAATACCTCTTAACTTAACCTTGTAGGTTTCATTTAAACAATCCATTATTAAATTACATTTATCAATACCTAAGGTTAATGCAGTCTTTTTTATTTCAATATATGGGATTTTTGAATAGGTCAACACTGCTTCGACATAATCAGGATGGTTGGAAGTAAAAATAACAATTTTTACATTGCTATTGTTCGACATATTGCGTAGAAATTTTTCAGCTTGTTCACCGATAGCCGCAGGGTGTTTTTTTGAATGTTTCTTTTGATATTCATCAAACTCATCGGCCAAAATTTGCTTCAATTGCTTAAGCGGATAAAGTTTCTCAGTTCCGGGTTGATAGCACTTTTGAAAAAATTCACTATTAACAGTTTCTGGTCCATCTAAGTCAGTCAATACACCATCAAAATCAGTTCCAACAATAACAGTGGGTTTATTACTTTTTTTTCTGGGTGTAAAAAACTCAAAATTTCCATATTCATACTCTTCGGGGGGAGTTCCAACGCGCTGTTTTGTTTTGGAAGCGTTTAATAATTGTTTTAAAAAATCCGGATCAATTTGTTCGGGAGGAGTTCCAGATCCATACTCATTGGTGGATTCTGAATTATGGTTTGGAGTATCTATATACGTAACAGTTTCAAATTCGAATGGTGTTTCATTAGAAACTGGCTTACGCTCAGGAATAGGAATCGTTTTACTTTTCATGTTGAAAACCTCATTTGTAGATTAAATAAATTAAAAGCTTATTGTTTGTGGAGCAGCCGTGAATCGATATTTACTTTGCATAAAGGTTAAATGGCAATAAACTTAAGCTCTCTAAAGGAAAAAATAATTCTAACGGGACAACATAAAATCAAATTAGATGGGATATCTTTGGGCCGTTTATTACAATTCGCGCATTGTAAAATAATAACCTTATGACTTTATTAAGCGTGCAAAAAATTATGGACTTACTTCGATTCCTATTAGGCAAATGAATTCGTTTTAAGTGCTTGTAAATGATCCTTCGTAAAACGATGGATTATCATTACGAGCGGTGAAGGGTACAGACGGCTGAATTTTTAAATTTAAGTCATTCTTTTCTTCTGCGATACTAAAGAAACAGGAATGAATACGAGTCCAAATGAAATTTCACCTTTCCAAATTGCTCTAGCCATAATGCCCCTGATGAAGAGGACGATTTCTTAATTTTAGACTATTTAATAAGTTAATCAGATAAATCAGGTTCATAGCTTGAGCAAGCGATACTTCTTAGCAATTTCAAATTACTTCAATTTCAACAGGAGCAATGCCTTTTATACCGAGTTTTTTAGCGGCAGCGAAGGATAAATCAATGAGCCTGTTCGATAAAAAAGGACCTCGATCATTAATTCGAACCACAATCGACCGGCCATTATTCAGGTTTTTGACCCGTACTCGTGTAGCAAGTGGGAGTGTTGGATGAGCTGCTGTCATCGCATACATGTTGTAGCGCTCTCCGGTCGATGTTTTTTGATTCCGACCGCGTGACCGATACCAGGAAGCAACTCCTTTTGCTTTGTAGTGTTTGGCAGACTTCATCACATGATATGTTTTCCCCCTGATCACATAGTGATCCGGACCATTAGATTGCTGATGCGTACACGCAACCAGTAGTATGGGGAGTAAGACTGTAATGAATCGGTTAATAGTCAACATAATCGCATAATAGTTCATAAAGTTATCTTCTACTTCCGCTATGGATATTTTAAATATAAGTTTTAAATGTTATCGAGATGATCTTTATAAATAACTTAATTTTAAATATACGTAATTAATAGATCACGAGAAATAAAGATATTTCTTGCAAAAAAAATCGTCAATGGGTAACACATTTTTATCATTTGTCTTCATCATTGATTTTAGTGGTTATATATTTTTTGGATGAACATGTCCAACAAATGCTGTATAACTTCTTATCCTATCACATCAAGTCTAACCATTATACAGTTAAGTCGGTTGCAAAATTCCTTTAAATAGACCTTCTAATTTTTTATTTCTAGATTGACCCAATGTTTTTTTAGAAAAGAACATATCGCGATAATAGATTTTATTTGATTGTTCTTCTAGGTTTTGCTTTGATTCCTCTGAGCGCATTTTAACGTATTTCGGAGGATTGTTTTCTTCGGTCTTTTGAAGCTTCTGAATTTTTTTGACTACTCGCATTTGATATTTATCTAAAGGATCATTGAAGTTTCGTAAGCAGTTCACTTTTTTGTATATAATTTTAGCAAAGGGTGAGTATCCTTTGTTGTCATTTTCTTGCAATGAATTGTGCCCATAAGCGTTCATTGTTTCTTTAGAAAACCACTGAAATGGGGTTAAGGAAGTTTCACTAAATAAATCCAAATTTTTTCGAGCATTTTTGTAGCCATGCTCTGGAGAGCATAATTCAATAAATTGATGAAACCGGTTTTGATATGAATTGGGTAAATAGCTCACCAAGTTATAATGACTAATTTCGGGAGAATTCAGTGCATTTATAATCGCAAAAAAAGGAGCGTAGGATTCTTGCTCTAATAATACTTGTGCGATATCCAGCCAACGCCGAAATGCATTTACCTTGGTTTTGCTCCGTTTATGGACTAAAATGTCGTAAAATACAAAGGATTGAGTGAAGGCATCTAATTCTGTGATGTTTTCAAAACAATCAGATGTTTTTTCTTGAAAAAAATTCCCTAGTTTTTTAGGCTCTTTCCCAATTACGGGGGCACTCACATTTAACAGCACAGCACCCTAACACGAGTTCTGTAATTTTCAAAGTTACGAA
>NZ_LNXS01000019.1:0-300000 GCF_001467525.1 Legionella anisa
AGGTCTCTAAAGTGCCCACACAGTTTGTCTTCTCTCTTCTTAATGAACCCGCCCCGAAGGCGTGCTGCGTATTCTACTGATTTCACCTGGTATGTCAAATACTTTTTTCATTTTTTTAAAAAAAATGATGACACTCTGTTTATTGTAAATGCAGCTTGGCAATTCTACGTTTGCCAACTTGTATTATATAGGTTTGGCCTGTAGGTAATACAAGAGTCCCGTCCTCAACCTTATCACCATTTATTTTAACCGCACCTTGCTTCACTAAACGAATTGCTTCTGAAGTACTTGGAGTTAAATTCATTTGCTTCAATAGTTGAACTAAAGAAAGTGGTTCTTTCAAAGTTAAGGTTTGTTCTTCTAAATCCTCAGGAATAATACCTTTCTGAAAGCGCTCTATGAATTCTTTGTGTGCTTGTTCTGCTTGTGTTTGATCATGGAAACGTGCCACGATTTCTTTAGCAAAATCAATTTTTATGTCTCTAGGATTTGCTCCCTGAATTACAGATTGCTTTAAAGTCTGTATTTCTTTTCCTGTTTTAAAACTAAGTAAATCAATATAGCGCCACATTAATTCATCGGATATTGACATAATTTTACCAAAAATATCAGCAGCAGGCTCATTGATGCCAATATAATTGTCCAATGACTTAGACATTTTTTTCACACCGTCCAAGCCCTCAATCAACGGCGTCATCATGACTACTTGTGGTTCGAGACCGTAATGCTTTTGTAATTCACGTCCCATTAACAAATTAAATTTCTGATCTGAACCACCCAGTTCAACATCCGCTTTGAGTGCAACAGAATCATAACCCTGAAGTAAAGGATACAAAAATTCATGAATTGCAATTGGCTGGCCTGTGGTATAGCGCTTATTGAAATCATCACGTTCTAGCATTCGTGCAACCGTATGCGTTGCCGCCAGGCGAATTAAATCTACTGCACTAAATTGGGCAAGCCATTGAGAATTAAACACCACTTTTGTTTTAAGCGGATCTAAAATTTTAAACACTTGTTCCTGATATGTTTTTGCATTTTCAAGAACCGTTTCTTGACTAAGAGGCAAGCGTGTTACGTTTTTTCCAGTTGGGTCACCAATCATTGCGGTAAAATCACCAATCAAAAAAATGACCTCATGTCCATATTGTTGGAATTGTCTTAGCTTATTAAGTAATACAGTATGCCCCAAATGCAGATCAGGTGCAGTTGGATCAAAACCTGCTTTTATTTTTAAAGATGTTCCCTTTTGTAATTTTTTTTCCAATTCTTGCTGCGGAAGTACCTCCTCACAGCCTCTTATTAGCTCGGAACATACTGAATCTTCGACTATCATGACATCAAAACCTTTATAAATGATTGACCTATCTTCTCACACCGAGTATCTTAGCCCGGTTGGCAATTTCCTGCCATACCTAAAAGGTGATTTAAGATAATTTGTCAGCCGAAATTTAATAAATGCACACAATAGCATGATTCTGGATGGCAATGTATAGGCAAACGATGGATAAGAAACCTTATATATATATCGAAAAAAGAAAAACGAATAAAAATAATAAATCTAAGCCATCTAAGGTATTAATGGGTTTTGCCTTGATTATTGCCTTTTCGCTGCCCTATTTCCTTGTAAAAAAATTTTCGCATAATCCTCAGCAGGGTCCCACAACTCAATCTGTTGCTCTGCCTGATTTGGATGAGGAGGGATCTGAAGAATATCAAGACGAAGCCTATCAAGAAAACACGTATCCAAATGAAGAAGAACAAGTTGCTGAAGAAGAATCTCCATCGGAACTTACTCAAGAAACAGCTAAAACAGTTGTAGAAAATGTTGTTAACACAGTAAAACCTGTCAAAAAAATCGTCAAGGACAATGAGTGGCAAACCATTAAGCCCAGATCTGGTGACTCTATGGCCACTATATTTAAACGTCTTGGCTTAACGGCACAAAATCTACATTTGGTTATGCAAAAAAATCCTTATGCAAAAGCACTTACTGCAATAAAACCAAGCCAGGAACTGAAATTTTTAATTAGTAAAAATAAGTTAGAAAAATTAGTTATTCCTATAAATACCATACAAACACTGACAGTTTATAGGGATGGAGCAGTTTATAAAACTAAAGTTGACTCCAAAAAAGTAAAAACTCAAGAGCGTTACATTACTGGGGTGGTCAAAGGTTCTTTATACACTACGGCCCAACATTTAGGGATCCCCAGAAAATTAATTCAACAAATGGTCATGATTTTACGCAAGGAAATCGATTTTTCCCGCTCCGTTCGCAGTGGTGATCGATTCTCAATCGCTTATGATACGTTGTATGTGGAAGACAAAATGGTAGGCATTGGTGATGTTGTTGCTGTGAGCTATACCAGTCAGGGCAAGACCGCCCAAGCAATACGTCATATTAGTAGAAATGGCGCTCGGGACTACTACACTCCTAAAGGAGAGAGCTTCAAAAAGGCTTTTTCACGCTATCCGATTAAATTTAGTCACATCAGTTCAACCTTTTCAAATTCCAGATATCATCCAATATTACACTATAAAAGAGCCCATAAAGGCATCGATCTCGCAGCGCCCATTGGCACCCCGATTCAATCAGTCGGTGATGGAACTATTGCCAACATTGGTAGGCATAATGGCTACGGTAATATGATTGAAATAAAACACGATAAAACTTATAGCACTCTTTATGGACATATGCTTCGATTTGCAAAAGGCCTATCAAAAGGCAGCAGAATAAAACGAGGCCAAGTGATTGGTTATGTAGGTCAGACAGGTCTTGCGACAGGTCCTCATTGTCATTATGAACTGCATGTTCATAATCAACCAAGAAATCCAACAACAACCTATTTGCCTACAGCATCTCCTGTTCCTGCGCGAGAAATGGCTCAGTTTAAGGCAAAAGTACGTAATGTATTTGCTCGTTTAAAATCACTTGAAAAAACAGGTTTTGCAGCTAAAGACAAGAGCAAGAAGAAAACAAAAGTTGGATAATCTATATACAACTCATTCTAAACCCTAATGTATTTTGACAGGGGTCGAGCAACTTGCAGAACCATCATTAGTATTGAACGTTGCCGCCTCTTGAATGTCTGAGACGGAGCAGGTAGAAGTGTATAATCCATCTCCGGTTTTGCATTTGTAACTGCCACTTGCTTTTATTGTCAAGAAAGGAACATTATCAAAATTATCTGAAGATCCATTGGCCGGAATAGTATAAGTAGTATGAGGTTTTTTTATCTGTACGCATACGAGCTCCGCTGGGTAAGTGTTTCTTATGCTATAGGCGTATGAAGTTGTCCCATATAAAATAATAGGAACTATGGTCATTAATTGTAGTTGTTTTTTCATTGGATACCTTTCTTGATAAATTGAACACTTATTATTTTGTGAATAACATCAGCCGAATAAATAACGACAAACAATTACTGAAGCAATAATTCCGGCAAGATCCGCAAACAAACCCGCAGGAATAGCATGTCGTGTACGTCGAATTCCTATAGAACCAAAATACACAGCAATGACGTAAAATGTTGTTTCTGTACTTCCCATCATAGTTGCTGCAATTTTGGAAATGAGAGAATCTCCGCCATATTGATGAACCAATTCTGCCATCATTCCTGTTGAGGCACTTCCTGAAAAAGGTCGGATTAAAGCCAATGGTAATACTTCTGGAGGCATGCCAATCATGGCTAGAAGCGGGGCAAGGAGATTTGCTATGAGACTAAAAAAACCCGAGGCACGCAGCATACCTATAGCAACTATCATTGCAATTAAATAAGGAACAATACTCAAAATTGTATCAAAACCTTGTTTCGCACCAACAATAAATGCATCAAACACATTAATTTTTTTAATTGCTCCATATAAAGGAATCCCTACAATAAAAACTATAAGCATCCAATTGGACAATTGGTTGGCGAATCCGATCATAAGCTGTCTTTCCTTCCAACACGAAACATCGGTAATTTTTCTAACTGTTTTACAGAAATAATGGCAACCAAAGTAGAAATAATTGTTGCGATCAAGGAGCTGACTATAACGCTGCTTGGGTTGGTACTGCCATTTGCCGCCAAATATGCAATAGCGGTAGCAGGAATTAACTGCACACTTGAAGTATTAATTGCTAGGAAAGTACACATGGAATTCGTTGCAATTTTTGCATGTTGATTCAGTGCTTGCAGCTCTTTCATCGCTTGGAGTCCAAATGGGGTTGCTGCATTGGCTAACCCTAACATATTCGCAGCAAGATTCATGGTTATAGCTCCCATTGCAGGATGTTCGGTAGGAATATCAGGGAATAGCCGTCTTAAAATCGGCTTAAGCAATTTTCCCAGCAAGTTAACCAAACCTGATTCATTCGCTATAGACATTATTCCTAGCCATAAAGTCATGATTCCTGCTAAACCAAGGGCGATTTCAAAGCCAAGCTTGGCTGATTCAGTGACAGCGCGTGCAACCTCGTCAATACGCCCCTCAATCACCCCAACTATGACAGAAATCAGTATCATCCCTAGCCAAATTAAATTAAGCATTCTTGCCTCCATACTCTGGAACGGGTTAAAATGTAGTTCTTTTTTGGCTTTAGATAGAAAAAACTGATGAAGTACACTCTTACTCCCTTAAAACATCTGGTTTTTATAACCTGTTTTTTCATTTCTTTTCAAAGCAATGCTTTTGATTCAAATAATACTGAAAAACAGGCTAACTCCTCAATAGAGGAACTATACCATAGACTAAGCAGCATGCCGAATAGTTCCATGCCCGACAGAATGGATTGGATCAGTAGCCAATTTTTAGGGGCGCCTTACCTTCTTGGCTCCCTCGGGGAAGGTTCATCAGCACGATACGATCAATTTCCAAAATATCGTGTTGATGCGTTCGACTGTGAGACGTATGTTGACACCGTTTTGTCCTTAGCTGTGACAAATTCCCTTTCATCATTTCAACAATGTATCAATAAAATACGCTATAAAAATGGAACTGTCTCTTACCTATATCGAAATCATTTTACTGGCTTGGATTGGAATCAAAATAACCAGCACAGTGGAATACTGAAAGACATTACTCTAACCATTAAAGACCAAAATAACCAACCGGTGGCCAAAATTGCTGATGCAGTCATTAATAAGCCTAATTGGTATGCCTTTAAAACTGTAGAAACAATTAGACTAGAAAACGCAGATAAAGCGAAAGAAGAGAAACGATTGGCCGAATTAAAAAGAAAAGGTGCCAAATTAGAAGTCACCTCAGAAAAAGTTCCTTATCTTCCTTTTACTGCGTTATTTTCCGAAAACAAACCAAATATGTATTTATTCGCACAAATTCCTCATGGTGCAATTATTGAAATCGTTAGACCAAACTGGGATTTAAGTCAAAAAATTGGCACTGCGTTAAATATTTCGCATTTAGGCTTTGCAATTAGAAATAAGGGGCAATTGTATTTTCGCGAAGCCTCGTCAGAATACGGTAAAGTGGTTGATGTTCCGTTAATTGATTACCTTAATAAAGCACAAAATAGTCCAACGATTAAAGGCATCAATGTGCAAATCATTGTGCCTAAAAATCCATTAATAGACTGTAAAATGCCTGTTTAAAATCAAATTGAGTTTGGGTAAACTACAAAACAAATGTAGCCTGGGTGAAGCGCAGCGTAACCCGGGTTTAATTGGACTAAAATTCCCGGGTTACGCTGCGCTTCACCCAGGCTACATCGGGCATTAGGAATCATTAAAATGAATTATGGATTGACACAAAAACCCTCATTATCGACCAGTGAATGTCTTGTTCTTGGGGTATTTTCTGATGCTGAGTTAACCGATTTTGCTTTGACTCTTGATAAAGAGCTTCATGGCCTAATCAGTAGGCTTATTAAGAAAACCTCTGAAACTGGCGATATACAATGGCATCATGATGTACATGGTAGTATATTCATCATTCAATGTGGCGAACAAACAAAATTTACCCCTTCTCAGCTAAAAAAGAGACTGGGAGAGATTACAGGCGCATTAATTAAACACCGCATCCGAACTGCAACTGTATGCTTACCATTAATAACTCAATATTCTGCGGATTGGCAATTGGAGCAAATGGTTATCCAAATAGATAATCAATGCTATCAATTACTGGATTTTAAAAAGAAAAAGGCAAAACCCCATCAATTAGAAGCCATAACTTTTTATTTGCCCAATGCCAGTGAAGAAGGACTAAAATCAGGCCGGGCAATTGCAGCAGGTGTTGAGTTGACGCGCCATCTGGCAAATATGCCTGCCAATATCTGCACCCCTACTTATTTGGGCGAACAAGCAATACAGCTAGCCAAAGAATTCACACAACATATGAGTTGCAAGGTGATGGGGCCCGATGAAATGCGCAAAATGGGTATGGAGACTTTATTAGCAGTTGCCCAAGGTTCAGCCCAGCCACCAAGACTTATAGACATCCATTACAAAGGGGCTGGTGATTTGCCGCCAATAATTTTGGTGGGTAAAGGAATTACTTTTGATTCAGGTGGATTATCCATCAAACCGGCAAATGCGATGGATGAAATGAAATATGATATGTCAGGTGCTGCCAGTGTATTAGGCGCCTTAAAAGCCTGTGCTTTATTAAAGCTTCCAATCAATGTTATAGGTTTAATCGCCAGTGCTGAAAATATGGTGAGTGGCACCGCAGTTAAATCGGGAGATATTGTCACCAGCATGTCAGGACAAACTGTCGAAATTATTAATACCGATGCCGAGGGCCGTCTGGTCTTAGCTGATGCACTAACTTATGCAGAACGATATCAACCCAAATTTGTCATCGATGTCGCAACACTTACTGGTGGAGTTATTGTCGCCTTAGGGACTGTAGCGTCCGGTTTCATGACCCAGGATGAAGAGTTGGCGCAACTGATTGAGAAAGCAGCTCAAGAAAGCAATGACAGAGTCTGGCGTATGCCTTTAGATGATGAATACCAAGATGCTCTTGATAGCCCTTTAGCAGATATGATCAATGCAGGTTTTGATCGCACTGCAAGCAGTGTCACTGCAGCGTGTTTCCTGTCTCGCTTTACAGAAAAGTATCGCTGGGCACATTTGGACATTGCCGGTACAGCCTGGATTTTTGGTAAAAATCGTAATGCCACAGGTAGACCGGTTCCCTTACTCACTCAAATAATACGCCATGCCGCCAATTCGCGTTGATTTTTATTTATTAGCGAGCGACCAGAATGATGCACGTTGGCTGGTTGCCTGCCGTCTTTTGGAAAAAGCTTATGCTAAAGGCCATAAGGTTTATGTCTTATGCAAGAATAAACAGGATGCAGAGCTTTTAGATGAGTTGTTATGGACTTTTAAAGAAGACAGCTTTATTCCACATCACATACAAGGCGAAGGCCCTATACCCCCGCCACCAATCCAAATTGGTTACGAATACGAGCCCAAAGGGTTTAATGATATTTTGTTGAATCTTTCCAATTCTATTCCATCTTTTTACACTAGATTTAAACGTATTATGGAGTTAGTAATCAATGTAGAAACTGAGAAAGAACAAAGCCGCGTACATTATAGAGACTATAGAGCAAAAGGTTGTGAGTTGCATACACATCAGATTGAGATGAAATAGTTCCAATTATTTGATTCAAATAGTAAATTGTAGCTTGGTAGCCTGGGTGCAGCGTAGCGAAACCCGGGATTAAGAAGTTAATTCATGCTCAGAGACCCCGGGTTCTGCTGCGCTGCACCCAGGCTACAAAAACAATAGCGATGTATTAATCCCAAAGAACATCTTTATCTTTTTTTATTGCTGCTTGGAGTAAGCTGATTAAAGGAACAGCACGTTTTACCAAACTGATTTCCTGTTCATTGTCTTCATCATCTTCGACAACTTGTGTTTCTTTTTTAAGACCAGCCTGCAACCTCTCTAATGCTTCAGGGAGATGTTCGGATTTAATCGCTCCAGGAATGGTACCGCTATGACCCATTAAAGAAAGCAGACGCTTGGCTACATCTGCAAAATAAGTAATATCTTCATAGGCATCTGTATGAAACGTTATTAACATCAAAATCTCCTTTTAAACTCGACATTTTATTACCCATAAACCTTTAGCAAATATTCTGCAACAGTATGTAATCCCATCGCTTCTCCCCCCTCAGGCTTTCCAGGCTTACTGCCTAAATTCCATGCCATAATGTCAAAATGCATCCATGGGATGGATTTTGTTACGAAACGTTGAAGAAATAACCCTGCAACAATTGCTCCTGCAAAGGGGTGATCACTGGAATTAGTTAAATCAGCAACACTTGAGCGAAGCAATTCTTCATAAGCAGCAAATAAAGGCAAACGCCAGACCGGATCGTCTGCTTTATGAGAAGCTGCCATCACTTCTGCAGCCAATTGATCATTATTGGTAAACAGAGCAGCAATTTCGGTACCTACTGAAACCCGAGCAGCTCCAGTTAACGTCGCAAAATCAATGAGTAATTCAGGCTGTTCCTCGCATGCCTTTACCAGAGCATCGGCCAAAACCAAACGTCCTTCTGCATCTGTATTATGCACTTCCACCGTTAAGCCATTACGCATTGTGAGGACATCACCGGGTCTAAATGCATCAGGTCCTATAGAGTTTTCAACTGCAGGAATAAGCATTTGTAAACGAACGGGTAAATTGCGAGTCATAATCCATTGCGCAAGACCTATTACATGTGCTGCGCCACCCATATCTTTTTTCATCAAACGCATACCCGATGCCGATTTAATATCTAGGCCTCCGCTATCAAAACAAACTCCTTTTCCTACCAAGGTAATATGAGGATTTTTCTCATCGCCCCAAGTTAATGACAACAAACGAGGCGCTGATTTGGCAGCACGTCCAACTGCATGAATTGCTGGAAAATTATCTTTTAGCAATTCATCGCCAACCCATTGCCTGAATTGTGCTTTATGTGTTTTAGCTAATTGCTCTACTACTTCAGCTAATTCTCTGGGGCCTAAATCACTTGTTGGTTTGTTGATTAAATCCCTCACCAGAAAATGAGCTTGAGTTAATGCCAAAAGAGAATTTAAATCATCTGGATGAATCATTAAAAGTCGGGGCTTCTGATCGTATTTTTTATATGCTTCAAAACGATATTGTGCCAAAGCCCACCCCATTGCTGCCTCCTGAGTGCACGTACCTTGCACTTGATAAATATTAGGAGGAAGTAATAGTGCTGCATTGGCTAAAGCCTGAACCTGATTCCCATCACCTGTACCAACATAAGCTTTATCAATTAATCCATCAGCGTTTTGAATAAAACAACAGTCACCTATTTTTCCTTTAAATTGATGCAAGGCAAGACAATTTTGTTCTGCTGAAGTAAGTATGCTTAGTCCTTCTTCCCATTGGCTTTGTGACATCAAATAAAGAGGAATAGCTCTATCACTCTGAGTTTCATAAAATAATTTTGCTTGCATATTTTTATTCCTTCACTTGGCCACGAAAATGAGCAGGTCTAAGTCCGGCTAATCCCAGGACTAATAAATAAATGATTACGGCAACTAATACGTGAACAGATAATAAGCCTAAACGCATACCTGGGGGAAAACTCAGCCAATAACTTACTGTACCACGCATGAAAATTAAATAAATACTAATTGCCGCGTTAGCAAAGAGTAATTGTATGCTGTATTTTAACCATCCCGGAGAGGGTTTGAATACCCCTCG
Organism: Legionella anisa; assembly: GCF_001467525.1. Classification (GTDB taxonomy): domain Bacteria; phylum Pseudomonadota; class Gammaproteobacteria; order Legionellales; family Legionellaceae; genus Legionella; species Legionella anisa. Next base: position 9,689 of record NZ_LNXS01000019.1, read on the forward strand.
TTTAATGAGTAAAAATAATAAAGCGCAGCAATTGACATAACCTGCCAATGCTGAAGCTAAAGTCAAGCCAGCATGAGCAAAATGCCCAACAAAAAGAAAACACAACAACGTATTAACCACCATAGAAATCGCCCCCACCTTAACTGGAGTACTGATATCTTGTCGTGCATAAAAACCAGAAGCCAATACTTTGACCATCATAAAAGCAGGTACGCCTGCAGCCAGAGTGATCAGGCTTTTTTGCGTCTGAATCACATCGTCGACAGTGAACTTGCCATAGGCAAAGCAACTTGCAATTAAAGGCATAGCAAACAAGCACAGCCCCAAACCCGCAGGAACTCCTATAAGTAAAATAGAACGCAATCCCCAATCCAACGCGCTTGAGTATTGGCTTATACTTTGTTCGGCATGTCTTCGAGATAAATGCGGCAGAATCACCGTTGCAATCGCTACGCCAAAAACTCCTAATGGGAAATCTGTTAGACGGTCTGTGTAATACAACCAAGAGACGCTGCCAATTTTTAAAAAGGAAGCAAAAATACTGTCCACCATTAAATTAAGTTGAGCAATAGAAACGCCAAATAAAGCCGGAATCATAAGCTTAAGCACTTTATTCACTCCAGCGTCATTTCTAACCAACTGAGGTTTTACCAATAAATTCCGTTGATGCAAAAAAGGAATTTGAAAAAGCAACTGCACAATACCAGCAATGAGAACCCCCCAAGCTAAACCGACTACGGGTTTTGGCAAGTGAGGACATAAATAGATCGCTGCAAGAATCATACTGATGTTCAGTAATACCGGTGTAAACGCGGGGATTGCGAAATAACCATAGGTATTTAATACAGCCCCAGCCATAGCAGTCAACGACACCAACATTAAAAAAGGAAAAGTAATGCGCAGCATTTCTGTAGCCAATACAGCACGACTACTGTCATGACTAAAACCAGGAGCAAATAAAAAGATGATCACAGGTGCAGCAAACATCCCTATTAACGTGACTACACTAAGAATAGAACCTAAATATCCGGCGATACGTGCAATAAAAACACGTACATCGTTTGGAGAGCGTGTTTTTTGATATTCAGCCAGGACAGGTACAAAAGCTTGAGCAAAAGCTCCTTCTGCAAAGAGACGACGCATAAAATTAGGAATGCGGAATGCGACAAAAAAAGCATCCATACCGGCTTGGGCACCAAAAAAATTGGCAAGAACCATATCGCGCAAAAAACCTACAATACGTGAAATAAAGGTCATTACTGAAACCAGTGTCGTTGAACGCAATAAGCTTTGCCGTTTAGGTACCATAATCTCTGAATCGGTTGTTGACATAATTTTCATGCACAAAGTAAAATACTTTATAATATACTAAATGAATCGGCTGTCATAATCTTAAATGCCCGTGTATCAGTCTTTACATTGAAATAACCCGAACTTGGTAGATATCCTATTCCCTAATGTTCATTTGAGCATAAATAATACATACCGCAATTGAGAGAATCAATTTATACTTTAGAAACAAAGAAGTCTATTGACAAATTCTAACTCATTGTGCATGATCATCATCTTTTTGTACCGTCTGAATGAGTGGAGATTTTTAAGTGGCAAATATTAAATCAGCGATCAAACGTGCTCGCCAAAACGTAAAATTACGTCAACACAACGCCAGTGCACGTTCTATGTTCCGCACTTACATCAAAAATGTAATTAAAGCTGTTGAATCAGGTGATAAAGAAGCCGCTCATGCTGCCTACACCAAAGCTCAACCTGTTATTGATAAGGCTGCTGGAAAAGGTTTAATTCATAAGAATAAAGCTTCTCGTATTAAAAGCCGCTTGGTGGCTCGTGTTAAGGCAATGACCGCTTAATTTTTCAATTCATAAACTTCGAACTGGCAGTGCCAGTTCGAAATCCTTTTTATATACTGATATAACAGTATTTATACTTAAAACTGACCGCAGCTTTTAAGCACATGCCCAAAACGACCTAGTAGCTCAACTCCTCAGTTAATGTTTATTCGAACGGTTGGGTTTGAGTTCAAGTTGTGAGCAAGGTTTTCTAAACAAGCGAAGCATACATTGGCATGTGGGCATTGATAAAATTTTCTCGCAAGATGTGCGCTAAATACAGCCCGTTCCGCCGGCTAGGGACTGAACGCTTAGATTTACCTGGGTTTACTTTGCGACCCCCAGGTTATGATGATTGCTCTTAAAAACGGCATGTAAATGACTGCTGCTTTCAGTTGTAGTCAGGCTAGCCGCCTGGAGAAAAGGACTCCTCACTCATTGCTATTAGCGTGGCTCTTGCATTTAATATCTCTTCCACTAATGATTCATGCAAATTGAATGATTCCAATATAGTGAGAAAATGTCTGTTTTTTTTCAGGACCTCAATAATTTGTTCACTCACTTGCTCGTCTTTTGGATAAGGTAATAATCGCTCTAAAGCGCCATTAAGTAGGTGATTTCTATTTTGGATTTCGTTCTCTATTTCATCAATAGTCTCTAACGAGGTAGCTTCGTGCAGGAGCTCTTTAAAATGATTTTGTTGACTTACAAGCAGCTCTGCAACAGGCTTAAGTTCTTTTAGCTTGTTAATGAAAACAAATAATTCTGTTTGTTGTGTCTCGGATAGATTGAATGATGCTTCCTGCAGGCTTAATAATTCTTTTTTGGCTATAATATTTTTTGTTGTAGTCTCTGTATAATTCAACAAAGTCATTACATTTTTGAACTTAGGAAGGTCAGCCATATATGCCTTCACTTTTGACATAGACTCTTCATTGGTTCCCTTTGTAAGCTCCAATAGAAAGCGATGAACTTTTCTTTCCTCGTTGATTATCATTTGAACAACGTTATCAAACTCGTCTCTATTATTTGCTGTATAGAGCTTATTTTGCAATACATTCAGCGCGTCACAAAAAGCATCAATTTTTATTTTATCCTCAGTAAAATTATCAATAATTTGCTGAGCATTTTTCTTTTTTGCCTGAAAAAGCCTACCCATTTTCTATTTCCTCAATGTAATTAGCATCATGCACTTAAACTGTTAATACTGACAGCACATCAGTTTGCCCCTTCACCTTCTGTGTACTTTCGTTTTCTCTTTGCAATTGACCCAGCAAAGTGGTGCTGCCATGCATACTTAATACCACTTCCAATTTTACTTTCGGCTCAGGAGAGTCTACATGCGTACTTAGTACTCCCACTTGGGGTTTACCTTTTTTAGGTTCCTTATCTTTAGCACTCGCTTTTTCAGGGTCATTGCTAATGCTCTTCGAGCCGCTACTATCAGGCAGCGCAATCTCTTCTTCAGTATCTGCCAATCTTTTTCTCGCATCCTCAAGCATAAATGCTCTTGCTTTCTCTACAGCAGATTGAACGCTGTGCGCCCATTTTGGAACGTCGGGTAATTCTTTTTTAAGTTTATCATCCCTACCCATGCTCCCTGGTTTAGCTAGATATCGTGTTCCTTTAATTTTACTCGGATCAGTTATCTCAGGAGTGAGTCCTCTGCTTCCGCCTGTACTTCTGAACGCCACGAATTCATTATACTCATTATCCACTTTCTCTAATAATGTACTTAGGCTTTCTGTTGTTAGGCCTTCTCTAACAATCCGTTCTATTTCCTTTCTAGCTGCTTGATAATCTACTTTGAGTTCTGTCATGTTAATTCGACAAGGTTCCTGTTGGTGGGCAAATAACTCCAACTCAATCACATCTTCTACTACTAGTTTTTGTGATGAAGAGCCCAAATATTCCTCTTCAAGAGAAGGCTTCGCTCCATCTTTTGCAACCCATTTTACGTAAAATTGCTCGAATTTTTTACAAAGATCTTCGATTTCACCAGCTTCAAAAAACTCTTGATAAACTTCAGTTTTGGCAAGAGCGAACATATGTTGATTAAAGTCTTTTGGTGTATACGCTTTATTATTCTTTAATCGGTAATGATTGTGATTATGTCCAAACTCTAATGGTAGATGATGCATTAACTTACCATGGAGGTCATCACTACCTCTAAGATATAAATCGCATCCATCATCAACTTCTTTATGAGCCGTCGCTGCAGCATTATATAATTTATCTCTGAATTCTTGAGGGTATTGATCCAATCCATCTGGAGCCCAAAAGTACCAAGTTAAAGTGAATCCTTTAACCTGGACAGCAACGCGAACTTCTATTTTTTCACCTTCATCCCTAATTTCATAAACAACTCCTTTGGTCAACCTAAATTTATACCCTTCTTCATTAAGTTCTTGCTCTCTTTTTCTGTATTGTGCTTTATTTCCAGATGCAACAAGCAATTGAAGCTCTTTAGTTTGTTCTGTATTTTGATATGAAGTAAATTTTTTAACGACATGTTTTTTATTTAAAAAAACAAAAAAAGGGTTTGGCATAATGACCACCATCAATTACAAAAAAAATCCCATAGTGGTCGGGAATTTTAACTTATGCTTAAAATATAATCAATGATTATTCATTAAAGACGCCAATAAACTATTGGACATTAACGAAATTTAAACAACGCAAAAGTAAAAAACACGAACTCAAAAGCTGTTGCAAGCAACTTTTTTTTCGCTTACCTCATCTTTGTTTGCCTCACGTCCTTTATCCATAATGCAGCCTTGGAAAAAAAGTTGTTTTTCGAGATTATTTCTTGTCAAAAAAAAACCGGGATCAACGGGAGAAGAATGTGGCTTTTCGCCCGTTTCAAGGAGTCGAGTCATTTCGGCTTGAGTCAAGGAATGAGCGTTTACTACTTTTTTTACAAAAACTAATTTTGGTTCGCCTTCTAAAGAAAATGACATTTCTACTGCTGATTTAGAAGAAGCCAATTTACTAATGGTATTCTGAAGCCTCGTTTCCAGAAATGAATTTTTATTATTACTCAATGCATTTATCAATAGCTGTAAAGGTGAAAGCGTATAATCACTTATAGTACTTTTTGGAGCCTGGTGAGTAAACGCAGCCCCTAAGTCTGCGGGATCACTTTTTATAAAATTATTTAAAAATTCGATAATGGGTGCTATTTGTAGTTGATGATCAATAGCGGCAGTCAATGCACGTACTATCATCATGATACCATTTAAATCAACATGATCACCAGTATGAATTGTTTGCGTTAATGCTAAATTAACTTTGTCATCAAAGTTGCTCTTCCATATCTGATGTACGGCATCAATCAAAGCGCTTAAAGTTTCTGAATTTTGATCAATATATGCAGCCGAAACCAGTGACGTAAGCAGAACATGCAGCGTATGCTCCCCTTTATAAGGACCTACCTCATGAATTTTGCATAAAGAATCAACCAGGCCAGCAGAGCACATCTTATTTACATCAATCAGAATGCGACTAAGAATTTGTACTACTTTAGGATTATCCCCTATTGCATTCTTTATTGCACCGATTAATACATAGATACCACTTTTACCTTTAAAAGAACTATACATAATTTCTTCAGTTAAGGCAGTACTTATAATTCCAGGAGATTTCCTAACAAAACTTCTTAAAAGCTCAGCAATTAATTCAGCTGTTGGCTGGTTATCAGATATTGAAGTAGCATTTGCCAAAGCACGTACAAGTACAAGGATTGCATTTTTTCCTTTTTCACTGCCTTCCTCTATATTTTTTGCAATTACAGAAGAAAGTTTATCACCTGTTTTCTCTAACAGTTGGCTGAAAATATAGTTAATTGCCACAATCGCTGAATTATTTTTGGAATCGAAGGTAGCAGTAAAGAGATTATCCATCCAAGCATAAGCTACAGTTTGTCCCTCAAAAACACCATCAAGAGTCTGAGAAAGGATTGAAACTAGAAGGTCTGGATTTTCATCATCGTATAAATTATATAAAAGTGCACAAATTTGCTGTGCTGCTTTCTCATTATATAGATTCAACGCACGTTGGAGGGCGTACGTTAGCCAGTAACCCAAATTACTTTCTGTTAAAGTTCCAGACGGAGTTTTCTTTATGAAATGATCGAGATGAGCAATCAACAACTCAAGTTCTTCGCTCGAAAGCTGAGGAGCCTTAGCACCTGGATATTGATCAAATGGGGTAGTTAGAAAACCTGTTGGGAAAAGGCTGCCTACGCCTAGAGAATCACCCATGTAAATTGTCCCAAAAAAAGTACAACATTATTTTTTCATTATGATACCAAATGAATTGATACACAAGAAATTTATTGGCATTAAACTAGGTGTTTACAGACCCTATTAATTTTAAAAATCGTAGTCTGGGTGCAGTGAAACAAACTCCAGCTCACTTTTTCGCCTCATCGTTCCCAGACCACTTTCTTTAAAAATTCTTGCTTGCAATCCAAGATACTAGGCCGGAGAGGTTACCAACGAAGTCTCATACGCTTCTTCACTTTCTATATAATTTCTTCCTATTATCTTACATAGATTTTTCTTATCTTCTTTCGACAAATAAGAAGCTACCGCCTCAAGAGGGTTATAATCCTCCGCATCTTCAGGAGCATAAGTCTCAGAAGGATAATCCTTATCGATAATCCATTCATCCACTATTGCCATGTAAATAGAATTGAACAGCATTTTTGCCTGATGAATTTTAGCTTGTAATTTTTTCTCTTCCTTACTTCGAGGTGCAGAAAATAAAGAAAGAGCAAAACCTTTCCAACCTGATATTTTAGTATCTTTTTTAGGCTCAATAGTGGCGAACTCTCTATAACATGTAACAATCAAATCAGCTAAATCATTTTTATATTTAGTGAAATAATCTTTGTCTTCATCTTCTTGGTATTTCTTAGACAAAGATGCATTTCTTATTGCCCATTCTAAACGCTGTAACTTACCGACAATATATTTCACCTCCGTGCGATACTCTGCATCTATGTTAAATAAATCTACGGTATCTTCTGCTAATTTATCAAAACTCTGTGGAGGTACGCTCCAATATAATTTAACATCTTTATCTTTCCAATTGCGAGAGAAAACCTGTTGACCTGATGATTTGGTATGTGGGCGTAATGTTCCTTCACTATGTAATAGAATAGGTTCTAAACCGGGAATAAATCGTGGTAAAGAGGAGTTTTTGAAGGGTGCAAGTTGCTCTTCAGTGAGGATGCCTTCTAAAAGAGAAACTGCCCTAGTTTTGCAGGTATTTGAATTTTCGAGACTGGGTACAGGTAGCCAAAAATCAAACCCTAAGAACCCTATCTTCCTATAACCCAATGATAAATGAAAATCAAAAGGTTTCAATCGAGATGGGCGTCCTTCAATTTTCGCTTTAATTTGCTCAATTTCATAAATTTGTCGGGAATAGACCTCTTCCTTATAAATTCTTCCTTTTTTTTCCGGATCTGTTGTGAAGTTGTTACCATCACCTACCACTTCGCTAATAGCAGCTTTTTGCCCTGCAACTGCTGTGGCACAGCGTCTTTGTACTTCTTCAAATTGCTCTTGAGTAAGCTCAAAAGTATATCCATGTAAACCATGTCCCAGATCCATATAACGAATTTCTTCATTAATTAACATACCGTGGTTACCTTGAAAATCAACATCTAAATGATTTTTGATTTTGAATTTCTCTAAACGACTGTTTTTATCTCCAGTACTGGTAACACCATAAAAGCCCCAAGTCTCAACGACTTCAAGCAACCGTTTGCTTTCATCCAGTTTTGATAGAAAAAAAGAACCATGCCAAAAAGGATTGCCGCCTATAGTATGATCAAATACGCAAAAAGTTACCGTATATTTCATCTCAACACCCCTGTTATTTAAATTAGACATTCCGTTGTATAACTAGATAAAACAGTAGATATTTTGAGTAAAAATTATAAAAGATGCAAGAATTTATCCCAAAAAAAAAGAATAAATCTAAATAAATTTTTTGATTTAGATTCAATAAATTATATTTGGTGGGGTTAATTATAGCGTGAACAATTATAGAGATATGTTGCCCGAGTTATGCGTTTCTTCACCCGGGCTATAGCTTATGATGAATTAATCATTAACCATAAATACTCCCGTTTTGTACCTGGTTCAATTGATAAAACGAACGTTTTGCCGGTACGAAATTAGGAAATTGGGTCACTAAACGTTGTAAAATCATGCGTGATAAAATTTCATCCCCCTGATTCCACTCATTTAATGCTTGCATATACATAAAATCAGCAGATTGTTCTGCAATAATAGGTACTTTATTTATCAATATAGGTTCAATAAAACTGACACGAGCTTGGGTTTGTGCTTCCATTCTTTGTAGGGCTTTTCGAGCCTGGAGACTACCATTGTCACTGGCTTGCTGCAATAATTCCTTGCCTTTAGAAAGAGAACGTTCACCCGCGGTACCTTCCAGATAATAAGTACCTAACTGATATTGTGCATAAGCATTTTGGCGTGCAGCCAGTTTTTCATAAAAACTTGCCGCCATTTTGGGGTTTTTCTCCACACCTAAGCCATAATGATACATTCGTGCTAAAGCCAACATCGCTTTCTCATTACCTTTATCTGCTGATTGCTGGTAGTATTTAAGCGCGCTATTAAAATCAAGTTTGGTGATAAAACCCGTTTCCGACAATAATCCTAATTGATAAAGGGCATTAGCGTTACCTAACTCTGCTGCCTTTTTATACCAAGATAAAGCTTGTTGTGTATCACGAGGCTGACCCAATCCATTGAAATAAATAGCTCCTAATTGATTCATTGCCTCATGAACCTGATGAGTTGCTGCTTCGATAAATAAATCTCTAGCTTTTTGATAATTGACAGGGGTTCCTTTACCGTATAAATACATTAACGCCAAGTCATATATCCCTAAAGCATCTCCTTTCATAGCAGCTTGTTCATAAGCTTTTAATGCCTGAACATAATTGTCGTTGACTGTTTCATCAATAAACCCTAATGCAACAGAAGCTTCAGGTAGGGTTACAGCTGCCTTCTCATACCATTGCTTCGCCAAATTATAATCAGGATCAGCATTATCACCCAACTGGTAAAACTGACCCAATTGATACTGTGCGAGAGGATTTCCTTGTTCTGCAGAAGCAGTATACCAACGTTGTGCACCTGCAAGATCAGGTTCAGACCCTAAACCTTTTTCTAACATATAAGCCAGTTTCAGTTGCGCATACTGATCCCCTTTTTCCGCCAAGCCAGTATAAATTTGTTTGGCTTCTTGCATTTTTTCCGGATCAGAGTTTTCTGCCAAGTAATAATCTGCTAAAACAATTCCAGCATGGCTGTTTCCTAACTTATATGAACGTATTAGATTAGGTAAAAAGTCTTGTCCAGCTTCTTTTTGTAATACCGCTATATTAAAATCTGCATAAGAGAATTGATCGTCCACGGATTGCTGCAATTGCTCCATCCCTTTTGTCTTGTCTTGGGCTACGCCTTTCCCTTCAGAAGCATAAGTTCCTAAAATAAAATTACTCACGGCATTTTGCCCCGCTTGCTGATACCAGGTAATTGCTTGTCCCGGGTCAGCTTTTACGCCAATGCCCCGATCATAGAGTAATCCCATCAATAATGCGGCATGTTCATTACCAGTCGCTGCTTCCTCTTTGGCGATCATGAAAGCTTGTGCCTGTCTTTGTTTATCTTGATCCATAGCATTGTAAAACGCGAGGGGTAGCAACGCTTGAGAAACGCCCCGATCTGCTGCTCCTTGGTACAATTGGCGAATCATAGCTATTTTGTGTTTTCTAACATTCACACTTAAGCCACTGTCATTTTGGCGCGCCAAACTATCTGCCAGCTCATATTCTGCAGGGCCATAATTATTGGCCGCAGCCAGGTATAACATAGAGGTTGCTTGTTCTTGATTGGGCTGAATATATACTGTGCCGTCTGGACCAGTTATCCCCTGTGAAAGAATTCTAGCCAAAACATACTGGGACTTTTTATTTCCTTTAAATGCCGCATCAGTTAAATCATTTAACGCCAACTGATAATCTTGTTTCTCTTTGGCATGCTGCAAATATAAAATACCCAAATTGTATTCTGCGCCCAGATGCTGCTGTTGCGCTGCATTTTGATAAAAAATAATGGCTGAAGAATCACTTTGCGCCACACCAATACCGTATTGAAACATTTGTCCTATTTGAAATTGTGATTGGGCATCACCTAATATTGCTCTAAAGTATAAATGATTAAATACAGACATATAGTTAAGCTGTGCTTGCCAACCCTGAGTCCACAAATCCATAACATGGGCTTGTGAATTATCATCATAATCATAAAAGCTGGCATCGATATAAGGAGTAGGTAAACTAATTCGCGAATATATAGGTGTGTTTATTCTCTCTAAGACTGATAACTGATGATCTAAAGGATAAAGAGGATATGTCCATTGATTCGCCTGGAAACCGGGAGTTTTACTTAAAATCGCATCATAATAACTGGTTATAGGAACATCATTCGGTTGAACTAATTCAAACTGCGGCTGAAAAATAGACTGGCGCACTATATTTTTCAGTTGAGGCCCCTGGTTGTAAGCAAAATCTCCTAATGCTGTGGGGTTATGCCAAGCACTTAATATCCCTTTCATTTGAAAATCAGTTTGCTCTAATTTGTCTGTTGCACCATTACTTAACCACAAGGCTGCCTGTGCCAAAGCTGCTTCCTGATTTTTAGCGCTTTCATCTTGCATCGCCTGACTTTGCCATTGCTTTGCCAAATCAGGATCAGCCTCAACACCTATCCCTTTTTGATACATTTCAGCTATCTCGCGTTTGGCTTGTGGCAATCCATTCTGAGCCGCTTTTAAAGTCCACATATATGCAGTTTTTGGATCGTAAACTGGACTTTTTTGCTGTGAATAAATATGAGCCAGATCCAAATACGCTTCATTATTCTGTTGATTGCTCGCTTTATTAAACCACTGCAAGGCTTGTTCTTTTTGGTTTCGCTCTAAAGCCAACTCTCCTAAAGCAACCATTGCTGGTGCAAAACCTTGAGCCGCAGCTTGGTTTAATAACTGCTCCCCTTTATTTTCGTCTTTATCTAACAGCTTTCCTTTAAGATAAAGCGCTCCTAACATGGTTATTGCTTGAGGGTTGTTATTGGCAACTGCTTTATTTAACCAAATAAGACCTAATTTCTGATTTGATCCATTACGGCTTTCAATAAAGTTTTTCGCTAAGGTAAATTGTGCTATGGCATTACCATTTTTTGCCGCATTAATGTAATAACGAGTTGCTGTATCTATATTTTTCTTTACCCCAACTCCATACATATAAGCCGCTGCCGTAAACATTTGAGCATCTACATCCCCTGCATCTGCCGCCTTTTTAAACCATATAAAGGCTTGTTGCGGATCTTTATCATGTAATAAGGTGTATTTGGCCATAAGCTGAATGGCGGGGAGATATCCTTTTTGTGCAGATTGAGTAAAATAGCGTATCGCTAACAAACTGTTTTTGAGTTGGCCATATCCATAAAGATAAATTCGCCCTAAGTAGTAATCGGCAACCGCATTTTTACCCGACTGATTCATTAAAGGTTCTATCGCTTTATTATAATTCCCTAATCGATAAGCACTGAAATCATCAGCAAAAACGTTTTGCCCAGCTGATGCAACAAATAAACATACCCAAGGTACTAGCGATTTCATGAAAATTCTCCCTCTTTGCATGCCAATTTAACCCGAATTTTTATTGTTATACGTTCAGACTTATGCCCCGGGTATTATGCCATAATGCACTACTTCATTGACGGCCCCATTTCTTGTAGTGCCATCTACTATCCAAAAGTTGCCTTTATTATTTAAACCAAACTTTACATTGACATATTCACATACTTTAATCGTATCAGCACAATCAATGATTTTTCCATAGGAGGTTTTGCCATCGCCTAAGGTGCAAATGAACTTGACTAATGGTTCTCCTGTAGCTAATGCTGCCCATTGACGCCCACCGATTGTATGATTGTATCGAGTAGTATATTGGCTCTCTTCATCACGCATGTGATACAAACTTACAGTTTGTTGTGATTTATTAAAGAAGAAATACAAAGATTGCAAAGCACCTTCTTTACCTGGAAAAAGAGACAAGACCTTTAAACTTTCCTTATATCCTACAGGCTTGCATCCTATTGGAAATCGAGCTTCTTCCTTTTCCGCCTTTTCCGCTTTAGCTTGCATATCCTTAGGATCATTCATTTTGGGTTTAGCTGCTTCAAGGTGCGTAGAGATTAGCCCTAAACAAAGCATCAATGAAATTGAAGTGATTTTTTTTATTGTATTCATCATATTTCTCACTCACTGTCATTTATTGGACGTACAATAACTGTTGTACCCATGAAATTATTTCGTTCGCTGGATAATTCAACAAAGCTCAGATTTAACCATTTAGCATCTTGAATAAACATTCGCACACATCCATGGCTTGCTCTGACTCCTGGAATGTCGTCAGAACCATGTAAGGCAAACCCTTTATGAAAAAACATGCAGAAAGGCATCTTTGCCCCACCTTTACCAATTGGAAATACATCTGATGTGCATTTTTCATTCTCTTTACTAAATACTCGATAAATTCCTGTTAAAGTGCGGCAAGAACGATTGGAATCAGAACATCGATCTCTTCCTGATGAAATTGGCCCCCATCTCACCAAATTACCTGCAGCATCATAAGCTGCAAAAGCGAGCTTATCTTGATCGACAATAATTTGTTTTTGATGTTCTGGAATTTTTAATGGAAAAGGAGCTACGTCAAAAACGGTGAGATAGGCAAGATTTTTTGGAACAGCAATAATCTTACCGGTCCATAAAGGATTATAAGTACGATTGACCCTTTGTACGATATCTCGTTGATTTTCATCCGGAAATAAGGTCTCCCAACTTTGCCCCGACTCTACTTTAATACAATCGTATTGTGGGTAACCACATAATCCCGTGCCATAAAAATTACTGGCATTCACTATGGCAGCCATGAGCATCATCAATACAGCTGAAAGTAATTTATACATATGCCCCCCTCTCACCTTACTTTTTATTTTTACATGCAAGATTTGTGCTTAAATATCAATTTATTTTAATTATTATTCGAGCATATCTAAAATAAGTTTAGTACGAATATTAGAATTTTTGCCAGGATTATGAATAATATTCTATCTGACTTATAAGTAGCGTGGGTGTAGCGCAGCGAAACCCGGGGTTTTTGAACAAGAATGAAGCTTAGTATTCCCGGGTTTCGTTACACTTCACCCAGGCTACAATAAGATACCTTTATGGCGATACGTTTTCACCATGAAAAAATTGAAAAATACGCTTTGCCAAATGTTCACTAATACCAGATACTTTAGCAATTTCCTCCACTGGAGCCTTCGCAAGTTCACGTATCCCGCCAAAACGATGCAGTAATGCTTGTCTGCGCTTTGCTCCTACTCCTTCAATATCCTCAAGAGTTGACTCCAATCTTTTTTTCTGTCTTTTCTTACGATGGGCAGTAATAGCGAAACGATGTGCTTCATCACGAATATGTTGAATCAGATGTAATGCTTTAGAGTCATCAGCTAAAGTCAATTCATCTGCTTCATTCACCAAAATCAATTTTTCCCATCCAGCTTTTCGTGAAGGCCCTTTAGCCACACCAAACAAGCTCACTGTAGAGACACTCAAGGACATCAGCACTTTCTGGGCTACAGCTACTTGTCCTTTACCTCCATCAATAATTAATACATCGGGTAAAGATTGCGTTTCGACTAAGCGCTTAAAGCGGCGGGTAAGCGCCTGTTCCATTGCGGCATAATCATCTCCAGGAGTAATACCTTCGATATTAAAACGCCGATATTCATTAGGGCAAGGACCCTCATGATCAAATACAACACATGATGCAACAGTTGCTTCACCTTGAGTGTGGCTGATATCAAAACATTCCATGCGTTCAATGGGTTTTTTCAATCTCAAAAATCGCTCTAACTCCTGGAAACGCGATCTCATTGTAGAATGTTTCGTAACATATTCAGCTACCGAAACACGTAAATTGTTTAAGGCAAAATCCATCCACCGGGATTTTATGCCGCGTGGATTCACTTGGATTTTACACGATTTGCCACGTCGTTGTGATAATGCTTCGTGTAATGATTGATGGTCCAATAAGTCATGGTTCGTAATAATTAAAGCGGGGATTTTTTCCGGGGTATCCAAATAATAGAACCCAACAAATGCATCAAAAGTTTGTTGCCATAGATCCTCCATACTGAGTTCATCTTCCAATCCTTTTTGCGGTACAGATGGAAAATAACTATGGCTTGCCAATACTTGACCTTCACGAATTGTCACACACTGAACACAGGCAAAACCAGGACTAACCTCAATTGCGATAGCATCTGCATCGCCACGTAATTGTAAAATCCCTTGTTGTTCTTGCACTAAGCGCAAACTTTTAATCTGATCGCGCAAAATTGCTGCTTCTTCAAAATTCAATTCACTTACCGCTTTATCCATCCGTTTGGCAAGCTCATCAAGAATTAATTGCGACTTACCTTGCAAAAAGCGCATAGCATCGTGTACTGAACGTTTGTAATCCTCAGGAGTTATATAGTTGACACAAGGGGCTGTACAGCGCTTGATTTGGTACTGCAAACACGGTCTTGAACGTGCATTAAAATAACTGTCGCGACAATTACGAAGTTTAAAAACTTTTTGAATAGTCACTATAGTTTCTTTTACTGCTGCACTGCTGGGATAAGGGCCGAAAAAGTCACCTGAAAGAGGTTTTTTCTTAGAGCGATAGCTCTCAATTCGTGGAAAGTCAGGATGATTGGAAAGATGGATATAAGGATACGATTTATCGTCTCGCAGCAAAACATTGTATTTTGGTTTTAACGTTTTAATCAGATTACTTTCCAATAGTAATGCTTCTGTTTCACTCCGCGTAACGGAAATTTCTATGGAGGCAATTTGACTCACCAAAGAACGAGTTTTAATTCCTGTATTTTGTTTATTAAAATAGCTCGTAACCCGTTTTTTTAGATTGGATGCTTTACCTACGTAAAGAAGATTACCCGCTTCATCCAACATACGATAAACACCGGGTTCATTAGGTAACTTAGTGAGGAACAACGCTAATTCAGTAGAAATATTCATGTAGTAATAATAGCAATAACTCTAGATTTACATAAAATCATATCCCGGGAATGTCGCTGCTGCATTAAACCCGGGTTTCGCTACGCTGCAGCCAGGCTACAACGCCTTTTAATCTTCTGATGCCAGATCGATAGGATTTTCTATAATTCCGTGTTTTAAAGCCAAATAAGTGAGCTCCACATCATTTTTAATGCCTAATTTTTCAAATGTTCGATAACGATAACCATTAATTGTTTTTGTGCTCAGGAAAAGCCTATCACTAATTTCCTGGACATTCATGCCGCTGGTAATCATCAACATCACTTGCATTTCACGCTCAGATAACACATCAAAAGGCGAACCTTGCACTTCTTCTAAACTATTAATCGCTACTTTTTGAGCGATTTCGGCACTAAGGTACTTTTCCCCTTTTGCAACTTTGCGGATTGCGGCAGCCATTTCTTCGGCACCCGATTCTTTCGTCAGATACCCCATAGCTCCTAATTGCAAAACACGAGTAGGCAACACATCAGAACACATCGCAGTTACAGCAATAACCTTAACGTGTGGATTTGATTTTTTCAGGCGACGCGTTACTTCCCACCCATCGATTCCGGGCATTTTCATATCTAAAAGAACAACATCTGGGGAATATTTTTTTACTAATGCTAAAGCTTGTTCACCACTTTCTGCATCAGCGACTACCTCAACATCTGACATATCTTCGAGTAATCGTCGAATTCCCATTCGAACCAATGCATGGTCATCAACAATTAGTACTTTAATCAAATAATGCTCCTTGACTTGAAACAGCCAATGAACAAACTAGGTTGCTCGATGTTAACAAGACTAGCTGTTCATTACAATATACCTAGATTAACACGCTCTAATATGGATATTAGGATTATTTGGATCCACCTTAAAAAATGGCGGAAACTCCCCAAGCTCCCGAGTTCGAGCTAAAAGTTTACCTATATCAGATAAAACAAAATCGTACAAAACCTGGTAATCAGTGATTACAAAATAAACTGGTTGCAACATATCAATACGGTAAGGCATACGAAACGCCGCGACTGGTTCAAAATTTACTCTAAGCGGAACATCGCTTTCTACACTATATACCGTTTCACTAATAGAAGACAGTATCCCACCACCATAAGCTCGCAGACCTTGTGCACTTTTAATTAAACCAAACTCAACTGTAAACCAAAACATACGTTGTAATAAAGGCCAATCTGACTCAGGAAAAGTTAACACGTTCCTAGCATAATCATAAACAAATTCTGCATATACCTTATCTGTCAACATGGGACAATGACCAAATACTTCATGAAAAATATCAGGTTCTTTTACATAATCCAACTCTTCTTCATTACGAATAAATGTAGCTACAGGAAAATGCTTTGTTGCCAACAACTCAAAAAATTCTCGAGCAGAAATTAATGCAGCAACCGCAGACACTTGCCAACCTGTCGCTGCTTTAAGCTTTTTATTTAGATCGGGAATCTGTGGAATTCCTTCAGATTTAATACCTAATGTTTTTAATCCTAATATGAATTCATCACAGGCTCGCCCAGGTATTAATTTTATTTGTCTTTCAAATAAAATATTCCAAATTCTGTTTTCTTCTTCAGTATAATTCACAAACCCTTGAGCGTCAGGAACATGCGCTACATAACGGCTTGAAAATTCCATAATTTCTCCTTCACATACAAATAATCGTAAAACTATAGATAGCAACAGTATATCTTAAAAAAAACCACCTTTTTTAGTTATTAGGCAATTTGGGAATAAATGTCAATAACTATTACAGATTTTTCAAATTATGCTATAAAATCAAGTGAATATTGACGCTTGGAAAACAGACAATGACGGTAGCCATTTTAGCAACCGGTGATGAAATAGTTCATGGCGATACCCTAAATACTAATGGTCGTGACATTGCCCATGCACTAAGTTCCGAAGGCTTGCCTTTAGGCGTGCATATGTCCTGCAGTGACAAAAAGGTTGATATCATTAATTGTTTGCGCTTTCTGACCAAAAAACATGACATCATCATTATCATTGGCGGACTTGGGCCAACTACTGATGATCTCACCCGTTTTGCCTTATCTCAATTTACTGGTGAGGCGTTAGTACAACACTCTGTAGCTCTTGAACATATTAAAAGCCGATTACACGATGCAAATCTAGCGCTCAATCCAGGAAACGTTCAGCAATGCCTTTTTCCCGAGCAAGCCCAGCCCTTACCCAATCCTGTAGGCAGTGCTTTGGGATGTTATTATCCATGGAATAATAGACATTTTTTTCTGTTACCAGGACCACCTCGTGAATGCTTGCCGATGTTTAATCAGTATGTAATGCCTCTATTACAGCAAACCACTCACAGCCAAAAACAAATACTCAAATGGCGAATTTTTGGTTTGGCAGAAAGTGAAATAGCCCAAAAATTGGAAGATGCGCTCCAGGATATTGATTGCCAAACAGGTTATCGCTGGGAGTCACCTTATATTGAATTTAAGGTCCGTTGTATTCCCAATCTGGCAGATAAAATAAAAACCATTGTTGGCCCTATCCTAGAGCCTCATATTATTAGTGATGTAGATAAAAAAGCGTCTGAAAACCTACGTGAACTAATTACACGTATCAATGAACCCATAACCATTATCGATGAAGCAACTGGAGGATTACTGCAATTACAGCTCAGTAAACCTAACATACATCATTTGTTACATTTTACAGAGTTGCATAAAAACACGCTAAATTTTCATATACGTGGTTTAGAAGAATATTGGCAGCAACAGCCATCACAAGGAACAACACAATTAATTATTGACTACAGCAATCACCATAAAGGCCGTGAAACCCATAATATACCTTACCGTAGTGCCTCAGTAATTGAATATGCTACAGAGTGGCTATGCTTCAGACTCTTTCATCTCATCAATCAATTGCATCAGTGAATAACACAATTGTTGCGTGCCTTCACTACTGATTGCTGAAATTGCAAAGACTTTGTCTTTCCAGTTCAAACCATTCACTATAGTTTTGATTCTTTCTTCTCGGCTTGCTGCATCGGGTAACATATCTATTTTGTTCAATACCAACCATCGAGGCTTTTGCAAAAGTTCAGGATTGTATTCTGCTAACTCATGAATAATTGCTTTGGCTGATTCAACAGGATCACTATCATCTAAAGGGGCCACATCAATTACATGGAGTAACACACACGTACGTGCAAGATGCTTTAAAAATCGGTGCCCAAGTCCAGCTCCTGTAGAGGCTCCTTCAATAAGACCTGGGATGTCTGCCATCACAAAACTCTTGTGCGACGAAACGCTTACAACGCCTAAACTCGGATGTAATGTTGTAAAAGGATAATCAGCTACTTTAGCTTTTGAGCTGGAAACCGCGCGAATTAAAGTAGATTTTCCTGCATTAGGCAATCCCAACAGACCTACATCAGCTAAAACGCGCAACTCCAAACGTAAATGTCGTGACTCCCCTGGACTTCCTGGAGTAGTTTGCCTTGGAGAACGGTTCACACTACTTTTATAGCGCGTATTTCCTAAACCATGAAATCCACCTTGAGCAATCAATACAGGAACACCTGGTTCCTTAATATCACCAAGCAATTCTCCAGTATCCACATCATAAACCATAGTACCAACAGGTACTTTTATTATTAAATCATCACCTTTTTTCCCAGTACAATTTCCTCCCATTCCGGATTGGCCATTGCCTGCTTTGTAATGACGCATATAACGAAAATCAACAAGGGTATTTAAATCGGTGCTGGCTTCAAAATAAACGCTGCCCCCATCACCCCCATCACCCCCATCAGGGCCACCTCGTGGTATGAACTTTTCGCGTCGGAAGCTTAAGCAACCATTTCCACCATGGCCTGCGTCTACTTTTATCACTGCCTCATCAACGAATTTCATGACCACCCTCAAAATAAAAAAAAACCCCGTTACCGGGGCTAATAACATTGTATTTAGGTATAAAATGTAGTCTGAATTAAGGTAATTCCAGAACACATCATAAATAGCCAATGCCACCATACGGTATTCTGGCTACTGTAATAATTAATTTGCAGCTTCTTCTTTTTGTTCTGCAACTATTGTTACATATTTACGATTTTTGTCACCTTTGACAACAAACTGTACCAGGCCTTCAACCAAGGCAAACAAGGTATGATCACGACCACAACCTACGCCAGGTCCTGGATGAAAACGTGTACCACGTTGTCTTACAATTATTTCACCCGCATTAACGAACTGACCGCCAAAACGCTTCACTCCAAGATACTTGGGATTCGAGTCGCGGCCGTTACGAGTACTACCACCTGCTTTCTTATGAGCCATTGCTATCCTCTCTTACTTGCTTATCGCAGTAATTTTAACTTGCGAATAATATTGTCTGTGCCCCATGTGTTTCATGTGGTGCTTACGACGACGAAACTTGATAATTTTAACTTTTTTGTGACGACCATGATCAAGCACTTCAGCTTTCACTGTTGCCTTGGCAACTAATGGAGAACCACAAACAATTTTATCACCATCAGCCAACATTAATACTTCTTTAAATTGTATTTCATTGCCAACATCTTCAGGCAGTAATTCAATTTTTAACACATCACCTTCCTTCACGGTGTATTGCTTACCGCCAGTTTTGATTACCGCATACATAATTTTTCTCCAATTCGCCTGATTGGCTATCACAAATTCATAAAGTCGCATATTCTATGAAATTATGACTATGACTTCAAGTTCATTTTAAAATATTGTATACTTCGCCACCCTTTCCGGATTTTTTAACTCATTATCCGGCGTTTAATCTGGTCGCGGATTAAACTTAGGGTCTGTTTCCAATTCGCTAGATTGAGCCGCAAAGCCTTGCGACCGAGATGGTGGAATAGTAAGCAAACCCTGAAGGAAACTTATATAAATTTTTGGAGTATATAATGTCAAATGTCCTTTTAGAAGCACAAACAAGAACGGATATGGGGAAAGGTGCGAGCCGCCGCCTACGTCGTCTTGAAAATAAAGTACCTGGTGTAATTTATGGCGGTGATAAAAAGCCAATGTCAATTCATTTTCAACATAATAAAGTAATTAAAGCTTTGGAAACTGAAAGTATCTATTCCAGTGTTTTTGATATAACTATTGATGGCAAAGTTGAACATGTTATTTTGAAGGCATTACAACGTCATCCTTATAAGCCTGTTGTAATGCATATCGATTTGCAACGCGTTTCTAAAACTGATGTTCTGGTTAAATTAGTACCGATTCACTTTATCAATGAAGATAAAGCTCCTGGTATTAAAGCTGGCGGTATTATTAACCACACCATGACTCAAGTAGAAGTCCGCTGCCAAGCAAAAGATTTGCCTGAGTTTATCGCAGTAGATATGGCAGACGTCAAAATGGACGATATTGTTCATTTATCTCACTTAAAATTACCTAAAGGGGTAAAACTTACTGTTGATGTTACAGATGGAAGTCATGATGCTCCTGTTGTAAGCATCCACATGCCTAGAGTAATTGCAACAGAAGAGGAAGAAACAATAGAAGCTGAAGCAGAAGTCCCAGCATCAGCTGTACCAACTGTTGACGCTGAGAAAAATGAAGAGTAATCATTCAAATTTGATTGAAAAAATGTAAACCGTAGCCTGGGGAAGCGAAGCATTGGGAATTTTGTGCAAACTAACCCGGGTTCCGCTGCGCTTCACCCAGGCTATAAAAGCGCCAAAATTACGCCCCCTATCTAAAAGAGCGATACCATGGCAATAAAACTTATCATTGGTTTACGCAACCCAGGATCAGCATACGAGCACACTCGCCATAATGCCGGTGGATGGTTAATCTCTGCCCTAGCACAGCGACACAGTGTCTTTTTCAAGCTGGAAAAAAAAATGCAGGCCGAATTGGCTGAGTTGGAGTTAAATCAGCATGCAGCTCAATTAGTTTTGCCCACATCTTTTATGAATCATAGTGGTCAACCGACCCGGCTTATCAGCCAATTTTATCGAATTCAACCCCAAGAAATACTGGTTGTACATGATGAATTGGATTTACCCCCAGGACGCATTAAACTTAAAACAGGTGGAGGTCATGGCGGTCATAATGGATTAAGAGATATAATAGCCCAATTAGGTAGCACAGAGTTTCACCGCTTACGCATTGGAATTGGTCATCCTGGGCATAGAGATTTAGTCCATCAATTTGTGCTCGGAAGACCCTCGGCACAAGACAGGCAACTCATTTATGATGCAATTGATAGAGGTATTGCAGCAATGCCTTTAGTCTTCTCGGGCGATTTAGCTAGGGCAATGAATCAATTGAACGTTTAGGGACTGCTTACCCCAATGAAAAAATTCTCGTTGGATTTGCACGCAGTTGATGCGGGTAACAGTTAGTTTAGTTTTAACAATTTAGAGGTACTACACATGGGATTTAAATGCGGCATTGTGGGCTTGCCCAATGTTGGTAAATCAACTCTGTTCAATGCACTCACCAAAGCAGGTATTGAAGCAGCAAACTATCCTTTTTGCACCATTGAACCCAATGTAGGGATAGTTACAGTTCCAGATCCTCGTCTCGATGCTTTGAGTGAGATAGTAAAACCACAACAAGTGCTCCCAGCCACCATGCAATTCGTTGATATTGCGGGTATTGTTAAAGGGGCATCCAAGGGTGAAGGTTTGGGTAACCAGTTTTTGGCCAATATTCGTGAAACCGATGCCATTGCTCATGTGGTACGTTGCTTTGAAAATACTGATGTGGTTCACGTGGAGGGTCATGTCAAACCGCTAAGTGACATTGAAGTTATTAATACTGAGCTTGCTTTAGCTGATATGGAAACGCTTGAAAAAGCCATACTAAAAACAGGAAAAAACACGCGTAGCGGTAATAAAGAAGCACTTTTTGAAATGAAGACCCTGGAAAAAATCAAGGCACATCTTGATGCAGGCCATCCTGTTCGCACACTTGAATTAAGCACAGAAGAAGAACCTATTGTACGCCGTCTTTTTTTACTCACTGCGAAACCGGTGCTTTATATTGCGAATGTCGATGATAATGGTTATGAAAACAATCCATTACTTGATCAAGTGCGTCACTTGGCCATCCAAGAAAAAGCCAGTATCGTTGCTCTATGCGCGGCAACTGAAGCGGAGTTAGTTGAACTGGATGAAGCAGATCGCCAAGAATTCATGGAAGATTTAGGGCTAAGTGAACCCGGATTGCATCGAGTGATCCGTGCAGGTTATGAATTGTTGGGGTTACAAACTTATTTTACTGCTGGAGTAAAAGAAGTAAGAGCCTGGACCATTCCTAAAGGAGCTACTGCACCGCAAGCTGCAGGTGTCATTCACACAGATTTTGAAAAGGGATTCATCCGCGCGGAAGTCATAGCCTATGATGCATTTATCACTTATAAAGGCGAGCAAGGAGCTAAAGAAGCCGGAAAATTGCGTCTGGAAGGTAAAGATTATGTCGTTTGCGATGGAGATGTAATGCATTTTCGATTTAATGTATAAGCTAGGGGCTGCTCGATTAAGACAAAATAATGAGATTTTTAGAGCACCAAAACGCAGTATATACGAAGTATGTGAGCATCGCAGCACATAAAATCTCATCATTTTGACCAAGGGAGTAGAATTGTCAATAGACCCTAAAGTTAAGCCTACTTTTACTTGACAATTGGCATGCCCAACCTTAGCATTTGTTGATTGAATCGTAGAGGAAAAACAATGGCGATTGACAGTATACGCGCGCTAGTTAGTGACGATTTTAATGCAGTTAATACTTTAATTGTTAATAAAATTGAATCGCAAATTGGCTTAATTGATGACATGTCTCACCATATAATAGAAAGTGGCGGCAAAAGACTACGACCATTGTTGGTTCTTTTAACAAGTAATGCATGCGGTTATCAAGGTAATGAGCATATTACTCTGGCTACCATGGTGGAATTTTTTCATACAGCTACATTACTTCACGATGACGTCATTGATGAATCCACTTTAAGAAGAGGACGTCAAACAGCAAATGACATTTGGGGTAGCAAAGCAAGTATTCTAGTTGGTGATTATCTCTTTACCCAATCAATCGAGTTAATTGTTGATTCCGGTAATTCAGAGGTACTTAAGCTTTTTGCCAAAACAGCACTTGAAATCAGCTGTGGGGAAGTCAAACAACTATCGAATCGCCATAACCCTGCATTAACCTTTGATGAGTACTTTGATGTAATTCGTGCAAAAACAGCTCTTTTATTTGCAGCTGCTGCGTGTATAGGCCCAATGATTTGCAACTCCTCCAAGGAAATGCAAGACAGTCTCTATTCCTATGGCCTGCACCTAGGTAATGCATTCCAACTCATAGACGATGCTTTAGACTATTGTTCTGATGCCAAAACTATTGGTAAAAATATAGGCGATGACTTAGCTGATGGAAAAGCTACATTACCTTTAATTTATGCATTACAACATGGCACTGAACTACAAAAGCAACAAATTATGGAAAGCCTTAAAAAAGGCAGTTTGGATTTTTTACCTGAGATCCTTGTATCTTTAGAAGAAACAAAAGCAATAGAATATACTAAAAACATAGCAGCACAAGAAATCGACAAAGCGTTGTCCTCTTTAACAATATTACCTGATTCAAAATATAAAGAAGCGCTTATCAATTTAGCTCAATTTGCTTTGCAAAGAAGCTATTAATTTTTTCGCTTTAAGTAGCCTTGGTAGAGTACAGCAAACTCTCACATTAAACTTAGTACACAACACGGAGTGTAGCTCAGCCTGGTAGAGCACTGCCTTCGGGAGGCAGGGGTCGCAAGTTCGATTCTTGTCACTCCGACCAATAACAGCAAGGGGCTCTGAAGCTTCACAAATTTTAAAAAACTTTATAGAGTGCATATAGAGCGCAAATTTAATGTGTTTTGGTGATTGAAAAGGAATTGGTAGGCAACAATATTAATTCCCATAATACTAACCTGCCCTTAATAATATATTTTAGAGATTGCATCTTATAAAACGATGCACATACTATCATTTGTTTATTCAGGAAATATTACGTATGTAGGGATGACTCAGACGAGTCCACGCAAGATAAGAAATAAATCATTATGTTGTTTTTCATTTGATTCCTTTACAGTTTTGAAAAATTTCTTTACGATTAACAAAATAATAGCTTATTTTTATAAGCTTTTGCGATGAAATCCAGTTACCGACTTAAAAAGGAGTTTTCAATGTTAATCAGACTAATGCTTGGAGTACGTCAATTTCAAAATGATTCCTTTAAACAAATGCAGGAAATTTTCAAAGAATTAAGTATCGGTCAAAAGCCTGAAATTTTATTTATTACCTGCTCCGATTCGCGCTTAATGCCAAATCTTTTAACACAAACAAAACCGGGAGAGTTATTTACTATTCGCAATGTAGGCAATATTATTCCCCCCTCACCTATTCCCTCCAGCGAAGGAGCAGGACTCGTATTCGCCCTAAATGAACTTGATAGTATAAAAGACATCATTATCTGTGGTCACTCACACTGTGGTGCTATGAAGGGATTATTAACGCCTAACTTAAAAGAACGCCTTCCAGAAGTAGCCTCATGGCTTACTCATTCTCATTCTGTCTTAAAACAAATGAATGACGCAAACATGCTTGATGATCGCGACTTTACCTTAAAAGTAAATCATGCCACCAAACTAAACATTTTGCTCCAGATAGAGCATTTAAAATCTTATCCTCTCATTGCCGAAAAACTGGCACGCAAAGAGTTAAATATCCATGGTTGGTTTTATGAGCTTGAAACTGGTGAAGTACTTATCTACGAACCTCAATATAAAAAATTTATTCCTATGGAAAAATCTTTTGCACTAGCTGTTACGGCGCGTAAAGAACAAGTTATTGAACAAGTAGCAATGAATTTCTTAAAACCATTCACTCATCCCCAAACAGTAAAAGAATATAGAAAGCTAATCCAGCTGTTTTCACTCCTTGAAAACAATTTACTCCCTATCTGGGAGGTAATAAAAATTGAAGTACGGCAAAAACTATGGGTCGAATTAGCTGGTTTATATTCCAGCATAGACGATGGTCAGTTTAATAATTTAATGAAAACAGGATATGAACTAAAACTGAATAATCTAAAAGATTTCCAAAAAAATATTATGGAGTCTCAAGGATATCAACAGTATATGAGGCAGATGATGCGCTATTCTCTCTTCTCTTCCCCACTACCACCTATAACTATGACTGAATCTTTAGACTATGAACCACTAAGCATTGTTCATTAGAGGTATAAAGTGGCAGAAATGAAGCGTCTGTTAGACAAAGAGGAAGTAGTGGATTTAGATTTTTTGAAAAATAGCGACGATTTGTATTGCACTGTGACTTTACAGCAATAAGCGTGGATTGATTATTTTCCCCAATTAACCTATCGATTTTATTGCGACTGCTAGTTAACCTTGCTGCCCCCAAGTGGAGCATGCTTACTAAATGACACCAACAAAAGACTTACCAATGGTCATTGAAAAATCACAAAGTGAGATTAGCAAATCATTGCATCGGTGCAATCATCAAACTTACCTAAGGGAACAAAACCCTTTGTCATTGGGTGTATTAACCTGGCCCCTTGGATTCCGAGGGCATTGGTCGAGCATAAAAATCACCGCCTCCAATTTAAAGTGACTTATCTTTGGCAAAAGCACATAGGGGTCAGGTCTTGCCTTTTGCCTTTTTTATAAAGCACATAGGGGTCAGGTCTTGCCTTTTGCCTTTTTTATATAAATAGGCAAAAGGCAAGACCTGACCCCTGAGGTGCTTCTGTATTTGATTTTCAGGATAATCAGACTTAGTGATTAAGGCGTCTGATAGCTTTTCTAATCACTTCAGGCCCCATCTTTCTAATCAGCAGCTTTTATTAGCAATTATTTTTCCAACTCATTAATCAAGTAAAACAATTTAATGAGTGCGTCATTTTTTGCTCTAAGACTGGCAAAGCTGACTTTTTCTTTGCTATCCGTGACATGGCTGACAAAACTAATTGCACGACCATTCTTTTCAATCCAGCCTAGAAACCATCCGTGTTGCAAGGGTAGTTTTTGACTTTTATCTGTTGTTAATTGTAAACCGGTTCCTGTTTTTCCATACAGTTTCCAACCGCCAGCTAATTCTTGGATGTAGAGAATGTCCTTGGTCATGTTTAAAGCCTTTTGACGTACAGGGAGTTTCTTATCGATTATTTTTTGTAAGAACTGAATTTGTTCCACTGGTGAGATAGCAAGAGAACTTGAAAGCCATGCATGAGTTAAGCCATTATTTTGACCTTTATCGCCTGATACATCTTGATTACCATAATGAAATGCATCAACATAATTTTTAAATCGCTTCATCCCTAATTGTTTGGTCAATACTTGGGAATACCAAACGCAAGAATCTCTTAGCCAGGTGCGAGGGGTATGAGAATGGCTGCATACATTGACGGTAGAGCGCTCATATTCTTTTTTGTATGGCCATTCAGGATGCTTCTCATCTTTTAGTATTCCTGAATCAAAGCCCATAAGGCTTAATGCAATTTTAAAAGTCGAAGCTGGCGCATAGCGCTGATTGCAACCACCACCTTCATGTTTTAATACAGTTTCATTTTCTTTTGCCAAAAAACATCTATCTTGAGCATAAGTTGTGGTACAAAATAATAGTCCCGTAAATAAAAATACAATTATTTTCTTCATAATAAATTCCAATATTTCATTTCATAGTGGTATAAGTGCAAAAGATGCCCTACCTATAATTTACTGAGTGATTATTCAGACCATTTCATCGCAACATTACGGAATACAGGCGCAGCCAACTCTCCACCGGAAGTCAAAGTCTTGCCATTTTTGCTTAAATGGCCGTCTTCAATTACGACCACCATGGCGTAGCGTGGCGCATTAATCGGTGCATACCCAGCAAACAAGGCGAGACGTTTACCCTGAGCAAAATTAATATTTTCTGCAACTGTTCCTGTTTTACCGGCTATGCGAACACCAGGAGTCGCAGCAAGTGCTCCAGTGCCATTTGTAATGACATTCTCAAGAATATGATTTATTGAGCGTGTTGTTGTTGCTGAAATAATAGGAGCTTCCCCTTCTTTGAATGAGCGCCCTTTGTTAGCAAGAATGGCATAGGATCTTGTTAATGAATCAATCGTGACCGGTATGTTCTCACCAAGTGAAGCCATAGCAAGTTGTAAGTCATCACTTTGATTTGCTTGCCACCAGGTGTTCATGTCAAAACCAAATTCAGTGAGTTTTTTGCGGATTACTGGTGCTCCGGCTTCCAGGGATACCTTAATAAGGCAGACATTAATCGACTTGGCAATAGCCTCTTCCAAAGAAGCATCACCTACATTGGGACTGTAGTTAGTAAATGATTTTCCTTTTATGAAATAAGGTGAATGGCAATCATAACTCTTTGTTTCAGAGCTGCTCCCAGAATCAATCGCTGCAGCTGCGATGAAAGGTTTTATCGTAGATCCAGGTGAAAAAATACGGGACTTCCAACTGTTGTGATTTTTACTCTTACCCGCCTCAGCAAATGCAATGAGATTACCTGTGGCAGGATCGACGATTGCAATAACACCTGATTTTGCATGATATTGTTTCACCGCAGTTTTAATTTCCTGTTCTGCAATGCTTTGCATTTTAGAATCTAAATGGGATGTATCGATTTCTCTTGCTTTAGAACTACTCAATGAACCTACTGCTGAATAGGCAACACATATTGGGGCCAAAACAGAAAACCCCGCAAAAACCATCCCTAGCAATAAGGATTTAGATGGTTTAACTGGATAAGCTGATAACATTGAAATTCTCCTAATAATAAAAGTACAGTCTTTGTTGTTTTTGCCAAAAGCCATACCTACCGTGCATGCAATTTCTCGGTTAGATGACAAAGTACATTGAGATACTGTCTGTACTACATCAAACAGACAGTGGCCGTAGTCATGTGTCGAAATTTTTGTCTGGCCTACCAATACTTCATCACATGAAAATTCTTGTAATTCGCTTAAAATACGGCTCCATCGACTAACACCTGGATTGCCAAAGAAAAGGATACGTAAAACCTCAATAAAATAGGCCCATAGACAATCACCATTACGATGGTGTTGGCCTTCATGAGCAATCGCAATGTTCACATTCTTGGAGGAAGAAAGTAAGGATACTGGCAATACGATATAAGCTTTGTTAAATAAAACTACTGAGAAAGGAATATGGCAGCGGTGAGATACTTTAATAACCAGTTTGCCGGAAGTTCTGTAAGGAGTTGCTTCAGCCAGCGTGGCGTTTAAGCGCCCCAAAGCCAATACTACTTTATAACCTCGGAACAAGATGAGCAAACAAAACACGATATAAAAAAGTTGAAAATAACTCGTATTGCCTATTGAAAAAGTGCTTTCTGATTCAAAGGCTTCTTGCGAAGGTTTAGCCTTTAAGATGGGTTGGTTGACATACTCTTGCAAGACATCAATAGATTCATAGTGATGACGCTCAGGTTTTTGTGTGGTGCTTACACAATGAACTACTAATGGAGAAACTACACAACTGACCAATAAAAGGCGGGCTAACTTAAGTTTAAACGAGGGTTGATTTGCAAGCCAACGACCTCCAATCATCCATGAGCTTACTAAAAGTAAGCAATGAATGCTCAATAAAATTTCCAGGAATAACATGACTAGTCCTCTATTTGTTGTTCGGAAGTTACCAATTGTTTCAGCGCTTTCTCAATTGCCTGAATGTCGTCATGTTGTAGCTTTTTTGCCGTCAAAAGTCTTTGCACAAGTGCACTTGGTTCCCCATCAAAAACGTTCGCTACCATCTGATCAATACATGTACTTTCATACTCAGCCTTTGTAACAACAGGGAGAAAAACATGAGCATAAGAGTTTTTTTGGCATCCCAGAAATCCCTTTTGCTCAAGCACTTTTACTACGGTTGCTACAGTGGTGTAAGCCAAAGGTCTTTCCTTGGGCAAATGTGAAACAATATCTTTAATCGTTACTTTATTAAGGCTCCAAATAATATTCATTAATTCAAGTTCTACCTCTGTAAGGAGGCGATCGTGAGCAAAAGTGTTTGACCCTCTTTTCATTGACATTTTCTCCAGAAACCAAATTAGCTACTATATCTTTAGTAGACTCTACTATAAAAATAGTAGACTTGAAATAGCTCAGAAGAAAAAAATAATTTTAAAAACTTTATAGGGTTAAAAATACTTATGAATGCTGCTAACAAATAATGGTACATAGCAAGGCTTTTGCTGATGAATTTGATCTGCTTATGAAGAGTGTTTGGAGTAAACAAAAAACAATAAAAAAATACTGCACGAAGCTCCATCGAAGATTGAATACATTACTCCAACTCCGATGTAAATTTTTAAAACAGATTGGTAATGTGGATTAGTTCCCTATAATTTATCCTCATTACTTTAATAAAGTCAAAGCCAAAACTTATCATTTGTAATTAACCATAGAAATTACTATAATTCAATTGTTCCTGCTCTGCTTTAGCATCAGACATTCGAGACTACACAAAGGCTCGCCCAGTGTAGCTGGCACAACAATAATGGAGACGACAATCCTTGTTGATGCCACATTCAAGGCTTCCTCGGAAGCCTTTGTCATTTATTACCCCAAAACATTCGTGGTGAAAGGATAAATCAACAATGCATATCTTAAAGGGTGCTTGTCATTGTGGTAATATCAAGCTGGAATTCAACACGCCAAATTCACCACAAGCGCTTTGGCTTAGAAAATGTTCATGTTCATTCTGTCATAAACAGGGCAATATTAATGTGGCAGATCCAGAAGGATTTTTAATAATTAAAATAGAAAATAAAGAAAATACTTTCTACTATCAAATGGGTCACAAAACCAGCGATCGCCTTTTTTGTGGTGCTTGCGGTGTTTATATTGGTGGGTTGATGACCCATGAAGGTAAGTCGCTCTGTGTTTTAAACGCCAATACGCTAGATCCCGATAACAACCTCAGTACACCAACAAAAATTAATGTATCGGCTCAAACTCCAGAGGAGCGAATTTCGGGGAGAATGAGAAGATGGATGCCTTTTGAAATAGATTAGAAAATTCAATGTGAGCACATGCTCAGACTGCTCGAACTTCTGCGAGTCGTTTAACGGCGAACTCGTCGTCCCAGCAGACGGCGGCTTCCCATGCGGCCGATGCTTGTGCGGCGTTATCAAGAGCGACCTCATCGAGACCAGCGGCATTGTGGGGTAGGACCAGGTCGAGGTCGGGAACATCGGCGTGTGCCTCATCCCAGTCGATCAGCCCGACCCGATCTCTGGTCATGCGGATATTGCCAGGGTTATGGTCACCGTGGACGACGCATGTCTGACGTCCGACTAACCGTGCCCAGGCTGCCCGGCATCGAGCAACACCCTCAGGTGGCATCGCGCGAAGATCGATCCTCGTCCCAGTCTCCGCGAGCAGGAGGTCGATCGATGATCGCCAGCCTGGGCGCTGTGGCCAGTCCTGCGTCAAGCGGTGCAACTGGCGGAGCGTATCGGCTGCGCGACGCCAGTCGGCTTGCGACTCAGGCGGCCCGCCCTCTACGTAAGTCATCACCACCAGACCTTCAGCGAATAGGCGGCCGTCCGCAGTCGGGATGGGAAGCGGCACGGTTAGACCTTCACGGTCAAGGTATTGGAGAAGCTCCATCTCCCACGCAAGATCCGCGTCACTCCTGGAACCGAGGCGAGCAACTGCGAGGTGCCCATTGACGCGCACACTCCACACATCATTAGCAACTCCTCCAGTAAGCCGCTCGATGCGAGCGACATTGTTACCCCATTGCTTGAGGGTCTCCCAACTCGGTCCAGTAGCTGGCATACGTTTAGTATCTTTCACTGTGTATCCTTTTAGTCTCGCTTATCAAACACATATGAAACACATATGGGTCAAAACACATATGGGTCAGGTCTTGCCTTTTGCTTTTTTATATAAATAGGCAAAAGGCAAGACCTGACCCCTGAGGTGCGAGCTCAGAGTCTGACCCCCATTGATCCATAGCTCACAGAATGAGCACAAAACAAAATACTAATATAAAGTCTAATTAGATAAGTAATCAGACTTATGACTTGTATGTTCTGGTGGATTCAACTCGCTGATGAGAACTCCCTTCCCCACTTAGGTTCTGATAATCAAAATTTATTATCTATAGGTCTTTTAATGCTTCTTTTGCTGTTGATCCAATATATCAGGTGATGAACTAACCTAGTCCTCATGGATATCTTTACCTTAATCAATTAAAAAATAGAGCACTTTTAATTTTTCCGAGAGAAACTATTTTCTTTTTCTTCAATTTGATCATTCCCAAAACATTTCTTCAGAAATGAAAAGAAAATTTCAAGGAAAATAAAATTTTCAAAAAAGGATGGTTTTTCTACAATATTAAAAGATGTCGTGTAATTCTGATTAGTCTTTTCACCAAACACCCGAAGTATGTTATGTAAATCACCATCTTTATAAATAGGACGACCATTAAGGATGCCTTGCAAATCCTCCATAACACTATCCATTCGTTGTCTATCCGGAGTAGATCGACAGCTTTTAGAATTAATAGTTGGGACAAAAATACTTCTTGATTCACCAAAATAAAAATCGGCTATCTCGTTCCCATAAGAAGTAAATGATTGTCGTGCATAGCGTTTCAACAAATAATCAGCATTCTGATAATCTTTAAGGAACCCGGCATCATCCCAAGCTTGTCGCCAATAATTTAAACCTTTTCCACTCATATTAAACAAATTGATCAATTAATATTGTTCTTGCATTGTATTGAAATTATAAATGGATTGTCAAACCTCACTTTAGTGTTATAAGTCCTTCGGGCATTTTAAGATAGCATTAAATTCTGAAGGGTCATACGGCATAGGGGTCAGGCATAGGGGTCAG
This sequence comes from Legionella anisa, assembly GCF_001467525.1. Taxonomy (GTDB): domain Bacteria; phylum Pseudomonadota; class Gammaproteobacteria; order Legionellales; family Legionellaceae; genus Legionella; species Legionella anisa. Next base: position 41,688 of record NZ_LNXS01000019.1, read on the forward strand.
GTCTTGCCTTTTGCTTTTTTCATATAAATAGGCAAAAGGCAAGACCTGACCCCTGAGGTGTGCTGAGGTGTGAACAGAAGCAAGAGATATTCCTTTCTGTAATGCAAGGGTTGCAAAAGAAAATTCCCACTTTGGGGTTAAGTAAGTTAGTCAATACGCCATTTTTATTAATTTCTTGTTTGGGTTTTATCTTTGCTATTATGGATTTATATTGAATAAGTTTTTTAGGAAGTTTATAAAGATTCCGAAGCAAAGTTATCAAATGCCAACGTACTGAAAAATTAAATCTTACTTTGAAGGTTAGCGTGTAGAACGGGTATGAAAAAATCTATTGCTCAAATTTTATTTTATACAATTTTTAGCGTTCTAATAATGCCAACCTGGGCTCAAACTATAGAAGCTGAAACGACTTCAATTTCTTTACCCTACCCTGTGATGACAGGTCCGCTTGTTGCTAATTCTAATCCCTTTGACATCGAAGCTGGTCCACTCGGAACAATTTACATCACCGGCATCCTAAGCGGTCTTGGCCTGAGGCAGAGTAACCCTGTAGCGGGGGATTCCAACTCACGACTCGATTTAGATAATGGCCAGCTGTTTGTCCAGAAAACCAAAGGTTTGTTGCAGTTTTACGTTCAGGCAGGCGCCTATTCGTTACCCTCTCTTGGTACTTCTTATCTGCGCGTGGACGATACGACCCGTGATTTTTTCGGTCCCGTTCCAGTAGCTTTTATCAAGCTTGCTCCTGGTGATAATTTTTCGGTAATCGCAGGCAAGTTATTCACGCTTATCGGCAGCGAAAATAGCTTTACCTTCCAAAATTTTAATATTGAGCGTGGATTGCTCTGGAATCAGACTAATGCTGTGAATCGTGGTGTGCAAATGAACTACAACCAGGGAGATTTTAGTGGTTCAGTTGCTTTAAGCGATGGCTTTTATTCTGGGCGACTTAACTGGCTTTCGGGACTAATGACTTACGTTATTAATTCAAAAAATAGCCTCAGCGTAGTTGCTTCCGGCAATATGAGACATGACAATAAATCCAGTCTCGTGACTCCTTTGGCGCAGAATAACAGTCAGATTTATGACTTAATTTATTCTTACACCTCAGGCCGGTTGACGGTTAGCCCCACATTACAATTTACCCATATTCCTAAGGATACGAGTATCGGGCTTCTAGACTCCGCATCAACTTATGGCGTTGCCTTGGTGATCAAATTTGCTTTTAGTACCCATTGGAGCATCACTGGTCGCACCGAGTATATTGTGACACTACAGGTGGGACCAATGTGGCTTACGGTCCTGGCAGTAATGCCTGGTCGCTAACGCTAACACCAACATACCAGAGAGGCATCTTTTTTGCGCGTGGCGAGGTATCCCTTGTGAAGGCAGACAATATTACTGCAGGTTCAGCCTTTGGTCAGAATGGTACAAACCACTCGCAAGGGCGATTGCTTATTGAAACAGGTGTATTGTTCTAGGGTCTGTTTACATTTCGCTAGATTGAGTCAAAATGGCCTGATTTTCGAGCATCGGAGCGCATAAAATCAGGCTATTTTGGCCAAGATAGTAGAAATGTAAACAGACCCTAAAGGAAGTATCGAAAAAAATTAGATAACAACACGTTAGTAATTATAGGAAGCTTGGAATTCAACCCAAATTCAAAAATAATCATAGCACCCATCATACATGAACATTTCCATATGATAGTTCGCCGGTATATTCTGGTGAATGGAGGCAAGCATAGGCGATCCATATAAAGAATAGGGCGACACAGATCAAGACGGCCCACCCAGGAATTAACCCCAAAGCCGCATTTTCCACAATCTTGCCCCAAGACATTGCCGCTCCTTGAAGAGCACCGCTGATTTGCAACTTTTTAGACGAGATTTTCAGGATCCATGCCGTCAGCAAAATGAGGAACATCCACACATAGTTTCTACGTAGCCTCCGCGACATTGCCGCGCTGAAGCTCATAAGGAAACGCGGCTCACGCAGGTCATGGCCAAGAACTCGAGCCCAATGTTCGTCAGTTACTCTGGCTGCCATAAATATAGGGGCGAAATAAAACCGTTCGATCAGACGCACCCGCCCCCTGTAGACGTCAAAAAAACGATATCGCCTCGACTCTATGAGGAGAAGGAGTAGAACAAGCAGCATCGCGAACAGCAGCACTCCGTGATGCGCAGAGGGCGTTGACAGAGACAGCGAAAGCATTGCGGCTACAGCGGTAATTGCCCAGTTAGTCGTCCGGTCTATTCGGTCCCGCCATCCAGCCATCCGCGCAATCTCGGCTCTATGATAATGTGCCAGCACCGTAATGAATTCAGATGATGTTCTCGGAAATGGAGGATTTTCAAAACCGTCACCCAATGGTTGTTTTTCGTGGTCCATCACACTACCTCCCAATAGGCAAAGGGTAGAATTATGCAGTATATCATGGTGTTTTTCAGGACAAAAGAAGTACTAAACTTGATTTTTTCTAAGTTATAGGTGCCTGATTTAAAGAATCCACATGATTGATTCTGATCATCTTGATAAGGTCCTCTTGACCAAATCTACATGCTATAATTCATTACTGAAACTAAAAAGAGATATTAAAAATGACAAAACGTATCTTCATCGTCGGCCATATGGGCGCAGGCAAGTTTGTATTTACCGAAGCGTTGGCTAAAAAATTAGGGTGGCAAATCGTCGATGCAAACCCAAGTATTGAACGCTATATTGGGCGGCAGACACGAGATATTCTGGGCGAGCAAGGTGAAGCAGCGTTTAATCGATGCCAAGCCGACATCATTTCTCATTGTACCGGAAAAGAAAATGTTGTTGTTTTATTGGAAGAGTGTGTTGTATCAAGCGAGCAATGCCGAAAATTGTTATCCTCTGAATTTGTTGTTTACTTGAAAGTCTCTATTCCAACTCAACTTGGCCGTATGAAAAATGGACGAGTCCCATCGCTTCCGATAGATGATATGAAGAACTTTTTGGAAAAACAACATCGCGAACGAGACACTTTTTATGAAGAAGTTGCTACCTTGATTGTTGAATCTGTTGGATATTCAGATCAAGTTTCAGAAATCAATAAAATAATTGAGGCAGATGTCGACAAAGTGATGAAGGCCTTGGAAATTTAGGAGAATAGAGTTCTAAAAGAGTTTTTATAGCATGGAAATAAACTAACCTGGTTTCATGGAAGGTGCAGCACTGTCAGCAAGTTTGTACTACTATATGATGGTGAATACTCAATTCAAGGAAAGATAATGTTAACAGGAGCTTTTGTATTTTTGGTAATAGCCATTCTCTCAGCTATTTATCGATTTACAGGAACAAATCCCACTCTAATCGTTATAGCAAAAATTATTTTCTATCTTTCCTTAGCTGCGTTTTGTATTCTATTAATTGTATATGTTCTTAATTCTGCGCCGCCTCTTCCTGAGGATAAGAACAATCTTCCATTATAAACCATAATATTTCCTTTCCCTTGGAGTTAAAAATGAATCGTACACTTTTCATATTATGAGAGTGATTTTTTGGCCAATCGATTTAAAATATGCTTAGGAAGCAATAACCAATAATGGCCTTCATTTTTCATATGTTCACCTAGAAATGTTGCAAGTTTTCCGGAACCCCAATAAATATCTCCTCGCATAAAACCACGAATCGCGCCACCGGTATCTTGTGCAATCATCAGGCGCTGAAATTGTTTTTCGTCTACTTGATTTTTGTCAGGCCGCTTCGTATCTAACCAGAGTGGAGCACCCAGGGGAATCCACTTTTTGTCTACAGCTAAAGAATAGCCTGGTGTAAGCGCCATACCTTGAGCTCCAAGCGCCATAGGCTCTCCTAAATCCTCAAAAAAAACAAAGGATTTATTCTTCTGGATAATTGTTTTTGCTTTTTCAGGATGATTCTCTAAATAGCGTATAATCGCTGCTTTAGATGCGTTATGTCGCGTCATGATCCCTTTATTAATCATTACCTTGGCAATTGAGGTGTAAGGAGCACCATTCTCACCTGCATAGCCTAAGTATATGTTTTCACCATTAGGCAGTTGAATAACACCCGAACCTTCTATCTCTAAAAAAAGACGTTCGGCAGGGCTATGGATCCAGGCAATCACCGGTGCTTTTTTCTTAAGGGCTCCATTATCAATTTGCTCACGAGTAAAGGAAGTTGAATATTTTCCCTTTGGCAATCCGTAAATTGGCGTATTGTACTTAGGACTTTTTGTTAAATTTCCTTTTATTTTTGGCATGTAATAGCCAGTAAATAAACCATGGACTGGTTTTTTTTGTGCAAACTCAATAGGACGAAACCACTTTTCAAAAAAAGCTTTTGCTGAATCTTCAGAAACTGAGTCTAGAGCTAAAGCCGCCTTGCACGCTGGATGCCAATCGCGGGCTTTTAGTTTGATGTGTTGTGTCCTGATCGTATGAGATGGTGACTGTTTCAAAAACGTCTCACACGACTTCTGAAATGCTAATAAAGATTTTTTAACATCTGCAGTGTCCCAACCTGGCAATTCCTCAAAAGATACTTTTGTCAAAGCAATATTTTTGCTTTTCATAATAACCTTTCTTGGGGTGTGCTTAGGCCGAGAGCTTTTTCTTATAGCCACTACTTTATGAGCACTCTTAGGTGCTATATTTGCTATTTTTTCAGCGCTCTTATGTGAGGTATCATTGTTTGCCGTAACGTTTCTTACACTTTCGGTTTTAATAACTTCTTTTGTGCTATTAATAATTTCTTTTTTAGGATGCAGCGGTTTTGTATGAACCGGGGCTTTCTTATAAAGCGACAGTCCAATCATGCCGAATGTAAGACAACTAATACCAATTATTGTGCAAATTAATTTCCTACTCATAGTTGCGCAAGGTTTACATAAGATGAAATTGAAATCAACACTTTTTAGTGTTTTTTATCCAAACTTAAATCAAATTAATAAAAATTAATTCTATTTTTATTAAAAAAGAACAAAAAAAGGCCCTTTCAAAGCAATATAAACAGTCGATTACATGCCATGAAAGGCACCATTATGATCTATTTATGCGCAAATTAATTACTTAAGAATTGCCCTTTTCTGTCACTGCCGCAAACCACAAATTAATACTTTCAACTAATGTAGGATGAGCAAACATAACATCTCGTAATTTCTGATAAGGCATATCCAACTCCATAGCCAATTGGATTACACCAAGGATTTCACCCGCCTCGGCACAAAAAATAGACACACCTAAAATTCGATCTGTTTTTGCATCAATAACAGCTTTCAGAACACCTGTTGTTTCACCTTGTGTTTTTGCCCTAGGAACAACTGCAGCTGGAATTTTTGCTATTTTTAGCGAATAACCTTGAGCAAGAGCTTGTGATTCTGTCATTCCAATACGGGCAAGTTCCGGGTCGAGAAATACGGTATAGGGAATAAGCCGCCCTTGTACTGAATGTTTGCCCTGTGGATTTTGTAGATTATGTTTGACTAAACGATAATCATCTAAAGATAAATGTGTAAATTGTGCCCCACCCTTTACATCTCCCAAAGCCCAAATACCTGGGATTGTGGTTTCCAAATGTTCATTTACTTTGATAAAACCACGTTCATCAAGCTCAACTCCTATTTTATCTAAATTTAATCCGGATGTGTTTGCAATACGTCCCACAGCAATAAGAAGATCGCTTCCACGAATAAGCCCGGATTTTCCATTTTGATTTGTATTGATAATTACCTCGCCTTGCGCTTCTTGAATACTATTGATTTTAGTATTAAGAGCGAAATGAATTCCTTCTTTAGTTAGCGTATCAAAAACCTGATCAGCAATATCTCCATCTTCACGGCCAATAAACTTGCTATCTGCTTCAATCACCGTGACATCCGCCCCCAAGCGACGAAATAACTGAGCAAACTCCAAACCTATATAGCCACCCCCAACTACAAGCAAATGCTTAGGAACACTATCAACATTCATTAAACTGCCATTAGTATAATATTTTACTTTGTCGAGCCCCGGAATTGGGGGTATAAAAGGTAAAGCTCCGGTATTAATAAAAATTTTATCCGCAGTAATTTCTAATACTTTTTGACCATCTCGTGGTGAGGATAAATTCACTTCAATCGTCTTAGGTCCTACAAAATGTCCACGACCCAGCATGAGATCCATCCCTGAATCTAAAAATTGTTTTAAATTCGCTTCACGCATCGCATGTACTATTGCGTCTTTACGAGCACGAACCGCTTTAAAATCAATGGGAGCAAGAGTCGCCTCTAAACCATATGCCGTTGCTGAGCGACAATAGTGGGCTATCTTAGCTGATTGTACGAGCGTTTTTGTTGGGATACATGCCACATTGATGCAAGTACCACCAATTTGGTTGTCTTCAACCAGAGCAACTCGCTGACCCGTTTTCGCTAAATCAACTGCCAGAGTTTTACCACCTTTACCGCCCCCTAAAACGATCACATCATATTTTAATGCCATGATTTTTCCCTAATTTTTATTAATTAAAGCCGCATACTTAAAACTATAGAAGCAAAATATCTTATTTTGAAACATTAAACTTAAATTTTGAAATATCTTTCTGAGATTTCATAGTGACCCAGGAGTGTGAATTCCCATATTGAGCATGTTCAAACGAAAATTATGCTACTCAACTGCTTGATTGAATGAGGAAATAGCATTGCTGTAATGGTTGAAACAGAATCTGAAATTTTTGGACCACTTTATGCCATGATAAAAAAACCTCATGGCATTTTATTTAAAATCACAAAAAGAGTTATTAGTCTGCCTTTGTAAGAGCAAAGTTAGCTGTGATGTTGATTGTACTTATACCAAAAGTATCATCGACTTCGTTCGTGGGATTATTTTTTTTGCTAAAACTAAGCGTAGAAACGTAACGAAAATCCAGGCCCAGGGTAGTAAAATCATCAAGATAATAGTAAAACCCTACAATCCCTTGGGCAGCAAATCCAGTGTTTGACGTATTGAAACTTTCGTTGATGATCGGCGCACAAGTACCCAAGCTAACACACTGCTCATTCGTTATGAAGGCAGCATGATGTTGGATAAACGCCCCACCAAAACCCGCCCCTAAATAAGGAACAAAATTCGAATTGTCACCGGAATCATTAGTGAATTGAAAATCATAATAGACATTGACCAGCCCATAAACACCTATCACGTTACCATTAAATCCTAGACCAGTATCCACAAAAGCAGCAGGACATACTCCTTCAGGACCTAGTACCTTAGGACTAATAAGCGTACAAGAACCCGCCTCGAGTGAACCGTAATTATTTATATTAAAAAGAAGCTCCGCTTCTGTTCGAAAATTTTTTATTTTATAGCCAAGAGCAGCTCCCACCCCACCGCCAACGGGGCCTAATTGGATTGTTCCTAAAGTAGCCAGGTTGTTAATTGTAAAATTAATATCAGGACTTGAGGCATGACTTATCTGCCCCAGTAAGTTCAAATAAAGTCCTTCAACAGGATCTGAACTAAAAGCACTAGTACTCGCCGTCAAACCCACTATAAATCCAAATTTAATTATCTGTCTCATTCTATATCCTATATCAATTCCAAAGGACAACGTGCAATGACTTCTGCACAAACACAGGCTATATGAAAACATATACCCGATGCAAATTTTTTAATAATTTAATCGACACGATATAGGTAGTATCCCTCTAAAGAATTCTTGATTTAAAGATTCAATTGATGAAAACCCCTGAACTCCAATATAAATTGTTATACCCTATTTATTTAACGATATTGTCATGAACTTCGAAAACTCTTCTTTGAGCAGAAAATTTATCTTTAAAGAGATTAAGTCCCTCCTCACGCATCTTGAGAGCAAACTCAGCGAAATATATGTTTAAAGACGCCCTATCTTCCAATTGGTATTGGACTGTTAATTTCTCCTGATCCTCTGTTCTCTCATTTTCAGGTTTTAAAATGCATGCTTGCATAAATCCAGGAAGCTGAAGCATTTCTTTGACATGCTTTTTTAACCATAATTGAAATTGAGGATAAACCGCTTCATCAATGGCTAAATTTACTTCGTATATAACCATACTCTTCCCTAAATTAAAATCAAAGGTAATAATCACTCCAATCACCTACGTGCCGCGGGACGTAGTCAGATGCAACCTATTACAAATCAAAGTTAAACCAACATAAATGCCATAGAAACATCGTATTGGCAATTACGAAGATTACAATTAAATTGGGTGTTAATCCAGTAGAGAAAACCGATAGGACATAAATTTTTTACACTCAAAAACAAAGAATTCAATCCCCATTTTATTTCACTGGGTCAAACCAGAGTATTGACGAACTGCCATGGATCCTGAACATCCAAGTTTTCTGAATACAACCATCCTCTGTTTTGTAATGGTGTCCAATCTGTATAATACCCATCTACAGTACCGAGAAAAGGTAAAGCAAACTTCAAAATCTCCTCATAATTCAGATCTTCAGGCTCAAGAATTCCTTGATTGGGATGTTCAATTGCCCAAACAATTCCGGCAAATAACCCTGCCACAACTTGCAAGCTTGTTGCATTATTATACGGAGCCAATGTACGTGCTTGCTCAATGGATAAGGTTGAGCCAAACCAATATGCTCCTTTGAGGTTCCCCATTAATAAAACCCCCAATTCATCTACACCTTGCGTCACTTCATCGACAATTAAGCGACTCTTTTTTTGAGGAATCCACTCGTTTCCATAAAGTTCATAAAGAGAAAGAATTGCATCAGGACACGGACAATAGGAATAAAGAACCGTGGGGCGATAGTGTAACTCTGCGCCCTCTTTCAAAGTCAAAAAATGCGTAATCGAAGTGGTTTCGGGATGAGTAATCAAAAAACCATGGTATGCACCGAAGCTTGGTGTCCATGAGCGGATTTTAATACTTGCACTTGGGCGCTCAAGGTAAATAGAACATTTAGGTCCAACAGTATGGGATTTCGCTCCTTCAGGTAGGTGACGTTCGTGGCTTCCCCAACCAATCTCTACAGGTTGTCTTATCTCCTCAATAAATCCTTTAATCGACCAGGTATTAACAAACTCGCCGACCGTCTTAAACGGTAAAGCAGTTTGAGTATCACGTTCAGCGATATGAATTACCTTAATACCCAATGTATATGCAAGCTTGGCCCAATCAGAACGTGTTTTGGGTATCTGAATCGTGATCTGATTATCTCGAGCTATATTTAATAGCGCTTGTTTTACAAAATGTGACACTAAACCAGGATTGGCGCCATGAGTTATAATCGCTGTCTTATTCGTTTTTCCTTTTAACTTCAGTACCTCTTCCCGTAGCAAATAATTAGTTCGAGACTCAGGAGGTATGTTTTCTAAAATAAATTCGTTACCCCATCGCTCCGTAGAAGCGTTAATGTATAAAGCTCCTTTTTGTTCACAAAGTGTTAACATGCAGTAACTGGAAAGAGTAATTGAAACATCAATTACAAAATCCCCGGGTTGTAATCGGTCCCCTATAATTTCGATATAATTCGTGCGTGTAATTGTTTTTACTTGAAAATTTATTCCAAATTTTTGAGCTATGCCAATCGATTCTTCACCATTGGTAATCACTGTAATGTGAGAAGGTTTAATATTCAATTTATCAATAAGCAAGGGCAATAATGCGCGACCAATACAGCCAAACCCAATCATAATAATTTGATTTTTATAATGATCCTTTGCTTTTTCCATGCAAGATTCCCTCATGCGTTACATTAATTATCTCAAAACTCTCTATCGATTTCTTAACGGGTTTAAAAGTACTATTTATTGTTACTTATATTAGGATGTATTAACAATATAGATCAAATAAAACCCGTTGTGCTTAAAATAGTTTCATCAAAAAAGCAACAAATCCGGACTAAAAGGGTGTTGAGCTTCTTCAACTACCTCGCACATAGAGGTAAGCTTTAATGCTCCTGGCCTTGGGATGATTTTATTTTCAGGAAAAATAACACGAAATCCGGGCTCCAAAATTTGTCCTAGAGGATTCAATGAAATTTCAGATGCACGAACCTCGGCACGTCTTTGCATCAATAAATGATACATCCTCACAACATGTTCGCTGTCTTGCAGTTTCGACTGGCATTGCAGAAGAAACCTTTTGGCTTTTCGCATATAGAATTCGACATTTTGTTGTGGGGAGCTAAGATTTTTAAGTAATTTTTTAGCAGCCCAATCCTGAGACTGCTCGAGTTTTTTCATAAAAGTTTCCCGCCACTTGGGAGTCGTTGTATTAGGTAGCAAACGCAAAAGACCACAACGTGCTGATGAGAATACTGGATTGGTTCTATCTACATCTAAAACATCCAATACAAACTTCTGATCAATTATCCCGTGTTGTATTAAATTATCTACTGCCAATTGATCTGATTTCGCCTTAACCGGTGTAAGCCAAGCATGATCTGCATCATTTAAATCAGTTTCAGGAAAATAACTACCTACTGCATTTAATGCGATAGTATAAAAAGTACGAGAAATCCTAATTGCTTGGTTTTCTTCGGCCTGCAAAAATCTTGGATCAAGGAAGAATTCAGCAGGAATACTTATTTCAGAGCGCAGTGCGTCATTAGGAAAAACGTCCGACATCAAATTTAATTCAACAGGACAAAATAAAGGTCGAAGTTGTTCTTGTAATGAACCTGATTGTTTTCGATACAATGTCTTGCTTTGGTTCAATTTTTTAAGGCCTATTATGACATTTTTAGCTAATTCTTCTGAAGAGACCAAGGTTTCTAAAATATCGTGTAACGAGGCATCAGGCCTTCTTCCTCCAAAATCTAACCCTCTAATGGGGTCCCACCAATCATTATGAGGTTGATCCAGCTCTTTCATAATAGGGCCTCCAGCACTATGACAGCCAGAACACCGGAGTCGCTTACCAAACTGAGGATGCTGTGGGTCAGGCTGGCGATGGAGCAATTCATTGTCAGCAAAAATATCCAATGAGTCTCCTCGGTAAATCCATTGACCTTGGGTACCATTACCACGCAGCTCATAGAAATTAAATGCTTCTTTCTTGGGATCCCAAGCAAACGCTTCGATCATCAGTGAATTTTTTTCTGGATTCTGATCAGCGATTAACTCACCTTCTGAATTGATTGCCGTAAAATGTCCAAAGAAAAAATCGCCCGCGTTAATGAGCAGATGATTATCTGGTGTTTTTAATGCGCCAAAAACCATCTCAAATAAACTAAAACTCCCTTCACCAGGATTATGAAACCCTCGATTTGCAACCCATGTAGTTTCCAATTGCAAGCCTGAGTTTTTGCAAAGCTGACGTAATTCAAAAACATTGTTTGGGCATGTGTTTTCAGATAAAAGTAATAACCCTAAAGCATCATGAGGTCGCTCAACAGTTTGACCCGACGAATCCATGAGAGCACAGGCTGCAAAAGTCTTTTGAGAAAAAGGCACTATGATATAGAAGATTAAAATTAAAAAATAAAAAAATCCATTTGTCACAATTACATTCCTATTTTGCTTTTCAAAAACACACGTTAAAAATAAAATTCCGTATCCGCTTCACTTAAAAAAGGGGTAATTGATTTTTAATCCATGTACCATTTTTAAATTTATATTCGGCTCTTGAACCTTTTAAAAAATCATTTTTATTAATTTCGAGAATTTGCCACAAAGTGGGTATGATTTGTATGACTCCAAAAGATAATGAAATCCCATCACATGTATTGGAGTTAGTTAAATAATAATTTCGCCAATATTTATCCAAATAATTTTGCCAATATAAACTGGCCAAAGGCAAATTGCTCTGACTTGTATGCAATATTGCTCTTCCCTCTACAATAATTTGGCCATGCTCCGGATTCGCTAAGCAAATTCCTACATTGGGACAATGATTTAAATGAGTCCATTTTGGTGAATGAGTATCAGTCAGAAAAATAAGAGAGCCATCGGGAGTGAAATGATAGAGAGCCATGGTTCTAATGTGCGGTTTTTGATGCATAGCCGTTGTTACTTGCGCAAATACTTTATCTTTTGGAAATGAAAACCAATGGCGTAAATAAAGTTCTACAGCATGAAGCAGCTCTGAAGAATCGATAAGCATAGTTTTTCTTGAAACAGAATAAAAACACATCATAAAAATAAATACGCATTGAGTCAAAAAATTACCTAACCCACTGAAAGACAATCAAAAAATCAACCAGACCAAAATAAATGCACATTTTGCAAAAACTACTATACTTTTAAAACTTGGACGAACAGGAATTGAGTGATATGGATGCCATTCAATTAGCTCTGGATGTACATTTAAAAAGGACTATTTATAATTCACAACGATTTTTTTTCAAACAACACGAATTATCCGAAGCAACTTACCCCTTGCTCATATCGTATCTCGCATGGCTTAGAAAAATTAATGCAACCCCCAATAAAATCGATGTGATGCATCAAAATGAACAAAAAAATCGTGAATTCAAATTTTTGTGCAAACGCAACTTATTATTTTTTCTGACCATTACAGGACAATTTAATGTCATTGAAAAATTATTTAAAACCCCATCGTTAACGACAAAATTACATCATTTGATCGCCTTAATTAAAAAAGAGCGCTATAAGATAAGACGAAAAAAGAGCACGCTCTTAAAAGCAACATGTTCCCCTAAAGCAAAGACTCGCAATCCGGAGCAAAAACATAATGCCTATTGCTTGCCAACAATGGGTCTATTCAAGCAGGATATAAAGAAACCTCTCCTATTATCATTTGAATACCCGGTTAGGAGAATAAACATTTTTTATTTGGCATACAGCAGCAAGATTGAGCTTTTAAGAAAAATTTTAAAAACAATCCAAACCAATCCAAATCTGCAATCTCATATTAAAAAAACCTTACTCCATCAAATAGCAACGGTTCATCGGCGTGCATTAAAAAATAAAGCACTATTCACAACACCCATCAATCAAAATGCCCCAACACCTAGAATTCTTGCACTCATACGTCAAGCCTGGAAGCAATTGAATGATGATGTTTTGGAAATAAATTCAATTTTTAATCAATGCAAATGCTTAAGCTCAGAATTAGAAAAAATCAATAGGGATGAGCTTACTGCTTCTATGAAGCATGTAGACGAACTGGAAAATTTAATGCAAGAGCACTATGAGTTACACGATGAGATCAACAAGGCGAGTGAAGTGCGAGGAGACGCGGAGCAGAGAGCCGAAGTGTACACGCAATCACATGAGGATTGGAGCACCGCAGTTGAGTTTGGAAAGAGTTCTACTATAAAAAACAGTCTCTTTGTAAGTCACCATCTCACTTTTTTTTCACCGCCACAAAAAAATGAAAAGTCAATGTCACTTGAACCAAACGTTAATTTCAATGAACAAAAAATAGAAAATAGCATTAGAGCAGGATTTTAAAAGAAATGATTTATTCTTGTTGCAGCAAAGCTGCAACAAAGATATTCGTTAACTAAATGTAAACAGACCCTGGAGTGTTCGGTTTTTTAAATGATACGTTGAATGCACTCCATTCCACCTAAGTAGGGTCTTAGGGCCGTTGGAATATGAATGTTTCCTTCTTTATCCTGATAATTTTCCATCAACGCAACCAATGTTCTGCCTACTGCAAGGCCAGAGCCATTTAAGGTATGAACCAATTCAATCTCACGTGAGTGTTCTTGTCTGTAGCGAGCTTTCATACGTCGTGCCTGGAACGATTCCATATTAGAACAGGATGAGATTTCTCGATAAGTATTTTGACTGGGTAACCAAACTTCTAAATCATAGGTCTTTGCTGAACTAGGACCCATATCACCGGTACAAAGGGTTACCACTCGATAAGGCAGTTCTAAACGCTGTAAAATTGTTTCAGCATGATTAACCAATTGCTCCAAAGCGAGATAAGAATCTTCAGGCTTGGTAATCCAAACCAGTTCTACTTTTTCAAACTGATGCTGCCTGATCATTCCTTTGGTATCTTTACCATATGAGCCTGCTTCACTACGAAAACAAGGCGTATGACAGACATAACGAATAGGCAAAACCTGTTCATTTAAAAGAGTATCACGGACTGTATTTGTGACAGGAATCTCTGCCGTAGGAATCAAATAATATCCATGCTCTCCCGTTAATTTAAACAGATCTTCTTCAAATTTAGGTAATTGTCCTGTCCCCAATAAGCTGTCTGCATTGACAATATAAGGCACATAAATTTCTTGATAACCATGCTGTTGGGTATGAATGTCCAACATAAATTGAATCAGGGCTCGATGTAATCTGGCCAATTGATTTTTCATAACCACAAAACGGCTGCCTGTAAGTTTCGCAGCCAAAGCAAAATCCATTTGACCTAAACTATCCCCCAACTCATCATGAGATTTAACCGGAAAATCAAAAGGAGTAACCTTGCCCCAACGCCTTACCTCTTGATTATGCTGTTCATCTTCACCAACAGGAACTGATTCATGGGGTATATTAGGCAATCTTAAAGCAATTGCTTCAATTTGCTGTAATAAACCCTCTAACTCAGCTTTTTTTTCTTCTAACTCCTTCGCAAGACGATTCATATCTTCACGCATTGGCTCTATATCTTCACCACGAGCTTTTGCCTCGCCAATGGCTTTGGAACGCAAATTACGTTCATTTTGCAATGCTTGTGTTGCAACTTGGAGTGCTTTACGTTTTTCTTCTAAAGCAGTAAAAGATGCAACATCAAACTTAAAACCTCGCTTTAACAACTGCGTAGCAACAAATTGCGGATCATCCCGTAATAATTGAATGTCTAGCATAGGATATCACTCTAATTAAATTTTTTTGTAATCAATTACCTAACAATTCCACGCGTGGATTGATTTAATGCATCAATCATTAAAACTACCTCAGGGCATTCATTTTGCATCAACTCCAATTCAGCAACTGCCTGTTGTACTGTTAACCCTTTGCGGAAAATTATTTTGTAAGCGCGTCGTAAGCCGTCGATTGCTTCAGATGAAAATCCTCGTCTGCGTAGCCCCACCGTATTAATGCCACATGCAGAAGTCGTATCACCAGAAATCATCAGATAAGGAAGTACGTCTTTACCTACATACGAAGCTCTAGAAATAAAGGCATAGGCGCCTATATGACAAAATTGATGAACTGCTGCATAACCGCCTATATTTGCATAATCACCGACAGTTACATGTCCTGATAAAGCAGCATAGCTTACCAAAATAATTTGATTGCCAATCATGCAATCATGTCCTACATGGGAATACGCCATTAAAAAGTTTTTATTTCCTATACGGGTTACTCCGCCCCCTTTAGCAGTTCCTCGACTAATCATGCAATATTCGCGAATGATATTATCATCACCTATTTCTAATCGAGTTGACTCACCTTTATAAGTAATATCTTGGGGCTCATCACCTACGGAAGCAAATTGGAAAATTTTATTATTTTTCCCAATAGTAGTTGGCCCTTCAATCACTGCATAAGGACCAATCCACGTATTTTCACCAATTTCTACATCAGCACCAATTACAGCGCCAGGACCTACTGATACCCCTTTTGCCAATTTTGCAGTGGGGTGAATTATCGCTCGTTCACTTATCACTTTTGAATTTCCTTTGCAGCACTTAATAAATCCGCGGAACAGGCCAGTTTATCACCCACATAAGCTTCGCCATGCACACGCCAAAACTCTCTTTTTCTTGCTAATATTTTTACTTCCAAGCGCAATTGATCTCCTGGAGTAACCACATGTTTAAATTTTGCATTATCTATACCTGCAAAAAAATGCAAAATACCATCAATTTCTTCTGGTGTTTGAGATAATCCCGCTAATAGTCCACTGGCTTGTGCCAACGCCTCCAGCATTAATACTCCTGGCATAATTGGATTTTCTGGGAAATGGCCACTAAAAAAATTTTCGTTGATAGTGACATTTTTTATAGCCGTCAAACAGTCAAATGGCTTGAAATCCAATACCCTGTCTATCAAAATCATAGGGTATCGGTGTGGCAATATACTAAAAATCTGTTTTATATCTACAGGTTCACTCATTGCAGTTTCTCGCTTAAATAAGTATGCTTAGCATGGTTCAAAAGTGAGGCTCAAAGGAAAAAACATTATCCTGATTTAGCTGGTTCAAATCAATTGTTAATGTTAAAAACTTATCCCTCTTATTAGTTCCTATTCAATATGACTTAACTTTTTCTCTAAAGCACCAAGCTTCACTATATAATCATCCAATCGCCTAAATCGCGCTACGTTACGACGCCAACGGCGATGTTCATGTACTAAAGTTCCAGATGAATAAATTCCTGATTTGGCAAGAGATTTACTTACTGTGGACATTCCAGTAATCACTACATCATCTGCCAAATGCACATGGGCTGCAATGCAACTGGCACCGCCAATAATACAATCTGCGCCGATTTGCGCATATGCGCCTAAAGCGGCACATCCTGCAATGACTGTATTTTGACCAACTAATACATCATGTGCAATCTGGACCAAATTATCAATACAAACTCCTTCTCCCAAGTAGGTATCGCTTAAAGAACCTCTATCAATCACAGTATTAGCACCTATTTGTACTTGATTTGCGATAATAACAGCACCAACACTATAACCCTGTTGCCAGTGCCCATGCTCTTTTAAATAATTAAAAGGGGAGGCACCAATAATACAGCCTGAGTTTATAACTACATAAGCGCCCAACTGACAACCTGCATGGATCACTACTTTATGTCCAATCTGACTGTTTTGACCAATGCGCACAGAAGATTCAATAACCGTATTTGCACCTATTGTAACTCCATCTGCAATTTGTGTATTTGCACCAATCACACTGTAAGCGCCTATAGATACACCTTGACCTAATTGAGCAGATTGATGAATTATGGCTGTGGAATCAACACCAGATCTTGGAGATACAGGTACGGATAAAAACTGGGCAGCCTGCATCATTGCTTGTAAAGGATTGGATACAACAATACAGTTTCCCTCATATAGATGATGATCTTTTGCTTTGAGTATCACTGCACCTGCTGATGTCGTATCCAGAGCTTGACGTAATGCTGAATTATCATAATAAGCGACATCCTTTGATGTAGCTCGGCTCAGAGAAGCAAAACAAAAAATGGCGTGATTGGCATTTCCATGCCACACGCCACCTAAATGTTCTGCCAGTTCTGCTAAAGTTAGCAACGCGACATCGCCAAAATTAATTAATTGCTTTTACAACTTTATCAGTTACATCAAGCGTTGTTGCACTGAAAGGAGCTGCATCTTTTTGTACAATAAGGTCGTACTTGTCATCTTTAGCTACTTTTGCAATCGCTGCACGAACTTTAGCATATAATGCTTCCATTGCTTCGTTATTTGCTGTACTTAATTCTTGTTGATATTGCTGTCCATCACGCTCAAATTGTTGTTGTGCGCCAACAATTTTCTTCTCCATCTCTTTCTTTTGAGAAGCACTTAGAATTGCACTATCACGCTTGAACTTTTCCATATCCGCTTTAATACCCGCTTCAACCGCAACGAGTTTATCACGACGTGGCTTAAATTCTTTCTCCAATTTTTTTTGGATTTCTTTTATTTGACTGGAAGTTTGCATGATCTTTTGTAGATCAACCACACCAATTTTTGCTGCATCAGCAAACGCGCTTGCGCCAAATACGCTGAAAACAAAGGCCACTAAGACCAGACCTAACCGTTTCATAACTAATCTCCTAAATTAAAGAGCATGATGCTAGCACAATTCCAAATAGGTTGCGATATATACAGCATGATTTTCGATAATTTTGTGATAAATAGAAGGGTCTATTTACATTTCTCCTTTCCCCCCTTAATCAGAGGAGAAAGGAATAAGTTAGAATCCTGAGGATAAAGCAAATTGGAAGAATTGCTTTTGATCAAATTGCTGAGGATTCAATGGCTTAGCCAAGCTAAATGACAAAGGTCCAAAAGGAGAGCGCCATTCAAGTGAAACCCCTGCTGAATATCTTAACGGACCTTCATACTTTCCAGTTAAAGTAGACAAAGTATTGACAGCAAATACGTTACCCGCATCAACAAAGGCTGTTGTTCGCATATTGTCTCGACTCAAAGGATAAGGCAGGATAATTCCGGCGGTTCCACTGAGTAATAAGTTACCTCCCACGGAGTTACGGAAATTATCCAATGGTCCTAAAGAGTAACTGTCATATCCGCGTACCTGGCCAGGTTGTGCGATACCCCCTGCATAGTAGTTCTCGAAAAATGGCAATCCGTTACTGTTAAAGGAATTTCCATAACCTGCAAACCCTTGCAAAGAGAAAATCCATCCTCGTGCTATAGGTTGGTACATACGTGCTTGATACGACCCTTTATAATAAGATAAAGAGTTCGAGCTCGCTGGTAAAGCAACTACAGCCGAAAGTTGTTGATTAATCCCTCTTGTAGGATATGGAAATTGATCATAACTGTTTCGATTCCATCCAGTAGATAACCGAATTTCCTGGAAATGTCTTCCATACATTTGCACAAAGTTCTTAATGACTATTACATTTCCAACGCTTTTGATATCTATATCTTGATAACCATAACCCAATTGCCATCGGCTCGTTTCACCCAGTGGTATACTGTAATTCACATCAGCACCAAAGCGGTTAGAGCTGTATGTACTTACATTGAGGTTTTTGGGGTCGACGCGAGCATAATAAAGATTTAGACCTCGTCCTATACCTGTTTCGGTATAAAAAGGATTATAGTAATTTATAGTATAGTCTTGCCCCCATTGACTCGCAGTAAATGCAGCACCCATCGAACGTCCAGTACCCATAAAGTTATGTTGATTTACTGAAGCATTCAATTGATAACCGTTAGTACCATAGCCAATGGAAGCACTCGCTTCAGCAGAAGGTGCTTCTTCTACTTGCACGTCTAAATCAACCTGATTATTTGCTTCTGGTACTGGATTCGTTTTAACATCCACATTTTTCAAATAGCCTAATAAGCGCAATTGTCTTTCAGATTCTTTAATGTTATGCAGAGATAACAACCCGCCTTCATCCTGACGAATGACACTTCTCAATACATAATCACTTGTTTTGGTATTGCCATGGAATTTAATACGACGAACGTATACATGCCTACCTGGCTGTACAATAAAAGTAATGAATACGGTTTTGTTTTCTTCATCGAGTTGAGGATCTGCATTAATTGCTGGGAAACCATAACCTACATCTCCTAAAGCCAAACCAATAGCAGAAATGGTATCAGTTACCTTTTTACGTGAAAAAACCGCACCTTTTTTAACTTGTACTAATGAATTAATTTTTTCCGGTGGTAATATCGGCTTTCCTACTACTTTGTAGCCTGAAAAGTGATATTGAGGCCCTTCTTCAATATGAACATTAATATAAACGTCTTTTCTGTCTGGAGACAGCAATACCTGTGACGATATGATCTTAAACTTTAAGTAACCTCTGTCCATATAAAAGGAACGTAATGCTTCTAAAGATGCATCCATACCCGACTTGGAGTATTGGTCTTTTTTAGTAAAGTAGGTAAAAATACCAGATTTTGATAAAGCGAATTCAGGTAACAATTCATTGGTAGAAAAATCGTGATTACCTATTATTTTGATTTGTTTAATTCGCGAGACACGACCCTCAGAAATTGTAACGGTAATGCCTACTCTATTATCAGTTAAAGGAGTTACTCGAGTTTCTATACGTGCATTATATTTGCCTCGGGCGTTATAGGCTTGCTTTAATTCTTTTTCCAAACGTTCCAAAGTAGATGTTTGAAAGACACGACCTTTGACCAAACCCATTTCTTTAAGGAAATCTTTCATTTTGTCACTAGGAATTTCTTTGTTTCCTACCACGGTGATTGAGCCTATAGTTGCCCTTTCAACTACATTGACAATTAAAACATTGCCTTGACGTTCCAATGAAACAGATTGAAAAAAACCAGTATCGTAAAGGGTTCGAATAATCTCAGCAGTTGATTCTGGACCTACCTCCTCTCCAACTTGAACAGGAATATAATTGAGTACCGTTCCCGTAGAAACACGCTGCAAACCGGTAACTTTAATACTTCGAACGACAAAAGTATCTGCTGCGATTGTTTGTGAAGACCAGGCGATGAGCGAGGAACAACAAACACTTAATATTAACTTACTGCTGATTTTTTTCATTATTATTTTACGCCCAATACTACGTGTACTTTTAAGTATCAAACTCTGTACACCTAAAATTGAAACACTTTTTATAGGAAGTAGAAACTACTGTCAAGTTTTTGTTCCCTGACTTTGCCAATACTTTGCGATTGTTGCCCGATTGATATCCCCGACTACCCTGCTAGTCTCGATAAATCATTAGTCAATGCGATAAACATTAGAGCAGCTAATAGCAATAAACCTAAATAGGCTCCTGCAGATTTTAAATTATCAGATAGAGGCTTGCGTCGAACGGCTTCCAATAAATAATACAGCAAATGCCCACCATCCAGCATAGGTATGGGTAACAAATTTAATGCACCTAAGCTGATGCTCACCAAAGCAAGAAAAAATAAATAGGAGGTTAACCCGTTGCGCCCAGAATCACCTGCTCCTTGAGCAATACCCACTGGACCACTAATACTATTTAATCCCAATTTTCCAGTAACCAACCTACCCATTAAAGTAAATGTAGTAGCGGTCAATTGCACAGTCTGATTTAATGCAGTCCCTACGGCAGTTAAAGGATCTTGTCTTTCCAAACGCAACCAATGTTCTGGCCAATTGACCTTTTGTGACCGTACGCCTAAAAACCCTTCTATTTTCCCCTTATTTTCCTGGCTACCAGTTAGTACTACAACCTTTTGTATCTTTCCTTTTCTATTAATAGATAAAGTCACTTGTTTCGCGGGGCGTTCCTGCACATAATTCACTAAAAACAACCAGTCGTTAAAAGGCGTTCCATCCACACTTAATATCTTGTCGCCATTTTCTAATCCTGCTTTTGCTGCTGGGGAATTGGGAACGACTTCACCAACTATAGGAGGAATCGAAGGAATAAAAGGCTCAATCCCTAAACTTTGGAGCGGATCTGGCTTTTTACTATCCAATTGCCAATCAGCCAAAGGCAAAGAAACTTGACGTCGATGCCCATCGACCATGGACTTCAGCGTTAATTGGATCGTTTCCTGAGAACCGACAAGAGGCATAATCGCATACTGAAAATCGCGCCAGCTGTTGATCTTAGTGTCATTCAGCGCAACAATTTCTTCTTTGCCGTTTACTCCAGCATGCGCCGCAATACTATTAGGCCTCACCGATTCAATCATAGGTGCTAAAGATTGCATTCCTATAACCAATACCCACCATAAAGCGACAAAAGCAAAAAGAAAATTAAAAAAAGGACCTGCAAGAACAATTGCAGTTCTTTTCCAAAGAGATTGATTATTAAAGGCTAAATGACGTTCGTTTTCGGCAACATTTCCTTCAGATTCGTCCAGCATTTTGACATAGCCGCCAAGAGGAAACAGAGACCACGCATATTCTGTTCCCTTTTTATCACGCCAATGCGCCAAAATAGGACCAAAGCCAAAAGAAAAACGTAGTACTTTAACACCGCACCAACGCGCCACTTGAAAATGACCATACTCATGGACTGTAACCAACAAGACTAGGGCCAAAAGAAAATACAGCAATGTTGAAAGCATAGTGCAATCCCAAATGAAGTATACTCGAGAATTACTCTCCTAAAATTCTCCGAGATTTAGGTAAAAGTTCTTTCCTGCTATTTCACACTCACAAATAAAGTGAGCCCGAAATAAAATAAAGGTAAAGCTGCAATTAAACTGTCCAAACGGTCTAAAATACCCCCATGACCAGGAATAATAGCGCCTGTATCTTTTAAATGACAACGACGCTTCAATATACTGATGAATAAATCACCAAAGATCGCAATAATTATAGTACATATAGCTAAAACGAACCAATGAACTGCGCTCGCTGGATTAAAATAACCATAACCAATCCAAGCAATCAACATGGAAAAAATAACGCCGCCCACAACCCCTTCCCAGGACTTTCCAGGGCTAACTCGCGGAATTAATTTATGTTTCCCCAGAAGCTTTCCACTAATATAAGCCCCTGTGTCTGAAACCCAAATTAAAAACAATAAATAAACAAGTAAGGCTTTACCATGAGGTAAATAATATAAGTGAACAAGACTTTGCACGAATAAAGGTAAGAGCAACAGACATACAGCGGCTACAATGACAGGATAGCCCCAATACTTCTGAGAGCTGGGGAACCAAAGAATAGCAAGAATATTGAAAGCCCAAACAATTAATCCAACATATAACCAATAAGAAAAAAGATAATTACATGCCCACAAACAAAAAAACATCAACACAAAAAATCCAGCTTGAAAAGTCCAATTTTTCAAAGGGATTAACTGAAGACACTCTCTAGTTGCAGCAAAAAAAACAAGCAAAACAATTCCTGCCAAAAGCCACTGATTGCCATAAAAAATAAGCCATAAAACCAAGGGCACTAAAATCAGTGTTGTAATTAAGCGCTGCAAGAACATAAATTTGCCCTTCTTAGTGTTAAAAAATGAATTAGGAAATTTGCCCAAATCTTCTTTTTCTTTTATTAAATGAAGCTAAAGCCAACTCAAGTTCATGTTCACCGAAGTCCGGCCAATGAACCTCGCTAAAATATAGCTCTGTATAAGCAAGCTGCCAGAGGAAAAAATTACTAATTCGCAATTCACCACTGGTGCGAATAAATAAATCAGGATCGGATAACCCTTCTGTATCCAAATAATGAGCAAAACTGGTTTCGTTGATCTCTTCTACAGACAGTTCACCATTCAATACGGATCGGGCTATTTTTTTTGCCGCATTGACCACATCCCATTTACCACCATAATTTACAACCACATTCAAAATTAATTGCTCATTATTTGCTGTCAAAAGCTCAGCTTCTCGCATTTGTTTTTGCAACACCGGTGAGAGTACACTGCGATCCCCAGTAAATCGCATGCGTATTCCATGCTGATTCAACTCAAAAATTTCCTTTCGTAAGGACTCCAGGAATAATTCCATTAAAAAATTAACCTCCTCTGCTGGTCTGCACCAGTTTTCAGAGCTAAAAGCAAATAAACTAAGACAAGGAATTCCTTTAGTCATACAGCAGCGAATCATTTTTTTTACAGACTCAACACCCGCTTTATGACCTTCAATACGCGGCAGCCCTCTACTTTCAGCCCAACGACCGTTTCCATCCATAATAATGGCAACATGCTGAGGAATTTTTTGTTCCAAACTACTCTTCCCAATCTAAATAAATGGTACATAGTCTAACCTTTTTAATACAAAAATGACACTATTCACCCTTGTAAGTTAACAATGTAATGCACTATTTTAGAAAAAAAACACTATATCACGATTTACTAAAAATGAGTGGACAAACATACCTTAAGTTTTGTAGATCAATGAACTATGAAAGGAACGAATACATTACGAAATACCTGCCAAATAATGTATAATCCACCCACCAAATTTGACTGTACTCTACGGAGAATTGCATGCAAAAAAAAGCAACCTTGTTGCTCATGATCTTAGACGGCTGGGGCTATAATGAAAATAACAAACATAATGCTATTGCCCAAGCCAACACCCCTCAATGGGATGAATGGTGGAAAAGTTGCCCCCATATTCTTTTGCAAGCATCTGGGTTTGCAGTTGGTTTACCTGATGCGCAAATGGGTAATTCAGAAGTAGGACATATGCATATTGGTGCAGGTAGAGTAATACAACAAGATTACACGCGCATTAACGAAAGCATAAAGAATGGCGAATTTGCCAATAACCCGGTTTTCCATGATGTAATTTCCACATTGCAGAAAACTGAAAAATCGTTGCACATCATGGGATTGTTTTCCCCAGGAGGAGTCCACAGTCACGAACAGCATTTATTTGCCCTACTCAACTTATGTGCCCAACAAAAATTTACTTCTGTCTATTTGCATTTATTTTTAGATGGGCGAGACACTCCGCCACAAAGCGTGTTACAAAGCTTGGCACGCCTCAATGCAGAGTTAAAAACACATCCGGTAGCTCAAGTGTGTTCAATTAGCGGGCGCTATTATGCTATGGACAGAGACAATCGTTGGGAAAGAATAGAGCCTGTTTATACTGTATTAACTCAAGGCAGCAGTGAGCATCATTTTGAGGATGCAGAAACAGCGATAAAATCTTATTATCAACAAAATCTGTCTGATGAATTCATACCTCCGACTCGTATAGGCAAAAAGAAAGCCATTGAAGATGGAGATGCCATTTTCTTCTTTAATTTTCGAGCTGACAGAGCCCGACAATTAACCACGGCTTTTATTGATCCAACATTTAAAAAATTTAACCGTGCTGTACAACCTCAATTATCCTATTTTGTCAGTATGACTCAATACGATAAAAAATTACCCACGACCCAAGCCTTTCCTCCTATTCTTTTAAATAATACCTTAGGGGAAGTTCTAGCAGTCCATGGCTTAAGTCAATTACGCATTGCTGAAACAGAAAAATATGCCCATGTAACTTTTTTCTTCAATGGCGGGAATGAAAATGTTTTTACTCACGAAGAAAGGATCTTAATTGCATCCCCCAAAGTTGCCACATATGATTTACAGCCTGAAATGAGCGCACCTCAATTAACAGAATGCTTGGTCGAGGCAATTAACAGTAATGCTTATGATGTCATTATTTGTAATTATGCCAATGCCGATATGGTAGGACATAGCGGGGATTTTAAAGCTACGATTCGCGCAATAGAATGCCTTGATCAATGCATGAGTAAAGTCTGGAATGCGCTGGAAAAACAAGGTGGGAAATTACTCATTACAGCGGATCATGGTAATGCAGAAGAAATGTTTGACGAAACAACACTTCAAGCACATACTGCTCATACTAGTGAACCTGTGCCATTAGTATATGTCGGAGGTCATTGGCATTTTTCCCGAAGCGAAGGCAGCTTAATTGATATCGCACCAACAATGCTTGCTTTACTAGGAATTACTCCTCCAGTGGAAATGACAGGTCATCAATTGTTAGAAAAAAATACTCATGAATAAACGGAATTACACTATTTCTTTTGCCGGATTGGTCTTTAGTATGCTGTTCTGTTTTGAAGTGCATGCAGAACCGACTTCCACCGTAGTGCAAACACAAAATAAGTTAAAGCAATTGGATGCGCAAATTAACAGCCTTCAACAAAACTTAAACTCAGCTCATGATAAACGAGGTGTTTTAAATAAGGAATTGTCAGAAACCGAAAAGCAAATTGGTGAAGGGGTTCATAAGCTACACTCCATTCAGGATGACATTAAGAATAAAGAAAATAGAATTACTGAATTACAAAATCAAGTAAATCAGTTAAATCAACAGCTGATTACCCAACAACAATTATTAGCCAATCATGTACGTGCTCGTTATCAAATGGGCGAATATCAGCCGCTTAAATTATTGCTTAATCAGGATGATCCCAATAAAGTGAGTCGGATTCTGACGTACTATCAATATATTGTTAAATCACGACAACAACTTATTGATAAAATTGATAAAACACGTGTAAGTCTCAGTGAAAGTAAAGAAAAACTTCGGGTAGAACTTATTGCGAACAAACAACTAAAAGCTGAGCTTACTCAGCATCAGCAGCAACTGCAAAAAAACAAAAGTTATCATACTGCTTTAATTCAATCACTGAATCATGAAATTCAAGATAATCAAAACACCTTGCGGGAGGTACGAAAAAATAAAGAGAATTTAGCACGCTTACTTAAGTCACTAGCGCAACAAAGTAGTACTCCAACAAGTAAACCTTTTAACCAAGCAAGTAAGCCCTTTAGTCAGATGCGCAAAAAATTGCCGCTTCCGATCCAGAGTCAGAACCATTCTCTACGCAAAATGAACCAAGGAGTGACATTTTTTGCCGAGGAAGGAACAGTAGTTACTGCCATTTATCCAGGGAAAGTAGTATTTAGCGATTGGCTTAAAGGATATGGTTTACTTCTTATCATTGATCACGGACAAGGTTTTATGACTTTATACGCTCATAACCAATCTTTATTTAAAAACAAAGGCCAATATGTACGTCAAAATGAACAAATTGCCAGTGTAGGGCATACCGGCGGAATTAAACAAAACGGTCTATACTTTGAAATAAGACTAAAGGGAAAAGCTATTCCACCACTTAATTGGTTGTCGTAGGTTAACCCTGGCACCTTAATTGCATTTCAAAATTATAATAAAGAAGATGGCTTATTTTGTAGCCTTGCATCTGAGGAGATCGCTATGTTGATAAGAAAACTTCCACGCTCGCTTGCGATAGTATATGCGTTTACTCTTATGTTACCTCTGACAAGTTTTGCAGATGATGAGGCTAATACAGATACTTCTACAAGCTCCAGTAGTACTAAAGCGGTTCCTTTAGAAGATGTACAACGATTTTCTAATGCCATAGGTGAAATTAAAAAATACTACGTCAAACCGATTGATGATAAAGAACTTTTTGATAATGCCATTCGTGGTATGCTGAGTGGCCTTGATCCACACTCCAGCTACTTGGATGAAGAAGAATTTAAAGAGCTGCAAACATCAACTAGCGGTGAATTTGGTGGTTTAGGTTTAGAAGTAACTATGGAAGATGGCGTGGTTAAAGTAGTTACTCCTCTGGTTGATACCCCAGCCTTTAAAGCAGGGATCAAATCTGGCGACTACATTATTAAATTAGGAAAAGAATCCGTTCAAGGTCTTTCTCTTAAAGACGCAGTCAACCTCATGCGTGGTAAAGCTGGAAGTACCATTCAATTGACTGTACTACGTAAAGGGGTAAACAAAGCACTTACTTTTGATTTAATACGAGAAATTATTCAAATTAAAAGTGTACAAAGCAAAATGCTTGCTCCAGGCTATGGTTACATTAGATTAACTCAATTCCAGGCATTGACTGGAAAAGATATGTTGCAAGCCATTGATCGATTAAAACAACAATCTGGAGGAGATTTAAAAGGTTTAATACTGGACTTACGTAACAACCCAGGAGGATTGCTCGATTCAGCAATTCAGGTTTCTGATGCTTTTCTTGGTAAAGACAAATCAGGTAAGCCAGAAACAATTGTCTCAACTAAAGGACGTTTGCCTGGCTCAGACTTTACTGCCATAGCTAAGGGAGTTGATATCTTACATAACGCCCCAATGGTTGTATTAATTAATAATGGCTCTGCATCTGCGGCCGAAATTGTAGCTGGCGCACTTAAAGACAATAAAAGAGCTGTTATTCTTGGTACAACAAGCTTTGGTAAAGGTTCAGTACAAACCGTATTACCGCTCGATGAAAAAACCGGGATTAAGTTAACCACCGCCCTTTATTACACTCCATCAGGAACATCAATTCAAGCCCAAGGAATTATACCTGATATCGTGGTTAATGAGGTCGAAATCCCTAAAACTGCTGCGAAACCTTCTGATCTCACTGGATTTAGTGAAGCAAGCCTTAATGGGCATTTAGTGAATAAGAATAATGCGGAAACAATTAAACCTAAAGACATCAAAGCACAAATAGATGAGTTAATGCATAATGATTATCAACTCTACGCTGCGTTAACCGTTTTGGAAGGTATGGCTTTAGCTAACAGATAATTAGTGTGTAAACGAGAAGAGGAGCCAAAGGGGTTGGATGCGGCTCCTCTTCTTTTTTATAGAGTAAAAATTGTAGCCTGGGTGCAGCGCGAAGCGGAACCCGGGTTTCGCTTCGCTGCATCCAGGCTACACGTCAAATTTGAGTAATTTAAATGAAATTAGACTGTAAGTATTTGCTTCTTATAAGAAACACCATTTTTATCTAAATTAAATCGTCCCATTACCCCTGTCCCAGATTCAAGCGCCAACAAATGTGTTGCAATTGCCTGACTGGAAAAGTCAGAATGAGTTTTCAAAGCAAGCAACGCACTACTATGAAGCAGATGGAATATATCAAAAGCATAACCCGCTTGACTGATAGGATGACTAAGATATTCTTGTTTATATTGAGCAATAAATTCTGGCTTCATTGATTGAGTCAAAACAGCAGACGGTTTGTGATTGGGGCTTTTTGCCTGAAAATTATTTTTTCCATCAGCAATTATGGTGTCATCAGTGAGACAAAAATGAATAATATTATTTTTTTTCGCTAAAGGTGCAACTAAAGCGCCACTTTCAGTTCCTTCCGTTAATAATACATTAATATGATGTGCCTCGATAAATTTTTGCACGGTTTTTGCTGCAGCATTACTTGGTATTTTATCCAGAGTATAAAACTCATAGTTAATCTCTGAGGATTGCAACTGATCACGCGCAATTTCCATTGCTCCCAGCATATTTCTACCAATAAAAGCAGACTCACTGGAAAAAGGAGCATAAATACCAACATGGATTGTCAGTTTGGTTTTATTTGTAGAGTCACTCATGCCAGATGCGGCATCACAAAAACTCACTGCCATTAGCGATACCAAAAAAGAACCTAAAACGGTATAAAATTTTGATAAAAAATGTTTCATATTCATCATCCTAATTGATTAGACTCTATTAATATTGCATTCAAATGAGTGTTGGCTTTTTTAAAATTATGTATCTATTCACCACAATTTCAAAATCTTGGTGAAAAGACACATTTGAGTGCATGCTTTTCGTTCGAGATGCGCCAAATATGGCTTTTCGCTGAACTGTGCTGAATAATTAAATTATTTTGCTATGAATAGAATCTAAATACAATGGTTGGGATTTAATTATAATTGTGCGATAATCCCCACAAAAGTGACATATTTTCGAATACAATGAACCATATTAAATCAATTTCATTCCTGACCGGCCTATTTTTTTTCTCTTTTGCTCAAGCTAATGTTCAATCCTATTTTGACCAAATAAAGAATGATCCCAATGCCTTATATGCTTTTTTTAAGAGCATGCCTAAAGGTGGGGAGCTACATTATCATTTAGCTGGTGGTGCATATCCAGAAATCATGCTGGAACTCGCATCTAAAAATAATTATTGTCTGAATCCAACCAATTGGGTAGTCAGTAAAAAACCTTCTGGATGTCATGGTGTAGATACAAAGGATCTGCTTAATCATCCTGAGCTCTATGCAAATACTGTCAGAGGCTGGTCTATGAAAGATTTTGTTCCAGGGAAAGAATCCGGGCATGATCATTTTTTCAGCTCATTCTACAAATTCAATGCAATAGTTGCTGATCATCAGCCTGAATTGGTCGCAGCAGTGCTGCAAAACGCAGCGCAACAAAATGAACACTACATGGAATTAATGATTTTGCCGGATAATGCTCATTCAGCAAGTTTCGGTGATATGCTTAAAGATACAACTTCGTTTAGCCAAAAAAGAAAACTTTTATTAGCTAACCAGGATTTTCAAGGTAATGTCAATTATACTGCAGTAGAATCCAATCGAATTATACACCAAGCACGCCAGGAATTAGGCTGTAAGACTAATTCAGAAAAAAAGGCCTGCCAAATCAAAGTTAAATTTTTGTATTATTCACTTAGAGAACAATCTTTAGATAACCTTTTTGCCCAAACACTGAATGCTTTTGAAGCAGCAAACCAATCCATAGAAAGCAACGGTGCGCTTGTTGGTGTTAATTTGGTACAACCTGAAGATGGTATTATTTCTTTACGTGACTACCGCAAACAGATGCAAATGTATCAGTACCTGCACGAGGTATATCCACAGGTCAATATTGCATTGCATGCAGGTGAGCTCACTCAGGAAATAGTTGCTCCCGAAGAATTGGATTATCACATTCATGATGCACTTTTTACCGGTCAAGCACAAAGAATTGGGCATGGGGTAGATATTGCCCATGAAAATAATGTGAAAAATACTTTAAATTACATGGCTAAAAATCATAAGCCTGTAGAAATTAATCTAATCAGTAACCTTAAAATATTAAAAGTTGCAGGTCGCGATCATCCGTTGAATTTTTATCTTAAGCATCATGTCCCTGTTGTTTTATCCACTGATGATGAAGGTATTTTGCGAACCAATTTAAGCCAGCAATATGTAGAAGCTGTATTGAATCATGATCTGGATTATCAAACCTTAAAACAAATCAATAGAAATGCGCTAACTTATGCATTTTTACCTGGAAACAGCATATGGTCTGATGCAGATAAAGCGCAATTGATTTCTGATTGCCAAGATTTAGAGAGTACAAGCTGCCAGCAGTTTATAAAAACAAACGAGAAAGCACAATTACAGTGGGATTTAGAGCAAAAATTACGTGTATTTGAAAATAAATTTTGAGATCTAAAATATGTAGCCTGGGTGCAGCGCAGCGTAACCCAGGAAAAATCTATAATCTAAAATAAAGAAACCCGGGTTACGCTGCGCTGCACCCAGGCTCTACATATTCATTTATGTAAACAAATACGCATTAAACTCTAAATGGATCACGCAAAACAATCGTCGAATCACGTTCTGGACCAGTCGATAATATATCAATAGGTACTTTGAGCAGATTTTCTATTCGTTTTAAATAGGCAAGCGCATTCGCAGGTAAATCATTTATATTTGTAATATCAGCAGTAGATTCTTGCCAACCTGGCATTTCTTCATAAACAGGCTCTAAACCTTGAAAATCAGCAGCTGATTGAGGAGGACGAGAAACTAAATTTCCTCTTTCGTCTTTATAAGCAACAGCAATGCGCAATACATCTAATTTATCCAGAACATCCAATTTGGTGATGCATAATGCCGTGATACTATTTAACTCAATGGAATGTTTTAATAAAACTGCATCAAACCATCCACAACGTCTGGGTCTTCCTGTAACAGCCCCAAATTCCTGCCCACGTTCAGCAATCCGTTTACCCACTTCATCAAAAAGCTCAGTTGGAAAAGGACCACCGCCAACTCGCGTAGTATAAGCTTTAGTAATCCCTAAAATATAGTCAATGTATTTTGGACCAAATCCCGCACCATTAACTACCGCGCCGACACAAGTATTTGATGAAGTAACAAAAGGATACGTGCCATGATCAATGTCCAGATAGACCCCTTGCGCTCCTTCAAATAAAATATTGTCTCCTTGTTCTCTATGCTCGTGCAAACACGCAGAAACGTCACAAACCATCGGGCGTAATTCTTTAGCCCATTGTATAGCAGAATCCAATAAAGGGTTAAGATCCACTGCTGGCTGCTTGAAATATTGCGTTAAAATAAAGTTATAGTAATCCAAAAGGTCGATCAATTTTTTTTCAAAACGCTCTGGATGAAATAAATCGCTGACCTTTAACGCACGGCGGGCAATTTTGTCTTCATACGCAGGACCTATACCACGTCCGGTTGTACCAATTGCTG
This sequence comes from Legionella anisa, assembly GCF_001467525.1. GTDB lineage: Bacteria > Pseudomonadota > Gammaproteobacteria > Legionellales > Legionellaceae > Legionella > Legionella anisa. The sequence continues at coordinate 73,046 of NZ_LNXS01000019.1, forward strand.
AGTCTCCCATATGTGCTTCACGCGCTTTATCCATAGCAACATGACAAGGGAGGATCAATGGACAAGCCATACTAATACGTAAGCGGGAACGGACATCAATTCCACTTTGTTCTAACTCTTTAATTTCTCCCAATAGAGCATCGGGCGAAAGAACTACACCATTTGCAATGTAGCATGTAACGTGAGGTCTTAACATGCCAGAGGGGATAAGACGAAGAACTGTTTTCACCCCATTAATTTTTAAGGTATGACCTGCATTATGACCGCCTTGATAACGGACAACAACCTGCGCATCGTGGGTTAATAAATCGACTATTTTACCCTTGCCTTCATCGCCCCACTGCGTTCCTAAAACAACAACGTTTTTACCCATGATCTACCTTAATTTGCACAATGCTTGTTCGTCGCTCTAAATTGCGAATCACTAAACCCAATTTCAATAAATAGTCACTACTCAACCCCATGTAGGGTTCTACTTAAAAGAAAAAATTCCGAAAATACGGACACCTATCCATTGATGTGATGTATTTTCAGAATATTTTTCACTCAACCTGCATTCAAATCTGGACGCTCGCCACGATTTTAGTACAGGGATGAATAGTTACCAAAATCCGACATTATAGTTACTTTTTAACAGGTACACCATCATTTTTTGGTGTGGCCGTTTTAAAAAAATCAAAAAACGCACTGCTTTGATCCAGTACCAAAATATCTTTTCTACTCTTAAAACTCTCTTCGTATGCGAGCAAGCTGCGATATAAAGCAAAAAAATTCTTATCTTTATTGTACGCCTCTGCATAAATTTCTGCTGCGCGCGCTTGTCCAATAGCCCTTACCTTTTGCGCATTACTGCGGGTTTTTGCTAACAAGACCATGACATCAGCGTCAGCCTTTGCTTTTATTTCTTCGGCAGCTGCCTGACCATCAGCGCGATGCCTATTCGCAATCTTTTGCATGTCTGCGCGCATGCGTTGATAAATTGCATTACTGGTATTGGCTGGCAACTCGATTCCTTTAATACGTACATCAACAACAATAAGGCCTAACCCTCCCGCTTGCTTTTGGGCAGCTTGTCGCAGCAAATCTGTTAAATCGTCACGACCGCCTGATACTACTTCGGGAATAGTACGTTTACCGAACTGAGCACGCAATAATGTGTTTAATTGTTGTTCCAATAATGTTTCTGCTTTAAATTCACTGCCGCCAGTTGATTTAAAATACTGGGCCAAATCAGTAATTTGCCATTTAACATAATAATCAACCATTACGTCCTTTTTTTCCTTGGTAACAATACGGGTTGATTTAATATCCATTGTCTGAATACGAGTATCAAAAATACGCACATTTTCGATAAACGGTACTTTAAAATGCAATCCAGGATTTAAGACTTTAACTTTATTAGTCGACTCATCAATGACCAGGCGACCTAAACGCAAAAGAATACCTTGCTGTCCTTGTGTTATAGTAAATGCACTGGTCAATAAAAAGAGAAGTATTAAAAAGAGCAAAATGCCAAGGGTTCTACCCATCGTTTTCATTATTCATTTCTCCCTTGTCGATAAATAGGTCTAGTAAATTCACGACCATCGACCAAATTCTCTGTCTCACTGGTTTCATCACCCTCTACGTTGCTATTTTTTGCGGTTTCATGCGGGAAACCTGAGGATTTATCAAACAACTTGTCCAAAGGTAGGTACAGCAAATTACCTGATTTGCTATCAACAATGATCTTACTGGTCTGACTTAATACTTGTTGCATTGTTTCCAAATACATACGTTCTGCTGTAACTATTGGAGCAGCAGTATATTGAGGAAGCAAGGCTAAGAATTCAGCAACCTGACCTTGGGCATTCAGCACAACCTGTTTGGAATAAGCTTCTGCCTCTTGCTGGATACGACTCGCCCTCCCTTCAGCAATCGGTACTACTTTCGCTGCATAGGCATAGGCTTGTTCTTTAAAGCGTTTCTCATCTTCCTGTGCCTTAATCGCATCATCAAAAGCATCTTGCACACTTTCAGGTGCACGAGCTGGTTGGGGTGCTACATTAACAATGAAAATACCTGTTTTATATAAATCCAATGTTTTTATCAAAGTATCTTGTACTTTGTTACCCCATACTTCACGTCCTTCAGTAATCATTTGATCTAACGTAGTTGTGCCGACTACCTGTCTTAAAGCACTTGAAGTGGCTTGTTGCAAACTTTCTTCGGGATTAGCTACATTAAATAAATAATCCTCAAGATCACCAATACGATATTGTACCGCTAAAGACACAGAAACCAGATTTTCATCACTGGTAAGCATTTGTCCAGAGTAAGAATAATCCAACACTCTGTCTACATTCATGATGATTTTGGAAGAAATAATCCTTGGTATCCAATGTGGTCCTGGCCCCACAGTTTCAACATATTTGCCAAAACGAAGAATAACCGCCTGCTCTGCGGGATCAACAATAAAGATGCCAGAAAGTACCCAAAGGATAAAAGCAATTAAGATAACTACTAGAGTCACCAAACCACCATTTGATTTTTTGGACGGCTCATTACTTGTTTTAGAAGTACCGCCACCAAAGAACTTCTTCAATTTGTCATGAACACGTTTTAGAGCTTCATCCAAATCTGGAGGCTGATTTTTACCCTTCCAGGGATCTTTGCCTTTATCTGGCTCATTCCACCCCATGTACTACTCTCCTGGCAAATTCTATGAAAACTAGAATTCTATGGGGTATATGAAGTTTAAGCAAGTTCTCCGGATGTAATTAGCTGAATATGGATTCTAAATTTTTTCTCAGAACATGAATTTCTTTAGAGCAGCAAAGGAATTAGATCCTGAGGCTCCTATTGACATTTGCCTCTAAGATCAATATCCCAAATATCCACTACAATATCATTTTCAGTAATAAAAAATTGATTAAATAAGTTAATAGTCGGATCACAATGTGGAACAATAAGTTCTAAAACCTCGCCATATTCTGGTAATTGAGCACCTTTCACAGCAGTAACTTTGCCATGCTCATCTCCGAATCCACCCCAATCATATTCCAATCCACGATGACTGATAATCTGGGGCTTTTGTTGATCTACATAAATGGATTTTGTACCTGCATCTACGGTAACATGTTCTGTTCTATTGTTGCTGATGACCGTGGTCAAAAGAGTCATTGCCGGTTTAAATAGGTTAAATTGCTTCTCATTGCTTTTTGAACCAATAGTTGCATATTGAACATCCATAACCGTATAAGAACCTGGTTGAATTTCAGTTACTTCCCCCGCATCAACATCAATATCATAAGTTCCTGTACCACTTCCTGTTAATATAGGGCAGGTAAGACCATTTTCTCTAAATCTTTTTACAAGATTGCTTGCCATTTGCATCGTTTGCAATGATTTTCTTTTTCGCTCACTAAAGGAAGAAATATGCTGTAAATTACCCGCATAACATTGAATTCCCATCAAGCTTAACCAGGGTAATTGCTCAATTTCCAAAGCAAAATTTAAAGCAATTTCGGGTTTAATACCGGTGCGCCCTATTCCTGGATCTACATCCACTAACACGTGAATCATTTTTTTATTGTGTGCTCCAGCTTCATTTAAAGCAATGATATTTTCTTTATTATCCACGACTATCAACGTAGAAGGAGCCTTTTCCAGGCAGGAAATAAGTCTGGAAATTTTATTTTTTGTGACAATGGGAGAAGTAATCAATACGTTAGGTATTTCATTCTGAATCAAAACCTCTGCTTCTGAGATTTTCGCGACACTCACACCTATTGCACCGTATTCAATCTGTAAACGAGCTAGTTTGGAGCACTTATGCGTTTTACAATGAGGCCTAACATGTACATTATTTTCAATAGAATGTTTACGCATGACCTCTAGGTTGGCTTTCAAAATATTTTTATCAATTAATAAACAAGGAGTGTCCAACTCTGTTTTTCTTAGACCTAAGACTACCTTTGACATTCTATTCCTCATGAAAAACTAGAGTCTATTTACATTTCGCTAGATTGAGTCCAATTTGACCAAGATAGTAGAAATGGACCCTAATCTGCACTCAACATCACTCGAATTCCTATATATACTAACAAACCACCAAACACACGACCCAATACAGCTTGAAAACGAGTAAATACTTTTCGAACATTATCTGATTGCAAGAATAAAACGAGTAAAGGCCAATAAAGCGCAGACTCAGAAACAAATACACCGGCAACTAAAGCTTTATCACCAATTGATGCGTGTATTGATACAAACTGAGTAAATAAGCTAAGTAAAAAAACTGCAAGTTTGGGATTTAAAGCATTACACAAGACGCCTTCAATATAAGCTTTTGAAACGGTTATATTTTTAACTAAAGAAAAGTCCTGATTTATTTTCAGAGATTGTTTGAATTTTAAGCCTTTTAATCCAAGATAAATTAAATAACATGCACCCGCATATTTTATCGTGGTATAAAGAACAATGCTTTGAGTAATAATTAACGCCAATCCCAAAATACAATAAGTAGCATGAAAAAGACATCCGGTGACAATACCTAAGGCTGTGGCTAAAGCCTGACGTTTGGGGTACAAAAGTGCGTTTTTTGTAACTAGTATAAAATCTGGTCCCGGGCTAATCATGCCAATAAAACAAATCATGATTAAAAGTAACATGCTAATATTCATAATCACCACTTCTCAACAAAATTGACTCGATCTCCATCAATTTTAATTCAATGTTCCCATAATATCCATCCAATAGAGATGACCCCCTTAAACACTATTTAAGGTATTTCCATCTCTATCATAGAAGGTATGCAAACAGCTATGAACCTTAACTTATAACGTAGCTTCGCTATTAAGAGTAGGTTCTCCAGTAGAATTTTCAATCGCCTCATGTACCTTCATTTTAGGCAATGTTTTAAACATATCATCATAGATAATCTGTGTCCTGGTTCCTGGATGACTACGAGCGTACTCTTTTACTGTTTCCCAATTACATTTTCCCTCAGCAATCATCCAACGCATAGTGCTCCAAGGGTTGGTAATTCTTTGATTTGCATAAGCTTCATTATAGCGTCGTACAAACTCTGCATAGAGCTTTAATGGAGGTTCATCGCCTTTTAATGGGACCGCAGCGGCTGTTGGCAATACAGAACCATCAAAACTCCCTTCTGAACGGCGACTGTACTTGCGGGTAACTAACCTTTCTACAGCAAAGGCAGCGTCACTTGGTCTACCAAAAAGCTGACGCAAAGTACTGCCCCAGGAATGATCCACATAAATTATGTTATACAATGCACTGTTCGCTAAATGGCATCGGTTCACAAAAGGATCGACCAGCTCAGGTCTAGTATCCATATATGCATCAATTTCTTTGAGCAACTCCCTACGTTTATCTGCTAATACCTGACACAGTACCTCAGGTCGTGGTGGTTCAGCGCCACGACAAAGCAACATGGCAGCACCGCGAAGCAAATCTTTGTCGTTTGGGTTATTAGCCAACTTTTTACAAAGTACTTCAATTGCATTTTCGCCTGTTTTGTTATCTTGCCAAAAATTTTTATTTCTCGCCTCAAGCTTCAATTGTTCTACCGGAGACTCGTCTAATAAAGCTTCGAGTGCCTTTATCTTACTGTGTTGTGCCGCCAACAGTAGAGGAGTATCTTTCATTTCCCCTAAAGGATTTGCCACATCCGCCCCAGATCTGACCAAATTGATCACTCCGGAAGTAAAATCCATCACTATAGCTTGGTGTAACGGTTGAAAAGGAATACGTTCTTCGTTAAGACGCGTTGCTGCGTTTACGTCGGGTTTAAAGGCTAAGATTTTTACCAGTAATTGACGATTTCTGGTAGGTAAAGCCAATGACAACAAAGATCGACCCTCTTCATCACGTTTATTGACATCAAAAACATTATTCTCTAAAAGATGAAGAGCCAGTTGAGTTTTATTGGCAGCAATGGCTTGATGCAAGGGCAAGCCAACATTTTTATCTCGAACTTTGTTTAAGACTACATCAATAAAACCGGTCAAATCAGAAGCACTCTCTTGATGAACAGAGTTTTTATTTTTTTCCTGGTGTTGTTGAATCAGATAATTCAAAACGGTCATTTGAACGCCGCCTTCCGTCCAGTATGGACGTTCAAGATATTCCGCTTCTTTTTGCAACTTCTGCTCAATAAATAGATTAAATCCTTCTAGTCCTGATTCTACAGCTGCATTTATTTCAGTGATAAATTCCATGTTACGTCCCCTGTAATATCCTTCCAGATTTATATTACACATTGGACAATTGAAGATCAAAGAATAGTTAAATTTTATACACCCAAAAAGCTCAAATATTCCATGTATGCTGTTTCGATACTCAAAACCTCACCATTTTGGCTCAGCTAGACAGTCCTAATTTCAAGAATTTGATCTCTGGACATAGCCATTTAAGCTATGCGTCCAATTTAGTAAAAATCAAATCCCAAACTCCATGTCCTAAACGTTCACCACGTTGTTCAAATTTAGTAAGTGGTCGCGATAAAGGTCTGGGTGAATACCCTCCTTCTTTCTGCGTATTCTTTAGGGTTGGCTCTGTAGATAAAACATCTAATATGTGCTCAGCATAATCTTGCCAATCGGTTGCGCAATGAATAAACCCACCCGGTTTAATTTTTTTTGCCAATAATTGAATAAATTCTTTCTGAATCAAGCGTCTTTTATGATGACGTTTCTTATGCCATGGATCCGGGAAAAAAATTTGTACTCCAGCAAGTGAGTTATCCAACAATTGAGTTCGAAATACTTCAACTGCATCATGAGCAACAATACGCACATTGGATATTTGATATTCATGTAAATCAGCAGCCAAGCTCCCTACACCAGCCTGATGCACTTCTATTCCTATGTAATTAAGTTCAGGGTTATTTTTAGCCATGGCCAACAGGGATGCCCCCATACCAAAACCTATTTCAACCACTGTATCTGCAGTACGGACAAACTCTTCTGACAAACTCCATGGACTTCCATCTACAGTAAGTTCATAATCTTTAAGCCAAAAATCTAACCCCTGACGCTGTCGATTGCTCACCCGACCAGCACGTAAGACATAACTTTTTATCTTGCGCTGCATAAATCACACTCATATTTTGTTAAAGCCGGAATTATATGTCCTTACAAAAATCTTGCAACTAATGCATTTTTTTGATATAAAACCGCTCTTGTATTTCACATCCGGCTATTTGCCCAGAATTTTACAAAGACCAATAGGGTCTGTTTGTATTTAAAGTAAACAGAACCTAAATTAAAACCTATTTTGGAGTAACACAATGTCTAGAGTATGTCAGGTAACTGGCAAGCGACCCATGACTGGTCATAAAGTGTCGCACGCTAACAACAAAACCAAAAGACGCTTTCTGCCGAATATTCAGAATCACAGTTTCTGGGTTGAAGAAGAGAAACGATTTGTCACATTAAAGCTCAGTACCAAAGGTATGCGTATTGTAGACAAGTTAGGTATAAAAGCAGTTCTGGATAAACTCAGAGCTAAAGGCGAAAAAGTATAACTAAGGGGATAAACCATGGCAGCCGTCACTATTAAAGTGAAAATGGAATCCACAGCGGGAACTGGATACTATAAAACTACAACTAAAAACCCAAGAAACCATCCTGAAAAGATGGAGCTTATGATGTACGATCCTAAAGTACGTAAGCACGTTCTTTTCAAAGAGAAAAAAGTAAAATAATCGTTTAAGCCTCATACCGATGGGGCTTTGCGCTTTATTATTATTTACTTTTTAAACCAAAATTTCTTCTCTCCTCTAAAATCTAAAATTCAGTTTCTCTTACAGACTTTATGACAAACACCTTGGTTTGTATTTGACCTACTTATTCTAAAAAGCCAATCGGTGTCATGCATTTTTTCAGAGGAATCCTAAATTAACGCCCGTAGATACTGGATAATCCTTACGAATCGTTTAAACTGATAGTAAATAGCAATGAATAAATACAAAGAGGATTTGCATGAAACCATCATTGCAACTAAGTATTGGCCAGCATTTGACGCTGACACCACAGTTACAACAAGCAATAAGACTGTTGCAATTATCAACGATTGATTTACAGCAAGAAATTCAACTTATTGTTGAGTCCAATCCTATGCTTGAGGCCACTCCAAATGAAGATAAAGAAGAGTTTGGAGCCAATGAAGCAAAGCAGCAAAATAATGATGAGCCTTATGATTTTCAATGGTCAGAACTATATCAAAGCTCAAACAAACGCACCTCTTTTGAGGATAATGAGTATAATTTCGACAATTTGCATTGCACAACAACTAATTTAAAAGACCATCTAAGATGGCAACTTGAACTTTCCCCCATGAGCGACGTAGACAGAGCAATAGCAACCACGATTATTGATGCAGTGAATAGTGATGGTTTCCTCACGATGAGTATTACGGAATTGCATGCAATTCTTACAAGTGATGAACATCCACTCGATTTAGATGAAATAAATGCAGTGCGTCATCGCTTGCAATTATTTGATCCTGTAGGCTGTGCCTCCACAAGCCTCGCTGAGACACTACTTGTACAACTAGAGCAGCTTTCTTTGGATGCAGAACATTTGGCATTAACTAAAAAGATTATTGCCGAAGACATTGAATTACTGGCTCAGCATAATTACAAACAATTAATGAAAAATCATCAGATTACGGAAAAAACAATTAATGAAGTATTAAAAACAATTCAAGGCCTAAACCCCAAACCAGGCAACTTAATACATGAAGACATTACGGAATACATTATTCCGGATTTAACTGTTAAAAAAATTAATAATAAATGGCGGGTTCAACTGAATCAAAATGTGCTCCCTCATTTAAGTATTAATAGCCAATATGCATCACTGATTCAACGAGCAGATAATAGTGCAGACAATCAGTTCTTGAAAAATAACCTGCAAGAAGCACGTTGGTTTTTAAAAAGTATTCAAAGTCGCCAGGAAACCCTGCTTAAAGTAGCTACGTGCATCATGGAATACCAGCAAGGATTTCTGGAGTATGGTGAAGAAGCGATGAAGCCATTGATTCTCAATGATGTTGCTTCCGCTCTGGATATGCATGAATCAACCATTTCTCGTGTCACCACACAAAAATTTATCCATACCCCTCGAGGAGTATTTGAGCTCAAATACTTCTTTTCAAGTCATGTCAACACAAATGCTGGCGATGAATGCTCCTCTACAGCGATACGTGCCGTCATAAAAAAATTAATTTCTGCGGAGAATAGAAAAAAACCATTAAGCGACAGTAAAATTACCCAACTATTGGAAGAGCAGGGTATTAAAGTAGCAAGACGAACCGTAGCAAAATATCGTGAAGCAATGGGAATTGCTCCATCCAATGAAAGAAAAATAATTTGTAATTAATTTGGCGGTCTGTGACAATTCGCTAGATTGAGCCAAAATGGTGTGATTTCAGCATACATGAAGAATGTGAATATCAAAACACATAAAATCGCACCATTTCGGTCAAGATAGTAGAATTATCAAACAGACCCTATGTAACTGGAGATTTTCATGCAAATTAACATCACTGGACATCATATTGATGTTACTCCTGCCCTCAGAGCATTTACCGAAGAAAAATTCGATAAGCTGGAGCGTCACTTTGATCAAATTAAATCCATTAACGTGGTATTGAATGTAGAAAAATTACGTCAGATTGCTGAAGCAACCGTTCATGTAACCAAAGGTGAGCTGCATGCAAGCTCAGAATCTGAAGATTTATATGCTGCAATTGATACGTTGATTGATAAGTTGGAACGTCAACTAACCAAACATAAAGAGAAAAACCAGAAGCATCACGATTAAGGAATAATCGCTTACGGTAGTTTTGCAAACAGCAAAGTGAAAGCCTATTTTTATCTGGACTCCACTTTGCTGAGCTTAACTACACTTATTACCTATTTCATGATACATTTGTAGCGCTATGATTAAAACTAAAATTAAAATAATTAATAAATTGGGCTTACATGCGCGAGCTTCGGCAAAGTTTGTTTCTACCGCTGCAAAATACCAAAGCCAAATTGATGTAACCAGTAATTCACAAACCGTTAATGGGAAGAGCATTATGGGTGTTATGATGCTTGCAGCCAATAAAGGGACTGAACTCATTATGGAAATAGATGGCCCTGATGAAGTGCAAATGAATGAAGCCTTAACTCATTTGATCAATAATTATTTTGGTGAAGGTGAATAGGGTCTGTTTACATTTCTACTAATTATTCTCTTTGAAAATTCATTGAATCCTCTTTATTCACCGTACTGCTTTCATTTATCAGAGTGCTTTCTTTGCTTCCTCACTTTGTGCAAAGCAAATAAAGTCATTAACAATCCCGATAATGCATATACAGTAAAACCTACAAATAAAACCACTGAAGGATTAGCTGCAATAGCTACAAATAAAACAATCATTACTAAAACATAAAGAAATGGAACTTTGCCCTTAAAATCCACTTCCTTGAAACTGTAATAGCGAAAGTTAGAAACCATTAAACCTGAAGTAGTTAATGATAAGATCGCAGTTAATACAGCGACAAACATATTCTGCCACTCATTTTGATAGCATAACCAGGCAAAAGAGGCCATTACTGCAGCAGATGGTGGGCAAGGTAACCCTTGAAAATATCGTTTATCTGCTGTTTCAATTTGAGTATTAAAGCGAGCTAAGCGCAAAGCAACTGCAGCTGTATAAACAAAAGCGACAAGCCAACCTACTTTACCTAACTGACTTAAAATTAAATTATATACTAATAATGATGGTGCAACGCCAAAGGTGACCATATCGGATAAACTATCATATTCAGCACCAAATTCTGTTTGTGTATGAGTTAAACGAGCAATTCGCCCATCGAGCCCATCAGCAATCATACCAATAAATATAGCGATGATAGCGGCTTCAAATTGCCCTTTCATCGATGCAACAAGAGAGTAAAATGCGGCGAATAAGCTGGCCGTTGTAAATAAATTAGGCAATAAATAAATACCAGAATGACTTTCTTTTTCCATTCCTAATAACCTTCAAAAAAATGCCAAATACAATATGTTGACATAATAGGGATAAAAATTGCTTTTGAAAACCAAATTTAACACAAATTTATTTTTGTAAAATGAATAAATTTCAGTACAGCACTCACTATATGATGGTATAATTAACATACTGTATTTATATTACATAAAAAATATGGCTGCATCTGAAAAGAAAACCATCATTATAGAAGGAATAACTTCTCAAGGTAAAACGTTTCGACCCAGTGACTGGGCAGAGCGTATGAGTGGCTCATTGGCAAGCTTTAAGAACAGTCGTATTCATTATTCTCCTCTATTACGACCAAGTGTAAATAGTGAGGGATACCAATGTATTTTACTTGATCCAAAGCTTAAAGAATCAAGCCCGTTACTTTATCAATCCATTATTGATTTCGCTAAGGCAAATAACCTCAGAATCTGTGGGGAAGAAAACTAAGAAGAGTGTGGTTGTTAGTACCCTTGACTCGTTTTAATTGCCATAGTCCAGGTAGTGAGCGAATTCATTACATAATTCAGCATCGCGATGCTGTTATCAAAATTCATTGCAAATACCCCTGCAATCATAAATGCTAAACCTTTAGGCCCATGTTGAGTTCCTGGCTGACTGGCCTGTGCAACCAATACACATCCACGCACAAACCATAAGACCCCCGCAGTTTGGACCACTAGCCCCATAGAACTGAATATATTTGATGAATTGTATGAGGTATAAGTTAAAATATTGCCTGCACCAAAGGTGGTATTGGCCATAATGTCTAACGCGGTAGGCAAATAAAGTAATGCAGCCCCCATCAATAAATACATCATTGGGCTAAACATCTTTTCTTGCGACGATGAACCTGACCGATGATCCGCAATTTTTCTGAATTTGGAAATAGCAGTCATAAAAAATAAAATGCCAAGCAAATATGCTCCCCCGGTAATTAAATGCTGTACCGGGTATAAAGAATGGCTGAGATTGCCAATCATTGTAATGAGATCTGGTGTATTCATAATTTAATTATATGCTGTTAAAACTTATATTGCATAATTTTTTGCTTATATTAAGCCTCATTCGGAGTTATAATCTCAAATTTTTACAGTAAAGTTGAATATTCGTCATGCAAATAAACACATTTCCCATCACGTTAAAAGAATCATTTATGATTTCTCCTAAAGTAAAGCACTTCATTTTTACTTGTGAAGTAGCCCCATATTTTAATTATTTACCTGGTCAATTTATTACCATTCATTTTGAACATCAAGGCAAATTACTAAAGCGTAGTTATAGTATAGCAAATGCACCACAACAAGATAATCAAATTGAGCTTGCAGCGGGCTATTTTGAAAATGGACCAGGTACTGAATTGCTGTATAATTTAAAATCTGGCGATACGATTCAGGTCAGTGGCCCATATGGTCGATTGGTTATCAAAGATGAAATAATCCCTCGTCGATTTATCTTAGTCGCTACCAGTACAGGTGTTACCCCATATCGAGCAATGCTTCAAGAACTAGGCGTACTTATGGAGCAACACTCAGAACTCGAGGTAGTCATATTACAAGGAGTGCAACGACGAGAAGAAATTCTCTATGCCAATGAGTTCCAAGCATTTTCTCAAAAATACCCTAAGGTCATGTTCAGACCCTATTTAAGCAGACAGCCCGTGCATGAATTAAATGAAAATGAGTACAGCGGCTATGTACAACATGCCTTTCCTACATTAAATCTAAATCCTCAGCACGATGTTGTTTATTTATGTGGAAATCCCGGTATGATTGACGAAGCTTTTAACTCTTTAAAAGAGCAAGGTTTTGCCATGCAACAAATTATTCGTGAAAAATATATATCTAGATAACGTAAACAATCAGGAGCAAATACACTATGAGTTATGATGAATTATCCAATACTATGGGACTAATGCTGCAAGAGGGCAAAGGAATTTTAGCCGCAGATGAAAGCAATTCAACTATAGGTAAGCGATTTACTTCAATTGGCATTGAAAACACAGAAGAAAATCGCAGAGATTATAGATTACTGCTCGCCACGACCACTGATTTAGAACAATATATCAACGGGGTTATTTTATTTGAAGAGACCTTTAGCCAAACTGATGAACATGGAACCCCTATCCCTCAATTATTTGCTGATAAAGGTATCGTTCCTGGCATTAAAGTAGATAAAGGATTAATTCATCTCGCCAATACTGAAAATGAACAAGTAACTCAAGGCTTGGATGGATTAGCTGAGCGTTTACAGCATTTTAAAAAATTAGGCGCAAAATTTGCTAAATGGCGTAATGTCTATTCAATTTCTGAATTTGCTCCCAGTTTAACCGCAGTTAAAACAGGCGCAGAAAATCTGGCACGTTATGCCGCAGCGTGCCAAGAAGCAGGGATTGTTCCTATTGTGGAACCTGAAGTACTCATGGATGGAGAGCACACTATAGAACATTGTGCAGAAGTATGTGAAATTGTACTGCACGAACTATTTCATGCCTTATTTATTCACCAAATTGAGTTAGAACATATTATTTTAAAACCGAGTATGGTTACTTGTGGTAAAGCACATGCTCCTTTCAGTGAGCCTGATGAAATTGCTGACTACACAATCAGTGTGTTCCGTAATAACGTACCTGCTGCAGTACCTACAATTAATTTCCTCTCTGGTGGTCAAACCCCACAACAAGCTACAGCAAATTTAAATGCAATCAACAGCATCGACCATCAACCTTGGCTACTCAGCTTTTCGTTTGGCAGAGCATTACAGGAAGATTGTTTAGCTGCCTGGGGTGGAAATAAAGCGAATATCGCCAAAGCACAAGAAGCTTTATTAAAACGTGCCCGTTTGAATAGCTTAGCCTGTGTGGGTGAATACAACAGCAATATGGAATAATCATTTTCTATTGTGTACCCTGGGTGAAGCGCAGCGAAACCCAGGCTACAGTTAAGTTAATCTAGGGTTTAGTCAATTCAAAACGAGCATAAAGCGGCAAATGGTCAGAAAGCATTCGCCAAGGCTTGCCATGTAAACACGCTACCTCTTGCACTTTCATGCCACGAAAATAGACGCGATCAATGCAAAGTGCCGGTCTTATGGCAGGGAATGAGCGTGCATGCTGTCCCTCCACTGAAACAAAAGCCTCTTCTATATTTAAGTTCTCAGCCAGAGGCTTGGAAATAACAGTGCGCCAATCATTGAAATCCCCAGCCATCAATAGAGGTTCATCTTGTGGAACTACATCCTTTATGCGTTGCATTAAAGCATTACATTGCACCATCCGCTCTGTTTTAAAAAGGCCTAAGTGTACGCATAATAAATGAATGGTGACCTTATCCAGTTTCAATTGTGCATGCAATATTCCCCTCGAGGCCCTACGTATATTTGCAAGATTAATATTTTCAAATCGCTCAAAAGCATATTTACTTAAAATTGCATTTCCATGATGTCCCGACTCATATACAGCATTTTTTGCATAAACATAGTGGGGCCATATGTTTTCAGCAATATACTCAAATTGAGGAGAATCAGGCCAAGCATTGATCCGTTTTTGTCGTTTTCTATGTTCGCCTTGCACTTCTTGTAAAAAAACAAAATCAGGAGTTAAGCTGGTAATTGCATCGCGCATTTTAGGAAGCAAAAAACGAACAGCGCCGCCCACACCAAACCCTTTATGAATATTATAAGTAATTAATGAAACGCTCTGTACTTCTTGTTGCATAGTTTACTCTTTTCAAGTTCTCGTATTAAGCATAACACTAAATGTCATAAAAAAATTGCACTGTCCTCTCGCTGTAGATCGTTTGGAAGAATTACTGGGACATGTAATTGTAATCATTGAAACGAGGAGGCAAAAAATCATTATTCAATTTATAATGAATTATAGCCCTCCTGTTTGCAGTATGGATATAATGATTATTTATATTAATTAAAAAAATAGTAAATAAAATGAAAACATTAAATCTCACCATTCCAGGCTTTTCTATAGCCTGCACGATTTGGGGAAACCCTGATAAACCTACAATCCTTGCATTGCATGGTTGGTTAGATAATGCAAACAGTTTTGCTCCTCTTGCTTCATACTTAGAGAATGACTTTCATTTTATAGCTGTTGATTTGCCTGGGCATGGTCATTCATCACATCTTCCCGAAGGATGTCATTATCATTTTTTTGATGGCATTTTTGTTGTTATTGAACTAATCAATGCGTTAAAACTTGATAAAGTCCATCTATTGGGACATTCCATGGGAGCTTGTCTGGCAAGTTTGGTTGGAGGCGTAGTCCCCGAACGTTTTCTCTCTCTCAGCCTGATTGAGGGATTAGGGCCATTTTCTCATCCGGCAGAAACCGCATGCCAACAATTAAGAGAATTCGCACATTTTCTTGCTCAAAAAAACAAAAAATCCAAGGGGTATGACAGCATAAATAGTGCAGCTCTTGCACGCGCCTTTAAAGGATATGTTTCTTTAGACATTGCAAAAATTCTTTGTGAGCGAAGTTTAATAGAAAAGCAAGGCCAATATTATTGGCGGCATGATCAACGCTTACTGGCACGCTCCCCTTTACGGATGACAGAAACTCAAATACTCTCTTGTCTGCAAGAAATTACTGCAAAAACTTATTTACTTCTCTCCAGCAGAGGATTTTCTTTTGAACCTGAAATGATGAATAACCGGATTAAAGCGGTGAAAAATTTGACACTAAAAAAAATGGATGGGGGACATCATATTCATATGGAACAGCCAGAAGTTATAAGTAAACTTCTGGCTGAATTTATTACCACATAGATTAATTAGGCACAGCCTTCCATGTTGGTAATGATTTTCACTTCATTTAATGACTTTTTAACATCACATACAGCAGTAGAAGGATACTTCTCATGGTTCGGATCACCCGCGATTAGGTCATTAATTGCACTTACCACACCTTCACCACCCTCGTCAAAGTTTGAATAAGGTGTCCAATAATCCATGTTGGCTTTAACCATAACATCGAATGCTGTTCGGGTATTCCAATTAGGTTGATTGGCCAAAATGTAGAATAAATGGTTGTACACTCCGCTTGAATAATGAACATCTAGACCACCATAATATTCATCAGCAGTATCAATAGACTCACCATCACGACTTGGTTTATCCATATAGCGTAATGCATCCCAGCCGCTGTCTTCTTTCATGATCTCGCCGCCAATTTGCCAAGTGCTTTTACCTACAGAATAATATTCAGCTGCCTGAGCGGCCATATCAGAAAAAGACTCATTCATACCACCAGATTGGCCATAATATTCAAGATTAGAATGTTGCTCTGTAAAACCGTGGCTAATTTCATGGGCGCCCACTCCAAGAGATACTAATGGATACATCATGGTATCACCATCACCAAAAGTCATCTGGCGGCCGTCCCAATATGCATTCTCATAACCTTCGCCATAATGAACTCGCATGACTATCAACATTGGGGAGCCATCAGGATTACTCAGTGCGTTAGTATCATACCAATCTTTGTACATATGCCTAATCACATGACCAGCATACAATGCATCATTTGTTGGAGAAGCGGCTCCATTGTCTCGGTCATAACCATCGCCTTTATAACCAGTTAGGTATACGTTGGAGTCATTGGTTGGACAATTAAACTTCATTGCTTTATTTCTTGAACTGTATCGGTGATCCATGTCAACTACTTTGACATCGGTATTTTCCATAAAGCAAACTTCGGTACTCATATCACGAGTTAAATTAAGATAAGGCAAATCAGCTCCGAATCGATAGAAACCTGTTTTATTATTTCCACCAAAACCTGCTCCATTTACCGAATCTCTTTTTGTTTTTATATCATTCCATTGTACAAAGGGTTTATTGGTTTTTGCGTCAATTATTGCGGTTGGGCGCTCTGGAATTTGATCTCTATGAACAACAAGAACACTTACTTTATAAGCCCAGTGTGCTTTATGCTGAGCATCGATATAAACCATAGGTGTGGCTTTTTCATCACTTACTTCTTTACCAGCATACTTAGCTTTAAATTGTTGTAGCGCCAGATCAGCATTTTTCACAAAAGAAGCATCAGGTTGACCCAATTCAGTCGGTAGGCCTTGATAAATAACACCATTCATAGCCACGTTTGACTGTGCTTTAGCTAATGATTTTGCTGTATGCATGCTGTGCATAATCGCATAACCACCATAAACAGGGAATCCTACATATTGTTGCTGCATACGCACGTGAGTGACTTTATTACTGTCAGTATGCTCACTTACAAAACTTAAACTATCTTTAGCAACAGTGATGCCTTGTGTCGTCAAAACAAATTTTTGTTTTACTTGCTCAAGAGACGCCTTCTGTAAAGGCATAGGTTCTGCGGCTCTCGCAGAAGATGCTATTCCCAAGGCCAGAGCAACAGCTAAGGGAGATAAATAGTAATTATGATGCATGGAAACCCTCTCCTTATTTGCAACTTAACTAAATTGAAAGCAACTCATCTCCTGCCAAACCACTAATCCTTAAAATCAAGCTATAGAATAACCTGATTGGTTTTAACAGTGAGTCACACCTGTGAACACAACCAATAACTCTAAAAACTTATCCAAGCTAGCATAGTTTTAGCATTTTTGAAATTATTATTTCATGCTTGGTAATAACCCACATAAAAAATACAGAAATGAAGAGATAAAATGTGACTCAAGAATGAAACCCAGTGTCTGCTTACATTTCGCTAGCTTGAGTCAAAATGGTCTGATTTTTGAGTACCGAAGCACACCATACATGAAGTATGTGAGCATCGGAACGCAGAAAATCAGGACAGTTTGGCCAAGATAGTAGAAATGTAAGCAGACCCTACTTTATCGGGTTATTGATTCTTGATAATACCATGCAGCCAATGCACTTAAACCAAGTACAAGTAATATTACAGCCAACGAGAGTTGACCTTGTATCTTGGCCACTGCGATGATGCCGCTTGTCAATGCAGAGGTTAAATCTTGCATACTGACATATAATGCCGCCACTGTTCCTGCAATTTGTGGAAATGGATGGAAAACTCCTGCAAAAGCATTAATAAAAGTAAAACCTGCTCCCATACTAAATAATGCAATTGGAATCATGATTGTCGGTACATTCATTATTCCTGCAAGCGCAAAACGGAGCATAATCCCCCCTCCGCCAATCATCAACAGAACCCCTATAAACAACATATAAGATACCCCTTTAGACATGACCAATTGGCTGTTAATTATTCCGCTAAGACAAATAGCACCGGCAATAAAAATTGACAGTTGACCATATTCTAAAGGGCTGAGTCCCAATACATTTTGAAATAAAAAAGGCGCAATAGTAAGATAAGCAACTAAACCAGCACATGCAAAACATGCGCATAGAGTGTACCCTAAAAAAATTTTAGATTTTAATAAAGCACAATAATTTTGCTGTATTACCCTTATTTTAGTTGCATCAGGATTAAGATTTTTATTGGTTTCAGGTAAAGCCAAGAGAATAAAAACCCAAAATGCAAAACCCACAATAAAAATAAATAAAAAATTCGCCCTCCATCCAAAATGCTCTTGAATGAATCCACCCCAAATTGGTGAAGCAACCAGAAGAAAGGTACTTGACACACCGACATAAGAACCAATTTTTGATAGATATTTGTCAGAAAAAAGATCACGAATCAAAGAGCGTCCTACTGAACTGCATGAGCCAATACCAAATCCCTGTAAAAACCGTCCTAACGTTAATACCATGACAGAGGGGGCAAATAAACAAAAAAGACAACCTATGACACTGATTCCAATACCATAAATCAATGGTCGCCTACGGCCAATTTTATCGGACCAAGGCCCAAAAAAAATATGAGAAATTCCCAGCCCAAACATAAAAAGAAATAGAGTGAATTGGATTGATGATTCAGTAGTTTTAAAGGCTTTCGTAATAGCAGGTAATGATGGAACATATTGATCAATGGAGATTTGCACCAATATCATCATCATAAAAATAACAAAATAGATTACCGGTTGTACCTTTTGTATCCCCGGCTGTTGCTCAAGCCTCTCCTGCATCAAAAATTCCTTTCTCTGGGAAGAGTTGAATAGAATGCCATTTTAATCCTTAAAATGATTGCATCATGAATTAGCTCAATAGTCTAGGGTCTGCTTACATTTCTACTATTTTGGCAGCCATTTTGGCTCAAGCTAGCGAAATGTAAGCAGACCCTTGTTTACTGCAATAAAGCCAGCAAATTTTCACTCAATATCGTTCAACAAAAAATATAAAAAAAGTGGAGAACATGCAGATATCCTCGGAGATATATAGACAATTTTAGGAAGATCAGGCAAAATCTGCCAAAATTGCTCGATACTAACTAAAACATGAAAAAAATTCTGGTTTTACATGGACCAAATTTGAACCTCTTGGGAACTCGAGAACCTTCAATTTATGGAGCCACTACGCTCGATCATATCAACATTCGTTTAATCAAAGAAGCAACACAAGCCGGATTTGCATTAAGCTGTTATCAAAGCAATTCTGAGGCAGATTTAATCCAAGCAATTCACCAGGCCAGTATCGACAAAGTAGATTATATAATTTTTAATCCCGCAGGATTTACACATACCAGTGTGGCTTTAAGGGATGCGTTATGTGCTGTTGCCATCCCGTTTATTGAAGTACATATTAGTAATATTTATTCCCGTGAGCCTTTTCGTCACCATTCTTATTTTTCTGATATAGCAAAAGGAACGATTAGTGGCTTGGGTGCGCAAGGGTATTCATTAGCATTAACATCAATTATTGAAAGAGAATCAAACAATGGACATTCGTAAAATCAGAAAATTAATCGAATTGCTGGAAGAAACCGGCATTTCTGAAATTGAAATTAAAGAAGGTGAAGAGTCACTTAGATTGAGTCGTCATAGCAGTGTACCTGCAGCAGAACCACCTCAAGTTCACTATATTTCTGCTCCTGCTGCACCACGTCAGGAGTCTTATCCTGCTGTAAATAATACGTCTTCGCATGCAATGACCTCTCCGCACCACGAAAGTAAGTCTGCTGTACCGACCACTTCAGGCCACAACATTCGTTCCCCTATGGTGGGTACAATGTACACTTCTCCATCACCAGAAAGTCCTCCTTTTGTGACTGTTGGTCAAACAGTTAAAGCCGGTGATGTTTTATGTATTGTTGAAGCAATGAAAATGTTTAATGAAATTGAAGCGGATCGCGCCGGTAAAATCGTAGAAATACTCGTCGCTAATGGTGAGCCTGTTGAATACGATCAGGTCCTGTTTGTTATAGAATAGAGGGTGCATCCATGCTCAGTAAAATTGTTATTGCCAACAGAGGTGAAATCGCGCTTCGTATTTTACGTGCGTGTAAAGAACTCGGCATTCAGACTGTAGCCGTACATTCAGATGTAGATAAAGATTTATTGCATGTTCGTCTTGCCGATGAAACGGTATGTATAGGTCCTGCTCCAGCACAAAAAAGTTACCTTAATATCCCAGCCATTATTTCTGCTGCCGAAATTACTGATGCCGTAGCGATTCACCCTGGTTATGGATTTCTTTCTGAAAATGCTGATTTTGCGGAAATTGTAGAACAAAGCGGGTTTCGTTTTATCGGCCCCCGGGGTGACACCATTCGTCTTATGGGTGACAAAGTATCTGCTATCAACGCGATGAAAGCAGCCGGAGTTCCTTGTGTTCCTGGATCAGATGGCCCCTTGTCAGATGATGATCGCCTCAACTTAGAAATGGCCCGAAAAATTGGCTATCCCGTTATTATTAAAGCAGCGGGTGGCGGTGGTGGACGTGGTATGCGTGTTGTTAACGGCGAAGCCAATTTACTGAATGCCATAGCACTTACCAGTAGCGAAGCAAAAGCTGCATTTAATAATCCTATTGTTTACATGGAGAAATTCCTAGAAAATCCTCGCCATATTGAATTCCAAGTACTTGGAGATGGTAAAGGTAAAGCCATTCATCTCGGTGAACGTGACTGCTCCATGCAAAGACGCCATCAAAAAGTAGTGGAAGAAGCACCTGCCCCAGGAATTAGTCCTGAACTGAGAAAACAAATTGGTGCCTCTGTAGTCAAAGCGTGTCAAGACTTGCAATATCGTGGCGCAGGAACTTTTGAGTTCTTATATCAGGATGGATGTTTTTATTTTATTGAAATGAATACGCGAATCCAGGTTGAGCATCCCGTAACTGAAATGATCACTGGAATCGATTTAATTAAAGAACAAATCAAAATTGCTAGTGATATTCCGATGACGCTTACCCAAGAAGATATAAAACTGCACGGTCATGCAATTGAATGCCGAATCAATGCCGAAGATGCCAAAACCTTCATGCCCTCACCAGGAATGATAAAGTTATTGCATCAACCCGGAGGACCAGGTATTCGCTTTGACTCTCATATTTACAGCAGTTATACGGTTCCACCCAATTACGATTCCATGATAGGCAAGCTGATTAGTTATGGGGAAACACGTGCTGAGGCCATCGCAAGAATGCGAAATGCGCTTGATGAAATCATTATAGATGGTATAAAAACCAATATTGAATTACATCAACGTATTTTCCATGATCAATCTTTTATCGCTGGTGGTACTAATATCCACTACCTGGAAAAAATGTTGAAGGGCTAATGCTGTGTGGTTTCAATTAAAAGTAGAACATTGTCCAAGCAAAGAAATAGAACTACTTAGTGATGAGTTGGAAGAATTCGGTGCGCTGTCAGTTATGCTCACCGATAAAAATGACAACCCTGTTCTTGAGCCCGAACCGGGAACAACACCATTATGGCCTGAAGTTGTTATTCAGGCTTTATTTTCAGAAGTTTTTCAGGCGCAATATACCCGTGATCATTTATTGCAAGCGTACCCCGAATTAATCTGCTCCCTGGAGGTTCTGGAAGATAAAGATTGGGAAAGAGCTTGGATGGATGATTTTAAACCACACCGTTTTGGCCAACGCCTATGGATTTGCCCCACTTGGTCAACTCCTCCTGAACCCGATGCAGTCAATCTCATGCTCGATCCTGGGTTAGCTTTTGGCACCGGGACCCATCCTACGACTGCTTTATGCTTAACCTGGCTGGAACAGGCTGATTTAAAAAACAAATCGGTTATTGATTACGGTTGTGGCTCAGGAATACTTTCTTTGGCTGCATTAAAATTAGACGCAGGGGAAGTACATGCGGTAGATATTGACACGCAAGCCCTGCAAGCGACTCGGAATAACGCGTTAACCAATGGACTTGATGAACGCAAATTGTCAATTAGTATGCCCGAAGTAGTACACAAACCAGTCGATTTGATTATCGCAAACATTTTGTTGGCACCATTAATGAGCCTGAAAGAACGCTTTCAGCAATTGCTCAATCCTAAAGGAATGCTCATTGTCTCAGGCATCCTCGAAGAACAAGCTCTTGAGCTTATTGAAACGTACAGTTCAATATTCACTGCAATTCATCAGGAAAAGCTTAATGGATGGTCCTTATTGGCTTTTAAACATAAAACAGATTAAATTGTCATAACTTAGTGTAAGTACAAAGCATATCTTAAGAGTTTCGCTTCGCCGCACTCAGCCACGTTAGTTAAGGAAGTTATAATGGTCCAAGAACATACATTCTCTACGTTTAAACCTCAAAGAGCCCTGCTTAGTGTTTCCGATAAAAAAGGCATAGTAGAGCTAGGAAAAGTGCTCCACGAAATGGGCGTTGAACTGATTGCCACAGGAAATACTGCTGCATTACTTAAAGAAAATAAATTGCCTGTCCTTGATGTGAGTGAATGTACAGGTTTTCCCGAAATGATGGATGGTAGAGTTAAAACACTGCACCCAGCCATTCATGCAGGGTTATTAGCACGTAAAAAAAAGGATGAAAAAACGTTAAAAGAGCACTCCATTAAGCCCATCGATTTGCTGGTAATTAATTTATACCCATTTGAGCAAACCATTAGTAGGCCGGACTGTAATTTCAACGAGGCTATAGAGAATATCGATATTGGCGGACCAGCAATGATTCGATCAGCGGCAAAAAACCATGCAAATACGTTTGTGGTGGTAAAACCGGACGATTACCCGGAGCTTATTCACTATCTAAAAACACAAAAAACTCCTTCTGACTGGGGATTTACCTTAGCCAAAAAAGCCTTTGCACACACCGCCGCTTATGATGCCGCCATCACAAATTATCTGACTACATTAGATAAACAGTGTACTCCTTGTGGCTTTCCAGAGGTTCTAACCTGTCAATTTAATAAAATAACTGACTTGCGTTATGGAGAGAATCCACATCAAGAAGCTGCTTTTTATGTAGATAAAAATAGCTCATCCGGCTCTCTAGGTGCTGCGCAATTGCTCCAGGGTAAGCAATTGTCTTATAACAATATTCTAGACGCTGATGCTGCATTGGATTGTGTTAAATCGTTTTCTTGTGACAAACCTACTTGTGTTATTGTCAAGCATGCTAATCCTTGTGGAATTGCCATAAGTGATTCTCCTCTAAATGCTTATCTTAAAGCATTCCAATGTGATCCGACATCTGCCTACGGTGGGATCATTGCATTGAACCAAAAATTAGATGGAAATACAGCAAAAACGATTCTTGAAAAACAATTTGTAGAGGTTATTGTAGCACCTGAAGTCAGTAATGAAGCCAGAGAAATTCTTGCCAGCAAAGAAAATATTCGCGTCTTGATGACTGGATCTTGGAAGCCGGATGATGCATTTCGCTTGAATATGAAAAAAGTCGATGGAGGGTTATTGGTGCAAGAGCACGACTCACTTTCTCTAGGAAGTTATGAATTAAAAACCGTAACTCAAAAAAAACCATCCGAACAGCAAATGAATGATTTAATGTTTGCCTGGCTCGCCGCAAAACATGTCAAATCCAATGCAATTGTTTATGCTAAAGATGCAGTAACGATTGGTTTGGGAGGCGGCCAAACCAGTCGGGTTATGAGCGCTCGTATTGGTCTATGGCAGGCAGAGCTCATGGGATTTGATACTCATGGAGCAGTCATGGCTTCAGATGCATTTATTCCTTTTCCCGATACTGTGGATATTGCTGCAAAAGCAGGTATCTCTGCGATTATTCAACCAGGAGGTTCAATCAGAGACACACAAATTATCGCGTGTGCTGAAGAACACGGAATAATTATGGTGTTTACCGGAGTTCGCCACTTTAAACATTAGGAAAAATCTGGGTAAAAACGTAGTTTAGCCTGGGTGCAGCGAAGCGTAACCCAGGTTTGAGTGACCATCCAATTTCCCGGGTTACGCTTCGCTGCACCCAGGCTACGCATATTATGGAGAAATAAACTGTGAATACTCTTGTAATTACAGGGATTAGCCGGGGGATAGGATTAGAAACAGCAAAAATCTTCTTAAAAAATGACTGGCTCGTTATTGGAACCTCAACGAATGGGCGTACTTCTTTAAAACACCAGAACCTAAAAATCCATCCACTTAATTTAATCGATTCAGAACAAATTAATCACTTTGCGAAACAATTACCAAAAATTGACGTGTTAATTAACAATGCCGCTGTACTCCTGGAAGATTGGCGAGAAGAGAAAATTAACATGAGTCAACTAAGAGATACATTCAATATAAATGTATTTGGAACGATTGAATTAACCGAACAATGCATATCCAAGTTAAATCCTAATGCCCAAATCATTAATATTTCTTCAGGATGGGGTACTTTCAGTTCCAATGACTCTGCCTCAGTCCCGCACTACAAAATGTCAAAGTCATGCTTGAACATGTATACCCTGCTTCTGGCAAAAAGATTATCTGGAATTACTGTCTCCAGTTTCGATCCAGGTTGGGTCAAAACAGATATGGGAACTAACAATGCTCTTAAACTTCCTTCTGAAACGGCACAGGAGATTTATGATTTAGTTCAGATGAAGAAGAAAAGCGGTTGCCTGTGGCATGAAGGAAAAATTAGAAATTGGTAAATTTACTTAAATAAGCAAGAATTTCAAAAACACCACATAATGCTTACTTAATAATCATATCGTATAATTCTGTATAGTAATTATTTTATTTCAGAAATGGTATTATTATGACTGTTAAAGTTGATTTTCGTTGTGCTTTTTTGGAGTATTTACTCGATCCTTCCTGGAAAAATAAAAAAGAGCTTAGAAGAGTAAGTATAGAATTATATTATTCCGCGGCAAAAACAGCAAAAGAGAAGAAACAAGATGCTGATATAGACGATATAAATACAGAAATATCAACCTCTATCAATGAAGCAATTAAAAATATATATATATCACAAAAGCAATTAGATGCTCTGTTGAGTATTAACTTGAATCTTCCCAAGATAGAGGCGGCTTTTGGTACGGTATTATCAGCTCTTACAGGTACATTACAAGGAATAGCAGATGATGACGAGGAAGGGATAAAACAAGAAGAAAATAGTCGCATAGTTAACGACAAGCACTATAAAGCATTCGCTGCTATCTATCCTATTGAGCTGGATGGACATCGGATAACAAAAGAGGACTCAACGGCTGGGCAAGCAGCTTTAACCCTTAGCGAAACTCTTTTATCTATAACAGCAAAAATTCATAATGCCGATAAATTAGAAGAAAGTGATACACGCGATATTAATCAAGCTTATGAGAAAGCGAAAGGCCAAGGTATTGAAAACCATCGCGGATTTAATTTTAAAGAAAAGTTCTATAATTTTTGTCGAGCTGTAAGCTGCATTTTTATTTTACCTATTGGCTACTATGTGCACCAGGGTTCTCTTTGGACTACAGTAAAAACAAAAACTCAAGAAGATGTTGATAAGTCTCAAGAAGCAATTGGTGAATATCAACAATCTTTAAAAAAACAATAGAGCTTGCTAAACATCAATAAAAAAACCAAAATATACTCCTGTTAATTTGTCTAACAGGAGTTAGGATGACCCATGACAAAGAACTTGCCGAGTTATTGCACGCAATAGCCGAAAAAAGTCTGCAAATTATTTCTGAGATAAAGGAAACTCCTTTACAAGTTCCCGTGATAATCAACCAGTACATTGAGTTGACGGAGCACTTCCAAAATGTAATGAGTATTCTTTTACAGAATCCGGAAAAAATCTGGGAAATGCAACTTGCATACTGGCAGGATGCATTTAATTTAGCACAAACCCAATTGCAACATTGGTTAAATGGGACATCTATGCCCATAAATGACCCCCGTTTTCATGAAGAAGACTGGTTACATAATCCGTTTTTTAATATGTTAACCCAGCACTACCTTTTAGCCAGTCAGCATATGAATGCTTTATTTGAAAATCTGGAATATCCTGACCCAAATACAGCAAAACGCCTGCAATTTTTTACCAAACAATATTTAGATGCATTATCCCCTGCTAATTTTCTGCATACGAATCCCCAAATCATGGATGAAACATTGAAAAGTCATGGCAAAAATTTATTGCAGGGACTTCATAATTTACTTTCCGATCTGGAAGTAGGCTCTCCACGCCTCATGATCAAAATGACGGATACACAGGCATTTGAGCTCGGTAAAAATATCGCCATTACTCCCGGAAAAGTAGTCTTTCGCAACAACATGATGGAGCTTATCCAATACACACCTCAAACTGCGAAAGTAAAATCGACTCCTCTTCTTATGATTCCACCCTGGATAAATAAATACTATATTCTTGACTTAAGCCCACATAACTCACTTATTCTCTGGCTAGTGAAACAAGGGATTACTGTATTTATCATTTCCTGGATTAATCCAGATTCAAATTTCTCTCATAAAAGTTTGTATGATTATTTGAATGAAGGACCATTAACTGCGATTAGTACAATTCAAAAACAACTCCATGTAAAGCAAGTGAATACCATGGGATTTTGTATCGGTGGAACACTTCTATCCATGTTGCTTGCATATAATAAAGCACATCAAGACAACTCCATTCGTAGTGCAACCTTTTTGGCTTCAATGATTGATTTCAGTGACCCTGGCGATATTGCTGTTTTCATTGATGAGCAACAAATTGCAAAACTGGAAGATGAAATGAAGTCTAAAGGCTATCTTGCTGGGAAATTTATGGCTTCAAGTTTTAACTCACTACGGGCAAATGACTTAATTTGGTCTTTTTTTATTAAAAACTATTTACGAGGCAAAAACCCGGTTCCTTTTGATATATTGTACTGGAATTCAGACTCTACCAACATGCCAGCAACAATGCATTCTCAATATTTAAGATGGATGTATTTGCATAATGATCTGGTAAAACCGGGCAAGATCCATCTTAATCATACTCCAATTGATGTCAGTACAATTGATATACCTACCTTTTTTCTCTCAACAGAAAAAGATCATATAGCCCCATGGAAAACCACCTACTTGGGCTTCCAACTTATGAATGGACCTAAACGCTTTGTG
Source organism: Legionella anisa (assembly GCF_001467525.1). GTDB lineage: Bacteria > Pseudomonadota > Gammaproteobacteria > Legionellales > Legionellaceae > Legionella > Legionella anisa. Next base: position 100,487 of record NZ_LNXS01000019.1, read on the forward strand.
CTTGGTGGATCAGGGCATATCGCAGGAATTATCAACGCCCCTGATGCCAAAAAATACGGCTATAAAGTCAATCATCATGTTCCTGCTCATGCAGAGCAATGGCTAGAACAAGCAACAGAACATCCCGGCTCATGGTGGCCAGAATGGCTAAAATGGTTAAAAACTCATTCAGGGAAACTGATACCTGCTCCTGACTTGAATCAACTGCCATTAAAACCTTTAATGGATGCACCAGGTAGTTATGTGATGAAAAAATAATTGTAGCCTGGGTGAAGCGAAGCGAAACCCGGGTTTTCCTGCCACAGACCTCCCGGGTTACGCACCCAAGCTACGTTTCAACTAATTCTTTTTCAATTGTTACGTAATCAATTTTTCCCGAAGGTAAAACAGGAATTTTGCTTCCTGAAAAAATTTTATGAGGAATAAGTAATTCCGAATAAGCCAATTCTTGTATTTTCTTAACAAAACTCACTTTATCTGCATTGGCAGCCTCGCTGTAGAGTATAATCTGCTCTCCTTTTTTGGGACTTTTCTTGCTCACTGCAGCATGCAATAATTCAGGCCAAATTGAGGCAGCAACCCCCTCCACGGCAGTAAGGGAAACCATTTCTCCAGCAATCTTTGCAAAACGTTTTGCTCGGCCAGCTATAGTAATGAATCCTTCTTCATTCATAGTGATTATATCTCCAGTATCATGCCATCCATCTTCTGGAGCAATAATCGTCCCAAGTTGTTCAGACGAGAGGTACCCTTTCATAATATTAGGGCCACTCACTATAAAACGCCCTCCTTCAGCGATACCATCTACCGGTTGAACTCGACCCTCCATAAAAGGGAGTAATATCCCCACGCTGCCAGGAAAAGAAGCTAAAGGACAATTCATGGAAATCACTGGTGAAGCTTCTGTAGCACCATATCCTTCATAAATCTTTACCCCGAAGGTATCTATCCAATGTCGAATCGTTTCCGGCTTTACTTTCTCAGCACCAGCAAAAATGTAACGTACACTGCTGAAGTCATGTCGTTCGGCGGCTCGAGCATACCCCGTTAAAAAAGTATCAGTCCCGAGGACAATGGTCGCGCCAGTTTGATAAATCAAGCCAGGGATTATTTTATAATGCAAGGGAGATGGATAAAAAAAGCAATTAATTCCATGTATTAGAGGAAGGATTGAACCCGTAGTCAATCCAAAACAATGAAATATGGGCAAGGCATTAAAGAATTTATCACGAGAAGAAAAATCCACTCGCGAAGTGAGTTGGTAACAATTCGCCACTAAATTAGAATGGGATAAAACAACCCCTTTTGGAACTCCTTCAGAACCTGAAGTAAATAATATAACACCTGCCTTTTCAGGAGAAACCGGCTTTCCAATTAATTGATAAGCTCGAGATGGAAACACCCCCTTAAGTAACCCAGAAAGTTTATGACCTAATTTGATAGAAGATTTAAAATCCTCTAAGAAATAAACGTTTAGCCCTGCTTTCTGTAATTCCTCGACTAAACTTTCCAGTTTTGCAGTAGTTACAAATTGTCGTGCTGTATAAATAGTTTTTACTTCTGCAACCTTACACGTGCCCAATAAATTATGAAGTCCCAAGCTAAAATTCAACATGGCTGGAATACGTCGATAGGCATGCAAAGCAAAAAAAGTAACCATACCCGCAATCGTTGTAGGTAACATAATCCCTACATGTTCTCCCACTTGCGTTTGTTTTTTAATTTGTCTGCCTAAAATAAAACAACGTGCAAGAAATTGCTTAGGAGTTAATGGCGCTCGGTTTGTGTCTTCAATTTTTGCCTTATTTTTTGTTCCTAATGCAACTCCGTGAATAAGTGCTTCAAACATTGTCATTGGTTGAAAACTGTTTGCAAAAGCGAGTTCACTAATCAAACGAAACAAACGAGTACTCATAGCATTTCGATTCAGAGGCTTATCTACGTCCTGTATGAAGGATTGTGTGGGCAAAACATGTAAAATAACTTTAGGGAATAAACGAATAAGATGTTTATCCTTACTTATAGAAAAAATACTGTGCTGCGCTCCATCAATTCGTATCGGGATAACTGAAGCCCCCGCCTTTTGTAACACCACTCCAGGAGCATCAAAAACTTTCAAGCTTTCCTCCTGTAATCCAATTCCCTGAGGAAAAATAACACAACGCTTTCCTTCCCGTATTGCTTTTACTAAAGCTCTTGCCGCAAAAGCATTTGTAGAGTCAATGACAATGACATCGGCAAAAAGCATCATTACCTTCATCCAAAGTTTACCTGATGAGCGTGGAGGGAACGCTACAGTCAATTGCTCCGGTAAAAAAGCAGCGAGCAAAAGCAAATCAATTTTTGAGGTTCTATTGGCAATAATCACCGAGTTAGGCTCAGGTCGATAATTTCCACGCAATTCTACTTTAAACCAGTGAGCCAATATTGCTCTAATCCATCTACGAGCGCGCTGCTTTTGTCGTTCCTTTCGCGTAACGTGTTCCATGTTTTTGTTTCTCTTATAAAAATTCGCTTTGGTTATACCCAATGAATCATTTTTTTTCAAGATTGCAACGGATATCCAGGTGTAATAGACTTCTTAATCAATTGATTGTAAAGGGACAGTAGCGATACTAGGGTTTGACCCTAATATCGATTTATCCTACACAAAAATAAATCCTATGAAATACCGAATCATTCATCCAGTTAAATCACTCTTCATTGTTTTAACCTTGGTGTCCCTAATTACTGCTGCCTTCTTTTTTCAAAAATACTCACGTGAAATTATTAACTGGATTGATCATCTTGGTTGGCTTGCCCCTATTTTCTTTTTAATTATCTATTGTCTTGCAACCATTATGTTCTTGCCAACTATGGTGATTACTTTAGCAGGAGGAGCACTTTTTGGCCCTTTCTTTGGTACCCTGCTCAATTTATTAGGTGCAACAAGCGGCGCTGCGTTCTCTTTTTTAATTACAAGGCACTTGATTTATAACTGGTTTTCTCAAAGAAAAGGAGAAAAGCTAAGCAAATTAATCTCCGCTGTAGAACAAAAAGGATGGGTGATTGTCGCCCTTTTGCGATTAGTTCCAATTATTCCTTTTAATATCGTCAATTATGGTTTAGGGATAACAGCAATAAAATTTCGCTCTTATCTGATCATTACGTTCATTTTTCTTATTCCAGCTGAAATTGTTTATACTTATTTTGGTTATGCTGGAATGGAGTTCTTATTAAAACAAGGCGCATTTTATAAAAATACTGAAATTTTAATCGCTTCCCTAGTACTCTTATTGTTATGTGTTATTAAGTTTTTGCATCTTAATAATTTTCGTTGCAAACATTCAGAGAAGAAGACAACTGATTGAGCAATGGATGATCGACCGTAAAAACAAGGTCATCTAAAGAAAACACGGAACGAATACCCTGCAATGAATTCGTTATAAAAAGACCATCCGCGCCCTTAAGCATTGCTTTTGTGATAGAAACTTCCGTGCAGCTTATACCTTGTTGTTTAGAAAGCTGAAGTACTCTTGAGCGAGTAATACCGGGAAGTACACCATCAGTCAAAGGAGGAGTCAGCAAACTCTTATCCTTTAGCAAAAATAAATTAGCACAGGTAGTTTCAGTTGCAACATGCCGCAGGTTAAAAAACAAAGCATCATCAGCACCTAAAGCAATTGCTTGCCGACGGGCTAGTATCGCTTCCAAATAATTGACCGACTTAACTTGATATATAGGATTAGTACCATCTCTTAGCCATGGCACACTAACTAATTTCAGTGGATAGGTTTCCACAGAATAATTAAAAGTTTGGAAGATAAGTTGACTTATCTGTCCTCGCGCTGCTAATCCTCTAGGTGCAGAACCACCGCTTAATATCGCCTTGATACCACCATGATATAAATTATCTTGCTTAATTTTGCTCAGCAGATGTTCTAACCAATGCTCAAAAGAAAGATCAAAGGGGATATCTAATTTTTGCGCGGAGTCACCTAACCTCTGCCAATGCAAATAAGCACAGCATGGCGTGGAGGCCTCCACTCGAAGCGTTTCAAACAAGCCCTCGCCTAAAAAGATGCGATCATCTATTGGAAACGCAAAACTGCTTTCCCTCTCTGTGAGTACTCGTGTCCGGCTCATAAACTCTAGTTAAACCTTAATTGTCAGTTGAATCTACTACGAGTTTTATTAGATTTCGTTTCCAAACCGTCGCAAAAGACTAATCGGTTTAGTAGTCTCCAAAATCATCCAGTTCATCGCGCAAACGTTTTTCATCTAACATATTTTCCAACCTCCTACGTGCATCCAAACCACGAGGAACCGTTTCCATAACCTCCGCTTCAACATCCAATTCACTATCAACATCGACGAAGTCTTCTCCGACCTCTACAACAGCATCTTCATCATCTTCAAACAAATCACTCATACCATTCTCTCAATGAGTTATACTGTACTAGACCCTATCCAAAAGGATCATAAAAAACCAGGACGGCTTATATACCTTATTTTTACACTCTTGACTAGTTTTTTAAAAAAAAATAGCATTTCCTTAGGATTTCAGAGTGACAAATTTTTTAGAGCATTGCAATACCTTGAATTTTTACCATAAAAAATCGATAATTTAATATGAGCAATACACTGATACTTGTATGACAGATCAAGTCAAGAAAGCTTTAAGAGACACGATGAAAGAAATACGATCCAAGATATCTATTTCATATCGTGCTACTGCTTCAAATCAAATTTGCACGCGCATCCGTTTGCTAGAGCAATATCGACATGCCAAGCACATAGCATTTTATTTTTCAGTCAATGGTGAAATTGATTTAGATGAGCTCTGGAAGAATGCACTCTTACAAGGAAAACTCTGTTACTTCCCAGTTCTCAATGAGGATTTAACCCTGTCTTTTTTGCCTGCAACATCAGATACCTCTTTCCAAAAGAATCGCTACGGAATTGCCGAACCTGATGTTAATCCCGATTTAGCCATTCCTGTACAAGAATTGGATTTGGTTTTAGTTCCATTAGTTGCTTTTGATGTACGCTGTAATCGCCTCGGTATGGGTGCTGGTTATTACGACCGTACCTTTAAAGGGAAAGAGAATTGTCCATTACTTGGCGTAGCTTATCAATTCCAGCGTGTAGATGATTATCTTGAGCCAGAACCCTGGGATATTCAACTCAACGCCGTCATTACCCAACGTGCCATTTATTGGTATGGCGGATAATTCACGAAGCGTTCGCGCCCTATTTACCGAAAGGGTGTATTTGGCACATCTTTCGCGAAACAATACTTCGAAAGCATCACATACTGATGTATGCTATGTTTCCTCAATATCATTTTCGCGAAACCTGCGCGCAAATCAATCTTTACCCAAGATACCTGAATAAATAATTCAAGTTTTTAAACTAAATCTAGAAAAAACAAGCTCAACTGCTTTTCTACGTTAAAGCATCAGCATTAATTTCGCCGGTGCGCACACGGATTACTTGTTGCAGCTCATAAACAAAAATTTTGCCATCTCCAATTTTACCGGTATAAGCCGACTTGCAAATTGCTTCAATTGCGGCTTCAACCATATCATCAGGCAAAGCGAGTTCAATTTTAATTTTAGGAAGAAAATCCACTACATATTCAGCACCACGATACAACTCAGTATGACCTTTTTGTCTACCAAAGCCACGCGTCTCAGAAATGGTTATTCCGGGTACCCCTATTTCCATTAAAGCCTCATGAACATCATCTAATTTAAAAGGCTTAATAATTGCCATAATCATTTTCATAAAATATTCCGCTGTGATTATACTTTTGTTAGACTCTTTGCAAGCAATAGCTCAAGCAAAACTAAAAGGAGTGATTATGTTCGACCCCAAACAATTTGACGATTTAGCAAAAAAACTTTTTGCCGCTCTCCCCCCCAGTCTACAAAACATTGAAAAAGACATCCAACAAAAATTTAAAGATGTACTCCAAGCTGCTTTTGCTCATATGGATCTTATTACCCGCGAAGAATTTGATGTGCAAACCAAAGTTTTGGCTCGAACTCGAGAAAAGGTGGATCATCTTCAAAAGCAACTCGATGTTTTAATAGCCCAGCTCAATAAAGAACAAAAGTAATTACAGTGTAAACTTAAGGTCTATTTTACAATTCCCCCGGACTTGATCCAGGGCAAAATGCTGCGATTTTAGAGCACCGAAACGGAGCATACACGAAGTATGTGAGTATCGGAGCGCAGAAAATCGCGGCATTTTGGCCAAGAAAGTAGAATTGTAAATAGACCCTAGGCGACAATAGAGCTCTTGCAGGTTATGCACGAACCCTAATAGGAAATTTTGTCGCTCATTTTGTCCAACATTAAAGGAATAGCAATGAATCTTTCGTTTACTAAAACGCGTAGTACAATTGGGATATTGGCACAACCCGTGTCAGTAGAAGTACATTTATCGAATGGATTGCCGAGCTTTACAATAGTAGGCCTCGCTGAAACCGCAGTGAAAGAAAGTAAGGATCGCGTACGCTCTGCTATTATTAATAGCCAATTTGAATTTCCTTGCCGTAAAATTACAGTAAATTTGGGTCCTGCTGATTTACCTAAAACTGGAAGCGGTTTTGATTTACCAATCGCTCTTGGTATTCTGGCCGCTTCCCACCAAATTCCCCAAAACCAATTAGCCAACCATGAGTTTATAGCAGAACTTGCTTTAAGCGGTGAGCTTCGAGGCATTTCTGCAATTATTCCCGCAGTATTGGCAGCACATAACGACCAAAGTTTACTTATTATCGCTACTGCGAACGCTCATGAAGCATCTTTAACCGGTTATCAAAACATCTATAGCGCAAACAATTTGCGTGAAGTATGCAGCTATCTTTGCCAAGGAACTTCATTATACTCCTTACCACCCAAGCCAGAATCTTGTTCAGCACAATACACAATGGACTGGTCCGATATCAAAGGACAGTTTCACGCGAAAAAAGCAATGGAAATTGCCGCTTGTGGTGGACACAGTATTCTACTAAGTGGTGCTCCTGGAAGCGGTAAGACCATGTTAGCAAAACGGTTTAATACACTCTTACCTCAATTATCTGAAAAAGAGGCTTTAGAATGTGTCGTCATCAATTCCATACGCGGTAAATTACCTGATTTTAGTGAATGGCGCTCCCCGCCTTTCCGCTCCCCACATCATACTGCCTCACCTGTATCTTTAGTTGGTGGAGGTAATCCCCCGAAACCAGGAGAAATCTCTCTGGCGCATCATGGAGTTTTGTTTCTTGATGAATTACCTGAATTTAGCCGGCAAGTCCTAGAGACGTTAAGACAACCACTTGAAGCAGGAACAATATGCATTTCAAGAGCTGCTGCACAAACAGAATTCCCAGCTAAATTCCAGCTCATTGCAGCAATGAATCCCTGTCCGTGCGGGCAATGGGGTAATCCTCAAGCGAACTGTTTATGCAGCCCCGATCAAATTAAGCGTTATCATGCCAAGATTTCAGCCCCCTTATTAGATCGTATGGACATGCATATTTCGGTACACGCGTTAACTCAGGAAGAATTAATTACCCCTAACATTAATCCTAATAAACAAAGTGATCTTATTCGGGAAAAGGTAATCAAAGTACGAACCCTTCAATTAGAGCGACAAAAGTGTCTTAATGCTTCGTTAAGTGCCGATAATTGTGAAAAAATTTGTGCATTAGGCATCCAAGAACAAAATTTTTTACGTCAGTCTACACTGCAACTCAAACTGTCTGCTCGAGGATATCATCGCTTATTGAAGGTTGCGCGAACTATAGCGGATATGAGCGAAAGCAGTCAGGTTTTTCAAACTCATTTACAACAGGCATTGTCTTTTAGACATATTTTGCGCACGTCTGGGAGCTTATAATGAACAGAAACCGTTGCACTTTTTTGCGCTTGAATTAGGGTCTGTTTGCAATTCCCCTGGACTTGATCCGGGGTAAAATGCTGAGATTTTAGAGCACCGAAACGGAGCATGCACGAAGTATGTGAGTATCGGAGCGCATAAAATCGCAGCATTTTGGCTAAAAAAGTAGAATTGTAAACAGCCCCTAAGGTAACCCTAAATTCAAATGTAAATTTAATAAGCGTATAAGGTAATATATTATCGGGACAAACACGCCGAGTGTTAAAATAATGATGATTACAGATATTGAATAATGTTTCGTTCCATCACCCAGAATTTCATTATTGCCATAGATTTTTTTTCTTTTGCTCAAAAGATAAATTAAAAGAATTAAACCATAAAAAAAACTGGAGAAGAAACTGATTCGCACCAATAAATCAGGCATATCTTGGCTGTTCAAATAATCAATGGGGAAGTTGATGAGAAAAAGACATAAAAGCCAAATAAACATTGTTTTCGCAGATTTTTTTTGCTCCTCCAAAGCGACGAACCAAGTAAGCATCATGGGAAAAATTAGCAAAGAAAAATAATACATCCAGCCAAAAGGACTCATAAATAACATCATAGCCAATGTGATGCAAAAGGGCTGGTGATTGACGGGTTTGCTTTCAGTTGGCCCCATTTTTCTCCAATACCAAAGAAGCAAAATAACAAAGAGCACACCATAAAATAAATTAATTGGTATTAAATAAGACATATTAGGGAGTTTCTCTCCACCAAAAAAAAGACGAAAAATGAAACCATAAATTGAGGCATTCCAATCATCGCCATACCAAAATACATTATTCATCATGTTGAAATAGTGTTTATAAATCATTGGACCATGGGACAGGACAGGAAGAAATACAGCGATTAAGAGGGTAACGATCATCGTCACAAGAACTCTCTTCCGCCCTTGTTTTAAGGCATAGAAAAATAACAATGCGGGGAATAATTTAATCGCAATAATAATGCCCCATAATATACCTGCAAAATAGTCGCGTTGATTCAAATAAAAATAATAACCCAACATGATGAAAAACAATAAAATGCAGCCAAATTGTTGCGTTGCAAAATTCATTAATGTCGGAAAAAATGCGAAATAAAGAAGATATAAACTTATATAGTTTTTCTGCAAAAATTGATTAGAAAAAGCGTAACGAAATGTAATGGTTATACCAATTATTCCCAAAACAAGAGAAAAACAAAACCAAACAATTAATGCATTGGAAAAACTTAATCGTGCCAAAAAAACAAAGCTCCACAAAACAAAGGGTGGATTTAAATTGGCAGGTAGTATTTTTATGGATGGCGAGTATGTTGTAAAAAAATTTCTATAAGGATTTTCGCCTTGCAGAAATGCCTGAGTCGAATAATAGAATGAAGAAAGATCAATCCGTTGATAATGTTTAAAAATGAAAAAAGAAAGCACGCAATAGAAACTCAGAAGCACGAGAATGCATATTTGCTGATAGCGATGACTCATGAAAGTATCCTTAAGTCTTTTCCTGTTTCCTTTGTGGGTATTAGAACAGGGGCGGTTTACCTTTTACTAGTCTTGAGTCAAAATGGCCTGATTTTCGAGTACCGAAGCGCAGCATACACAAAGTATGTGAGCATAGCAGCGCAGAAAATCAGGACAGTTTGGCCAAGATAGTAGAAATGTAAACCGACCCTACTATCTTTGGTTACATAAAGCATCAAAAATTGCCATACGCACAAAAACACCGTTAGTAACTTGCTGCAATATAAAAGAGTTTGCGCCATCTGCCACATCGCTGTCTATTTCAACACCACGATTTATAGGCCCTGGATGCATCACCATCGCATCGGAGTTAGCATAAGCCAAGTTTTCTTTTGTTAAAGCAAAATCACGGCGATAAGAATCTAAATCCAAATGATCCGATTCCAATAAGCGCTCGTGTTGTACCCGCAAACAAATCACTACATCTGCATCAGTTAATCCATCACGTAAATCATGAGTTACCCGTCCATAATGCACTGTTTTCGGCTGCCAAAGTTCTGGCGCTACTAAAACAAGCTCACCTACCCCCAATTGTGCGCAAATGCATTGAAATGAATTGGCTACTCGCGAATGCCTGATGTTTCCTAGAATTGCTATTTTTAATTGATCCAACTGCGGTTTTTGTTCAAGAATTGTCATCATATCCAGCAAAGCTTGGCTAGGATGTGCATGGGTACCATCACCTGCATTAATGATATGAGCACTCGCCCCAATTTGATTCGCTAAACTTTGCTGTAAGCCCTCTTGCTTATGACGAATCACAAAATGTTGAATTCCCATGGCAGCAAGGTTACGGATTGTATCTTCAATAACTTCTCCTTTAGTTTCTGAAGAGCTTTGCAGATTCAAATTAATTACCGGCATAGACAAACGATTTGCAGCCAACTCAAAACTCACTCGAGTGCGAGTACTGTTTTCATAAAACAAAGTCGCAACAGGATGTTGTGCATAGGAAGGATAGTGATTATGGTGTTTGAAATAGACTGCACGCTGCAGTAAGGACTCAATCTGTTGTCGTGATAATTGACTAATCTCTAAAAAATGATTCATAAAACCCTTATTTTTAACTTAACCGCCAGGAATTTTGGGTCTGGTTCCATTCGCTAGCTTGAGCCAAAATGACTTGATTTTCGAGTACCGAAGCGCATTATACATGAAGTATGTGAGGCATCGAAGTACAGAAAGTCAGGCCATTTGGACCAAGATAGTAGAAATAGAAACATATCCTACTCAGGATGTTGCAGCCATTGCTCCAGTATAACACACGCCGCTATACTATCTACCTCAGACTGTTTGATTTTACGATATCCACCTTGTGCAAACAATTGCTCTCTAGCTTCTACAGTTGAGAGTCGTTCGTCAACTAAATGTACTGGCAGAGAAAATCGTTTACGTAATTCTTTAGCAAATCGTCGTGCGGCAGAAGTTGTATACAATTCACTGCCATCGATACAGGTGGGAATACCAACTATTAATGCTTGAGGCGACCATTCAGCAATAACTTTAGCCACTGCATCCCAATCAGGAATACCCAAACGTGCACTAAGAGTTGCAAGAGGAGAAGCACTGCATGTGAGTTGCTGACCTACTGCAACACCAATGCGTTTATAACCAAAATCAAAACCTATATAAACAGGACTAGGCATGGCCAATATTTGAACTAAGTTGACTCATTTTGATCCCCAAAGTGGATCCCGCATATTCCCAACGATCTTCGAAGGGCACCTCATACAGAATCTCTGAGCGATATGGGCAAATTAACCAAGTATTTTCGAGAAGTTCTTTTTCTAATTGATTCTCTACCCATCCAGCATAACCTAAAGTAATTAAAACATCTTTAGGTCCTTTATCTTCTGCAATGGCGCGAATAATATCATTTGAGGTGGTAACCGTCACCTCATCTTGCAAAAACAAGCTGGAACGCCAACCGCCAAATTGTTTATGAATAACAAATCCCCTCTCAGGTTGTACAGGGCCACCAAACATTAAAGGCATGTGGCTTTGCTCCATACGAACTGGCTCAATATGGAGTTGCTCAAAAACAATTGCTAAAGGAAATTGCATTGGACGATTTATAATTAAGCCTACTGAACCTTGCTCATGGTGTTCGCAAATATAAATAACGGTTCGTTCAAAATTAGGATCATTGAGGGAAGGCATTGCAATCAGTAAGTGGTTAGCCAATGAGCTTATAATTGCCATGAGCCCTCCTGAAAGGTCAGTTTATTTAATTAGTATCTCTATATTAATTATATACCATAAACAAATTGTTTAATTTTTATTCTACTATTAAAGATCACGTTCAACTGAAACCTTTACATAAAGTGTTGCTTGCTGAGAGAATGGTCTTCCTGCTGTATAAGATACAGACGTAGAATCAGTATCCTGTGTTCCCTCAGCAGTTCCTAGAGAAACCCACTTATTCAATGGAACCATTACAGTGGTATCTATATTTTGGTTATCAAATTGTTGCCCTCCCGCAGGATCTTGCTGTTCGCGTACTCGACGCAGCTTTAATTCGACCTTTGAACCACGCATGATCGGTTGTACCAGTAAACCATTTTTGATCTGATGCTGTTGGTAAGCGATTCCTGTTGTAAAAAATCCTGCACCTACTGAAGTGATAATGGGTACTTCTTCATCGGTAGATACGAAAGCAGATTCGCCACTCATTACATTAACGGATTGTGAGCGCTTTACTTCAGCTGGAGATTTTGAGCTGTAGCTTACGGAATTTTCATTTTGTGCACTAAGCCAATCCGGATCACCTTGATAAATAGAAATTTTAAATGTTACAGGGGGTACATCAAGTTGGTGTATTACGGTTCTGATTTGGGTAAGTGTTTCCGGTGAAACCTGAACCACTAAAGTTTCCCCAGAACCGCTTATTTTTTCTCCAGTTTGCAATAAGGGTTGTACTAATTGGATAACTTTTTGGACTGGAACATAGTGTAATTCAATGACTTTTGTGATTGTTTGGGAAAATACATTACTTGCTAACAACAATAATCCTATTAGGCAAAATCGTTGCATCCTGAGCTCCTTGTTCCTGTTCCCTAGACAATGAGAAAAATTTATAGTGGTAAACCCTAGTATTTTCAATTGTAGACCAATATGAAGGATTCATGGGGAAAATTGAAAATATTTTTATTTTTAACCCCGAAAGATTAAAGAATAAAATGAAAAAATCTTCGAACTCTGATTCAATAGTTTTGTTCCTGAAAAAGTTTGGGTATACTTCTCAAAAATTTGCTTAAGAGATGCAAACATGGGTAGCATATTTAACATATTTGGTCCTTCGCCGATAAGGCCCATAGAACAACACATGCGTAAAGTACATCAATGTGCCAAACAGCTCTACCCATTTTTTGAAGTGGTCCTAAAAAAAGATTGGACTAATGCCAATAAGATAGCTGAAAAAATAATTTCTCTAAAAAAAGAAGCCGATTTAATCAAGCGAGATCTACGTCTTCATTTGCCTACCGGCCTCTTTCTTCCTGTTTCTCGCACTGACTTGCTGGAAGTGCTTAGCGCCCAGAATCTCATTGCAAAAAAAACTAAAGGCATCGTAAAACTCATTACAAGCAGACAAATGATCATTCCAGAGTCACTTGTCCCTGTTTTTATGCCTTTTTTAAGTCGTTGCCTTGATGCCTCAAAGCAAGCATGTAAAGCAATCAATGAATTGGATGAGTTGCTTGAAGCAGGCTTCAGGGGATCTGAAGTTAAAATCGTTGAAGAAATGATTGTAACCCTTTCTGAGATTGAACATGACAGCGATGAGCGCCTGGCAGATATCAGACATCGTATTTTTGAAATCGAAAAAGATTTACCTGCAATTGATGCAATTTTCCTCTACGAATTGGTCCAATTAATTGATGATTTAGCCGATAGTGCTCAGCGCGTAGGCAATCTTCTTCAAATACTAATAGCTCGGTAGTCACGTTTTATGGATTATTCAATTACATATCTTCTTGCGGCAGTCATTTTGTGTTTTCTGATGACTTGGGGGGTTGGCGCTAATGATTTAGCCAATGTCATGAGCACGACTATGGGCTCAAAAGCAGTTACTGCGAGACAAGCAATGCTGATCGCCATAATTTTTGAATTTGCTGGCGCATTTTTAGGCGGAACTGGTGTTACAGAAACAATGCGCGATGGGATTATTAATTCCAGTGAGCTCTCTGGACAACCACTTATTCTTATTGAAGGAATGTTGGGTGTTTTATTAGCTTGTACTATCTGGATGAATCTTGCAAGTTACCTTGGTGTTCCTGTTTCTATTACTAATGCTTTAGTAGGTTCAATGGTAGGTTTTGGCACCATAGTACTCGGCCCACAAGCAATTCATTGGAATCAAGTAAGTCGCATTGCTGTTAGCTGGGTTACCTCACCCATGATTTCAGGGATCACTGCTTACATCTTATTTATCAGTATTCAACAAACCATTTTTGTCAAAAGTAATCCACTAACCAAAGCGAAATTGTATATCCCGATTTACCTTTTTCTCATTGGCTCTATTTTGTCATTTATCACTGTATTTAAGGGACTCCATCATTTTCACATTCATCTCAATTTCAAACAGAATCTGGCAGTTACTCTGGCAACCAGTATTATTATCACAATTATAGGAATGGTAATTATCAAGCGAATCCCAGAACCCCATAGAATAAGACGCAGAGAACGATTTATCCAGGTTGAAAAATATTTTGCTGTACTCATGGCGATGACCGCATGCGCCATGGCTTTTGCACATGGTTCGAATGACGTAGCCTTAGCCGTGGGACCGCTCTCAATTATTTACAGCTTGATTATGAGCTCCCATCAAGTGTTTGATGCCAATAATTATCCAGCCTGGATCATCTTATTAGGCTGTGTTGGCGTAGTAACCGGCTTGCTGATGTACGGTAGAAAAGTAATTGAAACGGTAGGGAGCGCCATCACTGCACTTACCCCTAGCCGCGCCTTCGCTGCAACTCTTTCTGCCGCAACAACTGTTGTTGTAGCAACAAGTATAGGTATTCCAGTTTCAGCAACACAAACATTAGTTGGCGCAGTTCTTGGGGTAGGTTTAGCACGAGGTATTGGCGCATTAAATCTGATTGTAATTCGCAACATCTTTATGTCTTGGATACTGACATTACCTGCTGCTTCTCTCCTTACGATTTTAGCTTACAAATTACTGCATTATTTTATAGGGTAGATCTTTGCCCATGCGGGTCTAGCATTGTAGCCTGGGTGCAGCGCAGCGAAACCCGGGTTCCGCTGCGCTGCACCCAGGCTACACCAATATTTAAAACTCTTCCCAGATTTCACCTTTTTTGTTTTCATAATCTTTATTATCGCGCATTAAAAAAATACGCTTGTGCTTGTTAATTTCTTTTATTTGAGATGCGGATTTATTATGAGTTGCATCAAATTCAAATAAAAATTTATCATAGGGACTTACATACGCTTTATCTATATCGTCTGAATTCATAACTAATCCAAAAATAACTATAATTTAAATCAGGTATTTTATAGCTTTTTTAGCTAAGTTACCATTATCCTAGAAAAAGTAGTTTAAACGTGCTATAGCGTTATCCTCTAAGTTATAGACAAGGCCAAGTAAAGTGAGGTGAAGGAGTGTACACAAAAGTACATGACTGAGCCGAACGAGCTTGCAACGATGTATAGAGCTTAGAGGGTGGCGCTATAACTGAAATTAGGGGCTGAAGATGAGTTTAAAAAAAGCAGAGTTACATGTCCATTTGGAAGGAACCATCACTCCCAAATTAGCAGCACAACTGGCTGCACGTAATAACTTAGTTCTGCCTGAAGGCCTTGTCGCTTCAGATGGGAAAAGCTATTTATCCAAAGACTTTCTCGATTTTTTAAAAGTTTATGATACGCTTGCGGCGGTGATTCGGCATCCTCAGGATTATTATGATATTACCTTAGATTATTTACGAGCCCGCGCACAGGAAGACGCTATTTATGTCGAGATGATGTATTCACCTGATCATGCCGAACTCTCCAGCAAAATTCCTTCTGCAGAACATTTAGCTGCAATTCAACAAGCAATTGACGATGCTGAGGAACAATTTAATATAGTAGGACGTATTATAATTACTGCGGTTCGTCATTTTGGCGTCCAAGCAGTAGAGCACGTTGCGCAACAAACTCATAAAGATAGGTTTCCATGTGTCACGGGCTTTGGTCTAGGCGGGGATGAAGCAAAATTTCCTCCGAAACTTTTCAGTAAAGCATATCGCATTGCAGCCGATGCGGGATTGCAATGTACGGTACATGCAGGTGAATTTGCTCCTGCAAGCGGAATGGTTGAAGCAATGGAGAGTCTTCCAATCCAACGTATAGGCCACGGAGTTAATTCAATTTATTCACCTGAAACAATGGCCATGGTAAAAGAGAGAGGGATTACTTTAGAAGTTTGTCCTTCAAGCAATATCTTTTTGGGTTTGTTCAAAGATATGAACGAACATCCCTTACCTAAATTTTATGACGCAGGCATCAAAATCAGCATCAGTTCAGATGATCCGCCATTTATGAGCACCACGCTGGGCCAAGAATATCAACGTGTACAAAAATCGTATCACTACAGTGATGAGACAATGAACAAAATCACTCATATGGCTATAGAATCGGCTTTTGTTGATGAAAAAACCAAGGCAGAGCTGCTCGCAAGAATTTAATTTAATCTCTCATTAAAGAGCTAAAATTTAAAGCCTAGGTAGAGACGAAGTCTTAACCTAGGTTGAGCTATTAAATCTTTAATTTCTCTTCATTCACACGAATATAAGCTTAATCTTTTTGTTGATTCAACTCACCCAAAAGCTGCTCAATGTAGCGCCTGCACGTCAGCGGGTGATGCAAAAAATTAATAATGCGGCGTGTGCCACCAGTTCCAGTAATGGATATCATCCCATAGCTCAACATACTGCCTAAGATCGATTGACGAATATCGATTGCTTCAATCTTGCTTAATGGAATATCAATCGTTTGTCTTACAACAACCCCGGTGCGGATAATAACATGATTTTTCTTGATCGTGACTGAAGAAAAATAATAGGTCATCCACGTCATTCCTACCCATAGCAAAGCTAACGCAGCCAAACCGTATCCAATTTTTTGTAAAATCTCCAGTTCTACATAAAATACGATTGCCAAAGCACCGCATAAGGCAAGAACTGGCCAAAGAAATATTATCCAATGCATTCGTGTAAAAAAAATAACATTACTGTCGTATGGCTTCTCAAACATGGATTCACCTATAATCCTGAATTATTTACTAAAAAATTATAATATTGCATTTAGCTTGAATTTGCTATTCTATACTTCGTATGAAGTATATACTAACTCTCTTAATTTTTTTTAGAATCGAAAAATGCGCTCAATCAGTCGTTGCCTTAATAAACAACTTGCTGACCTTTGCCAACGCTCTGTTCAATTGGAAGAGCTAACAAATAAAATCAAGCTCATTCTACCTGAAGTTTTAGCAAATGAATGTCAGGTAGGAAGTTTTAATAAGGGTTGTTTGTTATTAACAACTACTGATGCCGCCTGGGCATCGCAACTACGGTATGCGATTCCTGAACTGCGTGATAAATTACGTAAAGAAGCAGGTATGTATCAGCTTTCTTCAATTAAAGTGACTGTTGTTGAAGCCAAAATTCATAATGAAAAATCGCGGCAGCCTCAAAAACATGGATTATCAGAAAAAGCTAAAGCGATCATCGTTAGTGAAAGTCAAAGTTGTACTTATGAACCATTACAAAAAGCATTGTTGCATTTGGCTGATGGTGATGATTAAGCAGCCTTTAGATAACAGGTCATGAAGGGATCTTTCACTTTTTATGCATTGTAGCCTGGGTGCAGCGCAGCGGAACCCGGGTTTCGCTGCGCTGCACCCAGGCTACAATGCTATTTTCAAAATAGGTCCATATTGAGCGCTAGTGCAAAACGACGTGTTACCCATTCTGAACCAAGATAAGTAAAACAATCGTGCAAGTAGTCATTCAACTCATCCTCTTCCATCACATGTTCTTGACCAATAGGTTCAACATCATGATGAAAATAAGTATCAAAATAGTGTATTGAAAAATCAATATAATCTCGAGTATGAAGAATAAAGGAATGCCATAGCTCATCAAGAATAAGTAATGGACCAAAAAGATAGGTTTTTTTGCCCTGTTTTGCCCTTTGCACATTAAGCCACATCCAGGACAATAAATCCGCGAATAAGACCTGACTCTCTTGCTCAGAAAACTCAGGATGACGCTGGCGAAAATGGTTTAGTACCGCTTTATTTTTATAATCAAGCAGAGCGGATAAATTAATCATCCGCAACATGCTTTTTTAGTACTTGGTCTTTGTGTTACATAACGTACAATACGGCAGATCATTTCTTCTTTCGTCATTATTATCTCCACGATTGTGATTATAAATAAACGGTGCAGACAGTCTAACCAATGTCCATAATGGAAGCAATTTAATTATTTTATTTTTCACTTCAATTAAATTGTTCAAGCTCAATCCTGAATATTCAGGATGAGCGCTTAATCACCAGATCACACAACGATTTTTATTCACCATAGGGCTGTCATTCGGAATGTGGAAGGCTTCCTGAAATTGGGGAATATTAGCCAAACTCCCATTCACTCGATATTGGGCTGGAGGATGCGGATCAGTAGTTACTTGGTTACGCAATTGTTGCGGTCGAATGTTCATTGCCCAAACATGTGCTGTTGCTATAAAAAATTGCTGGTCCGGCGTCAAACCAGCAATTGTAGGTGCATTTTTATATGCGTCAGAATGCTTGAAGGCTCTATAGGCAAGAGTGATTCCTCCCAAATCAGCAGTAGCCTCTCCTACAACCAGTTTTCCTTGTACATGCAAACCATCACCTACATCATATTGTGAAAATTGAGTCACAATACATTGTGTTGCCGCCTTAAATTTTTCTAAATCACTTGGTGTCCACCAATTCTTTAAATTACCATGACTATCAAATTGTGCACCTTGATCATCAAATCCATGAGTCATTTCATGTCCCATCACAAAGCCAATGGCTCCATAATTTAATGCAGCAGGTGCATTAGGATCAAAAAATGGTGGTTGGAGAATGCCCGCTGGAATATTTAAATTATTCATGGAGGGATCATAATATGCATTAATCGTTTGTGGTGTCATAACCCATTCAGTTCTATCTATAGGTTTACCAATTTTATTAAGATCGCGTTGGGTTAAAAATTCATTGGCTCGAATTACATTTAATACGTAGGGTCCTCGATTAACTACCAGTTTGGAATAATCCCACCACTTAGAAGGATAACCAACTCGTTCTTCCATCATATCAAGTTTTTTCAATGCAGCCTTACGCGTAGCAGGAGTCATCCATGATAAAGAATTGATGTCCTCACGCAAAACTGCGCGAATATTTTTGAGTATGTCCAAAGCCTGTTTTTTATCTTCGGGAGAGAAGTAGCGCTCTACATACATTTTTCCTATGGCAAAACCTAAAGCTCCATTTTCTGTACCGACAACCCGTTTCCATCGAGGTAATATTTTCTCAGCACCAGTCAAAACCGCTACCATTTTAAAATTTTGATCGACAAAAGGTTTCGATAAGTACGAAGCAAAAGCATCAATTAAATGCCAACGCAAGTAAGTTTTCCAATCCTCTAAAGAAACAGTTTTTAATTGTTGGTTCATATCCTTAAAAAACTCAGGCATTGCTAAATTCATACTTTTTATTTGAGCTTGTCCCATTGCCGAAAAATATGCAGGCCAAGAAAAATTGGGGGTCACTTTGGCAAGCTGGGCTCTATCCATAATATGATATATCGCATGAGGATCGCGCTGATCTACTTGAGACATGGAAAACCTAGCCATTTGTGTTTCTAATTTCATTACAGTCTTGGCATCAGCTGCTGCTTTATCTGGAGAATCGCCTAATAGCTCAAACATTTTAGCAATATGATTGATATAAGCCTCACGAATTTGTTTAAACTTAGCATCATCTTTTAGGTAATAATCGCGATCAGGCAAACCTAACCCGCCCTGCATGGCAGCAGCAATCATCTCTTCACTATTTTTAAAATCTTGCATGCTTCCAAAATTAAAGAAAACGCCTACACCTATGCGATGCAAATGTGCTATTTCACTTTGTAGATCCGTCAAATTTTTTAAATCATTAATGCGATCAAATTCAGGTTGTAATGGTTTGATACCCAATTGGTTGATGCTGGTTTCATCCATACCGCTGTAATAAAAGTCACCTACTTTTTGCTCTATGCTACCTGGTTTAGCTTTGGTATTTTTTGATGCATTGATTAACATCTGGTGAATAATATCTTGGACTTTTTCATTGATAAGATTAAAGCTTCCCCAGCTTGAATAATCAGCAGGAATTGGGTTGTTTTTTTGCCAATTACCCACTGCGTAAGAATAAAAATTCTTACTCGGTGAAGTATTGGTATCCAACCAATCCAAATGAAGTGCTTGTTCCGTTATTTTTTGTGGTTCGGTGTTTGCAGAATATATTGAGGAGCTGCACAACAAAGCAAAAGCAAAAAGGCTACTATAAAGTTTCATACCACAACTCTCCACCAATTATTTATTGTTAACTCACTAAGAATCTAAATAAACCTAGCCAGGTGGAGGCAAAACCATAACCAATAATCGCTGTAGTCCAGTTTTCCTGGGTTATGACTCATCTTCACCTTACACTTGTGCACCATTTAGCAAAAAAATGCCATGTGACCAAGAGACAGGTTACTCCCAGGCTACATTTTCCTACGCTTCGACAGGATAAAATTCAGTTTGCATTGCAGGGAGATATTCTTCCGTATCAAAATAAGTATATTCCCAAGCGTCTTGTCTTGCCATTAATTCACGTAATAATCTGTTATTCAGCTCATGTCCTGACTTATAACCTTCGAATGCGCCAATCAAACTAGAACCTAACAGATACAGATCACCAATTGCATCCAATACCTTATGAGAAACAAACTCTGACTCAAAACGAAGTCCATCATCGTTGAGAACACGATAATCATCAACAACTATGGCATTATCCAAACTTCCGCCTTTTGCCAAATCGCATTCTCTTAATTTTTCATAATCAGAGAGGAATCCAAACGTACGTGCTCTGCAAACCTCTTTGACATAAGAAGTTGTAGAAAAGTCAAAACTTACTGTTTGTGGTTTATCATTGAAAGCCGGGTGATCAAAATCAATGGTGAAGGAAATTTTATACCCATTATAAGGATAAAATTGAACAAATTTCCCATTATCTTCTACACGAATAGGCTTGAGAATACGTATGTACTTTTTGGGTGCATTTTGCTCGCGTATACCTGCTGATTGAATCAGGAAAACAAAAGGAGCCGCACTACCATCCATAATTGGCAACTCTGGAGCATTCACATCAATGTAAGCATTATCAATGCCCAGCCCTGCCAAAGCAGAGAGTAAATGTTCCACGGTTGCGATTTTAACAGGCCCCTGGTGCAATGTGGTACATAACATAGTGTCACCCACATTCTCATATGACGCGGGTATTTCTACTACAGGTGAAAGATCTACTCTTCTAAAAACGATGCCTGTATTCACAGGAGCAGGTCTCAAGGTTAAAAGCACTTTTTCACCGGAATGCAATCCAACACCAGTTGCCTGGATCACCTTTTTAGGAGTTCTTTGTTTTGTCATTCAGTGCTCACCTTGTTCCTCATCATTTTTTAGTTTTACTTTGCACGCAAAACTTCGTGATCGTATCAATATTTTAATATTTAGTCTAATTATTTTTGTATCAAAGACTTAAATTTCCCTTCCTCAGCACTATGAAGAGGAAGGATCAGATTATTTACACCTCTTCTTGTCGACGTAAAAACGCAGGAATATCAAGATAATCTACATCTGGAATACTCTCACTATTTTGTTTTATAGAAGAGGACATATTTGCTTGAGCTTGTTTGCGAACAAGGGCTGGTCTCTCTAACTGCTGATAATCTAAAGAACCATCACTACGCGTTGTTTCAATCAAACGTGCACGATGTCCGTGTTGTGGTTGTGCTTGCTGATAACGTTGTCTTCCATCACCCAAACCTGTCACAATAACAGTTACACGCATTTCATCCGTCATTTCTGGATCGATAACTGTTCCTACTACTACAGTTGCATCATCAGAAATAAATTCTTTGACTACATCTCCTACTTCCTCAAACTCACCAATTGACATATCAAGTCCAGCGGTAATATTGACTAGAATTCCACGGGCACCTGAAAAATTTACATCTTCCAATAAAGGAGAAGCAATTGCAGCTTCAGCAGCTTGACGTGCTCTTTGCTCACCTACAGCGCTGCCTGTACCCATCATAGCCATTCCCATTTCGGACATTACAGTACGTACGTCTGCAAAATCTACGTTGATCAAACCTGGGCGAGTAATTAAATCTGAGATCCCTTTAACTGCACCGAGTAACACATTATTCGCTGCCTTGAATGCATTAAGAAGACTAATGTTTTTTCCTAAAACGCTGAGTAATTTATTGTTAGGAATTGTGATCAATGAATCAACATGTTCTGCTAAACGCCGAATTCCTTCCTCGGCTGCTAACGCCCTCTGCTTGCCCTCAAATGAGAATGGCTTAGTGACAACGGCTACGGTTAAAATGCCTAATTCTTTGGCAATTTCCGCAAAAACAGGCGCAGCACCAGTTCCAGTGCCACCGCCCATTCCTGCAGTAATAAACACCATATCTGCGCCGCTTAAGATTTCGCGAATATGGTCTCTGTCTTCTTCTGCTGCTTCACGACCTATTTGTGGATTTGCACCAGCACCTAAGCCTTTAGTTAGCTCATCACCCAGTTGAATGTGTATTTTCGCATTTGAGCCTCTTAATGCCTGCGCATCAGTATTAGCACAGATAAATTCAACTCCATCAATATTTTCTGCAACCATATGCTCGACGGCATTACCACCACCACCGCCAACACCAACTACCTTAATAACTGCATTATTACTATGGTGTTGGCCTTCCATTAATTCAAACATAACCCTGCTCCCCTCATATGTTTAATCTTTTAACAAAAAACTGGCAGTACACTTTTAGTCGAGTCGATTACCAGTTTTCATTTTTTAAACGTTGTTTGAAACCTAAAAATTACCTTGGAACCATTCTTTCATACGTGCCCACAAACTCTGGGTATTATCACTCATTTTAGGTACATTGTAGTTTGATTCATACTGTTGCTGATAACCTTGCAACAACAATCCTACGCCTGTAGCAAATGAAGGATTTTCGGTTGCTTCAGCCAATCCAGAAACATGATGAGCACAACCTTTTCTCACTGGCATTTCAAAACAAAGTTCTGCAAGTTCAATGCCTCCTCTCACATTAGCAGCACCGCCAGTTAGCACAATGCCTGCAGCCATTCTATCTTCAAAACCACTGCGTCGTAATTCATTTCGTACTAAAGTAAATAGCTCTTCATATCGCGCTGCAACAACATCAGATAAGGCTTTAGCTGATATTTTTCTTCCAGGTCTATCATTAACACTGGTCACTTCCAACATTTGATCTGAATTGGCTAATTCGGTTAATGCAACCGCGTGATTCAGTTTAATCGATTCTGCCGCTTTTGTTGGTGTGCGTAAAGCCATAGCGATATCATTGGTTACTTGATCACCTGCGATAGGAATTACGGCTGTATGCTGAATTGCACCTTCACAAAATATCGCAATATCTGTAGTACCACCGCCAATATCAATCAGGCAAACACCCAGATCTTTCTCATCATCGGTCAATACAGCATGGCTTGAAGCAAGTTGCTCGAGAATGATGTCATTTACCTCTAAACCGCAACGACGCACACATTTAACTATATTTTGTGCAGCACTTACTGAACCGGTGACTATATGCACACGCGACTCAAGTCGTACTCCTGCCATTCCTATAGGTTCACGGATGCTACCTTGTTGATCGATGATAAATTCCTGAGGTAAAACATGCAGAATTTTTTGATCTGCAGGAATTGCTACTGCTTTTGCGGCATCAATTACACGCTCTACATCCGCCTGCGATACTTCTTTATCGCGAATGGCAACGATACCATGCGAATTCAAGCTACGAATATGACTACCAGCAATACCTGCATATACAGTTCTCACCTCACAACCTGCCATAAGTTCAGCCTCCTGAACAGCACGTTGAATGGAATTCACAGTAGCCTCTATATCAACCACAACACCACGTTTTAAACCACGAGAGGGATGACGACCTATTCCGATAATTTCTATTGCACCGTCAGAGGTAACTTCTCCAATTAATGCAATTACTTTTGAAGTTCCTATATCCAATCCAGTGATAATATCTTTTTCTATTTTTTTTGCCATTATCGTTCCGTTTGTTGTTTCCACTGCACCGCCATACCACGTGGATAACGCAGGTCCACGCTAGACAATTGCTCAATTTTTTCTGCAAATACCGCAGGATATGCTTTACAAAAACGCAGCAATCGTTCTTCTAACTCTTTCTTTCCTAAATATATTTTTACACCATTGCCTAAAAACAATACCCAAGATTGGTTTTCTCTTAGATGCAGTCCAGCAGCGTTTAAACTATATATTGATAATATCTTACTCAATTTTTCGTAAACTTGTAAGACTTCTGCTTGTTGAGATAGTGGTCCTTTTAATCGTGGTAAGTTTAGACCCTCTGGTACAGCACCCTCATTAAATAACCTGCCGTCCTCAGTCATCAAGGCATTATCCCAAATCGCAACTGGTTTTTTTTCAACGAGCCTTATTTTTAATGTATCTGGCCAAACACGCTCCACGGTAGCAGTGTCGATCCAGTTCAGCTCATTTAATTCACTCTCCAATGCTCTTACCGATAAAGTAAAAAAGCTATTGCTCAAGTGTTTTGATAATATACCTTCCAATTCTTTATGTGTAACATGTTCATAATTTGCAGCAATTTTGATTGTAGTGACTGGAAACCGCTCCGCATCGGACACATAATAATAGCCTAATCGCCAAGTTAAGAATATGGCGCTTAAACTGAGTACCAATAACCAAGAGATATACCGCAAATTCCCGGAATCAACATCCCTATTTTTATTCATGGCATTCACAGATAATTGGTTACTAAATGTCGCCGGCAATTCTGATGTACCGTCGCAATACGAATCAACTCGTCCAGCAACTCAGGATAAGTTAAACCACTTGCCTGCCATAGTTTTGGATACATGCTAATCGAAGTAAAACCAGGTAAGGTATTTACCTCATTAAAATAAATCGTTTCGGTTTTGTCATTAACAAAAAAGTCAATGCGCGCCATACCCTTACATTTTAATCGGATAAAAATATCTGCGGCTGCCTTTTTTAATTGCTCATACAAAGACTGACTTAAAGGAGCGGGTATAATTAGATCTGTTTGTCCACTCTCTAAGTATTTCGCTGAATAAGAATAAAAACCATCAGGATGATTAACACGTATTTCACCAGCAATGCTGACTCTTGGAGCTCCTGCAGGTACAGCACTCTCCAATACTGACAATTCAATTTCTCGTCCAGGAATAAATGATTCAATCAAAATCTCTTCGTCATAACGTAATGCATCATCAACTGCTACGAGTAATTCAGCCATATTTTTTGCTTTATGTATGCCTACACTGGATCCCATTGCACACGGTTTAACAAATAAAGGCCAGCCAAATTCTTCTGCAACTTCCTGACAAAAACGTTGTCGTTCAGTTGCTGGGGTATGCCATGAGAAAAGCTTATAGTTCGCTGATTTTAAACCATTGACGCAGACGATACGTCTTGCCATATCTTTATCCATTCCAATGGATGACGAAAGTACATCACAACCAACATAAGCAACACCTGATAATTCAAGCATTCCTTGCAAACATCCATCTTCATATAAAGGGCCGTGGACTACGGGAAAAACCACATCAGCATCAACAGATAAACGTCCATCAATAAATAAGCTTGGCATAGGTTTGGAGTGTTCTGTGACTACTGGGAGTTTTTCTTTATAAGCGAGTAAATCTTGATATTGATGAAGATGAAATAATCCATCCTTATCCATTGCTACAGGGATAATGTTATATTGTTTCGCATCCAAATGTGCAAGAACAGAAGCAGCTGAAATTAATGAGATTTCATGTTCTCCTGATTTTCCACCATAAAGCAGAACTAGATTGAGAAGCTTGGACATTAACGGTCTCCGATTATATGAACTTCGCGCATCAACTCAATTGTTGTCTGCTCACGAACTTTAGTTTGTACCAAATGTATCAATGCTTCAATATCTGCAGCAGTTGCTGAGCCTTGATGATTGATAATAAAATTAGCATGCTTCTGAGAAACCACTGCACCTCCGATATTGAACCCTTTTAATCCACAAGATTCAATTAGCCGAGCTGCAAAACTCCCTGGAGGATTTCGAAACACTGACCCACAATTGTATTCATTAGTTGGTTGTGTATTTGCCCGATGAGCCAACAAATCTTTTATAGCGTGTAATGAAGTTTCTTTATCACCAGGATTTAATTTAAATGTGGCTGAAATAAACCACTCATCAGGAGGTCCCGAAACATGTCGATACGCTACTTCATATTCCTCAGGTTTACGAATTCTTATTTCACCGTTTCGAGTCATGGTCTGCAGTTCAACTACAAACTGCCAGGTTTCACCACCATGACAACCAGCATTCATTCGTAATGCCCCTCCCATGGTCCCTGGGATTCCAGCCCAAAACTCGCCACCAGACAAATTATTGCGCGCACAAAAACGAGCCATGCTCGCACACGATACCCCAGCTTCGACTTTAACAGTCTGCGTGTCTAAGAGTGCCATTTCTTTTAGACATCCTTGAGTCAGAATCACTGTTCCTGAAAATCCACCATCGCGAATCAAAGAATTGGAGCCCAATCCTAACCACAGTAAAGGTTCTGTTTCAGGCAGCTGACGAAGAAATAAAGCGAGATCAGGGATATTTTTTGGCTTATATAGCTTGGCAGCAGGCCCCCCGACACGCCAGGTTGTATATTCCGCCAAAGGCTCATTATAGAGCAAACTGCCTTGAAGTTCAGCTTCTACAAGACCACAATCATTCTCTGTTGGACTCATGTTGCCCTCACACTTCTTTCATCAAGTTCACAGCAATTTGACCAATACTCCCAGCACCTTGCATCAGAATCACATCGCCATCTTTAATCAACTGATTCAGCTTTGCTTTAAGCGATTGCTCATTTACAAGAGTTACTTTTTTATCTTTACCTCTAATTTTTTGTGCCAGACTCTCACTGGTTATCCCTGGAATTTCGGGTTCCCCTGCAGAATAAATATCAAATAAGAACAATTCATCGGCAAGACTTAACACATCAACAAATTGATCTTGCAAGGATTGAGTTCTTGTATACCGATGTGGTTGAAAGACGTGTACAAGACGCTTATTGGGCCAAACATGTCGAAACGCATCGATGGTTGAGAATATTTCTTGGGGATGATGGCCATAATCATCGACGATAAGAGCCGTACCATGCTCAAATTTTTTCTCGCCTAACATTTGAAAACGACGACCTACTCCCTGAAATTTTGCTAAGGCACGTATAATCGAAGCATCATCCACACCTAATTGGGTCGCGATCGCAATAGAAGCCAAGGCATTTAGCACATTGTGACGACCAGGATACTGAAATTGAATGTTTAATGAGGAATACGGTACGGGGCGTACTACCGTAAATTCACTAATTAGTTCATTTTGCGTCCAATTAGTCGCTCGGTAATGAGCCTCCTCAGCAAACCCGTAAGTTAATGTAGGTCGTTCAATAGCCGAGAGGATCTTGCGCACCTCTGGGTCATCAATACATACCACTGCCAACCCATAAAAAGGCAAATGGTGTAAAAATTCAAGAAAAGTTGTTCTTAATTTATTAAAATCATTCTCATAGTTATCCATATGATCTGCATCAATATTGGTTACTATAGCCATCATAGGTTTTAAGAAGAGAAATGACGCATCACTTTCATCGGCCTCAACAACAAAATATGGAGATTGACCAAGTTGAGCATTAACACCCAGACTGTTCAATTTTCCACCAATCACAAAACTTGGATCTAACCCACCTTCAGCCAAAAGACTACTTACCAGGCTTGTTGTTGTCGTTTTGCCATGAGTTCCAGCCACAGCAATGCCATGACGAAAGCGCATGAGTTCAGCAAGCATCGCTGCTCGTGGAATTACTGGAATCATTTGTTCGCGAGCGGCCATAATTTCGGGATTATTCATACCAACTGCTGAAGAACGAACTACAACATCAGCACCTTTTATATGTTCCGCTTTATGCCCCATGTAAACAGGGATTCCTAAAGATTTTAACCTTTGTACCGTACTGCCTTCACCTAAATCAGAACCTGTAATACGATATCCTTGGTAGTGTAATACTTCAGCAATACCACACATACCTACACCACCAATTCCAACAAAATGTATTTGTTCTACGCACCCCATCCTTGAAGATATAAATTGTCCTGAATTACCCACAAATTCCCCCTTATGCTGACAGAGACCCTAATCCCAGAGCCTGCCAACGATTTTCATGATCAATGCGCAATAATAACGCAATTACAACACAATTGATAACCATACTTGCGCCACCATAGCTCATTAAAGGTAAAGTTAATCCTTTTGTCGGTAATAGACCCGAGTTAACCCCCATGTTTATAGCAGCTTGTAACCCCAACCAAAATGTTAAACCGTAAGCAGTATATGAAGCAAATAACCTCTCCTGTATATAAGCATTATACGCAATAATCAAACCTCTAATAACCAATATAGTGTATAGAGTCATGACCATTAAAATACCTACGAGTCCTAACTCCTCGGCCAATACAGCAAATAAAAAGTCAGTATGGGCTTCCGGTAAATAAAGCAATTTCTGAATACTTTCTCCCAAACCTGATCCGAACCACCCTCCTCGACCAAATGCAATCAAGGATTGGGTCAACTGATATCCACTGTTATACTGATCAGCCCAAGGATCTAAAAATGCAGTCAAGCGGGCAACTCGATAAGGAGACGAAACCGCCAAAAATGCCAGTGCGCCCATGACTACAATCATTAATCCTATATAATAGCGTAATTTTACACCAGCTAAAAACAGCATAGCCATAACTGTACCTGAAATCACTACCGTAGCCCCAAAATCTGGCTCAAGTAATAATAAAAAAGATACCACTCCTAAAATAACCATTGGCTTAATAAAGCCAAAAATACTATTACTGACAGCTTTTTGTTGACGTACTAAATAACCTGAAAGATAAAAAATCATCGTGAGCTTGGCTAGCTCGGATACTTGGATACCTATTGGCCCAAAAGCTAACCATCGTCGACTTCCGTTGACTGCTCGACCTATTCCAGGAATTAATACAATAAGCAACATCAATACACAAATTAGTAACATCGGCATGCTGATGCGCTGCCAAATACTGCTATCCATCCTAATTACAATAAGGGCAATCATTAAACCAGCAAATAAATAACATGCTTGACGAATTAAAAAATGAAACGGTTGATGAAAGTATTTGGTAGAGATCATGACTGAACTCGAAGCCACCATCATTAGCCCAATAATGAGCAAACCGATGACCACTCCAATTAACCATTTATCATAAAGTGAAATAGGTCTGCTGACCGGTTTGCCTCTTTGATTCACATGTCTTGGACGCATCGATTACAATCCATTCACTAATGAAGCAAACGATTCGCCACGGTGATTAAAATCACGGAACATATCCAAACTGGCACATGCTGGAGACAATAAAACAACATCACCTGGTTTTGCCTGTGACTTCGCTATAACTACGGCATTATCCAATGAGGAAGCACGCGCTATGGGCACTACATTAGCTAGTGCGGCTTCTATCTTATCGGCATCTTCACCAATTAAAATAATGGATCGTACATAATCAGCTATAGGCTGCGCCAATTCACTAAAATCAGCCCCTTTTCCTTGCCCACCTGCAATAAGTACAATTTTTCCTTGCATAGAACCTCCTATTCCATTAATTGCAGAAATCGTTGCACCAATATTCGTCCCTTTTGAATCATTAATCCAATCAACACCATCAAGAGTTCGTACCCATTGACAACGATGCGGTAAACCCGTGAATGAAGTCAATACACTTACAATATTTTGTTGTGAAATACCTGCAGCATCAGCTAAAGCGGAAGCAGCAAGAGCATTAAGCCAATTATGAACTCCTTTAATCAATACAGACTCAACGGGCAAAATGCAAGTATTTCCCTTCGCCAAATATATTTTATCGTTTTGAGTGATCAATCCCCAATCATTTTTTTCCGGGGCTTCAATACCAAAAGAAATACGATTAACCTCTGCAGTTGGCGCAGTATAAAAATCATCGCGATTAAATAAGGCAATCTGTGCTTTATCATATATTCGTTGTTTGGCTTGGATATAAGCCTCCATAGTATGATGCCTGTCCAAATGGTCGGGAGTCACATTGAGAATGGTCGCAGCAATTGGAGTTAATGAAGAGGTTAAATCCAATTGAAAACTGGATAACTCCAAAACCCATAAATCATACTGATGCTCATCATGAAGCATATCGAGAACGGGTGTTCCTATATTGCCAGCCACAGCAACTTTATATCCTGCTGCCTTCGCCATTTCTCCTACTAAGGTAGTAACTGTTGATTTTCCATTGGTTCCTGTAATTGCGATCACTGGGGCGTGAATCTCACGGGCCAAACATTCTATATCTCCATACACAGCAATGCCCATTTGCATGGCCTTTTTTAAAAAAGGGGTATCCAAAGGTAAGCCTGGACTTGCAATGATATCTGACAATTGGCCTATTATTTCATCAGGAATGTGCTGGGTATAAACACGAACATTCGGAAATTCTTTTGTAAATTCGGTGACACTCTGAGCCTGTGCGCGTGTATCAAAAGCAATAAAGGGCTTATTTTTACTCTGTAAATATCGTGCTACCGATATCCCAGTTTTACCCAAACCTGCAACTAAATACAAAGGAGGATTCATGAGTGCACCTTTTTATCGAAGTTTTAAAGTCGCTAATCCACATAATACAAAGACAACAGTAATAATCCAGAATCTGACAATTATTTTAGGTTCTGACCATCCTTTTAATTCGAAATGGTGATGTAAGGGCGCCATTCGGAATAGGCGTTTACCATGAGTATATTTAAAATAACCTACCTGCAAAATAACTGAGATTGTCTCAATAACGAATAAACCACCCATCATTAATAAAACCAATTCCTCTCTGATAACCAC
Organism: Legionella anisa; assembly: GCF_001467525.1. Lineage (GTDB taxonomy): Bacteria > Pseudomonadota > Gammaproteobacteria > Legionellales > Legionellaceae > Legionella > Legionella anisa. Next base: position 131,236 of record NZ_LNXS01000019.1, read on the forward strand.
AGCGACTATACCTAAAGCGGCCCCTAAAGCTAACGACCCTACATCGCCCATAAACAATTGTGCAGGATAGCTATTGTACCAAAGAAAGCCAAGTCCCGCGCCAACAATGGAAGAGCAAAAGATCGTTAACTCCCCTGTATTAGGAACATAAGGTATACCCAGATAAGGTGCATAGACTGCATTGCTGGAGGCATAAGCAAAAATCCCTAAGGCACCAGCAACCATAACAATGGGCATAATGGCCAAGCCATCTAATCCATCTGTCAAATTCACTGCATTGGAACTTCCAACAATTACAAAATAACCTAAAATAGGAAATAAAATACCTAAGCCTATAGTCAGGGATTTAAAAAAAGGTACAGTCAACTGGGTGTGGACAGGTAAGGTAGCATGCATATATAAATAAATTACAGCAATAAGGGCAATAACTGATTGCCAAAAATATTTCCACCGGGCCGGCAATCCTTTACTGTTTTTTAATACCAGTTTGCGGTAATCATCAACCCAACCCACTACCCCATTCGCGAGAGTAACCAAAAGAACAAGCCATAAACTGGACTGTTGTAAATCACCCCAAAGCAGACAACTCACAGTGATTGCCAACAAGATTAAAACCCCTCCCATAGTTGGGGTTCCTGCTTTGGATAAATGTGTTTGCGGACCGTCATCTCGTACCATCTGGCCAATCTGCAAACCGCGCAACCAGCGAATCATCACCGGACCACACAGTAACCCTACTATAAGTGCGGTCAATGAAGCCAAAATGGATCTGAAAGTTAGATATTGAAAAACTCTTAACGCATGATATTGCCCTTGAAATAGCTGCGTTAGCCAGTAGAGCATAATTGTTCCTCTTGTTTACCCCAACTTATGGGTTTGTTTTAAATAATGCCCAACGGGATAATGGGCCAAAAAAGCGGCCAAGCATACCATAAATCAACACACCATTCAGCATCATACAAAAAAATTCTTTTGGCCTTAGGGTCTGTTTGCAATTCGCTATCTTGAGCCAAAATGCTTCGATTTTAGAGCACCGAAACGGAGCATACACGAAGTATGTGAGTATCGGAGCGCAGAAAATCGAAGCATTTTGGCCAAGAAAGTAGAATTGTAAATAGGCCCTTCGATTATGGTTGCCACATAGGTCAGACACACTGGACTCCATTCAGTCTACATCAGTTGGTGTACAATTTTTTCCATGGCACTGGATCGAGATCCTTTTACCAAAACAACCGTACTCGGGGATAACTTTTCCACCAGGTTTTGCACCAGTTGTTCTTGATTAGTAAAATGCTCGCCACCAATACCAAATGACTCGGAAGCCAATTTGCTATTGGAACCACAGCTAAGTAATTGATTGATCCCCAAGCGACGTGCTGCAAATCCAACTTCCTGATGGTGCTGAGTTGCCCAAATACCCAACTCACCCATGTCCCCAAAAACAAAGATCTTTTTCCCAGGGTATTCTGCCAATACTTCTAAAGCAGCTAAAACGGAACGTAAATTTGCATTGTAAGTATCATCGATCACAATCGATTTATTTTTTCCTTCAAGAATGGTTAAACGTCCTTTTACTCCACCAAAGCAATTTAGTCCCTGTTGAATTTCTTTTACAGAAATGCCTACAGCATGGCAACATGCTGCAGCAGCCAAGGCATTACGAACATTATGTAAACCAGGAACTTTTAAATGGATATCCGCTTGTCCGTTAGGTACGATTAAAGAAAACTGACCACAGCCATTCGCATCCAGCACCACCTCTTGGGCATAAATATCCGCAACGTGATCTAAAGAAAAGCGAAGGACCTTTTTTTCAATCAACAGCTCATCCCAGAAATGGGCATAAGCATCATCATCATTGACTACTGCAACACCAGCAAGAGATAAACCTTGATGTATTTCTCCTTTGGCACGAGCGACACCATCTATAGAACCAAAACCTTCAACATGTGCTGGAGCAATGTTATTAATTAAGGTCACATCAGGATGGACCACTGCAACAGTATGCGCGATTTCGCCTGGATGATTTGCTCCTAACTCAAAAACTGCATAACGATGTTTGCTATTCAATTGTAAAATGCTTAATGGAGCACCAATATGATTATTTAAATTTCCTTTGGTCGCATGGGAAGGAGCCGGTAAAATAGCAGCAATCATTTCTTTGGTTGTGGTTTTTCCATTGGATCCGGTTAACGCGATGACAGGACAATGTATATTTTGTCGATGCGCAGCTGCTATTTTGGCCAATGCTTGTATCGGATCCGGAACAACAAATTGTGGTATATGTATTCCATCTACAGCATGATTCACTATTGCAGCTACTGCACCCCGCGCTTCAGCTTCCTTAATAAAATCATGCCCATCAAAGCGTTCGCCGCGTATGGCAATAAACAAACTACCTGGTTTTAGTTCGCGGCTATCAATACAAATACCAGTAAGTTCAGCATTGATCTGACATGATTGGGCAAGTAATGCAGCAACAGTATTTAGGTTCATAGTATTAAGACATGGCCAAAAGTCTAGTGTACTAACACTTGAGCATAGAGTTCAAGAGGGTGGCGCAGTAAAAGCACTTTAAGAAGCGCAGAATGACAAAAAGCTGTAGCCTGGGTGAAGGCGAAGCCGTAACACAGGCTACATTATATGCGGATTTATACAGCAGCAGACTCAAAATGAGACTGATTCATTTGCAACAGACGATGATAACGAGCAATACGCTCCTCAGTCAGTAACTGACGCTGATCATCGAGTAAGTGAGCATCCAAACCTTCACTTAATTGTCTTGCTGTTTCTAACATTACTGTAAATCGCTCAATATCAATACTGGAATTTTTTGAAGAGTGCATATATAAACAAAGACCACGCACGCTAAAGGCACCTATATTTTGCAAATCAAAAACCCCTGTCGCAGTTGCTGCTGCCAAGCTACACAAAACTGGACCTTGGCCATTAGGAAATTGATGGCGATGAAATAATTGACCTTGTCCAAAACGTAGTCCAGCCGCCAAAACGGTTTGTAATAATTCATATCCTGCAAATTGTCTGTTTTCTTTTGCAAGTAAAAAAATCATCAAAGTAAAAGGATTATCTGTTTTTGCTGTGTCCTCAACTGTTACTTTAGGTTCTGGTTTTGGCTCTGTCATTAGTTTGATTTCATCTTCATCATCCTGCGGCATCAAACGTGGTTGTGAAGGCTTTGCATTCGGTTTTTTAAATACGTGCAAGTCCTCATCCACTTCTATTTCATTCTCCATGGCTGCAGCATTGATTTTGCGTACAGCAATTATGTCATCATTATAATTTTGTGTGTTATCAGAACCCTTTTCGTTTTTTTCCGAACTAGGTTGATAACGTTCGGGACTTAAGCTCTGTCTTCGAGCTTTCATTAAGCGCCCAATTGCTACGATAACACCGATTAACAACAGGACATTAAGAATTAAGCTCCAATTTGCCTGCATCATTTACTCCATAGCCAAAGCTTGTGTTACATCAACCGCAACCAAGCGAGATACCCCAGGTTCACGCATAGTTACCCCAATCAAATGATCTGCCAACTCCATCGTAACCTTATTATGTGTAATAAAAAGGAACTGTACGAATTGTGACATCTCTTTCACTAAAGCGCAAAAACGCCCGACATTTACATCATCTAAAGGTGCATCCACTTCATCCAGCATACAAAATGGTGAAGGATTCAACTGAAAAATAGCAAAAACTAATGCCACTGCAGTCATTGCCTTCTCTCCTCCGGATAACAAATGAATCGTACTGTTTCGTTTTCCCGGAGGTTGTGCCATTACTACAATACCAGCTTCCAGCAGATTATCACAAGTCAATTTAAGTTGCGCTCTTCCACCACCGAACAGGCGGGGGAAAAGTGCCTTGAATGAAGAGTTGACTTCTTCAAAGGTGTTTTCCAGACGCGAGCGGGTTTCTTTGTCCATTTTTTCAATGGCGGTTTCAAGAGTTGCCAACGCTTGATTTAAATCATTATACTGCTCATCCAAATACATTTTACGTTGTTGTTCTGTAGTAAACTCCTCAATCGCAGCGAGATTAATCGCCCCTAAGCGTTTGATTTTTTCAGAAAGAGCGATTAATTCATCTTCACGCATGACTTGAGTCACACCCTCAGGTATTTGTTCAAGTAATGATTGTGGTAACAAGCCTAACTCATCAAGAGATTCATGCACGGAGCTTGCACGCACTACTAAGGCCTGCTCTTCCATTCGAGTTTGGCCTATTTGTTCTTGGATCCGTTTTACCTCGACATCATAGTTTAAAATATTCTTCTCACACTCTTCAAGCTCCATTCTAAGTTGTGATAATTGCTCTCTACTTAAATTTAATTGCAATTCTACTTCACTGTGTTTTTGCAATTGTTGGGCAAGTTGCTCTTGGAGTTCCTCTCCCGGGCCTTCAGTTTGCAAACAAAGCATTGCCAGGTTTTCCAAACGCTCCTGCAAAATATTTAAACGCTCTTGCTCCCGCAAAATGCGATCGTTGAGTTGCTGTATTTTATTTTTTTCTCTATCGTATTCCAACTCGGCATGATGCAGTACACCTCGCGATTCTTCTACGTGTTTATTTTTTAATGCCACACTTTGCATCCATTCTTGTTTTTCATTCAGGCACTGTTCTTGTCGTTGCTCATAGTCACTGCATTGCTCTTCTAAAGAATGCAATTGCTCCTTTATATTGCATTGTTCTACGACTATTTCTTCTAAAACACATTTCAACTCTTCGCATTCAAATGCTAAAGCAGTCGCTTGTTTTTCGGCATGAATAACAGCTTGTTCATTGGTATTCAAAGCAAGGCTGTTCGTTCTTAGTGCTTCATTACTGGCATTGACATTGAGCTTTTGTAATTCAATTTCTTTTAAGCTTTTTTGAAGCTGCTGATGCGTCTCATCACGTTCTGCTCTTAAGACGTCGATCCTCTGTTGTAATTCCTGCACAACCACAGACAACTCAGTAATTTTTTGTTGTCGCGCCAATAAACCCAACTCGTCCTGTGTCTCGGGAGTAGCAAATTTCACCCATCCTTTTCCTAACCAAAAGCCGTCAGGCGTTATAATCGATTCATGTTCTGTCAATTCGGGCAACCAACTTAATGCTTCATCAAAATGTTCTGCGGTATAGATATGCTCCAAAGGATGTGCATTTGCCGGGATATCCCCTTTTATCTTATCTATGAGACGTGGGTAAGACCTGGAGTTAAGCGTTTTCCTTTTCAGAGTGACAATATTTTCGCCTTGTTGTTCGCAAATTGCTCGCTGCGGCCATAGCTCCTCAAACGTTTCCAAAACATATGCGTGTAATGCTTCATTAAGAACTCGTTCACAAGCAAATTGCCATTTCGTTTCAACGTCTAGAATATCCATCAATCTAGGTTTTGCTGACCATTCCTTAATAGGATTTTTATTGTTTTGCATACCTTGTCGTGCCGCACGCTGTGCTGCCATCAATGCAGCATGCTCACTGTTTACTTGATGAAAATCATCTTGTAACTCATGCAGTTGTTGCTCTATATCTTGCAACCTTGCGCGCAATCGTTCTGTATTCTCATGGCTTTGTTTTAATTGAATCTCATCAAACTCTTGGTCTGCAATTAATTTAGTATGCTGATCTTCTAAGTTTTTTCGAATCTGTTGTAAATCCGCTATAGAAATCGTTTCTTGCTCTAATTGAAGTTTCTCTAACCTTAAAAGAGTGTGTTGATGTTTCTCTTCTAAATGTTGTGCTTTAACCTGTGTGACTTGAAATTCTCTTTTCAGATTGCTGGCATGGGCCTGGACTTCTTGCCAACGAAGTTCCCATTCACTGTGTTGTTCTTGCGCATCTTGCCAATGTGCTTCATGTTCTTTAAATTGAACCCTTAATTGTTCCAGTCGAGTTTCTAGATTATGTGCATTCTCCCGACAATGAAGTAATTCTTCTTTATCGTGTTTGAGTTGTTCTTGTGCGACTTGCCAATCATTCTGCATTTGCTGTTGATCGTGTTCCAAACGTTTCTTTTCACGTATTTGCTGTTGAATGGTTTCTTCCAAACGTGCAATTTCTGTCCCTAACTGATAGAAACTCGCTTGAATTTGCTGCGTTTGCTCATCCACATCATAAAGTGTTTCATTTAAAGTGACTCGCTCTTTATTCGCTTTGGTTAATGCACTTTGCTGCTGTTCGTAACTCACCGCCAATTCGTGTATTTGGTGTTGCTTTACTTCTTGCTGGACAATAAAATCTCGCCATTTGAGTGCTAAAATTTCCGCACGACATAGTCGTTCTTCATCTTTGAGAATAAGATAACGTTCGGCGGCTTTAGCTTGACGTTCTAGACGTTGCAATTGTTTGTCCAATTCCTCTCGAATGTCTGCGACGCGAGTCAGATTTTCGCGTGTGTGCTCAATACGTTGTAATGTCTCACGCCGTCGCTCTTTATATTTGGAAACACCTGCAGCCTCCTCAAGATAAACTCTTAAGTCCTCAGGCTTGGCCTCAATTAACTGGGAAATCGTGCCTTGACCAATAATTGAATAACCACGAGCTCCAGCACCGGTACCAAGAAAAATATCGGTAATATCTTTACGTCGACAACGACTGCCATTCAGATAATAAGAAGAATCACCATCTCGAGTCACTACACGCTTTACAGCAATTTCACCATAACTCGAAAAAGGACCAGTTAAGCGTCCAAGACTATTATCAAATACCAGTTCAACAGAAGCCTGACCTACAGACTTACGATTAGAAGAACCATTAAAAATAACATCGGTCATGGATTCACCGCGCAAATTTCGTGCAGAACTTTCCCCCATAACCCAACGTACTGCATCAATAATATTTGATTTTCCACAACCATTGGGGCCCACAACTGCAACCAATTGGCTTGGGAAATGAACCACTGTGGGGTCTACAAACGATTTAAAACCGGCTAATTTTAATTGCTTCAAATGCATAGGAATGGCAATTTTAAACAAAAATAAGTGGGGCATTATAACCGAGGATGAACAGGCTATCCATATAAGGACAAAACCTCTTACCAATTGGCACAAATATTATTTTGCAAGGCAACGATTTATTTAAATTGTTGAAACAGTTGAACCCAAAATGGTGCTATCGCATCATCATAACATTTTAGGTGCACCACTTAATTGAGGATTACTGCCCCCCCCTTAGTACCATGATCTATACTATTGATATAAATTGTTTTCAGGACGTTTTGAATGTATTTGCAAGGATAATAACCGTGATTCCTCCTGACAAACCAGAAAATGAAGCGGAACGCTTAGCAACACTTTATAAATTACGAATATTAGATACAGAGCAAGAAGAGCGTTTCGATCGAGTAACTCGCATTGCATGTAAACTTTTTGAAGTCCCTATTTCTGTAATTTCATTTTTAGAAGCTGAGCGCCAATGGATGAAATCCACTCAAGGATTTGACATCAAAGAGGCTGCGAGAAAAACATCATTTTGTGGTCATGTTATTCTTTCAAATGAAATTATGGTAGTTGAAGATGCAACGAAAGATAAACGATTTTATGATAATCCTTTTGTCCTGGGGAAACCAAATTTCAGATTTTATTTAGGTTGTCCTTTGAAAATTAAAAAATATAATGTTGGTGTACTTTGCTTGATTGATAACAAACCCAGGTCAATAGATTATGTCGATCAAAATGTCGTTTACGATCTCGCTCAAATGGTGGAAATGGAGCTGGAATCATTACATTTATCCATCACTGATGAATTAACAGGCTTATCCAATCGGCGTGGATTTTTAAAACTAGCCAGCTATTTGTTTCAAAAATGCCAACTTGAAAATAAAGTGTTTAACTTATTATTTTTTGATTTAGATAAATTTAAGCAAATTAATGATAAATTTGGCCATGCGGAAGGTGATAAGGTATTAAAAATATTTTCTAATTCTCTTCTTCAGAACTTTCGAAGTTATGATGTAATTGCACGTTTAGGCGGAGACGAATTTTGTGTATTTTGTTCTGGATTAAATCAAAAAGATGTCTCTAGCATTATTAAACGTTTAAAAGACTCATTGAAATCTGTAGAAACAAAAGGATATACAATCGAATTCAGTGTAGGTAATATCCAATATAATCAAGAAGAGCATCGGACACTTGAAGGCATGCCTGCTTCTGCTGATTCCAAAATGTATGGTGATAAAAAAGGTAAATAACGTGATGCAATGGCTGGTGCCCATATCAATAGTTTAATCGCTTCAATTCATTTCGAGATATGAAATAATGAGAAATAATTTCATCATTACACGCTGAAACTCCTGGCATTGAAATGCATTTCAATGCCAGGAGTTAGGAACAACAAAGTAATCGCTCATCATGTAGAAATTCTACTTCTTTACTCTGTTCGGTTGGCAAAGCTAATTTATTAATCTGAATAGCTTTTAGTTGTTTATTTAGTCCATTTTTTATGATTTTTAGTCTTTCTTCCTGACAATTTGTAAGTGCAGGCATTTTGTTATAATAAGTAATGAATAAAATGGGGTGTAATTTTATAACTAATTAAAAAAAAGCAATTAATTCGTAATTGATCAATGGGATCAGAATATTACGCCAAAGCGATATTTTTCTCAGTGAAAAACCCATCGAAATAGGAGGCAATTATTGGAACTGATTTGACAAACAAATGAACAAAGATATAATTCTGCCATTTGGCAAAAATGGACAGATAATGACACGTTTACTCAATAAGTCACTCACCTTAATTATACTTGGCGCCACGTTACTTTTTTCCAATCCAATTTTTGCAGATCCACCCAATCTGACTTTAGTTAAAAATGAACTCAAAAATTATTATGATTCAGGCCTTTATCAAAAAGAGTTCGCGCAAGTGATTAAAAAAGCACAAAAATATATTGATCAACAAGCGGAGATAAATCAAAAAGAAAAATCACCTAAAAAATTAGCTCTGGTGTTAGATATTGATGAAACCAGCTTATCAAATTATAAGTATATGATTCAACGTGATTTTGGTGGAAATCGTAATCAATTTCACAAAGACATAATGGCAGCTAATGCTCCAGTGATTAAGCCTATGCTTGCCTTGTATCATGATGCCCGAAACCATGGCATCAATGTATTTTTTATTACGGGAAGAAATGAAACTGAGCGAAAAGCAACAGAGAAAAATTTAAAAGACGCAGGTTATTCTGAGTGGTCTGGCCTGTATTTGCGTCCCAATAATTACTCCGCTAAATCGATTATCCCATTCAAATCAAGTACACGAAAAATGATTACGGAAAAAGGCTACACAATCGTTGCCTCTATAGGTGATCAGTGCAGTGATCTTAAGGGCGGGTATGCTCAAAAGGTCTTTAAACTACCCAATCCCTTTTATTATTTACCTTAAATAAGGTGCACACGTAAGTGCTTACGTGTGCACAAATCCCTAAGCTTTTTTAGGACTATCAGGCACCATTTGATTTGTATCCTGATGGACTATATCTTTCAAAACAAGTGACATCAACAATTGAACTTGTTGTTCATACATAGTTCGATCATATCCGCCTTCTAACCCCCAATATATTCTTTCAATATGAGTTTTATTTTCTTGATACAGTTTAAATAGACTTTCATAAAAATAGGTTAAGTCTTTTGAGTTAAAACGAGTTTTTCGTGCCTCGGCAGCCCCCATTAATTCACCATCAACATACTTTCCACAATAAGCGGTTTCTTCTTCATGTGAATCCCAACCGGTGGGCAAAAATAGAGCCACTTTCTGATGATTTTTTTTTGCCTCTTCGATTTGCTCCTCAATTTTCGCTAACGCAAAAACCAAAGCAGGATGTACTAAACCTGATTTACGTAGCGTGCGGCTCAAATCGACTGCAAAATAGTCTAAATTTCCTCGTTGCCACAATTGAATTTTTTGTCCTGCATCTTTTCCACTCTTTTTGAAAGCCTCAGTAATAAACGCATCATCTTGTTGGGGATAAACTCTTGAGTCAAAAACGTCTATATGACATATATCCATATCTGAAGCAGAATTCATTAAAATATCACATAAACCATTGTCTCGATTTACGTCAGTCCCAACAATAATGTGTTTCAGTGGCTTACTCGATAAGCTCTGTAGGTATTTAATTAGTACTGCTGACTTATTTAAAATACAAAAACCACTTCCTTCATCACTGTAAGCATGGTGAGTAGGCAAACCAAAAGAAAAATGAACTTTTCCCGAGTGAAATAAAGTCATGGCGATATCTTTAATCAACACTTCAAATACTCCCGGAGTAATAAGAATATCTGGAGATAATTGTTTCCATCCTTTTTGTTGGGCTTGCATGCAATAAAGAATGATTTCCTGTATGTATTCTTGTGTATGTACCGCGAGTAACGCGCGAAGAATTTCATCTTTTTCAGGAGATTGAGCAAAAAGTGCCAATGCCGCTTCTGCATTGCCTTTCTTCATTGTGGAAAATAGTTGACTCCAGTGTGTAGGTAACTGCACAACATCTGTAGTAACAACAGGTAATGAAGAATCTGTAGATTGAGTTTCTGCGATCACCTGAACCATATGCTTTAGCCGTTTAAATTGGTCTTCATCAGCACCCGCAGGCATGTTATGCATTTGTTCTATATCTTTAGCAGAGGGAATTTGAATACAGCACTCTTGATTTTTTTCTTTATGTACATCCACAGAGGTCTTATGTCTAAAGAAATATTTATGCTTCATCATCATTTACCCATAGGAAAATAAAGAGAAAAGAAGCTTTGCGCAAAAGCCAAAACTTCTGCCATTTCTCTTAGATTATAGAGTCTGGTCTGATGATGCAATGAGGAAAAAATCAAATTAACTTAATATACAGCAATGCTATAGGATGGAGGTTCATCATAACTCTCAATCCCTTCTTTAATATCCATAAGCTCTTGAGACAAACCTTTACGCGCTCCTGACTCAATTGCTTTAGGACCGGCAAAAAAAGTTAATCCGATTCCAGCGGTAGCCGCTAGAGAAGAAGCCATGCCGAAAACAAATTCTGTTTCAAATAAACTTAGACCTAAGGCAAAGCCCCAAGCACTAAGTACTGAACTCGAACCAAAAGTCGTTATAAAACCTACAACACTGGCACTAATGAGTAACGCCCCAAACACAATAAGAAGACCGCCTAAAACGTGTTTTCCAACAGAATTGTTTCCTGATGCACATTCAGCAATCTCACCTAAACGTTTTGCAGATTGCTTATCTGTAGGATTAACGAAAACATTATTCAAAATACAAACAGCACGTCCATAAAAATGATAATCAATTTCCTCGTTTTTTTGTTTTTTCATTTTTACTTCTGCATCAATTAAATTGACTGCACTGATTATATGTTTTTGGAGTGCAGTAGGCTGATTAGGTCTATTCTGAGCAATAAAAGCAATTCCATTATTAAGAATTTGTTCTTCTAAAATAGGTAAATGGTGCTCTTGAATTGCAAAACATTCTGGCATACTTTGACTATTACTTCCAAACCAGGCAGTAGCACTATAGCCTGTTAGCGTTGGATAAGGTAAATCCCCATGCTCAGCAACATGAGTACTTTCAATAAGACTTCCTAAAATCTTCTCAAACGCAACATCCTTTTTTTCTTGTTTGACCTTAAGGTACATATCCCATAAAAAACCACACAAACGAAGATAATTCGCTCGATGGATTGGGTTTGTATAGTCAGGAGCATATCCTCCAGGGTAAAAAGTCAGTTGATTCAAATATCGAACAGCGAGCAGACATATACGCACTTGGGGAGAAAGTCCGGTCAAGTGCGTGTCTTCGTAATGAATCAGTGCTTCCCAAATTTTATTGGTCAAAGTCTGCACTAACTCCAAAGGATTTTCTTGTAATGTGTGTAAAAATAACTTGGCAGCAGGAATATGCTCCTTTAACCAGTCTCGGCGAGAATACAATTCATCCAGACTTGCCTGAGCTTCATTAATTGCGCGTTCGTAAGGAGCCATGCGTCTTTTGAGCTTATCACGCTCCTTGAGTAAATTATCTAATCTGAATTGCAACGTGTATGTATTTAATACCTGAATAGAACTCCCATAATAATCAGGCCTTGGATAGATGATATTTGAAGGCATGCCTAGATTCATATCCATCTGCAACTCTATTGAGGAAATGCTTGAATTTAGAACGTCTAATTGTCTTTGGAGGGGGTTAAGGTATTGTCTCTGCTGCTCTTTAATGAATTGTAAGTTTTCAGATATTTGCAGTTCAAGTGGAGGTAATTCTGCTTGCCAGGAAAAGAGATCCGTATAATTGTAAACAACCGGATTAACTGAAGGCATAATGGATCCTCGCAAGTGGGTTACATTATAAATGTGCGGTTGATTATACACGGTGAAAACTATTGATTCAATTATTGCATTTTGCACTCAAAAACAACGTTATCTCACTGAGTTTAATGATAAAATTGACCATAGAAAAATTAAACTTTCAGCCTTTTTGCTACGAAGTTATTATGAGTCATCCATTGTTAGGCCAGATTAATTATGCCAAGAAATATAAGGATTATACCCAGGCATAAAACCGCATCATTTGCTTTCTTTAAAACATTCACCAATGTATAGCGTGTCACCTAGGCAACAAGATACAATACCAACAGTTCCTAAAAATTTTTAAGGACACATCAGTTAATGAGCACCCAAAAAACCTTTGGATCCTATTTTTTTCCCTTTATTTTAATTACAGCCATTTTACTCGGAGGCTTAGTTGGCTATTTTTTTGGAACAATTACTCCCTACTTAAAACCCTTTGGGGAGATTTTTCTCAACTTAATTTTTACGGCAATTGTTCCTTTGATTTTCTTTAGCGTTTCTTCAGCAATAGCACGGGTCGGCTCTATGGGCAAACTAGGTAAGATCGCTTTTTATATGACACTTGTATTTTTATTTACTGGAATCGTAGCAGCAGTTTCTTCTCTTTTTATTGTCAGTCTATTCCCTCCTGCTCAAGGCGTTGTCTTACCACTTACGGTTGCAGAAAAACACGCTGCCTTAAGTTTCTTTAATCAAATTGCGGGTATTTTTACTGTTCCTGAGTTTAGCAAGCTTCTTTCGCATCAGCATATTTTGGCACTCATTATCTTTTCAATCTTAGTAGGTATAGCCGCAGCGAATGCCAATGAAAAAGGAAAAACATTTATTGATTTTTTAAAAGCAGGCGAAGAAATTTTTATGCGTGTTTTTACTTTGATTATGTATTATGCACCTTTTGGTTTTTTTGCCTATTTTGCTGTTTTGGTTCATGACCTAGGGCCGCAATTGATGGCGAGCTACCTCCGAATTGCTGTTCTTTATTATACATTTGGAATCATTTATTTTATTGTTGCGTTCACACTATTTGCCTATTTAGCTGGAAGAGCTCGAGGTATCAAATTATTTTGGCGCAACATTTTTCTACCTGTTGTGACATCAATCGCTACGTGCAGCAGTGCCGCCAGTCTTCCTGCTAATTTAATGGCAGCAAAAAAAATGCGGATCTCTCCTGAAATTTATGAAACAGTAATTCCTTTGGGTACTATTATTCATAAAGATGGTTCTGTAATAGGTGGAGTTTTCAAGATTGCTTTTTTATTCGGAATCTTTCACTTAAATTTTTCAAGCCCGGGTGTACTGCTTACTGCTCTGGGAGTTTCTTTATTAGTAGGTACAGTAATGGGAGCAATTCCAAGTGGCGGAATGCTCGGTGAATTACTTATACTTAATGTATATGGATTTCCTCCTTCAGTTTTAATAGCAATAGCTGCGATTAGTATTATTATTGATCCACTTGCGACTATGCTTAATGTAACATGCAACAGCGTAAGCACTATGATGGTTGCACGTCTTGTGGAAGGGAAAAAATGGTTAACATACTCGTAACCGGATAAGTTACATCCGTTTATTAAAAAGGCAAATTATGAATCAACCTTATAAAAAATTGAATCAACCCTATAAAAAATTATGGCGATCCCGTAAAGATCGAAAAATTGCTGGGGTATGTGGTGGTTTAGGAGTTTATTTTGGTGTCGACCCTGTATGGATGAGAATTATTTTTGTGATTTTCTTCCTCGTTGGAGGCACAGCACTTATTGCATACCTTCTGCTATGGCTCATTATTCCTTTAGAGCCTGAAGACTGGCAAGATGCATAACTTAACCGCCCTAATTTAAGAGAGGAAAATGGCTCAAAGAAACCTTATGAGCTTGTTTTTTGCGTCAGCCCTTATAAATTTTCAATGAAAATTTATAAGGGCTGACCTATTACTGATCTTTTCGTACCCAGTTAGAATTCGCCTAGTGATGAGCAGCAATATCTATATGTGGTGCATTATCATCCACACTATGCGCCAATACTTCCTTAGCAATAACCCTTAGTGATCCAGGAAGTTTTTTAACCTGGTCTGGATTGTCTCTCAAATATTGTATTACCTCGTCATCAGTAGCCAAATTTTGTACGTCTTGATATACTTTTGAAACGGAGGAGTCTTGGAATAATCTGAACTTATTCGTGTTGTTTGTATTCCAAGTGTCTAATGCATCTTTAAAAGCAGTTACATATCGCGCTTTTGTCTGATCATAACTGGCAGTAAAATCTTCTGCGAGAGTGATATCTTTATGGGCGCTATCAGTCCAAGATTTTAGAATCAAATCCTCAATGTCATTAAAAGTCCTGTACAAACGACTTTGTCCCCTAAAATGAACCCTTGGGAAAAGCTGTTTTGAAGCCTTTTCACTATCCTTATCCATAAGATCAATTTTAATGGCTCTGACCTTCTCCAACAGCTCTTCATAACTTTTACCCTTATTCGCAACGAGTTGCTTTAACTCATCAATTTGAGGCTTCATGTCATTGTAGCGTTGTTTGTCTTTTATCCATAACTTATCATAAGAATTAATCTGGGCTTTTATTGCCTTATCTAGACCTATTCTTGCATCTCCTTCAGGTTTTGGTTTAAATCTAGGAGGATTAGCACCAACTGTCTCTAATTCACCCATCACGTTAAGCACTTCTTTTTGTTGTGCAGAGGACAATCCTCTAGGTTGCTCCTTAGATTTCTGTTTAAGTACTCCAGAAACATGCGCTTTATAAGCATCAAGTCCTGCTTGATATACCTCGTTTGCTTTTTCTATGGAGAATCCATAAGATGGCAATCGAGAAACAAAAGAGTGGTTCTTTAGCAAATCCATTAACGCCAATCGTTCCTCTCTAGAATATTTCATAAATTCATTCTGTATCCATGCCTTGTGGTCACTATGATTATCATAAAATAATTTAATCATCTTATTTTGTACAGAACTCAGAGGCTCAATACCTACCAATGAACTTAAGAGAATGTCTGTTTCATGATTTTTATTGTTGTCGAATAATTTTAACAATGCAGGTAACTTATCAGGCCCAACCAAAGGTTCTGTATTGAAAGCCCTTCGTACCACACTTATTGGAGTTTTCGTGGTATTAATATTCTTAAGTAAAGCCTCTATGGATTTGAAAGTACTCTCATACTTCTCTCTGTCATCTAATGTGGCGATATAAGAAATCAAAGGTTTTATCGCTAACAAATTATGTGCATGAGCAGGAAATGTTTTTGAAAAATAAAGCATTTGCTGCATTTCTTTAAAAGTTAGTGACTTTAAAACCTCAGCGCAAACTTTGTCTTTTTCAACAATTCCTGCTTCCAATAATTGCCTAATCCCTGCTATAGAGCTTGCTTGTTCCGCAGAGGACAAATCCATATAGGAATCAGAGTCCAGATAGTGTACAAAAGCAGGTGCAAGAGAGAGCCAATCTTCCTCCATATTTGAGGAATGGATCATTGGAGTTAAAGAGTCAATAGAGAGCCCTTCTTCCGCCATGCTTCGAAAATTATTTATTAGACTCAATAAGTAATGCATGTCTTTTGTAGAATAAGCTTTGAGCTTTTCTTTTATAGTATCAACTGGAACTTTCTCTAACAGGATACGTATTCCGTCAAATTCAGAAGCATATTCAAAATCTTTGCTCAGTAAATAAGGACCAAATAATTGCTTAACCTTATCGAATTTATATTGTTCATCAGTAAATAGATCCTGCAGTCCTTCCAGCACTTTATTATATTCTGCAATTTTAACTTGCTTTTTGGTTTTTAAACTCGTCGGGAAGAATTCTTTTAAAAAGTCTTGAGAGCCCGCGATTAATTCAGGTTGTAACTGCAAAATTGAATTAAATCGGGAGATAAACTCTTTACCTTCTGTAGCAAGAATTTGTTCAACTAGAGGTAAAAACCCTAAAACGCGTGGACCTACGTTTGCCATATTATTCCAAATGGCATCCAGCTCTTTAATGGGTGTCCGTGGTGCTTCATACTTTTTTTTCATTTTCTCAATGAAACGCTTCAAGACATTTAAATGTTCTGGGGCTTTTAAGTTTTCACCAATCTCAGCCAATTTCTTTAATAACTCAACATTGGACATTCCTGATCGTTCTAATATTCCTTCGTATTGAGCCAATAAACGTTTGCGATGCTCCGGTTGATTCTCCATTCCGCGCACAAATTGATTAAATAATTCACTATATACTTGCTCGTTTTCTTTCACATCAATGAAGCGGTCAAGAAAGCTTTTGATAGCAAGTAAATGATCTGCTTCCAGATAAACCTTTTCTGTAAAACAAGTTGCGGGCAAAGTTAAAAGACTATCTCGGATAATCGGGTTATTCCAAAATGAAAGACTCAAATCAGGATTAGCCGCACTGTATTGGAGCATAGGTAATATCTGTTCTACATATTCTTTCCCACTATATTTAGGGCTTAAAATATACTCCAAGGCCAAATTACTGGCTGTAGGATCCATCCTCATTAAGGATAGTTGCAATATTTTTTCTTGTTGGGCGTTTAATTCAAATTTTAAATCGGATAACTTTTCAATCTTTCTGCCTTCACGTAATTCAGTAATTTGCTCTACCACCTTGCGTTCTTTTATGAGTGTAGCTACTTGTTTTTGAAATGCTGCAAAGTATAAAGTTGGCGTGTTTTCATAGATTTGTAACAAGGCTTCCATTTGCAGTTCAGTCATATTACTCATATCAGTAATAAGTTGATTCCAGGATTTGGAATCTTCCGGTAAATCCGCAATTCGCAGTACCAAGCCTTGAATTGCAATCTGCAATTGATTTTTCCGTGCTTCTGCTGGGGTATCTAGAATAAACTTTGGCTGTTCGGGTATTTCTATCTCAACTTCGAATCCTCCCAGATCCTTAAACATGGAGTCAAGCCTTCCATTTCTCTCACAATTTTGACCTATAAATTCTTGTAACGCTCTAATGCATTCACCTGAATCATCTTTATAACGTGTTTGAATTTCCAGCCATTTCTTTTCCAGATCATTTAAATAATTTGCAAAATCTTTAATTAATTGATCTTTCTTTTGAGGATCAGCTTGGCCTATTTTATTGATTCCTTCCGAAGACAGTTTTGCCTTCGCTTCATGATAGAAACGGGACAAGTAATTATCTTTTGCGGCGCTATACTCTCTAAGACGCAATAACAAATTAAATTTATCGTTTGGTTGGTATTTAGAGAAATCATGTTCCTCAGAAAATGCATTCATCAAAGGATGTTTAACCCGATCCAGCTCATCAAGCAAATTGGATTCAGCCAAAAACTTACTCCATGCCTGAAGTTCATCATCAATTTCTTTAGTAATGTAGTACTGAAGAACTTCGCCTTCTTCACCATTACGTGCTGTTCGGCCTCCTTTTTGCCCTAAATCATTTTCATCTTGTACGGAACCTAAGATTACCGTTTCAACACCCACGTTATCACCGCGTCCAAAACCAGCCGCTATGAGAACAACTCCGCGTTCTTTCTGTCCTAAATAATCCCCTTCCATTTGTTTTTTACGACGTAAAATTTCTGCTGGTGATTCATGGGACTCATTGGTGTAAGAAAGAAAATATTGTTGATATTCTTCTGCAGTAAAATACTTTTGTATTGCTGCGGTCATTTTGAGGACTTCTTTATCCGTAGCACAGCACCATAAAATAGATTTTTTCTCACGAATGCGTTGCCTAATATCTGCCGCTATCTTTTCTAAACGAGCCTCCTGTGCCTTTTCCGTATTCTTATTGTCAAAAAACTGAGGTGTAGGCCATTTCCGCAAATCTTTTTGATTTGTGGGTACACGAAGCACGGCCGTAGCATGCTCTTCATTTAGCTCATTGGATTGCGATGAAGATACTGTTCCCGTAAATCCTTCCCAATGCCCCCATAAAGTTTTCAGTCTTTGAGAAAAAACTTGGGAACTGATAATGTTACTCTCAGGATGGACATGATAATTTTGCGGCTCATCTTTTAATGCGGCTTGTTCATTTAGACGTGCAGCAAGAAGTTGATGAACACCGTGGCTAAATGAAGAACCTACAGCAGCTTGCATGTCTTTTGTGAGAGGATATATTTCTCGTAAAGGAAATTCTTCTTCACCTACTTTCACCTGTTCTAAGCGGACCGTGTACTGAACACCGAATTGCAATGTTGCAGCCTCATGTGTTGATTGCAACCAGCCTAGTAACTCCATAGGACTTAAGCTTTCCAAATACAGTAAGCCATCTTCATTTGCTTGTTCTGCTAAAAATTGAAAACACTCTATTATCTGCTTTGTAGTCAGAGGATGTTCTTTTGGATCATTTTTGAATTCAGCAGGTAAATTATCATAAAACTCATTAAGACCCCGATAAAACCAAGCCATTTCTTTAGGAGTAATCCCTGTATGACGGGCATAGTTAAACTGAGTTTTTTGGCCTTCATAATAGAGAAAGTCAAATTCATCGCCTAAGCCTACTCGATTTGCTTTATCAATGGGGATAGGCTTGCCCTGGCTTGCCTGCTCATCAAGAAATAAAGACAAATCGCCTGGAGTAGTATAAACCACTTGAGCATTGACATAGGTATCATGTTCGGAACGCGCATGCACATTGGCGGTGGAAATACCAAGAAAATCAAAAAATGGTTTATAATCGAGCAAATCACGCTCTGCGAGACTCCATTTGGCAGTACACACATCCACTTTTTTACCTAATCCTACATGGCGTGCTGCACGAAGGGCAACGAAATGGCTTTTTCCCTCTCCTGTTTTTAATTGTAAAATACTGGATGGATCGTCTGAAAGTAATAAATCGTTAGAAATCAAAGCAAACTGTTGTGCTAAATGAGGGTACTTACCCGTTGTACGACCTAAAACTTCAAATAAAATTGCCCAAACCTGGGTTTTTGTCTGCATGTTATTTGGGTCTTCACTAGAAGCCTCAGAGCACTTCTTGAATGCTGCTTTTAATTCTTCCTCGGTCATTTCGCCAATCGGCTTTTCATAACCGGCTATTTTAGATACTCCCTGTTCAAGTTGTTTCAAGTACTGGAACATGAAGGTGAGTTGAATTCCTGATTGAGCATCTAAAGGTTTAACTTCCTTGCCTCGAGTTACATAAGTCAACTCAAGCATTCTGGCTAAATCTGCTTCCCGTGTACTGGATAAGCGTTGATAATCTTGCCTAAATGTTGATTGTTCTTTTGTCAGAAAATCTCCAAGGGCTTTATCTAATGGCCGAGATTCTTTATTTTTAATGAAGGTTAATAAATTTCGCGTATCGGGTGCAGGCTTGCCTGGATAATTTTGGGCGAGTGCGCTAAGTTCCTCTTTTGATAATTTTGATAAACGAGTAACTAATTTAACTGCTTTAGGATGATCCCCTTTTAAATAATCTCCTCGAGGCACTGTTGGATACTGATTCGAGGAAAAACTACTCCACGCAGCAATGTGTAAAACCAATGCTTTCTTGTCAGCATCTATTTTTTCTAAAGCGAATTGTTCTTCAAGCTCTGGATACTTGGTTAATGCTTCAATCCATAACTGGCTTGTTGCTTTCCAGTCTTCATTGCGAATGGGAGCATGATCCAAACGAATAAGATCAGTGCATTGTTTAAAGATGGAATCAAACTGTTCTGGAGGCTTCTTGCTGCTTAACAAACGGGCTAAAATAACCTCACGAAGGCCATCATAATCTTTATGAGTTAAGCTTGTGACAAGAGAAGTAATGAATCCAGGTTCTTCACTTGTTCGAATTGCCAATCGAGCCAAATTCGCTTGTTGTACTCGATCGAAGGTTTCTGCTTTTGATAAAATTAATCCAAAAACACTCTTCCATTTTCCTTCTTTATCAAAATCAGGCTGTACTTCATCGATAGTTCCAGGAATAAAGGGACTATCCGGTTCAGTCAATATCGCCTCTAGAATACTAATAGGAAAACTGGAAGTACTGTCTTGAGGTTGCAAGCTACGTAAAAGTCCATCGAAATAACTAGAGGTCCAAGCTCCTTTATCATGTTTTTCTAATACTTTTTCAAGGGTGGAGAGCAACGGCTCCACTTCATTAATATAGGTTTTATTCAGCTGCAACCGTTTGAAAAACTCAACAATAGGCTTTAATGGTTGATTTGCTAACTGTGCCTCAGAAACAGCAATGTGGCTGGTAAAGAATTTGCTCAATCGGCGATGGTGTTCTGCAAAGAATTTATCAAGTCCTAAATCCTTGAGATCGCCTGCATTCACCATTCTGTAATCACCAGCAATAGAGCTCTTAAACTTCAATCCATGGATGTCTTTTAATTGCTGCATTAATTGCTTACGCTTCTCCGCGATCTCTAAAGGATGAGCATCCATTTGTTGAATGCCATCAAGAATTGCTTGCCAAATTACTTTTCTTTGACCTGGCTCATCCGGTAAGGTATCCGCATCTAAAGAAAGTAATTGGTTGGAAAGAATAAGTAATTCATTACTTGTCACCCTTTTCAAAGCTTTGGTGGCTTCAAAAAATGTGTTTAACTCCGCTTCGGATACTCCGTAGACGGTGGCCAACAACAATCCTTGATCCAAATGCCTGTGCTGTTTTGGGGCATTTTCAAATAAGGTGAAAATGCGCGCTAGATTTTCCTCTCTAACATCCTCTGGCAGTATATTAAGGCATTCAAAAAAGGTAGTATTGTTGGGATACTTCGTAAGAATATCTTTAAGTTTTGCCCAATGATCCCCCAGTAACCCGAAAATCTCGAGAGGAAAACGTCGATAGGCTTGATGCGTTTCATAAAAAATATGATAGAAGTGTGCGGCAACATCATTTAAAATAGGCTGGTTTTTACCTGTATTAAAGAAATCAAGTAATTGCTGAGCGCCTAGCCATTCAGTATGTGAAGCCCAAATTAATTCAGCTTTCGATAGGTTTGCCTCACTCAATATCCTGTAATCCTCAGGCTTAATATGGCTTTTAGAGGCTAAAGCACGATTGGTATGAAGCGGCTCCTTCCAATGATGAGTAAATAGTTTGTCCATCGGCGGACTGTATGTTGGACTTCCATTTTGAAACTCAGCAAGACGAAGTGACTTATCAACTAAAACAAAGCCCTCATGACATACAGCATAAGGTACTCCTCCCTCTGTTAAATCAGAATGGGGAAGCGCTTTTATAAACTGTGCTTGTAGCTCTAGGCTGGGAATATTTTCCAATGATTTTAAAATGCGTTCAAAACAAGGGAATAGATTTTGTCCCTTGGGCTTTAATGAACGTAAAAGTTCTGGTGTAAACTCTTTTTCTAAGCCCATTTCCTTAATGCGGCTATAAAAATAATTGAATCCTTTCCACAAGTTAGAAATATCGTCCCATCCAGCAGCCTCCATCTGCATATCAAGGAATTCTAGGAAGAGCTCTTTCTCACCGCTCTCGTCCCTTGATAATTCCGCTAAGATGGTATCAAAAGTATTTAAGGCTGACTCTTGTAATAATGGGGAATAGGTAGTGCAATAATAAAGATAATTTTCACCAAAAGCTTCTAAGAATTTTTTTCCTAATCGATCTTCGATGGTTAATAAAAGATTAGAAAACCGTTCTAAACCGTAATTGCCGTATCGAGAATAAATTTGGCCCAAACCTTTTACATGGATAAAACCTTCATTTCTCATTAAAAGATCAAATATACGTTCTTTTTGTCCTTCCTGGTCCCTATCTGTGTAAATGTTTTGAATTAATAATCCAATCGCTCTTTCTTTGGATAATTTTTTAGGTTGTTGAGAAAACCATTCAATTATATCCCGCTCAGGAATGGAAGATCTGAAACCTGCGTAAAATAGTTCCCAATTGTTTATAACCCATGTCCTGTTTTCTTCTTGCTTTAGAAAAAGTTGCCAGGACTTAGATAATTTCTCTCCATGCCACAAAGCATCTAACCTTAGCTCACGTTCTTTTTTGGATAACTCAGGCTGCATTTCAGCCAATAATTGCATTTGTTGCAGCAAATCTTGCAGACGAGGTACTTCATCGTGCTTATTAAACTGCCGATAATCTCCTAAAATACGCTCGACTTTTGGAATAGAAGTAGTTAATTCTAAAGTCAATGGATTATGATCGGTTGTATAGCCTAAAGTGGGTTTGTATCCTAAAACCAGTTCCCCAGATCCCAAACGTTGGGTGTAAAAACCCCGAGGTAAATTAGATACATTCAAGCCTCCAGACAATTGACGATGGTATTTCAACAGCATTTGTGCTGCATAGGGCGTCATTTTTTGAATAATATGTTTCGCTGGAACTTCAGGATTGGCATTTACCCAAGTATGGAAAAACGATTGCAGTATTTTTTCATCATGCGTTTTTAATGTTATCTTACGATCGTCAATAGGATAATCGAGATTCAGCTCATGATAATATTTCCCTAGTTCATCATGAATGTTGGTATAATCAATCAATAAAGGAGGCAATACATCTTCAAAAGCAGTTCCTTTTTCCATTTCATTTTCTAAGGAGCGGCTTCGTTCTTGTTTTATTTGCTGTTGCTGTTGCATTTGTAAAGCAATGCCGCCAGCTCGACTCAGTGATAGCTGCTGTTCTCCTAATGTTTTAACACATTCTTTTCCAAATTTTCGGACTAACGCTTCACTTTCGAGACCTTTTTTGTCCTTTATTTGGACTTCTTTTTCATGATCTTCAATTTCTTCAGCTACTACTTGAGATGCTACTTTAAAGTGGTTGATCTTCAATAAATCTTCATCACTCTTCTTACGCGCCCTCTGAACTAAGATATTATTTAAGTCACTATAAAGCTCATAAATTTTTGCCAATTGAGGATTATTTGAAGGCTTTTCTAATTCAGGGATATGAATAGGGCAAGTCCAGTTCTCATTATGTTCAGCTCGTTTGCTTACTTCCAAAAGAAAATCACCTAAAGCATCTATTTTTTCAGGAGTTGTTGTGCAATCCGTTAAACTGATTTTATCAAAATAATTGAGCTCATTCAGTTGTTCTAACAAATCAGCAATATCTTTCGTTGCTCCAGGAACAAAAGAAAATTGAAATTGCTTAAAAGGAAAGTACTTTTCTTGCTGTAGATGATTAACTAGAGCTTGTGTATACCCCCTAACTTCTTTTGCAGGGCACCCGGCATAAAAAACAGGTGGGTTCTCTGTTTTGCGAAGCAGTTTATTAAACTCTGGTTTTAACTCGCCTTCTTTATTTGAAAGATATGTTAATAAAGGTTCTAAGCCATGCAGACCCATTTCCCTAACACAACTTTTAAATTCCAAAACATCTTGTTTATCCGACAGTAAATCAGGGGATTGTTTTAAGTAAGCAACCCAATATTCCGCAGATACATTCCAGAATTCATCAAGCAAAGGAGGTAAATACCCGTTAATAGAGAGCCAGCGGTTACGGGCAAAAATGTGCTGCAGATTTTCATTGATGAGTTTTAAAGACCTGTTATTGCTAGGATTTTCAAAACGACAAACAAAAGGATTACGCTGCATTAAATAACAAACTAGATTTTGTTCTATTTCATGTAGTTGATATTTTTCAGGTAAATCAATAATTAAATTCTTTTCTTTTGCACACGCACGAAAAGTATTAAGGACAAAACAGGTGGCTAGATCATGTATTGATCCTTGATGTGAATGGCGGCTACGCCGATCCAGCTCATCTCTTATTCCCCACATTGCTGTCTGACCATGAGGTGCATAAATTTGTTGAAACTTATTAAAATCGATATTCTCTGGAACGCTCAATCGCACAGTATTATTTTTGCGATCTGTTTTTAAAAGATAAAATGTAGATTTTTGTGGAAGGTCTCTATAATCCATGCTTTTAACATATTCAGAGGATAGCATGCGATCAAGGGCTAAATAAAAAGAGCGCATTTGTAGATGTAAATTCTCCTGAAGGTCTTCATGATGCTGGGGAGGAGTATTCAAGTCGAGGAGCCGGAACTGCTCATGATCTGGATAAAATCGAAGAACATGAGTTTTAAAATATTCCCAGTTATAATTAGAGCCACTAGGATTGCTAGCTGTAGTGAACCAAACCCATTCCACTAACAGAGAAAAATAATCTGCTTCTGTTGATAATCCCGCACCGCAAGATTCGACTTCTTGAGCATATTCAGAACATGCGCGTATGCCTGAAGACATCGATAAAGCGGCAGTACCTCCTTTTATTGTAGGATGTTCTTTTCCCTTAAAAAAGCGGTCGATGATCTTAACCTTATCATCTTCTGCTATCGGTGACTCACTATAAAGATAAGGCTTTCCTTCTTTATAATAAAGCAAAATCCATTGCGAAAGCCCTTTATTGTCACCTTTTGAGCTACGTATATAGAGAGAATTTGTTTCATTTATCTTAGAAGTATCAAGATAATCTAAATGATCTAACTCAATTACCTCCGGGATAGGCTTCCTCCCTCTTGCAGATGTTGCCCGTGCCGAACGACTCATATCCAACGTGGTAAATGCATAATTTTTCAATACATTCATCTTATCTAAATCGGAATCTAGTTTTTGTGCCTCAAATTTTTCTTTAAATCCTATTTCTTGAGTACAAGATGGCGGAACAGTATAATTTCTTGAACTCCAGCCGGAAGAATTTATTGTGCGATGGATAAAAGGGAGTAATGTCTCACTCACTTCTTTAGGATCGAATCCAGCTCCACTGTTTTTAATGCAACTCTCGAAAAACTCTACGTAAGAACCTTGCCATCCAACAGCGATGGCCGCTTGTTCCAGTTCTTCTAGATTAAACAAATGCTTACACTGTAAATCCAACACTTCTAGGATAGCCCCTATATTCACATGTTGGTCTTTATATTTGGCATATAGATTAGGAAATCGATTTTCGTAAGGATGAGGCATTTTAATTAACCATGTTGATTATAATATATACATTTAATATAGTAGATTTTTTAGAAAGTGACTAAATGCTTTTTTTCTTCGAACCTACTATAACCCTTCTTTCTTAAGCATCTTGATCTATAGTTGCTCGCAATAAATTCTTTATGGATAATATTATTTATTATCGAGCAAATATAACGTGATATGAAACATTATAGAGCATAATGCTTAAGGAATTATTATAAGAACGATGGGTTTTGGATAGCGGGGAATTTCGAACTCCAGCCTCTTGAGTAAGAATATTTTATAAAAACATTGATAGGACAGCCCTGGAAACACTTAACCGCTCCAGAGCAAGCCTGCTTATAATTCATTTTGGGATAGAACAAAGGAACATGCATTTAAAATCGCTGCGATTCTAAGTGCCGATTGAACCGCAACTTTATTCAACTCATGTTCCAACAACTGCTTAACGTGTGAATGAATACACATACCGCAACCATTGATTGCAGAGACTGCTAAAGCAAATAACTCAAAGTCAGCTTTAGGTATCCCAGGATTTAACATCCCATTCATACGCAAATTAGCAGGAAGTGATGCAAGTTCCTTATTTTCTGCCAAATGAATGGCACGATAATATATATTATTCATTGCCATCAGAGCAGCCGCTGTTTTTACTGCGTGCTCCAATTCAGGAGTGATATGCAGGGCTCCGTCTGATTGAATGGCGTCAATAATACGCCTATCTTTCAATGTGTATGCTACAGCTAATGCAACCCCATAAAATTGGGTTTCTGTTAAACCGGTTTGTGCCCTATTGCCAAATAGGTTACTGACATTAAGACGAATGTCTTTAGCAAAATCAGGTATCGCTTGTTTCAACTGTTCTATAGACATATAACTCTCCTTTTCAGAACTTCCCCTCTTTATAAGAACTTCTGAATTTTTGTTCGGATTATAATGTTTCACCGCCAATAGGACGGTTACAAGGACATAATTCATCAGTTTGTAAAGCATCCAAAATACGTAATATTTCTTGAGGATTACGGCCAACATTTAATGAGTTGACACTCACATGTTGAATCACATTATTCGGGTCAATAATAAACGTTGCCCTTAAAGCACACCCACTTTCCTCATCTCGAATACCAAACCCATGAGTCAATTTCCCATGCACATCAGCAAAGCTGTATTGATCCAATTTATGTAAATCCTTGTGTTCTCGTCGCCAAGCGAGTTTGACAAACTCATTATCTGTACTTCCTCCCAGAACTACTGCATCTCTATCATTGAATTCACTATTTAATTTTGCAAATTCCACAATTTCTGTTGGACATACGAAAGTAAAATCTTTTGGGTAGAAAAAAAGCACTTTCCATTTTCCTGGAAAGCTTTTCTCAGTAATCACTTCAAAAGCACTCACACCATTTTCTTCATGATTATTAAAGCCAGGTTTTGCTGCAATAACAGAAAATTCTGGAATTTTTTGACCAACAGTTAGCATAAATTTCTCCTCAATTCGTTTCGTTCAATTAAATTATAGTTATGGTGTATAATTATTTAAAATGAATAAAACAGATAACTTTAATCGGAAAAATCGATGAGTAGATTAATTAGTCTGAAACAGCTGCATTACTTGATTACACTATATGACCACCAACATTTTGGTCGCGCTGCTGCAGCATGTTTTATTAGTCAATCGACTTTAAGTGCAGCAATTACAAGTCTTGAGGAAGCCTTAGAAGCACAACTCCTTGAACGTGATCATAAAACATTTTTATTCACCCCCTTGGGTGAAGAAATTGTTCGTCGCAGTCGACTCATTATTGAACAAAGCAATGACTTAGTGGATTACGCACAAAACCAAGGAAAAATAATGCAAGGTAAGTTTTATCTTGGGGTTATTCCTACCATTGCTCCTTTTATTTTAAGTGAACTACAAAATCTATGTCAGCAACTCTATCCCGATCTCACCTTATTCATCAGAGAAGACACTACAGAAAACGTTTTGAACTATTTAAGTGAGGGAAAACTTGATCTTGTGATTTTAGCGCTTCCTTATCCAACCCAAGACCTCCACACACAAATATTATGCAAAGATTACTTTAAACTGGTCTTACCCAAGACATGGTCACATAAAGGATTTGACAAGGAAATCAATAAACTACCTGAAAACAGTATTTTTCTTCTTGAAAAAGAACACTGTTTGACAGGCCATGCATTGCAGGCATGTCAATTAAAAGAAAGCAAAAAAATCAATCATTTTTTTGCCACCAGCTTACATACGTTAATCCAAATGGTAAGTCATCAACCCGGCATTACTTTTTTACCTAATCTTGCAATTAACAGCGGCATTCTTACAGGAACTGATTTAATCTCACTTCCTTTAAAAACGAACCATGCTTATAGAGAAATTGGCGTAGCCTGGCGCTCCACCTCCCATAAAACGCAAAACTACATTCTATTGACGGAGCTGATTAAGCAGATTGTTGTTAGAAAATGTGATGATATGGAGCAATAAAACAATAGCTCCTACAGTAAAAATGTGTGGTTAAATCTTCTTAAATAAAACGCCATGTATTATAGTTCTCCTAAAAAATTTTTGGAGAACATTATGCGGAAATACCTCACTTTCATCCTTTCTATTCTTCCCTTTTTGCTATCAATAAACTCTTATGCAGATGCAAAAAAAACCATTCGTATTCCCCAACTGTCCAATGAAAAGGTCTCTGTCTGGACAACTGTAATTTACCCGAATAAAGATCAAATTTTAAAAATGCATCGGCATGAGTACAATAGAGTGATTGTTGCTTTAGATAGCGGATTAATAAAAGTAGTTAACAATAAAGGAAAAGAACATTTCCTAAAATTAGAAAAAGATAAAGCATATTATCTCTCTAAAGATGTTCCTGGTGAACTACACACCGATGAGAACATGGACAAGCATCCAATAAAAGTTGTAGTCATTGAATTAAAAGATTGAACGGTTTCGCAAAAAACGCGAAACCGTCAAACGCTCTTATGATTTTTTGACAGAATTTTTATTTTGAAAACCACAATGATGACCATGGCGCATAGGCAATAAAACACCCAGTTTTTGGTAGGTTTTAAATTGGGTTTGAGCCCATAAAGTATTTATTTTTGCATTAACACTATTTTTCTTTTCTACTAATCTGGATATATCACTCCATTTGGCACTAGGAGTTGCTAATTTACCTCGTATTTGCATAGAGAGCGCACGTTTTTCTTTAATTAATGGGGCCATTTGCGCATGAAGATTTCTCTTGATTTTTGCTAATTCGGAACGTTGTTCTGGAGTTAACAACTTACCGACATGCTGACGATAATGTCCTGTTTGATTTACAGAAACTACCGTCGCACCAGATGCTGATGGTTGTGCTGTAGCAATTGAGGCACTCAACACCAGGCTACTAATTAATAAGAACCGTTTCATATTCATTTTTTCTCTCCTATTAGGTTTCATTAGACCTCTTTCGAAACTTGCTGCTGAGAGAGCAACGCGAGTCAACACGAAGCGCAGAACCGGAGTGTAAGTCCAAGTACATGATTCGAGCACCGTACCAACGAAGCAGGTCTTTTCTGCAGTAGGGTTTTGGAAGAGTCTATGGGCAAGTGTAATAAGACAATGTAATAGGAATATGACAAATGCGGTGTTTCTTGTAACAACACTGTTACAATGCTCAACATAGAGAAGTTTACTGTTATAATGCCTGCGTACATTATTTTACCAGGTGATTCATGAGTACACGAAAAAGTCACATATTGATTATTGATGATGATCAAGAAATTACGCACTTGATTAATGATTACTTAATTAAAAATGGTTTTCGAACTACCTGGACCTTGAATGGTTTAAGCATCAAACAACTATTAAGAGAAAATAATTTTGATTTAATTATCTTAGATATTATGCTTCCAGGAATTGATGGATTAAATTTATGCCAAATGATTCGTCAAACTCACAGTATGCCTATTATTATGCTTAGCGCAGCAAACAGCATTGCTGATCGAGTTGCTGGCTTGGAGTTAGGAGCAGATGATTACATTTCCAAACCCTTCAGTTCCCGTGAATTGCTGGCACGAGTAAAAGCGCAATTACGACGTACTCAAGGAGAATTGGAGCATGATCGTAAAAAACTCACTCCATTACAACAAATACATTTCGATAATTGGATCCTCGATCGCAATACCCATTCTTTGATTGATAAAGAATCTGTCGCTATCCCATTAAGCCAACGAGAATACGAGCTGTTAGTCATTTTTTTAGAGCATCCTGGACGTATTTTAAGCCGCGATCAATTAATGGATTTGTTATATGAGAAAGATTGTGATTCACAAGATAGAACAATTGATGTCCTTATAGGTCGCTTGCGTAAAAAAATTGAGCTTGATCCACGTAACCCGCGATTATTATTAACGATTCGCGGAGGTGGCTACCAATTCAAAACTAAGGTTGATTTGATATGAGTCAATTAACCAAAACGGCAAAAAAAACATTGGTGGGACTAATACTAGGCAATCTATTAATCATTTTTTCACTGATGCAGTTGGGAAAATATTATTATGAAAACATTCGCTCCCCTCTTCCTCCCAAAGCAGTGCGATCATTAACCCATCTTGTTCTACTGTTACAAAAAAACCCTCAGTCAATGTGGCCTTTAATCCTTAGAAATCAAAGTATTTCCTGGGCAGAAATAACCTTATCTCCTAAACCCTTATACGATAAAAATGCATTGTTGACTTTAAAAGCCCCAATTCTTTTTAATTTGATAAAACAAAATAAAAAATTGGAATTTTCGGTATTTCTCAAGGAAAATAATTGGCTAAATATCAAAGTAATTTCTTTTTTCCCAAGGCAGGCAAATTCAATAGTCAGTTTGTTTCTTATTCTAGTAGGCGCTTTGCTTTTCATTAATTATTGGGCGGTTAGATCACTAAATCAACCAATACACACCTTAATCCAAAGTCTTCATTACAGTGAACATCAAGACAACTGGTTACCTATCCCAGTAACAGGAAATCAAGATCAAAAAACTATTTTTAAAAAAATTAATGACCTGCAGGAAAAAGTGAATAAGCTTTTAGCAAATCGAACTCGAGTGGTCACCGCGATTTCGCATGATCTGCGTACTCCTTTAACTCGTTTAAAATTACGTGCTGAATATTTGGAAGATGATCCCAATTACAGCAAAATAATGACTGATATTAATGAGATGGAACTCATGATTCGAGAAACACTGGATTATTTTAGAGATGTGAATGTTGAAGAAAAACCTCAACTCTTTGATTTGGTGGCCTTGCTTTCATCATTAAAAGATGATGCTATTGAACTGAATTATGATGTTAGTTTTACTAGTGAAAGCCCAAAACTGGTTTGTTATGGTACAGTAAACTTACTCAAACGTGCCTTTAATAATTTGATCAATAATGCAGTTCATTATGGCTATAGGGCAATGATTCATCTAATTAGCCTACAAAATAAGGTGGAAATTACCATTACGGATCAAGGTCCAGGATTAGCAGAAGCGGATCTAGAGCAGGTTTTCTTACCTTTTTATCGTGGCGAAAATTCACGCTCACGTAGTACAGGAGGAACAGGACTCGGATTAACAATCGCCCGAGAAATTATTCAAATGCATCAAGGAGATATTACATTGACGAATAATTTGCAGGGCGGATTAAAGGTAATTGTAACGTTACCTCTTAGAGCCTCTTAACTTCTGTTCAAAAAAATCTAATTGCAAACCAGCTATGCTCCATTGTAGCCTGGGTGCAGCGCAGCGGAACCCGGGTTCCGCTGCACCCTACAATGCATCCAAATAACAGGAACGCTCCCCACATGACCTATTACAAAATTGTAGATTGGGGATGATATATCACTCCAGCTACGGTTGAAATACGATTCACTTAACTTCGGACATTTTGTTACATTGCGTTTGCTGCGCCTTCCAATCGTGCCTTAAGTAAGAAAAGAATCGCTTTCTTTTTCTCATAGGTAAGAGCCTTTGATTGTACTAAACTCAAACAATATTCAGTGAACGTATCAAGCTTTTCCTTACTTGTCTGTGTTGATTCATCAGGGACATGCAATTTTTTGTAACTCTCTTCCAACTCGTTGGCAACAGCATCCATCATTTTTGGATCAGGATTTCCTATATTATCTAACCCCTCTTGTTTGCTGGCTGCAGCAATTTTTTCCAAAAGCTCATTTACCTGTTCTGATGTGACTTCGTTCGCTTGGGGAGATTTTTTCGTAACTCCTCGTAGGTAATCTCGGTTAGTACTTTCCCAATATTCTCTATCGCCCTGGAATGCAATTACAGTCATCAACACGCGAGAATCAATTTCTTTTTGATTGAATAAAGCTCGGTCGGTAATATTAAAGGTCCAATCATTTTTCAGTCTAAAAAATGGCCGATATAAAGTTGCCATTTCTCTATCGGTTACAGGATCATAAATTGTGAACGTTGTACCCCAAAAATTCATACTTGCCTTAGCCAATTTGGTGTAGCCATCTTGTCCATAAACATCAAACGTTGGGAAAAAGGCAAACAGTTTTTCATCAGCCGACCCAATAAAATTCTCATAATTATCATAAACATCAAAGTGAGCAGTCAGCGAAAAAAACTTTGACCGTGCATATGCCAATTTATTATCGAATGGATCAAAAAATTCATAGGTCAACAAGAGACTTAGAAATTTTCTATATAAAGTACCCAGTTTTCGTGTTTTTGTTTCAATATCGTAGCTCGTCGTTAAACTGATCCAATGCTCTTTAATGTACATCTCATCAGGAATTTCTGTGTTACCAAGAGCAAAACTTGTATTGATTGTAATTAATGATGAAAACAAAATGGCAATTACTTTTTTCATATAGACCTCATTCTAAATAAATATTCCGTTGTTTTATTCTTTTCAGAATGGATTTGAACCTATCAAATCCATTAGACTTCTTCGGAAAACTCGCTACAGAGAGAGACCCGCATCTTCGAAACAATTCTCCTCGGTAGTAAAGTTTCCAAGAAATCTATTTTTGATTAAGAACATGGCCGATTATATGGGAGTTCTCTTAAGGGAGTATTAAATGAATTTAACGTGAGTTGTTTGGACTTTGTGCTGGACAATTGTTTAAAAAATCTAATGAGTCGAGTTACTTAAGTTTTCATTAATTTTTTGCGCGTATAATAATAGTGTTTCATTCATGGATATGTTCCGATGCCTATTCGTCCAATGTTAAAGAGTGACTTAAGTAAAATATTAGAAATTGATCCTATTGTCTTTCCTGACGAAGATCCCTGGTCTCTAAGTGACATGGAACGTTTTTTTGACGCACGATATTCTTACGTTTCCTATGACGAAGAGACGAATAAAATTAATGGCTATCTCTTTTTACAAAAACTATCCAAAACTTCTTTTTTTATTGGAAATTTTGGCGTTCACCCCAATTCTCAGGGTAAAGGAATTGGTCAGGATCTGATGAGCACTGGATTGAATAAAGCACGAGATGAATTTAAATCAAATCAGAATCTAACGGTTAGCCTACAAGTTCGAAAGGACAATCCTAGGGCCAAGAAATTTTATGAAAAAAATGGTTTTTCCGTATCTGGTTCCAGTACGACACATGAGCAGATGCATTTGAAAACCCATGGGTTGAAAAGTGAAAATAAAAAAACAATATCTTTTATATCTACTCCTCACATCGATCAAGTTTCTGACCTAACAGTAAAAGATAAATTAAACAGCATCGTGACAGCGCTCATTTGCAATATTGAGAAAAAAGAAAATGATCGTTATACTTCGGGCCTTAATTCTCATAAAGTCCAAGAATTTAAGAAACTGCAACAAGAGATTCTTGGTAAACAGGACTCAGAGATTGATCCACAAGAGATTATTCAGCAAATCCGTAACCTATGTCAGATAAAACGTAACCCAATTCATTTCTGGAGTACACCTCACAGTGTAAAAGAATTGAATCAATTACTACTAAAAATGGGGTTGAACATAGATGACCCAAAATCTGAAAATACTTTATAAGAGGGTATCCGGAGGGTATTAGCGTTGCTGAAACTATTTTTCATGTTTTTTGTGTTTTAGTGTGATCAAATCCATTCTGAAGCTACAGCCTGAATCCACAGTCGCTTTAACTCCATCCATTGCAACTGCACGCTCGCTTAGATTAACCGTACGTACCACAAATAAAGCCAACAACATGCGTTTAGCAACATAAAAAGCATAAAATTATTTTATGCTTTTTATGTCGAACTCACGTTAATTTTGCAGGCAGACTCTTAACATCAGGATTTTTTGAATAGGCATCAAGAATTTCGTTAATTAATTGTTCTACAATACTTTCTTTCATCTCATCCTCAATCAAACCAACTTTTTCTTTCATATTATTCAATCGAGCTTCTAGTTCTTTGGCAACGGAACCATTAGGAAATAATGCGGCCAAAAGACGTCTTGCTTCTGCGGGACCAAGATGACGATACAAGTGGTTTCTCACTGTAGCATCTTCAGCGGTAGTACTGAAAGCCCATAATTCAACCGGTCCCAAAGTCAAGGTAAGCAACTGCACATTTACTCCAGTTTTAGTAGCATATTGTGCTAGGAAAGTACCTCCCCCTTGTCTTGGGCCATGTACTCGAGTGCGTAACGCAGTTTTTGCTGTATCGGAAAGTCCAAATATTGAAGTGGTTTTTTCAATTGCTTGTGAAGGTCCCGCATCCATAATGTAAATTGCAGTAGCAAAATCGATCATGACAGGATCAAAGTCATCTACCGATTGTGATAATAAAGCAATTTGTACTTTCCATTTACGGCCTTCACGCATATCGATAATAACCTGCTCACGCACTGCAGCAGATTTTGAAGTACGGTGAAACTCGTCATATACAATACGTTTGTGATCTTCTCGAATTTCTTGCACTCTTTCTTGATGATATTCTTTGTATTGTTCCGGTATGTTGTTTAAGCTCTCTTCAGTTAAATAATAGTGCCTTGCCAATACATAACGTGCCAGCATGTACATAACAGCAGTTTGTCTGTCAGCAGCGTCCCCGCCACTTTTCGCTACTTCATCAAGGTCAAGCGATACGACACGCGCATCACCAATATCAAAACTACTCACACGCGACAAAATAGGATACTCACGAACTGCAGCAGAGATCATTCGCGAAAATGCATTAATTAATGATTCACCTGTTGGTGCCGTTATTCTTTCGTATAAGTCTTCGATAGAGGGGGTACGACAAATTGATGCAGCATCAGCTAATAAAGGCATTGCATAACGTTGAGCAAGCATCGCTTCATGTACAAAACCTGCGGAATAAAGTGAGTCTGTCACCTCCCACCAGGTTGATTTTGAATCACGAACAAATCCAATTTCCTCTAAAATACTGTCAAGAAATTCCTCTACCCCAGGGGAATAAGGTGCTGGATTAAATTCATCAGCCAAACTTTTATATAATTCATCTACTACCATACCCGCCAGATCCGGCATACCATCATAGGGTCTTTCCGCTCCAAGGGGAGTAGTTAATAAAGTAATAAAGTTAACTAAAAAAGCACGCTCTAGTGCCGTAGGATACCGACACCCTAATTGAGTATCAAAAGGATTGATTGAATACTCAGGAGTCATTCGTAAACGGTGATAAGCAACTAAGTGGCGTTTTGATGCCGGTAGTGCTTCTTTCAACAATGAGATGAGACCACTACTTGAAGGTCCAATATCAATAATCGCAATACGTGGTAATCGTAATAATCCCCCGGATAAGCATAAAGCTAAGTTAACCGCATTGGATAAAACGGATTTACCAGAACCTGGACGCGCATAAACCAAGTCAATCCAAGTCGTTTGTTCCGTGGATCCTGGCTGGAATGGCCAAGGTTTACCATCAGGCGTTCTAAAGAGTAATGCTCCTTTTGACCAAGGTGAAGCAGGACGCGTAATAGGCAATATCGAAACGATTGAGCTCAGTGGAGCAACTGTAGGGACTGCCATGCTGTTAAGGGTAGCACCTAACATACTGGAAACAAAACCACCAAAAGGATCGCCACAAATTTCTGAAACATCGGTTGATCCCCAACCTTCAATTGCTTTTACTAATTCAGAACTTCTTTGACGTAATAACGCCAACCTGTCTTCAGGCGCCCAAGTAGTGGCAACAACTCGTAAGCGGATTATTGCCTCATCGGTGTTAAGCTGTATGTATTTTAATAAGTTCACCGAATCACTGATCAAACGATTTTGTGCTGAACTAAAAGTTAGAATCGCCGCTAGAAGTCCTTTAAGCTTAATGGTCGCTAGTCCTTCACTTTCAATTAAAAAAGATATTCTCCAAGGAATATGTGCGGGTAATATACGTGTAAATAACTGAATAAAGGGTCTTAGATCTTTTGGGAATAAATCAAGGTAGGTTGATGAGTAAATCTTATCTCCAATCCTAACCGTACGTAAATCCAATACTTCTGCATCACGAGGAAATACTTGTTTTGCTAATGAGGGCCATAATAAATCAGAAGCATCACCGTCAAAACTATTAATTTCACGAACCGTAACCTTATCTCCGGGTAAACTTGCACGCCAATCATCTGCCGTATAATCAGGGTCAGCAGTCATGCGAATTGCATGTATTGCATCATGAACTTCCAGTAGTTTAGCGAAAACATGCAGCGAATCTAAATCATTCATAACGGAACGAACATACGCATCATGAGTATCACGTAGCTCTGGAATTGCTGCATAGATAGTCTGGCTGTTTTTAAAAGGAGGAGCCTTCATATCTTTGATCATTTTCATTTTAGTTTTACTTGCTGTTTTCAATTGTTCAGAGGGTAAATTGAATGGTCGTGTAATTAACACAAAATAGACACGTTCTTCCGCGCAATACTGCGCCATATAATTGACTCGCTCCTCAAACAAGTCCGTTAAATTAAGTTCCAGTCTTCTTGCACTAGCTGTAGCTGGTTCGTAAGTATCTTGGATCAATTTCCTTATGTTTTGTTTATCATGGCTAAAATAAACCTGTAAGGCATGCCCTGGACGTCCCATAGCGCCCTGAAATGAGTTAGTGATACCCGCAACCAAATTGTCAAATTCTACACTTCCAATAAGAGCTGATACACCTTCAATTTTCAAAATAGATACCAAAGAACCATCATGATTAACCAATACTGTTGGACTATCTGCTGTTTCTAAGTCAATATAAGATTCTGTTGTTTGCTTGAGCGAAGTACTTAGCCAGGCAAAGAAGGTATCTATTCCTTCAAAAAATGATTCTGACCAATGCGCCATTCCGTTCCTCACATTTAACTAACTTGAAATTTCTTCCAATGCACTAGCCGCCCATTTTTCAATCTGTTTACGAAATTTGGCGCGCGAAGGCAATAGAAGTATATCTTTAAACAATTGAGCTCTTCTCTCTTCGTCACTTACACCCGCATCGATCATCAGCTGACCAAATATTGCAGGGTCACTGGTTCCCTCTCCAAATTTTTCCTCCACAAGTTGTGAACGAAACTTGAATGCTCGATAAATATTTTGTGCACTGGATTTATATCCGGTATCGTTTGTGATCGCACAAAATAATACGTGACATATGCTGTTTAATTCAGGTTGGGTTAGCTCGGGAAGATAAATCAAAGTTCCTCCACCATAACCACCAACACCAACAGACTCAATAAAAAAGCACTGTGCACAAAAACAACAAGAGGTTGCTAAGTTATCCAATTTATTATTGGCATAATTATTATCAAGGTTAATCACCTCTTGAAATAAGCGCGCTTGAAATCCACAAAATCTACACGTATATCTATCTCTTTGAAATACTTTTTGCTCAAACGCTTTAAATCGTTCGTCAACCTTCCTGGCTGAATATAAACGCCATGAACCAG
This sequence comes from Legionella anisa, assembly GCF_001467525.1. Lineage (GTDB taxonomy): Bacteria > Pseudomonadota > Gammaproteobacteria > Legionellales > Legionellaceae > Legionella > Legionella anisa. The sequence goes on from NZ_LNXS01000019.1 coordinate 168,320, forward strand.
GCGTAGCCATTAATTTTAATTTGTGTTGTTGTTGATTAACTGCCATCTTCTTGGCTCACATTTATAATAAACTTTATTGGCAATTATTTATTTAATACCTATTAAAAGATCCTCTACCCTTTAGCAGGGAGAGGATCAGAAATGAATCTTACCATTTTTATTATATAAGCAACTACTATGCTATTAGCTGCCGGTTGTATAAACTGTTCCTGTAGGTCCAGCAGTTGTACCACCACTGCCTCCGAACATTGTTACCCCGGTTACTCCTAAAATAGAAGGTAGGAACAATAAGGCCGCAGCAATAAAAACTAAAGCAATTGGTGTACCTATTGGAATTTGGGTCGGGTTATCTTTGTGCTGTTTGAATTTCATAATAGCGCCAATTGAGAAACCCAATCCGGCCAGATAAGAGCCTGCAGTGATTAATTTGGTTAAGTTTGTAAATGACGAGGTAATCGTTGATGCCATGTTTCCTATTGATTGCCCTGCGGCAGCATCTTGACTCACCAAAACCAATACACTTAAACAAACAAAACTGCTTAACCAATATTTGTAACTAGATTTACTAATAACTTTACTCACCTTTTTCTCCCCAATTTAAATTACAGAAATTAACTAAAATAAAAATCGTGCCCTGCCTTGTATCACGATGTCCCATATAAAGTATTATTAATCATCTCAATTGTACCTACAATGTTGATTGCTAATATTCCTCCAAAAACATGTATTAAACCTTTTCCCGTTCCTCCTGGTGGCTGTCCTTGCGAAGCAGAACGCGCAATCAACACCCATCCCCTTACAAAGGCAATTAAACCGATGACCTGAATAATAATTGTCAAAGGCCTCCCCACCACACTTCCAGTACCAAATAAAGTATCCAGTGTTGGATTAGTGCTGCTTACTGGAGCATATTGGAGAACATTTTGATAACCAAAAGTACTCACCATTAATGATGAAAACGCCGATGGAAAATAAATAAATATCGCACCAACTAGCAAATATACAATTGGTTCCTTCATACTAGTATTACTTGACATCATAGTCCGAGCTTCACCATATGTCTTTAAACTATAGACTGCTTTGAACAAAAATGCACAGCCGATTAGATAAGCTCCCCCTGTAATCATACGTTCTACAGGGATCAACGAATTTGCGACATTAGTTAATATATTAACCTGACCCGATATCCAGCAAGCTACTGTTCCGCCCGTACATGTATCAGCCATACAAACACCTCAACTATCTTCTTGACTAAATCTAATTACTCGCCCTGAGCTCGTTAAAACTCGACCCTGCATAGAGTCAATAAGCTTAACTACCCCATATCCTGCGATTTTTGATCCTTCTCTTACTGTAAGTGTAGAACCATTTGTGCCAATTAGCCAAGCCCGACCAGGAATTACTGCATTTATATAGTAATTTATTTGCGGAGATGCTGGTTTTATATGAATTACTCGCTTAACAGGTTTCGGTTTTGTTCGTTCAATTAATACATTAATTACCTCTGATTGCTTCACAACTTGAGTGTTTAAATCGTTAATAACCTGATTTAGTTTTGTAATTTGTGCGTTTAATGCGTTTACATTATTATTGATGTTGCTTACTTGCTGATTCATTGAGCTCACCTCGGACTGAACCGTTTGCTGGCTCGACTCAATAGACGCCACTTTCTGCTGTAACGCCGAACTCTCTTGAACCACGGGTGGAGGCGTCTGTTGGACTACTGGTTGCTGGATTGGCTGTTGAACTACTGGTTGTTGCTGAATTGGTTCAGGTGGAATTTCAGTTTGAACTTCCTTCGGCTGTGGCGTTATTTCCGCTATAGGGGCAGGAGCTTCGCTCTCTTTAGGAGTAGATTTAGAGAACATCCCACCGATAAATTGATACATCAACATAGCAAAAATAATTACACCCACCGCAATTAAAGCATTACGTTTGATATTTTTTGGAGGTTCCCTTCCTCCTGATTCCGTAGGAATAGCGCTTTTCGAATCAAACTCCGAACTCTCTAGTGGCTCGTTCTCAAGAGAATCTAATTCAGCGAATTTATACTCATCATTTTGATCATTATCTGCCATTTTTACCTACCATCAAATTAAATAGATTTTACATCCTGAGTAAATAAAACCCCCACAGGAGTCCCTGCATAGACCTCAACAGTTGTAGGTGTATTAAATAATACTTGTGCTTGCTGTCCCCATCTCTTACCAACGGTAGCCAAACCAATTACAGCATTTTCAAGTGTAGAACGCCCCACTCCATTAGCAACAGTCACGTTATTGCCGCCACCTGTACCTCCAATGGTAACCGTGGTATTGGCAGACTGAAATGCGTTACCAAAGCCCTCTAGAAACGAGGAAGCAAACAAGGATCCGTATCTCAGTAAATAATGGTTATTTGTTTTACTGGAAAGAGCAGTTCTTGCCGTATTAGGATCAATTGCATAAGCAGAGATTGGAATTGTTTTTGGCGCGCCCGGAATTGACATCGTATTAAATGTAATAACCATTTTATTAGCATTCGACGGTAAATTAAAGCTACCAATAAGCTTGGTACCTTTAAGTCTTCCTGAAACGATACTGGCAAGAATAGGACCTGGCTCATCACTATTAACTGAAGTATCAATTACAGCAAAAAGCACGTCACCTGTTCTAATCATATTTACTTGCGTAGAAGATACAGTAGTCGTTGAAGACTGAGCCGCCCCGCCTGGCCCTCCAGGGCCAGCTCCTGCAGCTACCGCCTTCTCATCTTCCTTACTTCCTGCGGTATAGCTCTGTGTAGGTACATTTTTCCATTCTGCAATTAATTGATTCGCAGCCGTTAGCATATCAGAAGTTTTTTGTTGGATTTTCTGTTGATATTTTTGCTCCGCTTGCTGCTGATTTTGTCTGTTGATAATGGATTGCAACTGTTGGTTACTCTCAGTGGAGCCTGGTAGTGGTACTGCAGCAGCTCCTCCTGGTCCTTGACCCAATGTGGGCACTCCACCAAGGTTAAATGCACCTTGCTGAATACTCGGTGCACCCAAGCCTGCAACTTGTGATCCGTCGGGAGCAGTTTGAATGCTCTGCAATTCTGCTGCACTAAACCCAGCATTTTTTAAGTCAGCCGCACCAAACCCTGCATCAGCCAATTCTTTAGCACCAAAACCCGCCGCCTTCATCTCTGCAGCTGTAAATCCTGCATCTTTTAACTCCTTAGCACTAAAACCTGCATCTTTTAAGTCCTTAGCACTAAATCCAGCGTCTTTTAAGTCTTTGGCACTAAAACCTGCATCTTTTAACTCTTTAGCACTAAAGCCTGCGTCTTTTAACTCTTTGGCACTAAAGCCTGCATCTTTCAGGTCTTTAGCACTAAAACCCGCCGCTTTGAGTTGTGCAGCTGTAAAACCTGCATCTTTCAAGTCCTTGGCACTAAAACCTGCATCTTTTAACTCTTTAGCACTAAATCCTGCGTCTTTTAACTCTTTAGCGCTAAAACCTGCATCTTTTAACTCTTTGGCACTAAAACCCGCATCTTTTAAATCTTTAGCACTAAAACCCGCCGCTTTGAGTTCGGCAGCTGTAAAACCGGCATCTTTGAGCTCTTTAGCTGTATAACCAGCATCTTTTAGCGCCTTTGCAGAACATCCAAGGGTTTTCTTAATGGTCAGCGCACTAATTCCTGCGGCACGTGCTTTCTTCAATGCATCAACACTGCAATCTGCAGTACGTGCTGCTGCAACTACCTCTGCAGGAATTAGCCCAGCATTTTGCAATTCCTGGGGAGTAAACCCTGCGGCAAGAAGTTGGGATGGGGTGAACCCAGCATCAATTAAAGATTGCACATCATAACCTGCATTTTTTAATGCTGAAGCACTACATCCGTTTAATTCTTTAATGCGCTTTGCAGAAACACCTGCTGCGAAAAGCTTCTTCAGATTATCTGGGTCGCAACCGGCAGCTTTAATTTGTGCATCAGTAAGCGGGCTTGCAGAGCCAATTTGCTGTGGAGTAAATCCAGCATTCGCTAAATCTGCATCGGTAAAGCCAGCAGCCTTTAATGCCTGGGCGCTACATCCCGCATATCTTTTAATTAACGTTGCGCTAACTCCTGCCAGTCTTTCTTTTCTTAATACATCAACATCACAACCCGCTTTTTTTACATCATCAGGAGTAATACCCGGCGGCAATTCATTCTCTGCCGCTTTTATATCTGCTGCAGAATAGCCTGCCTTAGCAAGATCATCTGGGGTGAATCCTGCATTTAATAAATCTCTGGCGGTAAACCCTGCTGCTCTTAATTCTTCGGGAGTAAAACCGGCTCTTTTTAAATCTGCTGCACTAAATCCTGCATCGCGTAATTCTTTAGCAGTAAAGCCAGCCGCTTTTAATTGTTCTACGCTGCATCCACTTATCCGCCGAATTGCAGAAGCAGAAACCCCAGCTTTACGTAATTTAACCAATGCATCGACACTACATCCAGCTTTCCGTACATCCGCAGCAGTTATTCCAGCCGGTAAACCACTGGCTCGAGCTATCTCCTCTGGAGTATATCCAGCACCTTTCAATTCATCATCAGAAAAACCAGCATCTTTCATTTCCTGAGCAGTAAACCCTGCATTACGTAATTCGCACGCATTAAAACCACATTCTCTTAGTCTTGAGGCTGTATATCCTGCATCTTTAAGTTGCCTTGCATTAAATCCTGCAGCTTTTAATTCTTTACAGGGACAAACTGGATTTAGTTCCATTAAAGTAAAACCATTATCTTTTAATTGCACACAGCTACATGCTCCCCTTAAATCAGCCAATTGTGCCCCTTGGCTAATAACCTGCTGAACAGCCGTTTTGGAACAACCCGCGTTTTGTAGTGTTTGCAACCAAAGACTTTTTTGTGATCCCTCTTCACCCTCACGTGCTAATGTCGCAAAACCTACTCCAGTTTGCCCACCTTGGGAACCAATAACGCCAACCCCCTCACCCAAAGCTTGAGTTCTGATAATTGTTGGAATAGCACTTCCACCTGTTTGCTCCGCTTTTTGTGCCTGAGTAACATTTTGCTCTTCTTGCAATTTAGCATATTGAGCTGTTGGGCTAAGAACGCCTGGAATGGATTGGATACCGCCTGGACCTTGCCCAACAGTTGCAACTGCTGAAGGTCCGGTATTAATCGATCTTAATTTTAGATACCCTACCACTATAGCAATCAGTATTAATACTATTGTGAAAATAATAATAACTCGTGTCCGAGTATTAGAAAAAAGCGATTTTATATTTTCTTTTCTGCCAGCCATTTATAACCCTTCTACCTTGAGCTGCATGACCTTCCCATGCCAGGAAACTAATAACACCGGTGATTTTTGCATTTCATAAGCATGCGTCCCATCTGCGCTGGTCATACTTGCCAACCAGCCCGGCGACAATATTGTAAGATTGGTTCTAACATACATTCTGTCATTAGCTAACCATGCACGTGCGTCTCCTCCAGTAATACTTAACCGTTTACTTCCAGGAGGAGGCACACCATCTAAAACATGAAGAAGCAATTCACTTGCTGAGGGTGGAATGCCTGTTTCTAGAGGCATGGTTTTAGCATTAGGTCCAAAACCTTGAACCCGCAAATCAACTCGGTAATCTACTGCTTTTTGTCCTGGTATAAGCGTTAGCATCACGGGTGTATTTAAACCCCTTAAACGGACGGCCAAATTACCGTAATTGTATAATTTCATTGCTTGAATCATTATTGTATTACTTGTTTTATCCCATTGAATATTAAATGAGTTTGGATCACCTAAATCATAAGCAGCAATCGGCCATGGTGCTCCTGATGAATCAAGAAAAACCAATGAAGAAACAAATCCTTGTGCCAACCGAATGACAGGGGGAGTCGAGCCTGGAGATAAATTCACAAATTGAGAAGTTGCTGTAGGCTTTGGAGGGGTTCCAGCAGGTGAGGCCTTAGCATACTCCATAGTTTCACTTATTTGTCTTAAATGAACAATTTGCTCCGTACTCAATGGATAGATATTTCGTGTCATATCTTTAAATGCTTTATTGTCAATAACCTCTTCATCAGTTTGGCTTATTATCTGCGGCGCATTAGGATTAGGCGCAGCCGCCGCCGGTGGAGGAGTTTGAGCTGCAGCTGGTGGCTTATAAATATTACCTGCAAGAGGAATAGGAATATTTGGCCCTTGATTTTGGGCCGGTGGAGGAGTTTGACCGGGAGCAGGTGCCGGAGCGGCTTGCCCTGGTGGCAGACCTTGTTGTCCTGCTGGTTGATTTTGTGATAATCGTTGTTGTAGTAAGCGTAACTGTTGTAAGGCTTGTTGGGCACTATCAGACTGATCCTGTGCATAGGCTGGACCAGGTATCCAATAGGCTATTCCATACATCAAACAAAACTTTAAAAACCAGTTCAGCTTTTTCATTAAGACACTCCACCTGCGGCAGGTCCTACAACAAATTGCGATATACCTATTCCCCTTGGCGAATTTAAAGTAGAAACACGAGTAATTAACATAGTAACCACATTATTTTGCTGAGTAAATTCGCTGGCACTCTGGTATGTTACTAATATAGGCATTTGTACACGCCATGAAAAATTTCCGTTCAACACACCTTTTTGCAAGATAATGGGCGCGCGCGTTGCTACAGCAGAAACAATCAGTTTTTTAGCCTTTACTGCATCCAGGTTATTTGACTGCTGTAAAGCGTTTAGAAATTGATCCCAACCTTCGGGTGTAAAAAACCCAGAGGAAGCCTGTAATTCATCTCTATAGTTAACGAAATTATAAGTAAATGCAGCAATAGCAGCCTGATTTGCCCATTGCAATACAGCTGAATCTGATTGGTTTGGCTCATTTAAAGGAAATAGGGGCGTAATACGGCCATTAATACTCGTAGCAAAATATTTAGGAGCTGGTGGATGGGTAATCATATATACTAATAGCGCAGCCAGGATTATATTGACAATAAGAGCAATTAACAACGCAAGTATTACTTTACGTTGACTGTCTTTATAAAATTTATTTCTTAGTGCAACAACTGTTAAGGCATCTTCAGCCATAATATCCTCTATCTATTGCTTATTGTGGTATCAATTTATCTTCCTCAGCCTCTGCAGGCGGATCAGGAGGAAGTAACGCATTCGATGAATAATTCGGAGCAAGAAGAGCTTGTAGCTGAATAGGAGGAGCTATCCCACTTGTTGCATAATAATCTCGCTCAGGCTCTGTTAAATGAATGTAAGCGATTAATAATCCAAAAATGCAGTTTATTAACAGAGAAATAATTAACGCGATTATCCCGCGTCTGTATGAATTAACATAGAAATTCTTACTGCTTTTTATTACTTCCCACGCTTCACGACTCATTCTTTCCCCTATGCCACAGCTCTTCTGAAAGTAATTTCTACTCGTGCATTTATTGAATTATCACCACCCTTAGTGTATCCAATAATAGGTTTATCACTACCTAATCCTTGTGTAAAGATAAAACGACTATCTACTCCCTGAGACCAAAGGTATTCACTAACGACTCGCGATCTGGCTAAAGTCAACGCATGCTCTCTTCTTGGCGATACATATTTATTACTGTAACTAGCTACATTAATGGCAATTTTACGAAATTGTATTAGAAATGCGGCAATTTCATTTAATAATGGATAAGACTTCCATTTTAGATGAGGTGTTTCTGGTTCAAACAAATAACTAGCAGGAATGCTGATCATATAATCCTGACCAATCGTAATTACTTTTACCCCTTTTCTATTTAGTTTTTTAGCAAGCTTCATGATGGTAGCATCACAGGCACCAAGAACTTTACATGGATACTTCGGCTCGTCTTTCTCCAATGCCCAATAATCACCGTTACAGGAGGTCAACGTCAATAAGGCAATCAATCCAACAGCCTGAATTAGATTAATACGTACTGATCTCACTCATATTCCTCATATTTCAAACGACCACTTAAAATGATTCTGACTGTAGTTCTATTGTGTGTTCCATCTTTAAGAAAAACATACAAATTATTACGTTACAATGAATTCAAAAAAATAGCTATTTTTTTAAAACTTTATTTATTTCTTTACATTTTTTTGAGTAAAAACAAAGCGCCAAGGCTTTTTTTTTCACAACTAAAAAAGGAAAACAACGTGCTTTAGTTACTGATTCCAAAGAGCGTTGTTTTCCATAAAAGTGAGTGTTTTTCTTAAACATCTGTAGTGAAACATTAGCCATGAACACGCATGGCTAAATTTCTTGAGATACACAATGGTATTTACCAGAAAAATACGCAGTAACGTCGTAATTAGTATCAATTATTCTTCAGCTTTCTTCTGCGCATTTTCACGTTCACGCGCAATTTTTTCTGACAAAGTTTTTACCAAATCAGTTAACTCATCTGGAGCAATGGCATCTCTCTCTTCAGGTGGATAGCTGGTCGCCAATTGGAAATCTTTAATAAGTTCATTTGCAACCGTACCAGCATATTTATCCTTGGCTCCGGCCAAACGTTCAATATTCATCATCTGATTGCGTGTTTCATTGATAGGCAGCAAGGACTCTGAAAATGCTGCTTTATCACTAACCAAAACTGGAGGATCCTCAGGGCGTTCTCGCAAAGGACTAAATATCGTTAATGCGCCTTCAACTTCTTCTTCAATTAAATCTTCAACAGGTTCAGGTTCATTATGACCATGGAATGCAATTAAAGCAGAAACACCTCGTTCTATAGGCTCTTCTATGGGTGATTCACGCAATAACTTAGAAATAAGGGTAATTTCTTCACTTTCTGTTGTCTTACTAATTGATAAATCACCACTTTCCAAAATTGTCTGAAATGAGGCTAATTGTTTTTGTAACCTCATTATATAATCGTCTGGTGGCGCTTCTACTTTTAAAAATTGATTTAATTTTAACTTCTTAACGGGTTTAGGATTCGCATAAAACATGCGGGCACGAACAATTTTTGACTTGAAGAATATATGTGCCTCACCTTCTGTTTGTTCTTTTAAATCCAATAGGTCAACACGAGCTCTCTTTTCAAACGAAGAACTTTTACTGTCCATGTACGTATTGGCCATACTGGTGTCTTTAGCTTGAAATGAATCCACTTTGGTTACATAAGCCTCGCCTGCGGTTTTGGTGAAGAAATCCCATGTTTCTGTAGGATCTTCCAATTTCATACATATTTTAATGTTTGTGTTTGCACCGATAGACGCAGCTTCTTCTTTAGAAGCCTTTTGGAATGCAGGTAAATCTTGTCCTGCAAAAATCGCTGAGAACCCAAGAGAACGCGCTTGCGCAGGAACCACTGCAAACCCTTGAACTGCATAATATCCATACTCGTCCAGGATACACATATACGGTGTAGGTGCATTCGTTGGCTTTCTCAAGATTACATCTCGATAATCCCCTTCGACATCTTCCCCCAAACCTGCTGCCATCATTGCTTTTAATGAAGAAACGATAATTTTACCAAGGTTAGACAACTCATCGGGAGATTTTTCTAATGCGGGTAATAATACAACCAAAATCCTTCGATTCAATACCACGTCCTTAAAATCTACCTCAGCCAGATTCGTACGGACAATATGACCATAAGTATCTGCCAAGGATGAAAACGCTCTTACCAGCTGCATGGTAATAAAACCGTGTTGTTCCAAAACTTGTGACACTTGCTTTCCTTTTTTCTCTTTATTGTAACCTGGCAAGGTGCCTAAGTAGTTACGTAAAGGGTCTGTAACCAATTTTGGAATCTGTTCGATGTTAACACTTTCTTGATTATCACGTGGGAAGATTTTATCAACGACAATAGTTTCTAATCGAGTTAAATCAAAGTAATTACGGATGGTATCCGCATCCAAAAGTATTGCTCCCTCATCACGCATATATACCAGAAGTCGCATTAAGGCTTCTACGAAAGCGATAGCACGGCCCTTCCACATGTCTCCGTCACCGCCTCCTTTTGAATCACCCATCAAACTCACTACAAGCTGGGTTAACATACTGGAAGAACCTTGAGAAAAGGGATTAAACGTATTAGACAATCTTCTTTCTTGTGGACCAATAATATCCCGGGCACCGGTCATAAAGTTAATCAGAAGCAAATCGTCTTCACGTCCCATGCTCCTGACCATGGAAAAAACTTTAGCATAAAGTGAGTTATCGCCTTTTCCGTCGACATAAATAAAACCACTTCCTTGTACTAAAGCATTAAAAGCGAGGGAAACCAAACATTCTGTTTTACCACTACCGGTGGATCCAAAGATTAAGGCATGGGTACGCATATCATCATTGGCAAACCATAACTCATGTCCCGTTTTACGATCATTACCAAAAAATGCAATTCCACGAGCCATATTGGGCTTATTAACGCCTGGTTTCATATCGTTATAATCTTTTACTCGAGAAATTAGAGGAAGGCGAAAAGGTAATTTTTGTTTGCGTGTATAACTGTAAAGAAAACTTCCACCACCCACAAGCATCAGGAATGTTGCGACCTCAGAGAAATAATAGGACATTGCTGATAAAGTAAAAAGTATAATCGAAATATTCGTAGGATCAGCGAAGAAATCAGCCATTCGCTGTGTCAAAGTCCGCGTATCCCTAAGTAAGAGGGTAGGATCTAACTCATGACGTGAATCAATACCGCGCATCATGGCTCTAACTCCTGCATTTGTCGGGGTGTTAACTTAACTTCTTTTATAGCAATTTCCAAAGCTTTAATCGCCTCATCTATCATAGGCACCAAAGAACGCCGTCCCATTTCTTTCTCTGCTTTCCAGTGAGCGAAAGGGCCTGCAACTTCTGAAAAAGGTGTTTGCCTACCAACACAATTGAGCATATACCATAAACGCCTATCAACGGGTCTTAACCATAAAAACTCAGAACTCGGAACAACCCCATCCATCCGGGCTTTTTCAAGTAAAGAAGCCATTATACTTAAAGTATAGGCATGTTTTGTAACAACTTCCTGGATAAGTTCTGTATTTTTATATTTTTCTATTGTAGGCCTAGCTACACTATAATCCGGTTTTCCTGCAACATAAGATTTATCTAACGTTGATAAAATAGTGTTGGCCGCATCTCTATCTCGATTAATACGGGCAATAAACACAGCAGCTAATGCATAAGCTTGTGGTGAACAATGCTCGAAACCATCCCAGTAAGGACCTAATTGTAGGGTAAAAACTCGTTTTGCATCGCCTCGCCGTATCCCAGCAGTCATCTCTTGTCCAGGTACCGGATCGTCCAATAACACATCTTCTTTTTTTAATAAATTGTATTTACGTGCAAATTCCATTGGCGTCAGCGCCATTGCCCAAGGGCCTTGATTTATATCCTGGTCTACTAAATCTTCTTTAACTACAGGCATAATTGCAGGCCAGTTAAATTGCTCCTGTTCCCGTAATTTTTTCATATCATAAACTTTACGAAACTTTAGGGTGATATTTGACTGATAGAGTAAAACTGCCAAAACAAGCAGGACAAGAACCACGGGATAACGCATAAAATCACCAACAGCACGCGTTGTTTCCATCAGCTGCTCCCAATTTACTGCATTGGGATCTATAGTTTGCATGATTTGAATCAAGCTTGCTAGCTGATCACTGTGAACAAACAAATTAACCAGTTTTGCCTGCCAAATGTTAATTTGAAAAACAAACATCACAATGTACTGATGTCCCATTTTCCAAATAAAAAACACAGTAATAAATAATAGTACCATCACCCATATTGGGCCCATGCCACTATCTTGACCTTGTTGTTGCGGTTGTTGTGCCATTAGCGATTACTTCAAAATAGTTTGTTTCTTTCTAAGTATATACTGCTCTAGGATAATTTTGCGAGAGATTCGCAAGTAATACTGTACATGACTATAAAGAGGCATGTTAAAACAGAATCATTAGACCTCTTTCCAAACTCGCTGTGGTGAGGGAAGTGCAAGGAGACACGAAGCGCAGAACCGGAGTGTACACGACGCCAGTACATGAGGATTCGAGCACCGTATCGACGAAGCAATTCCCCGCCACAGTAGAGTTTGGAAAAGGTCTATTGTTCTTTAATCAAACGACCACGTGAATACTTATAAACACCGCTTAGATGAACAAAACGGGTAATATTCTCAACATTTAAAGCCCTATCCTTTAGCGTAAGTAAGGGGCTACCTAATTTGTCAGACAGCGTTTTATCAGCAGAAAGATTAATTATATCCGTTTTATTAATGTAAATAGCGACATAAGCCTCATTCTGTTTGTTTTCTTTTGATTTGATTAACGCTTGTACTTGCTCTTCATCTGCATAGATGGGGCGAGAAATCATTTGCCGCGGCAAATTAATGATTATTCTTTCCCAAGACTGAAGATTGGACCCATCTGAAGAATATAAAGAAACAAAAACCTCTTGCTGGCCGCCTCTTAGAGCAAGACGGTTTGCTAAATGGGCATCTGATTGAATTTGTGCCTGGCTGCGCTCATTAATTTTTTTGGCAAACCCATCACGAATTCCAATTAAACGATTACCAATTGACCGTAGAAAATTCGACTTATCCCAAGGGCCATTTTGAATTGCATAATCCAATGCCTTAAGAATCGCATCATTATGCTCTTTAGTGAAAGTATTTTTTTCCATAAATCCAAAATTTAAGAATAAAACGTTCTGCAAAAAATCAATGCAGTATTATGGAGTATAACAGTAATTTCGATTATATAAAAAAGATAAAATTCACAAAGAGCTAGGGACCTCTTTGTGAATGCTGAAAAAAATAATTAAATTGTACTCGATGATTCCTAAACTCAACTACCTGAAGTCAATCCAAAACCAGTTCTCTCTTCAGCAACCTGTTCAATTTCTTGAGTGGTTTGTTCTTGCCTAGCTTCTTGAAGTTGTTCTTTAACGCCAGGTATTTGTTGCTTCGCCTCTTGAGTTTGTAGGGCTTCTTGTGGCAATGCAGCAGGGCCTTGGTCATGGACCTTAAGTACAACATCTACGAACTTCTCTGCCTCAGTAAGGTCAGATACATCGCGACCACTTTGCTTCATCGCTGATACCATTTTTTCCACTGGGTTTTTGATTTCAGTAGTAACCTTGTTCTTTAAATCTTGCCCGCCATGCTCGTTTTTAAAAAATGCCATAACGTTTACCCCTAAACCATAAAATCTTTAATTAACATAAGTCTATCAAAATCAATTATAAATGCATCTAAAATTACCATTACTTACGATTTCTTTACAATATATTTTAATAAAACACATCTAGTCGTACATCAACTCATCCAAAGGGGTATAATCACGACTTGGCCCACCTTGAATTAACTCATTTAATACGTCAGTCATACACAACAAACGTAACACATTAGGCGTTACTTCATCAAAAACGACTCTGAGTCCTAACAAGGCTCCTTCTGCCTCATCAAATGTAGCTCCCAAACCATATCCAAGGCATAAAGAACACAATTGATCGGCTCGTTTTGCAATTGCTGGTAACAACCCTGTATCTGCAAAAACCTCCTCATAACTCACAAATCTATCATTAAGATAAAATTTTGCGTTCAAACTTGCGGCTATAACGGACATACATTTACTAATATCACGTTCCATACTATCGCCACCACGGTTTTGAAGACTTAATCGATCCTGCCAAAGTGCTCCTTATCCATCTTAAAAAAACCGGGACTGTAAAACCGTAATGCTCAATGATGCCAAAAAAACTGCAGAGATTAAAACCAGTATCCCTGTCCAAATTCTAATATGCATTAGAAATAAAAAAATTGGAAACGCAGCTCGAGCATCAACTATAAAAAAACGTGCGCTGCGCGCAGAATCCCTCCAATGTGCAGTTTCAGCAAATCCTGCCATATTCAAGCCTCAAAAAATAATACTTCTTTCTAAAAAGTATATACCTAAATTTGGGCTTTAGCATCGTTGTTTTTAGTAAAAATTAATAATATTTTTACAACGATTTGCTCTATTAATAAATATTATGTTTATGAATTAACATTTAAAACATAGCCCTCTCCGGATAGAGAGGGCTAAATGACTACGGATGATTGCTTATTTTTAATACGGATGACCACTAAATTACTTTTTATCCATCGGAGAATATCCTTTTGAAAAAGACGGTCCTAAAATATTGGTTAGGACATTTTTCATTTCCTCAGATGGTTTTGCAGAGGGTACTAATTGAGGTACAGCAAACTCTTGTCCAACTTCCTCTATTTCCTGCGAGACTTCCTCAAGACGGGAATTACTCTGTCCAGCAGCCAGTTTTCCTAACATTTTAGAAGTACTGTATTGACTCATCTGAACTCCTCTTATTACACCAATACTACTAAATTAGCATATACAACTTAAGGAATTATTAACACAATTATTTTTTTTATAAAAAATACTATTGAGTAGTGAGTCTGTTTTACGTTATGTTTAAAACTGCCTATAAGAAAATAGGTTCAATTGTCATTTATGGATGAATGCAATTGCTCACCTGACAGAAAAAGTCAGAGCGATTGAGAAACGATGGAGTCTAGGTCATGAGACTCCGGAAAAGGAGGAAATATGGCTAAAGGTGAAGTGAAATGGTTTAATAATGCCAAAGGCTGGGGGTTTATTATTCCAGAAAATGGTGGCGATGATATTTTTGTTCATTTCTCATCGATTCATGGTACAGGCTATAAAACATTAGTTCCCGGACAAGTAGTCAATTATGATGTGGAACAAGGTGACAAAGGTCTACACGCAGCTAATGTAATCGTACTCAATGAAAATGCTGAGGCTGAGACGGCTTAATTAAATTAACGCAGTATCGTCGTGGTGCTGCGTCCATAAAGCCATAGCAGAATAAATTTTGAACAAATACTGAATTAAGAACCATCTTCATGTATGATGGCCTTATTCTATTTAAGGTCAGTAAATTGCTGATGAAGCGTGGTTTATTACTTATAAATCTTGGGACCCCTAACAGTACAGATACTTCATCTGTCCGGAGTTATTTGCGCGAATTTCTTACTGATAAGCGAGTCATCGATCTCCCTGCCTTCCTTCGCTATATATTGGTTTATCTGTTTATTTTACCGTTCCGCTCAAAGCGTTCTGCCCGTGCTTATCAATCCATATGGACTGAACAGGGTTCTCCTTTGCTATTTCATAGCCAGAATTTAATGAATGAGGTACAAAAAGAAGTTGGATCAGAACACGTAATTGCTCTTGGCATGCGTTATGGGACTCCCTCTATCACCACCGCTTTAAATCAGTTAAAGCAATGCGAATCCATTACTATTTTGCCTTTATATCCACAATATTCATCAGCGGCTAATGGATCATCCATTGCTGAAGCCATGCGTATTCTCAGTTCTTGGGATCTGGTTCCATCAATCAAAATCATAAGTGATTTTTTTCAACATCCAGCGTACCTTAAAGCACAAGCTCAAACCATTAAAACTTATCTTCAAGAGCAAACGCATGTTCTTTTTAGTTATCACGGAATTCCTGAGCGCCAAATTACAAAAAGTAGTTGCAAATCAATTTGTACCGAATCTTGTCCCGCTTTAACAGATAATATCCAGAGATGTTATAGGGCTCAATGTCATCAGAGTAGTCGTTTATTAGCAAGTGAACTGGGCTTATCTAAGAATAGTTACAGTACCGCTTTTCAATCAAGATTGGGTAAAACACCCTGGATAAAACCTTATACTGATCACCTTCTTGCTGAATTGATTGCTAAAGGGATTAAAAAACTAGTTATTGTTTGTCCTTCTTTTGTTGCTGACTGTTTGGAAACACTGGAAGAAATAGGCATACGTCTTAAAAAACAATGGGTAACACTTGGTGGTGAAGAATTAATTATCGTTCCGAGTATGAATAATGATCCTTTATGGATAAAGGCCATAATCGCAATAGCACAAATGCAATCCGATTCCCAATTTAGGAGTATTTCGTGAATCTGCAATTAATCATCCCCAAAATAAGGAATGTTCTACGTTCCAAATATAAGATTATTGGATTATCGAGTATACTTCTTACCGCCTTAGGCATTTACTACCTATTTTATTATCAGGCAAAATCCCCCCCTCCCCAACCCCCTAAAATAGTCGAAACAGTGACTGTAACACCGACTACAATTGAAAAAACAATAAAGCTCATAGGGACTATCCGTCCCAAACATGCAACTGTTCTTGTTGCTAAAGGGTCTGGAATGCTTGACACCCTCATAAGTTCAGGGCAAACAGTCGAAAAAGGAGATTTAATTGCTAAAATAATTAATCCAGACATTGAACGAAGCTACCAACTCTCTAAAGAAACAGAACAACTGGAAAACACTCAATACCGACGTCTTAAAAATTTGCAAAAACCAGGATTTGTGAGTGCAAGGGAGGTAGAAGAGAAAAAAAGAATCTGGATCGACACACAAAAAGAAAAAGCCAGAACCAAAATCGAACTCAAAAACATGCGTTTTTATGCGCCATTTGACGGGGTAATTGGTGCATTTAAAATTAAGGAAGGAGCCCAAGTCACCGAAGGTGCGCCTGTAGTGAGTATTTATGATCCTAACTCATTAACCGTTGAACTTGATGTGCCCTGCACTAATACTCTTTCAATTAAAGAAAACCAACCTGTTTATATATTGAACCAACTTTATCATTTAAGTCATGTACAGAAAATGATAGACGATGAAACACATATGTGTCCTGCGGACGTCGATATCCAATGCACTCACTGCTTAGTTGGCGCAAGCGTATCCGCTCTGCTCGTAGTGAAGAAAAAAACAGGGGCATTAGTCATTCCAACACAGGCCTTATTTCTCAAACAAGGTAAAACACATGTTTATAAGGTTGTTAATAAAAAAATAGAGCTCGTTGCTGTCAAAACAGGGATACAAGAAAAAGATAAGGTAGAAATTATTTCAGGAATACAATCCGGGGAGCACATAGTGAGTAAGAGCCCGGAACGATTATATCCAGGACTGGAAATATCAATTTATAAAGGCTAGCTACCCTGTTATGAAATTTACAAGCTATTTTTTAAAACATCCTGTGATTGCAATTATTCTTAATAGCATGATCCTGCTCTTGGGAATATTATGCTTTCATTCATTATCCCTGAGAGAATACCCCGACATCAGTTTTCCAGTCATTACGGTGAATACCCACTATCCTAATGCCAGCCCTGAATTAGTTGAATCTGTGGTCACTAATGTGCTTGAGGATCAACTTGCTGGCGTAGAGGGATTGGAGTTAATGACGTCACGCTCTAATCCAGGAAAGTCATACATTACCTTACGCTTTCGGCCAGGAACTTCCATGGAAAAAGCGCTAAATGCCACGCATGAAGCAGCACGCTTAGCACAAGCAGAACTTCCTACAACAGTAAAAGCACCCATAATTGAACGTCAAAGACAAGCAGATGGCTTACCTTTTATAGGCATTGCTTTGGAATCTTCTTCTTTAAATTTCGGCGAATTAACGCATTATGCCAACTTGAATCTAAAAAATGTGTTCCGAAGTCTTAAAGGAGTTGCCTCAGTTGATGTATGGGGACAGCCTTTTACTTATTCCATTCAATTAGATCAAAAAAAATTATATAGGTTTGGAATTAATGTCGATGAAGTAGCCAATGCAATTGCCAATAACCGCTTTTCTCTGCCTGCAGGTAATTATCAAAACAAAATCCCTACTACACTTGATTTTGAATTAAAAACTCCTGAAGACTACGAAAATCTGATTATCAAAACTCAAAACCATTATCCTGTCTTTCTTAAATCTTTAGCTCGAATTCAATTAACTACTGACAATAATCAATTCCGGGTGAAGGTCAATGGTAATTCAGGTTTGGTTTTAGCTATTAACCGTGCGAATGACGCAAATCCCATTGAGGTATCCCAAAGTGTACGCAAGGAACTGAATGCTTTAAAAAAAGGTTTGCCCGAGGACATTAAAACTAAAATCATTATTGACCAATCCGAATTCATTAAAGCATCTCTTAAAAACATCCAATCTTCTATTCTCGAATCTATTTTCTTAGTCTTAGTCATTATTTTTATCTTTTTGCGGAATATACGCGCCACAATAATTCCATTAATTGCAATTCCAATTTCACTTTTAGGTTCTTTATTATTTTTGAAAATTGCAGGCTTTACTATAAATCAAATGACTCTTCTAGCAATGGTATTGGCTGTTGGTTTGGTTGTAGACGATGCAATTATTGTTCTTGAGAATATCTGGCGTCATATCGAAGATGATTTATCCCCCATGGATGCAGCACTTAAAGGATCAAAACAGATAGGTTTTGCTATCGTTGCCATGACCTTAACTTTAACTAGCGTTTATGCTCCGATTGCTTTAATTGATGGCATGATTGGTCAATTATTTATCGAATTTGCCGTTGCCCTGGCTGGTAGCGTATTCATTTCAGGAATAGTTGCGCTGACGCTTTCTCCTTTGATGTGCGCTACCTTTCTCCATAAAAATACAAAACAGTTATGGCCCGCCATAGATAGATTCTTAAGTAAACTAGCTCAGTATTACTATAAGTTACTGAATATCATTATTTATCGGAAAAAAACCATCCTCCTCACACTTCTCCTATCACTAAGCATAAGTCTGCTTTTTTATAAAGTGATTCCTGGTGAAACAGCACCAAAAGAAGATCGCGGTTTAGTAGGAATCTATACTCCGCCTGTATCTGGAGACAACTTAGATACGCTAGAAGCCAATACAAAACGCGTGCAACAGTCTATAGGAAAAATCCCCGAAGCAAAAAATACGTTAACCTTTTTAGGAAATTGGGGTAGTAGCATCGTCATGCCTTTAGAAGCTCATAAACAAAGAAATCGTTCTGCAGAGCAAATTGTCAATTCATTAAAACCCAAAACAGAGCAATTACCCTCAGTCGATGCCTCAGTCTGGAGCTGGGACTCTGGATTACCTGGAGTAGAGGATGCCCTCAATAATTCGGAATTAGAACTGGTCATTTCCACCACTGAAAATTTCCGACAATTATTTGATGCAACAGAACATTTTAAAAAAACACTGGATCAGAACAAAGAATTTGCCTCTACTCACTATGACTTACGTCTTGACTCCATGGGGTACTCTGTAAATATAGATAAAAATGCCTTAGCCCAGTTAGGATTAACTCCCGCTCAATTAGCGAAAACAATCGAAGTTTTTTTCAGTGGTGATAAATCCATGTCTTTTCAAAAAGATGGTGTATCTTATAACCTCACTTTAGAAGGTTCTTCTAAGCCCTGGACGTTAAACGAGCTTTATCTTACAACCCCCTCCGGAAAACGCATTTCTTTAGGCGCAGTAGCTCAAATGAAACGACGTGCACAACCGACTGCATTGGAGCATGTTAACCAAATGCGCGCTACCACTTTATATGCCCAATTACCTGAAAAACAATCCTTTAAGAAAGGAATGAATAAACTCTTGAAACTGGCAAAAGAAAACCTTCCCAACCAATATAAATTGAGTTGGACAGGTGCTGCTAAAGCATATACTGAATCGTCACACACAATGGTATTGTTATTCGCCTTATCAATACTCTTTATTTATGCCATTCTTGCAGCACAATTTGAGAACTTTGTTTACCCGTTTATTATTCTGTTCACCGTACCCTTAGCGTGTTTTGGCGCGTTACTTTTTGCCTACTTATTTGGCCAATCCTTAAATATTTTTACTCAAATTGGCCTGGTCACTTTAGTAGGATTAATCAGTAAGCATGGTATTTTGATTGTAGAATTTGCCAACCAATTACAAAAGGAAGGCTTTGCCTTAACAGAGGCAATAAAAAAATCGTGTTCATTAAGGTTACGTCCTATTCTCATGACTACTGGTGCCATGGTTTTTGGTGCCATCCCCTTGGTGCTCTCACATGATGCTGGGGCCGAGGCAAGGCATGCGATAGGTACAGTGCTTATTGGAGGCTTATGCATAGGTACATTGTTTACTTTATTTGTACTTCCCGCCGTTTATTTCATGATCTCAAAAATAATAAAAAAAGCGGGGAGGCAATAAGAAAATTGAGATAATCATTGTGATGCATGGTCAGATCGATTATACCATGTCAAAATTAAAACTCATCGATTCGAGATTCAGGACATTTGACCATGCATTTACTTTTTGATTTTGATGGAACACTAGTAGATAGTTATGATTACGTCATTGAAGCAACTAATTTATTAGCTGAGCAATTTAATTATAAGAAGATCAAGGAACATGAAATCGAATATCTGCGCAATCTTTCTTCAAGAGAGTTAATCAATTTTTTAGGTGTATCCTTTTACAAAATACCTTCACTAATTCGACAAATTAGACATCTTTTACATGATAAAATGGCAAATATGAAACCAGTTGCCCATATTTTATCAATATTAGAGATTTTTTATAAATCTGGATATCCCTTGGGTATTTTGACCTCTAATTCGATTGATAATGTTCTTATGTGGCTAGAGATGCATCAAGTTCATCACTTTTTTAATTTTATCCATGACGAATCAAATTGTTTTTCTAAACGACATTTACTAAAAAAAACACTAAGGAAATATAAAATTGATAAAAGCAAAGTTTTTTATATAGGTGACGAAACTCGAGATATTGAAGCTGCAAAGAGAAATAATATCCAGTCAATTGCTGTTACTTGGGGCTATAACTCAGAGAAATCCCTATTAAAGCACCAGCCAACTTATCTGGCGAAGCAACCTGAAGATCTATTATCTATCTGCTTGCACAACCAAGATCTGATCCCTTAAGTGTTCCTATACTCTGCTCAACTAATTTAAGGTACTATGAAAAAGTTTGTCTTTTTACAGGGAGATTATATTGAAAAGGATATGTTTTTTAATGATTTTTTTTGTTTCTCAAGCAATAAGTTCTGTATTTAGTCTGGAAGATGTTCAAAAGCTAAGGCAGCATTTTTTTGCAAATATTCAATCGAATGGCGCAATAATTGCCGCGCCCTCCAAACAACATCCAGACTATTATTATGATTGGATTCGCGATTCTGCAATTGCCATGGATTTGATTGAAAAATGGTATGAATCTTCTCAGGCATTTGGATACAAAGAGCGCTTATTTAACTATGTTTCCTGGACACAAAAGCTCCAGCATCAGCATGATCCAACACCCGGCCAAGATATATTGGGAGAACCAAAATTTTATATTGATGGCTATCCTTTCGAAGGCCCTTGGGGAAGACCACAAAATGATGGCCCAGCCTTAAGAGCCTCGGTTCTGATTCGTTTTGCTCAACATTTATTAGATAATAATGAAGCAGAGTATGTTCAAGCCAATCTGTATAATAACAATCTGGATCCGCACTCAATGGGCGTAATTAAAATGGATTTGGAATACACTGCGCATCATTGGTCTGATAAAAATTATGATCTTTGGGAAGAGGTTTTTGGACATCATTTTTTTACCGCTATGGCACAACAGAAAGCGCTCTTTGAAGGTGCGGCTCTTGCTCGACGTCTCAACGATAATGAGGCTGCAGTGTATTATGAACACCAAGCAAGGCTAATCAATACACGACTGAACCAACATTTTGATTCAGATCATCAGACAATTCAAGCAACGCTTTTACCCCATCCTGGTCCCCAAAAAACTTTAGAACTTGATTCCTCAATAATTTTGGGAATTTTATTTAACCCACAAAAGAATGGAGATTTATCTCCTAGTAGTACCTATGTCCGGAACACAGTAAAAGCCTTATATGATCAGTTCAATTCAATGTTCCCAATCAATAATAAGCATTCGGGAGAAATTTTGTTTGGTCGCTATCCTGGAGATACTTATGATGGATATCAAACTAACAGCATAGGTAACCCTTGGTTTATTTTAACTGCCACTATGGCTGAATATCACTATACCCTTGCTGATAATTTACCCTTAATCAATCAAAGCGAAATAGCAAAAAATATTCAAACCGGAGATAATTATTTAAAACTTATAAAAAAATATGCTCCCGATATGAAATTAAGCGAACAAATTAATTTAAATACAGGAGTACAACAAGGAGCTCCTTCGCTTACGTGGAGTTATGTAGCTGTTTTACGCGCTATTGAGCTAAGAGATAAACTAACAAGTAAATTAAACCATTCTTCACTAGAAATGGTTTAATAAGACTTCCTTGTTCGTCCTGACTGGTGTGTGATTTCTGGGGCGCCGAGGACAAGCCCAGAGGAAGCCTCGCGAATTTCCCCACTTCCTACATACCGCGTTTTATGCGCGGTATCCAGAACGATGCTTTGATTTACTATTTGAGTTCTATTACAAGGCAAGAGCTATTGGATACCGCGCATAAAGCGGTACGTAGGGAGGTTTATGCAGCCCATTACCTCTTAGGTAGATGCTAAATAGGGTGATTCTTTTTTACTAATGTCTTGAGAGGATATCTCTTCACGGCCTAATAAACGTAACGATTTACCCGACATAATGTAATTCTCTATTTGTTCCAAACTGATGCCTTTTGTCTCCGGCATATAAAAATAGGTATACATGAGCCCTAAAAGACAAATCACTGCATATAAAGCAAAAGTATATTCAATACCCATCATTTTCTCCAAAAGCGGGAAACTAAAAATGACTACTGTATTAAAAGTCCAATTACTCATCGCAGAGAACCCCATTCCGGCACCACGTACATGCAGAGGAAATATTTCAGCCATTGCAATATGTGGTATTGGCCCCACACTCACTGCGAAAGAAAAAATATAAAGAATCAAACAAACGACTGATAAAAAAGGAAGCCAAACAACTTGATATAATGAAAACACACATAAAGCCAGCAAACTAAAAAACATACCGGAAAAACCATACAGCAATAGGTTACGACGTCCTACTTTATCAACACTAAGCATTGCTATAATCGTCACCAGTAAATTAACCATACCAATGCCAATCGTTGCTAATATTTGTCCGGTAATACTGTTCATCCCTAAATTTTTAAAAATTTCAGGCGCAAAGTAGATAATTACATTAATTCCACTCAATTGTTGTAAACAAAATAACATAGTGCCCAGCATCAAAACTGGCAATAAAGGACTCTTAAACAACAACAGCCAACTTCCCTTTTTAGGCTCATTTGCCAATGTCATTTCGATATCTGTCAACTCATGTTGGATTGAATGGCTTTTACGCAGCTTTTTTAAAGCCTTGGATGCTGCCTCACGACGTCCTACACTGCACAACCATCTAGGAGATTCTGGCATGAGTAAAATTCCAATACTTAAAATGAGGGCTGGGAAAGCACTTGATGCAAACATGGCGCGCCAATCATTATTTTCAAGAAACAAGTAATTGACTGAATAAGAGCAGACGATTCCTACAGTCATTGCCAATTGATAAATGGCAACAACAGCTCCTCTGGTTTCGTAAGTTGCTGTTTCCGCCAAGTACAAAGGCGCCATGACTGAAGCCATACCAATTGCCAGACCAAGAACTAATCGTGAGATAACGAGTACCACAATAGAATCAGCGAACCCTGCTCCTAATGCGCCAAAAAAGAACAACACTCCAGCAAAAGACAGTAACGTACGACGGCCAAAACGTTTGGCTCCCTTTGATGCCGTAATCGCACCAATCAGCATGGAGCCAAAAAGCGCACCAAAAGGCAAAGCTGATGCCATCACACCAATATGTGTTGCGGTTAAATTGAAATGATTTTTGACCAACTCCAAAGAGCCGGCAATGATCCCCTCATCATAACCAAATAAAAAACCAGCAACCGAACCAATAATTGCAACAATCCATGTCATAATTTAACTCCTCGATCGATAATTCAAAAATTCGGCATAAAGCGCACATCCCTGTGAGCTGTCCATTGTACTTTTTAACTTATTATGTTGTGCCTGGATTATGCTTCGCTGTTTTCCAGCCAATCATCTAGTCCCATCCTCTTACACTTTGACGCACAGCAAAAGATAAATCAGTAATTAATGACCAATTACCTTTTTTAATTGCTTCTTCGGGTACGATCCAAGATCCTCCGACACACAAAACATTAGGTAGCGCCAAGTAATCAGAAAAATTCACTTCATTAATCCCACCCGTTGGACAAAATCTTGCCTGAGGAAATGGTCCATGCATTGCACGCAACATATTGACTCCTCCTGCAGCTGCTGCGGGGAAAAATTTATAATGGGTATATCCCAAAATTAATCCTTCCATCAATTCAGAAACACTGGATATACCAGGAATTAAAGGAATGCTAGAAGTAAGCCCAGCAGTTAATAGAGCCTGTGTTTTCCCAGGGCTTAGTGCGAATTTTGCACCGAGATCTGCAACCTGCCTTAATTGTTCTGGCGTAGTTACAGTACCCACACCAATTAAGGCTTCAGGGAAGGTTTTTATCAATAATTTAACCGCATCTAAGGCGATTGGTGTTCTCAATGCAACTTCGATTACATGAATACCCCCTGCAAACAATGCAGTAGCCAAAGGAACCGCATGCTCTATTTCTTTAATCACAATAACCGGAATTACAGGTGATGTACTCAATACAACTTCCGGTTGCACGATCCAATTTGGAAACGACATAAACCTCTCCTTGTCGCTAGATATAGTGAAACCCGATTAGCGTTATAGAGGCTGTTTACAGCCCCCTAGCCGGTATCTTTTATTTTTATCTAGACCTCAATTGCTTTAAATAAACTGCAGCCCCTAATATTCCCGGTTGCTCGGCAGTAATCACATAAGTCGGGATTTTTGCATTAAACGCTTTAAAACGACCTTTTTCTTCAAAACACGATCTAAAATCACTACGATCCAGCAATGAAATAAGTCGAGGAACAATACCACCAGCAATATAAACCCCGCCAAAAGCTGCAAAAATTAATGCCAAATCCCCTGCATAAGAGCCTAGAATTGCAAAAAATTGCGCTACTGTCGCTTCGGCGATAGTACATTGGTGTGCCAAGGCCAAAGTAATAATTTCTGACGCAGGAGCATACACTTTTTCTTGCTTATGGAAAGCACCCAGTGCTTGATACAAATTTTCCAAACCATGGCCTGACAATAAGCGCTCATAAGATACATGATCATACTTTTCTTTCAGATAACAATAAATAAACCACTCCTGCTCTGTTTTTGCACCCCAACTCATATGCCCGCCTTCCCCTGCTTGGGCAGAATATCCTTCTTGATTTGATACGAGGAAAGCAACACCCAATCCTGTTCCAGCCCCCAATACCGCTCTTGCACCATTTTTATCTGCGGTACCTCCTCCTATCTGGAATAATTGTTGGTCTGATAAGACCGGCAAGCTCATGGCAATCGCATTAAAGTCATTCAAAACTTTGAGTTCTGTCAGACCTAATTTATGCTTTAATTCACTGATGGAAAAGCGCCAATGTGCGTTAGTCATACAAATAACATCATCAAGCACTGGACACGCAATAGCCAGAGCGACTTGCTTTATTTCTTTTAATTCGTGTTGTGCCTTATAAGCGAATAAAACTGATTCAAGACTGTCGTATGCGGCACATGAATAAATTTCAATTTTATCCATGACCAAATTTTCTAAATTAACACGACTGAAACGCGCAAAAGTTCCACCAATATCAGCAACAATCGCATACGATTTTAAATCATCAAAAATCATAACAAGACTCTTTTCCCTGAAACAAACTACATGCTCCCTGCTCAGCTCCCGTAAACTGTGTTCTTAGGCTGGTAAACAGCTCTCGGCCCATGCCCCGATGAACTTCCGCTTCATTTAAAACAGCACGACTTCTTTGCCCTAACTCATAATCAGTAACTAATAATTGCAATATGCCTTGCTCTGCATCAATTAATATCATATCTCCTGTTTCGATACGGCATAGCACTTCGTTCTCTACCGCCTCAGGCGTAACATGAATCGCCGCAGGAACTTTACCTGAAGCACCAGACATACGTCCATCAGTTACTAAAGCAACCTGATACCCTTTATCCATGAGTACACCAAGCTTGGGGGTCAATTGATGTAATTCAGGCATTCCACAAGCTTTAGGTCCCTGAAAGCGAAGTACAACCACACAATCGTGCTCCAAAATACCTTTTTGAAACATCAGCTCAAATTCTTCTTGGCTGGAACAAACCACCGCTGGAGCCTTAATCTTGCTTTTCCCCGCGGCAAGTCCTGAGGTTTTAATTACAGCACGTCCTATATTTCCACTTAATACTTGCAATCCGCCTTGGGCCTTAAAGGGAGTTTTAGTTGAAGTTAATACGCTTTCATCATTTGATACAGAAGGTCCAGAAATCCATAGTAATCGCTCATTATCCAATAAGGGTTGTTGCGTATATCGTTGCAAACCATAGCCTATTACTGTATGCACGTCTTCATGCACTAATTGAGCGTCCAGTAACGCATGAATAAAATATGCCATTCCACCAGCTCGTTGAAAATGATTGATGTCCGCATATCCATTAGGATAAATTCTGGCAATTAAAGGAGTTACTGCGGACAATTGAGCAAAGTCATCCCAATTGATCGAGTAACCCGCCATGGCAGCTATTGCAATTAGGTGCATTGTATGATTGGTTGAACCACCCGACGCCAACAATGCGACGATCCCATTAACAATATTTTTAACATCCATCAGTTGACCAATGGGTAAATAATCTTCACCTAAATCAGTTAAAGAGAGAATCTGTTGTGCCGCAGCCCGGGTTAGCGCATCGCGCAGCGGTGTGCCAGGATTGATAAACGAGGAACCAGGAAGTTGTAACCCCATAGTTTCAATAATTAATTGATTGGAATTCGCAGTACCATAAAAAGTACATGTCCCAGGGGAATGGTATGAGGCAGCTTCTGCCTCAAGCAAGGCGTTTTTATCTGTCTTTCCTTCTGCAAACAATTGGCGAATACGCGCTTTTTCCTGATTTGATATACCTGATGGCATAGGGCCTGCAGGAATAAAAATAAACGGCAAATGTCCAAAGCTCAAAGCCGCCATCAATAAACCAGGGACTATTTTATCGCAAATCCCCAGCATGAGGCCACCATCAAACATATTATGCGACAAACCTATAGCCGCTGACATAGCAATTACATCACGGCTTAACAAGCTTAACTCCATTCCTATTTGACCTTGAGTAATGCCATCGCACATTGCTGGAACGCCTCCTGCGAATTGTGCTACACCTCCAGCAGCAGAAATGGCATCTTTGATTAAGGATGGATAATCCTTATAAGGTTGATGTGCCGAAAGCATGTCGTTATAAGCAGAAACAATAGCTATATTTGCTTTGGTCATACCGCTCAAATTTGCTTTATCCAGCTTCGCACAAGTAGCAAAGCCATGTGCTAAATTACCGCAGTGAAGCATACTTCGCTGCGGGCCTTTAATACGCAATTTTTCTATATGTTTCAGATATAAATCTCTGTTAGGCGCACTACGCTCACGGATGCGATCTGTAACTTGAGCTACAATCGGATGCATTCTTTTTCCTTAAGGCGCATACATCACCTGAACGTCAGTATTAAAGTTATTTAAAAAAGCACTCACTGGCATAATCATAGGATCATGCTCTGCCATTGCTTGATGCAATACAGTCAATTTTTTCTGGCCTAGCAAATGAAAAAAAATCTTGCGACTTTTTAATAGCCTTTTTTTGGACAGACTTATTCGCTGATGGGGTGCAGTCTTCGGACTGACACGAACTACTGCAGCAGCATTATCATCCATCCCCATTACAAGCTCATCAGCGCACGGAAATAAAGAGGCAATATGCCCGTCCTCGCCCATTCCTAATATAACCGCATCAAAAGTAGGCAAAGAGGCGATTATATGCTCAGTTTGTTCTAGAGTATGACCTTCTTTATATAAACTCAAAAAATGAGCTTTAGATGCCTCATGCTGAAGTAAAAAATGACGAACTAACCGTTCATTTCTATCCGGATCATCCGCAGAGACACAACGCTCATCAGTTAAAGTTACAGTAATTTTATCCCAGGGAATATGAGTTTTCGCCAGAGCTTTGAATAAATCAATAGGAGTTTTTCCGCCTGAAACTACTAAATAAGCATGGCCACGATGTTCTATGGCCTCACACAGAATCTGCTTTAGCTGACTAACCAGATCATCGGTTAATAAAGGGGCTTCACTAAAACTACGTAACAGCATTTTGCTCCCCCCATACATGTGCTTTGCCATTATATAAACGAATTACTTCCAAAGGCCCCCAAGTACCCGATGGATAAGTATAGAGAGGGGTATCTTGTCTTTCCCATGCTTGCTTAATTTCATCAATCCATTTCCAGGCTTGCTCTACTTCTTCGCGGCTAACAAAGAGATATTGATGGCCTAACATCACTTCCAACAATAAGCGCTCATACGCATCAGCAATTCTTTGTGAATTGAACAGATGATTGAAGTTTAAATCCAGCTTACTGTCTCTTAATTGCATGCTTTCACTGAGGCCAGGAATTTTATTCATCATCCGCAGTTCTACGCCTTCATCGGGTTGCAAACGAATGATGAGTTGGTTAGGAGAGAGCTCTTGTTTGAATTGTTTAAAAATATTGTAAGGCTGAGGTTTAAAGTAAATGACCACTTCACTCTGTTTTTTTGATAGTCTTTTACCTGTTAATAAATAAAAAGGAACGCCAGACCAGCGCCAATTATCTATATATGCTTTAATTGCAACAAAAGTTTCAGTGGTTGATCCTTTATGAGCACCTTCTTCATTTAGATATCCAGGCACCTGTTGGCCTTTAATCATGTTTCCCGCATATTGAGCTCGCACTGTATGTTCGTGAACATGTGTATCAGAAATAGTCCGTAATGACTTTAATACTTTTAACTTTTCGCTACGAATACATTCGGCAGATAAGCTCATTGGCGGCTCCATTGCCAAAAGAGACAATATTTGTAATAAATGATTTTGCAGCATATCCCTTACTTGACCTGATTTATCATAATAACCCCACCGTCCTTCGACGCCTACTTCTTCCGCAACGGTAATTTCAACCTTATCAATTGCCTGATTATCCCAATTTGAGGAAAAAATCGCATTAGCAAAGCGCAGTACCAGAAGATTCAATACGGTTTCTTTACCTAAATAATGATCAATTCGATAAATCTGCTCTTCAGCAAAAAAGTGAGCAACCTCATCATTAATTGCAATAGATGAAGGCAAATCATGGCCAATTGGTTTTTCTAAAACGACGCGTGATGGTTGCTTGGTTAAACCAATACTAGAAAGACCCTGACAGGTTTGCGCATATAATGAAGGAGGAATCGCAAAATATGAAATAGTAATCCGGTCTGCACGATTTACATAATTCATTATTTTTGCATAATCCTCAGGCTTTGTAAGATCGATCGGGCAATAGGCCATCCTTTGAATAAGACGTGACCAAACCTGCTCCTCCAGTTCCTCACCAAGAAACATTTGAACTTTAGATTTTATTAATCCGGCACAGTCCATTAATGTTAATGAGTCACGTGCACACCCGATAATACGTGTATTCGCGTGAAGCAAATGTGCTCGTTCTAACTGATACAAAGCGGGAAATAATTTACGACAGGAAAGATCCCCTAAAGCACCGAATATAATTAAATCACAAGGATACTTTACAGTGACTTCTTCGAGCATGCTCATCCTAAA
Source organism: Legionella anisa (assembly GCF_001467525.1). Lineage (GTDB taxonomy): Bacteria > Pseudomonadota > Gammaproteobacteria > Legionellales > Legionellaceae > Legionella > Legionella anisa. The sequence goes on from NZ_LNXS01000019.1 coordinate 197,899, forward strand.
CAATCATTTTTTGAGGTTCAATACTAAATTGAAAGACAGTACAGATCAACTCCAATCAAATTATTTGGAAAAGCAACCACAATATGCATGAACTATTTAATATGCTGAATTTTCAGGGTAATCATTGCAAAACCTTTTTTTTATGCTATATGAAATAAATAAGATAGCCGTTCGCTTCTGCCTGACATCCAATGGCTTAGCTATGGAGCGATGACTTAGATGAGTAATTTGTATGTACTTACCTTAACTAAATCATTATTAGGAGAAGCAAATGCTTAATAAGAGATTTTCAGAAAGACTTAATAAAGAGCTTGATAATATTGGCGCACCCGAATCAAGTGCAGAGCGCATTGAAGTATTATCAAAACTGGTTAAGATTCCCAAGTTTAAAGCAGAAGCATTGCTGAATGGCGCAACAAGTCCAGATGAAAAGCTGCTCAACGCATTAGCACAAGAATTCGAAGTCAGTGCGGATTGGCTAGTGGGTAAAAGCGATAAAAGCGATTCATCACATTAATAAATATGTCGTTAATACTCGCATAATTTATATTGGCTATAATTAGATCAAAATGGTCGCGATTATGGGGTATTTGTATTATGCGTACACTGATTGAAATCGATACAACAACCGTAGACTCATTAACAAAAAAAATCGGAAATTATCCTTATGAAGGGACAGTTTGCCTCAGCGAAGAAGGAAGAGAGGAGTTATATAAAGGGATAGAAGAATATGAAAAAGATCGTCTTATTTTAGCTAAAGCTTATTCAGATAAATATCATGAAAATATAGACCCTTATGATTCCTCTGATCCTCAATTTTTTAGGAAAAAACTCATAGAATACATTCAGACGCATCCCGTCCCTATTTTCGAGGGCGACCCTAAGATAAGAGAAACCAATCCGGAAGAAGCTACCATAGAAATGGAAAAATTTCTTGGTAAACAAGGTGTTCATTTATACAAACTCGCGTTGCAAGAAGAAATGTGTAGCAGAGAATTTAGAGATGCAGTCGTCATCAAATCAACCTCTCATTTAAATGGGCCGAAATGGCAAGAACGTCCTGTAGTGATCGTAGCAGGCCCTTCGGCCTCTGGAAAATCCCATGCTGCTAAGGCTGCAATGGATAAAGCCAATCAATTTTTAAAAGCTGACTTTCATGATATGAGTGGAAATAATGTCATTGCTGCTGATGGGGGGATTATCCGTGAAGTGTCTCAAACGCGCAAATTTGTCATTCAATTAGCCAATAATCAAGGATATACGGGTATTAGTGATTTATATAGCAAATCGAATTCACTTATGGATGGTATAAAAGATAGAGTACGTGAAGCAGCATTTTTAACTCCAGAATTAGGCGTTGTCATTCCAGAAACATTTACATCATGGATCGTGTCTAATAAAGGAAAAGGAATGCTGAAAAAAATTGAACAGTTAAGTGACACAAAACATATTTTTACACGTGTAGAAGGTCATGAGCGCAGCAATTTTAAAAAAGTTGTCGCCTTTATGGGGTCAAGACGGGCCTGGAAAACAAAGGACTTTACACAGCAAGAACTAGACTTGAATTGTGAGGGTTTATCAGAATCTAAAGCATATAATTCTAATGCATTTTTCCTCGGTGAATTAGGCTCAAAGCACGCAGAAAACTGGTTTAAGAAAAACAGCAAAGACCAATTAAATATGATCATAACCAATGATCTCATTCTTTTAAAACCAGACCCTGATCAACCTGGAAACTGGATTGCCGCTGAAAAAAACGATAAAGGCGCTCGCTTATTCTCTGAAAGCGTCTATGAACAATGGCAAGGATTACCCTCTAAACCTGATTTAATCGACTACTGCAACTCAGTTTCTCGCAGCATCATTACCACTTCACCACAAATGGCCTTTGCCATAGCCCAAAACAAAATTACACTAAGAATAGAAGCGGTCCATGAAAAAATAGATAAGGTATTGCGTAATTCGCCAATTAATGAAGAAAGACTCAGGTATTTAAACTTAAGACAGGAACTCTTAAAAGGACTTACTAATTTTTCTCTTGAGAATTTAGAAAGCTGGAGTGATATCGAGCAAATGAGGAATCAACTCGACGGGCAGATACTCGTGTTAAAAAGCGATCCTAGTGCGAAGAAGATCTTTACCAAAACAACATCGGATGCGATAAATACATTCACAGCAATGCTTGATAGAGCAACTAAGGAACTCCAAAATGGCTCAACTTTCTACGAAGATCGAGCTGAAACGTGCTTCTTTAAAAGAAAATATCAAGAAGCTCTTTCTGAAGGCGATGGGAAAAAGGAAGAGGATACGAGCACCTGTTCCCCCACTTAAAAAAACTTCAGGATTTTATTAGGGTCTGCAAGAGAAATAATTCGCTCTGCAATGTTCGTAATGCCAATTTCCCTGGCTTTTTAGGTTACCCAGGATAAATTACATACAACAAGGATGTTTGTAGGTCTTTTTTTAACCAAAAATTTCATTCCTTGTTTTAAAATAGATATTACTTTACAATTTTTCCGCATAATTTGGTTATAATTTATATTTTCTAGATTTTTTTAAAACGTAATCATTGGAATGAGCGTGTCTAAAGTCAATAGTTATCAATATAAATGGTATGCTTTTATTGGAATCGCCTTACTCTCTTTTGGGTGTTATCTCGATTATACAGTAGTGAATGTTGCCTTACCCACCATACAACAGGAACTCCAAGCAAACCTCGTCTCAATGCAATGGATAATGAATATTTACTTTCTGGCATTATGTGTTTTAGCGACAGTTATGGGAGGCTTTGGTGATTTATATGGCCGTCGACGTTGCCTATATCTTGGTAGCGTAATTTTTGTTATTGCGTCGATTATCGCTGGCATTTCTTCCAATATCCATTGGCTCATTTTGGGTCGACTACTCCAAGGAGTCGGAGCTGCAATCATCTTCCCTCTAGGTCTTTCATTGCTTCCACAGTTTTTTCCTGAAGAAGAACGGGGTAAAGCTGTAGCATGGTTTGGGAGTATAGGTGGTATGGCATTGGCTTTAGGTCCTCTTTTAGGTGGACTCATTGTCACTTATTTAGGATGGAGATGGATTTTTTTCATTAATATCCCTATCTGCTTATTAGGGTACTTATTTTGTTTCAAATCAGTTTCAGAATCGCAAACAAATGCCCATCAACTTGCCTTAGATATAAAAGGCATGTTCTTACTTGCATTTACCATAAGTGGCATAGTGCTTGGTTTAATTTATAGCCAAACCTATGGTTGGACTGCATCCCTGACTTTAATCTGTTTTGCTGTGGCCATTATTACAGGTATCTTATTAATTAAAGCCGAAGAGAATCACCCTAATCCCCTTATTGATTTTAAAGTTTATTCGAATTTGCTCTTTTCGGCAGGAGCTATTCTCTGCTTTTTAGCGGGAATGTTAAGTTCTGTTACTTTGTTTTTTGATCCTCAATATTTACAAATCATAAAAAATCACTCTGCAGAGCTATCCGGATTTATTTTATTCGCTATTCCAGCCTCTGTTTTTTTAATCGCATTTTTTGCAGGAAAACTCATGAGTCGCCTGGGATTATTACATACCATTTTATTAGGATTGTTCTTCGCATGTTTTGCTACTCTATTACAAGTGTTCTTTACCAGTAATATCTCCCTATTTTATGTTATTTTTGCATTTATTTGCCTTGGTAGCATGTGGGCAATGGGTAACACCGCTTCAGTCATTGCGGCACAAACAGCTGTAGGTCCTGAACGTGCAAGCGTGGCAACAGGCTCTATGGTCACTTTGTTTAATATCGGGGGATCTTTAGGCTTAACACTTGCGATTGTTATTTATAATTTTGTCACGAATAACCTTTTATCGAAGTCTAGTGAACTAAACGAATCACAAATTTCCAGTTTAAAGGATTTCATCGCAAATCCTGCTCATTCGCTACAAATTCCTGAAAATGATGTAATTCATCCATTATTTAATAAAATATTCATGAATGGTTTTATTGGGGTGATGGCGTTTTTATTCATCTCTTCACTTAGTGCATTCCTAGTGGTTTGGCAAAGTAACCGCGCTGAAAGCAGAATCAAAGTAAATACACTTGCCAATGTTAAACGAAATAGTTCCATCGCCTAATCAAGCGGGACTGTTGCACTTACATTAACCATGAAACCTATCATTGGCACTAATCGGTTTTGCATGCTTCTCAATATATTCAATAATTTTTCCAGCAATATTAATACCAGTAGCTTTTTCTACGCCTTCAAGACCAGGTGAAGAATTGATTTCCAAAACTAAAGGCCCATGATTGGAGCGAATTAAATCCACACCGGCAACTTTTAAGCCCATCGTTTTAGCGGCACTGACTGCAATTGAGCGCTCTTGTGGCGATAATTTTACTTTGACGGCTTTTCCGCCCTGATGAACATTAGCACGAAATTCCCCATCTTTTGCCTGGCGTTTTACAGCGGCAACTACTTTCTCCCCTACAACAAAACAACGGATATCGACACCTTTTGATTCTTCAATAAATTCCTGCACCAAAATGTTGGCATGCATTTCTTTAAATGCATTAATGATACTCACCGCGGATTGATGACTGTCTGCCAGGATTACGCCTTTGCCTTGTGTTCCTTCCAACAACTTAATCACTAAAGGTGCACCACCAACCATGCGTACTAAATCCTCAGTGTCATCAGGTGATTGAGCAAAGCTAGTCAATGGCATAGGAATACCTTTGCGTGCTAATAACTGTAAGGAGCGAAATTTATCTCGAGAACGTGCGATTGCTAAAGACTCATTTAAAGGATACATACCCATTGTTTCCAAATGACGCAACACTGCAGTTCCATAATAAGTATTCGATGCACCAATTCTTGGAATCACTGCATCAAAATGAGGCAAAGGAGACCCACCCCGATAATGTACCTTAGGACAGGAGGCTGCGACATTCATATAACAATATAAAGGATTAATAATTCTAATTTCATGACCAGCAGCTTCGCCCTCTTCCTTCAGACGCTTGTGAGAGTACAAATGTGGATTGGTGGCCAATATTGCAATTTTCATGAAAAACGTGTTCCTCAACTTTTTTTATTTTTATTATTAGAAATTCCTGGATGACTAAAACTTTATTTACAACGGGTTCGTATAAATAAAGCCTAGTCCAAAAAATGGAAATTCACATTGGAAAAATGAAAATATGTTTATAAAAAATCCTCTATCTTAAGAAACCAATAACAGGTAATCCTTGGCTAATAAATCAGCATGATGCGGCGTAGTAAAAAATGCATTAAGTTCACCCTGAGGGTTAAATAGCATTAAAGCGCCACTATGCTGAATATCATAATTTGTTGAATCATTTCCTTTCTCAATTACTTTAGCGTAAGCAATACCCATTTCCCGAGTCATCAATTTAATGGATTCTTCATCTCCTCGTGCTCCGTAAAAATCAGGATGGAATGAAGTCACATAACTGCCTAATTTCTCTTGGTCATCACGCTCTGGATCGATTGATATCATCACGATGCGGGGTAAATTCTTTACACCCTTATCTTCAAGCAGATGATACATTTTTGTTAATTCTGCCATAGTAGTTGGGCAAACATAGCCACAGTTTGTAAAGCCAAAAAACAGTACAGTCCATTTTCCTTTTAAGCTCTTATTATCAAATGATTTCGAATCAATTCCTGTCAAACTGAATCGATTAACCGGTCGTGGATTTTCAAGGTAGGTGCCATGAAAATTCGACACATCAATTTTTTTCTTAAAATGGACATGTTGGCCTACAAAGATTCCCGAAAATAATCCTGCAAGAGCCAGCAAAACAACTACAGTAAAGGTAACGCTTTTAGCCTTTAAACTCATTTTACCTCCTTAGAGGAACGCATATGAAATAACTCTCATCAATCAATTTTCATAAGAAAATCGACTCACATTGTTCATAGAGTTTATTTCAATACCTATTCCTATAAATAATGATCAATCAATAAAAAAACAAACAATAACATCAAATACACTATTGAAAATCTGAATGTTTGCATCGCAACCACAGGTTTATCTGTCCGATAGAGTTTATGCGACCAAAACAAAAATCGCGAACCCAGCACTAACGCACCAATTAAATAAAATAAACCACTCATACCAATAACAAAGGGCAATACACTGACTACCAGTAATAAAATGGTATATAAATAAACATTCAATTTAGTAAATGCAATCCCATGGGTTACGGGCAACATTGGAATTTGTGCATGTTGATACTCTTCATAACGATAAATAGCCAAAGCCCAAAAATGAGGTGGTGTCCAAATAAAGATAATTAACACCAGCAATAAAGCTTGCGGGTCCAATTGATTGGTCACTGCGGTCCAACCAAGCAATGGTGGTGCAGCACCGGCTAATCCACCTATGACTATGTTTTGTGAAGTAGCTCTTTTTAAATAGCCTGTATAAATACCCGCATAACCAATCAATGTAACAAAAGTCAGTAGTGCAGTTAATTGATTAACAAAAACGACTAACACAGTCAGCCCCAGAGTTCCTATAATTACAGCAAACAATAAAGCTTGACGCACTGAAACTTGACCACTGGCAACAGGTCTTTTTTTGGTTCTAGCCATAATGGCATCAATTCGTTTATCCACCAAATGATTAATTGCAGCAGCACTTCCTGCGCATAATCCAATTCCGAATAATGAAAAAAACAATAAAGACAGATTAACCCAACCTGGTGTAGCCAAATACATGCCGACAACTACCGTCAATAACATGAGCAATACGACTCGCGGCTTACATAACTCAAGGTAATCACGCCAAGCAGTTGACGAGGATTGAACTACATGATCAGCGTGCATCATTTTGCCCCTTACGCGTAAAATGCAGTGTGCTAAAAAGTGTCGCTAATAATAACGCTGCGCCCCCATTATGAGCTACAGCGACACCAATTGGGAGTAAATAAATTACATTCAAGATACCTAAAGTAAATTGAACCAACACAAGTAACAACATCACTACGGCTGCGGTTTTAAGATACTTAAAATCGCTTCTTCTTAAGATCCATAATGCGAGCACAAGAATATAAACAGCTGTGATTATTGCTCCCAATCGGTGAATGAATTGAATCGTTACTCGAACCTCATGATCAAGTAAACCACCTTGATAATTAGCTCCTACAGGTGAAAATAAATTAAATCCTTGTGCAAAATGCAAATCGGGTATCCATACCCCATTACACATTGGGAAACCAATACATGAAATCCCTGCATAATTTGAGCTTACCCAACCACCTAAAGCAATTTGTAGAAAAACGATAATCACTGCGAGACGCAGCCAAAAACGCCATCGGGGTAAGTCTTTCCCTTTCAGTGAACTGATTTGCAAGCGAAAACGACTTAAACATGCAACGATAAGCATTCCACCTAAAAGATGTCCCATAACTACTACGGGTAACAGTTTCAAGGTTACTGTCCACATACCCAAAGCAGCTTGAAACAAAACCAGTATGATTAATGCTGCAGGTAAATGCCAAGGCAAATCATTACCTTGTATACGCTTACGTACTACATAAAAACAGATAAAAAAGATTAACAATGCCAAAGAACCTGCGGCATAACGATGAACCATTTCCGTCCATGCTTTTCTAGACTCAATAGGAATTTGGGGGTATTGAGTTTGCGCGGCCTGCAATTTTTCCTTGGCGCTGGGAAGGACCATCTGGCCATAACAACCAGGCCAATCAGGACAACCCAAGCCAGCATCTGTCAAGCGTGTATAAGCGCCCAGCATGACGACTAATAAGGATAAAAGCACAGCGAATGACACTGTATATCGTAATAATTTATTCCGCATCAGACTATTCACTCTTGTTTTCCGTTGTATTGAGCAACAACTTCAAATCTTTATATACATCATTAGGATTAACCTGAGATGCATAACTGAGAATTAAATAATTACCTGGATCAGCGATGAACACTTTTGCTTCAGACAATAAAGCATCTTTAGTAGTAAAGTCAGCTGCAGATAATTTTGCCACTTTAAAATCAACTTCCTTTAAAAAGGCCTGTTGTTCTTGCGATAGGGAAGGTGCTTTATCGCTGATAAGAAGCCACTGATCTACCTGGTACAATTTACGCCCCAATGCCAGGCGAACTCGAGCAAGAACATCCAACTCGTTCATACATACTTGGTCGCAAGCTGCTGGACTCCAAAAAATAATACGCCATTTGGGCTTTTCGTCCAAAACACTCAACTTTACTGGTGGATTCAGTAAATCCCCTTTATTGACTCGTGAGGATCCCAACCAGGAAGGATGTTGGTAAAATAGATATGCAGCTATTCCAGGAGCGACAAATATTATAACCAACAACAATAAAATATAATATTTACTAGCTTGTTTTCTCATTTTTTTTCTTCAGATTTAATCCTACAAATATAATTAGTACCACTAATGCCATCACAAACCACTGTAAAGCATAAGCTAAATGCCGCTGTGGCGGCATGGATACCGTCTCCCACTCACGTACAAATCCATTTGCATCGTGCTTGTCGAGGCGAATAATAAACGGAGAGACTGATTTTTGCAAAACTTGACTTATCAATTGATCATCCACACGTTCCAAAATGATTATCTTATTTCCTTTTTCTTCCAAAGCAGGTCCCAAAACCCATTGATTTTTACTTGGAAAGTATGCCGAGCCCTGTAATTCTATCACTCCTTGGGGAGACTGGATGTTTGGAAGAACGCGACGTGTTAACTCGCCTGGAACCCAACCTCTATCTATAATAATGATAGAGCCATCAGATAATTCCAAAGGTGATAACACATCATAACCAAATTGATGATTATGATGCTGGTTATCCAGTAAAAAAACCTGAGGTAAATACCTACCTTTGAGTACTATGCGTTCATATTGTAAAGGCAATTTTTTCTTTGCAGTCCAGGGAACTGGTTTTTGCCTCTCTTGTGTCTTTTGTGCAACAATCATTTTTGTTTTTTCATCGGCACGATGGATTTGCCAAAATCCAAGGCGTACAAATAAGGAAAAAAATAAGAGAGCGAGGATCAGCATTGACCAGCTTGGGGTGAAACGAAATTTAAAACAGGGTAAACTAGGCATCATTATTAATTGTTCAAATGTTAGTCATGATAAGACAGCAATTTCGGGAGTATAACAAATGATCACTAAAATTATCATCATCTGTGTCATGATTATCATCGCCGGCTCTTTAGCAAGCGGTCTTTTTTTTCTTATTCGAGACTCAGGTAATTCCAAACGCACTGTGAAAGCGTTAACTATAAGAATAACTATTTCGGTGAGTTTATTTATATTTTTATTAATTGCTTTTAAACTGGGTTTAATTAAGCCTCATGGCATTTAATTAACGTACGTTCGAAATAATAAAAAGTTTTTTACTTTTTATTTTGCTAAACGAACGTTATCCCCTAAAAATGCGAAGCATTTTGTACGGGATCCATCCTGAATAACGCAACCGTTCAGAGGATATGTTTGAATCTTGGTGAACGGTTGAATTTGAGCGTAGGTTGCGCGAAAATGATGCTGAGGAAACGTAGCATACATCACAGTATGTGAGGCTTACGAAGCATTATTTTCGCGCAAGATGCGCCAAATGTAGCCGTTCGGTGAATGGGGCGTGAACGCTTACTGAATAACCCTGACCTTAAGGATATAATATGCGTATCTTGTTAATCAGTTTTCTATTTCTCTGTAATTGGATACATGCTGACACGATAAAAAACTACATGAACATTGCTGATAATATTCCACAGATGGAAATTAAAGCAGACGCCCAAGCTCAAGCATGGGCTCGCTCAGCGCGTCATGTTTTAACCATAACTTGCGAAAGCATTGCAGAAACAATGATTCATGCCAATGAAATTGCAAAAAATCAAGGTAACCCTATATTTTGTTTGCCAGCAGGGGTACAACTTAATGCCTTTACTCTTTGCGAGTTGATTCAGCAAACTTATAAGGAATTATCAAGCCAGCAAAGCGATAAAGATTCCATGACTGTATCACAGGTAGCCTGGTTAGGCGCGAGTAAACATTATCCTTGTCAACAAGCCCAAAATGCAATATCTCATGTCTCTGCAGCATTCGGACGACCTTCAGAACGACATTAATCGAACGCTGTATTTGGCGCATCTTGCGAGAAAATTGTCCCAATCAATGCTCACATACCGTTGTATGCTGCGCTTGCTTAGAAAAATTTTCTCACAACCTGCGCTCAAACCCAACCGTTCGAGTATATAAGGGACCTGGGCTATTACCATTAATCGATAAAATTGGAAAAGCGCTGCAGCATAGCAGCCTGGATTCTATTTCACTACCATCTCCAGGCTGTAGGCATTACGTCAATTTTTATTTATTAAATTCTTCAAAAGCTTCTAAAGCTTCAGCCGCATACATTAAAGATGGGCCGCCCCCCATATATATAGCCATACCTAAGGTTTCCAAAAGCTCTTCGCGCGTTGCTTGTAATTTAATTAGGGTTTGAGAATGAAATCCGATACAACCTTGGCATTGTTTCGCAACGGCCAAAGCCATAGCAATTAATTCCTTGGTTTTTTTATCTAATGCACCGTCTTTAGTCGCTGCTTGAGCCATCGCTGAAAATCCAGACATTACTTCTGGCATTTCCTTACGCATTTTTGCTATTTGGGTACTAATATCTTTGGTGACTTGAGTAAATTTATCCGACATTTAAAATGCTCCTTTTTGAAACCACTTATTTATGTTTCATTTTCTTGTTATTCATGAGTCAACACGAAGTAAATGGTTTAGTTTGAGTAATTATTTTCAATAATGAATACCGAGAACGCACTCTCGGGCCTGTTTACATTTCTACTAACTGGGCCAAACTCGCGAAATGGAAACCGGCTCTAAATTTACCGCATTACGTTGTTTAGAAAAAGATTATTAATTAAGAAACAGCACGATTTAATGTTTCTTTCGCTAAAGTCAGGCGACGTTCTACTTCCCCTAACTCAGCTTTTAAATGCAAAATCGCACTTGAATTACGATTATGTTTCAAATGCTCCAATGCTTTAGTCATTGCCTGCTGTTGTTCTAAAAGCGTATGAATTTCCATTTCAAGATCATTTATCCATTGTTGTCTGGTACTCAACATCTTTATGCCAAAATAAACTTTTTCCCTGGATTTATTTTTGCCTTGATGCATTTGGCATAAAACGACTAAGACATTAATTTTTTGTCTGATTCGCTCAGCCAAATAAAAAGCACTGTGCCTGTTTTGCTGTTTGGATAACGCATGAATGTCCGCTTTAATTTCTGCAATGCATGCAGAACCACTTGCGTCTGCATCAAAACGAAATAACCCCTTAGGTAACTGGTGACTTGAAAAAAATGAACCAAGCTCGCTAATTTTCCATTCCAGCTCAGGTAATCGTTCCATTAACTGGCTCAGTAATTTATTCGATGCTTCTGCGGGTATATCCATACTTTTCTATCTAACGTGTGTACATGTTTTAGTCCGGAAGAGCAGCGCCCAATACAGCTGTTTTTCCTTGTAACCAAGTACTTATAAACGGGGGTATACACATTAAAATTAAACCACCAATTAGGGTCAACTCGTAACGCGGCAGGCTACCTACATTAATACCTTCTGGTGGGATAAAACTCACCGCCAAGGTGGCGCATACACCAATAATGCCTACACCGGCAACAAATAACATACCGATTAAACCGCCAGGGATTTGAAAAGGTCGATGATGATGCGGCTCTGCAACTCGCAACTTAATTGCTGCTGCAAACATAATGAAATACATCAACATGTACAATTGTGCAGCTAAAGCGGTTAATAACCAATAAGAGCCATTCACGCTAGGCATAAACAAGAATAAACCTGACAATACAGTAACAATGCTTGCCTGGGTATAAAGCATAACAACTGGCGCACCTTTAGCATTAGTGCGTTGGAAATATTCAGGTAAATTGCCATCTTCTGCAGCAACCAATAATCCTTTTGTCGGTGCAATTATCCAGTTACTCACACCACCAAGCCCCCCTAAAACCAGCATTACTGCAACCACAGGCATCATCCAATACAAGTGATAACTGGAAAAGAATGCTTCGAATGCTTGCATAATTCCTGCTACCAAATTGATGTCCTTTCCGGGTAAAACAATTGCTATTGCCAAGGAGCCCAATATTAAGGTACTTAAAATAATTCCTACAGAATAGATCAAGACTTTAGGAAAAGCATGCTGCGGATTGTCAACATCATTCGCATGAACTGTCGCAATTTCGATACCACAAAAAGACATGATGATCGCGGTTAGGGAAACCCACATGGAATGATCATTTAAATGGGGCACAATACTCGGAATATCAAATTGGATTTGCAAAGGATTACCTTGAGTAACCCAAACAACTCCAAGACCGATAATCAACGACATAGGCAACAACAAACCAGCAAGAGAACATAGATTACTGAATGCGGCTGAAGATTTCATGCCACGCAAGTTCAATATCGTAGCGCCCCAAAATGAACTCACGATTATCGCCCAGAGAAAGTAAGGATTACTTGTCAGTGTCGGATTAATTAAATAGCCGATCGTTCCTGCGACAAAAGATAAAATCGTTGGGTACCAAATTACATTTTCTATCCACTGCAGCCAAATGGCTAAAAAACCCATTTTTTTACCAAAAGCCTGTTTGACCCAAATGTAAATCCCTCCCTGCTTTGCCCATCCTGAAGCCAGTTCTGCTGAAACCAAAGCAGTAGGGATTAGAAAAAATAAAGCACCTAAAATAAAATAAAAGATTAATTGACTACCAAATAAGGCTGTAGCAGGCAAATTGCGTATGCTATCTACAGAACCAACCGTTATCATAGTCAGACTGAAAATTGTCAGTGAATGTTTTTTATCGATCATCGCATTCCTTCAGTGCAGTTTTGGGCATGCAGAAGCTTAATTATATAAAAATTAGCTTAAGAAACCCTTAATAATAGGGTAATAGTTAAACAAAATGTTCCTTAATTTCATTTACCAACCCACAAGCTTTTAGCGTGCACTGTAAAATAACATGATTTAATCAGAAAATCTCTGCCTTTTTTCCTATCTTTATGCACAAAATCATTTACCCCGCCAGGGATGGGATGTAAGCAATATCAAAAACTTCCTGCTAAAAAATTAATTATATTCGCAGAAAGTAGCGACTTCGCTTGAAAAAGAAAAACTCCGATTCGATTTCGCCTGCCTCAATTAAATAGTCACACACTGAAAAAATCATGTAAAAAGCACACTGAAATACAGAAATTTTACTAAACTTCATTATACTAATATCTATGGACTTAATCCTTAAGATTTTAAGTAGGATAGTAACCTTGACCTACTTCAAATTGAATCATAGACTGAATAGTTTCATATCATAGCTTCTCTATGCTATAGTTCCTCTTTTTTTCGGGCAACATATCATGTTTGAAACCTTAACCGAACGTTTGACCCGCACCTTCAAAAATCTACGAGGGAAGGGTCGATTAACTGAAGATAATGTACAGCACGTCTTGCGTGAGGTCAGGCTTTCACTGCTTGAAGCAGATGTTGCCTTACCTGTCATTAAAGAATTTATAGAGCAAGTGAAACAGAAGGCTTTAGGGCAAGAAGTTTTAACCGAATTAAATCCCGATCAAGCCTTTATTAAAATTGTTCATGATGAATTAATCCATATCATGGGCGATGAGCGTGCCGAGCTTAACTTTAAAACCCAACCTCCTGCAGTATTTCTGATGGCTGGATTGCAAGGTTCGGGAAAAACAACCAGTACTGCAAAACTCGCCCGTTATTTGAAAGAATCTGAAAATAAAAAAGTAATGGTAGTCAGCGTCGACGTTTATCGACCCGCTGCAATCCAACAGCTTAAAGTATTAGCAGAACAAATCGATGTCGCTTTCTTCCCGGCAGAAGCAAATGAAGAGCCGCTCACTATTGCAAAAAAAGCACTTGATACTGCGAAAAAGCAATATATGGATGTGCTGCTGATCGATACAGCGGGTCGTTTACATATCGATACCGATATGATGAATGAAATTAAAGGATTGAACCAGGAACTGAATCCGATTGAAACCCTATTTGTTGTAGACAGCATGACCGGACAAGATGCTGCAAATACAGCAAAAGCTTTTCATGAAGCGTTACCCTTAACAGGGGTCATTCTGACTAAAACAGATGGTGATGCTCGTGGGGGTGCGGCTCTGTCTGTAAGGCACATTACAGGAAAGCCAATCAAATTTATTGGTAGCGGTGAGAAAATAGAAGCTTTAGAACCATTTCATCCTGAACGAATTGCCTCAAGAATTCTTGGTATGGGTGATATTCTTACCCTTATTGAAGAGGTCGAACGAAAAGCAGACAAACAAGCGAGTGAAAAACTAGCTAAAAAGCTGAAAAAAGGCAAAGGCTTTGATCTGGAAGATTTCAAACAACAATTACTGCAAATGAATAATATGGGTGGTATTGCTGGTATGATGAGCAAGCTACCTGGTGTCAGCCAAATGATGCCGCAACAGGCAATGAATCAAGTCAGTGATAAAGCCATGGCGCAAACCATTGCGATTATCAATTCCATGACTCCCAAAGAACGCCGTATTCCCAAACTTATTGTGGGTTCACGCAAAAAACGTATTGCCTTGGGTTCAGGAACACAGATACAAGACGTAAATAAATTACTAAAGCAATTTGAACAAATGCAAAAAATGATGAAAAAATTTACCAAACCTGGTGGGATGCAAAAAATGATGCGTGGAATTGGGGGTATGGCTGGGTTAAAAGGCATATTACCCGATGATTTTAAATAATTCTCAAGAATTACTTCACATGCTGAATTAATTTTCGTACAATACACGGCATTTTTACGTAACCACTCTAAAGTAGAGGAAAACAATGGTCGTTATACGTTTATCAAGAGGTGGCGCCAAAAAGCGTCCGTTTTATCATATGGTCGTTACTGACAGCCGCAAACGTCGCGATGGCAGTTATATTGAGCGCATCGGTTATTTCAACCCTATAGCACGTGGGCAAGAGGTGCGTCTGCATATTGATACAGAAAAATTAAGTCACTGGCAAAAAGTGGGCGCACAATTGTCTGACCGCGTTAGTGCTTTAATTAAAGAATATAATAAAAAAGGTGAAGCTGCTTAATAACGTGAATAATCAGGAAAACTGGATAGTAATTGCCCGTTTTGGGCGACCTCATGGTGTTAAAGGTTTTGTTACGGTTCATTCCTTTACAGAGCCTCGTGATAATGTTCTAAAGTATGCAGATTGGCATGCCTTTATTAACAATAAATGGCAACCAATCAAATTATTGCGTGCTGAAGTACAAAATAAATCCATCATAGTCCAAATTGAAGGTTATCCTGAACGTGAACTCGTAGCAAACCTCACTAATATAGAAATTGCAATTCAACAGGAGCAACTGGAAAAACTAGAACCTGGTGAATATTACTGGCATCAAATCATAGGTATGAATGTGATCAACCAACAAGGTGAACCTTTTGGAAAAGTCATTGAAATAATTCCTACGGGTGCCAATGATGTGTTGGTTGTAGAAGGTAGCGAAAGACATTTAATACCTTATTTACCCGGCAAATTTATATTAGATATTGATACCAAACAGCGAGCAATTACTGTTGATTGGGATGTGGATTTTTAAGTGGTACTTCATCTTGGAGTGATTAGCTTAATACCTGAAATACTTAATGCCCTGAATTATGGCATTACGGGAAGGGCAATTGAGCAGGGATTAGTAAAAATTGATTACTGGAATCCCAGAGATTGGTCTTCTAGGCTCTATAGGCAAGTTGATGATAAGCCTTATGGGGGCGGTCCAGGAATGGTTATGATGTATGAGCCCTTAAAAGGGGCTATTATGCAGGCACGTAGTCAACTGCCAAGTCATTGCAAAACGATTTATCTAAGTCCTCAGGGCAAGGTAATTCGACAAAATGACTTGAATCAAGTAGTAAATGACAAACAATCCCTGCTTTTTATTTCTGGACGATATGAAGGAATTGATGAGCGTATTCTTCAACATTATGTGGATGAAGAATGGTCTCTTGGAGATTTTGTTTTAAGTGGCGGTGAGCTGGCAGCCACGGTATTTATCGATGCAATTATTCGTTTAATACCAGGTAGCTTAGGGCATCTTGGTTCAGCAGAACAAGATTCATTTATGAATGGGTTACTGGATTGCCCTCATTATACACGACCAGCAACCGTTGATGGATTAGAGGTGCCACCGGTTTTACTCGGTGGTAATCATAGAGATATAGAACTGTGGCGAAGAAAACAATCTCTAGGTAAAACTTGGCTTAAACGTCCAGATTTACTTGAAAAAATACAGTTAAGTGAAACAGACAAGCAATTGCTTGCTGAGTTTAAGTATGAACACGGTGATTCCTAGAGGATGAACCAATTTGAGGAGTAATCCATGACTAATATAATTGACCAACTGAATGCTGAGCAAATGCAAGGCAAGGAAATTCCTGAATTCAATTCTGGTGATACTGTTTTGGTTCAAGTGAAAGTAATCGAAGGTACTCGTGAGCGTTTGCAAGCCTTTGAAGGTATTGTTATAGCAAAACGTAATCGTGGTTTAAACTCTGCATTCACTGTTCGTAAAATTTCACACGGCGTTGGTGTTGAGCGTGTATTCCAAACTTACAGTCCAATTGTCGACAGTATTACTGTAAAAAGACGTGGTGATGTACGTCGCGCTAAACTTTATTACCTACGTAATTTGGCTGGCCGTGCAGCACGTATCAAAGAAAAATTAACCGGTAAAAAAGCAGATTAATATTTAATCTCTCTCTACTCTAAATTTAATTTGTCCCCGCGCATGCGGGGATTTATTTTTGCGCGCTATTTTCAATAGAGTTGTTTGCATTTCTACTATCTTAATCCAAAGTATAAACCTCAGCTGAAGCATTGTGTTGATGTGATGATTATTAAGCATCACAGCGACTACTCGAAGGCGCTCCTATTATTGGCAAACTTAATTCACATTACCCAATTCCTCAAATTCAGCTTTAAAAAATTCCAGCTTTTTTCTCTGCAAAATTTCATCACGACTAAATTCAATAATATTTTTGTTTGCTATACACCGCCAATTTTGCATATTAGTTATATATTCTTTATTTTTAATCTTAAATACATCTGGTGTGAATGCTGCAACGTTTTCCCCAGCATTTTTATCTCGTGCTGAGGCAAATACAAAAGCCTCAACTTTTGCCTCTCTCATCTCCATACCTAAAAGTTGACTATGTTCATAATTTGTTTTGCTTGATATTTTATCTTGATATTTTTGAAATGGAGACTTTGTCAAGTCAATTCCATTTTTTGTTTGTATATAAGTCTTAAATGCGGTCATTCGAATCTCAATGTATTCTAGATTAGCTAAAGTGTCATCAAAAAATTTCAACCGGTAAAATGCTACTTCTGCAAATGCTGTCTGCTGAGATAAAGAGCCATACCACAGCGAAGGCTCATAAGTATTGCCAAATCGGGATCCATACTCAAGCGGAGGATATCTGAAAGGAGTAAAAATTAAATAGTGCTTATTATTGGCTACTTGAGGTTTTGAATTATCGAGTAATTTTTCTAAAAGATCATGTTCTTCGCTGCTCTCAACTAAATCTCTAGAGCTTGAACTATATTGATCCTCGACTATTCTCCACGGTTCCAACTCCAAATATTTGAAAAATTTTAAACCGTCACATTCGATCCAAATACTCATAATTTGCCGCGCATTGCATCTAAATAGTTAAGTACCCTAATTAAACCAGGAATAGTTTTTATTTCTTCAATAGGTTTATTTTTAAAATATTTATTTTGACTATTGAGCCATAATTTAGCTTTTTCATGATTATTTCCAACCATAGCATTTAAGCTTCTATATATCCTTAAAAGTAATAGAGCGATTTCACCTTCTTTTGTATGAGGTGAAATTAATTTTTTCCCCTGACTGAGACGAGATGCACTGGGTTCACTTATGCCAATGATTTTACCTAAGTCTTTTCCGGTTAAAGAATAAAATTTTACCAAGTTGCACAAAGCCTTCGACAAAACAATTTCTTCTTTATGATGTGTGCTACTAGAGGTTTTCATTTTGAATCTCCTTTCATTTGAAATTATAGTTTCATAATATTTCATATGCAAGTTATTTCTTGGAATTAAATCAGTTATTCATATGTTCACTTAATAGGAATTGGGAGACAGCTAGTATGCTGGTCTGGATAAAATGAACAGAACGGCACCAAATGCCAAACGATGAGATTAAAAAATTACAAAATCTTAACTAAATTTCCATAAAAGCTCTTTTTTGCTAGCATTTCGCTAGATTGAGTCAAAATGACCTGATTTTCTGCGCTCCGAAGCGCAGCATACACGGAGTATGTGAGCATCGGAGCGCAGAAAATCAGGTCATTTTGGCCAAGATAGTAGAAATGTAAACAGACCCTAGATTTATTTTTTTAATTCAGAATTAACCGTGTCAATTGAATTAAAAGTCATAGCCGTCCCGGTAATTAACTCGCCAATTGTTTTTTCATGTAAGACAATACTAAAAAAACTAACTCCTATTCCAGTTACCCACCTCCAGGTATGTGCCAGAGTTGAAGGAGGTGAAATTTCATCCAACCTATCCACCTCTCCTTTTCCAGGGTGCAATTCACGGAGTGAATTAACGTAAGTAGCAATTACCTCCTTCACATCCGCTGCCAATTCAGTTTGTTCATATAAATAACCAAGAAAACGTCTAGCCATACTTAATCGAGTAGCATAGAGTTCATCGTCTTTTAGTTTGATACGTTCCAAGTGTAAAATATAGTCTTCAAGAAGATATCTCGGCTTCGTAATCGCATCCACTTTTTGAAAAACATCAGCCACATCCTTTGCATCAACATGTTCTACCCATTGATAAAACTGAGTTTGCATCCCTTCCAATCGTTCCTGATAAATAAATTGATTCAACTCCCTAAGACTTTTTTCAATGAGTGGGTTTACTGTATCCTTCATCACTTTTTCTTCTGAAGGCAACGCCACATGAATGTCAGATTTCTGAAAAACCATACAGATAAACAAGGCACTGCTAATTATTTTGAGCGAATACTCTAACTTTCCTCGTAATGGCCTATATTCCAAATCACATACCGCTTGCAGGACAGCTAATTTTTTAGCGTCTTCCTGCAAGAGGGTTAATTTTTTATCCTCTTCTTCTAAGCGATCTGAGATATTTAATTTTTTTGCATCTACCTCTAAATAAACATTGTTTAACCATTCAAAAATCAAAAAATTTACAGTGTCATCTGCATCTTTAAGCGCGTATTTTTGGGTAATAAAATCAGTCCATCCTAAAAATTGAAGATATTTTCCTTCACGCAGAGCTTGAATGTATTCAGAACTGGAAGAGAGCATAACGTTCCTTTAATGCTTTTTTTGAATCTTATCCTATACTTAAAAAACATAAACATGCAAATGGTGCACACTATGAAAAGGAAATGGTATGTTACTTTTGCTGTATCTCTTTTACCCTTTAATTTAGCTTTTGCAAATTGCGATTTAACCCAGTTTCGTTGGGAATGTGATTTACCGGTACACGTTAAACCGAAACCTGGAGCCACATCACTCGTATATTGTGGTAACTCCTACGGCTACATCACAAAACAGCAATACGACATACTGGCTCGTTATCAACGTGCCAATGTTAATATGGTTTTGGATATTAATGGTGAATATATAGACAGTCCTTGTATCGGGGCGCAGAGATAGTACAATAGCTTCGATTTAATTCCCTTATTAGCTTTGGGGAATTATCATAGCCCTGGCGCAGCGCAGCAAGCCTGGGTTTGTCTGAAGCTTAGCTATCGGGTTCCGCTGCGCTGCACCCAGGCTACACGTAGATGAATGAGATGATCATTGAATTCGACGGTATTCCCATAGAAATATCAAGAAAAAAAATCAAAAACATGCACTTACGCATTTACCCCCCAGATGGTTTAGTTAAGGTAAGCGCCCCTCTTCGCTTCAGTGAACAGCTTATCAGGCAAAGTCTTGAATCGAAAAGCGCATGGATTCACCAGCAAAGAGAGCGGATTCGTAATCGTCCTGTTGAGGAGGATTGCACCTTTAAAATGGGATCCACTGTCGCATTTCTGGGAAAAAAATATATATTAATCATTGAAGAGCATCAGGGCCCCACACAAATTAAAATCAATAATGAACTGATGTACTGTTATGCTCAACCTAATAGTTCACCTACTCAGATTCAAATCATCCTTGAGCGTTGGTACAAACAACAAATGCAGATATTATTGCCTGCTCTCATTCAACACTGGGAAACTGTTATCGGTGTCAAAGTGGCTGAATGGGGAATAAGAAAAATGAAAACACGCTGGGGTTCATGTAACACGAAAGCAGCGCGTATCTGGTTAAATCTCAATCTAATCAAAAAATCATCTATTTGTCTTGAGTATGTTCTTGTTCATGAGTTAGTCCATTTATTAGAACCAAGTCATAATAAACGCTTCTATGGGTTAATGAGTAAATTTATGCCACAATGGCGCGAATATGAATACCAACTTGAAGGACGTGTGCTTTGATTGATTACGACCAACTTATTCATAAGCTTTGTAACCAAGGATTCTATATTATTGATGGATTTCTAGAGCCATCTCAATGCCAATCATTACGTGCAATGGCTAAGAAACTGTATGAGCAAGGCTTGTTTCGAGGTGCTAAAATAGGCCTTAAGCTTGAATCACATGAAAATGAAGTCATTCGCACTGATGAAATTTTTTGGCTGGATGAAAAGGAAACAAATCCAGCACTACGCATCTTTTTAGAACGAATACAGCAGTTAGCTCAAATATTGAATCAGTCACTTTTTTTGGGTTTACATGAATTTGAAACCCACTTCGCCGCATATCAACCAGGCACCTATTATAAAAAACATATCGACCAATTCGCTACGCAAAAAACACGAAAAATTTCATGTGTGTATTATTTAAATAAGCACTGGGAAACTGAGTTTGGAGGAGAATTAAAACTTTATAATACCCAAGATCAGTTCATTGAAAACGTTTTGCCATTAGAAAATCGGTTCATATGCTTTAATAGTGAATTACCCCACGAAGTGTGTATCACGCATCAGCCTCGATACAGTATTACCGGATGGATGAAAACTCATTCTCATTTTTTGCTGAATCGCGACGGGTTTTCCAATTTAAGCAGAGCATATTAGTCCCAGCGTTTTCTTCACTCTGCTTTGAATCAAAATGAACCAAAAGCATGCTCGCGAAACAATGTGTTTATTGTGTATAATGATATTTTTTATTTTCACTTAATCTTCTATGCATGCCTTAGATATCAAACAATTATTTAAAACCTATGCTAATGGTGTACAAGCATTAAAAGGAATTGATTTAACCATAAATCAAGGTGATTTTTTTGCTTTATTGGGGGCTAACGGTGCTGGAAAATCGACAACCATCGGTTTAATTTCTACGTTACTTAATAAAACATCAGGCAGTATCAGTATTCATGGTTATGACTTGGAAAAAGAGCCCGAGAAAGCCAAATCCTGTTTAGGCCTTGTGCCTCAAGAAATCAACCTTAATATTTTTGAAAACTGCATACAGACCCTGATAAATCAAGCAGGATATTATGGAATTTCACGAAAAAATGCACAACCGCGAGTTGACGCGCTCCTTCAACAATTAGGTCTTTGGGAGAAAAGGAATTCGATAGCACGACACTTGTCCGGTGGAATGAAACGTCGGCTCATGATCGCCAGAGCATTAGTGCATCAACCTAAAGTACTTATTCTTGATGAGCCTACAGCGGGCGTAGATATAGAAATTAGACACAGTATGTGGGAATTTCTTACTCGCACTAATGCAGAAGGAACGACCATCATTCTCACGACCCACTATCTGGAAGAAGCAGAACAGTTATGTAAAAACATTGCCATCATTGATAAAGGAGAAATTATAAAAAACTCCTCGATGAAGGCTTTACTACAAACACTGCGTCATCAAACATTTATCTTTAACACAGAGAACCGTATCGATATTTTACCCGATTTACACCCCTTTAAGCCCACCCTAATTGATAGCACAACTATAGAGCTCCGTGTCGATAACAATTTGAATTTAAATGATGCATTTGCATTGTTTACCCAGCATGGAATAAAAATTCACAGCATGCGAAATAAAACCAATCGTTTGGAAGAACTCTTTTTGGATCTTATAAAAAATGGCCATTAAACAACAAGTTATTGCATTATATACTTTGGTAAGACGCGAGCTTGTGCGTATGTTTCGCATTGCAAGCCAAGTTTTTTTACCTCCGGTAATTACAACCACACTCTATTTCCTCATCTTCGGTAGTTTAATCGGACCTCGTATCGGCTCCATTCAAGGAGTCAGCTATCCAATGTTCATTGCTCCTGGATTGATTATGATGTCGGTCATTGTTAATTCTTACGGTAATGTATCCTCTTCGCTTTACAGTGTCCGCTTCCAAAAAAGTATAGAAGAAATGCTTGTCAGTCCAATGCATAACGGCCTCTTACTACTTGGTTATGTTTTGGGGGGGGTTTTTAGAGGGCTAATCGTTGCTGCTTTGGTTTATCTTATTGCCTGTTTTTTCTTAACCATTGAATTCAGTCACTTACCGATGACCCTATTGGTTGTATTGCTCGTATCTGCTGTATTTTCTCTGGCAGGCTTTACGAATGCAATGGTTGCACGAAATTTTGATGATATTATGATTATTCCAACCTTTATACTCACTCCGCTCACTTATTTAGGTGGCGTATTTTACAGCATTAATATGCTTCCAGAGTTTTGGCAAAAAGTATCCTGGTTAAATCCCATTTTATATATGGTTAATGCACTGAGACAAGCAATGATTGGGCAAAGTGAGGTCAATCTCAGTTTAGCCATGGGAATTATTTGTCTTATGTTAGCGTTACTTACATTCATCAATATGTTTTTATTAAAAAAAGGCGTAGGGTTTCGCGAATAATCATAATATTATAAATGCTAGATACCAACGCGTACTTACCTCCAAGTTTCATCAGAAGAAGCGTTTGTAATCATATTCGGAGGCTATGAACAATGTGGATTTAAGAATAACCATATGAGCTACGCACATTATATTCTTCCATTTCTTCAAGTTTATGTACTCCCTTGATCAAATGTAAGATGTCATATTTATAAAGGGTAAGACTTGAAGCTTTTCCATCAAAACCGTTAGGCTCACGGTGTAAATCGTTCAAAGTAAAAGTCCCTGTATATATCGTTCCATTGTGCATGATTTTATATTGAAGCTTATAGTATGTTACTTTTCTAACTTCGTTATTTTCATTAAAGGTATCGAAACCATGTTCCGTTGCTAAAAGATAGATTTTATAAGGTTCCATATTCTCATCTTCAACCATGTCCTCCAAAGTATATTTATCTTCTAATAAGCATTTAACAGTTGCTACACCGCGGGAAATTGTGCTTAGTAAGGCAATAATAGGCATTGCTATGGCAAGAATCGTTATTTCCAAGTAATTAATCAATGTGGCCAGAGCAACTTCCAAATCACCCATAAAAAGAATACAAAGGGAATAAGGCAATAATAATTGTGCCAACGTAGCACCTACTAACATTGAAAAGGAAGCTGTTATAGGCTGAAATAATACTCCTACAAACTCACTTTTGCTTGCAATAGTACCAATAAAAGTATGTTTTATATCTCGTCTATTATGCTCCCATAGGCTTTGGTAACGATTTTGATCGGACTTATTAAAACGCATGCTTGTAACATTTGAGAAGAAAAGCAAATTATTATACATATTGTGGCTTCTTAAAAAAATTAGAGAACTTCTAGAAAATACTCTACGGTTACGACAGAATTTTAGCATTTTTGATAATGTTTTCAATAAGTTATTTCAAAACTCGCTGCAGTGAGGGAAGTGCAAGGAGAAATGAAGCGCAGAACTGGAGTGTACACAAAAGTCACATGAGGATTAGAGCACCGTATCGATGAAGCAATTTTCCACTGAAATAGGGTTTGGAAAGAAGTCTAATGAGTTCCGCGGACAAACCGCGGAACATTGGGTGTAAAAAAGTTACTTGCAGCCTAAAGTGTAGCGGGAATTTGACAAATTAATGAGATATCAGCTATAGCGGCAACCTGGGCAGTGGCTGTTGCAGTAGAGGTTGATGTACTCGTTACCTCAACGGTAGAAACAAATGATACGCTATCGGCACCACTCCCACTTCCAGTATTAGCAGTACTCCCAGATTCAGTTGTGATTACTGAAACCGCTGTAGCTGCCGCAGTTTTAACCTCGCCTTCTTTAGGGAAAGGAGCATTTATCATGCGATCAGCAGTCACACGAACACTTGCACCAGGTCGAAGATATTCTCCCCTCGCCAAAACAAGCCCCTCAATCACTTGAATGTAAGTCTCTTTTCCAACTACGTAAACACGAACCCTTGTTCCAAGTATTGCAAGCGATAAAATTGGAGTTTTAAGTGATTCTTTTATTTTCTCTGGTGTGTTTATTTCAAGCTTACCTTTGCTTAATTCCGCCTTAATTTGTACCGCTTCCTTAGGAGCATAAGCCAAAATTTTGTAGTTCGAATTTGCTCCCATACTAACCAATGCGCCGTTTGAATATTGCAGATTCGCTGCAGCATCGTCACCAGTCACCACTTCATCCCCAACATTTACGCTAGAGCCACGGCTAATCCCTCGCTCAGCTCCATTATGACGTGCTACAACTTTTTTCTGGGTGAATAAAACAGTGGCAGCAGATTGAGCAAATAGCTGGCTGGCTAGCATCAATAATCCTGTAAATATTACTTTTTTCATATATATTCCTGTACAATTTTTTCCATTATAAAGTAGTTACAATCCTTAGCCATTAAGAATCTTTCGATAAAATAATGAAAGATCATTTATGCTGATGCATGTAAATTCCATCCCAGTTTTCAGGAGGGGGAGTTTCCATAAATGCTTTAACACGTTCAAGATACAGCTGATATAAATAAACATCTGGAAATTTGGTTTTTAGCATAGCAAATTTTTTTTCTGCGGACGACCAATTCTGCGCATAATACTCTTCTAAAGCTTTATGATACTCTTCCAACTGAGTTAAAACCTCTTCAGAAACATCACTCACCTTACCGAGAGGCTGATAGATAGTCAATCCGCTTTTTCTTCCTTTAACAGTAATTTTATCTATGGCTCTCCAAGCAAAATGATCTTGACCTGCACATGTCTTATCGCTCACCAAAATAGTCACTTGGTAAAATTTTGTTAAATCTTGTAACCGCGAAGCAAGATTCACTGTATCTCCAATGACTGTATACGCACGGCGAAATTCTGAACCCATATCACCAACGTTCATCAACCCTGTTGCTAGGCCAATGCCAAAACTAACGGCCGGCAAGTCTTTTTCCTGCATTTTTTCATTGATTTCAGGTAATTGTTTTACCATCGCGAGAGAGCACATAATAGCATGAGTAGCGTGATCTTCATCAAGCATAGGAGCTCCCCAAAACGCAACAATCATATCCCCCACATATTTATCAATCGTTCCTCTAAAGCTAAAAATTATTTCTGTAATTGGTGTGAAAAAAGCATTTAACAATCGTTTTACATTAGACGCCTCCAAGCTCTCACTAAGGCTTGTAAAATTACGTATATCACTAAATAAAACAGTCATATTTCGCTCTTGCCCTTCCATGCTGTACTGCTCAGGAGATTCTATGAGCTCTTTAACATAATCTTCTGGAACGTATTGACCAAACAGCTGATTTATTTTTCTTTTTTGTCTTCTCTCGATAACAAATAAGTAGCCATAATTCGTTATAGTCTGAAGCACAATTAAGGTTAAAATCAGGGCTATAGGAAGATATAAACTTTTATAGACAAACAAATAAATAGATAAAGCCCAGATACCGATAATACTGATTATCGCCAGGATCAAAATTCTGGAAACACTCAAAAAAGAAAATAAAAAAGTAAAAAATAATCCAATTAATATCAAATACAATCGAGCTTTATCAGTACTCCAATCATATTCTGATACCAATTGCTGCCCGACAATACCTTGAACCATATTTCCTACCATCTCTACCCCAGGATACGATTGTGCAACTGGAGATTGATGCAGATCCGCCAAAAGGATTATCGTTGACCCAATAATAGCAATTGCCCCTTGCAATTGCTCTGGATTAATTTTGTCCTGGATAATATCTGTCGCAGAATAATAATTAAGTGCGCCGATATGTCCCCAAAATGGAATAAGAATCTGTCCATAAGCGTTTGTCGGTATAAATACATTCCCCATTTGAATCCCATACAATTGATGACGACGCGTTTTAAGGGTAATGTGTTTTACCATCAAATAATTCATAGCAGTTGCAAGCGCCAATGTAGCGTATAATTTGTTGTCATAGCTTGCTAACATAAGCCCATGTCGTATCGTTCCGTCCAAATCCGGTACATTTGTAACAGCTCCCGCTTGTGTCGATGCTTTTAGAAATAATGGCAAACAACCGTTATATCCGGAAAATTGATAAAGAGGGAGATTATCTCTGTATAAATAATTACCTTCTGGATTAGTTAAAGGTGAAGGTAAGTCTCCCCTCCTGATTTCTTTGTCATTATGAAATAAAAAACCCAATACCACATTATGATCCAATAATGATTCAGCCAAAATACGATCATTGTCCACTTTAGGGGCAATTTGCTCAAGAAAATCGGGCAACTGTTTTTGTCCTAAGGATAATTGAGGCATTAATTTCTGTAACTCATTCTTGAGTCCTATTGCATAATTTACTTCTGCCTCAGCCATAACGATATCTGTTGCTATGGTCACAACACCATCTTGTTTTAACTTGTTAATTAAAGTAGCTATTTTGTTTCTAGGCCAGGGCCATCGGCCTTCTTGCTCCACTGACTTATTATCAATATCAATGATAACAACTCGAGGAATTGTTTGATGTGGGCGCCAGTTTAACTGAACGATGTGATCATAAGTTCGATAATCCAACTGAGTAATGAGTGAACTGAGAAGAGGTATGTGAATTACATCAGCCAAAAAGATAAGAGCTAACCAGAAAAGACCTAAAAGGACTTGTGTCCCTTTAGATTTTATTGATTTTGGCGAGAAATAACGATGATCCTTCTTCACTAAATATCGTCCTTAAATACTTTCCTTAACAAAACCAGAAAGTGAGCAAAGATAAATTACATCCTGGACCTCGTTTACAATTCGCTAGATTGAGTCGCAAGGCCTTAATCGTATTACTTAACCAAATTTATATTCTAATGCAGCTAGAGTTTGATAACTCTCAAAAATTCCACCCGCATTATAATATTTTTCCTCAACACGAATGGTTGCATTTTTATAAGTTATGGCAATACCTCCGCCTACACGAAATCCACTTCTATCCATGTTCAATTGAGGAAGAGAACCATTTATTATGCTTGCAGGATCGACTAGTGGACGACTATTTGAAAACTGTGCCACTTGAATCAATCCTCCACTAATGAAAGGCATTACTGAAGGCTTAACAAAATAACCCAATTCAATATTTTCCAAAATTAAAGTCGCTTTATTTGTTAGTGGCTCAATCACTTGAAATGTAACAGTAGATGGGAAAAAATAATTATATCTTCCCGTATTAATTTCACTGTACAACACTCCGAGATTAGCTCTCATAAGCAACTGCTTCCAAGCTTTTCTGTAAATTCCATTTACGCTGACAAACCAGTTGTTATTATTATTCGTTGCTTGAGCGATTAGCGGGGTTGGATTCATAACAATTTCGGTTACCGTATTAAATTTATTGTAACCATAACCTCCCGACACATCAGCATAAATCTGGGGAGTGAACACTTTAAATATATGGCCGAAAATTGTATTGTTATGTATGGTCTGTTCCGAAGTAGTTACAAATCCTGGGTTTAGTAAAAACTCGGAACTCAGTGCAGTATCAATTCTAAAATAATAAATACCGGCCATCATGGTCTGACCTAGAGAAATGTGGTCAGCTCCCGGAGAATAAAGATTTGAATGTCCGTTATATCGGTTAAAATTTCCACCTGAAGTCGAATCAAAATTAAAATCAGTATACCCATAGAGAAATTCTGGTGTTATTTTCCTCAGATATTCCGAAATCTTTGTATTATTTGTTGTTTCATCTTTTGACAACGTATTTGCATTAACGCAGAATCCATTGCATATCAAAAAAGCTGATAAAATTAAGGATTGTATTTTCATCACATCTAAATTCCTTTTCAGAGAAGGTGTTCACTTTCGGGATATAATCATAAACTTAAAATATAAGATTATTCAAGAACAGAGTCATAGAGATGCTATAAACATTTTTTCTTTTTTAGAATTTTCATTTGCGCTTAAATCCCAAAGCGTGTAACCGTTGTTCAATCGAAGGATGAGTTGCAAAAGCACTACTTAAAGACTTCACAGGATCAATATCCGCTGGATTAAAGAGATAAGATGCCTGTCTTACCTGTTCATGAGGTGTATTACCGTACTCCGTTGAATAACGCTCCGCGTATTGCTGATGATCGTCGCTAATTTTGAGTAATGCCCGGGCTAAAGGTTCATTGTCACGCATTAACTCTACGCAGCCAGCATCTGCCATATATTCGCGCGTTCGACTTAAGAATAAGGTTAACAAAATAGTAATTAAAGGCAAGACATACCGAAGAACGATAATAACCATTAATAATCGATTATCTCCACGTCTTCCATTGCGTTTAAATACTGCAGAATAAAACAGTATGTCTATCACAATCAAAAGAATATTACTCAAAACCGCCACCATTAGGGTTAGCTTAATATCATAGTGACGAATATGACTTAACTCATGAGCCATCACTGCTTGCAGCTCTGCCCTATTCAACTTTTCTATTAAACCTCGAGTAATTGCAACCATTGCTGATTTTTCACTATACCCGCTTGCAAACGCATTCATGTAATCTGCTTCGATAATAAAAACTTTGGGCATATACTGCAAACCGGCAGCAACCTTCATTTCCTCAACTACGTTATATAATTGTTGTTCCTGCAAGTTTTTCGCTGTTTGGGGTGTAATCTCACGATATTCAGTACCTAATAACATAATTCGGTCGTAAAATGCATACGTTATTAATAACGATATTACGGCGATACCAACCATAATAATAGTCGCATAGGGAGTGACCTGCAGGCGAATCAAAGCAAGAAAAATTTGCTGTAAAGGAACCTGTGGGTAGGTCGATTGCAAAACAAACAAATCAGCAACCAAACCCACAGCAAAAAAAATTGCAACAAAAAAAGCGATTACCGCACGTGTCTTGCGTTGATTCAACTGTATTTGCGCACGCCAATTCGCTACGCCGCCATGATAGTCTTCAAGGCTCATATTCTAAACTCAAAATTTTACGGTATAGTCTTCTTTCGCTTGAATCTGCTCTTCAGGGAGTCCCCAGTAAACAAACTCTTTATCAAGAGCAGAAGCAAACATAGACACCACCATGGATTCAAAGAACGATTTCTTTTTAGCATAATAACGCTCTACACCATCGTTATAAGCCTGCTTAGAATAGGCCAATTTATTTTCGGTATTGACGATCTCTTCCTGCAACTGCATGACATTTTGGCTTGCTTTCAAATCAGGATAATTTTCAAATACTACATTCAATCCAGCTGCAATCTGAGAAATTTGATTCTCGGCAGCAATACGACCTTCTTCATCCCCTGCCGTTTTAGCTGCTTGAGCTTGATTACGCAAAGCAACTACATCTTTTAATGTGGTTTTCTCATAATCCATATATTTTTTTACGGCTTCAATTAAGGACTCAAATACCTTAAAGCGACGATCGAGTTGAATATCTATTTGTTTTTTGTCGTTATTAATCGCCTCAATTAATTGAATTAAGGTATTGTAAATGCTAATAGCCCATAAAAATATAAGTACTACAATAATGATAAGAGCAATAAAAAAGGTACTCATTTTTCTTCCTATGTAAAATTTTCTACAATTTAGTTATAGATCGAAAATGATAAAAAAAACAGGGGAGTTTCTGAAGATTTGTTGAACCGTAAGAGATAAAGCTGATGATTAAAAGTCAAATTGGATGGTGTATCCATTTTTTATCCTATTATTTATGTTGGATAGCCTGTTTCTATTTTGCAGCACAAAATGAAGTATATCTTGGGCCCATGATTGGATTACTGTTTATTTTTGTGCAAATCGCCTGGCAGTCAATTAATCGATTGCCATACTTAAATGCGGTTTATTTTGCACTTCTGATCGGATTCATTGGCTCAATTACTGATATGATTTGGCTGCATCAAAATTATATTTATTTTAAAGCAAATCCTTTTAGTTCTTATTTTACAGCCCCATGGATGATTTGCATCTGGTTGAGTTTCGGATTGAATCTTATTTTTCTTAATGAAAAATTGACCCATTATTATTTTATTTGGTTCCTGCTTACACTTTTTTTAATGCCATTTGCTTATAAAATTGGCGAAATATGCAATATAGTAGTTATAGAAAACGCTTATCCATTCTATTTTTTGGTGGGAATTACTTGGGCATTACTCTTACCAGCGAGCTTTTATGCATACAACTATTTAAAAAAATTCAATATTATAGACGTGCGAGTAATTTAGCTGGGAAAATTATCGCACGTTCAAAATAGGTTTCAAAAATTGTCCTGTATAAGAGCGTTCACATTCAGCAACTTGTTCTGGCGTGCCTGTTGCCACAATACGTCCACCTTTACTGCCACCTTCAGGCCCTAGATCAATAATCCAATCTGCCGTCTTAATCACATCCAAATTATGTTCAATAATTACAATCGTATTCCCTTGCGACCGCAAACGGAATAGGACAGCCAATAACTGCTTGGTATCATGAAAATGCAATCCTGTTGTAGGCTCATCAAGAATATATAAAGTGCTTCCTGTATCTCGTTTTGATAGCTCACGGGACAACTTAATTCTCTGAGCTTCACCACCTGAAAGAGTAGTCGCACTTTGTCCCAATTTAATATAAGACAAACCAACATCCATCAAAGTCTGACATTTTCTGGCTAATACTGGAATCGCTGCAAAAAAATGACTTGCATCTTCAACTGTCATTTCTAAAACTTCGTGAATATTTTTACCTTTATACTGAATATCAAGCGTTTCTCGATTGTAACGTTTGCCTTTGCATACATCACATGATACATAAATATCAGGCAAAAAATGCATTTCAACCTTAATGAGACCATCCCCCTGACAGGCTTCACAACGTCCACCACGGACGTTAAAGCTAAAACGTCCTGGCTGATAACCTCGTGCTCTAGATTCAGGGGTTGCCGCAAATAATTCTCGGATATGAGTAAAGATACCGGTATAGGTAGCTGGATTGGAACGAGGAGTTCTACCAATCGGACTCTGATCAATATCAATTACTTTATCGCATAAGCTTAAACCAGTAATCTCCTTGACTGAGCCTGGAGTAAATAAACTTGCCCTATTTAACAGATTCGCAGCACTTGGATATAAAGTATCATTGATCAGACTCGATTTACCTGACCCCGAAACGCCCGTAATACAAGTAAGTAAGCCCAAAGGGATGCTGACATCGACATCCAGTAAATTATTACAAACCACCCCTTTTAAATGAATCATTTTTTCGGCATTAACGGCTAACCGAGTGTCAGGAATCGCTATGGATTGTTTCCCAGATAAATATTGGCCTGTCAATGAAATAGACGATTGCATAATTTCTTGTGGTGTCCCGTGAGCTACAATTTCACCACCATGTACCCCAGCCCCAGGTCCTATATCCAGGACAAAATCAGCACTGCGAATCGCATCCTCATCATGCTCTACTACGATGACCGTATTCCCCAGATTCCGTAAGTGCATCAATGTTTTTAATAACCGATCATTATCTCGTTGGTGCAATCCAATAGAAGGCTCATCCAAGATATACATAACCCCAACCAGACCTGAACCAATTTGACTGGCTAAACGAATACGTTGTGCTTCTCCTCCTGATAAAGTTTCAGCACTACGAGTTAATGAAAGATACTCCAGACCTACATTGACCAAAAATCCCAATCGCTCAACAATTTCTTTATTAATTTTTGCCGCAATTTCGCCTTTATATCCTGTCATTCGTAAATTTTTAAAAAATACGTAAGCCTTTTCAATCGAATATGCTGTGACCTCAGGTAAATTTTTATCATCAATAAACACATGTCGCGCTTCTTCGCGTAATCGTGCACCCTGACAACTCTGACAAGGACGAGATGATAAATATTTAGCAAGCTCCTCGCGTATCATTCCTGAATCAGACTCACGATAACGCCGCTGCATATTCGGAATAATTCCTTCAAATGAATGTCGTTTAATCATATACCCGCCATTGGGTCGATGATAATGAAAGTCTATAATTTCACGTCCACTGCCATATAGAACAATTTGACGCATTTCTTCGGGCAAATCACAAAATGCAGTATGAGTATCAAAACCATAATGTTGTGCAAGCGACTCAAGCATCGAGAAATAATAAGTGGTTTTTTTATCCCAACCGCGAATAGCCCCTTCAGCCAAGCTCGCTGTATGATCATGGATGACCCGCTCGGGATCAAAAAACTGATCAACTCCCAACCCATCACACGCAGGACACGCACCTACAGGATTGTTAAAAGAAAAAAGCCTGGGTTCTAACTCACTGAGGCTGTATCCACATTCAGGACATGCAAATTTGGAAGAAAAAACGAGATCATTAAATTGTTCATCCATAGAAGCTACTATTGCGAGGCCTTCTGCCAAATTTAAAGCATTTTCGAATGACTCACTTAAACGCTGAGCAATATCAGGTCTGACTTTAA
Organism: Legionella anisa; assembly: GCF_001467525.1. Classification (GTDB taxonomy): domain Bacteria; phylum Pseudomonadota; class Gammaproteobacteria; order Legionellales; family Legionellaceae; genus Legionella; species Legionella anisa. The sequence continues at coordinate 230,840 of NZ_LNXS01000019.1, forward strand.
AACGATCCACAACGACTTCAATGGTATGTTTTGTGCGTAAACCCAGCTTAGGGGGGGAATCTAACTCGTAAAGCACGCCATCAATACGTGCACGAACATACCCTTGAGCTTGCAACTGCTGCATCAGCTGAACCTGCTCTCCTTTGCGTTCACGTACAACTGGAGCCAAAATCATCACTTTACTGTCAGTAGGCAAAGCTAAAACCTGATCCACCATCTGACTAATCGTTTGTGCATGCAAGCTAACGTGGTGTGTAGGGCAACGAGGCTCTCCTACACGCGCATAAAGTAACCGTAAATAATCATAAATTTCGGTAATAGTACCCACTGTGGAGCGGGGATTGTGGGAGGTTGCTTTCTGTTCAATAGAAATTGCTGGAGATAAACCTTCTATCGAATCAACATCAGGTTTTTCCATCATTGCTAAAAATTGACGTGCGTAAGCGGATAAAGATTCCACATAACGACGCTGCCCTTCGGCATATAAAGTATCAAAGGCTAAAGAGGATTTACCTGAACCTGATAAACCCGTAATTACAATTAATTTATCACGTGGCAAATCCAGGTCGAGATTTTTAAGATTGTGGGTTCGTGCACCACGTATGGTGATTGTTTGCATAGAATTCGATAATTTGGTTTAAACAATTGAGTTTTATATTTCGCGGCTGCAAAACCATGTAATTATACGCAAAAAAAATGAGGCGTATAGATCAAAATAATATCTTTTAAGAATGAAAAATCACCCTCAGTCTAGTTCGTCAGCATTTTAAAGAAAACTGCAGTGGTTTACCATGAATTACCGAAAATTGTTGGATACATATTTTTAATGCAAAAATTATACTACAATAAAAACCTTAAGTTATTCTTTTTAAAAATTAAATCGGATTTAAAAATATGAGGTCTTTTTTACAAAGGATTCTGTTATGGGTGGTATTTTCTATATCTCCATTTACTCTTTATGCACAAAGTGATAATCAAATATGTCAATGGGTAAAAGAAACTCTATTGGCTACCTTTTCTCTTGATTACACGTATAAACCAAGTGATGACGAAGAGTTACATAAAAGCTACACAGAGAATGCCTGGAATGCACTCACTGAGTTTTTAGGAAATTATCTTCCTATTATCCAGGAAAAACGTCTAACACTACACCCTGTATTTATTAAAGAACCATTTATCACTGAAAAAGGTACTTTTTCTGGGGTTCGTTCTTGGCGCGTTAACGAAGTGATATCCATTCCTGAATTAAACATTATAATCGCTTTTTCCGTGTTAGTTATTGAGGCGAATCCATTATCAAATGGACGCTACCTGATCCAGAGTATGGACATGGTAAAAAAGGAAAACTCATGAATATCCTGACTCGTTTCAAATTCTTTCTCTGGGCATTTGGTCATTTTAAAGTACCCCTACTCGGCTATTTAAGACCGCGACTCATCCAACTGACTGACACGGACATTGTTGTATGCCTACCCTTAAAAAGACGAAGCCGCAATCATTTAAATTCTATGTATTTTGGAGCCTTGTGTGCTGGTGCTGACTTAGCGGGAGGTTTACATGGCTTTTATCATGCGTCACAAAAACAACTTAAAGTTTCCCTTGTTTTTAAATCGTTTCAAGCACAGTTTTTGCGTAGACCTGAATCTGATGTTTATTTCGTTTGTCATGAAGGAGCAGAAGTCAAGGCAATGTTAGAAGAATCGCAAAAAACTGGAGAACGAGTGACTCGACCTATTCAGATCAAAGCGTATACAGATTATCCTGGTATGACAGAATTGGTTGCAGAGTTTATTTTAGAATTGTCAGTAAAAACATGCGCTTAGGCTAAACTCAATTTTTTTAAAACACGAGCGAAATACTCAGAAATTAGTCATTGATTTATCTACAATAACAGGCGAAAATATTGCCAAACTGTGATATTATTAGTGACGCTAATATATTGACAGTATACAATTTATGACTGCATTAGGCTATCTGTAATGATATTTGAAGAATATATAAAGTTATTAGAGTCATTTAAACAGAACCAGATATCTAAATTACTGGAACGAATTGACACTAAAATTTTTGACATTCTATACAGTAAGCACGTCAATCCTCGAATCAGTCCTTATTTTCCTCGCTATGAACTTTGCTTCATGTCCGATGAAACAGAATTAAAACCCGGAAAGATATACATAAGAGAACAACAGGGGAAAATAGCCTTTTCAGTCATCACCCCAGACAAAAAGACGATTAAAGATGTCATCTTAGAAGAGCTTGATGCCCCATCACCATTTACCTATAAAATTGCCTTGATCACTGATGGCGGAAAACTGGAAAAAGGCTCATTTTATGTACGTATGGTGAAAGCAGGTCTTGAATACACTGTTCTTGATCCCAATGGTAAATTAGTAACTGCTGTAATCAAAAAAGAAGAGCTCAAAATTAATTTAAACACAGGCTTTACTCCTAAAGACTTAGAGCCTTTTATGCCCGAGATTCTTGAGATTACATCAAAAAGAACGCATACCCTCCCTTTTACACTGGACGCTTTTAAAGCACGAATTTTGTCAGCCGCTGCAAGAAAAGGCCATATCTCATGGGCTCCTTTCTCTAACTACTCTCTTGATCCCGATAATATTTCTCAAATTAAAAAACTAATCAATGCTCTTTACTATGCACGCTTGACCTTTTTAGATTTGGAAAATATAGATGTCAGAAACATAAAACGAAGCTATTCTGATTTCAAATTACTCTACAGTAAAACAATAGATCTGGCTTATGACGCAAGTTACCTGCTCACTCATTTAGATGTTGATCTCAGAGAGATGTTTCAAGAGGAATTATCCGTTATTCTGCCTTTATTCAGCAAAATACAAGCTTTTGCAGAAAAACATGCTAAAGAGAAAAAAGCGATAGTAGAAGCACTTGAACCCATGCCTTTAGCCTATAAAGCAGGCGAAGTTGCAGGAATCGCTGTGGATCAACTGCGCCCCCTTAGTGGGGATGTAGATTATAATTTTCTTACTCAATTCAGTGCAGTCTTACCAAGCTACATTGATCAATTAACCCATTACATAGAGCAATTTTCTTCGCAAATTAAAGAGTCCGAACCCAAGCTTAATCAAGAAAAGCTGGATGAGTTACAAAAAGCTGCACTTCATTTATTGAATGATATAGAAAACTTAAAAGGAAACAGTATTTTTGTTTCACTTAGATTTTTAAATTACATTCATATAATTCGCAATATAATCACTTTATCCATGAGCTCTTTGGAACAAATAGGAGAGCTTAGTGAATCATCTCAGGATGTGGTCCGTCATAAATTAGCACAACTTAAGTACGAGGTATTTCCTACTTTATTTAGTTTAGTCGATAAAATCGAAGATTACGCCATGCTTAAGCCTGGGACTTTGTCTGTTCCTTTGATGGAGAAGATCAAAGTCTTATATGAGAAAATACTTTACTTACCTAAAAAAGCAATCGATTTTAAAACGAAAGGCGAAGAGTTACTCGAAATTGAAGACTCTCGATTTATCGAATTAAGATTGGAAATGACCTATAAAAGGATCGACAAGGCCAATAAAAAATTATATAAAATTCAAAAAGCATCTGTTGCGTGCACGCAATTTTTTGCACTATTAAACGACCCAAGTTATAACAATCTTTGTTTGCACCAACTTCCTCCCGAGGTTAAGAAAGAACTAACCAAACACTATAAGCTTCTTAAGCCTTATATGGCCAAACTGGACATTGATTTAAATGAACTCATCATCTCAAGATTGACAGAACCTGGAAAAGAAGACTGGTACTCTTTTATAGGAAGAATGGGAAGAACTGTGCGTTTCAGAAAAAGACAGCTTCCAGCAGACCATATAAGTTTTGTTTTGGCAAAAAAAGAGGTCCTGACTGATTTAATCACTAAAGATGAGAACAGTCAGATTTTTCATATTAATTTAAATAAAGACTTAATTGATTCCGTTCATAAAAAGGCAAATTTAGCTTTATTCCCATATAGCGAAAAAACAAATGTATATACTCTTGATGAATCAATACCATTACAAGTCGAGCAAGATAAAGATAAAAAATCCAAACTCACAAAAAAAGAGTTTCAACAAATTCAAAATGCTTATTTACGTTTTGCAAAGCTAGTAAAAGACCAAATAGCAGAAAAACCCGCTTTTTATGAAAAGAACTTGGACCTAAGCACTTTTGACGATAAAGTCAAAAATGAGTGTCATCAATTATTTAAGGTATTCCAACCTTACTTAAGTTCAATTGTCTCATCTGAATTTAAAGATTCAAGGAAAAGCCTTGAACATTATTTATCGGATGTATTTACAGAAAAACAGGTCACAAACATCCCATCAGTAGAGCTTTTTCTGGGATTGGATAAAAATATCCAAGAGTTCCTCGACCGTATCAATTTTGAGTGGATTAGTAAAAATGACTTTCAAAAAATTCTGGGTGCCTATACTCGCTTTGCTCAAATAATTAAAAAACAAATTGAGGAGAAACCCGAGCTTTACGGTAATCACTTGCTATTAACAAGTTTTGATGAGCAAGCAAAAGAGGAGTGTCGTAATTTATTTCCTATTTTTCAACTCTATTTAAAATTTTTAATACCGCCTGAATTTAAAGATTGTGCTCAAAATTTTGAACAATACTTCGCTGCTTTACTTGCAAATAAGCCAATAGAAATATTAGAAGCACCACCTGCATCTTTGTTTTTGCAGCTGGATAAATATGCTCAGGATTTTTTTGCCAAATGGGAAGATAAAAGCCAAACCTATTATAATTTTGCAAAAAAAGCATTTCTTGACAAAAAAGAGTCACAAACTCTAGCGACCAAACGCGCAGAAGATGCAAAACTGCATTTTAAAACAATAGAAGACGATAAATTACTGCAAAATCCCGAGCAATTAAGCGCAGATCAAACTCTTGAAGTCTATCAATGGTATCGAAATAAGCATAATAAATTTCTGGTTGTGCAAAATGCTTACGTTCAATTTATTACCTTGCTCAAAAAAGAAATACAAGTAAGACCGCAGATTCAGGGTAATATGTTGCTTCTGAATCGTCTCGATCCCAAAGTAAAAGATCAATGTCGTAATTTATATAGTATTTTCCAACCTTTTTTCATTTGTGCTGTACCTCCTGAAATGAAAGAGGATGCTTTGAAGTTTGATAAATATTTGGTTACCCTCTTATCAAACAGAAAAATGAACAGAAAGGATGCCCCATCAGTTCGAATGTTCTTGGATTTAGATGGACACTTTCAAGAATTCTTTTCTCGCATCACGGATGAATGGAATCGAAGAGCGCAACGGTTTTATAACTTGGCTCAAGAAAAATTTACCTTCGAAAATAATTCAACTGCACTAAAGCCAACCCCAAAAACGGGTAGGGAGCACTACGTCATTCCCCACCAAAACTATTCCAAGTGCATTCATGAGTTTAGGCAATCCTTATTTGAGGTAACTAAACTGTTTAACCAAGCAATGCAGCATGAATTAACACCGTATGAGGCTAGAAAATCAAAGTCCTCTGAAATAATCGATCTTTCTCCGACAGGAATTTTCCACGATGTGCAAGAAACATTCTTACCCTCATCCTCCCCTCCATTTCCTGAGATGGAAGATAATAATCAGAGGTTGACACAAAGTAGACAAGTTTGTGTTTTAAAGGACATATTTAACAGTATGTTTCATTTAGAAGGGATCGTTCTTGAACTAGAAAAATTAAACAATCAAAGTACAAAAAGTTTTTATGTTTACTATTTATTACAAGCTTATAGCCATCTAAATGAAATTATTAAGTCAGCCAAACGTTTGGCGGCAGATCCCCATTTAGGATTCATAGCGCGTGATTTACTTGATAAAGCACAAAATCTTTATGCAATCTTTCAGGAACATTCTGATGCATACCAGGTTGGCTCCGAACAAGTTCCCTATGGACCAAAAAAAGTAGAATACAATCCACTTTGGTATGTTCTTAATGCCTTTTATATTAGTCCCAAACACATTAGAGCCTTAAAAAACACGAATTACCTAACAACTGAAGAGCTGAACGAATTACATCTACGCGCTAAAAAAGCTACTTTGATTATAGAAGCTCTAATTAAGAATTCTGATTCTTATTTTAAATTGTTCCTGCAAACACCAAATATGATTTATCTATATCAGGAACTTACAACAAAACTCAATGAGTTTACGAGCACTTCTCATGATGGAATAATGGATAATCTAGAGAAGATAAGATCTACTGTGTTTACTCCAATGCTTCTTGAAGCAGATCGCTGGGAAAACAGATTAGGACTTTCCCCAGGAACATTCTCAGGTCCATTAAGACAAATCACAGATGAATTCTTTAAAGGATTATTACATTCTCTGGACTTGAATTCCGCAACACGTATACGGTTAGTTTGTGATAAGGAGCCTCTAGAAACTAGGACTTCAATCATTAAAAAACAGATAAAAAACGCAAAAAGATTTCTAAAAAAAATAGATAAAGACCATCAATATGTTGAAAATTTATACCATTGGTATCTAGAATTGACAACACCTGTTGATATTTTGGATATTCCTACTGCTACCCAGGCAAGAGTTCCTCTGGAGCAAGCTAAAATTGAGTTATGTGCTGCTTATAAAAAAGCATTACCTAAACTGGCGAAACTCAAGCTAGATAAAAAGGTGGAAATCGCCCCCAGCCAATATCCTGAAGATCATAAACTCGATAAACTATGTAACTTTGGGCTTAAGGCCTATGACCCCCATTTTACTGAAATCGAAGCATTAATTGTTGCCAGTCATCATTACTATCTAGGCGTAAAAGCAACCCATCAAATGCAGTTAGATACTGCAAAAGAGAAATTGAGTTACCTTGAAAACCTGGTTCCAATTCAGAAACAAGAGAAGTTGGCTTTTATCGAACAATATACTGCCGAATCATTCGACAAACATATGAAAGTGATGTGCAATCGCCATATAGGCTTGCAATACACCGATAAAGAATATACGGATCTACTTCAATCCTATTTACTAAAACTCAGGACTGAAATAATTGCCCAATCAAAAACAGCTGCGGATATTGATCAAAACATTAAAAAACTATTGAAAGATGAAATCAGTAAATTTGAGAAAAAGTACTATGAGGAATATTATCAGCTTGATACTATAAAAGTCGCTTTGGCTCAATTCAAAATTTACTTCAGCAATTCCCGTATTGCGATACACGCTCAGAGTGCTTTATTTGAAAGTGATGAGACTTTAAGAGAAAAATCCACGCGCATTAGTAAATTAGATATAATTGCTAGCAATACGAAATTGAAAGTTAAAGATCGCATAAAACAAATAAAAGATGAAGTTGATATTATTAAAAATCCTAATTTCTCAAGAATTATTCTGGCACATAAAAAAGTAGATGCTTTTAGTTTTACTTACTTAAAAATATGCTTTTTCTGGCTGCTTGAAGCGTTGGGTTTGTATACCCCAACCCGACAAAAACTTCTTGATGGACTCAACGATGCTATAAAAAACCCACTCCAAATTGGTGAGCTAACCAAACGTTTTGGTTTATTTGCTGCCACCCCAACGACAAAAGATGTAGAGGCTAAAAGGTATGAAGCACCAGCGATGCCCGTTGCAGCGCCCTCCGCTTGATCCTGTCTCTTAGTCATAAGTTAAGAATCTTGGGGAAAAGTCAGCAGCTTTATCCGCGCATCCGTAACTATCCTAATGACTCTTCTTCATCCAAATGTTCCGCTGCAGCTTTTTTTGTATGATCTTCCGCCAACCACAGATACATTGCGGGAACAACAAAAAGAGTAAACAAAGTACCAATTGAAATACCCGTTGCGATCACTAAACCAATATTGTAGCGACTTTCAGCGCCAGCGCCTGTAGCAAAAATTAATGGTATAACTCCTAAAACCATAGCAGCTGTGGTCATTAGAATAGGGCGTAACCGAATTGCAGCTGCTGACTTAATGGCATCTAACTTCTTTTGCCCGTTTGCTTGTAAGTCATTGGCAAATTGCACAATCAAAATACCGTGCTTACTGATGAGACCAATTAAGGTAACCAAACCCACTTCACTATAAATATTCAGATTAGCATTACCAATACCCAAACTAACAAAAATCATTGCACCACAAATCGACATAGGCACACTAATCAAAACAATAAGCGGGTCACGGAAGCTTTCAAACAAAGCAGCTAATGACAAAAAGATAATAATTAACGCAAAGAAAAACGTGATAATCAGACTTGCACCTTCTTGAATAAATTGTCGTGATTGAGACGCGTAATCGATGTAATAGCCCTGAGGCAAAATCTCTTTGGCAATATTAGCAAAAGTATCCAAGGCATGTCCCATTGATACACCAGGAAAAGCAACAGCAGAAATTGTTGCAGAGTTGAGCTGTTGAAAATGATTTAAAGATTGAGGAACAACTTGTCGCTGCAAAGTAGCAACTGTAGACAGAGGAATTGAAGCTCCTGACGCAGTCCTCATATAATAATTCAATATTTGATCTGTATTTAAACGCGTCTCTCTCTTTACTTGCGGAATAACCTGATAGGACCGGCCCGCAAAATTAAAATAGTTAATATACCCCTCGCTCAATGCCGACCCAAATAAATTGCCAATATCCTGCATGGTTAAACCAAACTGGGATATCTTATCGCGATCTAAATTGACCTTAGTCTGAATTTTATCGATTTTAAGATCAGGATCAATAAAAGCAAAAAAACCTGTAGCATAAGCTTTATCTAAAATAAGCTGTAACACCTCATTCAATTTATCAAAAGTTTCTGTCGTATTAATCACAAATTGAATAGGAAGTCCGCTCCCCCCTCCTGGTAATGAAGGTAACTGAAAGGCAGCTACTTTGGCCCCAGCAATCTTATTAAGTTCTTCTTGAACTAACGGCTGTAATTGATTCGTTGTTCGTTGACGTTGATCCCAAGGTTTTAAAACCATACCAATTATGGATGTATTTAATCCTTGATAACCATCAACTTGAAAAATGTGATCCGTTTCAGGATATTTTTTAAAAATTGCATTCACGGCATTTGCGTAAAGTTTCGTTTGGGCTAATGATGAATTCGCAGGCCCTGTAACTTGGGCAATAATAATCCCTTGATCTTCTTGCGGTGCCAATTCCGAATCGGAAGAAATAAAAAGAAAATAATTACTAAAAAGGATAATCGCTGCAAAGACAATAACAACTGGCAAATAATTTAATGTTGCCGACAAAATTCGTTCATAAGATTTCTCGAGTTTTGTAAACGAATTATCGACATAAGTCATAAAACGTCCCTTGTTGTCTCCCTCTCCTGTTTTAAGGAATTTGGAACACATCATAGGTGATAAAGTTAATGCAATTACTGCTGAAACAGTTACTGCACCAGCAAGCGAAAAAGCAAACTCGGTAAATAAAGCTCCAGTTAACCCTCCCATAAAACCAACAGGCAAGTAAACCGCAATTAAAACAATGGTAATTGCAATAATTGGATTTGCCAATTCACGTGCCCCCAATAACGCAGCTTTAAATCGAGTTTTTCCTTCCTCGATGTGGCGTTGCACGTTTTCAACAACAATAATCGCATCATCAACTACCAGGCCAATCGCAAGCACCATAGCTAATAAAGTGAGCAGGTTAATTGAATAACCCAAAATAAGCATAATCCAAAAAGCGCCAATTAGTGATAAAGGAATCGCAATAATTGGAATAACAACAGAACGAATCGATCCGAGAAAGAGAAAAATAACAACGGTTACAATAAGAAATGCTTCTAATAAAGAAAGGATTACTTCATGGATGGAAGAATTAACAAATAAACTGGCATCATAGACAATGTTTCCTCGCAAACCTTGAGGCAATTGCTCCTGAATTGTGGGAAATATTTTTTTAATCGAATCAATTACCGTCAAAAGGTTAGCCGAAGGTGCCACAACAATACCGATATAAACTGCCGTTCGCCCATCAAAACTGACTGAAGTGTTATAATTTTGTGCTCCTAGGTCTACAGTAGCCACATCACCCAAACGAATAATGGCTCCATTTTGAGCTTTAATAATCATATTCCTGAATTGATTGACGTCAGTTAGATCGGTACTTGCAGTAAGATTTTGAATAAACATATGTCCATCGGTACGACCAACTGCTGAAATAAAATTATTATTTGCAAGAGCAGTTCCGATTTCTGCTGCAGAAATACCGTATCCTGCCAACTTCACTGGATCGAGCCATGCGCGTAAAGCAAAAGTTTGATTTCCAAGTATTTCTGCTTTCTGCACTCCATTAACTGCCTGTAATTTCGGCTGTACTACTCGAATCAAATAATCGGTAATTTTATTAATGGGTAATTCATCGCTATAAAATCCTATGTACATCGAATCAATCGTTTGTCCAACCGTAACTGTAATTACCGGTTGCTGTGAGTTTTCAGGGAGCTGATTCAATACTGCATTCACTTTGGTGGTGATATCGGACAATGCTTTCAAGGGGTCGTAATTTAGGAGAAGATTTACTGTAATCGTACTTGTACTCGAAGTACTGATAGAGGTCATATAATCAATACCACCAGCCTGGGCGATTGAATTCTCTAAAGGTGTAGTAATAAAACCGGCAATGACATCGGGGTCTGCACCAGTATAAGTTGTAGTAACAGTTACTATGGCATTTTGTGTAAACGGGTATTGCATTATGGGCAAAGAATTAATAGAGCGTAAGCCCATTGCTAAAAGCATCAAGCTAATCACTGTAGCCAGTACAGGTCTTCTAATAAAAATATCCGTAAACCGCATTCTTACAATCCTTAGATTATTGCTCTATTGTAGCCTGGGTGCAGCACAGCAGAACCCAAGGATCCTTTCCTATTTCGATTAAAAATTTCCCGGGTTCCGCTGCGCTGCACCCAGGCTACAAATCTATCACTACGCTGTATTACCGCTATTTCTCAACGACCTTTGGTGATGCCTCATTACTTGGTTGTATTTTATTATTGATTATGACGCGACTGCCATTTTTAAGCTTCAATTGACCACTGGTAACCACAATATCTCCCGCGCGCAATCCTTTTAATACAGCAATTTGATCCCCTCGTGTATCGCCAACGGTTACAAAAACCTGTTTGACTACAAGAATGGGTTGATTATTACTGTCTTTTTGTTTGCTTTCTTGAACCAGGTATACAATATCTCCATAAGGGTTAAAGCTAATCGCTGATTGCGGTAACGTCAGATAGCTTTTTTTCATTCCGGCAGCAACCTCAACGCGAGCAAACATACCTGACTTCAATTGAAAATCAGGATTCGGGATAGTCGCTTCGACCAACACATTACGGGTCGCACTGTCTACAATAGGTTCAATGGTAGTGATTTTTCCTTGAAAAAACGTGTCGGGAAACGTATTCGTAGTGAGCTTTACTGTTTGTCCAAGCTCTAACGTCCCTAAATCTTGCTGGGGTAAATAAAAATCAACATAAATCGGATCTAAGGCCTGTAATGTAGTTACAGTATCCCCTACATTAAGATACTGCCCTGGATTAACTCTATTGATCCCTAATTGGCCCGAAAAAGGGGCGCGTATTGTCTTTTTTTCCACAGTTGCGGCTTGTTGTGCCACTTGGGCTTGTAAATTTTTGAGATTCCATTCATCAGCATCTACCGTTTGTTTACTTACTGCATGAACAGCATATTGCGCCTTATTACGTTTATAGATAATTTTTGCTAATTCGACCTGTGCTTGTAATGAATGCAATAATCCAAGTTCAGCCTGCGCATTTAATTGCACCAAAACAGTGTCCTTTTTAACCATTGCACCTGGTGTGAAATAGATCGTCTGTACCATACCCGCAAGCTCTGTTGTTACATTCACACCAAGGCGTGTACGCATACTGCCTACTGCTTTTAAAGAAGGTTGCCATAATGAAGCCTCAACTTTCATCGTGGATACCGTAACTGCAGGTGACTGCGATTTGAGGAAAAATTGATTTCTCATATAGTTACTAAAAGCCTTCCAACCAAAAATCAGGCCGAAAAGAATCCCCACGGAAACTAACATAATAATCATCTGTTTTTTCAAAAAAATTTCTTTCATCATAGACACTCTTTGACACACCAAGGTTTATGCCACCAGCCCCCACCTAAAGCCTGGAATAATGCAGCGGTATCGCTATAGCGTAGAGCCTGTGCTTGAATACGACTAATTCGCGTCTGTTGATACTGCTGTTGTGCGTTTAATAAATTGATGTAACTTACCCCGCCTAAGCGATATTGTTTTAGCGTAAGATTTAAAGCGTCTCGCGCCGCATTTTCGGCTTTTATTTGTGCTTGCAATGTACGTGCATCGACTTCTAATCCTCTTAAAACATCTGCCACATTTTGGAACGCTTGCAATACAGTTTGTTTGTACTGCGCTGCAGTCTGTTGATAAGCTGCTATTGCAGCGCGTCGTTGTGCAAATAAAGCCCCTCCATGGAATAAAGGTTGAACTATTTTTCCAGTTAAAGCCCATACCTCGTGTCTTTTGGTAAAAAGGTTGTCAAACGAGGTATTAAGCCATCCCTCATTGGCAGTAATAGTAAATTTCGGGAATAAATTGGCTGTTGCTACCCCAATTTGGGCACACGCTTCATGAAGTAAGGCTTCAGAAGCGCGCACATCAGGACGTTGACGAACAAGATATGAAGGCAAACTCACAGGCAGCTCTACGGGTAATTTTAAGCGATCCAATTTAAGAATGGGTAAAGGAGCCTCTGGAAAAACACCTACAAGCGTAGATAAAGCGTGTTTAGCCTGAGATAAGTTTTTTTGAAGTGGTGGCAAAGTCGCTTTGGTCTGCTCAAGCAAGGTTTGTTGTGTCAATACATCTTCTTGGGAAACACCTCCTAACCGATATTGCTTGTTTAAAATATCAAGAAGTCCTTGCTCTGCCTTGATTAAATCAACAGTCACTTCAATTTGTGCTTGAAACGATGCCATTGCGACTGAGGTAGTAACAATATTAGAAGTCAAGGTCAAATAAGCAGCAATTACTTGAAATTGCTGATAATCAACCTGGGCTATTAATGCTTCGATTTGCCGTCGTGCCCCCCCAAAAACGTCCAAGGTGTAGGATAAATTAAATGAAGTATAAACGAGATTAAACGTCACACTGTCGGCTGGAATACCTATTTGTAAACCTGAATAACGCTGTCTTTGCACCATCTGACTTGCATCGATTGACGGCCACATCGTATTGCCAATTTGAACTTTGAGATTTTCCTGGGCTTGTCGCAAAGCTGCAGAAGCCGCAGCTAAATTGGGGCTATTGGCTAAGCCCATTCGAATGAGCTGATTCAATTCCGGTGAATGATAAAGCTCCCACCACAATAAAGGAATATCTTTATTAGTAATAAAAGATTGGGCTTGGCCACCTGCTCCAGAAGTACTTACGGTTTTTGCCGGTAGCGGTTTTTCAGTATATTTTTTGACTTTAGGTGGATTGGGTGTATGAAAATTAGGTCCAACCATACACGAAGTTTGCAGCAGCGTGCTTAGCGATATAAGAATAAAAACTTTTAGATGCTGTTTCAAATCAAACACTAAACACAATCCTTTACAAATCATCCAATGAATAACTTATTAATTTATCATGGATTAAAATGGGTTGACAGTTTTAGTGAAACTGAATTGTCATTTTTATTGAGTGCCATTTGCATCCAATACAATTGAATAACAAATGATCATAAAGTATAATTAGTGTCGATTTACCTGTCTATGCCCGTCCAGAATAGATTCATTGAAGTAATGAAGGAAGCGAATATGCCTGCTGTACAAATCACAGGAATGGGATATTATTTACCCAGAAATAAAGTTCTTTCTACAGAACTGGATTTTCAACTTAATTTACCCCAAGGAAGTGTACAAAAAAAATCCGGATTGATTTCACGTCACTTTGCATCTCCAGATGAAACAACCTCTTATATGGGCGCACAAGCAGCATTAGTTGCGGTGCGGCAAGCACACATTAAATTAACGGAAATTGACGCCATCATCAGTGCTTGTGGCGTAGGAGAACAAGCTATTCCTTGTACTTCTGCATTAATTCAAAAACAATTGGGATTGGAACAATCAGGAACGGCCTGTTTTGACGTAAACAGTACGTGTTTAAGTTTTATTAGTGCTTTAGACATTGCATCGTACTTAATTGAGGGAGAACGATATAAACGTGTTCTTATTGTTTCCAGTGACATTGCTTCAGCTGGATTGAATTGGCAAGATATGGAAACGTGCACTATTTTTGGCGACGGAGCTGCCGCATGCGTACTTGAAAAAAGCAATGGAACCAATCGAATTTTATCGTCACATCATGAGACGCACAGTATTGGTTCTACGTTTTGCCAAATTGAAGCGGGCGGTACACGTTTACCAGCAAAAAATCCGTTACAGAATATAGAACAAAGTCTATTTTATATGGAAGGTAAAAAAGTATTCAAACTTGCCTCCAAATTATTAGATAGCCTCATGGAAAATCTTTTAAATAAAGCCAATCTATCTATGAATGACATCGATTGGTTTATCCCCCATCAAGCAAGTTTGCTCGCGATGCATCATGTGCAAAAAAGATTGCATATTCCAACTGAAAAATTCGTTTCAATTTATCCTTTTCATGGAAATCAAATTGCAGCATCCATTCCTACTGCCTTATGCACTTTAATTGACAGCAAACAATTACAACGTGGACAATTAGTCCTGTTAATGGGTACAGGCGCCGGTTTAGCAGCTGGCGGCATAGTTTTGGAGTATTAATATGGCGTGCGTTGTTACCGGAGCAACAGGTTGTCTTGGACTCAATTTGACTCAACGATTAGTCGCAGACGGTCATGAGGTAATCGCTTTAGGACGTAATGAACAGCTTGGTAAAATCCTTACCCAATCTGGCGCACGATTTATAAGCCTGGACTTACTGGATAAAGAGAAATTAAAAAAAGTAGCTCGGGATGCCCAAACCATTTTTCATTGCGCAGCGCTTTCCAGCCCCTGGGGACGGTATAAAGATTTTTATGAAGCCAATGTACAAGGCACCCAACATGTAATTGAAGCAACACCCCCAAATGCCCGATTAGTTCATGTCTCATCACCCAGTATTTATTTTAATTTCACCGAACAACATAATATCAAGGAAGATGCAGCATTACCCTCAAAACCAGCCAACGATTATGTAAAAACCAAATTACTCGCCGAATCTCTAGTCGATAAGGCCTTTCAAGAAAAAAATATGAATGTGATTACTATACGCCCGCGTGCTATTTTCGGTCCTTACGATCGCGCCATTTTACCTCGCATACTTCAGAATGAAAAAAACGGTATCCTACCTATTATTGGGAATGGAGAAAATAGAGTCGATATTACCTATGTCGAAAATGTAGTAGAAAGTTTACTTTTAGCGGCACAGGCAAATCAACAATTTTGCGGTAAAAAGTACAACATAACTAATGGTGAGCCAAAGACTTTAATGACCATTATTTCAGAACTTTTTAGCGCATTGCAAAAACCTTTCATACCTAAATTTATCCCCTACTCAATTGCAAAAACATATGCTGGGTGTATGGAAAAACTCTATAATCTTCCCTTTATCCATAAAGAGCCGCGTTTGACCCGCTACAGTGCCGCGGTTTTATGCATGGGGCAAACCTTAAATATTGAAGCCGCTCAAAAAGATTTAGGTTATCAACCGAAAATTACTATAACTCAAGGAATAGACCGCTTTGCCAAGTGGTATCAAAAATCATGATAGAGTATCAATTATTCGAAGCCGGATATTGCACGCATTGTGCGCGAATGACTTTAAAAAGCGGGCATTGGAAACAATGTGAATACCCCGCAATCTGTGCTTTAATTAAACATCCACACCAAGGTTATATTCTATTTGATACAGGCTATAGCAATCGCTTCAATGAATTAACGCAAAAGTTTCCTTTTTCTATCTACCGGCGCTTAACACCTATGGTGTTAAAAAAATCGCTTAAAGAACAATTAGCAGAAAATAATATTCAAGCCTCGGAGATCAAAGCAATTGTAATTTCTCATTTTCATGCAGATCACATCGGGGGTTTAAAAGACTTCCCTAACGCCCAATTTTTCTGCCATCCTGAAGCCATAAACGACATCCGTCAAAAAACGGGAATAAAAGCATTGATACAAGGATTTTTACCCGGATTACTTCCTAAAGACTTTTATGAACGTTTGGTTGTGTTAAAAAATGAAGTAGCACTCAACCGCAATCTATCACCCTTTACCACCGGATTCGATCTGTTTAGTGACGAACAACTTATTGCCATTCCTTTGCCAGGTCATGCTAAGGGACAAATTGGTTTGTATTTTAAAGCAGCCCAAGAAACCTTTTTAGTTGCAGACAGTTGCTGGCACCAAGAAACCTTTAAAGAATTCATCTTGCCAAGTAACCTCACTTATTTAATTCATGACAATAGAGAGGCTTATCAGCAAACAATCAAGAAATTGCATCAGCTTTTTAAAAATAATAAAGAAATCGATATTATTCCTTCTCATTGCCAACATATACGCGCTCGTCTTTTGGAGAGTCAGCAATGATACTTAGGCTACTTTATTATTACTTTAAGGCACACTTTCTTAGAAAACGTTTCAAATCACGTGACCAATTATCTGCTTATCAGGAAAAACGATTTAAAAAACTCGTTAAAACGACCCTGTATAAATCCCCTTTTTATCAACCCTATTTGAATAAACCACTCAATGAATGGCCAATTATCAACAAAAAAATAATGATGCATCATTTTGATGAGATAAATACGGTAAAAATAAAAAAAGACCACGCATTAAAGCTGGCTTTAAAAGCAGAAAGCACACGTGATTTTTCTGCTTTAATCAATGGGATCGCAGTTGGGCTTTCTTCTGGAACATCCGGAACTCAAGGTTTATTTCTTGCCAATGAGAAAGAACGTGATGCCTGGGCTGGTATTTTGCTGGCTAAAGCATTACCCAAAGGACTCAAGAAAAAAGAGCGCATTGCCTTTTTCCTCAGGGCAAATAGCAGGCTCTATACAACGCTTAGTAAAAGAAAAAAAATTCAATTCCATTTTTTTGATTTACTCAAACATTTCGAGGCCCATATTGATCGTTTAAATGAAATACAGCCCACTATTATCTCAGCGCCAGCCTCTGTATTACTCGCTTTAGCCAAAGAAAAACACCGCTTATCAATTACCCCTGAAAAAATATTTGCTGTTGCAGAAGTTTTGGAAAAACGCGATGAACACATTATCAGCCATGCCTTTCAATGTCAGGTGGCACAAGTGTATCAATGCACCGAAGGTTTTTTAGCCATCAGTGATAAAAAAAGTAATCATTTATTAATGAATGAAGAATATGTAATTATTGAAAAAGAATGGCTGGATGAAAAACGATTTGTTCCTATTATCACCGATCTGCTACGTACGACCCAACCAATCATTCGCTATCGTTTAGATGATGTCTTAATTGAAGAACAATCAAATGGAGTTTTTACTCGGTTGGCAGGAATTGAAGGCCGCGTAGGTGATATTTGTTATGCGACCCAAAATAATAAAGTGCTACCTCTTTTTGCTGACCTAATTCGCCAGAAAATGGCCTCCTTTCCTTTTGAATTCGATGATTACACTATCCAGCAACATGCCTTAAATCACTTCACGATCCAAATCAGTCCTGATTTATCAGAAAAAGAAGCATTAATTGCTCATCTAAACGAGCTATTTTACTCACAAAATTACGATATACCTTCATGGCAATGGCAACCTTTTATAAAAAAGGAGTTGGGGGCAAAAAATCGAAGAATTCAAACTCTATTCAAAATTACACCTTCAAAGTAGATTTTGGATATAGAGCTTGACGATGAGTCAGCAACAGAATACTCCCTATAGCATCTATATGAATCTTAGTCACATCTCTGAGAAAACCAGTCCAACTCAACTCTGATATCCCGCCCCCTTGACTTGTCCGCGGACTCCAGAAGAACTGCACTGGACCCCGCGGAAAAACCGCGGGGTATGGGCAAAGATGTGTGATCAAAAGACAGATAGCATAAGAGGTAAGAGAAGATATTATCGCGATGCTCTTTGAATATCTTTACCCACATTGGATACGTCTTTTCCAAAACCGTGAACTGTTCCACATGAACTTAGTAAGCCCATTGTTGTAAGACAAATACTTACGATTGCTATTTTTTTCAGAATGTTCATCGTTTTTCCCCTCTCTTTTTGTTTTTAAAATTTTCCTTTATGTAGATTATTCTAGACCATATTTTTATAAAATTAGAAATTAATAATAAGTTTAAGTAGGCCCTAATATGATCATTAATATATTTTCCAAAAAATCTTCAATTTCATGCATCTAAAGGGAAATAAATTTTGGATATATTTTCTCAGATAGGTTGCTGGCTGCTGGATTTTGTTTTTGTTAATTGTTTTGTATTCAATACTTCCCTATAATCGCAGCGGATTTAATAATAAAAAAGGGGCTCAGTTATGAAAAAATGGATGGTACTGGCGACAACCAGCTTGATGATGATGAATGCACACGCCGATAAATCTTGGTGTGGTTATAAAGATTATTTTCGCTTAAGTGATGCATCCCATCCTGGTATTTATGTTGTCAGTGGATTTAACGATCAGGATGTTATTCTTCAATTAATTGGTCCTCGCAGTTTTGAAATCAGAGACTCATTCGCATGTCGCAGCGGCTATGCTCATGTTACTGTTGCCTATGATGCCGAGAATTGGTGTGTTCTTGATATTAAAGATGGTCCGTTGATGAACCACCCAACTGTTAGCGCTTCGTGTAACGGAATTCGCTATATTGATACAGTATACGATGGCATTGGCAGCTACTCTTATACCATTAATCTTGATTAATACAGCAAACTGTTGATTAGGATAAAGGCTTAAGGGACTACCTTTATCCATAGCCTATTTCTACCGTAGCTTAGAATAAGGTGTTGTCTTAGTTTTTCTCTTACCCATATCTAAAGACCAACCACCCCCCAAAGCTTTAATTAACTGAACACTGGCAATTTGTCGGCGAGTGCGGATGTTGACTAATGAAAGTTCTGATTGTAATGCAGTATTTTCTACAACCACAACCTGCAGAAAAGTAACAAGCCCTCCTTTATACCGATACAACTCTTGATCCCAAGCCCGTTTGGCCGCACGAGCCGCTGCTTTTTGAGTCCGATATTCTTTATCAAGCTGATGAATCGCAATCAGATTATCCTCTACTTCCTGGAATGCAGTTAATACTGTTTGTCGATACGTAGCAACTGTTTCAAAATACTGAGCTTTAGCCTGATTTAATAAACCTCGCAATCGACCGCCATCAAAAAGTGTTACTTGTGCCACAGGTTGACTTAAACTCAATAAGCTCTGAGGACCAAGTGACCAAAAAAGGCTTGGTTTTGAGATGAGATTCGCGAGACTCTGGCTTTGAAAACCAGCACTTCCCGTTAATTCAATCACAGGAAAAAAAGCAGCTCGTGCTACGCCAATATTTGCATTCGCAGCTTGAACCCTGGATTCCGCAGCAATGAGATCAGGTCGTCTATCCAGAATAGTTGATGGTATATTAGGCGCTATTTCCAGGAAAATTCTGGGTGATTTAGCAGGAGATATGGAAAAATTACTGGGTATTTCTCCAACTAATACTGCGATTGCATGTTCAAGTTGAGCTCGTTGTAAGCGTATGTCTTCTGCCTGGGTTTTTGCATTCTCAAGCTGAGTTTCTGCTTCATCTACATCAGCGATAGGCGCTGCCCCTCCTTGATAACGATTTTTGGTTAAATAAAGAGCCTCTTGATAGGCAACAACGGTCGTATCTAAGATACGTTGCGCTTCATCACTGCCTCTTAATGCAAAATAAGTATTTGCAAGCTCTGCTTGTAAACTCAAACGAATCGAAGCCATATCCGCAGCACTTGCATTCGCACTACGTTCACTGGCAATAACCGAATTGCGGATACTTCCCCACGCATCCAGTTCATAAGAGAGAAAACCACCCAGCAAAAATTGATTAAAAACAGACGTACTTGCAGGATTCGCAACTGTTCGTGAATTTTGTTGTCTATCCGCATTGGATATTCCTTGAATCGTGGGGAAAAAATAGGATCGAGCAACTTGTACTAACGAAACCGCCTCCTGAAAATGAGCGTAAGCCAATTTCAAATCTTGGTTTGCTTTATTCAGTTGATTTTCCAAATCATTTAATACTGGATCATGAAAAGCGTGCCACCAACCATTTGGAGCGACAATTCGTGGTGTAGATTTAATTTCCACCCATTGACCTGGTTCCTTGAAGTGTTCTGGAATAGGCATGGCAGGACGATGGTATTGGGGAGCGAAAGAACAACCTGTCAATGCAAAAACGAGTATACCAATACCAATAGACTTCGTTCCAAATACTGCTTCAGCGGAAAATTGCCTCTTCAGTATGGTGCTCAAATTCTCATGCGATCTCATGGATACAGTTTTGTGCTCCGTTTTTCCTTGCACTTTTCTCACTTCAGTGCATTTGGAAAAAAATCGAATCAATTTTTTCATGCAACAACTCGCACAGTTTCCCCGTTTCTAATTGCATCTGGAGGATTAAGTACAACGCGATCCCCGGGTAATACCCCCGTAGCAATTTCAACTGTTGAGCCAAAATCACGTCGAAGAGTAACGGACTTTAAGACAATCTTATTGTCTTTATCTAATGTTGCTACCTGTAATCCTGGTGCCTGAAAGAGCAAAGTATTGACAGGTAAAATAACCGTTTTAGGAGGAATAGGTAAAATAAACCAAACTTCAGTATAGCTACCAGGCAACAATTCTTCATTTTTGTTCGGAGTAACAAATTGAGCGAGTAACGTACGTGTCTTAGGATCAATCGCTTGTGCTGTTTCAAATAGTTTGGCCGGAAAAACTTGCTTGGGGTGCTCTGCAAAATGGAGCTCGACGGTCATATCCGGTTTAATTCGAGAAGAAAAATATTGGGGAATTTTGACATAAATTCGCAGGGGTTTTGTTTGGGCAATACGAAATAAGGGTGGTGCTGTTGAACTACTCCCAGCATCAATTAAATCACCAATATCTGTAGCTCGAGCGGTGATGACTCCATCAAAAGGCGCTATAACACGTTGAAACCCAACTAACTCTTGTAAATGTTGTAAATTAGCCTTTGCGGCAAACATCGCAGCGTCTAAAGCTGCAGCCGTACTTACTTTTTCGTCCGTTTCCTGCTGAGAAACAGATTTCGTTTTTACTAAATTGAGCCAACGCTTTGCAGTAATTTGTGCCAATTGATTGTTCGCTATTGCGGTCTCCAAATCAGCTCTTGCTTGACGTTCCTGTGCATCAAGCTCAGGCGTTTCAATAACCGCAAGCAAATCACCTTGTTTCACATGACTACCAATATCTACATACCATTTTTTTATATAACCATTAGCACGTGCAAAAATAGGCGATTCATGCCAGGCCTGCACATTTCCTGGTAAAATAATTTTTTCCACTCCTTTCTCTTGCTCTGCTGTCATCACGCGGACTACTGGAACAGCAGCCGCAAGAGTCTCATTACGTAAACTGATTGCTGCGGAAACACGTAAAATCATTATCATTAAAACAATGACTACAAGAACCGCAATAGCGATAATAAGTCGTCTATGCTTGTGACCCTTTATATGCGAGTGAATTGTTTTAAGCATGTTCCTTCCTTTGCGTCTTTTTCAATTTGCGTTGATGAATGACGTAAAAAACAGCCGGGACAAAAAAGAGTGTCGCCATCGTTGCAAAAGATAGCCCCCCAATTACTGCCCTTCCTAATGGAGCGTTCTGCTCACCACCATCCCCCAGGCCCAGTGCCATAGGAAACATACCAATAATCATGGCTAATGCAGTCATCATTACGGGGCGTAAGCGGGTCTTTCCTGCTTCAAGCGCCGCGTTCATTGGATCATTTTCCATTGCAAGATGATCTCGAGCAAAACTAATAATGAGGATGCTATTCGCTGTTGCAACCCCCATACACATAATTGCTCCTGTTAGGGCAGGCACGCTTAATGGAGTATGGGTAATAAATAACATCCAAGCAATTCCCGCAATAGCTGCAGGTAAGGCAGTGATAATAATAAAGGGGTCAATCCAGGATTGAAAGTTAATAACAATCAACAGATAAACTAATAAAATTGAGAATGCTAATCCCCAATACAACCCATTGAATGCATGTTCTTTCGTATCAATCTGACCACGAATAGCGACCGAAGAGCCTCTAGGCAAATCTTTTTGCGTGTCCTGAATAATTCTTTGGATGTCTTTAGTCACTGCTCCTAAATCTCTATCTTGTATCGAAGAAAAAATATCAATCACTGGCTGAACATTATAATGTGACTCCACAACTGAAGTCACAGTACGCTTCAGTTTTGCAAAAGAACCTAAAATTTGCTGCTGGCTAGGTAGTGTGACACTTCCAAACGGAATATTCAGCAAATCATTTAATGAAGTCATCACATATTGCGGTGCTTGAGTAACAATCGGATAAGAAACTCCATTCCTAGGGTCCAGCCAAAATGTAGGTGTGGTTTGAAAACTACCCGATAGAGTAACCAACAAATCAGTAGCGACATTGAACTGGGTAAATCCAAGTTCTTTTGCCATGCTACGATCCACATCCACAAAAAATTCAGGATAATTATTAGATTGTCTTATTCGTACATCAGTAAGACCTGGGACCCTTTTTAACTGATTCATCAGCTGATTAGCATAGTGCGCATTGTCTTTTTCTTTTAAGCCAATAACCTGAATGTTAATGGGTGATGGCAAACCAAAATTGATAATTTGATTTACGATATCTGCGGGTAAAAATGCGAAAGTAACTTGTGGAAAACGATCCCTTAGAACTGATCTTAATTGATGCACATAATCCGAACTGGGTCTATGCCCAGCTTTCAAGGAAATTAAAATGTCCGCATCTTCCGGGCCGTTCGTTGCCGAGTTGCTGTAGGATAAATTAATTCCACTTACCGGCAAACCAATATTATCAACAATACTTCCCAAATCCACGGGGGGTATTATTTGGCGAATTACTGTATCAATATTATCTACTATGCGTGCTGTTTCTTCTACTCGAGTTCCTGTCGGGGCACTAATATGTAATTTAATTTGTCCTGCATCCACATCAGGAAAAAAGTTTGAACCAAGCCACGGCCAGAGCAATATTAGTGAAATGCCAACAAAACCTAAAAAACAGGAAATAAAAACTTTCGTATTATTCAATACCCAAGATAGTGACTCAGCATACCGCGAGCGTAATAAGGTAAATTTTTTTTCGAATGCTTCATGTAGGCGAGCAAGCCGACTCTTATTTTTCTCTTCTTCTATCAGTTCATGCTTGTGTAACCAATACTTTGCTAAGGTAGCAACAAGTGTGCGTGATAAAATATAAGACATAAGCATGGCAAAAATTACTGCTTCAGCTAAAGGCACAAATAAATATTGAGCAACGCCCCCCAAATAAAACATAGGTACGAAAACAATACAAATACATAAAGTCGATACAAGAGCAGGTATTGCAATCTGTTTCGCGCCATCAAGAATAGCCTGTTCTACTTCCTTGCCTTGCTCCAAATTCCAGTTAATGTTTTCAATAGCAACCGTAGCATCATCAACTAAAATACCCACAGCAAGAGCCAAACCACCCAAGGTCATAATATTGATTGTCTCACCTAAAGCAGAAAGAATAGTAATCGATGCAATAATAGATAAGGGAATAGACAAAGTGATAATCAAAGTGCTACGTATACTGCCTAAAAAGAGTAAAATCATAAGTCCCGTTAATGCTGCAGCAATTACACCCTCAGTAATAACACCCCGGATAGCGGCAGTCACAAAGATTGATTGATCCGCAAAATAAGATAAGTTAAGCCCCTTCGGGAGCATCTCCTTAACTTTGGGCATTAAAGCTTTTACCCGATTAACGATCTCTAAAGTAGATGCACTCCCCGTTTTTTGAATTGACATCATTACCGCCCGTTGTCCGTCTACTCGCACTATATTGGTTTGCGGTGCAAACCCATCACGAACATGAGCAACATCACGGATATACAAAATTCGGCCTGGGGTAGATTTAACCGGTGCGTCATTTAAATCAACTGCTGAAAGCGGGCTACCATTTAATTTGACGATGTATTCATACTGACCTATTTTTTGTGTCCCTGCAGGTATAATGAGGTTTTGAGCAAGAATGGCATTATTAACCTCTTGTGCAGAAACCCCATACGTTTGCATTGCAGGAATGTCCAAATCGACCTGGATTTGACGTACTTTTCCTCCATAAGGATACGGTAATGCTGCTCCTTGTACTGTTGCAAGTTGCGTACGAAGAAAATTATTTCCCAAATCATTTAACTTCTGTTCCGGGATCGTCGCGCTTGACAATACAAGTTGTAAAACAGGAACCGTTGAGGCTTTATAGTTTAGTATCAATGGCGGTAAAGTCCCCGGCGGCAAATTACGCAGCATCGTTTGTGCAATTGCCGTGACCTGGCTCAAAGCCATATCGACATTCACATTGGGGTGGAAGAACAATTTGACCACGCTGACGCCAATGAGTGATTCGGACTCAATATGTTCAATATCATTCACTGTAGTCGTTACCGCACGTTCAAACACACTCGTAATGCGGTTACCCATTTCATCGGGCGGTAAACCAGTGAAACTCCATACAACACTCACAACAGGAATATTGATGTCAGGAAAAATATCTGTAGGAGTCCGCATTATTGCCAAAGGCCCAATGATAAGAAGCATTAAGGCCATGACAATAAACGTGTAAGGTCGCGAAAGTGCAATCCATACAATCCACATAAATATCCATATCAACTAATCTAAAAGGAGATCCATTATATCAATGAAACACATAAAATTTTAAGAATAAACTGGAGTTTTTTTAATCCCTTCTATCCGAATGAAATAATCCCGATTGAGCTTCTGTACCCTTACTCTACACTTCCAAGCAGATTGAGTTGGGAATTAAGTTAAATTTTTGTGGGCTGACTAAATTAGAGAAGGGTTAGTTAAATTTTGAAGAATGTTCACTTTCTTGATCATCATCTTGAATCGGCGGTTCAGGATTAATTTCTTCTTCTGCTATTTCTTTCTCCTTATCCTGCGGTAATTGAATCATTTCTATATTTTCCTTTTTTTTATTACCTAGCAGGAGAAGCATTAATTGATCTGAAGAGGGGGCTGGTTTTTCCGCTTTAATTACCGCTGAGTTATTTTCATGAAAAAGTAGCCCATCTTTTAAAAATGCTCTTACAAACTGTTCTGTCATTTGTTGGCCATCACTGAACGTATAATCAGGATGCGCGTCCATTATAAATGGTAGCGCCCTATTTACATCGAAAGCAACATCTAATTTCTTAATTTCGCGCTCTATCTCTGCCTGATCCTCTGGAGTAAAAACAACTTCTTCATCTATATGTAAATGAGTCATTTTATAAGTATTTCCCTTTTTTACCTCACGAAGGGCCGTCTTATATTCATTGTAAAGAGCATTATAATCCTCATAGTTATTGATACCTTTTATCCATTTTTCCTCCGCAAAATCTTTAATATATTCTGATACAAAAGTCTGCATTGCAACATCAGCTGTCATACTTGGTTGATCTCTGATCTCTAAAAACTTGTAAGCGGATTCTATTTGTCCATCAAGACAATAACCTAAAAAATTACTACTCCATTCGAATAATAAATCAGTCTTTTTGGCTCTCTCATACTGTGCAATAAAAGAGTCAATGATGGCATTTAAACCACTTTTTAAGTCAACATGGGAATACGCTTCATTGAGAGGAGCATAGGGATCAATGTGAAGTGGAATGCCCCTTATATACAGTAGACTAGGTTGTGTAAGATCCGCTTTTATATTTGCGTATCCTTTTTCAATGTATTTATTTTTATTATTTTCTAGTTCATGAATAGCGGCAAGTAAATTTAAAAAATTTGAATTATTAATTCCTTTTTCTTCACATTCCTTAATAATATTTGTCTAAGGCTGAAGCACGACTTACGTTACTTCCACTTTCGTTACCATCCTTTAAATTTTTTATCTCTTGATCGATTTTTTTTATTGCTCTTTCCTCAAATGTTTCTTCTCTTCCAAAACTAGGCACTTTTATTTGCCTGAATTGCTTTGTGATCCACCAATAGGATTCATATTGGAAAAAATCGAGAAGTCCTCGATCTAATGATTTGGATAGGCCTGCATCTAAAGGAGGAAACTTTTCTATTAAATCATTAAATTCCTTTTTTTTCACCCAGGAGCTAAATTTATTACGAGGGTATTTCATACTAAAATCTTCCAAAAAATCTTTTAAGGATCGCTGCCCTTCATATCCAAATCCTTGTGGTGTTTCTTTTTCCAATTCTTTTAAAAATTCCTTTACATCATGTGTTTTTCGTCCCATATTTTTTAACGCATATTTCAAACTCTGCTTTTGGTTAAAAGCCAACTCTGATAATTCATTTTCTTTTCTTTTCACATTTGCTAGATCTTCATTTGCGGTTACCAATAATCCTGTTAATCGAATCACCTCCTCCTCATTTCTTTTAGGTAATTTAAATCCTTGGACAGGTTTTATATCACCACAAATAACTTCAATGATATTGGCCGAAGTATGTACCCCACAGCTTATTTGATCTCTTTGTTGCGCCCCAGAAGCACAAATAGTATTATAACCTTCCAAAACTCCTTTATCGATACAATTAGAAACTTGTTTCATTGCCTCGTCATAATCTTCTCCTAAGGAATCCATTATAGGTATTGTTTTAGTCTCCCTATCAATAATCACACTAACTGAATGGGTTCCTCCGCGCGTAGGTAACGAGAAAAAAACATAACGCGGTTTATTTATAGTAAAATCAATATTTTTTTTGCTAATTGTTCTGATAAGTCAAAATGCTTACCTACTTTATCAGGACCTACCATAAGCTCAATAAAATCATCGATACCCATATCCCTAAGCACCTGGGCAGCACCATTTACTATGGAAGCATTATCGAAATCTATATGAGTTTCTCTATATTTATTACCTCGATCTAATTGTTCATTCTTAGGTAATATATCAAAAGAACGGTATTTGATAGGCATATAACGTCCATGTTGTGCATATTTAATACAATTATAGTATAAATATAACGTTGAAATGGCAGTCAAATGAAGGGTGCTGTGTATGATGTTGATTTACAGGAAAAATTTTAGTTCAATGATGCAGATAGTCTTATAGTAAGTTCCGTCGAGACATCAGCGCGCATTTCGGGTTCGTTTCTAACTGAGGTCAAACTCCTGACCACAACGGACAAAACCAGCAAAACCATGCGATTGGCCATCAGGTAACTCTCCATCATTGTAGTGATATAACCAGAGCTTTGCTTTAATCTTTGGATCTAAGGTAACTAACTGATTGAAATGGGAATGTACGCCGCTGGGGGTTTCCATAGTTTCGCAATCGTGAAAAATAAGCGTTGCATTTCGATAATATTTTTCAAAACGCTCTGGAGTAAACCGTGCATCAGTAGTAATGAAGAATGTTTTTCCTTTATAGCCAATGGCCAAACCATAGCTTGGCATCAGCTTGTTATTGGAATAAATATGAATGGTTTGAACTAAATTCAGTTTCAACCCTTCCCAATTAAAAATGTGCTCATCATTGATTAAATGAACCAAAAAATAATCACTCAGAATTGCCTCTCTATCATCAAGTGTTTTCAATCCTCCACTTAAGCTATGCTCCCATAACCGATGAACTAAATCTTTATGAATGATTAACTCAGGTGGTCCATTAGAAGAAGCAAACTTACGTTGAAAAGCAAACCATTCGATCCCGCCTATATGATCAGCATGTAAATGACTAATATAAACCGCATCAATATCTTGAGGAAGATATCCTGCTTTAGTTAATGAAAAACGGATGTCCGTACCACAATCTATCAATAGTTTTTTACCACTATCCGTTAGAAGTAGCATATTTGATTGAAAATTCCCGAAATCCGTTCCAATACCGCTACCCGCCCCTAAAAATAACAATTTCATTAATTAATCCCTGAACTAAGTTAAGGATCAAGTCCGAGCTTGTCCTAAAAATCCCTAATAAACAGATATCTTCTTCATTAAAGAATAGCATTTAAAATTAGTTATTAGAAATAGCTCAAGTATTATAAATGAGCTATCCTCAATGTAAGTAGATGAGCCAAAACGAGAGAAACGTGCTAGGAAAACTCTATCTTAAAAACACGCGCCTTCTATATTTTTTTTTCTTCTTTCTAGCAATCACGCTTGCGAGTCTTATCCTTTGTTTGTTTGCATTAAAACACATTGCTGTCCAAGAAGTTCTCGATGGAAATGAACGTTATCAATTGTATTCGTTAGCGAACCAACTTCGCCAGAGTTCTGATGATTTAACTGAGATGTCGCGTCTTTATGTAATCACCGGCGAAAAAAAATATTATGATAACTATAATTAAACCTTAGCGATCCGTAATGGTACCTCACCTCGCCCTTTAAATTATGACGAATTGTATTGGGATTTGGTCCTTGGGGATAAACGTCCACAACCTTATGGACCAGCAAAATCATTATTGGCAATGATGTTGGAGCATCGTTTTTCTCTAAAAGAATTCTCCTTGCTGACTGAAGCTGAAAATCAAAGCAAAAAACTTGCAGAAACCGAAATCAAAGCGATGAATCTGGTCGAAGGAAAATATCAGGATAAGTCAGGAAATTACACGATTATTGGAAAACCAAATCGCCAATTAGCCCAACAAATGGTTTTTGGAGATGACTATTTACAAGCAAAATTAAAAGTGATGAAGCCCTTACAGGAATTTTTTACTCTGATAAGTGCTCGAACATTTTTAGTCAATGAAAAAATTGATCGGGAAATGTCAAAAATTATCGCCCTAGCACTTGGGCTCTCACTTCTATCAACCCTACTTATGCTCTTTTTTATCATTCATGCATTAAAAACATTATCCAAAGTAAATGAGAAAAATGATCTTTTATTATTGAATATTTTGCCAGAGTCAATTGCCTCACGCTTGAAAATGGGAGAGGAAGATATTGCTGATGAATATTCCCAAGCCAGTGTCATGTTTGCAGATATTATTAATTTTACCCAGTTAACTGATCAATTGGGCGCCAAAAAAACAGTAAATGTTTTAAATCGATTGTTTGCTGAACTCGACAAACTTACCGAAAAATACCATATAGAAAAAGTTAAAACCATTGGTGATAACTATATGGCCGTATCAGGTGTTCCTGAACAAACAACACGACATGCAATCAATATGGCAAATTATGCTTTAGCTGTTCTGGAAAAAATGCAAGATTTCAATAAAGAAAATCAGATGCAACTCCAATTGCGTATTGGTATCACCTATGGCACTGTCATTGCGGGGGTAATTGGTCATAAAAAATTTGTTTATGACATATGGGGAAACGTGGTTAACTTAGCCAGCCGACTGGAGGAAACCTCTCTTCCGAATAAAATCCAAATCTCGGAAAAAATGGCTTTTATGGTGCAAGATGAATTCATTGTTGAACCACGAGGAATTTTGGAAATGAAGGGAATTGGTGATGTAAAGACCTATTTTCTTTTGAAGAAAAAAGAAAAATAAAACTGCAGATGTTTTATTCGCCTTTATGGCACCGAGGACATATCCCATAAATATTTAATGCATGATCTGTCATCTGGAAATGTGCGCGTTCGGCTATTGTTTTTTGTCTTTGTTCAATGATTTCATCAACAAATTCTTCAACACAACCACATTTGATGCAAACCAGATGATCATGATGAGCCCCCTGACTCAATTCAAATACTGAGTGTCCTCCTTCAAAATTATGCCGAGTAACTAATCCTGCTGCCTCAAATTGAGTTAATACACGATAAACTGTGGCAAGGCCAACATCTTCTCCTGTTTCTAATAATGCCTTATAAACACCTTCTGCACTTAAATGATGATTGGGAGATTGCTCCAATATTTGTAATACTTTTAACCGCGGTAAAGTAATTTTCAATCCAGCATTCTTAAGCTGCTTACTTTCTTCCATTTAATGCTCCAGGTGTCTTTCAGTAAATGACGTGTTATTATGGCGAAATTTTTCACGATAGGCAAAAAAAATGAGGATAATAATTTTTCTACTTGGAATCGTATTTACTCTAACTCTGACCCAATGTTCTTCTTTTGATCTATCTCGACGAGTAGTTCAGCAGGGGAATTTATTACCACAAGCAAAAATTAACCGTCTCAAAATAGGTATGAGTAAAAATGATGTTGCTATATTAATGGGAACCAGTTTGTTAAGTCCCACATTTAATAATGACCGCTGGGACTATGCATACACCTGGCGTAGAGGCCGTGGATATATGACTATGGCAACAGTGAGCTTATATTTTCACAACGATAGGCTGACTCATGTTGAACGTAGCAAACTAAAGCCAGGCGTAGCGTCGCTTAATCATCCAGACATTAATCAAGAATAACTTTGTAGAACCCGGGAGAATTATTGCGTCTCTTAGTCACAAGTTAAGAATCTTGGGACAAGTCAGGAGATTATTGATAGAGAACCCGGGCTCCGCTTCGCTGCACCCAGGCTACAATATACTCAAGCTACGAATTTCGTCGAATATTGATCGCCTTTTGACGTCGTTTTTCTTTTGGATCTAGAACTAAAGGCCTATATATTTCTACTCTATCACCTTCGTGAAGCACATGCTCCAAAGAAACTTGTTTTGCATAAATTCCAACAGCCATGTTTCGCGTTTCCGGATGAGTCTCGTATATTCCTGAGACATTAAGGGCATCAAAAACTGTTGCCCCTTGTTTTAGATCTAAAGTCATATGCACCGTACTTTTATCTACAGCCACATAAACCAACTCAATCTTCACCATAAATTGCCTTGGCTCTCTCACAAAAAGAATCGACCATTTTATCCGTTACTTGCTCAAATACTGGACCAAGCAGCATGGAAAACATACGTCCTGCGAATTCAAACTCTAAGTCAAACGAGACTGTACATCCCTCGTCCACTTCATCAAAACGCCAAAAGCCCTCTAAATGACTGAATGGACCATCAACAAGACGAATTTCGATCATTTTATTAATTTGTAATCGATTACGTGTAGTAAAGGATTTGCTCATACCAGCAGCACCAATAACTAAAGTGGCCTGCACTTCATCTTCATCACGATGATGCACTAAGCTTTCTGTACAATAAGGTAGAAACTCCGCATAACGCTCTACTTCATTCACCAACGAATACATTTGCTCACAGGTATAATTGACCGTACGTGACTTTTTCACTATGGGCATTATGCTTCTCCCCGAATTTTATGTCTAAACCAAAGACTCAGATCTTTAATTTCTTCAAAACAAATTGAATGTTCCATAGGATATTTATAATAAGAAGTATGTTCATATCCTTTTTTCAATAACCAATCTTTACTTGATTCAGTCCATTGAGGTAAAACCAGTGGATCAAATTGTCCTGCCCCCATAAAAAAAGGTGTGCTTTTATCCAGATTTGCTCTGGTCTGCGCAGCTAAAGGTAAATAAGCAGACAAAGCAACAACTCCTCCCAAGCGAGCCGGTGTATGAAGAGCCGTATGTAATGCCATAGCTCCCCCTTGTGAAAATCCTGCCAGGAAAATTTGATTGTAGCTAAAGCCATCATTTAATTGTTCATCTATGACTTTACGAATCAGCAATTCTGATTGTTCAATTCCTTCTTTATCTTCTCTATCAATTAATTTGACGCCGATAATATCATACCACGCAGGCATAACCATCCCGCCATTTAATGTAACTGGGCGTTGGGGAGCATTAATAAATACATGGCGTATCGCTACATCTGCAATCGTTAACTGATCAACCAAACCCATCATATCGGAAGCATCAGCCCCTAATCCATGCATCCAAATAACACATGCTTGTGTTTGAGCCTGTGACTCTTTTATAAATACATTCAAAACAAATCCCCTCACAGACAAAAAAGAGAAATTATCGCTAATGCATCAACACAGTGCAAGTTATATACTCTCGATATTTTATAGAAGCCCTTTTGATCAAAAGAAAACCCAGTTGATTTATTTTAAAACCAAAATGTCGATCATGATATTCCGTTTTTACTCAATATGCATTATAGTTCGCTAGCGTGAATTAATAAGTAGCAAAAGATGTTTGAGAAAGATGAACAATTTACCCTTACGATGCTGGGGACCGATACAGTATATACCCCCACTCTAAAAAGTAAGAAAAAAACTAAGCCCTTAAAAAAAGGGGATATAGTACAGGAATATTACCCTAAGGGAGAAAGTCTAAGTATTGTTTCTACATTGATTAAAACAAAAGAGAACCCTGTAATTAATCCCAAACAACTTGCTCCTTATCAATCTTCGGAAGTCGCTGTTGTTAATGGACCCAAAACTGACGGGGCCGATGTTGGCGAAAAAATTGGAATTGGCCTGGGTATCGCTTTAAATGCTCTTGTCCGTGGACAAACTAAGCTTAATGATATTGCACACAGCAGGGGCGGGGTTGAGTCCATTCTGATTGCTCACGAACTCGATGCGATAAAAAAAGCCATGAGCTCTTGTGAAAATTTCGAGCAATTAATCAACGAATTAACGCTACAACAGACAAATAGGCAAAAAGGAAAGCCCTTTAATAATACTCCTGACATCATTAAACCTTTATTAACCCAACTCCCTAAAGATAAAGGAATACAAGAGCAATGGTTTAATGCACTAAAAACTAATATTGCCAATGCATCAATGAATCTTTTTATCATTGATCCGGTTCCTGGCGACTGCTGGCCAGTAACATGGTATGACGAACGATTTTTTACTCTTCCATCTTTTGTTAAACATGCCGAATTTGTCTATTACGAAAATGAACACTCTGATTGGGGTTTTACTCCAATCTATGTCGAGGCTTCAAATCCAGAGCAAATAATAATTCGGCATACCCTGCCCGGACATCACGGTACGGGTTCTGCTGGAAGTAATGCATCACAACAAAACGTTGTCGTTTCTCCCGATAAAACCAAAGCGACACACGTTCAAAAATTAATGATTTTTAAATTACTTAATTTTTTAACATCTCATGGGGTTGCATTTAAAGACGCACGAGAAATTTTTCACGAGCCTACCGGCTTAGGTAAAAAATATCTCGCCTTTCTGGAAGAAATGGACATTAGCGAAGGCATTGATGTAGCAAAACTTGATTTTCCAACTATATTTCGCAAGCTCTATGACAAGATTTATGAAAATAGATCGGCATATGAAGCATTTAATGCGACTCATTACACATTTATGGGAGTAGCTCCTCAAAGAAAAATGCTGCGCACTGGCCATAAATACGGTCTTTTAACCGAAGTTTTTCCTAAAAATATCGGATATGTTAATGAAGAGCACAGTACATTAATGAAAGAGTATTTTTTCAAAATACTTCAAGTTGCTTCACATGAAAATCATAGCTTGGCTGCATTGATTAAATCAGCGCAAAATGTATTATCTAAAAACATTAAAAAAATATCTAATCTTTCATTCTCAGATATTGAGCACTCAATTGCAGCAACTGCAATACTTGACAGTGAAAGTGCACGCCAAGATGTTTTAAGTTCTTTTGGCGCATTAATACAAAGAGTTAACCAACAATATCTAAGCGATGATTGGAGCGAAGGCGGTAAACAAAAAGAAAAAGAAGCACTTTTTGCAGCAATCATTGACATATTTGCAGAATTTACTGAATTAGCAAAAATAGAAAATGAAACCATAAAAAAATTTGTAGCAGACCTAATCGATTTAAGTTTAAAAGGAATTATTCAGACTGTTGGGCAACAACATGCAAACCTTAAAGAAGTACTGAATCGTTTACAAACACCCACTGATACCAATTTAAAATACTTTTTTAATTCTTTATTAACTCAAATTAATAAAGATGAAAGTTATTCAGGTGCAGAAATTAATCCGGAGATTATTAAGATCTTTGAAAGCCAGGATTTTGCTCAATTAGCTGATTATCCAGTAAGTATAAAAATAGCTTACATCTGCCGACAATTAGGCGACAAGCTTTCTAAAAACGATACTGAAGAAAGCTTAATTGAGCAACTTACAGCTCGATTTGAGGAACATTATGGCAGCTCTTTTGATGATTTTGAAAAATTGTTTCACCAGATCGAAGTCTTTATTAATGACACTGCAGCGCTAGGTCGATTATTTGAAACTCAAGAAGCCATTTTCAATAAGCATGAATTGACCCTCCGCAAGGAAGCCGAAACATTAATCGATATCGCTGCACAAAAATTTTATCGTGACAGACCCAACGCTCTGCCTGCGCCTGCAGGAAAAGGCACGTTCCAGGAATTAGTTGAACGTCATGCCATCAATAAATACGGTATTGTTGATAGACTAAAACAAGAAAAAGTTGCTTTAGAACAGGAAAAGCAGCAATTAAATGAACGCCTCGAAAAGATGCGGGAGCAAATAGCGGAAAAAGAAGAGCGAGTAAAAAGAACCAATGCTTCCTTAATGGCGGAACAAAGCAAAAAAAGCGAATACCAGGCGGCATTGAATAATGACAACGAAGCTGAGTATTTATTGCTTATTAATAAGAAGCTGATTCCATTAACACAAGAATATTTAGCATTACTTAACTCTCAATTATCCAATAGACCGAAAGAGTTGGAACAAGAAGATGAAATAAAAGAAGAGGATGATAAAATAAATTTTAAGATTCAAAAAGTAACCGCACTACTTAATGTTTTGGAAAATAAAGAAAAATTTCCCCATCCTGAAATGCGCTTGCGTTTATTTTACAAAAAGTTGGGTCATGTTGAAGCGGAACTCAAAAAACATCGTGATGCGAACTGGGAACGATATTTTCAAAATGCCTTAATCGCTGTAGGAATTATTGGAAGTCTCGGCCTAGGATTAATCGCGCTCGCAGTTTATACTCATGTAGGCTATTCATCGACAAAATCGTTTTACTTCTGGCAATCTTGTGGTGAGAATGTGGTCTCTACAATGAATAAGTATAAAAAAGGGCTTGATCTATCAATTGATGATGTTATTGATGAAGAAGAAATCCCCATAGATGACTTATCAATATAGTTGCAGTATGTGAACATAGCAGCACAGAAAATCAGGCTAGTTTGACCAAGATAGTAGAATGTTTACATTTCGCTAGCTTGAGTCAAAATGGTCAGATTTTCGAGTACCGAAGCGCAGCATACATGAAGTATGTGAGCATCGGAGCACAGAAAATCTGGACAGTTTGACCAAGATGGTAGAAATGGAAACAGACCCTACTTGAATTTTTACTTAAATCAATGGATAGTTACCCTCTAACTATTAATAACTTAGTACCCAATGAAACGAATTTACTTTTTATTTATGATTTGCATCCCCATATTGTTATTAGGATGTGGGCAAAAAGGGCCTCTTTATTTGCCAGAATCAACAAAAAATGCCATAAGTAATAAGTAACACGTGATGCAACGGGCAAAATTATGAAAATTAAATTTACCAAAATGCATGGGCTAGGTAATGATTTCATCGTGATTGATGGGATCCATCAGAAAATAAACCTAAGTCCCCAACAAATCGCCAGTATGGCTCAACGAAACACCGGTGTGGGTTTTGATCAATGCTTACTTATTGAATCCAGTCAGCAGGAGGGTATCGATTTTAACTATCGAATTTTCAATGCGGATGGTCAGGAAGTTGGGCAATGTGGGAATGGAGCACGCTGTCTTGCTTTATTTGCAAAATACTCCGGTTTAACTGATAAAAATCACTTAACTGTGGCGACCTCAACTACAAAGATGAATTTATATATCAATTCAGACTCAAGTGTCAGTGTCGATATGGGTATTCCACAATTAACCCCATCAGCCATCCCTCTTAGAGCGAAACAAAAAGCCGCCGAATATTCTTTGGAGCTTCCGCATAATCAACGAATAAGCTTACATGCACTCAGTGTGGGTAATCCGCATGCGGTATTATTGGTAGAGAATACAGAAACAGCCCCAGTCCATACTCTTGGGAAACAAATCAGCCTGCATCCAGACTTTCCTGAGCAGGTAAATGTTGGATTTATGCAAATTGTCAATCCAAAGCATATCAAATTACGAGTCTATGAACGTGGCTGCGGAGAAACACAAGCATGTGGAAGCGGCGCCGTTGCAGCCGCCGCTGTTGGACGTTTATACCATCAACTGGACAAACAAATCAAAGTCACGTTACCTGGCGGTGATTTATTTATTGACTGGCCAACATTCAATGAACCAATAATTCTGACTGGCCCAGCCGTTTTTGTTTATGAAGGTACCTTATTTTAAAAAACAGATATTCGTGCACGAGTTCTATTAACTTATCCTTTATAGCAACATCGCCTTTTATGCAAAATTAACACAAGTATTGAATTTTATTTACAAAGAGTTATCCTGAAAGAACGCCTCACACTCGCACCGTTACAAAATTTACATAAAACTTCTTTCGAAACTCGCTACAGCAAAGCAAAGTTGAG
Organism: Legionella anisa; assembly: GCF_001467525.1. Classification (GTDB taxonomy): domain Bacteria; phylum Pseudomonadota; class Gammaproteobacteria; order Legionellales; family Legionellaceae; genus Legionella; species Legionella anisa. The sequence continues at coordinate 267,437 of NZ_LNXS01000019.1, forward strand.
AAGAAGTAGAGTGCAGAACTGGAGTGTACATGGAGTACATGAAGATTCGAGCACCGACTGGCACAGCAATTTGTCACAGTTGAGGAAGTCCATTTTGGAAACTGGTGCTTGGCTAAAAGGAGAGAGTGCCATGACAGGAAGCAAAATACAAAGTTTTGATTTATTCAAAGCAGCTATGGGAAACCCAGAGTATTTAACGAAAATCAATAAGGATACAGGAAGCCAAGCCCAATTTTTAACAACTCTTGAAGAAGGAAATTTAACACTCCTAAATATTCTTGAATCCATTCAAATTGTCCAAAATTCAAAAGTAAAATCCCTCTTGATTATTTACTTATTAAGTCAAAAAGAATTCTTATCCTCTTTAAAAGGAGACTCATTATTAAACAGGTTGACTCTTCAAGATGTCCATATTCCTTCGCGCCTTAATTATCTAATTCATCAATTAGATTTAAAAACGCTCTCAACTCAATTGATTGGCAAATTGGAACCTGAAGCAGCGGTCAGTGTTCTTTGCTCAGTTCCTCATTTTCATCAATTAACCAAGACACAAATAGAGGCTTTATTTGAACGATATCCCCTCTATGAACGGCACAAGGTTCTAACTTATTGGATCAATCATTTTATCTCCATGCCTAATGCCCATTACATCTTGGCTCATTTAATGAACATTGCCGGACACAATATTATTGATGAATTGAGTAAAATGGAACCCAATCAGAAAGAAATAGTCATTCTCAATATTATTGAACATTTAGGACTATTTAATAACATACCTATTAAATTCCTGGATCATGCAAACAAAGAATCTCATTTGATTTTAGCGATGCGCTTTTATCTTAATGGACATTATAATAAAGCCTATGCAAGTTTTATTAATCAATTATCTAAACGATTATTAGATAAAAACCATTCTTTTTCACTCGAAGCAATTGAGTTACTTTTTTTCCTGAATGATAAACTTGCTTTTAAAGAGTTAGCAAAAAGAACAGCTCATTTAACAAATCGCTATTTAAGGAATAATGCACTAAAAGGAAATGTGGAATTATTTTATCAAAATAATCGAATTAACATTCAAAGAATGCTGCAAAATGTTCATTTAAATCCACTCTTTGCAGGAGGAGAAGCAAGAGAACAAAGACCATCAGCTGATCCTGACGAAAACCCCTTTATAGAAGGGTTAATTAAACATGATAAGTTGATTAATTGTTTTGAATATTTTTTAATACACTATAAAGGCAATTCTGAGTCAATTGGAAAACTGATTAATGACTACATGCAATTTTATGCGCAATCGGAAAATCTCGCAACTCGAGCAAAAGCAATACACCATATTGGTTTCATGCTAGGACGCCATGAATTAGATGGAACGGTTAAGGAAGCACTATTTACTGCTTTTTTAAACCATCCTGATTTTTTTGATGAACAAGTCAGTTATCAATTATTTTTATTTGATGCAAAGAGGATCATTCGGTATTTTGGCTTACGTGGTGGAAAAGAAAATTATCAAAGAGTTATTGATTTGTGTACTTTGGCACTAAAAAATCTGAACTCTGAAAAAAATCAAGAAATTATTCTCATTGCTCAAAAAGCACTTTCGGAAGCTCAACATGAGTTACGTTTTGCTAAAGAACAAGGATTTTTTTCTGGGTTGATCAAATGGATCAAACGATGTTGGATTTATGGATGGACTGGTTTTTTTAAACCAAACTCACCCGATTATGTCGTTCCAGAATCATTAGGTCTTAGGGAAAAAAATAAAAAACCATCAAATTGGGTAAAAAAATCTATATCAACTCGGGAGACAGAAAAAGATCTTCCGGATTTATTAAACGCAGTCAGTCTTCCATTAACACAAGAGCAATTTGAAGACATTATTAAGGCATTAGATAGCTACTCTTTACAAGCAATGCCGAAAGACGAGTTAAGTACAAGACAAAAACTTCACCGCCTCTATCATTATGTAATGAATCGTAAAGAGGAAAATGAAGGGCTTTATCGATGGTTAAAAGACAATCAAAATCCATTCATTACGAACCAATTTCGTTTATTGGAGTTGATGCTCAAAGAAAGACCTCGTGGTGATGTCGATTCATTACTTGCGCAGGTCAATGAAGATTCAGACCACCTACATTATGTTTTCAACGAATTAGATTGTCTGCTGCCTGAACTGGTAATCAAACCCAGCACTAAACCTTTAAAAAATCCACAAAGCTCTGACTTTGTAGCAAGCGCAACTAAAGTTCTTTCCGAATATACTTGCGAAGCAGCCGTATATGCACAGAGTGCATTTCATTGGGCGGAGGGTTTTTTTGCGAAAATAAAAAATCCTGTAAAAGAAGAAGAACCCTTTGAAGTAGAGCATATTGATTCTTTTGAAAAAACAATCAGCGGTAAAGGAGTACCTACAACTTAAGTTTCCAACGCTTATGCATCCAGTTCCATTGCTCGGGATGAGCTAAAATAATACGTTCTAAAGCTTGGTTATAAGCCAATGTATTATAGTACAGCGATTCTTGAGCACTCCCATAGTCTTTCCAAGGGATTGGATCATAAAACTCTAAGACATGTTTTCCATTCGGCAATCTATAGCCCGCTGCAGGAATTACTGGGACTCCAGTATAACGAGATAAGGTTGCTAAACTACGATAAGTTCCTGCCTTTACTCCAAAAAATTCTACAGCAATACCGTCTCGATTAACCAAAGAAGCATGTTGATCAAGAACAAAAATAACTGCATGATTTTGCTCCAAAGCAGCACAAACCTTATCTAGAGAGTTCTTTTTCGGAATAACGTTTAGACCTACTTGGTAGTATTGCTTAAATAAACTTCGCTCAATAAATTTGATTGATAAAGTACGACGAATAAAGTGAAACTGTCCTTGAAATTCTTTAAAATTTAAAACACCACCTATTGGCGCAACTTCCCAATTGCCAAAATGCCCAGTAAGAACCAAAACCCCTTTTTGTTGCGCTACGACTGCCAACATGTTTTCATGGCCACGAACCTCGACGTAATTTCGTAACTTCTCTTCAGACATAAAACGCAATTGAATTGCTTCTTTAAGGGATTTGAGTAAATGTGAGTAATAAGATATAGCAAGTCGTTTTTTTTGTGCGTCATTTAATTGATCACCATAAACGCGATCAATATTTGCCATAATGACTTGCCGCTTATAGGGTAATAATTTGTATACGAATCGACCCAGCACACTTACCGGCAATTCATTCATTTTTCTATCTAATTCAGTCACAAGCTTTGATCACCAAACAGGCATTCATACTGGCGAACCCACGATTAATCGTCAATGCATAAGGCCCTCTTTTTAGAGGCTGATGTTCTGCACTTACAGATAAACCATGACAACTGGATGCAATATTTTGCAAATTAGCAATACCGGGTACACATTTAGATGAAAGTGCATAGGTTGTCATTACTGCATCGATCAGACCGGAAGCACCTATAGTATGTCCCATAGACCATTTGAATGCGGTTACTGGAATTTCCTGCTGGGCAAAAACATTTTGTATTGCCTGCGATTCGCTATAATCCGATTTGCTATTACCATTACCGTGAGCAACAATAAAACCTAAATCATCCGCATTGAGTTTAACATGATCCAACGTACGCTGCATCAACGCTGCCAGTTGCTGCCCGCTTGCATCCAGGGAAAATAAACCTTCCGCTTCAGTGGTTGATAATCCTCCAATGATCTCTCCATAACACGTTGCGGAGCGTGCTCGCATGCTTGCTTCACTTTCCAATATCAAAGCAGCGGCACCTTCAGCTAAAATTGTACCATCATGCGCTGCATCAAAAGGTTTTAAATGTTGCTTACTCAATACGCCTAATTGCTCATAGTAAAACAAGGCTTGGGGTTCAGCTATATCATAGGCAACAACCACGGCTCGCTCTGCCTGGCCACTGCTAATAGCATGATATGCCTCCAATAAAGCCTGCGATCCACCCACTGCATGGTTCGTTACATTATGATTGGGACCTTTAAATTCATAGGTGATTCCCGTGTATGCAAGAACATTGTTAGGTAGTATTCGCAATAACCACATCGGATGAACTGTTTCGAACAGGTGCTCTGCAAATTGCTGCATATTACCTTGAGTTTTTGCCAGCAAAGGCAAAAAGTCATACTGTTGGAAATACTTATTTCCAGGAGAACCCACAAAAACAGCAGTTTGCTCATTAAATGAGTTAGGATCATCAAGAGTATCGCGATAAGTAATCATTTGACTGTGTTCGATTGCTTGTACCGCAGCATTAATTCCCATCACATCCTGACGTGAAATAACTTTCAGCAACTTACGATCGGGTAACATTTTTGCAGGATTAAAATCTTTTAACTCTCCAGCCAATCCATGAGACCAACTTGATAAATCCCAATGGCTCATTTTAGCAATTCCGTTTTTACCAGAAAGAATCGCATCCCAAGTAGCATCAGCGGTAGTGCCTGACGCTGTTAGGGCGCTTCGCCCAGTAATGAATACTCTATTGCTCTGACTCATAGGCCTGCTCCTTCAAACTCAGGGTGCTTAAATAACAAGCAACTATTTGAGCCACCAAATCCAAATGAGTTGGATAAAACCACGCCCAAAGAACGTTCACGCGGCCCATCAACTACATAATCTAAATCACATTCTGGATCTGGAGTTGTTAAATTGGCAGTCTTGGGTATCTGTGCCTGTTCTATGGATTTAACGGATAATACCGCCTCAAGCGCTCCTGCCGCAGCAATCAAATGTCCGGTCTGACTTTTAGTCGAACTTACAGGCAAGTTCGCAATGGACTCCCCAAAAACTGCTTTAATCGCATTCGTTTCACTTAAGTCATTCATCTTGGTCGAGGTACCATGCGCATTAATATAATCCACATCGGAGGCCTGCACTCCTGCATCCTGGAGGGCGCGTTCGATTGCTTGAATGGCTCCGTCACCATTTGGATGTGAATCAGTAATTCGGTAAGAACTTAAGGAATTCCCCTCTCCGGCTAACTCAGCATAAATACGAGCACCGCGGGCTTTTGCTTTACTCCATTCTTCCAAAATTAAAAAAGCAGCACCTTCTCCCAAGACAAAACCATTACGTGTTGCATCAAAGGGCCGACTCGCTGTTTCAGGGGTACTATTATAAGAAGATAAGGCGCCTAATAAGCAGAAACTGGATAATCCCAAAGGATTAATCATCGAATCAAATCCGCCAGCCAACATAAAATCAGCTTCACCCCGACGAATGACTTGCATCGCCAACCCTAAAGCTTGTCCGCCTGAAGCACACGCTGTATGTACGGAGGAAGCATAACCTCTAATTCCGAATTGTTGAATCAATAGAGACAGTCCTGAGTTTGGAGTTGTTTTGCCAAAATCGGATAATTTGTAAAATTCGTGTGTATTAGCAAGCAATCGTTCCCAATCCGCTTCACCATCTTGAGCACAAATTTGTTGAAATCGAGACAGATAGTCAAACTCAGCAGTCATCATACCGCTACCCGTAACTACTCCCCAGTGTGCTGCCGTTTGCTCCGTAGGCAAAATCCCTGCATCATCAAACGCTTGTTGCGCTGCCTCAAGAGCAAATCGCGTAAACGATACTGAAAAGCGACTCCGTTTTGTGATTAATTTGGGATCGAGTGTAAAATTTTTTACCTCAGCCGCAATATAAGCTGGAAAAGCGCTGGCATCAAATTGCTGGATTTCAGCAATTCCTGAACGACCCTCCAATAAATTGGACCATGTGGACTGCACATCAAGTCCTAAAGGAGAAACTGCTCCCAAACCTGTAATAGCCACTCGTCTTTTTTTCACTTTATTTACCTCTGGGAATTAAGTACTACATCCACGACACAAACACGTTTTCCTGTAACCTCACTGCGAAAAGCCAGGACCAACTCATCTTCTGTTTGTTTTTTGACTGTTACAAAACACTCAAGAATATCACCTGGATAAACGAATTCATTCATTTTTATTCTGCGCAATTCACTCATTTTATAGTGTACTGAATACCCTGCACGTTGAATAAATTCATATGCTAAATTTAACTTGCACTCCAATAAAACCGTCAGAGGTAATACAGGTTTCCGAGGGAAATGATCCGCAAAATAAGGAGCTGCCCGTGATATTCTTTTTTCAGCGATTAAACTAACCCCTGGCTGACTGGAACGAATTCTATCAAAAGTCATGGGTACTACAGGCAGTTCCAAACCCATAATTAGATCATCGTTCAATACTGGTGCACTTTCCTTGCTAATAACTGACCAATCTCCAGGACGATTAATTTCAGAAAATTGCTGCTTTACTTCATCTAAATCAATAAAATCAGCCATAGGCAATAAAGGGCCCAAAGCGCAGTCAATACTAAAGACAAGCTCATTACCCACTTTGGCTTCGCTACGATATTGCATTACCGAATCATCTAAGCGTTCAATAAATGACTCAAGCAATAAAGTCTCACCTACATAAGCCCGTCGATGCATGGAAGCCCTGGCGACAATACCCGCAACAGGCCTATGGGTAAATCCCTGAAGCTCCATCACATTCCATGCGGCCAATTGTCCTAGTGTTTCTCCGATTAAAGAAGAGATAAAACAGGGCCGCCCCTGCTCATCAACTGTGAGAAAAGCATCATTTGAGGTAACATGTTTGACTCCCCGGATCAACTGTCCAGGAGATGACTCTACTATACGATCAACAAATAAGAATCTCATCAGTATTTATTATGCCCTATTCACTTAATTATAAGATAACACCAGATTAAGCCTCCGCTCCGGTGGTTTGTTGTTCCTTAGCTGCAACAACAACTAATTTACAAAATGTTTCAATAGTAAATAACATAGGTATTTCATTGACTTTCATATTGGGCTTGAACTGCTCGGCAGGAACTTCACTTAAATAATTTTGCAATGCCTGCAAACCTTGTTCCGTTATGATGCCCCCTTTCTCGAACTCATTTTCTGCCAAATCACCACGTGCATTTTTTTCCAATTGACCACGAGGAATTTTAATTTTGAATTCCTTTTCCAATTGAAAAACCAAGTCAAGAAAATCAATAGATTCAGCGCCCAGATCTGCTATCAATCGACTGTTAAGAGATATTTCTTCTACATCAATCACTAGCACATCAGCAACAATTTCTCTAACTTTAGGATAAACGTCTGTTACATTCATATTTTGTCCTCAGAGATCAGCTAATTTGAAAAGGCCGAAATTATACCATAGATTTTTTTAAAGACACAAAATTAACCGTAGCGAGGTATTATCCAACCTGACTATACCCTGCATCAACAAATAAAGTATGCCCATTAATCATGGATGCTTCGGGTAAACATAAGAGATAAATGGCATTAGCTACATCTTGTGTTGTCAATGGCCTATCAGCCAGTGCGCGGGCTTGATACTCATCAAGTAACTGTTCCCTATTCGGGAAATGCTTTAATGCATCAGTATCAACTACCCCAGCAGAAACAGTATTCACTGTGATTCCATCAACTGCCAACTCAAGACTCAAAGAACGAACTAAAGCTTCAAGCGCTGCTTTAGATGCGCCAATAAATGCATAATTAGGAATAGCTCTAGATGCACCAAGACTCGATAAGGCGATAATGCGACTGCCCTTAGGCATTAGTGAATGCCCTTCTGTGGCCAAATGATTTAATGCCAACGCATTGGTTTCCAAACACCAGCGCCAATGCTTGGTTGACATCTTAATTGCTGGCTTTAGAACGCCACTCGCGGCATTACTAATTAAAAAATCAAGGTGATTAAAATGTTCATGGAATTGTGCAAACATTTCTTTTACAGACTGATGATCTGCTACATTAGCTTGCAAAGCAATTGCTTTACGGCCCAGGGCATGGAGTTCTTCAACTAAAGCTTGGGCTTCATCGGAACTGTTGTAATAAACTATGGCAATATCACTTCCTGCCTGGGCTAACTTTAATGCAGTCGCCTTACCGATGCCTCGTGCACCGCCAGTAATTAATCCAACTTTACCTGCAAAAACCAAACTCATGGAATAATCCTCATTAACTTCGATTTATCTAAGAATAAAAAATGCAACTGTTATAAAGCCCGCTTAAGAAATCATAATTCCTGTTACATGTAGCCTGGGTGAAGTGAAGCGAAGCGGAACCCGGGAATTCTTCCCTTAAAAAACCTGGGTTCCGCTTCGCTTCACCCAGGCTACGATTTCTACGATCAATTGCAAAAAAACTACATTTTCATTTTTATTCATCGATAAAGCAATGATTAGATCATTAAATTTTTAAATATCTTGTTTCTAGAGAGCTAACTTTGTACTATCGGCACACGATTAAGATAAATATATATTAATGAATGAAGCATTCTTGGTTTAAAACTGTGTTTCCTATAGCTGCGATTTTTTCATTTCGCATGCTTGGTTTGTTTTTACTCATACCTGTATTTAGCATTTATGCAGAAAATTTGCAGGGCGCCTCACCTGCTTTGGTGGGTCTTGCCCTAGGCATTTATGGTCTTGCGCAAGGCCTTCTCCAAATGCCCTTTGGCATGCTGTCCGATAAGATTGGAAGAAAACCCATGATTACTGTGGGCTTAATCCTTTTTGCTTTGGGTAGCTTACTGGGCGCCATAACTAATTCTATTTATGGGATGATTCTTGCCCGAACCTTACAAGGCACAGGTGCAATTGGTAGCGTTTTAATCGCTTTACTTGCTGATTTAACACCGGATGAACAACGCACTAAAGCAATGGCAGTCATTGGTATGACCATAGGCACATCATTTAGTTTGGCCATGGTAATTAGCCCAGCCGTTACCCATCATTTTGGTCTATCTGGTGTTTTTTGCCTAACTACTTTATTAGCGATTATAGGGATAGGACTGCTTCATTTAGTAATTCCTAAACCGGTAAACGAACACTTTCACATTGATAGTGAAACAAATCCCGCTTTATTGAAACATGTTATTTCTAATCTACAATTACAACGCCTCAATATGGGTATTTTTTGTCAGCATTTTATTCTCACAGCAACTTTTTTTGCTATCCCCTATATCTTAAGAAAGCAAGTAGAACACGGCCATTTATCACAGCAATGGCATTTTTATCTGCCCCTTATGCTCATTTCATTTATCCTTATGATCCCGTTTATTGTGCTTGCTGAAAAGAAAAGGCGCATGAAAAGTGTTTTTATTTTATCCGTGCTTACAATAGTAATAGCCCAATTACTGTTAGCCTATACTTTTCAAAATTGGTCTAGTCTGTGCGTTCTCATGTTAATTTATTTTATTGCGTTTAACATTCTCGAAGCCGCTTTACCCTCTTTGGTATCCAGACAGGCAAACCCAAGCAGTAAAGGCACTGCCATGGGCGTTTATTCAACCAGTCAATTTTTAGGACTTTTTATTGGTGGAGCGATGTCTGGTGTTTTGTATCAATGGAGTGGCAGCAAGGGCATTTTTATTTCGAATACTGTATTAAGTGGTTTATGGTTACTTGTTTCTTTTTCAATGAAGTCAAACGTTTCTATCGCAACACTTATTTTGCCTTGTTCCTGGGCTAAGAAAAAAGAGAATGTCATCGCTCAATTACTCAATGCCAAAGGTGTTATCGAAGTTGCATTCGCAGAAAATGAGCGCGTTCTGTATGTACGCGTTGATAGAGAGCGCTATGTTGAGGGCAGTGCGGAAAAAATAATTCATAACGGAAATCGCTAATGGAGTATTTAAATGAAAATATCTTTGAAGCATCAAACCACAGAACACAGTAATGCTGCATCCTGTCACGTGACAGAGTATCTTCTTAATGATCCAATGATTGATTGCGCCATAGCAAAAATATCAGGCCGATATCCTGAGGTACGGCGCATAGTTAATTTAGAATGTAATGAATTAGCATATGTATTCCAAGGCGAAGGTAAAGTAGTTGTCAATCACACAGAACATAAATTATCTACTGGTGATGCAGTATTAATTGAAGCGGGAGAAAAATATTACTGGGAAGGTAACCTGCAATTGTTTATTTCTTGTCGTCCGGCATGGAGCAAAGAACAACATCAATTAGTTGATTAACTTCTACATACTACTTAGCCTGGATGAAGCGAAGTAGAACCCGGGTTTCGGTCCTACGGCTCTTCACCCAGGCTACTCAAGTTGATACTCTCTGCAATGCACAAATTAAGTTACTGACGAACCAAGCGCACATTTTTACCTGCAAATGAAGTCTTTTCCGTAGAGCGATATGGATTAATATCCAAACCACCCCGTCGTGTATAGCGACCGTATACAGTCAGTTTTTCAGGCATGCAATAGTTCATAATATCAACAAAAATGCGTTCAATACATTGCTCATGAAACTCATTATGATTTCGATATGAAACAAGATACTTCAATAAACCTTCTCGATTAATTTTTTTCCCTTTATAGGTGATTTGTACGCTTCCCCAATCAGGCTGGTTTGTAACCAGACAATTTGATTTCAGCAGATTGGAAAATAAGGTTTCTTCCACAATTTCATCGCCTACAGAGAGAAATGAAGGCTCAACAAGGTAAATAGAGCACTCTATATCAAGATCATCAAGCGATTCCCCTTTTAAAGGCTGCTGTGCAGCAAACTGAGTGGTTGCTTCCAGAAGGTGAACATGGACCCAAACTTCTGCACCAACGCGTTCTTGTAAGTCTTTTTTAATTGTATTTTCTAATTCACTAACGCTTTGAATTCGAGTATTGTTGAATGAATTAAAATAAAGCTTTAGTGATTTTGACTCAATTAAGTTAGGTGAGCTGCAGTCATAAAACAATTCAGCAATCGCAACCATTGGCTTGCCTTTGGCATTTAGCCAGGAAACCTCATAGTGATTCCAGCAATCAAAGCCATAAAAAGGTAATTGAACTGGATCAACCCCAATTTCCTGTCGCTTTCCTGCTCTTGGGATAGGGTATAATCGATCGGGATTATACGTTTCATCATATGCAGATTTTTTGCCTAATTCGGATTGCTCCGCTTCGGATTGATATTTTTGCAATACGTGATCATTCATTGTATTTAACTCCAATATTTCTATAATTTTTGCAGTACTTTTCCAATTCACAGCTTGATTCATTTCCACCTGACTGGAAATATAAGTGAGCAATGATGCCGCTTCATTAATTCGCGCAGCTTTCTCGGTTAATTCACGTGCTTGTATGCCCATAGAGGTCATCACATCGAAATGTGGATTATCCATAATTTTTTTAATCGTCGATAAAGAAAAACCCAAAAACTTTAACGTGGTAATTTGTTGTAATCGTATTAAATCCGTTTCAGAATAAAGACGATAGCCACTCATTGAACGCTTTGTTGGTTTTAATAAGCCAATTTCATCGTAATATTGTAATGACCTAATTGTTAATGAGGTCATTTGGCTAATTTCTTTAATTTGGTAATATTTCATGCAACTTTCCCCCGAAAGTTGATTCTAAACTATCACGTAACGTGAGAGTCAATAGCTGAAAGCAAAAAATGTACTATAGGGATAATACAAGCATGTCTAAAAATGATCTTAGTTGGTTGAAATACATTACTGAAATTCAAGCAATCGCTCAAAATGGACTGACTTATTCAAATAATGAATTTGATAAAGAACGTTATTTAAGACTTCGCGAGATTGCTTCTGAATTTATAGCGAATTATTCAGACACGCCTCTTGCTGAGATAAAGCAGATATTTTCATCAGAAAAAGGCTATGCAACTCCGAAAATTGATGTGCGTGCTTTTATTCTAAAAAATAATAAAATCTTGTTGGTTAAAGAGCGTTCTGATGATCTGTGGACTTTACCTGGCGGTTGGGCAGAAACCAATGAATCAGCATCTGAATCCGTGATCCGAGAAGCAAAAGAAGAAACTGGATTTGATGTTTCTGTAATCCGACTGCTTGCCTTATGGGATAAACAAAAACATGAGCATCCGCTACAATGGCCACACGCTTATAAATGTTTTTTTCATTGTGACATTATGTCAGGAGCTGCAAAAGAAAATCTAGAAATTTCTGAAATTGATTTTTTTGATTTACAACGCTTACCTCCTCTCTCAACACATCGAGTAACACAAAAACAAATCATGCGTCTGTATGAACTTATTTCCAGTTCTAATCAAACACTTTTTGATTGACATGTGCTTGACTCTAACCTTACGTCATACATTAGCCTTGTGACCAAGGAGGAAAAACGATGAAACAATGGTATGCAAAAGAGTTTAGTCGACTGACGCAAGTTTCTGTAAGAACGCTGCATCACTACGACAAAATTGGTTTACTTAAACCCAGTTTACGTCTGAGCAATCGTTATCGTTTGTACTCTGAACGCGACTTATCAAAGCTGCAACAGATTATTGCATTAAAATTTTTTGGTTTTGAACTAGCACAAATCAAACAACTACTTGCTCATAATGCAAACATGCTGGAAAACCTAGGCATGCAAGCAAAATTTCTGCAAAAAAAAGCAGAAGCACTACTGCAAGCAAGCAAGATTTTAAAGCAAGTCACTGCACATTGTGGCAAAGAAAAGTCTATTCCATGGGAACAAATAATACAATTAATAGAGGTATATCGTATGACTCAACAACTTGAGAACTCTTGGATTAAAGAAGTATTTAATCCCGAAGAATTAGAACAATACGCACAATTTGAAGCCAACTTAAAATTCCGCTTTAATGAAAAAGAAAAGCAGCAATTCGAATCAAGCTGGTCTAATCTTGTCAATGAGGTTGAAGATAATTTACATCATGATCCTAAATCTGCAATCGGTGTTTCCTTGGCGAAACAGTGCATGGATTTAATCAATAATCTTTATGGAAAAGAAAATGCACATCTTCGCACTACCAAATGGGAAAAAGGTTTTAAAGAAGGAAAAGGACTTGAGGATTATGGATTAACATTTGAAATTGTTCACTGGCTCGATCAAGCGATTGATGCATATTGGTATCAACGTCTCTATGAAGTACTTGCACAAGTAAACAAGCTCCCATCTACTGAATTATTAGCCTTGTGGAATCAGATATTGGAGGAAATGTATGGAAATGCAAGCGAATCTAAAGTTACTATTTACGAGGTACTAATCCATGATGAGCTGGTGAGTAAAGAAGCCAAAGAATGGCTTAAAAAAATCTCGAATTAATCATTCTAATCAACAACAAGTACATCACGTCAGATATGCTTGTTGTTTTTTCTCTTTAGGGTCTGTTTACATTTCGCTAGTTCGAGTCAAAAGTTCATCTTTAACTCATCAGTGCAAGGGATATATAAATTAGGTATACTCTTCTCCTAACTTTCGCATACAGGAGATCTAAAATGGCACGTGGTATAAATAAAGTCATCCTAATTGGCAATGTGGGTGTTGACCCTGATGTCCGTTATTTACCTAATGGAAATGCGGTCACTACACTATCTATTGCCACAAGTGAAGCATGGAAAGATAAAGTAACAGGTGAAAAACAAGAGCGGACCGAATGGCATCGCGTAGTCTGTTTTAATCGTTTAGGTGAAATAGCTGGTGAATACGTACGTAAAGGCTCCAAACTCTACATTGAAGGTAGTTTAAGAACCAGAAAGTGGCAAGATCAACAAGGTCAAGATAGATATACTACTGAAATTGTAGCAAACGACATTCAAATGCTAGACAGTAAAGGGGCCGCATCATCCAGTTTTGATGAGATACCACAAGCCCAATTTACGCCAAGCAATCAAAATGCTGGAAGACAACAACCTGCGCAAGTACCTCAAGATGCGTTTGATCAATTGGATGATGATGTTCCATTTTAACTCCATCTGGATCTAAGCTGTCAGATTGTCTATTTGCCCTTATGAATAAGGGCGTTATATATCTTCATAAACAACTGTAGCCCCTGGATACGATAAAGATGAAGCCAGGGATACTCTCACTTTGACTGCAATTTAAATTAAGACGTCACTCTTTTTTTATAAATGATATATGACCTGTTCTTTCCAGATATGCATAGAGTACCTTATCAAAAGAAGAAGTATTTATTTGTTGACGCATTTGTTCCTCTATATCCTTTTTGGTGATATTTAAGCGTTGCAACACTTTCTTTTGCAGAAGGCCATTTTTTATAAGAAGATAACGTTTTCCCTTAAATATGCGTTCAAATCTTAAGGATTTTCTCGTACATATAGCTAATATTTTATGCGTGACGATCAAACCAACTAAACCAAAAATTGTAGAAAGCAAAGTAGCAGCACCATTTATTCCTCTGCTAATTAATCCACCAGAGATCACAATAATTAACAGATCAAATGAGTTATTTAATTTAAATCGTCGATCGCCAAATCGAATCAAAAGTGTACCAATCACTAATAACAATACAGCTCTTATAAACATTGTGGTCCTCATTTATTAAATAAATATAGGAAAGCATCCGTTATCTCCATGAACCAGTTATTAATTATTTTATATGACAAGATTACTTTTCTAATATTAGCTCTTCAAGCTACCCTTGATATACCTCATAAATTACGACCTTAGAAGCCCTTCATAAAAGGAAGTATTAGGTACCTTACTGCAGAAAAGAGCTTTTCGTCGATACAGTTTCGAAAGAGGTCTATTGCAATCATAAAACTCAATACTTGACATCTTAACTTCTAAGAAGTAGAAATTCTCTAAAACGTTTATACAAGACCTTTCAGTGAAACATAACGAAATTCACTTTTCAAACTCATAAAGACGTATCAAGGTATGTTACTTATGCAAAGAGGAATCAATTAAAGACTTACAATTGAGGTAACTATGGAAAAAGTTAATTTAGTTGAAAAATTTAAACTCTTTAACGAGCACTGGGCTCCACGAATTGTTGGAGAGCTAAATGGCCAATATGTCAAACTCGCAAAATTCAAAGGAGAATTTATGTGGCATAGCCATGCAACTGAAGATGAACTTTTTATGGTGGTAAAAGGTACACTCAAAATTGAACTTAGAGATAAAATAGTTACTCTAAAAGAAGGTGAGTTTTATATAGTACCTAAAGGTGTAGAACATAAACCTATAGCAGATGAAGAAGTGCATGTCATCTTATTAGAACCCAAATCAACAGAGCAAACAGGCGGTTTGGAGAGTGATTTACTTGTGGATAAACAACCGTGGATTTAATTCAGTAATACTAAATAAATTTATCTTCTCTATGGCTTTGACTGGATGAGGCATGCAGAGGAACCTAGAAACTCTGTCAATCAGCTTGTTACTTAATTTTCATCAAAAAAAACCCGCAACTGCGGGTTTTTTAGATGATAAAAATTAACTTTATTCTTCGGCATCATCATTGCTAACAGGACGATCGAGTAATTCAACAATTGCCATAGGAGCATTATCACCATCTCTATAACCACACTTGATGATACGCACATAGCCACCAGGGCGTTCTACAAAACGTGGACCTAAATCTTTAAATAATTTACCAACCGCAGATTTAGATCTTAGAATATCAAACGCTTGACGACGTTTAGCAACAGAATCAACCTTTGAAACAGTAATTAAAGGTTCAATGTAACGACGCAGATCTTTAGCTTTAGGCAAAGTTGTTTTTATCAACTCATGCTCAATTAAAGAACAACACATATTTGCAAACATAGCCTTTCTGTGGCTACTTGTTCGGCCAAAACTTCTGCCTGAATTACGGTGACGCATAACCAAAACTCCTAAACTTTATTCGCCAAAATTTGCTGGCGGCCAATTCTCAAGTTTCATACCGAGCGATAATGAACGTGAAGCTAATACATCCTTAATCTCAGTTAAAGATTTCTTACCAAGATTAGGAGTTTTTAAGAGTTCATTTTCAGTTCTTTGTACTAAATCGCCGATATAATGAATATTTTCTGCTTTCAAGCAATTTGCTGATCGAACAGTTAACTCTAAATCATCAACAGAGCGTAATAGAATAGGATCAAAATCATTGCGTTCTTTATTATCAGACCGAGATTCTTCAAATTTCATGTCAACAAATGCATGAAGTTGTCTTTGAAGAATACTAGCAGAGATCCGTATTGATTCTTCAGCATCAATAGTTCCGTTAGTTTCTAACTCAATAGTTAACTTATCAAGGTCAGTACGGTTTTCTACACGAGCACTATCAACATAGTAAGCCACTTTCTTAACTGGTGAGAAACTATTATCAATTTTAAGCTTCCCAACAGTTTTTCTTTCTACTTCATCATCGAAATGTCTAATGAATGAATCAGTACTGTGGAAACCAATTCCTCGCTCAACTTTCAAAGTCATATTCAATTTGCCTTTTTCATTCAAATTAGCAATGACTAGCTCAGGATTGATTACTTCTAATCCGTGAGTCAGTTGAATGTCTCCAGCAGTAACTTGACAAGGACCTTGCTTGTTCAATGTCACAGTGGCTTCTTCGCCAACCGACATTTTAATTGCAACTAACTTCAGGTTCAGTAGTATATCAACAACATCTTCCTGCACGCCTTCAATTGTGCTGTATTCATGTAGAACACCATCAATTGAAGCTTCAGTAATTGCACTTCCAGGCATCGATGATAACAAAATACGTCTCAAAGCATTGCCGAGAGTATGACCAAAGCCACGCTCCAAAGGCTCTAAAACTATTTTAGCTTTATAGGGCGATTCTGCCTGGACCTTAAGAACATTAGGTGTCAACATTTCATTGATTTCAGTATACATTCAGCTATTTCTCCGAGCTTACTTAGAGTAAAGTTCTACAACTAAGTTTACGTTGTAGTCTGAAGATAAGTCAGTTAACGTTGGTGCTGTAGAGAATGTTCCTTTGCAAGAAGAAGTATCTACAGTAATCCAATCACATGGAGCTCTTTGTTCGGACAAAGCTAAAGCTGCTTGGATACGACCTTGGCTTCGTGCTCTTTGACGAACAGATACAACATCTCCAGGCTTTACTAAGAAAGACGGAACGTTAACTATTTTATCATTAACAAGTATGGCCTTGTGCGTAACAAGTTGTCGTGCTTCAGCACGTGTACTTGCAAAACCCATACGGTACACAACATTATCCAAACGTCTTTCAAGCAAAGACATCAGATTTTCGCCTGTAGCACCTTTCATACGAGCAGCCATTTTGTAGTAACCACGGAATTGCTTTTCAAGAATACCATACAATCTTCTAATTTTTTGCTTCTCTCTAAGCTGAATTCCATAACCATTCAGGCGTGGTTTTTTATCACCATGTTGTCCAGGTAACTTTTCAGATTTACATTTGGACTTATGATCACGGACACCACTTTTAAGTAATAAATCACAACCTTCACGACGTGATAGCTTACATTTTGGACCAAGATATCTAGCCATTAATTACTCCTGAGTCTTATACACGACGTTTTTTAGGTGGTTTACACCCATTATGAGGTATACCAGTAACATCGGTAATTTCAACAATTTTAAAATCCTGTGATATTAGTTCACGAATAGTGGACTCTCTTCCAGGTCCGGGACCATGAACAAATACAGCTACAGATTTCATACCGTATTCTTTCGCAACAGCAGCAGCACGCTCAGTAGCAACCTGTGCAGCATAAGGAGTGCTTTTTCTTGATCCTCTAAATCCTGAACCACCTGATGTTGCCCAGCATAGTGCATTACCTTGTCTGTCAGTAAAGGTAACTATAGTATTATTAAAAGATGCATGAACGTGCACAATACCATCTGATACGACACGTTTAGCCTTTTTGCGTACTTTCTGTTGTTTTGACTTTGTTATTGCCATCTTACTTTCCTACATGAAAAATCAAACGGTAGTGCCTTTTCTGCGACCTTTTCGTGTACGAGCATTAGTTTTCGTACGTTGTCCTCGCAATGGCAACCCTCTTCTGTGTCTTAGACCACGATAACATCCCAGATCCATTAGGCGCTTAATGTTCATTGTCACAACACGACGCAAATCACCTTCCACAGTTATTTTTGCAATTTCTGTTCTCAAAGACTCAAGTTGAGCATCAGTTAGTTCCGATACCTTTTTTGAAGGTTCAATACCAACTGCGGAACATAATTTCAAGGATGTAGGTTTACCAATACCATATATTGCTGTTAAAGCAATCACAACATGTTTGTGATCAGGTATATTTACTCCTGCAATACGAGCCATTAACTTCTCCGAACGTTATTTTGTTCTGTCGAAAGGGACAGAAGAATACTATTTTTATAAAATTAAATCAAGCAGATATTAACCCTGCTTTTGCTTATGTCTGACATCTTTACAAATAACACGTATAGTGCCACTTCGTTTAATAATCTTGCAATTGCGACAAATTCGCTTTACAGATGCTCTTACTTTCATTCCTAACTCCGATAAAGATCATAAAAGACCAGGTAATTTGGTACCTTTAAAATTAGCCTTTTTCATTAAAGAATCATATTGCTGAGTCATTAAATGAGCTTGTACTTGAGCTACAAAATCCATAATAACAACTACGATAATCAGCAATGACGTTCCTCCGAAATAAAAAGGGACATGCCATGTATACATCAAAATCTGAGGCAAGAGACATACCAGAACTAAATAAATTGCACCGACTAAGGTCAAGCGAGTCATTACGCCATCAATATATTTAGTTGTTTGTTCACCCGGTCTAATTCCAGGGATATATGCTCCAGATTTTTTTAAATTATCAGCAGTATCTTTGGGGTTAAACACCAAAGCTGCATAAAAGAACGCAAAAAATATAATAGCTACAGCATATACGATCAAATACAAAGGTTGTCCAGGAGATAGAGCCATTCCAACATCAGCTAACCATCCAAAACCCTTAGTATGTGAGAAAAATTGAGCCAAAGTTGCAGGCAATAATATGATACTGGATGCAAAAATAGGTGGTATTACTCCAGACATATTGATCTTTAAGGGTAAATGACTCGTTTGTGCAGCATATACCTTTCTACCTTGCGTCCTTTGTGCATAATTAACTCTTATCCGTCGCTGTGCACGCTCCATAAATACTACAAATCCTGTTACAACCACTACAACAGAAGCAACAACGATTAGGGTTAATGCTTGCATTTGCCCTTCTTTAACCTGTTGAAGAACCGACGCAATAGCAGAGGGCATGCTTGATACAATTCCTGAAAAGATAATTAAGGATATACCGTTACCGACACCCTTTTCAGTAATTTGCTCACCCAACCACATTAAAAACATAGTACCCGTAACCAAGGTAACCACTGCGGTAAAGTAAAATGAGAAGTCAGCTTGTAGTGCAATTTGTTGTCCAGCTAACCAACGTGCCATTCCTAAAGACTGAAACACCGAAAGCACTAAAGTCAGATATCGAGTGTATTGATTTATCTTTCTGCGTCCAGATTCACCTTCTTTTTTTAGTTGTTCAAGTTTAGGAGAAACAACAGTAAAAAGTTGAAGAATAATAGATGCAGAAATATATGGCATAATACCAATTGCAAAAACCGTCACACGCGATAACGCACCACCAGAAAACATATTGAATAAGCCAAAAATTGTATTCTGTTGTTCATTAAAAAAATTAGCTAGGCGTGCAGGATCCAAACCAGGAACTGGTATATGAGCCCCCAAACGATAAACTAAAATACCAAGAACAACAAACAATAATCTTGATTTCAGTTCAGCCAATCCACCACGTGATTGGCTTGCATTATGTTTTTGGTTTTTCATAGTCACTCTTCTATGCTGCCGCCTAAACCTTCAATGGCTAAACGAGCTCCTTTAGTGACCCTTAAACCTTTAAGTTTGATGGCAGTAGTTAATTCACCAGATAAAATAACTTTTACATCCTTAATAGAACTGCTGATTAGACCTGCTTCACGCAATGCATCGAGATCAATTACGTCAACAGATAACTTTGCAAGCTCACTAAGGCATATTTGATCTACAGTTCTACCAACTCGAGACTTAAATCCCATTTTTGGTAAACGTCTTTGAATAGGCATTTGACCGCCTTCAAAATTAATCTTATGAAAGCCACCAGCTCGCGCTTTTTGCCCTTTATGACCCTTACCACTTGTTTTACCTAATCCTGATCCTATACCACGACCTAACCGTCTTTTGGGTCGTTTTGAACCAGGATCTGGTGATAGTGAATTTAAATTCATTATACACTCTCCTCAACCAGCAATAGATAATCAACTTTATTAATAAGGCCACGAATTGCTGGGGTATCATTATGAGATACGCTCGAATTAGTTTTACCTAGACCTAATTGCTTTACGATAGAAATGTGCTTTGGCTTTCTGCCTATAATGCTTTTAACCAAAGTTATTTTAATTTTCTTTTCCATAATTAGCCCGCCATTACTTCTTCAACAGTTTTACCACGCTTGGCCGCAACATAATCTGGGGTACCGATATTAGTTAATGCACCGATAGTAGCTCTTACAATATTGCTTGGATTGGTTGAACCAATACTTTTAGCTAATATATTTTGCACGCCTAAAACTTCTAAGACAGCTCTCATCGCGCCACCGGCAATAATACCAGTACCTTCACTTGCAGGCTTCATAAATACTTTAGAAGCACCGTAGTTCCAAGTAATTTCGTGAAATATAGTTGATCCAGAAAGTGGAATATAAACCATATTTTTCTTAGCTTGCTCCATTGCTTTTTGAATAGCAATTGGAACTTCTCTCGCTTTACCTCTACCAAATCCAACTTTGCCCTTACCGTCACCAACAACAACGAGTACTGCAAAGCCGAAAACACGGCCTCCCTTAACAACTTTAGCCGTACGATTAACCGATACTAGCTTTTCTTGGTAGCCATCTGATTTAGGTGATGATTCATCGAATGCCATAATCGTTCCTTAAAAATCTAATCCAGCTTCGCGTGCACCTTCTGCAAGGGCTTTCACTCGGCCATGATATTTATAACCAGCACGATCAAATGCAACTTGGGTAATGCCGTTCTCGCTTGCACGCTTACCAAGCAACTTGCCAACTAGGTTAGCTTGTTCTACTTTACATTTACCGCTCAGGCTTGTACGCAATTCTTTATCGTTAGTTGAACATGATACTAGTACTTTATCTCCAAGCTTATCTGCTTCGATAATTTGTGAGTAAATGTGCAAACCACTTCTATAAACGACAAGTCTTGCTCTGCCTGATTTACGAATCAGTGCTTTTGCTTTTAATCCACGTCGAGTACGTGAGTTGTGTTTATTCATGACTTAAACCTTATTTCTTTTTCGCTTCTTTACGAACAATATACTCGCCAGCAAGTCTAACACCTTTACCCTTATAAGGCTCTGGTGGTCTAAATGCTCTTATTTCAGAAGCTACTTGGCCTAAAATTTGTTTATCAACTCCTTTCAGCAATATAACAGTATTGCTTGGGGTTTCAACTAAAACACCTTTAGGCAAGTTGTACTCAATAGGATGAGAAAAACCTAAAGATAACGTAATCGATTTATCTTTAGACTGTGCTCTATAACCTACACCAACCAGTTCCAAGGTAACAACAAAACCTTCAGTTACACCTTTAACCATATTATTTACTAATGCACGAGCTGTTCCAGCCTGAGCCCAAGCTCTAGGATCATTTGCAGCAGGAGCAAACTCAACATGATTAGAATCATTATTTTTTGTTACTTTAACTAACCTATTAATTTTTTGGGTTAGTGTTCCTTTAGGCCCTTTAACAGTAACTTCACCATCACCTATTGTTATTTCAACATTTGCTGGTTGAACTACTGGGGCTTTTGCTACTCTAGACATATTATTCCTCGCAAGTATTAAGCCACTTCACAAATGACTTCGCCACCAACGCCTTTCATCTTTGCAGATATATGGGTCATTATACCTTGTGATGTAGACAAAATAGCTACACCAAAGCCAGGAACAGATGTCAAATCTTTATAAGATTTATAGACTCGCAATCCAGGCCTGCTAATTCTCTTAATTAGTTCAATAACGGGTCGGCCATGATAATATTTCAGCTTAATCGTCATCAATTTAAGATTATTATCTAGTGATTCTACAAAGAAGTTATCAATATATCCTTCTTCCTTTAAAACACGAGCAATTTCTTCCTTCAATTTAGAAGAAGTTAACGTTATTTGCTGATGTTTTGCTTGTTGACCATTTCTAATTCGGGTCAGCATATCAGCAACTGGATCATGCATACTCACAATCGTTCTCCAATTAAAAAATTACCAGCTGGATTTTCTTCCGCCAGGTATATTACCAACCATTAGTTGTTGTCTTAAGCAAATTCTACAAAGAGCAAACTTACGATAAACTCCATGTGGACGACCACATTGCTGACATCGTGTTTTAAAACGAACAGGATTTGAATTAACAGGCAACTTTGCTAACTTTAACTGACTATCCATAATTACCTGAAAATCAACAGATGATTTAATCAATTTTTTCAATTCGTTTCTGCGTTTACTGTACTTATTTACTAGTTTGCTACGCTTTAACTCTCTCATAAGCATTGATCTTTTAGCCACAATTTCACCCTTATTTTTTATCTCTATCTTTCAATGGAAGGTTAAAGGCTTCTAATAAAGCTTTAGCTTCTTCATTTGTTTTAGCAGTCGTAGTAATACAAATATCTAAACCACGAATACCATCTGTTTTATCGTAATCAATTTCTGGAAATACGATTTGTTCATGTATTCCCATACTGTAATTACCAGTTCCATCAAAAGATTTAGGATTTAAACCACGAAAATCTCTTACACGCGGTAAAGTTACGGAAATCAGTCTGTCTAAAAACTCATACATACGTTGACGTCTTAGTGTTACTTTACAGCCAATTGGCCAACCTTCCCTAATTTTAAAACCAGCAATAGATTTTCTTGCTTTAGTAACAACAGGCTTTTGTCCAGCAATTAAAGTCATATCTTCAACTGCATGATTCATCACCTTTTTATCACCAACAGCTTCGCCAACACCCATATTCAGGGTGATTTTTAGCAGCTTTGGAACTTCCATAACGCTGGAATACTTGAACCGTTTCATCATCATAGGGATGATTTCGTTTTTATAAAATTCATTAAGTCTTGCCATTTCAATCACCTAATTAAACACGGTCAATTATTTCATTGTCAGATTTAAAGTATCTAACTTTCTTGCTTATCCCGTTACTCTCAATAAATTTAAAGCCTACTTTATCTGCTTTCTTTGTGTTGGTATTATAATGAGCAACGTTAGAAACGTGTACTGGCGCTTCAAGGGTAATAATACCTCCCTTGTTTTCTGGCTTTTGTGGATTAGGCTTAACATGCTTTTTGATTAAGTTTCCACCTTCAACAACCACACCATTTTCAGTCACACGTAGGACCTTACCTCTATGACCTTTACTTTTTCCGGCAACTATAATTACATCATCGCCTTTTTGAATACGTTTCATATCTAAATCCTTCTCACAAAACTTCTGCAGCCAGAGATATTATTTTCATAAATCTCTCTCGTAGCTCGCGAGTAACAGGGCCAAATATACGAGTACCAATTGGCTCGTTTTGGTTATTTAACAGTACTGCTGCGTTACCATCGAAACGAATCAAAGAACCATCGTCTCTACGAACGCCTTGTGCTGTACGAACAACTACTGCTTTCATCACAGCACCCTTCTTCACTTTACTTCTGGGTATTGCATCTTTAATACTAACTTTGATTACATCACCTACTCGTGCATATCTACGGTGAGAACCACCTAGCACTTTAATACACATAACCTTACGTGCTCCGCTATTGTCAGCCACTTCGAGCACTGTCTGCATTTGGATCATTTTTTACTCCAGCTCTGATTTCGACCAGAAAAAGGTTGCTGATTATATCAGGCCTTTTAGGGTTTTAAAAGTAAATCAACAGGGTTGATTAAGAAATTACTTCGACTAATACCCAGCTTTTTGTTTTAGAGAGTGGTCTTGACTCACGGATTTTTACTATATTTCCAATTTTACATACTTGATTTTCATCATGAGCATGCAACTTAGATCTACGTTTCATAATTTTTCCATACTTTGGATGCTTAACAGAACGTTCAATCATCACAACTATGGTTTTATCCATTTTGTCACTAACTACTTTTCCAACCATTGTTCTGGCATTTGATTCACTATTAGACATGTCACTTACCTGCCTTTTCAGTCAACATTGTTTTTACTCTTGCCACTGACTTACGCACCATGGTGATGAGATGTGTTTTATCTAGTGAGCCACTTGCTTTCTTCATTCGCAAATTTAATTGTTCTTTACGCAATGAAAGCAGTTCATTTTGCAGTTCTTCTACTGATAAACCGCGTAATTCATCAATCTTTTTCATTACATCACCTTCCTTTCTTCAAATATAACTTTGAAAGGAAGTTTTGCTTTGGCCAGATCAAAAGCTTCCATAGCAAGCTCTCTGGATACACCTTCCATTTCAAACAAAACCTTACCTGGTTGTATTTGAGCAACCCAATATTCAACGCTACCTTTACCTTTACCTTGTCTAACTTCTAAAGGTTTTTGTGTAATAGGCTTATCTGGGAATACTCTAATCCAAATTTTACCACCACGCTTAATATGACGTGTCATTGCTCTTCGCGCTGCTTCAATTTGTCTTGCAGTTAAACGACCACGCTCAAGAGCTTTTAAACCAAATTCACCAAAGCTGATGTTGCTGCCGCGTAAGGCTAAACCTCTGTTACGGCCTTTCA
Organism: Legionella anisa; assembly: GCF_001467525.1. Classification (GTDB taxonomy): domain Bacteria; phylum Pseudomonadota; class Gammaproteobacteria; order Legionellales; family Legionellaceae; genus Legionella; species Legionella anisa. The sequence goes on from NZ_LNXS01000019.1 coordinate 292,061, forward strand.
TCTGTTTTCGGTATTTTGTACGTTTAGGTTGTAACATGATTCTTAATCCTCACTCACTGGGCAACGTCAGTAGATCTTTTCTTTTGCGGGAGAATTTCACCCTTGAAGATCCAGACTTTTACACCAATAATACCGTAGGTAGTTTTAGACTCTGCTGTACCATAATCAATATCTGCTCTAAAAGTATGTAAAGGTACACGACCTTCCCTATACCATTCACTACGAGCAATTTCAGCACCACCTAGTCTACCACTAACACAAATTTTAATTCCTTTAGCGCCTGCTTTAAGAGCTGATGTTACTGCTCGTTTCATAGCACGCCTAAACATGACACGCTGTTCTAACTGCTGTGCAATTCCTTCAGCAACAAGTGTTGAATCAAGCTCAGGCTTTTTAATTTCTTCAATATTAAGATGAACAGGTACACCTAATTTATTAGAAATTTCATTACGCAGTGTTTCAATACCACCACCTTTTTTACCGATGATCACACCAGGTCGTGCAGTTTGTATTGTAACAACAGCATTATTAGCAGGACGTTCAATAAGAATCTTACTTACTGCGGCTGCCATAAGTTTCTTTTTCAGTTCAGTACGTAATTTAATATCTTGAATTAAAAATTCAGCATACTTTTTACCTGCGAACCATTTAGAGTTCCAGTCTTTAATAATACCTAGGCGTATACCTATTGGGTTAACTTTTTGTCCCATTGCTATTCCTCGTCAGACACTTTTATCGTGATATGGCAGGTACGTTTGCAAATTCGATTTGCACGTCCTTTAGCTCTGGGACTAATACGTTTTAAAGTCATTGCCTCATCAACACAGACCATACCTACTTTTAAATCATCAATATCTGCACCATTATTATTTTCAGCATTAGCAATTGCTGATTCTAATAATTTAAGCATTAATTGAGCACCTTTTTTTGGTGTAAACTTGAGGACATCAAGTGCACCAGATACATTCATATTTCGTATCATATCTGCTACCAATCTGCCCTTCTGAGCGGATAAGGGAGCACCTTTTAGCTTTGCTGTAACTTCCATCATATCCTCTTATTTGCCTTTAGCCTTTCTGTCACCAGAGTGGCCTTTGAATGTACGAGTCATGGCAAACTCACCTAATTTATGACCGACCATATTATCTGTTATATAAACAGGGATATGATCTTTGCCGTTATGAACAGCAATTGTTAAGTCAATCATTTCAGGAACGATTGTTGATCGTCTGGACCAAGTTTTGATTGGTTTTTTAGATTTTGATTCAATTGCAGCTTCTACTTTGGCAATCAAATGATGGTCAACAAAAGGACCTTTTCTTATAGAACGAGACACTTGATATCCTCTCAATAATTATTTCTTCTTACGTCTTCTGACAATAAAATTATCAGTACGCTTATTACTTCTGGTTTTGTAACCCTTAGTAGGCACGCCCCATGGTGATACTGGATGACGTCCACCAGAAGTACGGCCTTCACCACCACCGTGTGGGTGATCAACAGGGTTCATAGCAACCCCTCGAACTGTTGGGCGAATACCTCTCCAGCGTTTTGCTCCAGCTTTTCCTAATGCACGTAAACTATGTTCGCTATTACTGACTTCACCAATTACCGCTCTACAAAGAACATGAATTTTACGCATTTCACCAGAACGAAGTCTCAATGTTGCATAAATACCTTCTTTTGCAACAATTTGTCCACTTGCTCCAGCACTTCTTAATACCTGGGCACCTTTTCCTGCTTTCATTTCAACGCAATGAATTGTGGTACCAACAGGAATGTTTTTTAATGGAAGACAGTTACCGACATTGATAGGTGAATCAGCACCGCTAACAACCGTATCACCAACATTTAAATTAGCTGGTGCAATAATATATCTTCTTTCACCATCTTTATAAACAATTAGTGCGATCAATGCAGTACGATTTGGATCGTATTCAATACGTTCAACTCGAGCTTCAATCCCATCTTTATTACGTTTAAAATCAATGATGCGATATTGGTTACGTTGACCACCACCGATATGTCTTACAGTAATTCTACCTTGATTATTACGTCCGCCAGTTTTTTTCAGTTTTTCAACTAAAGACGCATGTGGTTTCCCTTTATGAATATGGTGGTGAACCACGCGTAATTCGCCACGTTTACCTGGCGATGTAGGTTTAGATTTTAATAGTGCCATCTTAATCTGCCTTATTCGGTAGCTGTAAAGTCAATATCTTGATCAGCATGAAGAGTTACAAATGCTTTTTTCCAATCACTACGCTTTCCGCTTGTTTGTTTAAAACGCTTTGTTTTTCCCTTCACATTGATAACAGATACATTTTTAACTTTAACGTTAAATATATTCTCTACCGCCATTTTAATTTCATTTTTAGTTGCAGTTTTCAATACTTTGAAAGTGAACTGTTTCAGCTTATCAGCTATGACAGTAGCTTTTTCAGAAGTATGTGGTTCACGTAAAACCATCAACAATCGTTCAGCGTTCATTGTAACTGTTCCTCAATTTTTTTAATTGCAGCTTCTGTAACAACAACTTTTTCAAATCTGAGTAAAGAAACAGGATCTATAGTTGTAACGTCGCAGATGTCATAATCAATTAAGTTTCTTGAACCAAAATATTCATTTTCACCAACTTCACTCATTACAATAAGAGCATTATTAATATTAAGTTGGTTCATTTTACTTACAAAATCTTTAGTTTTTTTGCTTTCGCATTGGAAATCGCTTACGACTACCAGGTTACCAGTGCGACAAAGTTCGGAGATTATACTACGTAATGCACGTTTGTACATTTTTTTATTAATCTTTTGTGAATAATCTCTCTTTTTAGAAGCAAAAGTTACTCCACCGCTTCTCCATATAGGGCTTCTAATTGTACCAGCACGAGCACGACCAGTACCTTTTTGATTCCATGGCTTTTTACCACCGCCACGTACCTCAGACCGGGTTTTTTGAGCGCTGTTACCGCTACGTGCATTGTTCATGTAAGTTACTACAGCTTGATGAATCAAGCCTTCGTTATAACCATAAGCAAATACTTCTTGATTTAGTGTTAGCTTTGAATTTGTATCTATAGTAGTAATTTCCATCACTCACCTCGTACTTGCTTTTTAACTGCAGGCTTAATCTCAACACGTGAGCCAGGAGCGCCAGGTATAGCACCCTTGATAAGAAGTAGATTTCTTTCAGCATCTACACGCACGAGCTCAAGGCTTTGAACAGTACAACGAACATTACCTAAGTGACCAGCCATTTTCTTACCTTTGAACACGCGTCCTGGAGTTTGGTTTTGACCAATAGATCCTGGTACACGATGAGACCTGGAGTTACCATGAGTAGCATCTTGTGTTCTAAAATTATATCTTTTTACTGTACCAGCAAAACCTTTACCTTTAGTGATTCCAGCAACATCAACAAACTGGCCAGCAGTAAATACATCAGATACTGTAATTACTTGCCCTGCTTTGAATGCGTCTTCAGAATCAACTAAGAACTCTACTAACATATCACCAGCTTCAATTTCAGCTTTTGCAAAATGACCTGTTAAAGCTTTGTTGACTTTGCTAGCTTTTTTGGTACCGCCTGCTAATTGCACAGCAGAGTAACCATCAGTTTCTTTAGTTTTAACTTGTGAAACTCTATTAGGGTGAACTTCAACAACAGAAACTGGAACAGAAACTCCATCTGCCATGAAGACCCGCGTCATACCGATTTTACGGCCTAATAAACCGATCATCATTCTAACACCTCTTTAATATCCTTCACCCTAATATTAGTCATCAAGGCTTATCTGAACATCAACCCCAGCAGCCAGATCCAATTTCATCAACGCATCTACTGTTTTCTCAGTTGGATGAACGATAACGACCAGGCGCTTATGAGTACGTAATTCATATTGATCACGGGCATCTTTATTAACATGCGGTGAAGTCAATACAGTAAATTTCTCCTTACGGACAGGCAATGGTATTGGCCCACGAACTTGTGCGCCAGTACGTTTTGCTGTCTCTACAATTTCTCGAGTTGACAAATCAATCAACCGATGATCAAAGGATTTTAATCTTATTTTAATGTTTTGATTGTTACTCATTCTAATTACTCAATAATTTTAGCGACAACACCGGCGCCCACAGTACGGCCACCTTCCCGAATTGCGAAACGTAAACCTTCGTCCATCGCAATAGGCGCATGAAGATTAATGGTCAATTGTACGTTATCACCAGGCATTACCATTTCAACTCCAGATGGTAGATCACATGTTCCAGTTACGTCTGTCGTTCTGAAATAAAACTGTGGTCTGTATCCATTGAAAAATGGTGTATGTCGTCCACCTTCTTCTTTTGATAACACATATACTTCTGCTTCAAACTTGGTATGAGGCTTAATTGTTCCTGGCTTAGCTAATACCTGGCCACGCTCAACTTCGTCTCGCTTAGTTCCACGTAATAATACCCCTACGTTATCACCAGCTCGACCCTCATCCAACAACTTACGGAACATCTCAACACCTGTACAAGTGGTTTTTTGAGTGTCGCGAATTCCAACAATCTCAATTTCTTCACCCACTTTAACAATCCCGCTTTCTACACGTCCAGTTACTACCGTTCCACGTCCAGAAATAGAGAATACGTCTTCGATTGGCAACAAGAATGCTTTATCAATGTTGCGTACTGGCTCAGGAATGTATGAGTCCATCGTCTCAACCAATTTCTCAATCGCCTTAACGCCAATCTCACTGTCATCACCTTCCAACGCTTTCAACGCTGAACCAACAACAATTGGGATATCATCGCCAGGAAAATCGTAACTGCTTAACAAGTCACGTACTTCCATCTCAACTAACTCTAACAACTCAGGATCGTCTACCATATCTGCTTTGTTCATGAACACTACTATATATGGCACACCAACTTGGCGTGATAACAATATGTGTTCCCGCGTTTGGGGCATTGGACCATCCGCTGCTGATACTACAAGTATCGCTCCGTCCATTTGCGCCGCACCTGTAATCATGTTCTTAACATAGTCAGCATGTCCGGGGCAATCTACGTGGGCATAGTGTCTGTTTGCTGATTCATATTCTACGTGTGCTGTAGAAATTGTAATACCACGTTCACGCTCTTCTGGTGCAGCATCAATCTGGTCATATGCTTTTGCTGTACCACCAAACTTCTTTGCCATTATCGTGGTAATCGCCGCTGTTAATGTAGTCTTACCATGGTCTACGTGACCAATCGTGCCCACATTTACGTGTGGCTTCTTACGTTCAAATTTTTCCTTCGCCATTGGAAAGTCTCCCCATTGCTAATTGACATTATGGTGCCCACAACTGGACTCGAACCAACGACCTCTTCCTTACCAAGGAAGTGCTCTACCGCCTGAGCTATGTGGGCTTATATTAGCTTGCTGACTCATTGGAACAAGCAAATATTTTCTATTTCTAATTTGGAGCGGGTGATGGGAATCGAACCCACGCTATCAGCTTGGAAGGCTGAAGTTCTACCATTGAACTACACCCGCTTTTATCCTTCTTTTAACTGGTGGAGGGGGAAGGATTCGAACCTTCGAAGGCAGAGCCGTCAGATTTACAGTCTGATCCCTTTGACCGCTCGGGAACCCCTCCAAAAAGAACGCTATTGTCTTTTAAGATGAATAGAATGTCAACATTTTGTTAACGGCCAACCTAATAAGATGGTGCTGGCACCAGGAATCGAACCCGGGACCTACTGATTACAAGTCAGTTGCTCTACCAACTGAGCTACGCCAGCATGTACGCTTCGCTTGAATTATCAAGCATTATAGTGATATTTAATTTTCTCAAGTATCACTTAAATAAAACCCTGGCGATGACCTACTTTCACATGAGGAAACCTCACACTATCATTGGCGCGGGTTCGTTTCACTTCTGAGTTCGAGATGGATTCAGGTGGTTCCAAACCGCTATGGTCGCCAGGAAAACTGGTTTTGCATTGATTGTAAGGCATTATACCTCAATCAAGCATTAGGTAAATAAAGAAGTTCACACTTTGTTTCAAGTAGTTCTGCGTAGGTTGAGCCTTGGCCCAACCTACATCTTGTATTCGCATTCACAATCTGAAGTAACTCAGATTATATGGTCAAGACAATCAGCCAATTAGTACAAGTTAGCTTCACACATTACTGTGCTTCCACACCTTGCCTATCAACGTCGTAGTCTTCAACGGGCTTCATGGGAAAACTCATCTTGAGGGAGGCTTCCCGCTTAGATGCTTTCAGCGGTTATCCCGTCCGAACTTAGCTACCCGGCAATGCCACTGGCGTGACAACCGGTACACCAGAGGTTCGTCCACTCCGGTCCTCTCGTACTAGGAGCAGCTCCTCTCAATTTTCCTACGCCCACGGCAGATAGGGACCGAACTGTCTCACGACGTTCTAAACCCAGCTCGCGTACCACTTTAAATGGCGAACAGCCATACCCTTGGGACCTGCTTCAGCCCCAGGATGTGATGAGCCGACATCGAGGTGCCAAACACCGCCGTCGATATGAACTCTTGGGCGGTATCAGCCTGTTATCCCCGGAGTACCTTTTATCCGTTGAGCGATGGCCCTTCCATTCAGAACCACCGGATCACTAAGACCAACTTTCGTTCCTGCTCGAGCCGTCGCTCTCGCAGTCAAGCACCCTTATGCCTTTACACTCTTGGTACGATGTCCGACCGTACCGAGGGTACCTTTGTGCTCCTCCGTTACTCTTTGGGAGGAGACCGCCCCAGTCAAACTACCCATCATACACTGTCCTCATCCCGGATTACGGGACCAAGTTAGAACCTCAATAACAACAGGGTGGTATTTCAAGGTCGGCTCCATGAGAACTAGCGTCCTCACTTCATAGCCTCCCACCTATCCTACACAGTTATCATCAAAGTCCAGTGCAAAACTATAGTAAAGGTTCACGGGGTCTTTCCGTCTAGCCGCGGGTACACTGCATCTTCACAGCGATTTCAATTTCACTGAGTCTCGGGTGGAGACAGTGTGGCCATCGTTACGCCATTCGTGCAGGTCGGAACTTACCCGACAAGGAATTTCGCTACCTTAGGACCGTTATAGTTACGGCCGCCGTTTACCGGGGCTTCGATCAAGAGCTTCTCCGAAGATAACCCCATCAATTAACCTTCCGGCACCGGGCAGGCGTCACACCCTATACGTCTTCTTACGAATTTGCAGAGTGCTGTGTTTTTAATAAACAGTCGCAGCCACCTGGTCTCTGCGGCCCTCTTCAGCTCTACGCGCAGGCGTATCACCAAAAAGGGCGTACCTTCTCCCGAAGTTACGGTACCATTTTGCCTAGTTCCTTCACCCGAGTTCTCTCAAGCGCCTTAGTATTCTCTACCTGTCCACCTGTGTCGGTTTGCGGTACGGTTCTCTATAAGTTATGGCTAGCAGCTTTTCCTGGAAGCCGGGCATCAATGACTTCGCCGTACACCGAAGTGTCAGCACCATGTCGCACCTCAGAGTTATTAATGGTCCGGATTTGCCTAAACCATCCCCCTACATGCACATACCAGGACAACCAACGCCTGGCTCATCTAGCCTTCTTCGTCCCCACTTCACCACTTATAAAAAGTCCAGGAATATTAACCTGGTTCCCATCGACTACGCTCTTCAGCCTCGCCTTAGGGGCCGACTCACCCTGCTCCGATTAACGTCGTGCAGGAAACCTGGGACTTCCGGCGTGAGGGCTTTTCACCCTCATTATCGTTACTCATGTCAGCATTCGCACTTCTGATACCTCCAGCAGACTTCTCAATCCACCTTCATCAGCCTACAGAACGCTCCCCTACCACGTGCACTTAGTGCACATCCGCAGCTTCGGTGACTAGTTTTAGCCCCGTTACATCTTCCGCGCAGGCCGACTCGACCAGTGAGCTATTACGCTTTCTTTAAAGGGTGGCTGCTTC
>NZ_LNXS01000019.1:305000-473812 GCF_001467525.1 Legionella anisa
TTATTCCTCATCTCAAACTGACCGGCTTAGCGCTTAATGCAGCTGAAAATGCGGAGTTAGTTGCAAAAAATGGACGAGAAATCACTTTACGTGTAGCCAAAGGGCACCAATCTCTCTTTACCCCGACGATACTCTCTCGTATTGAAGTGGCACTAGGTCAATATTACCAAAATCAAGTGAAAATTATTCTTAACAGTGATGAGTCAGTTCAATCCTCTCCTGCACAGCAAAAAGAGCAAGCAATGCAACAAAAACAACTTAAAGCAGAAGCTGCATTAAACAATGACCCCATGTTTCAGCAACTTCAACAAGAATTTTCAGCGGAATTGGTCAAAAATTCTATTGTCCCGCTGAAAGATGACTTATAATATATCGAATTTAAATCTAAACATATGAGGCCTTAATAATGGATATGAATCAAAATCTTGGCAACCTGATGAAAGAAGCGCAAAAAATGCAACAACGTATGCAAGAAGCGCAACAACAACTAAGCCAATTAGTTGTTACTGGTGAAGCAGGTGGTGGTATGGTAGTTATTAAAATGAATGGCCGACATGATGCCACTGAAGTGAAAATCAAACCTACAATGATGGAAGAAGATGTAGAAATGTTGGAAGATTTAGTTGCTGCAGCAATTAATGATGCAGTACGAAAAATTGAAAAAGCATCTAAAGAAAAAATCAGTCAATTAACAGCTGGCCTAAATATTCCAACTGATTTAATGGGCGGCGATAAGGGTGATAAGGAATAGTCCTAAAGATGGATATGTTAAATCGTTTGGTAGAAGCGCTCCGCTGTCTACCAGGCGTAGGTCCAAAATCAGCACAGCGTATGGTGTTCCATTTACTCCAGCATCAAAGGCAGAGAGGGTTACACCTTGCATCATGCCTGGAGCAAGCGATGAACAACATTCATCATTGTGAGCGTTGTGCTAACTATACAGAACAAAAAGTTTGTAGTCTCTGCCAAAATCCAAATCGGGATTCATCCTTGCTTTGCGTTGTAGAAAGCCCAGCTGATGTATCTGCCATAGAACAAAGCAATGCGTTTCAAGGGAAGTATTTTGTTCTCATGGGTAAAATATCTCCATTAGATGGCTTAGGACCAGAAGACATAGGATTACCGCGACTTAAAAATCTCATCATTCAAGAAGAAATTAAAGAAGTGATATTAGCATTAAGCCCTAGTGTAGAGGGACAAACAACCATTCATTTTATTCACCAGCTTTTGCGTGATTTGTCACTAAACATCACCCAATTAGCACATGGCATTCCTTCTGGAGGAGAGTTAGAATTTTTGGATGGCAATACTATAGGAAATGCCCTTCGCAATAGAGCAATAATTCATGTTTAAAACAGTATTCCGCAATAAATACATTTTCATAGTCATGCTTCTCGTTTCTGGACTAGCCAATGCATCTTTTTACAAAAATTTATGGCCCAAATGGGAAGTAAATAGCCCTTTATCAAAAGAAGTTATATCTCATAAACTTTGGCAAGATTTTCTAAATCGCCGCATTGTCACGAATGAAGAAAACATCAATCTGGTTGATTACACTCACATGACACAAACAGACCTGAATTTGCTTAAAGATTATTTAAAAAGCATGTCAGAAGTCAATATTAATAACTACAACCGCGATGAACAATTAGCTTACTGGATTAATGTATACAATGCTCTGACCGTACAAATTATAGCCAATTATTATCCGGTTACTTCAGTTCAAGAAATTAATATTTCACCAGGACTATTCAGTATAGGACCCTGGGGAGCGAACCTCATCACCATTAAAAATACTACTTTAACTTTAGATGACATCAATAATCGCATTATTCGAGCGATTTGGAATGATCCTCGCACCCATTATGCCGTAAACAATGGTACTATTGGCGCCCCAAATCTTAGTAGAAAAATCTATCAGGGTAAACTCATTGAAGAACAATTAAACCAGGCTGCCTCCACCTATATTAATTCGCTTAGAGGTGTAAATGTCATTGAAGGAAAGCTCATTATCTCTAAATTATACGACTGGTATGAAGAAGATTTTGGTGGAACCAAACACGATGTAATTTTTCATTTATTGCAATTTGCAAAAGAGCCTTTATTAAGCCAACTGAAACACATCAATAGCATCGACAGTTATATTTATAATTGGCATATAAATAGTCCTTCACACGAACAAGAATAAAAGAATAATTAAATCAGGGGCTGTTTACATTTCGCTAGCTTGAGTCAAAATGGTCTGATTAATGATGAAGGAGTTGAATATGAATCTGGGCGGTTTTTCTTGGAAAAGACTGATCGGCATCTCTGCCCTGAAAGCTAAAATTTCGCGAAAGATTGGCATTCCCCTAACTAAATCAGGTAGACAAAGAAAACTTGGTGCACTAATTATTAAATATTTGCATTTATTGTTCTTAGGAGGAAAGAAAAAAAAAGGCTAATCATGCAAAAACAAACACACTAATACTTATTTCCTAGAATCCTTACTAAATCGATTATTTTTACCTAAATTTGAGCATTTTTAGAAAACACTGATAAAATTATAACAAGAGGGTTCGTATTTACGAGAAATCTATGTTTGCTAAAGTTACTAGTCTATTTTCTACTCCAAAACCCAAATTACCGCCCAAAAAAGAGATGGGGCTGCTTAGGGATTTTGATCCAGGTGTATTACCCTCTAAGGATATGAAACGCTTTACCAAGGAAGTAAATGAGCTGATAAACCGATATAATAAAACAGATGATCCTCAAAAAATAGCGGTTTTAAAGGAAATAGAGGCAAAAATAAAGGAAGTTGAGTGCAGGTATCGACAACAGCACTATGCAAAGTCTCCAGGTTATCAACAAGCTCAGGCTTTTCTATTTAAAGAAATACAATATCAATATGCCAGTTTAGGGGTTACATCTTTAGCCCCTAAAAACTCATCTCCCCTTTCAGAGATAATTGCAAACATGTCCCCTGAAAAGGCGGATCAATTGCTTGGAATTTTAATAAATGCTACCGAAGGCACAAAAAAATCAGGAAAAAAATTAAACAATGAACTAAGTGATTTATATGAAAAAACAGATACAAGTCCAGAAGCAAATGCTTTTCGCAAATTTCTTAGCACACACGAAGTTTCCATTTTAAGTACTGGAAACTCTAAAAATTTTAAAGTAGTTAGAACAAAAGACGGGCATGAGGAAGTACTCAAGGTCGATTTCCGTTTAAGCATGCCTAAAAATGTTGAAGTTCATTTACGTGAGGAAATATCTGATTTATTTATGCCCGTATATGCCGAACGATCGGCAACATGCGTTGACTCCGAGGGAAATAAAATTTGCAGGGGTCTTGTTGTTACGGATTTTTGTAAGGGGGGTAGTGTAGTAGAGTATCGCTCAACAAATTTAGTAGAAATAGCGATACAAACAGGCTCAATTTTTCAACAAATGGCAGGTGCAATGTTAGACATTCAGGATGCTCATTGTTTGTTTCCTGATGCCAAAATTTCCAATTGGTTAGTCGATGAAGATGGTAACCTTCAGATTGGTGATACCAAAAGTTTTCTTTTTACAGATACGCAGGGTAAGTATAAGTCTGATGTTCCTGGAAATAAGTATTGTAGTTTTCTAAATACTAATGATTTTATCCCTCCAGAGTTTTATGATTCATCATTTAATGCAGATGCCGCACACGCATATATTCTTGGTAAGAATCTGTACTATTTTACTTCCGGTAAACTTGGGACGGTAGATGATGGTGCTAAATTTGATTTTGATAGAAACTTTTTTAAAATTCCAACAGTCGGACCGGCCTATAAGGAGTTAATTGAAGCTTTAGTTAAACCTGATCCTGCGAAACGTATGCCAGTGCGGGAGGCTTTAGATCAACTATTTATGATTAATAACCCTTCTTTCAGAGATGTTTTCACTGAACTTAAGGCCTTGAAATTTGGTGAAAATGATAAAATAATGAACCAATTCATTCGCGAGAAACAGCAATTAATTAATGCCACTACTAATAAAAAAGAGCTGGCGGAAATATTATATGATTTACGACAAACTGTAACTGCATTGAAATCCGATGAAGCGGCAAAAGAAGTAAAAAACATTATTAATGATTATAAATCCACTGCTGGCCTGTTTACAGTAGGAAAAAATGCTAAAGCAAGTAGAATTGAACAATCAATGAGTCAATTATCTATTGAAGAACGATGTCATTTTATGGATTCTCCAAAATCAAAAGAGGTAATGAAAGCAATTGCTTCTCATCGTCATTGGGGAAAAAGTGGTAAAGTATATCTTACTGAAACAGGTGAAATTGATACAGAAAAAGCTGCGAAACATTTTAAAGATTTTAAAGCGAAATTTAACGAACAATTTAAAAAAGAACCGAAAACAGAACAAATTGAAGAACAACCAACAAAGTCATTGGAACTCTAATGTGGGGGCACTAAAAAATGAATTTTGATGTATTATGCTTGGAGTTAGGAATCAGGGACGATCAACCTGTATCAAGAAGATTAGAATTGTTAAAAGATTGGTTTCAAAAAAATATATCTTCTGATTTGCAGTCTTCTGAAAATGAAGAAGAGCAATTCGAACAATACAAACAAATAACGGAAATGTATTTAGATGTTGTTCTTCCAGAAACTACTCAGGATATAACAAAAGCAAATCCAAAATTTAATGGGGACAATTTGGTTTCTTTTTTATCATTTATAGGATTCGATCGCGTTCTTGCTTCATTGAAGCCAGAAAAAACTTTATTAAATACTAAAGATTTGAATGGATTAACTCCATTACATCAGGCTGCCCTGGAAGGAAATATTAATACTGTATCTGTGCTGCTTTCCCTTGGTGCAGACCCAGGTGTTCTGAATAAACGGAAACAGTATCCTATATTTAGTGCATTAATTTTACCAGTACTGCATGAAGATGAATTAGAACAAAATAAAATAAAAATTTTTAATTTATTAAAAGAGAAAGCAAATCAATTTTCAAATCAAGATGATAATGGTGATACAATCCTACATCAAATGGCACTACATGGCTTTGATACATTAATTAGAGAAACTTTAGCAACACATCCTGAACTTGCTTCTATAAAAAATAAACATACTCATTATCCAATACATACGGCGATTCTAAACGATCAAATAAAGAGTGTTATTTCATTACTTCAAGTTAAGGATAGTAGTTCAGTAAAAGATTCCAAGGGCCGGATGGCCATACATTATGCAGCTCGTTCTGGCAGCAAAGAAATACTCGAAGAGTGTTGTAAGTTCAGTGCAAATAAAGATACCAAAGATATAATGGGAAAAACGCCTTTAATGCTTGCTGCTGAATTAGGGAGACTTTCTGCTGTAAGAACACTCATTGACTATGGAGCAAAAATAGATCTTACTGATTCTGCTGGTCTTAGTGTTCTTCACCATGCAGTAAAATCAGGGAATCTAAATCTAGTGCGTTGGCTAATAGAAAATACAAATTTAGATATAAATGCTAGGGATAATCAGAATAATACACCTCTGCACCTGAGCGAAACAAATGTAAGTGGAACTGATAATAAAGAAAAAATAACTGCTTTTTTATTAGAGCATGGTGCACATTCAACACCACCAGTTCCCTACTGATAAGTATTTTCTAAAGGAGGGGCAGCATCTCTATTAAAACTCAATCGGTCTGCTCCATATGTTGAAATAACTGCTCAATAACATCTCCAGGAATTACGTGCGTACGTTTATAAATTTTAATGACTCTAAATACTGCATTACGATTTCGCTGATCTATTTCCAAGTCAGGTCTTATTAAATCATACTGATAAGGTTCAGTAAGCAGATGTCTCTTCCTTAATTCGATACGTAACGCTTCAATAACACAGCACATAGCATTAAATACCTCAATTACCGCTGTTTTTTCATCATTATTCAATAAAGACAACCATTCAAAAGTACCCCCTCTAGCGATATTAAAAAACGCATAGAGCAAATTGTGTGTATCATTATTGGCAAAGTACCCATATAAATCCAGACAATCCGTAGTAGTCAGTTGACTGTATAAACCCACCAATTTTTCTTGGAGAATAATGGAGCTTCGCTCTTGTTCCAAGACCTCGGATAATAAATTTTGTTGCAACAGCATCGCTGCATCAATGAAACGATTTGGATTAAACCAAAATTTATAAGCCCGCCTAAGGTCATGTAAACCATCAATTGCTCGTTTTGTGTGAGTTAAATTCGAGTTTAGTTTTAATCCCTTAACAGCTGTTTGGATCATTTGTCTAAACTCTTCATTTTCTTCGATCATAATACCAGGGGGTAACTCTTCATCATGCAAAAAATAATCGACCCCTGGAGTTAATTCGTTTTGTAAAGCAACTTCATACAGTTGGCGCTGCAATAATTCGATATAGTAATGTAATAGTTCCAAACGTACCTGAATTGAAATTAACTTTTCAGGATGAATTACATCAGCAAATAATTGATCCGGATGCATCTTATAGAAGAATATTGCATTAACCAAACCAACGAATTTTGAATTAGAAAAATAATCTAATGCAGCATACAACTGTTCCATATTCCAGTTATGCACTACAGCTACCGATTCGGTGGGGGTCATATTACTTTTATTCAAAAAATTAACGAATCCCTCCAACCATACATTAAATTGTAACTTGGAAAATAATTGGTGTAATTGTTTTGAAGGTAGATGATCTTGATTCGTGGAAATTGAAAACTTTGCCCTGTTTTGCATCATCCTTTCTCCTAAACATCATCCTGAAAATATTTTATGATAGAACCTATATCCAGCAAGGATAGAAAATGGAGCCAATAACTCTTAGAATAATAGCGAAAATAATTGCAAGTCGATACTAATCTTGCCAAAATTACAACGAATACCGAGAAGCAAACTGGAATTAAATTAATGCCACTACCTAGTTATCTTTTATTTATTGATAACGATCCTGTGAGTGAGGATCTCAAGAAATATTTTGCACAATTTAACATAAACATCATACAACAAAATCAATTAATTCCCATTCGAAATGGTTTAGGGAAACCTATTGCTATTCTGATTAATTGGTCTATTTTAAAAAAAGACCCCCAAGCACTTCATCAATTCTATACAAACTATCCTGTACCTATATTAATTATAAATGATACTCCAAATGAAGAAGCCTGCATTAAAGTACTTGAAGCTGGAGCAGATGACTTCATTATAAAACCGTTATTGCCAAGAGAACTTCATGCACGAGTCAGCGCAATTAACCGACGTGTCTTACGGGCACAACAACAGTCTGAACATGAAAAAGAAATTCTTCTTTTTGCCAATTGGCGGCTTTATCCTGCATCGAGGCAAGTGTTTCGTGATAATACCAATGAAGAATTATCGCTAAGTGCTGGTGAGTATGACTTGCTCCTTACTTTTGTACAACAACCTCAACGAGTCCTGGATCGGGAGCTTCTATTGCACATTACTAAAAACAGTGATCTCAATCCTTTCGATCGAAGAATTGATGTACAAATAAGTCGGCTTCGCCAGAAAATAGAGGTTGATGCAAAAAAACCGGCATTAATTAAAACCATTCGCAATGGTGGTTATATGTTTACCGCGCAAGTAGTCACTTTGAAAGAAAGTGATACATAATCCTAGGAAAAGCAGTTTGAAGCCTGCTGTGCAAAACAAGTCTCAACTGCTAAGTTAATTGCATTATTTTTATTTACGCTTCTTACTTGTTTTAAACACTTTAATGCTTTTAATCGTATTGTCTCCGACTTTTAATATTTCCATGCGATAGTTTTCTATAGTTAAACATGACTCGGCAGGGGGGATGTATCCAAGATGTTCAACAATTAAACCACTTAACGTTTTGGGCCCTATCATAGGTAAGTTCCATCCCATTAATCGATTTAAATGGCGTAATGTTAAACCTGCATCAACAATAACTGAGCCATCACTTTGTGGGAGGATATCACGACTAAGCGCAGCGACATCCGTAGTGAACTCCCCTACAATTTCTTCAAGTATATCTTCCATGGTCACTAAACCCTGAATATTTCCATATTCATCTACCACAAAAGAACTGCGTCTTTTCATTTTTCTAAAATTTAAAATCTGAATGTTGAGGGAAGTAGCCTCGGGAATATAATAAGGTTCATCTGCAGCTTTTAATAAACTATTAAGATCCAACTCATTTTCTATAGCCAGATTTAACACATCGCGTACGTGGATCATTCCTACCAAGTCATCAATTGAATCGCGGTATAAAGGCAGACGAGTATGTTTTGCTGTTTCCAATTGATATAAGATTTCTGACCAGGGTTCTTCTATATCGATACCCACAATATCTGACTTAGGAATCATAATATCTTCTACAGTAGCTTGCTCCAAATCCAATAAGCTAATCAGCATACTTTTATGCTCAACTGGCAATAACCCTCCTGCCTCATGTACCACGGAGCGTAATTCTTCACCAGTCAATGATTCCTTTTGTATTTTATCAATTGAGACTCGAAATATACGTAATACCCCATTAGACATGGAAACACAGAGATACACTAAAGGTGCAAAAATCAATTGGAGTATTTGCAGGGGCAGGGACGTAGTAAATGCAACTTGCTGCGGATAAATCGCCGCAAATGTTTTGGGTATCATTTCAGCAAATACCAAAATGACCAACGTTAAAAGCGCTGTAGCTATAGCAATGCCAGCATCTCCATAAATATGCTGGCCGATCAGCGTTGCGATTGTTGAGGCAAGAATATTTGCCAAAGTATTGCCGATTAATACAACACTCAACAATCGATCGGGTCGAGAGAGTATCTGATTCACTCGTGTCGCTTGTTTATTCTCTTTCTTGACCAGATGTTTTAACTTATAACGATTAATCGACATCATACCGATTTCAGTGGCTGCAAAAAAAGCAGCTAAGAGAATTAAAAAAAGCAGTATGATAAACAATGTAGAAAGAT
This sequence comes from Legionella anisa, assembly GCF_001467525.1. Lineage (GTDB taxonomy): Bacteria > Pseudomonadota > Gammaproteobacteria > Legionellales > Legionellaceae > Legionella > Legionella anisa. The sequence continues at coordinate 313,958 of NZ_LNXS01000019.1, forward strand.
GGTATGCCACCTAATTTCCTCAAGCTTTTATAACACAAAATAAAGTATCATATGGTTTCAAAGAAAGCGAGATGAAGCCCACTTTACAACCTTTTCAAAATGTAATTTGTTAAAGGCACGAGATACGCGGTTCATTCAAGTTGGGTTAAAGGCCGAATGCTTTTAACCCCAGGACATTAATTTTCTTCGTAATAGGCAAAAAATTACCTTTTCCTATTTTTGCTCGTTACTATTAAAACGAGCTACGCTGGACATAATCTCTTCAAACGCCGCATCAGGACCAACCCAACCATTTAGTTTAACCCATTTACCTTCTTCTAAGTCTTTATAATGACTGAAAAAGTGCTCTAAAGAGTTGAGAAGATGTTGTGGCATGTCTTCATGTGTCTTAATTGACTCATAAATTTTAGTTAACTTATTCGTAGGAACAGCTAGGATTTTAGCATCGACACCTGACTCATCAGTCATTTTTAACATACCCACTGGGCGGCATGGAATTACTGATCCGCCTACAAGCGGAACTGGAGTCACCACAAGAACATCAACAGGGTCTCCATCTTCTGACAAAGTGTGAGGGACATAACCGTAATTGACAGGGTAAAACATGGGAGTAGTTAAAAAACGATCAACAAATAATACACCAGATTCTTTATTGACTTCATATTTTACGGGTTCACTATGCATAGGGATTTCAATAATTACATTAATTTCTTTCGGCAAATCACGACCACTGCTAATTCTCATTAAACTCATTTATTCTTCTCCCCTCTAATCGAAATAAAAATATATAACGACATTTTAATTGTGCTAAAACTAAAGAGCAGGAAATCTGCCTTTTAGATTACTCAAATACGTGTTAGCACTATAAAAGTGCCAGGAATGATTCAAAAATAAAACAATTCTTCCCCTAATGAATTTACCTATTTATAAAAATCATTGCGCCGCCAATGTGAAATTGCAATGCAAAGCGGCTATTATGCGAAAAAACACATCAAAAGGCAAAGAGAAGCTGTCGCATTATAAGTAATGCAATGTATAATATCTCTTTTAATTAAAATGAGATTACTTATGAATTGCTTGTTTTGCAAAATTGCACAAAGTGCGATCCCTGCATCAGTAGTTTTTGAGGACGATGAGATAATGGCTTTTCGTGATCTCAACCCGCAAGCTCCTATGCATCTGCTGATTATTCCGAAGCAACATATTGCTACGCTGAATGATGCCAGCGATGAAAACCAGGCCCTGTTGGGAAAAATGATTTTAAGGGCAAAAAAAATTGCTCAAACTGAAGGAATAAGTGACGCAGGATATCGATTAGTTTTTAACATTAATCCCGATGGTGGCCAAACAGTATTTCACATTCATTTACATTTACTGGGCGGACGTCACATGACTTGGCCCCCGGGGTAGGAAGAAACTATGGAAAAACTCTATAAAGAACTGCTAACACAATTAGGCGAAGATGTAACTCGAGAAGGGTTAATGGACACTCCCGAACGCGCTGCCAATGCGATGCGTTATTTGACTAAAGGCTATAATGAGAGTCTAGAAGAGATTATCAATAATGCGCTATTTGATTCTGACATGAGCGAAATGGTCATCGTGAAGGACATTGAAATGTACTCCATGTGCGAACACCATTTGCTTCCTTTTCTTGGAAAATGTCATGTTGGATATATACCTAATGGAAAAGTAATAGGCTTATCAAAAATAGCACGTATCGTTGATTACTTCGCTCGACGCTTGCAAATTCAAGAGCGGTTAACAACGGAAATAGCGAGCTGCTTGGAATCTATTACTGGCGCACGTGGTGTGGCAGTAGTTATTGAAGCAAAACATCTGTGCATGATGATGCGTGGCGTTGAAAAGCAAAACTCGATAATGACCACTTCAGTTATGCTAGGAGAGATGCGCAATAATCCTACAAGCCGAGCTGAATTCTTAACCTTGACTCATAATAAGTAATCTTATGATGGGCAAATCATATTACAGGCAATAGCTTTCACAGTTTATGCGCCAACAGCGTCGAACTTTCGCTGCAGGCGCTCTCTTAACTACTGGGCTACACTGCGCGTTTCACCCAAGCTAAAATTATGCCCTTCTTCTATACCCTAAGGTACAGAAGAATGAGCGATCATCACTCTTCCTCTCCATCACGATTGCCCATATCTGCTGCTTCATGATGCTCTTCTTCATGATGTTTTTCTTCAGCAGGAGCAGCTGTTGTTTCTTCTGCTTGCGGTTTATCTTTCCACTCAAGTTTCACCCGACCTTGCTTATCGATACCAGCAACAAACACTTCAATCTCTTGACCTTCTTGCAATACAGATTCAACTTTTTGTGATCGATCACTGCAGATTTGAGAAATATGGAGTAACCCGTCTTTTCCAGGTAAAAGATTAATAAAAGCACCAAAATCAACAATCTTACTTACTTTGCCTTGATAAGTTTGGCCCACTTCAATTTCTGCAATTAATGCTTTAATTTGTTTTTGTGCTTCTTCCAATGCTTGCATATCTGGAGAAAATAATTGAATTACACCGGTATCATCTATATCTATAGACACACCTGTACTTTCAATTAACCCCTTAATCGTTGCTCCACCTTTACCGATAATAGTTCGTATTTTGTCTTCAGCAACCTTCATTGTAGTAATGCGTGGCGCATGCTGGGATAATTCTTCTCTATGCTCAGCTAAGGCATTATTCATAACACTAAGAATGTGTAAGCGTCCGGCCAAAGCTTGATCTAAAGCTTGCTCCATAATTTCATTGGTTATTCCGTGGATTTTGATATCCATTTGTAATGCGGTGATTCCATGTTCGGTACCAGCTACTTTGAAATCCATATCACCTAAATGATCCTCATCGCCTAATATATCAGTTAACACAGCATAACGATCACCTTCTTTAATCAAACCCATTGCGACTCCGGCAACAGGTGCTTTTAATGGAACACCTGCATCCATCAACGCAAGACTGGTTCCGCATACTGTAGCCATTGAGCTTGACCCATTCGATTCAGTGATTTCGGAAACAACTCGCAACACATAGGGGAATTCATTTGCTTCAGGTAACACAGCCATGATTGCTCGTTTTGCTAAACGGCCATGCCCAATTTCTCTACGTTTAGGGCTACCAACCATGCCAGTTTCTCCTACTGAATAAGGAGGGAAATTATAATGCAACATAAAGCGGTCTTTCGTTTCACCGGCTATATTGTCTAAAGTTTGCGCATCACGTTCATTACCTAAGGTAGCTACGACAATAGCCTGTGTTTCACCACGGGTAAACAAAACAGAACCATGTGTTCTTTCCAAAAGCTTTGTACGGATAGCAATAGGACGAACTGTTTTATGATCGCGTCCATCAATGCGTGGCTCGCCATCAAGAATTCGATTACGTACTGTAGCACGCTCTATTTCGACAAACATGTTACCAATAACATCCGCTTTTAACTCATCATTCTCAGCTTGTAATGCAGCGATTGCTTGTTCTTTTAATTCATCAAGGCGCTGATAACGCTCTTGCTTGTCTTTAATCAGATACGCAGATTCAACTTCTTGTTTCACCATGTCTGAAACTCGTTCTTGCAAATAAGAATCCACTTCAGGGGCAGCCCATTCCCAGCGTGCTTTACCTGCTTGTGCAGCGAGTTCTTCGATTGCTTTGATCACGCTTTTCATCATTTCATGGCCAAACATGATCGCACCACGCATAATATCTTCACTTAATTCTTTTGCTTCTGATTCAACCATCAAAATAGCATCTTTAGTACCTGCGACAACTAAGTCCAGCCTTGATTGCTCTAATTCTTTACGACTTGGATTTAATAAGTAAATACCCTCTTTATAGCCAACACGAGCAGCACCTATTGGTCCGTTAAAAGGAACACCAGAAAGTGCTAAAGCCGCAGAGGAGGCTACCATTGCCACAATATCAGGAGAAACTTCAGGGTTTAAAGACAAAACAGTGACAATGACTTGCACTTCATTACAAAAACCATCTGGAAACAAAGGACGAATAGGGCGATCAATAAGTCGTGAAGTTAATGTTTCATTATCTGATGGTCTACCTTCGCGTTTGTTAAATCCACCAGGTATTTTACCTACCGCATAAAACTTTTCCTGGTAATTTACTGTTAGTGGAAAAAATCCATTTTCTTCGCCACCTTCTTTTTTGCCAACTACAGTAGCTAATACTTGAGTACCATTCATACTGGCTAATACTGCTCCATCAGCTTGTCGTGCAATTTCGCCAGCCTCCAATATAAGAGTATGGTCACCAAATGCTATTTCTTTTGTAAACTTAGCCACGTAATCTTCCTCATCAAGTAATTATAACGAAAAAAAGGCGCAGAAAATTGCGCCTTTATTTAAAGTATTTTTTATAAAAAGTACATTTCTATTTCTAAAGAAATGTATTAGCTTATCAATCAATAGGAATCTCTAAGTTCCAGAGATTGGATCAACTGTTGATAACGAGCTTCATCGTTACGCTTTAAATATTTTAACAACTTACGACGCTTATTAACGAGTTCTTGCAGTCCACGTCGAGAATGAAAATCTTTTTTGTGTTCTTTAAAGTGCTCAGTTAAATATTTGATACGGCTTGTAATAATCGAAACCTGAACTTCAGGCGAACCTGTATCCGTATCAGAACGCTTATATTCTTTAACAATTGCTGCTTTATCCGCGCTGCTTAGCGACATCATACACTCCCGGAACTACTAAGTATTCATTTAAAGGCGAACATTCTACCAAGGCATGTCCAACGAAACAAGTACTGAAAATTACTTTTGTGCAAAAAATTTCATATTTAGTTAAAATCTCTCTTTTGCACTTCTAAAAAATTAAAAAGAAAGTAAACGTTTTGCTTTAATAGTACCTTGTGTGGTTTGCTCACCTAACCCAATAAATTGTGCTTTTTTATCATAAAGACGAACACAATCTGTTATTTCAACATCTACCTTATTTGTTACTACTCTGCCTTGGCGAATTGCGACTACTTCATCATCCGAAAGAGTCACTGACTCCAAATGGTCAACTGCTCTATCCATAGGAATTAAGCAAGCAATTCTCTCAGGCATTGACATGATCTCTAATTCGTCTAGTGAATACATAGGCATATTTTCTAAACCAGATGTATAAACTCGATGCAACTGAGTCACATGAGCCCCCACACCTAACGCATCGCCAATGTCTTCAACCAAATTGCGAATATAGGTTCCTTTGCTGCACGTTACAGTTAATGAAAACTGAATTCCATCAAATGCGTTAAGTTGTAAATTACTAATCTGGATCTCACGTGCTGTTCTTTCAATGTTGATTCCTTTTCTGGCCAAACGATAAAGAGGGACTCCATTGTGTTTTAACGCAGAAAACATTGAAGGAGTCTGCTTTATGTGACCTGTATGCTGCATCAATATGTGAAGCAAATTTTCCTCGGAAATAGTAAATGCTTCCGCACGAGCAATTACCTCACCTGTTGCATCCGCTGTATTGGTTTTGATGCCTAATAAGCCAGTAGTCTGATAGCATTTATCTGCATCAAGTAAAAACTGACATACTTTAGTCGCTTCACCAAAACAAAGAGGCAACATTCCAGTAGCGAGAGGATCTAGACTTCCGGTATGTCCTGCTTTTTGCGCTCCTAATAGTTTTTTTGCTTTCTGGAGTGCCGTATTTGAGGTCATTCCTTCCGACTTATTCAGCAAGAAAACTCCATCTATTGTTAAAGGGTTAATCGCTTTCATTGTCATCGGAGGTTGGCGGATTCACTTCATCGATGAGACGACTTAAGCGTTGTCCATATTCTATTGATTCATCATATACAAAATGAAGCTGAGGAACGGTCCGCAATGTAATACTTCGCGCCAAAGCACTACGTAAATAGCTCGCAGCAGCATTTAAAATAGCTACCGCTGTTTTTTTATCATCGTTAAGGACAGTAAAATATACTTTGGCATGTCCCAAATCAGCAGCAACTTTTACTGCTGATATGGTCACAAAACCTGTTAAGCGCGGATCTTTTACTTCTTTAGGTATTATTTGAGCTAGTTTTCGCTGAATCATCTCAGCGATACGATCTGTACGTTTAAAATTATGACCCATCTTTATAAATCACGCTTAATTTCTACTGTTTCATACACTTCAATGAGATCACCTGGTTTCACGTCATTGTAATTTTTGACTCCAATACCGCATTCGAACCCTTGGCGAACCTCTACCACATCATCCTTAAATCTTCGTAATGACTCCAAAGTTCCCTCATAAATAACCACGTTGGCACGTAGTACACGAATAGGATTATTTCGCTTAATAACACCTTCAACGACCATACAACCCGCAATTGCACCAATTTTAGGTGATTTGAACACATCACGGACTTCGGCAATACCAATAATTTCTTCTTTAAATTGCGGAGCAAGCATTCCAGTTAATGCCCCTTTAATCTGATCCACAATATCGTAAATGACACTGTAATAATGCAGTTGCACTGATTCATGCTCTGCTAGTTTCTTAGCACTGCTATCTGCTCTAACGTTAAAACCAACTAAAATTGCACTCGATGCTATAGCCAAATGAACATCAGATTCAGTGATACCACCAACACCACTTGAAATAACTTCAACCTTAACTTCATCTGTAGATAACTTCACTAAGGCATCTGAAATGGCTTCTAGAGAGCCCTGAACATCTGCCTTAAGCACAACGTTAAGCACTTTGGACTCACCAGCAGCCATATTTTCCATAATACCTTCAATAGTTGATTTCTGACGTCTGGCAAGTTTTACATCACGGAATTTACCTTGGCGGAACAAGGCAACTTCTCTTGCTTTTTTCTCATCAGGAACAACAACTGCTTCATCTCCAGCATGAGGAATTGCTGATAAACCAAGCACCTCGACTGGAATTGATGGACCAGCATAGTCAACCATATCCCCATTATCACCAACAAGAGCACGTACGCGACCATATTGGAAACCAGCAAGCAAAATGTCCCCTTTGTGTAACGTTCCACTCTGTACTAATACCGTTGCAACAGGGCCTCTACCTTTATCCAGACGTGATTCTATAACTACGCCTTTGGCAGCACCATCAGTAACCGCGGTCAGTTCTAAAACTTCAGATTGTAATAATATTGCATCGAGCAGATCATCAATACCCATACCTGACTTGGCAGAGATATTGATAAACATAGTATCACCACCCCATGCTTCTGGAATTACTTCATGTCCAGATAATTCATTCATGACACGGTCAGGATCTGCATCTGGCTTATCCATTTTGTTAATTGCAACGATAATCGGCACTTTTGCTGCTTTCGCATGTTGAATAGCTTCTATAGTTTGCGGCTTAACTCCATCATCTGCAGCAACAATCAAAATGACAATATCCGTGACCTGTGCACCTCGAGCTCTCATCGCTGTAAATGCAGCGTGACCTGGCGTATCTAAGAAAGTAATATTACCTTTTGGTGTACTCACGTGGTATGCACCAATATGTTGCGTAATACCACCTGCTTCACCAATAGCAACTTTGGTTCGACGAATGTAGTCAAGTAAAGAAGTCTTACCGTGATCCACGTGCCCCATAATTGTAACTACTGGTGCTCTCGATTCAGAATGACTACCCTTAGTAATTGATTCTCCTAGACCTAGTTCAATTGCATCTTCTTTAATGACTCGTGCCTTATGGCCCATCTCTTCTACTACGATAACCGCTGTTTCCTGATCAATAACCTGGTTTATGGTTGCCATTGCTCCGAGTGACATCATCACCTTGATGACTTCAGCAGCTTTTACGGACATTCTTTTTGCTAACTCGGCAACAGTAATGGTTTCAGGTACTAAAACTTCTCTTACTACAGGTGCGGTGGGTAATGCAAAACCATGTTTTAATGATTCTTCGGCTTCTCTTAATTTATCTGACTTCTCAACGCCCTTACGCTTTTTAAATTTACTACGTCCACCACGTCTATGTATTTCTTGATCTTCTTCATCCCGATCATAAGCGGATTGATATTTAGGTTTTTTCTTAACTTTTCTAAAGTCTGACGTATCAGATTCAACTGCTTGATCCACATGTCTCTTTTTAGATTGCTTTTCAAGTTTGTGATCCTCTTTTCTAGGAGGTTCTTCGTTGTTTTCAAGCGTGCTTTTATTTTCTAAAACTTCTTCACTATAGGATTCCAAGGGCTCTTCAGCCTCCTCGTTCCCTGGCTTATCTTCCGATTCGAGTTGTTCTTTTGTTGCAACGTGTTCAGTCACTTCAGCAGCATGTTCTTCTGTCTCAGAAAATGTTTCAGATACAGATGTAGTTTCAAGAACAACTTCAGCAGGATGCTGCTCAGGTACATTCTGATTTTCTTCAGGCACAATAAGAGGTTCTTCAACTTCAGGCTGCTCTACTACTGGAGCACGTTTTACAAATACCTTTTTCTTACGTACTTCAACACTCACAGTTTTACCACCATGGGAATCATGGCCAACAGTAACTTGTGATAAGCTTTTTCTTCTCAAAGTAATTCGTTCAGGCGAAACATTTACATCACGCAGAGAAGTTCTCTTCAAATGATTAAGTAGGATCCGTTTTTGCTCTTCATTCACAGTCTGTTGGTCATCAGAAAAAGACAAACCTGCTTCCTGTAACTGGTTCAATAAGCGTTCAACCGGAATACCAACGACTTGAGCTAATTGTTTAACCGTCACATCCGCCATATTTTAATCCCCTTTCAGCAGTTACATTCATTACTTAAGAACGAACTGCATAATTGCACTACATTAATTTATAATAAATCCATAGTCTTATAAAAACCATGGTTCTCTGGCCTTCATAATTAAAGCACCGGCCTTTTCTTCAGTTATTCCTTCGATTTCCAACAACTCATCGACAGATTGCTCAGCTAAATCTTCCATGGAAGTAATCCCCTTCGCAGCTAATTTGTTAGCCAACTCATTAGTCATGCCTTCCATTGAGAGGAGTGTTTCGTCAGGTGAACCAGATAGCTCCTTTCCTGAAGAAAGAGCCATAGTGAGTAATTTATCGTTTGCTCTATTTCTTAATTCTTCAACAATCTCTTCGTCAAATTCTTCTATAGCCAGTAATTCTTCCTTAGGCACGTAAGCAATTTCTTCAAGAGAAGAAAAACCATGCGCTACAAGTAATGTAGCAATTTCTTCATCGATTTCCAGTGCAGTAGTAAATAATTTAACAATTTTACTTGACTCTTCCAAATTCTTATTTTCAAACTCATCTGTAGTCATAACGTTCAAAGTCCAACCTGTTAATTGGCTTGCCAAACGAACATTTTGCCCATTTCGACCAATTGCCTGAGAAAGTTGATCTTTTTCTACAGCTAAGTCCATAGTATGTGTGTCTTCATCAACAACAATAGAAGAAATTTCTGCTGGAGCCATCGCATTAATCACTAATTGGGCCGGATTATCATCCCATAGAATTATATCTACCCTCTCTCCGCCAAGTTCACTGGAAACAGCTTGAACTCGAGCACCGCGCATACCGACACAAGCTCCGACAGGATCAATTCGTCCATCATTGGTTTTAACTGCAATTTTAGCTCTATTCCCTGGATCGCGCGCTGCGGCTTTAACTTCAATAACATTCTCGCCTATTTCAGGAACCTCAATGCGGAAAAGCTCAATAAGCATTTCATTACGTGTGCGACTTACAAACAACTGTGGTCCACGAGCTTGCGGTGTGATCTCATATAAATAAGCACGAACCCGATCATTTGGACGGAACATTTCATGCGGCAACATCTCGGTACGTGGTAAAAATGCTTCTGCTTTACCACCTAAGTCAATGATAATATTATCTCGAGTTACTTTCTTAACAGTTCCATAAATCAACTGTCCTAACTTGCTTCTGAATTGATCAATGACAAGCTCACGCTCCGCTTCTCTAACTTTTTGCATAATAACCTGGCGCGCAGTTTGGGCTTCAATTCTTCCAAATTCAATTGAAGGTATTGATTCTTCTATGCGGTCACCAAGTTTTGCAGTTGGATTGCGCTCTTTTGCTTGTTCAACAGTTAATTGGCGATCAGGATGCTCTAGCTCATCCTCATTCACTACATCCCAATACCTAAAGGTTTCATGCTCACCAGTACGAGGATCTAACTTAATTCTTACACCAATATCCAAACCAAAGATCTTGCGAGTTGCAGACTCCAATGCGGCCTGAATGGCAAGTATAATAACATCTTTACTTACACCTCTTTCGTTTGATAACGCCTCTGCAACCAGTAACAATTCTTTGCTCATTGTTCGCCTCTCTATACTGTCAAATTTGCTTTCACAATATTTGAAAAAAGTAACTCTTGATCTTCGTTATTTATGTTAAGTACTAAAGAACTCTCAGATGCTGAGACAATAGTACCTATTAATTTACGTTTACCATCTACCGGCTTAAAAGTTTTTATTTGTACTTCATGCCCTATATAACGTTGATATTGCCAACTTTTAAATAAAGGTCTTGGAATTCCGGGTGATGACACTTCCAAACTGTAATTTCCAGAAATAGGATCGTCTACATCAAGCAAAGCACTTACTTGATGACTTACTGCTTCACAGTCTTCAATCCCTATTCCATCAGCCTTATCAATATATATGCGCAATAAGGAATGCCTACCTTGTGAAAGATATTCACATCCCCAAAGCTCATAGCCCATATCTGTAATCGTAGGAGCTAATAAATGTTCCAATTCATCTTGTATCATAGTATTAACAAACTAAAAAGGGCACGCATGCCTAATACAAATACAATAGGGTAACCTGAGTTTGGAACAAGGATTAAACTCCGGAAGTGTTTTCTTTAAAGCAATTAGTTCCGAGCGTGACCTTGGCTTTTACTTGGCTACTACTATCATTCAGTGCAGTTACAAATTATACATAATAAAAAACCCCATAAATGGGGTTCTAAATAAGTGGTAGCGGGGGCAGGATTTGAACCTACGACCTTCGGGTTATGAGCCCGACGAGCTACCAGGCTGCTCCACCCCGCGTCAACTGATGGCAAGTATACTGAGAGTCCGTACTCTTAGCAAGTACTTTTCGCTTAAGATTATAAATAAATATGTATTCTGTATGGTTAAAAAGCAGAATTACTTTATTTTTAGCTACCAAAAGCGTTAATACACGCCACAATTAAGGCGCTAGGAAAAATGCCCAAATAAAGTAGCGATAAACAATTAAGGGAAAGTACTACAACATTTCCTTTATTCATAATTACTGGATCAACCTGTACGGGTTTATCGAAATACATTATTTTAACGACTCTTAAATAGTAATAAGCACCAATTACTGTAAAGAGTAAACCAAGCACAGCAACCCACGTCATTTGAGCATCAACTAAAGCTTTGAGTACAAGTAATTTAGTAAAGAAACCAACAGTGGGCGGAACACCTGCAAGTGAAAACATAATAATTAACATCAAAAATGCGAGCCAAGGGTTTCTCTTGTTAAGTCCTTTTAAATCCTCGATATTGTCAATTTCCATTCCTCGTGTAGACATTAAGACAATTAGCCCAAATGCAGCTGCAGAAGTTATCCCATAAACTAAAATATAGTAGAGCGCTGCTGAATAACCCGCGCTGGTGGCAGCTAAAATACCAAACAAAGCATATCCAATATGTGATATTGCTGAATAAGCAAGTAAGCGCTTAATACTGGTTTGTACCACGGCAAATAAATTACCCAAGCCTGTTGAAAGCAAGGTAATTACCAGCAAAATTTGTTGCCACTGCGCACTAATATCCACCAAACCGATGGTCAGCAATCTAAATGCCATCCCTAATGCGGCAATCTTTGGTGCAGCACTAAGAAATAAAGTAACGGAGCTTGGCGCTCCTTGATACACATCGGGCGCCCACATATGGAATGGAACTGCTGCCAACTTAAATGCAACCCCAGATAGGATAAAGACCAGGGCAAAAGTAAGTAATGTGTTTTGTTGTTGCCAATTCGCAGCAATTGCATTTGCAACTTCAAGTAAGTCCAGTTTGCCTGTTGCGCCATAAATTAGAGAAATACCGTATAAGAGCATCGCAGATGCAATTGAACCCATTACAAAGTACTTCATTGCTGCTTCAGAGGCATCACCATCTGTTCTACGAATGGCAGTCATGGCATATAAAGGCAATGACAATAATTCCAAACCTAGAAAAATAGTGAGTAACGAATGCGCTGAAACCAGCAACATCATTCCTAAGGTAGAAAACATTCCCAAAATATAGTAATCACCAGAAGGCATTTGACGTTCATCGACATAATCTTTTGAATAAATAAAGCTCAACAATACCGAAAGATATATAAAAAACTTCATGAGATTTGCAACGTCATCGCTGATAAATAGCCCATTAAGCGTAATGACCTTAAACGTACCAATATATAAGAAAGTAACAACAGCAGCTAAAACCAAACCGATACATGATATAAAATAGGCAATTGATTTACACCGATCCCGCAAAAATAAATCAGCAAGCAACGCAACGCACGCTGCGGTTAACAGGATTATTTCCGGAAGGGCTACGTGGATATTTTCAAGTAATGCTGTCATATTGATTAACCTTGATTACAATTTTGATTGACTTGCTAATGCCAGAGTATGACTTACTGTTTGATGTATGTACTCCAACATTGGCTTAGGATAAACGCCCATAGCGATAACCATCAAAGCAAGTAGAATATAAGCACTTAACTCATAGCCCGAAAGATCTTTTAAGGCTGCAACCTTTTCATTTGCTACAGGACCAAAAATAACGCGTTTGTACATCCAAAGATTGTATCCTGCTGCGGTAATGAGCGTGGTGGCGGCCCAAAATGTGACCCAGAACCCTGCTTTAAGTGAGCCTAGAATCACCATAAATTCACCAACAAACCCAGAAGTACCTGGTAACCCTGCATTCGCCATACAGAAAAGCATAAAGAACGATGCAAAGACTGGCATAGTATTTACTATCCCACCAAAATCAGCTAGGCGACGAGTATGCATGCGATCATAGATATAGCCTACACCAGCAAAAAGAGCACTTGAGACAAAGGCATGAGAAATCATGACTACAATTGCACCTTCCAATATTAGGCCAGCGGCACTCAATCCTGTTTGTTTGGCAATTTCAAAAATGGCAAAGGAACCCAATGTCACAAATCCCATATGTGAAATTGAAGAATATGCAATTAAACGTTTCATATCTTTTTGGATGATTGCAACCAGTGCAATATAAACGACTGCAATTAAAGACAAGGCGATCATTATACCCGCATAACGGCTACAGGCATCTGGGACAATGGGCAAAGAGAAACGGATAAATCCATAAGCACCGAGCTTTAATAAAATTGCTGCTAATACTATTGAGCCGCCTGCTGGAGCTTCAGTATGCGCATCAGGCAACCAGGTATGTACTGGAAACATGGGTATCTTGATTGCAAAACCGAGGAAAAATGCAATAAAAATCAATGTTTGCGCAGTCATTCCCAGCTTAATGGCATAAAATGCTTCTATATTAAATGTGCCTGCTATATAGCCCATGTATAAAAAGCTAGCCAGCATGAGCACTGAACCTAAAAAAGTATATAAGAAAAATTTAATTGCAGCATAGACGCGATTATCAGACCCCCAAATACCAATGATTAGGTACATTGGGATAAGCGTAGCTTCCCAGAATACATAAAATACGATTGCATCCAATGCGGAGAAAACACCAACCAATAATCCCTGCATAATTAAAAATGCGGCCAAGTATTGAGAAACTCTGTTGGTTATACTCTCCCAGGTTGCCAGTATCACAACCAAATTCGTAAAGACCGTAAGAACAATCAAAAGTAAAGACATCCCATCGATACCCAGGCTATAGCTAATTCCTAAAGCGGGCATCCATTGAAACTCCTCCAAATATTGCATTCCTAATACTTTAGGATCAAAACCTGCAACAAGCGGAATACAAAGTAGCAAACAAAGTATTATGGTAAATAAAGCCAAATAACGTGAAATATTCGGGCTTCGATCATCTCCAGCGAGAAGAACAAAAACACCGCCTATTACTGGCAACCAAATTAGTAAATTGAGCAAATAATGCATACCTTCACCCTATATTCAGCCGAGTATCAACCAGCATAAAAATCCAAGCAATCCAAAAACCATTACTGCTGCATAATGATACAGATAACCGCTCTGTATCGCACGACCTTTAGCCGAAAACCATCTAATAAGTCGACTGCTGCCATTAACAACCATACCATCAATCAGCTTTTGATCACCCACACTGTAAAAAACAGTTCCTATGCCCTTAGAACCTTTTACAAAAACTAAATTATTAAACGCATCAAATCCATATTTATTAATCAGTATTTTGTAAATGAGTGAAAAATAACGTGCCAAATGGCCTGGAATCGAAGGAACAGCGATATAACAAAGCCAAGCAATAAAAATCCCCGCTATAGTAATCCAAAAAGTAAGTGAAAATACTGAATGCAACATACTTTCAAACGGAGAAGTCACTTCATGCGCGAGTTCCGCCAAAACATTATGTTGAGGAAGAACAAACAAAGAGGAGCCTAAAATAGTTGGGTTATCAAAAAGCATTGGCATATACAATACATAACCCAGCATAATTGAAGGAATAGCAAGTAAAACAAGGGGTAGCCATACGACCCATGGGGACTCATGAACATGACTTAAGGTATGTTCATCCATACGTGGCTTACCATGAAACGTCATAAATAATGATCTAAAGGTATACAGTGCAGTAACGCCTGCACCAATAACTACACAAAAATAGGCATAACTACTGCCTGGGATTTGTGATAGCTGCGCCGCTTCGATAATAGTATCTTTCGAATAAAATCCCGCAAATGGAGGAACCGCACAAAGAGCCAGAGAACCAATTATGAACGTCACATACGTAATTGGCATTTTATTCCATAAACCACCCATTTTACGCATATCTTGTTCATGATGCATTCCAATAATTACTGAACCAGCACCAAGGAATAAGAGTGCTTTAAAACATGCATGTGTAAGCAGATGAAACATTCCTGCACTATAAGCAGAAGCGCCCATTCCAACCATCATATAACCAAGTTGCGATAATGTTGAATAGGCCACAACACGTTTAATATCATTCATTACCAGCGCTAAAATACCTGTAAAGAGTGCTCCGGTTGCACCAATAACTAGAACCACACTTAATGCCGTGGTGGAAAATTCAATTAGAGGTGAAATACGTGCAATCATAAATACCCCAGCGGTAACCATGGTTGCAGCATGAATCAGTGCGGAAATAGGTGTCGGACCTTCCATCGACTCAGGTAACCATACATGCAGTGGAACTTGCGCTGATTTACCCATAGCACCAACATATAAAGCCAAACAAGTCACTGTAACTAAAGACCAGGGATGCCCTTGAAATAATTCAATATTTTGACTTGCTAGGTAGCTTACGCTTTTGAAGACCGTTTCATAATCGATACTTCCGGTATATGCAAAAATCAGAGCAATACCTAATAGAAAACCAAAATCGCCCACTCGGTTCACGATAAACGCTTTAAGGCTCCCTTCAATCGCTGATTCTTTTTGGTACCAGAATCCGATAAGCAAATAAGAAACTAACCCTACACCTTCCCAGCCAAAGAACAATTGCAGAAAATTGTTTGCACTCACTAACATCAGCATCATGAAAGTAAATAAGGAAATATAGCTAAAAAAGCGTTGATAACCATCGTCATCTGCCATATATCCAATACTGTAAATATGTACCAGCAAAGAAACGAAATTTACAGTCACCAGCATAACGACGCTAAGAGGGTCGATCAAAAATCCTATATTGAACTCAAACGGAAGTATTAAACCACCGTTAGCCCAATGATAAAGCACCGTGCTTTCAGTTGAAATGGCTCCTGAGAACAGTTGCCAAGTAATAAACAGCGATGCTACAAAAGAAATTGTAACACCCAAAATGGTAGCTGTATGAGCTCCAACTCTTCCGATTTGATTACGGAAAAAACCGGCAATTATGGAACCTGCCAAGGGAGCTAAAACAATTATTAGACAAAGTTGTTGGATACTCACAATGTTAACCTTTTAAATGATTCATCTTGTCAACGTCAATGTTGCCTCTATTTCTAAAAAGCAACATCACTATGGCTAATCCTATTGCTGCTTCTGCAGCAGCAACTGTTAAAATAAAAAAGACAAAAACTTGACCACCAATTTCGTTATAATAATGGGAGAACGCTACGAAGTTAGTATTTACAGCAAGTAACATCAATTCGATACATACTAGCAATAAAATGATGTTTCTACGATTCATCATTATGCCGATAAGACCAAAACCGAATAAAATCGCGCCCAGAATCAAATAATTATTAACAGGTATCATATAGAATTCCCCAACCTTATTTCTCTGCTTTCATACTAATTAGTTCAACCCGCTCATTTCTGCGTGTCATAATTTGTTGTTTCACATCCTGCCTTTTCGATTTTCTTGGGCCTCTATGTACCAGGGTAATTGCAGAAATAATTGCAATTAGCAACAACGCAGCCGCAATTTCAAAAGCCAGGAAATAATCTGTATACAGGACCATGCCCAAGGCTTCAGTATTTGATACGGGCTGTGCTTCAGGATTGTTTTGGTCTGCATTAAGTAATTGCGTACTCATGGTTTCGTTGTTTCTTGTTTCAACATGAGCCTTAAATGTGCTTGCAGGAATAGACACCATTAGAAGCCCTGTTAATAAAGCGACCAGAATTAAGCCAAAAGGTAAGTAACGTCGGTAATGACTCTTAACTATTTCAACATCAATATTAAGCATCATCACAACAAACAGGAACAGTGTCATCACGGCACCTACGTACACCAATACTAAAATCAGTGCCAGAAATTCTGCTTGGGCAAGTATCCATAATGCCGCACTCGCAAAAAAGGTAACCACAAGAAATAAAACGCTGCGAACAGGGTTGTCTTGAATAATTACCATAAACGCAGCACCTACTGCTATAGCCGCAAAAACATAAAAAATAATTTCAATTAGTAATTCATGCATACGTTACCCCGTTATCGGTATTTTTCATCAGCAGCTCTATCTGCTGCAAGTTTCGGCTCTAGCAAATCACCAAGCGCAAGGAGCTTCTCTTTAGTCATAATATTTTGACCACGCTCGCTGACATGGTAGTGATGTATTGGCGTGACAACTATGGAATCTACAGGGCAAGACTCTTCACATAAACCGCAATTAATGCATTTAAATACATCAATATCATATCTCGTTGTACGACGCGATCCGTCTTCACGTTGTTCTGACTCTATGGTTATTGCGAGTGCTGGGCAAACTGCTTCACATAATTTGCACGCAATGCAACGTTCTTCGCCATTGGGATAACGACGTAAAGCAAGTGCTCCTCTAAAACGGGGAGAAATTGGGGTTTGCTCTTCTGGAAATTGTACCGTTATTTTTTTCTTGAAAAAGTATTTACCAGTTAGCTTTAAACCCTGCAATAATTCTATCAAAAGAAAACTGCGTACGTAGTATTTAATATATTGATATGCTTTTTTCATCGGCTTCTCTATTAATCATTAAAACCAAGGTTTAACATGTGTAACAACCATTAACGCAGTTACAATAATCCAAACAATGGTGACCGGAATAAGTACCTTCCAGCCTAAACGCATAAGCTGGTCATAACGATAACGAGGAAAAGTAGCTCTTATCCATAAATACACATACAGGAAAAAGCACACTTTTACGATTAACCAAACAAATCCGGGTACAACAAAAAATATGTTCTCTAAAAATGGCATCCCTTCAAATGGTGACATCCAACCACCCAAAAAAAGGATGCTGAGTAATACAGAAATAAGGATCATGCTCGCATATTCGGATAAGAAAAATAGTGCGAAACCTATTCCAGAATACTCCACATGGAACCCTGCAACAATTTCGGACTCCCCTTCCGCTAAATCGAAAGGTGCTCTATTTGTTTCAGCGATTCCTGCAATCCAAAACACGAAAAACAGTGGAAGCAGCGGAATAAACCACCAATGTAGAATCCCACCTTTTTGTGAATTAACAATATCTGTGAGATTCATGCTTCCTGCAGCCAGCAATACCCCCACTAGAGCAAAACCCATAGCAATCTCATAAGATACAGTTTGTGCAGTACTTCTTAAAGCACCAAACATTGCATATTTGGAGTTAGACGCCCATCCAGCAATTAAAACGCCGTAGACTCCGAGCGAACTCATTGCAAAAATATAAAGAACCCCTGCATTAATATTTGCTAAGACCATTCCTTCCTGAAAAGGAATAACAGCCCAACCTGCTAGGGCAGGGACCAAAGCAAACAGCGGTGCGGCTATAAAAAGATACTTATTAGAACGTGTAGGTATAATAATTTCTTTAGTAATTAGCTTTATCAAATCCGCAATGGGCTGGAGCAAACCACGTACGCCCACACGATTGGGTCCTATACGCGCTTGTATGTAGCCAATAACCTTACGCTCTGCGTAGATTAAATATGCGACACATAATAGTAATGGTACTACGATTACTAGTATTTTAATGATGATCCAAATTAATATGCCAATATCTTGCAGCATTTTCTTACCTGCCTAGCGCTTAATAGTTATTGCAGCAAATGAATGACCTAAATCAACTGTCTCAGGCATCGCGTTTGCTACCCATACAACATCTGCCGCAATGCGTTCATCACGTTTAAGCGGCAATGTTATCTCAATATCTCCCTGAGATACAGTAGCAATATCGTCTAATTTCAATCTATCTGCTGTTGTAGGATTGATACGTATGCATGCTGATTCAGCGGCAGCGCATAATTGCAGCTCTTTGGCGTTTCTAACAATTGCATCACTACGATAGAGTGGCCATTCACCGACTCGAATTAAGGATTGATTAATTAGAGGCAAGCTCTCAGGATAATAGGGTTTATATTCTTGCTCCATTGTGATTGCAACACTATTTTTAATTTCCGACAAGATATCTTCGGTTGACAGATAGTCAAAGCCGTCACAATGCATTAAGTTACCGAGTACTCTCAATATTTTCCATGCTGGTCGAGATTCACCATGAGGAGGCAACGCGCCTTTTACTGTTTGCCAGGTATTATCAATATTAATGTATGTCCCTGATGTTTCAGCATAGGGTGCCATAGGCAAAATAACATCTGCATAATCATGCATTGATTCATGATTATAAGCTGACATTAATACAACAAACTCCGCACCTAGCATTGACTGTCTTGCACCATATGGATTTGCAAAATCAAAACCAGGTTCTACTCCCATTAAAAAATAAGCTTTAAGTTTAGCATTTAGTGCCGCCTGTACATCCATACCTGGAGTAGAGTCTGCTTTGCCGGCCGTGGTTCGATGAGGAACCATACCCGCCATCCAAGCACCTGCTGTATTTGCACCATGAGTGAGCCTTAAAACTTTGGCTCCACTTAATTTTTCAATGTAGAAAACTAATGTACGCAATAAAGCAGCTTCAGGATGATTTTCGCAAAGGGCGCCAGTAATTAAGCATGCGTTTTCTTCTTTCAATGCTTTGGCTACTCGTTGAATTGCTTTGTCTGATTCAAGACCTATCAATAATTTTTGCACTTCTGTGGGTAATTTCTTTATATCACCGGCCAGTGCTAAAGCAAGCTTGGCAAGTTGCATGGGCATTTCTAAAGGTGAAATAATGAATCGGTCATTAAGATCAAAACGATACTCAAAATCTACTGGATTTATAGCGTAAATTTTAGCTCCATTGCGAGCAGCTTTACGCACTCTTACACCCGCCAGAGGTACTTCTCGATCAATGTTGCATCCCACGAGAACTATTGTATTTTGTAATTCGACTTCTTCATAAGGTAATGAATTTTTTGGTGTCGTAGCTTGATGTTCTTGATCTTTAAAATCTACTTGCTGCAATCTGTGATCGAGATTATGAACCCCGATGTCACGCATTAATTTTTGCAACAAATACATTTCTTCCAACGTTGCAGAACTCGAAGAAAAAGCAGCCACTTGCTCAGCACCATTTTGTTTTATAACACGAGCCAGTCCTTCTGCAGTAAATTTCAGAGCGGTTTCCCAATCGACAACTTCCCATTGACCATTACGTTTAATCTGGGGTTGACTGGCTCTTAACGGGCTATTTAATCCCAAATAACTAAATCGGTCTCGGTCAGCGAGCCACGTTTCGTTAATTGCCTCATTTTCTTTAGGAACAATACGCATTAACTTATTTCGACGTGTATGCAAGTAAATATTTGAACCGAGGCAATCATGTGGCGCTACTCCATCATGTTGGGTGAGTTCCCAAGCTCGCGCTGTAAAACGAAAAGGTTTTGAAGTTAACGCACCAACAGGGCATAAGTCGATAATATTTCCAGAAACCTCTGATTTCATGCTGTGTTGAACATAGGTCCCAATTTGCATATGTTCGCCACGGCCAGTTGCGCCTAACTCTCTTAATCCCGCGATTTCCTCACCGAATCGAACGCAGCGAGTACAATGGATACAGCGAGTCATTTCAGTTGAAATCAGCGCGCCTAAGTTATCATCATCTACCGAACGTTTGGTTTCTGTATATTGTGATTCATCCGCACCATATCCCATAGATATATCTTGAAGCTCACACTCTCCACCCTGATCGCAAATTGGACAATCTAGCGGATGGTTAATAAGAAGGAATTCCATGACTACTTTTTGTGAGTGCAGCGCTTCTTTCGATTTGGTAAAAACCTTCATCCCATCGGTAATTGGAGTTGCACATGCAGGAACTGGCTTGCGGCCATTTTCTACTTCAACTAAACACATGCGGCAATTTGCAGCCACAGATAATTTTTTATGATAACAAAAACGTGGGATATGAATACCCGCCTCATCGGCAACTTCGATAATCATTTTGCCGTTTTCTGCTTCAAATGTCTTACCGTCGATTTCAATAGTAGTAGTCATGGTCAAACCTTTTAATTATGCTGCGACGATCGAGCGTTTATGCTTAACGAAATATTCAAATTCATCGCGGAATTGCGTAACAAAACTTTGTACAGGCCAAGCTGCTGCCTCACCTAGTGCACAGATAGTGCGTCCTTCGATATTATTCGCAACATTGATTAGTTTTTCTACATCCCCAGGTTCCCCATGACCTTCTTTAATACGATGTAATAATCGGACTAACCAGCCTGTACCTTCACGACATGGAGTACATTGGCCGCAAGACTCATCCATATAAAATTCAGAAATACGGTATAATGCATCAACCATACAGGTTGTTTCATCCATAATAATTACCGCGCCAGAACCTAATCCTGAACCTGCTTTTTGGATGCTGTCATAATCCATATCAAGTTCCATCATTACATCGCCAGGTAATACACGCATGGACGAACCGCCAGGGATCACTGCCTTGATTTTCCGACCCTTAATCACTCCACCAGCTAACTCAAGGAGCGTTTTAAATGGTGTTCCTAAAGGAATTTCGTAATTTCCAGGCTTATTGACATGACCGCTGACACTAAAGCATTTAGTTCCACCATTATTGGGCTTGCCAATCTTTAAAAACCACTCACCGCCTTTTTCCATAATGACCGGAACAGAAGCAAAAGTTTCTGTATTATTTATGGTTGTAGGTTTTCCATATAAACCATAATTAGCAGGAAATGGAGGTTTAAACCTCGGCTGACCTTTTTTCCCTTCTAGGGAATTAAGCAATGCAGTCTCTTCACCACAAATGTAAGCGCCCGCACCCAAATGATTATACAAATCAAAATCAACACCGGAACCTAAAATATTCTTACCAAGCAAACCTGCTGCATAAGCTTCCTTCAGCGCAGCTTCTGTACGTTCATAAGGTAACCAAAATTCACCACGGATGTAGTTATATCCCACAGTTGAACCCATGGTATATCCGGCAATCGCCATTCCTTCAATAAGCTGATGTGGATTTAATGCAAGTATTTCACGGTCCTTACATGTACCTGGTTCACCTTCATCGGAATTACATACTACATACTTCTGTACCGGACTATTACGATTCATAAAACTCCATTTCAATCCGGTTGGGAATCCTGCTCCCCCTCTACCTCTCAAGGCAGATGTTTTTAATTCATCAATAATTAACTGTGGAGAAGTTTGCTCTTTTAGAATTTTTCTCCATGCACTGTATCCACCAACACTTTCATAAGCAGATAGTGTCCAAGGCTCTGGTAGATGAAATGTTCGATAACAAACTTGATTTAATTCAACCACGGTAACCACCTCTATCTTTTATTGGTATTCTTCCAACACTTTATCTATAGATTCAGGAGTCAGATTTTCATGATAATCCTTGTCCACCTGCATCATTGGTGCGTTAACGCAGGCACCTAAACACTCAACAGATCTTAAAGTAAAACGTCCATCATCTGTGGTTTCGCCTAGCTTTATGTCCAATTTTTTTTCTAAATAGTTAACAATTGCAGCTGAGTCACGCAGCATACAGGAGATATTAGTACATACGTTTATCGAATGTCTTCCAACCTGTTGGTGTTCGTACATAGTGTAAAAACTAGCCACCTCATATACAGCAATTCGAGGCATCTCGAGATAGTCAGCTACAGCATCCATTAATTCCGTCGTGAGATGACCATGCTCTTCTTGGACAATGCGCAAAGCACTCATTACGGCTGATTGTTTTTGATCTTTTGGATATTTTGCTATCCAATGATCAATGTCCTTTATTCTTTGAGTTGACACCAATTGATGTAATATTTTTGCTGAATTATCAGACATTTCTAAACCTTTATTAATTTAATTGCAATTTCCTGGAATGTCATTTTAGGAACTTTTGGCAATTCTACTATCTTGGCCATGGCGCGATTTTATGTACTCCGATACACACATACTTCACGTATACTGAATTTCGGTGCTCTAAAATCACGCCATTTTGGCCCAATCTAGCGAATTGTCAACAGACCTTCATAAAAACCTGACATACCAAAAATTAACGATCAATTTCACCAAATACTATATCCTGACTCGCTAGAATAGCGACTCCATCTGCGATCATATGTCCTCGAGTCATTGCATCGTAGCTGGACAGATGGGCAAACCCTGGGGCACGAATTTTCAGTCTATAGGGTTTATTGGCGCCATCTGAAACCATATAAATACCAAATTCACCTTTTGGTGCCTCAACCGCACTATATACTTCCCCACACGGGACACAAAAACCTTCAGTGAATAATTTAAAGTGATGGATTAATGACTCCATATCTTCTTTCATTTCTACACGACGTGGCGGTGTAACTTTGTGATCATCGATGCGAACAGGGCCGGGATTCGCTTTGAGCCACTCGATGCATTGTCTAATAATGCGATTTGATTGTCTTAGCTCTTCTACGCGAACCAAATAGCGGTCATAACAATCTCCCGTTTTACCTACTGGAATATCGAAATCCACGCGATCATATGCAGCATAACTTTGCTTTTTACGTAAGTCCCATGCAATACCAGAACCACGCAGCATTGGTCCTGTAAATCCCCATTGCAAAGCTTCTTCTGGTGAAACAACACCAATGTCTACAGTACGTTGCTTCCAAATTCTGTTATCAGTTAATAAGGTTTCATATTCATCGACACAACGAGTGAACCGTTCAGTAAATGCCCAGAGAAAATCAAGCAATGTACCGTTTCGCTCCTCATTAAGTTTTTCAACTTCTCGCTCATTATGCCATCTCGATGCTTTATACTTAGGCATCGTATCGGGTAAATCTCGGGCGACACCGCCTGGTCTATAATAGGTAGCATGCATTCGTGCTCCTGATACTGCTTCGTAGCAATCAAATAGATCTTCGCGCTCACGGAAGCAATATAAAAATACAGTCATCGCACCGATATCCAGGGCTATGGCACCTAACCATAACAAATGATTCAAAATACGAGTTACTTCATCAAACATGGTACGAATGTATTGAGCGCGAATTGGGGCTTCTATGCCTAAAAGTTTTTCTATCGCGCGCACATAAGCATGCTCATTACACATCATAGACACGTAATCGAGTCTATCCATATAACCGATAGATTGAATGTAAGGTTTTGTTTCTGCTAATTTTTCCGTAGCACGATGCAACAATCCTATATGGGGGTCTGCACGAACTATGGTTTCACCTTCCAGCTCAAGAACTAAACGCAAAACTCCATGTGCGGCAGGATGTTGTGGACCAAAGTTTAAGGTGTAATTCTTTAATTCAATCATTATTCGCCCCTTTTCTCACCAATATACCGGTTATCTTTACGAATAACCTTGGGCACTAAAACTCTGGGTTCAATATCTACTGGAGCGTATATGACTTTTTCAAATTTTGCGTCATAGCGCATTTCAACATGACCACTGAGTGGGAAATCTTTACGAAATGGATGTCCAATAAATCCATAATCTGTCAAAATACGTCTTAAATCAGGGTGTCCTTCAAATAAAATACCATATAAATCATAGGCTTCGCGTTCAAACCAATCGGCGCCTTTCCATAAATGATGTATTGACGGAACAATTAAATGAGACTCATCAACGAATACCTTGACACGTAACCGATGATTCATTTTCGTTGAAAGTAAATGATATACTACAGCAAACCGTGGTTTATTCAGGGCATAAACTTTAGTATCTTGACGTTCTACGCCTCGAGAAAACCCACTTTCAGTCGCTGAATCGGTTTCCCAATCATATTCACCATAAAGCAAATAATCCACGGCGCAAAGATCAATGAGCTGATCAAAACGAAATGCTTCTAGATCGCGCAGCTCCAACATTATTGCTTTTAAATTTGATGCATCACACTCAAGGGTAACCTCATCATACGCGACAGTAATATCTTTAATTTGAGTCGCTAGCTCCGTTTTGAGTTGTTCAACCAAATAATCATTTTTTGTCATCTATTTTGCACCTTTGATGAGCTTAAGCTTCTAAGATTTTTTTATGCCTGATTTTGTTCTGCAATTGAATAATGCCATACAGCAATGCTTCAGCAGTTGGAGGGCAACCTGGCACATATACATCGACTGGAACGATACGATCACATCCGCGAACTACGGAGTAAGAGTAATGATAATAACCACCTCCATTCGCACACGAGCCCATGGAAATAACCCATCGTGGTTCTGGCATTTGATCGTAAACTTTACGCAAAGCAGGAGCCATTTTATTGCATAAAGTACCAGCAACTATCATTACATCTGATTGCCGTGGACTGGGACGAAAAATAATTCCAAACCGGTCTAAGTCATAGCGTGCTGCACCAACGTGCATCATTTCTACCGCACAACATGCCAATCCAAAAGTCATAGGCCACATAGAACCACTACGTGCCCATCCGAGAAGTTTTTCGACTGAAGTCGTTACAAAGCCACTTTTTTGCAATTCTGCAACCGCCATAGCTAGCCTCTAAGCAGTTAAAATATTAATAAAAAAATACCCACTTCTGATTGATTTCTTCTTTATGAAGTTGCAATCAAAAGTGAATTTAGTGCCTGTTTACATTCGCTGGATTGAGCTGCAAGGCCTTGATTTTCGAACACCGAAGCGAAATATACGTTAGTATGTGACGCATCAGAGCACAGAAAATCGAGGCTTTACGGTCAAGACAGTAGAATTGTAAAACACGCTCTACTTCGCACGCTTAGATTATTCCCAATCTAGTGCGCCTCGTTTCCATTCATAAATAAAGCCAATCACCAATAATCCTAAAAATAACATCATTCCAGCAAAACCAAACCAACCAATTTTGCGTAAAACTAAAGCCCATGGAAAGAAAAATGCAGTTTCTAAGTCAAAAATAATAAATAATATTGCAACCAGATAAAAACGAACATCAAATGGAATATGGGAACTCTCAAATGCACCAAATCCACATTCGTAGGGCGCGTTCTTGGCACTATCAGGATTGTGCGTTGAAAGAAGAGAACCTGCCCCTAACATTGCTAAACCCAATGCCAATCCGATAATTATGAAAATAAGAACAGGTAAATATTGAGATAGCATTTTTTCACCTATTGTACGGATTAAAATGGTGCCGAAGGCCGGACTCGAACCGGCACGGCTTTCGCCACCGCCCCCTCAAGACGGCGTGTCTACCAATTCCACCACTTCGGCAATTCTTTTTTAGGATCTGTTTACATTTCTACTATCTTGACTAAAATTATTTGATTTTGACTCAAGTAGCGAAATGTAAACAGACCCTTATTAATAATTATTTATTAATGTCTAATCTTCTCTATATTCAAGTACAGAGAAAGATATCTTATTTATTTTTTCTTACCATTATCTACTGGTACTGGAATTGAATTCGCAGGTACACTATTTTGTTGAGGAATTATTTGCTGATCCGCCTTTTGATATTGAACGGACACCAAATAGGATAACAATAAACTGGTGACAAAAAAGGTCAGCGCCAAACCACCGGTTAATTTAAATAAAAAACCACCCGTCCCCTGGCTTCCAAATAAGGTATTCGAAGCTCCAGATCCAAAAGCCGCACCAATATCAGCACCTTTACCATGCTGAATAAGAACCAAGCCTATTAAGACTACAGCAACAATTACATGAATCATTAATATCAATTGATACATTTCACAATTTCCACAAACTGTTTCGCGTTCAACGATGCACCACCTACCAAACCACCATCTACATCAGGCATGGCAAACAACGCCCTGGCATTGTTTTCGCTTACACTTCCTCCATAAAGAAGTGATAAACGCTCAGCATCGCTATGATTTATCTCTGCAATCAGCTTTCTAATAAACTGATGTACTTCTTGTGCCTGATCTGGTGATGCAGTTTTTCCTGTACCTATTGCCCAGACGGGTTCGTAAGCGATAACACAATCACGAAAACAGTTTTTATCGTGTTCGCTTACCGCAAGCAACTGCTTAGCAATTACTTGTTCTGTTTGACCCTTTTCACGTTCAGCCAGTGTTTCACCGACACAAAGAATCGGTATCATACCATGTTCTTTCACATGGTGGAATTTTTGCGCTACAAAATTTTCATCTTCATGAAAACAATGTCTTCTCTCAGAGTGTCCCACCAAAATATAGCGACAGTTAAAATCCTTTAACATAGGTGCAGATATCTCACCAGTGTAGGCACCAAAATCCTTTGGATACACATTCTGGGCACCTATATTAATTGTACACTCAGCAAGAATATCTCTAACTTGCGGAATATAAATCGCAGGTGGCATTACGATCACGTGCACATTGCTAGTAGGATTAAGTAATTCTTTAAGTTCATTACTTAATTGAATGACCTGCTGCAGCTGCCCATTCATTTTCCAGTTGCCAGCAACTATCTTGTGTCTCATCAGGACGCCCCTTCATTTTCAACTGCGGACTATACCCAAACTAATTGCTGATGTGTAGTCCTATCGTGATTTTTTTATCAAATAGCTCAATGGATATATCTGATTCACCACTAAATGTTTAAATTCCTCTCAATCTGACTTATATCATCACATAACTTTTGCGCGTGTTGTTTCACTATAGACTCATCCAAACCTTCGACCATAACGCGTAATAAAGGTTCAGTTCCTGAAGGTCTGAGCAACACACGTCCTTCTCCATTTAGACTTGATTCTAAAGCCTTCACTACTTCAATTACTTGTGTGTGTTCTGCGAGTATGGTTGCGTAATTAGTTTTTAAATTCACTAAGCTTTGTGGTAATAGATTAATACCCTGAATTAATTGCTGTAACGTTTTACCCTGCTTAACCATAATTGATAATACTTGTAACGCAGCAACTATCCCGTCACCTGTAGTAGTTTTATCCAAGCAGACGATGTGCCCCGAAGTTTCTCCACCTATTTTCCAATCTTTTTCCCGCAAGGCTTCTAAAACATATCGATCACCTACACGTGTTCGGACAAAGGGAATACCTAAACTCTTAATAGCGATTTCCAGGCCATAATTGCTCATCTGCGTACCAACTACCCCACCGTTTAGTACACCGCGCTGATGCCTATCTTTGGCAATAATATATAGGATTTGATCTCCATCAATTAAACGACCATCCGAATCAATGAGTATGACACGATCGCCATCACCGTCTAGGCCAATACCAATATCTGCGCCAGTACTCATGACCTTTTGTCTTAGCAATTCGGGAGAGGTTGAGCCACAATCCTCGTTAATATTAAAACCATCAGGACGATTTCCAATGGAAATAACTTGGGCTCCGAGCTCAGAAAATACATTAGGGGCAATATGATAGGTCGCGCCATTCGCGCAATCAACTACAATTTTTAGCCCGGATAGCCGTGTTAATGACGGAATAGTGGATTTACAAAACTCGATATACCGTCCACTTGCATCATTAATTCGTGTTGCCTTCCCTAGATTCTGAGAAGGTACGGTTTGCATTTTCATTTCCAGTTCAGCTTCAATTGCGAGTTCAACACTATCAGGTAATTTACCTCCTTCAGAGGAAAAAAACTTGATTCCGTTATCTTCAAACAGATTATGTGATGCACTAATGACAATACCCGCATTTGCTCTTAGTGTTTGGGTTAGATAGGCTATAGCTGGTGTTGGCATAGGTCCAAGCAAAGCAACGTCAACCCCTGCAGCGGATAGCCCTGCTTCAAGAGCAGACTCCAACATATAACCAGATACCCTTGTATCTTTTCCAATCACTACTTTTTTGCGTTGACCATTAGCTAGCACTCGACCAACTGCCCAACCCAGTTTCAACACAAATTCAGGGTTAATATTTGATAAACCCACGTGTCCGCGTATACCATCCGTTCCAAAATATTTACGTTGACTCATCCTTAACCACCTCTTATCAAGAATTTTTAGCCCTTATGAGCTGATATGTAAGCGTTTACGCCCTATTCACCGAAAAGCTGTACTTGACGCATCTTGCGCGAAAATAATACTTTCACCAAGATTCATGCATGCCCCCTGAACGGATACACTGATATTCAGTCAGCCTGGTTAATCATGGTAATCATATGCAACGCTTGATTTGTTTCATCAACATCATGCGTTCTAATGATCCCCGCACCTTTCAGTGCAGCATAAACTGCGACCGCTATACTTCCTATTAAACGCTCATCCACCTCTTTAGCAAGTACTGCTCCGATAGTGCTTTTGCGTGATACCCCTAAAAGCAGAGGTATTTTAAATGTTGCAAAGCTATCAAGATTTTTGACTAAGAGCAAATTATCTTGTATTTGCTTCCCAAATCCAAAGCCCGGATCCAAAATTATATTGTTCCTTTGAATACCGACACGCTCACACTCCGTAATACGCTCTATAAAAAAACGCTTCACTTCGGTAAGCACACCTTCTGGATAATAAGGGTTTTGTTGCATATTTTGTGGCGTGCCTTGCATATGCATCAAACAAACAGGAACTGCTAGTTTTGCAGCCATTTCGAGCGCCCCTTCGGTACGTAGAGCGTATACATCATTAATTATGTTGGCCCCAGCACTCACAGCAGCGTCCATTACTTCGGGTTTATTTGTATCAATCGAGATACAAATATCTGAACTCCTACGAATTTGTTCAATGACAGGAATGACCCGTTTCAATTCTACATCAAGTGGGACATGCTCTGCACCTGGTCTGGTAGATTGCCCCCCAATATCGATTAAATCAGCTCCTTGGCTTATTAGGTAAAATGCCTGTTCATAGGCCCTATCCGAGGATAAAAATTTACCACCATCGGAAAAAGAATCCGGAGTGACATTCAAGATGCCCATAATTAATGGCTTTTCTGGTGGATTATCTAAGGAAGGTTGGCGTTGACGCTCAAGCCAACCTGAAAATTGCTTTGAATTCACCTGCTTCTCTCACTAATAATCTCAGTGCTCTTCAGCAGGGTTTACACTCACTTCATTCTCTGATGGTTTTTCTGATGAGTTGTTAATCACTTCAGCGCCATCAAGAGGCTTTGATGAACCCCAGTCCTCAGGTGGAGAAGGCTCCTTTCCAGACATAATCTCTTGTATTTGCTTGAAATCTATAGTTTCGTATTTAATTAAGCTTTCAGCCATTAAATGCAACTTATCCATATTGGAAACAAGGATTTCTTTAGCTCGCTGGTAGTTTCTGTCAATAATTGCACGCACTTCATCGTCAATTTGTTGTGCCGTTCTATCTGACATTTCTTTATGCTTATTCATTGAGCGGCCTAAGAATACTTCCTCTTCTTCTTCACCAAAGGTCAGTGGGCCCAAAGTCGACAGCCCCCAATTAGTAACCATTTTGCGCGCTATTTCAGTAGAACGCATAATGTCATTCGATGCGCCCGTGGTCACGCTTTCCGGGCCAAAGATAAGCTCTTCTGCAATGCGGCCACCGAATAGGCTGGATAATTGGCTTTCCAAACGTCGTTTGCTATGGCTGTACCTATCTTGCTCCGGTAGAAACATTGTCACACCCAGAGCGCGGCCCCGCGGAATAATAGAAACTTTATAAACAGGATCGTGCTCCGGTACAGATAAACCAACAATCGCATGACCCGCTTCATGATAAGCAGTCAATTTTTTCTCATTATCATCCATCACCATAGAACGACGTTCAGCGCCCATCATGATTTTATCTTTCGCTTTATCCAACTCGATCATGTTGACTTTACGTTTATTTGCACGTGCGGCAAATAAAGCGGCTTCGTTTACTAGATTAGCTAGATCCGCACCAGAAAACCCTGGAGTACCTCGGGCGATCGCCATAATGTCCACATTGTTCTCTACTGGAACTTTTTGCAAATGCACTCTTAATATTTGTTCGCGACCACGGATATCTGGTAAAGGAACTACAACCTGGCGATCGAAACGGCCGGGACGCAGTAGCGCAGGATCTAAAACGTCTGGACGGTTTGTTGCCGCAACAACAATAACGCCCTCACTTCCTTCAAAACCGTCCATTTCAACCAGTAATTGGTTTAACGTTTGTTCGCGCTCATCATGACCTCCGCCAAGACCAGCCCCACGATGACGACCTACCGCATCAATTTCATCAATGAAAATAATGCAAGGAGCATGTTTTTTTGCTTGCTCAAACATGTCGCGCACACGAGATGCGCCCACACCAACAAACATTTCAACAAAATCAGAACCTGAAATTGTGAAGAAAGGTACTTTAGCCTCACCAGCAACAGCTCGAGCTAAAAGGGTTTTACCTGTTCCCGGAGAACCAACCAATAATACGCCACGAGGAATACGTCCGCCCAGATTTTGGAATTTGGTAGGATCGCGTAAAAAGTCAACTAATTCCTTAACTTCCTCTTTAGCCTCATCTACGCCAGCAACATCCGCAAAAGTTACCTTAACTTGATCCTCACCCAGTAAGCGTGCTCGTGAACGACCAAACGACATAGCACCTCGGCCACCCCCGCCTTGCATCTGCCGCATAAAAAATACCCAAACACCAATTAAAAGCAGCATCGGGAACCAATTAATAAACAAATGGAGGAGGAAACTTTCTTGTTGTTTTTCTTGACCGCTTACATCAACTTTGCTTTTCAGTAATTCGCCTAACAAAGCATTATCTTGCATGGGCATGTAAGTAATAAAGCGCTTATTATTTTTAGTCATCCCTTTGATGATCTTATCATCCTCGATGGTGACTGAATTAACCATACCTTGATCGACTTCTTTCAAAAACTGGCTGTAAGAAAGTTTCTCAGCAACCGAGTTTCGAGGGCCGAAATTACTGAAAACTGAAACAAGCACGATCGCTATAATCAGCCATAAAAATAAATTCTTAACCATGTCGTTCAAAGTATTAACCTCGTTAGTGACGTGCAGCTATTATTTTATGATCAAAATTCTTAGATCATAAAGTTACTATAAATTGTATCCCTTTGCCAGCAAATAGGTTTCTTTTGAGCGAGCACGAGACGCTAAAGGCTTTCGAATCACCACTTTCTCAAAAGAAGATCTCGCCTGCTTTACTAATTCATCAAAACCAGACCCATGAAAAATTTTAACAAGCATAGAACCACCAGGTTTTAGCATTTTCTCCGCAAAATCAAAAGCCAACTCCACCAAATACATTGCTCGTGGAATATCAATTGCAGTGGTTCCACTCATATTTGGGGCCATATCTGATAATATCAAGTCGACGCTGTGTTCTGGGATTAAGTCCATGAGCTTTTGCAACACCTCATCTTCCCGGAAATCACCCAGTACAAAATCCACATCAGGTAAGGCATCCATAGGCAAAATATCCAGTGCGATTATACGTCCGCGACCTTGTAACCGTTCAGAAACATACTGAGTCCACCCCCCAGGCGCTG
Source organism: Legionella anisa (assembly GCF_001467525.1). Classification (GTDB taxonomy): domain Bacteria; phylum Pseudomonadota; class Gammaproteobacteria; order Legionellales; family Legionellaceae; genus Legionella; species Legionella anisa. Next base: position 346,269 of record NZ_LNXS01000019.1, read on the forward strand.
CACCCAGATCAACCACGGTCATCCCGGGTTTGAGCAATGACTCTTTCTCATCGACTTCTTTTAACTTGTATACCGCACGACTGCGATAGCCCTCTACTTGTGCTTTTTTTACATAAACATCATCAAAGTGCTCTTGCAACCATCGTTTGCTGCTTTTAGTACGCTTCATAAATTTATATAGAGTATCAATTTGATCTATGATACTGAATTTTACTACCTTTTCCCAGCAAAACGTGCAATAATTTACCATTTTATCGTTCAGTCTCCAAAATCAGTGCATTAGGGTCTGTTTATATTTAAGGAATATTACGTGGATACTTCATTCAAAAAATCTCTTAAAGCGCAAGCGCATCATTTGAAACCCGTTGTGCTTCTTGGAGCTAAAGGGTTAACTGAAGCCGTTATTGCGGAAACAGATATCGCATTGCTTGCCCATGAATTAATAAAAGTAAAAATAAATGGTGCAGAAAGAGAAGACCGACTTATTATGGCTGCTGAGTTATGTGAGCAACTCCATGCTGAACTCGTACAAATGATTGGTAATACAGTGATTATGTATCGTAAAAATGAAGACAAACATTAAGTGACAGAACTGCGAGTATTGTATACACTAGACTATATTGTTTAGCAAACATATTCCCTTCAAAAAGCCAATCCCTAAATTTAACATTTAAAAGGCACTGGGCAAAATAAGGGGTAATTAAATTAATTATCGTATGGCCTATGATATTAAAATACATTCCAAATGCTCTAACTTTATTGCGACTTCTATTAATCGCACCTTTTTTATTTTATTTATATCGTCATGAGTATGTTATTGCTTTTTATTTATTTATTTTCGCAGGATTGAGTGATGGGTTAGATGGCTTTTTAGCCCGAAGTTTTAACTGGCAAAGTTTTTTTGGCTCTTTTGTTGATCCGCTGGCGGATAAATTATTAATCGCTTCCAGCTTCATCTCTTTAGCCTTAATCGGTGTATTGCCTTGGTGGCTCGTAATTCTGGTATTCCTCAGAGATTTAACTATTTCCTTAGGGGTACTTGCCTGGTATCAATTTATTCGTCGTAAGTTGGACTTTCAACCCACGCTGCTCAGTAAAATTAATACAGCATTACAACTAACCCTAGTTACTTTTTGTTTATTTGAATTGGCTTATTTTGAATTTCCTCCCTATCTGCTTAATGTTCTGCTCATTTTAACGACGTTTACTACCGCAATTACTTATGTTGATTATATTTGGACCTGGGGCAGAAAAGCATGGCCCAAAAAAGAACCATCATAATGAACAAGCAGTTGGCATTAGCTATAAAATTAAATGATGAAGCGACCCTTGCTGATTTTAATTGGGGAAGTAATAAATTGCTGCAACAGCAATTACATAACATGCTCACAAATAGGGAAGACCGATTGCTTTACCTCTGGGGCAATACGGGTAGTGGTAAAACTCATTTATTACAAGCGTGTTGCCAAGCAGCCCATACTCATTCCGCAATTTATCTTCCGTTGACACTCCTCAAAGAATGGGGACCGCAAACTATAGAAGGTCTGGAAGAGCAAGAATTAATCTGTATTGACGATATTGATGTAATCGCAAAAGAGCCCTCCTGGGAAGAGGCTTTATTCCATTTATATAATAAAATAAAAGACATGGAAAAAAGTATTTTGATCATTTCAGGAAATCAATCACCAACTACAATCCCCATCCAACTGGCAGACTTGCGCTCTCGATTAAGTTGGGGATTAGTGATTCAGTTGATGGAATTAAATGATGCAGATAAAATTAATACTTTAAAACTCCATGCTTTAAAACGAGGATTTGACTTACCAGAAAGTGTAGGACAATTTCTACTGAATAGATGTTCGCGAAATATGCATGATTTACATAGTTTACTCAATCGACTGGATGATGCCTCTCTTGCAGCACAGCGAAAAATAACGATCCCTTTTGTAAAAGATACATTGAATATTTAACTTACACAGTTTATCAATTGAAAATGCAAAAAACCTATTCTAACCCGAACTATGGATTATAATTTTGCGAAATATCCGCGAGTACCTTGAGCTGTCACTGCTTTATCGTATCGAGTTAAAGCATGAATATAAGCCGCTTGGCGCATATCTATTTGATGTTTTTCCATCAACTCCCAAATAGCACTGAATTCACGGGACATAATAGCATGCAATTCTTTTTGAACTTTTTCCATGCTCCAATAATAACCTGATTTATTCTGCACCCACTCAAAATAACTGACGGTTACCCCACCTGCATTGGCTAATATATCGGGCACAATTAATACTTTCTTTTTTTCCAGTATTTTATCTGCTTCTACAGTTATTGGGCCATTAGCGATTTCAATGATGACGGGGGCTTTAATTTTTGATGCATTTTTTTTAGTAATTTGATTTTGTGCAGCAGCCGGGATAAGTAAATCGGCATCAAGTTCCAATAATTCTTCATTGGTGATTTTATCTTCCTTCACAAGATCAGAAATAGAGTCTTTGCAATAGAGAGACTCTTCTTTTTTGGAGCTGTTTATTAGTTCAATTATGTGCGGTATATCAAGGCCTTTATTTTTATAAACTCCTCCTTTTGAATCACTTATTGCAATGATTTTATAACCATCGTCATAAAGCAACTGAGCGATGCTCCGTCCAACATTACCAAATCCTTGTACAGCAACCTTCACCTTAGAAGGCTTCCATTTTTTCTTTTTTTCAAGAATTTTAATGCAATAATAAGCCCCAAGGCCAGTTGCTCCTTCACGCCCAAGACTTCCTCCCAAGGGAATAGGTTTACCGGTGATTACTGCTGGAACATTTTGGCGAGCAATGGTGGCATACTCATCCATCATCCAGCCCATAATCATCTCATTGGTATACATATCAGGAGCAGGAATATCTTTGTCTGGACCGATAAAGTCCGCTACTAACTCAATATAGCTTCGACTTAACCGTTCCAACTCCATGCGAGATAACTGTTTTGGATCAACGATTATTCCACCTTTCGCCCCCCCAAAGGGGATATCAACAACAGCGCATTTTATTGTCATCCACAACGCAAGTGTTTTCATCTCATCTAAATTCAATTTCGGATGAAAACGAATGCCGCCTTTCATAGGGCCACGACAGTCATTATGATGAACTCGATAGGCTGAAAAAATTTTTAACTCCCCGTTATCCATCCGAACGGGGAGGGATATTTCCAAGCAGAATTTAGGGTGTTTGAGTTTTTCTAAGGCTTCTGAGTCAATATGACAAAATGACGCAGCTTTATCAAGCCGTGAAAGTGCCTTTGAATACATATTCATATACTATTACCTATCCACCCTCAATTAATGAATTTGACGATGTCCTATAGTCTTAGCGAGCGACTATAGTACATTGGCATACTCCACCCTTCTGACCCGCATTTTGAAGTGGGTTCGCTGGATGAAAAAACACTTTGCAACTACCTGCTTGACGATAATCCGGATCGGTTAAAATAAAGCGTGGACAATTGTGTATTGCTTTTTGCCCTTTGATTTTAATTGTCCCTTTATTATATGAAGTATAGGTACAGCGAGTATGATCTTGATTATGCGAAGAAAGACGATACCCACCAATGGACGGACAATTTGCGGAAAATGCTGTACCACTTAATAATGCAATAGCTGTGCCTACAATAAACACCTTATTGAAGCAGTTCATATTGCGTTCTCCTTATGTAATGTATATTTCCTAAATTATTTATTGGTACTTCATCCATGAGTATAGATGAAAAAATCGCCATTGAAGCTTTAAAAAATTTGCATATATTTGTCAAAAAAATAAAATTTAATTTACCCGTGAATTGATATAAATGGAGAATTCATCGCCACAAGTCGATTTTCCCTGGACTGACCATTTCCATAGAAATGCCTTCTACTTATGCTTATTATTCATTGGACAGCTTTATAATCAGTGTCTAAGTTCTCGCTCGCAACTTCCAGTGCGAACGCAAATTAAAAATATATCGATTTCCTTATATAGAACAACAGGTGATAGTATCTAAATTTTCTTTCTCAATTGAAATTTCTGGTAATGGACTTAGGGGTTCCAGTGGTTTAAGAAAAGAATAATAATTAGTACTTGCTCTGGCACCAATTATAACGTGTCGATGCACTGATTCGTTATTTTCCTGCTCTTCGTGATCATCAATAAGTTGCACCGAATGCGTAACTTTTTTTGGCACTCTGGCAGCACTGATTACTTTCCCCTTCAAATTCCCTAATTTTTTTTCTTCTTTAATGATTAAATGCTCATCACATAATTTTTGTACCCTCTCTTCATTCAAACCAAACCAGCTGCTCACTAGCTTGTCTAGCACAGGGCGCTCTACATACCAATAAAGACTCAATGCAGCTAAAGCCACTATGACACTGAAAATAATTACCGGCCAAAAAGCAGGAATTGCTGCGTTAATGATAAGACCTGACATAAAAAGAGCTACTGATTGGCCTGTAAAAAAACCACCCCCAAAGAAAAGTAACGCAGAGACACCTGAAATCAGAGTTTTAACCGTTTGAATGCTTTCGCTATTTAGTGCCTTTTCAAATTGCTTACTGGCTTTAGTAAGTAATGCAAAGTGTTTCTGCAACATGGAAATTATAAGCTCCAATTGCTTCAAATCACTTGAAGACAAATCTGAAAGATAATAATCATCTATTTTCTTTCTTATGGATTTAATCATTTTCAATTGCAACAAGTATGCATCCAATAACTTATACGCATCACTAAGCTTAATCCCCAGAGCATCCGAAACTCTTACTAAATCGAAGCCACAAAAAACAATTACAGATAGAAATGAAAACGCAAACCCAATGCCAAGAATTATCGATGAAGGCAGGCTGAAAATACTCAACATAGTCACAATACCATCAAATCCCTGACATGCCGCCACCAAAATACCTGCCATGGTAAGTAATACGAATTTAGTTTTGTCTTTCGTATTCCTTTCAACTTCTTTAGGCAGATTGGTGTCATCTCCTTGCATTGAAAGGAAAAGATCGTGCAATAGCTCTGTGCGCAAGGAGACAAGAATAAATTCAATTTTTTGCTTTTTTTCCTTTGATGATTCCTCGGAATTTTTTATTTGCTCTTCATCGAGCCAAGACATCAAAGTGACAAAATCAGTAGGTAAAGAAAGAGAGGGGAGCTCACGAGGATGAACACCAGACGCTAATAAATAGTTTTTTATCAATTTTTGAGAACGCAGACTGATTTCAATATTCATTTTCTCATAACTGCTTACAACCGTACTTCATAAAATATGCACAATAGAACACATCGACCTGAACATGGTTTATCCAAGTTATATTAAAACAAACCTTAATTGATAAGCAATTACCAACTGAGCAATTGAAATATAAATAAATATTTTTTGCCTAAAATATGGCCATAGAGTATAATTAATGTGCGAACATTGACTAAGGAAAGCGATCATGAAAAAAATTATTATCGCAGTATTAGTGTTTGTACCTACACTTTTTTTAAGTGGTTGTTATGTGAGCACTGCTTCTACTAGCGGTTATTATTCCAGCTATTATCCTTACTCATATTATTCAAGTTACTCCTATTATCCTTACTCAACTTATTCCTATTATCCTCGTTACTGGGGTTATAGTGGCTTAGGTTATCGTGGCATAGGTTATTGGGGTGGCCGTGGTTGGTATGGGGGTTGGCGTGGTGTAGGCTGGGGAGGCGGTTGGCATGGTGGCAGTTGGCGCGGCCATTGGAGATAAAAAAGCCCAATTCAGTTAACCTAAATGATTCAGTTAACCTAAATTCGCCAGTTGAATTTAGGTTAACAAATTTCTGAGAAGTATCCGCAGTAACTGAGCGTAAAAGCTTTATTCACGTTTTGCTTTGTTCTAAGAAGCATTTGAACGATGTTCTAATCCAGTCTGGCTCATAAAGCATTTAGATACAGAATATTCTGCTTCTTGTGCTTCTTGGTGTAAATCTGCTTTTTTTGTTGCAATATAACGACTTAATCGCGGTGATAGTAGCCACATAAACAGCGCAATAATTAAAGTGACGATGCCAATACAGGCAAATACTTGAGTATAAATCATTAACGATCCGACTCCCGGTTTAATCTGCTCGGGAAGCGCGGTATATGAGGCAACAGTAGCACCAATAAACCCGGCTATAGCAGAAGTTAAAAACCACATTCCCATCACAAAACCTGCAATTTGCGCAGGGACTAATTCAGCAACCATCGCCACCCCAAGTGCTGATACCAATAATTCACCAAGGCTTTGAAATAAATAGCTCATAATTAACCACCAGGAGGAAACCATGCCCTGCTCTGTATAAAAATAGCGAGCAAAAAAGAGCATTAAAAAGCTCACGCCACACATGGTCATACCTAAAGAAAATTTATAAGGAATGGAAAACTCTATGCCTTTTCTGTGCAGGAAGTTATAAAAATAAGCCAAAACAGGGCTCATCAATACTATCCAGATAGGATTTAGCGCCTGGAAGCTTTGTGCATCAATCGTGATTCCAAAGAAAACCGGGATTACATTATGTACGGCAAATAAATTCAGTGAGGTCGGCATTTGTTGATATAAGGTAAAGAAAATAATTGCTTCCAACATCAATGCCAAGGCAACAAGCATGCGCATTCTGGATATTTTGCTTTCTTTACGCGTCATAAATATATAATAAATGATTACCGAAATGGTTATAAACCAAAATAGGTTTTTAGCCAGCATCACATGCTGTAATAAATACGCAGAACACTCAGTGAGAAAAAATATTCCAAACACGATTATCAACCACTGGGTGAGCGAGATTTTCCGTTTGTCAGCATCCGTATTAATGTGTGCGACAAATTGGTGTTGCAGCCAGTAATTGGCTAATCCGATGAGCAAGCCGATTGCGCTCATCATATAAGCATAAGAATAACCATATCGACTCGAAATCGCTGGACCGGCAAATAATGCAATCATACTGCCCAAATTGATCGCCATATAATACAAAGTAAAACCGCCATGCAACCGAGGATCATTTTTCTCGTAACACTTAGCGAGCAAATTCGATGGATTTGCCTTAAATAAACCATTACCGACACAAATTAAACCCAATGTAAAAAATACATGTTCTTTGTCTGTAATCGCTAAAGAAAAATAACCTGTTGCCAAAGTAATAAGACCAAGTACTATGGTACGTTTGGTACCTAGTATTCTATCCCCCAAATATCCGCCAACAACCACCATACCATAAACTAGAGCCGAATAAGCGCCAAATGTATAATAAGAAATTGTATCGCTGTAACCCAAATAACGAATAAAAAACAAAGTCAAAATCCCTTGAACTGTATAAAATCCAAACCGCTCCCATAATTCCAACATAAAAATCATGTGAAATGCCCTGGGTTGTTCGCGAAGTATATTCAGCATGAGTATTCTTCCTTTGAGGGGTAAATTTTTAAGTTAAAGGAGATTTCAATTTTTTGCAATGAGCTTTTGGATGAAAGAAATTAGAATCTGTTACCAATTTGTTAGATTGAGCCGAAATAGTAGAATTGTCATCAGCTATTTCAGTTTATGAAAGCCGTTTTCAGAGAATTAATTCACCGCAAATCAACTCTTTTTTATCTCTTCCTTTCAATTGGCTTCTCTCAGTTTGAAATAGTGGGGTTGTACTCGTTAATGATAAATCTTCATCTTTTAGGGGGATTTTTTTTAAAAATTCATTTGCATTTTTTTTACTGCCAAAAAAATGTTCTATCATCAAATCGGTTGAAGGTTCTTGGTTATGCTCGCACGTTTGCCTTGGATCATCTTTTGAGATGTTCTCACCAGATCGAGAGCTAAATTTGCTTGCAATCCATCCTCCAAGCTGTTGCAGCAACGGTACCGCCAATCGAATTATAAAGTACGCAAGCGAAATAACAGATACCGCGGTTAATATTCCTAAACCTGCCATTGGGAAATATACAGACACAATCAACCCGATCATACCCATTGTGCACAAACTTAAACCAACGCCTTTATCTATGACTTGAACAAATCCAGAATTTCTTATTTTCTTGCTTAACTTTAATTCTTTTGACTTCAGTTTAATTAAATATTCTTTTTGTGCATTAAAACGTTCTTGTAACGAGGCAATCTGCTCGTAGTGCAACAGAAGCTGCTGTTCTGTACTCACATCGTCTAAAGCAGTTCTTAATTCAGCCGCTTTGTTTTGACTCTCATCTATTTGAGATTCGGCACCGGCAATTAATTTTCTAATTGCTCTTCGTTCTTTACTTAAGTGATAAAATTCATACAGTGCCTGGCCTAATAAAAATAGACTCGCAACCAGTGAGATTGAAACTGTAGTAAAAGCCATTACTACTGCTATAGCAGGAACACATATTGAGGTTATGGTCAGTGCTAACATTATTGCAGAAAGAAACCACCTAGCATTATTACTCCGATTAATAGGAGCTTTTCCATCCAGTAGATACGCAGTAAGATAGACAAAAGGGATAAGCAAAAAATCTAACGCAGCAAAGGCGATTGTTCCAATATTCAATCCATGTGTTAGTGATTCCGTAGGTGTGAGATTATTGAAGGTTCTGATGGAAGAGCCAATCTGCATCATTGCCTTACCTGAGTCACCCGTAGTTTTGATAACTTTTGATAAAAACACTATTTTTTTTAAGAATTTCTTAGATTTTTTCCTCGGAAAGCGTTCTAAATCAGAATCGATTGGACGTTGTATTTCGTCAAGTATTTCAATTGCCTCGAATAGAGTATTTGCAAACTCAAATTCTCTCATATTGACCACCAATTGACCATTTTGCGTAAAAGAGCATAATATACCACTTTCTTTACACTTTTGGTGAAAATTTTTACAATACAACCGAGGACTTGCTAATTCAGCATAAACTCAACTATATTTCCACATAGATACTAAATAAATGCGATAAAAATAATCATTATGTCTAAAAAAGCCCTTTATTTGGCAGGTGGCGGCGCTCGAGGCGCCTACCAAGCTGGTGTTCTGAAAGCAATTGGTCATATTTTGCAAGTTAAAACCTTACCCTTTGAAATGGTCAGCGGGGTTAGTGTGGGAAGTATCAATGCAGCAGTCCTAGCAGAAAATGCAGATGATTTCCCGACAGCACTTGATAAACTGGAGACCATTTGGAGTGAAATTCATTGTCAACAAGTCTATAAGGCCAGTAACTTCGCATTAAGCAAATCTGTTATGCGTAATATGAGTACAATGATGCTCAAGCAGCGACAGGCAGCTCATCTACTTGATACCACCCCCTTGAAAGAAATGATCGAAAGTGGTCTTGATTTCACTAAAATTGCGCAAAACATAAGCAATGGATATCTGAGTACACTGGAAATAATCAGTAGTTGTTATGAAACGCGCCAGACTATTTCTTTTTACGAACACAACAACTCCGAATTCACAGACTGGAATTATCCACGACACGGCAGCAAACGCGTTCGCTTCGAAGCAGAACATATTTTAGCATCGAGTGCCTTACCTTTATTTTTTCCAACGGTTTTGCTCGATGGCTTTCATTATGGCGATGGCAGTGTAGGTCTTGCTGCTCCTCTACGTGGCTCCATTCGTTTTGAAGTAGATAAAATTCTAATTTTAGGAACTCGAGCACTACCTACATTTGTAGAGCAAGAAAATTTACGTAATCATGATGACATTCCCTTTTCTCATATTTTTGGGAATATGTTAAATGCTCTTTTTTTGGACAACCTTGACCGGGATATTGAAATGGTCAATCGAATGAATGAAATTGCTATGCTTCTGTCGATATGGAAAAAACGCCGTTCACCATGGCGCCCCATTACTACGTTACATTTACGTCCGAGTAAAGACTTAGCTCCATTGGCTCAAATACATTTTAAAGCGTTACCTACATTGCTTCGATACCTCCTCAATTTTTTGGGAGAAAAAAAGCATTCAGGCGATCTTTTAAGTTTTGTGCTTTTCGAACGTGACTATACTCGAGAATTACTTGAACTGGGTTTTCAAGATACGATTAATAATGCGAAGGAAGTTACGGCTTTTTTTGAGTAATTTTTCTTAGTCAGCGAATTATCGGACATTAGGGGCGCTGGGAACTGTTTATACCATAAATTTCATTATTAATGGCATAACGATAAGCCCTCCTTTTCATCTGACGCACAAATCAAGTTTTTAGGAAATTTTCTAGCTTCTCGGCTGTCATCGGTTCGTTAAAATAAAACCCTTGAATTTTATAGCAATTATGTGATTCTAAATACTTCAATTGATCGGAGGTTTCGACGCCCTCAGCAATTATATCCAAGTTTAAATTGCTCGCCATATCGATAATTGCTTGAAGAATCACTTCGTCTGAACGGTCAGAACTAATATTTTGTATAAATGATTGATCAATTTTTAATTGATCAATGGGGAGCTTATTCAGAAAATTAAATCCAGAATTACCTGCACCAAAATCATCAAGTACAATTTTGACACCGAGTTTCTTCAATTCATTAATTGAATCAATCACATTTACCGCATTGATAATGACATTTTCAGTGACTTCTACATTCAGATATTCAGGACTTAATTTACTCGTTTTTAATATATTTTTAATCATTGTAATGAAATTAGGCTGTATGAATTGCTTCGTTGTAACATTGACTGAAATAGGGAACGGTGGGAACCCTTTATCCTGCCAAGCCTTATTTTGATAGCACGCTGTCTTAATAACCCATTCACCAATGGGTACAATAAGACCCGTTTCTTCGGCAAGAGGTATAAAATCCATAGGCAATAAAGTGCCTTGTTTGGGATGTTGCCAACGAATTAAGGCTTCAACTCCAATTAATTTTTGATTCTGAATGTCATATTGGGGTTGATATTCTAAAAAAAACTCTTTTTCAATGAGTCCTCGACGAAGATCGGATTCTTTTTCCAAACGGACTATGCATTTTTCGTGCAATTCAGACGTATATAATTGAAATTGATTCCCGCCTAAAGCCTTCGCTCGATACATCGCCAGATCAGCATTATGCAAAAGCTCTTCAACAGTCGAACCATCTTGGGGATAAATACTGATCCCAAGGCTTGCAGAAATGATAATATCTCGCTGTCCAATATGTAGACTTTTATTGATTGCATCTAAAATTCTCTTTGCAATATATCCCACATGTTCAACTTTATGTAATTCTGATGAAACAGAAATGAAAATAAACTCATCGCCACTTAAACGTGCGATAATATCCTTGTTTCGTGTAACTTCAGACAGACGCTCGGCTATTCGTTTAAGTAAGATATCGCCTGACGCATGGTTAAAACTGTCATTGATGAGTTTAAATCGGTCCAGATCAATAAAAATCACCGCAAACATTGAATGATGTCTTTGAGCCCGAGAAATTTCCTTCCTCATCCTATCCGTCAGCCAAGTTCTATTGGGTAAATTGGTTAAGCTGTCATGGGTTGACTGATATTCAAGCACAGCTAACGTTTTTTGTAAGGAATCGGTGCGTTCTTCAACAGTTTTTTCCAAAATTTTCTCGCGATTTTTTGATTCTTGCATCAATCGCCATTTTTTGGTTAAGGAACAGGCTAATTGCCGTACAGAAATACTATCAAAGGGTTTTTTGAGAATTAATAAATTGTCACTTAGCCCTAATTCTTCTACAGTTTCTTCCCAAGTATAATCAGAATATGCAGTACAAATTACAACCTGTATTTCCTGATCTATAGCCCAGATGCGTTTAATGGTTTCAATTCCGTCTAATCCAGGAGGCATGCGAATATCAACAAAAGCCAAAGCATAAGGTTCTCTCCGCTCTACAGCGTGTTGAATGGATTGAATTCCTTCTTCTCCCTGAGAAACACAATCTATTTGAAAGGAAGGAAAATCAGCCTCTGATTCTGATTTTTCCAAATCCTCATCCAACTTATCTCCAAAGACCAGCCGATTTAGTTTACTAATTGTGGCAGTTGATTTTTTAGTTGTTAATATTTTTTGAAAATCAAGATGAATAGCAGGATTATCATCAATAATTAAGATTTTAAAATCGTTTTGTTTATTCATTGCCATACTCCTCTCTCTCCTTTTAGGAAACTTGCTTTGCGATTAGGTAAATAAATGGTAAAAGTAGAACCTTTTTCAGGACCTTCACTGTTAGCATGAATTTCTCCTCCCAATTCATTCATAGCAAGAGCAGAGGCATGGAGACCGAATCCATGACCCGATTTTTTAGTTGTAAAACCAAAAATAAAAATTTTATCTAAATTGGCTTTTGGAATGCCAATGCCATTTTCAGAAACCTGAATTTCAATTTTGTCTCGATTTACCAATCCGGTTTTAATAATGAGCGTTTTATTTGGGTTTGAAGATTCAAGTAACGCATCCTTTGCATTAGAAATGAGATTGCCTAAAACTTGAAATAATTTAATCTTATCAACCATAATGGACTTGATGTCCCCATATTCTTTCCTAATCTTAATTTCTTTTTTTAGATGAATGCCGGATAAGAGAAGGGTCTCATCAATCAGTTCATTAATAGAAATAATCTGTTCAAAATCATCTACTTTAATCACATCTTGTTGGGTAGATATGATTTTTTTGATAAGTTCCACATTTTTAGAAATTTCATTTAATTCGTTTTGCTCCAGTTCATGTTCTTTGCCCCAACACCGAGCTAATTCGTTAATATATGCTGTAACATGAATGCCATGTGGATCTTTGGTAAGAAATTGCGCTAAATCGTCTTTATGGGTATTCAATAGATCTGCTAATTTTTTTATGTCTTTTAAGGGTGAAGAATTATGGCTTGCAATTATTGTCTCGACTGAAATATTAACAGAATTGAGTACATTACCCACATTATGCAATACAGAGGCTGAAATTTCAGCCATTCCTAACTCACGTGCTTTTTCAAATTGATGTTGATTTTTAGCTTCTTTATATGAAGAAGCTAAAAAAGCAATGGCTAAGATCACCATCGTTACTCCAGCAATTATAATTGCCAGGAACGTTTGATTAATGCCTTGATAATTATTTATAGTGATGGGCGTACATAGGGGAGTAAACACTGATGCGGCCATGCCGGTATAGTGCATCCCACAAATTGCCAACCCCATAGTTATTGCTGATAAAATTTTAATCTGGTTTCTTAATTTTAAGATGACCGTATTGCTTTTTAAAGCAAACCAAATCGCGGCTTCCGAAGCAAGAATTGCTATGAGAATCGATAGTAAAAACAAGCTAGGCAGGTAAGCAATATTTAAGGAGATAAGCATTGCGGTCATGCCGGTATAATGCATGGAGGCAATTGCTAATCCTAAAATTAACCCACCCGCGATGAGATGAATTATATTAATTATTGATTTTTTTAATAAAAACAGGGCAAAACCAGAAGCTAAAATGGCAACAACAAGTGAAAGAATAGTCCAGAACAAATCATATTCTAAAACAAGGCCAGGAATTGTGAATGAGAGCATCCCTATAAAATGCATAGACCAAATTCCTGAACCCATCGCGATAGCACCGCCTAATAACCAAAGCCTGATATCTTTTTTTGTATTATTGTGATCTCTTAAGCGTCCCGTTAAATCAAGCGCGATATAAGAAGCCATCACAGCCACTAAAATAGAGAGCACAACTAATTTTGAATCATAGATCCCTATTAATTGACTCGTTGGCAAGGCATCCACTTGAAAGAAGCCAGTATACATTTCCCTTGATACTCTTTATATTTTGTTTAAGTGTAGCACGGGATTTTTATTAGATAGTGAATAAATTGACTAAAATTCTTACAATCATCTTTTTTTATTTAATTCTCATAACGAGTCTCATTATGTACGTTGTTTTGCATCGCAGTGCAGTTCAGCTCGAAAGTGGAGTTTATATCAATCAGTCTCAACCCATCACTCATTTTGAACTGATTGATCAGCATGGGAATTTATTTACAGAAACAAATTTAAAAGATCATTGGTCGTTACTATTTTTTGGCTTTAGTTCGTGTCCAATGATTTGTCCACTGACTATGCAAACGCTGAATCAAACTTATGAAACTCTGGTCAAAACAAAAAGACCCCACATTATTTTCATTTCAGTTGATCCTGAGCATGATTCCTTGCAGAGATTAAATCAATTTATTCATCAATTTAACCCGCATTTTATAGCGCTTAGAGGCGAAATGTCGGCAATAAATGCCTTACAAAAACAGCTGCATGTTTCAGTCTCAACCGCACCGATGAGTCATGGAACAGAAGTTTTGCTTATTAATCCAGAAGCAAAGGTACAGGCTTATTTTTACCATCCTATTCAAGTAAAAACTTTAGTCTTGGATTTGAATCACTTAATTAATTAATTCAGGGTCTGTTTACACAGCAAGCTACGCCGGTGCACGCAAAAATGTGAGTACCTCTTGAGTTTCGGGCATCATGCCATGCCAAATAAAAAAAGCCTCAGCAGCTTGTTCCACCAACATTCCTAAGCCATCTACTGCGTCACAATCTAATTCTCTAGCATATTGGACAAAAGCTGTTATGCCATTTTGCTTATAAGATAAATCATAACAAAATGGCTTTGCTGACATGCATGCTGCGGGTAACGCAACAAACTCCCCTGCCAAACTGGCAGAAGTTGCATTAATCACGATATCAAACTGTCCCTCAATCTCATTCAGACTTAAAAATCGAGTTTGCGGGAAAGCACGTTGAAACTCCTCCGCTTTGGCTAGAGTACGATTCGCTATAATCAGCTCTGCAGGATGATTTTCCAATAAGGGATAAACGATGCCGCGTGTGGCTCCCCCAGCACCTAAGATTAATACACGCTTTCCTTCTACTAAGGTATGTCGATGCAAATCACGAATTAACCCAACACCATCGGTATTGTCTGCATGCAATTGATTTGCTTGCATCCATAATGTATTCGCAGCCCCAGCTTTTTTGCAACGTAAACTATGTTGTTGCGCCATCGCAAAAGCTCGCTGCTTGAAAGGTAAAGTAACATTCAGTCCCTTACCATCTTCAGTAAAAAAATCAGATACTTGTTTCTCAAAGGATGGATCATCTGCCTTAATTTTTTCGTAAGTCAGTCGCACATTCATTTGTTTGGCAAAACACTGATGAATTATCGGCGATAAACTATGCGCAATAGGATTACCAATAACTGCAAAACGCTGAGACACCTTACCCTCCTACTCTGGTTAATTGGTTGCTTTGTTGCCAACGTTACTACAGCAAAAAGTCTGTCAATTAAAGCACAGCAAAATATCTTTTTATAGGAACAAATGCAAAAATTAATTCATCAATTCACTCAAGCGCATCAAACACAAATCCATGCTGCTACTGATGCAATAGGCGTAGGTATGCACTGTGATGCACAGGGACAATGCAGTGCTTACGGATAAAATTAAGGTGTAGTGACCGTCTTATCCATGGCCCACTTCCCGCTGGTTCCTGAGAGATCCTCACAAAATTTAACCAGGTAGAATGTTATGTGTTGCCTGTCATCCCTGCGTAGGCACACTACTGTCCGGTAAAAGCAAAAGGAATAGTTGCACGTCCTTGATAAAACACCAAGAATGGTGTCCTAAATCCCTATTTAGATCAAAGATGTACTGTGAAAGATAGCGTTTTTCAAGAACCATTAAAATCTAATTTTTTTGTAGACTACAAAAAAATTTAGGGACATTACCTATTGCAGGAGAGCAAAATTTTTACCGGACAGTAGTGTGCGCAGGCAGGGATCCATCCATCAAAATAGTCCATAGCTCAAATTAAACCACGGAGGTGTGTTCACTCAATTAAAGTTAATTTTCCATTGTCTTAATTTGTTTTTCCCGTGTACATTGTAAATGGATCCCTGCCTACGCAGGGATGACACTCTTTTAGGTATAACTGTAGAGTAAAATATGGATTCTTTGTTTGGATTTTGTGAGGTTCTCTCAGGACTGGTTCGCTGGATCCAGGATATGGGTGAACATGCATAAATGTCTGGTTTTAATCAGGGCGGTCATGGATTCTGCGAACAAGTCGCAGAACGTAGTCGGCTGGTTAATGGTCAACTTGACTTAAATTTTTCTTGAAAAAAACGCGTCTGTCTACAAATAATTAAAGTAATGGAGCTTTTTTGTTTTTCAATATTTCAATATTACTGGAATGCAAAAGAGCATAATAAGTTACTCTTATTTGAGTTAAGGGACAATTCAATGAGCGACTTTTCCGAAAATGAAAAAAATATCTTGAGAAGCAGCCCATTATTAAAGCATTTATCCGAAGAAAACTATCAAACATTCATAGCAATTTCATCGCGATCTACCTTCGTAAAAGGTGATATTTTGCTTAGGGAAGGGGAACTAAACGATGATTTTTTTATTATTGTCTCAGGAGCAGTTGGACTCTACAAAAAAGAAAATGAACAAGCTGCCCCTGAATTGATCGATACCCTGGGCTCGGGTGAAACACTTGATGAAATTAGGGTCATTCAAAACCGCACGTGCGCACTGACAGTGATCGCAACTGAAGCCACCGTTGTATTACAAACCTCTATAAGTAGATTACATGCATTGGAAAATCATCAATGTCATGATGCTATTGTCGAATCAGTAATTAAAATAATAAGCGACCGCTTGTTTCACAGCAACGAAACCATTCTAAATAAAATACATGAAAAAAAGAGGAAAAATAAACAATTTATTTGTATCCTCTTTGGTATGCTCGTCCTTGTCGTTTTCTTATGTGAAGTGGGTTTAGGGCTTTATTACACGTTGAACCCCACTGATTTTTGCAACAATTTGACTTCACTTCCCGCAGAAAATACTAAAGTCGCACTCTAAGGAAGTTATTTTATATCCAGAAACCCGGGTTACGGCTTCGCCTAACCCAGGCTACGAAATTGCCTTCTAGCTCGCATCAATCATTAAACTTTTAGAAACTACTTCGGCCAAATCACGCGATAACTCCAGCTTGGCTAATTGCTCTAATTGGTTTCGCATCAAAACTTGTCTGGATTTGTCATAACGTTTCCAGCGAGTAAATGGACTCGCTAAACGAGCAGCAATTTGTGGATTTATTTTATCCAGACTTACTAACATTTCAGTTAAAAATTGATAACCACTTCCATCTAGAGCATGAAAATTGCGTGGATTTCCCATACAAAATGCACCGATCAGTGCACGGACCTTATTGGGGTTTTTAATACTAAAAGCAGAATGTTTTAATAATACTTTTACATGAGTCAAAGTGTCCGGTAATTCACTGGTCGCTTGAATTGCAAACCATTTATCTAAAACCAAATCATCTTTAGACCATTGTTTATAAAAATCATCAATCGCTTGCTCTCGCAATCCCTGATTCGTGCAATTGACCAATAAAGAAAAACTGGCGATTTGATCTGTCATGGTCTGTGCCGCTATAAACTGTTGTTCACATACACCTAAAGCAGTTACTTC
The DNA here is from genome assembly GCF_001467525.1 of Legionella anisa. GTDB lineage: Bacteria > Pseudomonadota > Gammaproteobacteria > Legionellales > Legionellaceae > Legionella > Legionella anisa. Next base: position 363,700 of record NZ_LNXS01000019.1, read on the forward strand.
TTTAGCTTTCATCATAAGCCAGAGACAAACATTACGTAATTTTCTACGACCGTAAGCGGGTCCATTCATACGGTGATCTTCGATTTGCCATAGCTTTTGATAAAGTGACTGGGCCGCCTCATACAAGTGCCATCCTAATTGCTGGTGGAAAAAATCCCGAGCGTTTTCTACAGCGCTTACGTCCACAATATCCAGCCTTGTAGCAATATCCTCAAAACCTGGGGGAGTCAGTAATTCTGCACGCAAATCGGCATCGAGTGAATCATCAAGCAGTACATGCTTCAAAGCAAAAATTAAAGCAGAAGGAATTTGCCATGCGCTGGATGGTTGATTTAAGCATTCTTTAATGCAATTCAGAACAAGATTTTGCGCTGCATCCCATTTGGCATAACCATCCGCCTCATGCCGCAATAAAAAAAGCAACTCCTCTTGAGTCAAATCATATTTTAATTTAATCGGAGCAGAAAACTCACGTAATAATGAAACAACAGGTTTTTCACTCAAACCGGTAAAAGTAAAACTCTGCTCTGTTTCTTTTAACTCCAAAATGTCCTGATCAATCGACATCTGATGTCCATGCGTATCAAATAATGCGACACGAATAGGTATATGAAATGGCTTTTTATCCTGACATTCAGGGGTTGGTGGACACTTTTGCTGCATTTTTAAGGTCAGCTTACCCTGCGCATACTCACTGGTAACTGTTACCTCTGGAGTACCTGCTTGGCTGTACCATCGCTTAAATTGCGTGAGATCAACATGATTGGCATCTTCCATCGCAGCAACGAAATCATCAATAGTGACTGCCTGACCATCGTGTCGTTTAAAATATAAATCCATACCTCGTCTAAAACCCGCTTTACCTAAGAGCGTATGTTGCATGCGGATTACTTCAGCTCCCTTATTATACACTGTAGCTGTATAAAAATTATTTATTTCCTGATAAGACTCTGGCCTCACGGGATGGGCCATTGCTCCAGCATCCTCAGGAAATTGAGCACTTCGCAATACCCTGACATCCATAATTCGGTTTACATCTCGCGAATTCATATCACGGGAAAACTCCTGATCGCGAAAAACAGTTAAGCCTTCTTTCAAACTTAACTGGAACCAATCACGGCAAGTAATTCGATTACCAGTCCAATTGTGAAAATATTCATGGCCAACCACACCTTCGACATCGGCAAAATCTTGATCCGTTGCTGTATCAGGACGTGCAAGAATGTATTTGGAGTTAAAAATATTTAATCCTTTATTCTCCATAGCCCCCATATTGAAGTCGCTCACTGCTACAATCATGAAAATATCCAGATCATATTCCCTGCCATAGACTTCTTCGTCCCAGCGCATGGATTTTTTCAAAGACTCCATCGCATGGGCACACTTATCTTCATTTCCTGGTTCAACATAAATACGTAGATCAATTGTACGACCAGAACAGGTAACAAACTTATCGTGAATGCACGCTAAATCTCCAGCAACTAATGCGAATAAATACGAGGGCTTTTTAAACGGATCATTCCAAACGACCCAATGACGTCCATCATCAGTCGCGCCTGATTCGAGCAAATTTCCATTGGATAATAAAATAGGGTATTGCTTTTTATCCGCTGAGATTCGTGTAGTATAAGTGGCTAAAACATCAGGCCGGTCTAGAAAATAAGTAATGCGTCGAAAACCCTCTGCCTCACATTGGGTACAAAACAGATGATTTGAGCGATAAAGCCCAGATAATTGCGTATTATCTTGCGGATAAATGCGCGTTACTACATTGAGTGTAAGTTCATCGGGACAATTTTCGATAACAAGCGCATCCGCTTGCAAGGTATAGGCGGATGGTTCCAGTTTTTGCCCGTTCATGTGAACACTAACCAATTCCAACTCATCACCATACAAATGTAAAGGACCTTCATGTTGACGGATTAATTTCAGCTCACTCAGTACCAAAGCATGATCATCATAGAGGTCAAAATTTAAATTCACAGTCTCTACTGTAAAAAAAGGAGGCTGGTAGTTTTTTAAATAAACGGTTGTGTCAGGCATGATCATTACATCCTATGAAAAATGCGATTAAGTTTATTGAGTTATATAAAAATTTTCTTAGTTTAGCCTATAATGATTATAAAGGGGTAACTTCTTAGGTCAATCTTTATCAGTATTACGAAGTTAGCTGAAAATTCATTTATTGCTTTTACCAATAAAATGCAATAAATGTAAAGAAACACAATATATCCTTCACAAGGATAAAGGGGATGGCATATGAATACTCAAGATTTTTTAACCAGCTATACCAAACGCTTTGTAGACAACAAAGAAGAAGAGATAAGTTTGGAAGAATACCTGGAATTGTGTAAAAATGACCCTTCAGCTTATGCCAATCCAGCGGAGCGCTTGTTAATGGCCATAGGCGAGCCTGAAATGATCGATACGCGTCATGATCCTGTTTTATCAAGGATTTTTTCCAATAAAATCATCCCAAGATATACTGTATTTCAAGATTTTTATGGCATGGAAGAGCCAATTGAGCAAATCGTTGGTTTTCTAAAACATGCAGCCCAAGGCTTGGAAGAAACCAAACAAGTCCTTTATCTCTTAGGACCTGTAGGAGGTGGTAAATCTTCTATTGCTGAGAAATTAAAAGATTTAATGGAAAAAATACCCTTTTACGCCATTAAAGGCTCACCAGTATTTGAATCCCCTTTATCCTTGTTTAATCCAATTGAAGATGCTGAGTTACTCCGAGAGCGTTTCGGGATCCCATCTCGATACCTACGTTATTTGATGTCCCCATGGGCAGTTAAACGTCTGCATGAATATAATGGGGATATTAGTCAATTTAGAGTAGTTAAAGTCAGACCTTCACGTTTAAAACAAATTGCCATTGCCAAAACAGAGCCAGGCGATGAAAACAATCAGGATATTTCTTCATTGGTAGGTAAAGTAGATATTCGTAAATTAGAAGAACATTCTCAAGATGATCCTGATGCATACAGTTATTCTGGCGGGTTATGCCGAGCAAACCGCGGTCTTTTAGAGTTTGTCGAAATGTTTAAAGCACCAATTAAGGTATTACATCCCTTGTTAACAGCCACCCAAGAAGGTAATTACAATGCGACTGAAGGTTTATCCTCCATTCCATTTGAGGGAATTATTTTAGCGCATTCGAATGAATCCGAATGGCAATCATTCAGAAATAATAAAAACAATGAAGCATTTATAGACCGTATTAACATAGTCAAAGTGCCTTATTGTCTGCGTGTTTCCGAAGAAATTAAAATTTACCAAAAACTCATTGATAACAGCTCATTGACGCATGCTCAATGTGCCCCGGGTACTTTGGATATGTTAGCGCAATTTTCAGTCTTAACTCGTTTAAAAGAACCGCAAAACTCCAGTATTTATTCCAAAATGCGGGTATATAATGGAGAAAGTTTAAAAGACACTGATCCCAAAGCAAAATCATATCAGGAGTACCGCGACTTTGCCGGTGTCGATGAAGGAATGAGCGGTGTATCAACGCGCTTTGCTTTCAAAATCCTTTCTAAAGTCTTTAATTTTGATCATAGTGAAGTAGCTGCAAACCCCGTACATTTAATGTATGTGTTGGAGCGTCAAATTGAACAAGAACAATTCCCACAAGAGGTGCAGGAATCCTATTTGGGCTTTATCAAAGAATATCTCGCACCCAAGTATGTTGAATTTATTGGCAAAGAAATTCAAACAGCCTATTTGGAATCGTATTCTGAGTATGGCCAAAATATCTTTGACCGCTACATCACCTATGCCGACTTCTGGATTCAAGATCAGGATTATCGTGATCCAGATACCGGTGAGATTTTTGACCGTGCCTTATTAAACCAAGAGCTTGAAAAAATAGAAAAACCGGCAGGTATATCGAATCCAAAAGATTTTCGTAATGAGGTGGTGAATTTTGTTTTACGTGCTCGTGCGAATAATCGCGGCAAAAATCCAGTGTGGAATAGTTATGAAAAATTAAGATCAGTAATTGAGAAAAAGATGTTCACTAATACTGAAGACTTGTTACCCGTTATCTCCTTCAATGCCAAAGCATCTGAAGATGATAAGAAAAAACACGAAGAGTTTATTTCGCGAATGGTTGATAAAGGATATACACGCAAACAAGTACGCTTGCTTTGTGAATGGTATTTGCGAGTGCGTAAGTCACAATAATAAAAATCTTTCTCTTGCACCTATGAGAGAAAGTTAAAATACTGGCTATTTTGTAGTTTGGGCAAATGCGCAATTCATAGCCCGGAAGCTACGATAAATACTTCCTGAGTTAAGGTTTTTTTAGCTCAAACTACAAATAGGTGCGGAATAAAAGTTTTTATGTGGGGCTAAATTATGTCGCAATTGATTGATAGACGACAAAACGCAGGGAAAAAAAGCACGGTTAATCGTCAACGTTTTCTTCGTCGTTACAAAAATCAGATCAAACGTGCTGTCTCCGATGCTGTTGGAAAGCGAAGTATTACCGAAATTGACCAAGGCGAACAAATCACAATTCCCGCCAAAGACATTTCTGAACCGATGTTTCATCGAGGACAAGGTGGACATATAGAACGTGTATTACCAGGAAATGATAATTTTATTGCTGGCGATAGAATAAGAAGGCCCAGTGGAGGCTCGGGTGGCGGAGGGGATGGCTCAGAGGCCAGCGATAGCGGCGAAGGTGAAGATAATTTTGTTTTTGAATTATCTCGGGAAGAGTTTTTGGATCTGTACTTTGAAGATCTGGAATTACCGGATTTGGTGAAAAAAGAATTGGCGCGTATTAGCACCTTCAAAACGGTAAGAGCTGGCGTGACAACAAGCGGCATTCCTAATAATATTAATGTTCTTCGCTCAATGAAACAAGCAACCGGACGCCGAGTTGCTTTGGCGTCGCCCTACAAAAGACGATTAAAAGAAGCTGAAGAAGAATTAGAGCAACTGCAAGCTCAACCTGTTCCAGATACCGAAGTCCTAAAAAGCCTGCAAAAGAAGATTGAGCATCTAAAGAAGAAAATACAAACTGTTCCATTTATTGACACCATTGATCTACGTTATAACTTTCGTGTTCGTGTTCCTTCACCTTCGACTCAAGCAGTCATGTTCTGTGTTATGGACGTCTCAGGTTCAATGGATGAGGCTAAAAAAGACATTGCAAAACGTTTCTTTATCTTGCTTTATATGTTTCTCACCAAAAATTATGAAAAAATTGATCTGGTATTTATCCGGCACCATACTTCTGCTAAGGAAGTGAATGAAGAAGAGTTTTTTTACTCTCGCGAAACCGGAGGTACCGTAGTTTCCAGTGCCTTGGAACTCCTAAGTACCATTATCGAAAACCGCTATCCACCAGAAGCATGGAATATCTATGTGGCACAAGCGTCAGATGGGGATAACTGGAATGCTGATTCACCTTATTGTCAGGAGTTGCTGCAAGATAAGATTATGCCTTTATTACAATATTTTGCTTACATTGAAATCATGCCGCGCCATCATCAAAGTTTATGGGAAGTCTATCAACTGGTAAAAGAACGCTATCCTAATTTTGCTATGGAAAATATTGATACAGTGGCGGATATATATCCCGTTTTTCATGAGCTATTTAAAAGGAAAACTGCATGAAAAAGAAGAAGCCATTATCCACGGGTGCAGAATGGACCTTTGAATTAATTCAGGACTATGATCGTGAAATTGCACGCATCGCCAAAGATTTTAAGTTAGATACTTATCCGAACCAAATAGAGGTCATTACCGCAGAGCAAATGATGGATGCTTATGCTTCAGTAGGTATGCCTATAGGTTATCATCATTGGTCTTTCGGCAAACATTTTGTCGGTGTTGAAAAAAGTTATAAACGTGGACAAATGGGCTTAGCTTATGAATTAGTTATTAATTCAAACCCGTGCATCTCCTATCTCATGGAAGAAAATACCATAGCCATGCAAGCCTTAGTGATTGCTCATGCCTGTTATGGTCATAACTCATTTTTTAAAAATAATTATTTATTTAAAATGTGGACTTCTGCTGATGCGATCATTGACTATTTAGTATTTGCACGAAAATACATCAGTGATTGCGAACAACGCTATGGCATTAATGAAGTAGAAGCTGTCTTGGACGCTTGTCATGCATTGATGAACTATGGCGTGGATCGCTATAAACATCCTACTCCTTTATCCATACAGGAAGAAAAAATTCGCCAACAAAACCGCGAAATTTATATGCAATCTCAAGTTAATGAATTATGGCGGACCATTCCACAAAGTAGACAAGTTACTGAAGAAGCCAAGAAGAAACGTTTCCCGGATGAACCACAAGAAAATATTTTATATTTTATTGAGAAAAATGCACCTTTATTAGAACCTTGGCAGCGAGAAATCGTACGGATCGTACGTAAAATGGCTCAATATTTTTATCCTCAAGGCCAAACTAAGGTAATGAATGAGGGATGGGCGTGTTTTTGGCACTATACCCTTTTACATGCACTGTACGATGAGGGCTTGGTTACCGATGAATTTATGCTGGAAATCTTGCAAAGCCATACCAACGTCATCATGCAGCCACCTTATAATAGTCCATATTATAGTGGTATTAATCCCTATACATTGGGATATCATATGATGCAAGACATCAAGAGGATTTGCGAAAATCCTACCGAAGAAGATAAAACCTGGTTTCCTTATTTGGCCAATACAGATTGGTTAAGCAGTCTGGATAATGCAATGCGTCATTTCAAAGATGAAAGTTTTATTGCCCAATACTTATCTCCTAAATTAATTCGTGATTTAAAATTATTTCATATCGTAGACGACGATCGCAGCCCCGATCTTTACATCAATGCAATTCATAATGAATCAGGATATCAAAAAATAAGAGAAGCATTGTCAAGACAATATAATCTAGGTTACTTGGAACCTGATATTCAAATTTATTCGGTTGACTTACAAGGTGATCGCTCAATGACGTTACGGTACACCCAGCAAAATAGAGTACCTTTGGGTCAAACCACAGTCGATGTTTTGAAACATCTCTATTTTTTATGGAAATTTCCTATCGTTTTGCAAGCAGTAAACTCCGAAAATGAGACCACTGAAGAATATCATTGTCCGCCATTAGCTCACGGCCAAAATTAAATTCATGTATTTTCCACTTGCATACAGTTAAACAGAAGCGGAACCCGGGTTACGGCTTCGCCTGAACCCAGGCTACGTTATTGTCAATGTTTACTCGAATGGTTGGATTTGAGTGCATCTGCTTACATTATTTTATTGGCTTATCTTCTTTAATAATGGCAGTACTTGCATACACTTTAATAGCGCCTTCCACATAGGGATCCAGATGAAGCACTGTAGCAAAAACTTTGGCTGCTACCTCGTTGGTATTGAGGTACCAATCACTAATATCGTCAGAGTAATATTGAATAATCATAGGCTTAAACAGTGCATATGCCGCACCAGCCTGCTGTCTTGTGCCAAGTCGTGCTTTCACAAAATATTTGTTCCCTTTAAGCGCCAGATTCATTAGCTCCACCGTTTCTTTGAGGGTAATGGGAGTAACTGCTTCGACTGGAATCGAATCACTTGAATAAACTTTTACTGTAACAGCAAGCTTATCACCGAAATCATGAACCCGATTAATAAAAGAGGCCAATGCGCGGGCTTTATCCTCATCACACACCGTAATTTTGATTTCCATTTCAAGCCCATCACCGGTCAAATCCCCTACATGCACGCAAGGATCAGCGTTTAAGGCAGCACTCAACTGGTTTTTCAATAGATACCAGGGAGGAAGAAGCATCTTATTTCCTGCATGTGCCATTGAAGTCACGCTGCTTAACATAAAACAAATAAATAAACTTAGAAATAACCCGGTTTTTCGATTCATAATGATGTTCCGTATTATTTAAAAAAAGCCTCTATTGGGTCTGTAAATAAACCCAATAGAAGGTGCTTGGAAATTACTCTAACGCCATTTCCATAGCAAAGGCCAACGCCAGTTTAGAGAAGTTAGTCATATGTTCCAGACTCAACCTGTCCATAGTATCCTTGGAGCTATGAATGTAAGGATTATGCTCTTCAAAATTAGACTCGCATGGGAATGCTGCAGGAATACCTACTTCATCCCATGAAGCATGGTCACTGCAACCATAGCCACATTCTGAATACGCAACCGGAACTTGTACATAATTGCTGATTAATTCCGCTACGAAATTACTTAAACTCTCGTCTGTATAATCGGTAAATACCCACATTGTTGGATCTTTGGGATTCACGCGATAACCTGTCATATCAAACTGAATAGCGGCTTTTACCGGAATCGAGTTGTCCATAAAATGCTCTACAACGTACTGAGAGCCTACTAAACCTCGCTCCTCAGCGGCATACCAAATAATATAAATCGGACGTTTAAACGTTGTTTTGGAAGATAACAAAATGCGCGCCATTTCCATAATTGATGAAGAACCGCTTCCATCATCTCCAGCACCTGGCATACGTCCATCCAGCGTGTCCATATGCGCTCCAATCACTACCGCAGGCGCATTGATGTCTTTGCCAATGACCGTTACTAACGAAGGTTGCTTATAATAACTCCCTGTTTTTACGAAAAAGGTTGCAGTATCAGTACGACCACTCGCAGCAGCCATGTCATCAAACGTTTTTTTCAACCATTTTGCCGCATCCACGCCGGTATCTTTGGTAGCTGAACGATTCTGGAATGAAGTAAGTTTCGTCAAAGTATTCCAAATATTATCTGGAGTTACATTCTGTAATGCTTCATTGACTTCATCTGGGTGTTTCAACTCATATACTGTGCTTTTGGGTTGCGCTACTTTAATTGTTCTTTTCAGCAGGACTCTCTGAGCAGATTGCTTTTTTGCTGGTAGCAAAGAACCGAGTATATGATGGCTAACATTCACAAAACGACCGCAATTTACTTGATCTGCCAGATGGCTCAGAGCATCCACATCTGCTGCAGGAATATCAATAATTTTAAATTGTTTATTTTCTGCCAAAACCTCATACGGAGTAGCAATTTTTGCTGCAAGACATTGAGGCACTTGCAACTGTTCATGAACAGGGGCGCTTTCCGCCAAAACATGAGTACTAGCAAGCACTGAGCCCACTGCGATAGAGGTCATCCATTGATTCAAACGCATTTCTACTCCTATGTTAAATTAAATTCGAAACGTATTCACATCGTAAAAACTCACTTTACCTAAATTCTGCAGTTGGATCTACTGTTTAATTTAAGTTTTATTCAATAAAAAAATAACCACATGACTTTTTTTTGGTCTTTTTGCTATTGATAATCATTTTCATTTACGCTACAGTTTGAACCCCAATCCATTAGTTGAGCAAATAAATGGCAGCAAATAAGAAAAGATTCAAAAAAATTCCTCGTTATATTGCTCTAGGGTCTCTTACTGTAGGCGCTAGCTTAATTCTTGGCTTTCTAAGTTTTGGTGGGATGTATGCATTGTATCCTATCTTACCTTTAGCATTTGCTGCTTTTGGTCTCTCTGTAGCCTATGAGGGTGAAGTTTATTTACAAAATATTAAAGGAGCTTTTAAAAAAATATTTAAAAGCAACTACTTAGAGAATCATCTGGCTAAAGAATATTTGCTGGAGCATTTTCCCAAAAATACTGATTCTGAAGAGTGCCCTCAGTTTTTCAAAGATTATGAAGCGCAACTTAATCTTCTGAAGGACTTTAATCATAAACAACTTAATAAAGAAAGTAGAAAGCGCAAAAAGCAAATAGAAAAAACGCTGACGGACATGGAAAAATGGTTCGCTTTGCAATTATTTGCAACCAAAAAAAAGAAACAAGGTGAGGAAGAAGAACTATCCAAATATACAAAATCCTTAAGAGATTGGCTTGATGCTCATGGCCAAAAGGAGTGGCAAGAACGCTTAGAAAAACGTCAATCCACATTTAATTTTGTTAAAGGCTTCAGCCTGGTTGCTGGACTGTTCATGGGGCTTGGTAGTACCTACCTCATTGTGGAAGCGTTTAGCGTCATTCCCCTAATGGCCGCCATTCCCTTTGCTTTTTGGCCAATCCTCATTGTTCCCATGGCAGTAGTTGCTGGAGCTGCTTATGGCATGTTAACTTACAATACAATCACCGATCTCATTAACAATGACACCATCAAAAGATGGTATACCAAGCTCAAAAATGACTTAAGTCAAGGTATAACAGCGCGTAATATATTGATGACGCTCACTGCCGTATTTTTAGTCGGCTTAGCAATCGCGCTTACTGTGTGTACTGCAGGTACTTGGTGGACTGTGGCAACCAGTGCCCGTCCTTTATTCGAATGGATGAAAAAAATACCCAGTTTTGTGATGGGAATTATCAATCCCATCATCACGGGATTATCCGCGATATCGTTTAACATCCAAAACTCTTCTGAATCTCTGGAAATGGTCTATGAGGCTACTGATCCCAAGACCAATAACGAGAATATATTTCAACGTACCTACAAAGCCATTGCCGATGGACTCACCCATGTATGGGATACTGAAAATTGGTTACAGATGATTAACCCCTTCCGTATCCTATTAAAATTAACGGTTACCCCATTACGTATCCTGCTTTTTTTTGGTCACTTAGTGAGCGTTGCCCTGACTTCGGATCGCATGCCAGGGGTTCCCCAAATAGTAGCTGCTCTTGTAGCAATTATCAGCGAAGGATTCGAAGACGCGCACTATTTCATTGGATCCAGTAGTAAAACAAAAACATTATTGGAGGAACGTTTGGGTTCTGAAGAAGAGCATAATGAAGATATTCCATCCAAGCTTCTCAAATGGATCGCCTCACCTTTATATTTCCTTGCAGCCGCTTGGGATTGCTTGGCAAGTAAAAAGAATGCGGTCCCTAGTGATGAAGCCACTGTTCAACCCAAAAGACTGACTTTAAAACAAGCATGGAATAAACAGCGAAGTGTACCTGAAGAAGAGGATGTAGCATTACCTGAAGACGCAAAACGCCCATCAAAAGGATGGAACGTTGAGCATGCAGTTTCTCTGATTGAAAAATATGAAAGAAAGCACCTTGATAAGGTATGGTTTGGTGACGAAATAGCTGATGATAAAAAGAAAGCACTTCGGCAATTAAAAACTAAAGTTCGCGAAACTACCTCTAATGGTTCTTCAGTGGATGAGGTACTTACAGATGCAAGAAATAATGCTGTCTATAATCGACATCGTTTATTTGCCATGCAAGATGATGAACCAACTACTACCCAAGAGTTCATTGAAGCATTACCTGAACGCGTTAATGCAATTTAATAAAGTACTTTATTGATAAGCAACAATCCAGCACAAACCATCCCTATCTTCTCAGAAGAAGGGATGGAATCACTCGAAAAAATTATTCTCATTTTCCTGAAAAATTTTCGGTACAATATAGAGCGTGTCAACATGCCCTAATATCTTAGGTTTATTTTTTATTTGACCATCTCATGGATGCCGCGAACAAGTCCTGAGAGTTCCTCACAAAATTTAAACAGGAAACCTATTCTATAGTTTACGGTGATGCTTAAAAGGCTGTCATCCCTGAGTAGGCAGGGATCCATTTACAATGTACGCGGGAAAAACAAATTAAAAAAGGAAAAAATTGAGTAAAACAATCCTCCATGGCTTAATTTGTGCGATGAACTATTTTTGATGGATGGATCCCTGCCTACGCACACTACTGTCCGGTAAAAATTTTGCTCTCCTGCAATAGGTAATGTGCCTAGATGAATGCTGAGGAGTCTACAAAAAAATTAGATTTTAATGGTTCTTGAAAAACGCTATCTTTCACAGTACATCTTTGATCTAAATAGGGATTTAGGACACCATTCTTGGTGTTTTATCAAGGACGTGCAACTATTCCTTTTGCTTTTACCGGACAGTAGTGTGCCTACGCAGGGATGACGGACAACAAATGACATTCTACCCTCTCAGGAACAAGTCGCGGCACGTAGGCGGGGGGATGAATTGTCAACATGCCCTAAAACTTCAGGAATTTTCTGAGCATAAGACTTTGTGCATATACCTCTTATGAAATATGATTATAGAGATATTGACTCAATGTAAGTTCTTGGAGGAATAATTGAAAAAAATTCTGCTCTATGCTGTCGCTTTATTTTTTCTGCTTATTAGTATCTGCAGTGCGCAACAACGCGATATTTCGATTACAATTGATGACTTACCTCTTGTTGATCTTCCCAATGAAATGTTTGAAAATATCGTTCACAGCTTCGTGAAACATCAAGTTCCTGCAATTGGTTTTATCATTGGTAGTCGAGTCAATAATGAAGCCATAAAACAGCTTATGCTCTTTAAGCAAAATGGACTTGAGTTAGGAAACCATACTTTTTCTCATTTGAATTTAAACCGTGTATCGTGTAAAGAATACATCAATGATCTGATTAAGGCAGATACAATTCTTGTGCCGTTTATGACTCAGCCAAAATATTTTCGTTACCCTTATCTTGCTGAAGGAAAATTATGGAGAAAAAGTATTATTCGCCAGTATTTGAGTAATAACAACTACATTGTTGCTCCAGTCACCATTGATAGTAGGGATTTTGAATTTAATACAGAATTAATAAAACAAATAGTACACAATCCAACTGCACCATTAACTGACTTAAAGAAGCGTTATCTCGAATATGTTTGGCAACGCACATTAACTGCTGAAAAAAATACCCCTGGAAAACAAATCTTACTTCTACATGTCAATTTGCTGAATGCTTATTTTTTAGATGATTTGCTGCAAATGTTTGAAGCCCGTGGCTATCATTTTATTTCACTTGCTGAGGCATTAAAGACATAGTGAATAGTCGTAGCCTGGGTGGAGCGCGCAGCGAAACCCGGGAAACATGTCATATATCTAGTTAAAATCTGAGAGCTTATATGAAAAACAAACCCGGGTTCCGCTACGCTCCACCCAGGCTACGATTTTTTTAACAAATTGGAAGCTTTTATTCACATTTCGCTAGCTTGAGCCAAAATGGCCTGATCACTTTGCAACAATAATTCCCTAGCATGAGAGCGCGTTTGCTCAGTTATTGTTAATCCTCCAAGCATGCGTGCTATTTCATCAATTTTTTCAGTAGATTGCAGTAAGGAAATATGAGTAAAAGTCTCTTGATTGTTGCTTCGCTTTTCTACCATAAAATGGTTATTGGCGGCGGCAGCAACCTGAGGTTGGTGCGTTACACAAAATACCTGCAAACGCTCTCCCAATTTACGAAGCATTTGCCCTACGAGGGCTGCGGTAGCCCCACCAATTCCTACATCCACTTCATCGAACAATAGAGTAGGTGTTGTACCTTGTTGGGCAGTAATCATTTGAATGGACAAGCTAATTCGCGAAAGCTCTCCGCCTGATGCCACTTTACTTAATGAATCAAGCTCCATACCTGGGTTGGTACATACCTTATATTCTACTTTATCCATTCCATGGAGGTGCATTTTTTCTAGATGAGATATCTCAATTTCCACCCATCCTTTAGGCATACCCAGTTGTTGGATACTTGCTGTAATTTCTTTCGCCAGTTTTTTTGCCTGTATTTTTCGTATCTCTCGCAGTTTAAGAGCAGCTTTTTCATAGATCGCAATCAATTGACCATGCTGTACTTTTAATTGGGCTAATCGGCTTTCACTGTCCTGCAGATTGTCTCGTTCTTTTTGCAAATTTTGCGCATGCTCATGAAGTTTGCTGCTATCAATATGATATTTTCGAGCAAGTTGATGTATTGCACTCATACGCGTTTCTATTTCATGCAAACGCTCCGGATCCAAATGAATACGCTCTGCAAATTGCTGCATTTCATCAATTGCTTCGTCACATTGAATCAGGGCACCATTGATCAATTCAAAAGCATTTTTAATTTGGGATTGTTCCTGCGGTAATTGACCCAGTAAATGCAAAATCTGATTTAAGCTGGTACAAATATTGGACTCATCCTCAGAATTTAATAAGCCATGTATTTGTTGGCATTTTTGCAAATACTCTCTAGCATGATGTAACATTTGATGTTCTTGATACAAAGTTTCAATTTCATTTTCATGCAGATTTAGCGCAGATAATTCTTCAATTTGAAATTGCAATAGTGCAATTCTGTCTTCTTGTTGTTCCTGGCTCTGTAATACATCGATTTCCTGCTGAATTTTCTGGCATTGTTTATAGGCCCGAGCAACCTCATCAAGTAACGCATGATTCTTGCCATATTGATCCAATTGTTGACGATGCGTTACATGCTGCATCAGTGTTTGATGTTGATGCTGTCCGTGAATATGGACTAGTTTTTCGCTTAATTCTTTTACTTTTTGCAATGGGAATGGTTGGCCATTAATGTATGATTTGGAACGACCTTCTGCATAAATCACCCGTCGCAAATAGATCTCGCCATCATCACAAGGAATATCGTGTTCTGCTAACCATTGCGCAGGTTCAGATCCCTGACCTACAAAAAATCCGGCAGTGATGTCACATTTTTCTTGACCAGGCCGGATAACCGAACCATCTGCTCTATCACCTAAAGCCAGCATCAAGGCATCGATCATAATCGATTTACCCGCCCCCGTTTCACCAGTGAAAGCAGTCATTCCCTGAGTAAAATCTAACTCCAAGTGTTGCACAATCGCAAACTGTTCAATGCACAAAGTTGTGAGCATGTTCTATCCTATCCTTGATGTTTGGATTCCCAACCCAGTTTTGATCGTAATGTATCATAATAATGATAATCAAGAGGATGTAACAGACGTAATTGATGACCATTTTTTTGAACCGTAACTTTTTGTCCCGGTTTAACCATTCTGGATTCATGACCATCACAACTTACTCGTAAATCCGCTTCATTAAACTGACTGATATGCAGTTCAATTTTAGCTTCTCCATCAATAACCAATGGACGGGAGCTTAAGCTATGCGAAAACATAGGTACAAGAACGATTGCATTTAACTGAGGATGCATGATAGGACCACCCGCAGATAAAGCATAGGCAGTAGATCCGGTAGGAGTCGATAAAATCATGCCATCAGAGCGATAATGACTCACCAATTGTCGATTGACATATACTGAAAATTCAATAAGATGTGTTTCCTTCCCGCGTCCTAAAACCACATCATTGAGCGCATCACCTTCAAAATAAGTATGATCTTCATCGTAAATGCGAGTATGTAAAAGGAAACGCTTTTCTTCTTCATAATCGCCGCGTAGTACAGCGCTCAATTGCGTTTCCAGTTCATGAGGTAAAATGTCGGTGAGGAATCCCAAACGCCCCCGGTTAATCCCAATGACCGGGGTATCTACTTTAATCGCCATGCGTGCAGCTGAGAGCAAACTCCCATCACCGCCAACCACAATGATCAAATCATTTTTTTTACCCATATCTTCTCTGGCTAATATGGGAATTTTTACATCAAATCCTGTAGATGTATCTACATCTTGATAGATTTGTACTTCTTGTTTTTCAAGAAAATCAACCAAACGGTATAAACTTTCATTTACCCCTTGATTTGCCCTGTGCTGGCGCGCATACAAGATGATCCGTTTGAATTTAACTTTACTCTTCAATGTTTGCTGTTCTTGATGCTTTTTTTCGTTCATGTTCTTTCAATGATTTTTTTCTTAATCGAATCGAATTAGGAGTTACTTCAACTAACTCATCATCATCAATAAACTCCAATGCCTGCTCCAAAGTGAGTTTTACAGCAGGAGTTAATATAATGTTTTCGTCAGAACCTGAAGCACGGATATTGGTTAATTGCTTTTCTTTAGTCACATTCACAACTAAATCATTATCGCGAGCGTGAATTCCAACAATCATCCCTTCATAACACACTGTCTGCGGCTCAACAAATAACCTACCACGATCTTGTAAGTTAAATAAAGCAAACGCGCGAGCCATACCTTGGCAATTGGCAATCAATACCCCGTTTGCCCGCTTTCCTATTCGTCCTTTAATTGCCGGACCATAATGATCATAAACATGATACATTAAACCGGTACCTGAGGTAGAGGACAAAAATTCATTATGAAAACCAATAAGGCCTCGGGTAGGAATCATATAGTCAAGACGTACTCTTCCTTTGCCATCAGGAACCATATTTTGCATTTCCCCGCGACGCTCACCCAATTTTTCCATAATAGTGCCCTGGTGATTTTCTTCCACATCGACAGTCAAATGCTCATAAGGCTCTTGTTGCTCACCATCGACTTCGCGAATAATCACCTCAGGTTTGCTGATCGCTAATTCATAGCCTTCTCGACGCATGGTTTCAATTAAAATGGATAAATGGAGTTCCCCGCGACCAGAAACTCTAAATTTATCGGGATCATCACAATCCTCAACACGTAAAGCAACATTATGTAATAATTCTGTTTCTAAACGTTCACGAATTTTTCGTGAAGTAACAAACTTTCCTTCCTGACCGGCAAAAGGCGAGTCATTGACCTGGAAGGTCATACTGATTGTAGGCTCATCAACCGAAAGAACCGGTAAGCCTTCAACCATATTAGGGTCACAAATCGTATCGGAAATTTTGAGGCCTTCAATACCGGTAATCGCAATAATATTGCCTGCGCTTGCTCCTTCAACTTCAATGCGCTCAAGACCTTTAAAACCTAATAATTGCAAGAGTCGACCGGTGCGAATATTGCCATCTTTGTCGATGATTTTTACTGCAGATTTTGCTTTAATTTGTCCTCGGGTAATACGACCGATTCCAATAGTACCAACATAGGATGAGTAGTCCAAAGAACTGATTTGCATTTGGAAAGGACCGTTCTCATCGACTTTGGGTGCTTCAACCTCATCAATAATTGTTTGTAATAAAGCACTCATATCTGTAGCTTCATCTTCCAAATTCAGCTTAGCATAGCCATTTAATGCAGAAGTATAGACAACAGGAAAATCCAATTGCGCATCGGTTGCACCCAAATTATCAAAAAGATCAAATACTTGATCCATAACCCAATGAGGTCTTGCTCCTGGGCGATCAATTTTATTAATCACAACAATAGGATGTAATCCACGAGCAAATGCCTTTTGGGTTACAAAACGTGTTTGTGGCATAGGTCCATCCACTGCATCCACCAGCAGCAATACACTATCAACCATCGATAAAATACGCTCTACTTCGCCACCAAAATCAGCATGTCCTGGAGTATCAACAATATTAATTTGATGATTTTTCCAATAAACACAGGTATTTTTGGCGAGAATAGTGATGCCCCGTTCTTTTTCTAAAGCATTGGAATCCATCACGCGTTCAACTTTGGGCGCCCTCTCATTTAATGTGCCTGTTTGTTGCAGTAATTTATCCACTAACGTGGTTTTACCATGGTCGACGTGGGCGATAATGGCGATATTGCGAATCTGATCAATCATAAATAACCTTTGAAGGAAAAAGCAGAGTATTTGTACATAGATTTGACATTATACATCAATAAACAGCTAAAACCTATCTGCTTCATGTATTTTAGTATAGCAAACTTCAATTGCTGCAGCTCCCATTGAGGGTAGAGCAGCTTTGTAGCCTGGGTGCAGCGCAGCGGAACCCGGGGATACCGTATTTTTACCGTGCCCGGGTTTCGCTGCGCTGCACCCAGGCTACCAATTTTTTTTTAGCTGCTAAAATAATAGTGAGGGGTTAAAAATAGGGAGTAACGATGAAACAACTAATTTTACATCCCACTGACATTAGCCAATGGCATGCATTAGTTAATGAGGCACAAGCTGCGACACAGCTGATGTTAACGGAGAATACCGAAAGTTATTTAGTCTTTTTATTAATGCGCTTTTCCCAAGGACCTAAACTCATTGAATCGGTTGTTGCACTTGATTTTCTTGAATCAATGCATAGGCCAAAAACATTGCAAATGGAATTATTGCGCGATGTAGGGGATAAAAGCTTACTCTTTTGTGGACTATTTCCAGGAATTGCCAAGAGACGCCATGTCAGCCTTGATTATTTTTCTGAAATGGGACAAGCCGCTTATTTAACAATCGGGGAGTTAGAAGGAAGGCATACAGCGGATCTGTACATTCAACTCAGCGAACAATTTCTTACATTAAGGCAAGTATTACAAGCAATGCGTGGGGAATGTGTCGAACTCATTCAATCAAACCAGGAAATCTTATCTTCTATAAAATTTACTTTGCAATAAATAACTTATTGTAGTTGTAGCCTGGGTGAAGGCAAAGCCGTAACCTGGGAAATCTGAATACAAATCATAGAACCCGGGTTCCGCTAAGCTACACTTGTCTCTTAGTCACAAGTTAAAAATCTTGGGGAAAAGTCAGATTTGAGAACGACTTTCACCCAAGATGTGCCAAATGTGGCTTTTCGGTGAATTGTGTATAAGATTCAGACGCTACACCCAGGCTACTGTACTCATTTCAACCCTTATGAAATAGCATCGTTACATCAATAGGATCAAAAGTATATTTCTTATTGCAAAAATCACAGCGAATAGCCACTTCACCTTGCTCCTTTAATAATTCTTTGGCTTCTTCCTCACCTAAAACAGCTAACACTTGCTTCATTTTCTCTAAACTACAGCGGCACTTAAATTGGGTTTTACGACTATCAAATATTCTGAGTTCTGTTTCATGATAAAGGCGGTAAAGTAATGTTTCATTATCTAAAGTGAGTAACTCGTGACCACTTACCGTTTGTCCTAGTTGTACGGCATATTCCCAAAATTGCTCTCTTTGTACCGTATCTTGACCAGGCATTAACTGTAATAACATCCCGGCTGCAGCATAATCATTCACAGCCAACCAAACTTGGGTGGCTACTTGCTCAGATTGAGCAAAATAGTCCATTAAATTCTCACTCATGGATGTTGATTGAATCGGAACCATACTTTGATATGAGTTTGTTTGATTGTATTGGTTAATGGTAATAACCATCTGTCCTTTAAGAAAAGCAGAGGCATATTCTTCGGTTTCCAGATTTTCAATAAATTGGGCAAAACCTCTTACATTAAACTCATGATCACATTGGACTAATAATAAAGGAAGTCGTTTATCGCCTTGAAATTGTAAATTTAAACTGCCTTGAAATTTAATACTGGATGCTAAAAGCAGACAAGAAACTATAGCTTCTCCCAACAAATTTTTAACCATTGGCGGATAGTTCCGTTGGCTCATAATGGCTTGGTACGTATTTTCAATATGAACAATTTCACCACGAATGTTGGCGTGTTCAAAAATAAAGCGTTGAAGGGTATCAGATTCTTTCATAATGGACTCAAAATAAAATTACAGCAAAACCAGGGGCATGTTTCCATTTCACGTGGCGCGCAAAGTATAACATAATTTTTTTGTAATTTTCCTGGAGAAAAAATTATCTTGAACTATGCTTTTAAAACATCCCTCTGATAAATTTAAGGACTAGATCATGATAGATAAAAACATCCTTGCACCTTTATTCAAAACAATTGACAAAGTCGTTTTTGGTATTGAAGAACAAAAAGAGCCAGAAACCAAACCTGACTTTATTGAAATAGATACAGAAGAAGAATTTGATGTTGAACGGTCTATTAATTAGTAGTTGATTCACAATACCAAGCACGCAATAATCGCTCTTTTTCGAGTGAGAAATCTTTAAGATGTTAAATGGCCAACAAATGGCAGCAGTACGTTATATAGACGGACCTTTATTAGTTCTTGCTGGGGCTGGAAGCGGTAAAACACGGGTAATAACGCAAAAAATAGGCTATTTAATTAATACGTGCGGCTATGCCGCCAATACAGTATGTGCAGTAACATTTACTAACAAAGCAGCCAATGAAATGCGTACTCGCGTTGCCGCCGTTCTGCCGGCAGCCAGTCGCCGGGGTTTAAAAGTAGCAACCTTTCATACCTTAGGCTTAAGCATTATTAAACGTAATTATAACTTATGTGATCTGAAAAAAGGTTTTTCTATTTTTGACAGTGAAGATTGTTTGCAAATCTTACGTGGCTTTTTACCTGCAAATAAAGCAACTGAACGTGAGTTTATTTTCCAAATTCAACAACAAATTTCGCGCTGGAAAAATGATCTTCTTACCCCTGATGACGTCATTAAAAATCAATCAGACACTCCTTTTTATGAAGAAGCCGCACTCTTGTATCCACGTTATCAGCAAGCACTTAAGGCATATAATGCGATTGATTTTGATGATTTAATTCGTCTTCCGGTCAGTCTTTTGAATGAACATCCTTCTGTATTAGAGTATTGGCAAAACAAAATTCGCCATTTATTGGTAGATGAATATCAAGATTCGAATACCAGCCAATACCTCTTGGTAAAAAAATTAACTGGAATCCAAGCTCGCTTTACTGTCGTGGGGGATGATGATCAATCCATTTACGCCTGGCGAGGTGCAAAGCCTGAAAATTTACAACAATTACAGCATGATTACCCCCAATTAAAAATAATCAAGTTAGAGCAAAATTACCGCTCGACCAACATTATTTTACACACTGCCAATCACCTTATTGCAAACAATCAGCATCTGTTTGAAAAAAAATTATGGAGTGAGTTCGGTCAAGGAGAACTCTTACGTGTTATTCGTTGCAAAGATGAAAATGACGAAGCGGAACAAGTAGTTGCTGATTTAATCAGCCATAAATTGCGCTTAAGAACTCAATATGGCGATTATGCAATTTTATACCGTGGCAATCATCAGTCGCGCGTATTTGAAAAAGTACTCCGTCATTATAGTATTCCCTATACAATCAGTGGTGGCCAGTCGTGGTTTGCCAAAGCAGAAGTTAAAGATGTATTTGCCTATCTGAAACTACTGTGCAATGAAGCAGATGATGCTGCTTTTTTAAGAGTGATCAACACCCCCAAACGTGGCATTGGCGAGGCCAGCCTTGATGCATTAGGTCATTATGCTCAAAATAGAGGAGTCAGCCTTTATACGGCAGCCGATCACCTGGCACTTAGTGAATGTATTGCAGAAAAACCACGTTCAGCATTGCTTGTTTTTAAATCCTGGATAGAAGAAATAAAAAAACGATTAACTGCTGGATCGATTATTGAGCATTTGAAACAAATGGTAGAAGACAGTGGTTATGAAGCCTACATTTATGAACAATGCGATACTCCAGCAAAGGCGCAAAAAAAGATGGACAATGTCTGGGAATTGTTAGAATGGGTTGGACGTTTATTAGCAAAGAATCCAGAGCAGACCTTAGCAGAAGTGATTAATAAATTAATTTTGATCGATATTCTTGAACAAGCAGATGAACACGATAATGAGACTTTACAACTCATGACATTGCATGCATCAAAGGGGTTGGAGTTTCCTTACGTATATTTAGTGGGTATGGAAGAAGAATTATTGCCACATCGTGTAAGCATTGATGAAGAGCAAATTGAAGAAGAAAGACGCTTGGCGTATGTTGGAATTACCCGAGCACAAAAAGGATTATGTTTTACCTTAGCCAAGCAAAGACGCCGCGCGGGTGAGTTGCAAGATTGTTTGCCAAGCAGATTTTTAGATGAATTGCCCACAGAACATTTAGAATGGTTTGGTAAAAACATCGAACGGTCCGAAGAGCAATCAAAAAAGTTGGCTAAATCACATTTGGCAGGATTGAAAAGTTTGTTGAGTGAATCCTGATTTGAGCATGAATGTATCCTGGGCTACACTGCGCACCCAGGATACATCAGAAATTCAACCCTATGCAGAAGCGCTTCCCGATTGCTATACTGAATCTATGAAAAAAAATATCATTTTGTTCATTGTTTCTTTTGCCATGTTTATGGAGGCAGTTGATACGACTATTATTAACACTGCTATTCCTGTTATGGCACAGAGTTTA
Organism: Legionella anisa; assembly: GCF_001467525.1. Classification (GTDB taxonomy): domain Bacteria; phylum Pseudomonadota; class Gammaproteobacteria; order Legionellales; family Legionellaceae; genus Legionella; species Legionella anisa. Next base: position 385,540 of record NZ_LNXS01000019.1, read on the forward strand.
AACGTCAATCCGGTTGATTTGAAATTAGCACTGATCAGCTATCTTATGAGCTTGGCAATTTTTATTCCAATTAGCGGGTGGATCGCTGATAAGTTTGGCATGAAAATCGTTTTTATTACGGCGATCTCTGTTTTTACCTTAAGTTCGGTTTGGTGTGGATTCACTAATAGCCTGGAAGAATTAATTTGTGCGCGCATCATGCAGGGCTTGGGAGGTTCCCTCACCATGCCTATTGGTCGCCTCATTATTTTACGGACTTGTGAACGACATGAATTAGTCGCAAAAATGAGTATCGTAGTCATGGTTGCCTCTTTGGGATTAATGCTTGGGCCATTACTAGGCGGAATTATTACCTATCGTTTTTCCTGGCGTTGGATCTTTTGGGTCAATATTCCTGTTGGGATATTTGCTGTAATTTTATCAAGCAAATTATTACCTTACATGCCTCCTCGTCCGGTTCCTCCTCTTGATAAATTAGGCTTTGTTCTTTTTGGCAGTGGATTAGCTACCTTAACTTTTAGTTTATCTATGGTCAGCGAATCAAATGTTACGATGTTACAAATCGTCACCGTTTTTTTTATTGCCCTTCTTCTATTAGGCGCCTATACCAAACACTCCTATAAAAGAAAACACCCTATTGTTAAAGTGGAACTTTTACACACACGTACATTTTGTGTCTCAATTTTGGGTAATTTATTAGCCCGTCTAGGTTTTGGGGGAGTCCCATTTTTATTACCTTTACTGTTGCAAATCGGGTTAGGCTATTCACCACAGCTCTCTGGTCTGTTGCTCGCTCCGATTGCCTTGGGTGTTTTTTTAGTTAAACCTTTATCAGTCTACATATTGCGCTGGTTTGGTTATAAAAATTTATTAATTTTAAATACAATGTTAGTCAGTATTTCGCTCTGGTCTTTTTTTTCCATTAACCAACATTCCTCCGTATATGGAATTGCATTTTTGACTTTTGCATACGGATTTCTAATTGCACTTCAGTACACGGGAATGAATTCTTTAGCTTATGCCAATATTACAGAAAACAATATGAGTGCAGCAACCAGCATTATGAGTACAACGCAACAATTGGCCCAAAGCTTTGGGGTTGCAGTATCAGCGATTTTGCTGAGTCTTTTCACATATATGTATTCTGAAGATCACGTTTCATCCATCCAAATATTCCATGATACGTTTCTAATGCTTGGAATACTTACTTTTTTTTCAGGGATCATTTTTATTTTTCTAAAGAAAGAAGATGGTCTTGAGTTAATTGAAATCCCTGAGCATTGATTTTTATAATTTCTTTTAGCCCCCTTAAGGCACGCCCTGTCTGCTTTTATAGGAAAAAACGGCTAAAAGATTGCAAAATATTAGAATTTTTACACAAAATGCTCTATGATGTGTGGGCATTATTTTGCTGTTTTCATATTAATTGTAAAAAAACTTTAAAATATTTAATAAAAAAACAGCACAATTAATAAAATAATGCTACAATGTCCTGGTAACAATTTAGGAAATTAACATGTCAGATAAAATTCGTGGTACAGTAAAGTGGTTCAATGAGTCCAAAGGTTTCGGTTTTTTAGAAAGTGGCGGTAAAGATTATTTTGTGCATTTCAGTGCAATTTTAGGCACCGGGTTTAAAACTCTTGCTGAAGGTGCAACAGTAATGTTCAAGCCAAGCAACGGACAAAAAGGTCCTCAAGCTGAAGAAGTTGAAGTAGTCTAAATCAATTTACTGAAACTCCTTATTCGCTTAAATATGACAGTATTTAAGCGGATAAGGAGTTTTTTACTTTAATTTTTATAAAAAATAAGTCCTCCAAAAAATTACCCCCACCGCTATTCATTAAAATTTTGATTTTTTTCTCATTCACTAACATCTTGTGAACCCAGATACGTACACCGATTGATATACACCAAGTAAACCATGCTTTTCTCGAAATTATGTTGCCTAAGTGACTGGAATAATTAATAAAATAAGTAATAATAAAATGACATACATTGATGTCGCTATTAGGGTCTGTTTACATTTCGCTAGTTTGGCCAAGATAGTAGAAATGTAAACAGACCCTAGTTGAAATTAAAAACAATCAAGTTAGTCAGGCATGATAACTCATTGTATGCTCAAAGTAATAAGCTATCCCAGAAGAGTCTTCTTGTTTCAAAAGATCTTAGGGATGTTTTGGATAAGGAATTGGGTCAATGAAGGTCTTAAAATACAAGGAGTCGTAATATGAGTAAAAAAATCGCGGTTATTGTTGGAAGCCTGCGCAAGGAGTCTTACAACAGAAAAATGGCAAAAGTGCTGATTTCCCTAGCCCCTAAGTCATTAAATCCGCACATTGTTGAAATTGGTGATTTGCCACTATATAACCAAGATCTGGATGATGAAAATAGACCTCCAGCTGCTTGGCTGCACTTTCGTGAGCAAATGAAAACATATCAAGGTGTATTGTTTGTTACTCCGGAATACAATCGCTCAGTTCCGGGAGTACTTAAAAACGCAATTGATGTAGGCTCTCGTCCTTATGGTAAAAGTATTTGGAGCAAGTTGCCTGGTGCAGTGATAAGCGTTTCTCCTGGAGCTATTGGAGGATTTGGAGCAAACAATCATTTAAGACAATCATTTGTTTTTTTAGACATTCCAACCCTTCAGCAACCCGAAACCTACATAGGCATGGCAGCAGACTTGTTTGACGAACAGGGAAACATCAAAAAAGAAGACACAAAAAAGTTCTTGCAAAAATTTATGGATGCTTATGCTGATTGGGTTGAACTAAATACTAAGGGTTAATTCTCAACAAAACATAATGGAACTTTTTGTAAGCATGCTAAATTGAGGAATCTCAAAAGGATATAGCTCTTTTTTTGCATGCCATCACGAATAATTATTTTGGTTTGAGTGAATTGCCAAAGGTTCCGAAAATTTCGATTTTTGGCGGAAGCCACTTATAATATAGTTTGAAATATGAGAATTAAAAAGCCATAATGTATGTTAATAGAACCTTGGATTAAATGAGGTACTATTTTAAATCCATAATGTATGTTAGTAGACCTTCAATGTAATGAGGTGCTTTATGAAAAAATTATTATTGGCTTCCTGTCTCCTAGTTACTTCGACCGTTTTTGCAGATACATGCACTTTCAATTTAAAATTTAATACGAAATGGGCTAATTTCAAAAATTGGATTATTATCATTACCGATGTCTCCAATCCTGATGTTAAAGAAGTGGTAGGAGGGCCAACACTATTTTATGGGAAATACCCAGAAAACGATACATTAAAAATAGATGTACCAAATTGCACAAAAAGCACACAAATAGGTCTTTTTGCCCATGCCCCTGGTAAGAGCTCCACCGCTTCTGTCAATGAAGCATCTAGTACCAGTAACACCGGCTTTAAAGTTCAAGCCTTTGCTCCCAATAGCTTCTTGGAAGGAATGGCTCGTTGCGTGGGTGATATAAGTCCACAAAGTAATTCAAATATAGAATTGGTTGTGGGAAGTATTGGCGACCCTGGTGACTTCGCATTTACTTCCAAATCTTCGAGTAGTGAACAAGATTCCTGGACAAAAGCTCAGTTAGGAGTCGTTTGCCAAAACCCTCATTTAGCCGCTACTGAGTCAGATGATACCGGGGACTAGCTAGTTTGCTCAGGTTTGTTGACATTTCATATACTAGGAAGCCAACACAGTAGAAATGTCAACATAACCTAATAGTTCATGATTTATTTACAGATCAATTCTTTATTATGTTAGTTTAATCATTAGACCCGCTCCCATTTTCATTTTTTTCCAGGATCCATTATGATGCAAATACCAATTAATCATACGAAAAAAAATAGGGAATAACAGAAAAAGAATTCATTTATGAAACAAATTAACTACCCTACTTTAATTGGTATTTTCTTAATTAGCTTCTCCATATTGGTGTTGGAAATCACCTTAACAAAGATATTTTCTGTTACCTTATGGTACCACTATTCTTATTTTGTTATCTCTTTAGCGATGTTTGGTATGGGATTTGGAGGAATGTTAGTCTATCATTTCGAAGAACAATTTAAATACTCCGTTAGAAAAAATTTATACATCCTCAGTATTATTCTTGCCTTGAGTATCATCTTAAGCTTGTATGCAGTCATCGCTTATCATTTACCTAAGGCGATCAATTGGCAAAGCATAGTGCAATTTACAGGCGTGTATTTATTATGCACCGCACCTTTTGTCTTCAGCAGTATAATTCTTTCTCTATTGTTTTTAAATTTTTCCGATAAAGCAAACATAATTTACAGTTTTGATTTACAAGGCGCAGCAATTGGTTGCATTGCTTGTGTGTTATTGATTAGTTATTTTACAGCGCCACAGGTCTTATTAATTGCCAGCTTAACCAGTGTTGTTGCAGCCATTTTATTTGAATTGCCAAAAATTCGTATTTATTCATTAGTGCTTCTGGTAGCCAGCTTTTTACTTGTTCTTATCGGCAACTCTTTGTTTAAAGTGACACAAACTAAAAATTATTCGGAATTGCAATACGTAAATCTTTATGAAAAGTGGTCCCCACTGTCACGCATTACGGTCTCGTCTGAAATATATTTTAGAGGATTACATGATGAGTCTCCATTCGGTTGGGGCTTAAGCAGTATCTATAAACCCAAGCATGAATTTAAACAATTGTGGATTCAGCAAGATGCGAGCGCATGTACGCCAATCGTTCCCTTTCATGGTGATTACAGGGAGGTAGATTTTTTAAAATATGATATTACTTCCATGCCTTATTATTTAAGAAAAAATGCGGATGTATTTATCCTGGGTGTGGGAGGTGGCCGTGATGTATTAACCGCATTAGCTTTTGATAGCAAACAAATAACAGGGGTGGATATTCATCCAGTAATGATTGATTTGATTAAAAATAAATATGCTCAATATGCTGGAAACATTTATAACAATGATAAGGTTCACGTTGCTGTTTCTGAAGGCCGCAGTTATCTCGAAGTTGAGAAAAAAACCTATGATATTATCCAAATTCCTTTAATTGATAGTTGGGCTGCAACTGTAGCAGGTGCTTTTGCTATGGCAGAAAATAGCATTTACACGGTTGAAGCATTTCAAACCTATTTAAAATTTTTAAATCCTTCTGGCATATTAAGCGTTACCCGCTTCTATTTTAATCCGGACAATCAAACAATCAAAATCGTTTTGCTTGCTCGGGCTGCCCTTGAACAAAGCGGTATTACTTCTCCAGAAAGAAATATAGTTATCGTTAAAAATAAAGGAAACAATAATATTGATGTAGCAACAGTATTGGTTAAAAAAGAGCCTTTCTCTGCACGGGAAATAAATGAGATTAAAGAAATAGCCCGTAAATTAGCATTTGATATTGTTTATCTTCCTTCTGGGAATAACAATGAAACACTCTTCCAAACGGCACTAACCACTAAAAATCTTAATCAGTTTATAGAGAATTATTACTATGACATTAGGCCAACTACCGATGATAGACCGTTTTTCTTTCAGATGTTTTATTTTTCCAAGGTAAAAGACTTATTGTCAGGTAAAAAAATCACCGGCCAAATATTTAACTATTATGGGGTAAGCATAGTATTTGTTTTACTCATTACCTCTACCATATTAGTTCTATTATTCTATTTTTTACCGCTATTATTATCCAATACTTCAACTAAGCCACCTCTCTCATGGGGATTGTATTTTTCCGCATTAGGCTTAGGCTTTATGTTAATAGAAATGCCCATCCTACAAGTTGGATCAGTTTATTTAGGAGGACCAACCTATGGGTTGGCCGTAGGCTTGTTTTGTTTGCTATTTTTTGGCGGCCTAGGCAGTATTTTATTTAATTATCCTCAACCCGAACAGACTGAACGCGTTTTAAAAAGAGGCTTAATTATGGTGGTACTCTTGGCTATAGTTTTGCCTTTTTACCTGCATTGGTTAATGCAGGTTACTTTTGGGTACAACTGGTATTTAAAACTGACCCTATTTGTTCTCATTCTTTTGCCTTTAGGGCTATGCATGGGAATTGCCTTACCTTCTGGGATGCGCTTAGCCCGTTATCAAAACACAAAAAGCATTCCCTGGTTTTGGGCGTTGAATTGTGCCTTTTCGGTTTTGGGGTCCATCATTGCAATGGCAACATCCATGATGTTTGGTTACAGCATCACCTTGATTTTAGCTTCAGTTATCTATCTGCTTGCCTGGATTCTCACTATACCTCTTTCTCGTACTTTACTGAGAAGGTGAATTGCTTCATCGATGCGGTGCTCGAATCCCCATATACTGTGTATAAACTCCGGTCTCCGCTCCATGTCTCCTCGCCCTTCATTCTTCTCAGCAGGTTTGGAAAAGAGACCAATTTTACACATGAGATAACCAAATAACCCATTTATTTAGTGGCTCGCGAAAAATCATAACCACGATTAAAGAAACAAGGATCGCATAGCGATCCATGTAATAGACAACTCCAGAACTTACTTCAGGAATAATTGGTTGTAAATTACAAAGCCAACGCTTTAACGCGATACATACCGGTAGGTAGAGTAATAACACAATTTCCCCAAACAATCGTATCTCAGGAAAATTACCTATCATGAGTAAGGCCATAAAATACAACAATAATACATAGCGTAAGGGCCTGAATTGAAGAGGTATATAATCATAAAAAGCAAACCAAAACAAAGGCAGCCCTGCAAAACAAAACATAAACAATAAAATATGTTGCAAGTTTAATAACCAAAACAAATTTACTTGAAAATGGGTATAATGTGACGATCTAAAGTACCATTCTAACAGTACTCCTGGAGTACCATGCAAAAAGGACAAGACGAGCCAACGAGCGAGAACATAAGCTATAACAGCAAAAATCAATTGCTTATAAATCAAATGCAGGTTTTTCCAATACAGGGCTGGAATAATGAGTACTAACAAAAGACTGCTTTCACGATTAATAGTGGCTATAAATATTAAAGGAATAAAATAAAACCAATTCGAACGAAGACACAGATATAAACCCATAGTGAGAAAAAAAAGAGTGGGGGTATCGTAATAAAAGAAAAATGTCGCGGGACCATCCGTAGTATATCGATAATTAACCACTGTGGTCAGAGGTAATAAAAGAAGAAATAACCAGCTAAGCACTTGTGATTGCCGCTTACTAAATTCATATTGCAATAACCTTAACAGGGCAAGATATAATAAACTGGTAAACATCCACTCGATTAAGAAAAATAATTTTTCCAGCTCAATAGGGAGAAAATAGGCTATAAAATTAGCCAAAAGTGGAACAAGTAACCGTTGCCCAAAAGGCATGGGGGCTAAAAAATTAACTACCTTGTCCAATTCGACCTTATAAAAAACTCCAGTCAGCTTAACATGCATATAGGCATAGCCAAGAAGTAAAACAAACGTGATAAATCGCGTTTTATACCGAAAAATATCCTCATTCATGCTGCATTCCCTCATGCCCTGAGTATTAGCTTGAATACTGAAATCATCATAAATATTACTCAATAATATTTTTCAACCCCCTGAAGTGCAATAGGATATTCTAAAAACTGCCTATCATAAAAGCGGTACTAGCAGGTTATCAAGAACTAGTTTCTCTTGGTTTAGAACAAGAAATAATTGATGAAATAAGCGAGAACACCCGCTTCAATCATTATGTTCTCTCTAGATTTAGCCATCCTAAAATAGTTCCTTTGATATAAAAAGGTTTATCTAAGTAACAAAAAGAGTTAAAATCTTCAACTAAATTTTTTCAGAATTACATCTTTATGTTTTTTTTCGATACAGTTACTCAGAAATACAATCAAGCAAAATTATTCGCTAATCAATTTTATGAAAATTTAGTTCAAGGGATGCCGGACTTTAGTACTTTTCATGGCGAAATCGCTTTGATGTATACAAAAGCGATAATAGCTCACCTTAAAAAGAACTATATACAATTTGCCACAGTTGGTGCTATGGAATTGCTAGGTTATGCAATCGATTTAAATTTTCCAGAAGGTACCACTTTGTCCACAATGCTTCACTTTACAAGTCGTGTTGGTGCCCAGGCTCTAATACTTTCTGCTTTCATTGAAATAAATAGACCTGTAGAAATTTCTTTCCCTGAAATAAATAGACCTGTAGACATTGATACAACAGACGACAATGGAATTCCATTAACCTCATACCGATCGACCGCAGCCTAATATGTCATTTAAGAATAATTGGCTATGATTTTTAAATCAAAAAATATCAATGAAGAACATACAAAGGTATGTTCTTTGAGAAAACACCCAGAGGGTCAGGCCTTGAATTGACGACAAGATCAATCAATTTAATTGATCTTAGGTCTAGTCTTAATTAAACAAAATCTATGGAAAGTGAACGAGTTTTTATGGCTCGCCAACCACGATTTGTTCTACCGTGACAGCCTCAACACATCATTCAGCGCGGAAATAATCGCCAAGCTATTTTTCGTAGTCAAAATGATTATGAATATTACTTAGAAAAACTTTTAATCGCCCCAAAGGAATATGGATGTCAGATACATGCTTATGTACTAATGAAAAACCATGTCCACCTATTTCTCACACAAGGTCCGAAGATAGTATCAGTAAAGTGATACAGATATTTGGAAGATATTATGTTCATATCATAATTATCGTCGAACAGGGCACCTTGTGGGAAAACCGATATAAAGCATCATTGATCGATTCGGAGCAAAATAGGTGGAAAATGGAAACATAAAGAGGTAAATTGCACTAATTGCCGCTATAAGTAAGAAACAAGAGAGAGAAATTATGCAAAATACAGAGATCGTAGAGGATACATCCATTGTAAGTTCTTTTCCCATTGCGATCATCACCAGTGTTTTTAATCGACAGGTTACAAAAGCTTTGCAAGAAGGAGCAGTATCCCAACTCCTAAAACGTGGTTTTAATGAAAGAGACATCAAGTCATTTGACGTTCCAGGAGCGGTAGAAATTCCATTAGTTGCAAAACGCCTTGCCATGCAAAGAACGGTACAATCAATTATTACTTTAGGTGCCGTGATTCGTGGCGAAACCAGCCATTATGATCTGGTGTGTGATATGGTAAGCCAGGGATGCTTGCAAGTCTCATTGGAATATAATATTCCCGTTCTTTTTGGCGTACTGACCACAGATAATGAAGAGCAGGCATGGGACCGATTAGGAGGAAAAGGTGGGCATAAAGGCATAGATGTAGCTAACGCCGCTATTTCATTGCACCAAACATTAAGTCAATTGTAAAACAGGCATAGAACCGATGACGAATAACTATGAGCAGTTTGAGCAACGCAAACAAGATCACATTAAATTGGCCTTAATGCCTGAAAATCAAACAACTGAGCTCAGTACATTTGATAGCATCAATCTGATTCATGATGCCTTGCCTGATTTAAATTTTGATGAAATCAGCATCAAAGCCTCACGATTTGGTCAAGTAGTTGAGAAACCGTTCCTCATTAGCTCCATGACTGCAGGTCATCGCCGTGCGAAACATATCAATCATAACCTGATTGAGGCGTGTGCACGAAATGGCTGGGCAATGGGGGTAGGCTCTCAAAGACGCGAACTTACCGACCGTAAAGCTGCATTTGAGTGGCAGGACTTACGTCGTAACTTCCCTCAAGTCAGCTTGTACAGCAATTTAGGAATAGCCCAATTAATCACGACCTCATTAAGTGAAATCCAACGTTTAACAGACGCCTTGCGCGCTGATGCATTAATTATCCACTGTAATCCCCTGCAAGAATGTATGCAACCCGAAGGCACCACAACCTATAAAGGGTGCTGGCACGCTTTAGCAGACTTAGTTAAAAAACTACCCATACCGGTCATCGTTAAAGAAACAGGTTGTGGTTTTTCTCATGCAACAATGGTGCGCTTAAATGAGATTGGTATTGCCGCGATTGATGTAGGTGGTCTGGGAGGAACTCACTGGGGGCGAATTGAAGGACGAAGGGCAGCTCATGACCCAATTCGTCAACAGGCAGCAATTACCTTTCGCAACTGGGGAATTGATACCGTAACTTCAGTAAAACAAGCTGCAGCACTAAAACCTTCTTTCGAAATTTGGGGTTCAGGCGGTGTCGTAAATGGCTTAAACGCCGCTAAGCTTTTTGCGCTTGGTGCAACAAGCGTTGGCTATGCACGGCCCTTGCTCGAAGCTGCTCTAGAATCTTCCGAACAAGTGAGTCAATGCATGCAAACAATTGAGTATGAATTAAAAGTCGCTATGTTTTGTACCGGGAGCCGCGTTTTAAGTGATTTGCCCCAAAAACTGGGGTGATACAAAATTATTCATCCTCGCTTGTGATAAATATGCCCTTGATAATCATTAATTTCTATTGCAAATAATCAAGTAGCTACGTTTTGGGTGACAACCCAGGTAGGTTGGGTCATTTTGACCCAACAATTTAAACACAGTCATCATGTTAAATCCGAAGCATCGATGAATTGAACAGGTGAATGAGATGTTAAAATCATCAATGCAATGAGTGATTATGAGTTTGTTGGGTCAAACGACCCAACAAACATTGCTATCAACAGCTATTTTGTGCCTCAATTTTTAGTCTTCCTTGCCGCATCACTGTGGAGATTGGAAACAAGACACGATACTTATGAATGAGCAATAACACCAATGATGCTAAAATAAATTCAGAGAAGTTAATTACACCTAAATAAGGGATATTTAACTCTGTCAGAAAAAATGCCAGTAAAAAACCTTGCTGTGATAAGAAATAAATATTTAATCCCAATCGATAATAGAAAAACTGTATAAAACACATCAGTAAACCAATAATAAAAGTACCTGTACACACCATCAGGTAGCTATCGGAGTAATTTAAAAGACCTATCAAGCCAGGTAAAGAAGAAAACTTCGTTCCTTTCTTTAAATCCAGATAACTCTGAGATACTTTTGAATAAAGACTGACTTTTTGCGTCGGTTTTTGAAAAATTGCCTTTTTAAACAAATCCCATCCAGTATGCGGATAGGCAGTTGTTGCTAAAATACCTTCTATTCCTATCCATCGGCTAATAGGCAGTGATTTCAGTTGTTGCAATTGAAATTTCAGATTTGATTTATTATGTACTATTAACTTTTTCAGCGTTAATCCATCCGATTTTTTCTCAGACTTGCTCGACTTCTTATTTCTCTCAGACTTATTTGACTTTTTCTCAGTGGACTCAGTCTTGTGCGAACTGTTGGGGCTATAAAAATAATAGCTACGTAACATACTCACAGCACCCAATGAGATAATTGCGAGAACAACATAAGTGATTACCAGTTTTTTATACTGAGTTACCAGGGAATAAAAACTCTCTTTGAATAAGATAAAAAAGCAAGGAATTATCCACATGATTAAAATAGAGCGACTTAAAGTGGCTATTGAGATTAAACATGCAATAATTATTGCATAATGCCAATTTTTGTAATTCTGCGCTAAAGCATCCAAACCCATTAAATAGGCAATTAGTAAGGGTAAGAAAAATATCCAGATCCACGAGAGCAGAAAATTAATATGGAAGGGAAAAATAACTGCAGGTGAAAGACCTATCATATAAAAATGGGTTTTGAAATTAATACAACTTATTACTAAACTAATAAAAAGCAATGAAGTCCAAATTTTTTTAGGATTCTTTAGATACCACTGAGGTACTTCTGTTTGGTTTTTTAATGGCATAACCCCATTATTGCTATAACCTAAGCGGCGATAGAGATAAAATAAAATATCAGCGGCTAAAATACCTAAAGCGGCATAACTTGCAACCATTAAAGCATTGTCCCAATACATTCCCAAGTTGTGCACATCGTTCCAAAAACCGGTAGGCTCTACAAATTCCACTCTGAGCACTAAATAAAACATTAATTTCAGCCAAACGCCCAAAAATAACATGATTTTTAAGTAGAAAAATATATAGGTTTGCGAAAGGGATAAACTTGAAATTAATACTGTTAGCCAGATGACGTCAAACACGAAAAAATAAAAGTCAGATCCTTTATAACTTGCAACACCAAATAAAGAGAAAAAAAACAAACCCATCATTAAAATGATGGAATACTTCATTGGTATTAATTTGCTTTGCATTGTTTTCTCCATCTCACTTCGTGAAGTGCGTCAGTGAAACTAGGAAATAAACCTTAAATGATTTTATAGTCGTCTTGCTCACTCGAACTATCTTCAGACTATCCATGTAAGTCATATCCTGTTATGGGCGCTCTATTCCTCAGTTTTCAGTTTTTTTGCTACCAGCAGTTTCCCTATGCCTTGATCGAATATAGTTCTTATTACCCTAAAACATCGATGCAAACTTTTATTAAAAAGTGCATTAAAAATGATATGGTATGTATTTATTTTTGTAAGTTTCTGAGGCGCAAGTTTCATCGCATGGAAAAAATATTTTATTCCTAATTTATATCTCCCTGAGCGCCAGTGTGTTCTCCCAGAAATTAAATACGCTTGACTTAGAATTAATGGGGCTAATTCTAACAATCTATTATCCGTAGTGTCATTTAAAATAGTTGACATTAATTTTACAAACTCATTGGCGCGATCAAGCGAGGTACTTGCAAAACTTGCTGATTGTTCATGTACTCGATGGCAACCAAGAACTACAGGCAGCCTTTTAAAAGTTCCTAGCTTCGCCAGTCTTGTATGATATTCAAAGTCACCAATCAAAGAGTAACTACTATCCCATCCACCAATTTGATTAAATGCAGATTTCAGAAAAAAAGATCCAACAGCAATAGGTGTTCCACCGCGAATCAGCATTTGATAATAATCGTAATCAGGTGTCGTAAGTTTTCTTATAACCTTAGATTGATTATCAATCAAAAGATTATCCACGTAGGTTAATACTATGTTTGAATTTTTATTGAACTCAAGCACTGAAAGACTTACTGCGTTCGCCTCCAACGTATCATCGGCACTCAAATACCCAATAATGGAACCTTTACTCATTGCCCATCCTTTATTCAAAGTTCGGGCTTGCCCCATGTTTTCATGGGTTTCATAAAAGAAACGGCCTTGATATTTTTTTAAAAAATCAGCTGTTCCATCTGTAGAACCATCATCCAAAACAATCAGTTCTATATTAGGATAATCTTGAGCTAAAACACTTTCTATAGCCGCTTCAAGATAAGGGAGGGCATTGTATGCAGGTATAACTATTGAAACTAACTGTTCTGCATTATCACCCATGATTTCTCCCTACCCTTAAAATAAAACAAAGAAATACTCATCATAAAAAACCAATAAATAAAATAGGTTAGAGCAAAAGCATAAGTCACTCCAACTAATCCAAATTGTCTTAAAAAAATATGGCTAAGAAGTACAAATATTAACCCAATGATGCATTCACCAGCAATGTACTCTTTAGTCTTAGATTTTGCAAGAAATAAGTAAGTATATGTCCACCCTGCTATTTTAAAAAAATCACCAATTAGTTGATACAAAAATAAATTCTCAGCAGGCATAAATGTATTGTCATAAAATATTAAGAGAATGACTTTGCGTGAAATATAAATAACAGACAGCATGAGTACAATTAAGGAAAGCAGTATCTTTTGAACTCGCCTCATTTCTTCTTTTATAACAATACTGTCTTCTAATTGAGATAACCTAGGTAAATAGTACGTAGTGAGAATCGTTGTAACAAACAATAAATAAGCATCAGATAATCTGAGCACGGATTGCCAAATTCCAACGGCATCCCACCCATATAAGGCATGAATATCGTTACGAACAAATACTTGTGATAATGGGACAGTTAGCGTACTCACAATGGTCATTAGCGAATAATTCAATAATTTAACCAACTGTTCTTTTTCAATGCGAAATGAAAATAAATAGCGAAACCACTGTTCACGATAAACAAAACCATAGGCAATAAGAAAAGTGATTCCCTGAGATAAAACAAAAGCACCAAGTGCCCCTTTTAACTTATAATAGTGTGTAAAGAAAGCAATTAGAATGAGACTCACAATACTGCTTAACACATTGACACAAACTAATAATTTTATTTTGCCTAACCCATTAATAACGGACGTCATCAAGAGATAAATTGCAGTAAAAGCCTGCGCTACCAATAACCATTGAAACACATAGAGATAATTTGTTTCCCCTAAAAATATATGCGCAAGTGAAGAGCCGAAAAGAAGGGTGGAGCCGATTACCAGGCAGGAACAAAGTAGCGTATAACAAAAAGCTGTAGATAAAAATGGATAAAATTTTTCTGGTAAATTAGTATACTCCGCAACGTATTTAATGACTCCTAATGTAACCCCACCTCCAGCAATTACTGAAATAACATTAGCAATAGCCATAAACTGCCCTAATACACCCACTCCTTTTGGACCAGTATAAAGAGCCACTATTTTCAAAGATAGAACACCGATGAGAACTTTAATAAATGTAGAAGCACCCGATAAAAGTGATGTTTGAACTAATTTACCCTTCATCTTACAATCTCTTGGAATCTATCATGAGCATCTTCTGTAGTGGTTTACAAAGAAATCCTTCTTTTAAACACAGTTATTTTCAAGGGAATTATCCTGCTTTTTTCCCCAAAATAACATCTCTTCAATAACTTCATCCCAAGTTTTTAAATGGCGAGCAGAAATATTGTCTTTTTTAATATGAAGCATTGTTCTTTGCATATTTTCAATAGACAGCGTCTCAAAACTCATTCCTTTTAATAATTCTCTATGAGGACCTATATCTGAAATATAGGATTCATCAGCAAGAAAGACACCTTCTGATACGCCATTAGAAGAGTTCTCAATGTGGGTAGTTGAAATGTAATACTTTGTTTTCAAGAGACTATTGAGTACCTCTTCTCTTGGTAAAAAACCCTTGATGATAATATTCTTATTCGATTTCAGGCTTGCAGGAATAGACTTTTCATCACCAATTATTATCAATTTCAATTCAGGATTATTTTTTCTAAGGCTTTCATATACATGAAAAGAATCTTCCACCGCTTTATAGCGATAGGTTCCAATAACCGTTGCAATGTTATCTCTATCTTTTGGTTGTTCTTTTAAATTTAAAAATGATAACTCTTTATCACTTCCATTCATTGACAAAAACTTTCTTGATAAATATTTATCATCAATAAAACTTAAAGAAAAATTTGATTCTGCAGAAATTACATCCGCATTTTCGAAATTTTTTTTAATTCTTGAGCCTAGACAGGTAAATTTCAATTTGTCAAATAAGGATAATGGAATATTACGAGTGCACAGAGGTAAAATATTACTTAAATGAAACCAATTTATTTTCCCAAACTTATAATATATAGGAATACCATATGAATAATAAAATTCCGGGATCCCTATTTGCTTTTGAAAATCTTTTAAATAAAAGCAATCATTGAATAACCTTTGTAACTTTGATTGTTTCACAATGATGTACTGATTATTAGGGAATTGTTTTACTAAATACTGACAAAACGGATGAATGATAAAGTAAGCGCCTCCATTTTGGTTAAACCACTTTGCATAAGCAACAAGCCTGTTTACCCCTCCGCCAAGATATGAGACTGAAAAATTAAAAAGGAACTTATTTTTTAGCATAGACTAACCTTACTTAACAGATGCTGTTCCAAATATGAAAAAGCTGAGATGTAATGATGTTGTCCAAGACATTTTTCCGCTAACTGAATATTCGCTATTGAAACACTTATTTCGTTGACATTATCTGCATAATCCACTTGCAAAGAAATGCCTTTGCTTTGTAATGTTGTAATGAGTGCACTTGTTGAAATACCTTGTCCGCTGGCAATATTTAAAATAGGAACATCCGTTACGGTAACTAATCGTTCATAAGCCCAAGCGATATCATCAACATGAATATAATCACGTATAGCTTGTCCTCTATTAAATAATGTGATTCTTTTCCCTGAAGAGTGGGCATCGATTAAACGGAAAATCATTGAAAACGTATCATTTTGCCCACCGAATATATTGAAAATTCGAGCAATGGTGTATTCAATTTTATACTTGTTACAATAAAATGAAATTAATTGCTCGCAAGCAACTTTTAAAGCGCCATGCATATTCATAGGCGATACAAGCATTGTTTCAAGGCAATTTTCATTGGAATTAGCGCCATAGACGGAACTACTGCTTGTATAAATTATTTTATTAATTTTTGTTGCGTTGCCACCAAGAATGTCCAAGATAATTGCTAGATTCATAATGGAATTTTTTACTATTGTTTCAGAATTTACCGTGAACAGCTCTTTCGACTTTTGAAAACAATTTAAAATGACATTACAACGATCCGAGTTGTTAATAAGATCAATTAATAATAATGGTGTCGTTACAATATCTGCTGAAGAAAGCACGACACAATGAGTCTTACCCAATTTTTTGAGTAATGCATTTGAAAGATTGCCCCGGCCAATAATGATTGTTTTCATTATCGTGCTCCGAAACCAGTAAATATAACTCTTATGGTTTTTAAAATAATTTGGATGTCCAATAAAAGCGATAAATTCCTCACGTACTCTAAATCGTAAGATACTTTAACTTTTGTGGTATCTTCAGAATCCGCATACCCCATTTTAACTTGGGCATAGCCAGTTATTCCGGGTTTAACGAGGTGTCGTACATTATAATCTGTAATGGTTTCAGTGTATTTTTCTGCAAGCTGCATGGGCTCAGGTCTAGGGCCAATCAAGCTCATATTGCCTATTAATATATTTAAAAATTGGGGTAACTCATCAAGACGACGTTTTCGAATAATTTGACCAAACTTGGTTACCCTAGGGTCATTTTCTGAGGCATAAACAACTTTTTGATTGTCATGACGCATCGTTCTAAATTTATACATTCTAAAGGCTTGATTGCCTCTACCCATTCGGTCTTGTATAAAGAAAATAGGACGACCCATGGTAATTAAAATAATAAAGGAAATAATGAGAAAAACAGGGCTTAATAGAATTAAGATGCACAAAGAAAGAACTCTTTCTAGAAAAGAACGAAAAAAAAGATAAAATTTAGTGCGTCCTTTTAAACGGTCCATATATCAAAAATCTCTTTACCCGGAAAACAGGAGGATAGGGTATACTGAGTGACTCCATAGTTCAAGTAAGTAGTTCCTTTAAAACGTATCTTTGGTTCATTTCGATGAGTAAAAAGCCTTGTAAGCAGATAAGTAAAGAATCCACGATGAATTCACTATGCCCAGAAAATTAAAGATCGTGTTATGTTTCCTTGATTATTATTGGTTCAAAAAATAGTATGCTTCCATCTGCTTCTATTTTAATTGTTAGGGCTTGTTTTTTGCTGGTTTTATTTCTAGTATGTGCCTACTTAATTGAGCTCTATTTGGCTTCTTTTTATTAAATTTGGATAAGTGATTTAATGAGGATATTATTAATTTCACAATATTTTTGGCCTGAAACATTTATTATCAATGAGTTAGTGGAAACTTTGACTCAGCAAGGTCATACAATAAAGGTATTAACGGGCAAGCCCAATTATCCTAATGGAGAAATCTTTGAGGGGTATACGAAAAAAGGAATTGTTTCTGAACGTTTTATACCCGGTGTAACCGTATTCAGAGCACCTCTACGAAGCCGCGGTAAAGGCGGGGCAAAAAATCTTATTTTAAATTACCTGTCTTTTGTTATTAATGGATTGCGTTTTTTTCCTTCTGCGGTAAAAGGCGAATCATACGATGTTGTTTTCGCTTTTGGTTTATCCCCTATCACATCGATAATACCCGCCATTTTCCTAAAATGGCGTTTGAAAAGTCACCTTGCTGTATGGATACAAGATTTATGGCCAGAGAGTTTAAAAGCCACTGGTTTTATTCGAAATCCATTTTTACTTTGGCTGGTTGGGCAATTAGTGCGCGCAATTTATTTTTGTTCTGATACGATTTTAGCTCAGTCACACGCATTCAAAGCACCTATTTCACGCTATGCAAAAGAAAACAAAATAGTTTATTATCCTAACTCGTATAATGATTCCAGTAGTACAACACAGGATGTATCACAAATACCAGAAAATCTGTTGAACGAACTGAACTCCAAATTTTGTGTTGTTTTTGCGGGAAATTTGGGAATCGCCCAGTCCCTGCCTACTTTAGTAGATGCAGCAGAGCAATTGCAGGACTTACCCGATTTTCGTTTGGTTTTTGTAGGTAGCGGTAGTATGTCTGAATGGCTCAGTCAGCAAAAAAAGGAAAAAAAGCTGGATAACATTATCATAGCAGGTAGATTTCCTGCCCTGGAAATGCCGCATATATTGAGTCGTGCAGCAGCATTGCTTGTAAGTTTAAAAAAGGATGAAATCTTTTCTTATACTATCCCAAGTAAAATTCAAGCTTATTTGGCAGCAGGAAAGCCAATTATTGCAGCTCTGGATGGGGAGGCTGCGCGTGTTATTGAACAAGCAGAAGCTGGCGTGACGTGTTCTTCTGAAGACTCCCAAGGACTCGCTCGATGTATTCGAACAGTTTATAATCTGAATTCAACAGAACGTAATAAAATGGGAGAATCAGGAAGAGCTTATTTTCTCGAGAACTTTAATATGCCAACTCAAGCAAATAAGTTAATTGAGATTTTAAATGAGAGGATAAAAACAGCAAAATGATGAACAAAAAGATTTTAGTTTTAGGCGCTACAGGAATGCTGGGAAATGCTGTATTTAGATTTTTAAGCGCGAATCAACAGTTTCAGGTATTCGCAACAATGCGTAATACTCGTGACAAACGATTTTTTGAAACTGGATTACACGATCACATCATCACTAATGTGGATGTACTTAATAATGATGCGTTGATGGATGTATTTGCGGAAGTTAATCCTGATGTTGTCATTAATTGCATTGGCTTAATTAAACAACATGCTATTTCAAAGGATCCATTAATATCGCTCCCTATTAATGCGATATTGCCACATCGTCTTGTGAAATTATGTACTTTATCCTCTGCGCGCTTAATCCATATAAGTACTGATTGTGTTTTCTCTGGACAAAAAGGGATGTATAAAGAAACCGATTTGTCTGATGCTGAAGATTTATATGGAAAATCTAAATTTATTGGCGAATTAAGTGATTTTTCGAATGCCATTACGCTTAGGACATCAATCATTGGCCATGAATTAAATAGCAATTACGCATTAATTGATTGGTTTTTATCGCAACAGGGAAGTATAAAAGGCTATAAAAAGGCAATTTTTTCTGGTTTACCAACAATCGAGTTAGCTCGAGTGATTGCTGAATTTGTTCTTCCTAATAACACCCTTTCAGGTTTATACCATGTATCAGCAGATCCAATTGATAAATTTACCTTACTTAAATTAGTAGCCGAGACCTACGGAAAAGTAATTGATATTATTCCTGACGAGCAGTTATGTATTGATCGTTCACTTGATTCAACGCGCTTTAAAGAGGCTAGTGGCTACATTCCTCCTTCTTGGCCGGATTTAATTTTGAAAATGAAGGCTTTTAACAGTTTAAATTTGGATAATAAATCTCATGTTTGACAATAAAATATTAATGATTACAGGGGGAACGGGTTCGTTTGGGCATACTGTACTGAAGCGTTTCCTGGATACACATGTAAAAGAAATTCGCGTTTTTAGCCGAGATGAAAAAAAACAAGAAGATATGCGTATTGCTTTAGCCAACGATAAAGTCAAATTTTATCTGGGTGATGTACGTGATTATGAAAGTTTGCGGCATGCGACAGCAGGGGTAGATTATATATTTCATGCTGCAGCACTCAAACAGGTTCCTTCTTGTGAATTTTACCCCATGGAAGCAGTTAAAACGAATGTCATTGGAACTGAGAATGTTCTAAATTCAGCGATTGCAAATGGCGTAAAACGTGTGGTGGTTTTGAGTACAGATAAAGCAGTTTATCCCATTAATGCAATGGGAATGTCCAAGGCGATTGCAGAAAAAATTATGATTGCGAAATCGCGAATGATACCTGACTCAGGCCCGCTCATTTGCGCGACCCGCTATGGCAATGTAATGGCGTCCAGAGGTTCTGTCATCCCTCTTTTTATTAATCAGATAAAATCCAGAGAACCTTTAACCATTACCGATGCGAATATGACTCGTTTTCTGATGTCACTTGAAGACTCTGTGGATTTAGTATTGTATGCATTTCAATATGCCCAACAAGGCGATATTTTTGTACAAAAATCACCCGCTTCCACAATCGGCGATCTCGCTCAGGCTTTAAAAGAGTTATTTAATTACGATAAGCCGATAAAGATTATTGGTACACGTCATGGCGAAAAACTTTACGAATCATTAGTTTCGCGAGAAGAAATGGCCAAAGCAGAAGATTTACAGCGTTATTATCGCATCCCTGCTGATAATCGCGATTTGAATTACAAAAAATACTTTGTTGAAGGTGAAGAACATATTTCTGAATCGGATGATTACACGTCTCATAATACTGCGAGATTGGATGTAGAAGGTATAAAGAAACTGCTATTACAGCTCGATTATGTTAGGAATGAACTTCAATGATAAAGGTAATGAGTATAGTAGGTACACGACCTGAATTAATCAAAATGAGCCGGGTTATTGCGGAATTAGATAATCAAGTTCATCACATATTAGTTCATTCTGGTCAAAATTATGATTATGAATTAAATCAAATATTTTTTGATGATCTTGAAATACGTAAGCCAGATTATTTCTTGGGTGTTACTGGTGAAACTGCGGCAAAAGCAATTGCGGATGTCATATCTAAAGCAGATGATGTGTTAGCGGCGGAAAATCCGGATGCCGTATTGTTTTATGGGGATACCAATACCTGCTTGGCAGTAATTGCTGCCAAACGAAAA
The DNA here is from genome assembly GCF_001467525.1 of Legionella anisa. Taxonomy (GTDB): domain Bacteria; phylum Pseudomonadota; class Gammaproteobacteria; order Legionellales; family Legionellaceae; genus Legionella; species Legionella anisa. The sequence continues at coordinate 406,379 of NZ_LNXS01000019.1, forward strand.
AAAATACCCGTCTTTCATATGGAAGCAGGTAATCGTTGTTTTGATCAGCGAGTTCCCGAGGAATTAAATCGAAAAGTTCTTGACCATTTAAGTGATATCAATATGGTCTTGACTGAACATGCCCGTCGTTATCTGATTTCTGAAGGTATCAGGCCAGAAACCATAATTAAAACAGGCTCTCATATGCACGAGGTATTGGAGCATTATAAGTCCAAAATTCTGGCTTCAAATGTTCTAGTTCGTGAGCGTTTAACAGAAAATAAATATTTTATTGTGAGCGCGCATCGAGAGGAAAATGTTGATACTCCTGAAAACTTACACGATCTACTCGAAACCCTAAGAACACTTGCTGAGACCTATGGCTATCCAATTATTGTTTCCACCCATCCACGAACGCAGAAACGCTTGGAAGCTTTTAGTGACTATAGGGATCATGAATTAATTCGTTTTGTTAAACCCTTCGGCTTTCTTGATTACATTAAGCTACAAATGAATGCTTTTTGTATTCTTTCAGATAGTGGCACGATTACTGAGGAATCCTCCATATTGAACTTACCCGCCGTGATGATTCGTTATGCCCATGAACGACCTGAAGGAATGGATGTTGGAACGTTGATTATGAGTGGATTAAAAAAAGACAAGGTTTTAGATGCAGTACGTGTCGTCACCAGTCAAAGTGTTTCTACACAGCGCGTAATACCCATAGTTTCTGACTATCAGGATAGAGGAACCGTATCGAAGCAGGTCGTCAGGATTGTACTTAGCTATATCGATTACATAAATCGTACCGTATGGTCTAAAAATTAAACTTGTGTGATCATAAGATTGACAGGTAGTACGCTGGAATAAAAATCATTCTTTGTGTGTTATTGCTGCTTTTAAGTGATACAACACCTTGCGCCAGTTCAATGGGTTATTTGATATTTACGGCACAAGGTGAAGGCATTTTTTTATTTTATCGATTGCAGTTACCATGAAGATTACTTACTTAAGACTGATACTGAAGTGAATCAAAATAATGTTAGGAAGAATTATAGTGCCGAATATTGGGCTTGTGCTGATGGGATAAGAGGTTTTGCTTGCCTCATCGTCTTAATCGCCCATGCTGTGACACTGTTCTTTAAAGAGAGCGCACCTTATTTGGCTGGGAGCGGAAAAATTGGCGTGTGGTTGTTTTTTGTCTTAAGCGCATTTTTGTTAACTCGAAAATTCATCCATATTAAATTGAGTCTCTCGAGTCTTTTAGACTATATAGTCAGTCGATTTATACGAATTATTCCTCTTTATATTATTGCAGTTCTGGTTTATAAACTTTTAGGGACTACAGAAATTGTCTCCTGGAAAGATGTTGACGATGCAATTTTTCTGCGACAAGGTTTTTCACACTTATGGACCGTAGCTGTTGAATTTAAGTTTTATTTATACCTTCCTTTTTTTGCCTTTCTCTTTATAAACTTATCATCTAATTGGATACTGTCCGTTATTTCTTTTATTTGTTTGGTATTAATAGAACAAATCTCACATCCTTACTGGTTAACCTCTATTAATTCGATTAATGTATATGATTATCTCACCCCGTTTACCATAGGGGTTTTTTCTGCAACTTTTTATGAAAAAATAAGACCTTATGTCACTGCAGTCAGCGCAACATGGGTCGGTGTCGGTACAATGATATTCTGTATTATGCTCCTCCCAGGAGTAAAAAATTTCTTTTTAGGACTTCCTTTAGATCTGAGCCTTGCAAACAAATTTGTACATTTTGGTTTTTTATGGGCAGCTTTTATTATTTACACTATTGATGGTATGGGTCTTTTCGGAAAAATATTGCGGACCCGAATGTTTCGATCTATCGGTAATTGGAGCTATTCCATTTACCTTTTTCATTGGCTTGTATTTATGAAATACATTACCCTGTGGCCTCATCATTTTTTCGCTATGCTTTGCGCTATTGTATCAGCTGTTTTTTTAGGTGGATTAGCCTACTACGTTTTGGAGAAAAACTTACAACAGTTACGACACTATATGCAATCTCAGTTTATAAAAACAAAACTGGGACAGGTCGTTTTTGCTCGACAATGAAACAATTTTCTCCACTTATTGCAAATCCAGATATCGAAAATTAAAGATTTATAATGGATTTGATGTTACCATTTCGTTATTTTAAGATTTATTAGAGGTGCATAGTATGCAATTGATTTTAGCATTCTCATTTTTCATCTGGTTTACTGATGCCTATGCATATTTAGATCCAGGGACAGGTAGTTTATTTATCCAGTCAACCATCGCTGCAATTGCTGGAGGAATTTTTATACTAAAAACATATTGGCATAAGCTGAAAGCAAAGTTATTTTCAAAAAGGGAAAAAGCTAAAGATGCACATGATGGTGAATAATTGCAGTGAGCAGGTTTGTAAAAAAAATGCACATAAATCATCGTTCCGCGATCCTGGCAGTCAAGTTTATAAAATAAACCATGAGATTTATCGCCAAATTAATCAGTCAGGATACTCTGATTACCAACAATTAATGCAATCAGGACTTTACGATAAACTTCAGTCATTGAACTATCTTATTCCGCACCGAGAAGTTTCAGTTGATTTTGCATTAAATGATCAGGCATTAGTTGTTTTAAAACCCGAAAAAATTGCATTCGTTTCTTATTGTTATGAATGGTCTTTTTCACAGTTTAAAGATGCGGCCTTGTTGACGCTTGCCATTGCAAAAATCGCCATTCAATATGGGATGATTCTAAAGGATGCGAGCGCTTATAATATTCAGTTTCATCAGGGTAAGCCTATTTTCATTGATACAGGTTCTTTTACACTCTATGAGGAAGGAACTCCTTGGAGCGCTTACAACCAATTTTGTAAGCATTTTTTAGCTCCCTTGCTGCTCATGGCAAAAGTAGATATTCGTCTTGGCATCTCAATGAAACAGTATATTGATGGCATCCCCCTTGACTTCGCTAGCCAGATGCTGCCTTTTAAAAGTAAGTTTTCTCCTTCTATATTTGCTCATATCCATGCACATGCAAAATTACAGCAGAAATATGGCGATATTAATACTGTTAAAATCAACAAACGTAAAGTAACTAAGCTCGGTTTATTAGGATTATTGGACAATCTAAACTCATTAATTAAACGATTGGAATGGTCCCCTATTAAAACAGAATGGGGAGACTACTATAATCAGACGAATTACTCTGATGCTGCAACGAAGCATAAGGCAGAGATTATCGAACGATTTATTGCAAGAACTCAGGCAAAATTAGTTTGGGATATGGGCGGTAATAATGGTTATTACAGCCGAATCGTCTCAAACCTTGGCGCACATGCGATATGCTTTGATATCGATCCTGTGGCAGTGGAAACGAATTATCAAAAAGTAAAAAAAGATAAGGGTGGACTTATCTTACCACTCCTACAAGATTTAACTAATCCAAGCCCTGCATTAGGCTGGGAACAAAATGAGCGATGTGGGTTACAAGAAAGAGCAAATGCTGATTTAGTAATGGCATTAGCTCTGATACATCACCTAGCGATATCCAATAATGTACCTCTGGAGCGTATTGCAGAGTATTTCTCTAATTTAGGCGAGTATTTAATTATTGAGTTTGTCCCTAAAGAGGATTCTCAGGTCCATCGTCTTTTGGCGAGTAGAGAAGACATTTTTCCACAATATGAGATTAACTCATTTAAAAAATATTTTTCACGTCATTACCTTATCCTGGAAGAGTGTCCTGTTTTAGAAACTTGCCGGACTATTTTTTTAATGAAGAAGATAAAGTAGAGTAGAAAAATGTTTAATAGACTTCGCAGTAACTGGCATTATCTTTTGCTTACTCCATTATTGTTCACTGCTTTAGAAACAGCATTTATTAAACATAATGGAATAAGTATATTGAGTTCTGAAGCACTATTTACTTATCTTATATTAATCTTTTTAGGTTTAATTCCTGGTCTTTTAATGGTATTTGGAGGAGTTTTCTTTAGAGTCATCATTGCCTCCATCCTACTTATATTATTGATACTCAGCCAAATTAATACCCTACCAGTATTGCCTTGGGGATTTAAATACCGTTATGTCTTCCCTCTATTTATAATGTCCACATCAGTACTTTTCTATACTATTCGCTTACATCTAGGCAAATTGTTTTTTGTTATCTTTGGGGTCTTTTGGGTAGGTGCTTTTTTTACTTCAAAAACTCCAATGGTAGACCTGCAGCAGGTTGCAACTATTAAAGCAGCGAATCAGGAACTACCACCTTATATTGAAATTATTCTTGATGAACATATAGGCATAGATGGCCTTGCACGTTTGGAGAATAGTGACCATGAGTTTTCTAAAAAATTAGTCAATGATTACATCGAAAAAGGTTTTAGAGTTTATGGTGACGCATATAGTCGTGACTACCAAACACTGTCTTCATTTGCCAGCTTTTTAAATTTTCACCCCCTCAAACAAGTGAAGACTTATATAGGAAAAGAAAAAGGAATAAATAGCATTATTACCAATAAACTTTTTGAAGAAATTACAAAAAGTGGTTATCAGATTAATGTATTGCAAAGCACTTTTTTAAGTTTATGTGTGAAAAAAGATAATATAAATTTAAAAACATGCAGAACATACAATCATGCTGCTCCTGTTCCATATCCTTATGCAAAGCTTACAGAAAAATCGGCAGTGATCCTAAATAATGTATTTTCATTCATACCGCCAATTGATTTTTTCTTAAAATATAAAAATAAAATTTGGTCAATGCTCCATTTACCTACAAGTAATACCCAAGGGCTTGTGGAAGCGTCTACTGCTACATATGTAATTTCTTATCCAGAACTAATGGATTTGGCTAAAAATGTAGAGCAAGGAAATGCATATTTTGTCCACTTATTAATGCCCCATTATCCTTATGTTTTTGATGAAAACTGCCAGTATGTTGGCAATAGAGGAAAAAAAGCGAGCACTTATATTGAACAGGTAAAATGTACGCAGAAAATGATGGACGAGTTCTTGCGCGTCCTTGCTAAGAATCCTAATGCTAAAAAGAGCATTGTTGTCATTCATGGCGATCATGGTACACGAATGCCAACACCACGCGATAATAAGAAGTATTCTTTTACTACCGAAAATATTATAAAAACGTATAACACATTTTTTGTCGTCAAGGCACCTTCATACAATGCGGGTTATGATCAAAATAAATATCCTTTAGATTATTTATTGAAAACTATTGTGTTAGGGAAGAAATTGGTGCCCTATGACCCTGCAAAACAGTTTGTTTATCTTCGTAGTGATTCTCTTACGGATAAACCTTTTGATTTGGGTAAAGAGTTGATGCCGGCTAGTGAAGACAGTCCCAAGGCATAGCTTAAGTTATTTAATCCTGGATTCAAAATCTATCTTTTGCCCAATGCGTGGGCTGGGCTTTTCAGCCCAGCCTACTTTTTTGAACTTCCTTAAGTTGACTCATTGCCTGAACACTTACATAAAATGAGCGATTCCCTCTGGTCAAACAAAATTCTTAAGAGATAGGGTAAATTTTTAAATCATCGACTTATAATAGAAACTAAATGTCTCGTATCGCAATACTTAAACATACTCACTGATCCAGCAACCGCAAAAAGTATCGGAATAAAAAAGCTAAAATTGATTCCTGTAAATTCAATGATCAAAACAATTGCGGTGATTGGCATTTTTTGAGCTGCAGCAAGAAATGCAGCTCCTCCAATAATGGCAAAAGCAGATATAGATACAGAAATACCTGGCAGCAAATAACTCCAAAGAATACCCAAAACGACAGCCATTAAAGCTCCGTTTGCAAGAGAAGGAGTCAGAAGTCCGCCTGCCGCACCAGCTTGTACACTAGTGCAGACAATTAAAATTCTAAGTATAAGGACGGCTATAGCAACTCCAAGTCCTAACATATTCCCATCAAATCCTAACTGAGCCGCAGAGCGTCCATTTCCCAATATCTCCGGAAAATAAATCGCTAATAAACCAATGATGAAAAAATTAAATAAACACGATACGATTATTTTCCAATTTCGCGGCGCTCGGCTTTGGGCCCTATTCGTAATCACCTTAAACCAATAAGCAGAAAAACCAAAAATGGGGCCAGAAAGAATAGCCCAAATGACTACTGGGGAATCAAGTCTTAAAACAGGTATATGATATAAGGGCTGATTACCAAGGCCAATCCAGGAGATAACCACTGCGATAGCGGAAGTAGTAACCGCTGGAATTACCGCAAACCAATGAAAGGAGCTGAGTAGAACTTCTAAAGTAAACAAAGCACCACCAAAAGGAACATTATAGACTGCAGCCAAACCCGCTCCTGCAGCACACGCTACAAGTATTTGACTTTCCTTAGGGTGCAGCTTCATTTTATTAGTCAACCAACAGGCAAAAGTAGCGCCAAACTCACGAGGAGCCACTTCTCGTCCCATAGGAGAACCCAAGGCAACAGTAATAATCTGGAGTAGTACATGCACTAAAGTAGTTTTTATTGGCATGTATGGTCTAGGTGATTTAATTGCATTAGCAATACTTACCAAAGGACTACCATAACGAAAAACTGCCCACCATCCAAAACCAGCAATGAAACCACACAAAAGAAGAGCTACTACTCTTCTTGGTGCAGTTGAACCAGTAACCACCTCAAGAAAATGCTCATGTCCCACAATAGGAAGTACAGTATGTTCATAGGCTAAGTGTTGAATAAAATGCAATAATATGGCTAAAAACATCCCTCCAAAACCAGAAACAATCCCGATAAAAATTGTGGCAATAAAAAGAAGATGCCATCGAGATGTTAAATGTTTTGTCATGAACTACTCCTTAAGTATCTATTCATCACAAATTTAAAACCCTGGTGAAAAGACAAATTTGAGTTCAGGTTGAGCCGAATATGGCTTTTCGGTGAACTGTGCTGAATAGTTTACCTCCTTAATTCATAACGGGATTTGACTGTTTAGCTTTCCAGCAACTTGCAATTGATGGACAACAATACGTGTTAGATAATCAAATTCAATATTCACCTTTTGCCCATGTTTTAAAAAGCTCAGGGTCGTATTAAGTAATGTGTGTGGAACAAGCATTAATTTAATGCTTTGATTCACAACTGAATTAATCGTTAAGCTTACACCTTCAACAGTAATACTACCTTTAGGTATTAAATACAACATCGCGTTTGCATCGAAACCACTTAACTCTACTTCAACAAATTCATTAATGTGTTTTATAGAATGAATTTGAGCAATCGCATCTACATGTCCACTTACATAATGACCACCAAAACGCGTCGATGCAAGCATGGCCCGTTCTAAGTTCACTTCTTCTCCTGCTCTTAGCTCACCCAAAGTAGTCCTGCTCAGAGTTTCGGGGGAAACATCAAAACTTAATTTTGTGTCTTCCAAAGGTAATAAAGTTAAACACACTCCATTTACAGCGATACTTTCCCCTACATGTAATTGTTTAAAAGGAGATGAAATAACCAACCGATTTGCACCATCATGGTTACTGTTATTCATCACAGTACCTTTTTTTTCAATAATTCCGGTAAACATGGCTTCTTTCACTCCTGACTCAAATGGGTTCGCCTCTCATGCATGGTTTCTACACTATTAATTACCGTTTGCCGACATATTTCTTGCATCACAGGAATCTCTTTCAGAGGCACACCTTCATGAATGGTATAAGCAATTAGAAAACTATCGCGCCACATTTTTTCATTTCGTTTTTCCTTGGCTTTCATCCATAGAGAAACCCATAAAAAATGAAATTGCCATTTGTCACGATGCAATTCCATTTCTTCGGAAAATACAGCGTCCATGGCTTCCTCCATACGACATACCCTAATCCCGTCGACAAAACTGCTGTTATGGTTAACGATTTTATCAATTAAAGGATTTTCCAAATACCAAGATTCAGTAAATGATTTAGTTTTGAGCCAGGATTTTGTACGTCGCAAAGATTCGGAAATCACTTCTTGAGTAAATGGTGTAACTTGTATGCTTAGTTGTTCAAAGAGATAATCTATATCCAGCGTTACAGGCCGCAAACGTATCCCCAGTAGTTCCTGGATTTCTAAAAACTGCACATTGGGAATCTCACCTTTCTCTATTGTAACTGTCAAGAAATGCTCTACCATCATTGTAAAATAAGAGAGATCCACTTCACGCAAAGTCACATTTTCATCAAAAGCCTGAGTGTAATAATTCTTGACATCCTTTGCTGAAACTGAAGGTGTTATCCATGCATCTTTAAGACCTAACTCATACTTTAATAACAAGCCACAAAGTCTATTTTTCCTATGTTTACGCACATGAAGAAAAACCCCTTGCGATCCCGTGCCATCTACTTCTGTAGCGCGAATGATTGCTTTAGCTACTTCAGGTTCTGGTGCAAACACAACTCCTCGTTTGCGTTGGATTTTTATCCATGAATCAAACAGCTCATGAGAATGCTTTGGATACCAATACTTGATCGTCTGCAATCGTGAAAGGGAGATAGAAGAAAGCGTAACTACTCGTATAATTTGATCCAGCGTGTGAACAGCAATTTCACGAACCTCGGCTTTGGGATGCAATAAAATAAGTAAGGCAATATCTGCACCTTCTTCAATGTTGTATAAATCCGCCATAAGATCGACAAAGAAATCAGCTGGCATTGCATAACTTTGAGCGAAAAAATTTTCAGCGATTTCAAAAACATTAAGATCAGATAATTCATGGATTAAATCCCGAATTGCATCTAAATGCGATATAGGTTCGCCTTCAGGAATCAGCTCTTCTTCATCACTGGCGAGTTCGTAATAAGCATTTTTTAGATCCTCAGTCAATTCAACATGCGACTCATAAAAGGAATTTAATACGGGCAGCCAAAAGCTCAGTGTATGTTTGCGCAAATTGATCATTGCAGCTAAGTGATCCATCAATTGAACTAATGTTTTTGCAGTAATTTTATTATTGGATTCGGCCGCACCTTGCAATTGAGCAACACAAATATCTAAAGCAAAAACACAAGCAGAATAAACTGAAAGACCTTCATCCAGGTTTTCTTCTAAGTTACCGATGATCTCGGTTAATTTAAAAGCAAGTTCTGGTTGCTGGAAAAATAAAGTATATAACTGGGGATCTGGCTCCGCATTTTGTTCAATCAGGGCAGCCATTTCAGTAAGTAAGCGATACAGTTCTGGCGAATTACTGGTCATATCTTTTTAGGAACCTGTCTTGGCCTGCCTTCATCATCAATGGCAACAAAAATAAAAACGCCCTCAGTAACTTGATACGCTTCATTTTGGGTGGCAGGATGTGCCCATACCTCAACAGTGAATGTCATGGATGTGTTACCTTGTTTTATCAAAGTGACATAACAACTAACAAGATCACCTACATGGACTGCTTTTAAAAAACTCATGGAGTGTATAGCCACTGTGGCCACTCGTCCCATTGCTAATTTTTTTGCCAATATTCCTGCAGCCAAATCCATTTGCGACACTATCCAGCCACCAAATATATCGCCATTGGCATTAGTGTCTGCCGGCATTGCCAAAGTCTGGATAGTGAGTTCTCCTTTTGGAGTATTGGTCATGATCCACCATTCGTATTTTAAATTTTTATGTAGCCTGGGTGCAGCGAAGCGAAACCCGGGTTGAGAAGCTTATTCATAATCGGAAAAAACTGGGTTACGCTTCGCTGCACCCAGGCTACAATGCTATGTTAAAAATTATTAATTACGTTTTAACTTAGCTAATGCATCTGCCATTGCTGTATTAAATACCGTTTTTTTAACCGGCTCAACTTTTTTGGCCTCGGGTTTTTTCTTATGCTCCGTTTTTTTAACCTGAGGTGGCTTTTTCATTTCAGATGTTTTTGCTGGTTTTTTTATTGGTTGATTCGCAGGCTCATCTTCTAATTTCATACTTAAACCAATACGCTTTCTTTCCTTATCTACTTCAATAACCTTGACCGTCACAATATCACCAGCCTTTACGATTGTACGTGGATCAGAAATAAATTTGTTAGTCATTGCTGAAATATGTACCAATCCATCCTGATGCACTCCAATATCCACAAAAGCACCAAAATTGGTCACATTACTGACGACACCTTCAAGGATCATTCCTTCATGTAAATGTTGGATGTCTTCAACACCTTCCTTGAATTGTGCTGTTTTAAATTCCGGTCTGGGATCACGGCCTGGTTTTTCCAATTCACGCAACACATCTCTTATAGTAGGCAAACCAAATTGTTCATCAATAAAAGCTTCTGCATTCACACTATGCAATATTTCTTTATTGCCGATCAGTTTCTTAATATCAATTTTCTTATCCGCAATAATCTTTTCAACTAAAGGATAAGCTTCAGGATGAACACAAGAAGCATCCAAAGGATTGTCTCCATTCATGATACGTAAAAAACCTGCTGCCTGTTGAAAGGCTTTTTCACCCATGCGATTTACACTTTTTAATTCCATCCGGTTTTTGAATGCACCATGTTCATCGCGATAAAGCACAATGTTTTTGGCCAAAGCTTCATTAAGACCAGAGATATGTGATAACAATGCAGCTGAAGCGGTATTTACATCAACACCTACTGCATTCACACAATCTTCTACAACACCATCAAGACAACGAGCTAGGCGAGCTTGATTCACATCATGCTGATATTGTCCTACGCCTATGGATTTGGCTTCGATTTTGACTAATTCGGCAAGCGGATCTTGGAGACGGCGTGCGATAGAAACAGCACCTCTTAAAGTAACATCCAAATCAGGAAATTCCTGAGAAGCAATTTCAGAAGCAGAATAAACAGACGCGCCTGCTTCACTCACAATGACTTTAGTCAGTTTTAAATCAGGATACATTTTTATTAAATCAGTAACCAAGCGTTCTGTTTCGCGAGAGCCTGTTCCATTACCAATACTGAACAAATTAACCTGGTATTTTGCTGCCAATTTAGCCAAATCAGTCATCGCTTGATGCCATTCGTTTTGTGGCGCGAATGGAAAAATAACCGTGTAATCCAGCAACTTGCCTGTTGCATCAACTACCACCACTTTAACCCCAGTTCTAATTCCTGGATCGAGTCCAATGGTAATTTGTGGGCCTGCAGGTGCGGCAAGTAATAAGTCGCGTAAATTTCTGGAAAATACTTTTATTGCTTCTTCGTCTGCAATTTCACGTAAACGAGTAAGTAATTCCAGCTCCAACTTTGTAAATAATTTTATTTTCCAGGTCAGACGTACTGTTTCAAGTAACCAATTGTCCGCTTTTCTTTGTTTATCAATAATATTGAAATGGGTAGCTAATTTATTTTCACCATACGATAAATCATGCTCAGGTAAAGTAAGGCTCACTTGCAAAACACTTTCTCGACGTCCGCGGAACAAAGCCAAAGCACGATGTGAAGGAATTTTCTTAATTGCTTCAGAATAATCAAAGTAATCTGAAAACTTATTCACGGTTTCTTTTTTCTTGGAGCTGCCTGTTGATTTAACGATACCGTGCTGCCACAAGTATTCCCGTAATTCATTAATCAAATCTGCATCTTCAGCAAAATGCTCCATTAATATATGGCGCGCACCTTCTAAAGCTGTTTTTGCATCCTCAACACCTGCATCAGGATTAATAAATTGAACCGCTTGCTCTTCAGGATCCAGCTCAGGATTGCTCCAAAGTGCCTGGGCTAATGGATCTAAACCTGCTTCTATCGCAATTTGCGCCTTGGTACGACGCTTTGGTCTGAAGGGTAAATATAAATCTTCAAGACGAGTTTTGGTGTCTGCTGCTAAAATACTCTTTTCAAGCTCAGGGGTGAGTTTCTCTTGCTCACGGATAGACTGCAAAACGACAACACGACGCTCATCCAATTCACGCAAATAAAGTACGCGTTCATCAATAAAACGTAGCTGTATATCATCTAGTCCTTCAGTAGCTTCCTTGCGATAACGAGCAATGAAAGGAACTGTTGCCCCTTCATTGAGCAGACGAATGGCTGCCTCTACCTGCGCTGGTTTAACTTTAAGCTCTTGCGCAATAATTGCAGCTAATCTCAACATCTCTTGAGTCATTTACATCCCCGTAAAACATAAATATATAACAATGGATTATCTCACCCTAAACCTTACAGGAATTGAAACCTGGTGAAGGCGAAACCATAACCCGGGAATAGAGCATATCATTGAACCCGAGTGATGCCTTCCCAGGCTGCATGTTTTTATCCTAAAATCGCTCCACTTCTGTACCGTGCGAAGGGTGAGTCGTTAAAAAACCGCCACATTATTACTCAACAGTCACTGATTTGGCAAGATTACGTGGCTGATCAACATCTGTACCTTTTACAACAGCAACATGATAAGCCAACAATTGTAAAGGAATCGTGTAAATGATTGGAGCAACCCACAAACCACAGTAAGGTACTTTAATCAAACGTGCTCCATTTGCGCGCCAACTTTGGGTATCATCAACAAAAACAAATAACTGCCCCCCGCGGGCACTTACTTCATGTAAATTAGATTTTAATTTATCCAATAATTCATCATTGGGAGCAACAGCAACAACAGGCATGTTTTCATCAACCAAGGCCAAAGGACCATGTTTCAATTCCCCAGAAGGATATGCTTCAGCATGAATATAGGAAATTTCCTTTAATTTCAAAGCGCCTTCCAGAGCGACTGGGTATTGTACACCTCGTCCTAAAAATAAAGCATGTGCTTTACTAACAAAAAGGGAAGCAAGGTCTTCGATTTCCTCGTTCATCTTTAACGCACGTTCACAACACGCTGGCAGCTCCTGCAATTGCTTTAAAACTTCATTTGCCCGATTATCATGACCAAGCGCGGCAGCTAACATTAAAAAAGCAGCCAGTTGCGTAGTAAATGCCTTAGTAGATGCCACACCAATTTCCACTCCAGCGCGTGTTAAAAAAACACAGTCTGCTTCTCTGACTAAAGTACTTGTTGCCACATTACAAATAGCCAAGCTGGCCAAATACTCCATATCTTTTGCTTTTTGCAAGGCAGCAAGAGTATCTGCTGTCTCACCTGATTGGGAAACAGTGATAAATAAAGTATCTTTAGGTACAACTACATCGCGATAACGATACTCGCTCGCGATTTCAACCTGGGTTGGCAATCCAGCCAATGATTCTAACCAATATTTAGCAATCATTCCGGCGTGATAACTGGTGCCGCAAGCAACAATGTGAATTTGCCTTACCTGAGGAAATATTTGGGAGGCACGCTCTCCAAAACTGGATTTAAGCACCTCGAGACTATTCACACGACCTTCCAAGGTATCCGTCAGCACTTTAGATTGTTCGAAAATTTCCTTAAGCATAAAATGTCGATAAGGACCTTTACTCACCGTTTCAGCATCGCTCGTTAAAGGATGGAGCGGACGCTCAACAAATGATTTGGATGAATCATAAATTGCTATATTTTCTGAGGTAATCGAAGCACTGTCGCCTTCTTCTAAATAAATCACTGATTGTGCAAAAGATTTTAATGCCAATCCATCAGAAGCGATAAAATTCTCACCTATACCTAAGCCAAGAACTAAAGGACTACCTTTACGAACAGCAACAAGTTCCTTTGGCCTTTGTTGATGGATAACGCCTAAAGCAAACGCGCCTTCTATTTTTGCAGCTGCGGTTTGTACTGCTTCGAGTAAGTTTTCACTCTGGAGATAATAGTGATGAATTAAATGGGCAGCGACTTCAGTATCTGTTTCAGAGGTAAACTGATACCCTTTCATTACTAAATCATGGCGCAAGGTTTCATGATTTTCAATAATTCCATTATGTACCAATGCAATTTGCCCATGGGATAGATGAGGATGTGCATTTTGCTCTGAAGGCTTGCCATGTGTTGCCCATCGCGTATGTGCAATGCCTGTATTTCCAGCAATAGCTGTTTCTTGCATGGCATCAGCTAAATTTTGTACCTTACCCTGGATTCGCACGCGTTGTAACAGTTCATCATTATCGATTACTGCGATACCAGCAGAATCATAACCTCTATATTCCAAACGACGTAATCCTTCCAGTAAAATTTTACTGATATCCCTTTCAGACACAGCTCCAATAATCCCACACATACCCTGCTCCTCGTTTCAACAACCGCACATGAACGATATATCAATAAAAAAACGGCAATTATGCCATAAACATTTATAAATCACTAACATGTTCCGTGTTGTGAGCGAAAAAGGACGATGTCGCAAATTGCTCCTCTAAGATTCAATTTAAATGCTAAGAGTAGGTGTAGCGATCAATTGAGCGATTCTGCAAAAAGAAAACCTGGGCTACAGCAGTACTTTCACCCAGGCTATGCTGGAAAACTCTTAGCGACTCACAACTCTATTTACTCTATAGGATTTTGACACATTACATCATAACCATGGTATTTCATAGCTTTGCACACTTCAAACGCAAGCAATCCATGGGCACGTGTACTTGGATGAATTTCATCCCAGAATAAATAACTTTCAGGAGTATCACATACTTGATAGTTCTTGTCTCCTGAAGCAAAACTTGCATCTCTATATTGAAGTACTTGCGCATAACGTAAAACATAGTTGTTAGCAAAAGGCGAGCTACGGAATGCATCATACATAGGAAGTTTTACATCAATACACGCATCCGTGGTGTTAGTAAATCCATAATTTTCCGGATTCTTTAAAGCACGTTCAAAATAATCGCTCATGTCGATATAGAGAAAATTTGCATCAGGGTAAATTTTTGCCCATTCCTGCATACGATTTCGAAGTCGATCGTTGTGCATATCAATCGCATTATTCAAAACCTCTCTATCAGTGGTTTGCGCAACGCGAGGAGTGTCTCCTATATGAGGCAGCCCCATGATTACAAAACGACGTGCGCCAGCCTTCATTAGTTTCATCACAGCAGAACCCGCGCCGGATAAAACATTATCAACATAGGTACTCATCACTTCCGTGTTGTAATTATCTTCAAAGAACAAGACATTAATGTAATCATTATTACCTGAGAAAATAAAAAACACGGTTTCTTTACTTAAAGCGGGATGTTCTAATAAATAAGCTTGAACGGTTAAACCGAGGCTTGGAGGAACCAACTTACCTACAATTAGATTTTTGATTGTTCCTAATGGATGACGAATCAAATTCCACACCGTTAATTGATAATCATAAGTTGCAGTCCAGCTACCTCCAAACGCGCGGTTTAAATAAACCTCTTCATCCTCTGGGGCAATGGAAAGCATTTTTGCTAAATATTCATTCCATACCTGGCCATTGGAAAAACGCGCATTCCAGTAAGGTTTTCCGGGTAATACAGGAACTAATTTAATTTTACTCACCAAATTGGCAATATAAGGTGCCAATTGGTTATCAAAAAAATCAGTAACTATGGCGATACCTGAATCCAAAACCATTTGTGGCACATAATATTCTTCGGCAAACTCAACCATTTTATTGAGAACAAATACTTTAAAAGGGGCTACTAAAAAAGCGGGGTCTTCTTCCTGACGTAAACTTTTAAGTAAGTGGGTTGTATTCCCTGTATCAGACAAACTGTCGCCAAAAACCACCATAGACTTTACTGGAGTAGCGGCGAAACTCATGAAGGGAACAAATAAACAAAGGATTAAGAACCAACGCAACTTCCGGATGTAATGGGCCATATTATCTCCTTATAAAATAAAGCCGCAAATGAAAGCACTGATAGCTTTGGTATATAACAGTATGATCGCTGGTTCGTTTTTGTCAACGCATTTAGTATTTTTTGCTTCATATTTAAACCTGTGTCTCATTGAACGAGGCACTAACCTAGGATGCATTTAATTCAAGCCTATTGATTAAATTCTGTGTAAATGGTAATTTTTGCCGAATATTTTTGTTTCTATTTCAGGTAGTACAATGGAAAAAATAGTGATTGCGGCATTTTATAAATTTGTTTCTTTGGATAATTTTGAAACAATGCGCGAGCCTTTGCTTGCAAAAATGCATGAAATCAAAATAAAAGGTACCATCATATTAGCCTCTGAGGGAATCAATGGAAGTTTTGCCGGTACCCGTGGGCAAATGGATCTGTTTTATCAATTCATTCGGCAGGATGAACGTTTGGCAGATTTAAAGTTTAAAGAAACTTTTGATGATGAAAACCCATTTGAAAAATCTAAAGTCAAGCTGCGCAAAGAAATTGTAACCATGGGCATAAAAAATGTTGATCCTTTAAAATCAGCAGGAACCTATTTAAGTCCTGAAGAATGGAATGAATTAATTCAAGACCCCGACGTGGTATTAATCGATACCCGTAATGATTATGAATTTGAATTGGGCACATTCAAAAATGCCATCAATCCCAGTACTGAAAACTTTAGAGATTTTCCGGAGTACGTGCGCGAGCATTTACTTGATAAAAAAGATAAAAAAATTGCTATGTTTTGTACGGGTGGGATACGCTGTGAGAAATCCACTGCTTACTTAAAAGATCTGGGTTTCGAAAATGTCTATCATTTGTATGATGGCATTCTCAATTATATTGAACAAATGCCCAAACCAGAATCGCTCTGGGAAGGGCAATGTTTTGTTTTTGATAACCGAGTAGCAGTTGATGATCAATTAAATCGAGTCTATCCTCAATTACCACTGGATTACAAACATGATCGCAACAAAGAATAAATATGACAAATAAAAAACAATCCGATTCAACCATTGTGTTGAACCGTAAAGCAGGCTTTAACTATTTTATTGAGGATCAATACGAGGCAGGTTTAGTACTTGAAGGTTGGGAAGTCAAAAGTTTACGCGCAGGAAAAATAAATCTTTCCGATGCCCATGTTATTATTAAATACGGCGAGGCTTTTTTGCTTGGCGCCCAGATTAATCCACTCATCACCGCTTCGACACATTCTATTCCTGATCCAATACGTACTCGCAAACTATTATTGAATAAAAAAGAATTAAACCATCTCATCGGTAGCGTCGAACGCCAAGGCTATACTATAGTCCCACTTTCTTTATATTGGAAAAAAAATAAAGTCAAAATAAAAATAGCTCTGGCCAAAGGTAAAAAAGAGCATGATAAGCGAGACTCCATTAAAGATCGTGAATGGCAAAGAGACCGTTCGCGCATAATGAAAAAAACAGGGAGAGATTAATGAACATAGATGAATCGGTACCCGATTTTGCATTCACAGCAACCAATGGACTTAATTCTCGTTTGAACGATTATCGAGGGCAATATGTAGTTCTTTATTTTTATCCTAAAGATGCAACCCCAGGATGTACTATAGAAGGGCAAGACTTTCGGGATGCATACCCTCAGTTCCAAAAATTAAATACCCAGATATTTGGAGTTTCCCGCGACAGCTTAAAATCGCATGAAAATTTTAAAGCCAAGCAAAATTTTCCTTTCGAACTCATTAGCGATCCGGACGAACAGTTATGCCAATTGTTTGAAGTAATTAAAATGAAATCCATGTATGGCAAACAAGTTCGTGGCATTGAACGCAGCACGTTTATCATTGATCCTCAAGGAAAATTAATCAAAGAGTGGCGCAAAGTCAGTGTTAAAGGACATGTAGACGAAGTACTCAGCGCATTAAAATAAAATTTATTCTTGACTGAAACTCATCCCCTAAGCAGAATGAAAGAGGTAATCAAATAATTGTAGCCCGGGTGAAGGCTACACGTTTTACTCACAAAGGTGAATTTTATGGATAATAGCAATACCCGTCGAAAGCTGTTTGTACTTGATACCAATATTTTAATGCATGATCCTACTGCCATCTATCATTTTGAAGAGCATGACATCTATTTGCCAATGGTTGTTCTGGAAGAATTAGACAGCCATAAAACGGGTACATCAGAAGTAGCACGCAACGTACGTCAAACCAACCGCATGTTGGTGGAACTCATGAGTAATGCGTCTCACGAACAAATCGTATCCGGATTAACAATACCCAACTACCTCAACTCAGATAAAAAAAAGTGCAGCGGCAAGCTGTTTTTTCAGACCGATGAATTCGATCTGGTTGTTCCTACCACTCTTCCAGGGCATAAAGTAGATAATACGATTCTTGCCACTGCTTTGGGTTTACAAAAAAAATACGCAGGCAAAAAGCAAGTAATTATTGTATCAAAAGACATTAACTTGCGTATCAAAGCAGGAATACTTGGAATTTCCGCAGAAGATTACTACAGCGACCAGGTATTGGATGATGTGAATCTGCTGCATAGAGGCCTGCACATTCTTGATAATAATTTCTGGGATACCCATGCTAAAGATATGGGATCATGGCAAGAAAGTGGTAAAACTTTTTATAAAGTAACAGGACCATTAATCAATCAATGGAACCCCAATGATTGCATCAGTACTGAGGATGATCAATTTCAGGCGATTGTGAAAAAACTTGAAAGCGACCATGCAGTAATTCAGTTAATTCGTGATTACACAAAGCACTCGGTATGGGGAATTCACGCCAAAAACCGTGAACAGAACTTTTCTTTAAACTTGCTCATGGATCCAGAGATTGATTTCGTAAGCTTACAAGGTCCGGCTGGAACAGGAAAAACACTGCTCACCATCGCTGCAGGCTTAACCCAGGTCCTGGATCAAAATCGTTACACCGAAATTCTCATGACGCGCGTGACGATTCCTGTGGGTGAAGACATTGGTTTTTTACCCGGAACTGAAGAAGAAAAAATGACACCCTGGATGGGCGCTTTAATGGATAACTTAGAAGTTCTGCACAGCTCACAAGTAGGTGGCAGTTTTGGACGCGGAGCAACTCAGGATTTATTACAAAACAAAATTAAAATTCGCTCCTTAAATTTCATGCGTGGGCGTACTTTTTTAAATCGCTACATCATTATTGATGAAGCGCAAAACCTAACTCCCAAACAAATAAAAACTTTAGTCACCCGAGCAGGCCCAGGCTCCAAAATTATTTGCCTCGGTGATATCAAACAAATCGATACTCCATACTTGAGTGAAACCACTTCAGGTTTAACTTTTGCAGTCGATCGCTTTAAACACTGGGAACATAGCGCACATATGAGTTTAACTCGTGGGGAACGCTCAAGACTTGCATTTTATGCTGCGGAGCATTTATAGTAGTGGCTTTAAGGATTACCATGACTGACCATGCCATCACTTTTGATGACGTTCTACTTGTTCCTTCGTACAATCACCACGAATCAAGAAGAGTAGTAGAAACCACCAGTACCGATAGACTGAGTAAATTAACCCTCGAGCTTCCTGTAATCAGCTCAAATATGGATACTATTACTGAAAGTGACATGGCTAATTTCATGAGCTCTAAAGGCGCTATGGGCGCCTTGCACCGCTTTATGTCCATCGAAGAAAACATCGAAGAATTTAAAAAGTGTCACCATAAAGTTTTTGTTTCAGTTGGCTGTACTGCTGCTGAATTGGAACGAGCAGAAGCACTACGTGATGCAGGAGCTGACTATTTCTGTGTGGATGTTGCCCATGCGCATGCTAAATATGTAGGAAAAACCTTAAAAAGCTTGCGTCATATACTTGCTGACCGCTGTATTATGGCAGGAAATGTTGCCACTTACGCTGGCGCTGATTATCTTGCTTCATGTGGTGCTGACATCATTAAAGCGGGCATTGGCGGTGGTTCTGTGTGCAGCACTCGTATTAAAACCGGTTTTGGCGTACCCATGCTCACTTGTATTCAGGATTGTTCGCGTGCTGATCGTTCTATTGTTGCTGATGGTGGAATAAGAACTTCCGGCGATATCGTCAAAGCGATGGCCTTTGGGGCTGATTTTGTCATGATTGGTGGAATGTTAGCGGGCACATCGCCAACTCCTGGTGAAGTCATTCAAAAGAAAGATGGCAGCAAAGTGAAGCGTTATCGTGGAATGGCGTCCAAAGAAGCGCAAGAGAACTTCTTGGGACAAATGCATGAATGGAAAACTGCCGAGGGCGTAGCAACCGAAGTGCCCTTCAAAGAAAATCCTGATGCAATTATTGCAGACATAGTAGGGGGCTTAAGATCCGGCCTTACCTATGCTGGCGCGGATACAATCAGTGAACTGCAACGTAAATTAAATTATGTAGTGGTCACGCAAGCCGGACGCATCGAAAGTTTACCGCATAAGTTATTGAGTTAAAATAAATCATACATGGATTGTAGGATTGTAGCCTGGGTGAAGCGAAGCGGAACCCAGGTTAAATCGATCGAGAATAAGGTCCCGGGTTCCGCTTCGCTTCACCCAGGCTACAACTATTGCATGCCCTTAACCAAGTCAGAGCCTTCCTCCAAAGCAGGTTGTTCTGAGGGGGTAGGAGTTTTAGGCTTATCGGTCAACAAGTCATCCCAACCTTCCATATCGCCAAATGCTTCTCTGGCCTCCATCAATAAATCCTCAGATTGAGTGCTCTCAGGACTCTTCATCTGGGTCTCGCTTTCATCAAGCTCTTCCCCAGGCTCTTTTTTGCCAATGTTACTTACCTTCTCTGTAGCTGAATCTATGGCATCAACCAATCCCTTACTAATTTTGTCAGGAATAGAACCCACAGTATCTTTTATACTTTGAATCGCTTGGCCCACCGTAGTCTTACCGAAAGCTGTACTCAGTGCATCGACTTTATCATCTATTTTTTTTCCAATTTGTTCTTTTATATCTGATACTTTCTCGCCTATTGCATCGGTCAACCGGCCAACAGCTTGTCCTACTTCTGTTTTTTTCAATTTATCCCAACCAGCTTTGGCCACATCTCCTAATGCTTTATTTATGCTTCCATTAATATCTGCAACCAGCTTTTCCAAACTCTCAAGCAACTCAAGATTTGGGTCTTTCTTTTTGTCGCCACCTTCTTTTTGAGGAGTAGTAGCTTTTTTAGGCTCTTCTGGCTGAGGTTTCTTATCGTCATTACCCTTTGCTTTTGGCGCAGGCTTGTCCTCAACAGTAGGAGCAATAACTTGTGGCTCTTGAGGGGGTACAGGATTTGTTGGTTTGGTCTCTACTTTTGGATCAGTTTTCTCAGTACTCATAAAATCTTAACCTCTATAATCTACCCCTAATATATTAAAGATAGCACATTAAAAAAAACATTGCCTTTAATATAGATAGCATAGATCCAATATTTTCAGATACACTAAATCTTATCAAGATTTATTTTTTTATGAGTTGTTTTGGACCATAATTTACAATAATTTTTCAAAATAGAGTTCTTTTCATACTCAGTAGGAAAGAGGTCATATAAATGCAACTTACATATGGAATGATTATGAATCCTAATAATTTTCGCTTCATGCGCCGCGGCAAACAACTGTTTGATTTAAAAAGGGAGGATTTTTCACTCCTTAAACCAATTCGACAACTAGGAACAAAACAAGATCGCGCATTACTGCTTTTACACGGATTTACTTCTTCACCGGCTGTTTATCGCTATCTTATTCCTCAATTAAATCATTACGATGCTTTAGTCTGCCCTGCATTACCAGGGCATGGAGACAGTATCGCTGCTTTTGCACAAGCTACGGCCAATGATTCGCTCGAATGTGTTACCCAAGAATGTGATGCATTATTTAAGCAATACCAAAAAGTAGATGTACTCGGATTATCCTTTGGCGGCATACTGGCATGCCAGTTAAGTGCACATTTTACATTCAATCATATGTTTCTTTTAGCTCCTGCCTTTAAATTGCAGTTGAATACCCATCAGAATCTAAAGCTTCTTATCGCACTGCAAAAACTTGGATTTTGCGAACTACGAGGCAGAGCAGGGAATCTCGTCACCAATAAATATGCTGAAATATCCTACAGAAAGATTCCAATTCCTGCACTGATCGAACTGTTTACCCTGATTAATGAATATCAATGGGTTTCCCCAAACTGCCCCATTGATCTCTTTTTTGGTGCCCATGACATTGTTGTTGCCTCAAAAGAGGTCGAAAAAATGTTCTCTCATTTACCCAATACGACCATACATTGGCTCGCAAACTCAGCACATGTTTTACCATTAGATAATGATCTGGATATGATTGTTCAGTGCATTAATCAACGTATGCTGGGTGAAAAATCTTCTCCCTTGTTAGGAGAAGAGATGCTGGTGACTGGAATATAGTAGCCTGGGTGAAGCGAAACGTAACCCGGGTTTCCTTAACCCGAACTTTCCCCGGGCTACGGCTTTCACCTTCACCCAGGCTACAAATCTGCTGCCATTATTTACTTTAAGGAAACTGCTTGTTGTAGCGCGTGAAATCTTTCAAATCATATTGATTCCATTCACGCATATCCAATACTGAACCATTATAAGCCATAAAATCCGCGCGTGTGGTTGACAGATTAAAATAATAAATATCACTCGCATCAGTAGCCATAGTGCTCTGATGCTTCACCGCCGAAATCTCTGCAACAGAATGATCATGGGTCCTCACAAAACTACGTTGTGCACGTAAATAACGTCCTTTAAATCGTGCATTTCCCCAAAGCTCAACATCAAGTCGATTCACCGCACCTGCTAATTGAATCGTTGTTTTCTGTTTCGCACGTACCGTTAAGTTATCCGTTTTAACCCAATAAAAACTGATCCAAGCATTTCCCTGCATGGTTAAATTAGATAAATTGGCAACACCCGAAAGTTGTACCTTTGGACTTTCCTGCAAATGGATCTGTAAGCTTGGACTTGTTATTCCACTAATTTGCATAAGCCCTTTCCCTTTTATATCCAGGACACGCAAGCCAATAGATCCCCCTAATCTTACATTTCCAGTATTTATCAAATATACATCCAATATGCTGGTATGCAGCCTATCTCCTGTGATTAGAGGCGTACCATTAGCCATCAAGCGGTTAAGAAACTGGCCTCTAACATCAGCATAAACTGGACCAAATTTTGGATAACCACTGCCTAGAATCAAATACAGCGTGTTTTGTGTTACTTCGACTTTTATTGCCGCCAAATCACGCGCATCACCCGATAAAATCACTTCAGGTTTTTTATAACCTGTATGCAAACTGACATTGATTTGTCCTTGCAGATTAACCTGATTAAAAGCAGAGACTTGTCTGACTTGTTTTGTCTTAACTGCTTGCGGCGGAGGTAGCGGTTGTTTTTTTGGCGCATGATGTGCGCAAGAAGCTAATAAAAAGACAATTAGAATCAATAAATAACACCGCTTTAGCATAGGTTTCATTCCCGTATCAATAATTCCTCTACATTAGAGGAAGTTCCGACAATGTGCAAGGCTATCCAGACTGCTTAAAACCAGGTTTCTTTATTAAAATTAGAAAGCATGACCTTGACAGGACACGTGTCATTCACTTGAGAATTAGGCGCATTATCGATGAGTGACTCTAATGGTTCATCGAAAGGAATTAATGCGGGTAATTGAATATAAATATCAACCAATATGCCATTCCTGCAACCTAAATAAACTTTCCCGGAATTATTTTTACCAAATGCTTGGCCTACCATCTCCCGCAAAGCGGTTAAGGGTACCTTTTGCCCCTGATGCTCCGTTAAATACTGCCCCAAAACAGAGTGATCGACTGATTCAGTCAAACGCATGGCCAGTGAAAAATATTCATCCGCAGACAAAATTTGACAACTGCCGTGTTTATTCCATTCATGGCGTTCCAAACAACTTCCATAATGATAACTGGGCATAATTTTTTTTAACTGTTCCGCTACTTGGGACGATAAATTTAATGGGGGATAGGCACAGTGATTGGATTTCTGCTCTACACCACAATATCCATAACTTTGTCCGCAAGCGCTTTGATTGGGCCATAAACCGTGTAAGGTCAGATGTTTTGCTTGATAGGAATTTTTAGGTAAGTGCATACACTCTGGTTTACCTGCTTCATATCCATATGTTTGACAAAAACCCGGCTGCGAACTAAGCGCTAAGACATAAGAATCGGACATGCCCGCATGCGTATCACACGTGTCACCAAGTTTAACAGAAGCAACAACGTTGACAGAAAAAACAAGCAACAACAGGATAGTGAGCTTTTTCATTAAGACACTCCAGTCAGGCTTCTTTTGAATATTATACAGAAGAAGATGATGGACGCCAGTTTTTATTTTTATATAACTGCATTGAATTTTAATGAAAAATTTTAAATAAGGTGTCTATTTTAAATACTAAATAGCACTCTATTCTGTAAGGAGACACAGCGAAACCCGGGTTATGATAAAATCATCACCCAGGCTAATAATCTATTACAGGAGCGTCCCTTGGACCATCGTTGTCCAATAGGCGTTCTTTTCCATTCTCGGAGAAAAGACGGTCACGTTCAATTTTCGGCTGCTGCTTTTCAAGCTCATTGCAAAACTTCTCATATGATTCCTCATCAAATTCCAATGTCTTTTTTTCCTCGGGTTTAAATAGCGCATCCACGAGCATCTTCGTTGCAATCGCTAAGGCTATTACGGCAATAAGTACCGGTATAATCCCTAGTCCTCCCAGAGGAACCGCCACTAAACTTACGATAACAACGACAGGAACTAAAGCTTCAATCATAATACGACGTGCTAAATTTACTGATTGATAAATCATCATCTGTTTCTGATATTCTGTTTCTGCCTGAAGTTGCTTAATTTCAAGATAAAGAAGTTTTTTCTCATTCTCATCTAATTTTGGATTCGCTTTTAACAAGCGCAGTAACTCTTTTACTTTGTCATCATGATCCTGCTTTTTCTCTTGCAGTGTTTTATAGGTTTTATAGAGTTCAATGCCTCCTTTGACTGCATTATTAATAACAGTAAATGCAAGACACGCTGCCGCGCCAGCAATAACCATGATGCCTGCTACTGGAGCGGAGACAGGTGCAGCTAAGACAATAAAAGCTAACATAAGACCAACGGCATAGGCAATACTAGTGATATAGGATACTTTTTGCAGTTGCCACTCTCTGTCGCACTTTGTTCTCTCTCGTCGTAATGTACGTAGTTCCACCTCGATTTGGCGTTTTTGCCTTAGCTCATCATCCTGAAGTTGCCTTTCTTTTTCTTGGTCTAGGAAAAATTTTAATTGATTCTCTAATCTTTCGATATCTTGATCATATTGCAGCATGGCCTTTTGATATTTTGCTTTTTGCTCTGCAAATTCCAATGCAACCATAGCGATATCAAAAATTAAAAGAACAAGCGTTAGGGCATCTCCAGCAGTACCCAATGCGCCCGCTCCGTTAAGCTTAAAGAAGCAAAGCAAATTAGCCGTTCCCCAAAGAAAATCATTCAGTAACGCAAATTTTCTTTGTGACCATTGAGTGAGAAAACGCTCTTCCCACGGTATTTTTGCTTCCTCTTCACTCATCCATGAGCCTTTGATGGTATGTTTGAGCAATAAACCTAACTCCAGGAAAAAACGTGCATAATATAAAGTCCAGCTCAAATTTCCCGTGTAAGGATCTGGAGTTTTCATGGCGTCAGGTGCCTGTGCTGCATACATATAATCAGGCAGGTGACCAACTACTGTTTTTAAAAAAGTTGAACCCCAAACCCAATAAAGTCGCCCTTCATTGATTTTACCCATGTACTCTTTAATGTTCTTAGTCACGCCCCCAGATAAATCAACCATATCATTAGCCAATAGTTGCCCAAGAGGAATACCCAAATATTTTACTGGTTGTTCATCAACACCCTCTGCAAGGCTCTCAGCTTGAAACCTTTTGATCCTTTTTTGATATTCAGGATCCAGCTCCATAAGAAATTTTGAGCATCGTTTAATATGCTGATTATAGGTGTTTACGTTTTCAGTTTTCTGATATTCTATTTCGTGTTGTTTTTGCGCCAGCAAAAGCAACAGCGTAATTTTCAGATTAAATGCCAGCTCTTCTTTTTGAGCATCGTTCATATAATCGAACATGACTCGATCAGTCTGTCCCAATATCCCTAAATAAAAATCGAGTGAAGAAAGAAAATGATCGCTACGATGTTCTGTGTAGGCACGGTCAGTTACAGACCTGACCCAATCCAACTCATCTCCCCTTGCTCGTTTATAGAATTCAGAGCACGATGCCTTGAGTCGCGTATAATCCTCTACTTTTTTGTCATCTGGTTCCGGTTCAGGAAGTTTACGAACTTTGCGACCTTGTGCATCTGTGTATGCATGGTAAAGCTCATTGTTATACAAAATGATCGCATCATTACCATTTAACCAACTTTCGAGTTCGTCAATACTCTCTTCAGGGTCAAAATATAAACTAATAAGGCCACATTCAGCGCGGTTGAACCGTAGCAAGTCCTCGAAGCTCAAATCAGCAAGTTTCTTTTTATCTTTGAATGCATCTCTAAGAAAGGATTGCAGAACTGCGCTACTCGTTGCCATAATGTCACCTCTGTGTCATGAATTGCGGCGACTAATTCATTTAATCACAAAAAAATTAATATGTTCTTTTTTATAACATAGCACTAATTTTAAAAACAAGCTGGACATTCATTGATTTACACTATTGAAACTAAAATTTGCATAAAATAGTGAATCTTCGTAGGGATTAACTTCTTAGGAGACATTGTAGCCTGGGTGCAGCGAAGCAAAACCCGGGAAATTTTTGTTTGGAAAACCCGGCTTTCGCTTCGCTGCACCCAAGCTACAAATTTTTTATAAAACAATTATTAGGAAAGTTCGCGTGCGTAGATGTCATCAAAACGTTTAATATCATCCTCGCCTAAATACGCACCACTTTGAACCTCAATAACATAAAGTGGTTCATTACCGGGGTTGCTTAAACGATGAAGTGTATTTTGGGCGATATAAGTTGATTGATTTACTGATAAATTAATCGTTTGGGTGTCATTGATTACTTCTGCCTTTCCAGAAACAACAACCCAATGTTCGGCTCGATGCTGATGCATCTGTAAGGATAAGCGAGCACCAGGTTTTACCATAAGTCGTTTTACTTTAAAAGAAGCACCCTCAGCCAAAACTTCATAATATCCCCAAGGACGAGATACGCGTTGGTGATCTTGAGTCAATTGATGGTGATCTTTACTTAAAGAACTCACTAAATCTTTAACGTGTTGCGAATATTGCTTGTCCGCGACCAAAACAGCATCTTGGGTAGCAACAATGATTTGATCTTGTACACCTATTGCGGTCACTAAAATGTCTGTGCTGTGAATCAGGCAATTAGAGCTCTGCTGTGCAATCACTTTTCCTGTCACCGTGTTTCCGTCTTGATCGGGTGTATTCGCATCCGCTACCGCAGACCAACACCCTAAATCGCTCCACTGCATGGAAACAGGTATCACTGCAGCTTTATCCGTTTTTTCCATAATTGCATAATCAATGGACTCAGCCTCACAACGAGAAAAACATTCTAAATCGAGACGTAAAAAATCATGGCGATGCTGTGCTTTTAAAACAGCTTGCTGACTAAAATAATGGATGTCTGGTTGGTATTCGACTAATTCTTGAAGGTATACGTCCGCACGGCAAACAAACATGCCGCTATTCCAAAAATAATTTCCACTGGCAATAAATTCTTTTGCTTGCTCAAGTGCCGGTTTTTCTCTGAAACTTAAAACCTGTTGCACTCCATCCGTTAATGATAACCCTGCTTCTATATAACCATATCCGGTTTTAGGACTATCCGGCTGAATGCCAAAAGTAATTAAAGCATGATGGTCTGCAGCAAATTGTGCTCCTTTTAACATGGCTTCTTGCCATGCCTGATCATCAGCTATCCAATGATCGGATGGAAGTACCAACATCACTGCATCAGGACCGGCAGTTTGGGATAAATAATGCGCTGCGCAGGCAATTGCTGGGGCTGTATTACGGGCGCAAGGTTCCAGTAAATAAGTCATCGAATGAGTTAAATGATTTAATTGATCCTGACAAAGAAAATAATGCGCATCGTTACTGACAATAAGTGCATGAGTATTTACCAGATTCTGCGCTCTGTTCACAGTTTGTTGTAAAAGAGAGAGTTCACCATTTAAGGCCAAAAATTGTTTCGGATAATTTTTACGAGATAAGGGCCATAAACGAGTTCCTGAACCGCCTGCAAGGATAACTGGATAAAGAGTAGTCGTCATAAAGTTCCATGTTATGGCATAATGGGCGCATTCTAGCAGCATTTTAAACCTAAAAAAAGGTAACTTCTTAAGAAGACTGTACAAATTAAAATCGCCCAGGCCCTGCGACTTATCCGCAGAACGTAGGATGTGGTTCTTGCATGGGCTTATAGAAGTTAAAAATGAGTGAATTTTGGAGACTTATATACTATGAAAAAAGCGGTAGTCCTATTATCTGGCGGCCTGGATTCAACAACGTGTCTGGCATTAGCACGCTCCAAAGGTTTTTCCTGCTATGCAATCAGCTTTTCTTATGGACAAAGGCACTCAGCTGAATTGCTCGCTGCACAACGCATTGCCCAACATTATCATGTTGTGACACATCAAATTGTCACCTTAGATACTGCATTGTTTCGTAATTCAGCGTTGACAGATTCTAATATAGAAGTACCTTCATTTCAGGAAGGCTCTGACATTCCAGTGACTTATGTGCCTGCACGCAATACCATTTTCTTGGCTATGGCCTTAGGTTTTGCAGAATCTATAGGAGCAAGAGAAATTTTTATCGGTGCAAGCTCTGTTGATTATTCTCATTACCCGGACTGTCGACCTGAATTTATCCAGGCCTTTCAAACTTTAGCCAATTTAGCAACTAAAGCAGGTGTAAGCGGTGATCGCTTTTCCATTCATGCGCCCTTACAACATTTAAGTAAGGTAGAAACAATCCAATTGGGGCTAAGTCTGGGGGTAGATTACAGCTTAACTGTTTCATGTTATCAGGCAAATGATGCCGGTGAAGCATGTGGCCAATGTGATAGTTGTACATTTAGAAAGCGCGGCTTTCTTGGCGCTGGAATTGATGATCCGACTCTATATCGTCGTTCCGATTACTAATAAAACTGCAGGGAATTATCAGGTGCTTACATAGTTCCCTTTATCGATACACCATACTTAAGTTTTTTATGTTTAAAAAAAAACCTTAAGGATTTATTAATATAAATCTTGTTCATTTATTACACTATTCACGCGAAAAAATCAAATATTTTTACACTTTTGTTACAACAAATTGAGCATTTTTAATTCACATATAGCAAAATCATTGCTATTATTCGCCCTGATTTATAACCTTGGAGTAACACATGAAACTTAGAAAAATAGCGAAGACAATTTTTGAATTGCCCGCAAATGCTTTTACAGGTATCACTAACTTAGTATTTGGTTCTACTGTAAAAGTAACAGGTAGAGACGGTGTTGAAAAAGTTAAAATCGGTCTTGATGGTAAACCTGTAACTACGCCTGGTTTAGTTGGTTATCTAGCTGATGGCATTAAATTTGTTAGTCGTTCAACTGCTGATTTCCTCTCGAACCACAAACAAGCAATCGCTGCTGCTGCATGGATTTCTTTACTTGCTGCTGGTGCAGTTGCACTTACTTTATTCTTGTGGCCTGCTGCTCTAGCTGCAGTTGCTACTTTCTCAATCGGTGGTCTTTCTATTGCTGCGATCGCTGGCGCGAGCACTGTTGCACAAATCGGTCTTGCTGCTGGATTAGCTGCTGCTGCTGCTTCTGTTGCAACTTATGTAACCGCTGCTGCTGTCAATGGAATTAAATGGCTTGCTGAATGCTGCAAAGGTCTTCGTGCTGGAAGCAGAAAAGGCAGTACAATAGAAAAACTAGACCTTGACTTTGACCATGTAGAAGACACTCATGGGCATGACAACAAGCGTAATGGTACTGATACTATGGTTATCAGCAGCCCATACACCTTGCTTCAACCCAAAGAAACAGTTAAGCGCACAGACAGTAGTTTAGAGAAGCGTTCATCAGGCACTGTAGTGACTTTGAATAAAAGTGAAGAAGTAGAACATCACTCGTCTCCTTTGTTGAGCACCAAGCCTCCTGTTAAGAAAGATGAAGTGGTCGTTGAAGAGACAAGAAAACTCAGTCTGAGCCAGTCTTAAGTATAAATCTACTAAATAGTAGAAATGCAAAACGCGGCGTATGCCGCGTTTTTTATTTCTAATGAATTATTTATAAGACATTAACCATAAATAATGGATGAATACTAAGCTATAGTCACAATTTAAAATTCTTGTTGTGTAATGGCAACCACAATTTACTCTATAACATAACTCCGTTGTCTACAGCATTTATGACTCACATGCGCTATAATCTGTCATTTTCACATATGCAGGTACTGAATTAATGGCGAAACAACGTAAAATGCTGGTAACCAGCGCCTTACCCTATGCAAATGGGCATTTACATCTCGGACATTTAGTAGAACATATTCAAACCGATATTTGGGTGCGTACCCATAAAATGTCTGGAATCGATTGCATCAGCATCTGTGGTGACGATGCGCATGGTACCCCGATTATGTTGAAAGCAGAACAAATGGGAATTACTCCAGAGACTTTGACTGCTGAAATAAAGCAAAGCCATGAGCGTGATTTCAAGGCGTTTGCGATCGATTATGACTGTTATCATACAACCCACTCTTCAGAAAACCAGACCTTAGCTGCAGGCATTTACGCGTCATTGCAGGCACATGGTTCCATTATTAAAAAAACCATACGGCAAGCTTATGATCCCGTAAAACAAATGTTTTTGCCTGATCGCTACGTCAAGGGAACATGTCCCAAATGTGGTGCTCGCGATCAATATGGGGATAACTGTGAGGTCTGTGGCGCGACCTACTCACCTACGGATTTAATTGATGCGGTATCTGCTATTTCAGGTGCCAAACCTATAGAAAAAGATTCGGAACATTATTTCTTTGATTTGCCACGTTATGAATCGCTTTTAAAAGAATGGACCCGTAGCGGTCATTTGCAAGCGGAAGTAGCGAATAAACTGGATGAGTGGTTTGCCGCAGGATTAAAGCAATGGGATATATCGCGTGACGCACCTTATTTTGGATTTCCAATTCCCGGAACTACAGACAAATACTTCTATGTCTGGCTTGATGCCCCTATAGGTTATATGGCCAGTTTTAAAAAATACTGCGATGAGCAAGGCATTTCTTTTGCTGAATATTGGGATAAAGACTCTACCACCGAGTTATATCATTTTGTTGGCAAAGACATTGTTTACTTCCATGCTTTATTTTGGCCTGCCATGCTTGCAGCCAGTGGTCATCGCATGCCTACAGCAGTGTACACTCATGGTTTTTTGACTGTTGATGGCCAGAAAATGTCAAAATCACGTGGAACTTTTCTTGAAGCTCGGACTTATCTGGAGCACCTGCACCCCGAATACCTACGTTATTATTTTGCCGCCAAGCTAAACGGTCGCGTTGATGATTTGGATTTAAATTTTGATGATTTCATCAATAGGATCAATGCTGATCTCGTGGGTAAAGTAGTCAATATTGCCAGTCGTTGTGCCGGTTTTATCAATAAGCGCTTTGATAACCGCTTAAGTAACAGTTTGAGTGCCCCTCAATTGTATGCAGAACTCCTCGAAATGCGCACTGAAGTGATTGAATCATTTATTTCTCGCGATTATGCACGCGCTATTCGTCATATTATGGATTGCGCCGATAAAGTGAATCAATATATAGATACACACAAACCCTGGGTATTAGCAAAAGAAGAAGGACGTTTGCCCGAAGTACAAGCCATTTGTACCATGGGGATTAATTTATTTCGGATTTTAATCACTTATTTAAAACCCGTATTGCCGTTGATGGCCAAAGCTGCAGAAGATTTTTTAAATTGTGAACCCCTTAACTGGGAATCCATTAATCAACCTTTGCTCAATCATAATCTCAATACTTTTCAGCCTTTAATGGTTCGTGTTGAAAAGGAAAAAATACATGCCATGCTGGAGCAATCCAAACAGGTGTACCATGGCCTCAGTTAAAGAAATTGATGCGCTTTTGCCACAAACTCAATGTGGCGAATGCGAATACCCTGGCTGCTTGCCCTATGCCGAAGCTCTGGCTCAAGGGACTGCTCCCATCAATAAATGCCCTCCCGGAGGCGTTACTACAGTCAAAGCGCTAGGCGCTTTACTCAATATTGATCCTGCTCCTTATTTGGAGAAAGCGCTTATGAATACCCGCTCCCCCTCTGTTGCGGTTATTCGTGAAGCAGAATGCATTGGGTGTACCAAATGCATCAAAGCCTGTCCGGTGGATGCAATTATTGGGAGCGGCAAATTAATGCATGCGGTGATTAACCATGAATGTACGGGTTGTGGCTTGTGTGTTGCTCCATGTCCGGTAGATTGTATTGAGATGGTTACTTTACCGGATGTACATTATGATAAAGACTTAGCACGTAACCGCTTTAATGCCAAACAAACACGTTTATTACGTGAGGAACATGAAAAACAACAGGCTTATAGAGAAAAGCGCCAACTTGCATTAAAAGCGGATAAGACTCAAGACCTAAAAGCCAAGCAAGACTATATTCAACATGCATTGGCACGGGTAAAAGCGAAAAAAACTCATGAATAAACAGCAGCGCCATGAAATTTTTGTGCGTTTTCGTAAACAAAACCCACATCCAACTACGGAGTTGGTTTATCATTCCGCTTTTGAATTACTAATTGCTGTCATTCTTTCAGCGCAAGCAACTGATGTGGGCGTAAATAAAGCAACAGCCAAACTATTTCCAGTAGCGAACACCCCCCAGGATATTCTTGATTTGGGAGAGGAAAAATTTAAAGATTATATTAAATCTATAGGTCTTTATAACAGCAAAGCACAAAACATTATGAAAACCTGTGCCTTACTGATCAAAAATTACAATGGAAAAGTACCTAATAAACGTAATGACTTGGAGTCTTTACCAGGAGTAGGTCGTAAAACAGCGAATGTAATCCTGAATACAGCTTTTGGCGAATCCACAGTGGCTGTAGATACCCACATATTTAGGGTAGCAAATCGTACTGGACTCGCTAAAGGGAAAACTCCTTTGGAAGTAGAAAAAGCGCTGATAAAAAATATTGCTCCTGATTTTTTAAAAGATGCGCATCATTGGCTTGTTTTACATGGGCGTTATGTATGTACTGCACGCCGCCCTCAATGTAAAACGTGCATCATTCAGGATCTTTGTGAGTACCCGGATAAAAACTTATAAAAACAAAAAATAACCCACTTTGTCTTATTAAGATTAAAAATTTAATAGAATCGTAGCACTATGTAATCTTCCTGGGCTTCATGAGAAAAAGACTAGCATTTCTAATTTTTTACTCATACAATAAAATTTCGTTGTTGCAGGGAGAGCAATACTATGAAATTTTGGACTTCTATGGGCGAGGGAGCCAAGTCACTTGGTGATGGAGCGACATGGCTTTGGAATAATGCCATAAAACAAACCGTAGGCTACGCTGCAAACACAGCATTTTATGTGGCCGAACAAGTCTTAGCCTTACGCGAGGCAATTCCTGCGGTGGTCACACCCCCGGTGATGAAAATCGTCAACGGGACAGGGAATATTCTTTTTTATGATGTTCTGCCCGTTGTCGCGGTACATTATGCAAACAATAGCATTCAAAATTATTTGCGCCCAACTGACCCAACATCCATGTTGGCATCCTATGCAGTTCTACCCACCTTGGCTCTGGTGAATTACGCGGCGTGGGGATTTACCTATAGACAGTCATCTAAATTAGTTGTGCATACTTTTGCGCTTGATGCATTAGGTTCCTCCGCGTTTAACGAGCACAAAGCGAAGCTCAATCCCCCTCCTCCAACACTCTGTGGCGAAAAAGAAGAAGATTGTAATTTCAAACGTAAATTTAAAGGAACCCTACGTGAACCCTTAGTTTTGGCCTTTAATGATCTGGTGCTTTGGGGAATTAGTAAATCCCTTCCTTATGGGGAGCAAATCTCATGGATATTAGCCATCTATTTTTATGGTGAATACATTACACGCATGGCAACACCCGAGCGCTGTGAGCGCCATAAAGCCATGAAATCCGAATCCATACTGTCTTTCGGTGCTGTCTATACTGGATTCTCGTACTTGATGGATTATGCATTTGAGTCCACAGTAGGTACTCCTCCATATCTGTACCTCAGAACATTGCGTCATTTATTACTTTTAGGACATATTAATGTTGCATCGCATATGTCTTTGCCGCTAGTCCGCTCGGCAAAAGATAAAATTCCGGTTGATCCTTTAGTGATTTATGATCGCGCCAAACGGTTTGTCGTTGACGTTGTGTTTGCAGGATTAATGCAAAGAATACCCATTGATTTTAAACCACCTCCAGGCACAAAACCATTTATTCCTTTATCAACTGTTTTCAAGTTCCTAACTCGAGTACTCGAAAGTGATTTAGAGCAAGTAAAAGTGACATCACCTGGTTTTTTTGGGAGAGCACTTAAAACAACAAAGGAAATTGCCCTTCCAAGTATGTTTCATAGCCCCAAAAATGCAGTCAATGATCCGGTGATTAAGGAATTTTGGCCCGACATTCGCACTGATTTACTCTATATTATAGAAGTCGTTGAAGCCACAAAGCCTGTTAAAACACTGACAACGGCACCTATGGCAATCGCATCTACAGTCAAATATACGCTCCCAGTCGTATTAAACTACCGCTTTGGTTTGCCCATAAAGCTCACTGAGTTTCTTTTATCATTGAGTAAAAAAGAAGATTTTTGGGATTTTGTATCAGCGCTTAAATTATGGATCGAGCGAAATAATGTATCTCATGAGGTACTCTTGGCTAAAGGAACACCTAATGTGGGCTTGCATGAAACGGACAAGATCATTGAACTTCCTCCAGAATCGCAAGTCAAAGTTATACCTTCAGCCAATGAGTTAAAAACACCACGAACGCCAACGGTGATTGAAGCCAAAAAGCTAATTCCTCAAAAAACTTTACCCTTAATATCAGCAAATAGTTTATTTTCTACCAAACAGCGCCCTGCACTCGTCACCAACACATCGCGCAAAAAATCGGAACTTGAATCATCAACTACCTTGGGGGAACTGTCTTCATCACTTGAATACAGCCAATAAGTTACTGTCTCTTAGCCACAAGTGACGAATTCTGGGGAAAAGTCAGATTTGAGTGCGAGTTGGGTTAAAATGTGGTTTTTCGATGAATTGCTGGAAGATTCAGTAATAAGTTAAGGGGGATCGAAAGAATGTATGTAGCGATTTTGATTCTTTTGATCACCTTAATTGGAATTGCCTTTCGTAGAATGACACGAATTATTATTCCAATCTGGCTTATTACCACCGTGGGCGCTGCTGCTGCACTACTATTGAAACAAATCACCCCTGCCCGTGCAGTTGCAGCAATTGAACCGGATGTGATGATTTATTTATTTGGTGTTTTTCTCATTGCACAAGCAGCAGAAGACAGTGGCTACTTAGAACAACTCACCGACAAAATGTTCTATCATGCTCACAATGGGAAACAGGCTTTAGTCATTATCTTATTTATCCTTGGGCTAAGCGCTTCCTTACTCATGAATGATACGATTGCAATCATAGGTACCCCCATTATCATTCAATTATGCCAATTACATAAAAAACTAATCAAACCCTTAATTTTTGCATTGGCATTTTCCATCACCATAGGCAGTACCCTCAGCCCTGTAGGTAATCCTCAAAACTTATTGATCGCAGTAAAAGGAGAAATGCCTTCTCCTTTTTTCCAATTTATAAGGCTGTTGGCGATACCGACATTGATAAATCTTGCCATTACTTACCTATTCATATATTTTTTTTATAAAAAAGTCTTAAACGAACCCATTGAGAAGCCAACTCCTTCACCTGTGAGTGATCACCATACAGTAATATTGGTTAAACTAAGCTTAGTGACTTTATGTCTTTTAATCATTCTTAAAATAGTTTTTGATTGTATGCAACCATCCACTCACTTAAATTTCAGCCATATAGCACTTGTCTCATCCTTACCCATTTTACTCAGCAAACGTCGAATAGAGCTCATCAAACGCTTGGATTGGGGTACTTTAATATTTTTTGCAAGTATTTTTATTCTGATGCAAAGTGTGTGGGACAGTGGTTTTTTTCAAACCGGCATCAATCATTTTCATCTTTCAATTACCCAAGTCCCTACTATTTTGATAATCAGTATTATTCTGAGTCAATTTATATCCAATGTACCTTTGGTGGCTTTATACTTACCGCTTCTCATGCACTATCCTGTTTCTGATTCAAGTTTATTAGCCCTGGCTGCAGGAAGTACTATTGCGGGTAATTTATCGATTTTAGGGGCAGCAAGTAACATCATTATTATTCAAAACTGCGAGAAACGCAGTGTTAGAGGTTTTGATTTTTTTGAGTTTATAAAAATCGGAGCTCCGCTCACGCTTGTTAATGCTTTGATCTATGCTTGTTTTCTTTAAAAATCAGTACGAAAAATAGAATTAAGTTTATCTGGATAAGGATTTTTTATCGTTCCATTTCACCCCATTCACTCTGTTTGCCAGTAGAATTACGTAACTACTTGCCATATTAAATGCAGTAGTGTTATATTTGCGCGCGAATTAGCTCATTACAAGGCAATTATTAGCAAATCAAAAATTATGGAAATCCTAAGCATATGAATCAATCATTGCCTTCACAGCGGTGCTGTTTTTTATTTCTAACTGTAAGTGTTATCACCTCTCTTATCTTATTAATTAATGTATCGTTCAAAATCGTTCTCATAGAAGGACTCATGTTCTCTGTGAACTGTTTGATCTGTCCACTCATTGCAGGTTTGTATTTATTAGCATTAAGAAATTGTACCATTAAAGAACAAAGACATTTACTGAATATCTCTTTACTGACTTTGTATGTATTTTGTATCGGGGTTTATATACTCATAAACTTACCCGCAGCCGAATACATGCATAATAATCCTGTTTATCAAATTATTTTTGAAGACATCCCTAAAAAATTCTTTGCAACTACTATTGCTTTTGCACTGAGTTTCTACGTCCCCCATCTATTATTTTATCCTAAAGCCAGTAAAGCATTGCCTTCACCCAAACAATGTATGCTGCTTGCATTGTTAGGGGGCCTCAGTTTTTTTGGATTGGACTTTTTCCTCTTATTTTCAGGGGTTCATCTGCACAGCTTCAAACACATTTTTATTGATTCATTCATGCTTGCATCAATCATACTACTTATTATTGGTGTGTTCTATCTGACCTTTTTACTGAAATACCAGAATTTGCCTTTTATCCCAGACCTCAAGCGAGATAGAGAAGCACTCCCCTTATATCATTACTTTATTTGTGTTGCGATCGTCATAATGCTCATTTGTTTAGCTTGCGAATACAGAATAGTAACGATTATCAATAAATATATGGTTTTATCAGCCAGCTCATTATTTTTTCCCATTACTTTAATGATAAGTACAATACTTGGCGAACTGTGGGGTTACAGAGTCAATTTAAAATTATGCCTAATCCTTATTGCGAGTCAATTCACTTTTGATATTTTGCTTATAGGAATTGTTGCTTTGCCATCGCCAACGTTCTTTAATTTGAATCCTTTTTACAACTACATTATGTTAAAAAGGCTACCTACTGCTTCTCTGACATTATTTGTTGCGTTCATCAGTAATGCTTTGCTACTACACCTCTTGAAACACTCAAAATGGAGTTTACATCGCCCATTACGTATCTTAATTGCTAATTTTTGTTCTAATTCTTTGTTGTGTTTAATTGACTACAGCTTACTATTCGGTGGTATTTATCCTTACGATCAAATTATTAGTTTGGTAGCTAATGTTTGGCATTACAAATTATTCATGACATTGGTTTTTCTACCCTTCATTATATGGTTCTGTGCCTATATGGAAAAAAACAAAGCATCGACTTTGCAGTATGATTGAGGTTCGATTTTCCGTAACGGTTCAGACAATCGCATCAACCTAAAAGAACAAACGAGCGGCAACTGAATCTTGGTGGAAAGTCAGATTTGAGCTCAGGTTGAACGAAAAATATGCTGAGAAAGCGCAGCATACATCAGTATGTGAGCATTTATCAGCATATTTTTCGTTCAAGATGAGCCAAATATGGCTTTCCGGTTATACAGAGTGAGTGCTTATTATTCTTTTTTCGCTGGTCTCTTCCAACCATACACCGTTTTCTGCCTTGATTCAGTAAGGGTCAATTCACCAGGAGGAACATTCTTTCGAATGGTACTGCCTGCTCCTATAGTTGCATAAGCACCTACAGTCACCGGCGCAATGAGTTGGGTGTCTGAACCGACAAAAACACCATCTTCAATGACGGTTTTGTGTTTATTAACTCCGTCATAATTGCAGGTAATTGTACCTGCTCCTACATTAACTTCTTTCCCTAAACTCACATCACCTAAGTAACTTAAATGACTTGCTTTGGAACCCGCACCAAATATAGCTTTTTTGGTTTCAACAAAATTGCCTATCTTACAATGTGCAGCTAACTCAGTACCTGCTCTTAATCGAGCAAAAGGGCCAATAGCACAATCATTTGCTATGGTACAACCTTCCAAGACACTGTTGGCATAAATCTCACACCCAGCATCTAAACTTACATCAGTAAGTATGCAATTAGGTCCTATAGAGCAACCATCTCCGAGAATCACCTTTCCTTTAAATACACAATTCACATCAATGAATACGTCTTTACCACAGATTAACTCACCACGTAAATCAAAACGATTTGCATCTGCTATAGCTACTCCCTGAAGCAATAATTTTTCAGCGTGTCGTACTTGCCATATTCGCTCTAATTGCTGTAATTGCAATCGGTTATTCACACCTTGAATTTCTGCACTATCTTTTACGCTCAGTGTTCTAATTGGTGTTTGACTCGCAGTAGCTAAAGCAATAATTTCAGTGAGATAGTATTCAGATTGAGCATTATCATTACCCAACTTGGGCAACCACTTTTCTAAATCATCAGAAATAGCACAACAAATCCCTGAATAAATTTCTTTTATATTCTTTTCTTGCTCATTTGCATCTTTTTCTTCTACAATGATGGAAACTTCACCTTGGTTGTCTCTAACAATCCGTCCAAGACCACTCGGATCTTCAAGATGAGCAACTAAGAGTGACAAAATGGATTGATGAGCGTTTGCTGTATTGCTGCACGCAATTAATGCGCGTAGCGTATCTGCTTGAATAAGCGGTACATCAGCAGATAAAACAAGAACTTGTGTTTGTGGTGGAATAAAGGGTAAAGCCTGCATTACTGCATGACCTGTACCTAATTGTTCTGCCTGATAGACCCAATGCACAGTTAAGTCAGGGAGTGAGTTCTTAAGTTGTTCACCACCATGACCGTATATGACATGGATTACATCAGGATTTAGTTG
Organism: Legionella anisa; assembly: GCF_001467525.1. GTDB lineage: Bacteria > Pseudomonadota > Gammaproteobacteria > Legionellales > Legionellaceae > Legionella > Legionella anisa. The sequence goes on from NZ_LNXS01000019.1 coordinate 445,664, forward strand.
CTGTGCGGTTTCCACTACCCGAGTTAACATGGGCTTCCCAGCAATCTGGTGAAGTACTTTAGGAGTGCTGGAATACATTCGCTTACCCTGACCCGCAGCTAAAATAATAATTTGTAAATTCATGGAGTTATGAGTTCCTAGGTTAAAAACAATAACAGTTTTTCAATAAAACAATCTGCCTCAATATTAATGATTAAAAAGAGATATGATAACTAAAATACAGTTCAAGGAGTAGAGCAATGTCATCAATATTTGTTAGAACAACCAAAGCACTTACAGATCGCGTTTTAAATAAATCAATAGAAGATTCGATTAAGGATGATACCGGAATGTTTTACGGCTATTTTCGCGATACGAAACACTCCGAACAACAAAGAAGTTTAACCCGTACCCTGCAAAAATGCATTTCAGATTTTTCAAAGGAAGACACGGATAAGAATAATTTAGCCACGATAAAAGAGCAGATCAGTACAATAGACACTGCGGTGGAGGTTTTACGCAAAAAAAAATCATGGAATCGAGGTGACTTAAATGAGACCTTAAGTAAACTTAATTCCAGCCTAGACAGGTTTTATCGAGCTCTTGTTGAAATCCCCGCTCTTGCTGAGAAAACGTTTCTTCTTGAAAAAGCATCTCTTGGTGAGAAAAAAACATTTCTTGGTGATAAACCATTTAGCCTTATTGATGTAGCTGATGATGATGATCCGTTTAACTTACTTTGTGCTCATGCAGCTTATTACCTGGGTGAACATATTATTTGTCCTCCCGAAGAAGGCATGCTTGCTAAAATATATGAAACCGTTTCCAATACCATTAGTCATTCTACAGCAATAGAAATCAGAGCTAAAAAAGAAGACTGTCTGATGAAACACATTCTAAGATGCAAAGAAAAACTAGACGGTTTAGATAAGGAAAAATCGAATTATAAAGAGTTACGTAAGACTTTTGTTCTTGAAGCAATCGATGCGATTCAAAGAGAGAATGCTGGGATTTGTGAAGAATCAAAACCCATTGACTCGATACCTGTACAAGTAACCTTGATTGCAGTGGCCAGAGTTAAAGCACCTACTATAAAGCCCAGCAGAGGACGATTAAAAGTCGCGATGGACAATGCGCTTGAGGAAATTAAAGAACGATGCCCATCAGTGAGTGAGGAAGCAAAATCGTCATTAACCGTTTAACCCTTTGTATACTCATCCGCATAACCCTCGCAACGAACCTCGGAATTCGAAACCCAAATAAAAATGGTTCAATCCGGGTTCCGCTGCGTGGCATTTAGGCTTCAAACTCACGATTACGCAGTCAATTCCCCACAAAGATCCGTTTCCATCAGTCTTTTTATTTCTGAAATGTCCAATCGTTTACTGAGCAAATACAGTAACTTGCAATGCGCCGCCTCAGGGGTCATATCATGGCCGCTAATCAGTCCTGCTTTTTTTAAGGAGTGTCCCGTAGCATATTGACTCATTTCCACCCCTCCCTGTTGGCATTGAGTGCAGTTAATAATGATCACGCCGCGTGCACAAGCATCTTTAAGCAATTTTAAAAAACGAGGGTCATTATTTTGCGCATTGCCTGCACCATATGTTTCTAAGATCAGACCACATAAGGGTTGATTTAAAATATAAGCTAAAACGTCGGTAGCAAACCCTGGGAATAATCTGAAATTGGCAATAAATTGGGGTTCGATCGTTTGTAAGTGAAATGACTTCTGCGACCTTTTGAGCAAAAGATTTTTCTGCACCTTAATATCTATTCCTATCGCTGCCAAGCGTGGATAATTCGGCGAATCAAAAGCCTTAAATCCTTGCGAACTGATTTTTTGTGTTCGGTTGCCGCGTAATAAATGTTGATTAAAGTAAATGCATACCTCATGTATGGGCTGATTTGCACAAAGCCATAATGAAGTAACTACATTATCTATTGCGTCATTACGTACTTCCGATAAAGGAATTTGGGAGCCTGTAATAATTACTGGTTTACTTAAATTTTCCAGCATAAAAGACAAAGCCGATGCCGTATAGGCCATGGTATCAGTACCGTGAAAAACGACAAAGCCATCAAAATTTGCATAATCATCCGCTATATCTCTGGCTATTCGGTTCCAGTCGTATACGGTCATATTGGATGAGTCAAGCAAAGGGCTGTATTCTTTTACCGAATATTCAGGCATGTCTTTATGTTTGAGCAAAGGTATTTGTTGCAATGCAGCTTCCACATAACCTGCAGCAGGCTCATAACCATTTTCTGTTTTAATACAACTGATAGTACCACCCGTATTAATAATTAAAATTCTCTTTTTCATAGGAGTATAAATTAGACTATGTTTCTCAATTATATAACTAAATGATTTGAAATAGGTATTCGCTTTTATTGAACGTTTGTAGCCTGGGTGCAGCGCAGTGGAACCCGGTTTCGCTGCGCTGCACCCAGGCTACAAATACAATCCAGAAATAGAAGATAAGTCAGTTTTTATTGAGTAGTTATCTTTTTTCAATAATAATTACGGATTTAATTGCCAAGGTCTCGCTGTTTATGGAAAAATCAAGCTATTAGCAGTTTAATCTAAACAGTGACATCATGGTGATTGATCGTGCCGGTTATCGGTTGAATGTAGGTATTGTCCTAGTCAACGCACAGAATAGAGTTTTTTGGGGGAGAAGAACTGGTCATGATGCCTGGCAATTTCCACAAGGCGGCTTGGCTGCTGGTGAAACATCATTAGAAGCAATGTTTCGGGAATTGCATGAGGAAGTAGGATTGAATAAGGAGGATGTAGAAGTTATTGGTTCTACCAAGCGCTGGCTTAAATACAGACTCCCTAAACAATATCTACGTCATGGCAGCGAACCCTTAGTAATAGGACAAAAACAAAAATGGTATTTATTAAAGCTCATTGCCAGTGAGCAAAAAGTCAAACTGGATCTGAGTGATTCTCCAGAATTTGACAGCTGGCGTTGGGTTGATTTTCATGAACCTGAAGGACAGGTTATCTTTTTTAAACGTCAGGTTTATATGCAGGCGTTAAAAGAGTTGGAGCCTTTGTTGAAAAAAAATCGTCGTACACCTTACGGCATTAAACGAAAAAAGAGGTAATATAAGCGTAGATGCTCAAAGTACTTAAACGGATAGTTCAAGAAGTCACTGCAGCCAAGCAGCTCTCCGATGCACTTGGCATTCTGGTGCAACACATTAATAAAGCCATTAATGCTGAGGCCGCTTCCGTTTACCTCATCGATACCAAACATGCTGAATACGTTCTTATTGCAACCGAAGGTTTAAACAAGCAAGCACGATTCCGAGTTCGTATTTCATTTGATAGCGGCCTTGTAGGTCTTGTCGGCCGACGCGAAGAACCTATTAATCTAGAAGATGCCCCCGCCCATCCCGATTTTTATCATAATCCCTTATTAGGGGAAGAGCATTTCAAAGCATTTTTAGGCGTTCCTATTATTCAGCATAGAAAGATCTATGGCGTTCTCATTGTTCAGCAAACAGAACAACGTTGCTTCGATGATACAGAAGAGTCTTTTTTAATTACCTTAGCTGCCCAACTTGGCGGAATTATCGCTCATGCTGAAGCAACAGGAGAACTGGCTGAATTAACACAACCCAAGCCTTTGGGCGTTACCAAAAAAATTGAAACAGGTACAACCGCTCTGGCGGGAATCGGCTCTGTTCCCGGTATTGGAATAGGTACCGCTGTGGTTGTTTATCCCCAGGCAGATATTGATGCGGTTCCAAAAAATCCTGTAGAAACTTTGGATGAGGAAATTAATGCATTTTATGAAGCTCTGGAGTCCACCAGAGGTGACATGCACCGCTTGAGCAGACGTATGAAATCCGTTGTTGCAGAAGACGAGCATGCGCTGTTTGATGTGTACTTACGTATTCTTGATAAAGACAGTTTGGGGATTGAAGTAGAGCAGGTAATCCGTAAAGAAAAAATTGGAGCGCAAGCTGCTTTAGCGACCGTCATTAAAAAACACATCGCACAATTTGAAAATATGGAAGATTCATATCTTCGTGAACGAGCCAGTGATTTTCGTGATTTGGGACGTCGTGTTTTAGCCGCATTACAATGGTCACAACAAGAAGAAATTGTTTATCCCAAAAGGACGGTTCTCGTTGGAGAAGAAGTAACTGCTGCTGCATTAGCAGAAGTTCCGGAAGGATGTCTGGCTGGAGTTATATCAGCCAAGGGCTCCAATAACTCACATGTCGCAATTTTAGCCCGTGCCTTGGGCGTGCCTACAGTTATGGGCGTTCGTGGTTTAAAATTAGATTTGATTTCCCGCCGTGCCATTATTGTTGATGGATATTATGGGCAAGTTTACATTTCCCCATCAAAATCAGTACTCGCAGAATTCAAGCTTCTAGAGCAAGAAGAGCAGGCATTGAATCAAAGCCTGGTTAGTTTACGGGATAAACCTGCAGAAACTGTTGACAACTATAAAGTTTCTTTACAAGTAAACACCGGTTTAGCCATGGACGCAGGCTTATCCATGAGTGTCGGCGCAGAAGGTGTTGGCTTATACCGCTCAGAAGTCCCTTTTATGAGCCGCGATCATTTTCCTTCAGAAGATGAACAAACGATTATTTATCGACAAACATTGAAAGCCTTTGCGCCACATCCTGTGACGATGCGAACTCTTGATATTGGTGGTGATAAAGTACTTCCCTATTTTCCTGTTGCAGAAGATAACCCTTATTTAGGGTGGCGAGGAATTCGCGTCACGCTGGATCATCCTGATGTCTTCCTGATGCAAATCCGTGCGATGATGCGTGCAAGCGAAGAGTTGAATAATTTACGAATTATGTTACCCATGGTCACCAATTTAAGTGAGGTCGAAGAAGCTTCCTATCTTATTGATCAAGCGTTCACTGAATTATTAGAAGAAGGTTGTGCCATTGAAAAACCAAAGTTAGGGGTTATGATCGAAGTTCCCGCAGCTGCTTATTTGGCACGTGAAATTGCCAAACGTGTTGATTTTATCTCAGTAGGCAGCAAGACTTGACCCAATATTTTCTGGCAGTAGATAGAAATAACGCACGCGTTGCGGGCCTTTATGACGCCATGCATCCTGCCATGTTGCGTGTTTTGCTCAAAGTAGTTGAAGGAGGTCATGCAGCAGGAGTAGAGGTGAGTATTTGCGGGGAAATGGCCAGTGATCCCTTAGCTGTTATTTTGCTAATCGCCATGGGCTTTGATACCTTAAGTATGAACTCTTCAAGTTTACCGAGAGTGAAATGGGTTATTCGTAATTTCGCTATTGCAAATGCCCGCAAAATTTTAGCCGAAGTCTTGGAGTTTGAACACCCGGCCCAAATACGTTTTCATTTACAAAAAGCCCTAGAGGAAGAAGGATTGGGCAGTCTCATCAGAGCCGGAAAGTCTTTATGAATGGAAATCTGATTGAAAATTGTAGCCTGGGTGCAACGCAGCGGAACCCGGGAGTTTTGAGCTCAGCTAATCCCGGGTTCCGCTGCGTTGCACCCAGGCTACGTTCTCTCCATGATTTCGCTCTCTTAAATTATGGAAGTGCGCACATAGATAAAAAAGGAACTTAAAAAGATATGCTCACCTTTCCCTATATAAATCCTGTTGCATTTTCAATAGGTCCGATAGAAGTTCATTGGTACGGATTAATGTATCTGATTGGCTTTGTGAGTGGCTGGTTACTTGGCCATTGGCGCGCAAAGCACTATCAATTGGATTGGACCTCAGAACAAATCAGCGATTTGATCTTTTATGCAGCCCTCGGTGTCATTATTGGCGGACGTGTCGGCTACATGCTTTTTTATAATTTCCCTGAATTAATACATGATCCCTTGTCATTATTTAAAATCTGGCAAGGCGGCATGTCTTTTCATGGCGGCTTACTTGGTGTCGCTCTTGCACTTTGGCTCTTTTCTCTCAAAAGTAAAAAATCATTTTTGGAAATAGGCGATTTTATTGCGCCGCTGGTTCCCATAGGCTTAGGCGCTGGACGCATTGGTAATTTTATTAACGGTGAACTATGGGGACGGGTTACTGATGTGCCTTGGGGAATGATATATAGCCACGTTGATAATCAGCCACGTCATCCTTCAGAGTTGTACGAATTTGGCCTGGAAGGAATTGGGTTGTTTCTTCTTGTTTGGATTTATGCACGCAAACCGCGTCCCGTTGGTCGGGTATCCGCCGTTTTTTTAATGGGGTATGCCGTGTGTCGTATTATTGCTGAGTTTTTCCGACAACCTGATCCGCAATTGGGCTATATTGCGTTCGGATGGTTGACTATGGGACAAATTTTATCTATTCCCATGTTATTGCTGGGATTTTGGTTATGGTGGGCTAAACGATGAAAACTTATTTAAACTTGTTAGAACATATTTTACAACATGGAACCCAAAAAACAGACCGAACAGGCACAGGAACTTTATCGGTTTTTGGCTATCAAATGCGCTTTGATTTACGCCAAGGGTTTCCTTTAGTTACTACAAAAAAATTACATATGCGCAGTATCGTGCATGAATTACTCTGGTTTTTGAAAGGGGATACCAATATCGCCTATTTAAATGAAAACGGAGTAACTATATGGGATGAATGGGCTGATCGTAATGGTGACTTGGGGCCGATTTATGGCAAACAATGGCGAAGTTGGCCAACAGTTGATGGCCGCACCATTGATCAACTCAGTGACGTCATCCAACAAATTAAAACCAACCCTGACTCTCGCCGCTTACTGGTCAGCGCCTGGAATGTTGGGGAACTGGATCACATGGCGTTAATGCCTTGTCATGCCTTATTCCAGTTTTATGTAGCCAATAAAACGCTTTCTTGTCAATTGTATCAACGTTCTGCGGATGTATTTTTGGGTGTCCCCTTTAATATTGCATCTTATTCGCTGCTTACCCACATGGCGGCGCAACAATGCAATCTCAATGTAGGTGATTTTATCTGGACTGGCGGAGATTGCCATTTGTATCTAAACCATTTGGAGCAAGCACGCACTCAATTAGCCAGAGAGCCTTTGCCCTTAGCTACTTTAAATATCAAACGAAAGCCGCAATCATTATTTGACTATGTTTATGATGATTTTGAGTTCTTAAACTATCAGTCTCATCCAGCAATTAAAGCACCGATTGCTGTTTAAAGATACAAGCCTGGTTGCTTGCAATTGTCTCTTAATCACCTCTACACCTACGCCCCGCGGCTTGTCCGGCGTTGTTGTAGATATAAAGAACTCCTAGCCCCAAGTAGGCTACTTAAAAAACAGTAATGTAGCCTGGGTGCAGGCGAAGCCGTAACCCGGGTTTCTGGGTAAACATCACGCTTCCATAACCCGATTCATATTCTTATTTTAAGTGCATTCTTTTACGTCAACTCACGTTAACCAAGACTTAATGATCAATACACCCCTACATTGGCTATAATTATACCATAACGGATTAATTATGGCCTGTTTATGTTTAAGCGTAAAGAAAAGTTGACCCCGAAGACCTCCTCGGTCGAGGAGATCCGTGATGCAATAGCAGAAAGGTTAACTGGAATAATAAATAAACAACTTAAAAAACATAAAGATTTAGATAATCCCTATGATCAAGAAAGGGTAGCTAATCTGCAAAACTACATTACTTTCATTCAAAATTGTAGCTCCATGTCAGAGATAGCTGGGGTAGCTAAAAAAATAATTGCATACTGTAATGAACAAAAAAAAGGAACAGAACCAAAGAGTACTCATGGAAGAGAATTACTAACTAAGTTAAAAAAAGAGTTATTGCCATTTCAACATCAACTAACTAAGTATCAAAGACGTAATTTGAAGCAAGAGCAAAGAGAAAAAGAAGGAATAATCCCATTAGCCCCCTCAGTTGAAGATATTAAAAAAGAAATAATCAAAAAATTAGCAAAAATATTAAAAGCACATGCTAAAACGCATGAAGAAAGTACTGAGGACCAAATTGGTATGACTCTAGGTCATATAGATGCAATCGAGAAATGCACATCCCACATGCAGTTGGTTGGAATTGTTGATACGATGATCCGATACTGTGCTGATAATCAAGAAAAAGGGAAAAGTGAACTATTAAGTAACGTAATAGACGAATTGCTGTGGTTAAAACCTAAATTTGCTCTTTATGAAGCAAATATTTCTGATGAAGAAGCTCGACTCACAAAGCTACTTAAGTGTGATGATGACCATCCAATTAAGACAACCCAAAAGGACTTTGCCAGAAATAAACACGCTACTTATTTCAATAATAAAAAATTAGAAGACGTGATTCAGAATAACGATTTGACTGAACAATTTATGAGTGACTCACTAAATAAAATGGGTGTAAACAATCAATTTATAGATTATCTCCTAGAGAATGCAAATCAACACGGATTGTATCTATATTTCAGTTTAATTCCCGCAGAAGCATTTTCCCATACTGACGCTAGATTTCTGCTTACACCCGTGCAAAAGAATACTCAGTATTATTTTATGGATTTATCCACCTTAACATGGCAACAATTGCACCAGACAATCATTACTCATGGAGTTGAAAAAACTGCATCGAGCTTAGGACTTAGCGAAAAGGAACTCAGAAGCCATCTGCTTAACAACGTCAACATGGATGCTGAGGCATTTTGTAGCCTTTCTGATGAGCAAGTGACTCAAATAGCTCATGATTTAAACGAGGATCGTGCTTTTGTTAATAAGGGCAATTTACATTTCAGATGTGAGTTAGTTATTCATTTGTACGATCAACGAAAAGACAAAGAAGAGGAAGAAGCAAGTGACCCGTTTATTCCATTTAGGATTGCACTGGACGTCGACCTCCACATCGGAGATAGCAATACTGTATTAGTTCAAAAAATGAATGTCACAATCCCCGAGGAAGACCTGGACAATTTGAAGAAAAAAACAGCATACATAAAAAATCCTGATGCAAGAAATCAACTAAACGCTATCGTCCAAAAAATAAGGGACAAACCTGATGTCATACTTACTGAACTTCAAGAAAGACAAAAACTCAATGATGAGATAGGATCTGGACTCCATACTTAGAGGTAGTATTTCAATTGTTTATGTCGAATAGTCTGATCGAAAAATTCAGGATTCTCCTGTGAGCTTACGAAAAATGGTTGGCAAAGGAACCGATTTATTTTGCGTATAATCCACCCAAACAATTTTACAACTGCCTTGTGCCATCAGGATTTCATCCTGATACAAATCATGATCCATCATCATGCTGGAGTTTCCTAAACTGTGTATTCTTGAACATAAAGTCACTGTTGCAGGATAAATTACCGGTTTCAAAAAGGTACACGCAACGTGAATCACTACAGGACCCATTTTTTCAGTCATACTGATATTAAGTTGTCTTAACCAATCAATACGTGCTTCCTGAAAATAATCAAAATAGCGGGCATTATTCACATGTCCCAGTGCATCCATATCACCCCAAGCAATGGGAAAAATTTTTTTATGTACTTCAACCTTTGAGTCAGTCATTTCTCTATCTCCATTATCCTAGAAAAAGCAGCGGTAACCGTAGCGAACAAATTAAAGGTGAACTGCTTTTTCTAGAGTTATGATAAATCCATAGGATCTACATCAATATTCCAACGCACACCATTCCCTAATTTATTCCCTGTGAACCATTCACGCAATTGGGTTAACGAGTTTTTAAGCATTTTTCTTGAAGAGGACTTAAGTAACAGCTGCATACGATACTGATTGGCTTTCCGAGGCATAGGCGCAGGAGCTGGCCCCATTGCTGTAATGGAGTGGGTTACGATTTGCTCTTTGGCCGCATGTAAAAACTTTAATACGCTTCCTGATACTTTCCCTTGTGCCCTAATTACAGCCAGATAGTGAAAAGGAGGGAGTTGGGCTTTTTGGCGTGTAGTTAATAAAGCATCGGCGAATTGATCATATCCTTGCTGAATCAATAAATTCAGCAGCGGATGATCAGGCACATGGGTTTGAATCAAAACCTGACCGGCTTGCTCTGCTCGACCTGCCCGCCCTGAAACTTGCATGAGTAATTGTCCTAAATGTTCTAGAGCACGAAAATCCTGATTATAAAGCCCGGCATCTGCATCCAGCACAACAACCAAAGAAAGACGAGGAAAATGGTGGCCTTTTGCGAGCATTTGGGTGCCGACGATTAACTGTGCCTTGCCATTATGGATTCGATCCAAATGTTCATCCAAAGAATTTTTTTTGCGTACTGCATCGCGATCGATACGTACGACCTCAGTATCTGGAAAGTATGCACTTAAAAACTCATGGATGCGTTGAGTGCCTGCGCCAACAGGGATCAATTCCATACTGTTACAGCTGGAGCAATGATCGGGAGTTTTTTGAGTCAACCCACAATGATGACAAATCATCTGCCCCAACTGTTTATGCAAAGTCAAATGGCTGTCGCAAGCGCGACAATCAACCATCCAGCCGCATTGATGGCACAACAGAACCGGAGAAAAACCTCGGCGATTAATAAATACCAAAACCTGATTTTGTTTGAGTAAATGCTCTTTAATTACGTGCAGGGTGGTAGTTGCCAAACCATGTTGGAGTGATTGTGAGCGTAAATCAATGAGTTGATAGTGCAAAGGGGTTGCGGTGAGTGCTTTATGAGTTAAGCGTAACACCGTGTATTTTTTTTGCATTACGTTGTACATGCTTTCCAAACTAGGGGTCGCTGAGCCCAGGATAATGGGTATATTTGCTAAATGTGCCCGCATTAATGCGGTATCCCGCGCTGAGTAGCGCACCCCCTCCATTTGCTTTAATGAAGGATCATGCTCTTCATCAATGACAATTAACCCTAAGGCAGGCATAGGTGTAAAAATTGCTGCTCGAGTTCCTATCACCATTTTAACCTTGCCTTCTTTTGCTAATTGCCAAGCAATTTGTCGTTCCGATTCATTTAAGCCGGAATGGATGACCGCAATGGGGTGTTTAAAACGAGCGGTAAATCGTGATACTAATTGCGGGGTTAATCCGATTTCAGGCACCAAAATTAAAACTTGTTTTTGTTGTTCTAGCACCGTAGCAATCACGTGCAAATAGACTTCTGTTTTTCCACTTCCGGTAACTCCATGCAATAAAAAGCACTGATATTGATGCAGTGTCTCTATAATGGCTGCCACAGCCACAGCTTGCTCAGGATTAAGCATTAATGGAAGTGATCGTGAAGTATTTTCTTTTTCTGGCAGTATTATTTGTTGGGATAAAGAAAGAATTTGTCCGGCAAGCAGAGTACAGAGTTGGCTTGAGTTAAATCCTTTTTCCGTCAAACATTGTTTGGCAACCGGTTCTTTTTGGGTACTCAAAAATTCGACCAGTTCCAGTTGTTTACGTGCACGAGCAGGAATAAGCTTTTTGGCGTCATCGAGAGGTAATGCTAATTGATAAAAATCACCCATAGGTAATTGGCAAAGCTGCCCCAATCGATATTTTTTAGGTAAGGCGAGTGGTAATACTTCAGATAAAGGTGATTGATAGTAACTTGCGATCCACGAACATAAAGTTAAAATCTCTTGTGTCATTAATGGTTGTTCATCAATGACTGCGTTAATGCTTTTTAATGATGCAGCATTGTATGAAGATTCACTTTTGCCAATGACTATGCCCAAACGTGTTTGTTTACGAAATGGAACCCAAACACGCGCCCCTATGCACGGGATAACCTCTTCTGCAGCATAATCAAAAAAATCTCGGTGTGTATGTGGAATACAGACTTGGTAAGCAGCCTTCCCCTTGTGCTCACATTCTTGCGTTGTGTTCCCGCCCCCCCTAATCGTTTCCACGGATGCACCTGTAGAACGTAATAAAGGGGAATGTTCCATAGAATGATCGTGATCGTTTTTATTCATTCTCTCTTTGCCATTGATGACTGGCTGATTGACCTGGGGCAGAAAAAACCTTCACCACAACCTTCTCAATGCGATGTCGCTCCAACTCCGCTTTGTCTTTAATCAGCTCTTGCACAAACCAACGCGATAATTCTTCAACGGTAATATTGGTCACTGGCAATAAAGTTACGTCCTCTTTTAAAAAGGGAATTTTTTTGTGGTTAAAAGTAAAGTAATAATATTCCTCATCTTCAGCATATTCCAGAAAAGGGGAAAATTGCGGCATCAGGAACGTTTGATTCAAATAACGGCATAATTTATGAATACGTTCTTTATAATAACGATAGTCAAAAGTCATCCCATTTTCTTCAACCCAAGTAGTGAGTGCCAAATAAACCCCATACATATGGCCATGTAATGGTTCTCTTTCTGTTGCAGAGAAAATAGTAGTATGACCCGCAGAAAACTTCATGGACTCTTTTTGTAATTCCACTGTGGTTAGGTATTTTTTTCTGTTCATAAACTCACTCGTTTATCATTTAATAGAAATCCGTTTAAGGAAATTTCCACATTTTTACTCAGGGCGATTACTTTAAATAACTCTCCCATTTCACTCGGGAGGGTAAGCTGTTTTATCGCTTGTTTTGCTTGTACCTGATCCAATTCACTATCCAAGGTATTAATCAAGCTTAGCAAACCGTTAGCCAGCAAAAAAGAGGCTTGATTTGTAAAACCCGCAATATGAAAACCAGCTTGCTGTCCCGCTTCCGCAACATGAGTAAAATCCACATGCGCAGTGATGTCTTGCTCCCCCGGATGCAATAAAGGATCGGGATGACTTTGATGTTGATAATGACACATTAAAGTCCCTTGGTTGCGATCAGGATGATAATATTCATGACGAGGGAATCCATAATCAATCAAAAACACTACGCCTTGTTTTAACATGTAATAAATATTCATGATCCAATCATCAATAAAAAGATTCGCCTCAGAAAGATAAGGGGTATTGGACAGTGATAATCGGTTATGAATGTAATCAAGCAAGCGCTGATTATGACACGGTTTAAATTGTTCCGTTAATTGTTGTTGTTCATTCAAAGCGATATAACTTTCCATAACGCCTTGTTCTGTTTTCATAAAACGATGCACAGGCATCGCATCCAGCACCTCGTTTGCTAAGACCACTCCATTAAAAGGAGTTTCCGGCCAACGGTCAAGCCAGGTAACCAGATGAGCTAAATGAGGAATTTTTTGTGCAATCAGTTCGCGCTGACGATGGTATAAATTGGCACTAACTTCCAAAATGTAATAGGTCTCTGGCAAAGAATTATGCTCCGCTAAATGCTCCAAAAGCGCAACACAAAGAGCACCAGAACCTGCACCAAATTCGAATAATACTGGAGATTCAAGCTCTTTTAATACTTGCTGACACTGATTCGCTAGCGTTTTACCAAATAAAGGGGTGAGTTCCGGAGCAGTAATAAAATCACCCTGTTTCCCTAATTTTTGCAACCCAGAACTGTAATATCCTTCACCAGGAGCGTACAATGCAAGTTGCATGAATTCCACAAAAGAAATAGCCTGGCGTTCGGTCAGTAATGCGTGCAGGGTTTGTATTATACTCATAGTTAATTACTTAAAAAGTGTAGCCTGGGTGAAGCGCAGCGAAACCCGGGAATTCTTTGTTACTAAATCCTAGGCTACGCTCGGTTTCTTCAGGATAATTTTAGAATAGGAAACATACCTTGAATCCGACAAACAAACAAGAAGTGAAAGTTGCTTTAGTCACCGGTGGTGCGCGCCGTATTGGCGCAGCTATAGTCCAAAAACTACATGCAGCAGGATATAAAGTCGTGATTCATTGCCATCACTCATTGCAAGAAGCCCATGCGCTTGCAGTCGACTTAAACGAGCAACGACCAAACAGCGCCTTTGTTTTACAAAGAGAATTATCCGAGACGTCTGCCGCAGCAGAAATGATGACAGCAATCCAAGATTGGGCTGGACGTTTGGATTTATTAGTGAATAATGCCTCTGTTTTTATCCGCACTGAATTTACTGCGTTTGCTGAAACGGATTGGGATGTTCTTTTTGATGTTCATGTTAAAGCCCCTTTCTTACTGAGCCTTGCAGCGCGTCCTTTATTGGCAAAACACTCAGGAGCCATTATCAATGTGAGCGATACCCATGCGGAAAAACCACTGAAGGGATACTCTGTTTATTGTCAAAGCAAAGCTGCTTTGGAAATGCAAACAAAAAGCTTGGCACGTGAATTTGCTCCCGAAATTAGGGTTAATGCGGTTGCCCCAGGCGCCATTGCCTGGCCTGAGAACGCCAATACGTTAACGCCGGAAATACAAGAAAAAATTATTGCGAAAACCCCACTAAAAAAACATGGCGATCCAGAATATGTTGCCCAGGCAATTTTAGCTTTGGCCGAAAATCCCTATATTACCGGACAAATACTCAAAGTGGATGGAGGAAGAAATTTACTTGGTTAATACGCTAATAAGGTATACCTAATTGCTAAACTTCATAGGGTCTGTTTCCAAACCCTACTGGAATGGAAAATTGCTTCGGCTATACGGTGCTCAAATCATGCCGTGCTTTTTTTAACCAAAAAGGTGATTTCCTACCGCTCTTGCTTTAAAATTGATCTATAATTTAACCATTATGGTTAATTTGTAGCCAATCATGTTTACACTAACTCATCGTGAACTTATAGAGTTGGGAAGACTACTTGGATATCCTTTAGATAAAGAAGGATTATGTAAAGGATTCTCAGGAATGTTGTCACTAGCAATACTTGCTGGGGATGAAGAAAATTTTTGGAACAGACTTAATTACATTGCTTGTTATAACCCTAATTTCATAAAATTAAAAAATGCAATAGATAACAAGTCCACGTTGAGTGATGTGGAGAAAAAACATTTACGTGAAACCCCTGCTTTTTATTTTGGGACTACATTGCATTTACAGCCAGAGCAGCATAAAGATTTTTTTAATACTTCTCTTACTCAAGAAAACATTGAACAAATTTATTCACTCACTAAACCAAAAGAATTAGAACAAACTAAAATATCTACGCCACTGAAGAAATCTTATGTTTGTGATAAATATAATTTGTATTTGTATTTAAAAGATTTAGCAGATGTACTTAAAGAAAGTGATTCAGACCTTCCTATTCATATAGACTGTAATAATCACAGTGTTCACTTAAAATATGATAAATCCAAGAATACTTGGCAATATGCAGATACAAATTTTTTTGGTTTTGGCTTAGACAACCCTTATGTTCTCGAACTTAATCATGAAGAGCTTGCTCATACCATTTTTGTTTCATTTAATAAAGATCTTGAAGAGATTCCTGAGTTTGTAACCTTTACAACTACTGTACTTGCAAAAGACACACCAAACCTGCCTGCCCTCAAAAAGAAGTTTGACGCGTTTAATTTGAAATACCCAATCAAAAAGGAACATGCAGAAATGTATGATGGACGGGACTGCGGATTACTTTACCTCGCCTGTCAGACTGGAGATCTTGAGACGGTGCAGAAATTATTAAGTCTAAAAAAAATTGATATTAACCATTGTGTTGACGGAGTCTCTCCTCTTAGTGCTGCCTGCCAATATGGTCATTTAGACATAGTTAAGTTGTTATTAAATGATAAAAGAATCGATGTAGATATAGGAGAACGAGCTCCCTTGGCGGCTGCTTGCCATTTTGGGCATATGGAAATAGTGAATGAGTTGTTACATCATAAAAAAATTGATTTTAACCAAGCCATGGAATCGGGAGAAATTGAGCTAATCGACCTTTATGATTACAATATGATTAAGGAAGTACTATTAAATCCAACAATTGATCCTTCCGAAAAGAGAAAGATAGCAGAAACCTTACTTTATTATTTTTGCAAAGACGGGAACGCAGAGAAGGTTGAATTATTATTCGGCCTTCCAGGAATAAATGTTGACACAACTGACTCTGTTGAATTTTTTATTAGGTCTCAAGGAAAAGGGGTTGACGAAAAAAAAATAGCATCTGCATTGAAGTCTGCGGGAGCAGGCAAAAAGACTACACCACTACAAATTGCCTGTGCATCGGAAAGTACCAAAGGCAATGAAAAATTATTCCACCTACTGCTTAATAACAAGGCGAGCCTTATCCATCAAGATTCATCGGGCAAAAAAGCATTAGATATTGCAATTGAGAATGATAATGACACAGCAACCTATGCTTTACTTGAATATGCTCAAAATAACAAACTTAATTACAATGACCTAATGTCTCCGAACTCTTTAAAAAAGGTCCAAACCGATTTTCCTGAGTTTTTCGTGCAAAAAACCCTGGAGGAT
The DNA here is from genome assembly GCF_001467525.1 of Legionella anisa. Taxonomy (GTDB): domain Bacteria; phylum Pseudomonadota; class Gammaproteobacteria; order Legionellales; family Legionellaceae; genus Legionella; species Legionella anisa. The sequence continues at coordinate 461,862 of NZ_LNXS01000019.1, forward strand.
GAACAAAGACCATCGATTAGCAAGAAAAGTCCCTATGCAACAATCAAAGCTTCTGGCCGTCTTCACACAGCGTGTCGAAAGGGAGATATCGAGTTTGTTCGCGAATTATTATCAAACCAAAATATTAGTATTATCAATAAGGTGAATGAAGAAAATGAAACTCCTTTATTTATTGCGTGTCAAAATGGGCATTTAGCAATAGTGAATGAGTTATTAAAGCATAAAAATATTGAGATTAATAAAGCCAATAACTTTGGTGAAACCCCTTTTTTTACCGCGTGTCAATTTGGGAATCTTGAAATTGCTCAAAAATTATTAAACTATAAAATTGATATTAATCAAACAAACAAAAATGGAGAAACTCCTCTTTTTATAGCATGTTTATTCGGTAGAGAAGACCTTATTGAGTTATTGCTTAACCAAGAAAATATAAATCTTGAAAAAGAAGCTCAAAACGGAACCACACCTTTGCAAGCTGCTTGTCAATCGCCGTTTACAAAAGGCAAGGAACAGTTATTTCAAAAACTTCTCGTTAATGAGGGCAGCGTAACTCATAAAAATAAAGAAGACGAAACAGCATTAGACATTGCTATGAAGAGTAATAATGAAACTGCAACGCGGTTGATTCTAACGTATATCGAAGATAAAAAGCTTGATCCAGCAAAGGCAATGTCTCTTAGTTCTTTGCTAAAAGCCAAAGATAAATATCCAAGTTTTAAAGGGTTAGAAAAGGCGGCTAAGGCCCAACTGGAAATTCAAGCAAGCGCAATTGTTGACAAATTCATAAAATCCTCACAGAAAGGGAAACGAACTGAAGTCCCATTTTTGGACAACCCCAAGGCATACTTCCAACGGCCTGAAGCCTTATATGTTATGAAACAATTAAAAAGAAAGGGATCTCTGGATAAACTCGTTGCTCCTAATAACACCAACATTTTTCACCTCGCTTGTGCTAACGGACACCTCGATATTATTCGTGAATTTTTATTATATAAAAAAACATTTCCTATAAATACGAGGAACGACGATCGAAAGACTCCTCTTCACTTTGCTTGCCAAGCAGGAAAAAATGAGGTAGTTGAGTTACTTTTAACCGCCCCAAAAATAAAGATTAATGCAGCTGATAAAGATGGAAATACCCCATTGCAGATTGCTTGTTTTTCGCCAGAAACAAAAGGCAATGAAAAATTATTTCAACTACTGCTTGCTCACAATGCCAATATAACGCATAAAAATAAAGAAGGGGAAACCGCATTAGACATTGCTATTAGTTGTAATAATGAAACTGCAATACGGTCGATTCTAAAGCATATTGCCGAAAAGGAGCTTGATCCAATAGTTGATCCTCATAAAAAAACCACCATTTTTCACCTCGCTTGTGCTTTTGGGTACCTCGATATTGTTCGTGACATTTTATCTCAAAAAACATTCCTTATTAATATGGAAAACGAAGATCTAAAGACCCCTCTTCACTTTGCTTGCCAAGCTGGGAAAAACGAAGTAGTTGAATTTCTTTTAACCTCTCCAACAATAAATATTAATGCATTTGATAACGATGAATATACTCCTTTGCAGATTGCCTGTTTTTCTCCAGACACGAAAGGCAACGAAAAATTATTCCACCTACTGCTTGCTCACAACGCCAATATAACGCATAAAAATATACATGGGCAAACGGCCCTAGACATAGCCATTGATACTCAGAATGACACAGCCATCCGTGCAATATTAGACTTTGTTTGCAGGAATCAGATTGAAGCTACAGCGGCCATGTCTCCCAAAACTTTGACGCAAGTGACCGCTGAATATCCAGAGTTTTTTGAAAGCGATACAAAGGACGTTAAAAAAGAAAGCCATTTAAAAAAACTCTCAATTTTTAAAGATAGTTCAGAGGGTTCATCAACACTAAGTACGTCTACAAGTGATGAAGAAGAAAAGGTAGAGGATTCAACTTTGACAAATAAGTCGGTTTAAAATCTGTGTTAACAGCATCGTTAAGTTAATTTGTCATTGCCAAGTAGGCATGATGATTTTGACTTTATCATTCACATGTTGTGTTGGGTAGGAAAATTCTATATCAAAACAGTAGAAAAACCTTTAAGCAAGCTACATGATCTGATTGATTAACAAAATCATTTATTTAATAATAAATACAAACAACAAGGATGAGTTAGTCAATTTATGAAAAATACAGTAACAACCTTTATGCTTTGTGCATTGAGCATCAAGATGGCTCAAGCGGGTACCCTGGGTGAAGTAAAACCTATATGCAGCCCTGATCATGTAACCGTTTCTTGCCCTTTCAATGCGTGGGATTTAGGCATTAGCGCCTTATATTTACAGCCAAACACCAATTCAGTACTGCTGAATCCGATTTTAAATGCAGGTGATGACGAATTTCATTCCGTTGATTCCTCGTGGGATTGGGGCTTTTTACTTGAAGGCAGCTATCATTTTAGTACAGGAAATGATCTCAATTTAAATTGGCTGCATTTTGATAATGACAATTTCGATGAACTTGCAGTTTTTTTTCCAGATGCAGCGATTCCTATTACACGTATTACCCATTTAAAATTCGATACCAATCTTGACGTCGTTAATTTAGAATTTGCCCAAACCAGTCATTTTGGCAAAAAAACAAATATTCGTTTTTATGGTGGAGGACAATATCTCTACGCCAAGATTAAACGTGCTAACTTTGAATATGAACAACCCCCATCGGATCCTTCCCCAACCCTTTTTCAAGAATCAACAACCCATACTAAATTCCAAGGCGCAGGTCCTCGAGCTGGTGTAGATATGTCGCATGATCTAAACCACGGTTTTGCGTTATTTGCTCAGAGTGCGATGACCCTGTTATCCGGACAAGGTAGAGCTAAATTGTCTGGAGCAAACTTAAGCGGACCTAATGTTTCACCTTTTAGTGCAGAAGCAAAACAAACGCATATTGTTCCTGAACTGGAAGCTAAATTAGGCGCCAGCTATCAATGGCATACAAATAATGGACAATTCAGTTTGATGGCAGGCTGGATGTGGCAATACTATTATGAGCTATTCCTTCTTCCTCCAGGAGGCAACGCGAATCCTATAACCACTGTTAGCCGGCATGATTTCTCTTTGGATGGTCCTTTTATTAAAGGGAAATGGGTTTCCGGTTAATTTATGATGTGTGATGTTTGATGAAATACAGGATGCCACTGAATTTCTTAAGTGATTTTAAAAGTGTGCAAAACACCGTGGGAATCCTGTTTTTCCTACTTGTCATCTTAGCCTTTGTATTTAAGGGAACCGGTGACTATTCCATTTTGCTTCTTAGTTATGGCGTGATGTTTGTTGCTGTGACTGGCTTCATTAATTTTTTTTGGCGCCAAAAAACAATTCACGGTTCTACCTTAACTCTTTTACTGGGAATTTGGCTTCTCTGGATAATTTTTCCACCTTTGATAGGCTGGGTTCCTAACACCGCTTTTTTCGGAGTTTTTCAATGCTCAGCGTGGGTATTTGGCTTTGTTTTATTTAATGAAAAATCATTCTCTGAACAGTTATGGAACAATTTACTCCGATTGCTGTGGATATTAGGTTTGATTTGCGCGGCATATGCTCTAATTCAATTATTCATGCGAAATGCAATGCCAACCGGTTTTTTTGCCAGCAAAAATACCGCTGCGGCTTTTTTAATGATGGTTAACCTGTTACTCATGGGAAAATTTTTCATTTTGAATCACCCTAAGTTTATAAAGACAAACCCCTCCGAATCGCAAAAAAAGATAAAAAAAATTGTTCTTTTAACCAGCATCTACATAATCAGCCTAGCCTTATTCGCTGCATTAAGCCGTGGCGTTATTCTGTGTTTTATTTTCTTTACCCTGTTAGAACTCACTTTATGTCGTCATGAACTAAAAATAAAAAATGTTTGCCACTTAGCAGTAATTTTGGCTCTGGCCTTGGCTACATTGTGTCTCTTTGCTCAACCTGCCATACACCACCGGCTTGAATTACTTGCCCACGAGAAATCACGTCTTGTCATCTGGCAAGGTGCTTGGCACTTATGGCAAAAAACACCCTGGTATGGGTTAGGCATTTTTAATTTTAAACATTATTACCCTGCATTTAGTTTGCCAGGCGACGGATCGAACCTCGAATACGCCCATAATGATTTATTGCAACTACTTATTGAAACTGGGGTTCCAGGAAGTGTTATTCTGCTTGGAATTATAGTGACTTTGGTCGTTTATTTAAGACGTTACTTAAGTCATCCAAGTCAGAACCCAATTGCACATATCCAGAGTATGGGCTGTTTTGCTGCACTGGGTGCTTTGACATGTCATAGTATTGTTGATTTTAACTTTTATGTATTTCCCATGAATCTTCTCATGGGTTGTTGTTTCGGTTACCTGCATTACTTTTTTAGGGAAGAAGGCCATGTCAGGATTTATTCATCCTCTTTTAAAAAGATTTGGCTCCTCGGCGGTGGAATAATTTTTGCAGTGGTTAGCAGTTATTTTATTCGTTTTTTAATCCTCGAATACTATATAGGGAAAACTGAAACCGCCATACAGGCAAAGCAATTCAATGATGCCCTTTTGCAAAGTAATCATGCACTGAAATCATTTCCTTTTGTTGACATCCAAAGTCTTAAAATAGATGCTTGTTTGCAACTGATTCAACAAGCAACATCCGATCACGCACGCCATTATTGGGTGGAAAAAACTAAAGATGCGATTAACCAGGCAATCGCTATGAACCCTTATTTTGCTCGCTCTTATTTTCAAATGGCTTTGTTGCAAAGTTTCGTTCTTAATGATACCCAAAAAGCTAAGGCATATTTTCTTAAGGCCTTAAAAAACAATCCTCATTTTTGTTTAGCGCGACTTACTTTTGCTCGATTTTTAATAGAACAAAATAAATTACATGCCGCTCAGAAACTCTTGGAAACCGGTCTTCAGTATCCTATTCCTCCTGAATATATTGAGCTTTACTTGAATTATCTTGCCAAACTTCGTTTTGAAAATGGGGATCAAGAAAAGGCAAAAAAAGCTGTCCAGCGATTAGAACATCTCATAGTTTACAATCAAGACTATAGTGATTTGCTTTAAATTTTTATCTCCGCCAAAAAGCCGTGAATTTTCTCTAAAGAATCCAATTGATAAAAACGATTTAATAATGATGCATCAACCAACTTGCCAAAATAGTAACGAACTAAAGACTTGCTTTGTAAAACTGCCTTATATTCATCTTCAAGTATCGCTAATCCTTGTAAATGCGTCATAAAAAGATCACATTTTTCCATTAAACTTACAGATACACTTTGCTGTTCTAATAACTCTTGATAAATCCAAGGTTTGCCACTTCCTGCACGCGAGATCATATAAGCATCGCAACCACTTAATTCTATTGCTCTGTATAAACTGCAAACATCATGAATATCTCCATTGGCAATCACCGGAATAGAAATGCTTTGCTTGATTTGTGCGATTTGTTGTAAATCTGATGCCACATCATAATCATCAATCCAACGTCGACCATGCACAATCAGTGCATCTGCACCTGCTTCTTCAATTTTTTTCGCCAAAAGAAAATCCTTTTCATTGCCTTGAATCCGAATTTTTATGGTTAGAGGAATAGTAATCGCAGCACGTACTTCTTTAACGATGCGCACCAACTGTTCTGGCTCCTCCAGCAAAGCACTTCCTGCACCTTTTTTACGTATTTTAGGTTTTGGGCAGCCACAATTTATATCGATAATATCCGCACCATTGAATTGTAATTGCTGTGCTGCTTGCGCCAATGTATGGGGTTCGATACCTGCAATTTGATAGGCCAGGATCTGTTCCTGCGGCGATCGATAAACATAACGTGAGTTCCGAGTATGTTTATGAAGAATATCTGTTGCAGAACTCATTTCAGTCACACAATACGCAGGTGACCGATAATGATTGAATAATGTTCGGAATGGTGCACAGCTGTAACCTGCTAAAGGACCTTGGATTAACCGATTAGGCAAAATTAAAGAACCTATTTTCAAAGAACTGTTAAGAAAAGCGTGCATCAATTTAATTCATGGATATAATGAGTGCCAATTTTAACATACTTGAATAGAAATCGAATCAAACAGGAAAACTCCTTTATGGACAAACGTTATTTATCCCCTTTGGAAATGCTCAATATTGCGACACAACATGCCTATGCTGCTGATTATCTATTGCAGCAAATCACCGATTGGACCTATAGACAAGCTGATCCACTCAGTGTATTAACCCCAGTCACTTCATTAATGTATCAAGCCTTTCAACTGACATTGAAAGCTTATTGTTTGCATGAACATCGTCCAGTCAAAGAGCATAAAAATCTTATGGAGCTGGTCGAATTGAATAACCATTTAGGATTTTCTCACCAAGAAATCATTTTATTAAAAACTCTGGCAAAGCAACAGGTTTTCCTTAAGGGAACAGATTATGATTTATGGGAAAACCAACAACAACTTCATGTTTTTTGTGAAGAAATTCTTTCCCTATATCAAAAATTGCAAACCATGATGCCTTTGGAACTTCACCCTGATTATCTACAATAATAAAATAAGATAAGGCGAACGTAATCCGTTTATATAAAACCAGGTTGCGTTGTGCCTCTCAAAGTCTATACTTCAGTTATTCTGTTAAAATTTTGAACAAAAAATAATCTGCAGTACTTGGCTTTGCGTGTAATTCACGCTAGGATAAGTTTTTTTATTTAAATACTGTCGATGTTATTTATATTAAGGTAGAAACTATGGAGCAAGTAGAAGACAATAAGACTGGAAATGCGGTGCAACATCAAATATTACAGTTAAGTCATCGCTTAAACTCGCAAATTTTAGGTCAGAGTGGATTAATTTCACGTTTACTCATTGCCTTACTTGCTGACGGCCATTTATTAGTTGAAGGAGCGCCTGGGTTGGCAAAAACACGGGCAGTTAAAGAACTGTCTGATGGCGTTGAAGGTAATTTTCATCGCATCCAGTTTACTCCTGATTTATTGCCTGGAGATTTAACGGGTACTGATGTATATCACCCACAAAATGGTTCTTTTGTATTTCAACCAGGTCCTATATTCCATCACTTGCTTTTGGCAGATGAAATTAACCGGGCTCCAGCGAAAGTACAATCTGCTTTACTTGAGGCCATGGCTGAAAGACAAGTTACTATAGGAGGCAAAACCTATCCTTTGCCTGAGTTATTTTTGGTAATGGCAACACAAAACCCCATTGAGCAGGAAGGAACTTATCCTTTGCCCGAAGCACAATTGGACCGATTTTTGATGTATGTAAAAATTAGTTATCCTGATGCCAAAATCGAGCATGATATTTTAGCTTTATCACGCAGAGAAGCCTTGGGAGCGGTTATGGCCACTAAACCTCCTGCCTCAGAAAAATTATCACAAAAAACATTATTTGAAGCGCGTAAGCAAGTACTTAATGTGCATACGAGTGAGGCATTAGAAAATTATCTGGTCCAGTTAGTCGTAGCAACACGTAATCCTGGCGTATACAGTGAAGAGTTGGGTCGTTGGTTACGCTTTGGTGCCAGCCCGCGCGCCACAATTGCTTTAGATCGTTGTTCTAAAGCTCATGCCTGGCTTTGTGGGAGGGATTATGTCACTCCAGATGACATCCATGTGATTGCTCATGATGTGTTACGACATCGAATTTTACTAAGTTTTGAAGCTGAAGCAGAAGGAATCAATAGTGATGATTTTATTGATTCCTTATTACGCTTGGTTGCTGTTCCGTAGCCTGGATGCAGCGCAGTGGAACCCAGGATCAGAGTAAATCGATAACCCGGGTTACGGCTTCGCCTGCACCCAGGCTACATTACTTGGTTGCTGTTCCCTAGAAAACATGTAGGTTGGGAATTCGGACCAAAAAAAATAATAAGGTCTGTTTCCATTTAGCTAGCTTGAGTCAAAATGGTCTGATTTTTGAGTACCGAAGCGCAGCATACATGCAGTATGTGAGCATCGGAACGCAGAAAATCAGAACAGTTTGGCCAAGATATTAGAAATGGAAACAGACCCTAGCCTTGAATCTTATGATTCAGTCCCCATTTACAGAGCATATGAGGTGCAAGAGGTTTTTATGGTTAATGGCGTTATTGCAGAATTAAATGAATTGATTGACTTGAGACGCTATGTACAATCTGTTCATTATCGCCCCGAAGGTAAAGCAATACGATCAGGCAATCATTTATCCAAATTACGTGGTCGTGGTATGGATTTTGCCGAAGTAAGAAATTATCAGGCTGGTGATGAAATACGCCACATGGAGTGGCGCGTTACCGCACGTACCGGCAGACCTCATGTCAAAATTTATCAGGAAGAACGGGAAAGACCCGTGGTGATTCTCACTGATTTTAATCCCTCAATGATTTTCGGTACTCGCGTTGCATTTAAATCAGTCATTGCTGCACGATTAGCAGCTCTCCTTGCCTGGACAGTGATCAAAGAAGGAGATAGAGTGGGCGGAGTATTCTTTTCAGCTACAGATCATAGTGAATTTACGCCACGCAGTCGTGATATGGGCGTACTGCCTTTGCTGGCTTCATTAAGTCGATATACTGATCAGACAGAAGTGCAACGTGAAGCGCAGCCAAGACTGCTTAGTGACGCATTAGTACGCTTACGCCGTGTGGTCAGGCCAGGAAGTATTCTGGTTTTGATCAGTGACTTTTACTCTATGGATAGTGAATGTGAAAAGCATTTAAAACGATTACGCTACCACAATGACATTCTAGCTTACCATGTTTGCGATCGAGTAGAACTTTCTCCACCCAAACCTCAGCAATACGCTATAACGAATGGGCAGCAAGAAATAATACTCGATACCAGCTTACGCTCAGTGAACAACGCTTATGAGCAATATTGCCAACAACGGATCGAATACCTGCACGATCAGTTTCGGCGCTTACATATTCAGTATGTTCAAGTTACAGCAGACATTGATTTAGCACCATTAGTGCGGCAAACGTTTCCCAGGAGGTCTCGTGGCTAACACTGATCCCTTGGCACAGTTAAAAGACATTCATCTTCCCACACCAATTGGCTGGTGGCCATTGGCTCCGGGATGGTATATTCTGATGGGTTTGATTTTATTTTTAGTAATCATATTCGCTTACGGTGTTTATAAAAGATATCGCAATGCTCTGGCCAAAAAACATGCACTGCTTTTGTTAAATACCTATCAAAAAGAATATGAGCAAGAACATAATGGCACTCACACCAGTGCATGTATTTCAGAATTGTTACGCCGGGTAGCGCTTGTCTATTATCCAAGAGAGCAAGTTGCAAGTTTGCATGGAGAAAAGTGGCTCAACTTTTTAAATAAAACAGGTAAAGGAATTGATTTTAATTTAGTAAAAGATTTGTTGTTAGATGCACCCTTCAAAACAGGGGAAACCATGGATCTCAAACCCTTGTTCAGTACAGCACAGCTTTGGATTAAACAAAGAGGAGTGCCATGTTCGAATTAGCTAATCCTTGGGTTTTAATACTCTTTCCTTTACCCTTAATCTTCTGGTTTTTGATGCCCAGAGCCAAAGTACAATTGCCTGCTGCATTGAAAGTCCCTTTCTTTGCCGCGATGGTCGACATAGCAGATCAGGAAAAACGTTCTGTTTCTGCACAATATACGCTGCTTATCCCAGCCATTATATGGTTATTATTAGTTGTTGCTTTAGCGGGGCCTCGCTGGATTGGTGCACCCAAACCTATTGAGCGTGAAGGTTATAACATCATGATGGCTTTAGATTTGTCTGGCAGCATGGAAATTCCTGACATGCTCCTGCATGGCCGACCTGTAAGCCGCTTAAGTGTTGTAAAAAGTGCGGCCGATCAATTTGTACGTGATCGTTCAAGTGATAAAATTGGTTTAATCCTCTTTGGTACTCGTGCTTACTTGCAAACACCACTCACTTATGACCGACATACCATTCTCCTGCGTCTTGAAGATGCCACTGCCGGCCTTGCAGGTAAAACCACATCGATTGGTGACGCTGTAGGCCTTGCTGTTAAACGGTTGAGGAACGTACCCCAAAAAGGAAGAGTTCTTATTTTACTAACAGATGGTGCGAATAACTCTGGCGTACTGGCTCCGTTAAAAGCAGCCGAATTGGCTAAAGAAGAAGGAATTAAAATCTACACTATAGGTTTAGGCTCTGAAGCCGATTCAAGAGCATTAGTCGGTAATTTTATGATGCAAAATGCTTCGGCCGATTTGGATGAAGAAACCTTAAAAAAAATGTCTGACATGACAGGAGGTCGTTATTTCCGTGCTACGGATACTGAATCATTAAATTCAATTTATAAAACGATTAACGAATTGGAAACCATAAATCAGGAACAAGCTACAATCCGACCACAAAAGGAATATTATCCTTGGTTTGTCGGTTTTGCCTTAGTGCTCTGTTTCTCTTGGTTAGTGAGAAAAGCAGATTTAAAACTGAAAGTAAGCTCTGTAATGCCAAATAGGGAGGCATTAAAGCCATGATTGCAGATTTTCATTTTTTAAGACCTTGGTGGCTTTTAATGATTTTTCCTTTATTAGGATTAGCTGTAGCTTTTTGGCGTCAAAAACCTAAATTGCATGCATGGACAGAAGTTTGTGATCCACATTTACTCAGCCATCTCATGCAAAAAAAGGGACAAGGACAACGTATGGGCTCGATGCTCTGTTTGTTTTTAAGCATTCTGTTTATGATTTTGAGCATTGCCGGCCCTGTTTGGTATAAGCTGCCTGTAGCCACCTATAAACCAATACAACCCCGAGTTTTAGTTTTGGATATGTCGGACAATATGATGGCTAATGATTTATCACCTAATCGTTTAAGTCGCGCTAAATTTAAGTTGCATGATTTATTTGCTCACAAAGAGGTCGGTCAGTTTGGTCTTGTGGTCTTTACCAGCGAACCTTTTGTTGTCTCTCCTCTTACCGATGATGGACATACTATTTCTTCCCTACTTTCTTCACTAACTCCAGATATCATGCCGGTAACTGGACAAAATCTTGATAGTGCCTTGAATGAAGCCAGTAACTTAATCAAACAAGCAGGTTTTAAGCAGGGACAAATTTTGGTATTAACCGCAGACTCACCTTCCGATGCATCAATCGCCCTGGCAAAAAAATTAGCTGAATCAGGCATTTACTCCTCCATTATGCCAGTCAAAGCAGATAAGAATCTAAATCCGCTATTTAATCGTTTTGCTGATGCAGGTGGAGGGCTATTGATAAAATACACTTCTGATTCACAGGACATCGATCAATGGCTCAGTTCCAGTAACAACAATGAATTTGCTCTAAGTGAAGATGAAGACATTCCACTTTGGCGAGATGAAGGACGCTGGTTTTTAATTCCTGCGTTGCTGTTACTTTTGCCCGTATTTCGACGGGGTTGGATACAGAGGGTAGTTGTATGATGCGTTGCCTTATTCTTTTCTTCTTCTCGTTTTTATCCTTTGCTACTCATGCCTTTAGTTGGCAAGACTTGTGGTCCACGCCGGATCAACAAGGACGAGACTTAATGACAAAAAATCAATTTAAACAAGCCAAGGAAACATTTACACGCAGTGATTGGGCTGCTGCCGCTGCCTATCGCGCAGGCGATTACCAAAAAGCAGCTGAGTTGTACCAGGATTTAAAAAATGAACAAGGCTATTATAACCAAGGAAATTCCTTAGCTCATATGGGGCAATATGAAGAAGCAATTAAAGCTTATGATAAAGCATTAGCAATCAATTCTACAAATCAGGATGCTCTTTATAATCGCAAGTTAGTTGAAGAACTTTTGAAGAAAGATAAAGAAAAAAATCAGAACAAAGATCAGCAAAACAAAGATCAGCAAAACAAAGATCAACAAAACAAAGATCAACAAAACAAAGATCAACAAAACAAAGATCAACAAAACAAAGATCAACAAAACAAA
>NZ_LNXS01000019.1:473917-490297 GCF_001467525.1 Legionella anisa
GCAAAACAAAGATCAGCAAAACAAAGATCAGCAAAACAAAGATCAGCAAAACAAAGATCAGCAAAACAAAGATCAACAAAATAAAAAAAATAATCAGAATAATAATGAAGCTCAATCTGAAGCAGAAAGAGAAAAACAACAGGCAAAAGAACAATGGTTGCGTTTGATTCCAGATGATCCGGGTGGATTAATGCGAGAAAAATTCTTACGTGACCATTTACGAAGGGAGCGCGGATGGTACCAATGAAAAAAATATTAATTATTACTTTTTTTTGTTTATTCAGTGCACTTGTCCATGCTGAAGTGCAAGTACAGGTCGATCCGTCTCAAGTTAGTATTGATGATTCATTCAGTTTGATTTTAACTCAAGATAATTTACAAAACGGGGGCGTTCCCGATCTGACTCCATTACAAAAAGATTTTATGATCCTTGGCACCGAACGTCGTATGAATTACTCGATTATCAATGGGCAAACCCAATCATCCAGTGAATGGTCTATCACGTTAAAGCCACAAAAAGAGGGGAAATTAACAATTCCCCCTATTAAAATTGGCAGAGAATATACCAAACCTACAACAATTGATGTAACCACTGGTACAACACCACAAAATACTCACAGCAGTTCTACGAGTTCACAGAAAAACAAGAGCATTTATTTGACCACTGAGGTTAGTAAAAAGAATCCTTATGTTAATCAACAAGTTATTTATAAAGTATCCTTGTACAATTCCAAGCATCTTTTAGACGCAAGTTATCAAGGGCCTCAAGTAGAAAATGCTTTGCTCGTTCCTTTAGGCGAGGAGAAGCGTTATCAGACTCAAAAAAATGGTGTAACTTTTCTTGTTGAAGAACAAAATTATGCCATTTTTCCACAAAAAAGTGGCCCCTTAAAAATAAAACCACCGGTGTTTACTGCCTTAATTTATGATTTCAATCCTGAGCGGGTTAAGGCCACAGACAAGGTTATGAATATCGATGTGCAACCGGTACCTAAAGAATATTCGGGAAAAGTATGGCTGCCGGCAAAACAAGTCAAATTAATGGAGCAATATGAAAACTCTACCCAAACTATTGCTCAAGGCAATACGTTAATTCGTACTGTAATTCTTGAAGGTGTAGGCGTTCCAGCTCAGCTTTTACCTACGCTCAATTTTGCAGAAATAGATGGTGTTAATGTTTATCCCGAGAAAGGAAAAGATAAGAATCGAGTTACTTATGGAGAATTGATTGGCCGTACTGAGATTAAAGTGACTTATTTATTCAACAAAGCAGGAAAAATAACGATTCCTGAGCTTAAGCTTCCTTGGTTCAATACGGAAACAGGAAAAGAAGAAATAGCTGCATTGCCTGCAAAAACATTTGAAGTAACTCCTTCATCGAACGCTGCGCCCGTAGCAAACACAGGCCAAACTGACGTAACTAAAAATCAAAATGTAACAACCCAACATACAAAAAAAGAAAAAAGCGAACCCACTTCGCCAACACAATTCATTTGGGCTTGGACAATTGCCGCACTTTTTGCCTGTGCTTGGCTAGTTACTTTAGTCTTATGGGGATGGCAAAAACGCAATAGAAATGCAGGAAAAGGTCAATATAAAACTGCATTAAATACTCTTCATAAAGCATGTATGCAGGGAAATCCTCAACGTGCACGCGATGCATTATTAAAGTGGGCCAAACTCCATTGGCCAGATGCCCCTATATTAAATCTTACAGATTTAACGCGTCTTACAACCAATGCTTCATTCAAAAAACAAGTACAGACTCTTTCACAAGTTTTGTATAAAAATAAAGAAAAAACCTTGTGGCGGGGTGATGAATTATGGCGCTGTGTGGAGCAAATGAAGAAAAATAATACGAACAAAAAAGAAAATGAAAGCGCACTACCGCCTATGAATCCTACTTGACAGGCTTCTCCTTAGTTGCTACTTGCTTGTAGCCTGGGTGAAACGAAGTGAAACCCGGGTTTCGCTGCGCTGCACCCAGGCTACATTTTAGTTATAGCGAGTAGCAACTGTCTTGAAATAAACTTTTAAGAAAGTTGCTACGTTTTGGGTGACAAAATATTTCCTTAAGTCTCATTACATGGATGGATGTTCTTTCTCTTGTAATAGTTCATCCTCTTCTTTCTTCTTTTGAAGCCTTGTGTTTTCTGGTGCAGAAACTTGATCTGATTCTTCAGGCTGTATTGTTGTAGGAATAATCGGGGAATCTGCTACAGTTTCTTGTAATCGTTTTGCAATTTTTTCTATTTCAGGCGTAGGCTTAACCTTCATATCTGAAGTCTCAAATTCTGATTCGGTCAGATCCTCTTTTTCCCCTTCAGACTCACGATCTCCTTCGTCGGAATGAGGCTTTTTTGTAACCTCATTCATTATTTTCTTTCCAAGTGACTTAAGCAAAGGATATGTAACACGTGCAACAACATAAGCAAACGCCAAAGATGCCGTTGCCGCAAGTAGTCCAAATCCTACTGGAGGGAGGAATAGACACATTGCCGCACCAAGGAATGCAAGAGAAGCAAAAGCAATACCCACCGATCTATCTACAACAGCCATTGTTCCCAATTTTTCTATTTTTTGCTTACATTGTTCCTGATTATCGAGTAATTCTTTTAATATATTTAAGTCAGCTTTAATGTCTTTTCTTGCATTTCTGATTTCCTCCTCTAAGGAAGCAGACTCATCTAACTTTCCTTCTTTCCTCGCCTTTTTTGCCTTTGCCTCTAGGTTTTCTAAATCATCAATTAAATAGTTGATTAAATTTTTTTTACTCTCAATCTTTTTTTCTATTTCTTCTAGCTTGTCTTTTAGTTCATAACGTTTGTAATAAAGCTTGGCTAAAGTGATTACACTCAGGCCTAATGCAGCTATGGAGGTAACTAAGGCAATAATAGGTGCTGAAGGGGGAAATGCAATAGCAGTTATAGTAAGCCCTAGAATCACTGCTGAATACAAAAAACGGGCATTGCGATTCAACGTAATCGGTGATTCTTGCTTGGTTATATAGGCACCCAAATAAATGCATGGAATATAAATAAAATCTAATATGCTCGTTACTAACTTAATAACGTGAAACCCCGTGCCTGCTGATTCTGTAGTATTACTTACGTGTCCTGCTACTTGTACCATATTAGTAATTGCACTCCCAGTTCCATCTACAGAGTCCATAAACTTATTAAAAAAAGGAAGCATCCGTAATATAGATGAGCCAATGGATTTTGGGGAAGCTTTTGTACCCTTCATTGATTTTAATTTTTTCCTTAAACCCGCTGCCGAAAAGTCTTCGAGCTCAATTTCATCCTCAGCCTTATTAAAAAACATCGCTTATCTCAAAATTGTTTTCTTTAATTCATATTATAACAAGCAATTATGATATAAAGATGAACAAAAATAATACCTTCCTATTTCTTTAATATTGGGACAATGGACAAAAAAGTGTATAATTCCTCTTTTTGTTTCACAAATATTGATCAGTCATGAATCTTGAAAAATTATATGATGTCATTGTCGTGGGTGGTGGACATGCAGGCACAGAGGCCGCTTTAGCAGCAGCACGAATGGGGGCACAAACTTTATTACTTACTCATAACATGGATTTGCTTGGCCAGATGTCGTGTAATCCTGCTATAGGAGGAATAGGGAAAGGGCATTTGGTGAAAGAAATTGATGCCTTGGATGGAGCTATGGCAAAAGCCACAGATAAGGCAGGAATTCAATTTCGTACCCTTAATGCTTCTAAAGGGCCAGCCGTTCGTGCTACTCGCGCACAAGCTGATCGGGTGCTCTATCGACAAGCCATTAGAGAACAACTACAAACTCAAGAAAATCTGACTCTGTTTCAACAAGCTGTTGATGATTTACTGATCGAAGGAGAACGTGTTACCGCTGTTGTTACCCAAATGGGCCTTATCTTACGAGCTCGTGCTGTAGTACTGACCGTAGGTACTTTTTTGGGAGGTAAAATTCATGTAGGAATGAGCCAATATGCAGGTGGTCGTGCAGGTGATCCGCCTTCGATTGCTTTGGCAAAAAGTTTGCGTGATCTTGATTTGCCTGTAGGTCGTTTAAAGACTGGAACACCGCCACGGATCGATCGTCGTTCTTTAGATTACAGCCAGATGACTGAACAGCCAGGAGATACCCCCATACCCGTTTTTTCTTATCTGGGTCATGTCAGTGATCATCCTCAACAAGTAGCGTGTCATATTACCCATACGACCGAAGCAACACACGAAATTATTCGTAATAATCTGCATCAGTCTCCTATGTATGCGGGAGTTATTGAAGGGGTTGGACCTCGTTATTGTCCCTCTATAGAAGATAAAATTGTTCGCTTTGCGGATAAATTATCCCATCAAATCTTTGTCGAACCTGAGGGATTAACTACTGAAGAAATCTATCCCAACGGCATTTCTACGAGTCTTCCTTTTGAAGTACAAGTACAGTTTGTACGGACAATTAAAGGGTTTGAAAATGCCCATATCACTCGACCTGGTTATGCCATAGAATATGATTATTTTGACCCTCGAGGGTTAACTTCATTCTTGCAAACCAAACCCATTCCCAACTTGTTTTTTGCAGGTCAGATCAACGGAACAACAGGCTATGAAGAGGCTGCGGCGCAAGGAATTATTGCGGGCATGAATGCTGCTCTGCTGATACAGGAAAAGGAGCTTTGGTGTCCGCGAAGAGATGAAGCTTATATAGGTGTTTTAATTGATGATCTGATCACTTGCGGTACCCAAGAACCCTATAGAATGTTCACTTCTCGTGCTGAATATCGCTTGCTTCTGCGCGAGGATAATGCAGATTTACGTTTAACTGCTAAAGGCAAAGAGTTAGGCATAGTAGGCGAGGAACGTTGGCAGCATTTCTCCGCAAAACGCGAAGCAATAGAATCCACTCAGGCTTTACTGCATAATACTTGGGTACGCGTAGGTCATAATGAACTCTTTAAAGATATCCTGCTTAATCCCATGCAACATGATAATAGAGCTTCAGAGTTTCTCAAACGTCCTGAAATTAATTATCAGCATTTATTACTGGTCGATGATTTAAACTTGCCTAAACTATCAACTGAAGTCAGCGAGCAAATAGAAATTCAAAATAAATATGCAGGCTATATCGAGAGGCAACAACAAGATATAGATAAAATGCGTAAGCACGAAAATACTTTATTACCTGAATCGTTGGATTATAGTGAGGTAACTGGATTATCTAATGAAGTGATTCAAAAACTGACCAAGATAAGACCATCTACTTTAGCCCAGGCCGGTCGTATTTCAGGAGTCACTCCTGCTGCCTTGTCCCTACTTTTAGTGCATTTGAAAAAACAGCGAATTGAGGCATGAAAGAACAAATAACGCAGATACAAGTACTGCTTAGAGAGGGCTTACACCAATTTGATATGGAAGCACTGAGCCCTTCTTTATCAGATTATTTATTCTTACTTAACAAGTGGAATTTAGCTTATAATCTCACTGCAATTCGTGATCTTGAGTCTATGGTCAGTAAACATATATTTGATAGCCTAGCTATTTTACCTTGGCTTAAAGGCAATCACATCATCGATGTAGGAACAGGGGCAGGCTTACCAGGTATTCCTCTTGCGCTGGCAAGACCCGACTTAAACTTTGTTTTATTAGATTCCAATGGTAAAAAAACTCGTTTTCTGGCGGAAGTGAAACGGCAGCTTAATATAAAAAATGTTGAAATTGTTCAATTTAGAGTCGAAAACTACCACCCGACTCAAGGTTTTGATACAGTATTAAGCCGGGCTTTTAGTAGCCTTGAACAAATGATTCAGTGGACGCAACATCTTATTGTTGATAATGGAATTTGGTTGGCAATGAAGGGGCGTTATCCTGATACAGAATTGCATGAGATCAACCAAAGTTGCACAATAGAGCGTTATACTGTGGCAGGTGTTGAAGGCGAGCGTTGTTGCGTCATTATTGAAAATCAACCTGGAAAGTAGCAATGGACCCTTTACAGTTTCTTACTTACCGGGTTTAACCAAGGAATAAATCATGGCAAAAGTCATAGCCATTGCCAATCAAAAAGGTGGAGTAGGCAAAACCACTACAGCGATTAATTTAGCGGCTTCTTTGGCAGCAAATCGACAACAGGTTTTACTGATCGACTTGGATCCCCAAGGCAATGCCACCATGGGTAGTGGCGTCGATAAAAGCCAATTGGTGCATACGACAAATGATGTCTTACTTCATGATTGTCTTGCGAGTCATGCATGTCTTTCCACAACCAGCGGCTATGATTTAATACCCGGTAATGATGATTTAACTGTTGCAGAAGTGAGTCTGATGGAACGCAATCATCGTGAAACATTTCTCTATAAGGCATTGCAGCCGATTCAAAATAAGTATGACTTTGTGTTGATTGATTGCCCACCCGCTTTGAATACGCTGACAATTAATGCCTTTGTTGCTGCTGATTCTGTTCTTATTCCTATGCAATGTGAGTACTATGCTCTAGAGGGGTTAGCAGCGCTACTTTCAACTATTGAACAGGTTAAAGCTTCGGTAAATCCTCGCTTACATCTTGAGGGACTGTTGAGAACCATGTACGATGCTCGTAATCGATTGTGTTCTGAGGTGTCAAAACAACTCATAGAACATTTTCCAACTAAGGTCTATAGAACTGTAGTGCCGCGTAATGTCAGACTTGCTGAAGCACCTAGTCATGGATTGCCAGCCTTACATTACGATAAAACATCTCCAGGCGCAGCAGCCTATATGGTACTCGCCTCCGAGTTGATTAATAAACAGACTGTTGCAGGATAATTGGGGTAATTTATGACAGTAAAACGTAGTAGTTTAGGGCGTAACTTATCCGCTTTATTAAGTCAATCAAATAGTATTCTTTTAAATGAAAAACCGCAAACTGAAATTCTCAAACTTGCGGTTGAGTGTTTGCAACCTGGAAAATATCAACCCCGCGGTGAAATGGAGGAGGCTCCGTTAATGGAACTTGCCCAGTCAATCAAAAAGCAGGGTTTACTACAACCTCTTTTGGTGCGCGAACTGCATAATGGACGTTATGAAATTATTGCAGGCGAGCGACGTTGGCGAGCAAGTCAATTGGCTGGACTCACAGAAGTTCCAGTTATTTTAAAGCAAGTTGATGATGAAACTGCCATGGCCATGGCATTGGTTGAAAATTTACAGCGTGAAGATTTGAATGCGATGGATCAAGCACGAGCCATGCATAGACTCACGCATGAATTTTCTTTGACACATCAGCAAGTTGCGGATCTTTTGTGTAAATCCAGAGCTGCAGTAAGCAATTATTTAAGATTACTGGCTCTATCAACTGGGGTTAAAAAACTTTTAGAACATGGTGATATTGACATGGGGCATGCACGCGCCTTATTGATGTTAGAGGAAGAGCAACAAAATCAAGTTGCTCAACTTATCGTTGCGAAAAACTTATCTGTGCGTGAAACTGAAAAGCTGGTTGAACGAATGAAATCGGGTAAAACAAAAGAAGAGCAACATGATATAGATCTTTCTCGCTATCAAGATCAATTGAAAAATCTCTCACAACATTTGCAAACACCCATTAAACTTAAACCTGGTAAATCAGGTAAAGGTTCCTTAGTCATTCACTATGATAATGAACACAGTTTGCAAAATATTATCGAGCAACTCATTAGTGCATACTAACTTTTTATCCTGACTGTATTTGTAGCCCGGTATAACTATGTTTGAATTTTAGTAAACGTCAGATTTGAGCTCCCGGTTGAAAAAAATACGATGAGAAGGCGCAGCATATATCATGCGTATTTTTCATTCACTCTGAAAGAAATATATATTTAGACTACAATTATTATATAAGCTGGTTATATTGCTTGGAGAATGCAATGTTAATTCAGCCTGTACAGCCTGTATACATTTTAATAAAAGTTGGCGATGATGAATATTCAGGCCAACTTCTTAGTTTGTCTGAAGAAAACCTTGAGTTTCAATGTGATGCCTATATTGAAAAAAATATCGAGGTCTCCTTTTTCGCGAAACATTTTCGTGGTCAAGCAACCATTCAGGAAATTAAGTTTGATAACTCTTTATTCACCTATCAATTAACAATTCAAGAAATTCAATTCCAGCCTGGTTTATTGATCAACACGCGTTTATAAGAATTTACGATAAATGCCCCGCGGACAAGCCTTGAGAGATCCTCACAAAATTTAAACAGGAACCTATTCTATAGTTTACGGTGATGTTTAAAAGGCTGTCATCCCTGCGTAGGCAGAGATGAGCTCAAGAGATAGGCAGTCTCTTGCAGGAAAAAATGAGTTTTATATGTGGTGTGCACATACTGGGCTTAACAGCCCAGTCCCGCTATAGTTAAAATGTAGCCTGGGTGCAGCGCAGCGAAACCCGGGTTTCACTTCGTTTCACCCAGGCTACGATTGATATCGATTTATTTATAACCAGTAAACAAAAACAAACAAGAACAACCATACTACGTCTACAAAGTGCCAATACCAGGCAACCCCTTCAAATGCGAAGTGTCGTTCTGGCGTAAAATGCCCCAGTTTGCAGCGAACCGTGATCACAATCAACATAATTGTACCCAGGGTTACGTGTAAGCCGTGAAATCCAGTGAGCATAAAAAATGTTGTTCCATAAATACCTGAAGACAAGGTTAAATTCATCTCGGTATATGCTTCATGATACTCATAAGTCTGTAACGCCAAGAACGTCAATCCTAATGCAATGGTTAAAATCATTCCTAGAATTAGCTGTTTTTGCTTCTGTAATTTTAAAGCCCAATGAGCCCAGGTAATCGTTACCCCAGAGGTTAATAAAATAAGTGTGTTCACTGCTGCCAAACCCCAAGGTCCCATTGCTTCATGAGCCCCAGCAAAAGCTTCATTATCCGGATTAACGAGCACAGGCCATGTTGCATCGAAATTAGGCCATAGAGTAAAGTGGGTAATTGGATGTACTTCGCCGCCTAAAAGAGGAACAGACCAAAGTCGGGTATAGAATAAAGCACCAAAAAATGCACCAAAAAAACAGACCTCGGAAAAAATAAACCAGCACATACCCCAACGAAATGATCTATCAACTTGCTCATCATAGACCCCTTTCGAGTTCTCATAAATTACTTGGCCAAACCAACCAAATAACATAAAAACCATGATTACCAAACCCATAGTGAATATGTAGGGACCATACCAGTCATTATGAAGCCAAGAAGCTGCCCCCACAAGAGTGGTAGTTAACCCAACGGATGCAACCAAAGGCCAATGGCTTGGTTTAGGGATGTAATAAGTACCATGTCCTCCCATTATATTTTAATCTCCTGTTTCAATGGGCTCTGTTTACATTTCAACTACCTTGGCCAAAATGGTTTGATTCTCTGCGTTCCAATGCCTTGCATACTTCATATATGCTGCGCGTTTCAGTACGCGAAACTAAGCAAGTTGGCTCAAACTAGCGAAATGTAAGCAGACCCTAATCGGTTTCTTAAAGCTCTCTTTAATGGAAGAGCGTAATCTACATAATTGTTCGATCTGCCAATTTACTTTTCAGTGTAGTGATCTTGTATATTGATCACAAACATCACTTCTTCAAAATATGCAACCTTAAATTAACCCTTGTCTGTTACATCAAATAAAGTATAAGACAAGGTCACTGTCCGTACTTTATCGGGTAAATCAGCATCCAGATGAAATAACAAGGGCATATTCATTGCTTCATGTCCATTCAATGTTTGCCGTGCAAAGCAAAAACATTCTGTCTTTTTCAGATACTTAGCAGCAATACCCGGTGTGACACTGGGTATTGCCTGTACCGTCATCTGGTGATCAGTCTTATTTTCTGCATAAAAAGATAGCTTGGCTATTTCACCAGGATGCACCTTGATTTTTCGTATTTTTGGATAAAATGACCAAGGAACACCGCTATTATTTGTAGCAACAAATTCAACGGTTATTTCTCTACTTTTATCTACTTTAGCTTTGCTTACATCATATGCTACCGCTTCAGGATTTGTTTTACCATTAATGCCCAATGATTTGCATAAACTGTTGTAAATGGGCACTAATGCAAATCCAAAAGCAAACATCCCCAACACAAGGCCGGATAATATAACGAGTAATCGGTGATGCCCTTTTTGTTTTTTCATACAGCTAACCTATAAATCTAATTTGGGCGGAGTAGTAAAAGTATGGTATGGAGGTGGCGAAGGTAGTGTCCATTCTAAACCGTATGCACCTTCCCAAGATCGTGCAGCAGCAATATCTTTTTTAGTACCTTTTTTCCTTATGGTAGCGATTACATTATATAAAAATAGGAGTTGGGTAAATCCAAAAATAAAGGCACCAATTGAAGAGACCATATTGAAATTAGCAAATTGCAATGCATAATCCGGAATCCTTCTTGGCATACCCGCTAATCCTAAAAAGTGCATTGGAAAAAATGCTACATTCACCGAAATAACAGACAGCCAAAAATGCCATTTGCCTAACAGTTCGTTATACATATGCCCAGTCCACTTAGGAAGCCAGTAATACGTAGCGGAAAATAAGGCAAAAATTACACCTGGAACCAGTACATAATGGAAGTGAGCTACGACAAAATAGCTATCTTGATACTGGAAATCTGCAGGAACCAATGCAAGCATTAATCCTGTAAATCCTCCTATAGTAAACAAAAATACAAAAGCCAATGCAAATAACATGGGTGTTTCAAAAGTCATAGAACCGCGAAACATAGTACTTACCCAGTTAAATACTTTAATACCAGTGGGAACCGCAATAAGCATCGTGGTATACATGAAAAATAATTCTGCGCCCAGAGGAATACCTGTTGTAAACATATGGTGTGCCCAGACAATAAATGACAAGACAGCAATACTGACTGTAGCATAAACCATAAAGTAATAGCCAAATAAAGGCTTGCGGCTAAAGGTGGGAATCACTTCAGAGATAACACCGAAAGCAGGTAATACAAGAACATACACCTCAGGATGTCCAAAAAACCAGAATACATGTTGGAACAATATAGGATCACCACCGCCTGCAGCGCTAAAGAAGCTGGTGCCAAAATGACGGTCAGCCAACATCATGGTTACCGCTCCAGCCAACACGGGCATAATTGCAATCAATAAAAAGGCAGTAATTAACCAAGTCCATACGAACATTGGCATTTTCATCAGGGTCATGCCAGGTGCACGTAAATTTAATATGGTCGCAATGATATTAATTGAACCCATAATGGAGGAAAGGCCCATCATATGTATCGAGAAAATCATAAAATCGGTACTAGGAGGAGCATATGTAGTCGAGAGCGGTGCATACATAGTCCAGCCAAAGTTAGGGCCACCACCCGCATGAAATGTGGTTGAAAGTAATAATGTAAAAGCAAAAGGTAAAATCCAAAAACTCCAGTTATTTAAGCGTGGCAACGCCATATCTGGAGCACCTATCATCATTGGAATTTGCCAGTTGGCCATTCCAGTAAATGCCGGCATTACCACCCCAAACAACATGATTAAGCCATGCAGGGTGGTCATTTGGTTAAAAAAGTTAGGATCAACGAAACGATGGCCTGGCTGAAATAATTCTGCCCGAATAATTAAGGCCATACCACCCGCTAAAAAGAAGCTGAACATTGCAAGCCACAAATAAAGTGTGCCTATGTCTTTGTGGTTTGTAGTAAATAACCAGCGTTTTATAAATCCTAGGACGCCCTTACCCTGTTCAGGACCATGATCGTCATGTTTTTCATCGTGCGCTAATGTATAACTGCTCATTGCAAACCTCCAGCTTGAACTTTATTAACCATGGTTGGTTGTTGATTAGCTTTCTGACGTTGTGTAGCAACCTCTGCGGCTTGAACTACATCATTAGTGTTATTGTCCCAGGCATTACGCTCATATGTCGCAATTGCAGCAATTTCTTCATCTGTAAGTTGATCTTTATAAGACTGCATTGCTGAACCGGCAATACCATTGAGTATTATATCTATATGTCGTGAAATAGGATGACCGGTCGCCACCGAACTGGCTCTAAGGGCTGGGTACATAGGTGGTATACCCCTACCGTCCGGCTGATGACATGCAGAACAAAATTGTTCGTATCTTTGCTTGCCAAAAGCCAATAACTCATCCCGTGTCATCGTTTTCTGCGTTGTGGCAACAGCTTCCCTTTGAGCATCCTGATCTTCAGTTTTTGTTTGCGCAGCAACCCACTTATCAAAATCCTCCTGATTAACTGCTTCAACAACGATGGGCATAAATCCATGATTCACCCCACAAAGCTCGGCACATTGACCTCTATAGGTTCCTGGTTTATCTATTGTAGCCCATGCCTCGTACATAAAACCGGGTATCGCATCACGTTTAATACCTAATTCCGGAACCCACCAAGAATGAACCACATCATTTGAAGTCACTAAAAAGCGAATTTTCTTATTAACCGGCACAACCAATGGTTTATCTACTTCCAATAAATACCACTCATTTTTTTTCTGTTTATTTTGAATTTGCGCAAAAGGCGTGGATAAGGTGCTAAAAAAACTAATTCCCTGATCAAGATACTCATACTGCCAGCGCCATTGGTAGCCCACTACTTTTATAGTTACTTCGGACTGTTTTGTATCATCCATACGGATTAAAACACGTGTCGCAGGGATTGCAAGTCCAACGAGAATCAAGAAAGGTATAATCGACCAAACAACTTCCAAGCGAGGATTATCATGAAATGATGCAGCCTTATATCCTTTGGATTTCCTATGATGGATCATGGAATAGATCATAACGCCGAATACAACGATCCCAATAATGGCGCAAACTGCCATACACACCATATGTAGGTAATATGCATCTTTACTGATGGGAGTCACCCCTCGATACATATTTAATTGCCAAAAATCCACAGCGAATATTGGTTGGCTCGCAGCCCAGATACCTAGCATCGTTAATAATCTACAGATCTTTAACCTGTTTAACATCCCCATTCCTCGTCTTGTCTAGAAACCAGACTAAAGTCAACAGCCCCTAACCTGGTTCCAGTTTATTTTTATACATTTTTAATTTTCAATAACCCCTCACAATAAAGTGAGGGATCTATTCAATCAATAAGGCTACCACAATGAGTAGTTTCCTTCAGTTTTAGATCTACTGACCATGTATTTTACTGCCTCGATAATTTCGTTCGTTGTGCATTGATCACAACCTCCGTTTTTCGGATGATCTTTTCCATGAACAGTATTCTCAATCAATACATCCACATTTTTTGCAATCAAGGATTTCCATGCTTCTTTATCGCCAATTTTAGGTGCCCCATCTTTTCCATCATTATGACAACCCGCACAATGCTTGTTATAAATGGCTTCACCACTTTCAGGATATTTTTTTGCACCACCAGACTTGAGATCCAATAATTGTGTACGAGTCAATGATTCATTAAGTATGAAATCAACAGCTGAAATAATGTCGTTATCGGAACACGTCACGCAGGCACCTTTAACAGGCATAAAGTTAAATCCATCGATTGCATGACGATATAATCCAGTTAATCCGCTGCTTTTTAGTCGTTCATACCAACTTGCCGAACTACCCAATAAAGGAGCGCTCATCGCGCCATCTTGGTGACAAATCACACACGCACTGAAATAAACTTGCTTTCCTCGATCAAGTGAAGGAGGATCATTTGAAGGCGGTAATCCTAAAGGTTCTTCGCTCACAACAGTTTTAAGGTATGTCGCGATAGCCATTCTATCTTCGTCGGTTAAATACATCAGGCTGTTACGATTTACTTCAGCCATAGGCCCCGCTACTGGCCCTGCATTGTTAATGAGCTTATCATATTTGAATACATCGGCAACCTGCTCATGGGTTGCACTTTCCAACCCATACTTAGTAATGTTTGGCGCCCAGTAGCCATCAATAAATCCACCGGTTAGGTAGTATCTGTTTTTGGGGGCACCGAATGGATTTAATGGTGTATGACACATACTGCAATGGCCTAAGCTATCTACGATATATTTTCCACGATTCCACTCGGGAGATCTTCCTTTTTCATATTGAAACTCATGCCCTTCAGGAAAGAAAAATAATAAGTTCCATCCCCAAAGTGTGAAGCGAGCACCAGGAATATTAAATGGGAAAGGTAACGGTTTATTAGGTAAATTAACAGGCGGCAAGCTCATAAAATAAGCATACAGAGCACGCGCATCTTCCTCTGTTGTTTTAGAAAAATACACATAAGGGAATACAGGAAAATAATTTCTGCCTTTTGGATCGCGACCTTCTTTAAGTGCGCGAATAAAATCTTTTTCAGTCCAATTACCGATTCCTGTTTCTTTATCAGGAGTAATGTTGGGACTGTAAAATGTTCCAAAAGGAGTTGCGATAGGCAATCCACCTGCATAAGCGGGCGTTCCTGCTTTAACATTCGTATGACAGGAAATACAATCTCCCATCTTTGCCAAATATTCTCCACGTTCAATTAAAGTCTGTTGCTCACCTGTCGCTGGAGCAGTAGGTGGATAGACGGGATAATATCCATCATGAACTTGTAATTTCTGTTGGGCAGGCGCAGTATTTTCTGCATGTAATAATTGACCTGCTAGACCAAGCACCGTCAAAGTTGCTGTGACGATTAGCTTTCTTAGTAACAAAGAGCCCACGCTCCCTCCTATTTGTTCTTCTTTTGTACGCTTCTCTTGCGGAGACAGAATAATCGACGCATTTTATACTCCACAACGCATAAGTTGCAATGTTATAATTGCTATCTTTAATTTTTTTTAATATTGCGATTATGTTTGTTTATCTTAATGGTTTGTTTTTAGGCTTATCTTTGATCATTGCTCTAGGGCCGCAAAACGTCTTTTTGATTAAACAAGGCGCGCAAAAAAATCATGCGATTCTTTCTGCTGTTATATGTTTTATCTGTGATTTCATTTTAATTTGCTCCAGTATCGCAGGCTTGCACGAATTGCTTCAACTTCGCCCTGTTTTGCAAATATGGATGATGCTGTTAGGCACACTTTTTTTACTTTTTTATTCTGCGAAGGCCTTAGCCAATGCATTTTCCAAATCATCAGAAGATGAAGAGAATACACATCAACCACGCAACAGAGTCCAAATCACTCTTTTAGCTTTAGGATTTAGTATTCTTAACCCTCATGCCATTATTGATTCGCTGGTCATTATAGGTGGCGGCAGCAGCGGATATCCAAATCAGGAACATATTTTCTTACTGGGTGTGCTCACATCAAGCTTTGTCTGGTTTAGTTCATTGACCTTTACCGCACGATATTTTTCTGACGTTTTGACAAAAGCAAATGTGTGGAAAGGAATTGAGCTAATTAGCGGCATGCTCATGGCTTTTATAGGTATTAAACTTGGTACGGATTGCTTAAGCTTAATTTCGGAACTAATTGGGAAATCAATTTAATAGAAAGGGCCAATCAGTGTGTCGCCAATTGACCCAGTGGAATGACACATAGCAAGTCCAACCTCGCAAGGCGAATATCGCATAATCATTTACTCATGTCAATCTGAAGCACCCGCCAAAAAACATTTTCCATTGTTGTTCTAACTCACTTCAGTTAAACTCAAAGCTTTTATAAATATTGAGCAATACATGTTTTACGGCGACACCATTCAAGAAACACGACAGATGTTTTTTTCCAGTTGGGAAAAATATCAACATCAAAAACTGCTGTCACCCTTAGAAAATGAAATTGTCCAAGTGATATTAGCTCATCCTGAATACCATAAGATACTTGAAAATCAGAATAAATTTCAGCAGCAATCTTATTTTCCCGAGTCAGGGGAAGCAAATCCATTCCTGCATATGGGACTTCATCTTGCGATTAGAGAGCAAATCGCTACTGACCGTCCTGTGGGGATTCATGAGATCTACAAAAATTTAATCAAAAAATACAATGACTCATTATCCGTTGAGCATTTAATGATGGAGCAATTAGCCGAGTGCTTGTGGCTCTCACAAAAAAATAACCTCCCACCTGATGAGCAAAAGTATCTACACACCTTAGCCAGTCTTTGAGTTATTATTTCGCCAAAGTATTTTTCTGGGTACCGCACATACCTGAGAGATCCTCACAAAATTTAAACAGCAAGTAGGTTGGGTCATTTTGACCCAACAATTTAGACGCTCACCAAGGCCTCGATGAATTGGACGTGTGAATGAGATTGCAATGGGTGATTGTGAGTTGTGTTTGTTGGGTCAACGACCCAACCTACTCGCTACGATACTTATCCTAACTTAGATTGAGTTATGAACTATTGTGATGGATGGATCCCCTAAATTCACAAACGAAGTGCAACACGAGTTATACTCGGAGTTGCTATGGGAAAACACTATTCACAACTCTCGTT
>NZ_LNXS01000020.1 GCF_001467525.1 Legionella anisa
TTGAGTAAATCTCCACAATTTAAGGAGAGCGTACTTTACAAAATCATTTAAACTCTGTCACACAGCCTTGCCGGAAGGACACGGTAAGGTGCAATAATCATCTAGTTTAAAATGAAAAACCTGAGCAGGATCCCAAGAATTTAATGTCTTTTTCAGTTTTTCCAAGGTAATAATTGACTCATTTGAATACTCTTTTCTAGAAAACATGCGCTACCACCGATTGTCCAAATTTGGTACAAATTTTATAAATTAATTATTAAGTGTTTATTAATTTGGTATCGCAATTATTGAACAATGAGTTGCTCGACTCGAGACAGTCTTGATTTTACTATTCTTTTGATCGACCATTAAAAAGCCATTTTTTAATGATAAGGAAAGCAATAAAGTTCGAAAATTACATGAACATTATTTCATGCCCTAACGGGACATCATCATGTGCGAGTTTTAATTAACCTGAAAATGATCGATGTTCTATCACAGCAGCTTTATTAACTCACTTCTACAGCAGGATAATCTTCAACATACGACTCACCAAGTACACCATAATAAGTGACCGTACGCTTCTCTAAATCAACATGATAATGGACTACTCCAGCATCCCAAGAGGCACGAAGAAACTCAGGAAAAGTGCTTTCACCCGCTTGATCACTACGAATAGCCTTTATAAGTGCTGCTTTATTAAACTCGGGAATATCGACGTGTCCTGTAACCAGAGAGGATTCTTGAGAAACAACATTTCCTTCTTTGGTGATATAGATACTCTGACAAGACGGTAAATACCAAAGATTCTGTTTCACTCCTGCTTGACGCATCACTTCTGCTAAAACAGGAAACCCTCCTACTTTAGGACGAATTGCACTTGCAGACTGGATTGCGTTCTTTAAATTATCAATTGCTTTACTCATGTTTAATCTCCATTTTTTTATTAAACTTCTTTCGAAAATCGCTGCAGTAGCGTTTCAAAAAAAGTCTATTCAATTGGTGCCGTTTTAATTTGATGGGAGTCAACAAGTTTTTTTAAAAGTTTCATGAATTGTTCTTGCTGTGCGCAGGTAAGTATCGAGAAAAACTCTTCATCATTTTGATCTGCGAGGACTGCCAGTTTAGGCACGAGCACCACCGCTGTTGCGGTAAGTTCTATCTCTTGATAACGTCGATCATCAGCAGACTCTTTACGATTAACCAGACCTTTTTCAAGGAGTCGTGTAATCAATTTTGAAACCGCGCCGCGAGTAAGACCCGTAATATTAGCAACCGTACTCGGCGATATGATGTTATTGCAATCATACATTTTTCTGAGTACAACCCATTCGGCAACTGTAACACCGGTTTGCTCCAGCTTCCTTGCAAATGCATGCGACACCTCGTTGGAAATCAATCGCATCCAATAACCGATATGATCCGTCAGCTTACTTACTTCTTTTCTTTTTTTAACTTTTGGCATTCATGTCTCCCAAGGATTGCATTTTAGTTTCCTAGGAAACTATTGTCAAGGAAACAATTATTAATTTCAGGCTTAATGCCTCATGCACACCGCAATGACCTAGTGTGTTACAATCCCATTTCAGATTGTCAAATACGATATTTCATCTAGTCTTTTAAATAAGAAAAAGCGTTTTAAGAGCAGGAGTAAGTGGATGTCTCACGACCATAGTCATGCAATTCCAACGAATCAGAATAAAAAATATCTTTGGATGGCATTTATTCTCACATCCACCTACTTAATTGTTGAAGTCGTTGGAGGACTTATTACCGGCAGCTTAGCTCTTCTTTCAGATGCAGCACACATGTTGACCGATGCCAGTGCACTGGCCATCTCTCTGACAGCAGTCTATCTCGCCGACCGCCCTGCCAATTTACGAAAAACATTTGGCTATCATCGTTTTGAAATTCTTGCCGCTGCTTTTAATGCAATTTTACTTTTTTTTGTTGCCATTTACATTTTATATGAAGCGTATCAACGTCTGTATGCACCCGCGCACATTCAGACGGTAAGCATGTTTGTGATTGCAGTAGTTGGATTGTTGATTAACTTAATCAGCATGCAACTCCTTGCACGTGGAAAAGACACAAACCTCAATGTTAAAAGTGCTTATCTTGAAGTATGGAGCGATATGCTGGGTTCTATTGGTGTATTGATTGGTGCACTAATTATTCACTGGACTGGTTATGAATGGGTAGACTCTATCATTGCTATCGCAATCGGTTTATGGGTTTTACCTCGGACCTGGATTTTGTTAAAGGAAACAATTAACATCCTTCTTGAGGGGGTACCGGACGGTATGGATGTTGAGGAAATAAAATCTGAAATGTGTCAAATTTCCGGGATTTTGAGTGTACATGATTTCCATCTTTGGGCACTTACCAGCGGGAAGTCAAGCCTTACTGCTCATGTAGTTTATGATAGTGCTTATAATCATTCAGAAGAGTTATTACCCATGCTTCAAGAAATGCTTGCCACCAAATTTTCGGTTTATCACACAACGTTGCAGTTTGAAAATAAACCTTGTGAACATACACGCAATGGCTGCAACTATACAAAGCGGCCCTAGAATCATTTAAAGTTTTTTCATCACCGAAAGAAACAATTCTGACTCTAAAAAAAATTGCAGCCATGCATGGAGATATTTATAGTCGTTTTGTGCAAGCCACTGTGGATCAACCATATAAAATTGTCTTATGAAGGGGAACAAAGCAACATCGGCCATATTGATATGGTTTGCTAAAAGGAAGCGATTTTTCATTAATAGCGAATTTAATTTACAGAGATATTCTTGAGCTTTCTCTCTATAATAAAGCGGATCTTTTTTCTCTGATTTTTGTGGGTACTTATAATTATCCAAAACGGGTTTAAATTTTATATCATTCAAGTGAATTAATTCATGACACTTATCTTTTTGCTCGATAGATAGCCAACCATTAGGATCAGATTGGGTTAAGGCCCAAATCATAATATCAATGCTTTCATCAATCACACGACCATTTTCTAAAATTAATACCGGAACAGTCCCTTTTGGGGAGGCGAGAAGCATTTCCGGAGGTTTATTTTTAAGCTCCACCTCCCGTTGTTCTACTTTAATCTTGGAATAGGCGAGCGCCATTCTTGCTCTAATCGCATAAGGGCAACGTCTGAAGGTATAAAGTATCGGATAATCCACTGAATTTAGATCCTTATTCAGGGTCTGTTTACAGACCCTAGTTATAAGCACAATGTAATTCACTTAAATTGATTCAAATCATAATCAATGGAATTGTAATTGACAACTCAGGATAAAAGCTTCCGCTTGCGGTAAGATAAAAAATTGCCTCTGCCTCGTTACCTATTGGCTTATCCACTTAAAAGAGTTTAATTGAATCATAGTGATTTCTTTTTTTGCAATTCAAACGCCATGAATGTATAATATCAAGCCAGTATGTGTAAAAATCAAATGCCATGACCAAGATAATTGTAATTGAAGATAATCATGAACGGGTTCTGTTGGATACAGAAGACATCCGGTTACATGAAATGTCAACATATTATCAAAATCTGTCATACTACAAAAAACTTGACGAAGCTTTAAAATTACTCTCGAGTCTTGATGAAAAAGAGTATTGGCGAGCAGCAATACTTCTTAAAAACCTAAGCAAGAAAAAAGCAGATGCTGAAGAGCAAGAAATCCATTCACTCATAGAACAGTGCAATGATTTTTCAATATTCTATATACCCAATTCAAAGCAGCTTCCCAGCATGGAGGGTCTAAGTTGTTATCGAGTAGGAGCTGATGCAGGTGCAGGATTTAAAGAGGGCGATTTAGATGTTTTGGGAACTGAGGGACTCTTACACTGTACCGGTGTTTTGGTTGTTACTGAGGATGAAGAAGGAATACCTTGTTATTATGTAGGCCATATATTCGGCGAACGTGAAACTTATGTAACGGTACAAGCGGAGCTTGACAGAATTCTTGCTGACGTGCAACAACTTACCGGCAGAGAACTTACTTGGTCAGACTTAGCTCAGCAAGTGACTGTAGTAGGTCCTGGAAGCAGCACCGATGAACCCAGTTCGTGCTATAAGCAAGCATTTAAAATATTGACTCGAGAAGGAGCTAAACCAAATCCATTATTTGGCAGTAGTGTCGCTTTCAACTTAACAGGAAAAGGTGATTTAATCGTATTAGATCCTGTAGGGCAATTAATTGAAGGCATAGAGTTCCAAATACCAAGAGCCGGCCACGGAGTCTATTCTCCCGTTGATAATTTAGGTGATATAGAAAATACAACGATTGAAAAACAAATTTCAGATGCAATTCAAGGTGATGATTACCCTCATACAAACCCATTTATTATGAGTAAATTGTAAATTCAAATCTGCCAATCAGTGCAACCCATATTAACAGAGCATAATGTGGATTTTCCTCCCTCATAGACTGAATCTCAAAAGAAAAAGCCAGAAGCTTATCGCATTGATCCCTAAAAAAGATAGGAAGGTCGCATATTTTGCTACACGCATTGAAGTGAGTTGGGGCACACTCTATAATTTCGCTTAAATCAAAAATTACAGGAAGAAAACATGAAAATAAATGAAAACCCCACAACAGCCGAAACATTAACCAATGAAGATTATTCCAAAGCGATGAATTTTATAGGACAAAATTTATTGTCCTCATTAGTTCAATCCATAGAAAAGCTACCTCCCCATCTTCGTAACAGTAACGTTATTTCTCAAGCCTTATCTGCATTTTTAGCCAATATCATTTACAAACAATTTCCAGAAAGTCCTGAATCATGCCACCAAATGATGGATGCGATGACCAAGCTTGTAAAAATGCAATTAGATAATTACTCCCAACCTGCACAATAAAAAGCATAGCCTGAGTGTAAGTCCCTGTTCCTTGATCACATCTCTACCTATGCCCCACGGCTTGTCCCTGAGAGTTCCTCACAAAATTTAACCAGGTAAAATGTCATTTGTTGCCCGTCATCCCTGCGTAGGCAGGGAATGACAGCCTTTTAAACATCACCGTAAACTATAATAATAGGTTTCCTGGTTAAATTTTGTGAGGATCTCTCAGGGCTTATCCGCGGGACGTAGGAATTGGACTGGTTTGTCGAGATTGCAGGCTCAAAAGACTGAAACTCGGATTTTTCGCGTTTTAGCAGGCGGCTCGCTCATCTTATCGAGAAAACAATTCCAATAATCCTTAAATCAGTCTTCCTTACTATAATTAAAACAAATAGGATATTTTCAAATGGAGCTTATATTATGGACGCTAAAAAAGAGTACACCTCGCTTCGAATAGCATTGGTTATTTTTGGATTGGTTTTTATCTTTGCTGTATATCCTTTAACCATCGTGTGGCCATCTGGCTGGGCTTGGCATCCTGCGGGACAAAACGTCTATTTGCAAATGATAATGGGGATCTATGCAACATTAGGAGTGTTCTTGCTCTTGGCAGCAAAAAATCCAATGCAGCATTTAAGTTTAATTTGGTTTACCGTTTGGTCCAGTATCGTGCATGGAGGTATTATGGCGATTCAATCCTTTTACTATCCACAGCATTTTGCCCATTTATATGGGGATGTTCCTGCTTTATTTCTCATCGCAATTATCTTGGCTTGTTTAACACCACGTCGAAATGCGATGATCCAGTAAATATAGGATTAGGTTAACTACATCCATTTCTTCTTTTTAAAAAGAAGATATAGAAATATGGCACAGACAATGATTAAACCAAGCGCACCAAAATATCCGTATTTCCAGCGCAACTCAGGCATCCATTCAAAATTCATTCCGTAAATTCCAGTGATTAAATTTAACGGCAAAAAAATAGCCGCGAATGCTGCAAGCACCGCCATAGTCTCACTTATTTTTTGCATCAACTCATTATCGATTTGTCCTAATAGACCATTTAATAACTCGCGAATCGAATCCACTTCATTGATAATGAGATGACTATGATTCGATAAGTTGTATAAGGAAGAACGGCATTTTTCTGAGATAACCAAGATATTTCGACTGGTGATCCGCATTAAAATTTCTCTTATTGCAATCATATCGCGTTTAATTTGCAGCGTTTGGTGCTTTACCTCCGCAACTTCTTTATAAATATTCTGATGCGTTTTTTGTATTAAAGATTCAAACTGCTCTGAGATTTCTTCATAATGAAAAAGAACCTTAGCATAATCATTAATAATACCCTCAAGGAATAAAAATAAGATGAAGCAAGGCGTTTTGGCATAATGAACTGATTTCGAACAACTATTGAGAAAATCAAATAAAACAGGTAAAGGTTTATCTGCAGCAGTAAAACAGTAATGCGGAGTAAGATGAATCACAAGATTATCTAAACTTATTTCATTATCCTCATTTAACTCAAGTGAAGCCAAACACTTAATTTGCAATGTTAATGCATTGTCATTATCAATAAGATTGGATAAATTATTTTCTTCAGTACATAACTGAATTACGTCTGCAGGTAATCTCAGTTTTCTTACTAATTGCTTAAAAGCATCCGCTTGATTTAAATTACTATGAATCCAATAAATCTTGTTTTCCTCTTGAGCATTGATCCTCAATTCTTCAAGAGCAACGTGTTTGATGCTGTGATGAGTTAAATCAAATTCAATTGCTATAGTATCAAAAGTATTCATTTTAACTTACATCCATAATGTTCCTTTAATTATTATGGCTTGTTTTTCTTGATAATCAATCTCAATACACACAGAAAGAAATTCCAAATAAATTCAAGCCGCATTAAATCAATTAATGGGCTTATGATCGAACGAAAAACAATTAAATTACATAATATTCTTCGGCTCATCTATAACACCCTCCTCGCCAGCCTTTTTTAACGTTGACAGTGCTTCTTTAAGGGATTGTTGCTGTGGTGATCTTAAGGATTCACCTTCTGTAACCCAATGGTATGCGGTGAAGGTCACAGCACATTTTAGTATATAGAGTACTGTTTTTAAAAATTGAGTCACACCATCATCCGGATTTGTATCCAATGCGCTTTTTATGTCTTCCTGATTTAAGTGATCTTGAAAGCGTCTCAGTTTATCTTGAGGCGTAGGATTTCCCTCACCTGCGTCAGTTAAGGTACGAGTAAGTGCTTGCAATGTATCGTAACTTGCAAGCGCCATTTTAATTTCAGTAGAGTGCTCATCAGACTGGGGGCCCTCCTTAAGAGCTTTGACTAATGCATCAATATCAATATCTTGACCGTCCCCTTTAAAATATGATTTATATAAATCACGATTTTTTTGAACTTCTTCATTTATCTGTCGAGTTAAAATCGCAATTGTTTTCTCGAGATTCTCATAGAGATCTGAAACAAAATGAAGTGCGAGGAGATTCTTCCGTACTGCTTCAGAAAGATTTTTGCTCACTTGATAGTCAGCTTCAAGCATCCATTTTTTGGTATTCGCTAGTGTAGGCCCATCCAACTTTTGCCCTTTTAATGCTTCTAATTCCTTTTCCCATCGCCCAGTTCCTAATAAACATGAAAAAACATTTATTCCCTTATTTGCAGCATCCATTTTAAGCAGACGAGGTTGGCGCTGTTGGGGAGTTGAATCTTCATCTGTCACTACATCCTCATATATATGCTCTCTCGCATTTACGAAATACGCAATAAAATCGAGTGGAGGTATTTTGAGCTTAGAACATTCTTCCACCATTAACTTTCCTATTTGCTTACGCAGGTCATCCAAGAGTAGGTTGGGATATTGATCTTGAAGTAATGCGCCAAAATCAATAAACGCTTGGGTGGCTTTTTCATTGTCTAGCGCCTCGAGAGCACTACTTATCTCAACCATGTAACGCCTTATTTCACCTTTTACTTGCTCAATATCCACTTGGACTTCTGCTTTACGTTTCATGGGACAACCCCAAAAAAACAAACTTACAGATAAATTATACAGCAGAATGTCAAATAAATAATCTCTCGGACTCTCTCACAGAAAATCCAGTTTGGAATATTTTTCCCTTATCCTCTTGAACCTTTTATAGAGATAAGTTAATTATCAAGATGGACCCTAAATATCCAATGGAGTTTATTGGTGCGCAAAAAGGATTTACGACATGAAGACAAAGATACCGACACAAAAAAAAGAAAAAAATCCAAATCCTGAAGACAGCAGAGCCCTACCTTTTCAATTAATACAACATGCAGAGCCGGATCGAACTTATTATTTAAGAAGTACAGCAAAAGGAATCAGTAATTTTTTTTCGCAGCGCGTCAAAGAGCTGTATAACACCCTAGCCTGGACCTTTTCTTTGGACACTATGGATTGGAGTACGTTTAGAAAATACGTTTGGCCTGCGATCTCTTCTGGAGCTGCCTTGCTTGTTGGCAGTTATCTAACTCCCTATCTAAGCGACTACCTCATGGGGAGTCCAGAATATGATTTTGTGGTTCAATTCTTTTTTGGCGCAGCGGTATTAGGATATTGCGCTCTAAACCGGATTACGGATAAAAAACTTAGTTCCGGAGCAGCATTATCTATTGCCGTAGCCAGTGAAGTTACGGCAATCATTTATATGTACCGTTCTGTATTTAAAGGGTCTAATTTTTTACTCACTGACCAAATTCCTGATGAATACTCATTAATTGCCGGATTAGGAGCCAGTGCATTAGTTGTTCCGAGTGGAATTTCTTACCTCACGCAAAAAGCTCAAGAGTTACTGGTCCGCTTCCAATACAGTCGCGGAGCACAGCGCTCAGACACTGCGGTGATTTCCAGTGGGCTAACCCCATTATCCAATCTGTATTTTCAAATCAATCACTTTATCGCCAGTGAGCTGATGGTCAGTTCGCGTACCTTTCAATTAGGGTTGATTGCGCACAATATTCGTTATGCTGACAGAATAGTACAGAAATTTCGTAACCTTCCTGCATTATTGGCCGATTTGGCTCCATCAACCATAAAAAAAATGCGTGTACAACAAGAAAAACTGGATCATGATTACGAATACAATCATAAATTACATCAGGTTTTAAGATTTACCACGACAGGGCCATCGTTTATTCATGTTCCTCGATATCAGCTCCGTACTGGGGACTTGGTTCTTTGTGATGAAAGCATCAATTTGGATTGCGTGCCAATTTCTGGAGAGTTGGTGGCGCTACACCGAAATGGAGACCGTGATTTTACCCGAACACTGGAACAAAAAAAATTTAGCGTCAATCTTAAAGCACAAAATGGTGAAGATGTTTGGATCGAGCATCACACCAAACCCGATTTTACCTCCAATTACAAAAAAGTGGACTTATATGCAATAAGGGATGGCAAACAAGCAGGAGTATTAGTAGGAGACAAGTTAAACATATATGGTCATGACAACATTTTTATTCAGATTAAACCGGAGAAGGAGCTTTTATTAAATAGCAATTACGAGAAAAAAGCCGTCATTAATGAAATCATAGCCGAGCGCAAGCAAAGAAATGTTTTATATTCCATTTTAGGCTCCATTATCATGGCGGCTTTTTTACAAAGAGACATTACCTTAATACCTGCGGAAACACTCAAGCTCATGTTTACGC
This sequence comes from Legionella anisa, assembly GCF_001467525.1. Classification (GTDB taxonomy): domain Bacteria; phylum Pseudomonadota; class Gammaproteobacteria; order Legionellales; family Legionellaceae; genus Legionella; species Legionella anisa. Next base: position 9,528 of record NZ_LNXS01000020.1, read on the forward strand.
TTTTTCAAACATTAATTCCCTTCTCTGAAGCTTTTTTACGGGAAACTGTGAACAGTCGCTTGATGAAAAAACTGAACAGCCATTTGGAAGATCAGCCTTTTGAAACAATCGACGCGCTCCGTCTCGTGGATTTGTGTAATGCATTAGGCGGATATTATCGTGATAAATTTCCCAATGGGGTTGCCATTATTTCCGATAAAACAGGGACCCTTACTACGACTCGGATGGACGTACTTGGCCTATGGACTACTGATATGCCTCCCAAGGTACAACACGTACTCGAAGAAAAAAAAGGAAGTTTGCTTCTACCCGAAGAATCACAATGGCTTAAATCCTTTAAGGTATTTTGTTATGCCTTTACAAATAATAAAAAAGAATTAGAACCCGAAGAACATGCTATTTTGAAATTATTCACATCTTTATTGGATAATCAGCAGTGTTTGGAAGTTACCACTCTGGGGAACAATCACTTTAAAAAGGTAATTGCTCTCAAAGAAGCGAAACAAAAGATCGAGACGTTTCATCTGGGTTTATATCGTACCTTTGGCGGTCGTTTTACCCTGGTTCAGGATGGTGAAGAATCTTCTCTTGTCTTTTGCGGAGTGCCTAAAGCGGATGCGTTTCAAGAAACTCCTCTATTGCAAGCCTATACTACGATGCAAAGTCGTACAGAAGTCTTATCACGCGATTGGTGTATTGCACATACCAAGGTTAATGAGTTTGAGTTTGCAACTTTAAGAGAATTATTTGATAAAGATGATAAAAAGGAGATTGAGAATTTTCTTATAAAACACACCAAATTACTTAAAAACTTAGAATATTACGGGACGTTTATTATTGATAACCCGGTAAAAAAAGGAGCTGAAAAATTTATCGCTCAATGTCGAGAAATATCAGTTCCGGTATTTGTGGCAACAGGTGATACCACGAAAGCTGCGGTAAATATTGCCAAAGTATTATGTCCGGAAAACGCAAAAAACATCATTACCATTCGTGCCGATCAGGCTGAAAGCGATGATTGTGTCGTTTTAAGTGAAGAAAATTGTCCATCTGATTCCACAGTTATATTTGCTGGTGTCAATGAAGTAATACTGAATTACTTTCAAAAACTGATGGATAGAAACAAAACAAAACGTCCTGTCATTATTTTTGCAGAAATGAGTACGGATGGAAAAGGCATCCTTGCCCGTTATCTCAAGGACCATCATTATTTTATCGTCGCTAATGGAGATGGTACGAATGATGTCATGATGATGAAAAATTCAAATGTGGTCATTGCTCATCATTCAGATGATGGTACTTTTTCTCCTGGAGTAGATACTTTATCGAATATCAGTGAAGAGCAACTGCGACGATTATTTGGTTCTCAGAAAACTTTTTATGAACTTTTTGATATTAATCTCCCCAATAGCTTGTTTGTACAACAGTTTACTCCCCTGGCAAACTCACAAGAAAAACCCAGCATGGCTTTAGCACTTAAAAGCGGGAAAATGACTTTTGAGCTGGCTAAAGCAATCGGAGCAGATGTGACAGAAATGAATCAGCAACATTGGTATAGCGTTGCTTTTGACTTATTGTGGTTATGGATTGCATTTTATGAAATTAATCAAAGCGCAGATTTACCCATGGATAATCGAAATATCAATGCTTCAAGACTGATTTCAAATACCATAGGAATTTCTTTGATCATTGCGGTCTTGCAATCCTTAGCCAATTACGCACTGTTTGGTGAGTCTACCAATTTAACCAGCATGCTGATTATGTTGAGTTTATTACCCCTGGTTCTAAAGAGTGTTTTTTCGGGCTTTGGAATGGTGCGGGATAGTTTGTATCCTCAACCAGAACCAGAAATAACAGACGTAGAAGAGAACTCAGAAACAGGTTCTAATCGATCCATCTCAAGTTATTTGGGCGCTTTTTTTTCGCGTAAACCCGCAAAACATTTAGACAATGTATCCACTGTACCTAAATTGCAGTAACTGTATTTCCTGTTTTTTTAGCAAGTAGGATAAAAAATTTAGCCTACTTGCCTCTCTGCTCACAATAATTTATTCGCAAACAAGATGTTGATAAAACTGGATGGCTCGCTCAATCGCTATAGGGAAATAGTAACGAATCCCAGGATTGGTTTTGCGTGCTTCCAGCCATGCAATCGTTACGAGTTTTCTTGCCAGCATAAAATACGGAAGTAATCGAATATCTTCTGCTAATAAGGGCATGGATTCATTGTAGCCATCCAACAAAGCATCTTTTAATTGATCAAACGACTTACGGTGATTGCCTTCGGTTACATGTTCAAATGCACACAAAGCCACAGCCAAATCATCGTTATAAAACCCAAGCCCGCAATCATCAAAGTCAATAATTGCAAATTGTCCTTGATGCACCAAAATATTATTAGGCTGGGTATCTGTATGGATCACACCGGTTTTGTCCGGATGTTCACTTTCTAAACCTTTTAAAAGTTCATAAACCATTCTTCTCGCTGCAGTGAGAAGCTGTTGTTCGTGAGCAGATACAGCAGAGAGTTTTTCAATATTATAAAATTTTGCTGTTTGCGCGCCAATTAAGCCATCTGCTCGCCAGTAATCTCGGTGTTTCATCGAGAGACTGCGTCCACTCTGATGTAAAGTACCAATCAATTTTCCTAGGTTGTTGGCATACTGTTCGTTGATACTTTTCCATTTTGTTTTACCGGGTAACCATTCAAATAAAAGACAAAATCGGTTTGAGGGTATCATCTGATGGTGTATCTCAATGAAGTATTGTTCAGAAACTGTTTTTACAGGTGCAGCTACAATCAGATCTGTGGTTGCAAGAATGTGATTTATCCACTGTGTTTCTTCCTGAATCGCAGCCTGTTGATGATGGCCCTGAGGATTAATCCTTAATGCATAACGTTTATTTTGTCTGTCTGTAATTCTGAAAATTGCGTTGGCACTGTATTTAATCAATTCAATGTTATGGGGAATAAATGGATAGTGTTTCAGCGCTTCTATGGCCAAAGCCCTCAATCTTCTGGCCTGTGCTCGATAAGAAGCGTGCTCAAAAGGTATCTTAGTCATGATGTTCCAACACGCTGTATTTTATAAACAGATGATATCATTCATCCTTATCTCGAGTTACATCTACTCTAACTTCGTAGTTTTCTTTTTCAGTAAAAACAACGTGATCCTTATTAACAAAAATCCGAAGATTTGCCTCATATTAAAGCCGGGGTAACGCATCCTGTAGCAGAGTAGCTATCGAGTCTAAAAGAGTCGATTCTTCGGGTAAAAAAATATCTTTTAATACTGGCGGCTGAACACAATAATAGACACTTATTTTTACTCGAGATCCATTCTTAACTCTAAATTCTTTTTCCAATTGATAAGGCAGTTTTTCTGCTTTTGGATCTGAATGAAACTCACCCCAAATGCTTTCTATTTTTGCCGCCATACACTCTGGAAATTGAAATGCAGCGGGCAATAAGTTGACTGTTTTTTTAAGCAGCTCTTCAATACTTAAGTCTCTAAGTGCTATTAAATTTGAAATCTGATAAAGACATTGCAGTTCTTTAACGCGCTCACCTAAATCGTAGGTCAATTTTTTCCTTTCTGTTTCAACCCTCTTCCTCGAGGTAATATTTCTTATTGTTTGTATCCAAGAATTAGGAAATGAAGCAGAGTCTATAGGGGACAAACTACATTCTACCCATCCCCTCTTTCCGGTCTTAATTTCCTCAATAAATTTATCTTTTGAGAGAGGCAAATGAGAACACACTGGACATTCTTTCTGCTCTATAGACTTATTATGAAAAAGCGTGTGGGAAGATAAACCGACCAATTCTTCAGGTTTAAATTGGGCGAATGTTCCTGCAGCTTTGTTTGCTTGGTGAATGATGCCTTCTGCATTAACAATAAAAGTAGGATCTGGAATATTATCATAAGTAGTTGCGGCACGTGTCAGCATTGCAAAAGGTCGACGCAAAGTTTGTTCTACTAAAGCAACATAGATAAACCAAATTGAGAATATTTTAAATATTTGCCCCCCAACATGTTCTAAACCAAATAAACGTTTATAATCGGACAATGCCAAATCGGAAAGTATCATGGTAATCATGCTTAGGCTCATATAGAACAATAACTCTTTTGGTATCATTGCCCTCTCATACCAAAACAATATTAACGCGATAATTAAAATTAGGATAACCCCCCACTCACAATAAAGTTTGAACCAAGTTACTCCATAATGATCAATATACGTCGTAGGGAAATGGCCTGAGAAAATAACGGTAAAAAGAATTAGGGTTATTAAAAAAAAGCCAAGATTAACTATCCAAATTCTCAACGTATGCCTGAAAAAATAAATGGAAAAAAGAAAAACCGCAGCCTGAAAAAAACGCGCAGAAATCCAAAGTTGAGTACTTAAATTCCCCCCGCCATGAGGCAATAAGCTTTTTTTATAAGCCAAAATATGAGCGATATCAATAAATGACCACCAACCGGCAGCTAAGGAAATAAAAATCACAAATTGATTTTTTGTGAAATGGGTGGTTGTAGCTGCTACAGTCATTGCAGTTAATCCGATAACAACCGAAAAAAATTCAGTAAGCGTGTGAAAAACAACAATGTTGGTTTGATGCTCGGCTAAAATACAGATTAAGGAGAGAAATAAAGGAACGCCATAAACTCGCCAAAGCGGTGCGCGAACCGAGACATTCGCAGAATAGGATCCTCTATCGACACGCATACATGTCCTCCCCATTACGCTTCGGTTCATCTTTATATAATCTTGAATGGAATTGACCAATCTCATAAAAAATTTACTTCCTAATTATAGTTGAATTAAACAATCAGGATAGGGTTCTTGTAGCATCCTGATAGAGTCCAAACAAAATTGGATATTGCGTTGATTAAGAATCTCTATTTTTTGCAGCGCACATTATATATATAAAGAGATGTAAATCCCACAAATAATTCATTTTTACCCCAAAATGATCAAATAAATATCATTCCGAGCCCAATTTCATATTCCCTTAATTATTAATTGTTAAAATTGCCTAAATTTTAGTAATGACAATGAGGCTTTAAATGCAACAAAAATACCAATCTACAACAATGGGAAAGAAAGAGCGGAACACCAGACAAATCAGCGAACCACACGCATCCCTCCCACCAGAAAAAGCAGTCCTGGAAGTTATGAAATTGATCTTGGATGGTTATACAGAAATTGAAGCAACGGCCTTGGTAGGAATGGAAACAACACCAATCACCAAAAAAAGCATGCTGAATGAACCCATTTATTATGCTTCTAAAGAAGAAATACAGATTTTAAAAGAGCAAAGAGATCAAAGAAGGCGCACATCAATCGCTCCAGTAAGGCCATCAACACCCAATAACCATACTACGCAACGAAGTATTACAGAACCTGTATCTGCAGAAAGTGAGCAGGAAGTGCCAAGAACACCAGGAATAACCAATGAAAAAACATCAGTTCCTACAAAAAAAGAACGTAAAAAGAAAGTTACATGGAATGATGGAAAAACTGAAGGTCAGATAGAAGAAGGTTATGTTGCATCAGAAGATGCAAATTCTCTTAAAAAAGCAAAAATGGATGAACAGTTCGAACAATTAATCAGTGAAGGTTATACAAAAATAGAAGCAGCAGCTCTAACAGGAAAATCACTCTTAAAAGAAAAAGGAAAAAAAACTGAATCTTTCTGGAATGAGCCAATTTTTTATGCTTCTCAAGAAGAGATAGAACAACGTAAGTGTTTAAGAGATAAATTATTTTCCAAAGTAAAACCGTCAACATCAAACAGTAAAGCGGACCAATTAATACAAAAAATCTTATCTGAAGAAAAAACAGTAACGCCAACTACGATGACGCTACCAAGAGAGAGTACACAACCTGCATCTTTGGAACGTGAAAAACACGTGTTAAGTACATCACCCACACTATTCAAAGAAAAACCATCACTAACTACAGAACCTTTATCTTCAGAAGATGGAAATAAGGAAGTTTCGGAAACCTTAGAAAGAAGTACTGAACAATCAGTATCTTCAGTAAAGCCAGAAAAAGAAGACAATCGATACAGCTTCTTCAATTCAACAACTTTGGGAATAGTTACTGTAGCAGTAGTTGCAACAATAGGACTCGTTGCATCACGAAAATAGAAAAGACGTGCACTGTCATCCCTGCGTAGGCACACTACTGTCCGGTAAAAATTGACATGCTACCTGGTTAAATTTTATGAGGATCTCTCAGGGACAAGCCGCGGGTCGGGAGTGCTGGAGTGGTTTTTCAGTGATGTGGAGAAGATTCAGGAGACCCCAGGCGATTCCATTGACTACGTATTAAAATAACCCTTTTTTAAGTCCGCTTCAAAATCGTCTGGCCAATCAGTCCGGTATAAGCCATATCGTTTTTTTATGGAATTCTTTTCAATTGTTATCCACACTTGCGTACTTACTATTTGGTGGGGATCATAACTTGAGCCATTCTTTATCGTTATTTTAAATTCATGAGCAGAGAATCCATTTCTCAATAAAATATTTTGAAAATCGTTATGTATGACATCCTCTCCATTATGCATTTGTTTATTCCTTAAACTGATACCTCACTTAATTATAGCAGTTGGAGCCATGAGAATTTCTCTTATTTTTTAGATATATACACTTCTTAATTCAAAATTTCCCACGAGCTACTGTTCATTAAATGAAGTGATCCAAAATTTTTGCGACGAGTTTGTATTTTGGGGAACAGGAGTGACGACGATTGTTTGGACAAGTGGGGGATCAAATGGTCCAGAAGCTGTAGCCCACTGATAGGTTATTTTAAATTTCCAGGAGTTTTTGCTTTGTGCCGTTTTTTTAATTTCATAAGCAGTAATCCACGGACTGGAAACTCCAGAAACCCAAGCAGGCCAACTGTCTTTATATTTGTTTTTGAGTTGATCCGAAAACAACATAAATTGGACTGCACCATTTCGCTCTTTATTGGCTTTTGCAAATAAGGTTGCAACTTCATCCAGCTTTTGCGGAGCCAGCGCCTTCTCCAACATGAAAATTCGTGCAGCATCTGATTCAGCTTGCGCAACATGTTCAGTCATACAATGTGCCGTAACGGAAACCAAAATCATCAAACCGCTGAGTATGAGGTACACTTTTGACGTTTTCATATTTTTCTCTTTATTAATGAATAGTTATATGTTTCATTTTATATGCCAATTTGACACATGATCTGCTCTACTTGTTGTACGCATATTTTTTAAAGAGATCAATTAAAAGTTGTGCCGACGGTCCTACTTCTTGAGGTTGGTGATGCACTAAATAGACCGGATAGGTTCTTATGTTATTTTCTTCCATGTTGACTGGGAGAATGGGTAAATTTCGCGCTTCAACAATTTGCTGCGGTAACCAGGCAAAACCAATCCCATGCACGACACATTGAATTTTCATTTCTAAAGTGCTTACTTTCCAATGAAATTCAGAGCCTAACCAACCTTCATTGCGTTTTTTATTGAGTCCAGAATCCTGAGCAATGAGATAACGCTCATCATGAAGATCTTCGAGGGTAACCTGTTTTTGATGTAAAGGGCTGTCTTTGTGCGCATAAGGAAGAAAATGAACATCCATTAACTTATTCCCTGTATAGCCTTCGGGAATTTTTGAAATAAGAGCCAACTCGGCATCACCATTAATTAATTGATCACTTGGCCCCGATAATAACCCTTGATTGATAATCAGTTTGGTATGTTTATTCTTTTGGCCAAATTCTTGCAGCACGACCATCAATAGCGGAGATGGAAAGAGCTCATCGATAGCAAGTCGCAATGATTTTTCATGGTTTGATTTTAAATTAAGTGCTGCATTTTCTAGATTTTTTGCCGCCCGGGTAACTTGCCGTGAGCGCTTTAGCAATTCTACACCTTGTTCGGTCAGCACCGCTCTACGCCCTTCAAGTTGCAGTAATTGCAAACCTAACATATCCTGAAGTTTTGTTATCGTATAACTGATATTCGATTGGCTTTTATGCAGTTTTATCGCTGCTTTAGCAAAGCTTCCTTCATCAATTACCGTTTGTAAGACGCGCCATTGTTCAAGAGTAACTTTAGTCATTATTTCCCCAACCTAAATACATCTAAAAATTAGATATATTTGGTCAAAATTATGCGCTTTTTTTATTTAAATAGCTATTTATAATCAATTTGTTAGATTAATAAGGAGCGCTAATGAACAAAGTACTGTTATCACTCATTACGAGTGGTTTATTGATTCACTCAGTTTCTGGAATTGCAGGTTCAATCCAGGAGACCAACAAACACGTCGTCACGCAATTTTATCAAAAAGCATTGAATGAAAAGAATTTTGATGCAGCAAAAAATTACCTGGGTGCTTGGTATATCCAGCATAATCCTATGGTTCAAGATGGGATTGAAGGTTTAAAAAATTACATTAATTATTTGAAAAGCACTTATCCGCAATCGCATAGTGAAATTAAACGTATTTTTGCTGATGGGGATTATGTGATTATACATGTCCATTCTGTTTTAGAGCCTGGTACTCAAGGACTAGCCATTGTGGATATTTATCGTCTGGAAAACAATAAAATTTACGAGCATTGGGATGTAATTCAACCTATTCCTGCTGAGTCAGCAAACAGTAATGGAATGTTTTAGAACTCTCTCCCCACCTTCCCTAGCAAACATCTTCTCCCACAATGGGAGAGGGTGAAAACATAGGAACATATGGAATTTGACCATTTACAACACCTGAAGGAAATTTTGATTTTAAATCATCTACAAAGTACAATGATTTAAAATAGTTTTTCAATAAGATACAGGATGCTGATGCGGGGAATAAACTATCTACTAGATATTTAAAAAATGACCAATAACGGGAACCATTACCAGCAATCAGTACTAGATTTTCCCTTATTTTCATTTCTCTCCATTACTTATTATTGTATTTTTGTTTAGAGCTCTCCCTTTTGCTCTTCTTTAAGATATATGATATGTATTAGTCCACTCACTCTCTTGTTATTGCAATCGATTGCCATTGACTGTTATTTATTTCCATTTATTGATTCGTTTTTATTCTGCAAGGAGCGCTTATGACGTATCGCTTATTTCTTTAGCGCTTAATCACCTCTAAACCAACGGAGTATTGTTTAATCTTACTTACATCAAGGATACAAGATGAATGGGAAACAGTTTATTAACAAAATAATTACAGGGACATGGATGATGCTTGGCATGGCTTTTGTGCATGCAGGAACTCCATTATGGACATTTACACCCTTAACCACAACGAAAATCACGGTCGCTGCGAATGACACTACTACTGTGAAATATCAAGTCACGAATCAATCCAAAAAGTCGCATACATTAGCGATGAAAGCCATTCCTGGCGTGACGCAAGTAACTACAGCGGGCAATTGCCCCAATCCCTTTATTTTAGGCTACCAGCAATCGTGTATTTTGAATTTATCCATTAATGGCAGTGCCTTAAATGGGAATATCTTAGGCGGGCCTGTCGTATGCCAACAAGGCAATCCAAGCCAATGTTATCAGCCAAGTCGTGCCAACAGCTTGCAAATTACCAAAGGACCTGCAGTGGATTACACGATTGGAGGCTCTGTTTTTGGTCTTTCAGGGACTTTGGTTCTGGTGAATAATGGTAGTGATGCATTAACCCTCAATGCAGACGGAACCTTTACCTTTTCCAATGCCTTGCCTCCAGGAAGCTCTTATCTGGTCACGATACAAAGTCAGCCTGCAACCAAAACCTGTACCGTAACCAATGGCAGTGGCACAATCACCAATGCTAATGTAACCAACGTTATCGTGAACTGTTCTACCAATACCCGAACTGTAGGGGGTACTGTTTCTGGACTTGCAGCATCCGAATCCATGGTGCTTCAAAATAACGGCGGCAATAACTTAACCATCAACAGCAACGGCTCATTTACCTTTTCGGCTCCCGTTGCTCAAGGTGCAACCTATAATGTAACAATTCTGACTCAGCCAACAACTCAAACCTGTACGGTGACCAACGGCAGTGGCACAGCAGGTGCTTCCAATATCATCAACGTGCAAGTAACCTGCTCAACCAATGCTTATACGGTAGGAGGTACTGTATCTGGGTTATCTGGGACTGTTGTGCTGCAAAATAACAGCACAGACAATCTGTCCCTGAGTAGCAATGGGGCATTTACCTTTTCAACATCAGTAGCTCAGGGTGCACCCTATAATGTGACCGTATTAACACAACCAACAGGACAAACCTGTACGGTCATGAATGGCAGTGGCACGATGGGTGGGGGTAATGTCACTAATGTGGGGGTAAACTGCGTGATGAATACGACCACATTGAGCATGAGTATTAGCAATTTGGCCTTAAGTGTAACAGGGCTTACAGAATATGGGGTAAGCGGAACGCCTTCCTCCGGGCTTGCCCGTGTCATTACCATTACCAATACAGGAAGCAGTACCGCAGTGAACTTATCGATAACCCCGCCTACCTGGCCCGCAGGGACTGCACACTTGACAAACTGTGGCAGCACCCTGGCGGCAAGCGGCAGTTGTACCATTACCGTCACACCAGGCAGTACAGCGACCTCAGATGGCACCAATCCCTGTTCAAGTAATGGAACTGCTCCTCTTCCCGGAGCAGTTCAAGTGAGTGCTGACAACGCAACCACAGTATCCACCGATGTCGTTGTGTTAAGCTATGGCTGCATTTATCAAGGCGGTTATGTGTATGCTTTTGATGACACAACCCCAAATACCAGCAGTGTAGGCGGGAAAGTAGCCACAACATCTGACCAGGCTGCACCTTATCCCAATGGCATTGTGTGGAGTTCCAATGGCGGTACGGGTGGCGGAACTGGTGGTTCTGACCCTGTTGATGTAAGCTATGATACACTTCCTGGAATTGCTTTGGCATCCACATCTTCAGTAGGCTCACCACTTACGCCACATTTTCTTCATTTTTTGCAAGTACCTACACCAATCCTAATCCTTTTACCTCTGCATCTTTTTCCATGTGTAATGGAATATCAGATGGCTCTTGCAATACAAGCAACGCCGTGACGTTTTATAATCAATTCATTACAAATAATATACAAGGAAATGGAGGAACCCCTCCCTTTACAGCGTCTCCCGGGCCAACAAACATCACTTATTATGCTGCAGGATTATGCAAACAAACGATTGCTACTTATTCTGATTGGTACCTGCCTGCGATTTGTGAGATGGGATATGGAATTACTTGTGGCAATTCAAGCACCCCAACTCTGCAAAACATGCAATCCAGTCTTGTCGATTTTAATAGCCTTAACCTGCTTGGAGGCCTCTACTGGAGTTCTACAGAGGAATCTGCCAATCCGCAGTTCGACATATGGGAGCAGTTCTTTTCCCCAAGTAGCAGCAATCAGACCGACGTCCCTAAGCTCTTCCAGCTTGGAGTTAGATGTTCTAGGGCTTTAACCCTTTAACGCCTTTTTTTGACCTTGCCTTGCCTGACCGCAAAGCAGGTCATTAATTTTAGATTTACCATGCTGCGCTGTATATCGAGGTCACAATTGATTTTAAGAATTTTTGAAATCACCAACGAGTTTAGTAAATCAATTAGCACATGAAGAACAGATTTATAGAAAGCCACCCTTCATAGCGAACTTAGGTGATGACCATTACCAAGCTGATTTCATTTGATTTTTTATGGCAGAAAAAATTCCAGTCGATCTTTTATCGGCCAAGTCATTTCGCAATAGCGATCTATTAGATACACTTAAGATGTACAACTCATGGATTTTTCATTATGTCAAAACCATTTATCTCACAAATTCATCCTCCTGAATCATTTGTTGAACCTCCATTCTGGTTTATTTTCCATGGTGAAGACATTCTTTTACAGGACCATACCATACCGCAATTGATCAGTATTAACCTCCTCAACCTTTCTATTGAGCGGCAAATTTATTTAGGAACCTACGGCAATACGCCTTGTTTTGCAGCGCAAATCAGCACACAACCCTTTGCATTACCTCCCAATATGGCTTTTCAGCATATTCGTCAAGCGCATGAAATTCTGCGCGACGAAGATTTGTTTTTACTTGTTTCCAAGGCAAAGCAACTCTTGCATTGGGATAAAAGTACCCAGTTTTGTGGCTATTGCGGCCATCAAACCCAATACAGCACTAAAGAGCGCGCCAAAATATGTCCAGTCTGTAATTCATTAATTTTTCCGCAAATCGCGCCCGTTATGTTGGTATTAATCTGGCGAGATGATGAAATATTGCTGGCGCGTTCTCCTCATTTTATGCCTGGAATCTATAGTCTCTTGGCGGGTTTTGTAGAACCAGGAGAAATGCTGGAACAAACAGTGATGCGCGAAGTAAAAGAAGAGGTCAGTTTGAACATAAAAAATTTGCACTATTTTGCTTCTCAACCCTGGCCATTTCAAAGTAATTTAATGTTAGGGTTTATTGCGGAATACTACAGCGGCGAAATTCAAATCGATGTGACTGAAATTGAAGATGCCCAGTGGTTCTCAATAAAAAACCTGCCTCAACTACCCAAACCCATTAGTCTTTCACGTCAAATGATTGATAAATATTTAGCAATACGTCTTTGATAAATATAAAAATCTTCCTGTAAGTTTGCGGCGAATAAAGTACCTATTTATTGATAATGGGTACATCAAAATTTCTATCAATCTCTTAAGCGCGCTCCCCCCCGAGCAACATAGAACTTCTTCTAATCTGCGACTACACTTGTGTTATAAGCAGTATAAAAATGAGAGATCTCAAATGGACAAATCGAGGTTTTTAAGCAAGGTTCTTGGGATTTATTTGATCATTGTCAGTTTAGCTATGTTTGCCAACCTGCAGCAATTTACAATTTATGTTCAAGAGCTGCTCAAGGATGCTCCATTAATGTTGGTCACCGGCTTTTGGACTCTTATTATTGGATTACTTATGGTTGTAAGCCATAATGTTTGGCAATGGAACTGGCGGCTCTTAATTACCCTCATTGGCTGGATTATACTCCTGAAAGGGGCAAGCATGATTTTTTATCCACATTATGTTGATAGAGCGACTCTTGTTTTTATGCAAGATACAAATATTGCATACAGCGCAGCGGGGTTTGAGCTAATTCTTGGAATAATACTTTGTTACTTGGGCTTTAAACGGAGTCGAAAAGTAAAGTCTGTTGACCAAAAGAGTAGAAATGGGAACAAGTCCTAGTCAATGTATAGATTGTTAGGTTAAAGTATTATGTCCAGTTTTATTTTTCACTTAAGGGAATGGTAATGAAAATTTTAGCAAAATCACTTTTTTGTACTGTCTTTTTGGCCAATATTGCTTTTGCTGATGATGTATCACAATTTAATACACAAATCCAAAATCAGTTAAAACAATTGCAGGCACAACAACAGCAGCAAACACAACAAATGAACGCCCAACTCCAGGCGCAAATTCAAAAAGTACAAGCTGAGCTACAAGAACAAATACAATCAGTAAATACCCAACTGCAGACTCAGATAAAAACGTCACAAAGCCAATTACAGGCCCAAATACAATCGGTGAATTCACAGGTTCAACAATTAGCAAGTAAACAAGGTATGCAACAAGTACCTGTTCCGGCTGCTCCAGAAAAAACAAAATAAAGTAGGTCATGTATTATTCCCGCGCAAGCGGGAATTGTCTTTCGTTAGACCAATTTTATCCCTTCTCTTTTATATTTCTTCTTAGTCTGTTTAAGCAAAAAATGCATTAAAGGTATATAATTTAAATTGACCTGACTTAGAACAATAGAGATTTATTTACAAAGTCTAGAGGGAACGGGTGAGGGAACATGGCAAGACGTCAAATTGATTACCAAAAAGTGGCACAGGCTGCCGAACATGTTAAAAAGCAAGGCCGCGAACCATCGCTTACGAATGTATGTGAAGAATTAGGAATCATTACACCAACTCCTAACTTATCTATCCTTCTTGAAAAATGGTATCACACCCAACCCGAATTTCAGCGCTCTATTAAAGCCCCCCTTTCAGAAAATATTAATGTAAAAACCCATGATATTCTTGAAAAAAATATAGAATTGGAAAAATCCCTATCCCTGTTACGTGCCACGCTTGAGTCAACCGCAGATGGTATCATGATGGTGAATGGAAAAGGACAAGTAGTTGATTGGAATCAAAAATTTGTGGAAATGTGGCGGATTCCTTCTCATATGCTGGAATCAGGTACCGAGAGTATTGGTTTTGAATATATTTTACAACAACTAAGCAATCCTGAAGCAGTAATTGCTGATGTGAAATATCTTTATGAAAATCCGGAATGGCAAGGAGAATTGCCCGTTTTGCATTTTAAAGATGGACGAATTTTTGAACGATTCACCCAACCACAGCGAATAGGCTCCGAAATTGTTGGGCGAGTCTACAGTTTCAGGGATATCACTCAGAAATTGATGGAAGAAGATGAACTTCGTATCAGAGAGCGCGCCATTGAAGCAAGTACACATGGTGTTGCGATTCTTGATATTTCTAAACCTGATTTGCCTATTATTTATGTTAATAAAGCCTTTGAACGCATTACGGGATATAGTGAACGACAGATATTAGGACAAAATCTTGCATTTTTGCATGGAAGCAAGATAGAACATGTGAACCAAAAGCGAATAAATCTGGCAATTAAAGAGTTACGCGAAGAAACGGTCGAGTTGGAAAGTTACCGACGCAGTGGTGAAGTTTTTTGGGGTGAAGTAAGTGTTGCTCCTGTCAGAGATTCATTCGATAACGTGAGACATTATGTCTGTCTTCTTAATGATGTCACTCAGCGCCGCGAAATGGAACAACAATTAATTCAACAAGCAACTCATGATTCGCTCACAGAATTACCCAATCGCGTTTTATTAATCGACCGCGTGGATCAAGCAATTTTACAAGCCAAGAAGAAAGGGAGCATATTAGGCTTTTTATTCCTTGATCTGGATCACTTCAAAATGACAAACGATACTTTGGGGCATAGCATTGGGGACAGGCTGTTGCAGGCCGTCTCCAACCGTTTGCTTCTTGCTACGGATGATTTTGATACCGTTTGCCGCTTAGGAGGCGATGAATTTATTGTTTTGTTGCAGGATGTTGCCACCGAGGTGCAAGCACAACAAAAAGCAGAAGAAATACTGACTTCTCTAGCCAAACCCTTTCAGATTGATCAACATAATTTAAAAATCACCGGCAGTATAGGGATAAGCTATTACCCTAAAGATGGCGATGATTATGAATCATTAATGAAGAGTGCTGATTTGTCGATGTATCATGCGAAGGATAATGGCCGCAATACATATCGTACTTATGATAAAGAAATGAATATGCGTGTCATTAATCGCATGCAACTGGACAATGCATTACGTGACTCTCTAAAGAGAAATGAATTTCATCTGGTGTATCAACCCTTTATTAATTTAACTACAAATAAAATTATAGGCTTCGAGGCATTGTTGCGTTGGCACAGCCATATTTTAGGAGATGTTCCTCCCAATGAATTTATAAGCATGGCTGAGGAGAATGGCTTAATTCTTGATATTGGTATGTGGGTTTTGCAAGAAGCGTGCAGTCAACTTGTGCGCTGGCATCATCAAGGCTATGACCAACTCACTGTCGCTGTAAATATCTCGGGTCGCCAGTTCCGTCAAACTCATTTACCTGAGATAATTGAAAAAATTCTTCTTGAAACAGGCTTGCCTGCTAAATTCTTGGAGTTGGAACTTACTGAAAGCTTACTTGTTGATAATGTAAAACATGCTGTTGAAACAATGTATGAATTGAAAGACATGGGAACAAAATTAGTGATTGATGATTTTGGTACGGGCTACTCCAGTTTATCCTATCTCAAGCAATTTCCTGTTGATAAATTAAAAATTGATCGCTCTTTTATCAGTGAATTAGTCAATAGGGAAAATGATGCCGCGATCACAAAAGCAATTATCAATTTGGGTCATAGCTTAAATTTGGAGGTGTTGGCTGAAGGAGTAGAAACAGAGTTACAACGCGACTTTATTATGCAGCATGGATGTGACTATGCACAGGGCTATTATTTCGCAATGCCTCAAAAAGCGGAAGAATTAAAAGATTTTATTATTCATCATATTTAAACCTAGAAAAATTTTCCTATCATTTTCTTGAATTCTTTATCAAGTCGGTATGATTTTTGCTGTTAAAAATTACGATGCGATAGATGTAGCGTATTTTTATGTTGAATTGATTTATTAAAAATAGAACTCTTACATAACCTGTAGATTTTTGCTTATCGTGTATTTCGAGTTCTAATGCAGTCGTAGTAATTGTTGCCTGAATGAAGTCAATAGAGCGAGTCTCGAGGATTTTGTGACTCAACCTCAGATTAAATCCACGCCTTCATTTGAGGCTTCAATCGTTCTAAGGAGACTGGAATGAAAGAGGTAACCATTGTTGGTTCGGGTTTGGCAGGGAGCTTACTCGCCCTCTATTTAGCAAAAAGAGGATATAAACTTGAATTATTTGATGCACGACCTGATCTAAGGACCCTGCGTGCAGAGGATGGGCGTTCAATTAACCTGGCTTTGTCATGTCGCGGCATAACCGGCATGGCAGGAGTAGACATCATGCCGCAGGTGAAAAAACTCATGGTTCCCATGCGTGCTCGTGCGATTCATGAAATGCAGGGGCAGATTAAATTTCAATCTTTTGGGCGACATCAAAATGAATACATTAATGCAATTCAACGCAATGATCTCAATAAATTATTGCTTAATGAAGCAGAAAAGTATCCTGAAGTGACACTCAATTTCAACACGAAACTCATCGATTTGGATGTCGATAAAAAAATTGTCCTTTTTAAATTACCTGATGGCACCATTTTAAAACGAAACTACGAACTTCTAATTGGAGCTGATGGGGCAGGTTCAGCAGTTCGTGAACAACTTCATGCAAAGCACTTAGTGCATGCTTCACGTACTTACTTGCCTTATGGATATAAAGAACTCTCTATTGGTGAGCCTGCTCAAAAACATCTTATTCATGAACATTTACACCTCTGGCCAAGAGATGCCTTTTTGTTGTTAGGCAATCCTAATCTAAATCAATCAATTACAGGCTCCTTATTTTTGCCCTATGAGGGAAAAAATAGTTTTGCAGAATTGGATAATGAGTTGAAAATTAAAGCCTTCTTTAAAAAAACTTTCCCAGATGCATATGCTGATATGCCCCATTTAATTGAAGAGTTTACCCAACATCCTACAGGTAATATGAGTACTATAAAATGCGATCCCTGGTATTACCAGGATCAATGTCTGTTAATTGGAGATGCGGCACATGGGGTTGTACCCTTTTTTGGCCAAGGCATGAATAGTGCGTTTGAAGATTGTCGTATTTTAAATGAGCTTTTAGATAAATATCATGATGATTGGAAGAAGATAATGCCCGCCTTTTATCAATCAAGGAAAATAAATACTGATGCAGTGGCGCAAATGTCTATGGATAACTTCCATGAAATTCAAGTCGACATCAGAGATAGGCGATTCAATTTAAAAAAACAACTGGAGCTCGAATTAATGCATCGATATCCAGAAGACTATGTTTCAAAGCATGTTTTGGTAATGTTTACTAACACTCCTTATGCCGAAGCCCAAGCGCACGGGGAGTTACAAGCAAAATTTTTAAATAAAATATCTGACCAAGTGGAGCGAATTGAAGAAATAGATTGGACTAAAGTAGAGAAAGAACTTAAACAATATGACAAAAAATTGGCTAAATTGATTTGAATTTTAAAATCAATAAAAAATTCAAGGGGTTACTTTGTCAAAAATTTGACACGTAGGTTATTTTTTATTCATTTTTATTGGCAGATCACGCTTTTTTTATGAAAAAAAAGCAAAAATATCCTTTTTTCAGAGTTTTTGTGAGGGAAAATGAGAAAAAAGTTGGTATGCGGCATGCATTGTTCAAAGTGTCCAACAAAATTCTCATGGAGATGGCTATGAAAATCATACAAGATTATATTGATTCCAAACAACAAGAATTCATGAATCATCCTTTTTTTGAAATACTTGAACAATTGAAAAGTTTAAAAGAATTGAGTTACTTTGTTCCTGAACTAACTTTTTGGGCTATGACCTTCCAAGATATTTTAAGAATCAACGAAGAACGAGTGACTGACCCCTACTTAAGGAAAGTTGCCCGTCATCACAGACTCGAAGATGCAGGCCATGAAAAATGGTTTCTACATGATAAAAAATATATGGGGGCAGTGAATATCGACTCGGTAAATGATACGAATGATGTAAGTTGGCTCTACAGTAAAGAAACCCAACTAACTCGTGATGCTGCTTATGCTATTTTAGCCGAAGTTTATAAAGCAAATGATGAAATTCTGAATATTGTTCTCCTTTTAACTATTGAATCATCCGGACACGTTTTCTTTGAAAAAGTTGCAAAACAAGTGAAAAAAACTGGGGAAGATAAAAACCTTCAATATTTCTCCACATCACATTTGGAAGTAGAAATGGCTCATGCCTTGTTTGAAGAAGAAATGGAGCGCTCTTTATTTTCAAGACAAATATCAGTCCCCACTCGACGTGAAGCATTAAAATTGGTTGACCGCTGCTATGATGCGTTTAACAAAATGTTCGATGGCTTGATTATTGCTTGTAATCGAAGACTTGAATTGGCAAAACAAAGGAATCAGCAAGATGCTGCAAACAAAGAACCAGTGGAACTTATCTCAAATAAAGCAGTGTAAGAAAAAGTTTGGACAAGCGATGCTCAGTGATGAGCATTCGCTTGTTTTTTTTCGCGAAGATTTTGGCAAATTGATTCATTCCGCTCCAGTAGCTGTCTTTGAACCCGAGACTACTGAGGATGCACAATCATTCATACACTATGCTCATGAAAATCAATTACCTATAACGCTTCGCGGCAATGGCATGAGTCAAAGCGGTCAATCACTTGCGGTTTCCGGTGGAGTAATCCTCAATATGAAACACTTTGATCATGCATCGGAAGCTAATTCAGACTCCATTTGGGTAGAAGCAAATACTTCCTGGGCCTCTTTATTGGATAATTCGTTAAAGCAGTCCCTCATTCCCTATGTAGTACCCCATAATTGTAATTTATCAGTGGGCGGTGTGCTTTCTGCAGGAGGGATGGGAGCCTCATCAGGCAAATACGGCAGTGTAATTGCCCATGTCAAAGCCTTGGAAGTATTGATGGCCAATGGGGAATTGGTTAAAGCAGAAGAACACTCTTCTCTAATGCAGGCGTGTTTGGGTGGACAGGGACGTTTTGGTCTGATTACCAAAGCCTGCATTGCCTTAAGACCTTGTTTAAAAAATGTAAGGACATTCTTCGTGATCTATTTGGATAAAGACGAATGGCTTAATGATTTGCGTTTATGTCAAACAAAAGCAGATTATGTGGAATCATTTTGCACACCAGCCCTACAAGGTGCGAAGCTATCCGAAAAGGGGCGGTTGCCTTTTGCCCAATGGTTTTATTCCCTTCATGTAGCTCTAGAGTATGATAATCTTCCACCTGATTTTCATGATTTGGGATTAAGGCCCTGGCGTTTACTCCATACCCAGGATGAATCAATCCATTCTTATTTACATCGCCATGATTCTCGTTTTAATGCAATGAAAATGACTGGACAATGGGAATTACAACATCCATGGTATGAGTGCTTTATACCCGGTTCACAATTAAATAATTTGGAAGAGTTATTAGCTGCTTTGCCCTTACACTACGCAACGGTAGTACATCTTGCCCGGATAGCGCACCATACCCCTGTTGGTTTTTTACAACTTCCTAAAGACAAAGATATTTTTGCTCTAATGATCCTTAATCCAGGCTTACCCAAAGCATTAATCCCGAGTTGTTTAGAAACAATGAAACAACTGGACGCACTTTTTTTACCCCAAGGCGGCAAGCGTTATCTTTCCGGATATTTAGGAGACTCTCCGGATAAAAAATTTTGGCAAAATCATTTTGAAGAACACTATACAGATTGGCTTAAACTAAAAGCACTCTATGATCCGCAAAATATTTTTTGCTCTGCGTTACATCATGATTAATGCAGGCAGGGATCCGTCTCTCAAAATAAACCCTAGTTTAAATTAGCATTGTAGCTTGGGTGCAATGCTTTATATCCCTGCATGTCCCTACGCGCTATTTATTGGATAACGACTCAATACATCAAAAACTGACAATACACGAGCAAAGCGAGTGAGTAGTTTATGTGTTTTCACTCACTCTACTTTCAAAGCGATATCCCAGATGTATCCAAAAGGATCTCTGAGCCGGGCTTTTTTATCACCCCAAAATTCTATATGTGGTTCTTCGATTGATTTGCAACCTTTTTGTAATGCCTCAGTGTAAATCTTTTCTACATCATCAACATACATATAAAAGATAAACGGTGGGGTAGTGTTCGTTTCCCAAGGAGCTTTCCCATCAAAGTTAAATGCACCTTCTTGATTTAATGTGAAATTTGTTCCTCTATAACGCATTCGCGCAAAAACAACACGTCCCGTTTCATCAGGCAATTCAAAAATTGGCACAATACCAAAAACTTCTGCATAAAAATTCATTGCTTTTTTTACATCTGTGACCACTAACATGGCGGTTAACCAATTTAATCCCGGCCATGGATGCGGTCTATCATCCACATTATCAAACCAATTCAGCGACGAAAATGAAATTGTACTCATAACAATCCTCTGTAAAAAAACTTAAATTTTAGTTTAACGTGATTAATCAACCAATTAAATTCAATGCTTACTTCTTAGGCTTAAATTCCATTAAAGTAAATAAGCTATTCGTTGGATAACTGTTTTTAAAAGTAAATCCTGCCGGTTCAATTGATTTTTGCCATTCGGATAAGGTGCGTTGCCTGCCGCCTAATAAGACCATCATCACAATGTCCATCGTTTTATTTGGATGGGGCTTATCATCATCTGGCATGACTTGTTCAGCAATAAATAAAGTGGCATTTTGGGACATTTGGTGTGCACAGTTCTTTAATATTTTATGCATCATTTCATCATTAAAATCATGCAAAACTCCTTTAAAAATATAGGCATCTGCTGATGGGATTGTCGCAAAAAAATCTCCTTCTTGAAGCGTGACTTTATTGGAGAACTTATTAGGATCCAATTGACAAATAACTGCAGGGGTATCAAAAAGAATCGCTTTTAATTCGGGGTGTTGTTTGGTAATTGCATTCACCAGTCCTCCGCGCCCCCCGCCCATATCAACGAAACTGGAAAACACCGAGAAATTGAATGCATGGCTAATCGCTGCCTCATCATAAGAAGATAGTTTGGCCATTCCTCTATCAAAATTCTGCTGCTTCTCTGGATTTTTACTAAGAAAACTAAAAAAATCATCACCATGTTGTATTTCAAATGCTGGCTTTCCAGTATTAAGACTCATATCCAGCTGAGAAAAAGCTTGCCACCAAGTATCATCAACCATACACAATACATCGCGCATGGAGTGAGGATCATCGTCACACAGCGGTTTGGATAATTCGGTCAACGAATAAAAACCATTGTCGTAATTAAATAAATCATAACCACTTAGAAACTTTAATACTCTATCAAGCAATTCCGGCTTACTTTCTGTAACCTTCGCCAATTCATCAATCTTTTTAGGTCCAGATGACAGATGATTTGCTACACCTAATTTAGCTACAGCATGTAATGCTCGTGAAACGACATACCAACGTGACATGATGGCTAATTGAATATGAGGTTTATCCATTTGTGAGTGCATTTACAATTCCTTTTAATTCGGTTTATTTATTATTTGTTAATTGGATCAAAAAGTTAAGTGTTCTTGTTTATTTAAATTTCATGCCCAAAAAAATGTGCGCATTGAAACAGAACTATTCTCAATCCCTTCATAAATGAAAACGAGCTCGTCTTCACTGCGAGCAGCACCTAAAATATAAAGCAATGGAGAATAGTGATCACGGGTAGGAACACTCAGTTGTCCTGCAAGGGTATCACCATAATGGCGAATCAATGCTGCAAAATCTCTATTTATTAGTTTTTCCTTGAGCCATTTGTCAAATTCAATTGCCCAATCATAGGGTTTTGATTTACATTCCCAACTAATCTTGGAAAGGTTATGTACTAAATTACCGCTACCGACAATGAGAATATCTCGTTCTCGTAGCAAGTAGAGTTGCTGCCCAATGTGATAATGGAACTCATCAGGTTTTTCTATATCAATACTAAGCTGAACAATAGGGATACTCGCCCGAGGATATATATGGCGCATCACCGACCAAGTCCCATGATCCAACCCCCATTGCCCATCATCCAGATTGATTGAAGTCTCGGTAACAAGGGTTTTAATCAGTTCTGCCGTTTCAGGTGCTCCTGGGGCTGGATATACCACCTTACACAGTTTTTGGGGGAAGCCATAAAAATCGTGAATGGTTCTGGGATTTAGCATATGGGTGACCCAAGTGCCCGTCGTTAACCAGTGTGCTGAAATGCATACGATCGCTTTGGGTTGAGGAATTTTGTTACCTAATGCTTGCAAACTCAATGTAAATTTATTGGTTTGAATCGCATTCATAGGGCAGCCATGCCCTATAAAAAGTAACGGCATCCGCGCCTTAGGGTCCAAATGATCCTTTATGTCCATAATGAAGCACCGTAAATCCGTACTCGCTTAGTATCATATTAGTTCAAAAAAACTCCAGATGCTTAAATGCAAATCATTACTGCAAAGAAAAATGTCTATGCTACACAATGTAATGCTCGGGGTTGTACCTTGTATATTAGAGAAAACTTTAATTACCAATTTTAATGTGCTCAATTAATATTCTCTTAATCTATTTTTGTTATTTTTTGCGACAACTTAACTTTACTGAGATTAATTATGTGGCATTTGAAAGTAATGCGTGAATTGTTAAAAGTACTTCCAGAAATAAATAGAAATGAGGGAGAAACTTTTTTAAAAGAGCTTTTTTCATCTGTGGCGCGCGTAGTAAATAATCCTGAAATAGAGTTCTTCCTAGGTCTTGTTGAGAAATCTTTTTTAAAATTTGAGAATAAAAAACCTGGCTCAGTCTCTCTAACTGAATTCTCCAGACACATATTGGGACTTACTCTACTCTATATTTAATCCAGTAATGAACGCGCCATCTGGAATGTAGATTTCATCCCTACATTAGGAAAAATCGAGCAATTTTTAGATGTTGGGCAAGGAGAATTGATGATTAAGTTTCTCAACCGGATTGAAATAGAGACATTAGTAAGTTTAAATCACAGCTTGAATATCGATTTCGATCATTTACGATCCATTTTAAATAAATGCGCTACCTCAGAGCTCATTGAAAACGGTCTCTTGGGCATAGAAAACGGCACCGCAAGTATAGCTCAATTTTTTATTGATAATTATGCTTCAGAATTGAATAAAAATGATTCTAGTGCAGGGTTTAAACTGCTCGTCCAAGATGCCATGACATTAGTTGAACGTCAGAAAGATCAGATTTTACCATCAATTTCTTTTGCTAAATCACATCGATTAAGTATATTTCAATCGATTACAGAGAGTAGCGATGAGTCAGTAGCTACCTACAACAGCTCCCTGCCAATACGATAGTATTGAATTCCGGGAATCCACTCACCCAGTATATGAAGAAATTCCCTCCATCAATACTCACTGAATGGCACATAAGTTCAAAAAAAAAATTTATGTGCTAATTTTCAACTCTCTCTTGTAAAAAAAGGACCTACAGGTCAAAATCAATGCAACATAATATCCCAATGGCCGTCAATCTAAGAAGAATGTGGGTGTTGTCATTTCTGCGAAGGCAGGAATCCATCCATGATTAAGCACTTTGCCAAATATAAAAATGGATCCCCGCCTACGCGGGGGATGACAGAATTACTCAGGGATAGCAGGGTTACATAGGGATGGCAAGGTACATAGGAATGATGAATTACAATCTTTGGCCCCATAAATCATGAATAAAGAGCAATATAAAATTGTGACACTTACCGCCTTAGGCGGTGCATTAGAATTTTATGATTTTACGATTTACGCACTCTTTGCGTCCTACATTAGCCACAACTTTTTCGCAAACACCAATACGCTTATTGGATTAATTAATACTTTTGCCGTCTTTGCGCTTGGATATTTAGCACGACCTATAGGTGGCATGGTTTTTGGTCACTTAGGCGATAAATTCGGTCGAAAATCCGCCTTTTCACTCGCCGTTTTTATGATGGCAACCGCAACTTTGCTGATGGGATGTTTACCTAATTATCAATCCATTGGTATTGCAGCACCCATCAGCCTCATTTTTTTACGCCTGGTGCAAGGATTCTCTGTTGGTGGAGAAATTCCGGGAGCTGCCGTATTTACGATCGAGCATGTCCCTCAGGAAAAGCGAGGGTTTTCTATCGGTCTTGTATTCATGTGTATTACCCTTGGCAATAGCCTGGGTGCATTAGTAGGGTTTATTCTTACATCACTATTAAACCAGGAGCAAATGATGGCCTGGGGCTGGCGTATTCCTTTTGTAATTGGATTTGGCTTAGGGATTATTAGCTATATTATTCGCAGACAGTCAATTGAAACTCCTGTTTTTCTAACTATGTTAAAAGAAGAAAAATTACATCATCAACCATTTTGGGGACTGTGGCGTTTATCATGGGAAAAATTGCTCTATGCTTTTTTATTTACTGCCGTATCCTCCAGCATTATTTCGCTTTTTTTGTATTTACCTGCCTACCTTACTTCTATAGTGAAACTTAAGGTAACGCATACTTATTTAATTAATTTAGTAAGCTTTTTAAGTTTTGCAGTACTCACTGCAGTCTTTGGCAGCCTATCCGATCGTTGTAATCGTAAAAAATTACTTATGACTGGGGCCTTACTTTTGATTTTATCCTGTTACCCGCTTTTTTATGGTCTGAATCATTTTGGTGAATCGTTTATTTGGATCTTTACCTTATGTTTCGCTTTATTTGGTGCAATGATCAATGGCAGTTATGTAGTACTTATTAGTGAATCATTCCCAGCCCATTTACGTTATTCCGGGGTTGGATTTAGCTATAGCCTTGGTATTGCCTTATTTGGGGGAATTGCACCGCTTGCCTTTACTCAGCTCATCCACACATTGAAGTTACCCGAAGCGCCCGCTCTATACCTATTGATTTGCGCCTGTGCCACGCTCATCGCTATTCTGTGTTCGGAACCTCGAAAAAAAATACTCGTGCCTTAAGGCAGTGAATATACACGTCATTCATAGCATGGAAAGGTGTAAATGTTTCGAGGACCGAAGAGTCAAACTACACGGGCTAAGTCCATTATTATGTGCATTAACAAATCATTCTTTTTAATGAGTTCCGCTTTTTCCTTACATTCTTTGAAATTTAGTGACAAAAATGAATACCGCACAGGGGTAAATTGATATGTTGTATCATCGCTGAGAATGTAGTTCACGCACTCACCAAACTCTTCTTTACTTAGAGTTAAATCAGTATAGTAGTTACACAGTGCATCCATCACCCCATAAAAATTTTGCACCGCAGCTTCCAAAATTTCACCGGATTTCTTATTCGCTTCTTTTTCTTTAGTTGAGGTAAGATATGCTTCAACTTGCTCCATCAATAATTGCATTTGCGCGCGCACACCTCCAGATTTAGAGAGCTCAGACTCTCTTTCTTTTTTAGCGGCATCAGCTAAAGGTTCATACCATTCCCGATCGTTATTATCGCGATAATAGATTGTGAAGTTTTTATCTGCGCTCAACGATTGTTGTGCATAAGCTTCTTGAGTTAAGGAACACTGATAGTCAAAAATAGCGCCAATATTTTCAGCAGTGTAGTGTGAAGCACCTTTTCCCCCATGACCATCATATATCCCTACCAAAAAAGGTAACGACAGAGAAAGCGTTTGTACGGCAATTGAAATATTATCTTGTGAGCCCCATTCGAGGGCTTTATTGGCAAGCATTTTTGCTAATAGCTGTTCCTCTAGCGTTCTTGCTGAGGGTATTTCCTTTAAACAATTTAAAAGCCATTGCTCATGCTCTTTTTTAGTTTGGGACGCTAAAGGCTCGGTAAAACCATCACATGTTGTAATCAATTGCACTTTTCCTACGTTTTTTTTGGAGATACCTATATGTTCATAAAGTTTATCAAGGTAATTGATGTCGATACTTGCGTCAGCACAAACTACCTCAGCATCATAATCAAAATCTCCTATTGCCCGAGATACAGCCAACTGGCCATTGATGCGATCAAAAAAGACTGCTCCTCCCGCTCTTTGAATACGCTCTAGCTCAACATTGGGATGATGTATAATATTATTTAAACGCATTACACCTACTATCTCCCCCTGCGTGTCGAAAATCACTGCAAAAGAGATAGAGTCCGCTAAAGTTGCGGTGATCAAAGCGCCATGCCCATCATATACAGTCGTGGATGCGGTAGTACCCCCATACATCATATTACGGCCTAAAATATTAACCAGATGATAACTCGTCCACAACCGACGACCAATCTCTTGGGGGCTGAGGTATTTAAAATGATCTTGGGGATACCAACATGCAAAGGCCGCGTCCTCTTGGCTCGGACGCGCACCTATAGTTTCATACAAACCAAAATGATGTTCTTTTACAAATTCACATACATCAATCCCTTTATCATTAGGCAATGATGTAATGTGTTGAATACGCGGCATACTTTTTCCTAATTAACACGCTCCTGTAAAAAAATATAGCACATGACTATTCATCATTTTTACTCTTCCACTCACTTAAGCCCGCAGCAAACCTGAGAGTTCCTCACAAAATTTAACCAGGTAGCATGTCAATTGTTGCCCGTTATCCCTGCGAAGGCACACTACTGTCCGGTAAAAATTTTGCTCTCCTGCAATAGGTAATGTCCCTAAATTTTTTTTGTAGGCTCTTCAGCATTCATCTAGGCACATCACTTAATCTTGCTTCGATCTGCTCCCTCTCCCGCGCAAGGAATTTGAGTAGTAAGATACTGTTCTTCGGGGGAAGAGGGTTGGGGAGAGGGGGTGTCAAGAATCGGTTAATGTGTACAAGATGGCCTCAATAACCGACGCTGTTTGTTGTAGTACATCATTGTTCCAAAACGCAGTACTTTGAACCCTTGAGCATTTAGCCAAGCTGTTCGTTCTCTATCGTAGCTTTGATTATCAAGATGCTGGCTA
>NZ_LNXS01000021.1:0-104990 GCF_001467525.1 Legionella anisa
TCGAACTCAGAAGTGAAACGAACCCGCGCCAATGATAGTGTGAGGTTTCCTCATGTGAAAGTAGGTCATCGCCAGGGTTTTATTCTTAGAAAGCGGCTTAATGCCGCTTTTTTTTTTCTACACTAAAAACTATAAATGACGCACAGCATTCAGAGTGTTTTGTCTATGAGCATTATGAATTGTGATAAATTCTTTTCTGTTTTTTTAATTTAGTTTCCTGTAGTTACTGTATTTCTTATAAAGTCTAATGATTGATTTTTATCTAACTTTAGTTTAAGTTAATTTATTTAAGGATAGGTTGTAGTTTATGTTAGTCCAACGAATTTTGGATTTTATTCAAACTCTAGAAAAGGAAAGTCAACTCATTCCATGTGATGTAAAGTTACATGAATGTCTTTCTGATCGTTTTTCTAAACGAGCACCAAGCAGCGATTTAACCAGCACAGATTTTCACTACCTTCTTGTTTGCTATAAAACCCGTTGGGAAGCAATTGCAGATCGCGATGATGACTATACACGTAATCCCTCTGTTATTAATCAACACTGGATCGATTTGGCTAGAGAACTTGCTCCATTCGTGAAGGTTAATTATTTAAAAATTCTGATACCGTCTTTGATCAATGAAAAAGATTTAAATGATTTTTCATCACTTGATGAAACAGTAAATCTCTTTAATTTTTATCTTGGTTATGGCGGAAAAACTTTATATAGAAAATTGAGCTTTTGTAGGCACCTAGAAAGTTGGAAATTTGAATTATCGACCTACAGAGCAGATAGAAAATTAGGTGTTGTTACGGTAGATGAATTGGCTCGTCTAAAATTATGCAAACAAACTACACGAGAAGTAACTGTAGACTCTGAACGATTCAAAAATTTTTGGGATCTTATGCGTAAAAAGGTTTTTGTTAATTTAAGAAACCATGGCCGCATGCCTATAGCTTTTTTGCCCCACTTACTGGAATTAATTGAACAATACTATCATATGAAAGCAAGTAGGTTAGAGTTCACACAGTTTAAAAAAGAGATTAGTAATCTTTTCCGCCGCTTATATGATTATAATTTAGGTGATGTGAATTTCTTGTACGGCACGAAAATTAAGTATAAAGAAGATGAAGACTACTTGTTAGATTTATTTATCGCACTTCATGCTGCAAACAGTTATGATGAGATAAACAATGAAGTGCAAATGCTTGGCAAATGGCTGTTTGAATTCAATCCTGATTTGAAAGCCGCAAGTAAAGAATTACAACCTATTTATCAAACTTCGGCCAAAGAAAACGACAAGGAACAATTTATTAAAACAGATGCTTTTGTGAATTGTTGCAAGCTACTTGTATCTCTATTTACGACTCAATTTGAACTTTCTATTTTCTTTACCCGGCAAACTCACAGTTTATGGGATAAATCAAATAACGTGTTTCCAGAAGCATATGGAATTTTTACTGTTTTGCTACCACTTATTGCAGCGAATAAGCCTAAAGCTTTGGAAACAGCTTATGAGGAAATTATCCAAGATATTGTTATTCCTGCAAGTAGAGACAATGGTTGGTGTGCATGGTTTACTCGTGATCAAGCAACGGCTAAATGGTTGGAGCTTGTGAAAAATTGTAAGTTAAACGAACTTGGTGTTCATTGGTTTGAGCCAGAACTGTTATTTAACGCATTACAGCTTTTTGATACAAAAAATCCGTCAGTCCAAATTCGGATTAATCATTTATTAGATGACATAATTCAAACTTATGCTCAAAACCAGAATGATCTCATGAAGCAGTTTCGTGTAAATATCTTATTTACTGAATTCCTCAATGGATTAAACAAAGAGCACTCTAACAGGTTATTGCGTTTAATTAAATTGTGTGATTTAGAAAGGGCAAAGTCTCAGTTCCTCAATAATTGCAGCAAACATATCAATGCGCAAGCAGCTCAATTGGGTCAAAGTGCTGACAGTTCTTCGTTATGCTTTTTCACTCGTACCCGTAATAAGTCAGACAGAGTCGAATTATTCAAGTTGCCTGAAAAAGCAAAGGATGTTGAATCAATGATTGTTGGGTATAAAACCCA
The DNA here is from genome assembly GCF_001467525.1 of Legionella anisa. Classification (GTDB taxonomy): domain Bacteria; phylum Pseudomonadota; class Gammaproteobacteria; order Legionellales; family Legionellaceae; genus Legionella; species Legionella anisa. The sequence goes on from NZ_LNXS01000021.1 coordinate 2,062, forward strand.
ATTATCTGAGCTCGCTGTTGAACCCAGAAAAGCAGACAATATAAGCGCCTACTTATTGAAAATAGGCAAACCTATTTTAACCTTAACGCAAAAGGAAAAGGCTAGGAATAGTGGCAGACCTATCCTTGATTACATTTGTCAATATACTTAGTAATTCTACCGTCCTTAAAAACTGAGAATAGTGAGCAATTGATTAACTTGCAAGTTACAGTTTTGCTTTAGATCCAAAAAATAAATTTTATTTAGTATATTGTGCACAAAGCTTGACGAAATTTTCATATCTTTTTTCTGAAATCAAGCCGTCATTTTTGGCTTTAATAATGGCGCAATGCGGGGTGTCTTTATGACTGCAATTACGAAATTTGCACTGTGACAAATAGGGTCTAAACTCAGGGTAACCTCGTACAATTTCAGCAGTATCTATATGCCATAAGCTAAATTCTCTTACTCCAGGGGAGTCAATTAAAGCCCCGCCACTGGGTAAATGATAGTAGCGAGAATTGCTCGTAGTATGCCGACCTAATTCTGATATTTCGGAAATTTCATTGATCGAGATGTTTTGTTCGTGAGGGAGAATGCTCGAAATAAGCGATGATTTCCCTACTCCAGATTGACCTACAAAAACATTGATTTGATGATTTAATCTATGTTGGAGTTGCTCTAAGCCCTCAGAAGAATTTTTATTAGTCAGTAAAATAGGATAATTAAGATTTCCATAGTCCAGAAGTAATTGTTCTTTAAGAGATTCACAGGGTAGGTCGGTTTTATTTAATAAAATTACAGCATGCATGTGCAATGTTTCAGCCATAACCAAATAGCTATCAAGCAATGGCCAAGATATTTCTGGTTTTGCTGCGATGACAATAATGAGTTGCGTAATATTAGCAGCAACAGGTTTTATCTGCCCTGAACTGGTTGGTTTTGCCAAGACACTGCTTCGTGGATAGAGGCTGACTACTACACCTTGATTAACTCCCTCTACTTGCCAAATTACCCTATCCCCTGCTACCACTGTTTCTAGATTTGGCCTGATGGAACAATGTATCTGTTTCCCCTGATTGTCTTCGACTACAACGTGCTTGCCAAAGCGAGTAATGACTAAGCCATCAACCAGATCATCATGACTTTTTTTATTATCATGATAATTTTGTTGGATTTTTTCAATACGGGCAGATTGTTGTTTACTAATACGTCTTTTACTCATCGTTCTGATCTATATTATAATTATTAAAAATACCCTTAGCTCAGAGAAAGTCAGAGCTAAATAATCATACAGTATGAAGGTAAATTAAATTTAATGAAAGTCTACTTGGTTGGTGGTGCTGTTCGTGATCAATTATTAAATCTTCCAGTAAAGGAGCGCGACTGGGTTATTGTTGGTTCTAGTCCGGATGAATTACTAAAGAAAGGATTTAGAAAAGTTGGTCGTGACTTTCCTGTTTTTTTGCATCCTAAGACCAGTGAGGAATATGCTTTAGCACGCACAGAAAGAAAATCGGCGCCTGGATATTATGGTTTTTCCTGTGATTTCAATAAAACTGTAACTTTAGAAGAGGATTTAGTACGCCGAGATTTAACCATTAATGCAATGGCTCGAGATGAACAAGGACAACTCATTGATCCCTATAATGGATTAAAGGATTTAGAGGCTAAATTACTCCGCCATGTATCTCCAGCTTTTGTAGAAGATCCTGTACGTGTGTTGCGTGTTGCTCGTTTTGCTGCACGCTTTCATCATTTTGGTTTTAAATTAGCTGATGAAACACGTTCATTGATGTATACCATGGTTCAACGAGGTGAATTGGCTCATTTGGTGGCTGAACGTGTCTGGCTGGAATGGCAAAAAAGTCTGGGGGAAAGAAATCCAGAACAATTTATTGCTACCTTACGTTCCTGTGATGCATTGCGTGTCATTTTGCCTGAACTTGATGCACTGTTTGGTATTCCAAATCCTTATCGCTATCATCATGAGGTAGATACAGGGGTTCATACTTTGCTGGTTTTACACGCTGCAGTGACTTTAACTTCAGATCCGGTGATACGTTTTGCTGCATTAGTTCATGATTTAGGTAAGGCGTTATCGCCAATACACAATTGGCCAAGCCATCATGGTCATGAAGAACGTGGGGTTGCTATCATTGATGCTTTGTGTTCGCGTTTACGGATTCCTAATGATTATCGTACTCTCGCAACTATGACTTCACGATTTCATTTGCATATTCATCGCTTATTTGAGTTGCAAGCAAGTACTATTGTAAAACTTTTGGAACAATGCGATGCATTTCGTCGACCACAACTCTTCTATAATATGTTAATTGCTTGTGAATCTGACGCAAAAGGTTGTGGTCGAGATATTAATTACCGACAGAGTAAACTATGGAGTTACGTGCTCGCTGAGTGTGCTAAAGTAAGTAGCCAAACAATTATTGCTGAAGGTTATAAGGATGATGCAATTAAACATGCCTTGCATCAAAGACGAGTGGCTTGTGTAGAACTGATACTAAACTCCTGGAAGAAAAATGAAAAATAATCAAAATTTAATTTGGATAGATTTGGAAATGACAGGACTTGAGCCTGAAAAAGACAGGATCATTGAGCTTGCTACGGTGGTGACTGATCCTCATTTAAATATAATTGCGGAAGGCCCGGTTTTTGCTATTTCTCAACCTAAAATATTGCTGGACGGGATGGACTCCTGGAATACCAGACAACACGGACAATCGGGTTTAGTCAATCGGGTTTTGCAAAGTCACGTCAGCGAAGCAAAAGCAGAGCAATTAACCATCGAATTTCTAAAGCAATATTTGGATAAGGGAAAATCACCAATGTGCGGTAACAGTGTGTGCCAGGACAGGCGATTTTTGTATAAATACATGCCAGATCTCGCGGCGTTTTTTCATTACCGAAATTTGGATGTGAGTACATTAAAAGAGTTGGCCATACGCTGGAGACCTGAATTATTAAACGGGCTGGTTAAAGAATCAAAACACCTTGCATTAGACGATATTAAAGATTCCATTGCAGAATTAGTATATTATCGTCACCATTTTATAAATTTGCCGGATGTAACAAAATGACAGAAAGAGAGCGATTAGAACTACCTAACAGTGCAGATAAATTGTTATTGCATTCATGTTGTGCACCCTGTTCTGGCGAGGTTATGGAAGCGCTTATCAGTTCAGAAATTAATTTCACTATCTTTTTTTATAATCCGAACATTCATCCTGTTCAAGAATATGAGATTAGAAAAGATGAAAACATCAGTTTTGCACAAAAACACAATATCCCATTTATTGACGCGGATTATGACAAGGATAATTGGTTTACTCGAGCTAAAGGTTTGGAATGGGAGCCTGAGCGCGGTAAACGATGCACCATGTGCTTTGATATGCGTTTTGAACGCACGGCCTTATATGCTCACGAACATGGTTTTCCTGTGATCAGCAGTTCTTTGGGAATTTCACGCTGGAAAGATATGAATCAAATTAATGATTGTGGCATTCGAGCTGCGAGCAAATATCCCAATTTGGAATACTGGACCTATAATTGGCGAAAAAATGGGGGTTCAGAACGTATGTATGAAATTGCCAAGCGCGAAGGATTTTATAAACAAGAGTATTGCGGATGTGTGTATTCTTTACGTGATACAAATGCTTGGCGTAAACAAAAAGAGCGTAATCGAATAAAAATCGGTATTAATTATTATTCTGAAGATCAAAAAGATGAGGGCGCGTTATGAGTACGCACTCACATGGTGGTGGTTCCCATCATCATCACCACCATCACGGGACAAATGCAACAGCCGCTTACAATAAAGCGTTTATCATTTCCATAATCGCCAATGGTCTTTTTGTGGTCATACAAATTGTTTTCGCCTATTTAGCTAATTCGACCAGTTTATTGGCCGATGCGTTTCACAATTTAGGTGATGTGTTAGGTTTGGTTTTAGCCTGGATTGCTACAGTACTTATGAAACGCGCACCTACGATGAAAGCGACTTATGGTTTAAAAAAAATATCCATTCTCTCAGCGCTGGCAAATGGGATTTTGTTAGTCTTTACTTGTGGCATTATTGCCACCGATGCGGTTTATAAATTATTTTCACCATCAGAAGTCCAGGCTTTATCCGTAATGATCGTCGCAGGTATCGGTATAGTAGTTAATTCAACCACTGCATTATTGTTTGCCCATGGTTCTGATGACTTAAATATTAGAGGCGCCTATTTGCATTTATTTTATGATGCTTTAATTTCGGTTGGCGTAGTTTTGTCAGCGGCATTATTGTATTGGACAGGTTGGCTTTGGATAGATCCTGTAGTCGGTTTATTGATTGCATTAATTATGCTCAAGGGGACCTGGAGTTTATTTGCAGCGAGTTTCAGATTAATTATAGATGGAGTGCCAGATAATATTTCCTGGACGGCTGTGAGCGATTTTCTATTAAGCAAACCGGGTGTAAAAGGATTTCATGATTTACATATTTGGGCACTTAGTACCCAGGAAAATGCGATGTCAGTCCATTTACACATGCCCGATGAAGAGCTTTCTGATGCGTTAAGGGCTGAATGGGTTGAACAGTTGCGCCATGAATTTAATATTCAACATGTAACAATTCAAGTGGAAAAAACTAAGACAGATTGCAATGATGCATGTCACCATCCCAAATTTTTATAGATAAAAATTAGATTGTTTGAGTAAGAATTGGAAAAGCAAAGTATTGCCAATGATGCGGATCGCTTTTACTCACATGTATTTTTGTCAGTAATGAATCTCAGATTTCTTTTGTTATGAGTTCTAAGCCCCTCTTATAGCTTTTGCACGCAAGTGACTCTTCGCCAAGCTGTTCATGCAATTGTCCTTGAATTTCGTAGCCTAAAGCTGTCGGTTCGATCTCATTTGCTTTTTCAAGATAATATTTGGCTTTGCCCCAGAGCTGTTGTTTCATGCAAATTTGCCCTAAACATAAATAAAGTGCTGCTGAATGCGCATTTTTTTTGAGTAACCCTTCAGCAAAAGTCAATTGTTTCTCATTAGATGGTAATACGCTATAAAGCCCAATCAATTGGGGGCTAAGATCTTTACGCAGTGCGCGTTGCAGTAGATTATTTGCAGTACTATAGTCCGCTTTTTTTAATAAGAAACGTACATATTCTGCGATAATATTTGGCTCACTAGCTAAGGGTTTAGGGATAGAGTGAAAAAAGGCATCAACAACTTCGGGTTGATTTTGCTTCACCAGGTCAATAAGTCTTTGCAAATAAGCATTGTACTGTAATAACTCAAATTCTTGTTGATTAACAACCCGATGCTTTTTTAAATCAGGCAAAATAGTAATGAGTTGCGGCCAGTCTTTTACTTCTTGATACAGTTGCATAATGAGTTTTAAAACGTAAGGATGGCGTGGTGCTATATCCTGTAAATGTTTTAAGGTCGCCAGGGCTTGTTCCCATTGATGATTTGCTAGTTGCAATTCTGCCTGAGTTAATTCAACAGCAATTTTAGCTTCTGGCATAGAGTGCTGTGCTTCACGCAAATAATCATCACGTAATTGATTGTCTCCCATTTTTTGAGCTGCCCGGGCTGCGGTTAAATAATTTAGTAACGGTGTATCGGCATTAGGCAAGGCTTGAATCAAATGATTTTTTGCTTTTAGCCAATATCCCTCACTGTATTCAATTAATCCTTTTCGAGTAATTGCTTGTGCTTTTTGAGCAAGTCGTTTTGAATGCCATCGAGTTAATGAGCTTGGGGTATGCGAAATTTTCTGGCATAAGCGAAGAATAAGATACAAGACAATGAATAAAATAATAATACCAAAGACAGCTACCCAGACCGTAGTTTCAATGGTCCAATAGTTAATTGCAATTAATACATAGCCTGGATCTTTATTAAGTTGAACTCCTAAAACTACAGCGGCCAATAAAACCAAAAAAGCAAAGAGAAGACGCATCATTATTGATTTCCTCCTAGTTCGCTATCTATGGATTGATTTACTGAGGTTTTTTTAGTGTCAATCAATTCATTGAGCATAGGGAGTGCAGAACCCATACTGGGTCTTTTTCGAGTTATATTTGTTTGTTGCAATTCAGTAAGTTTCTTGATTAAAGCCGCTGTGTTTGGCGTATTTGCATTAAAATTCATTTTAAGACTATCAATTGCCTGTTTTAGAACCCGTTGATAAACAAAGGGCTCATTATTTAGAATTGCCCATTGTGCTTCTTGCAGATTAAGCCGGAGTTTTTCTTTAAGTATGGCTTCAAATGCGGGGGATATAAGTGGTTTAATCTCCTGATCATGGCGTCGGATTACAACAAGTTTTTCCAGTACATTCATACTGTTTTGCAGGCGATCGCGCCAAGTAGGTGAGTTATTCGCTGGCGTTGTTGTGTTTTCTGTTGAGGTGAGATGCTCATTTACCGGTAATGGAATACTCAAATCATTAATGCTGCTCTGTGCCGCATCCAATTGGCTAAGCAATCCAGCAATATCCACAGAGGGCAGAGCTTGGGTTTGAGCTATATCCTTAGCGATGGCCTGCCGTATATCCAAAATTTTAGGGTCGTTTAATTGTTTTAAAAGCTGATCTGCTTGTTTTAACAATGCTATTGTAGAGTCAACTCCATTGCTCCAATGTGCATTGATTTGCGCTAATTCAAGGTAGTAACGTGCTTTAAGAAGAAGCCAGTCCTGATTTTGATAGAACTTTTGGTTCATGGCATTTTGTAACTGTTTGCTTAAACTTTCGAATTCAGTTTGTAATTGTTTCTGTATTTCTTCAGCATTATTTGTTTTTGCATTGATCTGCGCTTGAGTTTGATCGTGTTTTTCCTCTAGTTGTTGTAGGTGTGTGGAAAAATTATTTTGCGTTTCACTTAATTGATCGTGCAATTGTTTGTTTAGAAAAAGGGTATATGCAGCAACGCCAAGCGCCACAAATGCAAGAATAAAGCTTAATACAAATATTAGATATTTATTTTTACAAACAGGGGAATTACTTTTTGATTTCGTCTTTTCATTAGGTGTTGTATTGACTGCCTTTTTTGCTTTTTGTATTTGTTCTTCTTTGCCGCTTGCCATAAGTTAATCCTTGTTTATGTAGTCAAACAATGTATTCATTATCCGATTAGGATTGCATACCCTAATATTTCTTATTTTCATTGAAGAGGCAACTTGAGCCAGGCGCTCACTAATTATTAGCCATTTTTTATTGCGAAGCCAATCATGGGCTTCTTTGTCAAACAGTTTAAAAAGGTGATGCAAAGACTGTTCGCTTGTTAACAGTATAATGTCGACTAAATCATCGCGCCATATCGATTGAATAAATTGACGGTTTATCTGAGGAATAACCCTTTGATATACTTTGAGAATAATCAGGTTAGCTCCTCTTTGTATCAATTGTTCCTCAATGAGAGGCCTGCCTCCTTCGCCCTTAAATAGTAGCACATTTTGTTTTTCGGGTTGTTGTAATGTTTTTAATGCCAATAAATGTTCACTGTCGGGCACATCAGGAATTGCACTCACGGGGATGCCAAATTTTTGCAGCGCTGCAGCACTACCTTGACCAATTGCAATGACTTGAATCGAAGATGGCCATTTAATATGTCGTTGGTTTAATTGAGTAAAACAATAATGAACAGCATTTGCACTAATGAATATGGCTTGATCTACTTTTTCTAAATTAGGTAATGAATTGATCCAATTGCTGTTTGCTGCTTCAATTTCTAAAGTTGGAAGTTCAATTGCTATGCCTCCCGCCTCACGAATACTTTGGCTCAACTGATGTGCTTGGTCTCGTGGGCGAGTATTTAAGATGCATAAGCCGTGAAGTGAACTGCTCATCGTGGAACTGATGCAAGAAGGTTTACTGCACCTTGTGCCAGCAATGATTGAGCGCAACGCTCGGCCAAACTGGTTGCCAGCTCTACTGGGCCGGTTTGCGTACTTGTGATGATTTGTGATCCATCAAGGCTTAAAATTTTTGCTTGTAAAGAAAGGTGTTTGTTCTTTATGGGAGCGCAAAAAACTGCTAAAGGGACATGACAATTACCGCCAAGTAGGGCATTAACCTTTCGCTCTGCGTGGACACAAATAGAAGATATGGGATCATTGAGTTCGCCAAGGAGCGTTTGGAGTTTGTGATCATCACTTCTACATTCGATTGCTAAGGCACCCTGACCGCATGCAGGAAGCATAATTTGTGCTGATAATTGTTCGGTGATGAGATTGGTAAACCCCATACGCTCAAGGCCTGCAGCAGCAAGAATAATTGCGTGATATTCCCCTGATTTGAGTTTTTCAAGTCGAGTATTGATATTGCCTCGTAAGGATTTAACACTTAAATCCGATCGGTACGCTAATAATTGCGATTGCCGTCTAAGACTAGAAGTTCCAACAATAGATTGAGCTGGCAATGTGTGCAAATCGTTGTGTTGGTAACTGACAAAAACATCGAAAGGATTATCTCGTTTACAGATTGCAATTAAATCGAGGCCTTCAGGAAATTCTGCGGGCATATCTTTTGAAGAATGGACAGCAAAATCTGCTCGTTTATCTAACAATGCTTCTTCTAATTCTTTTACGAATAAACCCTTGCCGCCAATAGCCTGAAGTTTATCCTTGAGGAATTTATCTCCAGAGGTACTCATGGGTAATAATTCGATCTGCAAATTCGGCCATTTATTTAATAACAAATCGCGAACATGATTGGCTTGCCATAAAGCGAGAGGGCTTTGACGCGTTGCTATGCGAAGTGTTCTTGAGTCCATAGGATACCGCACTTTGGAAAGAATGCAGTATCATACTATGTTCATTATAAGGATGCACGCATAGATAGGGCGATAAAAATATAAGTCCAGCCATTAACAATCATATCAATAGCAATGAACATCCCTATAACCCATAAGCCACTAATTGGCCATTGCATGATAATCAATAATCCAAGAATAATGGCAATAATTCCTGCAAATACGAGCCAACCACATCCCCTGGAGCCTTTTAAAGATACGGCGAGAATTATTCGTGTGATACCAATAACAATCAGAACTCCGGCAAGAAGCGCTGTAATTAAACTAGATGCTAAAAAGGGATCATACAATACAACTCCAGCACCAATCAGGTATAAAATTGCGATTATTGTTTGCCAGAATATACCTTTCCAGTCTCTATGTTTGAAAATATCAAGGAAATGAGATATTGACGAGATAAGTAACAAGGCAGCAAAAAAATACATGCTGATCAAGGTTAGGCCAATGACCATGCTCAAGCCGATACAACCTAGAAAAACAAGTACTATTCCCAATCCCAACAGCCATCCCCAATTTCGCTTTAAAGCGTCGGGAGTGTATATTTCATTTATGTTTGCCATACCATTTCCTTATTGTGATACATCCATAATGAATAACCCCAATTGAACTATAACCTAACGTTCAAAGAGTTGTCGAATGGAGCGTGTATAACGAGTATCTTTTTATCGCTCATCTTGGCAATACTTTGAAGAAAAATTATTTGCAGCTGTCATAAAGGGCATAAGGTTTTTGTTTATAATAAGCCCAGTAACGATCTCCATATGACCAATGCCAATATTCATTGCGATAATTAACGAAACCAACAGCTTCTAAGACATGACTCATGATTTTGCGATTTTGCTTTGCCTCCTCGGTAATAATTTCTGAGGCAGTTAGTGAGAGAGAACCATCTATGTCTTCCATCCAATCTTTAGGATGAATTCCCATTTCAATGGCCTCTCCTTGCTCATTGATTAAATATACATCAATTGCTGCGCCCGTTGAGTGCGGCGGGATATTGGGTGATCCATCTTGGTTAATTACTGGGGAAACCATTCGGGTTGTTTCAGTGAAGATCTGTTCGGGGGACCATTCAGGATATTTGTTCTTCACTTTCTCGTAACGTGTATCAAAAAGCGATTTTTGTAATGTAAGACTCCGATAACTTTCATACAAACAAAAACGCAATCCTTTAGGTAATAAGGATTGGGCTTGTTTTAATTTTTCATAAACCGTTTTTCGCATTTTTGTGTAATCAGTATTGTTGGGAATTTCCGGAGATGGACCATAGCTAATTTCTCCAAGATCCACTAAATCAATCATAGGTTCGTGATTATCAATCACCGGGATAGCGACTATTTTAGGATCTGCAATGAGCAAAGTAAGATCCAGCGCAATATAATCTGACATTTCAAGTCCTTCTAACATAACTTATTTTTTTGCCATGGATGCGAAGAAATCCGCTGCATTTTTTCTGATTTCCTCATCAGTGAGATCTTGAGTATGCGTGGCAATCATCCAAGAATAGCCAAAAGGATCTTGAATATGTCCGGCACGATCTCCCCAGAACATGTCCGATACAGGCATGGTTATTTGACCACCGGCAGCTACCGCTTGTTGGAAGACAGAGTCTACATCAGCAACATATATATAAAATCCGACTGGCGATTTGCCAAGGGTCTCAGCGCTTTTGGAACAGTTTTCTCCTTCCATTTCATCACCCATCATCATAATGGAGTTACCAATCTGAAGGTGGGCATGCATAATGCCTTTTCCATCCAAAGATGGGAAAACACTCAAAGCCTTGGCATTAAATGCTTTTTTATAAAACTCAATCGCTCTCGCGCAATCTTTAAAAGTAAAGGTTGGAGTTACAGTATGAAAGCCTTCAGGAATTGCTTGGACCATGTTTTTATCTCCATATGTTTGGGCTAGAAGAGTCATTATAGTTTGAAGATTGTCTTATGGGAACAAAGATAACCAGACCCTTAGTGATCATGCTGGAAAAAAAAGTCACTTCTAGGTATCATGTCAAATTATTATCATGCAGGGTAAACGCAGCTAATTGTTGAACATAGAGCAGCACTTTTTTGCCTATTTGTTGTTCTTTATGCGCGTCATCTAGTCGATTGAGTATCTATTAAATGCGCTCACCCTGTATTATCATGAGGTGTCTGGGCATGAGGTTGCAGTTTTTGATGTCATTGTTTTGTTTTTCATTTGCGCTGTATGCAAGTGATGAATTGCAGCAACGAGAAATTCAATTAAGAATTCAACCTGTAGGAAATGTTACTGTACAGGGTCAGGCTCAAATAGATAATAAAACAATGAGTACCGAGACAAAAACAGATCCTGGAGAAGAAACATACCAGCAGTATTGTATTGTGTGTCATCGAGATGGTCTCGCGGGGGCGCCAAAATTCAGAAATGAACAGGATTGGAAACCGCGTTTATCAGGGAGAGAATTAAATGATTTACTTGCTTCTTCAATTAAAGGTTTGAATGCTATGCCCTCAAAAGGAACATGTATTAAATGCAGTGATGATGATCTTAAAGCGGCTATATCCTATATGTTGCCAAAATCATGAAAAAACTTACTTATAGAAAAATTCAAACTTTTAATGCAACGTTGACTGTATTTGTATTGTTTGCTTCTTTTTATTTTCAATATATGGTTGGCCTCGCTCCATGTCCTTTATGCATCATGCAGCGCCTCTGCGTTTTTTTATTGTTGGCAGTTATGGGATTAAGCTTTCAAACTTTAAAGAGGGCACATATTATCAGTTTGCTGCAAGTCATCATTGCCTGCGCAGGGTTATATTTTTCTTTACGTCAATTATGGTTACAGTCTTTACCAGCAGGTGAAGCACCCGCGTGTATGCCAAGCCTGGATATTTTAATTCGTTATTTACCTTGGCAAGACGTAGCGAAAGCTTTATTTTGGGGAACTGGAGATTGTGCTGAAGTCAGTTGGCATATGTTAGGAATCTCGATGCCGGGATGGGTTGCTATATACTTTTTATTCATGGCACTTATGGGATGTTTTTTGTTTTGGAACACCCGCTCAAGTGTACTTGCACCATAATGATAATGTAATCGTTCATGGGTTGAGCTTATCGGTACACGAACAGACAAATATGGCTGTTCCTTCAATGGGGCTGAACATTTACATGATAGTTATAGTCGCTCCGTGCTTTATAACCTAGCTTCATTTCGCTTTGTTCATATCACAGGTATTTAAATTGTTGTTGAGGTATTGAATTGCAGATTTCGTCCAGCAATGCCTTCATGTTCTTGTGCTGTTTGGGATAAATTAGGTAGGGAGTGATTCTTTTCCGGATGAGCGAAACGAAGCATCTGATTTTTAAAATGAGCGATGCGAGCAGCTGATTCCGGTGATTGAGGTAATGTGACTTTTTGCACAAGTTCCAGTAATACATGACGCGGTTGATGACAGACAATTAACATATCACAACCTGCTTTAAGTGCTTCCTCTGTGCGGGTCATTAAATTGCCTATATCAGCACCCGTCATACTCAAGCAATCGCTTAAAACCAAACCTTTAAATTGCAATTCATGGCGTAAAATCTCTTGCAACCAAATTGTTGAAAAACCAGCAGGCTTATTTGCATCAATTGTTTTATACGTTACATGAGCAGGCATGACCGCGCTAAGCAGCCCTTTCTTGATCAGTTCGCTAAAAGGTTTTAAATCTTTAATTTTCAATTCATCCATCGAGGCGAGAGAAATGGGCATAGCAGTATGTGAATCAGCACAAACTGAACCATGGCCTGGAAAATGTTTGGCAACCGCAGGCATTCCTGCTGCATTCATGCCTTCAATAAAAGCACTTGCCAACGCAATAATGACATCGGGATTATGGTGAAAAGCACGATCCAAATGTGCAATGACAAGGCTTCTGTCGTGGAGATCAAGGACCGGAGCAAGACTTAAATCAATACCAAATGCGCATAGATCTTTGGCCATAATTTCGCCATATTGTCTCGCAAGGCGGATACCTACTTCCGGATTTAGATCATACACATCGCCATAGACGCGAGAAGCGGGTAGGGAGCGAAATCCTTGGCGCAAAAAACGTTGCACAAAACCACCTTCATGATCGGTTGCTATAAAAATACTGGGATTGATTTCGCGGATTTCATGAATTAGGTGTTCCAACTGCTGTGGATTTGTAAAGTTGCGTGTGAAAAGAATCACGGAGCCGACATTAGGATGTTTTACGATTTCCCGTTCAAGGTCTGAAAGTTCAGTATTTTCTATATCAATCATGAATAAATGAGAATTTGAACTGGGCATATACGTTTATCCTTTTTAGAATTTGGATGAATGAGACCATGCTTCCATCGGTTGTGCGGATGATATCATAGATTAGACTTCTTTCGAAACGTTACTGTAGCGACAAATTGCTTCGTCGATGCAGGTGGATTCTCATGTGAGATGAATCTTCGATACATTGCTGAAAAACCTCCAGGTCGATTGCGGCGTCTCGCGGGGAGCAGACATCAAGAGACTGCTTTCATGTGACGGGTATACTCCAATTTTTCTCCTCGCATTTTGCTACTGCAGCGAGTTGCGGTTGAGAAAGAAGTCTATTGAGTCATGATTAATCATGACTAATGCTGGTAATCTGAGTTTGACTTAGCTATCATCGGCATTTTTGAATTATTTTTAGCAGATGAAAACCTTTTCTTGTGACGTGTTGTATAAGCACTCAGCTACCCAGGCACGGGTGACACGTGTCACTACGGCTCATGGTGAATTTATTACCCCAGTTTTTATGCCGGTTGGCACACGTGCCGGTGTAAATAATATGACCCCTGTAGAGTTGCATGATGCACACAGTCAAATCATTTTAGGGGGTAATACCTACCATATGCTATGTGCTCCAGGTATGGACGTTATCGAGAAGGCAGGAGGCATGCATTCTTTTATGGGATGGCATAGACCTATGTTAACGGATAGTGGGGGCTTTCAGGTTTTCAGTTTATCCAAGAATAAAGAAATCTGTACTATTGATGAGGAAGGAGCGCATTTTAGATTACCAAACAGTGGGCGATTAATTCATATGACCCCGGAAATGTCTTTAGAAACCCAAAAGATCATTGGTGCAGATATTATCATGGCTTTTGATCAATGCACACCAGACAGTTGTACTAAAGATGAAGTAAATCATATCATGACGCGTACACATCGTTGGTTAAAACAATCCATGCAATACCATCAACAATACCCCAACTCACGATATGGTTATGAGCAAGCACTTTTCGGCATTATTCAAGGGGGTACTTTTAAAGATTTACGCCGTGAAAGCGCGGATTTTGTATCTTCCATGAATACTGAAGGTATTGCGATTGGTGGTGAAACCATAGGTTTTGATATGAAAACCACTGTTGAAGTGATTCGGTGGGTACGTGACTATCTGCCAGAAAATAAACCGCGGTATACTATGGGCGTTGGCATGTCACCCCAAGATCTTTTAGATGTAGTTGCCGAAGGAGTGGATATGTTCGATTGTGTTGCCCCCACACGTAACGCGCGACATGGGGCCTTATACTGTGGCCAGCTGATTCAGGACGGCAATTGGTTACGTTTTGTCAGTGAGTACGAAAATGAACGAATTCAAATAAAAAAATCATGTTTTGCTGATGATATGTCGCCAATTATGGCACAATGTTCTTGTTATACGTGTCTTAATTATTCACGTTCATATTTGCATCAGTTAGCAAAACAAAAAACAAATTTATTTACCGCGTTAGCAAGCATTCATAATGTTCATGTAATGCATGATGTTTGTGATAAAATGCGTGAGTTGATAATGAGTGACAGTTTGAACTAAAAGGCAGCTCATGTCATTTACGTCGCATAACGAATATTATCCTGTAAAAAGCAAAGTCTTTTTATATTAGGATTCATCAATTAATTTAAAAAAATGACAGGAGATACAATGGTTGTAATTAGCACATCTAAAGGTGATATTCATCTACAGTTAGATACAGAAAATACTCCGGCTACAGCAGAAAATTTTCTTAATTATGTGCGCAGTGGTTTCTATAATAATACAATTTTCCATCGTGTTATTGCCGGTTTTATGATTCAAGGCGGTGGGTTTGATTCAGAAATGAAACAAAAATCGACTCGCGAAACTATTAAGAACGAAGCAAAGAATGCGAAGCCAAATAAACGAGGTACTATTGCAATGGCACGAACTATGGATCCGCATTCTGCAACAGCACAATTTTTTATTAATGTTGCTGATAATGCATTTTTAAATTACAGCGGCGAGCACATGCAAGGGTACGGATATTGTGTATTTGGCGAAGTAGTTCAAGGAATGGATGTTGTAGATGCTATTGCCAAAGTAAAAACGGGGCAAAGTATGGGGCATGCTGATGTACCTGTCGAAGAAGTGAGTATTCTTGAAGTTAAAGAAATTGAAGCGTGATTCGTAGTTTGTAGCCTGGGTGCAGCGCAGCCCGGGTTCCGCTGCGCTGCACCCAGGCTACACTATACGGAACGTATCTTTTTCACCAAGAGTACAATCCCACCTTTCTAAATTTTCCTTTTGCGTTTTTTGATACTTTCCGAATAATCAAATATCGGTATTTCAATGTGGAAAAAAATGGCCAATAGACGTGCAGTAAAAATACTGATTAGGGTGATGATTACATTAATATTTTCTGAAATATGAAAATAGTCGAGCGCGATAAACAGTACTGCGCCAGCCAAAGCAATGACTGCATAGAGCTCTTTTCTTAATACCAATGGAATGTCGTTGCATAAAATATCTCGTAACATTCCCCCACAAATACCGGTGATCATCCCGCTAATGACGGCAATACTTGGTGATAAACCATGGTTTAGTGCTTTTTGAGTGCCAATGATCACAAAAGTTGATAGTCCCAGTGCATCCAGGATTAAAAATATTTTCATGATTCGAATCAATGAATGTGCAATAAATATGGTGAGGAATGCGAATAATGATGTGTAAAGTAAGTATTCAGGATGAATAACCCAGGTTAGAGGATAAGTATTAAATAGAGCATCCCGTACAGTACCGCCGCCTAATGCTGCAATGCAGGCAATCAGCATGACACCAAAAAAATCCATTTTTTTGCGACCGGCAGCTAATGCACCAGTGATCGCTTCAACACAAATACCGATGATGAAAAGACAATGGAGTAACATATAAACTCAGTGTGTTTTTAAAATGCAATAATACCACTATTAGGTCAATGGTGAAATATATTGTTAGGTGCTTATTTTTACGCGAAAGAGCTATCCACAGGAAGCTGGTATTATATTCCGTGCGAGTGACTAAAATGTTTTACTGTAGATAAAGCCAAATCAATGATTTTTTTAGACTGTTCTTCATCTGCATTAATTAGGCTGACATCATTGATTAATTCCATTAGAAAATTAGGTATCTCCTGTTCCATTAGCGCGCTGTTATAAAGGCATGATGCTCTGGTGAAAATATAGTGAAGCAAATTTTTATTGATTGATATTTTTTTTTGAGTGGTTTCCTGGTCATTACAGGAGTCGCCGAATAATAACCATCCTGGTGAAACATGAATTTTTACTGCGATTTCTCTTAATTTAACGGGATCGGGAATGGCTTCACCGCGGAGATACTTACGACAAATTTGTACTGAATAACCTGTAATTTCTGACAACGTATGGATGCAGACTCCTGAAGTAGAGCGTTGCGAATTAAATCCAGCCGCGATCATTGCATCACGCAAGCGGTTAGCGAACTGTTTTGCTAGGTTAACTTTTTCCATGATGATGCAAGCCAGGTTTTAAGGATATGAAGTATAACAAATCGATATGATTTATGCAAAAATAAGTAATTTTAGAAACTTATAGTTTCTAATGGAAATTTAATGTTGACATTAGAAACTAAAAAAGTATAATTTCACCGAAACCTAAAGGAAACGGGTTTCTACTTGCCTCAAATAAGGGCAGCACGTGATATAAGATGGAACACGTATCACATAGTACAGTCCAAATAAGAGAAAAAAGTGGCATAACTCATAGCGGTTACCTCGCAATATCATGGCTTGAATGGTTCCCCTCTATTCGAGCCTTTCTATCATCCGAGGCTGATATTTAATTCTTGGATGCCATGAAAAGTTATTGATGACTCGGTTCCTCGTCATATTTATATTTTAAATTATGTAAATTTTCTTTATTATTTCTGTAATTAGGTTTTAGAAAGACGGTTTAATTGCTGCATTTCCGTTTTTTATGCTCCGCAAAATGGATATTTTTTTCTATTGAGAGTGAAGTTGGGGGTGTTTAATTTTCGCTTTGGATAGCGTTCAAACGCAACAAGGGATTTGATTATGATGGACATTTTAATATTTAGGAATTTAATCAGGCATCGAAAGTGCTGGTTTACGCGATCGCTATCATGTGTCCTCACTGCTATTTTATTGGGTTTTTCTATATCACTCTACGCCGTGTCATTAGCTATCCCTCAAATTCCACTGGTTATAGCTAGCCCAACACATCCTCAGGTATTGATCCTGATAGGAAACTCTCAATCGATGGATGGTAACTTTAGCGGTGCGATTATGACGGGTTCGGGCTCACTGTCAAGCAGTCTAACGTCCCTTTACAATGCAAGTTCGCCTGTTAATTATGAAGTCCCAGCGGGTTTTACTCCACCAGTACAAGGCCCGGACGCAAATGGATTCGCGCCGTATACCGTTATTCAGAGTGGAATGAAAGTTGATAATAGTCCTAGTCGATTAAATATAGCCAAAGCATCTGTCCAAGCCATCCTTGAAAATTATATCCCTTCAACCGATTTTGCCTTGGGAACCTACAGTACCAGCAGCATCAGCGTTTATAGTACGTGGGTTTATTACATGTCGCCTGAAGGCAGTAATTTTGTTTTTACAAATACTCCAATCGACGGTAATCGATATGTTACTAATCCTTGCTATAACTATGGCTCAGCATCGTCTACCATTGCGAGCAATTGCACATCCCTTGCTACGCTTTATGGAACGAGTGTGTTGTCTTCAAGCCAGTATATGCAAATTGGGAACTCCAGTGACGATCCAGTAATTAATGATGTGCTTTATAGTTCAGGAGGTCTTCCTGGGGTATTTGTGAGTTATAACGGTCCAACACCGTCTAATCCGTATCCTCCTAATTATACCCTATCCAATTATAATCAAGGGAATATTAGAATGACCTATGCCAATACACGACCTTCTATTGGCAATTTTGTTACAGCGCCTACAAATGCTGGATTTGTACCTTTTTCACCGCAGGTTATGTATGTACAACGCGGTTTTGCATATTACAGTAATAATTCTTTTAATACGGGTAATATGCGGATAAACATGACTACTGCTGGAGTCAATCCAACTCCTACAAGTGTTACCAATGCACTGAACGCTTTTCTGCCCTCTTTAAAACCGGAAACTAACTCGACATCTACCACTGAAATAAAAGCATCTGCTACCCAATCCCCCCTTGGAGGGATGCTAACCAGGGCTGGCAGTTTTATGAAGACCGTTGGTACAACGAGTGGTAATTGCCCACAAAAAAAATACATTATTCTGATTTCAGATGGTTTGCCGACTCAGGATCTCCAGGGAAGATATTGGCCCCCGTTAGGGAGTGCCGCGGCAGTAGGATATGGCGTCACCGCAACATTCAATGCAGATGGAACGCTCAATAGTACCAATGATCAAGCTTTATCTGATGCGATTAATGAAGTAATTAAGCTAAAAAATGATAAGGTTACTACTTTTGTTATAGGTCTAGGGGCGGGCGTTGATCCTACTGTGAATCCACAAGCTGCCGCAACGCTAAAAGCCATTGCAGTAACCGGTGGCACGCTAGATTATTATCCTGCCACGAATCCAGAGCAACTGGTCAATAGTTTTAATGCAATTCTGGCAAATATTCAAAATGGATCGTTTGCAACTTCCGCATCGGCAGTCAGTTCAACGCGTATCGATACGGACACTGTAGAGTACCAAGCTAATTTTACCACCAGAGACACACCTTACGAAGATTGGACCGGAAATTTGTTAGCGATAAAACTTGATCCAGATACTGGTGCGCCAACAAGTACCGTCCTATGGTCAGCCCAATCCCTACTTGACTCTTTAGTGGCAGGATCTGGGTGGTCAGCAAACCGAAAAATAGCTACCTGGGATCCATTGGCCCAAGCCGGCGTTCCCTTTAGATGGGACAACATTAATACAACCCAACAAGCTCAGTTACAACCTATAGATGCATTAGGAGCACAGCGATTAGAGTACATACGAGGCAATACCGCATTGGAAAAAAGAAATGGGGGAACATTCCGTAATCGTTCGCATGTTCTAGGGGATATAGTGGACAGCCAAGTCATATACGTTGGCGCACCACAAGGTCCTTATTTAACAACCAGTTATATCGATTTTGCGAAAACAAACGCTAATCGACAACCCACACTCTATGTGGGGGCCAACGATGGGATGCTCCATGCGTTTAATGCAAGTACGGGTCAAGAGCTCTTCGCCTTCATTCCCAATGATGTATTTAATAATCTCTCTCAGCTTACCTCTACTCTCTATAATCAGAACCATTTATTCTATGTCAATGGCTCACCAGAAAGTGCCGATGTGCAATTCCCCGATGGTTCCTGGCACACGATACTCGTGGGTGGAGAAAATGCAGGTGGTCAAAGTATCTATGCGCTTGATATAACTACCCCCACAGGCCTAGGTACTGAAACGGCATTGGCGAGCGCTGTCCTGTGGGAATTTACGGATGCTGATTTAGGACTTACTTTCAGTATCCCCAAAGTGGGTCAAATAGCAAAAACAAGTCCGTCCTCCTTAAATTTTGCTGTCTTTTTTGGTAATGGATATAACAGCACAAATAATAAGTCGGTACTTTATGCGGTCAATCCTCAAACAGGGGCATTAATTCGAAAAATAGATCTGTGTGCTGCTGTGCCTTCAGCCTGTAATGTTAATTTACCCCAAGGGCTATCGACAGTTGCATTAGCTCAAAGAGATGGATTGCAAGGGGAGCCTATTACAGCAGTTTATGCAGGCGACTTACAAGGTAACCTATGGGCCGTTGATGTTTCATCTAATGATCCTGCCAATTGGAGTCCTCGACTCCTGTTTCAAGCAAGAGATTCCACCGGTGTCGCTCAGCCCATAACGACAGCACCTATAGCGACTCTAAATCCGAATTATCCACGCTATCAGGGGCCGTTTGTCCTCTTTGGTACAGGACAACTTCTAACAACGTCTGACTTGGCCAATGCCCAAAATCAAACAATTTATGGGATATGGGATAAACCGCTTTCTTCAGCAACGTTTACACGTACTAATCTGCAGCAGCAAACTTTAACATTGGTTAACGCAGCTACTTCTGGTTTAGCAACTGATCTTATTACCGCAACGGCTAACACCATAAACTGGACTAACAAAGTAGGGTGGTTTGCCGATTTACCTATTGCAGGCCAAAGAGTAATCACCAGTTCGGAACTGATTAGTGGAGCATTTATTTCGACACTCAATACACCACCCCTTGATTCATGCGGATTTGGATTCTCATCCATGCTTTTAGAGTTGAATTTCTTAAATGGAGGTGCTTTCCAATATGCCCGATTTGATCTAAATGGTGACAGTGCTTTTAATGATTCTGATAAATACAGTGGGGCATATGCTGTAGGTATTGGTCTATCAAATAGTTATGCGAATTCACCAACGATTTTAGGACCTGATAAAAATAACAATCTGGTGATTTTAATCACACAATCAGATAGAACACAAAAAACAATTATTGCACCTAATCTTGTGCGAAGAAAATCGGGTTGGTGGCAAATTAAATAGAGGATATGACTGGAATGTAACGAATCCGCGAGCAAAGTAAGCTTAACTGGGCTTTTTTCAGCCCAGCTACATGCTGACTTTCCAACAAGATTCAAACATACCGTGAGCAATCACCATTTTCTTGTTAGTCCGGGTCTCGTAGACAAGATGAAGGATTGTTGGTATGGATAAAAAATAAGCTTTGATTTTTTTTTAAATGTCGTTGAGTAGATTAACCAATAAGTTAATGGAGTTAGCTAGAATTATTTGTTCCTTTTCATCCAAAGAACGAAGATTTTCATTAAGCCGATTATGCAGAAGGTAGGGGGCGGCACGAACGAAATCTTTTCCTTTTTCAGTTATATCGATATAAATAATGCGACGGTCTTTACGGTCCCTTGTGCGAAGAACAAATTCTTTTTCTTCCAAGCGATCAATTACACCCACTAAGGTGCTCATGGATAAATACACCTTTTTAGATAAGCTAGAGATGGTCATGATTCCATTTTCATAAATTTCATACAAACATGCAATTTGCGGTACAGTTAAACCATAACATTTATTTAAACGTCTGGAATGAAAATCCATTTGCTGCATGATTTTACGCAAGGCAAGAATAATGTTTTTAGAACGTAGTTCGGATTGTGTTTGCAGATCAATTTTTTGATCCACTTGATCTTTTTCAATAGTGCTCATGGATGGTCTTATAAAAATTCAAGGTTGAAATTGAGAGCTTTAACCATTAGTATCTGAAATGATTTGTGTACGAATTATTTCATCAGATATGAATGTTTAAGGGTATATTTATTGTACATCACTATTAAATCTAACTATATAGAGCTCCTCAAAAATATCCAAAGGGGGGACTTTTCCATGCTATTTCCAATAATAAAAAGAAGGATTAACTATGCAAAGTCAACTCAACGAATCCTTATCAGCGCAAGACTCAGATACTACTCAGCCATTATTAGCGTCAGAAGATGAAATTCTTTTTAACAGTAATGGAGTATTGACTTTGGGTGTAGAAATAGAACTACAACTTATCGATGCTGAAACCTACAATTTATGTTCTCGAGCAGAAGATGTTTTAAATGCTGTGTCTCATCTTGAGAAGATCAAACCGGAATTCTATTTAAGTACTATCGAAATCAATACGTCCAAATGTAGTTTGGTGCAAGAAGTTGAAGAAGATCTTTATGCAACACTTTTTGAGCTTCAGCATGTTACGAAAAAATTAGGTATTTTACTCGCAACAACGGGCTCTCATCCCTTTTCAAAATATGCCGATTGGGTCATCTCACCAACAGCACGTTATCAAGATTTAATCGATCGCAATCAATGGCTTACACGTCGTATGAGTGTATATGGTCTGCATGTGCATCTCGGTATGTCGAGTGGGGAAGAATGCATACGGTTTAATAATTTTTTCATGTATTTTTTGCCTCATTTATTAGCGCTTTCCTCCAGTTCTCCTTTTTGGCAAGGAATTGACACAGGACTTGCTTCGTGTCGCCCTACTACCTATGAGGCTCTTCCTACAGCAGGTCAGCCTTATCATGTACGTTCATGGCAAGATTTTGAATACTTGTATAAGACGCTTAGATCATGCGGCTCAATAAAATCACTTAAAGATTTATGGTGGGATTTAAGACCAAGTCCGGGTTTTGGAACTTTGGAAATTCGTGTTTGTGATGGTGCCGCAACACTTGCAGAAACATTGGCGCTTGTTGCATTGATTCATGTTCTTGCTCATTGGTTTGCTGATAATGGAAGTTGGCTTGAAA
This sequence comes from Legionella anisa, assembly GCF_001467525.1. Taxonomy (GTDB): domain Bacteria; phylum Pseudomonadota; class Gammaproteobacteria; order Legionellales; family Legionellaceae; genus Legionella; species Legionella anisa. The sequence goes on from NZ_LNXS01000021.1 coordinate 24,487, forward strand.
CAGTAGCCTATCCTCCTTATTGGCTTTCTCGGGAAAATAAATGGAGAGCCATTCGTTATGGTTTGGATGCTGAATTAGTAATGAATACAGATGGAAAAATCAAATTAATGCGCGACGACTTGCATGAGTGGTTTGAGAAATTAAAACCCTACATCGATCAACTTAATTATCAAACTTATTTTGCAACGCTTCAGGCTATTATGGATTCAGGAACAAGCTCTGAACGACAACGAAAAGTATTTGCCTCTAATAATTGCTTTAAAGAGGTGGTGAAACACAATGTAAGTGAGTTTTTACTGCAAGTACCGCTCTATAGGCGTGAAATGTCAATTTCTTAAAGACGAAATAATTAAAGAGAGCAAAGCAGTTGAGCTCGAATAAGCCGGCTGGATTTTTAAATTTTCTTTACCGTAGAGATGAATACTGTGTTCACAAATAAATTTAAAAATCCGGTAGCTTCAGCACCATGAACGTGCGCTATGCATTCAATAGACCTCTTTCCAAACTCTACTGAGGAGGTGAATTGCTTCGTCGATGCGGTGCTCGAATCCTCATGTACTGGCGTGTACACTCCGGTTCGGTGCTCCGCGTCTCCTCGCACTTCACTCCCCTCAGCGAGTTTGGAAAGAGGTCTAATTGCTTTTTCTAGGTTAAATGATTGCTTTGTAACATCACCTTATTATATACTTCATTCCAATGTATATGCAGGTCGTTTTATAGGCACGTAGCTCAGTGGTAGAGCACCACCTTGACATGGTGGTGGTCGGTGGTTCGATCCCACTCGTGCCTACCATGCAATAAATCGTATTTCCAGTGATACAAGCGTGAACGCTTACGATGCGTGCGATTGACTCCTCTTAATTAAGGTTCAAGCCCTGCCATGCAGGGTTTTTTTTTGAAAAGAAGTGCTTACGGATAAAATTATGCCAAACATTAAATTGCCTGATGGAAGTATAAAACATTTTGAAGCGCCTTTAACTGTTTATGATGTTGCCCACAGTATAAGTCCAGGATTGGCTAAAGCTGCCATAGCAGGTCGTGTCAATGATCACCTGGTTGATACTTCTTTTCTTATCGAAAATGATTGTGCATTAGTTATCCTTACTGAAAAACAAGAAGAAAGTCTTGAGGTTATTCGTCATTCCACAGCGCACTTACTCGCGCAAGCAGTTAAGAGTCTTTTTCCAACAGCACAAGTGACCATTGGTCCTGTAATTGAAGATGGCTTTTATTATGATTTCGCATTCCAAAGACCATTTACCCCCGAAGATCTCGAGTCAATCGAAGCAAAAATGGCGGAATTGGCCAAGGCAAATTATCCTGTAACGCGCAGAGAACTGCCACGCGATGAAGCAATCAAGTATTTCAAAAGTCTCGGTGAAGAATACAAAGCAAGGATTATTGCTGATATTCCTGCAGACGAAGTATTGTCTTTATATAAACAAGGAGATTTTGAAGATCTTTGTCGTGGTCCACATGTTCCTTCCACTGGATTTTTGAAGGCATTTAAACTGACTAAATTAGCTGGCGCATACTGGCGTGGCGATTCCAATAACGAAATGTTGCAACGTATCTATGGTACTGCTTGGGCTGATAAAAAATCTTTGACTGATTATTTATTTCGTCTTGAAGAAGCCGAAAAACGTGATCATCGCAAATTGGGCAAGAGTTTAGAGTTATTCCACTTTCAGGACATTGCTCCTGGAATGGTGTTTTGGCATCCTAAAGGTTGGACAATTTATCAAGAACTTGAACGTTATATGCGTAGTCGACTGACTGATTTTGGCTACCAAGAAATTAGAACACCACAATTAGTTGATCGGGTACTTTGGGAAAAATCCGGTCATTGGGCTAATTTTAGAGATGAGATGTTTGTCACCGAGACAGAGAATCGTCACTATGCAGTGAAGCCAATGAACTGCCCCTGTCATGTGCAAGTATTTAATCAAGGTTTAAAAAGCTATAGAGATTTACCATTAAGATTTTCCGAGTTTGGTAATTGCCATCGCTGCGAACCTTCAGGTGCATTACATGGCTTGATGCGTGTTCGTAATATGGTTCAAGATGATGCCCATATCTTCTGTACCGAAGATCAAATTCAATCAGAAGTGGCAATGATGCTTGAACTAGTCCAGTCTGTATATACCGATTTCGGTTTTAATGAGATTAAATATCGTTTGGCATTACGTCCTGAAAAGCGAGTTGGAAGTGATGATGTTTGGGATAAAGCCGAGGCTGCTTTAAAACAAGCAATGAAAGATAGAAATATAGAATGGGTTGATGCGCCAGGTGAGGGAGCTTTTTATGGACCTAAAATTGAATGTTCCTTAGCAGATTGTTTAGGTAGAATTTGGCAATGTGGAACCATTCAAGTAGATTTTTCGATGCCAGGTCGTTTGGATGCTGCGTATGTCGCAGAAGACGGTAGCAAACAGATTCCGGTCATGTTGCATCGTGCAATTTTAGGTTCTTTTGAGCGTTTTATGGGGATTTTAATAGAACACTATGCAGGAAAATTACCTTTATGGTTATCTCCAGTACAAGCAATCGTTCTGACAATTAGTGAAAAGCAGAATGATTATGCAAGTAAAGTAACCCAAATTTTACAAAAAAGAGGTATTCGCGCCAACTATGACTTGAGAAATGAGAAAATTGGCTTTAAAATTCGCGAACATACTTTACAAAAGATACCTTATCTTCTAGTGATAGGTGATAAAGAAGTTGAATCAAACCAAGTTGCTGTGCGCTCACGTGACGGAGCAGACTTGGGTGTGATGACAATAGATACAATTTGTGATACCTTAGCGCAAGAAATTGCTCGGAAAGGGTCATTTATTAATTAACAAGCAGGGGGGATTAAACCATTAGTGCACCAACTAAGCGTGAAAATGATCGCGCACGAATTAATGAACAGATCAATGTACCTGAGGTACGCTTAATTGATGTCGATGGTAATCAGGCAGGAATTGTCTCAACACGTGAAGCCCTGCGTGCAGCGGAAGAAGGTGGATTGGATCTGGTGGAAATATCCCCAACAGCCAAACCGCCCGTATGCCGTATTATGGATTATGGAAAGTTTCTCTTTGAGTTGAGTAAAAAACAGGCTGAGGCGAAGAAAAAGCAGAAGCAAATTCAAGTCAAAGAATTAAAATTCCGTCCTACGACGGAAGATGGAGATTATCAGGTCAAGCTACGCAACCTGATCCGTTTCCTCAATCATGGTGATAAAGTCAAAATTACGCTACGGTTCCGTGGTCGTGAAATGGCTCATCAAGAACTGGGTATGAAGATTCTTGAGCGTTTACAGCAGGATACTGCTGAATTTGCTGTTGTAGAACAACACGCAAAACGTGAAGGAAGACAATTACTGATGGTGTTATCACCCAAAAAAACTAAGTAGCTGAAATAAATGCGGAGTCTATTGTTATGCCGAAGTTAAAGTCACATCGCGGAGCATCTAAACGCTTCCGTAAGACAGCAAGTGGCGCGATTAAACGTCGCGGCGCTTATAGAAATCATATCCTCACCAAAAAGTCTACCAAAGCAAAACGACATTTGCGTGTAGAAGCTGGCACTTTGAAGCCATGCGATGCACGGTTGGCTGAACGTATGTTGCACGGTAGTTAAGGGGAGAATGAAGAATGCCAAGAGTTAAACGTGGTGTGACAGCGAAAGCGCGTCACAAGAAAGTTTTAGACCAAGCCAAAGGTTATTACGGTGCCCGTAGTCGAACCTACCGCATGGCAAAACAAGCAGTAATTAAAGCAGGTCAATATGCTTATCGTGATCGACGCCAGAAAAAACGTCAGTTTCGTGCGTTGTGGATTACGCGTATTAATGCACAAGCTCGTGAGTGCGGATTATCATACAGCCGTTTAATTGATGGATTGAAAAAAGCATCAATTGAACTGGATAGAAAAGTATTGGCTGATCTGGCTGTTCATGACAAAGTAGCTTTTGCTGCCATTGCTGAACAGGCTAAAGCTGCATTAGCAAAATAATCTTTATTAAGGTAGCTTGGGTGAGGTGTGGCGGAGCTCGGGAGCGAGTTCGCACAGTTCACCTAGGCTACAAGTCTAAGAACGCTAGATAAAGATGAAATTTATTTTAAGGAGGCTGAGGCCTCCTTTTTACTTGTGGGTATAATTATGCAGGATATCATCACCATACAAGAACAGGCTTCTGAAGCAATTAAGAATGCACAAGATGTATCTGGATTGGAATCAATCCGTGTTGATTTTTTGGGCAAGAAAGGCAAGCTAACAGAAATTTTAAAAAGCCTTGCACATCTATCCGCCGAAGAAAAACCTAAAGTAGGTCAATTAGTAAATCAGGCAAAACGTGAAATCAGTACATTGATTGAAATGAAAATGCTTGAACTTAAAGAAAAACAATTATTAGAAAAGCTCTCTGCAGAGCGTATCGATGTCTCCCTTCCAGGACGTAAGAAAGAAAGTGGTTCATTGCACCCTGTGACCCAAGTAAAACACCGAATTAATGAGTTTTTTAGTCGAATGGGCTTTGATATTGTCGATGGCCCGGAAATAGAAACTGAATTTTATAATTTCGAGGCATTGAATATCCCAGGGCATCATCCCGCACGTGCTATGCATGATACTTTTTATTTTGGTGACGGCCGATTATTGCGAACCCATACGTCACCAGTGCAAATTCGTACTATGGAGCAACGCAAACCACCTTTCCGCTTAATTGCCCCTGGACGAGTCTATCGTTGTGATTCAGATTTAACCCACACACCCATGTTCCATCAAGTTGAAGGTCTGTTGATTGATAAGCAGGCTACTTTAGCAAGCTTAAAAGGATTATTCGAAGATTTTTTTGCTTATTTTTTTGGTCGCAAATTAGCGTTGCGATTTAGACCATCCTATTTCCCTTTTACAGAACCTTCTGCAGAGGTAGATATTGAATGTACTCAATGCAGTGGTAAAGGATGTCGTTCCTGTAAGTTTACTGGATGGCTTGAGGTTTTAGGTTGTGGCATGGTGCATCCTAATGTACTTAAAGCGGTGAATATTTCTCCAGATGAGTATCAAGGTTGGGCATTTGGTATGGGCATGGATAGACTGGCAATGTTGTATTACGGAATAGATGATTTACGTATGATGTTTGAAAATGATCTTACTTTTTTAAGTCAATTTTAAGAAATGTGGCTGGTTGAGTGTATTCAGTATTGAAGTTCAGTAGAGGTGCGCTGTCTACAGAACAATAAACAGTTTAATAAGGTGGTAAGGACTATAAATGAAATTAAGTAAATTATGGTTACGTGAGTGGGTGAATTTCTCATTAACTGAACAAGAATTAGCGAATCAACTGACTATGGCCGGCCTTGAAGTGGATGCGGTGAGCCCCGTAGCAGGGGAGTTTACTCATGTAATCGTTGCTGAAGTTCTTAGTACCAAACCTCATCCTAACGCAGATAAATTAACCTTATGCGAAGTGAATGCAAACACCGATAAGCCGCTGCAAATTGTTTGTGGGGCTTCTAATGTAAGGCCTGGATTAAAGGTCGCTTTAGCAATGATTGGAGCGCGGTTGCCAGGTGGTTTTAATATTAAAGAGTCTAAATTACGTGGTGAGCTGTCCCAAGGAATGCTTTGTTCTGTTAGTGAGTTGGGAATGGCCGAGCAATCTGAAGGCATCATGGAATTAGAAAGTGATGCACCTGTGGGAATGGATTTACGCACGTATTTGACGCTTGATGATCATATTTTAGACATTGATTTAACCCCAAATCGAGCCGACTGTTTTAGTGTTTTAGGTGTTGCCCGTGAAGTAGCTGTTTTGAATAAACTGCCTTTAGTTGAAAAAAATAGTTCCGAGGTGACTCCTAGCATCGATGATGTATTGACCATTGAGTTGAAACATGCGGAGGCTTGCCCACGTTATTGCGGTCGAGTGATTCGTAATATAAATCCTAAGGCAAATACACCTTTGTGGATGAGTGAGCGCTTGCGTCGAAGTGGTATTCGAACAGTGCATCCTGTTGTGGATATTATGAATTATGTAATGCTCGAATTGGGACAACCTATGCATGCTTTTGATTTAGCAACAATCAAAGGTGACATTAAAGTGCGTTTTAGTAATAACCAAGAACAGTTAGAGTTGCTTGATGGTCAAGAATTAACTTTAAATGAAAAAGTATTGGTTATTGCCGACAAAGAAAAACCCTTGGCGATGGCTGGTATTATGGGGGGAGAAGCGAGCTCAGTACAGGCGCATACACAAGACGTATTTTTGGAAAGTGCATATTTTAATCCAATTGTCATTGCGGGGGTTGCAAGAAAGTTTGGCTTATTCAGCGATTCGTCACAACGCTTTGAGCGAGGAGTGGATCCATGCCTGCAGATAAAAGCACTAGAACGAGCTACGGCGTTAATTTTAGAAATTGCAGGTGGAAAACCTGGACCAGTTATTGAAGCTCAAGACAAAAAATATTTACCCGAAACAGTAAGTTTTTCTTTTGATACAGATAAAGTTAGAAAATTAACCGGACTTAATATTTCCTTGGAGGAAATGAAGAATTTATTGGAAGGACTTGGTATTGTTATTGGAAAAGAACAAAATAATTTCCTTGATGTTACTATTCCTTCTCATCGTTTTGATATTCAGCAGGATGTGGATTTAGTGGAAGAAATCATCCGTCTCTACGGTTATGATAATTTACATGCTCAACCTACTTATACATTTGTGCAGGCAGGAAAAGCGTGCGGGAATGAAGAAATAGCAACAAAGCTTTCGTGTTGGTTTAGCAATAGAGGGTATCACGAAACAATTAGCTACAGTTTTGTTGATCCAGAATTACAACATGAGCTTTATCCTCATAAAGAGTTTATGCAATTGTTAAACCCCATTTCTTCAGAATTATCGCAAATGCGTGCAGGGATGTGGCCAGGATTGATCGCCTCAATGATTTATAATGTTCATCGTCAGCAAAATGCAGTTAAATTCTTTGAAATTGGTGTAGTGTTTGATGTAAACAAGGGACAACTCATTGAACGTCCTTGTGTTGCGGGTTTGTTGATGGGAGAACAAGGAAGTGCTAATTGGAGTGAGCCTACCCGAGTTTTTGATTTTTTTGATCTGAAAGGTGATCTTCAATCTTTGTTTACCTCACTCAAATTAAAGCAGGTTGAATTCACAACAGCGGCACATGATGCGTTACATCCTGGACAATCAGCCCAGATAAAGATTAATGGAGTAGCTGCAGGATGGGTAGGTATGCTCCATCCACGTTTGGCAGACGCATTGGATTTGCAAGAAGATGTTTTGTTATTTGAAATAAATTTAGCGGCATTAATCGGACACGAAGCGCCACGCTATAAAACAATTTCAAAATACCCGCAAATACGTCGTGATTTATCGTTTTTAGTTGATGTTGATATCAGCGTGATGCAAATTGAATCCGTTGTTCGATCAATGATAAAAGAAAACTGGCTAAAATCTTTTGATGTATTTGATGTGTATACCGGTGAAGGGGTTCCACAAGGTAAGAAAAGCCTTGCAGTTGCCATGACTTTGCAAGATGAAAGTCGGACTTTGGTGGATGCTGAGATTAATTCTCTAATTAGTGCTATAATCAATACGTTAGAAAATAAATTTTCAATCATATTGAGGGAATAATCGTGAATGCACTGAGCAAAGCAATAATGGCAGAAACCTTGTGTGATGAATTAAAATTGTCTAAACCCGCATCAAAAGAAATGGTCGAAAATTTTTTTGAGGAATTGCGGCATGCTCTTGAGCATGGACATCATGTAAAATTATCTGGTTTTGGTAATTTTACATTAAGGGACAAGCCACAAAGGCCAGGTAGGAATCCAAAAACAGGAGAGGAAATTCCTGTAGTAGCCAGGAGAGTTGTAACGTTTAAACCTGGTTTGAAGTTAAAGACAAAAATTGAATCTATAGGAAAGTAACCATTGGCCTATTACAATAAACATGTTCTTATATGCACCAATCAAAAGGCTGCAGGCAAACAATGCTGCGCCAATTCCGGCGGTGAAATGTATTTTGATTATCTGAAGTCGCGACTTTTAGAACTGGAAATGCATGGTCCAGGTAAAGTTCGTGTGAGTAAATCAGGTTGTCTTGGACGTTGCAGTTCTGGTCCATGTATTGTGATTTATCCTGAAGGTGTTTGGTACTCCTATTCATCATTTGCAGATATTGATGAAATCATAGAAAGACATTTGGTTTCTGGCAGTGTTGCCGAGCAGTTACTCATTGATCAAGAATAATCAATAGGCTTTAGTGATCGTAGCCTGGGTGAAGCGCAGCGGAACCCGGGGTCAAGACATGAATGAACTCACTAAACCCGGGTTCCGCTGCGCTTCACCCAGGCTACGATCACGCAAAAATTATTATGATTTTTGTTTGAAATTTGATATATTTACGCGGATTTAATTAATTGTTTATAAATTTTTATCCTTTTTACTTGTAGGATGTTTCTGTTTTGGTTAAAATCGCCCGTCCATGATAGAAGATTACCAATTTAGGCGGTTCGGAGTTCGTTTAATGAAGACATTTAGTGCCAAAAGCCACGAAGTCAAACGTGACTGGTTAGTAGTTGATGCCAGCGATAAAGTTTTGGGACGCTTAGCAACTGAAATTGCCCGTCGTTTACGCGGCAAGCATAAAGCTGAGTATACCCCCCATGTTGATACAGGCGACTACATCATTGTTACAAATGCGGAAAAAGTTATTGTAACTGGTCGTAAGTTTACCAACAAGATGTACTATCGTCACACCGGATACCCTGGTGGAATAAAATCAGATAGTTTTGAAAAATTACAGGCCAGAAATCCTGTTAGAATTATCGAACTTGCTGTTAAAGGCATGTTACCAAAGAATCCTTTAGGTAGAGAGATGTATCGTAAGCTAAAAGTATATGTCGGCAACGAACATCCACATACTGCACAGCAACCCAAGCAACTTGATATTGAGGAATAAGTATTATGGCTGAAGTGAAGCAATACTACGGCACGGGTCGTAGAAAAAGTTCAACAGCTCGTGTGTTTTTACGTCCGGGTAAAGGCGAGATCAAGGTAAATGGCCGTACTTTACAGGAATATTTTTGCCGTGAAACTTCGTGTATGGTTGTTATGCAGCCATTAGAAACCGTTGATCTTGTTAATAAATTTGATGTTTATGTTACGGTTTCTGGTGGAGGAATTTCTGGCCAGGCTGGCGCTGTACGTTTGGGTATCGCAAGAGCATTAGTTGCTTATGATGAAAAAGGATTAGCAGAAGATGCTGAGCCTAATCCAAATTCTGTTCGTAGAAGACTTCGTGCACGTGGCTTACTGACTCGTGATTCACGTCGTGTTGAAAGAAAGAAAGTGGGCTTGCACAAAGCACGTCGTGCAACTCAATACTCAAAACGTTAATCGTTTATTGGTTAAGAAACCCCGCCGATGCGGGGTTTTTTTGTTTTACGTAGCCTGGGTGCAGCGAAGCGAAACCCGGGATTATGATCTAGATAAAACTAGATTTCCCGGGTTTCGCTTCGCTGCACCAGGCTACAAGTACTGCAAAAACATACATAAGCAGATAATATGGTGAATCAAATTACTGATCCTGATGAGGATAAAAACGATCCAGTAGATGAAGATCGTCGCCGGTTTTTGTTAACTACAACTTGTGTATTAGGTGGGATAGGTGCTTTATGTGCTTTAACTCCCTTTGTTGCTTCTTGGTTACCAAGTGCCAAAGCTCAAGCTGAAGGTGCACCAGTGCACGTTGATTTAAGCAAACTGGAGCCAGGAAATCTGGTAGTTGTTGAATGGCGTGGCAAACCCGTATGGATAATTAGACGAACCGAAGAAATGGTGCAACGCTTAACTACGTATTCCTCACGGTTACGCGATCCGAATTCGCTGACTCGACAGCAACCTTCCTATGCAAAAAATCAGCACCGATCGATTAATCCAGAATATTTAGTACTTATAGGGATTTGTACTCACCTAGGCTGTTCGCCAAAATACAAACCACATCTTGGCGATTTAGGACCTGATTGGCCCGGTGGGTTTTTCTGTCCTTGCCATGGTTCTACTTTTGATCTTTCTGGGAGGGTTTTTAAAGATGTCCCTGCACCGATTAATATGGAAGTACCTCCATATTATTTTATCGACAAGCAAACTATTGTGATTGGCGAGGATAAAGCATAAATTCCATGTTGCACAATATATAGCCTGGATGCAATTGATGATGGGTAACAGAAAAAGGCTCGATTAAATGAATAGACTCTTCAAATGGCTCGATGAGCGTTTTCCTTTGATGAGCACCTGGAAAAATTATTTCGGTGCCTATTACCTTCCAAAAAATTTAAATTTTCTTTATTTTTTTGGATCATTAGCTCTTGTGGTTTTAGTGAATCAATTCATTACAGGTTTGTGGTTGACCATGTTTTATACCCCAAGTGCTAAGCAGGCTTTTTCGTCCATTGAATACATAATGCGCGATGTTAATTTTGGTTGGTTATTTCGGTATATGCATTCAACAGGGGCCTCTGCATTTTTTATCGTTATTTATTTACATATGTTTCGTGGTCTACTGTATGGCTCGTACCAAAAGCCACGGGAGCTTGTTTGGCTTTTAGGAATGTTTCTCTACATTGTGCTATTAGCTGGCGCTTTTTGTGGTTATTTATTGCCTTGGGGGCAAATGTCTTATTGGGGAGCTGAGGTAATCACTTCATTGTTGAGTGCCATTCCTTATATTGGTGAGCATCTTGTTGTTTGGTTAAGAGGCGATTACACAGTAGGCAATGCCACCTTGCAGCGTTTTTTTGCATTGCATGTTATTGCCCTTCCATTTTTGCTCTTTTTTCTGGTTTTCTTGCATGTGGTTGCCTTACATAAGGTAGGCTCTAATAATCCGGATGGAATTGAAATCAAAAATAAGCTGGATGAAAAAGGAAAGCCTTTGGATGGGATTCCTTTTCATCCTTATTACATAGTTAAAGACTTAGTCATGGTGATTGCTTTTCTCACCCTGTTTTTTGCAGTTGTGTTTTTCGCTCCTGAAATGTGGGGGTACTTTTTAGAGCATAATAATTTTACCCCCGCGAACCCTTTGATTACTCCAGATCATATTGCTCCAATGTGGTATATGGCTCCATATTACGCCATATTGCGCGCAATCCCCGATAAATTATTGGGAGTAGTGTGCATGGGATTTGCCTTATTCGTTCTTTTCTTTTTACCTTGGCTTGATCGAAGCCCTGTTCGCTCAATGCGCTACAAAGGAAATTATTCACGAATTATGTTGTTTCTAGGGGTGGTATCTTTTGTGCTATTAGGTTATTTGGGAACCATTCCTGTAACTCCTGTGCGTTTGTTTTTGGCCCGTATCTGTACTATATTGTACTTTGCCTATTTTTTGTTGATGCCTTTTTATACTCGTTTTGAAAAAACGTACCCGTTACCCTCTCGCTTGGGAGGGCAATAATGCGTATGAAAAAAGTGGCTTTATACGTGTCGGTATGGTTTTTTAGCTTACTTCTAAATTCAGTTGTACTGGCACATTCAGCAGAAATTAATGTACAAGATAAGGCGAGCTTGCAAAGAGGCGCTAGATTATTTATGAATTATTGTTCTGGTTGCCACTCTTTGAACTATTTGCGTTATAATAATATGGCTAAAGGATTAGGCATAACGGGATTTGATGGTCGAATAAATGAAGATTTATTAAAAAATAATCTGATTTTTACGCAAGCAACAGTTAATGATCCAATTCGCATTGCTTTGCCGCCCGAAGATGCGAAACAGTGGTTTGGGATAGTACCTCCGGATTTATCTTTAGTGGCTCGAGAAAAAGGAACAGAATGGCTTTATAGTTATTTAAATGGTTTTTATCGAGATGATTCTAGGCCTTTTGGTACGAATAACCGTCTTGTCCCCGATGTGGCTATGCCCAATATTTTAGAAACGTTGAATCATGAACTATCCGGAGATCAGTTTCATAATGAGTTACACGATTTAGTTACTTTTCTTGCATATGTTGGTGAGCCAATGCAGTCAATAAGATACCGGATAGGATTTTATGTTGTTAGCTTTTTATTGGTTTTATTTCTTGTTGTTCTCGGGTTAAAAAGAGTTTATTGGCGAAAAAACGGCATAAAGTAACCCAAAAAGGTAAAAATGTGGTAAAGTGCAGGTTTTGTGTGTTTGTACTTACTTTTGTTATAGGTTGAATTAAATAGGAGTTGCTCATGGCAATTGTTGCGAAGCGCACTATAATGTCTTTATTTTCCGATACAGATGATGTTTACAGCCATCAGGTTCGGATTGTATTGGCTGAAAAAGGGGTAAATGTAGAAATTCTTACTGCCAAACAGGCAGAGCCCAGCGCTGATCTTTTATCAGTTAATCCATATGGGACAGTTCCTACTTTAATTGATAGAGAACTTGTGCTTTATGAACCACGTATTATTATGGAATATTTAGATGAGCGATTTCCTCATCCACCATTATTGCCTGTCTACCCTGTTGCGCGCGCTGAAACACGAAAAATGATGCACAGGATAGAACATGACTGGTATTATTTTATGAATCGCATTTTAAAAGATGATAATGCAGAACAGGCCAGGATCAATTTATTCGAAAGTTTAACAGCGCTTGATCCTGTATTTGCAGATAAATCTTATTTTTTAAGTGATGAGTTTTCTTTGTTAGATTGTGCTTTAGCACCTTTGTTGTGGCGTTTGCCTCGATTGGGAATTGACATTGCACCGGAGTTTAAAGGAATAATTGCTTACATGCAGCGCTTGTTCAAACGTGAATCGTTTCAAGCAAGTTTGACTGATGCTGAGCGACAACTAAGAGCGGCATAAATAATGACAATGACATCAAATAAACCTTATTTAATTCGCGCTGCCTATGATTGGATAGTAGATAACGAATTAACTCCTTATATCATGGTTAATGCAGCATATACGGGGGTACAGGTACCGAGAGAACATGTAAACCATGATCGCATCGTGTTAAATATTTCTCCTGCAGCAACTCGTGGTCTTTTATTGGAAAATGATCGAATTATCTTTACTGCGCGTTTTTCAGGGAAAACAGAACAGATTTTTGTTCCGCCAGGATCAGTATTAGAAATCTACGCTAAAGAAAATGGCAGAGGTATTGCTTTTGCTATCGAAGATGAAGAAGAGCCGCCTCCAGCATCTTCTGGTTCATCAGGTACTGAATCTGATGCTTCAACTGTTTCTAAAAGCAAACCTTCGTTAAAATTAGTCAAGTAAATGGAAGTAGCCTGGTGAAGGCGAAGACAAAACCTGGGAATTCTGAAACTCGGGTTTGATTCACTCCTAGACTACATATAAGAAACGTGTTCGAAATATAGCGTCATCCACCAAGTTCGAGACAAGGCGCAAGTAAACTGAGGTGAAGAAGTGTACCAAGTACACGATTGAACCGAACGAGCTTGCAACGATGTATCGAACTTTAGTGGTGGCCTATAGTAAATTTGGAGCACAAGGTGATCATACCAACAAACGCGCTTTATCGTTGTGAGCAAATTAGAGCTTGTGAGCAACAGGCTACTTCTATATATCAATTAGACGAAAATACACTGATGTCTCGGGCGGGAGCAGAGGCATTTTTTCTTATAACAAAACTCTATCCACATGTTCGTCATATTGCTGTGTATTGTGGCGCAGGAAATAATGCGGGTGATGGATATGTGGTGGCACGTTTGGCGCATGAACATGGATTATTAGTGACAATTTACCAGTGTAAGGCGGTAGCAGATCTTCCTATTGCAGCGCAACATGCGGCTTTAATGGCTATAAGTGCGGGAGTTGAGTGTCAAGCTGTAGATGAACCATTAGATAGTGAGGCAGAATTAGTTATTGATGCTCTTTTAGGGATTGGACTGAAAGGCCCCGTTCGAGGCGCTATTGTATCGGCGATTAATCAGATCAATATGAGCGGACTACCTGTCGTAGCTTTGGATATTCCATCAGGTCTTAACGCAGATACAGGCAAGGTAGAGAATTTTTGTGTTAAAGCCAATACCACTTTAACGTTTATTGCCCAGAAAGCGGGTATGTATACTGCAGATGGTCCTGATTATTGTGGGGATATACACTGTTGTTCTTTGCAACTTGATTCCTGTGTGACTCAATTGACTCCTGCTGCATGTCTTTTAAGTTCAGATACCTTGGCTTTGCCGCTTGCTGGACGCAAAAAAAATTCACATAAGGGAAATTATGGTCATGTTTTAGTCATTGGTGGAGGACCAGGAATGCCCGGCGCTATTGGCCTCGCCGCCAAAGCTGCAATGCGAACAGGCGCAGGTTCAGTAACTATTGCAACATGGCCTGAACACGCGAAGAGCGCCTTATCATTAATCCCTGAGGCTATGGTAAGCGCTGTGGAAACCTCTAACGATTTAATACCGCTTTTAGATCGAGCCACAGTATGTATTATTGGCCCTGGTCTAGGCGAAAGTGAATGGGCTATTAACCTATTTTTAATGGCAATTACCTCACAATTACCTATGGTTATTGATGCATCAGCCTTAAGATTGTTAGCTGAAAACTCACAGATGGATGATAATTGGATATTAACCCCACATCCTGGTGAAGCGGCTTGTTTGCTTTCTTGTACTACTGATTTGATTCAGAAAGATAGATATCAGGCGGCAGCAAACATTCAGAAGCAATACGGTGGGGTCGTTGTACTGAAGGGGGCTGGAACCGTAATTCAAACAGCTGAGAAAGATGCATTTGTTTGTTCTCGGGGCAACCCTGCTATGGCGAGTGCGGGTATGGGCGATGTGTTAAGCGGTATTATCGGAGGGCTTTGTGCTCAAGGATTTTCTTTATCCGAAGCGGCACAATGTGGTGTATGGGTGCATGCAGTTGCTGGAGATCGGATAGCAAAAAAAATGGGAGGAGCTGGTTTATTAGCCAGTGATTTATTTGATGTTTTACCTCATGTCTTGAATTACCCTGAATGATGATAAATAGCGAATCGAATAAGGTTATAACACTGAATTTACCCGATGAAACGGCAAGCGAGAGTTTTGCCGCTCACCTGGCCTCTTGCCTTTGTCCTTCCTTGATCATGACCTTTAGTGGTGATTTGGGTGCGGGTAAAACAACTATTATTCGCGCCATGTTGAAACATCTAGGCATTCAATCTGCAATCAAAAGTCCTACCTTTTCATTGGTAGAAAGTTATACATGCAATCATTTAACCATACACCATTTTGATCTCTACCGAATACACCATGAGGAAGAGTTGGAATATATGGGATTCAGGGATTATTTTACCCCGGAGAGTATCTGTTGTATTGAATGGGCAGAACATGCTGGAGGAACATTGCCTCATGTAGATATTCGTTTTAAGTTAGGTATTAAAGGGGCTGGACGTGAAATGCAAATTATGGCATTAAGTGCAGCGGGTAAAAGAATTTTAGCTTGCCTGGCAGGTGAAAGATGATATTTCGCACATGGTGTTTTGTTGTGATGTGTCTTTGCTCTATTGCAACATTTAGTGCTCAATTACATTCTGTTGTTTTAAAACAACAGGGGAACCAAACCTCACTTTTTCTAACAATTAATGGACCATTCACCCATAAATTATTTTTTTTGGATCACCCTGCGCGGGTAGTATTGGACTTAAAGGAAACACAACTCGCTGTGGATTTAAATCAATTGGGTTTAATTAACGGATTAGTAAAACAAGTTCGGAGTGGGCATTCGGAACCTAGAACCTTAAGATTGGTTTTTGAAGTGAATCAAAAAGTACAACTGCGATCATCTCCTTGGAAACCTAATGGCGCTTTTGGAGGTATACGCGTTGATTTAGTACATAGTGGCCGTCTTGTTGCACCAATTGCAGCCAGTATTCCTAAAACTGCTATAGTGCAGAAAACATACACTACACCGAAAATACAACAGGCTAAATCACCCGCAAAAATTGAACCCAAGCGACCACAGCCTATTTTAGCAAATCAGAACCCTATTAAAGTAAGTAGTAGCCCTTCTAAACTGCGCGATGTTATTGTTGTTTTGGATGCCGGCCATGGGGGCAAGGACCCTGGAGCTCGAGGTCCACGTAAGTCTCGAGAAAAAGATGTCGTCTTGGCAATTACCTTAAAACTAAAACAACTCATTGACAGACAGCCTGGTATGCGTGCCGTATTGACTCGTTCGGGAGATTATTACGTGGGTTTACGACAACGCCTGGATATTGCCAGAAAATATAATGGGGATGTTTTTGTTGCCATTCATGCGGATGCATTTAATAACCCTCATTCAAATGGTGCTTCGGTATTTGCTTTATCACAAAGAGGAGCAACAAGTGAAGCAGCACGTTGGCTTGCAGAAAAGGAAAACTATTCTGAATTAGGTGGGGTGAATTTAGGTGATTTAGATGATCAGAACGGTGTTGTACGCTCTGTGCTCATCGATTTATCACAAACAGCCACGATTAATTCAGGTTTGCAAATGGGGGGGCGAGTTTTAAATCAGCTCGGTAATTTTACTAATTTACATAATAACAAAGTGGAGCAAGCCGGGTTTGTCGTTTTGAAGTCTGCTGATATTCCTTCGATTTTGGTGGAAACAGGATTTATTTCAAATCCTATAGAGGAACGAAATCTAACGAACCCTGCTTATCAAGCTCGATTGAGCCAAGCAATTTTTCAAGGCATTAAAGGATACTTCTGGGAAAATCCCCCGCACGGATCGCGCATTGAAGCAATGACAACCAGTAATATCCATTTGGTTCGCGCTGGAGAAACGTTACCTGCGATTGCTGCACGTTATCATGTCTCCGTTGCGGCCTTACAAGCCATGAATCATTTGCGCGGCATTACTCGACTTAAGCCGGGGCAAAAATTGGTGATTCCTCAGGCATGGGCATAAGAATTCAGCAATTACCACCGCTTATAGCAAATCAAATTGCTGCGGGGGAAGTAATCGAACGGCCTGCATCGGTAGTGAAAGAACTACTGGAAAATTCTTTTGATGCAGGTGCAGATGCGATTACTATAGAAATAGGCTATGGGGGCCTAAATCAAATCAAGATCAGTGATAATGGAATGGGCATCGTAGCAGAAGATTTGCCCTTGGCAATTGCTGCACATGCGACCAGCAAAATCACTACACTTAACGACTTATATGCAATTGATAGTATGGGCTTTCGTGGTGAAGCATTAGCCAGTATTGCTTCTGTAGCCAAAGTCACGATTAGCTCTAAGCCTGAACAACAAGAAACGGCAATGATGCTGCGAGTACAAGGTACAGAAAGAGCGTTATCCCCTTGTGCTCGCACTGTAGGAACGACAGTAGATGTTGTTGATTTATTTTTTAATGCACCGGTACGAAAACGATTTTTAAAAAGCGAAAAACTAGAATTTCAAGCAATCGAAACAGTAGTGAAACGTTTTGCTTTAAGTGCTCCCGGGATTGCACTAACCCTAAAACATAATGGGAAACAGGTTTTATCTCTTCCTGCTGCAACCAATGAACAAACTCGTTTAACACGTATGACCCGTATATTGGGTAGTGCTTTTGTTAAAGAATCAATTTCTCTTGATGTAGAGCATGGTGCAATGAAACTTTATGGATGGATAAGTAGTCCCAATTTTCAGCGTAGCCAGAATGATCGATTGTGGGTTTATATTAATCAGCGCATGGTAAAAGATAGGCTCATTCACCAGGCGCTAAAGCAGGCTTATGATGGTTTATTATATCCTGGTCGCTTTCCTGCCTGTGTTTTATACTTGACGATTAACCCTGCAGAGGTCGATGTGAACGTACATCCTACCAAGCATGAGGTGCGCTTTCAGCAGCCTCGTTTGATTTTTGATTTTTTTGTGTCACAATTGACTGCTGCATTGAAGTCAAAAAATGAGTTCAATGAAGAGATAACATATACATCATTCGAACAGGCGAGTCCTGCTCAAGCAATTTATGAGTCCTACCCTAAATTGGCTGCATCAAGCAAAAGTGTTTATAGTTTAGAGACTGAATTATCCTGGATCATTTTAAATAGCCGATACATTTTGGCGTTCATCCATCAACAACCTTATGTTGTTGATGTGGTGAGTCTGCATCAATATAGATTGCAGGAGCAAATGCATCAATTGGTTTTGCCTTTGGCAAGTAGACCTTTATTGGTAGCGATGCGTTATTCCTTTCCCGAAAAATTGCGCGGTAGTTCTCTGGATCAGTGCCTCAAACAATTAGGAATGAGTCTCGAATGGTTAGGAGAAAATGAAGCAGTCATTCGTAGTATACCACTGTGTATGCCCCACTTAGATTTGCGGTTATTCTTGGACTCTGTCGCTGCCTGTGATGTAGTGAATCAGAATACTTTGCTTGAATTAATGAATCGAGCGCAAATATTTGATCCCAGACTTTTAAATCTTGAGGAAAAAATGGAATTAAATGAGCTGTTACTTCGCCTATATAAAGAAGGAAATAAAAGCTTGGGGTTATTTAAAGGATTAACAATTGAAGATTGTAGAAACTTATTGACCTTTGAATAACCCCTAAATTTCTCGAAATATTTTTTATAAAAGCAAGAATAATACCCTAAGTTCTGAGGCCATTCCAAAATAGCTTAAAGAGCATACGAAGCTACTTTAATAGAAAAATTGATACAGTTTATTCTTCATACATCCTAGTTCCCTGTATAATCGCTAAAAATAATTCATTTGATTGAGTTAAATGGGTAAATTAGTTTTTTGTATCATGGGACCAACTGCCTCAGGAAAAACGGCTTTAGCTTGTGAATTAGTAGCACGATATCCTTTTGAAATTATTAGCGTTGATTCTGCAATGATTTATCGTGATATGAATATAGGAACTGCCAAGCCGACCCCTCATGAGCTGCACGTAGCGCCACATCACTTAATTGATATCAAGGATCCGATTGAGTCCTACTCCGCTGCTCAATTTTGTACCGACTCTTTATCTTTGAGTGATGCGATCATCAAAAAAGGCAAAATCCCTTTGCTTGTGGGGGGAACGATGATGTATTTTAACGCGTTACAAAAAGGCTTATCTGCTTTGCCTGAAGCGAATCCGGCGATACGTCAGCAATTGGAAGAGGAGGCCGCATTATTGGGTTGGCCCGTTCTTCATCAAAAATTGGTACAGATTGATCCCGAATCTGCTGCACGAATTCATGCTCATGATGCACAACGAATTCAACGTGCATTAGAAGTATATTATGCGACTGGCAAAACCCTGTCTGTGTTTCTTGATCAACATAAGGAAAAGCCAGATTATCATTTTGTGAATTTTATTCTCTTTCCCGAACAACGAGCGTGGTTGCATGAACGCATTGCACAACGTTTTGATCATATGTTAGCCGAAGGTTTTCTTGACGAAGTAAAACAATTGCAACAAAAATGGCATTTAACCATAAACTTGCCTTCCATGCGCTGTGTGGGGTATAGGCAAGCTCTTGAATATCTTCAAGGTGATTATGATTATTCTCTAATGCGTGACAAAGGGATTGCGGCTACCCGGCAATTGGCGAAACGTCAATTAACTTGGCTCAGGCATTGGGGAGAGGCTTTTTATTATGATCCACAAAATAGCGCTTTTCGCGATGAGATTATAGCGAAAATTGAGGAAATATTAGATAATCCTATTAAATAAGATTTAAAGGAACATCATGTCAAAAGCCAAAAAAAAAGAACCAGCGAGTACAAAAAAAAATTATGTGGTACACCCTAATGAATTACCTCTGAGCTGTCCAACAAAAGATATGGTGTTATGGAATGCTCATCCTAAGGTTTATTTACCGATTGAAAAAACCGGAGTAGAAGTGTGTCCTTATTGTGGTTCACGCTTTGTTTTACAGAATGATTAAATCCATTTGTATTGTACGCTTATCTGCATTAGGTGATGTTCTAATGGCTGTTCCGCTCATTAGAACCTTACAAGCCAATCTACCGCAAGCCAAATTGACTTGGATTATTTCCAGGCCTGCTTTTGATTTGGTAGAAGGCATGGATGGAGTAGAGTTCATTTTAATTGATAAACCGCACGGTCTTATGGACTACTGGCGCTTTAAAAAGCAAATGAAAGGACGTGTCTTTGATGTGTTATTGGCGCCGCAAGCAAGTCTCAGAACGAATTTTCTTTATCCCCTGATCAAAGCAAAAAGAAAAATAGGGTACGATGAGCATCGAGCAAATGATGCACATGGCTTATTTGTCAATGAGCGAATTACTCCAGGCTTAGAGCATACCTTGGATGGTTTTTTGAAGTTTGCTCAGGCTTTAGGTATAAAGGAGCGTGTTATTCGCTGGGATTTACCCATTTCTTCCGCAGATTATGAATGGGCAGAGCAACAGCTACCCAAGCAAGGTCCCATTTTGGTAGTGAATCCCGCGGCAAGTAAACCTGAGCGTAGTTGGCCCGTTGCCCGTTATATTGACGTCTTGCAAAAAGCACAAAAACAATGGAAGGTACAGGTAATCATTACGGGGGGGCCGATTGATTTTGATAAACAGTTGGCAGAACAGATTACGCAAGCGATTCCTGCTGCAATTAATCTCGTCGGTAAAACCAAACCCAAACAATTATTGGCACTTATCAGCAAAGCAACAGTAGTTCTTTGCCCTGATACGGGTCCTTCACATATGTCTACGGCGGTAAACACCCCAGTTGTTGCCTTACATGCGGTGACTAACCCGCTTATTTCTGGCCCTTATCTTTTTCAACATTTGGTTGTAAATCATTATCCTGAAGCCGCAGAAAAAATTCTTGGCAGCAAGTGTATTGAAGAGGTTTGGGGACAGCATGTGCATGGTGAAGAACCTATGCAATTAATTTCTGTCGATGAGGTAATGGAGAAGCTATCCATTATTTTAGAGGGTACAACTCAATAAATTCATAGAGTTATAATATGTGTAGCCTGGCTGGGCGAGTCGGTTGGGTCGTTCGCCCCAACAAATTCACAATATCTCAGTTTAAATTGTTGGGTCAAAAATGACCCAACCTACTATATCATTATGGGATAAATGATATTAATGACACGATTTGGGTTGTCCCGTCTTATCACAGATAGGCGTATGGTTTTCAATACAAAATTGATGGGTCGTTATCTTGCAAGGGGGTCTAGGTTCACTCTGAAATATCGTTGCAAGACATTCCCCTTGATTTTTAAAGATTAAGCCTGGGTCACAATGTGTTGTTTGTGATAAAGGGGTGCACGTCAATTTATCGAAATCCAAGCAATAGGGACTACTGGCTTCCCAGTCATTATAGGGAATGCACGCGCAGTATTGATAAATATCTGGATAGCAACCATCTTCGTCGGGACCGCAGAGAAAATAACGATCACTGCAATAACTGGGGGTAATCATCATGAAATACAGCAGCATGAAAAGCTTGATTTTTTCCATTGTTATTATTCCTTTCTAGTTAGACTCTATTTTTCCATGTAGAAATGTGGTTTATCAAACCGCACAGCATTGTAGACTATTGGTGCTTCGAAAAACAAATTGACTTTTGTAGCCTGGGTGCAGCGAAGCGAAACCCGGGAAGTGTGGCCAAAATAAACCCAGGCTACATTACTGCACTAACTCTGCTTTGTTAATGAGAGTTTGAACAATTCGTCCCATCCAAAATCGGTTCATTTTCCGGTCGTGGCTTTTCCTTACTTTTATATGTTCTGTCGAGGAAGAAATCAATCGTTTTTTCCTTGGCTGCTGTATCAATTGGCTCAAGTTTACCAAGATCTAGGGAAGTGCTGCTTGGGCGGTGTTCACTTGCATCTTGGGTACATGGTCCAGATAATAAAGAAGTGGATAGAATACCAAGGAACACTCCAATCAGGCTAAGCGCCGATAAAGTACATGCGCTACTAAATCCTATAGCCGTTCCAGCTGTAAAGGCTATAAGCGGTAAGGCTAATCCTCCTGTTGCAATGGTTGCTACCAAAACGCTGCTGATGAGCAGGGTGCTTGCTGTCAATAATAAGCCAATTGAAAGATTGGAGCTTAATAGTTTTTTAGGCCATGCAATCTCTTTATCTAAAGCGGAGTCAATATTAAGTTGAGTTCGATAAGAATTAAATAAAACAAAAAGTGTTGTCGATAGCATAATAGCCATCGGGATTAATGGAGAAACAGCAACCCCCGCTATAGAAAAACTAATGATAAAAGCAAGAAAAGCAAGGGTACTATAAATAAGTATTCCTTTGTTTTGAGTTATATTTTGCTGCAAGGAGCGATTTAATTTATTGTGCACAAATAGATAGTCTAATGAACCATTTAAAGTAATATCAGTAAAAAATGATGACTTGTCATTAGAGTCCATTGCACAGCTAACGCCTCCTTTTTCAGAGACAATCCGACAACAAGGGGCATCATTTAGGCCATCCCCTACAAACCACACTCCTTTAGGATTGGCTCCTTTTTCTTCCATTTTTTCTTTTAAAAAAGTCTCTTTATCTTTTGGCGTTTGCCCTGCATGAATATCTTCTTCGTTAAAAATAGGGACCATTTGGTTATTAATAAAAATAGGACCCATATGTTTATTAAAGCCTTTGGCTGATGAAAGGTTATCTCCGGTTAACATGATAATCTTTTTCCCCTCTCTTCTTAACCGGGTGAGTGCCTCGATGACCCCTTTTCTTACTTCATGTTTCACATAGATAACCCCTTTATAGATTCCATCTTCTGCAACACAGACTGCTGAAAAGCCTTGCTCGATTTTTGTTTTTTTAGGTTCAGGGAGAGTAATACCACGATCCCTTAAGTAGTCAACGCTTCCAATCTGGATTATTCGTTCTTGCACTCGCGCTGAGAGTCCTCGATTTTTAGGGTCCATCGTGCACTCGTTTATTTCATCAAAACGAGGTTCATTATTATTAATAGCAACCTTATAGTATTTTTGAATTGCCTTAGCGAGAGGGTGCCCTCTACCATAAGCTTTTTCCAGTAAATAGATTCTTTGCCATAATGACGAATTGATAGGAATGTCAGAAGATTCAACAATGGAATTTCCTGTCGTTAATGTTCCTGTTTTATCAAAAACTACAGTATGGATTTCGTCCGATTGCGGTGCAATTAAACTGTCATCACGTAATTGGATGCCTTTATTATTACGATGATGGATGCTGATGAGCTGTGGTAATTGATGAGCAATAGCAATAGTGCAAGGACATACAGAAAACAAAATGCCAATGATGTTTTGCATTACTAAAGGAATAGTCGCTATTCCTAATCCAATAGGGGTAAAAATAGCTGCCAAAAAACCAAGGATAACAAGTGCTGTGTACAGATAAGCAAATTTGGGGATTTCTTCTTTGGGAGTCGCTGATTCTTTAGCTCGATTTGAGCGAAAGAGAAGAGTATTAACTGTGCTGTTGTATGAGTTTTTCTCAGCATAAACAGTAACTTTTTTTCCAAGATTAATAGCACCCGAAGGAATATGCTGCCATAATTGTTTTGTTTGGTGCGGTTCACCCGTCAAAAGAGATGCATCAATTACTGTGTTGCCTTGAATTAAAATACAATCCACTGGAAAGCACTCGCCGGCGTTCACTTCAATGAGCATTCCTTCTCTTAAAAGATTTCTTTTTTCTTCACTTATTTCTTTGCTATTTAATAATTCTTGGATGAATAATAGGTGTTCTTCTTTATTCAGTTGTGAATCAATTTCTGAAGAGTTTTGTTTCTGCGATGAAAGTAATTGGTTAATTTTTTTTGATAAGAGTTCTAGTTCAGGTTGAGTTAGTTCATAACAGCGGTACGTTTCTGACATTTGAGGAAATAATGTTTTAATTCCTTTCAATTGAATTTTCTTGGATTTTTCAATAACAAGACGCTTAACCTCATCCATTCCATTGATGCAAGCAATCAACATGGTTGGCATCATAAAGTTCATAAAAATCATAGAAAAATTACTTGCTAAAGGCATGCTAATGGCATGAAAAAGAGTATGAGCCATAGATAAAAACCAGCCTAGGCTAATGGTCGTTGCCATATTTGTAAAATTTTTGGCGCGGAAGTTACGAAAAAAAGCAAATAAATACTCTCGAGCGGTAAATGCAGTTGAAAAAAAAGTAAGCGCGGTTAAGCCAATGGTTAAAATTATTGATGGAGGAAATGTAAGTGTTAAAGCAAGTACAGCTCCCATGCACATTAGGTTAACAAATATGTTAATCCAATTTTTTTTGTCGTTGGGTTTATTCTCTTTCTCTTTTTGATCGTCGACGATCTCAAAAATAATTTCTTCTTTAATTTTGGCAAAGAGAATGGAATTAAAGTTTTTTATAGGAATAAAATTATTTTTTTCAGTTTCAATAGAAATAGTGAATTGATGAATGCCTAAACCACTGGGCTCAGCATCTACGATAAGTCGTGCATCTGCAGGAAGAATCTCTTTCTTTTTACAATCATCGATACACGCATGCAGGAGGCCTTGTATTGTATTACCACAACCATTAAAGCACATGATGCCAGAGACTAAGAACGATTTTTGAAAGATAATAGTTTTTGACATAGGAAAATGAGCGCATTAAATGCGTCAATTTAAATTACTTTGATCCAAATGTCATCAACTATTTAACTGATTATTTAACGAAATTACCCAACTCACAACCTTACTTAATACTCTTTATCCGTTATCAATAAGATATACTAAACTAAGACCTTTTTATGCGTGAAATCATATACACCATTTTATAAAATGTGTTAGGAATTTTTTATAAAAATTTTAGTTTAAGTGCAATCCATCACTGAAAATGTTCATGATAGAGTGATGCTTTTTAAACTGAGTTTTTGAAACGGGGTGAAAAGAGATTTCTTTCACCCCGTACTTTTTAGAGTTATTGCTGCTGCGTTTGTGCTCCGGGGCTTAGGGATTCATTAGAGGGAGCGCCTGTACGAACACTTTGTAACAGCAAGATGCTATTCGTCATGAGAAGACGTTCATGAACTTGACGATCTAAATAAAGTTGGTAATTGATCTCAGCCAATAATATAGCGATTTCCTTTTCTACTGTAGCAGGTGGTGCATTATTAAGGCTGTTAATCCATGGGGTATTCCCAGGCTGGCCAGTACCACCTGTGCCGGTTGAAGCAGCGGCAGTAGCACTTGCATCGCCAGAACTTGTAGTATTATACAATCTCCAGGTTGCCATATTAAACTCGGTTAAGGCTTGACTTGTTGGGCCACTACCACCCGCAGTCTGTCCGGTTCCTGGATTAGGATTAGTCTGAGGCATTCTTCTTGACATGATAAAATAAAGGTTACTGAGTCCTACAGAGTTTTGCGCTGCATAGGTACGTAAGCTCGCAAGATATTTAGCAAGGGTTTGCTGCGCTTGCATTTGTTTCGTTGTAAGGGTGCTCTGGTTTGTGGATGTACTAAGGGTCTGTTTATACCAATAGTCATAATCACTCCATTGAGGTAATCTAATAGGAATTACACTACCACTAACATAGCGAATAAAATTCGCAGCAAGTTGCTCTTGATTTTGTGCGGGTAGGCCATTTTTTGCTATATCGCCTTTTTGCTGACCTGTTCCAAGGTCTTGAGTTGAATACATCAAGGGGGCAGTTAATGCATTACTATTCAGATGATTTAAAAATTGTTGAAGGTACGCTGGGTCAAAAAAAGTAATCGCGTTGGGAATTTCCCCTACAATGTTCAGGGGTACCAAGGTATTATAAATCAATTTGCAGTCATTAACAAACTCTGGGGTGCTGCTCGTAGGATTCATACAGTACGTATAATCAGGGGTCGCCAAAATATTTAATACCGCTTGACTTACTGGATCCTGTTGAAAAGTTTGTTGGTCTATCAACGGATTCACAGTCACTCCGGTAGATCCTGCAGATGGGCCTGAGGCAAAACCTGGAAAAGCAAGATTCGCGAGAGGATTAATAATTGAAGCACTGGGATTATATTGAGATGTATTTGCACTATCAGTAGGTAGGAACTGAGCAAAAGGATTACCTGTAGTAGTTTCCCCTCCGCCTTGTTGACCCTGACCTGAAAAAGTATTCACGGGAATCGAGCCTAATAAGGTATAAAACTGATAAGCTTGTGATAATTGAGAGGTTGTTAAATTAATGAGCTTGTAGGTTACTGTAAAATCCTTATTATCTTCTGTAGGAGCTTTCTGTACTTGAAAACCCAAATATTGACCAAAATTTTCAAAGTACCTTAATAGTTTTTTCGTATTTTCTGATTGCTGGTTTTGATAATATTGAGATTGATCAGTTGATGATGATGTTGATGATGTTGATGTTGTTGTATCCTGAGCTGTAGCAGAAAACGCAGTAAAATAAAGCACATTCAGCAACATAAGTTTAGACGCTAATTTCATTTATTCTTCCCCTTCAAGTGCACGTAAAACAAGTTTTAGACGATACTGACAAAAAACTCGTGACAACAATCTTAAACGTTCAAATACAATGTTTCTTTTAAGAAAAACTCCAGCAGGATCATGGCTTCCAGTGCTTGTTTCCTCGGCATGGATTAAAACACGTGAAGCACTGCCCGGGTGAACTGTATCGATTGCTTGCAGCAACCGAAGTCCCCGACCTGATTTAATGTTTCCTACAATGCGAATAAATTTTTCTTCTTCAGCTAACAGGCTCATGTCTATTTTTTCTATGTCATCAAGTTCTTTGCCTAATTGCTCCATGGCTGCCTCAAACTCAGGATTTCCATCCAGAGTCCAATCCTCTACGCTTTCCATAAAAGTAATCACTCTATATATCATAGGATCAATATATTCAAACCAGTACTGGGCGGACGCTTCATGACTTAAATCAGGCATATTTTACTCTTTCTTTACTGTATTTCAGCGGATGGACGAAATCATTACTTACTACTATAGTATATTATGTAAGATAAAAGAAAGAAGTAAAAAATATGAAAAAGCAGTCGCGAATAGTTAGATTAGTTTCGAGAATTATTAATGTACGTAGGTGGTTTGATTGGGAACGGATGAAAGCATTTACTATGTATTTAGGAAATGGCTTTAAACGTTTGTTTGTACCACAGAAAAAAGTTGAAGGCGAATCATTCAACGAAGCAGTCCAATTATTAAATCTTAGCGACGAAAGTATACTTATAAAACAGAAATCTTTATTTCGATTGAGTATTATTATGGTGTTAGCTGCTCTTTTGATTTTGGGATATGCCGGATATCAGCTTTTTTTTGGTTCAATAAAAGCGTTTCTTGTGAGCCTTATTGTCACTTTGATTGCGCTCGTTTTAGCCTTCCGTTACCACTTTTGGTACTATCAAATTAAAAATCGTAAACTGGGGTGTACCTTTAATGAATGGTATAGGCAGGGGTTGTTGGGAGAAAAGAAATGAATAAGTTGTTAGTAACGCTACTTCTCCTTGTATGTCCTGGTTTGGTTTTAGCAGATAGTGCCAGTTCTTTGAGTTTTGCTCCTCCTGCAAGTGATTATTCAGTAGTATTTCTTGGCAATTTATTCGGGGTTGTAGATGGTGTTTTAAGTGGTACCGGCAGCCAAATCATGGGCAGCATGTTTGCTGTATTTAATGCTGCAGTTTTAGCGCTGGGGGGTATAATTATTATGTATACCCTTTTGGTATCGACTATGAATACTGCCCACGAAGGGCAAATGCTTGGACAAAAGTGGTCCTCTATTTGGATTCCAATTCGCTCTACAGTAGGTTTGGCTTTATTGATTCCCAAGGCTTCTGGCTATTGTTTGATGCAAATTTTTGTCATGTGGGTTGTTGTTCAAGGTGTTGGGGCAGCAGATAAGGTATGGAATGCCGCGTTAAGTTATTTGAACCGCGGCGGGGTTATTATTCAATCACAAGCGATAAATCCAGCCGCAGCACTTATGACTTCTGGTGATAGTTCGGGGATTGGTAGTATTACAACAGGCGCGATAAATATACTTTCCGGTCAAGTATGTATGCTGGGCTTACAGACACAATTGACAAATCTACGGCAAAGTCTTCTTGACGCGCAGCAAAAACAATCGGGAGATTGTTATAATGCCGCCAAAGCGGGTGATAATAGCTCTGCAATCGCTAAGTTCTGCCAAACTACGGTCCCTGATTTTCTGAGTTCGGTAAACGCGGTTTCTGCTCAGAGTAAGAACCCGACGGCCAGTTCGTGGACCGTTGAAATGCCTAATTTTGATGATGCAGCGTCACCTTATTATTTTTTGAACGGAATATGCGGTTCCATTACTTGGAATAACGTTGACACTATTAATAAGAAATTTGGTTCTTTAACTGAAGATACAAAGAGTCCGGCACTCGATGAGAACGGCAAGCAGATACTCGATGAGAACGGTAAGCCTAAAGTCAATTATTTTACTGCGGGAAAAAATGTAAAACTTGGTAACAATACGTTAACTCCTGCTGAGGCAGCTGCAACGCAGATGTCTCGAGCGATCGCAGTCCAGCAAATGTATATGGATTTGTCTACAGTCGCTCGAGTTATAGTGGGTAATGATCCACAAATGTCAACAACGAGTAATCCCAATACTACTAATTTTTCTCCAGTAGCGACGCAGCAATTTGGTGTGCCCTATAAACAAGATGGAACGATTTGTAATACTTTTACTAAAAGTATGGCTACTGATGATGCGGATAATAAGAGTGGGAATTTATGTATTACTTGGGGACCTGTGCCGGGATCTGTAGTTGGGGGTACGTTGTTTAATGGTAATGAGTTAACTAATGCGATTAATGATTACAATGGTATTATGATGCCCACAGTTAATCTATCGCGTCTAGTCAACCAAGCTGGAAGTATGGAGAAATCTACTGACTTTATCAATAAAGCCGAGGCTCAGGGATGGATTATGGCTGGTGCTTACTTCTTTAACTTGGTAGCGATTCAGGGATCATCCGGTACAATTGATAATGCAGGCCAAGTGGATCCGGACTCTGGATTGAATAAAAGTAAATTTAGTGTTGAGGCAATAACGAGTCCATTTGTTCCTAGCAGTGATGGTAAAACGATTACCTGTGATAAAGGAAGTATGGCCGATAAAAATAAAGACTTTACTCAATTATGTAAATGGTTTGGTCAAGATAATACCCAAGTACTGCAAGTACAGAATTTAATTACAACAAATACTAAGGGTATACCAAAGAAGGCGGATACGCTGACGGTACAAAGTGGCGCAGGTTCATCTACAGTGTGGGGCTTTCTTAACAACTCACTTATGATTTCAACCCCTGGTCAACCAGGCGTTAAGCCACTGACTTTTGCTAACACAATTAATTTTAGTGTGAATACATCGTTATACCGATTGGAACGACAAAACTTCTCTTGCGGCGAAGTCAAACCTTTCTTCTCTATTTGTCTTGGACAAATACTTGGAAACATATTTTATAATATTATCCTAGTAACCATATATAACCTGTTTCTTGATATTTTTGGTCAGATTATCAATAGTGTGGTCATGGCATTCCTGATGATTCCATTGCAAGGAATGGCGACAATCTTTCAACAGGGTCTGCAAATTATCGCGCAGCCTGGGGTAAACCCAGTAGTTGCTTTGGCAAATATGGGTAATGAGTACATCAATTTTGCGGGTAACTTATGGATGCTCTTGTTGAATATGGCAGTATCCAGCGCATTAATCCCTGTATTTGGTATCTTTATTTTCGCCATGATGTCTTTGGCAATGCCGCTTGTGATCGCATGGGTAGGCGTCATGGTGAGCGTAGGGTTTACCACAGCCTATTACATTCCCATCTTGCCCTATATGATTTTCACCTTTGGTGCACTGGGTTGGTTAATTTCGGTAATCGAAGCAATGGTGGCGGCCCCTATTGTGGCATTGGGTGTAACTCATCCGGAAGGGCATGAGGCTTTTGGTAAAGGTGAAGCTGCGATCATGATCTTAGTGAACGTATTCCTTAGACCTTCCATGATGATTATTGGCTATATTGCTGCCATAGCATTATCCTATGTGGGGGTATGGGTTTTAAATGCTGGATATGATCAGGCTATAGCGTTTATCCAGCAGGAAAATACAAATGCCGCTCAACTCGCGGGTGGCGTCTGGTCCTACGGAGGTTCGGATTCAGCTTCTGGTTCGGGCGGATATACGGATTGGGCTGGAATTTATGCATTCTTCTTCTCCATATTGACCTATACCACTTTGTATTTAGTAATCATACAAAAAGCATTTACATTGATTTCTTATTTGCCAGACAAAGTCTTACGATGGATAGGTGGTACTCCTGAAAGCATAGGTCAAGAAACGTCACAATGGGGTGAGGAAGTAAAAGGTAAAACTCAAGAAGCAGGTAAGGAAACTCAAGGCGCGCAAGGGCAAATTGATAAGACTCTTGGCGGATATGGTGCGAAAGGTGTTGGCATGATTAAAGGGGCTCTGGGTAAAGCTGGTGGCGGTGGTGATGTTAGTATGCAAGGTAATGCTACGCCAAGCAATGATAAAGACCCTGAAGGTGGCAACAAGTCTCCTCCCAAAAAAAAGGGTGACTTAGGTGGTGGTTCTAAGCCGCCTCCTGAAGTAATGAAGTAATAAGTGATGGAGCATCAATGAGACATGTTGATGCTCTTTCTTTGTACATGAAAATGATCCTAATTTGTAGTATAATTGTATTTAAAATAAACACTTAGCCGGTTTACATTATGCCTGAATTATCTGCTCCTAGTAGCACTATAACAAGCCAAGCAGAAGATGCTGAAAATAAACTTAAAGCAGCTTCGCAAAAAGCAAAAATGGATGAGGAACAATTTATACAACAGTTGTTTCTTTTCTTGCAAAAGATGTTCGATCCAAAGTTAAAGCAGGAAATTGATCCTAAAGAGTTACCTGATCTTCTTGAAAAGGGTGGCTATCAAGACCTGCCAACTGCTTTAAACAGCGCAAAAAATGCTCGTGGGCAGACACCATTGGTGCAGGCGCTGCAAGATCAAGATTTCTCAATGGCAAGGATCTTACTTGATTCTGGAGCAGAGTATGATTCCCTGGCAAGAGAAGAATATGATATTGCGATACGGAGCGAACGGGGTCGAGAGTCAGGTGATCTGATTACTCCTCCTAAGGACTATATTCAGTCACAACCAGAGAAATTGCATACAGTTAAAGAGTTTGGTCTCATCCTGGGTCTAGAGATAACCAGTGTAGATGGTACTCCTTCACAACGTGGGCATGTAGGACCTACATATCAATTGATGACTGATGCAGTTAAGAATTACGGCCAGGGTCGCACGGAGGATCCAGCGAAAGGTGATTTCAAGCAAATTTCAGAGGCTTTTGCTTTTGCAAATAAAGAGGCTAAATATCAATACAGTACTCCTGAAGGAAGTCCTGAAGCTGGAAAGGCACTGAGTCAACGAATACAAGCAGGAGAAGTAACCAGCGTCCCTATTAATTGTACAGGGCACGCGATGGGTTTATCGTTTGTACCAGTCAAAGGAAACCCTGATAAAACATATTTAGTATTTACTAATCGAGGGGAGGGAGCTAAGCCAGGAGAGGAAGGAACTCGAATTTATGAGGTGGACAAGAAGGATATTACCCCGGATTTTATAAACAATGTAATGAGCGGTCATGACAAGGGACACTCACATGCGGAAGTTATGAAACAAATTCATCAGGTTACTAAAGAGAAAGCTCCAGTAAGTGTCATCGATCAAAAACCACAAAAATATGATAATTGTACTGTAGCAAATACGCGCGCGAATATTCACGGAGTCCTGCTCTGCCAAGAAGCAAATCGCAAGGGTGGCTTTGAAAATGTTGATCCAAAAACAAAAAAAGAAGTAGAAGATCGCTACAAAGATTTTACTAAGGATATGAAAAGTCAAAAAGTCCAACAATTGGAAAAAGCTTTAGAGAAAAACCCAGAAGATCCAGACCTAAAAGCTCTAGCTAAAGCTTATAAAGATAAAGTTACGTCGAAATCTATGGTTGCCGAAAAATCTGAAAAATTTGAAAAATTTGAAAAAACTGAAGAATCGATTACTATGCGTTCACCTCAATAGTGGATCCCATCTTGTCCTTTCGTGTAAGTTAAGGGGATTTTTTTATCCTAAGTTCTACATGAAAGGCATTTATATTTTTTATGTAGAACTCACGTGAATAAAACAGCTGATATTCTCAATGGTTCAGTTAGACTTGTAGCTTGCAGTTGAGAGATCAGAAATTCCACGGATAAACTCTGACATTTCAATTGGCTCTTGACCTATCTTTAATGAACTACGCACAAAATTTGCTGCCTCTAACACATGCTCAAGGCTGTATTTTTTTAGTTGAATTGAATGTAAATAAGCAACAAAAAACTCTGTTTTTAAATTACCAGTACCTTTACCCATGCCAGCAAGAGATGCATCAATAAAGCGAACCCCCAAGTCCATTGCCGTCAAAGCATTAGCTTGTGCTAGGCCAAGGTTATCATGGGCATGAAATCCAAATGGGAACGGATAATTATTAACGTATTTCTCATAAATTTCCTTGATGCGTGTAGGGAGTAAACTGCCATTTGAATCAGCGAAATAAATGATATCGGGTTCATACTCGCTTATCGTTTTGATTGAATCATCAAGTTCATTTTCTTTGTAGTAAGAGATATTCATAAAATTAACCGAAACATCCATGTTTGCATTTTTTATCATTTTTATTTTAGGCAAGGCAGATGCAAGTTCGTTTTTAGCAATGCAGAGTCTTAATAAATCAACACCACATTCTTTTAATTCAATGAGATCGTTCTGAGTAAGATTATTTGGAAAAACCATAACTACCATTTTTGCTTTTTGAATCAAAGAGCGACAAAGAAGTAGATAATCTTTTGCACACCATCCGGCTCTTCCGACTTGGCTGGGCACTAAAGTTCCATTGCGATAGCCAATTTCAATGTATTCAATGCCTGAGTTATCTAGAGGTACAAGAATTTTTTCTAATTGAGTGTCTTCGAAATTAAAATTAGTTCGATGGCCTCCATCTCTCAACGAGGCATCTAACAGCATTATGGAGTCGTTCATATAATTCCCAAGAGGTAACAAAAATCATACTTTCTTTTAAAATTATAGCTAAAATAACGCGTAACCGATAAAGAGTAATGAATACGTATGAAAAGTGGATGTAATTTCCCAAAAGAAAGGCAGATAAAAAACTTTTTGAGTTTATTGCTGGTATTCTTTAGCTCCAGCAATAATTAATTTGTATACTCGCTCGCTGATAATACCCTGCTCAAATTTTGCTTTTGCGTCCCAAGTCATAAGCTGGCCCTTTTGTCGTACCAATTTACGTGTAGCAGAGGTTACATCGTTAGGATCACTTTCAAGTAAAATATCCCGGACTTCTTCGTCAAAAACTAAATACTCTCTCAACGCCACCCTTTTGTCGTCTACAGTAGGTACAAGTTTTTGCCAAATACACAGCCTGATTGTCTCTAAAATATCAATCGTTCTTCCTAAGCGCTCTTCACCAGAGAAGGAAGTTACAAGACGGCGCATGGTTTCAGCAACACCTGAAGTATGCAAGGTTGTATACACTGGGTGTCCAGTAAGTGCTGCTTCCAATGCGGCACTAATGGTTTCTGCATCCCTACACTCACCTACCATGATTAAACGTGGTTTACGACGTAAAGCATTTCTCACTCCATCAGCAAAGCTCGGTAAGTGGCGAGGAATTTCTGATTGACTAACTACTGCGGATATTGTTTCAATTTCATCATAAACAAATTCAATCGGAGATTCATAGGTCAATACTTTGCGGTTTGAATCCTCTGTTTCGATTAAGTCGCGAATAATCGAAGCCAACAAAGTTGATTTACCTGAACCTGTTGCCCCCGTAATAAAGACAACTCCTTCTTGAGGTGCAATTGCTTCAAGCACATTATCAGGTAGATTCATGGTTTCAAGTCTAGGAGGGGTTGTAGGAATAGTTCTGAGCGTAATCTGAATTGCATCATGACCCTCTACAAGACATGCTGTCCCATTGACCCGATAGCGATATCTAACCCCGCGATTAGGGCGGAATTCATAGTGAGTATCAATGTCTTTACCAGAAAGAAGCTGGGTTGTCGCGTTGGGTCCGTATATCGCATTAATTAAATCACCGAGTTCTGTATTAGATAAACGACGGTTGGTAATCCGTAACAGTTTTCCGTAGACCTCTGCATAAATAGGTTCGCCTGTTTGGATGGTGATGTCAGAAGCATTTAAACGTTCAGTATGCTCCAACATTTTATCCATGAAGAGCGGAGTAAAGCGCGTTGGCTCATCGGGCATTAAATGTATATGGGTATTATTGTTCATACTTCCTATTGACGAATTCTATTGTTATCGTTAACTGGAGCAATCGTAGGCTGCCAGGATTTATCTGTTATTATAATTTTAGAACGATTTGCCAATTTTTCCATATGTTTGAATTGTTCTAGCGCATTTTCATCCTTGGATACTGCTGCCCGCCATTGTTCACTATTCACATTCAGACCGGGTAATGCAGTAATTCTTAATACTCTATCATCAATATGAATTTCTGAGGCATCACCGGTTACACCTAAGTCTGTATGAGAGACATAAGGAGGAGAAATCATATTCATGGCTAATAATTTTCGATAAAGAATCATTCCACCAAAATCTTCTTTAATGCGGGCTATGTTTTCCTCAAGAATGGTATTCGCTTGATCAATACCATTTTTCCAGCCTTTGGCTACATAAATGCACCATATTTTTTTCTCTGTCTTGGTCTTAGGTAACAAGGTATAGTGAGGATATTCCGGTTTTACATAATCCAGCCATAAGTATTGCCGCCAAGTCGGAGGAGTTGTTACAAAATGGGCCTGTTTTGCAACTTTATAGGTGCGATCGGAAATACGAATGGTTTGTGCATCAGCAAGATTAAGCGTATTTCTTCCTTCTAACAGTACAGGAGGTAAGATATTATGTTCCAAAATCAGGGAATTAAAGTCATAAATGGCATCGAGTCTGCGTGATTGTCTTATAAGATGCTCATCAATAATTTTGGCCCGATTCGCCAAGCCTGCTTGAGCACCAAGACTTAAAGCGGTTTCTTTCAAGGCCATTTGACGAATTTTCCCTCTTTGTCTTTTATTTCTGTCCTTGACATTCACATTGGCCATAGCCTGCAGTCCTGCTAATGAAGTCGTATCACCCAAATATTTGGGGTGACATGCAAGCAGTAAAGCAGACAATACAACAACTATTAAGCTACGAATAAATTTTGGCATAGCGTAATTCTACAACCTGACTGTTAGGGTAAACGTGAATATAGGCTTTTTTAGCAGCTTGGTAATCAATATCACGCAGGATTTCAGCTAAACTTTCATCTTTAATGTTAAGACTAATTAGAACAGGAATTGAAGGCGCTTTTCCTAAAACACGAAGTCTGAAGTGAGCTGATTTGGCAATACGAGCAGTTAATTCTTCAATAGGACCAGACCAATCCACACTTGCCCTGGCTTGTAAGTTATACGAGTTAGGGATTGTGAGTGCGTTATCTAAAGGTGGAGGTAGAATTACTTTTTCAACACGTGCCATTTCATGCATGGAATCACTTACAGATACTGCTGCTTCTGCTAATTTAATCGTAGCATCATCACTAGGATTGTTTACTGGTGGTTTTTTAAAGAGTACTCCTCCATGTTTGCAACCCACAAGCAGGACTGAGGCAATAAATAGCATGAGAAGCTTGTTGTTCATTCAATGTTCTTTAATCTCTGAGAATATTCGTTTGATTGAAACAGGAGCTAGGCTGCTTGTCAAGCCTATGGAAGAGGAATTATATGAATTTAAACAGAAATGGTTTTTTGTAGCGTTCATGTTTTAATTAAAGCGTATCCTGGGTGCGGCGAAGCGAACCCCGGGAAATCGGAGGCTTTAGCAAACCCGGGTTCCGCTTCGCTGCACCCAGGCTACATAAGAAAAATTAATTTAATTTTTCAAATAATGAATAGACCACTTGTCCTGCTTGTTTCTGTTTTATTTGTCGCCAATTTTTTTCATCCAATTGCATGGTATTTGGTGATTCTAAATAAACAAGACCTCCAGGTTTGAGAATATTGCTTTGTGTGATATTCGAAATACATTGAAGGAGATAATTTTGCGCAAAAGGAGGATCAAGAAAAATAATATCAAACTCTTCCTGTTTGTGCTGAAGATACTGTACTGCGTCTGTTTGTAGGAGTTTAAGTTTTGGGCTGTTAAATGAAGCGATTATTTTTTGTAAATGAGCATAGGCTTTAGGTGATTGCTCAAGAAAAACAACCCGTGCAGCTCCTCTGGAAAATGCTTCCAGACCTAAAGCGCCGCTGCCTGCAAAAGCATCCAGGCAGCGTGCTTCTCTGATATCATGCATGAGCCAGTTGAATAAAGTCTCACGCACACGATCTGGAGTGGGGCGTAAACCCTCTACATCTGGAAAATGCAATTTTTTTCCGCGGTATAAACCTCCTATAATGCGAATGCTCTGTTTCACGATTTACCTACAGTGACCAGTAATAATTTATCGGGATTAACTTGTTGTTTGAATGCTTGTTTTATTTGTTCACTGCTTACTGCATTGATGCGTGCAAGGTAGGTGTCAAGAAAATCTTCAGGTAGATGATAAAAAGTCATTCGCAATAAGATATTTGCAATACTGCGATTACCTGATAAAGAAAGTGGGAAACTTCCTGTAAGGTATTGTTTCGCGGCATTCATCTCTTCATCGGTCGGGCCTTTATCAATGTAGGCTCGTAACACATTTTGAATAATATCTAATGCTTCCTTTGTTTGTTTATTTTTTGTTGATAAGCTGATGAGAAAAGGTCCTTTTCCTGACATAGGAATAAGCTGACTGTCTATACCATAAGTCAAACCTTGTTTTTCTCTGACTTCTATAGCGAGTCGAGAGACTAAAGCCCCTCCTCCTAAAATATAATTCCCTACAATCAATGGAAAGTAATTTGGGTCATGGTGATCAATACCGAGCTGGCCGAGCCGTATCATAGTTTGGGAGGATGGAAATGGAATATTTATCGTTGCTGCTTGAGTTAATTGAGTGGCTTGGGGAATACGGGGGGCGGGCTGTCCCTCTGGAAGTTCTTGAGTGAGTTGATCGGCAAGCTGATGCGCGGTCTCACTATTAATCGCACCTACCATAACTAAGATTGCGTTTTTGGCAACATAATAGCGTTTATTAAATTCAATCACCTGGCTCATATTAATTGACTCGACGGTCTCGCTTGTTCCATTAACAGGATGAGCATAGGGATGTTGTTTGTATAAGGCTTGAAAAAAATGGAGATTGGCGACGTCTTCGGGCGATTCCTGCCGTTGTTCAATGGCCATCATCTGTTGTTTTTTCTCTCTTGAAAACTCATGATCAAGAAAGTCTGGATGGTTAATAATTTGTGCAAAGGTATAACTTGCGTTGGCCAATGCTTTTTTGGCGACTAGAGTTCTGAGATTAAATATAACCATATCTCGGTTGATCTCAGTTTTATATTGAGCACCAACATCCGCAAGTGATTCGGCTATTGCTGTTGCGTCTCGTCCCGCATTTCCTTGGTTCATCAAGCGGCTGGTCAAAGCACTTAGACCATATTGCTCCCCATCGTATGCTGATCCTGCGGCAAAAGCCAAGCTGACATCGAGCATGGGCACTTCCATAGCGGGATAAAAAATGACCTGCACGCCATTTTTGGTGAGCCACTTTTCTGTTTTGAATGTACTTGCTGTCGATGTATGCGACAGTCCAATCAGTAATGTTAGAATACATGCGCTAAAAATTCTCATGGTGCAGCCCTTTGTGGTTGAGGTTCTAATATTGCAGTCGTCATATTATTTTCCTGAAAATAACGTTGGGCAGTTTGCTGAATTTGTTGTGGCGTAATTGCATTAATTGCTTGAGTATATTCATCCGCTTTTTGCCAACCTAGTCCGATTGTTTCTAACAAACCTAATTCCGAGGCTTGTCCGAAAATTGAATCTTTCTCAAAAGTTTTCTGAGCAATGATTTGATGTTTCACTCGTTGCAATTCTTGATCAGTAACCTGATTTTTCTTCAAATTATCGATTTCGTTGATGAGTCCATTCTGTAAAGCACTTATTGTATGGTTTTGGCTCGGAGATCCATAAACGATAAATTGGGTTTGAAATCTTGTATAAGGGTTATAATAGCTATTTGCATCTGTAGCAATATGTTTGCCACGAATCAGATTTTTAGAAAAACGAGCGCTTTCACCTGCGTCTAAGATTCCAGCGATTATTTCCAAGGCATAAGGCTCATAGTCTTTTTTAGCAGTGTTTACACTAGGGACGGTATAACCCACCATTAATAAAGGTAATTTTGCTGCGGCTTGAATATGCACAATCTTTTGACCTAATGCTGGCGGCTCTTTTTGTATTCGTCTTACAGGAGTAGGGTGTTTTGGCAAAGCACCGAAATAATGTTCTGCCAAAGTACGAACCTGCTCTGGGTTAACATCTCCCACAACAACCAAGGTCGCATTATTAGGTGCATAATATTTCTTATACCATTTTCTTAGGTCTTCAACGGACATGTGTTTCAGATCACTCATCCAACCAATTACAGGATGATGATAAGGCGCACTTAGATGCGCTGTTGCCAGAAAACGTTCAAAGGCAAGCGCCTGTGGATTATCTTCAGTTCGAAGACGTCGTTCTTCCTGGATTACTTTAATTTCTTTGGCAAATTCATTGGCATCAAGAAGCAAATGATTCATGCGATCCGCTTCCAGTTCAAAACTGGTAGCAAGTTTTGACGCAGCTGTTTTTTCAAAAAAAGCGGTGTAATCATTATTAGTAAATGCATTAGCTTGCCCGCCAATTGCCGCTATGGTTTTGGAAAAGGCACCTAAAGGGAATTTTTCGGTACCTTTAAACATCATATGTTCCATCGCATGGGATACACCAGTAATCCCGCCTGGCTCATCAGCGGATCCCACGTTATACCAAATCATGGATACAGCAATAGGCGCCCGGTGATCTTCTTTAACCAATATTTTTAATCCATTATTCAACGTAAACTCTTGCACTTGGCTAAAGGTCTGGCAAGATAGTACCATGAGTAAAGTAAAGAGTATTTTGCGCACAACTTAACCTCAAAGTAAAAAAGATGATAGAATTTCATATTTTTCAGGATTTGTACACTATATGATTAAATGGTTTAAACGAAGTCATGATTCCACCTCCGTAGAGGACAATCATTCACAAAGTACTCCTGACTCGTTGCCTCAAGCTCCTGTAGAAGAAATCAAACAGGAACAAGAGCCTGCAAAAGAAGGTATTTTTGCACGTTTCAGGAAAGGACTAAGCAAAACCCGTCACCAGCTCGGTGATGGAATTGGCCGATTATTATTAGGTAAAAAAGAAATCAGCCAGGATTTGTTGGATGAATTGGAAACGCTCTTAGTCAGTGCTGATTTGGGAATGGAGACAACACAAATTGTACTGAACCAGTTGACTGAAAGCATGGCTCGGAAACAGTTATCCGATGGTAACGCGGTTTATGAGGCGCTGAAATCTCATTTGCAAACGATTTTAAGCCAGAATAATCAACCTTTAACTTTAGAAACCGCAGATCATTCTCCTTTTGTGATCTTAATGGTTGGGGTGAATGGGGCAGGTAAAACAACTACTATTGGGAAATTGGCAAAACAATTTCAACAACAAGGCAAGAAAGTCATGCTGGCTGCAGGAGATACTTTTAGAGCAGCGGCAGTGGAGCAATTGCATGTTTGGGGTGAACGAAATGATATCCCAGTAATTGCCCAACATACTGGGGCTGATAGTGCTTCGGTGATTTTTGATGCGCTGCAAGCAGCAAAAGCACGCAAAATGGACGTCTTAATCGCTGATACTGCGGGTCGGTTGCATACACAAGGCAATTTGATGGACGAATTGAAGAAAGTAAAGCGTGTGTTGCAGAAACTTTGTCCCGATGCGCCTCATGAGACAATGTTGATATTGGATGCAAGCATAGGGCAAAATGCTTTGGTTCAAGCACGACAATTTCATGAAGCGATTGGTTTAACTGGAATTACCATGACCAAATTGGATGGTACGGCTAAGGGTGGAATTTTGTTTGCTATTGCTAATGAATTAGAAATGCCCTTTCGTTATATAGGGATTGGTGAAGGGATAGAGGATTTACGACCCTTTGATGCTGCGCAATTTGTTGGTGCACTATTCAATGATCACATTTGACCAAGTGACTAAACGTTATCCGGGTGGTTTTGAAGCGTTAAGCCAAGTCAATTTTTCCTTGCAAAAAGGGGAGATGGTTTTTCTTACTGGGCACTCAGGCGCAGGAAAAAGTACCTTACTTAAATTGATCGCTCTTTTAGAGTGGCCTACTTCGGGCCAATTGATCGTAAATGGTTTGCGTCTGAATCAGTTAAAAAAACGTGATGTGGCTGCCCACCGCAGCCAACTGGGTATTACTTTTCAATCCCCTTATTTACTTAATGATCGAACAGTATTTGATAATGTAGCTCTCCCCTTGCAAATTCAGGGTATGGCTTATGCCATGATTGCCAAAAGAGTGCATGCAGCCTTGGATATGGTGGGTCTATTAACCAAGGAAAAAATGCTCCCAGTCTATTTATCAGGTGGAGAACAACAACGAGTGGGAATTGCGCGTGCTGTAGTACATAAGCCTGCATTATTATTGGCTGATGAACCTACAGGAAATCTTGATCCCAAACTTTCCGTAGAAATCATGGCTATTTTTGAGCAGTTTAATCAAGTAGGGGTAAGTATATTAATTGCCACGCATGATTTGGCATTGATTGCAGGAATGAAACATCGTATTGTCATGCTTAAAGGAGGACGAATGTGTTAAAACGAGCACAAGCAATCCTTGCTTATCATGTACAAGCAGCAATACAAAGTTTAAATTTGTTATGCCGCAGACCTTTAGCAACCATGATGACTTCTATAGTGATCGCTATTGCCTTGGCCTTGCCTGCTCTTTTCTGGGTATTTTCCGATAACATCGCTAAATTAACTGCAAGCTGGCAGAAGGGTGGGCATATTTCTCTTTATTTAAAGCCCGGCTTATCAGAAGTGGAACAACAGCATGTATTACAAAAAGTGCGTGGAACGGATGGCGTAGCTCAAGTTTCTTTAAAATCTTCCAGCGATGGTTTATCGGAATTAACCAAGCAAGAGGGGATGCAGGATATTATGCGTTATCTTCCTGAAAATCCTTTGCCTGCAGTAGTGGATGTTGTACCTGCCTTGATCATTGACTCCCCTGCAAAATTGGATTTATTGGCACGGAAATTACAGACCATAGCTCAAGTGGAAAATGCAAAGGTTGATATGGAATGGATAAGCCGTTTGCATGCGCTTTTAGGATTTGCTGCCAAGTTTGCAGATGCATTACTTGCCTTATTAGCCATGGCTGTAATTATGATCATTGGCACTACACTACGCCTGGCACTTCATAGTCGACAAGAAGAAATTCAGGTGTTAAAGTTAATCGGAGCAAAAGATCCTTTTATCCTCAGACCTTTTTTATATTCGGGTGTTTGGTATGGTGCCTTAGGGGCTGTATTTGCGGTCTTTATGGTGAATATTTTTATCTTCAGTTTGGAAGCTGCTGTGAATCAGTTGGCGGTTGCTTATCAAATGCACTATCCGTTAAAAAGTTTATCAATACGACAGATCTTGCTACTTGTACTATTTGCAGTTATACTAGGATGGATGGGGGCACGTTTATCGGTAAAACGTCAATTGGCTTCCATTGAGCCTCAATTATAGCCCCTCTTATTTTTTTTACCTTATTTACAGAGAAGTTTTAGAGGAAAGAAGCATGAGTCAATATTTGCAACTTGCCGAAATGAATTTACCTGTGGGAAGCCTTGATGCTTACATTCACAGGGTTAATCAAATTCCTATGTTGTCTTTAGAGGAAGAAATTGCCTATGCCGAGCGTTTTCATGCTGAAGGAGATCTTGAGGCTGCGCGATGCCTGGTTCTTGCTCATTTGCGTTATGTTGTCCGTGTAGCTCGTGGTTATTTGGGATATGGCTTGCCTTTGAATGATTTAATTCAGGAAGGTAATATTGGTTTGATGAAGGCGGTAAAACGTTTCGACCCTAAGATGGGCGTACGTCTTGTTTCCTTTGCAGTGCATTGGATAAAAGCAGAAATTCATGAATTTGTTTTACGTAACTGGCGTATTGTTAAAATTGCAACAACCAAAGCACAACGTAAGTTATTTTTTAACCTTCGCCAAATGAAAAATCGTTTGGGTTGGATGAGTCATGAAGAGGTAACTGCTGTAGCAAATGATTTGGGTGTAAGTCGTGAAGATGTGTTAGTAATGGAACAACGCTTGAATGCAATGGATTCTCCTTATGATGCACCACACGCCTCGGATAATGATGATTTTTATACGGCACCCGAAGATTATTTATTTAATGTCAATGATGATCCTTCTGTTTTATTGGAAAAGGAAAGTGCCGGAGATCGTGGACGCGAGAAGCTGATGTTTGCTTTAGAGCAGCTCGACGAGCGCAGCCAGGATATTTTACAACAACGTTGGTTGGCTGAAGAAAAGTTAACGCTGCATGATTTGGCTAAAAAATACGGGGTATCCGCGGAGCGGGTTCGACAGCTTGAAAAAAATGCCATGAAAAAGCTGCGACAATATATGGAAAGCGAGTAAATTTCTTAATGGGTAGCCTGGGTGTAGCGAAGCGAAACCCGGGTTTTCCTCTTGTCATAGATTCCCGGGTTACGCTTCGCTACGTTTCTGCGATTCATTCCAAAAAATTACAAACCAGCTGATCTACGCGGTCATCCATTAAGACACTCACATGATTTGCATCGGGAAGTAGACAAAGTCTGGAATCCGGGTATTTTTTACAGAATTCAATCGATTCTTTAGTACTAATCGTTTTATCTAACTCGCCGTGAATGCATAAAAAAGGAATGCTGGGTGATTGAGAAAGGAAATGGTTTAAACGGATTAAATTAATGTCAAAGCGCGCTTGTTGCTTCATGACCTGACGCAGCTGCAGATAACCATGGCCACTTAGTTTAAATTTTTTTGCAATCCGGTTAATGGGGCTCCGCATGTGTGTTGGCGATGCAATTAAAATCGCACGCTCTGGTTTATGATTTAATTGCCATTCAGGAAGTTGACCCGCAATATTCAGGGTATTGAGCAGCATGGAGCCGCCAAATGAATGCCCAATGACCGCATAGAAAGGTCCATGTTGATTGATTGTATTTTTCAAAATGGCGACTGCATCAGTCCAGGGTAATTGCAAGCCTTTTGCTTCTCCATGTGCAGGGAAATCAAGGGCATATACTTCATATCCCTGTTGATGAAGTGCTTGAATAATATGAGCCATATATGCTGCACGTGATATCCATCCATGGGTGATCAGTACCTTTTTTCCTTTCGCATTTTTTTGTGGCGCAAAACGGTGTAATACATGATGTCGTGGAAATTCCTGATGAATTACCTCAGTACGTCTTCCTTCAATAAACTCACAAGCCAGTTTGGCAAAATGTCTGTATTCTTTTTCCAAAGGAAAAAAGATAGGAGTAATAAAAGCCTGATAACACAATTGTGCATGTAAAACATCTCTTACATGGATTAATGATGAAGTTATCATGATTATATCCCCTTTAGAGTTTACTCTAAGTGTAGACTAAAAAAGAACATTCTATCGTTTTTTTGTTTTTCCAAATAATTGCTCAATGGGCATACCTAAAAAGATTGTTTTATGCATCAATTGTTCATTGGTTGGGTGTAATGGCAAGGGAAAAACCGACTTTACGAATAAGAAGAAAAAATAGAAACAACCTCATGTAATTCATAACTTTATCTCTTGGACTCAATTGAATAAACTAGGCTCCTAAAAAGTTAATTTTAGTTTTATTTCAAGGAGCTTGAGATGCATACTTCAAATTGTATTTATCATGATAATGAACAAGAACTTCATGGCTTTGTTGCATACGATAAATCTCGTGTTGAGCCGCGTCCTGCAG
Organism: Legionella anisa; assembly: GCF_001467525.1. Classification (GTDB taxonomy): domain Bacteria; phylum Pseudomonadota; class Gammaproteobacteria; order Legionellales; family Legionellaceae; genus Legionella; species Legionella anisa. Next base: position 68,472 of record NZ_LNXS01000021.1, read on the forward strand.
TATTGGTGGTGCATGATTGGTCCGGTCGCAATGAATTTGCGTGTAATAAAGCAAAATTACTTGCCGAAATGGGTTATGTAGGTTTCGCAGTAGATATGTACGGCGATGGCCAGCTTGGTTCTACTACTGAGGAAAAACAAGCATTAATGAACCCTTTGATTTCTGATCAAGCCTTATTACGCGGTCGTGTTCAAGCGGGGTTGACTGCGGTATGCTCCATGTCTGAAGTAGACAATAAGCGGGTTGCAATTATTGGATTTTGTTTTGGTGGTTTATGTGCTCTTGAGTTGGCACGTTCTGGAGCAGATCTTAAAGGGGTAGTGAGTTTTCATGGTTTGCTGCATAAACCTGGCAATTTAAAATCTGCACCAATAAAAGCCAAAATTTTAGCTTTGCATGGCTATGATGACCCCATGGTTCAACCGGATATGGTGCATGCATTTTGCAACGAGATGACTGAAGCAAACGTCGATTGGCAAATGCATATGTACGGACATGTACAGCATGCGTTTACTAATCCGCTGGCACATGATATGCAATTGGGAACCATTTATAACGCAGTAGCTGCCCATCGTTCATGGGAAGCCATGATTAGTTTTTTTCAAGAAATTTTGAGGAAGTAGTTTTTAAAAGTAATGATAAATATGGAAAATGTAGGCTCATTAGCCTACATTAATGTGCATAAAGGAATATGAGGACCAGAAATAAAAATAGACTCGATTGTAACAGAATAAAGAATTATAATTGCTGGAAAATATTCCTGCTGCCCGTTTTTTCATAAGCCTTTTACTATTGTTGTTAAATATAATATCATTGGCTTCACAAAGTTCTTACTCGCCTCTTTTTGTTAAAAATAAGCAATAAAAAAACCAATTAAAATTGTGGAAAAATGGCAATTAGTAGGAGTCAATTCAAATTTGAGTTTTTCACCCGAATATAACACTATGAAATTGCATCACTTTTTTGAACGATCCGTAGATAATTACTCAAGCAACATTGCTTTGATTTGCGATAACGCATTTATTTCCTACCAGGAATTAGAAAATCGTGCGAATCAATTAGCTCATTATCTCTATGAGAATAAAATATCCAAGGGTAGCATTGTAGGTATTCTACTCGAGCGTTCTATAGAGTGTTATGTTGCGATACTCGCTACTTTAAAAACAGGTGCAGCTTATGTACCTATTGAAGTAGATTATCCAGACGAACGCATTAACTATATTTTTTCTGATCTATCTTTTGATGCTGTTTTAACTTCCTCAATGCAATTGGGCCAAAAAAATCTGACATGGCCAACTTTTTATGCGGTTGATACGCTTGCCAAAAAAATTTCCAACTACCCTACATATAGATTAACTTCCCAAGGTGATTTAAGCGCTGATGATTCGTGTTATATCATTTACACTTCGGGTTCAACAGGAAAGCCCAAAGGCGTGGAAATTACGCAACGCAGTATTTGCCATTACATTGAAGTTGCGAGCACACTTTATGATATAAAGAGCAATGATAAGGTATATCAAGGTTTTTCATTGGCATTCGATGCTTCTTTAGAAGAGTTTTGGATGGCCTTTGCCAATGGTGCTGCCCTTGTTGCGTGTACTGCAAAAGAGGTGCGATCCGGTTTAGGTCTGATTTCCTTTTTGCAACAACACCGGGTTAGTGTTTTTTCAACTGTCCCTACTTTATTATCTTCTTTAGAAGGACAATTACCTGATTTGCGCCTATTAATCTTGGGAGGAGAGACTTGTCCATCCAGTTTGGTTAAGCGCTGGAGTCGCTCGGGTCTGCGCATTATTAATACTTATGGCCCTACTGAAGCAACAATTATCGCGACTTATGCAGAATGTCATCCTGATCAAGAAATTACTATTGGTAAACCCTTGCCTGGTTATGAAGTACTCGTTGTGGATGAACAATTGCAGGAGGTGGCTGAGGGGCAGGAAGGTGAACTTTGTATTGCTGGGGTTGCCTTGGCTCGAGGTTATGTTAATCGACCTGAGATTACAGCAGAAAAATTCGTTTTAAATCCTGTAAATAAAAATCAACGTTTGTATCGAACAGGTGATTTAGTTTCAAGAGCTCCTAACGGTAATCTGCGTTTTGCAGGACGCGTGGATGACCAAGTCAAATTGCGTGGATTTCGCATTGAACTTAATGAAATTGAAACTGTTATCATGCAATATGCTGGAATTAAACAGGCAGTGGTTTCTTTGCAAACACTTGAGCAACCTATTTTAGTTGCTTATTTGATTCTAGATACACAGAACGCATACGATGCAAATGAATTTAAAGCTTTTTTAAGATCACGCTTACCTGATTATATGCTCCCCTCTTTAATCGAAATCGTGGAAACTTTCCCAGTTTTAACTAGTGGTAAGGTGAATCGCAAAGAGCTTCCTAAACCCCTGCAACACAAAGCAGAGAAGCTTTATAAGGCGCCTAAATCTGAGTTAGCTAAGGAAATTGCGTTTGTTTGGGAAAAAGTATTTGATTGTAAGAATATTTCCGTAGATGCAGACTTTTTCTATGATTTAGGTGGACACTCATTACATGCGGCAAAAGTGATTTCTAATTTGCGCAAAGTATCTGCTTTAAAAAACATCTCAATTTTGGATTTATATAAAAATCCAACGATTGCTCAGCTGGAGCAGAAGTTTCGTGATCCTAATCTCAATGCACACGTTGATGAAAATCAGCCAGCCCCCAAAAAGTATCGTGTGCCACAATGGAAATACTATTTATGTGGTATTGGTCAGTTTTTTGGGTGCTTATTGCAATATGCGGTGGGTACTTTACAACTGCTCGCTGTTATTTTGTGCTACAGCTGGGTTAGTTCCGAGTATTCTATTATTTCCAGCGAATCACAGCTTGCGTTTTTAGCATTATTTTTATCTATGCCAATCATTTCGTTATTGATAACCATCGGTTTGAAATGGCTCTTGCTGGGACGAGTGAAACCAGGGAAATACCCTCTTTGGGGATGGTTCTATTATCGCTGGTGGTTAATACAAAGACTGCAAAAGAATTTGTTTTTGGCTAAATTTTTAGTTGGTTCGCCATTGGCGAGTATTTATTATCGCTTATTAGGAGCCAAAATAGGTAAAAATTGTTATTTGGGTTCCATGCAGATTTCCGCCCATGACTCATTAACTATAGGAGATAATACTTCTATTGGTGCCGATTGTAGGCTTAATGGCTATATCGTTGAAGATGGGTGGTTAAAAATAGGAACCATCAGTATCGGCAATAATTGTTATGTAGGTTCGCGGGCTGTAGTTGGGATAAATACCCAGATTGAAGACAATGCGCTTCTGGATGAAATGTCCATGCTGCCTGATCACAGTTTAATTCCTCAAGGAGCCTATTTTTCGGGTTCTCCTGCAGTTCCTGGTACGATTCCTGTTGACCATATTACCCGGAAAAAAGTTACCGCTGACGAATCGAGTATGCTGGAAAATATTCTTTTTGGTATTTTGCATTACTTAGGCATCGTTTTTGTCATGGGGATATACTACTTATGTTTAATTCCCTCAATCTCTTTGATTAGCTATTACTATGATCAAAGCCATTATTTTACGACGATGTTTTTTGCCGTACCTTTAGGGGCAACTCTCTTTTTAGGCTTATATTATTCATGCATTGTACTTTGTAAAAAAATTATTATGAATAAGATCAAACCTGGCAATTATCCTTTAAAGAGCTTGTACTATTTCCGCCATTGGATCATGGTGAAATTGTTGGATGGGGATGAAATCTCAGTGATGGCGGATACTTTGTATATGCCAGCTTTTTTACGATTATTAGGGGCAAAACTAGGTAAAGGGGTAGAAATGGGAGAAACACCTCATATTATTCCTGACTTGGTGACTATTGAAGAAGGTGGTTTTACTGCCAGTTCAGTCGCTTTAGCCTGGCCTCATGTATATAAGGGGTTTATTTCCTTTGCTCCGGTGACGATAGGACGTAGGGCTTTTGTAGGGAATGTAAGTTTATTGTCTGCAGGTAAATCCATTGGCGAAGGTGCTTTATTAGGATGTTTATCGGTGACTCCGCCAGGTGACAAAGCAATGGAGTCTTATTCTGCTTGGTTAGGTTCTCCGGCTGTTTTTCTACCAAAACGAGAATTATTTGTCGGTTTTTCTGATAAAGACACATTTTATCCATCCAAAAAACTCTACCGCATGCGTTTATTCATTGAGTTTATGCGAATTATTTTACCATCAACATTTTCATTGATTGGCTTATTCAACATGCTGTATGTATTGGATTATATGTTGAACAAATATTCGTGGTTTGTGACAGCACTGGTTCTTCCTCCAACAGAGATGTTTATTACGGTTTGTCTTGTTGGAATATTGGTCGCTCTAAAATGGGGAATTTTAGGTAAATTAAAACCTTTAACTAAACCTATTTGGGACTCCTTTATTTGGAAAAATGATGTGATCGAATACTCATATAACTACTATACGAACCCACACTGGACCAACAAAGTTTTAGGAACTCCTTTTGCGCTTTGGGTACATCGTTGCCTGGGAACTAAAGCAGGGAGGAGGGTTTTCACAGATAGTGCGGAGTTTTCTGAGTTTGACTTAATTAGCATTGGTGATGATGTTTGCATTAATGCTGAGACAATAATCCAAACCCATCTCTATGAAGATAGAATATTTAAAGTATCTCATGTGACTATTGGTTCTGGTTGTAATGTTGGTGTAGGTTCAATTGTTCTTTACAACACATTAATGGAAAAAAATTCTTCTTTAGGTAGCCTTTCTTTACTCATGAAAGGAGAATGTTTACCCGAAAATACCCATTGGGCTGGTATTCCTGCACAATCTACAGCTCTTGGCATGCCATATCAGTACGTTGTTTTACAGCCCTCTACGCCAGAAGAGATTCCGGACGAAGCAGTTCTAGAATTATTGTAGCCTGGGGGCAGCGCAGCGGAACCCGGGTTTCGCTGCGCTGCCCCCAGGCTACATACAAAATTTAGAAATTACCTTAATAAATAATTATCAATTAAGCGGATGTCGTCAATACGTACCGCAGCAAAACGACGGCACTGGTGTTCTTCAACGTATTCCACCACAATCCCTTTTTCTGTTAATTTTTTTATGATTTGATCACATGTGAGTGCCTTTTGCTGGAATATCGCGGCAAATTCTTCAGCCAAAGCTTTTTGTTCTTTGTTGAGTCGGTTATTGCGTGAACTGTAAGCCAAACCACTTGATTCACGAATTGTGGGACACGCTTTGATTTCAATATCCATAAAAAATGCTTTAGCCATTCCTTGTATTAATAAATATTGTTGATAATCTTTTTCACCGAAATAAGCTCGATGAGGCTTAACTATATTCAATAGTTTCATGACGACAGTTAATACACCATTAAAGTGTCCTGGCCGATGAGTCCCTTCCATGAGTTGACAAAGCTGGTGTTCCTGCACCTGATAATTGTATCCATCAGCATAGATTGATTTTTCATCGGGAAGAATACAAAAATCAACCCCGGAATCTTCCATAATTTTGAGATCTGCCTCTAATGTTCTAGGGTAATGATTAAAGTCTTCCGCCTGATTAAATTGCGTAGGATTTACAAATAAACTGGAAACAGTATGGTCATTTTCTTTTTGACTGGCTAAAAACAAAGACGCATGCCCAGCATGTAAATTACCCATTGTTGGTGCAAAGCCCAGAGTTAATTCAGTAGATAACGATTTACGAAAGTCTAACCATTCGTCGAGATTGTGAAAAATTTGCATGGGTTACTCCTAAGCGAGCAGAATAATTCTCATTACACTGAGAATTATTCTGCCGACTCAAATGAATGTTCCGTTGCTGGAAAACTAACCTGTTGAACCTGTTGAACATAGGTATTTAATGCATTCAACAGAATTTCTTTGCCTTGGAGGTATCTTTTGACAAATTTGGGATTAAAATCAGTTTGTAAACCCAACATGTCATGCCAAACAAGTACTTGTCCATCGGTATGAGAACCCGCTCCAATACCAATAGTAGGTATACTCAATGACTTAGTGATTGTTAATGCCAGTTGTTTAGGGATGCATTCGAGCACTAGAGCAAAACAGCCTGCTGCTTCTAACTGATAAGCTTGTCGGATAAGCTTTTCTGCTTGTTCCTGGTTTTTTCCCTGTATTTTATAGCCTCCTAATTGATGAATGGATTGAGGGGTTAAACCGATATGACCTATAACTGGAACACCTGCATTGACTAGATAAGAAATAGTCTGGCATGTATCTGCATCGGCTCCTTCAATTTTTACAGCATGAGCTCCTGCCTGGAGTAAGCGTTTTACATTTTCTACAGATTGAGTCAGTGAGTTTTTATGACTTAAAAAGGGAAGATCGCTGATTAAAAATTGCTGTTTTAAGCCACGCGCTACAGCTTGGGTATGCAGTATCATCATCTCCATAGTCGCCATAATGGTTGTATCATGGCCATGCACTGCCATAGCTACAGAATCACCGACCAGAACACAATCAATATTTGATTCAGCTACAATGCAAGCAGATGGATAATCATAGCAGGTAACCATGGAAATTTTTTGTTGTTCTTCTTTTTTACGTTTGAAATCATGAATTTTCATGCTGCGTTACTCCTTAATAAAGTGAAGTAAGCATGATGATGAAAAGCGAGACACACTATAGGTACCTGTCGCATGGATCAAGTCCTCCAAAAAAATTAAAATAAAAGTCGCTGCCAACTCGGGTCAGCGCATTAGGTACAGCTATTAGCTAGCGCACAATGGCTATCATATTGCAAATTCAGGTAGTTGAGAAGTAGTCTATAAGTGATACACTTATGGGGTAACGCGCTGACCTATTATATTATTCTGGTTTGTAGTAAGCTCTATCGCCGGCAAAGATACAATTAGGGAGGGGCATCTATTGATCCATTTTTGTTTTTGAAAATCGTTTCAAGAACCTCACATGGAAGTCTAAGACTTAAGCCAGACCCTTTCAAAATCGATACTCTGCCTGTTTTATTTTCAGATAAGGCCAATGTGCAATGATATCGATGACAATCACTGGATTAGCACGAGCCTATCTTCATAGCTAAAATGAGAAATTTATAATGGAACAATTAAATAGGAAATTCTTTGCTAATTCTGATCCTACAGAAATAAAAGCGTTAACTGGTCTTCGGGGATATGCAGCACTTTGGGTTTTTTTCTTACATGTAACTTGGGGGGGACAAGGCGATACTTATGCAATGAAACTAGCTAGTTATGGAGCCTCGGGTGTTACAGTATTTTTTGTGCTTTCTGGTTTTATCCTTTCCTATGTGTATTCTACTAAATTTGCAAAAAAAACAATTGGATACCGTAGTTTTATGTTTGCTCGATTCGCTCGAGTATATCCATTACATTTAGTGACACTTATACTGTATGGTGCTTTTGTATGGGTTGGAATTGATCTTCAGCCGAGTAATACATGGAAAACCTTTATATTAAACCTAACGCTGCTCCAAGCCTGGGGATTCACAGAATTTCTTTCGTGGAATCAACCTTCATGGTCAGTAAGTACTGAGTTTTTCAGTTATCTGCTTTTTCCTCTATTCATCCGTAGACTGACTAAAGCCCCTCTATGGTTATTGTTAATTATCCTGGCAGTTATTTACTCTCAGTTAAGGTATCCTTTTTATGATGCGATTATAAACTGGGGAGTGGCACATCAATTTCTAAATCCAGGCCGTCAACTTGCATTTTCTCATGGAATTTCTCTAGTACTATTTTTCTGGGCTTTCCTGTGGGGATGTATCGTGTATTTTCTGGTGGAAAAGATCAAAAAATGGACGAGCAATCGTGTCGTTTATGATATTTTGACTCTAGTTGGTGTATCTCTTATTCTGAATTTTTACTGTGCTACATTATGGGAAACAGTAGTTCCTGCCACATTGATTATCATGGGCCTTTCCAATAACTCAGGACTGTCCAAACTGCTTTTTGGGAATAAGCTGGCATTTTTCATGGGCAAAATTTCTTATGCGCTTTACTTATCTGCACTTATGGTCCAAGTAATTTTACATCCCTTCCACTTACCCCTTGTACTTGATTTAGCGGCAGCTATTGTCGTCGCTACGCTGCTTCATTATTTCATCGAGCAACCCGCTCGCGAGCTATTAAGGAAGAAAATGAATTATTCGTTGAATCGTGAGAAAAGCGCTACCAGTGCTCTTGCACTGCAAAACTAGATGGGATAATGCATCACTTACATACTAGAAGCGTCAAGCTTCTAGTTCATTCTATTTTCTTAAGCAGAAGTTATTTCGGTATTGATTCTTTTTGCTCTTTTATGCATTTTGTTCATCTATAATTCTGAGTTATCATTCAAGCTTGGCATGACCCCACTGTTGTGGAACGCTCAGAGTCGTGTGCAAATGTATTTTATGACAATAGGTTTTTTATGCAAATCACTGAAAAATTAGCTATCCCAGGGGAACATCCTTTATTTTTGCAAGGAGCAATTGGGAAACTGGAAGCGGTTTTAACTGCTCCAGAACAAAATCATTCTGCCTTTGTAGCCTTTTTGGGTCACCCACACTCATTACAAGGAGGCACGATGAGCAATAAAGTCGTTACTACATTAGCACGCGCCTTTAAAGAATTAGGTATTCCTTCATTACGTTTTAATTTTCGTGGGGTAGGCCAATCGGAAGGAGCTTATGACTCAGGGATTGGTGAAAGCGAAGACATGCTGATTTTGGCTCGTGAATGGCAAAAAGAGCAACCTGAGAAGAAACTCATTTTTGCTGGTTTTTCTTTTGGTTCTTACGTAGCTTATCGTGCAGCAGCCCAGTCGGATTCACAATTCTTAATTACGATAGCTCCTCCAGTGCATCATTATGATTATCGTGAACTTAATCCTGCCCCTTATCCCTGGCTTATGATACAAGGTGATGAAGATGAGGTGGTTCCCGCTGCTTTGGTTTTTGATTTTGCTTCCCAGAGCACCCCTGAAATACCGGTAATTCGTTTTGCCAATACCGGCCATTTTTTTCATGGAAAACTAATAGAACTGAAAACAAAACTCATGGAATTTATTCGCTCCCAGGTTGTTTTATGATGAATGTGATGACTCAATATGAAGCTGCAGTTCATCGCGGTGAAATTGATGATGATCCGTTACAACGTGACATATTGATCCGTTTGCAACACCTTACTAATCGTGTCAAAAAAACGAATTCATCCTGGCTTTATCCATTCATTAAATCCGAGGTCAAAGGCGTATATCTTTATGGTCCTGTTGGCGTGGGAAAAACCTATTTAATTGATTTATTTTATGATTGTCTTGAGGAAAAAAAGAAGGCACGCTTCCATTTCCATCATTTCATGCAACAAGTTGATACTCGGTTAAGACGATTGCAAGGACAAAAAAATCCGCTTCGTAAAATTGCTAAAGAATTGGCAAAAACGATACGAGTACTTTGTTTTGATGAGTTTATGGTGCATGACGTTGCTTATGCCATGATTTTAGCCGAATTATTGCAAGCTTTGACGGCGCATGGCGTTATTTTGGTAATTTCTTCGAATATGCCCCCCGATGATTTGTACCGAGATGGAGTTCATCGAAAACGATTTTTACCTGCAATTGCAGCAATTAAAGCTCATTGTGACGTGCTGTATTTAAATGAGCAAAGAGATTATCGCGTTGGACGAACCCCTTTATTGGATGCTTATTTATTCCCTTTAAATGAGCATACCGATCAAACTATGGAAAAACAATTCACACTTTTAGCAGCTGAATTTAAGGAAAATGGAGTTATTACGATACAAAATCGTGAAATTCCTTATCTTAAGCTTGCTGAAAAGGCAATTTGGTTTTCTTTTGATATTCTGTGTAATTTACCCCGGAGCCAATTGGATTACTTAGAGCTTGCTGATAAATTTGATACTATTTTTCTAAGTAACATACCTGTACTCACAGTAAATCATACCTTACAAGCCATTATGTTCATTCATTTTATTGATGTAATGTACGATCGCGGAATTAATATTATTATTTCCGCGGAAGTTGCGGTTGATGCGTTGTATACAGAGGGTGAAATGAAGGAAACTTTTAAGCGTACCTTAAGTCGTTTATTGGAAATGCAATCAGTGGATTATTTAGCACGCCACCCCAAAAGAGCGCTTCAGGAGTTCCTTGCAGATAATTCTTAGTTGAAGGGAAAAGAACTATTTAGCAACTATATTTCTTGATTTTGCACCCAGATTACGAGTGAATCAGAATAAAATAAATGTATATTTTTTTTCTTATTTGAGAATGATTCTCGATTTCATTTATGCTAAAATTAGGTTATTTCACGAGCTGCTGTTAGGACATGATAAAAATTACAGAGTTAGTACAAGGTGATAGAGTACGGTTAACCAGTTTTGGCACAACCGATATGCAGTACAGGCGTAGACTTTTATCTTTAGGTGTGACTTGTGGTACAGAGCTCTTAGTTGTCCGAATTGCCCCTTTAGGATGCCCTATACAAATTGAAGTCAGAGGAACTGCTTTAACGTTGCGCAAGGAAGAGGCGAGTCAATTGATTTTGGAGCGTATATGACTCATGTGTTGTTAGTAGGTAACCCTAATTGCGGTAAAACTACATTATTTAATGCATTGACTGGCGACAATCAACGTATAGGAAATTGGCCGGGTGTTACGGTTGAAAAGAAAACGGGGGAATTCTTTGTAGATCAGCAACGATTTGAAGTGACTGATTTGCCAGGAGTTTATTCTCTAGTAGCTAATGCGGATGGTACGAGTCAGGATGAACAAATCGCTGCTCAGTCTGTTGTCACTATGGAGGCAGATTGTATCATCAATGTAATCGATGCTTGTCATCTCGAACGGCATTTATATTTGACCACCCAAATCCTGGAATTAGGCAAACCGGTACTCCTCGCACTCAATATGATGGATATTGCCCAGCAACGGGGTATATCCATAGATGCAAATGCTTTGTCACAACAATTAGGTTGCCCTGTTATTCCGATCCAGGCCCATAAAAAGGTAGGTATTCCGCAGTTGATGCTAGAGCTGACGCGAATGCCTCAGACGATTACGCCTTGGACATTACCTGTCTCTGAATCCATACAACAGACATTAATGACCCTGGAAAATACATTAATTCATGAAGGTTATAGCCAATCGCGTGCTTATTATTATGCACGCAGACTAGCTGAGGGAGATGGATTGTTATTCGGCAAGGAGATTACTAAAGATTTGACTTTATTGAACGAAGCGGAACCCAGTCTCGATATATTATTGGCCGATGCTCGATATCAGAAAATACATAATCTGGTTATGGATGTACAGAAAAAACACAGTGATGCGAGTGAACATTTTACTGCAAAACTTGATAAGATTATATTGCATCGTTTTTTTGCCCTCCCTATATTCTTTGCCATGATGTATTTGATGTTTTTATTTGCAATTAATGTAGGTGGTGCGTTTCAAGATTTTTTTGACATCAGTACTGATACACTATTCGTACAAGGCACTGCCTGGTTATTACAACAGACTCATGCTCCCAATTGGTTGATTGCTTTATTAGCAAATGGTGTGGGTAAAGGAATTAATACTACGTTAACGTTTATCCCCGTTATTGCCGCGATGTTCTTTTTCTTATCTTTGCTGGAAACATCTGGATATATGGCAAGAGCAGCTTTTGTTGTTGATAAAGCAATGCGGGTAATGGGTTTACCTGGCAAGTCTTTTGTGCCGATGATTGTTGGTTTTGGTTGCAACGTTCCAGCGATTATGGCAGCGCGTACTTTAGATTCAGAGCGCGATCGTTTATTAACAGTAATGATGAGTCCTTTTATGTCATGTAGCGCACGTCTTGCCATTTACGCTGTATTTGTCGCTGCATTTTTCCCTTCTGGTGGACAAAACGTCGTGTTTTCTTTGTATCTTATAGGGATTTTGATGGCTGTATTAACAGGATTTATCTTACGTAAATCCATGTTAAAAGGAAATGCCTCCCCATTGATTTTGGAACTTCCCGCTTATCATAAGCCCGCACTCAAGCGATTATTTAAAGAAACTTTTATACGACTGCGCTTTTTTATAGTACGGGCAGGTAAATTAATTGTGCCAATTTGTGTTATTTTAGGCGGCTTAAATGCCATTACTTTAAGCGGTGGTGTTAATTCGGGTGAAGCCAGTACCCAATCATTATTGTCTTTAATGGCGCAATGGATTACTCCTCTATTCGCACCTATGGGGATTCATCAAGATAATTGGCCTGCGACAGTAGGGTTATTAACAGGCATGTTAGCCAAAGAGGTAGTGGTTGGTTCGTTAAACTCACTGTATGCACAGATAGGTCATGTGGGTGAAATTGCCACTGCACACTTTGATTTTTTAGCAGGCATCAAAGCGGCCTTGTGGTCTATTCCACAAAATTTAGCTCAGCTAGGTTCTGCTTTGCTAAATCCTGTATTGGCTAGTGCAGCAGATAACCCAGTATCTCAGTCAGTATACGGAATAATGGCCCAGCGGTTTGATGGAAAAATAGGGGCATATGCTTATTTGTTGTTTGTTCTACTTTATATTCCTTGTGTCTCTACCATGGCGGTAATTCGACAAGAAGCAAACAGAAAATACATGTGGATTTCTGTAGTTTGGTCCTTTGTTGTTGCCTATACCGCAGCGGTTTTATTTTATCAAGTGGCTAAATGGATTCAGAGTTCGGAACAAAATATTTTCGGAATTATCGTATTTTTATTCATTTTATTTTTTGCTATAGGGTTGCGCCAATACACTAAACGCAGCATAAGGAGGAATCATGTTGTTGCAAATACGTAATTACATTTGCCGTGAAGGTGTAGTAAGCACGCAACAATTGACTCGAGAGTTTCGCTTGGATCTCCCTGCATTACAACCTATGCTTGATTTATGGATAGGTAAGGGTGTAATACGTAAGTGTCAGGAAAAAGCGAATTGTCAAAGCACATGCTTTAAGTGTCGTTCTAACTCCCCTGAATATTATCAATATCTTTTGTAATTTACTGCGCACTCGAGTTACATTTTTTTACGGGTTTTTTACTTAAGTTATTTTATCTTTCGTGCTCATTCATCAAATTTGGGCTAATATAATAATCATATAGTTTTGATAAATGCGGTATACAAATGGCTGATGAATCAGATATTCCTATTGAAGAAAACTTCGAACTTGTTGATGATAACGAGAACAGCATTGATTTTCGCAAGTTGCAGATGGAAGAGGATTTAAATGATCCTATAACCTTAGTAGAACGAGTTTATCAAATCTGGTGGCATTGGGCTGATTTTGAACTCTATATTGTATCTCCGACCATAGATATTATTTCCCCGCCAATAATTCTCAAACCGGAGCTTATTTCGGGAACAAGCGAGTATGAATTTGTATATCCTATTCTTGATTCAGGATCAAAATTGTCTACTTCTAAAAGCGAAGAGATGCTCTCTGCGGGTATGTCAATGTATAAGCTCTATATGACCATAGAAAAAATGATTTATATATTGGTTGAGCGTTTAAAAGAAGGAGGCATTGATAAAGAAACGGAAGTACAAGTGGCTTTTGGTGGACATTTGCTCCCCCAAAGAAAAGCTTTTGAATCAATTATCAATTTACCTTATAACGTCGTAGTAACTAACTTTGATCCAGGTGCATGGGGTGAGCGTTATTTACAAATTGTCAAACAAAATGCGGATAAATATGGGTATCCTTCTGAAGCCCCACGTGATACCTATAAACATCCGCATAAAGGCCCTAGCTCAGCTCCTAAAAGATAGGAATTTCTTATCTTAAATTCTCTTGGGAGCATTGGAAAGGGCGGTATTGGAATTAGAACTCTGCTTTAAGCAAAGGCATATCTTCTTCCTTAGGGGAATGCTCCTTAATGTAATCAAAGCAACCTTTTAACTCCCTATTACTTCCCATAATTGTTTTTAAATCCATCAGCGCATCAAGTACCGCACTGTTTCTGGCATCATCCCTTTCTTCTTTTGCTGCAGCACGGTTTACCTGTGAAAGGATGCTTTTTACAGATCTTAGTTGACTGCTAAATAAACCACTTCCATTAGGAGTGTGCTTGATAAAGTCTTGGAGTATTGCCTGTGTAAGGGTTAAGGGATCTGTTATTGCGTTGCTTTGACGAATTTTTTCACAAGAAAGATAACTAACTATTTCTGTGTTTTTTGCATTTTTTGCAATCTGTGATGCATTTTCAACAAAATATATGTTCGGTTTATTTTGCTCATCTAAATTACAAAGCAACCGGACACCCTCCATATTTCCTTTTCTTGCTGCAACGTATAGCAAATCGCCAGCTGTTCGTTGGTCGGGTTGTTGAAAATGGCAAAACTCCTTAATTACATCCCATTGATTGCCCGCGTCTGCAATTTTTAACGCATAACCCATTGCCTGTTGGGAGGGTTTAATTCCTGGTTGAGTCAAATAATCCCGAACCATTTCCCATCCAGATTTTCTGGCTAAGTTCATGAAGTGCTTGTCGGTCCGTATCTGTGGCACTTTTGCTAATTGCCTAAATGCGTTCTCCGCGAGTTTTTCATCGGGTTTAGTCGCAGGAGGTTGTAAACTTGCTATGGCTATAGCTGCTTCCCATATTTTAGAAGATAAATTTTGCTGACCGCGTTCTTCATATTTACTCGCTTTTGATACTAATAACTCCAAGAGCGAATTGATTATATTTTGACTTGGTTGGCGTGCTGGAGGAGCTAAACTTGCAAGAGCGATAACTGATTTCCATTCATTGGTTTCAACTGCTGCTGTTGTTGCTCGATCTAATGCCCAGTCTACCACTTCTTGACTTGGCTGACAGGCTGGAGGAGCTAAGCGTGCAAGAGCGATAACAGATTCCCAGTTATTGGTTTTATCTGCTGCTACTACTGCTCGCTGTAATATTATGTCTATAGTCCTTTGATTTGGTTGACGTGCTGGAGGAGTTAAGTTTGCAAGAGTCATAACAACGTTCCAATCATTGGTTCTAGCTGCTGTTGTTGCTGCGTGTTCTAATGCGGTGTCTATCGCTCCTTGACTTGGTTGACGTGCTGGGGCAACGAGGCTTGCAAGAGCGATAACAAATTTCCAATCATTGGTTTTAGCTGCATTTGATGTTGCTCGTTCTAATGCTTTGTCTACAGTTCTTTGACTTGGTTGATGCCCCGCGCGCGTTATACTACATAACATCACAACAATCTGCCATCGCTTAAGAGCCTCTTCCTTTGAGCTATGCGATGCTGAATGTATTGCCGCGTTGATTGCTGCGTCAATCGCTGTGGGTTGAATTTGACTCATCGCTAAGGCTGATTTTAAATATTGACTACTATTCACAGTTTGAAACAGCCCTCTGGAAGCTAGGTCTATGAGTCTTGATTCTTTCTCAGTAAAATTTGGCATGGACAGATTACCTATAAAATAAAAAAGCGTGCTAACCATACCACAAATTGAAATAAAAATATATTTTTTGTGATTTTTTTGATCAATAACGTTTGTGGCAAACGTACAAAATATATTTTTTGAAATTGCATTAATAAATGGTATCTAGGCCAATTGAATTTATATTTCATATGCTTAAATTGTCAACATGTGTTAAAAAATAAAATAGTTACATTAGAGCGAGCTAAAGTTTACTTTTGCTTGAATTCCATAGCGTCTTAATCTTGCGCGATAAAAACAGAGTGCTATACTTCGCATTTGTGCTTTATTTAATTAACTTTTCTAATTAAGGAAGAAACTCACAGTGAACAAAAAAAGACCCGTTAATCTGGATTTGGGTAGTTTAAAATTTCCCCCTATGGCTATAGCATCTATTTTACATAGGATTTCAGGGGTGGTTTTATTTTTACTGTTACCCGTAATGTTGTATGTTTTTGGGCAATCAATGCAATCGGAAGAGGCCTTTATACAGGTAAAAGACTTATTGTCTCATCCCGTTTATAAAATGGTGGTATGGGCATTTGGGGCTGCGATGATCTATCATTTACTTGCAGGGATTAGGCATCTTGTGATGGATATGGGGTTTGGTGAGCATCTTGATGCCGGTCGGCGTTCTGCTGTTTTGGTCATTATTCTTGCCACTATTTTGTCAATTTTTCTAGGATTCTGGATATGGTAAATAATGTCACCAGCTTAACAGGTAATGGGTTAAAGGATTGGTTGATTCAACGAGTTACAGCAGTTTATTTTGCTGTTTATTCTTTTTTTATCATGGGTTTTTTGTTATTGCATCCAGAATTGGGCTTCGCACAATGGCATGCTTTTTTTTCTAATACCCTGGTTCGGATTGCATCACTTATTGCATTACTTGCACTTTCATTGCATGCATGGATAGGTATTTGGACTGTGACTACAGATTATATGAAATGTACTGCCTTGCGTTTATCAGTACAAATGTTAGTTGTTTTATGGCTCCTTAGTCAATTTATCTGGGGCTTAATGATCCTTTGGGGGCAGTAGCATGGCGATTGCACGTAACACATTTGATGCAGTAATTATTGGAGCAGGTGGAGCTGGAATGCGTGCTGCACTGCAGATGGCAAATTCTGGATTAAAAGTCGCACTCTTATCCAAAGTATTCCCAACTCGCTCACATACAGTATCTGCCCAAGGGGGTATTACTTGTGCGTTGGGAAATGCTCATGAAGATGATTGGCGCTGGCATATGTATGATACAGTAAAGGGTGCTGATTATATTGGTGATCAGGATTCAATCGAGTACCTCTGTAAAACAGGTCCAGAAGCTGTATATGAACTAGAACACATGGGGTTGCCTTTTTCACGTATGGATAATGGTAAAATCTACCAACGTCAGTTTGGTGGCCAATCCAAAAATTTTGGTGGAGAACAGGCAGCGCGCACTTGTGCTGCAGCAGACAGAACAGGGCATGCTTTACTGCATACGCTGTATCAACAAAATTTAAAAGCAAAAACACATGTATTCAGTGAATGGTATGCTCTTGATCTTGTTAAAAATTCTCAGGGTCGCATATCCGGTGTTACTGCAATGTGTATTGAGACTGGTGAGGTAGTATTTTTCCAGTCAAGAGTTTGTATTTTGGCTACTGGTGGAGCCGGTCGTATTTACCAATCTACAACCAACGCATTTATTAATACTGGTGATGGTTTCGGTATGGCGCTAAGAGCCGGCATTCCTTTGCAAGATATGGAAATGTGGCAGTTTCATCCTACTGGCATTGCTGGAGCTGGCGTATTAGTCACCGAAGGATGTCGAGGTGAAGGTGGTTATTTGATTAATAAAGACGGTGAACGTTTTATGGAACGTTATGCACCTCGAGTTAAAGATTTAGCTTCTCGAGACGTAGTTGCTCGTTCTATGGCACTCGAAATACGTGCGGGTAAGGGTTTTGACCCTAAAGGGATTGATCACGTTAAACTAAAACTGGATCATTTAGGGGCCGATCTTATTATGTCCCGGTTGCCAGGAATTCGTGAATTATCTATGAAATTCGCAGGAGTTGACCCAATAGTTGAACCGATTCCTGTAGTTCCTACTTGCCACTACAGCATGGGAGGAATACCAACGAACATGTATGGCCAAGCCCTTACTAAAACCAATGGTAAGGAACACATCATAGAAGGATTGTATGCAGTAGGTGAGTGTGCTTGTGTTTCTGTGCATGGCGCAAACCGTTTAGGTGGTAATTCCTTACTCGACTTAGTTGTTTTCGGTCGCGCTGCAGGATTGCATGTTGAAGAGTTATGGCAATCGAATCAATTACCTGAGATGGCTTACATCAGTGATGATGATATTGCTCCATCGTTACAGCGATTTAATCGATGGAATGATTCAACAGCGGGCGAAAGTCCTGCTGTAATTCAGGATGAAATGCAACGTGTAATGCAAGAAGATTTTGGTGTATTCCGTACTGGAGAAGTAATGGCTTCTGGCTTAAAGCGTCTTCAGGCTTTGCGTGAGCGTTTGGCACATGCCAAATTGGAAGACAAAAGCAAGATATTTAATACAGAACGGGTAAGTGCTTTAGAGCTGGATAATTTAATGGCAACTGCATATGCTACAGCGCAGTCTGCGATTGTTCGCACGGAAAGTCGTGGCGCTCATAGTCGTGAAGATTATCCAAAGCGTGATGATGAGAACTGGATTAAACATACGCTCTATTTTGAGGAAGGTGAGAAGATTGATTTTCGACCGGTCAATGCATCACCTAAACATGTCGAGCCTTTAGCGCCGAAAGAACGCGTTTACTAAAGAGGATAGATTACATGGCAGATAGTAGAAAATTGACCCTATCAATATATCGCTATAATCCTGAGGTGGATGCTAAGCCTTATATGAAAGATTATGAATTGGAGATCCCTGCTAAAAGTGATCCCATGTTGCTCACATTACTTGAACGTTTGAAAGCGGAGCAGGATCCTTCTATAACTTATAGACGCTCGTGCCGCGAAGGGGTATGTGGGTCGGATGGTATGAATATTAACGGGACTAATGCTTTAGCCTGTATTACTCATATATCTCAGTTGAAGACAGATAAAATAGTTGTTCGTCCTTTACCCGGATTTCCCGTAATCCGTGACTTAGCTGTGGATATGACTCAATTTTATCAACAATATGAGCGTATAGAGCCTTATTTACAAAATGATGAGGTAGCGCCTGCTCAAGAACGGTTGCAATCTCCTGAAGAGCGCTCGTTACTTGATGGGTTATATGAATGTATTTTATGTGCATGTTGCACCAGTTCATGCCCCTCATATTGGTGGAACCCAGAAAAATATGTTGGTCCTGCTGGATTATTACAGGCAAGACGATTTTTAGCAGACAGTCGTGATACTGCAACCGCACATCGTTTGGATAAATTACAAGATCCTTTCAGTGTGTTTCGTTGTCGAAGCATTATGAATTGTACCAGTGTCTGCCCGAAAGGACTCAATCCAATGAAGGCGATTGCAGATATTCGCTTACAAATGTTGACGCAAGAAACCTAACAGTACTTTTCTTGTTTAAAAGGTATCTGGAAAGCCATTAAATAGGACATGTAATTCTCAATAAAAATGAATTATCTTGTCCTGTGATGAGCTCGAAACCAGTATAAGGATGATCCCCGCTCTTGCGGGGATAGCTGTTTTATCCACGTGGATGAGTGGAATGCCAATTTTAATGGTGGTAGAAATCAATACCCCTTTGGAGAGAGAGAAAATGAGCAGTTCCGATCTGCAAAAAGAATGGGCTTCTTCCTATTTATCTGGCGGAAGTATGGCGTATGTTGATAGTCTTTACGAAGATTATCTTGCTGATCCTAGTTCGGTTTCATCCGATTGGCGCGCAGTATTCAGTGCTTTGCCTAAGGTTAATAGTGCCGAGAAGGAATTCTCGCATCGAGATATCCGTGATTATTTTTTGCAGAATGCAGATAAAAAAGCAGTACCTGTAGTTCAAGCTTCAGATAGCCAACAATTCCGAATTGCAGATTTAATCAATGCATATCGTGCATTGGGACATCATGCTGCTAAACTCGATCCCCTGGAAATGACAGAACGCAGTCCAGTTCCGGCATTGGAATTGGAATATCATCATTTATCTGATGTAGATAGAAATCGAAAGTTTTTTGCAGGTACCACGTTTAATGGTCCAGAAATGACTCTGGATGAGATATACCAAGCACTGCGTGAAACATATTGCGGCAGTATTGGTATTGAGTACATGCATATTTCTAATACCGAAGAAATAGAATGGCTGCAAGAACGAATGGAGTCTGTACGCGGTCGTCCCAATTTGGATAAAGAAAAAAAGCTGCAAATTTTAAAAGACTTAATTGCTGCAGATGGTTTAGAGCGTTATTTAGGTACTCGCTACGTGGGACAAAAACGATTCTCTCTTGAGGGGGGGGACTCTCTTATTCCTATGATGAAAGAAATCATTGAATGTGCTGGAAGGGATCATGTTAAAGAAGTAGTTATTGGTATGGCACATCGAGGCCGTCTCAACGTGTTGGTAAATGTTTTAGGTAAAGAGCCTAACCAGCTTTTCCAGGAATTTGAAGGAAAAATAAAATACGAACGTACCGGTGATGTGAAGTATCATTTAGGTTTTTCTTCAGATATAAAAACAAATTCAGGCTCAGTAGTGCATCTGGCTTTAGCGTTTAATCCGTCACACTTGGAAATTATTGGCCCTGTAGTAGAGGGATCTGTTCGCTCTCGGTTAGGTCGTCGTGATGATCTGAAGAAGAAGGAGAAAGTTGTCCCTGTTGTCATTCATGGGGATGCTGCGTTTGCCGGCCAAGGCGTCGTGATGGAAACATTTAATTTTTCTCAGGCCCGTGGTTATTGCACAGGCGGTACGGTTCACATTGTTATTAACAACCAAATAGGTTTTACCACCAGTAATCCCTTGGATGCGCGTTCTACTTTATATTGTACTGATGTTGCCAAAATGGTTCAGGCACCTGTTATTCATGTGAATGGTGATGACGCTGAAGCAGTCGTATTTGCGACTAAGCTTGCATTTGATTTTAGAATGAAATTTAAACGGGATGTTGTAATTGATCTCGTGTGTTACCGCCGACATGGACATAATGAAGCAGATGAGCCGGCAGTAACTCAACCTTCTATGTATCGAAAAATTAAATCAATGCGTCCCTTACGCGAAATTTATGCCGATCACTTGATTCAAGAAGGTTTGTTGACGAGTAAAGATTCTGAAAAATTAGTGGATGCTTATCGTGATACCTTGGATAAAGGAAAGGCGGTAGTGGATTTGGTTCACGGTGATTATGAAGGTAAATATGCAGTTGATTGGACTCCTTATGTGAATGCAAAATGGACAGATAAAGTAGATACTACGATCACCAAGGAGAACTTACAAAAATTAACCAAGCAATTGAATGCCTTACCTAAAGGTTTTACATTACACCCCGTCGTTCAACGGTTATTAAAAGAACGCGATAAAATGACCGCAGGTGAGTTACCGATGAACTGGGGATATGCTGAAACTATGGCATACGCCAGTTTAGTTCAAGAAGGTTATGGCGTGCGTTTATCAGGTCAGGACTCTGGAAGAGGAACTTTTGCTCACAGGCATGCAGCATTACATGATGCTGAAACTGGCGAAACGTTTATTCCACTCGAACAAATAAAGAATGAGTTGGATCGGCCTTTTTCTGTAATCGATTCGGTACTTTCTGAAGAAGCAGTATTGGCTTTTGAATATGGATTTGCTGCTTCTGCCCCAAATTTCTTAGTATTATGGGAAGCTCAGTTTGGTGATTTTGCCAATGGCGCCCAAGTAGTTATTGATCAATTCATCAGTTCTGGTGAGCAAAAATGGGGCCGTTTATGTGGTTTAGTCATGTTATTACCCCATGGATATGAAGGGCAGGGACCGGAGCATTCATCAGCTCGTTTGGAACGTTACATGCAGCTTTGTGCTCAGCATAATATGCAAGTTTGTACCCCAACTACTCCAGCACAGATATTCCATTTATTAAGAAGACAAGTTATTCGTAATTTCCGGAAACCTTTAATCGTCATGACGCCTAAGAGTCTTTTACGTCATAAATTAGCAGTTTCTCCTTTAGAGGATTTATTTAAAGGTAAATTCCATAACGTTATTCCAGAAATTGACACGCTTGATGCGAAAAAAGTTACAAAAGTAGTATTGTGTTGTGGAAAGGTTTATTATGATTTACTGCAAATGCGTCGTGATAAAGAGTTAAACCATATTGCTTTAGTGCGAATCGAGCAATTATACCCGTTTCCTAAAAAAGCACTTACAACAGAGCTAAATAAATATACTCAAGCTAAGCAAATTATTTGGTGCCAGGAAGAGCCACAAAATCAGGGAGTCTGGTTTTCTTCTCAACATAATATAAAAGATTGTTTACGTCCTGAGCAATCCTTGCATTATGCCGGAAGAGAATTTGCTGCCGCACCTGCTGTCGGAAGTCCAGCACTGCATGCACAACAACAGCAAGCTTTGGTAGCACAAGCTTTATTGGACTGAGTTTGAGTTTATCGTAGTCTGGCGTTTCTCCAGACTACAATGTGTTAACAAATTTAATAAAATAAGAAGGTATAATCATGTCTATTGAAGTCAAAGTACCTGTTTTGCCTGAATCAGTTGCTGATGCAACTGTAGCTGCATGGCACAAAAAAGTAGGTGATAAAGTTACTCGTGATGAAAATTTACTGGATCTAGAAACTGACAAAGTCGTATTAGAAGTGCCTGCTCCTGCTGATGGAATATTGGCTGAAATTAAGTTTCAAGAAGGTGATACAGTACAGTCTGGCCAGTTACTAGCAAAAATAAAAGAAGGCTCTGACTCTGAAGCTAAAGAAGAAAAGAAGGAAGAAAAGAAAACTGAAACGTCTAAGGAACGTGACGAAGCTGAAAGTGATAAAGTAAGCGCCAAGGAAGACAAATCAACCAGTCCTGTGGTTCGTCGCATGCTGGCAGAACATGATCTTCAGCCCGGGCAAATTCAAGGCAGTGGCAAGGATGGGCGTATTACTAAAGATGACGTTCTCTCTTACATAGAATCTAATAGAGAAAAAACCTCTAAATCTGGAGAGAGTAAAAAAGAAGAGACACATAAGACACCCATGGGCTTACGCGAAGAGCGCCGCGTTCCGATGACTCGTTTAAGGGCTAAAATTGCAGAGCGTTTATTGGCAGCCCAGCATAACGCGGCGATGTTGACCACATTTAACGAAGTCAATTTGAAAGCAGTGATGGACATGCGTGCTCAATATAAAGACAGTTTTGAGAAAAAGCACGGAGTCAAGCTTGGATTTATGTCCTTTTTTACTAAGGCAGTTGTTGAGTCATTAAAGCGTTTTCCAGCAGTAAATGCGTCCATAGATGGCCAAGATGTGGTTTATCATGGCTTTTATGATATTGGTATTGCTGTATCTACAGAGAGAGGACTGGTAGTCCCCGTGATTCGGGATGCCGATCAAATGAGTATGGCAGACATTGAGCTGGCAATTAATGATTCTGCAAAAAAAGCTAGAGACGGTAAATTAGCTATGGAAGACATGCAAGGAGGTACCTTTACCATTACCAATGGTGGGGTATTTGGTTCGTTATTGGCTACCCCAATTATTAACCCTCCGCAAACAGGTATCCTGGGAATGCATAAAATTGAAGACAGACCTGTGGTGGAAAAAGGACAAATAGTGATTCGTCCTATGATGTATGTCGCTTTATCTTATGATCATCGATTGATTGATGGTAAAGATTCAGTACAGTTTTTGGTGAGTGTTAAAGAGTTATTGGAAGATCCTGCTCGCCTTTTACTTAATGTTTAATGAAATGTAACAGCGAGATCCGCATTTGACTCATAAATGTATTCATAGTAAATCCTGAGTTTTGCTCTCACTCAGGATGCTATGCACAAATTGACACTTATGATCATTGACGGATTTTGCTTCTTTTAGAAAGGTAATTGCAATGAATTTACATGAATACCAGGCCAAACAATTATTTGCGAGCTACAATTTACCCGTTCCAAATGGTGAAGTAGCTTATAATGTTGAAGATGCAATCCAAGTGGCTTCACAGTTATCTACTGCGCGTTGGGTTGTTAAAGCCCAAGTTCACGCGGGTGGTCGCGGGAAAGCCGGTGGTGTGAAATTAGTCTCGAATAAAGATGAGTTGGCTGCAGCGGTTAAATCCTTATTAGGGACTCGTTTAGTAACATACCAAACAGATGCTTATGGTCAGCCAGTGAATTGCGTGCTCATTGAGGAAACATGTGATATTGGCCGAGAATTATATCTTGGAGCAGTTGTTGATCGTGCTACCCGTCGTGTTGTATTCATGGCTTCTACTGAGGGTGGCGTCGAAATAGAAAAAGTGGCTGAAGAGACACCTGAAAAAATTTTCAAGGTCATTGTCGATCCACTTGTCGGTGTTATGCCGTTCCAATGTCGTGACGTAGGGTTTAAATTGGGATTAAAGGAAGAGCAAATTAAACACTTTACCCATTTGATGATGGGCTTGGGCAAGATGTTTGTTGATTGTGATTTAAGTTTATTAGAAATCAACCCATTAGTTGTAACAAAGCAAGGGCAATTAATTTGTTTGGATGGAAAAATTAATATTGATGGCAATGCCATGTATCGTCAACCTAAATTAAAAAATATGCGCGATACTACCCAAGAAGATGAGCGCGAAAATCGTGCCAGTGATTGGGAATTAAATTATATTCCACTCGATGGAACTATTGGTTGTATGGTGAATGGTGCTGGTCTAGCTATGGCGACTATGGATGTGATAAAGCTTCATGGTGGTGAGCCGGCTAATTTCCTTGATGTGGGTGGTGGCGCTACTAAAGAACGAGTGAGTGAAGCATTGAAAATTATTGTCTCTGATGAAAAAGTCAAAGGCATTTTAGTCAATATTTTTGGTGGTATTGTGCGCTGTGATCTCATAGCCGATGGTATTCTCGCTGCAGTGAAAGAAGTCGATGTGAAGATTCCTGTAGTAGTGCGTCTTGAAGGTAATAATGCACAACTAGGTGCTGATATTTTAAATAAAAGTGATTTGAATGTGATTGCTGCAACCAGTTTAACTGATGCTGCGAAGAAGATTGTGGCAGCTGTCGCCTAATTACTAAATTTCGAGGTTAACAATGAGTGTATTAGTTAATAAACATACTAAAGTACTGTGTCAGGGTTTTACTGGAAAGCAAGGAACTTATCATTCAGAACAAGCAATTGCTTATGGCACACGTATGGTGGGTGGTGTGACCCCAGGCAAAGGCGGACAAAAGCATTTAGGCTTGCCAGTATTTAATACAATGCGTGAAGCGGTTGAAGAAACCAAAGCGGAAGCCAGCGTGATTTATGTTCCAGCACCATTTTGTAAGGATTCTATTTTAGAAGCTGCAGATGCAGGCATTCAATTAATTGTTTGCATTACGGAAGGCGTTCCTGTATTAGATATGTTGCAAGTAAAAGTCTATTTGGAAAACAATACCCAAGCCCGTTTAATTGGACCTAATTGTCCTGGAATAATTACCCCAGGCGAATGCAAGATTGGGATTATGCCCGGATCAATTCATTTACCTGGTAAAGTAGGTATTGTTTCACGCTCTGGTACTCTAACTTATGAAGCGGTGAAACAAACCACAGATAAAGGCTTTGGTCAAAGTACCTGTATTGGTATTGGAGGAGATCCAATTCCTGGAACCAGTTTTATTGATGCTTTGGCTTTATTTGAACAAGATGCTAAAACACAAGCTATTATCATGGTAGGTGAAATTGGAGGATCTGCAGAAGAAGAGGCCGCTGAATACATTAAATCTCACGTAAGCAAACCTGTAGTTTCCTATATTGCGGGTGTTACTGCACCTGCAGGAAAACGTATGGGACATGCCGGTGCGATTATTTCCGGTGGTAAAGGAACAGCAGCTGAAAAATACGCAGCTTTAGAAGCTGCTGGAGTAAGAACAGTACGCTCCCCAGCTGATTTGGGTGATGCAATTGCTGAAGTAACCGGCTGGTAACTCTTACGCTGATAATTGAGATGTAATCCTGGGTTGAGGCCCAGGATGAGCGAATCACGATCTATATAACCCTGGGTTATGCTGTGCTGAACCCAATTTCTTTTTTATGGCATTTCATGACAAATTTTCGAAGCATTGCTGATATAAGACGAGAGTATGGTGATCTGAATTTAAGTGAACAATCACTTCCAGAGGATCCAATTGTCCAATTTAAGCTTTGGTTTGAGGATGTTTTAAAAAATGAAAAAAATGATCCTACCGCTATGGTTCTTGCAACTGTAGACGAGAGAGGTCACCCAGATACTCGAGTAGTTTTGTTAAAAGGTTTGGATAGGGGACAATTTATTTTCTATACCAATTATCAAAGTACAAAAGCAAAGCAAATTCAAAATAACCATTATGCGGCCCTTAATTTTTATTGGCCACAAATGGCAAGACAGGTACGTATCCGTGGTCAAGTCGAACAGATTAATAAGGAGCAATCCGATCTTTATTTTTCAACAAGACCGGTTAAAAGCCAATTCAGTGCTATTGTCTCGCCGCAAAGTCAGGAAATTGGGGGAAGAGAATCATTAGAACACGCTTTAAATGATTTAATTCAAAAATACGGACAAGAGCCTGTATTACGACCTAGCTATTGGGGTGGCTATCTGGTTATTCCTGAGGAAATTGAGTTTTGGCAAGGCCGTGATAACCGCTTGCATGATAGAATTCACTATTATCTAAAAGATGGGCAATGGAAGTATCATCGTTTGGCTCCTTAGTAATAATGTTATAGCCTTCCACACTAAACTTTATACTGCATTGCACGCTCACTCACTCGGCTTCAGTCATGTATTAATATATACACTCGTTCGCCTTATTCACTTGCGTCGCTTTGTCTAAAGCTAGTGGGTAAGACTATATACGACCGGCAAAATTTGCCGGCAAAAAGTTAAATTCTGCCACAATTTTATATTTTATCCCTCTTTTTGTTCTTACTCTATTTCTTCTGTTTTTTTAAAAGACAAAAAAACTTGGCCCGAAAATTGCTTTAATAAATAATACAGAGAGTAATCGAAATGATTTTGAATTTATTTTTTTCAGGGTAAAGAAAAATTTGTCAAGAATTAGTAAATGTTTTTATTTGGTAAATAAGCGTTAACAGAAAGTCGTAAAATTGTTTTAAATGTAGAAATGATTAACAGTATTGATACTGTATAAATAAATAGAGGGTATAATCATGAACGACATAACAGCCTTACTACCACATATTAAATTACGTTTTAACATTGAACATCCAAGCTACGAAGACAGTTATGCATTGGGCTATGAATGCGCACTTGCAGACGTAGCTGAAGTGGATAATCCATTTCGTAAAGGAACCCAACAAGCAGAGCACTGGTTAGAAGGCTGGTGGGATGCAATTGGGGGTGAAGAACCTTTATTTGAATTGAATGCCCATGAAGAAGCCGAGCTATCTGCCGAAGAACGTGCCGCGAATGATCAAGAGTATTGCCATAAGCACGGCTTTTTATCTCTGGTAATTGAAATTAGTGGCGCAATAGCAGCTTCAGCATTAGTGGGATATCAATTATTTGAATTGGTAGCATAAATTTTTGTATGCAAAACTCTTCAAGATTTTTTTATTTCACCATGTTGTATTGTACTGCTTAACCTCTCATTTTTTCCTCCTCCCAATTGGGAGAGGGGGATTTAATGATGTAGTACTAATTCTTAAAAAGTTTTAATACCATGGAGCGCATTCGTGCCGTTTCTGAAGGATTAAATTCTTTATAAATTTCACTGCCTATGTTAAGACATACGGTCACATTTTCACCAAGCCCCTTGAGCAAATCTACACCTGATAATTTAAGAAGTTTAATTTTGTGAGCTATATCGCCACCCCATGCTTCAAGATAGTGTATTTCGGTGAACACCGGAAGGAAGACATGCTCTTGATCTTGTAAAAACAATACCTTAGGCTGCTCATCTTCGGAATTTTGTTCTACTGGAATGATAAAGTTGGCTTTAATAAACTCAAGATAAGCCTTATTGGCTTCTTTGGTAGCTCCATTCGTATCAAGAGCTTCTTTTATTGCAAGATTAAGAGCATTCATTTTAAGCCTTAGTTTTGATTTTAATCAAGTCGTACTCGTTGTAATAAAATTTAGTATAAGATAATACAAATTCAACGATAACATAGAAAAAACGATACAACACAGCAAATTATAACCATTTTCTGTACCTATGAAAATGAAATCAAACTATGTGTTGAAATAAATGACAACCCTAGTATAATGTTGCATTGGTTTTGCAGATTTATTGCTCACTTTTTAGATAAATATTTTAGGGTTTGTTTTTATTTCATATTGTTGAGGTATTATTAGGTGAAATGTTTAACAATCTCTATCCTGGGTTGTTTTTTTGATGTGTAATGGCCAGGTAACCATTCAATTGAACAGAGCCGATTAGGGTTTTTATTAACGCAGAGAGTTTATGAATAAAGTACATGAGTCTAGAGTAGAAATTTATAATCGTAAAAATTATTTAGGATTTGCTTGGTTAGTATGGGGATTAGCTGCCGCATTCTATTTTTCTGATTATATGGCTCGTGTTGCACCCGGAGTAATGCATCGATACTTACAAATTGATTTTGGGATTAATGAAGCGGGTTTTGGTATTTTAACTGCCTCATTCTATGTTCCATATATCCTGATGCAAATTCCTGTAGGGCTGACTGTAGACCGTTTAAGTATACGTTGGCTGCTCACGGTTATGTCGCTCGTAACGGCTTTTGGTTGTTGTGTTTTTGGCCTTGCCGATAGTTTACTTATGGCCTCAATAGGAAGGATGCTCATAGGTTTTAGTGCAGCTTTTGCGTTTATTTGCTCTCTGAGATTAGCTACATCCTGGTTCCCACCGACAATGCTCGGTTTACTCGCTGGTTTAACCCAAGCCTTAGGAATGTTAGGTGCCGCTGCAGGAGAAGCTCCTGTTTCATTTTTAGTCACTAATGTGGGATGGCGCCACAGCATGTTGATTATTGCTTTTCTCTTTATTGCACTCGCTGCTTTGTTGTATCAATTTATACAAGATAAACCAGGAGAACATCGTAGTGAGGTACGATCTATTAATCAGATCAGTATTCTTCAGAGTTTAAAAATTATCTTATCGTGCAGACAAACTTGGCTTAATGCGTTTTATGCTGGATTTTTATTTGGGCCAACAGCTGTTATTGGTGAGGCAATTGGACCTGCATACCTGCAATATGGTAGAGGATTAGGTGCACATGCCGCTGCTTTTGCTACCGGATTAATTTTTATTGGCTGGGGTATTAGTGGTCCCTTATCAGGTTGGATTTCAGATAGAATGGGACGACGTAAACCTTTAATGATTCTTTCAGCATGCTTTGGTATACTTTTTACATCCCTATTTGTGTATAGTCCTAATTTAAGTCAAAACTCGGCTTATTTACTGTTCTTTCTTTTCGGTTTAACGAATACTGGTGTTGCGATTGCCTATGCTGTTTCAACGGAGATACATGATAGAAATGTAGTAGGAACCTCAATTGCGTTTACCAATATGATATCGATTTTCGTGGGCGCTTCATTACAACCTTTAGTTGGACGATTGGTTGATATGGTATCTGGTGCGCGTGCTTATAACGTTGAATCTTTATTGCTCTCTGATTTCCAAGCGGGTTTAAAACTATTACCTCTTTGTTCTATAATCGCACTGGTATTAGCTTTTACTGTTAAAGAAACCTATTGCAAGCCAGTGAACCACTCCTAAGCGCTTGGCTTTTCTTACTGATATAAAAAAATAGTTACACCTGTTTTTTTACAAGCGCGTATCGCACTCTGATGTTATTTACTGCTATACTTTCAGCTGCAGTTTTGCTGCATGCGAATTAATAACATGGAGAAGAGAATGAAAAAATTAACAGGATTAATAATTATCCTGGCCGTTCTAATTCTAGGCGGATATTATGGCATGGGCTTTCTTACTGAAAGAACGATCAGAAAGAATATAGAAGTAATTGACCAATCTAATGGACTCTATGCTGAAATCGAGCGATACAATAGAGGATTATTTGACTCCGAAGCCCAGATTAAATGGCAGTTGCATATTCCAGAGCGCATCGTAAAAGATAATAATGGACAACTTCAAACTCTTCCTGCCCAAGACTATAACATGGTGATGCCACTAACAATCCATCATGGCCCTATTATTTATGCTAATAATAAATTGCGTTTTGGATTGGGCTATGCTGAGGCAGTTTTTCCATTCCCAGAACAATATAACCAGCAATTTGATACTCAATTTACCAAGGAATCAATTAAACCAAAGTTGGATTTAAGCATTTTCGTTAATTATCTGAACGAAAGCACTGTAGATTTTAAAGTTCCCAATTTTAAATTAATTGCCAAAGATGGTTCTGGTAATCTTGAATGGTTAGGTATGGATTCAAGCACAACGATGTCATCTGGAATGGGTAAAGTTGCCGGTAAAGTTGTCTTGGATGGCCTAAATGCGACTAAAGACGATACTAAAATTACTTTAAGCAAAGTATCGAGTGATTATGATTTGCATGAAACACCCGCTGGATTGTATCTGGGTGATGCAAACTTCTTCCTACCTTCTTTTGATATCTATGTTAAAGATGAAAAGCTGTTTTCAATTAATGATCTCACAATCAGATCAGATAGTGATATTGAGCAACATCTTTTTAATACCAACTTTAATCTGGCTTTAAAATCAGTATTAGCAAATGGTCAGAATTATGGCCCAGGAGAATTACAAGTTGCTTTAAGAAATATTGATGCAGATGTATTGGCTAAAATCAATGAGCAAACAACAGCAATGCAAAATGGCAACGAGATGCAACGCCAACAAGCAATGCTGGCCCTTCTTCCTGAAGTGCCCAAATTATTTAACAAGGGTGCAGAATTTGAAATCTCCAAACTGAGCTTCACAATTCCACAAGGACAGATTGAAGGAAATATGTTTGTAACAATGCCTAAAGGTGAAAATGCCAATCCATTTGAAATGATGCAAAAGATCCAAGGCAAAGCGAAGCTGCAGGTACCCGCAGAGGCAGTAAAAGCAATTATGAAACAATCAGTGCTTCAACAAATTGCTAAAAAACCTGATCTACAACAAACCCTAACGCAGCAATTGCAAGCGAGTCAAGCTGCAGGGCAGCCAAATCAACCAGCTGCTCCAACTCCAACTCCTGAGCAATTAGCAGAAATGCAAACAAATAAACAAATAAATGCATTACAGCAAAATGGTTTAATTATAGCTCAAGGTAAAGACTTTGTAATTGAGGTAAGTTTGGATCAAGGTAAATTTACAATTAATGGTAAACCTTATGATCCTTCAATGATGAAATTTTAAGATGGAATTGGAGTAATTTTGTAAGGAGTAGATAGTAAAAATCAACCTACTCCTTATAAGAGCTTTTTGTGCTGATATTGAACATTATATATTGATTATTAATGCAGTTTTTTCTGTTCTACCCTTGTTTCAACGGGCTTGTTTCGGTAATATACTGTTTTTAAAAGGAGGAGCTAATAATAATGACAACAATCAGTAATGAAGTAGTGGATAACACCGCTTCTCTGGCCGAAAGCGTAACTCTTTCAGTGCAAAAATATTTTTCAGAGCTTAAGGGAACTGATCCTGTTGACTTATACCAGTTTGTACTTGAAGAGATTGAAACACCATTGTTTCGTGCAGTGATGGAGCATTGCAAGTACAATCAGTCACGAGCTGCAATTATGCTGGGAATTAGTCGTGGAACTTTGAGGACTAAATTACGTCGATATTTCGATGATAAATATGTTGGTACTCGAGACTAACAGAAATTAAATAAAAAAGAGGAGCTGATAAGCTCCTTTTTTTTAACTTAAATTTTTTAATAGTTCATGATGCTCTATGACCGGAAAGCCATATTTAGCCCATCTTGAACGAAAAAATACGCTGATAAATGCGCTCATCATATACTGATGTATGCTGCGCTTTCTCATCGTATTTTTCGTTCAACCTGAGCTCAAATCAGACTTTCCACTAAGATTCAAATACGTGCTTTCAGCAAGGCTCAGATACCATTTTAATTGGATCTTGGTTAACATCCAGAACGGGGAGTAGGTTGGGTCGTTCGACCCAACAAAAATCTCATTCACACAAGTTTTTAGTTTATTCAGCAAACATCGAGCTGACAGATTCTTCTATGTTAACCCGTTTGATGGCTTGTGCCAGCATATCAGATAGACTTACAACACGAATTTTCTCACATTTACGTGCTTCAGCCGATAAAGGAATCGTATCTGTTACTACAATTTCGTCAAGACCCGAATTTTTAATATTATTGACTGCAGGGCCAGATAAAACAGGGTGGGTTATATAAGCTCTAACACTGTGAGCACCGTTTTTCTTAAGCTCATGGGCCGCAGAACAAAGAGTTCCAGCGGTATCAACAATATCATCAACAATAATGCAATTTTTATTCTTGGGCTCACCGATAATATGCATTACTTCAGATTTATTAGGACCGCTCCGGCGTTTATCTATAATACATAATTCTGCGTGGTCAAGAAGTTTTGCAACGGCTCTAGCTCTAACAACACCACCAACATCAGGAGAAACTACCATTATATTTTTTAAATTTTGCTTTGTTATATCTTCGAGAAGTATCGGTGTTGCATAAACGTTATCCACTGGCATATAGAAAAAGCCCTGGATCTGATCAGCATGCAGGTCTACAGTAAGAACTCTACAGATACCTACAGATGCCATCATATCAGCAACAACTTTTGCTGTAATAGGAACTCGCGCTGAGCGGACTCGGCGGTCCTGGCGGGCATAACCAAAATAAGGAACTACGGCAGTGATGCGAGAAGCAGAAGATCTTCTTAGCGCATCAGCCATTGTCAGGAGTTCCATCAGGTTATCATTTGATGGAGCACAAGTTGACTGGATTATAAAAACGTCCCTACCACGAACATTCTCTAGAATCTCAATCATTGTCTCCCCATCGCTAAAGGTACCAACGGTTGCTTGGCCAATAGGTATTTTCAAATGAGAAGAAATTTGTTGAGCTAATTCCGGATTTGCGTTTCCGGCAAAAATCATCATTGTGGACATGTGTAAAAAGCCTTTAGATCTAGGTTAATCATTTAAACTTAAACACATAGCAGAAGACAGCCAAAAAGATATTATTATTATTTGAGCATTACCAGAACGCATCCTTCCAGGTTATCTTCTGCTGTCTGTTTACTTGAATCAACAAGAATGTGGCAGGGGTGCTAGGATTCGAACCTAGGTATGCAGGGATCAAAACCCTGTGCCTTACCGCTTGGCGACACCCCTAAATTTGCAGATTCTTACAATCATCCATTATTAAAAATTGCGTTCATCCCTGCAAATGTGTTGCGTATTTTGCAGGGGTTTTAGGAACATGTCAACTTTGAAAGCAATAATTTTTTTTATTTTTAAGCAAGAAGAGTAGTTGACATTATTATTAGGTGTCATATTAGCATTGAAATAGGGTTAGTAGAAACGAAATTCAGAAAAGTTTCTGAATTTCGTTTTACCAGAATCCAAGTGAGCAAGCGGTCTTAAACAGTCCAATTTTGAATAGCTACTTTAACCATGACGCCATTTCCTTCGAGACGAATCATACTTGGCAGATCAACTCCTCTGACGGAAGTGTATTTAGTGAAATTAATTGTATAGCCACTTTGCTTCAATTGTACTAGGTGATTGTATTCATCGCGCTTCTCAGCTTGAACAGGGCCTGGAGCAGGTAGTCCTCTTACCCAATAGTAAAGATTATTTACAGGAAGTCTGATTCCAGTTTGCTCTGCTAAGAGTTGATCGGGATTATGAGACGTGATTCGTTTAGGCCCATCTTGGAACGTAATGGTGTTGCCTTTTTTGTCAATGAGAACGGTACCAGCTCCTAAAGGACCCATTAGGCGGATTTGATAGGCGCCAGGACCGCTTTGTTTCCAGTTCATGGCTGCTGACCATCCTTTATTTTTATTTTTTGCAGCCATGGAGCCACGAATTTCCCAGGAGGAAACAGTAGCTATTTTTGCTTTGCGTTGTTCTACGGACATCACTTTATTTTCTGCTCCGGACATCGCGCTGTTTTGTCCTACGGGGATGTTTTTGTTTTCAGGCACTTCCCCGGAAGGTCGAGGCGGGGCACAGGCTGTTAAGAAGCAAAAAGAAATTATTACTAATCGTTTCATATTATTCATTTATCACCTCAAGTCCGTTTTTGTAGTTTTTCAATTAACAATACGCTAGACTGTTCGCATATGCAATCAGTCTTAATCAATATGAAATTAAAAGCAATTTATCCTGGTACTTTTGACCCTGTAACTAACGGACATGTTGATATTATCACGCGTGCGGCTAAGATTTTTCCAGATATCCTCGTTGCAGTGGCGAGCAATAAAGCAAAACGTCCATTTTTACCGCTGGAAACGAGAATTCAGCTTGTAGAAGAGGCGGTTGCAGATATACCAGGAGTTCGTGTACTCGGATTTGATAACCTTTTAATTGATTTTGTATTGGAACAAAAGGTCGGAATTATTTTACGTGGTTTGCGCGCTGTTTCTGATTTTGAATATGAATTTCAACTGGCTGGAATGAATAGGAAATTATCCAAGCAAATAGAAACAATCTTCTTAACTCCATCAGAAAATTTTATGTACATTTCGTCTACTCTGGTGCGTGAAATTGCACTTTTAAATGGGGATATCTCTCAGTTTGTGCCTTCTTGTGTCGTAAAGGAACTCCAAAAGAGACAGGGTGAACAACATGGTACGTCAAAAATTATTTAAAGCCTTTTGCCTGATAACACTATTTTATGTCCCTACATATACTTTTGCTGACCAAAATAACATTTTTCCTCCCGGTTATGCTGTAGCAAGTGCAAATCCATTGGCAACTAATGCCGGACTTGAAATTCTAGCCAGTGGTGGAAATGCTTTTGACGCAGCAGTTGCCATGTCTGCAGTATTAGCTGTAGTTGAGCCCTATCATTCAGGACTAGGTGGCGGTGGATTTTGGTTGTTGCATCAAGAAAATAAGCATAAAAACATCTTTATTGATGGAAGGGAAATAGCTCCCTTGGCGGCAAAAAAAGACATGTATTTGGCACCTGACGGCAGTGTAATACCCGGGTTATCCTTAAACGGAGGTTTAGCCGCAGCAATTCCTGGAGAGCCTGCAGCGTTGGTATACATTGCTAAAAATTATGGGCGACTACCTTTGGCAAAAACATTGGGTCCTGCAATCAAGTTAGCACAAGAAGGTTTTTTGGTTGATAAGCAATTAAGTTCTTTTTTAAAGAGTGCAGAGCGATTAGAGCAAATCAAGAAATATCCTTCTACAGCCAAAATTTTCCTAAATAATGGATCGCCTTATCTCATCGGGGAGCGTTTAATTCAAACTGATTTAGCAAATACTTTGAAGCAAATTGCTGAAAAGGGAGAGCAAGGGTTCTATGCTGGAGAGGTGGCGGAGCGTTTAGTTAAGGGAGTTAACGCTGCAGGAGGGATATGGACACTTGAGGATTTAGCTAAATATCGAATCAAGATTAGAGAGCCATTGATTGGCGCATATCATAATATGTTAATTATTACTGCGCCTCCGCCTTCAGCTGGGGGTATCGCCTTATTGACCATGTTGAATATATTGTCTCACTATCCTTTATCTTCATTTTCAAAAGTGCAATCGATACATTATCTTGTAGAATCCATGCGTCTTGCGTATTGGCAGCGTGAACAATTTTTGGGGGACCCTGATTTTATTACTATTCCCGTTGAAAAGTTAATTTCTGCAGAAAATGGAAAACAGCTCAGTACATTAATACACCCCCATAAAGCGATTGCTAGTACTGTTTTGCAAGGGCAGGTGAAAAATCCTCAGGTGAAACAAAACAATTCTACGAATACAACTCACATCTCTATTATTGATGCTGAGGGTAATCGTGTTTCTGCGACCCTGACTATAAATTACATTTTTGGCTCCAGTGTTGTAGCCGAAGGAACCGGTGTTTTATTAAATGATGAGATGGATGACTTTTCCAGTAAAGTGGGTGAAGAAAATGTTTTTGGTATTGTTGGGGCAGATAAAAATGAGATCGCACCCGGGAAAAGACCATTATCCAGTATGACGCCTACTTTTCTTGAATTACCAGGGCGTGTCGCCATTTTGGGAACTCCCGGAGGCAGTCGTATCCCTACTATGGTATTAATTGCATCATTAGTGTTTCATGATTCCTACGGTGCAATTAGTATGGTTTCGGCGATGCGCTTTCATCATCAGTATTTACCGGATACGTTACAGTTTGAGCCGGATACTTTTTCTATACCAATTCAAGAGGAATTAAAAGCTATGGGGCATCACCTAATGCAATTAGGGCAGTATTATGGTGATATGCAAGCAATTACCTGGGATAAACAAACAAATATTTTAACTGCTGCTTCTGATCCGAGATTTATAGGATTGGCAGCGTCTATAGTGAATACGCCAAGTGGATACGGTGTAAAATTCTAGCCCTAGACTGGAGCGCCATATTTGGCTCATCTTGAACGAAAAAATACGCTGATAAATGCTCACATACCGATGTATTCTGCGCTTTCTCATCGTATTTTTCGTTCAACCTGAGCTCAAATCTGACGCTCCATCAAGAACGTTCTAGCAAGTAACAATTCTCTTGAAAATTTATTTCAAGACAGTAGCTACATTTTGGGTGCCAGAATTAAGTTAAGGATTTTTGTCATCCCCGCGCAACAATGCCCCCCGCGCAGGCGGGGATCCATTTTTATATTGGCAATGTGCTTCATCATGGATGGATTCCTGCCTTCGCACACTACTGTCCGGTAAAAGCAAAAGGAATAGTTGCACGCCTTGATAAAACGCCAAGGATGGCATCCTAAATCCCTATTTAGATCAAAGATGTACTGTGAAAGATAGCGTTTTTCAAGAACCATTAAAATCTAATTTTTTTG
>NZ_LNXS01000021.1:105000-148887 GCF_001467525.1 Legionella anisa
CATATTCTGCAATCTTATCTAAGCATCTCCCAAGACAATCGTCATTGAGTTGCTCTGGCTCTACTTCTGCACCTAGCAATTGAGCAACAGGCTTATCTTGAAAATAATGGGGAGTCATATACAACCGACTATTCATAAACCCTAATCCATTCAAAATCATCGCGCCTACTCGGCATCCGTAACTTACTATCCCTCCTTTCTTTAGATCTAATTCAAGGCGGGCATCTATGCGTTCTATTAGCCCTAATTCTCTAATCGTCGCCGCAATAAGACCTAAAGAGCCTAATTGTTGGGAACTCACGCTTTCTTGATGAAACATACAGGCTCTCCAAATACTTGATTTGGAGGAAAGAGTATAGGATTGTTTCTTTATTGGCTCTGATCTTTCTCTGATATTCTTGTGATCTATTTCTCAAAATTTCAATACGATAATTGGGGGCTGGAATAATTCAATTTTTTACAGCTCGTTGCTGCGAAATGTCCGATTGAGGCTATAGGCTAAACAACAGCTCTGTCTTTAGTCACACACGATTTCCGAACACTCAGGCTGCATCCCAGGTGGTTGAGGCATATGCTTCTTCTTCCTGTGTCTTTATCCTCATGTTAAAATAAAAAAAATCCAGATCACTTCTGAAGGAGTGATCTGCGTTACGATATTTTTATTTGGTGAATTTTGGGATAGTTGGCTCGTTGCTGGTGATGAGAAAATGAAATTATTTTTTTTGGGGACTTTCACTCTTTCTTACAGGAGCCAACCAATTCTTCGGAGCTTAATTGGATTTTCATTCCTCTTTTTCCTAGGACTCTCCTTCGCTCAAACGCTTCCATTGCATGTGGATGGTTCTCTCTTAAGGGATTCCAACGGACAGACTATCATTTTGCAGGGGATTAACCATCATGGTTTTCTTGATGTGCCTGATGGGGCTTGGGATCCTCCGGGTTGGCCCCTCTATTCAGGTATGGGCCATTGGAATCCAGAAGTAGTGAAGGAAATCTTGGATTCCTACCAAAAGCTTGGGTTCAATGTGGTCCGCCTTCACACGGTGGTGGATTGGTGGAAGAACAATCCTGTTACTTACAAAGATCCTTATCGGGAGGTAACCTACCAGGAGTCATACCGTCAAATGATCCAGGACACTGTGAAGTGGGCCAGAGACAGAGATCTCTATGTAATCTTTGATTTTTTTGCACTGAAAAATGTTCAAGGGCGCCAATCAGGCCAGGAGTCCCTTCCGTGGGCCCCTTGGGGAAGATTTCCCGAAGTTGTTCGAGATCGCTCTGAATTTATTTCTCTTTGGGATTCGGTGGCGGAGCAATTGGGTGGTTATCCCAATGTTCTTTTTGAGTTATACAACGAACCGCATGGGGATAGCCAAGCAGAGGAGGAATGGTTCAAATTCGTCGAAGAGGTTCTTCCCGTCCTCCGCCACCGGACGAGCAATCCAGTGATCGTTCAATGGAATTATGATTGTTGGGTCAATCTAGACTACCCGCCACCATCCCATCCTGCATCCACCTTGGAATGGATTGAAAAACATCCCTTGAAAGATAACAATTTAATCTATGGGGCTCACCTGTACCGAAATTCCGGAGGAGGATTGTCGGGACTAGCCCACCGAGGAGTGAGCTCCATTGTCAATCTATGGGAACGAGAGGACATCCTCCAGGCCCTCCAATGGGCCCTTTTTCCAAAGGTCTTAAAAACAGACAGAAAGCCGATTCTTGTGACAGAAATCGGAGCTTATCTTTCCAATGGAGAAGAAGATCAAGAACATGAATTGGAATGGTTTAAGAACACTCTCTCCATTCTTAACGAGTGGGGGATAGGTTATGTGGCTTGGGCCTGGAGATCCGACCAACAGCTAGGGCACGGGATGCTTCACGAGGGAAATCCCAACCGGGCGGGCAGTCTTTTTCTAGAGTCGCTCAAAGATTTGAAAGGCCCCGCAAATACATTAATATCCTAGTATCTAATCAACTTCCTTAGATAGCAAGATTTCGATATCATTTCGCTTTTATAGTGCTTCATTAATAATCTGACACAATTTGAAATGAGTGTCCTTTGTTTGTTGATCTATATTTTTTTCTGATTTAACTATTTATTTGACACATGTGCGTGCTGATTTTCCAAATAACATGATCTTAACTAGTTGATTGAATATGGCAATTATGATCATTTATTGAGCGATTAAGTAAGTTAAAAATTGGTCTATATTATAATAATATGGTCCATATTAACCAAAATTATATAAAATATGTTTTGAGTCAATATCGCTACAGGGAGTAAAGTGCCCATGTATTCAAAATTAGCCCCAATACGTAAAGCTGTATTTCCCGTTGCTGGTTTAGGGTCACGATTTTTACCAGCTACAAAAGCCTCTCCTAAAGAAATGTTACCTATTGTTAATAAACCCTTAATTCAATATGCTGTTGAAGAAGCTTACGCTAGTGGCATACGCCAAATGATTTTTGTAACCTGCCACAACAAGAGATCTATTGAAGATCATTTTGATATGGCTTATCAATTAGAGCATGAATTAATTTTAAGTAATAAAAATGAGCTCTTATCAATCGTTCAGTCGGTTAGACCTATGGATATGGAGTGCTATTATATTCGTCAACCTAAACCATTAGGCTTAGGCCATGCTATTTTATGTGCCCAACCCGTTGTAGGTAATGAGGCTTTTGCTGTTCTTCTTGCAGATGACCTGATGCTTAATGAAAAACCTATTTTAAAACAAATAGCAGAACTTTACCTGGAATATGGCAATAGCATTCTAGCTGTCCATGAGGTACCAAGAGCACTAACCAGCCAATATGGAATTATTCAAGGCGAACTAGAAAAAGAACGTCTCATTAACATTAAACATTTGGTAGAAAAGCCACAGCCTGATGCAGCGCCTTCAAATATTGCCATTGTTGGTCGTTATATTCTGACTCCTGCAATTTTTGAAAAAATCAGATTAATTCCCAAAAATGAGCACACAGAAATTCAGCTTACGGACGCAATTTCTGCGCTACTCAACCAGGAAACCGTTTTAGCTTATTTGTATCAAGGTAGGCACTATGATTGTGGTAATGTATTGGGATTTCTAAAAGCTAATGTTGATTTGGGTAGAGCACATCCTGTTGAAGGAAAAAAATTTAATCATTGGCTTTTAGACTTTGTAAAAGCTTCACAGAGGTAATTTATATGTCTCGCTTATCAAAAGATGAGGTCTTGTAAAAAAACTTATAAACATAAAATTTTCACAAAGGGTGTTATATGGAACATTAATCCATTCGATCAACCAGGCGTTGAAAGCGCGAAAAAAGCACTTAGACAAATAGCAATATAAAATGGAATATCACTAAAAAGCTTAAACTGGGAGTAAAAAAAGATGAATCAGGACAAATCTATCAAATCGACCCAGAAAAAAACGTATCGACAAATACAAGTTCCCCGCACTGTTTTTAAAGCATATGATATTAGAGGGATAATAGGTAAAGAATTATATGAGAACTCATTTTATAGTATTGGTTTGGGTTTAGGTTACTATTTAAGTAAATTACAACGTCAAAAAATTGTACTTGCTCGCGATAGTCGCTTAACTAGTCCTGTTTTAGCTTTAGCTTTAAAACAAGGATTACTTGATAGTGGCATTGATGCTTTTGATTTAGGCTTGACCACCACACCAATGATGTATTTTGCAACCCATACTCAAGGTATTGACTCTGGTGTAATGGTTACTGGAAGTCATAATCCAATTAACTATAACGGCATCAAAATAGTATTGGCTGGTAAGACTTTAATGCAAGAAGATATCCGTATTTTATATACTATGATTGCTGAAGGTAAGCGAGTTAATGGATGTGGTAAAGAAATAGAACTAGATATCATGGAAGAGTATACAAAACGTATTGTAAGTGACATGCAAATAAAGCGTTCATTGAAAATTATTGTGGACTGTGGAAATGGCACAGCAGGACTAGTTGCCCCGCAAGTGCTTGAAAAATTAGGTTGTGAAGTCATACCGCTTTATTGTGACGTAGACGGTCGTTTTCCAAATCATCATCCTGATCCAACAATAGAAGCCAATTTAGTTGATTTAAAAAATGAAGTTGTTGCGCAAAAGGCCGACCTTGGTTTTGCTTTTGATGGAGATGCTGACAGACTTGGTTTAGTGACTAACACAGGCGAGACGATACATCCCGATCGCTTGATGATGCTTTATGCTCGTGAACTCTTAACCAGTTGTCCTGGTGGCATTATAGTTTTTGATGTTAAGTGCTCCAATAATTTGGCCGCAGTGATTAAAGATGCAGGAGGAATAGCTAAAATGTGTCCTACTGGACACTCTATAGTGAAGGATGTGATGAAAAAAGAAGGGGCTATTTTGGCCGGCGAAATGAGTGGGCATTTGTTTTTTAAGAATCGCTGGTATGGATTTGATGATGCACTCTACAGTGCCTGTCGTTTGCTGGAAATTATAACCTCATCTAATCTAACAATCAGTGATCAATTTAAATTAATTCCTGATAGTGTTGGTACTTCTGAGCTAAAAATTGCTATGGCCGATGAGGAAAAATTTGTGTTTATGCACCGTTTTAGTGAGAAAGCAAAGTTTCCTCAAGCACAAATTATTACTATTGATGGAGTACGCGTTGAATTTGCTACAGGTTGGGGCATACTTCGCGCTTCTAATACCACTCCGTGCTTGGTTGCTCGCTTTGAAGCGGTAGATAAAGAAAGTTTGCTCCACATTCAGCAATTATTTAAAACACAAATCCTTTTGTTAGAGCCGAAACTGGCGCTGCCATTTTAGCACTCATTACATTAATGCCGATTGATCATTTCTTTTTTTTGAACCAATCTACTACTTTTTTCTTAAACAGAGAGGTGTTTGCATTAGTTTTTGTAGTACGAATCCATACAAGCCCTCCCTCTCCTAGATACATACTAAATCCAATTGTGATGGGAATAAGCCAAAGAAACCACCAAAAAATCGTAAAAATTGGATTCACTCTAACCATGTATGTAATTCGTGAGGACAGTTTATCCAAAACTAAGCTCGTTCGTTTCCACGTTTTGTAATAAAGGAATGATTGTTGGATAATGAAACCTGCAATGTTTATTACACTAAGTATAATCAACCACATGGGAAAAATGTTGCGATGTTCAATCCACGTCGATAAGGCCCATATTCCCGTAGGCAAACCAATTAAATTAATCGCAAGTAAGAGACAGGGTAGAAAGTTCATCCATGCTAGAATTTTTTGACGTCTGGTCATACCAAGACGTGACAACGGTTCTGTTAGACTCTGAAAAAATCCGCAAACCCATCTCTTTCGTTGAGTAATTCCACCTATGAATGTAAGGGGAACCTCCTCAATAACAGGTTTCTCAATGATTCCAAGTTTTTTTCCATTCATCCAGAATCGCATACCAACCTCGGGATCCTCTATTGCCATCCAAGGATGAAATCCGCCTAGGTTGAGAAGATCAGATGCTTTGTAATAGAGTGATTTTCCCAACACCCAATAAGGGTGCTTTCCATTAGCGGATAAATGTGGATATTTTAGTCCATCCCAAAACATATGATCTAATGAATGGAAACTTGCAGGCCACGTTTGAAGAAGATTGCCCGCAATATTTGTAGCCTGCAATACATCGTAATGCCGAATGCCAACTGCAGCGTCAATGAAATGATCTATTGGTAAGCACGTGTCTGCATCAACATAATTAACGAGAAAATCCTCTTTTCCTTCAAACTCTTTGGCCATGTGATAAAAAGCATAAATAAGCTGGCGTGTCTTTTTAGGGGGGAGATTAGTGACCTTCGCGTGCGCTCCAACATGCCACCAGTAGGCTTTTTCATTAGCATTCCAGTTGTCCCATACGATTTGCCAAGAAGGATC
The DNA here is from genome assembly GCF_001467525.1 of Legionella anisa. Lineage (GTDB taxonomy): Bacteria > Pseudomonadota > Gammaproteobacteria > Legionellales > Legionellaceae > Legionella > Legionella anisa. Next base: position 110,899 of record NZ_LNXS01000021.1, read on the forward strand.
ATCTGTAGGAGGTATCTCCATGATTTCCAAGAAATCAAATGCTTTTTTTAGATCCCTCAGTTTGTCTATCGTCTCAAAATCATTCGAATTGGGGATTGCAATAATACGGTATCTGTCTTTAGGATAATAAAGCTTCTCAAACGATTTCATGGTGGTATACATTGTCCCTTCGGGCTCTTTCAAAACGGGATAAAACAATATAATAAATGGAAAGTCGCCTTCACGAAGGTTGATACTTTCTTTCGTATCCACCCAATTCACAGGACGGGTGAATAAATATAAATCCACAAGAAAAGAACACAAATAAATAATTTGCGCAAAAGCATATAAGGTCATCAATATAATGAAGTAAGGTTCTGCCATAACTATTTCCTTGCAATTATTTAGAAATCAAATGATGTGTTTTGTTAATCGTCTTAGTGCTTATTTTACCCAGTTGATTAATTCCATCATTCCTTGTGAAAGACTTTTTTGAGGTTTAAAACCATAAACTCGCTCAATTTTTTTGATATCTGCAAAACAATGCCGAATATCCCCAATTCTATATTCATTTGAAATTATTGGTGCAATTTTTTTATTCATTATGCTTGCAAGCGTTTCTGCAACCTGCTGGATAGTCACAGCAGAACCGCTTCCCACATTAAAAACATCATATACTTCCGCTTCGTTCTCTAAGACACAAGCAAATGCATTGGCAACATCACTAACATGCACAAAATCACGCTGTTGTTTACCATCTTCAAACACTAAAGGAGGCAAATCCTTCAGCAAGCGAGAAATAAAGATAGCTGCCACCCCTGTATATGGATTGCTCAAGGCTTGACGTGAACCATAGGTATTAAAAAGTCTAAGTGCGACAGTAGGAATATTAAGCGCTCTACCCACAACTAAGAACATCTCTTCGTGATCACGTTTATTAATTGCATAAATTGATGCTGGCATTAATGGTTTTTCTTCTGTGGTAGGAGTAGGAATTAGGATCTCATCGTCATGATACAGTTCCCATTTTTTTTCTTTGAGTTGTTTATTGTTCCGAAGACTTGGCGCAAATGTCGCGTGACCTGTGACTGTTCGATATTGTCCTTCACCATAAACAGACATGGATGATGCAGTGACAATCTTTTTGACTGAATGATTTCCCTTTGAAAGAACTTGAAGCATAACTGCTGCTGACAAAGTATTGTTTTTAGTATAATCCACAATATTAGCCATACTTTGTCCCACACCCACAGAAGCAGCTAAATGAACAAGATGGGTTATTCCTTTTAAATTCTTTTCAAATTGGTCTTCTGAGGAAAGATCACCTTTTATTCGTCGGGCACGTTTACTCAAGTAAAGAGGCCATCCTTCGGAATCCTTTTTTTCATCATGATGTACTTGATCCACTAAACAATCCAAAATGGTAACTTCATATCCTAGATCAAGAAGCTGGTCCACAAGATGCGATCCAATAAAACCTGCGCCACCGGTGACTAATACGTGACCTTTTTCCATACAAAAATGTCTCCATCAGTTATACTTTATAAATAAACGAAAGGTTTACAGCCTTTGCCCAAAAAGGTCCCCCATTGAAGTTTCTTCTAAAAATGCTGTTATTTTGATAATAATATTGTGCAGCCAATCTCATTCCCAGATGGGTGATGATTTTATAATTCATATATCCGGCTACTGCATTTCCATAACTGGAATTTTGTGGAAAAAAGGATACTCCATCTTCAATCCCCATCTGTAATTTTGATGTGAAAAAATGTTCTATTCGTAATTTTCCAGTATGCACCTGAAAATTTAGCGGGTCGTAATAAGCTGATTGACTGTTATTGTTTTGAGTAAATATGGGTGCTGGATTGGAATAATTGAGGTAAAAGAAGTCGTAGATTATTCTCACCTGAGGAATATTTATAAATTTATAGTTCGCTTCAAAACTTGCTTGAGTTTTGTTATTGCCGTCTGAATATTTACCATAAACCCCTCTGCCCCATAAAGATAAATTTTGCGTCGGCTGATAATACATTGAACCATAATAATCATTGGTTTGTATATTTAAACCAACGGCACCAATAGCTACAATATAGTTGTAAATTTGTATACTAAAAGGCGGTTCGGTGTCGATAATGTCTGAATGGTTGAACGTTAAAGTTGCATTCAGAGTTTCTGACCAGGCATATTGCAATGCGACGTTGCCATTAAAATTATTAAAGCCATTGCTATAAGTTTTGTTAGAAACTCCCGCAAAGAGCTGCCAATGCTCGGTAAAAAGTTTTGACCCTTGTAATTGCACCATATTTCTAGAAACACTATTGAATCCATTTTGCGCAAATCCTGAATAAGCATCTGCTATATTTAACCTGATATTAGACGCGGTATAAAAATCATAAGCTGCGCCTGCATCTTGGCGACGAAAGGTGTTTGAACTATCATAATAAGCCGCACTGATTGGTAACATGGGTGATTGATAGTAATTGACCAGCTGATTCTGTAAAAGTGAGCGATTCCAATTATATACTTCTTGCCAACGGTCAAAAGCTATGCGGTTGCCATCATATTCATGTGTGGCAGCCGTAGTCGATAGCACACCCCATAACGCATCGGTATTGTAAGGATATTTCTTCAAGACTTTTTGATAATAAGTGTTTGCTTGTTGGTATTGCTCACATTTGCGAGAAACATCACCCATTCCCAATAAATAGCCAGTACTGTGTTTATCCGATATATCTGAGAGCAAATGAAATGCGGTATTGCAATTTCCTTTTTGAGCTTCTAATTTCGCCAAAGCTTCTTTTGCTTCGGGACTTGGATAATCATCTAGGGATTTGGTTAACATTTTATATGCAGCATCATATTGCCGAAGCTCAACTAATTTGCTGCCCCATTCATAAGAGAGAAATGCATTGTGTGGAAATCGTTGCATAAGTTGCTCATATTGAGCTGCTGCGAGATCATATTGCTTATTCTTAAACAATGTTCTTGCAAATTCTAGTCGAGTAAAATTATCCGTTTTTTTATTGGCTATTAAGGTTCTACCGAGTGCGATCGCATGATTATATTCATTATGGTATATGTAATTATTAAACAAATCTTTTTGTAGTGCTAAATTATTTGGATCGCGCGCCAATTTTTGTTTTAGTTCATAAATTTTTAATTCATTTTCTCTATTGGCGAGCAGGGGCGCTTTAATAAAGGCATTGGTATAGTTACTATTTAGCCAGCGAGAAGAGTAAAAGTGTTTGAAATCCCTTTGAGATTCGGCAAGATTTCCCAGATAAAATTCATCCCAAGCTAAGCCCTGATACATATTAGTTCCTTGAGGATGGTTTAATGCGTTCTGGAAAGCAACGGTGGCTTGCTCCATAAAGCCAAATAAATGTAAAAACCACGCATCATGGGTTAAATAACCGGGATTTTTAGGATCGAGGGCCAATGCTTTTTGGAATGCATTTCTAGCTTCAAATGCATACAAGGATTGTTCATAATTGACCCCTTTGAGGTAGGACTTATATGCAATTGCTTTTGCATTGTCGGCAAAAATAGCACTTGACACGAAACAGAGTGCAAAAAAAAAGAGTTTTTTTTTAAAAGCTCCATGCATAATATATCTACCCTTATGGTAAGTTCTTATCGTTTGGCTATGCATTCAGACCACGGTCTCAATGCGAGTTTGTTAATTTCTTTCGATCCATCCGAATCTTCTTTAATTATTACTATATTTCAATATGTTGATTATCTCAATCATTACAATATTAAAATTAATCTTGAATTCTATTATGTCAAGAAAGTTTATTGGCAAAATATTCTATTGTACGTTTTAACCCATCTCGTAAATCAACTTGTGGCTGCCAATTCAACTTAGTTTTTGCCAATGTAATATCTGGTCGCCGTTGCTTTGGATCATCAATCGGCAAACTGCGGAATACAGTACGAGTCGAACCACCAACTAATTCGATAATAATTTTCGCTAATTCCATAATCGTAAATTCATTAGGGTTCCCAAGGTTAATTGGTCCAGAACACTCTTTATCGGTAGCCATTAATTTGATCAATCCATCCACTAAATCGCTGATAAAGCAAAAACTGCGTGTTTGATTGCCTGTCCCATAAACACTGAGATCTTGATTTTGTAATGCTTGAATGACAAAATTACTGACCACTCGTCCATCATTTGCTTGCATTTTGGGACCATAAGTATTGAAAATCCGGGCAATTTTCACCTCTAGATCATATTGATGAATATAATTGATAAATATAGTTTCCGCACAACGCTTGCCTTCATCATAGCAAGCGCGAGGTCCAATGGGATTCACATTGCCCCAGTAAGATTCTGATTGTGGATGTATGATTGGATCACCATAGACTTCAGATGTGGAAGTTTGCAAAATTTTCGCTTTATTCTTTCTAGCCAATTCCAACAAATTGAAAGCGCCAAGAACTGAGGTCTTAATAGTAAAAAGCGGATCCTTTTGATAATGGACGGGTGATGCAGGACAAGCGATATTATAAATTTCATCGATATTTTTTAAATCAATCGGTGTACAAATATCATGCTCAATAACAGTAAAATTCTTATTTTCTTGCAGAGGAGCAATATTTTCCAATGATCCAGTAAAAAAATTATCTAAACAGATTACTTTTTGATCTTTCTCAAGAAGTGCCTCACACAAGTTTGTGCCAATAAAACCAGAACCACCGGTGACCAATACCGTTTTTACTGTTTTCATAAGATTTTGCTCCATGCCTAAAGTGTTGCACTGAATTAGAAACTGTCATGCAGTTGTAATTTCCTTTTTAATTTGAATGCTCAATTGATTTAAATTTATACTATAATTGCTATTGTATCAACTAATTATTCATTGCTATCCATTTCCTCACTCGCTTTCGCCAAGGAAGTGAGGAACGAGCGAGATTGGTCTTGGTAGCCTTAGGGCTAGATGTTTTGCCGTAGGCAAAATATAAGGCATACAAAAGGCGTCAGTCATTGTGGTAGCGCTAAGCCCCCTAGGGGGAGCAAAAAAGAGCGAACCAGGACGGGTCAGGACTACCGGAGTTGTATTTGTTGCCTGTATTGTACCTTCTAGATGTGGATGTTCGGGAAGGTTATCAAAACTGGCGACACGCTTGTAGGAGAATTTAAGAATGAATAAAATCACTATTCATGGAATTGGATATGTGGGACTGGTTTTAGGAAGCGGATTGGCCGAACTTGGTAATCAAGTCATTTGTCTAGATACCGATGAAAAGAAGATTGAACAACTCAATGAAGGCATTGTGTCGTTCTTTGAGCCAGGGCTGGAAGAACTGCTGGAAAAAAATTTAGCCAATAATCGTATCTCATTCACTACTGATCCCGTCAAAGCGGTGCAACATGGGGATTATCAATTTATCACCGTGGGTACACCTCCTACTGAGGATGGTTCTGCCGATTTATCTTACGTTTTTGCAGCGAGCAAAAATATTGGTCAATATATCGACAAAGACTGTATCGTCATCACGAAATCTACCATTCCTATAGGCACCACTCATAAAGTAAAAGCCATTATTGACGCCGAATTAGCTGAGAGACAATCGAATATAAAGGTGGGAATTGCTTTTAATCCTGAGTTCTTACAGGAAGGGAACGCTGTTCATAATTTTAAGCATCCTAATCGCATTATCATTGGCTCCGAAGATCCTGATATTATTCATAAAATGAAAGAGTTATTTAAAGCAACAATGACTTCTGATAAGCAGTTTATTACTATGAGCACCTGTTCTGCTGAACTCGTTAAATATGCCTCTAACACTTTTCTAGCACTGAAAATAAGCTTTATTAATGAAATCGCTAACATTGCTGACTATATGGGTGCAAATATCACTAGTATAAAAGAAGGAATGGGGGCTGATGAACGTATTAATCCTTATTTTCTTAGTGCTGGCGGTGGTTTTGGAGGATCCTGTTTTTCCAAAGATATTAAAGCACTGTTAAAAGCTGAGAAAAGAATTCATTATTCTTTTCCAATACTCAATGCAATTGAACGAGTAAATGAAAGGCAAAAACATGTCTTATTTTACAAAGTGTTTCGATATTTTAATGAGTATTTGTATGATAAAACGATTGCAGTATGGGGGCTGGCATTTAAGCCCAATTCTTCGGATATGCGCGATGCCGTCAGCATTACCTTATTACAAGAATTATGGCAGCACGGCGCCAAGGTTAGGGCTTACGATCCCGCTGCCACAACTGAAGCGAGAGTCTTATTTGGAGATCGAGACGATTTAATTTTGTGCACGAGCAAAGAAGATGCCTTGATAGGTGCGGATGCGCTGGTAATTGTTACTGAATGGGAAGATTTTTTAAACCCTGATTTTCAACTAATAAAAAAATCGTTAAAATATCAAGTTATTTTTGATGGCAGAAATATATATAATCGTGAGTACCTAGCAAGTTTAGGTATCGAGTATTTAAGTATTGGTAGAGGTACTTGTCGACTCTGCGAGGAAACAAAAAAGACATTCTCTAACTGTAATGGCTCGCTTTCATAAACAGTTTAGCTCGCAATCACTCACAATTTTGAGCTTAGATTAATTGCGAATAAAAATAAGTTTCGGATGCAAAACAGAGAAACTCTCTGAGTTTTCGGCGAGCGAGCGTGACTAAAGACAGAGAGAAGTAAAATAATTTCTGTGAAAGTTATTATGCAATAATCTTGTCGTGGCGATAATTATCAGATTGTTGTCATTCAGCGCCCTAATGGGACCACCTGAGCATCAGCTAAAACCAGTCTGTCAGCAGATAATGGGATCGCCCAACCTATCAAACTTTGGTTAAAATTGAGCATAATTTTTCTCTGTTAATTGAATTAACAGAGAAAAAGGATGTCAAACCGGAGATTTGAGATGTATGAGTATTTATTAGTCAGTTAAGATTGGGGGTTTCAATAAGGAGATTGGCTCGTGAGCAACTGGCAGGAAGGTACGTGATATATCCTTAGCGCAGGGGTGGCTTGATTTAGAAAAGCCCATGCCTACTGAAGAAGAGCTCTCATTATTTTTTAAAAAGAGCCGTTCAGATAATGCATCGTATTTACAACCTTATCACTCGATGATCGACATTTTTTAATGTTGACATTCAACAGAACTTGCCCATAAATTAGAACTGCGCTAGATTTCAAACCCTTTAAAAATCAAGCAGTAGTTACAGGATGTTTTGTCTAGAGCCGTTATCATTATGCCAAGGATTTATTGAGCAGCTCAATGAATCCCTAAAAACTCACTATGGAAAAAAGCTCACGTTAACCCAAAGGAGTTGGCTTTCTTTATGTTTAACAGGTATTTTGATTACCAACTCAGTTTGCTGGCAACGCATAGAACGAATGACAATTGGCGGATACAAGGCCAGTGCTCTATCAAAGATGTTTAGACGAGCCAAAATAAGCTGGTTAACTTTACTCCAATCTAGTATCCAACTGATACTGTCTCGTTATGGGATAACCTATGGAGTTTTAGCGATTGATGATACAGCAAACAAACGGTGCAAGCATACCAAGAGGATTAGCAAAACACATAAAACCAAAGACAAAAGTACTGGCGGCTATTTTAATGGGCAAGAGCTGGTTTTTTTACTTTTGATAACAGAAAAAGTGACCATCCCAGTAGGTTTTGGATTTTATGAACCTCAACCAGATATGTCCTCCTGGCGTAAGACATACAACACCCAAAAGAATAATGGAGTACCGAAACACCAAAGAGCGGCAAAGCCGACCCCTAACTATGAAAAATATCCAACTAAGGCACAAATTGCATTAAATCTACTATGCGAATTTACAAAGTCTTTTCCTCAAATAAAAATCCAATGTATTCTTGCAGATGCTCTTTATGGCTCAAGTAAATTCTTCTGCAAAGTCTGTGCTCAATGGGGTGTTCAAGTTATTTCGCAGGTAAGACATAATCAAAAAATAAAAACACGCGGCAAGTTTATTACCATTGCAGAATATTTTAAACGTTACTCATATGGTACTTGTCGACAAATGGCTATTCGAGGTACTGCAAACCAGTTAGTTACTCTTGATGGAGCTCGGCTCCTACTAAAGCTCATGGTTGTAAACGCTATATCGCAGCCATCAAATATGAAGGTGAAGAAAATTACCGCTATTTAGTTGCTTCGGATTTGACCTGGAGATTGACTGATATTGCTTCAGCCTATACTCTTCGTTGGCTCGCAGAGGTTTTTATTCAAGACTGGAAGGGGTATGAAGGGTGGTGCCAGTTAGCCAAGCAGCAAGGTGAAGATGGATCAAGCCAAGGCCTGATACTGAGCCTGTTGTCTGACCACTGCCTACTCTTACATCCACAACAGAAAGCCTTGGTAGATAACAAGCTACCCGCATTAACTGTAGGTAGTCTGCGAGACTTGGAAAGAATCAATGCTGTAATAGAGTCCATTCAATCCTTGGTATCTTCTGATAAAGCGAATCCCCTCATTAATGCAATTTCTGCAAAAGTTGCTGAAGTGATTCCCTTGCGACAATCAGCAAAACATATGAGCGGGAGAGACTTGGGAAAATTAGGCCCCTCTGAAAGTTTAAAATACCAAAAATCTGCTTAAGTAAGGATTAGATTGAATGTCAACTTAAAAAATGTCGATCATCGAGTATCAAGCTAAGATTGAAGAATGGAGCATTCAAGGTGTGCAGGCCAGCACCATCTTTGCTCACCTACAACAAGAGCATGGTTTTAAAGGCAGCTATAGCGTAGTTCAGCACCACATGAAAGTTCTAAAAGATAAGCAAAGACCTGTCACAACAATTTTGGAGTTTAATCCTGCTGAAGCAGCCCAAGTTGATTTTGGACAAGGCCCTAAGCTTGTCGATGAGCGGATAGGTGAAGAGGTTAAAACCTGGATATTTGTCATGGTGCTCTTCTGAAGTCGCCATATGTATGCCGAGATTGTTTTCACCAAGATGTAATCACTTGGTTAGCTTGCCATCGGCGTGCTTTTGAATGGTTTAATGGGGTACCTGGTAAACTAACAATTGACAATGCGAAATGTGCATTCGCTATCATTTGGCCACTCCATGTTGGTGCTTTTAGCAGCAGTTTTTTTCTACCACACAAATATAAAGTTTTTATATTTGTGTGGGTTGACGCGTTCTTCTGTTTCAAATATTTCTAACTTTCCTTAAACCAAATCGTTACACTTTTGGAAGTCATAAAACCTAAGTCTATCTTTAACTCAGCTGAGGAATAGTGCAAGAAAATTAGCTGAACGTGAAAAGAACCGCCAAATCCAGTGCTATCGCTATTCAGAATGATTGATTGAACATTGAAAGTGATTTGTAGCAACTCCTTACAATCTCAATTTGAAGAGTGAGTAATACAAGAATACAAGCAAGTACTATTCATATTTTTCTCATTCATAATGTAATCATCTGTCTACATTGCGTCTACATGGTTTTTTCGAATATTTTAATAAAAACAGTAACTACTTGATTTTATTGGTAGGCCGTATAGGGTTCGAACCTATGACCAAGAGATTAAGAGTCTCCTGCTCTACCAGCTGAGCTAACGGCCCGTTTTTAAATGAATTGTAAAGAGAACTATAACGGTCATACATGTCAACTTCAATTAAATAGTAGCTGATATCGATAAATTTTCCAACCCTAACTCTAATCCTAGAATTGTTTTGAATATGATTGATTTTTAACATTTACTTGTATCAAGAGAGCTGAGCTACTTACTTGTAGCCTGGGTGAAACGAAGTGAAACCCGGGTTTCGCTGCGCTGCACCCAGGTTACATTTTTTGCTATCGGGATATGTTTTAACTAGGTGATCCTACTGGATGCAGCTTTGATACGGCATATTTCTCTCGATATGCCACAAACAGAAAACCGATGACTCCCATTGCCAACGTGACCGGGATGACTCCTACCCCATAAATAAAAGCACTCGCCTCACGAATACCGCCATTTGCATTGACTACAAAACCAATTATTGTATGGAACGCATAGCCGAAAATCATGATTATCATGTTAGCAATCGCAGTCGTCAGTCCAGCAAGATTCTCAGGTACGTATGTAGAAACTGTATAAATCGCCAAAATCTGATAAGCACAACACATTCCAACCAATATAAAAGATACGGTAATGCTGGATACTGTTAACATACCTGTTACAAGTGCGGTGAAGACCACGCACATGGTTATTCCAGCTGCAATGATTGTTCCCAGGTAATATCCGGTTTTTTCCGCAATTAAACTTAAAATCGGAGATCCAAAACACATTCCTATAAAGATCATCGAAGGCAAATAGTTTGCTGTTGATGTATTCAAACCATAGACTTGTTTTAAAAAGCCAGATCCCCATACATCAGAAAAACCTTCAAGAGGTCCGAGCATCAATCCGGCAAAACAGCAAATCAAGACTACTTTTTGATTGGTAAAAACCGTTTTAATATTGGAAAGAACTGATGTGTGATAAGTAGGTTTTTCATCGGGAACAATAAAATAGGTTATGCAAGCCAGTATGAGACCAATAGCAATAAACACTTCAATTACCATTTTATAACCCACCGCCTGACACATATAACTAACAGGCCCTCCACCATAGACAGCACCGATAAGTCCTATCATCACCGAAAAACTGAGCATCCGGGAAAAATGCTGCTCTTTAAAAGCCATACGTATGATTTTAAATGTTCCCAAAATGGCAGCTGAAGACCCAATACCAATTAATGCTCTTCCTGCAAGCGGATAGAACCAATGATCAGAGAAAATAAGCGGCAGCAGTCCAATAACAGGGAGCAAAATGCATACTGTCATTACTTTTCTTGGCCCAAAACGATCCAACATGATCCCAATCGGCAAATGCATCAAAGAGTAACCAAGATAATAAACACCAGAAAATTGCCCAAAAACGGTCGCATCGATGTGAAATTGCGACGTAATATCATTCATCATAATATTGGGCATCACTCTAAGAACATATTGGTATGCATAAAATATTGACGCAATAATCCATACAAACCAGGCAACAACTCGTGATGTAGACATAGAAATCCTCAAAAAAACAAGCAGATAATATATGCACAATGGCTACAACCTATGCATTAACGCATATTTTAATTCATTTTCTTTGAAATTTTATTGCAAATATAGGTCCTTATCGAATTAATTCGAATTTAAATTTCATTTTTTAATTATTTTTTAGATTTAAATGCTAAAATATAAAAAATTCATGTTATTTTTAAACACTATGGACCGCACTGACAAAAAAATACTTGATATACTTCAATCAAATTGCCAAATCAATAATCAAGAGCTCGCAGAAATGGTGGCCTTATCCCCTTCTCCATGCCTCCGTCGTGTTAAACTATTGGAAGATAACGGATACATAAAGAAAAAAGTTGCTCTTCTTGAACCCGAAAAAATAGGTTTAAAATTATCCGTGATTGTTTTAGTTGGATTAAATAGCCACCAACCCGCTGTCATGAATCAGTTTGAAGAGGCTGTGCGTTTTCTTCCTGAAATCGTTCAATGTTATTTAATCACAGGCCAATCCGCAGATTATGTATTAAAAGTAATTGTACCCGACCTAAATGCATACCAATCTTTTTTATTAGATAAGCTAACGCGTATCAATGGAGTAACGAGTGTACAATCAAGTTTTATATTAAGAACTATTTGTGAAACAACCACTCTTCCATTAGATCATCTCGATTAACTATTTACTTTTTTTCATTATGGTTAAACGAATGTTGATCTCTTTTTACAAAGGAACATCATGCTGTGGGTGCTGATTTCTCTATTTTTCTTCTGGTTAGTTTACCGAGAACTCACTGGCCGCTTACCCATATCCAAGGGCTATCTCACCACATCGCTGATCTTGGCTTTGTTATTTGCATGGCCTCCTTTTCATCACTGGCGTTTTGAACGTTTTTTAACAGAAGTTGCGCGTCAATTAGCTGAAAATCATCCTGCAAAAGTGCACTGCAATACCTTATTTGACACACTTTTCGATGAGGAACCAAGAGTTTATGGTCATGCGGACCCTAAAACTGGATATATTGTCATCCAATATCCTAAATGCTCGCTATTAATGGATTATGTGAGCCATCCTGAGCGTGCGACTCTGGATGAAATCATCACTCTAAATATTTTAACCCATGAAAGCATGCACGCACGCGGTGAATATAATGAAGCAAAAACCGAATGTGAGGCAGTACAAAGAAACTATCGCACTGCACTCCTGCTTGGAGTTCCAGATAATATCGCCAAACAAAATGCTCTTGATTACTATAATAATGTTTACCTCAAGCGCCGCGATGGTTATTTCTCAAAAGAATGCGCCCCAGGTAAAGCAATGGATGAACATTTAAGTGATTCGACTTGGAATGAATAAAGACTCTTAATTAAATAATTTATCATTAGGGTCTGTTTACAATTCCCCCGGACTTGATCCGGGGCAAAATGCTGCGATTTTAGAGCACCGAAACGGAGCATACACGAAGTATGTGAGTATCGGAGCGCAGAAAATCGCGGCATTTTGGCCAAGAAAGTAGAATTGTAAACAGACCTTAGCAAATTGTTGACTAACCCTAATCATTTCAAGGAATATAATGAATAGCCTTTAACAATACACAGCCAACTATAAATAAGTATGAAAAATACACTTCTACTCCAGACGATGATCGATTCATGTTAAAGAAAATACTGTTCCTGATATTATTGGTAATAGGATTGTCAAGCTGCAATAGGCGTGTTGAGCAACACATCGTTTTGCCATCTAAATTTCCTTCCAGTACAAAGAATTACAAACCCATAGCTGATTTACCTTATGTTGCTTGGTGGCAACAATTTCATGATGTAGAATTGAATCAATTGATTGAAGCTGGCTTGAATAACAACATGGACATTCATATTGCCATAGGAAACTTACAACAGGCACAAGGCGAATTGCGGCAAGTCAAACTCAGTTGGCTTCCTTACGTACAAATACTTGCTGGCTACTCCACCAATCCCGCCCTTGGAGCTCCCGGTGCATTTTATGGAATATGGCCCTATTATTTTGTGAACATTATGAAGCTGTATGCGCAACAGAAACAAGCCACATACAATGTTCAATTTTACCACGCTGCGATTGAGGGAATGCGCCTGGCATTAATTGGCCAAGTTGCGTCAGCTTACTTCACCTTAATTGCTCAATTAGAACAATTAAGGTTATTGCAACAATTAGATAGTGACTTGAAGTCATTAATTAAGTTGAGCCAAGGGGACATTAAAATTGGTTTAGAAAATGAAATTGCTCTGGCCCAGTTGCAAACCGATGAGCGTCTGATTGCAGCACAGATTAAACCTATTTTGCATAATATTGTGCTCAGTGAAAATGCGCTTCGTTATTTGATCAATGCAAATCCAGGCAGGATAAACAACAAAAATAATTTCGCCAAAATAGATTTTTCCCGTTTTAAACCAGGCAGCTTACCCGCTACAGTATTAAACAATCGTCCTGATTTGAAAATGGCACTCTATGCATTAAAGGCCGCTCACGCAGGTATTAAAGTTGCCTACAGTGATTTTTTCCCAGGAATTCAGTTAGATGACTTTATTGGTGATGCTAATTTGCCAAACAGTACTTTTGTTGACACAACGGATGCATACATCAATTGGACGCTCGCCCCCAGTACCCTAGGAAAAATTGCTGCAAGCAAAGGCGCCTATAATGCTAAAGCTGCTGAATTCAATAAAACAGTCCGACGAATTTTAAAAGAAGTCGATAATGACTATTCTGCCAACAGACGGATGAATGAAAAATTTATGGCTTATTTGCATGCTGAAAAGGATTATCGCCATAAATACAAATTACAACAAGGATTGCTGAAAACAGGATTAATTTCTTATAAAGAATTATTACAAAGCAAAATATATTTGGATGACTTGGCGCTCTCAACAAATCAAGCCAAGTTAGAGCTTGCGATGTCATTGGTCATTTTATATCAAGACTTGGCGGGTGGATATGCGCATACTCAATAGCTCTTGGGATGGCGTAGTCTGGGTGCAGCGCAGCGAAACCCGGGTTGGTTACGTATGGAATTTCCCGGGTTCCGCTGCGCTGCACCCAGGCTACATATAACGGTAACTTATATTTATGATACATTTTCGCAGATATCGTCTACATGTTAAACAGGGGTTTGTTCAATTAAAACGCTGGTTTACCTTAGCCAATGTTATCATTTTGATTGGTATTTTAACGACCCTTGTTTATATTTTTTCTTATTTATTCCCTTTCACAGATAATGCATTTGTCGTCAATAACGTACGTCCCGTCGCAGCCCTTGCGAATGGCTATATTACAAATCTTTATGTGCACAATGGAGAGATTGTTAAAAAAGGACAAAAACTTTTCACTGTCTTTCAAAAACCCTATATATATGCTGTGGAACAACTTAGTGCAGATTTGGCAGGTGCCGAAGCACAATTAGCTGCATTAAAAAGCACTTATGATCGGGATCTTAAACTCAGTGAAAACGAGCAAAAAATTTACATCAAACTCAAGCAGGATGATGAAAAATACTCTAAAGGCTTCGCATTAAAATCGGTCTCTCTTATTACCTTACAAAATTCCCAACAAGAAACAAAAGCCGCTAAATATAGGTGGGATGCTGCTTTAAAACAGCTGGAAATTATTCAACATCAAATCAAAGCACAAGAAAATGAAGTTAAATCCCTGCACGCACGATTAAAGAATGCCAAGGTGAATTTGGAGCAAACCGATGTATACGCACAATGCAATGGCATTATTCAAAATTTGTTTTTTAGTATTGGAACACCAGTCAATATAAATCAGCCTCTTTTTTCTTTAGTGGATATGGACAATATTTACATTCAAGCAAACTTTAATGAAACGGATTTGGGTCATGTGCGTAAAGGCGCAAAAGTATTGATATTCCCCAGAATGTATTTGGGAAGAAAAGTGTTTCATGGGGTAATTGATTCAGATTATTGGTCGGCTAATCGCCAATTAGTGGATAACCGTACTCAACTACAAAATGTGATCAATGAAAATCAATGGATCTTATTACCACAGAGACTGCCCGTGATTATTCGAATCACGGATCCTGATCCTCATTACCCGCTGCGTCTTGGGGCAAGTGCTTATGTCTATATCAAAGTTTAAGCAATGGCTTGATGAGGTTGATCCCTACGCCTTACAACGAATTACTCTTTATAAGTGTCTCTTTGTTGCGACTATAGAAGTCTATGTTTATTGGCTGTTTCGGCCTGTCAGTTTCCTTACTTTTTTTGCACCCTTTCTTTTGGTAGGCATGTATGAAGCCCCTGTGCTCACCACTTTTAAAGAAAAAGAGCGGTTGTTGTTTTTTATTGGCATTGCAATTATTCTCATCAGTGTATCCTTTTATCTTGTCTACCCATTTCGTGGAGTCTTTTTCTTTTTTTCAGTGTTTGCCTTCACAGTAACTTATTTCTGTGTATTAAAATATTTCTATGCACTAAAAAATTTAATCATGTTGCTTATAGCAACTGGAGCTGTGGTTCTGAGCACTGAACCCCCTGCTAACCTTGAAGTCGCATACGGTTTTATTTCATCAACTTCATTAGCGATGATCTTTGTATTCATTAGTCTGAAATGTTTCCCCAATGTCTATTTGATCATATGGAACAGGGCCATGCAAAAATTTATTCAATACCTCGAGGAGGATATTGATTCTGCCATAAATCAAAACAATAAAAGTCCTATAGGAGAGGAAATTCTTCATTTGGGAATGGTGCGAAACTATCGACGAATGCTTCCTAAAAAATACATAATGCAAGCGTGTCGTATTTCGGTGAACATAAGAAATATCCAACACGCATTAGATAATTTATATTATGAGACAAAGAATGAGGTATTTTGGTACGGTATAAAAAACAATCTCTCTTGGCTTAGGCTCAATATGAAAACGTATACACAATGTGGCACGCCCACAATGCCTATAGAACCAGAAACAAAATTACAGCATTACGTTATGCATTGCTTACAACAAGCATTTATCCGTTGGAATAAATTATGCTTTCTGCGGCACAACTGAAAAAGAAACTTGATTATGCACGTTTTACGCAACTGGCAATTATGTTTATGGTTGCCATGTTGATTTATTTATTTACAACGATACCTCATAAGTGGTGGGTTTTACTCACGGTTCTGGTGATCAGTGCAGGAATTGAACCTGGCCTTATTATCAGACGAGCTGTTCATCGTATCGGTGGAACTTTTGCCGCTTTATTGATTTTGATTCCTTTAATTTATCTAATGCAGTTAAATTATCGATTAATCCCTGTAGTATTTATCATTTGCATCATTGGATTATCTGTTTCGGCACTCAACACACGCCGCTACGATATTAGTGTATTCTTCATTACAGTTGTGGTTTTTTTGCTACTAGCACAAACTACTGATGCGAACTCACCTGCAGGTCCATTTGAAATGGTAGTGAATCGTGGCATCTGTACCTTGATTGGTATTTTTATTGTTCTAGTAGGCGATTATTTTTTATTTCAAACCTATCGTTATTCACAAAAGCTCTATTTATTTCATCAGATGATGGTTTATAATTTTTTTAACAAAATCGTTAAGGAGATAATTAAGTGTCGTACAGAAAAAATTAATACCTTCATTTTTGTTGAAAAACTACGAAGTCAAGTGATAAAAATTTGCGGCCCCATTGCGATTAGTTCTGAAAATTTAAAACTGGAAGTTAAAATCAGCTCAGAAACCAAAAGACGAATTGATATTTTTCAGGAAACAATTTGGGATATACGCAGGCTCATATTTGCATTATGTGTTTCTGAATTTGTTCTCCATTCCACAACAGCAACTGAAAAACACCTGCAACAATTTAAGATACTTATGAATAAAGCCAGGAACAATTTTATTTATACTAAGGATATTTTAGAGTAGTCCCTCTCCCTATTCTTGTAGAGATGTAGCCTGGTTGCAAACAACCAGGCTACATGCTTGGATTTCTTTAACCACATTGTCTGAGGAGACTTAATTTCACAATCCAAATTGATTTGAGGCTGGTACTGGTACAGGCAAATGTTGTCTCTTTAATTCAATAACACTATTTAAAATTCTTAATTCAGAAACTGCACCTTTTTTCTTTTGTTCTAAATCTGCAATCGTTTCATTCAAGTCCCTAATTGTTTGGGATACATTTGAGATTTCCATCGCGAGATACTGATCCTCGATGCTAAACAAAGCCATAGGAGAAGACCCAACTGCTTGCCTTCCGATATATCGAGCGGTTTGATCAGAATCAGCGAGTACACTTTGAAGACGTAATTTAAATTCTGCTTCACGGATTTCAACATTGTCATAGTTTTGGTCATGAGTCTGTTTTGATATTTGCAGCTCAGCTAAGCGGCTATTTGCAGTCCTTAAATCTGCATTACACTTATCAATTCGATTATCCAGTGAAATAAAATGAGGCCCATAAGAATGATTAATTTCGAGTAATTGATTCAAATTGAGACGATTAAAGTACCGACGAAGCTCAGCAGGAGTTATATGTGGAAATTTTGACATAATGCATTCCCCTATACGTAAAAGATTCAAAATAGTATCACTTTTTATCCAGATAAAAAACTATTTTGTCATTGTGATGATTTATAAATCCAACCCTATGGCATTAATGCTATTTAGAGTTTTTTTATTGAGGTGTCTTATTTTACCAAACAACTTAACTTGAACGTGTGTCTATCAGCCATCAAGCCTCGCTAAAGATTTAAGCTCGTCATTAGGCAAAGCATGAAATAGATTAATTTTTATGAGATCTGCTAAAGTCTTAGTCTCCATTTTTCGCATAACATTTGCACGGTGGACTTCAACCGTAGATATAGATATATCAAGTTCATGAGCTATTTGTTTGTTTAATTTTCCTTCAATGACTAAATCCATAACCTGTCGTTCACGTTTGGTTAAACGCTCTAGCCGCTCATAGAAATCAGACTGAGACTGGATGGAGTTCGTTTGAATTTTTTTAAGGCATTTTTGCGTAATTTCCAGCAAATGCTGGTGATTTACCGGCTTAAGGATGAAATCTGCAGCTCCTGCTTTCATGGCTCGCACAGCCATTGGAATATCACCGTATCCGGTGATCATGATCACGGACAGTTGATTTCTTAAAGTATTAATATGTTCCAGTAGCTCGAGTCCGCTCATGACAGGCATACGCACATCGATAATTAAACACCCTTTTTGTGTGACATCATAACTATCCAGAAAAGCTTTGGCATTTTCATAAGTTTTAACTGGGATGTTTACAGATTCAAATAACCAACGAAATGACTGGCAAATTTCAGGATCGTCATCTACCACAAAAACAGCAACATTAGCAAAACCCATATCAATTCCCTTGGTAAATAATACTAAAATAATCAGACAGCATGATATCGCTATCTCCAATATAAACGGTTAATTTTTCTTAATTAAAGCAATTTCTTCATTACGAAAAAATTCTCCAACAACTTTAACAGATTTAACAGCTTTTCTATCCATTTTCGTAAATTTTAGTTTATTAGGGTTTACCACAGCGCCTTCCAAGGTAAAAACTAACTAGTCACATTACAATAAAATTTTGAATAATATTGAAACGCTTAATCTAGCATAAAGAAAGCCAATATCCAATTTCACCAGGAGATTCTATTCATGGACAGAAAAATAGCAGTGGTTACTGGAGGTACAGGAGGAATAGGTACCGCAATTTGCCGTCGCCTCGCAGCGAATTACAAAGTGGTTGCATGTTACTTTAAAAATGGTAAACATGATGAAGTATTGCAATGGCAAACCGCACAAAAAAAAGCGGGTTATGATATTGAAATTCTTTTCGCAAATCTCATCAATTTTTCTGACTGTGAAACACTCACCAATTCAATCATTGAGCGCTTTGGTCGCATTGACATCCTGATAAATAACGCAGGAGCCACATGCGATGTCAGCTTAAAAAAAATGGAACCTCATCATTGGCAACAAATCATTGATGCAAATTTAACAAGCACTTTCAATATTACACGTAACGTTCTACCCTTCATGATCGAGAAAAATTACGGGCGTATCGTTTGTATTTCATCAATTAATGGTCGAAAAGGACAATTGGGGCAGTGCAATTATGCGGCAACAAAATCTGCTTTATTTGGATTCTCAAAAAGCTTGGCTCTGGAAGTTGCAAATAAAGGAATCACTGTAAATACCATTTCCCCTGGTTATATTGAAACATCCATGGTAACTACTTTGAAAAAAGACGTCCTTGATAAGATCACAAGCAGTATTCCTGTAGGACGACTAGGCAAACCCGAAGAAGTTGCCAATGCAGTTTCATTTTTAGCCAGTGAAGAAGCAGGATTTATTACGGGATCTAATATAGATATCAATGGCGGGCAATACATGAGCGCTTAATTGGATTCTCCATTCGATCGTAGCCAAATCGCATTCATGTCAATCATGTGATTTGGTTGAATTAAATAGAACGTATTTTCATTTCGAACATAAAATTCATGAGCAATACAGATAATATTCAAGAAATAAAAAATTA
Organism: Legionella anisa; assembly: GCF_001467525.1. Classification (GTDB taxonomy): domain Bacteria; phylum Pseudomonadota; class Gammaproteobacteria; order Legionellales; family Legionellaceae; genus Legionella; species Legionella anisa. The sequence goes on from NZ_LNXS01000021.1 coordinate 130,454, forward strand.
AATCCTTTAAGACATTCTAACAATCCACGCTTCACTTAGCTCTCAAAAATCAAGATAAAATAGTGCCTTTTTCTTTCTTTGTGTAATAAGATAGAAATAAGAAAGCATTTTTTACTCAAAAAGGGCTTTAATATGCAACTGAAAATCAACAAGAACAACATTTATTGAGTTTTTCGTGGGAGATGAATCATGCCAAAGCTTCATCCGAATATTGAGCTTGTAGAAGTAAGAAAAGACAAATTGCCAGAGAAAATTGCATCCTCTTTATCAAAGGGAATCACGGAAAAAAGAATATTATGCGATCAGTTTGGTGCTTATTATCTGATTAAAAAACCGGACCCCCTAACAGTAGAAGATGTATTTAAGGGATATCTTTCTAAAGAGGAGTTGGAAAATCCCTCATTTGATACCATGGAGCATATTTTCTCAATCACACTAGAAAGTGCTTTTCTTGAGGTTTTAATTCCTCGTATGGCAAAAAAAATGTTTGAGGGTATTTTAATTGTCCCGGAAAACTATCTGTACGTTGATAAGGATAAGTCAATCGGCGTCATTTCCAAATTCATAAACAGTTTTTCGGAATTTTTAGCAAAAAAAGAAGCAGTCAAAACAGACCCTTTATTCGATCGAGAATATTTACCCAAACGTGCCCATCTATCACTCACATCAGAAGAGGCACGAATTCTGGGTCAATTGTATGCTGTAGCTTTAGTTTTTAATTTATGGGATTTATTAAATTCCAAATTACTCAACTCTGGCTATTGCCTAGTTAGTGATGCTGAAAAGCAAGCCGCTATTGTTGATTTTGGCTGTGCAGGTATTCTGAGTTATAAAGGACGGCATGCAGACACTCTAGCATTGGATGATCCTGATTTTTCGCCGACTAAAAAAATAAATTACTCATTCTTTGGACAGAACTATCGTGATCATTACCGTCACGGTTTTGCCCTTCCCTTTGATAAATTAGTTGCACCTCTTCTTCCTCATACAGTAATTTCTGATTTATTCAATATGTCTGAAAAAGATCCAATTAGCCGCTCCATGCTTGAAGGGTTTTATGAGGCAATTACTGTAGCTGAGAAAAATATGACTCAAGACCCTCATTTATTGGAAGAAGCGTTAATACAGTCATACAACGCAATTACTTTAGATTCTTCATTACGAGCCGATGAATTAAAATCCCATTTAAATGCTGAATTTTATGGCAAACCAGAAAAAAATTCACATTCACTGGTGGCTCTTCTTCAACAACGTCTTGTCAGCGCCAAGATGCTTATCTATCAATTTAAAGCAGGAAAACCGGCAACTATGATTCAAGAAGAAATAAGGGACTGCTATTATTATTCTCAGTGCTGGGGAAACACAAAATAAGAGAATTTGCTATTTTATATTTTTGTGTATATTACTTTATAGTATTGTGATGCACCATTCCAGTTGAATCATCCTAAAAATGCGAGGCGTTTAAATGTTTAATCCTCTTGATAATCGGTATCTTTACAATATCTATGATTTTAATATGCGTTTGCTTCAACCTTACTCAGATTATTTTGACAATATGGCAAAACGCTTCCGCAGAATTTCTGACAATATTAATTTACCTGTTCGTATTCCGTATATGTCAGATGATGATCAGAGTGGGTTGAAAAAAATATTGGATGCAACTTCAGGTCATTTTCGTAGATTATCTGGATATTCCTACATATTTCATATGGTTACCAATGTATATGATAAACCAAAATTTGATATTAACGAAGTCAAAATCAAAGATGAATATTATGATATTCAAGAAGAACTTATAGACAAGAAAAGTTTTTGCAACCTAATTCGTTTTAAAAAAGTAAATGGGGAACAATTGAATTTACCAAAATTGCTCGTAGTTGCACCCATGTCGGGCCATTATGCAACCTTATTACGTGATACCGTCAAAAATTTACTTCCTTTGTACGATGTCTATATCACGGACTGGAAAAATGCGCGCGACGTCCCTTTAATTGAAGGGTCATTTGATTTGGATGAATTCATCGAGTACATCATTTCTTATTTAAATTTACTTGCACCCAATTTGAATGTTATGGCGGTCTGCCAGCCTACTGTTCCTGTTTTAGCTGCGGTTGCGCTTATGTCCACCAATAATTCGCCCAATCTACCTCGCACAGCGATATTACTTGGAGGGCCAATTGATACGAATCAATCTCCCACATCAGTAAATGAGTTAGCGACTTCCAGAGGAGATGACTGGTTCCAACAAAATGTGATTTCGATTGTACCGTCTCGTTTTCCTGGTGCGATGCGGCTTGTATATCCAGGGTTTATGCAACTTGCGGGTTTTATGAGTATGAATTTTCAACGCCATATGGAATCATTGCAAAAAGCGGTTGATCGCTATGCGGAAAATGAAACGGAAGCAGCTTTTAAGATAATCAAATTCTACCTTGAATATTTTTCAACCATGGATCTGACTGCTGAATTTTATATGCAGACAATAAATACCGTATTTCAAGAAAAACTATTAACAACTGGTCGGTACAAATCGCGTGGTCATAATGTACGTCTCCAAGATATTCAGCGTACATCTATTTTAGCAATTGAAGGTGAGCGTGATGACATCACGGGCGTAGGACAAACAAAATCGGTACTGGGCTTATGTAAAAATTTACCTGACTCCATGAAAAAATATTTCCTTGCAGAAGGAGTAGGTCATTATGGATTGTTCAACGGCAAGAAATTCCGCAATATTATTGTTCCAGAAATTCATGCCTTTACTAAGGAACATATTGACTAGCGTTTTTCATGCAATGACATCAACTTAGAGTCCTGGAACCCAAAAAACATAGCAATTGTCTTGAGTTTTATTTCAAGAAACGTGGCTGTTTATGCACAGGAAATTGAAATAAAACATCAAAAGAATACGTTTTTTGTATCTTTTGTTCTACTATTATTGAACACCCAATTATTTCCGTATACAAATTTAGAATAATGGGACTTATAGCTAACTTTGTATAATACGGGATCGATGAACATGAATGTCTAAAAAACTATATATACTACTTATACTGTTTATTAGTACGTACCTTCTTCTTTTACAGTCTCTTGCTGCCTGGCCTTTTATTATTGATGATGTTTATATTCCATTACGTTATGCCAAACATTGGATAAGCGGAAATGGATTGCTATGGAATCTTAATGAAGCACCAGTAGAAGGATATTCCAGTTTTAGTTTTCTTCTGCTTTCTTCTGCGGGCATGGCTTTAAATTTAAATCCTATTCTTTTATTAAAAGTGGCAGGTTTTTTGGGATTGGCTTTTACAACCTGGGCAGTATATTGTTTGTCCAGATTATTATGCACAGTCTGGTTTGCATTTATTCCTTGTTTTTGGCTGTTAGTGTACAGGGGGCAAATTTTCTGGGCGGTGAGCGGCATGGAGACAGCGGTTTACCAGGCATTTATTTGCTTTGGCTTGTTTTTTCTATTGCGAGGAATAGGTTATAACCCATTCCCCGTGAAACGCACGGATTCAAAGCCCTTATTCTTAGCATTTGCGGGACTATTTTTTGCACTAGCAGCATTCACACGTCCTGAGGCTCCTGTACTCGTTTTACTATTTTATGCGTTAGCGCTTTGGGATCGACCATCCTTTTCTAAAACATATTACTGGTCTCTTTTTTCAAGTGGGCTAGTATTTTCTGGAGTTTTTTTGCCGTATTTTCTCTGGAGGTGGCATTACTTTGGGCGGTTATTTCCCAACCCCATTTATTGCAAAGGTTTCAGCAATGAGTTTATCTTTAAATTGGATTGGTCGTATTTACGTTTTGCCTGGCCTTTTTTATTACTTGCTGTTGTAGCGAGTTATAAGTCAAAAGATAAGCGGCTTTACTTTTTTTGGTTACCAACACTTACTTACTTGCTGCTTTTAGGGAAAGCTGCACCCTTTTCAGCATATTTCAACCGTTTATTTCTGCCTGCTTTTGCCTTAATTCTTCCTCTTGCCTTACAGGGATTGATGCGTTTTCTTGACAAGTATTTACCAAAAAGAAATGAAGTTTATGCATTTACTTTATATATTATCGCTGGGGCTATCGCATTTTTCTTCATCCCAGCAATGAGTCTAAAAGCGTATCGTACTTATACTATCAATCTCCAGAAAGGGGAAAAATTAAGAGAAAGTGTTGCGGATTGGCTGGATCGTTATGTACCAAAAGGATCTTGGGTCTCGTTGGGTGATGTTGGTCTGATTGGTTACCGAAGTAATTTGAATTTTTTAGATTCGTATTGCCTGAACAATAAAGCAATGAGCTGGCATCAAGATCTATATAAGTGGCAATGTGAGGAAGTAATGAAAATAAAGCCTAAAGTAATTATTCTCCAATCCACGATTGACAAAAAGGGACAGTTATCTTACCAGCCAACAGATGCGTGTTTACGAGAAAAACTTAAAACCAATTCTTGGTACCATAACAACATCAGTTTAAAATTTTGTTTTAATATAGATTGCTATGGCTATACAATATTTTTAAGCAATGGCCAATAGATGACCTCATTATTTCTAAGAAAACGATTCGATTATGCGATATAAAATTACGGAACAATTTGCACGCGGTGAAGAAAAAGTCATTGCCGATTTTAGCGAATTAAATGACACACACATCTTTCTTGCGAAAAAATCAGCAAATGCAGACTTGGAAAAACAAAAAATTATTTTCAGGCTCTATGATAATTCTGATTTATTGCATGAAATAAATAGGGAAACTATCTCTGTTGCCCATGCAAACTATGCAGAAGGTAATGGAGATCTTTATCTTATTCAACTTCCATTCCACGTGATGTTTAAGGCACAAGATGTTTTGGAAAAAAGAGAAATTGCAAACTTTAATGATAAAAATGATGCGAATTTATTCATAATTGGCAAATGTGAATCCGATGAATCCATCCAAGATAATGATCTCTTTTTTTTATTTAAAGAACAAAATCTAATTGATACCTTAACCCGAATTATCAACACCCATCGAGAAAAAGAAGCAACACGCACTACCAAAAATGAAAAAGGAGCAAAATTTCATCCGACACCAATGTCAAGACGCCCAATACCACCTGGAGGTCCAAGTGATTGCTGGGTTGAAGAAGATGATGATAATCCGCAATAAATTGAGTTCCATTCTCATTGATGACCGATTATGTTACAATGTGGGCAACATTAGATTGGAATTAACCCGTGTTTTCCTTAACATCTCCAAAGAATCATCAATGGATAGCCAGTCTTTATTTTTTTCAAAGTATGCCCTATGTGGTGGTCACTTTGATCGCAACCATTATGTATCAACAGCATGGTATGACCAATACTCAGACTGCTCTTTTAACCAGTCTCTTCATGCTACCTTGGACAATTAAACCGCTATTTGCTCCTTTTCTGGAAAATCTTGCTACGAAAAAAAAATTAACTCTTTATACTCAAGCGACTGTGACTCTTCTTTTTATAATATTGACATTTTGTGTCGAAAATCCCAATTTTCTTGTGATCAGTTCATTAAGTTTCGCAGCTCTTGCCTTTGTTTCCTCACTTCATGATATTGTCTCAGATGGCATTTATTTACTTAATTTAAATTGTGAAGAACAAAAAAGATATGTCGCTTTACGAAGTTTCTTTTATCAAATGGGTCGGTTAATCATTAAAGGAGGATTGTTGGCCCTTATTGGCAGCTTAGCCTTGAATTACGAACTTAAGATATGGCCAATCTTTTTTTTCAGCTTGTTTATTATAGGTTTTTTACTCACCTTATATCATAAAGCCAGAATTCCAGAAAACCAGACAAAACAAGAATCAATTAATCCGCATTATGGCCAAATTTTTAAAACACTTCTTTTTCATACGTCAATCTATCCGATCTTATTCTTCATTTTTTTATACAATTTTTCCGAAGCGCAGATGCAAAAAATTATTCCTTTATTTTTGCTGGACAGGGGAGGATTAGGTCTCAACTTATATCAGGTAGGACAACTCTATGGAATTTCTGGAAGCATGTTCTTGATGCTGGGTATTTTTGTGTCTGGATGGCTTATTACACATTTTCTACTTGAAAAATGCCTAAAAAATGTGACTCTATTCTTGCTACTAGGTCATTCACTTTACCTCTTACTCCCCTTTTTTCATGCGAATCATCCTCTACTTTATCTTGTCGTTTTATTGAATCAATTTTCCGTGGGATTAGCCAATGGGACTTATATGGGATATCTCTTGAAGGTTGCCAATAAAAGCGATTATCCGATGTCAATGTATACCGTCTGTACTTCCATCATGGCTTTAAGTTATGTACTTTTTGGCGGATTAAGTGGCTGGATAGAACAACTATTGGGATATTCCGGTTTTTTTCTTTATATTTTTGCAGCAAATACAGCATTAGTCATTATAACCTGCAGAGTGATGAATAAGTATGATTGATTTCCTCGTAACATTAGAAAATGAATTAGTACAAGCATCCTCACTGACTGATTGCGATTATGCTTTGAATTGTTATTTAAATAAAAAAGGCATTACTACATTTTCATTCACTTATTATGCCTACCATCCAAATTCAGCCAATCGCTTAAAATATGATATGTGTTCTGCCAACTTCAAATCCTGGCATCAACATTACCTTGCTGAACAATACCATAGCATCGACAGTACACTAAACTTTGTCTATAACAATCATTTGCCGATTTATTGGAATTTAAAACAGCAATTGGCTCAAGCAACTAGTGAGTCAGAGCGGAAAATGCGTAGAGACTCTATAGCATTTGGCGCGGAATCAGGTCTATCAATTCCTATTCATGGTCCGCATAATAATTTTGCAATTTTGTTATTAGTACAAATGCAAAATCAACAATGTAATTTACAAGAGAGTTGTGCACAATATGAATTCTTTGTTGCAGCACATCACTATTACCACTACATCCAGACCCATCTTTTAGATCAGGTCAGTGAAAAAGATGCATTTCATTTAACCCAACGAGAAATTCAATGCTTATTGTTGATTGCAGAACAACACTCCGTCAGAGAGATGTCACAACGACTCGAAATCAGCGAGCGAACCATCAATTTTCATATTCAAAAAATCAATAAAAAATTAGGTACCAAAAATAAATATCAATCTTTAGCTAAGGCATTAGCGCATCAATTATTAACCTTATGACCCCTGTCATAAATGACAGTGGCTACTCACCAACTACAAGTATTAAAATTTAACCACTTGTCTATTGGAGAATCATAATGACTTTTTTGAAGAAAATTATGCGATTAACCATGTTTGCCGCATCTCTTATTCCTGCAGCAGCCAATGCAACATTAACCTTATATACCACCAATTGGTCTATGTATGGCCAAAATCCTTATGAATATGATGGCGCTTATAAAAATGGTCGACCTTATGGACAATTAGCCTATGTTTCCAATCCAGAAATGGTTGCTCAATTTAATAAGGCTGATGTCATTGCCTGGAGCTTTTTACAAGTATGGAATAGCAAAGATCCCAATCAAGCACAGTACCAAATCCCTTCCAGTTGGGATGGTTTAATGCACTTTGCCGATCTCTGGGGTGAGTTACCTTTAGAGGGCTCCTGGATATCCCCCTTACCTCCAGAGACTAAAGATTTCCTGGACTTTTGCGCTGTAAATCAAGGCGCCTGTACTTCCGTACAAATGAACGGCAACACCGGTCAAAAGGAATTATTTAATTACACAGATCAAAAAGGAGTAGGACAACTCAATAGTTTTGGCGCTTTTATTCATTCCAAGAAATATACTGCAAAACGTATCATTGCCATTGGCGGAGCGAATACAGTAGATAATAAAGGAGTCAGTACAGCCACATTTGCTGCAATCTTTGCCAATCAAGACAAATTCCTAAATCAATTTAAATCCTGGATGAGTCATTTTAAAAATTTAAAGGGAATTGATTATGATTTCGAACCACCTATTGATCAGCAAACTGGCGGCCAATTACCTCCTGATGCAAGCACCTTAACAGACTACAAACATCTTTTTGATTTAGTTAAAGCCAGTCGACACACTTTGGGAAAAGATGCATATATCTCTGTAACCATTACCGTGAATAAAGACTATTTGGAAAAAATCAACCAATGCGTTGATGGCGGATGGTTTAAACAAATTGCAAATTACGCAGACAGCATCAATTTAATGACCTATGATTTGCACGGCCCCTGGTCACAAAGCGGCGATCCTTACACAGCAGTTCATGCTTATTTAAAGCAACCTGAGACCAACCGTAAAGATGAGTTTGCAATAAACTATGCAACCGATTCCATTACAGAACAGGTTCTTGCGTATGGAGCACCCAAAGAAAAACTGCAAGTAGGTTTAGCTGCCTATGGACGAGGCTTTTCTGGAGTAGAGTCTGGCGAAAACCCCTCCCTTCCAGGCTTTGAACAACCTTGGTCTGGTGCCAGCCATTTTGCTGCTGAGTATTCAATACAAGATGGTCTTTTACCTTATAAAGCCGTAAATAAATTGATAAATCAACTCAATTATAAAATCTACCACGTGAATGCCTTGGATGAAAATAACAATTCGTTCATTACCGGTTCTTATCTTTACAATTCAACAGCGAAACAATTTGTTGGCTACCAATCTCCTGAAGTAGTTAAAGCAGTATGTCGATTTATCAAGGATAAGCAACTTAAAGGCGCCATTATGTGGAGTGCTGATACAGATTTGCCAGTTTCTAATCCCAATAGTCTCGTTGCTGCTTATAAAAGCCTCTGTAACTAGTATTTTATAGCCTTAACGCAATTCGCAAGTTAATCTGTCATCCCCAAGTAACTCTGTCTCCCCGCACAAGCGGGGATCCATTTTTATGTTGGCAAGTACTCCATCATGGATGGATTCCTGCCTTCGCGGGAATGAACAACGTTCATTTTCTGCTTCGCTTGAGGGCTATGCAGCAGAACCCGAGAAATTCCGCGCTGCACCTAGGTTGCAACTGCAATTTTGTACGTATTTAAGCCAGTTAAATAATCAGTTTGCACTATACTATATATAGGAGCAGTAAATTGGAGGTATAGGATATGAACTCACCTATAGAGAACGATCCCTATGAAGCCATAGTTAAAATAGAGGAAATAGTTATTTCTAAAATAACCGGAAAAAACGTCGATGCATTGAAAATACATTTGAGTGATAAATGTGATTTAGAACATTCAGGAGTTGAAGGAACGATTATTGAGCTTGCTACAGGTAAAATCATATACCAATGTCATAAACAAACCATAATAGACCAATAAATCTCTTTGAAAATCCTTCACTACTCCTACCCCTATTTATTACTTTTATTTTTTCAACTTACTCTAAATATTCAGATCATTTATAATAAAGTGCTTACTTAAATTATAGGGATTGGACATACTGAATTAATACGGCTTTCGACAAAATACGCCATTTTTCATTTGAGAAAGTAACCACGCGTTAAAGAAACTAAAACATGATCGCATCGTACTATACTTAATACTACAATTTCAGGTAGCAAGGAGCCGCCATGAAAATTTATCTTGTTCAGCATGGAGAAAATTTAGGAAAAGAAATAGACCCCCAACAATCTCTTAGTAAAAAAGGAACGACTGATATTGAGCGTTTAGGACATTTTCTTACTGAGAAAAAAATAGAAATTGGTCGCATACTCCACAGCAGTAAACATAGAGCCGAGCAAACTGCGGCAATATTGGCTTCCAATTTATCCTCATCAAAAAAGATTGAATTTCATCAAGGATTGGAACCTCTAGATCCCGTAAGTCCGATCGTAGATGAAATAAATCAGCAACAACACGACATCATGCTCGTAGGGCACATGCCATTTATGGGTAAACTAATTGGTAAACTCGCCTTACTCAATGAAGACAGCTCCATTGTTGCTTTTATTCCAGGAACTATGGCTTGTCTTGAACGAACTGATGAAGGAAAATGGCTTATCAATTGGATTAGACGTCCTTAAACTTATTTGCTCAGTTCAGTTTGGCTTTTGTAGCCTGGGTGCAGCGCAGCGGAACCCGGGTTTCGCTGCGCTGCACCCAGCGCTACACTATATGGAGCAAATAGAAACACCCTAATTTCTAAGTTTCAAATTCCAACCCACAGATTAATGCATTGGCATAGGTATTGCCTGTGCTCAAGGGTTCTGTTACTTGATCGTTGAGGGAACTGAAGTGGCCTTTTCCTAAATAGAAAAAGCGATAACCACATTCCAAAGGCACGCCGCCACGAATAACATGGTTCAATTTTATATGAACTCCTGCGGCTGCACTAAATTGTGCCGTGAGATCTCTGGAGAAGAAATTATCAGGGAGTGTCTGGCCGTCCAGTGAATACTCTTTAAAATTACGCGCATTGATAAGATTAGGACCAATCCCCGCATCAATAATTAATCCATAGTCCGGATTTTTTGTATTAAGTGCAGCGCGAGCCATTATATAAATAGGGAAGTGGTCTACATTATAATGGTATGATAAATTTTGGAATAAGTTCTCTTGGATGACAAAACCATTCACTGAAGTTTTAGCAAGGTAATAAGCATTTATTCCATAGGACATATCAAATAACTTAGTCTGGTGGCCATCTACAAAATAAGCCAAACCAACTAAATAATTTTCGTCATTATGATTCGTTACGGTAAAATCATCACCAATCAATCCGTTAATATTAATATGCTGCGCTTGGCCTTGATGCAACCAATAACCACCCGCCTGAAGCAGTGCATAACCACTTCTATGTACAGGAGGATGTGTCTGAACGTGACCCGCCGAACTTGCTGTTGACGAATATAGTCCCAGCAACAATAAAGTGTAGTAAATTTTTTTTTGATTAAAAAACATCATTCTTCCTATCGATCATTTAGCCAAAGTATTTTAGGGCCTGTTTACATTTCGCTAAAATGTAAACAGGCCCTAGTTGTTTCTAACTTATTCCAGCATATATCCTTAATTTTTTTTAATCTACCAATCTCCACTAAGAATTACAACATACGCCTAATAACAACAAAGATATATAATATCAATTATTGCAAGCAAAGCTAGGGTGTGTTTCCATTATTAAATAAACAATTTTACTGGCAAGGAAGTCCCATCTATGTACAAACAAATTATGGTGGCAGTGGATGATACTAAAGCATCCGTTTTAGCATTAAAAGAAGCAATTAAAGTCGCAAAAAACCAGGGCTCCAAGATATGCGTGATTCATATAATTGATACGTTGTATGAAGGTGATGTCGATCGAGAAACATTTGTTGCGCTCACTAGAAAACAAGGGCAAGAAGTTTTAAATTCAATGAAAAAAATACTCAGTCGCTCAAAAGTAGAGTTTGAAATGAAACTCACCGAACTCACCCCTTCTAAAGCACAAATTGCAGAAAAGCTTGTTGATGAAGCAACTGGATTGTCTGCTGACTTAATTGTTATAGGTACTCATGGTCGTCGTGGAATCCATCATATACTTACTGGCAGTGTTGCAGAAGAACTCATTCGCATATCCAAAACCCCTGTATTGCTGGTTAGACATTAGAGATTGATAAAACCAATTCATTAAAATTTATTGTAGTTCCATCGTACAATTTGATATGGCGATTGTTCATGGAGATAAATATTTCCCAGTAATTGATTTGATAAATACCTTATTTTTCTTAATTATACGATTCGATTTATTCTCATCATAATAAAATCTTAATCATCACTTCATTAATCCTTAATAATCTTATGCTATAAATTATTAGCTCACTAATTACACAATTGATGCGAATATGCCCGGATTGTACTCAAAACAACGAATAAATTTTGACTCGCTGACGGATACAGATTTGTCACGGTATGAATATCACCGTACTTTACGTAGTGCCATTGGCCTATCTGCTACCAGCTATTCACAGCAACAAGCTGCTGATGGTGTAATTTATCAATGGGATAATATTGCCCCAGAAATTGCTCTTGTTCTTTTTCAAGATGCTAAAAAACAAAAAATTAATATCCAAGAAGAAGTGATTCAGCGCATAGGACATGAGGAATTCAATAAAGAGCGATTGAAAAAAGCGATAGAAAAATTACAGAGCAATCCACGTTATGCTTTGTTTGTACAAAAATTGGCATTACATGTTACTGCTAAAAAATCTAACAAATTGACCTTGGAAAATTTAACGTTGGCAGGAATTTCCACACTTGAACAATTTGATGCGGTATTCACTCAATTTTTGTATGTACAGAAAAAATTAACCAAGAGCTTCCCTAATTTCGACGAAATAACAGAAGAAGATGATTATTATCAGTTCATTGCTTTTATGGCAAATGAACCATTATATGAATCTTTTCTCCGGTCATATACCGGTTATCTTGCTTCCGAGTTTAATAAGGGAAGAATAAAAAGTAGCCAAGTAGAAGCGCCTAAAGAAATTGATAGTCAATCCCTTTTAAATTTTTTCCAGGCAATAAGCTATGATTTAAGTTTACAACCACCCAAATCAAGACCACTGCAGTCCAATACCTTATATATCACATTACTCCATGACACATTAAAATATACAATCGTTGATCCAAGTGGCAATGAAATTACCGCAACAATTCATTTCAGTGAATGCAATTTTACTGTCAATGAACAAACTACTGAAGAAGAATTAAGAAGCCATTTACCTGATCTTTTGAAAATCACATCTCAAAGAGGTCATACTGGAGATATCGCACGGAATAATACTGTGGCATTAAGAGATAAAGGAATCGCTTTTTTGGAGAATGATGTTGGTAGCAGCTTATTTTTATCTCATTTACCAGCAGTCGATCTCGTTAAAGATGAAGGATATAAATTTACTCTTTATCAGTGGCTAAATCAGGGGAATTTAGATCGATTAAAAGATCTTTTGGTTGACGGAGCATGTCAACGTTATAACCAAGTACTGGATACTTGGATAAAACAAATGAAAGAACCAGCAGAAATAAATGAAGAATTTAAAAAAGAGATCGATGCTGTTGGTACTTTAATGAAGGAAATCACTGCGCTAATCGCTAGCCTTGATGATAATCCAAATACAAAAGATCAGGAATTAGATGAGAAAATAGCTCAACTGATCATTCATTTAAGAGAAGTTAAAAAATTTTATAGCAACACGCCACTTTTACAACCTGGAGATGAGTTCCCTTCAACAGCAGGTAATTTTGAAAATTTTATCAAAAAAATCCTATTCCTTTCACCCGATGATAAGTTAATTCAATATGTCCCTGACAGTCGAGATGCAGATAGAATTTGGAAATTGCATTTGATGGATTTGGTTAATGGATTAGTGAATGATAGAAATTTTGTTGCTGTTCGTGACGTAAAAAACAAGAAAAACCTATCATTTTTAACAAATGAATCAGGTCTTGTTATACCTCCTTCTCCTATTTTTAGAGAGCAAATTAAAAGAAAGTTGACAACCTATCTTAAAAAGGATGTTCATCATTATCATACAGTGCAAAGTTATCAAAATGATCACTTAAATCTGACTCAAGCACCTGTTGTTTTTAGAGGGGGGCACCTAACTAACTCCCTAGAAGAAACAGTATTTTTCGCCAAGAAAATGACCCGGTCTGGTGAATATTCTGCGGACAGTCATCTATTAGCCGGACAAGAAAATAATGTTAAAAAACATGAAACTCGCTCCGGAACTGCTGCCACCTTGGCAACTACAGGGATTGATGGGACACGATCCGTTACAGATAAATTTGATGTAGCCCTCAAATTTGGCGGTATGACAGATGTAAAGATTCTCTATATCGTTCGCGGTAAAGAATCATTTCATTCTCAACCCTTTGCAGAAATTGTGGGTAAGTCGAAATTAGCCGAAATTGCGTATACGCATGTTAATCCTCATGATTATGTCATGACAATCCTTTATAACCGAGATAATGAAATACTCGATGTTATTCCTGGGAATTTAAATGGAGAAATTCAAGGTATAAGTGAATTTACCAAAGAAGTGATTCATGCAGGGATTCAATTTTACAATAAGAAAAATGGCGACCCTCGAGCATCCAACATCCCTGTAAAGCTCCCCCCCCCCCCCCGACAAGAACACAGAGCACCGCTTCATCTTTCTGGGGAAAAGCCGTTACTGGATATTCTTCATTCTCATAAAACAGAATCAGCTGAAACAAAACCTCATGGAAAAAAATTAGATAGCATCAGGATCACGCGCAGTACTCGTGAAGGTCATAAAACGCTTTCATTAGAAACATTGCGTCCTGAAGTAGAAGTCATTATGCCACGCGGAGAAGCACTGGTACCACCTGAGGGTTCATTTAAATTAGTTCCTGGAAGATTAAGTAAAGTGAGGGAAACTGCTGTTGAACACTTCAATATGAGACATGTTATAACACTTAAAGGTTTTAATCGATGGAGTCTTCAGGAACGAAGATTACAGGAAACATATAATCGTATATTACAGCCTAATTTTATGGAAGGTGACATTCAAGAACAACTCGAGCATGCAAATGCCGCTCATGAAGAGTGGTTAACTGATGTCCTAGTACCCAAATTGCAAACTGCATTGATGCTTCATCTTTCTGCACGATTAATTACAGATTATCAAGTTGATACTGAAGAAGTGAACGAGCTTGCACAAAAATTATTTCACGAAATTTTGAAATCAAGCTCTCATTATCTACAACTCATAACTAATTGGTCAGAAATTTACGCTTTACTGGAAGGAGAAGATCTACGTCACCGTTGTGTCGAAAATGCGCATGCAAGGATGGAAAAAATATACCCCTCTTTGAGCAAGGACAGCTATGAATATCAATTGAAATTCGAATCATGTTTGATCATGGCAAAAAATAAAATCCAAAAACAATTGGTAAACCAAATGATGTCCGAATTTTTGGATAACAATTTGGACTATTTTGCTCAACAATCTAAGCTGGAAAAGAAAACAGTTTATCCAATTGCCGAGAATCGCCATTTAGTCTTTTTAGGTCCTGCAGCGAGTGGTAAGAGTACTATTTCCAATCAATACATTAAGCGAGAACAAAGAAAGGATTATGTTTCATTAGCCACAGATGATTATCGAGGCATATTTATGCCATTTACAGAGATGTTTGAAAAACAGGAAACCGATCAAGTCTTTATCCGTACACAAGATAGCGCTTATTTGATCAGTGAACTTGTTGAAGAACGTATTTTAGCCCAAAAAGATAAAAGACCCAATGTAATTATAGACGGCGTGACTTATAAGCCGTCGCAAAAAGCTTTAGTAGAAAAAAATAATCATTCTGTAGTAGTCTGTGCGTGTTTGGATGATATGTCTTTGGCCGTTAAACGCTCTTATGATAGAGCAAAACAAGAAGAAAGTGGTTCGGCGGATAAAGGACGCTATGTGAACACAACCAGTTTACTTCATATGCACAAGACGGCAAGCATCAACCTTCTCATTTCTTGCGCCCCCAATACAACCATTGCATTTTATAATACCAATATACCGCGTGGAGTAACTCCTCCATTGATTGCTACTGTAGATACGCATGGAGAAAAGACGCTAATCATTAATCATGATAAAGGCTCCTTGATGTATTTGGCCTCTTTTTTCAATAAAGCACGAGTGAATGTTCAAGCGAAAAGTGATCAACATCTTTTTTTAGACAAATTAAAACGACCTGAATTTCAGATTGATTCATTATTCGCAGTAATGGATTACGGATTTAAAATTGTTTTAAATGGTGAAAATAACATGCCTTGTTTAACTGTTAAAAAGGAACATGGACAGATAATTATGGAAGTTCTCGATCCAGGACAAGTTAAAAACAAAATCCGAGAAAATACAGCTGAAAAACCCTTATTACAAATGCTTTTGTTGTATGGACAACTCGGTAGTTTAAAAGCAGTTCAAAAAGAATGTTTGATGCATGAAGATGTTGATTTAATTGTTGAACAAATCATTGATCCCCAATCAAGTACACAGCAGATATCATATCAGTAGACGATTACAGATTATAAATTAAAAGACAACTTGCATCTATAATATATAAAGTGAAAAATTAATGTGATATAAATCATTTTTAGATCAAAAGGAACATACAATGCATGCTCGTTTACTGAAAAAAATTGCACGCGAGAAAGAGAAGGTAGAACAGTTTATTGACTCGATGCGCGATACTTTTGAGAAAACCCCTGATGAAGGCGAGAAAGCGAAGCGTCTTGAGGTATTTGATACTTTATTACTTTTAGCAACCTATGCTCAGGCAGAAGAGCTTGAAAATGAATTTCAAATGGTGTTACCTAATAACGAACACAATGATTCAATTACCTACTTGTGTCAACAACTTCGAGAAATCAATGGTTTTTGCCAATGCACCTTTAGCGATGAGCATAGAGTGTATCAAGATTTACTTTCTGAGGAGACCACTTTAGAAAAAAAACAAGTCGTGCGTGATCTTTTAAGTAAAACAATTTCCGAACTCATTTTTGAGAAAACAAATACTGGATTAATTCGTTTAGGTCTCTAAAAATAATAGCTCCCTACATTTTAAAATGGATTTTTTCAAATTACTTCTGTTACGTATTTGTTTTGCATAGCAAAAAAATTCCTTTGAGTTAAGAAGTCAACCCATAGCACTATAATAAAAAATGAGATAAGATGGTGCTCTGTTGTTTTCTCAGGAGAATCATTCTGAGTACCTTTTTTAATGCCACATATACAGCAGCTGCTGCAATTTATGCAGAATTTAAGTTCTATCCTTACTATAATTTTGGCTTTCATCTTGATGCGATTACCAGCTTTTTCTGTCATATATTTCGTGCCCTGTATGACTTGGCTGCTTTTTTATTACGTGTAGTTGCTACTCCATTTTTTCTTTTAAATCCCTTTTGTTGGCCCAGTTTGCCAAGCCATGCTTTAAATCTTGTCGATGATATAGTAGGTGCTGCACTCAGTGTAGTCAGTATTGCCATTCATCCTATTCTTTTCATTATCCGTACGTTAAGTTCCATGATTCGAGGCTATGATGAAGGAACAGATTACGATTGGGGCTTAAAAGAAGACGACGAAGAAGAAGATCTGAAAATGGCGATGGCGATCTGGTAACATTAAGAACAGAGTTGGGCTTTTACGTCTCTTCTAGACAAATTTTCATCCACTTTTTTCAGAGTTACGCTCTGCGCTTACTGGTGCAAAAGTTCCCTTTTTTAGGAAACTCATAATTAACTGCTTCGTTTTTGCATTATTCATAATAAAAGTATGGTTGGAATTAACAATCACTGGCTCATTTTGCCCTAAACGAGCAAATTCAGGTGGTACTTTCGCATCATAGCGCCCTGCGATGATTCCTATTTTAATGTTTGGTACCGATACCTGATGTACGTATGAGGTTTGATCAGAACTCAATTCAACCAATGGTTTAATTGGAGAAGTGAACATAGGAAATATTTCAGTAGAAAGCTTCGCCAGCTTTGAACCTTGATTTGGTGGAGCCAGCATGATGAGACAACCAATATTTTTTAATTGTTTTGGTGAAAGGCTGGATAGTGCCTCTCGGGTAATAATGCCTCCAAGGCTATGAGTAATGAAATTAATTTTAGCACCTGGGTTTTCTTCTAATAAATTTTTAATAAACTGATTCAAATAAATTCCGTGTTCTTGAATACTGAATTTTGCAGAAGGATAACTATAGGAATAAACTACATAACCTTGTCTTTTTAGATAAATTTTTAATGGCCACATACTGAGGGAAGTACGCATCAAACCATGTATTAATACGATGATTTCCTGATTTTGTTTTGGTTTGACCTGAGCAGCAATAGAAGTTGTATTGGTTTGCTTCTTGCTATCAGGAGAAAATGCATACGCTTGAACCATACACCCCATTCCAATAAAAACCATCAGAACAAGTCGAACAAGCAATCGATTTTTAAGAATGGTTCCGCTCATTATCTCCCTTTAATTTATACCAACCCTCATCATTCTAACTAATTTTTAACGAAGATAGCAGACGGGTTCAAAAATTTTTCCGATTTAAATAGGGTCTATTTCCAAGGCAAAAGCTCTGTCTGGATGCCGTGTATATTCTATCATCCCTGAGTATTCTGTCATCCCTGCATATTCTGTCATCCCTGCGAAGGCACACTACTGTCCGGTAAAAGCAAAAGGAATAGTTGCACGTCCTTGATAAAACACCAAGAATGGCATCCTAAATCCCTATTTAGATCAAAGATGTACTGTGAAAGATAGCGTTTTTCAAGAACCATTAAAATCTAATTTTTTTGTAGACTCCTCAGCATTCATCTAGGCACATCACTTAATCTTGCTTCGATTTGCTCCCTCTCCCGCGCAAGGAATTTGAATAGTAAGATACTGTTCTTCGCGGGGAGAGGGCGTTGGACAAATCGATACTGAGACACCATGCAAAAATTTTGCGAAAACAGAGCACTGATACAGAGAAACACCTT
>NZ_LNXS01000022.1:0-269027 GCF_001467525.1 Legionella anisa
ATTGTGTAGGAACTCTTATTAGATCAAAAGTTTCCATCGCTTGCATCTTTTTTTTAGCGATTCAAAAATGAGAGGATCACTCAGAGCTTCGCTGCCTCAAAAGAAAAGAGATAAAGGGGCTAAGGGGTAAAAGTCCTGGTACAACGAACAGGTAGTTCGCTGAACTTATCGTTGATGTTGATGCTGTTACCCGACGGGAAGATCACGCCCCTCGCGATGGTGAGGTCGAGCTGCGACGAACTCCAGTAGAACGCGGTTGAAAACCCGCCAAAGTTACAAGGGATTGCAAGGTTGGAGCACAACGCGCTATGGACTGCAGACAGTTCGTTTCTTGCCGGAAGATACCAGTCTGCACTGATGTCTCGGCAGCGTTGGGCCGCGCACTCAGAAGGGCTGCCAGTACAAGCTACATCAGCGACAATGGCATCGGTATTGGCAACCCCATCATCCAGGCTTGTTGCGCCAGCTATAATTGTATAAAAACTCGTCCATCGGCTATCAAAACCTTGAGCGACATCAATAACGACTTTGCCGCTGCCTCCGCTTTCCTCAAATACCAATCCTCCTAAATGAAAAAAGGCAATCAAAGTTTGCGGGCTGTTGGCTGTGTTACTGCCGCTGACGGTAATCGTACAGGGCGCGTAAGGGGTGTTGGAAGTCAATTCCAGCGTGCAGGTGGCTCCAGGTGCCACACTGGCGCAATTGCTGTCGTCAACGGACAGGTTGGGACAGGCTGCCATATTGCTGACCGTAATCGCATTGGCATTGACGGCACTGCCGGCATCATTGGTGATTTCTAAAGAAAGCCCCGCTCCGGATACGGTAACGACCCGCTCTTGCTGTATGGGGTTGGTGATGCTTATCTGCGGCTGACTGGTGACGGTCACATCGACATTCACCGTATTGGTATTGCCCCCTGCGATGGGAATGGTGGTTGGTCCCTCTGCTGCCGAAGCGGTGAAGGTAATCGTACAGCTTGCTCCAATCGCAAGACTGGCACCACAAGTCGTACTCTGTACGCTGATGTTGCTGCCTCCAGGAATGGTCGCGGCGATATTTTCTGCTGCAACCGGAGAACCTGCGCTATTGGTCACGGTGACAAGGCCTGTTGAATTTTCAGCAAACAGTAATGTGGTTGGATTGACACTGATGGTGGCCATCGGTACGGGCGTAACCGTCACTGCAACATGGGCGGTATTGGTGTTGCTGCCGTGAATGCCAATGAGAGTGGGTCCCTCTGCTGCTACAGCGGTGAAGGTCATGGTACAGCTTGCCCCAATGGCAAGGCTGGCACCGCAGGTGGTGCTTTGTAGGCTGATGTTGCTGTTGGCCGGAATGGCGGCGGTGAGATTATATGCCGGTTGTGGTGAGGACACGTTGTTCGTTATCGTGACTACTCCATTCATTCCAGCGACAAAGTTTAAAGCAGAAGGATTCACATTGATTGTGGCGCCAGCCGCGGGGCCGCGCGTAATATTTAAGCTGTTGGCAGGACTTGGCTGATAACATTGGTTTGGATTGGGACTGCCATCGGAATTGGCCTGACACACTACAGGGCCGCCATGCACCCCGTTTCTGGGTAGTCTACTTCCGTTAATGGCAAGATTTAACGTGCAGGTGCTGCCCGCTTGTCCTTTCGGGGCTAATTGACAGGGTGCGGTTTGAGAAATCCCTGCAATCGGCTGAATGACCAGCTTTTTAGGTTTGCCAGACTGGTTGTGCACCAGATACTGCATGATGGCGGTTCCATTTTCCGGTACGGTCTGGGTGGGATTGTTTCCTGTTGCTGGCTGGATAATCCACAGAGGGCTTGCCGCTTGTGCTGCGGTCCACATCAGCCAGGATAACAAGCCAAACAGTATCCTGTTCCTCAACGTATTTTGGGTCGTTCTGCGCATGGTTTTATCCTTAAGCCACATAAGTCAGGTTAAATAACACCCCATTGGTGTAGAGGTGATTTTGATATTGAAAAAACAGTGCAAATTATGATACGTTGCTGATGTTTTAAAAGCAAAAAATTTCTTCAATTTTATTTCTTAAAATTATCTCAAACAATACGCGACAGCAACGAGTTAAGCACATAAAAAATTATCTCAAATTTTCCACTACTAAAATTGATATCTATGCTCGGAAATGGCTCTGGTGTATGATGCTTCTATTTATTTTCATTACGGAGTGTTTCTTAATGGAAGACTACAAGGCAAATCGAGTAATTAGAGCAAATCGAGGTAACGAAAAACAAGCCCAAAGCTGGCTAACTGAAGCGGCGCTACGTATGTTGTGCAACAACCTCGACCCAGATGTGGCAGAAGACCCTGATTCCCTAATTGTGTATGGCGGTTTGGGTAAAGCTGCTCGTAATTGGGAGTGTTTTAACAAAATTGTAGATGTTCTCAAAACATTAAACGAGCAACAAACCCTGTTAATTCAATCCGGTAAACCTGTTGGTGTTTTTACCACGCATGAAGATGCGCCTCGAGTTCTTATTGCCAATTCGAATTTAGTCCCGCGTTGGGCTACTTGGGAGCATTTTAATGAATTGGATAAGAAAGGTTTGATGATGTATGGACAGATGACTGCAGGAAGCTGGATTTATATTGGTTCACAAGGCATTGTACAAGGAACTTATGAAACTTTTGTTGCAGCTGCCCGCAAACACTATGCAGGAAGCTTAGAAGGACGTTGGATTTTAACTGGTGGTTTAGGAGGAATGGGGGGAGCACAAACTTTAGCTGGTACCATGGCAGGAGCTAGTGTGTTGGCTGTTGAATGTGATATATCACGAATAGAAAAGCGTATTAAAACAAAATACTTAGATCGATATACATCGGACTTGGATGAGGCTTTGGCATGGATTAATGAATCATGTCAAAAGAAAAGTCCGTTATCTGTTGCTGTTTTAGGAAATGCTGCAGAAATCTTTCCGCAGTTGGTTCAGCGAGGAGCTTCTCCTGCATTAGTTACTGACCAAACGAGTGCTCATGATCCCTTAAATGGATATCTTCCTGCTGGATGGACTTTAGAACAGGCAGCAAAATTGCGTAAAACTGCGCCGGAAGAGGTGGTTACTGCAGCAAAAGAGTCTATGGCCGTACAGGTTCATTCGATGCTTGAATTCCAAAAAAGAGGCATTCCCGTTTTTGATTATGGAAATAATATAAGACAAATGGCTTTTGAAGCGGGAGAAAAAAATGCTTTTGAATTTGAAGGTTTTGTTCCTGCTTACATCCGGCCTTTATTTTGTGAAGGAATAGGACCTTTTAGATGGGTTGCTTTATCAGGAGATCCTGAAGATATTTATGCTACTGATGAAATGGTTAAAAAATTAATTCCAGACAATAAGCATCTGCATAATTGGTTGGATATGGCGAAGAAAAAAATTGCGTTCCAAGGATTACCTGCGCGTATATGTTGGGTTGGGTTAAAAGATCGCGCTCGTTTAGCATTAGCCTTTAATGAAATGGTTCGTAAGGGTGATGTTAAAGCACCCATTGTGATTGGACGGGATCATTTAGACTCTGGTTCAGTAGCAAGCCCTAATCGTGAAACTGAAGGGATGATTGATGGTAGCGATGCAGTATCTGATTGGCCTTTACTCAACGCCTTACTAAATTGTGCGAGTGGTGCAACTTGGGTTAGCATCCATCATGGTGGTGGAGTAGGTATGGGATTTTCACAACATGCTGGAGTTGTGATTGTTGCGGATGGCACAGATAAAGCTGCGGAACGTTTGGCAAGAGTGCTCCATAATGATCCGGCTACCGGGGTCATGCGTCACGCGGATGCAGGGTATGAACTTGCAAAAAAATGTGCTAAAGAAAACTCACTTTGGCTGCCTATGGAATCTTAGATCAACCTTTGTTCGGGTTTTTATCCAACAAACTTTTGGTTCTAGTTGTGATCTCACGTTGGGTCAAAAAGACACAACCATATTTAAGGAGGTAAGTTAATGCAAGAATCTTTTATTCTTCAACCTGGCGAGTTGAACTTGCAGTCAATCAAATACATTTTAAATCAGCAATTGCATTGTGTTCTTGCTAAAGAGGCATTTGAGCGGATTCATGCATCGCACCAAACAGTTAAAAAGGTAATTCTTGATAAGAAAACAGTATATGGAATTAATACAGGTTTTGGTTCATTGGCGAATCAGAGGATCTCGGAGGAAAACCTGAAACAGTTACAGCGGAATATAGTCCTTTCCCACGCTTGCGGAACAGGTGAGCTGTTGTCTGATGAAGTTGTTGCTTTAATCTTACTGCTTAAGATAAACAATTTGGCTCAAGGGTATTCTGGAGTTCGTCTGGAACTGATTGAAGCATTAATCTCTTTATTCAATCATAAAGTTTACCCTTGCATTCCAGCTAAAGGCTCGGTAGGTGCTTCTGGAGATTTAGCCCCGTTAGCTCATATGTCTTTACCTTTATTAGGGGTTGGTGACGTTCGTTATCAAGGAAAAGTAATTAGTGCGATTGAGGGATTGAAAATCGCGGGTTTAAAACCAATTGAATTGGAAGCGAAGGAAGGACTTGCTCTTTTAAATGGACTCCAAGCTTCTACAGCTATAGCATTAAATGCTTTATTTGTTACAGAAACTTTGTTTGAAACCGCACTGGTTGCTGGTGCTTTATCGGTGGATGCGGCAAATGGCAGTGATGTACCATTTGATGAACGAATTCAAAAAGTACGAGGCCATGAGGCACAGCAAAATGTAGCAACATGCTATAGAGAATTATTAGCTGGAAGTGAGATCCGCGAGGCACATCGTCATTGCGCACGAGTCCAGGATCCTTACTCATTAAGATGCCAGCCCCAAATTATGGGTGCAATATTGCATCAAATTCGGTTCGTAAGAAAGACTTTAGACGTTGAAATCAATGCTGTTTCTGATAATCCACTTGTTTTTAATGAACAAGAGCAAATTATTTCGGGAGGCAATTTCCATGGGGAGATTGTTGCGATGGCGGCGGATAATCTTGCTTTGGCTGTAGCTGAGATAGGTGCAGGTGCTGAACGACGCATCGCACTGCTCATTGATAAAAACTTTAGTGGTTTACCTGCTTTTCTCACTAAAGAAAGCGGCTTAAATTCAGGATTTATGATTGCTCATGTTACGGCAGCAGCTTGTGCCAGTGAGAATAAGGCTCTTGCTCACCCACATTCAGTAGATAGTCTTCCAACATCTGCAAATCAAGAAGATCATGTATCTATGGCAACCAGTGCTGCCCGACGGTTGCGCGAGATGAATGATAATACTGCAACTATTTTAGCTATTGAGTTATTAGCAGCTGCACAGGGAATTGAATTTTATAAACCACTAAAATCATCAACATTATTAGAAAAATTTCATCAACGTATACGTTCTAATGTAGCAGCTTACGATACGGATCGATTTTTTGCACCTGATATTGCCATAATCAAGCAAAAAATATTCGATGAGGAATTTGCCACGCCATTTTTCCACGTGTGGAATAAAAATTAGGGATGAATGTGAGTATAGAAATTTATACCGATGGGGCATGTAAAGGGAATCCAGGACCTGGAGGCTGGGGAGTATTGCTTCGTTATAAAGGAAAGGAAAAAACTTTATACGGAGGTGAGGGGCATACTACGAACAATCGTATGGAACTCATGGCCGCGATTAAAGGTCTGGAAGCCTTAAAACGTCCTTGTACCGTTGATTTATATACTGATTCTCAGTATTTGAGACAAGGTATGACGGAATGGTTGGCTAACTGGAAATCAAACGGTTGGCGTAATTCCAAAAAGGAGCCTGTGAAGAATGCAGATCTTTGGAAGTTATTAGATGAATTGGCTTCGTGCCACAAAATCAAGTGGCACTGGGTAAAAGGACATTCAGGTCATGTGGAAAATGATTTGGTTGATTCTTTGGCTAACCGAGCAATTGAAGAGTTAAGTGAGTAAATAATGCGCCAGATTGTTTTAGATACAGAAACTACGGGTATAGGGCATGAGTATGGTCATCGTGTGATTGAAATAGGTTGTGTCGAATTAATAGATAGAAAATTAACCGGCAAACATTTCCATGTCTATCTCAATCCAGAGCGCCCGGTTGATGAGGGTGCTTTTCGCGTCCATGGTATTAGTGATGAATTTTTGCAGGATAAACCTTTATTTGCAGAAAAGGCGGATGAATTTTGGCAGTTTATTATTGGCGCTGAATTGATAATTCATAATGCTCCCTTCGATGTTGGATTTCTCAATTCTGAGCTGAGGCTGATTAAATGGAATAAGAAGTTAGAAGACTTTTGTCCTATTATTGATACACTCGTTTTGGCACGTGAAAAATATCCTGGGCAACGAAATAGTTTGGATGCTTTATGTAAACGTTATGCCATCGATCATTTTAATCGTGAACTCCATGGCGCTTTGCTTGATGCCGAGATCCTTGCTTATGTTTATTTGGCAATGACTGGTGGTCAAACCAGCTTGTTTGCAGAGGTTGAAGAAACATCAAGTCAGGCTAAAGTCAAAACGCAAGAAATTGCAGCACTCCATTTGGCAAATCCTGTTGTTTTATTAGCAGATAATGCAGAACTGGAATTGCATCAATCATTTGTTGATTTGTTGCACAAAAAGTCAGGTATTAATCACTGGAGCGATAACTGATATTTGGACGCATTATATCCTGTTTTCGAGCCGTATTTCCTATACATTACTCATAATGTTCGTTGAGTGATATAAAAGGCATTTCCATGCCTTTTATATTGAACTTAGTGGATTTAACTAGCTTTTGGGAACTAAGTATTTTATTGCAAAATCTTTACCAATACACTCACCAAGCGCCTTTCCCCATACTCCTGCATTATCGTTAGTAATTTTTTCAGGAATACTCGCATAAATATCTTGCTGACATTTACTGACACTATCTGGGATTTTGGCTACACATTGCTCAAAAGTCATTTTTATTTCATCAAGTCGTTTTTTTAATTGAGGGTCATTCTGAAATCCTTTACAAATGAGATCAGGTAATAAAGGTGTAACTGATTTTAACCAGCTCTCTTTCGATATGCTATCAGTAGCGCTGTCAGTAGAACTCCCAGTAGAACTGCTCGTAGAACTATCAGCCTTGTCTTCTGCATTTGAAGTGAACGAAATAAACATACATCCTAGTGTAATACAAAAAGCAGTAAACATTTGTTTAGTCATGATTGAAATACCTTTTAATATTCTTCACTTAATAGTAGAACAAATATCACTTCTTTGCTTGGAAATAATTTGAATTGATCAAAAAATGAACTAGAATTAGGATGAAGATGGATAAATTGTTAGGAATTATTATGGAAAAGCAAAGTTCTATTTTATTATCATTAGCATATTTTTTATTCATTGCCTTATTCGGTTTTCTTTTATATTCTTCCACCGCTTCAGCAAATACCTTTGTTTTTAATCCCAATACCCTTACATGGAAGGCTATTGATTCGAATGGTAAAGTGGTTCGTACCGGCAAAGGATCTGGTGGTAAAAAATATTGTAAGGACATACATAGAGGATGTAAAACACCGAGCGGAGTTTTTACAATTTGGAGTAAAGGTGGTCCTGGGTGTGTTTCCAGTCGTTACCCAGTGGGTAAGGGTGGTTCACCTATGCCCTATTGCATGTTTTTCTCAAAATATTATGCAATTCATGGTTCTTATGATGTACCCAATTACAATGCGAGCCATGGCTGTGTGCGAGTACATCCTGGTGATGCCAGATGGTTAAGTAAGAATTTTATTCATATAGGAACTAAGGTAATTATTAAACCTTATTGATTGAACAAGGCAAGGTGTAGCAAGGTGAAATTTATTTTCTGCCTCTACACCTTGATGATTTATTTTAATAATCATCTTCATCATCAATACTAAATGATGAGCCACAGCCACAAGTTGTTTTTGCATTGGGATTACGTATCACAAATTGTTCGCCCTGTATGCCTTGGACATAATCAATTTCAGCTTGATGCAAGTATTGATAACTCATTGAATCAATAAGAAGCTTTACGGAGGAGACGCCATCTGAACATTGCTGAATAACTACCGTATCATCCTCATTGACTTCTTCATCAAAACTGAATCCATACTGAAATCCAGAGCAACCTCCGCCTGTAATTGAGACCCGTAGATTCAAATTTGAATTATCTTCTTCTTTTATTAGCTCAGCCACTTTGTCTGCCGCACTAACAGTAAAGTGGATGTCGCTGGTGCTGGTAGCAGGGGATATATCAATAGCAGCCATTTTAACTCCCGTTTTATAATACAAGTATAATGTATTTATCTAATAATTTGTTCAATAGTAGCACCACCTAGGCACTGGTTTTTATCATAAAAAACCACATATTGTCCTGGTGTAACTGCTCTTTGTGGATTTGAAAACATCACATAATGCTGATTTTCATTCTGAGGTGATATCATACAGCCTTGTTCTGCCTGCCTGTATCTTGTCTTAGCGTAGCAGGTAAGCGGTAAATTATCTTTGCGATCAGCAAGCCAATGGATTGGACCGCAAATCAGGCCTTGTGCATAGAGCATTGGATGTTGACTGCCTTGGGCTACAAATAATGTATTGGTAGCTACTTCTTTATCGACTACATACCAAGGATCATCGGTTGAATCGTGTAAACCACCAATACCTAACCCTTGTCTTTGACCCAAAGTGTAAAACATTAATCCATCATGTTTACCCAGAACTTTACCATCGGTGCTCTTTATCTCGCCTGGTTGCGCCAAAATAAATTCTTGTAGAAAAGATTTAAAACGCTTTTCCCCAATAAAACAAATACCTGTCGAATCTTTCTTTGCTTGTGTCACCAAGCCAAGTTTCCTAGCAAACTCTCTAATTTCAGGTTTTGTATAATCGCCAACTGGAAACAGAGTTTTTGCCAGAGCTTTAGGATCTACAGCATGAAGAAAATAGGTTTGATCTTTATCACGATCTTTGGCTTTATATAAAAGTCCAATATCGCTTTCAATTTTATTTTTAGCGTAATGACCTGTAGCAATATAGTCAGCTCCAAGGTTCAACGCATGATTTAAAAAAGCATTAAATTTGATTTCCTTATTGCACAATACATCAGGATTCGGGGTTCTTCCTTTTTCATATTCACTTAAAAAATGGGTGAAAACCTTTTGCCAGTACTCTTCAGAAAAATTAACCGCATGGAGAGGAATATGTAATTGATTACATACGGCTTGAGCATCAGCAAGATCTTGAGCTGCAGGGCAGAATCCATCTTTATCATCCTGCTCCCAGTTTTTCATGAACAAGCCTTCTACTTGATAGCCTGCTTCTTGTAACAACCACGCTGCAACTGAGGAATCAACACCACCAGACATTCCAACTATAACTTTAGCTTTCATAAAATTAAGATACCGCTTAATATTCTATACTTTTCCAGAATTGTAGCCTGGGTGCTGCACCCAGGCTACAATTCTGGAAGTGACCTTTTACAAATATAACTCTTTAGGATACGACAATAATGCTCCACTTACAAGAAATGGTTAAACAAGGCCAACAAACTAAGACTGTGACACTCAGTGAGCGTTTACCTGATTTTATTACCTCTTCATGTCAGTTGGATATTACCTATCATGTTGAAGTTAAGGAAGATTTTTACCTGATTCATCTTCATGTTAAGGGTGTGTTGCCTATTCAATGTCAGCGTTGTCTAGACGAATTTAAATTTCCATATGATAATATAACAGTAGTTGCTGTATGTCGTAATGATGAGAGAGCAGAACAGTTATTGGAACATTACGAGTGTATTGTTTCTGAAAATTTTCTAGTGAGTTTGGAAGATATACTAATTGATGAGTTACATCTCTACGCGCCACAATTTCATCCGGAAATTAATGATTGCAGCAGTGAAATAAATCAAATTTTAGCGGGAAAAAAATGAATATTATTGAAATTTTATGTAATTAACACTAATATTCCCGCTTTATGAATGCAATTTGTTTAGGAGTAATACAATGGCCGTACAACAAAATAAAAAATCACGCTCACGTCGTGACATGCGTCGTTCGCATGATTCTTTGACCAAGCCAACACTTTCTGTTGATGCAACTACTGGTGAAACACATCGTCGTCATCATATGACAGAAGATGGTTATTATCGTGGTAGAAAGGTCATTGATACTGGTAACGTTTACGAAGACGAAAAAGAGTAATTTTCTTGAAAAATATCACCATTGCAATTGACGCGATGGGTGGGGATCATGGTTTAGGTGTTGTGATTCCTGCCTGTATTCGTGCGGCAAAGAATAACCCTGATTTGAAGCTTATTCTTGTTGGAGTTCACGACAAGATTCATGCATTTCTAAAAAAGCAGGGGATGACTTCTTCAAATCAATTTTCGATAGTACATGCTTCTGAAGTGGTGACTATGGATGAATTGCCTTCGCATGCTTTGCGAAATAAAAAAGATTCATCCATGCGTGTAGCCATTAATTTGGTGAAGGAGGGCATGGCTCAGGCCTGTGTTAGTGCCGGTAATACTGGTGCGCTAATGGCTACGGCACGTTATGTTTTAAAAACTTTACCAGGAATCGATAGACCTGCAATTGTTTCTGAACTGCCGACTATGCGCGGTAGAACATGGGTGATTGACTTAGGTGCTAATGTAGACTCTTGCGCGGAACATTTATTTCAATTCGCAGTTATGGGATCTGCATTAGTGCAAGCTGTAGCGAATAAATCCAAACCGAAAATCGCCTTGTTAAATATCGGCGTGGAAGAAATGAAGGGAAATGATCAAGTGAAGCGTACGGCACATATGCTTGCTGAATGTGACGTTATGAATTATGTAGGCTATGTTGAAGGTGATCATTTTTATACCGGAGAGGTAGACTTAGTAGTCTGTGATGGTTTTGTGGGTAATGTTGCCTTAAAAGCGAGTGAAGGCCTTGCAAAGCTTTTTGTGAATTTACTCATGGAGTCATTTAACAGGAATTGGTATACCAAACTTTCTGCTTTAATTGCTCGTCCGGCATTAAAGCATCTTAAAAACCGTTTTGATCCCTCTCGTTATAACGGTGCAAGTATGCTCGGTTTGAATGGCATAGTGGTGAAAAGCCATGGTGGTGCCAATGAGATTGGGTTTCAACATGCTATTGAACAAGCAGTTCTTGAAGTTAAAAATAATGTAGTTGATTTAGTGCGTGTTCAAATAAATGATTTTATAAATCAGGGATTGCTGTTATGAAAAATGCTGTAATACGTGGGACTGGAAGTTATATTCCTGAAAAGCAACTTACCAATCTTGAACTGGAGTCAATGCTGGATACCAGCGATGAGTGGATTGTTACTCGAACTGGCATTAGTAGTCGTAGTATTGCACAACCTTATGAAACCACCTCGTATATGGCATCCAAAGCTGCGGAACAGGCATTAAGTGCCTCAGGTTTGGAAGCTGATGAAATTGATTTGATATTGGTTGCTACGTGCACTCCAGATCATTTCTTTCCTGGAGTAGCTTGCTATGTTCAGCATGCTTTGAAAATTAAGCGACCTATACCTGCTTTTGATGTTGGCGCTGCATGCAGTGGCTTTGTTTATGTGATGGATATTGCAAAACAGTATATTGCAGCTGGTGCCGCAAAAAATATCCTAGTCATTGGTAGTGAAAGTATGTCCAGGGCTGTGGATTGGACAGATCGTTCAACCTGTGTTTTATTTGGTGATGGTGCCGGAGCAGTAGTTCTAAGTGCCAGTGACAGACAAGGTCTTATGGGTAGTGTGTTACATGCTTCTTATGATGCAGAAAAATTATTAAATCTTAGTAATGCAACATTTGATAATCAACGTGCTACGATTAGTATGCGTGGTAATGAGGTTTTTAAAATTGCTGTCAAGATTATGGGTGATGTTGTTGATGAAGTTTTAGAGGTGAGTCATTTAAAAAAATCGGATATTCAATGGCTAATTCCTCATCAAGCAAATATGCGTATCATTCAGGCTATTGCTAAAAAACTTGACCTTCCTATGTCACAAGTGATTGTTACTATCGGTAGCCAGGGTAATACTTCGGCTGCGTCTATTCCTTTAGCTCTAGACCATTCTATTCGAACCAATCAGATTAAGCGAGATGAGCTGTTATTGATTGAATCCTTTGGGGGTGGAATGACTTGGGGAGCTATGGTAATTCGTTATTAATAATTTATTGAGTTAACTTTTTTGAATTAATTTTTTAGTTCGGAGCTATTTTTGATATGGTAAAAACAGCATTTGTATTTCCCGGGCAAGGTTCGCAATCAGTAGGAATGTTGGCTGATTTTGAGTTGCAATATCCTATTGTTGTAAAGACTTTTGAAGAAGCATCAGAAGCAGTAGGTTATGATTTATGGAAACTTGTGCAACATGGTCCTGAAGAGAAACTAAATCAAACAGAGCATACTCAAGTCGCTATGCTTACTGCTGATGTCGCTGTATATAGAGTGTTGATGCAACATAATATTGCTCAGCCAATGATTATGGCTGGCCATAGCTTGGGCGAATATGCCGCATTGGTGTGTGCTAATGCATTGTCATTATTTGATGCCGCATGTTTGGTTGCCCGTAGAGGACAAGTAATGCAAAATGCAGTACCTTTGGGCTTGGGTTCTATGGCTGCAATTGTTGGTTTAACAGATGAGCAAGTAAAAACTTTATGTGATCAGGCCAGCGAAGCAAATGAAGTTGTGACTCCTGCAAACTATAATGCAATCGGACAGGTGGTTGTTGCAGGCCATACTCCAGCAGTCACACGAATATTAGGATTAGCTGAGGAAGCCGGGGCTCGTTTGGCTAAAGTGATTCCAGTCAGTGTTCCATGTCATTGTCCTTTATTGTCTGATGCTGCATCATCCTTTGCTGAATATCTAGCTAAAATTGAATTCAAAAACCCCAAAACTTATGTGGTGAGTAATGTTGATTTAAGTATTTATCATTCGCCGCAGCATATACGAGAAAAGTTAAAGGAGCAGTTATACAGTCCTGTTCGATGGGTTGAAACAATTCAACTTTTTAAAAATAATGGTATCGAGTTAATTCTTGAGTGTGGTCCAGGAAAAGTACTTGGCGGATTAGTTAAAAGAATAGACAGAAGCTTAAATACTATTAGTGTTTACGATACGATTAGCCTGGAACAGATTGAAGAACAATTTGCATAGTCTAGAGGTACATGAAGAAGCGAGTTTAGATGGTATGCTGGATGTAGAATGAGCTATGGCAGCCTAACTTGTGTTAGCGTGAAACCTGAAATTGTTTGCCAAGTGCAACCTACAAAAATAAACATTTTCTATCGAGGAAAATAAATGATGAGTCTAGAGGGAAAAATTGCCTTAGTCACAGGGGCAAGCCGAGGAATAGGACAGGCTATAGCCCTTAAATTAGCACAGCAAGGTGCTTTGGTATTTGGTACGGCAACTACTGAACAAGGTGCTCAATCAATTAATGCCTATTTTGAAAAAGAAAAATTATCAGGCAAGGGATTAGTTCTTGATGTTACAAACTCAGAGCAAATAGAAAATGTGATAAGCGAATTGGCTAAAGAAA
Organism: Legionella anisa; assembly: GCF_001467525.1. Classification (GTDB taxonomy): domain Bacteria; phylum Pseudomonadota; class Gammaproteobacteria; order Legionellales; family Legionellaceae; genus Legionella; species Legionella anisa. The sequence continues at coordinate 13,531 of NZ_LNXS01000022.1, forward strand.
ACCAATCTCCTTCAATATTAGTAAATAATGCGGGGATAACATCAGATAATTTACTGCTGCGTATGGACGATGAAGAATGGTATAAGGTAATCGAAACGAATTTGAATTCAATATACAAAATGTCTAAAATTTGTATAAAACCCATGTTTAGAGCACGATGGGGACGAATTATTTCTATTGGGTCAGTGGTTGGTTCAAGCGGAAATTCAGGCCAAGTGAATTATACTGCAGCAAAAGCCGGTATTGTTGGTTTCAGTAAGTCTTTAGCTCAAGAAGTTGGAAGCAGGGGAATTACTGTGAATGTTGTCGCTCCCGGTTTTATTGATACAGACATGACAGCAGCTTTACCTGATATAGTAAAGGATGAAATGTTAAAAAGAATTCCTATGCGTAAGCTGGGAGAGCCTGGGGATATAGCTGAAGCTGTTGTTTTTTTAGCATCAGAAAGTGCTAAATATATCACAGGTGAAACAATTCATGTCAATGGCGGCATGTATATGGACTAAATGCACTTGCGTTATCTGTATAAATGAATAAACTATACCACTTCCATTTAACTTTGGTTGTTTTGGTTTTTTGAATTGCCTTTAAATTTAAGTGATTAGCTCATGGACTGTAAAAAGACCATTAAAAATGGAGCCTGGCTTGTTTGTTAATTGGTTAAAATTTAAAGAATAAATATGAGGCTTACTTTTCAAGCAATTAAAGTTAAGTGGAAGTAGTATGGTAATTAACCTAGAGTTTTTTAAATTTCTATCAACCGAAAGAGGAAAATCAAGTTATGAGTACAGTTGAAGAGCGTGTTCGCAAAATTGTTGTTGAACAATTAGGTGTTAAAGAAGAAGAGTTAAAGAATGATGCATCATTTGTTGATGACTTAGGTGCTGATTCTTTAGACACTGTGGAATTGGTTATGGCTCTTGAAGAAGAATTTGAAACAGAAATTCCTGATGAAAAAGCTGAAAAAATTACCACGATTCAAGAAGCAATTGATTATATTGAATCTAATTTAAATAAAGAAGAAGCGTAACGGTTTTCTTTTATCTCTTTCTCTCCTGCCCTTAGCGTGTAGGAGATGGACGAGAATGTTTTACGAGGAGCTTTCATTGAATAAGCGGCGTATAGTAATTACTGGCATGGGCATGGTGACTCCTGTCGGACTTAATGTAGAAGAAACTTGGCAAAATATATTAGCTGGTGTAAGTGGCGTTGTTTTAGCAGATGAGTTTGATGCTAACGAGTACAGCACACGAATATGGGCTAAGGTTAAGAATTTTAATATTGAGAACTATGTTCCGCTTAAAGATGCACGTAAAATGGATGCATTTACCCAATACGGTATTGCTGCTGCTGATGAAGCAATACTTGATTCGGGTTTGAAGATTGATGCAAATTTATCAAATCGTATTGGTGTTGCTGTGGGTGCGGGAATTGGTGGCATCCAGACAATTACTAATAATCAGGATAAACTGATGGCGGGTGGTCCTCGAAAGGTTTCTCCGTTTTTCATTCCAGCCGGTATTATCAATATGGTAGCTGGACAGATTTCAATTAGACATAAGCTCAAAGGCCCCAATATTGCAGTTGTTACTGCCTGCACTACAGGAACACACAATATTGGTCTTGCTGGACGAATGATTGCTTATGGCGATGCCGATGTCATGGTATGTGGTGGGGCTGAAATGACCTTAACACCGCTATGTTTAGCAGGATTTTCTGCTGTACGTTCTTTATCTAAGCGTAATGATGAGCCTGCAAAGGCATCAAGACCTTTTGATAAGGATAGAGATGGTTTTGTTATGGGCGAGGGTGCAGGTGTTCTTGTATTAGAGGAATATGAGCATGCTAAAGCTCGTGGTGCAAAAATTTATGCCGAACTTGTAGGATTCGGTATGTCTGGTGATGCTTTTCATATCACTGCTCCAGATGATGACGCTGATGGTGCTGCTCGTGCAATGGAAGCAGCCATACATGATGCAGGAATTGATCCCGAACAGGTTGATTATATTAATGCGCATGGTACATCGACTTATCTTAATGATTTGAATGAAACAAAAGCGATTAAACGTGTATTTAAGCAACACGCTTATGATTTGGCTGTGAGCTCTACAAAATCAATGACTGGACACTTATTGGGTGCTGCCGGTGCTGCAGAAGCAATATTTAGTATTTTAGCAATCAGAGATCAAATTGCTCCACCAACGATTAATTTGGATAATCCAGATGAAGGATGTGATTTGAACTATGTACCCCATACACCTCAAAAAAGAACTATTAATTACGTTCTGAGTAACTCATTAGGTTTTGGTGGAACAAATGGTAGCTTATTATTTAAGCGTGTATAAATGACGTTTCCAAGACATAAAAAACTGGTGCTTTTTGTAGTAATACTGTTTTTTATGTCGTTCCTTTCTTTTTTTTTGATTGTCTATAATCAAATCACTAGACCTATTATTCCAAAACAAGGCTCGCCGGTTATTATCACCGTTGACCGAGCTGCTTCGGCATCGCAATTTGTAAAAAATTTAAAAGAGAAAAATCTAATACGTTCAAGTTCAATGCTTTTAATGATGATTCGTTATTCAGGTTTGTCTTCTCAACTTAAAGCGGGTGTATACCAAATAAATCCAGGTGAAACGCCAATGCAATTAGTGCATCGAATCGTAGCCGGAGAAGTTTTAACGCAAAATTTTACAATAATAGCAGGGACTACTCAGCTGAAAATTTCTCAAGATTTGATGAAAGCAGCATATTTGAATTATCGTTCGGAGGATTGGAATTCGATTAAGGGTGATCATCCCAATGCTGAAGGATTATTACTTGCTGATACTTATCAATATCCAGGTGGGGGTAGTGGTAAAAGTTTGTTAGAGCATGCTCATCGTAATTTAATGAATTATTTAAATATAAGTTGGGCTAACAGAGCACCTAACTTGCCTTATAAAAGCCCATATGAATTGCTTACAGCAGCCTCAATAATTGAAAAGGAAACAGCTATTTCGCAAGAGCGAAAATTGATTTCAGGTGTAATGGTTAACCGCTTAAATAAAAAAATGCCTTTACAGATGGATCCTACAATCATTTATGGATTAGGTGCTACATATACTGGAAAACTATCTCACAATGATATGTTCATCGATTCGCCCTATAACTCATATCATAATCGAGGATTACCGCCAACACCGATTGCAATGGTAGGTAAGGAGGCTTTAGATGCAGCAGCACATCCTCAATTATCCAATTATTTATATTTTGTTGCCAAAGGAGATGGAACACATCAGTTTTCAGAAACTTATGAACAGCAAAAACAAGCAATTAATCAATACAAACGCAAGGATTTTTAATGCCATCATTAAGCGGGAAATTAATTGTTATTGAAGGATTGGAGGGAGCAGGGAAGTCCACTGCAATAAACACTATTACCGAGCTGCTTACAGAAAGACAAATTAAAACCCTAACTACTCGAGAGCCAGGTGGCACCGCAATAGGTGAGATTTTGCGTGCTTTGATCAAAAATCCAGATTATCGTGATATTTTGGATGATCGCAGTGAATTATTATTACTCTATACGGCGCGTATTCAGCTTTTTGAGGAAATTATTAAACCTGCATTGCGTCAAGGAGTTTGGGTTATTGCAGATCGATTCGAACTTTCCACTATGGCCTATCAAGGTGATGGGCGTGGCTTGGACCAAGAGATAATAAATCAGTTATCTTCTTTTGCATTGAAGGGATTTAAACCGGATTTGATTATATATTTAGATATTAGTCCTGAGGAAGGAATGAAGCGAGTCAAATCAAGAGGAGAGTTTGATAGGATTGAGCAACAATCTATTGATTTTTTCCATCGTGTCCATAAAAGCTATATTCGTCATGTTGAAATGAGCACTAATGCGATAACAATTGATGCGAGGCAACCGCTACATGAAGTGCAGCAGGCAATTCAAAAAGCAATGAATGACTTTATAGAGCGCCAGGGATGAGTGAGTTCAATGAGCTTCAGGATCTTTCACCACCGAATGGAAAGAAAGAATATCAAACGCAATGGAATCAAATGCAATCTGCATGGGCAAGCAATCGTATACCTCAGTCTATGCTATTCGTTGGTTCGTTTGATTATGCTTTTATGGCTTTTGTTAAGAAATTGACTCAATTAATTTTCTGCAAAAAAAAGGAAAATAAGCCTTGCTTTGAGTGTGCTGATTGTCACATGGTTGCTCATGATGAGCACCCTGATGTGGAATGGGTTAAACCAGAAAAAAGTAGTGGTCCAATTAAAATCGATCAGATCAGAGAATTACAAAATTATGCCTATTTGACCCCTCAGCGGAGCAAGCATCGTTTGATTGTGATTGAATCGGCTGATCGAATGAATACTGCTGCTGCAAACTCATTACTAAAAATTTTAGAAGAGCCTGCGCCGCAGACGATATTTTTACTTTTAGCGCAACAACTAAGCACTTTATTGCCTACGGTTTTAAGTAGATGTCAAATAATACGCTTTACATCACACGAAGATTTATCAGTTATTAATCTTTTGCAATTGGCTGAACACTACTTACCGGACTCTGAACAAGTAATGATTGTGAAACAATCGGAATTTATTTTAGATGGTTTAATCGCTGTGATGGAACAAAAGGAACATCCGAGTGTGATTGCAGCTCAATGGAATCAATTTGAGTTTGGTGCGTTACTTTGGTTTCTGTATTTAGTCTATGCGCAAGTACAAATGATGCAAATTAATATGTCTGCAGCTGTTGGTCCAGCTATTCATCAATTGAATCATCTAATGTCTTTATTAAATCCCATAATAATTTTCGCTCAAATAGATAAATTAAATACATTGCGGCGAAAATTAAGCCATAATATGAATGTAAATCAAATTTTGGCATTGGAAGATTTATTGCTAGGACTACAGTAAATCTAAGACTTTCTCATAAACAAGCCCATGCTTTAATGTTTTGATTATATAGAAAATTAAGGGATATAAAGGAAATCGATGATGGATACAATTCACCAGATCAATTGCACATTTCTTAATGAATCAGCATTATATGCAGCTTATATGCCTTTTATAAAAGGAGGCGGGTTATTTATCCGTACTAATACAAATTATTTGTTTGGTTCAACAGTTAATTTATTGATTAAATTAATGGATGAGGATGAGATCTATGTAGTCGATGGGAAAGTAGTTTGGATTACACCTAAGGGGGCTCAGGGTAATAAAGTACCTGGAATAGGGGTACAATTTATTGGTGAAAACAGTCGCTACGTGTGTAATAAAATAGAGACCTATTTGGCAGGCATGTTAAAATCCTCGCAATTAACCGATACAATTTAGAACGTATAAATATTTAATGAGGACATCCATGTTAGTTGATTCGCACTGTCATTTGAATTTTCTCGATTTAGCAGATTTTAATGATGATATAGCTAATGTCTTAGCACAAGCAAAAGCAAATGGTGTGCAGCATTTTTTATCTGTTTGCGTCGAACTAAAGGATTATCCGCAATTGGAAAAGCTTGCAGCAGAATACTCTGATATCAGCATTTCTGTAGGTGTTCATCCAAATACGGAAGTGGAATATCCTGTTACATCACAAATGCTATGTGATTTAGCAGTGAATCCAGCATGTATTGCCATAGGTGAAACAGGTTTGGATTATTATCGAACTCATACCGAAGAAGCTCAGGAAGTACAACGTAACCTTTTTAGAGAGCATATTAAAGCTGCTTTAAAATCTTCGAAACCCTTGATTATTCATACTCGCCAGGCAGCAGAAGATACAATAGCATTAATGGCAGAAGAAAATGCAGGTCAAATTGGCGGTGTCATGCATTGTTTTGCTGAAAGTTTGGACATCGCACATAAAGCGATGGATTTAAATTTTTATATTTCATTTTCAGGGATTGTTACATTTAAAAATGCAACCGCACTTCAAGATGTGGCACGTAAGGTGCCTTTGAATCGAATACTTATTGAAACGGATTCCCCCTATTTAGCTCCAGTGCCTTATCGTGGCAAACAAAATCATCCTGCACTTGTAAAGCATGTAGCTGAGGCTATAGCCGAGCTTCGTAATATGTCCTATGATGAAGTAGCTGAAATTACTACGAATAACTTTTATACTTGTTTCAGATTGTAATCACGTACAACGTAGCCTGGGTGCAGCGCGGCGAAACCCGGGGTTTCCAGACAAGAATAGATTTATTAATCCTGGGTTTCGCTGCGCTGCACCCAGGCTACAAGTGACAATCTCTATTTTTAATATAATTTGGTAATGAATTGAGGATTAATTAATGACTTTGTACATTGGCTTGATGTCTGGAACAAGTATGGATGGTATCGATGCTGCTCTTGTTGATGTATCAACAAATACGTTGCTTTATGGAATTACTAAAAAATACAGTGATGAAGTACAAAGACGGATGGAGAAGCTGCTTTCCGGTACAGATTTAAGTTTGGCATCTATTTGTCAGCTCAACACATTAATTGGAAGAGAATTTGCTTATGCAGCAAATGAATTATTACAGAAAGCAAAATTATCAGCCAGTGATATTTGTTCCATAGGAAGTCATGGTCAAACAGTATGTCATAATACTACGTGCACTATTCCATATACTTTGCAGCTTGGATGTCCTCACACTATTTCTACATTAACAGGCATTACCGTTGTTGCTGATTTTCGAACCCGTGATCTCGTATTGGGTGGGCAAGGAGCACCTTTTGCGCCTCTTTATCATCAGAAGTTATTTGGTGATACGAATAATCATGTCGCTGTAGTAAATATAGGCGGTGTTGCAAATATTACATTGATTAATGCAAATGAACCAATTAAAGGCTGGGACGTAGGCCCTGGAAATTGTTTAATGGATGCATGGATAATGAAACACCAGGGGAAGTCTTATGATGCTGATGGGGCATGGGCGCGGCAAGGGAAAATTATTGAACCTCTTCTTGAAACGCTAATGTCTGATTCGTTCATTACTTCGACATCACCCAAAAGCATAGGCAAAGAATACTTTTCTTTATTATGGCTAGAGCGCCATTTAAAAGAAAAGTATCAACCTGTGGACATTCAAAAGACACTGCTTGCATTTACTGCTAAAACAATTGCAGATGCAGTATTAAATGAAAAAAATCATGTTGAAACAATGTACTTATGTGGTGGCGGGACTCACAATCTGGCTTTATTATATATGCTGGCTCAGTTATTGCCTGAAACCGGAGTAAAAAGTATTGCAGAAGTGGGCCATAGCCCTGATTACTTGGAAGCCATGATGTTTGCCTGGCTTGCTGAACAAACGATAAATCACATTCCAGTAGATTTATGTACTATTACTGGCGCACGACAACCAGCAATTTTGGGCGCGGTCTATCCTGTTATAAAATGATTTGAAGGAAAATCATACCGCTTTGGGAAGCGAATATAACCCAGAGTTTATGGTAGTTACTTTGTTGTCTGATCAGGCTTTTTTATCTTTAAATGGGATGAAAAAAAAGTACTGAATATATATTAAATCTGTATTTGCTTTATATGTATCAAGATTATATTGACAAAATAAATATGGATAGGCTTAAATGTGGAATTTCAAACGGAGTGACCTTAAATTGAGCGCACATTATTCAAAAAACACAAATCAAGGAACGAGCACAAGTCTCGTAACTGCTTATTTTATATTTTTCCTCGCGGCTTCATTTTATTTATATGAATTCATTTTGCAAGTAGCACCTAGTGTTATGGCTGAATCCATGATGAAGACTTTTGGAGTTACCGGACAAGGATTTGGGGTAATATCGGCTTTTTATTTTTATGCTTACGCACCCACCCAAATACCTGCTGGTGTGTTATATGACCGTTATGGTCCGCGAAAATTAATGACTTTTGCAATTATTCTATGTGCGCTTGGCTCTGCTTTTTTTGCTTCAACAGACAGTGTATTCACTGCATGTATTGGAAGGTTCCTTATTGGAATTGGCTCAGCATTTTCTTTCATAGGTGTGCTGGTTCTTTTATCACGATGGTTTCCCCCTTATTATTTTGCCATTTTGGCAGGAATTGCCCAATTGATGAGTTCGGTTGGTGCCATTTTTGGTGAAATGCCTCTTGCCTTTTTAATTCAAGCTGTTGGGTGGCGGAATGCAAGTTTTATCCTTTCGATTATTGGCTTTATTTTAGCAGCATTTTTTTGGTTGTATATCCGCGATTATCCACACCAGAAAAGTCAATCAGTTCCTGAGCATTACCTGCGTGATGAATGGAAACGACTTATTGAAGTGTGCAAACATGGTTATACTTGGATAATAGGCAGTTATGCGTTCACAATATGGGCTCCAATTGCAGTTTTTGCTGCACTCTGGGGGGTTCCATATTTACAAGAAAAATTTCAAATAAGCTTGGTTGCTGCTTCAGGATTGTGCAGTATGATTTGGATTGGAATAGGTGTGGGGAGTCCTCTCCTAGGATGGTTCAGTGATAGGATTGAAAGTCGACGTATCGCTCTGATTATTAGTGCATTTTTAGGTTTATTTGCCACATTGGTCCTATTGTATTTGCCTGGATTAACCTATGGATGGGCACCCTTTATTCTCTTTGTATTGGGTTTAGGGGCAGGTGGGCAAACAGTAAGTTTTGCAGTAGTCAAAGAAAATAACCCTCCTGAGTTTGTTGGTACTGCTTCAGGTTTTAATAATCTTTCAGTTGTGTTAGGTGGTGCACTATTTCAGCCATTGGTAGGTTACATCTTACAGCATACTAACTTATGGCATGTAGTGAATGGGGCGCATGTATATAGTGTTGCAAGCTACCAGATTGCCTTGGTGGTAATGCCAATTTGCTTTTTAGCCAGTTTACTTATTGCAACCTTCATCCTTAAAGAGTCGCATCCAGCGCATCAGAAGCATTGATTACAAATTTTTAGGCTCATCTCTTCAACTAAAGAAAAGATGAGCTTACTGCAATTTCAAGATCCCAATAGAGTGGTACATCCAATACTCAAGTCGGCTGAATTGCTTGGTTCTGCCTTATTTTTTGATGCAAACCATAATAAAGCACATTTTTCTTTATAAAAGATATAACTTGCTTCATTTAATCTACTTAAATACTTTTGCTTGGCATAACCATCATAGCATTGTTCATCTTTTGCAATCCGATTAAATTTTTCTTCAAAAGCATTAAGCTTGGCTGCTAAAAATTTAGCTGCTTCTGAGGTATCCCATGTACTCGATAAAATTCTGGTAATGTTATTAGGATAAGTAAAAATATGTTCCTCAAAAGAGTCAAATAGAATATCCCATAAGCTTAATGCTTCAAAAGGGCCTTTAATTTGTGAAATTGTTTGCACAAATTGGCAAACAGACTGTGAATGCAGCTGCAAAATCCCCTCTTTTCGCGCTTCTTCCAAAAGAAAAAATTGAATGGAATGAGCCCATTTGCCATGTGTTGGACCTGCACCCACATCAGCCGATAAATAACCATTTTGTAATAGAACATTCTTAAATAGATCGGCTGTCAATTCACCATATAAAACAGGTGTGTGTTTTGGATATTGGAAGTCAGGGCTGGTTTTAAATTCCTCACTGATTTTATCAGTGTTTGGAGCATTAAAATGATTTTTGCTACCCCATTCATCAAAAAATTGGCGTAATGACCTTTTTTCTTTTTGGTTAAATAAAAAATATTCAGTTACAAATTTTTTTAAACCCCGTAATACCAATTCTTCATTACAGAAAAATTTCCAGACTGCAATAACATCTTCCTTAACTTTTTTGTCTAGGTCGGTATATCCAAAATCGTGTAAGCTTTGTTCATAATCATTCGTATCTTCTTTTCCAATTTGTATGAGTTCAACAGTCATGATCTTTCCTTCGAAATGCAGTTCCGATGATCAGTGATTTTTAGAAGATTAAACGGTTTTCACAATAAATTAAGCTTCAATCACTACTTTTAGTTGCTTGAACTATCAAAATTTTGACTTATAGCTTCTGAGGAGTATTTGGCATTGAGTTTGCACTTGTTGCCGATTCAAATGTTATATTAATCATTTATTGTCATGCTTGTCAAACGGTTGATCCTCTGGCATTTGTTTGCGCCAAGAAGGGTAATGATTATAGGATTTTCCCATGTAGCAATTTTATTATGCCAATACAATAGCACGTAATGTTCCAGCAAGTGCAGGGGGCAAATGGGCATCTTGTCCTGGAGTAGGTATGTATGAAAGTGCAGGTTCAAGATATATATTGTTCATTATTTTTGCCTGATAATAAATTTGATACATTATCTCAGAAGAGCGATTTGTAATTCTATGATTGAGCCAAGCGAGAGAAAATCCTGTGCCTAGTGAGTCTCCCTCTCGATTTGCAATAAGGCCAAATACAGTGAAGCCTGCACCAACGGATCGTTTCATCGGTAATACACTGGAATTGTTGATACTTAATTGATAAAACGCAGAAATCCCGCTAATGTCATATCCGGGATGGCGATACCACAAACGTTGGGAACCAAATAGATAGGCGCCGGTTGCTCCCTTTTCAGTAAGATCATGTTGGCGAATTAATCCTGTTTGATGCCATATACCTATTCCTGCAGTGCCTGGTCGATGATTTCTGCCCAAAACCCAGGCTCCACCAGTTTCACCAACCTGAAAATAGTTTCCATTGAATGTTGGACCTGTCAAGCCAGTTTGTTTGCCACTGGCTAAATTGCCATCATATATGCCGTAGGAAAGGTACCATTGAGTGATCGGAGCCAATGTCACGGTAATACCATATGCGGTATTCGTATAACCCGGCATGACGCCATCAACTGATGGATTGATGAAAATCGGAGTATAAATCAAGCTTGTTACAGCAGGGATATTGGGTGCATCAGAACTAAGTGATGCAGGCTTGATTACATTATTAAAATCAAGGGTGGTGATCGTTTTTCCAATTCGAAGAAACATCTTTTTATCAAAAAGTGCTTGTCTATACCAAAGCGCATAAAGCTCGGACCGATTAAAAGGATAAACATCTGGTAATGAGTTATATCCTTGAATAATACCTGCTTGCGCATTGGTATTCTGAGCATTTTGTTGGAGAAACTGAGCGCTAAATAACCCTCCATTCCATCCATTAAACTGTTCCATATCTACAGTAAGATCCAATAAAAGTACACTGTTTGATGTTACACGATCAGCATCTGAGATTCCTCCTGAAAACAATTTATTCGTGTCACCTATCCAAGCACCTTGAAACATAATTCCATGATTATTTTGAATACCCAGCTTTTTCTCTAAATAGTGTTGAAAGGCGCCCGATCCCGTTGTTACATTGACCGCGGCTGGGTTAGAGCTTATGCTCGAATTACTTGCTATAGCTTTGGGATTTGATTTCGTTGATTCTATAGGGACAGATTGTGATCCCTTTGAATTAGCAATACTATAAATACTATTTACAAGAATAAGTAAGGTAAAAAATAATAATTTGATCATATTTTTTCTTTTAAAAGCATAGACATGCACATGTTTTTCTTTACATCTTTTACCATATACTTTTCTAAAGCTAGATTCAATAATTTCTAGGACCTAAATCAACAATTGCAACAGGAATTGAGCTGTATTGAGTGCTCAAAAATAGTGCATATGGAACAAGGGGATATAGTCAGGCTTGGAAGAAGCAATTTTATAAGCTTGTGGGCTAAATATGCTCCTAGAACACTGCCACAAGCTTATAAAAATTTTTGACGGTCTAGCAGCCTGCACCAGTCATTAGTATCGCTGATGCAAGTTGGTCTTGGTTTACAATATAGGTTTTATCAGGAACAATATCTACCCAGTTTGTAAGTAAATCAGGCCCCTTTTTGCCAGTTGACCAAACCACTACTCTAAAGTAATTGGCATGATTAGGTAGAGTAAGCTTGATTTTCCCCTTTTGAGAAAGAATCATAAGGGAGCTTAAATCTAATTTTGAACCATTAATGATGGTTTTATTGCTTTCATTAATGGCCTCAGCTGATGTTACCCATTGCACTGCAATTTTGCCTCGATTATTTTTTGCAGGGTAATCTGTTTTATTATCAAGCACAATTTGAGTAGCAAAGGAAGTTGAAGCCGTGAGGTATAAGTATAAGTAAACTGAGATCTTATTCATTTTTTACCTCAAGGTTATTCAATAATTTTGCCTTCTTGAGGCACACAGGTTGCCTTTTCATTGATTTTAGGCGTTGCGAGAGGGAACTTGCCTTCAGCGCTAAGTGTGGTCGCCTTCCCATTGTGCATGAACGTTTCTTTAGGAATATGAACAGCTACGTTCTTAATGACATTGACTGCTTCGGGAATTTTAAAATCACCTACCATGCTTAAAAATTGGTAACTTTCTTGCGGAGAGAACCCTTGAGTGCGTACTAAAAAGTTAATTGCGTTTTTAGAGGCAAGCTGCATCGCTTCAAACAGGTTTTCATGTAAACCCATTATTATCCATTCATCAGCATTTTCGACAATAGGCCATGTGAATAAACTATTCCCATTTCGTTTGGTTTTATCAAATACCCCTTCGGCTTTTAAATCTTTTCTTACAATAAATTGCAGGGTAATTCCTTCATAGGAGGTCTCGAGTGCTGTGACATCAATCTCACCATTACTCTGCATGGCATGTGAATCACCTGTCCAAACTAAAGCCCCTTTTTGGAAAACGGGCAGATAAAGAATGGATCCTGCTTGCAAGCTTGGTTGATCGAGGTTCCCTCCAAAAGGACCTGGCGGGACTGAGTTGAATTGTCCTGGAACGGGTTGGCCCATGTGACTTTCTATATTCACCGGCCATCCATCAGGCCAATCCCGAGGTGGCGCTACCGCGATAATTCCCGGAAAGGGTTTTAGGCGTAAACATATACCCTTGGCGAATTCTGTGGTGTTCTTTTCTTTATCATATTTGAAGTACATGATTCTTGGTTTAGTAAACTCTGATAAAATCCCTTGCGTAGGGCTTAAAAAGTTATACCCAAAATCATTTAATTTGATATCTAACACGCGAATCTCGAGTACATCCCCAGGCTCTGCTTCTTCAATATAAACAGGGCCCGTTAAGCTATGCATACCACGTCTTTTTTGAATGTCATATTTTGTATAGAATTTTGCAATTTCAGCAGGTGTAGTTTTATTAAAGACCATTTCATGCAAGCAACTGTTCCAAGTTTCTAAGGACACAGAATCTCCAGAGTGAACTTTAACTACAGGTGTTTTATCCAGTGTAAAAAGACCAAGGGTTACCGTATCTTTTGTGGCCGCAACTTTGAATGTTTCTGCTGAAACAGTAGAGGAAAATGCGGTTGCTATGAATAAAGAGAACATTTGTATTTTCTTCAGCATTTCTTGTCCTTAAGAATGAATGTGTGGCAATAGAGTACATCGAATAACTTAATAGGTTAATAAAAATTCAAGTCAGTTTAAAGTTGTATCTTAAAGAGTTATCACGCCATAACCATTATGAAATGTTTTATAATTTTAAGCTAGTGCTCTATTAGTTTATCTGGAAAGACCTTTGGGAAAATACTTTAAAATCTATGACGCCCATTAGATTATTTATGAGTAGAGAATGGCAGATATGCAGTGTCTCACTACATGCTAATGTTGTCACTCGTATCTGCACTTTCAGCTGCAACTGGTTCTTTAGGTAAAAACGTTAAGCCTATAAATATCAGGAATATGAATTGGATTGCATTACAATAAAGCGCAAAATGAAGGTTATTGTGCTGCTTATAAAATAAATTAGCTATTTCTGTTCCTAGTGCACCAACAACCATAACACATAGGCTAACTAATGCGGAGGCGGTGCCCTTACTTACATGCGTTACAAAAAGGCAGTATCTATTTAAAGGTGCATTAATCACACTCAGTGCAAAGAAGTAAATAATTGTTCCAGGCAGCAAATAATAATAAGCATTCCCATAAAGAAAAGGAAGTAAAGAAGTTAAAACTGCCCCAATAATCATGATAAAACAACCTAAAAAAACTATTTGCTCAATTTTGAATTTGTAGGTTAATTTGTGTAAGAACCAATTACCTAAAATGGTTGCTCCAAATACCGGGAGTTGCCAAAGCCCATATTGAATCACAGAGAGTTTCGCCTCAACAATCAAAATGATCGGGGCTAAAGCAATCCAGGCAATGCATGGAATACCCACTGTCCCGGCAGCTAAAGTACCAAAACAAAACCTTTTATTGGTAAAGAGGTCTTTATAGTTTTTAAATACTTTATGTGCTGTGAATTTGGTTTTAGGAGTTAGCTCACCATTCTTCTTTATTTGTCCTATAGGTTCTGGCATGTATCGCCACAATCCCCATAATGTAACAAGAGCCCCGAACGCAATAGTCACAAAGATGTAACGCCATGAAGTATAATGAATAACTATGGCTCCAATAAGAGGCCCTAATAATGGGGCAAGAATCGCAACATTTGCCATAATCGATATTAAGCGAATCGCATCCATCTCTTCAAAGATCTCTTGGATTGTTGCATAGCCTATTACGCCAATAAAGCATAAGCCCATCCCTTGAAAAAAGCGTGCAATCAAAAACTGGTTCATTGAATTGGAGCTAGCAATAAATAAAGTAAAAATAAAGAATAGGAATGCACCAAGCAGCATCATGGGTCTGCGCCCATAACTATCCGATATAGGACCTAAGAAGATTTGCAGGCTTGCCCCTCCAAGAATATAAACACTCAAAGAGGTCGCTACAGCAGATTCAGGCGCGTTAAAAGAACGAACAACATGAATCATGCCGGGCATAATCATGTCGTTGGCAATATAAGTTAAAAACTCATACATGACAAAAAAGCAGGTAAATATAAGTGCCTGGTTTTTTGATATAGGAATAAGGGGTTCAGCCATAACAAGACCCTTGTTGTTTAATTTTTTCTTTAAGTGTACTACTCTGTAATTCTGTGACTAATTTTTATATACTCTTTTGATGTTCAATGTTGCGAAACAATCTTATGAAATGGTATTTTTTTGGCGAAGACAGTGGCAAACCCAGAATTAATGAACATTTAATGATTTACATCCTTAGTCTACTTGATCCCACCTCACAGTTCAAGGCATCTCAGGTTAATCATAAATGGAACGAACTCGTAAAATTAACAAAAAAATACATCGATTTATTGCCAACGATTCATCGCATTCCGTTTCTTTCTAAGGTAGGTCTCGATGTATTAAGACTAAAATTAATGTCGGGAGGAATGACAAATACTGTATACAGAGTCCAAGTAGGGCCAAATATAGCTAAATCGCTCATAAAATACCCTAATGTCAGCCAAGAGCTTATTGATCGTAGCATGCCCCAGCGCTGGGTATTACGAATCCCAGGAGAAGTATCATTATTTTCCGTATCACGTAAACACGAATTAGAAAATGCACGTCAGGCATCGATTTTAGAGCTTAATGTACCTATAAAACATTTTGAGCCAGATGGATTGCAATTAACTAAGTTTATAGAAAATGCTCAAGTTTTAGATGAAAAAGCATTACAACGTGTTGACGTATTACAAACTCTAGCCCTTATGGCAAAAAAGTTACATACTTCAGAACGCTTTGATAATGATACTGCTGTTTTTGAACGTAATGAACGATTAGTGGAACACTTAAAAATAAAGAATTTTGCTTTCCCCAAGGAAATGGACTTTGTAATGAAACAGATGTTGTATTTGCAGAGTTTGTTTTCTTCTTATCAAATTGAAATGAGACCATGCCATAATGATTCAACACCATTGAACTACTTGATGTCGTTTATTGGGTTAAAGAAAGAGGAGGTTTTCCATCAAATTGATTGGGAGTATTCAAGCAATAATGACTTTATGTGGGATCTCGTTTATTTTGCAATAGAAGCAAAACTCAGCAAGGAACAAGAGTTAATTTATTTAACTGCGTATTTTGGGAAAGAGAATCTTACAGATTCAATCTTGGCCTGGTTCAACGCGTATAAACCGGTCGTGGAGTGGTGGATAACTCTTTGGTCATGGACCCAATTGGCAAATGAAGCCAAATCTGTGGGGAAGAATGAATATGAAAACTTGGGAAAAGAGCGTTTCGCAAAAACTTTGGAGCATCTGCAGAGTGATGAATATCAGAATGCACTTGCTGTTATTGAAGCAGAGCGATTAGAGTCTTCCTTTACTGGTCATCGGCCTTTTAAAATTTAATTGTAGCCTGGGTGCAGCGCAGCGGAACCCGGGGGTTAAGGGCTATCATATCTAGCAATCCCGGGTTCCGCTGTGCTGCACCCAGGCTACAAAAACCAGTTAGGCCATATTACTCAAAAACTCTTGTAAATGTATTTTCTCTTGTTCGGAGCTTAAATATGTTTTGAGTAATTCCAACGCACGCTGATATTCATCATATTGAAGTATGCCTCGCATCAGCTCAAATCGTAGAAAAACACAATAGGTATTGAGCACGTCTGTCTCACAATAATCGCGAATACTTTTTATTTGGCCTAATAAATAATGTTCCCATACTTTAGAGCCACTCATACCCATTTTTCCAGGGAATCCAAGCATACTGGAGATTTCATCCAAGGGGGCAAAAGCTTTATTTTGATATCCTGCGATGACATCCATAAGATCAAGATGTCGATAATGGAATCGACTTAAGTAGTTGTTCCAACGGAAATTTTGTTGATTTTCACCGGTTTCCCAATAAGTAGGTGCTGTAATCCCATGCAATAAGGAGCGGTAATGTAAAACCGGCAAATCAAAGCCGCTGCCATTCCAGCTGACCAAAGTCGGGGTATGTTTGTCAATTCCAGCAAAAAAACGAGTTATTAGTTCTTTTTCGTCAGAAGACTCATCACCTAAGGACCAAACTTTTATTTGTGAGCCGTGGCTCATAACTAAAGAAATGGCACAAATTTTTTGCAGATAATGAGGTAAAAAATCATGGCCAATTTTGGCTCGACGTAAAGCAAACATTGCCTCCGCAGTATCCTTATCAGACAATCCATGTAAATCATATAAAGTACGCCCAGTTTCAATATCAGGGATTGTTTCTATATCGAATACAAGAATAGTCATTGGTTTAACTTATTATCATGAATGAATCCATATCTTAACACGAGGTAATCCATGGAAATAGTAATTTATTTTTTTAAAATAACAGCTTATTTAGAGTTCATCATGCGTGGATTGTAGTGCTTAAATTTGTTAAAATGATCTTTTTATTGTGTGGCTGCTCATGGACGCTCTATTACAAAATTTTAAGAAGTTGAGAATAAGCTTTTTGTTGTTTACTTTTTTTCTTACCGCCTGTGTTAGCCATCCTCCTGCGGATGTTAATAACCTTTGTAATATATTTAGACAATATCCTAAATGGTATAAAGATGCCAAGGATGTTGAGCGCCGATGGAGAGTTCCTATTCCAGTGCAAATGGCTATAATCCATCAGGAATCAAAATTTAACTCTCGAGCACGACCAGCACGCAAAAAACTTTTCTGTGTAATTCCCTGGAAAAGACCTTCTTCAGCTTATGGATACACCCAAGCGTTGGACGGAACCTGGAGTCATTACAAACAAAATTGTGGAGGATGGTTTGCTTCACGTGGTGATTTTAGTGATGGTGTGGATTTTATTGGTTGGTATGCAAATGAAGCGTATAAAAAAGCAAGAATTCCGCGTACAGACGCTTATTCGCTTTATTTAGCCTATCATGAAGGTATAGGTGGTTATCAGCGTAAAACCTATTTGAGAAAATCATGGTTAATACCTGTTGCCCGCAAAGTAAAAGCGCGCTCACAACTTTATGCAGCGCAACTTAATTCGTGTAAAAAGAGGTTTGAATCACGATCCTGGTTTTAGGGGGTCAACAAGGTTGTAGCCTGGGTGTGGCAAGGCGGAAACTAGGTTATATTTGAATTTATATGGTTTAATAAGTAATAATATATTCAGTAACTAAAAACTGATAGATTACTAAGGAGTTTTTTTAATGCGATTAATGCTTTTGGGTGGGCCGGGTGCAGGAAAAGGAACCCAGGCTTTGCGTTTGATAGAACGGTATCAAATTCCGCAAATCTCCACAGGTGATATGCTGCGTGCGGCTATTGCACAAGGAACTCCCTTGGGACTAAGTGCTAAAAAGATTATGGAAACAGGCGGTCTGGTTCCCGATGATATTATTATTGGCTTAGTGAAAGAACGATTAAAAAAGAGTGACTGCGCCAATGGTTTTCTATTTGACGGCTTCCCTAGAACAATTGTACAGGCAAATGCGCTGAAACAAGCAGAAATCTATTTAGATCATGTTATTGAAATTGATGTCAACGATGAGGAAATCATTAAGCGAATCAGTGGTCGTCGTATTCATCAACCTTCTGGTCGTGTTTATCATATTGAAAACCATCCTCCAAAGCGCGAGGGAGTAGATGATATTACCGGTGAAGCTTTAATTCAACGCGAAGATGATAAAGAAGAAACTGTAAGGAAACGTTTAGAGGTTTATCGCAGTCAAACAGCGCCTTTAGTCAATTATTATAAATCATGGGCTGATAGCGAGACTCATGGTGCTCCTGAGTTTCATAGTATTTGCGGTACTGGAGATGTAGATGAGGTCTTTCAAAAGATTATCAACTCGATCGAAGCTAAGGAAGAAATATGACCAGCCTCAACATAACTAATACTGAGTTCCAATCTTTAATTGATAAAAACGAAATTGTGTTTATTGATTTTTGGGCTGACTGGTGCGCTCCATGCAAACAATTTTCTAAGGTTTATGAGCAAGTTGCTGAACAGTTTCCTAATATAAAATTTGCAAAAGTAAATATTGAAGCGGAGCAACAATTATCTGATTTTTTTGAAATACGCTCAATTCCTCATCTTATGGTTTTCAAAGAAGGGATTGTAATTTATTCAAATGCTGGCAGTATGCCAGCCTCTACACTCAAGGAGTTGGTTGAGCAAGCAGTGGCAGTTGATGTCAGTGCAATAAAAGCGGAGCTTCAAGAAAAGGATGAGAAATAGCCTGCGATAAGTACTTTGCAAGTTCTTTCTTTCCTACTTCATCAATGATGATATCGAGCTTGGTCCGTCGCTTGAGTATATCATCACAACTTTGAGCCCATTCTTCTAAAATCAAATAATCTACTTCAACTTGATAAAGGTAGGTACAGTACTTTTTCCCTAGGGATTCTCTACTATTACAAGGCGCAAGAAATAGTTCCATACGACTTCCATAAGTATATAAATAGCGTTGCAGTAGGTCTTTATCCATCCATTTGTATTTCTCTTTAGCATATTGTGTATATTGCTCGAAATTCATTCCTTCAAAAACAGCCCCCGGCAAGGGAGTTGATGCGGTCAGCGAAGGACCAATTTGTGGAAATGTTTGCAGTAGCTGATTGATGACCTCTTCTGCCAATTGGCGGTAAGTGGTTATTTTACCACCATAAATTGTAACAATAGGCGCCGGGTTAAAATGTATTTTGTAGGAGTAGTCACGGCTTAAGGCGCTTGCTGCCTTGTTTCCATTGGCGAGTAACGATCTAACTCCACTCCAAGTATAGATAATATCTTTTTCGGATATTTTACATTCAAAATATAAATTAACTAATTCAATTAAATACTGAATTTCTTCATTGCTAATACTTGTATTACCCGGATTATTACCAGTTAATGGAATATCGGTTGTGCCTATCATGCTGAATCCGTGATAAGGAATAACGAAGATGATACGTTTGTCTTGATGTTGCAATAAATATGCGTGATTACCCTCATAAATTTGGGGGACAATAATATGACTCCCCTTAATTAAACTAATTTTTTGTCGATCTGGAGTTTGAGTAAGTTGTTCTACGGATTTAACCCATGGTCCTGCTGCATTAACCACTGACTTGGCATAGAGCGTATAGCTTGAACCCACTTTAGGTTGTACTGTTAATTGCCATAAATTATTTACAACTTCAGCATGAATTACTGTAGAGTGCGTTCGTATGCTTGCTCCATGATTTTTCGCTTGAATCGCATTAGCAATGGTTAGGCGAGCGTCATCAGTTACAGCGTCGTAGAATAGGAATCCCATATTCAGTTTATTGATTAGGGCAGAAAAATAGTTTTTTTTACTTTTTTTATAGATTATTCTACATTTAGGTAGGCGATTTTTGTTGCTCAAATGATCATAAATAAATAAACCCAAACGCAAAAACCAAACGGAACGCATGTGTTTTTCATAGGGGAGAACCATGGCTTGGGGATGGACTATATGCGGTGCTAGATCTAAGAGCCTTTGTCGTTCGATTATTGCTTTTTTAACCATCCTAAATTCGTAATTTTCTAAATATCTTAACCCGCCATGAATGAGCTTTGTACTGCTTGAGGATGTTTTAGAGGCTAAATCATCCTGCTCCAAGAGCACTACAGACAATCCTCTTAGGGCTGCATCTGCAGCACAACCACAGCCATTGATGCCGCCACCAATAATTGCAACATCAAAAACCGAATTCATATTTTGGTCTCCACAAAAAAAGTATACACTTACAATATACACATGAGACAAGGAACTCTGCAACAATGAATTATTTACTTGCATTAGATCAAGGAACGAGCAGCACACGAGCTATGATATATACTGTTCATGGCGAATTGGTTGCAACCAGCCAATATCCGCTCACGCAATATTATCCTCATGCAGGTTGGGTCGAACATGATCCGGAAGAAATATGGCAAAAAACTTTAGCTGCAATGCGTGATGTGGTATCGCAAGTTCCTGCGGATCATATAGTATCTTGTGGTCTAACAAATCAAAGAGAAACTACTGTAATCTGGAATAAAAAAACGGGTGTATGTCTTGCCCCAGCTATAGTATGGCAGGATCGTAGAACCGCAGAATTTTGCCGTACTTTGGTAGCTGATGAATCCATGATTCAAGAAAAAACGGGTTTACTTCCTGATTCTTATTTTTCTGCAACTAAATTAAAATGGCTTTTAGAAAATAATCCTGAAGCAAAAATGTTAGCAGATAAGGGGAGCCTAGCTTTTGGTACCATTGATAGTTTCCTGATTTGGCGCTTAACTACAGAACATTTGCATTTGACTGATGTGACCAATGCGTCACGAACGATGCTATTTAATATCAAGGAAGAGCAATGGGATTTGGACTTACTTCATTATTTTAAAATCCCTGAGTCTGTTTTACCTAAAGTTTGTGCAAGTGATAGTCATTTTGGAATGATTGATAAACAGTGGCTTGGTATAGAATTACCAATTACAGGAGTTGCTGGCGATCAGCAGGCTGCATTAATTGGTCAAGGCTGCTTCAAAATGGGGATGGTAAAAGCAACTTTTGGAACAGGGGCATTTCTATTACTCAATACAGGAGTTAAACCCGTATTATCACAACATAAACTTTTAACGACAATTGCTTATAAGATTCAAGGACAAACAATTTATGGACTGGAAGGAAGCATTTATCATGCTGGTACAGCTATAAAATGGTTAAGAGATTCAATGAAATTGATTACTAATCCTGATGAAACTGAGATACTGGCGAATTCATTAAGTGGAAATGAGGGGGTTTATCTTGTTTCAGCATTTACAGGTTTAGGTGCTCCTCATTGGTTATCAGCATCTGGAGCATCCATGGTTGGTTTAAGTTTATCAAGCAACAGGGCTCATTTTGCCAGAGCGGCATTAGAAGGAGTATGTTATCAAACTCGAGAAGTATGCCTTTGTATGCGAGAAGATAGCCAATTGAACCTATCACTATTACGTGTTGATGGGGGAATGGCTGTCAACCGTTGGTTTTTACAGTTTTTAGCAGATCAATGCCAATTAGAGGTACAAAAACCTAAAAATATTGAAACAACAGCCAAAGGCGCAGCATTATTAGCAGCTTTGGGGTGTGGCGTTTTTAACTCTTTGGATGAGCTGCATGCAAGTTGGGGTGTAGAGCAAGCGTTTATACCACAAAGATCTTTAGAACAAGTGGAGCTGGATTATCGTGGTTGGAGACAGGCTTTACAAAAAATAACGAATCCGGGTTCTGCTGGTCCTTCCCGGGCTATATTCTAGCTAAATCTTCTACACAATTCATCGAAAAGCCACATTTGTCACATCTTGAGAGTCGACATGGTTCTCAAAATGCTCATATAGTCATCTATGCTGCTTTTGAGAACCATGTTCACCCAACCTTTTCCCCAAGATTCATAACTGGCGAAGAGGCAGCTATATTCTAGATTTAGGGAACATCTCTGGTTTTTTCACCAGTATAAAGCTGACGAGGTCTACCAATTCTTGATTTAGTGGCAACCATCTCCATCCAATGACTCATCCAGCCAACAGTACGGGCTAGAGCAAAAACCACCGTAAACATATTGGTTGGAATTCCTATAGCACTTAAAGTCAGACCCGAATAAAAATCAACATTGGGATAAAGTTTTTTCTCAATAAAATAATCATCTTCAAGAGCAATGCGTTCAAGTTCCATAGCAAGCTTGAATAACGGAGCATCTTTTGCTCCTACAGCTTCCAGTACATCATAGCAGGTTTGGCGCATTACTTTTGCTCTAGGATCATAGCTTTTATAAACACGATGGCCAAATCCCATTAATCGGAATGGATCATCTTTGTCTTTTGCACGTTTGATGTAATGTTGTATGCGATCAACACTGCCAATTTCTTTCAGCATATTGAGGCATGCTTCATTTGCACCACCATGCGCAGGTCCCCATAATGCACCGATTCCTGCAGAGATGCATGCAAAAGGATTTGCACCAGTTGAGCCAGCGAGGCGGACAGTAGAAGTAGACGCATTTTGCTCATGATCCGCATGTAATATGAAAATCGTATCCATAGCACGTACTAAAACGGGATCAGGTGTGGACTCCTCTGTTGGAACACTAAACATCATATGCAAGAAATTTTCGGCATAAGACATTTTATTTTGTGGGTAGATATAAGGTAATCCTATTGAGTATTTATAACTCATTGCCGCAAAAGTAGGCATTTTAGCAACCATACGAATTGCAGAAATAAAGCGATCTTCTGCATTATTTAAATCCATGGTGTCATGATAAAATGCAGATAGGGCGCCAACCATACCGACCATAATTGCCATTGGATGTGCGTCACGACGAAAACCATTTAAGAATTGATACATTTGCTGGTGTACCATAGTGTGATTGTTAATGAGATTAACAAATTTCTTCTTCTCTTCAGCACTAGGCAATTCACCATTAAGTAAAAGATAACTTACATCAAGAAAATCTTTTTTCTCAGCCAATTGCTCAATAGGATAGCCACGGTAAAGTAAGATGCCTTTATCACCATCGATGTAGGTAATTTTAGATTCACAGGAGGCAGTCGATAAAAAACCCTGATCAAAGGTGAAGACGCCACGTGCACCCAGTTGTGTGATATCGATCACATCATTCCCTAATGTAGGTGTGTATACTGGTAATTCAAGCGGATCTTGGCCTTGAAGGCTAAGTTTAGCTGTTTTTTTTGTCATTGCTTCTCCTGATAAAGGATTCATTTGAATTGTGCGTGGCACTATATACAAAATGAGCACTTACAGTCAATTTTATTATGGTTTAGAATTTCAAAGAATAACAGTAAAATATAATAAATTTATCACGTAAAGAAAAGGGCGCAGACTACGCGTGCATTTTATTGTTTATCCTTACATTTGGGCACTTTTCCAAGTCTACAATTTAGTGTAGATGATTTAATTAAATCCGTCTGTGTGGTATCCTTTATTATTAAAAAATTATCGTCAAGGATACATCCAAACTATGGTTTATCTAGCTAAAGAAGTCTTGCCAGTTAATATTGAAGATGAGTTAAAGCAATCTTATTTAGATTATGCGATGAGTGTCATTGTAGGTAGGGCTTTGCCTGATGTTCGTGATGGATTGAAACCGGTTCATCGACGCGTACTCTATGCGATGAGTGAATTAGGTAATGATTGGAATAAACCCTACAAAAAATCTGCGCGTGTTGTAGGGGATGTAATCGGTAAATACCATCCGCATGGCGACACCGCAGTTTATGACACTATAGTTCGTATGGCTCAGCCTTTTTCGATGCGTTATCTTTTGGTAGATGGACAGGGAAACTTCGGTTCTGTAGATGGTGATGCGCCTGCAGCAATGCGATATACCGAAGTAAGAATGTCCAAGGTGGCCCATGCTTTATTGGCGGATCTTGATAAAGAAACTGTTGATTTTAGCCCTAACTATGATGAAACAGAATTCGCTCCTGTAGTTTTGCCATCACGTATACCCAATTTATTAGTTAATGGTTCTTCAGGTATCGCTGTAGGTATGGCGACTAATATCCCACCGCATAACCTTACTGAAGTCATCAATGCGTGTATTGCTCTGGTTGATGATCCTGAATTAAGTCTCGATGACATTATGGAAATTATTCCTGGCCCGGACTTTCCAACAGCGGCCATTATTAATGGCCGAGCTGGAATTATTCAGGGGTATCGTACTGGAAAAGGACGAGCCATCATTCGAGCGCGAACAGAAATTGAAACAGATGAAGATTCAGGGCGGCAAGCCATTATTATTACGGAGCTTCCTTACCAAGTGAACAAAGCCCGTTTGGTTGAGCGTATTGCTGAATTGGTGCGAGATAAAAAAATTGAAGGTATTTCTGGACTTAGAGATGAGTCTGACAAGCAGGGTATGCGTGTCGTTATCGAACTAAAACGTAATGAAGTGGCTGATGTCATTTTAAATAATTTGTACGCCCATACTCAAATGCAAAATGTGTTTGGAATCAATATGGTTGCCTTGGTTGATGGCCAACCACGCACATTAAATTTAAAACAAATTCTTGAATATTTTATTAAACATAGACGTGAGGTTGTAACCCGAAGAACATTATTTGATCTGAAAAAAGCTCGTGCTCGCGCTCATTTATTAGAAGGATTGGGAATTGCTTTAGCCAATATTGATGAAATGATCGCTTTAATTAAAAAATCACCAACACCTCAGGATGCTAAAGAAGCTTTACTTGCCAAATTGTGGCAGCCAGGAATGGTTAAGGCGATGCTGGAAAAAGCGGGTTCCAATGCATCTCGACCAGATGATTTGGCTCCTGAGTTTGGTTTAAGTGTTGATGGATATAAATTATCAGAAGCTCAGGCTCAGGCTATTCTTGAATTAAGACTCCATCGCTTAACCGCCTTGGAGCAAGATAAAATTTTAGGTGAGTTTGAAGAGTTATTAAAATTGATTCGCGAACTGTTGGAAATATTAGCTTCTCCAGAGCGACTCATGCAAGTGATTCGTGATGAGCTCATTGAAATAAAAACCCAATTTGGTGACGAACGTCGAACTGAAATCACCGCATCACAAGAAGATTTAACAATTGAAGATCTCATCACTGAAGAGAATGTGGTAGTAACTCTATCGCATCAAGGGTATGTAAAGTACCAGCCGCTTAGTGCATATCAGGCACAACGTCGAGGTGGCAAGGGTAAATCCGCTACAAATGTTAAAGATGAGGATTTTGTTTCACGTTTGGTTATTGCAAGCACGCATGACACCTTACTTTGCTTCTCTAATCATGGAAAACTCTATTGGAAAAAGGCTTATGAGCTTCCCTTAGCCAGTCGTATTTCTCGTGGCCGTCCGATTATTAACATATTACCGCTTGCTGAAGGCGAGGAAATTAATGCCATGTTACCAGTGAGGGAATACCAGGATGGCTATTATGTGTTTATGGCTACTAAAAAGGGAACGGTTAAGAAAGTACCTTTAAATGCGTTTAGCAGACCTAGGTCTAATGGAATTATTGCTGTTGATTTAGATGAAGATGACAGTTTAGTTGGAGTTGATATCACTGATGGCAGTAAGGATATCATGCTCTTTACTGATGCAGGTAAAGTAGTTCGCTTTGATGAAAGTAAAGTACGGCCTATGGGACGTACTGCTCGTGGCGTGCGAGGTATTCGTATCGAAGAGGGGCAGGCAGTGATCTCCCTGGTAGTGGCTCATCTAGATGGTACTATATTGACTGCAACAGAAAATGGATATGGTAAACGTACTTCAATCGAAGAGTATCGGGTGTCTGGACGTGGTGGACAAGGTGTGATTTCCATTCAGGTAAGCGAACGTAATGGTAAAGTTGTTCGCTCAGTGCAGGTTACTGATGGAGATGAGGCTATGTTAATAACGGATAAAGGTACATTAGTACGCTTTAAGATCAGTGAATTATCTGTAATTGGTCGAAATACACAAGGTGTTCGTTTAATCAATGTCAGCCCAGGTGAAAAAGTAGTTGGTATGCAAAAAATTGAAGATTTGGGTGAGGACTCCAATGAGTCCGATAATGAAATTGAAGCTGAAACTGAAATTGAAGAAAGAAGCGATGACAACTCGAGTTTATAATTTCGGTGCGGGTCCTTCCATGCTTCCTGAGACTGTTCTTAAGGAAGCTCAGGAAGAGTTTCTTGATTGGCAAAATCTCGGTGTTTCTATTCTTGAGGTGGGGCATCGTAGTCCGGAGTTTTCGGCTCTATTAAATCACGCAGAACAGTCCTTAAGAGAGTTGCTTTTTATACCTCAAAATTATCATGTTTTATTTTTGGGCGGAGCAGCCCGAACTCAGTTTGCCATGATTCCAATGAATCTCTTAAACCCGGAAGAGCAGGCAGGATATCTGGTCACAGGGGTATGGTCGCATATGGCCTTCGCTGAAGCACAGCACTTGAAAAAAGCATATTGTATTGCCAGTGCGGAAGAAAATGGCTATAAAACTATTCCTGATCCGAAAAACTGGAAAATAAAAGAAAATACATCGTACATTTACTATACCCCCAATGAAACCGTAAATGGAGTTCGCTACCCTTATGTTCCTAACTCCAAGGGAATTACGTTAATCGCTGACATGACGTCAGCTCTGCTTAGCGAGCCAGTAGATATCAAAAATTTTGGTTTAATTTTTGCTGGGGCGCAGAAAAACATAGCTAATGCTGGATTAACCATAGTAATTATTAGAGATGATTTATTAGAAAGAATGCCTATTCCTCCTGTGCCAACGATGCTAAGCTATAAAATTCAAGCAGAACATCATTCGCTTTATGCTACTTCGCCAGTTTTTAATTGCTATTTGGCTGATAAAATATTTGATTGGATGAAAGCACAGGGTGGAGTTGAAGAAATATATCGCTTAAATTGCGAAAAAGCTGCTAAATTATATCAATATTTGGATAATACAGATTTTTATACTACTCATGTAAATCCTGAAGTACGTTCTATAGTTAATGTTTGCTTTTCACTCAAAAATGATAAATTAGAGAATGAATTCCTTCGCTTAGCTCAACTCAGAGGTTTATATGCTTTAAAAGGACATCGTTTAGTAGGTGGAATTCGTGCCAGTCTTTATAATGCAATGCCAATGGCTGGGGTTGATGCACTTATTGAATTCATGTCTGAATTTGCAAAGGAATATAGTCGGTGAGAATACATAATTTTATAAGTAAACCTGTTCATTCAATAAAAGGTGAGATCACTGTGCCTGGTGATAAGTCAATTTCTCATCGTTCCATTATTTTTGGCTCTATAGCTAAAGGCACAACAATTATCAATGGATTTCTTGATGGTGACGATTGCATGGCGACCCTAAAAGCGTTCCAAGCAATGGGAGTTACAATAGAAGGACCTGATGAGCAGCAAGTAGTCATTTACGGTGTTGGTAAGCATGGGTTACAAAAGCCAGAAAAGATGGTTGATTGTGGAAACTCTGGGACCAGCATGCGTTTGTTAGCAGGATTATTGGCTGCACAATCTTTTGATAGTCAATTAACTGGAGATGAGAGTTTATTGAAGAGACCCATGCTGCGGGTTAGTAAGCCACTAACACAAATGGGTGCTGATATCACTACTGTAGATGGTAAGCCTCCTATTACAATTAAAGGAGGAAAAAAACTTACAGGGATCCATTATGTAATGCCTGAAGCGAGTGCTCAGGTAAAGTCGTGTATTCTATTAGCAGGACTTTATGCTGAGGGTGAAACGCGAATTACAGAAATAGGCGTAAGCCGTGATCATACAGAGTTAATGCTAAAAAACTTTTCTTATCCAGTACATCGCTCGGATGATACTCTAATAATTAACTCAGCGCATGAGTGTCTAGGCACTGATATATATATTCCTGGAGATATTTCATCTGCCGCATTTTTCATTGTTGCGGCTTCTATTATCCCAGGCTCCGATATTCTCATTCGTAATGTAGGTATTAACCCAACACGTACAGGGATAATTCATATTTTGCTAGAAATGGGAGCTAATATTACTCTTTTAGCGCAGCGACAGTTGGGTGAGGAGTGGGTTGCCGATTTACGAATTAAATATGCACCATTAAAGGGTGTTAATATCGAAGCAAACATGGTGCCACTTGCAATTGATGAGTTTCCTGTTATTTTTATAGCCGCAGCGTGTGCCCAAGGACAAACCACGCTGCATGGTGCAAGCGAGTTGCGTTTTAAAGAAAGTGATCGTATTGCCGCCATGGTTGATGGCCTAAAAAAATTAGGTATTCATGCGCAAGCATTAGATGACGGAATAATAATTGAAGGAGGAACGTTACAAGGAGGTACTGTTGAGAGCAGAGGCGATCATCGTATTGCCATGTCTTTTGCAATCGCTGGGGCTGTAGCTAGTGATCCTGTTACTATAAAAAATTGTGTCAATGTAGCTACCTCATTTCCTTTGTTTGTACAAACTGCAAAGGAACTTCAATTACACATAGAGGAAACTGTTGATAATGTACAATGACACTGTGCCTGTTATAACCCTAGACGGACCAAGCGGAACTGGTAAAGGAACTTTATGCCAATTACTTGCGAAACATCTTAAATGGAATATGCTCGATAGCGGTGCAATTTACCGTGTTCTTGCTTACGCAGCCAGGAAAAACAAAATCGATTTTAAAGAAGTGCATGAATTAACTGCACTCGCGCGCTCTTTAAATTTACATTTTGCATCCTCTGATGATTATGGAGCAAAAGTAATTTTGGATGATGTAGATATTAGTGCAGAAATTCGAAGCGAGCAATGTGGCCAAGATGCGTCTCAGATCGCTGCTATTCAGGAAGTAAGGCAAGCTTTGCTTGAGCGCCAACGCAATTTTGCCCAACCTCCGGGTTTAGTTACAGATGGTCGAGACATGGGCACGGTGGTCTTTCCTAAGGCAATTTTAAAGGTTTTTTTATATGCAGGTGAAGAAGAAAGAGCAAATAGACGTTATTTACAGTTGAAAGAAAAAGGAATTAATGTTAGCCTCGCGCAGGTTGTAGAAGAGTTGGCTAAACGTGATGTAAGGGACACTGCTCGTACGCATGCGCCATTAAAGCCTGCAGATGATGCAGTCCAAATTGATACAACCAGATTATCCATTGTACAAGTGTTTAATATTGTATTAAAATTAATTAATGAACGTTTGTTTCATGTTTAATGGTTTGTTGGGGGAAAGATGAGTGGAACTCATTCTTTCATTTTTTTACTAAAGAGTTTATTAACATGTCTGAAAGTTTCAAAGAATTGTTTGAGCAAAGTATTGCCGGCGCTCAATTTTATCCAGGTGCCATTATTAATGCCAAGGTTATCGGTATCGATAATGACTATGTCATTTTAAATGCCGGTCTAAAATCTGAAGGTATTGTACCTAAAGAAGAATTTTATGATAAAGATGGTGCGTTGGAAGTTAACCTAGGCGATACCGTTGAAGTTGCTTTAGATTCTGTAGAGGATGGCTACGGTGAAACTCTCCTTTCGAGAGAAAAAGCGAAACGTCAGGAAGCTTGGCGTAAATTATCTAAATCACATGAAAACAATGAAACAGTTACCGGTCTTATTTCTGGGAAGGTCAAAGGCGGATTTACTGTTGAAATTGGTACTATACGCGCATTCTTACCTGGTTCATTAGTAGACGTCAGACCTGTAAGAGATCCTTCTTATCTGGAAGGCAAAGAGCTTGAATTCAAAGTAATTAAAATGGATTTAAAGCGCAACAACATTGTCGTATCACGTCGTGCAGTCGTTGAAGAAGAAAGCAGCGCTGACAGACAGGCATTGCTCGAGTCCCTGCATGAGGGTCAAGAACTCCATGGTATTGTTAAAAATCTTACCGATTATGGTGCATTTATTGATTTGGGCGGCATAGATGGATTGTTGCATATCACTGATATTTCATGGAAACGTGTAAAACATCCAAGTGAAGTATTATCCGTTGGCCAAGATGTAAAAGTAAAAGTATTAAGTTTTGATAGCGAAAGAAACCGTGTTTCTTTAGGTATGAAGCAATTAGGTAATGATCCTTGGGTTGATCTAGTAGAGCGTTATCCTATAGGCAAAAAATTACAAGGCAAAGTAACGAACATTACAGATTATGGTTGCTTTGTTGAAATAGAAGAGGGCGTAGAAGGCTTAGTCCACATGTCAGAAATGGATTGGACCAATAAAAACGTACATCCAAGCAAAGTAGTTTCTCTGGGTGATGTGGTTGATGTTATGGTTCTTGAAATTGACGAAGAAAGACGCCGTATTTCTTTGGGTATGAAGCAATGTGTTGGTAATCCATGGCAACAATTTGCTGCAAGCCACTCTAAAGGTCAAAAAGTAAGCGGTAAGATTCGTTCAATTACCGATTTTGGAATATTTATCGGCTTGGATGGCGATATTGATGGCTTAGTTCATTTGTCTGATATTTCCTGGACTGTTGCTGGTGAAGAAGCTGTAAAACAGTTCAAGAAAGGCCAAGAGATGGAAGCTGTTATTCTTGCTATAGATCCTGAACGTGAGCGTATTTCTTTGGGTATTAAACAGCTTGAAGGTGATAATTTTGCAAGTTTCGTTGATGAGTATACCAAAGGCGCTATCGTTAAAGGTACTGTTGTGGCCGTAGATCCTAAGACAGTTACTGTAGCATTGGCAGATGACATTACCGGCACTATTCGTGCGAGTGAGCTGTCTGATGAGCGTGTTGATGATGCGACTACTCTTGTCAAAGAAGGCGACGAGATTGAAGCAAAAATTATAAACGTTGATCGCAAAAATCGCTCAATTACTCTTTCAGTAAAAGCGAAAGATGCTCAAGATGAAGCAGATGCGATTAAGAAATATTCCAGAACCGAAGGTGCTTCAACAACCTTAGGTGATTTGCTGAAAGAAAAAATGGCAAGTAAAGAGAGTGACTAATCTCTTTATTGCCAATTAGTTAAGAAAGCGTAGATTCTTCTACGCTTTTTTTTGTTTGTATATTTTAATAGCCTGAGTGACGCGAAGTATAACTTAGGTTATTGTTATGTTGTGTCCTGGAAAAGCCTGGGACTGCTTCGCTCTACCTAGGGAACAAAAAAGGAAGAATTTATGCGCATATTAATGCTGGTTATTTATATATTTTTGATCATTATTGGCGTTAGTTTTGCTGCTTTAAATGCTACTTCAGTGGACGTTAATTTTTATTTTAAAGTAATATCAATGCCTATTTCTGTTCTTATGACAATTATGTTGGGCATCGGAATTTTAATAGGTTTTATACTTTTTATAGTGCGATATTGGCGTTTAAAAGCTGAGTGTCACAAAATTAAAAACCAATTAAAATTAACTGAAAAAGAAATTAAAAACTTACGATCAATTCCATTGCAAGATCAGCATTAGTTTTTTTATTATTATAAACTTGACATGCACAGAGGAGGGTAATAATGATAGATTTATGGCCATTACTATTGCCTGCTGCTGCTTGGTCTGGCTGGTGGATGGCAAATCGTAGTAAACCCAAGGACGATCCTACTTTTTATAATCGTTTATCCCGTGAGTATGTTGTCGGACTAAATTATCTTCTAAATGAACAAGCAGATAAAGCTGTTGATGTTTTTATTAAATTATTAGAAGTTGACAGCGATACTGTAGAAACTCATCTGGCATTGGGAAGCTTATTCAGACGTCGTGGCGAGGTAGATAGAGCCATACGTATACATCAGAATTTAATTGCAAGACCTCAGCTCAGCATTTTGCAAAGAAAAGAATCTTTAATGGCGCTAGGCCAGGATTATATGAGCGCTGGTTTATTTGATCGAGCAGAACGAATTTTTTTAGAGGTTGTCGAACTAGGGGGCTCTAAAGAAACGAGTAGTTTGCATGGCTTATTAGCGATTTATCAACAAGAAAAAGCATGGGAAAAAGCTTTAGATGTAATTAAAAAACTGGAGATTTCGACAGGGACAAGTTTTCATAATCAAGCGGCGCATTACTATTGTGAAATGGCCAATCAAGCATTAAAAACAAATGCAATTGATAAAGCGGCTTATTGCATTAAACAGGCAATATCCGTTGACAATCAATCAGTTCGAGCAAGTTTAATGAATGCAAGCCTTGAAATGAAAGAAGGACGTTTTAAACAAGCAATCCGTTCATTAAAACGTATACCTCAACAAGATGCTGATTTTTTAACAGAAATTATCGAACCTTTAGTTATATGTCATAAAGAATTAAATACAATGGATGAGTGTGTCAAATATCTTGAAGAGACCTTAGAGAATAATCCCAGAGCTTCAGTAATTTTTGTAATAGCAGAGTATTTGAGGCACCAAAAAAATATGGATGCAGCTATAGATTTCGTAGCCGATAATTTGAGCAAGCATCCGTCAATTCGGGGTTTAAATCAGTTAATCTATTGGCATCTTGAATCTGCTCACGGAAAAGTGCGTGACAAGTTACAAATGCTTTATGATATAACAAGTAAATTTTTAGATAATAAGCCAGTCTATCGATGTGTTCATTGCGGTTTTGGTGGAAAACATCTTCATTGGCATTGTCCCAGCTGTAAAAACTGGGGAAGAATGAAACCTGTCCATGGCTTGGAAGGATATTAACTAATTTTTAAGAGATTATGATGCAATTTATCGATTTAAAAAAACAATATTCAATAATAGAAAACGAAATTT
The DNA here is from genome assembly GCF_001467525.1 of Legionella anisa. Lineage (GTDB taxonomy): Bacteria > Pseudomonadota > Gammaproteobacteria > Legionellales > Legionellaceae > Legionella > Legionella anisa. Next base: position 46,449 of record NZ_LNXS01000022.1, read on the forward strand.
TAACCGGTATTAAAAACGTTTTGAATCATGGCCAATACATTATGGGGCCTGAAATTACGCAACTTGAGAAGCAATTGGCTGATTTTATAGGAGTTAAACATGCCATTGTCAATTCAAGCGGAACTGATGCCTTATTAATGGCATTAATGGCTTTAGAAATTCAGCCAGGAGATGAGGTAATTACCACTCCTTTTAGTTTTTTTGCTACCACAGAGGTAATAAGCCTTTGTCAAGCCAAGCCTGTTTTTGTAGATATTGATCCACTTACTTATAATATGGACCCTAACCAGTTGGAAGCTGCAATTACTAGCAAAACTAAAGCAATAATGCCAGTTGGCTTATATGGTCAATGTGCTGAACATGATGAAATTAATTCAATTGCGGCTCGCCATGGTATCCCAGTAATTGAAGATGCAGCACAAAGTTTTGGAGCAACTTATAAAGGTAAATATTCTTGTGCTTTATCAACGATTGGATGCACAAGCTTTTTTCCATCCAAGCCTTTAGGGGGTTACGGGGATTCAGGAGCCTGTTTTACCAATGATGATGTTTTAGCCCAAAAACTTATTGAAATAAGAATCCATGGCCAAAATGCACGTTATTGTCATAATCGTATCGGTATAAATGGACGAATGGATACAATTCAAGCAGCTGTTTTAATTGAAAAGCTGAAACTTTTCCCAGATGAAATCATTATGCGTCAACGAGTTGCTAAGTCTTATGATCAAATGCTTTCATCTTTAGTCAAAACACCATTTGTTCATAGTCATAACACCAGTGTTTATGCGCAATATACTATTGAAGTAAATAATCGTGATGCGTTTCAAAAAGCGATGCAAGAATCAGGAATTCCAACAGCTGTTCATTACCCAGTACCATTACATCAGCAAATAGCCATGGCCTATTTAGGTTACAAAGTAGGTGACTTTCCACATGCGGAATATGCAAGCAGCCGAGTGATTAGCTTACCCATGCATCCTTATTTGCAAGAAGCAGAACAAATGAGAATCAGTACTGCGGTAAAAAATGCTCTAAAAGTACATAAAGAAGAGGCAATAGCATAAATGACGCCTAAATTAATTGTTGCATTGGATTTTGATAATGAACATGATGCTTTAAATTTGGTTGAAAAACTTGATCCGAAAAGCTGTGGACTAAAAGTAGGCAGTGAGCTTTTTACGCTACTTGGGACCCATTTTGTGAAACAACTGATCAAGAGACAATTTAAAGTATTTTTAGATTTAAAATTTCATGATATTCCTAATACAGTTGCAAAAGCGTGTAAGGCAGGAGCTGATCTAGGTGTTTGGATGATGAATGTTCATGCCTCAGGTGGAATGAGCATGATGCAGGCCGCAAGAGAAGCAATTGATTCTTATGGTATTAATAGACCAATATTAATTGCGGTAACTGTTTTAACTAGTTTTGATCAAAACGAACTAACTGCTATTGGAGTGAATGCACCGATAATAGATCAGGTGAAAAAACTAGCAATTTTAACCAAAGAATCGGGTTTGGATGGCGTAGTCTGTTCTGCTCAAGAGGTAAAAATAATAAAAAGCACTTGTGATCATCAATTTATCACGGTTACTCCCGGTATTAGGCTAACAGGTAACTCAAATGATGATCAATCAAGAGTAATGACTCCAAAACAAGCTATTGAAGAAGGCAGCGATTTTCTAGTAGTGGGGCGTCCAATCACTCAAGCCACTAACCCGGCACTAGTTGTAAATGAAATTTTAAGTAGTATACAAAATATTTAATTTTTTCTTTGTAAGTTGGAGCAATTTACTATCCAAATGGTTTGCCTTCGATACGCTCAATAAAATCTTTTTGTGCAAGATCATCTTCGGTTACGATCTCATCTGTTTTATCTAAAAGATTAAGATTTTCTTGCAATACTAATTTCTCATGGAGCTTGATTAGTTTACCTATTAATTTAGGAAGATTTTCATCGAGACTCATTCTCTTTTTCACATTTTTATCATGCTGCCATCGTGTGATTACATCAGGCTCATCGAGTGTGAAATGTGCTTTTTTATGAGATTTCTCGAAGGCAATTTCTGCTTTTTCTAAATCAATTATATTTTTATTGAAATCCTTAATAAGTTTATTCAACTGGGGCAAAAATTTAGTATTTTTATCTTCATGCAATTTGATCTTCAGGCTGATTAATTCAACAAAAATATTAAACAGCCATTGATAATGTAACACATCGAAATTAGCCATTTTATAGCAAATGCAAGGGTTTAAATCATGTTGCAAAAGTTTAATTGCTTGCTCTGAGGAACAAGGGGGCTGAAATAAAGGCAGACTTTTACGATCGGTGCTTTTAAAAAAGGGAATAAATGAATATTCAGTAGTTTTTATTACTGGTGGTTTAGCACTTAATTCTTCACTTACCCAAGGTATGGATTTCTTACAAAGAAAAAGATTCAGTTTATATTGTCCCTCTGCATACTTCAGGTAATAAATTAATTTTTCTTCCTCTGTAGTTGCTGTCCCAGTATTTATAACCTCGATTTTTAGCCGGTCACTTTGAGACTGATAATGCTCTATAACCGTTTGGGGAGCCGTATCATCAAATACCACAAACTGGGTTGCTTGTGCCTTCCTAAGCTCATCATCACTAAGCAAAATAATGATATTTGAAATGCCAACTTTATCAAGCTGATGTAAGCGACCAAAGGGAAGGTTAGTATATTCCACATTCGGTAAAATTACTGCGATTTTCATCTCGATTCTCAATAAAAGCGATAACTGATTTTATTTAAGTATAGTCTGCAGTCCCAATATACTGAGCGTAAAATGCCTATTGTTTGTAAATAGCATTATCCTTTGGGATATGGGAATAATACCTTGGTAATAAGTATTTCGAAGTATAGTCGAGTCAAGTCAATGAGAGACCCGAATCATTTTTGTTCTATTTAATTTCTGATAAATTTGTGTTAATTATATTTGTGATGGTTAAAAATAATAAAACAAAGAGCATCGTCATCATATAGTTGGAACAAGAGGTTATGGAGAGGAATAAAAATCGAGTTAATTAAAGCAAGATCAATTCAGCAATATATAACTTGGAGAAGTGATTAAATTATTGCTGAATGTTAATGGATTATCATAACTTAAGGATAAGTCATGACACCACAACACGTAATAAGTCAGTTGCTTGCATCTGACACACACCAATATCCTCAAAATCTGGAATTATTAAAAAAGATAATTATTACGGCCTATTTAGGTCGTTTGCAAATTAATGGTTTACCACCTGATAATAAAATTGCTTTTGGTAACTATCTATTTGATAACGAACAAATAATGTTCGATTTTACCCGTGTAAGTGATGAAAAAAGAGCATTGTTCAAGCAATGGTTTTTGGAACCACATCAAAAGGATAAAACCAAGGCATTTTTAAGCGGCGTTACTGTGAATGAATATCGAGGTTTTACTGCCGAAGTTGCCTTAACATGGTGGGGTAGGATAGTCAGTTGGTTTCAGGGACTATACCAAGAGCATTGGAGAATAAGTGATTTAGATTTATCACTTAAAAATATATCCCATTATCAATTGACTGGTATTCAAATGTGTCATGGTAATCATGGTACATTAATTGGTTTTAATCAATTTTTAGTTCCCGGAATAGGGACAAAATATAATGATCCTAATGATTCACAGCAAGAGCCTTTAGGGAATACCAAACGAGTTTTCATTACCGATAAATTAGTCGATAAGCTCATTGCGTTTAATGTAAAAAATATCAAATTTGAATCGGTATGCAAAAGCCCTCACCCACAATCTATAGAGGTATCTGATCCCCAAGAACGTCTAGATAAAATGCATGATTATCGAAAAATGCAGCGTTTTATGTCATTGAAACCATGGTATGTTCGTATTTGGAGTTGGTTTTTTCCTTGGATAAATGATGAAAAAGTTAAAAGTAAGTCAATTAAAGAAAAACAAGTAGTATCGCTATATGAAACAAAAAAAATTGAGATTTTCCGATTTTTAAAATCACATGAGATTCTGGTTAGGGAAAGAAAACCCAATATTGAAAATATAGTGTTTTGTGGTGGTGGTGCAAAAATTTTTGCACATGTTGGGGTCTGGAAAGCGTTAAATGAAGCCAAAATTTACCCTGATAAATTTGCTGGTAGTTCAGCAGGTGCGATTATGGCTTTATTGTGTTACTTGGGTTACTCTGCATCTGAAATTGAAGACCTGTTCAAACATTTCAAGAATGAACATTTGGTTCATTTTGATATCAATATTAATGGATTTTCTGAAGCACATTCATTAAAGACAGCGCTTGATTACGCAATTGCATATAAATTGAACCAAATTGTTACCGAATATCAAATCCCATACCCTCAAGGGAAAATTACTTTTGCTACTTTGGAAGCAATTCGGCAAAAATGTCCGGGTTGTGGAATTGGAAAAGAGTTAGTGGTTACAGCGACAAATAAACGTCAAGGTACAACTCGATATTTTTCCTTTTTACACTCACCAACTTTTGAAGTAACTGAGGCAGTTAAAACATCGGCTAGCTTCCCTATAGTCTACAGATCAACGCTTATTGATGGGGAGGAACATAATGATGGTGGTATATTAAATAATTTTCCTACGGAGCCTTTTTCTGATGATCATTCAACCCTACTCGAATCAGAATATGGTAATAACTTAAAAGTATTAGCAGTCAAGTTTGATGATGGGCCTGAGCGAAAGGCAATAGATAGGGTCATGGATAGGGTTTATAGAGAAAATGTTGTATTAAATTGGATTTATAGATTGTTAACTGGGGTTAGTGATCCGGCGAGTGGCTGGGAGAAAGATCGCTTGAAATTGAGAAAATATGCATGTCAATCCATCGTGATCAATGTCGATAATGTACCAAGCTCATCATTCACAGTAGGAGAAGAAACAAGAAAACAAATGATCGATGCAGGTTATGAGGAGACAAAGAATTATTTGAGTATGCGTTATCGAAAAAATGATACCGAAGAATATGAAAATGAAGAATTCATGTATACGACTTTTAGTTCTTTGGGTGAATTACTTTCTTACTGTTGTTATCGAGGTGATCGACATTGGTTTGAAATAGTATATCAACTTATTGAGGAATCTACTGCACCTAATCGAACTGAGCTAATGCAACAGGCGGAAGAGCTGCGGAGCCTTTATTTCAGTACGGCTACCCCACCCAAAAGTCCTAAACAAGATGAGAGTTCGCTCACTTTTTTTGGCAATGAAGTAATGCCACATACTGCATCTACATCAATTGGAAATGAGAATCATAAGATTTTACTTGCTGTATACCCTGTGCTTTTAAAATTATCACAAGACTTATTCAATGACAGTACAGATAAAAAAATCTTTGACTTTGCTCGTCATTCTTTTTCCTTGAAAGCACCTTTTGCATGTTTGAATCATTTTGCAAAAATTCGCAATGAAACGCATATAATTTTTCATATTGCAATTAATTTAATAAAAGAACTGAAAAAAAATCCCAGTGAGAAAGTATATGAAGCATTTGCTCAATTGCTTGAGTTTCTAAATAGCGGTAATAAAAATATATACAAAGACGAGTATTTTGCACGTTGGGATTTATCTTTTGCGCAAAGTTTACGTATATTGGGTTTCTTGAACAAGGATTCTAAAGTTCATCCCCGATTACTTCGTTCATTGAGCCGAGGCAGTGAACCTATGCAAATAGTTATTGATGGAGTTTTTTTTGAGGACAATTATGATAATTTAGAGTCTGAGGAATCGCTTTCTTTTAGTATGTAGTAGCCAAGATAATAGAGTTGAGAATAGGCCGCTGGTAATTTCATAAAACTATGATATTGTACTTCGCAACTCGCAAACAGGAAGTAAATGGGAACTAGTTTTATTTATGAAAGTAAAAGGGTTTACGCTACTTGAGCTGGTGATAACCATGTCATTGTTTTTAAGTTTATCAATAGTTGGAATTGGCTCCTATGTTTATTTTATGAAAAAAAATGAGCAGAAAACATTCATTGATGAACTGCGGACTGCGATACAATATGCCAAGATGCAATCCATTATTCTTGGCAATTCTGTATATCTTGCTCCTTTAGATATTTCATCCAGTTGGTCAAATGGTATGGCCTTGAATTTTTTAAATAAAAAAACAAATAAAGTTGAGCCGATTTATCAATGGCAATGGAGTCATCCTCGTTGGGATTTGAATTGGATAGGGGTAAGCTCAACAAATAAAATTGTATTCTCAACTCATCCGGGACAGGCGATTAGTAATGGGCGCTTTATTTTAATTAATAAAGATACCCATGAGCAGGTTGCTATCATCTTAAATCGACTTGGTAGAATAAGAATTAGCAATACCTTGTCGCTGAAGCGTTAATTTTGTAAGATCGCGCTGAAATATATTTTGTAATAGTACTAAAATCCATGCCCATTAATACCTATTCTATTTTTACAATAAGCGCACAAAGTTCTGAGCAACTCTCAGAATGGCTCAATTATCAGGATTCATTAACCGATAAACTGCAGCAAATTAAAGGTGATGCGCACGTTGAACTAATTTCTCAATGTTGGACGAGTACAGACTGGTGGGATAAAAACTTTTTACAAATTCAAGATAAGCTGGTTTTTCAACGTGAAATCATTATGAAAAGCCACGATGTTGCTTATTGGTACGCCCGAAGCATTATTCCTAAAAAATGTTATGATCTTGATCCCGCTTTTTTTGGCCGTTTGGAAAATGAATCAATAAGAAATTTAATCTTTAAAGAAGATAAGGTACATCGTGTCCAGTCAATCAATTACCCAATTGATCAACAATGTTTGGAATATTATTGGGTAAAAAGGAACTTGGGCTCTGTTGATGGTGTACTTTGGGTTCGGCTTGCAGAATTTTTATTTCAGCAAAAGGAGCCATTTTATTTAGCTGAAATTATGTTACCTACACTCGAGAGTATTACCTCATGAAATGGAATGCATATTGGCGGTTAATGCGTTTTGATAAGCCTGTGGGAATTTTATTGCTTTGGTTTCCAACAGCATGGGCTTTATGGCTAGCGAATAAAGGAGTGCCAACACTTAGACTTTTTATCCTGTTTTTATGTGGTACTGTATTTATGCGAGCCGCTGGCTGTGTAATCAATGATATTGCAGACCGGAATATCGATAAACATGTCGCACGTACTAAATTAAGGCCATTAACTTCTGGTGAGGTTAGTTTGCCAGAAGCCTTTCTTTTACTAGTAGTCTTGCTTTTCGCTGCATTATTTATATTAATTCAGCTGCCCCGAAATTGTTTTTATTTCGGACTAATTTCATTATTTATTACTTTTCTATATCCTTTTTGCAAGCGTTTTCTGGATGCCCCTCAACTGATCCTGGGTTTAGCATTCTCCATGGGAATTCCTATGGCTTATGTTGCCTCAGATCTTCCTTTAAATGCTGAGTTTTTCTTATTATTTTTAATCAACTTTTCCTGGATTCTTGTTTATGACACAATGTATGCCATGGCTGATAAAGCAGATGACTTGCGGATTGGCGTGAAATCTACCGCAATTTATTTTGCTAGTTATGATCGAATGATTATTGGTTTATTACAAGGTTTATTTCATAGTTTATGGCTGTACTGGGCTTTGGTGAATCAAATAAATGTATGGTTTTATATTTTTTGGTTTGCAGCAGGCATGGTATTGATATACCAACAAAAGTTAATAGGTAAAAGAATCCCTCAAGAGTGTTTTAAGGCTTTTATTGTTAGTGTGTATTACGGTGCTTTAATGTGGCTAGCTGTTGTAAGCAGATGATGAGCCACTTACGATTCGCTCATCGTTTGTGGTAGTTTTCAATAGCTCATAAAAGAATAAAATGAGTGCTCAAAACTCAAAAAATCATAAAGTTTCACATCTGTAAAAATGAATATTGTGCTAACAAGGATTGTTGATGATTATATATTTAAAGGTGTTGAAGTGTTTTTTCATTGTAGACATGTTTTTTACTGGTTTACATTGGATAATTGACTCATTCGAATATGCAGATTATTGGAGTGAAATAAGAAACTCATTAAAGCATCACAATCAGCCGCATTTGAGAGGTAATGATACATATACGTCAATATTGAATATGACGATTAAATCAACGCTTGTTATCTTATTATTTTATGATTTTTTTTCTTTTCTATTAGGATATAAAATATACCTATCTGCGTTTGACATAATTATTTATTTTATATTTGTCTTAACAGCATTTTTGAACCATAAATATGTGCACTCTCCCTCAAACAAAGTGCCAGCACCATTTAAATTTCTGCAAGAAATGTTACTTGTTGATAAAAAATATCATAGAATTCATCACAGTAGCGAGATTAAACCTAAAAATTTTAGTTTTTTGTTTGGATTAATCGATCGACCTTGTAGCTATTTATTCAACGCCTCATATAAAAAGTATTTTGGCAAATGGTGGGCAATAATAAGACTAAGTACCATATTGCTCATTATATTTGGAATACAATGGTTGAATATTTATTTAGATAGCCTTCTGATAAAGTAGGGTTCTTACCATACAAGGAAGTAGTATGTAATGAATGATGTGAAATATATTATATTGATATTGGCAAGAACAAGCATCTACTATGGACTTATTGTTTTACTGCTTTTATTTTCAAATACTTTATTGGCACAAACTCAATTTAACACACCAAAGAACGCTTTGAAATGGCTATGGGGAACGCCTGAAGCTACTCAGTTAAATTTTTTTCCTATAGGGTACCATTTTACAGATAATCATGATGCGAATAATAAACAATGGCTTATTGGTGGTGTTTATCAGGGAATAACTGCCGCTACATTTATAAATACTTGGAATAATCGGGTCTATTATGTTGGGATTAAGAGACAAGTATATAAAAACAATTATATTTCAATTAGTTATTTGGTTGGAATTATGCAAGGTTATCGTGGCAACTTTAAAAAAGCATTAGGTCCTGTGTTAGGGCATGATCCAGGCCCTTTAGTAGCAGTCAATCTTAAATATTATGTGATGGAGCATTTTACTCTTGAGTTAGCTTCTTATGGTGTTGGAGGCTTAATCGGCGCAAGTTATATTTTTTGAACTACGGATACACTTCATAAACTTATGAAGAAATTTATGGATAACTAATATTCATGGATACCGCGAACGCGTCGCGGTACGTAGGGGAGATTGTTAATACACTCTATATAAAGTTCAGGTTTTAATAGGCCTCACTACCATTATCTGCAACAACACGTGTGTTTTTTCCATAGATTACAAGAATTTTTTGCTTCGTTTTTAGCTTGAGATCCTCTGCCTGAACTACAGAAATAATTCCGCCTGAATTTAGTCGAATCACATACTCAACGCCACGCGATTGACTGTAGCCATTATCTTCAAAGCTATTACTTGTTTTTTTAGTAATATTGCTCATATTTCGACGCAAATTTACAGGTCGTTTTGAAATAATCGTGCCTGGGATTACTTTTTTAACTTTACCTACCTCAGCTGAATCATACTCACCAGGAGGTAATGTTTTGTTACAACTAAGTAAAATAAAACTAAAAAGTAATACTAAAACGGACTTAAATAAGTTTTTTCGATTCATGGGGCTTAAACTCCAGTTAGGAACATGACCGAAATAATATACCCTTTAAATATGAACTATGAGTTTCAACAAATAGGGAATTATTTCGGTCACATTAACATTAATTTTGCGGCCTTGCGCAGTATAACCGAGAATTAATCTATTTTTAACAGTTCTTCCAATAAACTGCTGGCACCAATGCGAAACCAGCTCTTATTAATTTGCTTGTCAAGCATCAGCTCTGCAAGTTTTGCATAATTATAAGCGTGCTGTGGTTTTCTAATGCCACCTGAAATTTTAATTCCACAACATGTATTTGTATCTCGAATAGCGCTTAAAATTGCAAATACTGCCGATAAAGATGCTCCTGCTTGAATTTTACCTGTTGAGGTTTTAATAAAATCGCATCCTAATTCAATTAACTCTTTGCTTGCGTTGTAAATGGTTTCTGTCTCAGGAAAAGAACCCGTTTCTAAAATAATTTTTAAAATGAGCTTTTGTTCTTTGCATAATTGCGCAATAGCTTGACATTGATTTAAAGCTTTTTGCTTTTGCCCCTGCAGATAAGTTCGATAAGGAAAGACATAGTCAATTTCTGTGGCGCCTAATTGAATCGCTTTTTCTATAGATGCAATTGAGTCAGTCAATTCTTCAACTCCCTGGGGAAAATTAATCACTGTAGCTAAGTTAATGCTATTGTGCGAAGAGAATTGACCTAGATGTTGTATATAAACACATAGTGCAGCAACCTGGTTTTGATTTGCACTGTATTTTAATTGATCTAGTGTCTCAATAGTTGCATATTCATCCAATAAGGTAAGATCAATAGAGTGGATCAGCTGCTTGGCTGTAATGGTACTCTTAGAGTAACTGTCAAGCAATGCCTTCATAACTTCATTAATATGGGTCTCTAAACTCATTTTAAACTCGCAATGTACTGTTTTAAAATGAAATTAAGCTTTTCTGCGGCACTTTCTGCCATCGCAATCACCGATTCATGGCTGTGGGCTGTTTTCGAAAGACCTGTAGCATAGTTGGTAATCATAGCAATAACTGCTACATGCATACCACAATGATTTGCCACCAATACTTCTGGAACTGTAGACATCCCTACAGCATCTGCTCCCCAAAGTTTAAATGCTCTGATTTCAGCAGCAGTTTCGTAGTGCGGGCCTAGTACAGAAATGTAAACTCCTTCTGTAAGCTGGATTGAATTTTTTGCTGCGATGGACAATAAATTAAAACGCATTTCTTTATCATAAGCGTTATCTAAAGGATAAAATCTTGGACCAAACTCATTATCATTCGGACCAATTAAGGGATTACTGGGCTGCAAATTGATATGATCGGAAATAAGCATTAATTCACCTGGGCCAACATCCTCTCTTAATGAGCCAGAAGCATTAGTGGCTATGAAATAATCGCACCCTAAAAGCTTTAAGGTACGAATATAGGTTTTAACTGTTTCATAATTTTCCAAGCCTTCATACGTATGAGCTCGACCTTGTAAACATACAACACCCACATTATTCCAATATCCAAAAATTAAATTACCCCCATGGCCTTGTACAGTAATTTTGGGGAATCCTGGTAATTCTTCATAACTGATACGTGTTGAATCGTGTAACTCCTCAGCAAATTTACCTAAACCTGATCCCAATACCACACCTATGGTTGGCTTAAACGAAGGATATAATTTTTTAATATAATTTGCCGCTAAATGGGCATAACTCTGCTTGGGTGCAGTATCTGTCATACAAGTATTCCTTATTATTTAAGGGTTAAAATCAAATTTAAAAGCCAATGGCAGGAGTTCATCAATTTTAAAGCTATGTAATATTGAATTTTTATCACATAGATGGATCAGGGTATCAGGCGTTGAAAATTCATAAATTCTTTGCCTACATGCCCCACAAGGCGAACATAATAAATTTGTTCCTGCCAATACAACCATACTTTTAATACGTTGCTCACCTGCAGAAACCATGGCAGAAATTGCTGAGGTTTCGGCACACACAGCCAAACCATAAGAGCTGTTTTCTACATTAATACCTGTATATAAATTATCCTTATCGGTACAAATACAGCAGGCAACGCTAAATTTGGAGTAGGGTGAGTAAGAATGAGCAAGCGCCTTATGTGCGTTTGAAATCATTTTCGCAATTGTTTGATCCATAATAAAAGCTCAATTAAAACTGAAGGGAACCAATTATAAAAGAGTCTTGCTCTGAAGACTATGCTCTCCATGATTTTCTTTAATATCAGGCAATTCAATAGTATTCGAAGGGGAATATTTGTTTGTTGGCTTGGGAAATAAACAATTGAAGAAACCTGGTTCTGGTGAGTTAGAAGGCTCTTCAGAAATTGAGGGGCCTAAGCTCTCGCCTATCTCTGTGTAACTTTCTGGAGTCTGGTCTGGTTTATTATTTCCAAAAGTGCAATTTAGCCAAAATTCAAATGCCAATGCACCAAGTCCTGCACAAATAATCAGAGAAAAAATAGTAATTGGTATTGCCATGGGGGGAAAGAAAAATATAAGGGTAGCTGCAATCGCTGCAACGAGACTTATAGAGGCTGATGTTGCCGCATAAGACACATAATTTTTTTGTCGGGCCGAAGAGTAGTTGGGATCATCTTTCGGTGGATTTTTTAATTTATGATATTCTCCAATTGCCCATATTGCATTACCAATAAGGAATAGCCATGCTGCTGGAGGAAAGAGGACCGGTACAAAAACGGCAGCGACACTGAGTACCGTTGCAGTTAACCCTACAAATGAGGATAAAAGGAATTGTTCTTTAATTTGTGCAAAACCGTACCATTTGCGGTAGTTCACTGGATGATCTGGGTGGAGAAGAGATGCTGTAAGCCAACAAAGATAAGCAAGGGAATAGATACCCAATGAAATGAATCTGAAAATAGCCGATGCGAGCGGGAAAGGAATATACTGGAGCTTTGAAAGCAAAAAGCCAGCGAAGAAAAAGATGCCACTTGCTTTATCTAATTTCTGGGCTACGGTCATATAAAAGTAATCCTAATGCTCCTATTACCCGGCATATTGTACCTTAATTAGACAGAGAAAAACAGTTCCAATTTATGTGATTTACGTATCCATAACTGAATTCAATTCAGATGCTTCATTTTTGATTTTGGGCGTTGAATGAAGAATAATTCGTACGAGTAATCCTCCACCAGGATTATTTAAAGCCGTAATTTCACCATGATGTAATTGAATTGCACGAAAAGCGATTGCTAATCCTAAACCGTATCCACCTGTTTTTTTTGCTCTTGATGTGTCCACACGATAAAATGGATTAAATATTCGCTCTAGCTGGTCTTCAGGTACACCTGGACCTTTATCACAGATATCAATATATACATGTTCTTTAGTTTCATCATACGTTAATGAAACAATAACTTGTTCGCTTGCAGGTGAATAATGCAGTGCATTGCGAACTACATTTTCAATTGCTCTGTGAATCAGGCGTTCATCAATTAATAAACAACAAGACTCAATTACTCCTGCTTTGACTCGAGGCGTTTCTTCTCCAACTTCATAATTGGCATCTTTAATGACATTGAATAAAAGAGCAGAAAGATCAATTTCGTTTAAATTAAGATCAGTTGTTGATTTTTCCAAGCGAGCAAACTCTAGTATTTCAGTGATTAAAGCACTTAATCTGGAACATTCAAGTTCCATGCGATGAAATTCAGTATCTGCTAAATGAAGTGTTTTATTGCGTCCTAGTTCAATAGCAATTTGCAGGCGAGCAAGAGGAGAGCGCAATTCATGTGAAATATCTTGTAACAATCTTTCTTTTGAGCTGATTAGTGTTTCCAGTTGCTCCGCCATACGATCAAATTCATGACTTAATTGAGCTATTTCGTCATTATGATGTCCTCTTAAATGACCAACACGTGTATTTAACTTCCCAGTAGCAATTGATTTAGCTGCCATTCCCAAAGATCGTAATGGTTGTGTTAAATATCGTGATAATAAATAACAAATAAGACCGCTAATAAATGTTGCTAAGGTGAGACGAATAGCAAGGCCGGCCCAAGGAACACCGACAAAATGATAGATGGGTTGTTCACTCACTGCAGCAAGCCGGTAAAATTTTCCTGAAGTTGATAAAATTTCATGGCTAACAATGAGTTTCTCTGATTTTAAAATACCTTCACTTAGTTGATCCTGGAGTAGATTTTCTGCAACTTTTTTTACATTTTCTGGTGCAGCTTGTGTGCCAATAATTTCACCAGTACTGGTTAACAAATAAATTGACATATGGCGTGAAATACCAATTTTATTCAGCCATTTTAATAATGCAGTTTGTCTTCCTGATTCATAGGTTGCTACCGCCGCATTTGCGTAGCTATCCATAAATAATTGCTCTTGGGCAGGTAATGATGATTTTTGTACAATATGACTGATTACCCAGGCGGTAGTGAAAATAATAAGTATTGTGGCAAGCCAAAATGAAATAAAAATTTTCCAATACAAACTACGCATTAAACATATATCCAAATCCACGAACGGTCTTAACTATAGGTTCACCTTGAGGGTTATCACCTAATTTATTTCTTAAGTTACTGATGTGAACATCGATGCTACGATTATAGGCAGTGTATTTTCTGCCAAGAGCATATTCAGTAAGTTCTTCTTTTGAAAATGCTTGCCCGGGTGATTTGATAAGCATCTCTAAAATATTAAACTCAGCATTTGTGAGTTCAAGATAATTTCCCGCCATAGTTACATGGCGCTTGGAGCAGTCAACTACAATATTATGTTGCTCGATGATAGGTCTTGATGTGGGAATTTTTTGAGTACGTCTTAAAATTGCTCGTAAACGAGCCACCAGCTCACGTGGATTACATGGTTTGGGTAAATAATCGTCTGCGCCTATTTCCAGACCTACGATTCGATCTATATCATCGCCCCGAGCGGTTAACATGAGAACAGGAGTTTCCAAATGTTCACGAATAGCTTTTAATACCTCAAAACCGTTTAGCTTAGGTAACATAACATCGAGAATAATTGCATCAAAAGGCTGGTTTAAGGCTTTTTTTACCCCGCCTTCTCCATCATGAACACAAATAGCATGGAAACCCTCAGGTTCCAGATATTGGGTTAATAAATCCGTCAGTTCTATATCGTCATCAATTATGAGAATATTACCATTCATGCTTCATTATGCCTTGCGTTTATCAATACATTCCATCAACTTGATTCTTCTAGCATCTGCATTAATAATCCTAAACTCAAAAGAATCAATTGTAATGGTTTCCCCTCGTGAAGGTAAACGACCAAAACTATTCATTACAATACCACCTATTGTATCATAAAATTCGTCACTGAAATCTGCTTGAAGTTGCTCATTAAATTCATCAATAGGCATATGGGCTTTAACAATATAGTGTCCGTCTTCATGTACTTTAATGTAGGCATCTTCATCGATATCAAATTCATCTTCAATATCGCCAATTATCTGTTCGATAATGTCTTCAATAGTTACAAAGCCTGAAACTTCGCCATATTCATCTACAACAATAGCCATGTGATTTTTGTTACTGCGGAACTCGCTGAGTAAGCTGTCTAAGCGCCTACTTTCAGGAACAAAAGTAACCTGGCGACAAATATCCAGTAAATTAAAGGCATCAAGGTTCGTAGTAGATTGATGGCGTAATAAATCTTTTGCATGCAATATTCCAATGACTTCATCGGAATCCCCAGCAATTACCGGGAATCTTGAATGTCCAGTTTGGGTTACTTTTTTAATAATATCGCCGAATTCATCATCTTGTTCAATACAAACCATCTGATTTTTGGGCAGCATGATGTCTCGGACACGCATTTTGGAGAAAGATATAGCCCCTTCGATCATTGCTAAAGTTTCAGCACTAATAAGAGAGCGAATTTGAGCATCTCTTAATAAACTTACAAGTTCCTCTTGATTTTGTGGTTCTCCTTGCAAAAACTGTTTAAACCGAGCGAACCACGTACTGCTGTCTTCCTCTTTATTCAAGTTCATTACCCTCTGCGTCATAAGGATTAGAAAATCCAAGTTCAGCTAATAATTTAATTTCAATAGCTTGCATTATGACTGCTTCATCATCCTTAATATGATCATAGCCCAACAAATGCAAGATTCCATGAATCAAAATCAATGCCCAATGTGATTCCAACGTTTTTTTAAGTTGCTTGCTTTCTTCTAACAAGACTTGCGGACAAATAATAACATCACCTAATAGAGGGCATTCTAATTGAATTTCAGGTGGTAAAGTACTAGGAAATGCCAATACATTAGTCGTTTTATTTTGCTTTCTGTACGTATTGTTTAAGTGGAGCATCTCTTCTGCCGTAACCAAACGAACAGTGAGTTCAGCTTCTTTTTGATAATCCCTTAAAGCCAGTGATGCCAAACGTGTTAACGCTTCTTCACTGACAGGTAGCGGTTCATTAGTTGCGTTTTGAATATCGATATAATAACTCATTATTTTTTTCCTGTTGATGCATTGTCATAGCAATCAACAATTTTAGATACTAACGGATGTCTCACTACTTCACGACTTGTGAACGTATGAATACTAATTTCCGGTATTTTTTTGAATAATCCTACTGCATGGGCGAGTCCGGAATCAATACCCTTTGGTAAATCAACTTGGGTCATATCTCCGGTTACTACAGCTTTTGAGCCAAAACCTATACGAGTTAAAAACATTTTCATTTGCATAATGGTTGTATTTTGTGCTTCATCAAGAATGATAAATGACTCATTTAAAGTTCTGCCCCGCATGAATGCTAATGGTAACACTTCGATAATATCTGTTTGAATCAGTTTTTGTGTTTCTTTAAAACCTATCATTTCATATAATGCATCATAAATGGGTCTTAAATAAGGCAGTACTTTTTCTACTAAGTCTCCGGGAAGAAATCCTAATTTTTCTCCAGCTTCAACTGCTGGTCTTACAAAAATCAATCTTTGAACTTCACCTTTTTCAAAACATTGTATGGCTTTAGAAACAGCCAAATAAGTTTTCCCAGTTCCAGCAGGGCCAACAGCAAAAGTTATGTCAGATCGATCAATTGCGTCGAGAAAATCAGCTTGTTTGTTATTTCGTGCTGCAATTGATTTTCGACATAATTTAACATGATGAACATTATGAATCATTATTTTTTGGTTTTCCTCAATAAAGTTATATATATTATGAGTATAGTATTTATTATACTTTTCGACCGTGCAATGATGTATAGGCACACAAGAATAGTGCAGAAAGCTCATCTTCTGCAAGATTTATGCTACAATCATTTTTTTTTGTTATAACACTAATTCATGATCGACCTTCATTGCCATAGCAATTTTTCTGATGGAGCTTTAAGTCCAACAGAGTTAATACAAAAAGCACAAAATCAAAAAATTAGGTGTCTGTCGCTTACAGATCATGATACTGTCGCGGGCTATTCTGAGTTATTACAAGCCGCCTCTTCAACATCAATAAAAATAATTAATGGTATTGAGCTTAGTGTTCGATGGAAAAAGCATGAATTACACATTTTAGGTTACCAAATTAAGCATACTGCAGACCTTCTCAAACTGATTGAGCGACAAAATCAAAGCAGGGTAGCTCGTGCGCAACAAATTGGAGAAGTATTAGCCTCAGTTGGTATTGCAGATGCTTATTTAAAAGCATGCGAATTAGCAGGCCACGATCGAGTGGGAAGGCCTCATTTTGCGAGGCTACTTGTTAATGAAGGTAAAGCTCCTGATCTTGCTACTGCATTTAAACGGTTTCTAGGTAGAGGTAAATTTGCTTATGTTCCTACTCCCTGGATTAGCATTCAGGAAGCAGTAGAGGGTATTATTGCTGCAGATGGTCAGGCAGTTATCGCTCATCCGCTTAAATACGGATTGACGCGTTCCAAATTGCATGAGTTAATTAACGAATTTAAGGCTACTGGTGGAGTAGGAATAGAAGTGGTTTCAGGTGAAATGACAGTAACTGAAGTGAATGAAATGGCCGCTACATGCCTAAGATTCCATTTGTTGGCTTCTTCTGGTTCAGATTATCATGGTGATTTTGCTTCGCGTGTGAACCTTGGAAGTCAAAAACAGCTACCAGTAAACTGTACACCTATTTGGCATGAATGGAACATCTAACAGGGGACTTTATGAGTCAGTTTTTTGCATTACATCCTGATAATCCGCAAGCTCGTTTGTTGAGGAAGGCGGTTAATATTATTGAAGAAGGTGGGTTAATTGTTTATCCTACAGACTCGGGTTATGCCTTGGGTTGTGGATTAGGTAATAAAGCAGCACTTGAGCGTATTAGAAGATTGCGCCAATTGGACAAAAATCATAATATGACTCTTGTTTGTCGTGATTTATCTCAGCTTGGTACTTATGCCAGAGTATCTAATCCAATATTCCGATTATTGAAAGCATTCACACCAGGTTCATATACTTTTATTCTTAATGCAACACATGAAGTGCCTCGTTTAATGTTGCATCCAAAAAGAAAAACTCTGGGATTACGTATTCCAGATAATATGATTACACTTTCATTGTTGGAGTGTCTTGAGGCTCCTTTAATGAGCACTACTTTAATTCTTCCAGGTGCTAAGGCTCCATTGAGTGAACCTGAAGCGATCCGTGATATTTTGGGAGATCAAATCGATTTGGTTATTGATGGTGGTCATTGTGGGCAAGAGCCTACAACAGTAGTCGATTTAACGGGTGACTATCCAGTGATTATAAGGGAGGGTAAAGGTGATCCTGAACCCTTTAGATAGGACAGTTTTCATATCTACTATCTTGGCCAAACTGAGCTGATTTTCTGTGTTCCGATGCTCACATACTTTCGTGTATGCTGCGCTTCGATGCTTGAAAATCAACTTATTATGGATCAAGCTAGCGAAACGTAAGTTGTCCATAATTAATTAATCTTTTAAAAGAGGATATTGATGTCAGCATTATTTAGTTCCAATAAACGAGTTGTTTCTGGAATGAGAGTCAGTGGCAAATTACATCTTGGCCACTACCATGGTGTAATAAAAAATTGGATTAAATTACAACATCAATATGATTGCTTCTTTTTTGCAGCTGATTGGCATGGTTTAACAACACAATATGATGAGCCTGGCTTTATAGAGAAACATCTATGGGATATGATTGTTGATTGGCTGGCTTGTGGAGTAAATCCTGGCTTATCACGAATATTTATTCAGTCATGGGTTCCTGAACATGCGGAACTGCATTTACTTTTATCTATGATTACTCCTTTGGGATGGTTAGAACGAGTACCTAGTTTCAAAGATCAGCAAGAAAAGTTAAAGGAAAAAGACTTATCAACGTATGGTTTTTTAGGCTATCCCCTTTTACAAAGCGCTGATGTACTGATTTATCATGCCGATTATGTTCCTGTTGGTGAGGATCAGGTATCGCATATTGAGCTTACCAGAGAAATTGCACGCAGGTTTAATCATATCTATGGTAAGGAACCTAATTTTGAAGAATTAGCGGCTGAAGCAATTAAAAAAATGGGGAAAAAGAACAGTAGATATTATAGTGAATTACGTCGACAGTTTCAGGAGCATGGAAATCATGAAGCGATTAAAACAGCACAAGCTCTTTTAGAAGATCAACCGAACTTGTCTATTGGTGATAAAGAGCGTCTATTAGGTTATTTAGAGGGTAGTGGTAAAATTATTCTACCCGAACCTTATCCATTACTTACAGAAACTGCAAAAATGCCTGGCCTTGACGGACAAAAAATGTCCAAGTCTTATCATAATACAATTATGCTCAGAGAACCGCCTGCTCAGGTTGAGAAAAAGGTATTGACGATGCCAACTGATCCTGCTCGCGTCAAACGAACGGATCCTGGTGAGCCCGAAAAGTGTCCAGTTTGGCAATTCCATAAAATTTACTCAAATAATGAAGTAAAAGATTGGGTACAAAAAGGATGTCGCACTGCTGGAATTGGTTGCATCGAATGTAAAAGACCGGTTGTCGACGCGATTAACAAAGAGTTACAACCCATTCAGGAATCAATTGCTGAATATGAATCGGATTTAAGTTCAGTAAAACGAATTGTTTCTGAAGGAAGCGAGTCGGCGCGAGAAGTGGCTTGTAAAAATTTGAGTACAGTCCGAGAAGTTATGGGACTCGATTATTAATTTTTGGATGTTGTATAGGTATGAAGGTACATTTGGTAACTGTTCATGCAATGGCATCAGATTGTAGCCTGGGTGAAGCGAAGCGGAACCCGGGATTGAGATGTTTTGTTCAAGTCCAGTTCCCCGGTTCCGCTTTGCTTCACCCAGGCTACGTCATCCTATGTTCATGTAGAGCGTGATAAGAATGAGTTATTAGCATGGATATTGAATTATCAAGTCAATCGGAAGTAAAAGCAGTAGTTGATGGTAAGGAGCTTACAGAGTTTCCGGATGATTTATTCATTCCCCCAGATGCGCTAGAGGTACTCTTAGATTCCTTTAGTGGCCCACTTGATTTGCTTTTATATCTCATTCGCAAACAGAATATTGATATATTAGATATTCCGATTGTAAGCATTACCAAGCAATATTTGCACTACATTCAATTGATGGAATGTAGGCGTTTGGAATTAGCTGCTGATTATTTATTGATGGCGGCAATGCTCGCAGAAATTAAATCGCGTCTGCTATTACCGTCTCCCGCTGCAAATGAAGACGATGAGGAAGAGGATCCTCGTATGAGCCTCGTACGGAAACTTCAAGCTTATGAGCAAATTAAAATTGCAGCGGAATTGCTTGATGCGCTACCTCGACAAGAACGAGATCATTTTATTATTCAAGTAAATCCTTCTGAATTTGAGCGAATAATAGTTCATCCTGAAGTGACTCTTGAGGATTTAGTTGACGCCATGAAATCATTATTACAACGAGAAGAACACACAAGCCATCATCAGGTCTCGCGTGAAGCGCTGTCTGTACGTGAGCGCATGAGTAACATTTTGTTATTACTCCAGGAGCACAATGTTTTGGAATTTAATCAATTATTTTCTATTAAAGAGGGACGAATTGGGTTAGTTGTTTCTCTGCTGGCTATTTTAGAATTAGCAAGACAGTCACTCATTGTAATTACCCAAACTGAAGCATTTTCACCAATACATTTACGAGCGGCATAAGATGGATGAGAAAGAACTAAAGAATATAGTCGAGGCAATACTTTTAAGTTCTAGCGAACCCATCTCCTTAGATAGACTATTAGAAGTTTTTGATGAATGGGAAAGACCTACTAAAGAGTATTTAGGTATAATTATTAATGACTTAAAAGAGGACTTTGTATCTCGATCATTTGAAATTGTGCAAGTTGCGTCTGGTTTTATCATACAGACAAAAAAAGAGTATAGTAACTGGATTGCACGTATGCAAATTGAAAAACCAGCTAAATATTCTCGAGCTTTACTTGAAACTTTAGCTATTATTGCTTATAAGCAACCAGTTACACGAGCGGATATAGAAGAGATACGCGGTGTTGCAGTAAGCAGTCAAATGATAAAGACATTGTTGGAAAGAGAATGGATTCGTGTTTCTGGCTATAAAAATGTTGCGGGTAAGCCCGCTGTATATACAACTACTCGAGAATTTTTAAATTATTTTAATTTAAAGTACTTAAATGAACTTCCAACCTTACCCCAGGTTATGGAAGTATTGACCTTACATAATCCTAATGAAGAGTATATTACTGAATGAGCAGCGAAAGGTTACAAAAAATACTAAGCCAGGCAGGCCTAGGTTCCCGACGTGAAATGGAGCGTTGGATAGAAAATGGTTGGGTTCAAGTTAATGGGAAACCTGCAAAAATAGGCGATTCAGCAGATGCTGAAGATAAAATTACGGTAAAAGGAAAACTAATCCCAAATCCACTTAAAGTAAGACAAAATATCCGTATTCTGCTTTATCACAAACCCGTAGGTGAAATCTCAAGCCGACATGATCCTAAATTTGAAAAAACAGTTTTTGATCATTTACCTCATTTACGACAGGGGCGCTGGGTTCAGGTAGGGCGTTTGGATTTGAATACCTCAGGTTTACTTATCTTTACCAATAATGGTGATTTAGCCAATCAATTAATGCATCCTAAATATGGATTAGAAAGAGAGTATGCAGTTAGAGTTCACGGTCAAATTAGTCCTGAATCTTTAAATAATCTTCAAAAAGGGGTTGAGTTAGATGATGGAGTTGCTAAATTTACTCGTTTGGAGTTTCGTGGCGGAGAGGGAGCAAACTCTTGGTATCATGTAACTTTAAATGAGGGGCGTAATAGGGAAGTACGACGCTTATGGGAATCACAGGGTTTGGAAGTTAGTCGATTGATTCGTATTCGCTATGGCGCATTAACTATGCCAAGATATTTGTCACGTGGACAGTATCACGAATTAACGCCTAAAGAGGTTACTGAGTTTTTAGCTTCCTTGCCTAAAGAGTAATTGATATTCAAAATAGATCATAGACCGTAGCCTGGGTGCAGGCGAAGCCGTAACCCGGGTTT
This sequence comes from Legionella anisa, assembly GCF_001467525.1. Classification (GTDB taxonomy): domain Bacteria; phylum Pseudomonadota; class Gammaproteobacteria; order Legionellales; family Legionellaceae; genus Legionella; species Legionella anisa. The sequence continues at coordinate 68,574 of NZ_LNXS01000022.1, forward strand.
CTGGATAAACATTAGACGTCCATAACCTGGGTTACGCTTCGCTGCACCCAGGCTACATTGCTGATTATTAAGCTGTATATTTCTTCTTACCAAATGGTTTCAGTGACTCTGCAATGTGTTTATACAATTCAGGAAGCCATCTTGGTTGAGCAAAAGTAGAGGTAGAAGGCTTGCTCTTACGTAGATCATTAGGTGCGATAATTACCTGAATATGACTTAGGCCAACACGACGCGCTAAAATAAAAAGTTGATCTATAGCAAGATCACCTACAGCTAAACAGCCTACCGATAAATTTTTCCCATGAATAAAAATGTTATTACCTAAATTTCTTCTCCCATCCAGATAACCTTTTTGTCTATCGAAGTTGTTAGGATAATTAATCATCATGGATAAATGCATGCTGCTAAAAGGATTAAAATTAACCAACTTATAAACACCTTCAGGAATTTGTTTATCATTTTCACGCAACTTAGGTCCTAACCGACCACTAAATCCAGTTAAAGGATAGTCGTGGATATGTTTCCATCTTTGATTGGGGTTTTTAGCCCAGAGCTCCACCTTTCTTTCTGACTTAAAAGCGAGCAACGCGATATCCTGTGGAGGATAATTTACTCTTGCTTTGGAGAAATATGATTTAAGTCGTGGTTCAACGCGTAAGCCATATCGTTTTATTGCTTTATCAACTGCTTGATCCCAATTCAGCTTAGGGGCCATAGCATAGCAATTGAAACTTAAAATCATTATGACAAAGGCAAATAACTGTTTCATATAAATATTAGAGTGGTGAGTTGTTGAAATCTTATCAAATATTAATTCAAAGAACAATTTAACCTCAAAGCAATAATTAAACCAGGCTTATAAGCACCCAAGTAGTCCTTATTTATACCGTTTTAAAGAACGTATCAATACCTTTAATTCTTTTTTTGTTTCAATAAAATTTGTTTTTCATAGGTAATGATAATTGTGTTGTAATGAAATCCGGGCTTGCTGCTAAATGTCCTACAGAAGGTAATAAACCATAATGATTAGGACAGAGATAGGTTACTGAATTGTTTTGATCAATTTTATAAAAAATATACTTACTCTCACAATACTCAGGCTTGTCAATGAGAGCTATTTGCATTACTGGTATCCCCTCCATCTTATTCTCTATAAAAAAAGCATTAATCCAAAGATTACTAATTACAACACACGCTCCCACGACTAAAAATGCATTTATAAATGTGCTGGTGTACTTGAAGGCTGGACCATTAATACTCAAATGTGACATGACATGTATTAAGGCAAGGACCAATATGAGTAAATTAAATGAATATATTCCTGCATTAAGATAGCCAAAATACGTTCCAAAAATTTGATTTCCCGAGAACTGGAAATGTATGAGTGCAGCAATAAGGCTAAGCCAAAGCGATGAAATGATGTAATAAATAGCCCTTTTTTTAGTTCCAATAATAAAGAGTACTAGAGCAATTAATGGAAAAAGACATTGGATTAATTTTCCCAGTGCGTACATTAGAGTCATACTCTCAAAATTAAATGGTATTTACTTTAAAAGTAGCTAGTTATAACAGTATTTTTATATATGTATATATAATGGTTAACCTGAATATGGTTTGATAAGGTTTAAAATTTGTTACAGGTTCAATAAAAACGGGTTATTACTAGTTGCAATCGCCGCTTCTTATTTTTCTTTAATAAGGGTGAGGTAAGGCTGTGTTGGATATCTTGTTGTCTTAATCATAGTATCTGGAAGTTTGATCTGTTTGACTTCAAAAGGATGTTCCGTTTTAAACATGTAATCCAATGGGTTAATTAAATTTGGAAAATAACCCAAATTATTCTTTAGTTTGTTTGCGCGATTCGATGGATGAATACTGCCTATCCATAATGGTTTGTTTAAGTTTAACAAATTATAATTTGACTCCCAAACTCTTAATTCAAGTGTTAACTTAGTTTGTTGATCCGTATAAGTCATAATCAGAGTAGGCGCTTTATTTTCATATAATTGAGTAAATAATGGGAGCTTAACACTGTTGGGTTGTTGATTCATTCGCATAAGTAAGTTGGTAAAAAATGAATCTTCGTGTGAATGCCATCCATTTTCTTCCAAGATATTTTGTAATATGTCCAAATTACCGGCGAATTGAAGATTTAGGAAGCCGATTCTTTTTCCTATTCTGCTAAATTGATAAACTGGGAGAATGGGTTTTTCCTGTTCCCACCATGCTCTTTCGGACAAAGTAAATTTCTTATGGTAGGGAGTATGGCTATAAGATAAAGTTTTAAAATTAAAATATGTGGATATGAATGAAGATAAAAAGATACTGATAAAAAGCGGGAGAATCATTAATGATGAATGTGCCATTTTTTTGATAGGAATATTTGATTTTCTATAACTCAAGCAATGAATTAAACAAATTGTTGTACCTAAAAAGTAGGATGCTAAAATATCTGTGAACCAATGATCCCCTAAATAAACAGCTCCTAAACCACTAAAGCTAAGAATTGTAAATACAATAGATTTAAGCGTGCCTGTAAATAAGGTATAGGTACTGTTTATATAAAACAAAATAAATCCATACAACGCAGTAGCAATCAATAGGTTAACTGCAGGAAAAGAAGAGCCTGGCATATCAATCAATAGGCCGGGGGGCCTTGGGCTATAAACAAGATAAGTAAGTGATAGAGCTATAAAGCCACTAAAAAAAAGTAAGCTGCATAAATGTATAACCGCTATTCTATTTTTATTATAAATAAACCAGCAACAACACATAATAAAAAGAGTGAGTATCGTTATTGTAGATGTTAATTGAGTGCAACAGATAAAAAATATTCTTAGTATGGGGGTATTAAAACTTTGCAAAAGTAAATGAGTTGGAAGATTAATAAAGGTAAGGTATTGTGTCGCAACGGTTAATCCTAAAAGAATAAGGAAAAAAAACAGGCAAAATACAGCTATTAGTACAATAGAAGCAGTGCGATAATGATTTGCTTCATCTTGTGGTGTAAATGCCTCATATACATAAACCAAAAGTGAATTATTTTTTAGTTTTAACCAGAAATTATGTAAATATATTTTTAAAAAAGAGCTTAATAACCTGATTAGCCATTTTATAAATATGCTAAATAACCAAATTCCTGCAAGAAAAATCAGGATTAATAAGAACAAACGCGTCGCACTTTCTGTGGATAACTCATGACTGGCTGCTCCTATTACCACACCAGGCATTATATACAAAATAGACCAACCAATAGCAGATATAACATTTGCTACAAAAAAACGCCATTGTTTCATATGCATTATTCCAGCAATGACGGGAATAATTGAGCGTAAGGGACCAACAAAGCGACCAATTAATACACTTTTTCCACCATGGGTTTCAAAAAAATCTTTGCCATAATGTATCCATTTGGGATATTTACTAAACGGCCAAATTTCAAGTAATCGATCACTATAATAATAGCCTAGGAGGTAACTTAGACTATCACCAGCAACCGCACCTAAAATCGCTGCTAATAATGTAAGATCAATACGCATAATTCCTGATCCAGCAAGTATGCCTATAGCAGTCATTGTGACACTACCAGGTACAATACTTCCTACAATTGCCAGGGACTCAGTTAAGGAAATAAGAAATGTGATGAATAAAGACCAGTGAGGGTTTTGTTGCAACCAGTTAGTAAGTGGCTGTACATAGTCTACGAACAAGTTCATATTTTTCAGGGATAAAATTGTTGTAGAAAATATTGCACAAAATGTTGATTGACTGTATCCATTTGTACCGCAGGAACAAAATGGCTTATTTGAGTCATTTCCATTTTTTCAAACCCACAAGGATTTATTCCTGAGAAAGGTTTTAAGTCCATATCAACATTGAGAGCAATTCCATGATAAGTACAACCATTTTTTACTCTTAAGCCAATTGAAGCTATTTTTTGCTCATTTACATATACCCCAGGTGCACCACAGCGAATAGATCCTTCTATTTGATATAGTGCAAGAACGGATATTAATATCTGTTCCAATTTACCAACTAAGGATCTTATGCCTAAATTTTTTCTTTTAATATCCATTAAAACGTATGCAACGAGTTGGCCCGGTCCATGATAAGTTACTTGCCCTCCACGATCGGATTGTACCACGGGTATGGATGCAGGATTTAGTATGTGTTCGGGCTTTCCAGCTTGTCCTTGAGTATAAACTGGAAAATGTTCTAAAAGCCAAAGCTCATCTTGAGTAGTTGCTTCACGCTTTTGTGTAAATTCCTTCATTTGCAGCCAAACATCATCGTAGTTTTGAATACCTAGCTGTCGTATTTTCATTATAGAACCATTTTTACATCTGGATGCTGTGTAATGGCTCTATAAAATGCGTCAAGCATGTCTTGATTTTCAGCAAAAACAGTGACTGTTATTGCTAAATAATTAGAGTCTTTGCTCATTTTATGAGTCAGCGCATCTTCCTCGATATGAGGAAAGTGAGTGACGGTAATTTGTCGGATTTCCTCAAGAAAAACGGGCGAATTATTCCCTATTATTTTTACTGGAAAGTGACAGGGAAATTCGATTAAAGTCGTTTTTGTCATCCTTAAATCCTATTGAGTCTTAGGAGCCAAACCAGCGCTTAAAGGCCAAACGTATAGAGTCTTTGCTTCGTGTATAAAAGCCACCTGACTCAACATCTTGCAAGGCATATAATGGTCGGGTTGATACGACATTATTATCAAATTGAACTACTAAATCACCTATCTTATCACCTTTTTTAATTGGTGCTTCAAGGAAGGAAGGAACTTTAGTGGAAATATTAAGGCGTTGATATTGGCCAGTGGGAATAGTGATATATTGGTCTTCATTTAATCCCACATTTACTTTATCAACTTGTCCTTTATAAAGAGGAAGCTCGGAAATTGATTGGCCTGACTTGTAAAGTTGGTGGGTTTCAAAAAACCTGAAGCCATAATTTAGTAATTTTTCACTATCGTCTGCACGGGAAGAATCACTTGGTTCGCCGAGGACTACAGCAAGTAAGCGCATATTGTCACGTTTTGCAGAAGATACCAGACAGAATCCTGCTTCGTTAGTATGACCGGTTTTTATACCATCTACTTGATTATCACGCCACAGCAAGCGATTTCTGTTAGGTTGACGAATACCATTGTAGGTAAACCATTTTTGTTTATACCAATCATAGTATTGTGGAAAGTCAATAATTAATGCTCTACCAAGAATCGCTAAGTCTTTCGCTGTGGTATATAGATTTGGGTCGGGTAAACCAGTGCTATCAGTAAAATGACTGTTTTTCATTCCAAGATTCTGAGCTTGTTGATTCATAAGATCAGTGAATGAGTTTTCAGTTCCACCAACATGTTCTGCCATGGCAACACAGGCATCATTTCCTGAATCAACAATGATCCCTTTAAGCAAGTCTTCTACAGCAACTTGCTGGCCTTCTTTGATGAACATGCGTGAACCGCCTATTTTCCATGCATCACGGCTCACTCGTACATTATCAGCAAGGTGAATTTGTTCATGATGGAGCGCATTCGATATAACATATAAAGTCATCATTTTAGTTAGACTGGCAGGAGGCAAACGTTCTTCACTGTTTTTTTCTGCGATGATTTTGCCGCTATTTACATCAATCAATATGTACGCTTTTGCATTAAGAATTGGAGGTGCAGGAGTAACTAAAGGCTTATTTGTAACTGTTGGAGAAGGTCTCTCAAGGTCTGCAATAGGTTTATTAGGTAATGAACCTTCATCTGCCATAGAATTGGTTGATTGCACAAATAAAGTAATGATAAACAGTGTAGTTAATAAAATAGACGTTATTCTTGTCATGTTGTTACCTAGTCCAATTGCAAAAATGTGAATATAGTATCACAGCCTTTTGTCAGCAACAAAATAGCAGATGAAAAATAATGAAATTTTTTTCAAGTTAAAATAAATCTTCGAAATTATGTGATATTTCGGTATATTAACTAGAAAACAATTATTCAAACTGGAAACTATGCGAAAGATACTTATTGCTATGACAATTTTATTAACAGGATGCCAAACTACAAATCAGTCTTTTGATTCTTCAGCATCAGGAACAAAAAAGTCTACACGACAAGTAACTCAAAGTATGAATAGTTCAATATATAATCGCTATAAAAATAAAACAAACCGCTATACTCAGCATCAAGATGGTGCACCCGCTAAATTAAGGAACATTAGTTTTAAAGAGCCTGTGCCGTCCAAAGAGCCTTTAAGTCGATATGGTAATATATCAGAATATTCTGTTGATGGGCGCTCATATCAAGTGATGCGTAGCTCATCGGGGTATAAAGCAAGAGGTATTGCTTCTTGGTACGGAACAAAATTTCACAAACAAAGAACTTCCAGTGGTGAGCCTTACAACATGTATGTAATGTCTGCTGCACATAAAACGCTTCCTTTACCGACTTATGTGAAAGTTAAAAATTTGGACAACGGAAAGGTTGCAGTCGTTAAAGTAAACGATCGCGGTCCATTTCACTCCAATAGGATTATCGATCTATCCTATGCTGCAGCCTTAAAACTTGGTGTGTTTCCAAAAGGAACAGCCCGTGTTGAAATTGAAACGTTAATGGGGCCTGCTGGAAAAGCACATTATTATCTGCAGGCAGGTGCTTTTACAACGGAAGCCTCAGCAACACGTTTAAAAGAAAAATTAACTCATATTACTCCATCCCCAGTACATATTGAGCACTATAAACAACATTATGTAGTGAGAGTAGGGCCATTTGGTTCAAAAAATATGGCTGATGGTTTGAAACGTAAATTAGCTCTTAATGGAGTGAGAGGAGCTTTTTCCGTTTTAATTTAGGTTGTTATGGAATTATTAATAGCTAATTCGTGGATTAATGGATAAAATTATTGAGCCAAATTTTCAAAACATTAGAGTTAATAGGTTAAGATTTATTTACAGTTCACTATCTTTGGCCAAGAAAATAGAGTTGTAACTAGGTCCTAATAAAAATATAGCTTTATGAAGCACAATATAAGCTTGTTTTTTTGAATTCAAATTTCTTATTTTATTGCGCTTTATCAGAGCCACAATTTTCAAAATAAGGTTGGTTATATTTAATATTGAGGTACTCAATCAATGCATGAAAGCTCTGTATTTTATACAATATTCTTAATCTTCGCAGGCGCTGCATTTCTTTCAACCTTGGTTCTTTATACCAAACAATCTTTGCTCGTTGCTTATATTCTTCTTGGAGCCGTTTTTGGTCCATGGGGATTAAGGCTTGTGTCTGATGTGACTATTGTCAAGCAAATTGGTGATGTTGGGATAGCCTTCCTATTGTTTCTCCTCGGACTGCATTTGCAACCCCAAAATCTCGTCCATATGTTAAAGAAAGTTACATGGATTGCTTTGGTTAGTTCAGTTCTTTTTGCTGTAACCTCATATTGGATTAGCAGATTTTTTGGCTTAAGTGTGACTGAGTCATGGATTGTGGGTTGTGCCATGATGTTTTCAAGCACAATTATTGGATTGAAATTATTACCGACAACCATCTTGCACCATCAACATACTGGTGAAGTAATGATTAGCGTGTTATTGATGCAGGACGTTATTGCAATTATCGTACTGATCTTAATTCATGGAGCGCAACAAACAGGTGGCTTCTCGTTCGATGATATCATTTTAGTGGGTATTGATTTACCTGCATTAATTCTTTTTGCTTTTACTGTTGAGAAATATGTTTTGATCCGATTACTGGCTCGTTTTGATAGAACTCAGGAATATGTATTTCTGTTATCTATTGGTTGGTGCTTGGGGATGTCTGTTCTTGCACAAAAAATAGGTCTTTCAGAAGATATTGGTGCTTTCCTGGCTGGAGTAGCTCTGGCAGCAAGTCCTATTTCTCTTTTTATTGCTGAGAGCCTAAAACCTCTAAGGGATTTTTTCCTGGTGATGTTTTTCTTTTCAATCGGAGCGACTTTTAATTTTGGCTTAGCACAGCAAGTGCTTATTCCTGCGCTTATATTATCTCTTTTAGTTTTACTATTTAAACCGGTTCTATTTTACTTACTTCTTGGTAAATCCGGTGAAAAAAAACATGTTGCAAAAGAGGTGGGTATTCGTTTGGGGCAAGCAAGTGAGTTTTCATTACTTGTTGCCAGTATTGCTTTAAGCACCGAGCTTATTTCGGACAAAGCTTCTAATTTAATTCAAGCAACTACCATTTTAACATTTATTGTTTCATCATATTTTGTTGTATTGAAATACCCAACCCCCATTGCACTTTCTGATAAAATGCGTAAGGATTAAATAATGAAATTATTAGTTATATTATTGTGCTTATTGAGCGAACGCTTTTTGATTCACTCTGTTTCTTACCAACGTTTTTATTGGTTTTCTGATTACTGCCAAAAGATAAAGATGTTCACCAATAAACACGGTTCTAACCCCTGGGTGCTTTTGGCTTTAATAATAGTTCCTATTGTACTGCTTGTATCGATAATTTACTTATTGTTACATCATCTGCTATTTGGATTGATAGGTTTTCTTTTAAGTATCATAATTTTCTTTTATTGCCTAGGTCCTCAAAATGTCTTTTATCCAATAGTACAATCAGATACTAAGACGAATCAGGAACTCGTAGGAGACTATTTTATTTTAGTCAATAGACAATTATTTTCTCTTGTATTTTGGTATGTCATTGCTGGTCCTATTGGAGCCTTAGCTTATCGTTTGATCACTTTATGCCGTGATTTTACTTACATTAGTGAGCAGGCAAATGAAGTAACCGATTTGCTTGAGTGGATACCTGCTCGATTAACTGTGCTACTTTTTTTACTTGTAGGAAATTTTCAACGCGCTTTTTCCTCGTTTACCAGTTACTTTTTTGCAAAACCTGATATGAATAATGATATGTTACGTGTATGCGGGTTGTTAGCAGTTGGAACAAATGAAGCGGAAGAAACTCCTATGCCTGTAGCAGAAAGTTTGGTTGAACATGCAATCATTGTTATGTTGGTTTTTATTGCTTTATTTACATTAGTTACGTGGCTGTAGTTTTGATTTATGAGTTAAAATTTAGGGACTGTTGTCAATTTGCTTGATTGAGTCCAAAAATGGTGTGATTTTATAGCAGCGAATTGTAGCATACGTGAAGTATGTGTATCGCAGTTCATAGAATCGCATCATTTTGGTCAAGCTAGTAGAATTGTTTCTAGACCCTAGTATTGAACTGAAGCACATAATCTACACAATCTTTATTGCGGATACGACCTATATGAATTCTTTTTTACGTCTGATTTGTTGCACTATAATATTAGGACTTTGTGGTTGTCAGGGATTACAACAAAATGCCCTTAAAGGGCAGGCATTGGCGCAATGCAATATGACTTGTGTGAAGCATTTTGAGTTTTGTAAACAAAATTGCATTAATAATTGCCCCAATTGTTCTTATATATCACAACGGGTTGCAGAAAAAAACTTTGCAAAATATGTGCATGAAAAAAGAGTTGAGGGTAAAAAGGTGATGCGTGAGTTGAATTCTTACCGCGATCCACTACAATGCCGCAAAGTAACATGCGATTGCTTATCAGATTTCGCAATTTGTAAGAAAGGTTGCACGGGTGTAATTCCAAAAAAATTACAGGCTGTACCTTACTGTATTTAATAGATTTCGGGGAACACTTTCATGGCAAATGAAACTAATTTAGATTTGGATCCTATAGAAACGCGTGAATGGCTGGATGCCCTGCAAGCTGTATTAATCAATGATGGTCCACAGCGTGGCGCTTTTCTTTTAAAGCAGCTTCTTAATAAAGCAAATACAGAGGGGGTTAATTTAACCAGTTCAATTAATACACCTTATAGAAATACAATTAAGCTTCACGAAGAAAAGCAAATGCCACCGGATGAAGGTATGGGTAAGCGTATTAGCGCCTTAATTCGCTGGAATGCTGTGGCAATGGTGTTGCGGGCTGGAAAATATGCTCCTGAACTTGGGGGGCATATTGCATCTTATGCCTCTTCGTCTACTTTATATGAAACAGGGTTTAATTACTTTTTTAAAGGGCCAAAGGGTGAATATGGTGGGGATTTAATCTACATTCAAGGCCATTCTTCTCCTGGTATTTATGCACGTGCTTTCCTTGAGGGGCGACTTACTGAAGAGCAATTAAATAAATTCCGGCAAGAAGTAGAGGTGGATGGTCTATCTTCATATCCCCATCCTTGGTTAATGAGTGAGTTTTGGCAATTTCCTACTGTATCTATGGGGTTGGGGCCATTGCAAGCTATCTATCAAGCACGATTTTTAAAATATTTGGAAAATAGAGAACTCATCAAACTGGATGATAGAAAAGTATGGGCTTTTCTTGGGGATGGTGAGATGGATGAGGTTGAGTCAGTTGGTGCCTTAAGCATTGCTGCGCGAGAGAAGCTCGATAATCTTATTTTTGTTGTGAATTGTAATTTACAGAGACTCGATGGACCAGTTCGTGGTAATGGTAAAATCATTCAAGAACTTGAAGGTTTATTCCGTGGTGCCGGTTGGAATGTAATAAAAGTTATTTGGGGTGGTCGTTGGGATCCATTGCTTGCGCGCGATAAAGATGGTTGGTTACAAAAGCGTATGGAAGAGTGTGTTGACGGCGACTATCAAGCTTACAAAGCAAACGATGGCGCCTATGTGAGACAACATTTCTTTAATCAATATCCAGAATTAAAGAAAATGGTTGAAAACTATACAGATGAAGAAATCTGGAGATTGAATAGAGGCGGTCATGACCCTCAAAAAGTCTATGCAGCTTATGCTAAGGCCGTAGAGCATAAAGGTTCCCCAACGGTTATTTTAGCAAAAACAATTAAGGGTTATGGAATGGGAGCTGCTGGTGAAGGGCAAAATATTACACACCAGCAGAAGAAAATGACTGTGGAGCAATTGAAGGCATTTAGAGACCGATTCAGTATCCCTATCAGTGACGATCAAATTGCAGAGATCCCGTTTTATAAACCGGCAGATGATAGTCCCGAGATAAACTACATCAAAAAACAAAGAGAAATGTTGGGCGGTTATTTACCTGCGCGTTCTACAGAAACAGAACCTCTTAAAGTTCCTGCTTTGGCTGATTTCTCATCCGTTACTAAGGGACTAGGTGATCGTGAAATTTCAACTACAATGGCTTTTGTACGTATTCTTTCAGTGTTACTGAAAAATAAAGAGATCAGTTCACGTATTGTTCCAATTGTTCCTGATGAATGTAGGACGTTTGGAATGGAAGGCTTATTCAGACAAATTGGTATTTATTCTCCTGTAGGTCAGCTTTATACACCTGTAGATCATGAACAAATCATGTTTTATCGCGAAGCTAAAGATGGGCAAATCCTTGAGGAAGGAATTAATGAAGCAGGAGCTTTTTGTTCGTGGATTGCAGCAGCGACCTCATACAGTTCAAATAAATTAGCCATGATCCCATTTTATATTTATTATTCGATGTTTGGATTTCAGCGTATTGGTGATTTGGCATGGGCTGCAGGGGATATGCAAGCCAGAGGTTTCCTGTTAGGTGGAACTGCTGGACGCACGACCCTGGCTGGCGAAGGATTACAACATCAAGATGGTCATAGCCATTTATATGCGTCAACGATTCCAAATTGCATCTCTTATGATCCTACCTATGCTTATGAGCTTGCTGTGATCATTCAAAATGGTTTGTACCGTATGTATGAAAAACAGGAAAATGTTTTTTATTACATTACTGTAATGAATGAAAACTACACGCACCCGGATATGCCAAAAGGAGCTGAAGAAGGCATTATTAAAGGAATGTATTTATTGCAAGAAAGTAAGAAAAAATCCAAGCAACATGTCCAGCTAATGGGAAGTGGAACCATACTGCGTGAAGTAATCAAAGCAGCAGAAATGTTAAAAGAAGATTACTCGGTGACTGCAGATATTTGGAGCGTAACAAGCTTTAATGAATTAAGAAGGGATGGGTTGGCTGTAGAACGCTATAATGCAATGCATCCTCAAGAAAAAGAACAAAAAAGCTATGTAGCCACACAATTAAAAGGCAGACCTGGACCTGTAGTAGCTGCAACTGATTATTTACGAATATATGCAGATCAAATTAGACCTTTCGTACCGAATCATTTTGTAACTTTGGGTACTGATGGTTATGGAAGAAGTGACACGCGTGAACGTTTACGCCATTTCTTTGAAGTAGATGCTAAATTTATAGTTTTGGCGGCATTAAATGCTTTAGTTGCGGAAGGAAGTATTGATAAATCCAAAGTTGTGGATGCAATTAAGCGCTATAAAATTGATCCTGATAAACTGAATCCGGTTAATCATTAAAAAGTATATAGTAGGCTTGGTAATTCCAGCTGTGATTGTAGTGGAGCAAGCAACACGGATTTAAATGTGTTTCCATTACAGTCATCACTTGAATATACTGAGTAATCTTTTGAGGAAAGACATGTCAAACGAAATTGAAGTTAAGATTCCTGATATTGGTGGAGCGACTCAGGTTGATGTGATTGAAATAATGGTCCAGGTAGGGGACCAGATCGAAATCGATACACCACTCATTACTTTGGAATCAGATAAAGCCAGTATGGAGATTCCTTCCCCAGTTGCAGGGAAGATCACAAAGCTGAGGATTAAAATAGGGGATAAAGTATCCGAAGGCGATGTGATTCTTTTGGCCACGGTTGAAAAAAAATCAGATACCGAAAAAGAAAATAAAACTCAAGCGACTAAAAAAGAATCTGAAAACAAAGAGGTAAATAAGACTCAAGTTGCGCAAGAAAATAAATCAGAAAGTATAAAAGAGGTTAAAGTTCCTGATATTGGTGGTGCAACCCAAGTTGATGTGATTGAAGTTATGGTTCAGGTAGGGGACCAAATTGAACTGGATACACCACTTATTACTTTGGAATCAGATAAAGCCAGTATGGAAATTCCTTCTCCCATTGCAGGTAAAATCACTAAGCTGAACCTTAAAGTAGGTGATAAGGTATCTGAAGGAGATTTGATCCTTTTAGTTGCTGCAGAAAATGGAGCAAAAGCTGAAAGTACAACAACTCCAGCTGAGCAAGAGCCAGTAAGTGCTCCTGAACCTTCAAGCTCAGTAGAGCCGGCAAAAAAAAGCGAAGAGGTTTCACCGAAGCCTGTTTTTATTGATAGTGTATCCTCAAAGGTTATTGCTGCAGGTCCTGCTGTAAGACGCATGGCTCGAGAGTTAGGTGTAAACTTGACTGAGGTTAAAGGTACTGGTCGCAAAGATCGTGTTACTAAAGATGACGTGCAAACTTATGTGAAAACTCGTTTAAGTGAGCAACCGGGTCAAGGAACCTTCGGTATTCCGCCTAATCCAATGATTGATTTTACTCAGTTTGGTGAAATTGAAACCAAGCCTCTTAATAAAATTAAAAAGCTTACTGGTGTTAATGTCCACCGATCATGGATAACAATCCCTCATGTAACGCAATTTGATGCGGCAGATATTACTGATGTCGAGGCATTTAGAAAGTCTGAAGCAGAGCATGCAAAAGAAAAGGGATATAAGCTCACATTGCTTGCGTTTGTTTGTGCTGTAGTGAGTAAAGCGCTAAAAGTGTTCCCACAGTTTAATGCGTCCTTAGATGCTACCAGTACTAATCTTATTTATAAAAAATATTGCAATATAGGTATTGCAGTAGAAACACCTAACGGTTTGGTAGTTCCAGTAATTAGAAATGTTGATACGTTAAGTGTTGCTGAAATTGCAACTGAAATGACACGATTAAGTACTAAGGCTCGAGATAAAGGATTAATGCCCGCAGATATGGCAGGAGGATGTTTTACAATTTCCAGTTTAGGCGGTATTGGTGGCACTGCATTTACGCCAATAGTGAATAGTCCTGAAGTGGCAATCCTTGGATTATCTCGCTCGGAAATAAAACCTGTTTATGAAAATGGTACATTTCAACCGAGACTTATGTTGCCTTTATCCTTATCCTATGATCATCGTGTTATAGATGGAGCAGAGGCGGCACGTTTTACTCGTTTTATTTGTGAGTGTTTAAGTGATATAAGACGAATTTTACTCTAGTTTTTTATAATATCTAAAATGAAAGAGGCTTGTGTAATGGCTAATAAAATAAAGACAGATGTCGTTGTATTGGGAAGTGGCCCTGGTGGATACACAGCGGCATTTAGAGCAGCAGATTTGGGAAAAAAAGTTGTATTGGTAGAGCGTTATGATTCCCTAGGAGGTGTTTGCTTAAATGTAGGCTGCATTCCTTCTAAAGCATTATTGCACATAGCTAAAGTTGTAGAGGAAGCTCATGAAATGTCTGAGCAAGGTGTTAGCTTTGGTAAACCCAAGCTGGATAATAAAAAAATCGTTGCATGGAAAAACTCCGTTGTTTCCAAATTAACAGGCGGTTTGAAGGCTTTATCAAAGCAACGCAAAGTTGAAGTAGTTACAGGAAAAGGTAAGTTTTCTGGCACGCATCAAGTGACTGTGGCTACTAAAGATGGCTCTGTGGAAGTTGAATTTGAAAATGCAATTATTGCCGTAGGCTCTGAATCGATTAATTTACCTTTTATCCCTGAAGATAAACGTATTTTCAGCTCAACAGGTGCTTTAGAGCTTGCTGACATCAAAGGCAGTTTATTGGTTCTAGGTGGCGGAATTATTGGTTTAGAAATGGCCACTGTTTATTCGTCCTTAGGCGTCGATGTAACTGTTGTCGAATTTATGGATCAGCTGATTCCTGGTGCCGATTTTGATTTGGTAAATGTTTTGCAAAAGCGCATGCAGAAAAAAGGAGTCAAATTCCTTTTAAAAACTAAAGTAACTGCCGTTGAAGCAAAAAAAGAGGGTATCTATGTTTCTATGGAAGGCGAGCATGCAACAGATAAGCCTCTTTGCTTTCAACAAGTTCTTGTTTCAGTTGGAAGAAAACCTAATGGTGGTGAAATTGATGCAGAAAAAGCAGGAATAAAAGTTGATGATCGTGGTTTCATTAAAGTAGATAATCAACAAAGAACAAATGTATCACATATTTTTGCTATTGGTGACGTAGTTGGACAGCCAATGCTTGCGCATAAAGCAATTCCAGAGGGAAAAGTTGCTGCAGAAGTTATTGCGGGTAAAAAGCATTACTTTGATCCTAAATGTATTGCTAGTGTTGCCTATACTGATCCAGAGCTTGCTTGGACAGGTTTAACTGAAAAAGAATCAAAAGAGAAAAATATTCGTTATGAAAAAGCCACTTTCCCTTGGGCAGCCAGTGGTCGCGCACTCAGCATGGGACGGGAAGAAGGCATGACTAAATTACTGTTCTGCCCAGATACTAATCGAATATTGGGTGCAGGCATTGTAGGAGTTAATGCAGGTGATTTAATCGCTGAAACGTCATTGGCTATTGAAATGTGTTGTGATGTTGAAGATATTGCTTTGACAATACATCCTCACCCAACACTTTCTGAAACCATTGCTCAAGCAGCAGAGGCATTTGAAGGAACAATTACTGATCTTTATTTGCCAAAAAAGAAAAAAAGTACTGAATAACTGGTAATACGTAGCCTGGGTGCAGCGAAGCGGAACCCGGGAAATTAAATGCATATCTACCCGGGTTCCGCTTCGCTGCACCCAGGCTACGATTATTTATTTGGAGCAGCAGGGATGACTTTTAATATTCGGCGTATGACGGAATCAGATATTGATGCTGTTTATGCAATTGAGAAAGAAGTGCATATTGCCCCTTGGGATAGAGATATCTTAAGAGATTGTGTACGTGTAGGATATGATTGTCGAGTATTTGAAGTAAATTTAGAAAATAGCCTAATGATTTGTGGTTATATTATTTCTAGGCACAGTAATAATTGCTGTCATATTTTAAATTTCTGTATTGCTAAACCGTTCCAATCACAAGGTTATGGTCGGCAATTCTTGCAACAAGTACTTACCTCATTAACTGAGTCACAGTATATTGATCATGTGATTCTTGAAGTAAGACCCAGTAATAAAGCCGCCATACATCTATATCAGGGTATGGGCTTTGAGCAAATAGAAATTAAACCAGCATATTACATTGAAGAAAACAATATTGAAGATGCAATTGTGTTGAAAAAAAAATTGTCTATCTAAAATAAATCAATTTAAAAAAATTTTATAAAAGTATTCTGTCAAGACTGTTTTTTAAATTTTTCTTTGTTATTATATACGACCAATTCTGTAAATCCTCTAACTCCCTTTCCTGTGGATAACTTTTTTTATAAATTCTATCTTTATTTTTATTTTTACATAAAAAAATAATCTAGCCCTTACGCAGAGTGAGATAATTATTTTTACTTTGATGACGCAATAATCGTTGTTATCCACAAAATCTGTGGATAACATTGTGAATAGGACTATGAATTACTTGATAAATAAGCTCATTTTATAGATGCCACAAAATTAACCAAAATAACGATTATTATTTGAAGGCTGGGCTTGCAAATCATCAAAAATATTTAACCCAAAACACGTTATGAGTGCTTATATAATCACACAGTATTTTTGACAGCAGTTTTTCTCTTTTTCTTCCAGATTCTGATTGTTCTGATTTAGCGATTGGGTAGAGGGTTGGAAAAAACGATTGTTACTATTCATATCTGTATTTATTTTTTTATCAGTATCATTTATTAACTTTGGATTACGAGCATATCGTGATCTTGTCCCAACGGTTTCATAATGATCATCATTAACCTCAGTAGTTGTATATTTATTTACCTCTACTTCCTTGATAATAGAATGTGTGTTTTTTAAGAAATCAGAGACCAAGTGTTGTTGAACAATTCCTTCAATTGCACGGCAATGACTTTCATAAACTAGATTAATATTTTGGGATAAGCTAAGAAACTTACTTAACATATAGCGCATTTCTTCATCTGTGGGCATGTAGTGACCACTTTCATTGCTTACTTTAATTAACATTCCTTCCTGCAACTCTAGTTTGCCAGCAGCCAACACTTTTTTTCCATTGGCAAGAGCCGAATGAAAAAATTTTCCATTATCTTCCACAAAAATAATACGCTCGTCAGGTAAAACCACATACAGGAATAAACCACTAAGTCGCTCATTTTTTACATTATAAAAGAGTCCATTATCATCAACTTTAATTTGGGCTGCTTGTTGCTGCTCATAGGAAAAGTAATTGTAAAGAGTAGATCCTCTTTCTTGGAACATTCTTTCTGATTGACGTTCTTGTTTTGCCTTTGGTTTAAGAGGAATAAGTATTTTTGATTTCATGACTCATTAATTATTGACTGAAAATTCTATACCTATTTTAGAAAATGCAGATTAAGAATTTATTAGCTTTTTGCATAAAATTAATTAGGATCTATATAAAAAATTTTGGGTAAATTAAGAATAAGTTTTATAGAGTTTTGTATTATCCCATCCCTTATTTTAGTCTGTTTTAATGTTAAAATAGAGTGTTTCAAAGGATGGGATCTCCATTCTAGTAAAAAAATAGGGAGTTTATGTAGTTAATTTGTTCATCGTGGACATTGTCATGACAAATTACCTGACAAATATAAATCGCCTGTGGTACTCTCTAACATCTTGAAAAATGCAATCTTTCTCACAACGATTGCTACACTAATTTAGTTAATTAATGATTTATTTGTTGAGAATATGTTCATGAGAAGAGCAAAATCAAAACCAAATCCTGCGACGCAAACTGCTCAAATTGATAATTTAAGTCATGATGGAAAAGGTATTGCACGGATTCAGGGTAAAGCTACTTTTATTCAGGGTGCCTTACCTGGTGAAATAGTGGAATTTCAATATATCAGAGTAAAGAAAGATTTTGATGAAGGTCTTTTGCTTAACGTTCTTGAACCATCTTCTCTACGGGTTGAGCCTAAATGCCCTCACTATTCAATGTGTGGTGGCTGCTCATTACAACATGTAAGCGAAGAAGAACAAATTCATTTTAAACAGGATCAATTATTGGATTTATTGTTACGATATGGCCATACTCAACCGCAAGTCGTGTTGTCACCTTTAATTGCAGGGCACTGGAATTATAGGAATAAAGCTCGATTAAGTGTACGCTATGTGGAGAAAAAACAAAGTGCTATGGTTGGGTTTAGAGAGCGTAGTAATCCCCGCTACATTACTGAGATTACCCAATGTCCAGTTTTAAATGCAAAACTTGATGCTGATATTATTCCACTAAGGCAACTGATTGACTCAATGCAAGACAAACAGTGTATTGCACAAATTGAAGTTGCAGCGGGAGACGATGAGATTGCCCTTATTTTCAGAAACTTAGCTCCCTTGAGTCTTGACGATGAATTAAAAATCAAAGAATTTGCGGAAAAATATCAATATAAAATTTTTCTGCAACCAGGTTCTCCTGATACGGTATTTTGTTTTTACCCAGCCAAATCAAGTGAATACCTCACTTATAAATTGCCAGACTATCAAATTTCCTTTTTGTTTCATCCAACAGACTTCACCCAAGTTAATTCTGCATTGAATCGCTCTATGGTTTCACAAGCCATGCAGCTAATGGACTTAAAAAGTACAGATATAGTGCTAGACTTATTTTGTGGGCTTGGTAATTTCTCACTTCCAATGGCTAAGTTTTGCGCAAAAGTCCTTGGAGTGGAAGGCAGTAAAACTATGGTTGAACGAGCATATATGAATGCAAAACTGAATCATATTCAGAATGTAGATTTTTATGCTGCAAACTTGGATGATGTGAAAGAAGTAAAAAAGTTGGTTCAGCAATCTTGCAACAAAATATTAATTGATCCTCCTCGATCGGGTGCGCTGGAAATTGTGAAACAAATCGATGCACTAAACCCGGAACGTATTGTTTATGTATCATGTAATCCCATAACATTAGCTCGTGATACAGATATTTTGGTCAACCAAAAAGGCTATACATTGATAAAGGCGGGAGTAATGGATATGTTTCCCCACACTGCCCATGTTGAGTCGATTGCGTTGTTTGAAAAAGGATAAAACTCATGGTTCGAGTAAAAGATACTATTCCATTGTGTGAAGATGGAAGCATTGATGTTGATTTGTGGCTCCATCAGCTAGGCGCAAAGGGGTATTTAGATAATCTTGAACTCATTCGTGGTGCATGCACTTTAAGCCAGCTTGCAGGACAAGAACATGCTACAGAAACGGGGCAATCTTGTTTGCAACAAGGTTTGTCTATGGCTGATTTGCTTGCAGATCTTGAGGTTGATCAGGAAACACTTGCAGCAGCAATTATTTTTGAAAACGTACATTATGCTGATTTATCGATTGATGATGTTGCGGAGCAATTAGGCCCCAATATTGCAAAATTAGTCAAAGGCATAGAGCGCATGAGCGCGATGCATAGTTTTCAGGGATTAAATAAATACCCACAAAATAAACAACAAATTGATAATCTTCGTAAAATGTTGTTGGCTATGGTGGATGATGTTCGCGTTGTATTGATTAAACTTGCTGAACGGTTATGTGTTTTAAGAACTGCAGGGCATCTATCTGAAGAATTACGCAAGCAACTGGCTACCGAAGCGATGGAAATTTATGCTCCATTGGCTAATAGGCTGGGGATAGGGGCTATTAAATGGGAAATGGAAGATTTGGCTTTTCGGCATTTGCATCCTGAAGATTATAAAGCGATTGCCAAAGGCTTGAAAGCAAAACGTTTAGAGCGAGATAATTTTGTTAATGCGATTGTTGCTCAGTTGAATGAACAGATTAAAGCAAGCGGAATAGATCACTTTGCTGTTTATGGACGGTCAAAGCACATCCATAGCATCTATAAAAAAATGACCCGAAAAAATGTATCGCTCGATGAAATATATGATGCCACTGCGGTACGTGTTCTTGTTGATACCCAGCCTCAATGCTATGAAGTCTTAGGTATGGTGCATACACTTTGGAAACAAATCCCCGCTGAATTTGATGATTATATTATTAATCCCAAAGCGAATGGATATCAATCATTGCATACTGCAGTCAAAGGGCAGGAAGGTAGAGCTTTTGAGGTGCAAATTAGAACATTTCATATGCATGATTTGGCTGAAATGGGAGTTGCTGCCCATTGGAAATATAAGGAAGGCGGTTTCAAACAGAAACAAAGTCATGAACGTAAAATCGAATGGCTACGGGATGTATTGGCTTGGCATCGTGAAATGGCAAGTAATAAAGGTGTGCCTGAAAGCACTACTACCGAATTTCTCGAAGACAGAGTCTATGTTTTTACTCCAGATGGTGATGTCCTCGATTTACCCCATGGTGTAACTCCTTTGGATTTTGCTTATCACGTACATAGTGATCTAGGGCATCGATGTCGTGGTGCACGCATTAATGGTCACATCGTACCACTAACTTATCAACTAAAAACTGGGGATAGAGTAGAGGTTCTAGCTGGAAAGGAAAGTAAACCTTCCCGTGACTGGATTAATCCCCATTTAAATTATCTCAAAACGTCTCGCGCTAAAGCCAAAGTTTTACATTGGTTTAAAATGCAAGATTATGATCGGAACATTCAGGATGGTCGCGAGCTATTAGACAAAGAATTAAAATCTTTAGGGATAAAATCCGATAAACTTAATGAAGCTGCAGTCGCACTCCATTTCAAAAAACTTGATGATCTTTATGCAAATCTTGGCCGTGGTGATATTAAAATAGGTCAAATTATTAGCAAACTCACTCCACCAGCCACATCGGAACTTAATCTTGAGCGATTTGTCAGACCTCAGGCAAAACCAGAAATTACTGGGAGTGATTTACGTATTGAGGGAGTGGGTAATTTATTAACCTTTATGGCACGATGCTGTCAGCCTGTTCCTGGTGATTCTGTGATTGGTTATATTACTATAGGTCGTGGTGTATCCGTACATCGCCAAGATTGTCCTAATATCATTCATGCGAACGAAAGACAGAAACAACGTTTTCTACAAGTCACTTGGGGAAGTGCAACACGTGAAAATTATGTGGTAGATATTTTAATCAAGGCTTTTGACCGTTCTGAACTTCTAAAGGATGTAACCTCGTTACTTGCTAATGAAAAAGCACACGTGTATGCCTTGCAAACCCAGAGTAACAAACAGGAAAATATGGCTTATATTACTTTAACAGTAGATGTTGATGGCCTAAGCAGTCTTTCCCGATTACTAACGAAATTAGGGCAAATCCCTAATGTGCTTGAAGCGAGAAGACAACTTTAATTTACAGTTGTAGCCTGGGTGCAGGCGAAGCCGTAACCCGGGTTTCTGGATAAACATCACGCTTCCATAACCCGGGTTACGCTTCGCTTCACCCAGGCTACATTTTTATTTAAAGATAAATCCAGCAACAACAGCCCGATGTTCGTTCAATAAAACATTGTAAGTTCGACATGCCGCACCTATAGACATGCATTCTATACCTATGCGTTGCTCTGCAAGTACCTTCATAATTGACAGGGGTAGGAGTTTTCCGGTATGTTCATGACCAATGATGATAATTTCCGGTTTAAATTGCGTTAATAAGCTCATGTAGTGTTCGTCAATGTCATGAAGGTCTTTAATTGACAGATCACTAATGATTTCTGTTTTAGAAACAATTAAGCTGCTTTCATAAACAATGGAATTAATCTGAATTTTGTTATCACTATAAGCTTGCACTACATGTGGTTCTGCTGATTCTAAATTGATATTCATGGTTTAGAATGATTCAATGAATGATACGTAGATGTAAGTATACTACAGAGGTCGATATTATGAGTCAATTTCCGCGTATAGAACGTTTGCCCCCTTATGTTTTTAACACGTTAACCCAGTTAAAAACTGAAGCGCGAGCACGTGGAGAAGATATTATTGATTTCGGTATGGGAAATCCAGATCAACCAACACCACCACATATTGTCAATAAGCTGATTGAAACAGTTCAAAAACCAGGCACTCATCGATATTCTATGTCCAAAGGAATCCCAAGACTAAGAAGAGCTATGGCTTCCTGGTATCAACGTAACTATGATGTACAGTTAAATAGTGAAACCCAAATATTAGCGACCATAGGGTCTAAAGAAGGGTTGGCACATCTGGCATTAGCTATAAGCGGGCCTGGGGATACAATTTTAGTTCCCGATCCAGCTTATCCTATTCATACGTATGGATTTATTATTGCTGGCGCTAATGTAAAACAAATTCCCCTAATCAATGAAACTCAATTTTTAGCATCTGTAGAGGATACAATTAATCGAAGCTTGCCTAAACCGAAAGCATTGGTAATTAATTTTCCAGCAAATCCAAGTACTCATTGTGTAGATTATTCTTTTTTTGAACAAGTTGTCGAATTGGCAAAAAAACATCAAATTTGGGTTATTCATGACTTGGCATACGCTGATATTGTATTTGATGGATATAAGGCTCCTTCAATACTTCAAGTACCAGGAGCTACAGATATAGCAATTGAAACTTATTCGATGTCTAAATCTTATAATATGCCAGGTTGGCGTGTTGGTTTTGCTTGCGGCAATGAAGAGTTAGTTGCGGCGCTTACTCGGATTAAATCTTATTTAGATTACGGCACATTCACACCAATCCAAGTTGCAGCAATTGCTGCATTAGATGGTCCCGATGAATGTGTGCAAGAGATTAGAGCGCTTTATGAAAAAAGACGCAATATCCTTTGTGATGGTTTAAATGAGATTGGCTGGGAAGTTACTCGACCCAAAGCAACCATGTTCGTTTGGGCTGCTATTCCTTCTCATTATCAACACATGGGGTCACTTGAGTTCAGTAAATATTTATTAAAAGAAGCTCATGTAGCTGTATCGCCAGGAATAGGTTTCGGCCAACAAGGTGATGGTTATGTTCGTTTCGGTTTAATTGAAAATAAAGATCGCATACGTCAGGCATTAAGAAACTTAAAATCATTATTTCGCAGAGATGGATTGATTAAGGCCGAGCAAACATGCGTGTTGTGATTGATTCAGAGTGTAGTTCTATTCCTGAAAAGGCTAAGACACTGAATTCAGAAGGGAATGTACTGCTCAATTTTTTGCTGAGTCTTGGCTATAATCCAGAAAATCCGCCTGCTGCTGATTTATTAAAGGAGTATCACAATTTAGAGGGAGGATGGCTTGTGTTGACTCCCGTGCATTGGGAAGCAACACATAATGACGCAATGATCGTTGCTTTGGGCAAAGATCTGCAACTTGAACACCATGAGTCTAAATTATGGTTTAATTTATTTTCGCAGTATCTGGCAGAAGAGGGTACAGTCCTTTACTATCATGATGCGGGAACATGGTTATTAAATAATCATAAAAATTTATCCGTAAATGCAAAGCCTCCCTACCGCTTGCTGCATCAATCATTAATGCCTGAATTAACTCAACTCGATAAGACGATGCATTGGCAAAAATTTATTACCGAAAGCCAAATGCTTTTTGCATCCCAATCCCATCAATCCTTGGCTAATGGATTATGGGTTTGGGGTGATGCGAAACTGAAGGATAAAATACCAATCAAAATTTGTGTTGATGAGCATTTTTATTCATTAGCGCAAATATGCAGTACTCAAGTTACCTTATATAGCCCAGCAGTGATGCTTAAGGATTATCAGATTTTATTGCTCACTGAATTTTCTATGCTCAGTGAACAGCACCAAGAAGAATTAAAAAAAATGACTGTTCATTGGTATTGGAATAATTTGGCTTACTCTACGAGTGCTAATAGCTGGTATGCTCGTTTGTGGAGAAAACTAATACATGCTTATTAAACAACGCCCTCAACCAATACACACGCTCAACGTACCTAATATGCCTGATGTACTAAGGAGAATATTCGCAAGCAGAGGAATTACTGAGCCTTCCCAGTTGGATAAACAACTCCAAACTTTATTACCTTTTGATAGTTTAAAAGGAATAGATAAAGCATGCATCCGCTTAGAGACAGCATTGCGTGAGCAACATAGGATTTTGGTGGTTGGCGATTTTGATGCAGATGGTGCGACGTCAACAGCACTTGCTATAACCGCTTTACGCGCTATGGGGGCCCAATTTATCGACTATTTAGTTCCTAACCGTTTTGAGTTTGGTTATGGGTTAACACCACAAATAGTTGAAGTAGCCAGCAAATGGAAACCAGGGCTAATAATTACTGTAGATAACGGGATTGCTAGTATTGAAGGCGTGGAAAGGGCAAACCAATTAAATATCGATGTTTTAATCACTGATCATCACTTACCCGGCGAAACGCTTCCTAACGCTTATGCTATTGTGAATCCGAACCAATCGGACTGTAAATTCCCCAGTAAATCGATTGCTGGGGTTGGCGTGATTTTTTATGTCATGCTTGCTCTACGTAGACATTTGGTAAACATCAATTGGTTTGGCGAGATGAATATCGCTGAGCCCAATATGGCGAGTTTTTTGGATTTAGTTGCTTTGGGTACCGTAGCTGATGTTGTAGGACTGGATCAAAATAACCGCATTATGGTGAATCAAGGCTTGGCAAGAATACGACAAGGTCTTTGCCGCGTAGGTATTAAAGCTTTGGTTGAAGTATCCGGACGTGAGTGTGCACGACTAAGAGAGGCAGATTTGGGATTTGCTATTGCGCCAAGACTCAATGCTGCTGGACGATTGGACGATATGGCTTTGGGTATAGAATGTTTAATTACTTCAGATCAGCAACAAGCTAGAAATTTTTGTCAGCAATTAGATGAACTCAATGAAGAAAGAAAGCAAATTGAAACGGAAATGAAAGAGCAGGCAATGCTTGCATTGGAAAAACTTGCGCTTGGTACTGATTACAATAGCAATCACTTACCTATTGTATTATGTCTTTTTGATAAAACATGGCACCAAGGAGTCATTGGAATTTTAGCGGGGCGAATGAAAGAACGTTATCATCGACCTGTTATTGCTTTTGCTGAAGTGAGTGATGATGAATTAAAGGGGTCTGCCCGTTCGGTTCCAGATTTAAATATTCGAGATGTATTGGCAGCAATAGACAAGGATCATCCGGGACTTATCGACAAATTTGGTGGCCATGCTATGGCCGCGGGTCTGAGTATTCATCCAAGCGCTCTTGAAGCGTTCCGTGAAGCATTGGTTTTGGAAGTGAAGAAGCATATTGATTTTTCTCAATGTGAAGGAGAATTACTTACTGATGGTCCATTACTGCCTGAAGAGCTTAGCCTTGAAATTGCTCAGTTAATACAACAGGCAGGGCCATGGGGACAACAATTTGTTGAACCTGTTTTTGATAATGTTTTTGAAGTATTGGATCAACGCATAGTAGGAAAGAATCATTTAAAAATGACTTTGATGACAACACAAGGTAACCAGCAAGTGGATGCGATCGCTTTTAATGTCGATTTAAAATCTTGGCCAAACTATAGAGTTAAATACGTGCATGCGGCATATAAGTTGGATATCAATTTTTATCAAGGTCGAACACGCCTCCAATTGCTTATCCAAGCAATGAATGCTGTAAATCAAGAGTAATTTTGAATCACATTTCTGTCTACGCACCGTGGCTTGTCCGCGGGGCCAGCTGTATAGCCTGGGTGGAGGCGGCAGCCGTAACCCAGGTTCAATAACCCTATAATCCCGGGTTACGCTGCGCTCCACCCAGACTACATTTCTACCTTTTCTAGTCATATTTTTGTACATAATTTTTTAGTTCGGGTTATAATCGTCTTTTTCTTATTGAAACAATAATAGTGTCAAATATTCTGCTTTCACCTTTGTCCATTGCTCCCATGATTGATTGGACTTACAGTCATTTTCGAGTTTTTATGCGTATTTTGGCCCCCCATGCACTTGTATACACAGAAATGCAAACCACTGGGGCGATACAAAATAACCCATTGCGCTCTTTGCAATTTAATGTAAAAGAACATCCAATAGCACTCCAACTGGGAGGGTCTGATCCCGATGCATTAGCACATTGTGCACAACGTGCAGAACAAGAAGGATATGACGAGGTAAATATTAATCTTGGTTGTCCTAGTAATAAAGTCCAGGCAGGACGTTTTGGAGCATGTTTAATGAAAGAACCGAAGCAAGTTGCAGCATGTATTCACGCCATGCGACAAGGAGCGAGGATACCCATTACCGCAAAAACAAGAATAGGCATAGATCATCAAGACAGTTATAAGTTCTTTAGTGACTTTGTACATCAGTTGCTTGAAGCAGGGGCACAAAAAATTATTGTACATGCACGTAAAGCTTGGCTAAGCGGTTTAAACCCCAAACAAAATCGAACAATTCCACCTGTTAACTACGAATATGTTTATCGCCTTAAGGAAGAAATTCCTAATATTCCGGTAGTGATTAATGGTAATATATTGAATATAAAAGAAATTAAAGAACATCTGCACTATGTTGAAGGAGTGATGCTTGGCCGTTTGGCCTGTGATAATCCTTTTCAAATTGCAGTAATACATCAAGCACTTTTTCCTGAGGCTCAAATGAAAACTCGGAGCCAAGTATTTAATCTCTATTTGAATTATTTATTCGAAGAATATAATAAAGGGGTTTCCCTGAGTATACTAATTAAGCCTGTATTTAATTTGGCTTTTGGATTACCTGGTGCAAGTCAATGGAAAAAAAAGTTGATGGGTGTTTTGCAGACTAAAAATGTTTCTTTATTGCAGGAATTAAGTGAGTATTTGCGGGAGGTAGAATTATGTACAGAGACTTTATGAATTCCAGATTCAATAACCTTTTGTTGCTCCCTTGCACTTTTGCTATCAATATTTCGAAATCCAGGGGCTGTTGAAAATTCGCTAGATTGAGCCAAAATGGTGTGATTTTAGAGCACCGAAACGCAGCATACATGAAGTATGTGAGTATCGGAGCACATACAATCACGCCATTTTGGCCAAGATAATAGAATTGACAACAGCCCTGGAGATCTATTCAGCAACTCGCTTCCAAATATTGTATAATATGAGAGGAAATTGCGGAAAATAATATTTGAGTCGTCTGATTTGTCAGAAACCGCTCTCTTCACTAAGTTATAGCATGAAGATTCACTTAAATTAAAAGGTATTCATAGTATTTTTCCCCAAATTTTAGTACATTAACCAATTTGTTATTTGAAATCTCCAGAGGATTATGTAGGCCATGCTGAATACGTTGATTAAGAAAATGTTTGGAAGCCGAAATGAGCGCACTTTGCGGCGTATGGAAAAGGCAGTAGTGGCAATTAATGCATTTGAATCACAAATGCAAGCATTAACTGATGCAGAGTTAGCTGCAAAAACCCAGCATTTTAAAGCACGTTTTGCAGAAGGAGAAAGCCTTGATGAAATGTTAGCAGAGGCTTTTGCTACAGTAAGAGAAGTGTCCGTACGTACTTTGGGTATGCGTCATTTCGATGTGCAATTAATTGGTGGAATGGTTTTGCATGAAGGTAATATTGCTGAAATGCGCACAGGGGAAGGTAAAACATTGGTAGCAACTTTACCCGCATATTTGAATGCAATTACTGGACGTGGTGTACATGTTGTTACAGTGAATGATTATCTTGCAAAACGCGATAGTCAATGGATGAGTCCTATATTTGAATTTTTGGGATTGACTGTGGGTGTGATTTTTCCTGATATGTCACATGCTGCAAAACAAGAAGCTTATCGTTGTGATATCGTTTATGGAACAAACAACGAATATGGCTTTGACTATTTGCGCGATAATATGGCATTTAGTCTTGAAGATAAGGTACAAAGAGAGTTGAACTTTGCCATCGTGGACGAAGTGGATTCAATTCTCATTGATGAAGCACGTACTCCTCTGATTATTTCCGGGGCAGCAGAAGATAGCTCGGAACTTTACATTAAAATTAATTCATTGATTCCTCATTTGAAGAAACAAGAAGAAGAGGGTGGTGAAGGGGATTACACTATTGATGAAAAGCAAAAGCAGGCGCATCTTACTGATGCAGGTCATCAACATATAGAGGAGTTATTGGTTAAAGCAAAACTTCTAGATCATGGTGACAGTTTATATCATGCCAGCAATATTATGCTCATGCACCATGTCAATGCAGCATTAAAAGCTCATGCTATGTTTCATCGTGATGTGGATTATATTGTTAAGGATGGACAAGTTATTATAGTCGATGAACATACGGGTCGGACAATGCCTGGTCGAAGATGGTCTGAAGGCTTACATCAGGCAGTTGAGGCTAAGGAGGGTGCTTCCATTCAAAATGAGAACCAAACCCTTGCTTCAATTACATTCCAGAATTTCTTCCGAATGTATAATAAATTATCAGGAATGACCGGGACAGCGGATACAGAGGCTTATGAGTTGCAGCAAATTTATAATCTTGATGTTGTAGTAATTCCTACAAATAAACCTATGGTACGTAAAGATGAGGCTGATTTGGTTTATTTGACTCAAAAAGATAAATTTCAAGCAGTTATAGCAGATATTCGTGAGTGTACTGCTCGTAAGCAACCTGTTCTTGTGGGTACTGTTTCGATTGAAGCATCTGAGTTTTTAAGTCAGCTTCTTAAAAAAGAAAATATTAAACATCAAGTGCTTAATGCTAAATTCCATGAAAAAGAAGCACAAATTATTGCTGAAGCAGGTCGTCCGGGTGCGGTAACTATTGCTACAAATATGGCGGGTCGAGGAACTGATATCGTTTTGGGTGGAAGTTTATCTGCAGATTTGGCGCAACTCGGTGAAGATGCGCGTGCTGAAGAAATAGAAGCTGTGAAACAGTTATGGCAAAAACGTCATGATGAAGTAATTGCCGCCGGAGGATTGAGAATTATAGGTTCGGAGCGTCATGAATCCCGTCGAATTGATAATCAGTTGCGCGGCCGATCAGGTCGGCAGGGTGACGTAGGAAGCAGTCGTTTCTACTTATCTCTTGAAGATAATTTAATGCGCATATTTGCGTCTGAGCGTGTAGCATCGATGATGCGTCGTTTGGGAATGAAGCCTGGAGAGCCTATTGAGCATAGTCTTGTAACCAAAGCAATTGAGAATGCTCAACGTAAGCTTGAAGGACACCATTTTGATGTGAGAAAGCAGCTTTTGGATTATGACAACGTAGCAAATGATCAACGACAAGTCATTTATACCCAACGCGCTTCGATCATGGAAATGACCGATACTGAGGAAATGTTAAATATGATGCGAGAGGAAGTGATATCGAATCTTGTTGATACTTATATTCCTCCCCAAAGTTTGGAAGATCAATGGGATCCAAAATCTTTAAGTGATATTTTGGCTGATGAATTCAAACTTAAAGCTCCTGTACTCGAGTGGATTGAAGAAGATCATCATATTCAGCCCGAACAAATTAAAGAGAAAATTCTTGATCTTGCTGCACGAAAATATGATGAAAAAGTAAAGCAAGCGGGTCGAGCTACGATGTCGCAGTTTGAAAAATCCGTAGTTTTGCAAACTTTGGACAATCAATGGCGTGAACACTTGGCAGTAATGGATCAATTGCGTCAAGGAATCCATTTGCGTGGATATGCACAAAAAGATCCAAAGCAAGAGTATAAAAAAGAAGCGTTTACTTTGTTTACCACCATGCTTGATAGTTTAAAGTATGATGTTGTTCGTTTAGTTTCTTCAGTAGAAATTCAAACTGAAGAAGACGTTAATGCAGTTGAAGAGCAACGACGTGCTGAGCAGGTTAGTAAAATGAGCTTGCAACACGGAAATTATGCTGATGAACATGATGAGGAGGCTTCTTCATCTCAAACATACAGACGACAAGAGAAAAAAATTGGTCGAAATGATCCTTGTCCGTGTGGCTCAGGTAAAAAATATAAAGCGTGTCATGGAAGTTTGGCGTGAATATCTCAGTTGCCGTAGCAGTTATTGTCGATGAACAACAACGCATCTTAATTACCCAACGCCCTTTCCATCTTCCTCATGGAGGATGTTGGGAATTTCCTGGCGGAAAATTGGAAGTAAATGAGCCTCCAGAAGCTGCGTTGATTCGAGAAATCAAAGAAGAAATTGGCATAGAAGTTCAACATTACAAATTACTCGGTGAAGTAAAACATCAATACTCTGATAAATCAGTAAAATTAATTATTTTTCTTGTTAGTCAATATATCGGCGAACCTTTATGCTTGGAAGGACAATTGGCTATGAAATGGGTTTATCAGCATGAATTAATTTCTGAGCATTTCCCAGAAGCAAATCGTGAAGTAATCGCAATGGTACAAAATCATTTATTCTGCAAAGAACTTTTATAATGGAGTAGCCTGGGTGCAGCGCAGCAGAACCCGGGTTTTCCTTGGCACAAGCTTTCTCCAAATTACCGTTTTGCCTTCACCCCGCCTCCATTACATGATCATAAGAAATTTATTCAAATTCAGAATACCTGGGTTCCGCTGCGCTGCACCCAGGCTACATAGATTTGACTAATTAAAATCAAGATATAATGGAGTATGGTCTGAGACCTCGTCACTCAGGACAGTGAATTCATTAACAACAATATCTGGTGAAGTTAAAATATAATCCGCAAATTTTTCTTCTTTTTGATAGTAACGAGTTCTTGTTGAGCTGATGTGATTAATTTTTATTAAATTATTCATTCCTTGTTCAATGATGTGCATGCTTTGGGTATCAGGTCTTAAGTTAAAATCACCACATAATATTTTGGGAGTATTGATAGTATCCATAAAATGGCGGATACGTTGTGACTGATTGATTCGTTCCGGAGTGTCTTTTTTACCTTGCCCATTCCAGAGTCCATGCACATTAAGAATGGAATAAATTTTTTTATTAATCTCACACTCTACCCATTGTAAATCTCTAGGATGATTTAATCCTATTCCTGGATAATGTTGCTTTTGATGAATATTTATATCTCCTTCGCCTAAAATGTCGATATCATTTTTTAATAACATCGCAATTCCATACATATTTTCAACAGCAGGTTTAAAAATAGGGAAATGATTAGGAAGAAGTTGTTGTAGGTCAGAAAAAATATTCAGACTAAGAACTTTATCCTCTTCAGTTACAGCGCGATGAGCATTGTAATACACCTCTTGCAGGCAAAATATATCAATATCCCGATATTTGTCGATAAATTTTAATAAAGGCTCTCTTAAGTGGCCTCCCCATAAATTTAAGGTGATCAATTTCATTTATCGCTAAATTCCTTGTAGAAAGCTAAAGTGTTTCGTTCAACTGTTATGGAGTAAAAATGTCTATTATAAATTTTTTGATTCTCGAAGATATTTATAATGTAAATCATTTACTCTCCTGGTTAATTCAATAATATCCATATTATTAACAATTACATCATCTGCATTTTCTAAGCGCAGATGAGTATTAGGCTGAATAGATATAATAGCCTGGGCTTGTTCTTTACTGCATTGATCTCGTTGCATTAATCGTGATATTTGTAGTTCCATTGGCGCACAAACAAGCAAAATTTGATTGATATAAGGGTAGGCTTGTTTTGTAATCAGCAAAGGTATTTCTATCATGCAATAAGGAGTTGTACTCGCATCAACTCGTTTTTTAATCTCATTACGGATAGGTGGATGTAAGAGGCGTTCAAGCCAGTCTCGCTCCTCATGGTTCGAAAAGATTATTTCTCTTAGTTTGTTACGATCCAGTTCCCCATCTTCTTTAAGAATTTTAAAACCATAATGCGCAACAATTCTTCTATATGCGGCTTTATTTTTTTTAGTAATTTCTCTTGATATTTTATCGGCGTGAATGACTTCGACACCTAGCTCTGAAAAAAGTTCAGCAACTGTCGTTTTTCCACTTGCTATATCACCTGTTAATCCAACGCAATAAACCATATTTAAATCTCATTTTTATTCATGCACGTTACTACATTAATGGAGCACGTATAAGGAACAGGGCTTTTATGTTTACAAAATGCTAGGGCAGCCAATGCTGCATCTTCACGATTTGGATAGAGATTACTTCTCCAGGGCAATGCTTCTCTATCAAAAGCGGTACATCGCCACATGGGTGTAGTATTGATACCATTAACGAATTTGATACAACTTGCTTTGGACACTTTGCAGGTAGCTGGGGACTTACTGCCTTTTTTACATTCAGCATAAGAAAGATTTAAAGCTATTTTTTGATAAGCACTTTGTGCAGTCCATTTTGTATGGGTTATGTCACGTGTTGAACATTGCCAGTAATTACCCATATTTACTGGTGGCTGAGCAAAACTTGAAGACGAAATACCTAGAACAAGAAAAAAACAAGCTCCCATGTACTTATTCATTTTTTTTCCCCTTAAGCAATTCCAGTAATTGTTCAATATGTAGGGCTTTTGAAAAATACCAGCCCTGAAGAAATTGAACTTCGTTTTGTAATAAATAATTTACTTGCTCTTTTGTTTCTACACCTTCTGCAATAATAGTTAAATTAATTTTTTTTGCTAAATGAATGATTGCGTCGTTTAATGTTTCTGTGATTGCTTTTGTTCCTATAGCATGAATGAATATTTTGTCAATTTTAAGATAATTAAAAGGATAGTATTGCAAGTAGCTGATACTCGAATGCCCTGTTCCATAATCGTCTATAGCTAATGAATATCCCGCATCTCTGAGCTCTTGTAATCTGTTTATATAAATTTCATCATTCATATCGAGTAGATAACGTTCTGTTATTTCTAACAATATTTGTTTGGGTGAAATAGAATAATGTCGCATGATTTTATAAAAATGAGGGAAAAAATCATCGTCAGTAAAATGCAGTGCACAAATGTTAAATGATAAGTGGAAGCTAGGTTTAGACCTTAAGATATTTTTCGTTTCTTTAAATGCTGTTTCAATAATTTGCAATGTTATTGGAACAATTAAACCTGTGTTTTCTGCTTCTTCTATAAAAAGATCGGGCATAATAATTTCATCTTGATTATCTTGCCACCTTAAGAGAACCTCAGCACCAGAACAGGCATTACTTTTTGCATCAAATAAGGGTTGATAAACGGGGTAAAATTGTCCGCTCCTAATGGCTTGCTTCATTGCTCCATGCAAAGAATAATACCTGTTAAATTGATTCCTAATTAAAAAATATAAGAAAGTTGAAAGTACTAAAACATAAAGAGCAACTAAGATTTGTTTATGCCAAAGAGTATTAATTATGGTTTGATCGGGTTCTGTAACTGTAAGTAAAACACCATTAAGGCTGTTTAATTTTACTGTAGCGAATATTTTTTGAAATGGATAGGATGAATCAAGAAACAATTTATCTATCCAAGAAGCTCCTGTTATTTTTCCTATTTGGAAAATTTCCTTTTTCTGATTGATGTCATATAAGGTGATGATGCGCTGATTACTTTCTGGGACATTCAATATATTTTCAAGTGTTGATGTCATAATAATTATTTCTACCTGATAATCACCAATTTTTTTTTGAACTGCAAAAATTGGATGATTGAACATAGGTATTTTTAATGGCCCTATAATCGTCTGATGTATACCTTGGCCCAAGAGAAAAGTCTGATTATGAGGTAGGGTAGAACATATAATCTGATGTTTTTTATCGCGAATTGCCAATCCAGAAATTTGTGCATGATTGATAATCATGTATTGCAAAAAAGGAAGAAAATTATCGGTACATGTTAGGTTTTCCTTCTTGTAGGAAGGAATTTGATTTAAATCCTGAAGAATATCATTAATAAAGTCATCAAGGTTATCCGCGAGTTTATTACATACTTCAGTAACCAAAGTAAAAGAGACTTTAACGTTATTATGCCAATTGATATAAGAAAAAATAATAAGTAAAAGAATGGTGAAAAATATCCAGAATAATTTGAATTGCTTGTAGACAAAAAATGTCATGTTGCTGAATATTTTTCGCATGATTTTAAGGTATTACATAAGCTCCCTTTATAGAGTGTAGTGTTATTTCCGCTAATTTCCCAATTACCTCATAATCCGTATTTAATGGGGGAAGCCAATAAAGCGTATTCCCTATAGGTCTAATTAAAGCTCCATGCTCCAAGGCGTGTTGATAAACCTTATTACCTATTCGGTTTTGTCCTGTGTCCTCGAGATCAGCAGCTACAATCGCTCCAAGGCCTCGAATATTGCTTAATTTACCTGAAAGCTTTGCAACCTCAGTTAAAGCAGAAAGCATGTATTCGCCTAGATTTTTTGCTTGTTCAATTATTTTTTCTTGATGCATAGTGCGAATGGTTGCTAATGCAGCGCTGACTGCTAGTGGGTTCCCGCTATATGTATGTGAATGTAAGAAGGATTTACCCGCTGTATAATCTGCATAAAAAAGATCAAAAACAGAGTTGTCGATCATGACACAACTTAGAGGAATAGAGCCTGAGGTTAATCCTTTGGATAAACAAATAAGATCAGGTTCAACTTCTGCATGATTTGAAGCCAACCATTTACCCGTTCGCCCCATTCCAGTCATTATTTCATCGGCAATAAGGTAAATGTTTTTACTTTGAGCCCAGGATGATAACCTTTTTAGAAAATCAGGGCTGTAACACAACATTCCTCCTGCGCCTTGCAGCAAGGGTTCAACAATAATAGCGCAGACTTTATCACTAATTGCTTCTAATTCTTTTTCAACAGTGGACCAATATGAATCACAATTGTGCCATAAAGAATCTTCTTTACCGGAAATGTAAGGAATATTTTGTATGTAATGGCAAGTCAGACCAAATGATGTGTATGGCGCTTTATAAAGTCCCAAATCACTAACACTCATTGTGCCCAGTGTTTCCCCATGATATCCATTCTTTAGAGCAATAAACTGTTTTTTATCTGTAAAACCTTTAATCTGATTGGCATGAATTGCTAATTTCATCGCAATTTCAACAGCACTTGAACCATCACTGGCAAAAAAAACGTGTTGTTTTTTAGTAATTTTCGCTAACTCTTCTGCCAACTCAACAAGAGCTGGGTGCGTAGTATTTGCTGTAATGACATGTTCAAAACACTCCAACTGAGCGTTTATCGCTTCAATAACTGCAGGATGGCCATGACCTAATGATTTACACCACCAGCTGGAAATGGCATCAATTAAGGGGCCTTTATTGGTATAAAGATAACTTCCTTGAGCTTTTTCAATAATCAAGGGAGGGCATGTTTCAAAGTCTTTCATTTGGGAACAAGGGTGCCAAAAATGTTTCAAATCTCGACTGATTAATTGGTGTGTGTTGACCATTTTAAAAATTTTGGTTGACAAGCTTGGGGGGCACTTTATCATGTCCGCTAATCAAATAAAATTTGAATTTACAAAAGAGATCTAATTTTCTATAGGATAATTAGATTACTTTTAAAACTTTAATTAGGAGGTACTGTTGTGACTCAAGTTAAGAAACATTGGTCTGTTTCTGAAATTACAGCAATTTATGAACAACCTTTTAATGATTTATTGCATCAAGCCTCTACGGTGCATAGAGCAAATCATCAGCCAAACTCTTTACAATTTGCTTCTTTGCTTAGCATCAAAACAGGTGCTTGTCCTGAAGATTGTGGTTATTGTTCGCAAAGTGGTCATTATAAAACTCATGTTGAAAAAGAAAAATTAATGTCTGTAGAGGATGTTTTGAAATGTGCCAAGGAAGCCAAAGAGGGCGGAGCACAGCGATTTTGCATGGGCGCTGCGTGGCGTTGCCCACCAGATAAGGTTATGGGTGAGTTGAAAGAAATGATCCAAGGAGTTAAAGCATTAGGATTAGAAACCTGTATGACTTTAGGGATGCTGAATCAAGAACAAGCAGTTTCTTTAAAAGAAGCTGGCTTGGATTATTATAATCATAATATTGATACATCGCCTTCATATTATGAAAAAGTAGTTACAACACGCAAGTTCAGTGATCGTTTAGATACATTAAATCATGTTCGAGATGCCGGAATTAACGTATGTTGTGGTGGTATTCTAGGTTTGGGTGAGACACGTGAGGACCGGATTGAATTCTTGTTAACTTTGGCAAATATGGAATCCCCTCCAGAAAGTGTTCCTATTAATCGTCTAATCCCAGTTACAGGAACTCCTCTTGCAAAGGCAGCTGAAGTTGAAGGGATTGAATTAGTTAGAACCATTGCAACTGCACGAATATTAATGCCAAAAAGTATGATTCGACTATCAGCTGGAAGAGTCGGAATGAGTGATGAACTACAAGCTTTATGTTTCTATGCTGGAGCAAACTCTGCATGGTTAGGTGATAAACTTTTAACTGAAGAAAATCCACAGAGAACTAAGGATAAGGCTCTTTTTGATAAACTTGGTTTAACTGAGATGGCCTAAATGCCTCTAAGTAATAAAATTAGAGATTATACGAATCAGCTGACGCATGAAGGCCTGCTAAGGCATAGACTTGTGACAGCTGAAAATTCATCTTTAATTCATTTTGACAGCAATGATTATTTATCTTTAACTCGCGATAAACGTATTGCTGAAGGATATCAACGTGGATATGCCTTGTACCCTAGTGGCAGTGGTGCATCGATGTTGCTGAGTGGTTATCATGCCAATCATCGTGCTGTTGAAGAAGCGTTTGCCAATTTATTAGGTGCAGATGACTGTATTTTATTTTCTTCAGGTTACGCAGCAAATCTTGCAGTGACAGCCTTACTTGGTAAATTGAAAGTTCATTGTTTTATTGATAAAGAAATACATGCTTCAATTTATGATGGTTTGGCTTTGTCACAGGTAAACTATACACGTTATTTGCATAATAATTTAGATGACTTAAGTCGTAAGTTAACCAAACATTTTGAATGCTCGGCTCTAATAACTGAAGGTATTTTTAGTATGAGTGGCCAATTGGCTCCATTGGCAGAGCTATTTTCTCTTTGCAATGTGAGTCAAAATGCGCTGATTGTAGATGAGGCTCATTCTTTTGGTGTTTTAGGCAGTCAGGGGAAGGGAGCAACAGCCTATCATGGATTAACTCAAAATGAAGTGCCATTACGAATTATCCCGCTAGGAAAAGCTTATGCGGCTCAAGGTGCGCTTGTCGCTGGGAAAGCAGACTGGATTGATGCATTATTACAAGCAGGACGTTCTGTTATTTATTCGACTGCTGTAAGCCCTGCTTTAAGTTATGGCTTATTGAATACTTTGGAATTTGTAGTAAATGCGGAAGAGAGA
This sequence comes from Legionella anisa, assembly GCF_001467525.1. GTDB lineage: Bacteria > Pseudomonadota > Gammaproteobacteria > Legionellales > Legionellaceae > Legionella > Legionella anisa. The sequence continues at coordinate 105,635 of NZ_LNXS01000022.1, forward strand.
CGATTGAGATTAACGCAATTGGTTGATTTATTTAGATCTTATATTAAACAATCCCCACTAAATTGGACTGATTCGATTAGTCCAATTCAGCAACTACAATTAGGATGTCCGCATTTGGCTTTATACTATGCGCGCGAGTTAAAAAAACACGGTTTTAGTTGTTGTGCAATAAGAAAGCCTACGGTGAGCATCAAAGCATCTGGGTTGCGTGTCATTTTAAATTATAATCATACTCCTGAACAAATTCGGGGGTTATTTGATATGTTAAGTGTAATTTATGAACATAAACATCCATAATTATGGCAAAGGATTCCCTCTTGTTTTCTTTCATGGATGGGGATTTGATAGTCAGATTTGGTTACCATTGATACCCAAACTTTCCATGAATTATCAACTGATATTGGTAGATTTGCCGGGGTTTGGCCATAGCCCAGTTATGGATTGGGATTCATTTAAAGAGCGTTTAATCGCGCAATTACCTAATCAATTTGCGCTGATCGGTTGGTCTATGGGCGGGCTATATGCCATGCGTTTGGCAGTAGAGGAATATGGCAGGGTAGATTATCTTGTTAACGTAACTTCATCGCCGCGATTTTTAAATTCTGATTTGTGGTCAGGTATTTCTCAGGATGTTTTTAAAAGATTTTATAAAAATCTATCAGAAGAACCTCATGTAACTTTAAAAGAATTTTTAGAGCTTAATGGATTGACCAGTAATGATAAGCTGCATTATCTGCCTGATAAACTCCCATCACCAGAAGGCTTAGAGTTAGGCCTTAAAACTTTAGAAACCTGGGATTTACGGGAGGAATTAAAACAGTTTGATAAACCTTCATGTTTTATGTTTGGCCGGCTCGATCCCATTGTTCCGATTAAAACGATGAATTCCATGCAACTATCTTATCCAGAGTTTAAATATGTATTGTTTAAACGAGCTGCACACATGCCTTTTTTATCTCATATGGATTTATTTATTGAAGAGCTACGAGGATTCATCAGATGAAGCGTTTTTTTGTTACAGGTACCGATACTGATTGTGGTAAAACGTATATAACATCATGCTTAATAAATTACTTTTCATCGGCAGTTGCAATTAAACCTGTAGCAAGTGGATGCATGGAAATAGAAAATAAGCTGGTTAGTAGTGATGCACAAAATTTGCAAAAAAATAATATTAGTTTGGATGTAATAAATCCTTGGCGATTTAAGCTGCCTGTGTCACCTCATATTGCTGCGCATAGGGAAGGAGTCTGTTTATCCATTACCGAAATTGCAGATTATTGCCTTAATTTACAATTAGATGGTATAGAAAAATTGTTTATTGAAGGTGCTGGTGGATTAATGGTTCCATTGAATGACCATGAAACCTGGATTGATTTTCTGCAGATTACCAAGATACCTGTTATTCTTGTGGTTGGAATGAAATTAGGTTGTATTAATCATGCCTTGCTGACAGAAACGGCTTTGCGTGCAAATAACATTCATTGTGTAGGATGGATTGCCAATTGTATTGATCCAAACATGTACGAATTATCAGCTAATATTGCTACATTATGCCAGAAACTTACTTCTCCTCTTTTGGCAAAAGTACCCTTTGCAAGTGATCTTTCAGCGATTGATTTTTTCTTTGAGTAAGCATTAATATGGCTTTTTAACCTTTCACTTGTTGTTTTAGTAACACTATTGTATTTTAAAGAAGAATTCATTTAATGTAAGGGAAAACAATGTTTACACGCGATAAGTTGATACAATCAGTAATGACTGCTTTTTTTGTTCTTGTTGCAACTGGTAGTTCAGCAGCAGACAACGATACGGCTGCTGCAACTGAAAAGTGTTATGGAATTTCTAAAAAAGGTATGAATGACTGCGCTACTGCTACTGCTTCGTGCGCGTCTTCTGCTACGAAAGACAAGCAAAAAGATGCCTTTATTTTGTTACCTAAAGGACTGTGTGATCGGATTGTCGGTGGTAGTCTCAAGCCTGAGTAAAAATTTAATATTAAAATTGATGTAAACTGATATTAAAAATAAAGGAAATTAATTATGAAGCAAATTTTAGGAAGCTGGCTCTCATCATTGTTTATTGCAATTACTTTTTCTGCTCCAATTTACGCAGCACCTGACACATATACTTTGGATAAAAATCATACTTATGTATTATGGAGTGCTGAGCACTTGGGCTTCTCAACTCAATATGGCAAATGGTATGCAACGGGACAGTTGGTTCTTGATAAAGATAATCCAAGTCAAAGTAAAGTCAATGTGACAATTGATGTCAAGGACATGATTACGGGTATTCCTGAGTTGGATAAGCATCTGAAAAGTAATTTGTTTTTTGATGCCGAGCGTTACCCTACAGCAACTTTTGTGAGCAATAAAGTAACCCCACAAGGTGATAATAAAGCAACAGTTGAGGGTACCTTAACATTACGCGGAGTAAGTAAGCCAGTGGTGTTGCAAGTTACCTTAAATAAAGTGGGAATGAATCTGATTAGTAATAAAATGTCCGTTGGTTTTACCGCTACATCTGCCATAAATCGTTCTGATTTCGGAATCAATGCATTCTTGCCCTCAGTGAGTGATAAAGTAAACCTTTCTATTGGAGCTGAAGCGTATCTGGATCAGAATAAAAAACAAGATCAAGGTAAAGGACAGGGTAAAGAATAGGATATCTTATGCAAATCAAAAACAGCTCGACTCATTTTGGTATCGTTACCATAGTATTTCATTGGGTGATCGCTTTATTAATTATAGGATTATTGGCACTTGGTTTGTATATGGTTTCTATACCCTGGAATGCCCAAAGGCTGAAATACTATGGCTGGCATAAAGAGTACGGTTTTTTAGTTCTGTTTTTAGCTATTTTAAGAATCGTTTGGCGATTAGCTAATGAAAATCCTGAACTGGCTTTACCTTGGCTGGAAAAAATTGCTGCACGCAGTATGCACTGGGCATTTTATTTATTTATGTTTGCCATGCCAATTACGGGTTGGTTAATTACATCAGCTGCAGGATTGCCTGCATCATTTTTTGGATTGTTTACTTTACCTGATCTTATAGCACCTGATGAAAGTAAACGGGTTTTATTTGAATGGGTCCATAAATGGTTAGGCTATGCTCTTATTGCAGCAATCTGTCTGCATGTGGCTGCTGCTCTTAAACATCATTTTATTAATAAGGACGATATATTACGGAGAATTTTCCCATGAAAATAATAAAGTATTTTTTCTTTCTATTTTTCTTGAATAGTATCTGTGCAAACGCGGCTTCTTTACCTGAATGGACGCTAGTACCTAATGAAAGCAGCATAAGCTTTACAGCAACACAAAATAATGCGCCTGTTACTGGTACTTTTAAAGAATTTACCGCCAACATTGCTGCAGATCCCGAACAGTATCAAAGCAGTACTGTTGATGTAGTCGTGAACATGAGTTCACTTACTACCTCATATGCGGAAATAAGTTCCATACTACTTGGTCCAGACTGGTTTAATGCTAAGGAGTTCCCAAAAGCTGAGTTTAAGTCGACTAAATTCACCAAAAAAGATGATAAAAATTATGAAGCTGCTGGAACATTAACCATAAAAAATAAGTCAGTGCCCGTAACACTTACCTTCACTGCAGTAGAATCACCTAAAAATCATCTGGTTGTTGAAGGACATACTACAGTAAAACGGTTGGATTTTGGCATCGGACAAGGTGACTGGTCGAGTACGAGTGAAATAAAAGATGAGGTAACTATAAATTTTAAAGCAGTTGCCACACGTAAGTAATAAGGTCATTCAGTTGTTAATGAAAACTTTATTATAGTCTGGTGTTTTTGTACACCAGACTATATGTCACCTGCATCTGCCTGTTTTAAAGACAGGCATTGATGTTGGTCTAACTATTGCTGATCCATAAACCATTTTTCCTTTAATTCAAGAAATTTAGCTTTTTGTTTATCATTTAAAAGTGTAAGCATTTGATGCTGTATTATTATTCTTGTTTTTAGTATAGAACCCCTTATTTTATTTACTTTTTCAACTAAAACATCAAGTTTTGCTTCATCAAGTTTCTCAGCTTTGATTAAAGAATTGATTTGATTGCGCAGTAATCTAAGTTGAGCATAGTTTTCTTTGAGAGAAGCTCTAGCTTTTTCTCGATATGCTTTAAGTTTGGCTTTTTGATCTGCATTGAGATTGAGTTCTTGTGCTAACCTATCAAATCGATGATGGGAATCACAATTTTTTGAGCCGCCGATACAAGCGAAACTTGGTTGACCAAAGATTAGTACTAATGCAATTGTTGAAAACCAGAGAAGTTTTTTACTCATTATCCATTCCTCATAATATTAAACCAACTTTCCTGTCACATGTCATCGTTACTGAACACATCTAGTATATACTAAGGAATAAATAAACGCAGTATTACGTCATCAATTAGTGCCAATTTTATTCAATTATGATATAATTTTACCAATTTAATGGTAAAGAAGATATAAACTATGTACATTAAACGCGAAGAAAGAAAAGATAAACAAGCAAGCTCATCACCCGCCAATCAATTCTTCGAAATTGATTTTATTAAAAATATCGTAAATTCAAATTCTGGATATGTCCCCTCTACTCAACTAACAACCATGCGAGAAGTGACAAGAAAAGTAGATCGGCGAAAATTATTAGAGGATGCTAGCAGAGCATTTGATAGCAAAGACGCGCTGATTTTAAGAGCGAATTTTTTATTTGAGGCAGTGCTTCTTGGAGATTTTTATCAGCTTTCCTTAGGTAAAAGTAGTGTGAGTGTACATGAAAGCTTTAGTCGCTCCAACTTAATTAATTACTTGAAACCCTATCATATATTAAATACAAATGATTTAAATGTATTAGAAGAAATTATTAATGATGTGAAGAACATAAAGATTGAAAAGATCGTAAGTACCGATACCGGCGTATCAGCACACTATGTGTTATCTATCCAATGCCCAGATAAAAAAAATTATAAATTTAAAATTAACGATATAAGTTTATTGGGGCAAATGATTACACAAATAGTTACACCACATATATATGCTCCTTATATTGATGAGGAAGAGACTGACACTCCGAAATTTCTAGGAAATTTTTTAACAAAATACGCTCACAGCGGATTTGAAAACATTTTTAACGGTCATTTCTCTCTGAATTCTGGCTCTGTGCCGTTTTATAAAATTTATAAAGAAAATAGTGATAAAGAGAATGAAAATCTTCTTTCCGCATACGGCTATCTTGAAATAGCCTATTATTTGCTCACTCAAGAAAATGTGAGTAACAAGGACTATAATGAAGCAAAACATTTTTTTGCTAAAGCAGTTTTTTCATTTAATAAATTCTATTTTTCCCGTGGCAATATGAGTACTCATTTGGCATACATTGTATCTCCAATGTTGGCAACGATGAATTTATTGGCTAACAAAGAAAAAAATATGGATATAGCCGAGTGCATTAAAATTTTAGAAGCCGCGAGTATTTTTCGTGATGTTTTTTCAGACAAAATGAAAGACATTTATCAAGATAAATTAGAGCAAGTTAGCTTTGAGTTTTTAAGTGAATCAGCCAAATTAGAGCAATTATGCCGAGACGTTGTGAATCAGATCAAAAATTCTCAATCAATGCCATTGGCTAATTTGTTTTTCAACGCAAAAAATATACCCCTAGAAATTAAAAGTGATCTTTTAGATGGGTTAAAGCTAACAAATGAAGAAAAAAAGAGCATGTTGCGCAATTTAGTTATGCAAGCTGATACATTATGGTATCAAGCGGACATAAAAGAAAAATATAGGATGATTTCAAAGATTTATCAACCGTTCATCGAGCTAATGGATACCAAAGAACTAGAGTTTTTACTTCAATCGTCAAATACTTCAACCGAAATTAAGGCAATGATTTGCCGAGATTTAATCCATAGAACGAATATGGCTGACGTTAATGCAGTAGATTATTTAATAAATCTTATTAATGATTTTCGTTGTACTCTTAAAGAAGTGAAATTAGATGAATACAGTTTAAAAGATAAAGATGAACTGTACGGAAGTTTATACAAGTTACTAGGGTTGCAGATGAATTTTGCTATGGAATTCGATGAGCCAGTTTTAACTGATGAATATTTAGATAAATTAATTGTTCAATGGAGGCAATTTCCAAACGAAAAGAAACAAGAACAAGTGCAAGAAAAACTCATTGAGAAAGCAGTACAAAGGCCTGGTCTGTTTTCACAAACAGAATATCAGAGGATGCAGCTCCGACAAGTTCAAAAAGAGAAAGCAATTAAATATTATTTGGAAGCTGTGCCGCATGTTTTACATCAATTATCTGGTGAGGTAGACCAGGCAGAAGGTTTACTTGCAAAATTAAAAGAGTCACTGTCTCATGTAAGAGACAAGGAAGAATTTCATTCGAGTTTTTTTCCAGATAAGGCGGATACAGACCAATTAGAATCACCATTAATAGCAAACGTTAATTCATCTCTTGTCCTGATGAAGGAATTAGAAGGCAAATTTAAAAAAATTAATGATACTATTGCGGACCTAAAAGCAAAAAGCCATCCTCAAGCAGCTGAGCAATATGATCCTTTGAAGGAAAATGTACAACAAAAAATTTCCGCAGCAAAGGCAAGCACGGCTTATAAACTTGATGTTCAAATTATAAGAGTTGAAAAACTGCTTGCTGAGACGAATAATAAATTTAGCCAATTGTCTACTCAGCTAATTCTTAAAAATAGCTCCCTCAAAGACATCTACAATGATTTTTTGAAACCAGCAGAAAAAACTTATGTTGAAATGGAAAAACTCGCTGAAAAATATTTAGAATTAGCTAGGGCATTAGATGATATCATGGAGGATAGTATAAAAAGAGAAAATAATCAGGAATATTATCCTATACAATCTCCGTCATAGATAATGTTTAAACCTTAGTAATTAACATTTGAACAATGGTCTTAACGCCAGGTACAGCGGAGCCCGTATGTATAAGGTTACGCTGTACTGGTGACAATTTTTAACTTGTATTTTGTGAGCTAGACTGCTCCCTCAATGATCTTTACCATAACTCCTGTATTGAATAATCAATCTGATTCTTGTGTCCAAATGGGGTGATGGGATTGAGACAATGGATAGGAGGGGAGACCTAGTTTTACTTTTTTATCTTTTGCAAGGCTGAAAATGATTGCTTCATGGCAGAGATTTTCGAGATCTTCGATTAATTTTTGTGTGTATACATCGTGAGGATGAATGCTAAGTAAGATCTTTTTAAATTGGAGAATATTAAATTCATTTTTTTGATTAAAACAGCTCAGTATAAGTTCAAGATCTTCTGTTAGTTCATGTTTTTCCTCGCTTGAAAAAGATTGATGAGGAATTTTTGTCATTTTTTGGATGCATTTTTCCAAATCATTTTTTATTGTGGAAAAAGAAAGAGGCAAGCTTATCGCAAGTTCCCTTTGACGTGTAGCAAGTTGTTTTGTCCGTGTAGCTTGCAATTTTTTCCCGGAATCCAACCATGAAGAATCATTTAATTCACCCTCATTAACACCAAGAAATTTGAGCATTCCCAAAACATTCTCATGTAAAGGAATAGAGTTTTGTGACCGAAAAGCATTTTGCAATCCATAATGATTAAATGAGAGGGGCTGAATTTCTCTAATAAATTTATCCGTATCTACCACATAGCCATTGAATAATGCATTCGATATTTGTATTGGACCTGTAGTGCATACAACGATTGATTTAAGATAAAGATCACATTCTTTTTTCATTAAATAGGTTAAAAATCTATCATCATTTTTTTCTAGTATACGTTTAATAAACGCATATTCCTTGCTAAAAAAAAGATACTTTACCAAGTTTAGTTGCGCATGGAGGTCTTTTCTCAATCTCTTTATTACCTCCTCATGAGTTTCATGAGGAGTGATTTTGTTAAAATTTAAAAACTTGTTTTTATCAGTCATTACCTCGATAAGATATGCTCTGATTTTTAATGAGGAATCCGATGTATCCGGAGGAATAATTTCTTTGGATTTTGCTATATAAAGCGATTCAGAACGATTCTTCATAAATTTTAAAAGATGACGATTGATAAAGCTGTCTTCATTTAATTCAGTTTCAGTTCGTTCAATAAAATCGGTGTCATAATGAGTTAGTCTGGCGATAAGCCCGCTTTGTACCCGCTCGATTTCCTTTTTGGCTGCGATGGCGTCTATAATCGCGACAAAATCATTATTTGCCAGTATGAATTCTTTTCTACCCATTTTTAAACTACCAATGTTAAGTAATATAGGCATTTCAGTAGTAATAGATTTGGGGAGAAAAGATGTATCAATTGGAAAATCAAAGTCTGTATAAGTACCTTTTTTAAATATTGGTGAAAGCCATCTTAAAATATCACTGGCCACAGCCAGATTCCCACCTGCTTTTAAATTGTAAATTTCTTCTTTATAAAATTTGTATAATTTTCTCTCATTGTCTGATTGGAGTAATGTATCAATTGTGTGTGCATCAATGGAAATAATTTGATGCTCTTTGCAAAATTCATGCAGTGCATTTACTGAGGTCTGTATAAGTAATTTAGAGTCATATACCAAATGAATCGTGTCATTAGGGTTTTTTTCACGCATTTCAATAAGGCGAATTTGATTTTCCAAATTCATAAATACATTTGGATTATTGCTTAACCAGATTTTTACATGTAATTTTGGATTATATTGATACATTTTTTTTTCTTTGTTTTGGTTTCAATAAATTACCGCACATAAAAAGCCAGTTCTTGTAGCACCTAACCGATTAATTGGAGGCGCTTATAAAAGTTTAGCACAATATAAAAAAAACGATTTGATACTAAATTTGATTGATGAATTTCATCTAATATGGTATAAAGGTCGCGCTTTAAATACACACACGTTTCGGCACATACGATAGGGTCCCTGAAGGGTTTCGTATGGGAGACGTGGAGGAATAACCCTGGAGACAAATTATGAATATAAGTATGCGTGAATTACTCGAAGCAGGTGCTCATTTTGGACACAGAACACGTTTTTGGAATCCTGAAATGGGTGAGTATATATTTGGATCTCGTAACAAAATCCATATTATCAATCTTGAAAGAACGATGGTGATGCTGAATGACGTAGTGAACTATGTTGGCAGACTGGCATCAAACAAAGCAAAAATTCTATTTGTAGGTACCAAAAGGGCAGCACAAGACAGTATTCGTGAACATGCGAAACGTTGTGGCATGCCTTATGTTGATCATCGTTGGTTAGGTGGAATGTTAACCAACTATAAAACAGTACGTCAGTCTATTTTTCGCTTAAAAGAATTGAAAGAAATGCAAGAAAAAGGACTGTTTAATGGCATGATTAAAAAAGAAGCACTGATGCTGACGCGTGAACTAGAGAAATTGGAAAGAGGTTTAGGCGGTATCGAACACATGGGTGGTTTGCCTGATGCTCTGTTTGTTGTTGATGTTGGCTTCGAGCACATTGCTGTTGAAGAAGCACATCGATTAAGAATTCCTGTTATTGGTGTTGTTGATACCAATAATAGCCCAAGAAACATTGATTACATTATTCCTGGTAATGATGACTCTATGAGAGCAGTTGATATTTATGTTCGTTGTATTGCTGATGCAATTTTGGATGCCAAAGGCAGTAACACGGTTGGAGTAGGTTCATCTGATGCTGAATTTGTAGAAGTAGTTGAACAAACCGACGATACAGAGAAATCAGGGGAATAATTAAAATTTAAAATAGAGGGGGCCAGGTGTCTGAACACCTTAATTTGCCCCCTTTTTGCTATACGGAGAAATGAAATGTCAATTAGTGCAAGTTTAGTCATGCAGTTACGTGAGCGTACCGGAGCTGGCATGATGGAATGTAAAAAGTTTCTAATAGCAACCAATGGTGATATAGAGGCTGCAATCATTGAAATGCGTAAAGCAGGTCAAGCAAAAGCAGATAAGAAAGCAGATCGTGTTGCTGCTGAGGGCGTAATCGTCATTGCACGTTCTATCGATGGGCGTAGTGCAGTGATGCTTGAAATTAACAGTGAAACAGATTTTGTTGCTCGTGATGAGAACTTTACTAACTTTGCTAATAAAGTTGCAGAAACCGCACTAAACAGTTCGGCTACTACAATTGAAGCGTTGTCTGCCACTACTCTTTCTTCTGGAAGTACTGTAGAACAAGCACGTCAAGAATTAGTAGCGAAAATTGGTGAAAACATTAAACTAAGACGTTTAGAGCGCATGCATTGTGATACTGGAGTAATTGGTTGTTACTTACATGGTTCACGAATTGGCGTTATGGTTGCCCTTAAAACGGGTGACGAAGAGCTTGCTAAAGACATCGCAATGCATATTGCAGCAAGTAAACCAATTGTAGTAAGCAAAGATCAAGTATCTGCAGAAGCAATTGAAAATGAGCGTGAAATTTTTACTGCTCAGGCAAAAGAAAGTGGCAAGCCGCAAGAAATTATCGATAAAATGATTGAGGGTCGGATCAATAAATTTATTGATGAAGTGAGCTTGTTGGGTCAGCCATTTGTCAAAAACCCAGATGTCAAAGTAGGGCAGCTTTTAAAAGAAAAGAATACTGAAGTTCTGTCTTTTATTCGTTATGAAGTTGGTGAAGGAATAGAGAAAAAAGAAGATAACTTTGTTGAAGAAGTGATGGCTCAGGTTCGTACATGATGAATGAAAGTCACCCATTAAAATATAAACGTATTTTATTAAAATATAGTGGCGAAGCCCTTATGGGCAAGTCGCAATTTGGCATTGATCCTTCGGTTTTAGATACATTAGCCAAGGATATAGCCGAATTAATCAAGATGGGCGTTGAGGTTGGGCTCGTTTTAGGTGGTGGTAATTTATTTCGTGGTAAGGCACTGTCTCAAGCAGGAGTAGGTCGTGTAACTGGTGACCATATGGGTATGCTGGCTACAGTAATGAATGCTTTGGCGGTACGAGATGCTTTGGAACGTATTGATATGCCTGCACGTATTATGTCAGCCATTCCTATGCTTGGCGTAGTTGATCCTTATCATCGACGTAAAGCAATCACACATTTGCGAACTGGGCAGGTTGTAATTTTTGCAGCAGGAACGGGAAATCCGTTTTTTACTACCGATACGGCCGCTTGTTTAAGAGCCATTGAAATAGGAGCTGATGTAGTTTTAAAAGCAACTAAAGTAGATGGTGTTTACTCGGAAGATCCCTTTAAAAATCCTAATGCCAAGCGTTATGATTATTTGACCTATATTGAAGTATTAACTCAAGGCTTGGAAGTGATGGACTCAACTGCAATATGTCTTTGTCAAGATCAGGGTATGCCTTTGCAGGTTTTTGATATGACAGCACCTAATGCATTGAGGAGAATTGTATCTGGAGAACGCGTAGGAACTATAGTCGGAGCTAGTCATGATTAATGAGATTAAGCAAGATTCAGAAAAGCGAATGAAAAAAACCATTGAAGCATTACAGACAGATCTAACAAAAATTCGCACCGGAAGAGCGAATGTTGGTTTACTGGATCATGTGCAAGTGGATTATTATGGAACTATGACTCCATTAAATCAAGTTGCTAATGTTTCTGCCAGTGATTCACGAACAATCCTAGTGACTCCTTGGGAGAAATCTCTAGTATCCGCTATAGAGAAGGCGATTTTGAATTCTGATTTGGGTTTAAATCCTGCTACAGCAGGCACTGCTATTCGTGTTCCAATGCCTCCATTAACTGAGGAACGGAGAAAAGAGTTAATCAAAGTCGTTCGAAATGAGGGTGAGCAGGGAAAAGTTTCCGTTCGTAATATCAGAAGGGATGCAAATAATCAATTAAAAGATCTGGTTAAAGATAAAGCTATTTCTGAAGATGATGAGCGTAGAGCAACGGAAGTCATTCAAAAATTGACTGATAAATACATCCTAGAAATAGATGCATTATTAGCCGAAAAAGAAAAAGATTTAATGGAAATTTAAGTCAAATTAATGCCTGAGGTACGTAGCTTCAGGCAACACTCACCTTTTTTGTATTTTTTTATCCTTCAAAGTAATAAATAGTTCATTGAGTTTTTCAGCTTATTTATAAAGCTAAATAGGGAGAATTTGTTGAAGATTCTCATCGGATTTAAGCGCCCCACACATAATTTTGAGGTTTCCCATGCAATACAAGGTTGTTTTATTTGGCAAACATAGAAGTGGTAAAACTCAGCTTAATTATCGAATTGCTCTAAAAGCGAGTTTTAAGTTTAAAGAAAATTCACGTTCCACTATAGGTGCTGATTTTTTAACTCGAGAAATTGATTCCGACAATACTGCAGTCTTATGGGATACAGCAGGGGCTTTACGATACCAAGCGTTGAATCAAGTATTTTATAAAGGAGCTGCGGTAGGTGTATTCTGTATTGATCTGACTGAAGAAATTAATGAGCAAGAAATTATTAAAAATATTCAAGAGTTTCGTCTGCATGCCCCAAATGCTCCTATTATTTGCGTTGGAACAAAATCAGATTTGCCTAATGCAGACGCATGTAAACTGAATATACTTAAATCAAAAGAATTATTTGTTCACTTCATTACTACTTCAGCAAAAGAAGGAGATAATGTCGATGAACTTTTTTTAATAATTACTAAACTGTGCAAAGACCAACAAAATTCTCTTTGGAGTGAAGCGAAAGCTAAGCTCATTGAGAGCTTAAGAGAACTACCAAAAGGAAAAAAGCAATTAATTGAGCAGGAGTTGACTAAGCTATCAGATGTCTTATTGGCGAAAGCTGTTGATCCCAGCGTTACTCCACTGTACAAAGCTAAGGCAATTGAGAACTTTACAGCTAATTGTAAAGTTATTTTAGATGAGCAACATCCTAATGTTCTTAATGGCGTCCTTTCGGTTGCCGCAGCAGCGATTGTACTCATTGTAACAGCCTTAATAGGTTTTACAATTGGAGTTGCATGCAGTTGGTGGACAGGTCCAGGTGCTTTTTTTGCCGGACTTCTGAGTGCTCATACTGCTGCAGTTGCTGTTGCTTCATCAAGCACAGTATTAGGTGCTGTGGCAGGTAGTCTCACAGCGTATAGCTTGTTTAAACCTTCCAAAGAAATCAATGCGCTTAATGAGTTTGCTGCAGACGTATCGTCTTTGAATCCAGGAATTATTTTGTAGTCTAAAAATTACAATTCATTGTGTTCTCCCATAGGCATATTTATGGGAGACGGATATTTTTCTTAAAATAAGTGACCAACTTCTGCCAAATGGTTTGTTTGTAATCCCCTACATATCCCCAGGAATCAACCCAAATAAGTCGCTTAAATACTCCTGTTTCATTTATTTTATCCATAAAAAGTTCTTTATTTTTGCTTTTCGATGCAATAATAACCATGTTCGCGCTGTTTCTTATTGGAATAACCAAGGTATGGTTAAATTGATTTTTTACTAATTGAAAAATTGGATATTGTTCTTTTATATTGGCTAAATTGATAGCCAAAAATCCATCTTCAGTTATTATCCTATTGCATAGGACAAAAAACTGAGCATTTGCACATTCTGGTGGAAAATGATTCGCGTTATAGAGATCAACAATTAGATGAGTGAAATTTGTCTCACATTTTTGTACATAATCCATCGCGTTTTCATGGATAATGGTTAAATTTTTTAAGCGGTCTATTATAAAAAAACGCTTGGCTATTTCAATAACCTCTTCACTATTGTCTACAGCAACTAAAGGTGAGTCATTTAGCATTAATGCAATTCCTGCACCACCTAATCCTAACATACAGATAGTTCCCGGATATTTACGGGCCATTAATGTGAGTGCAGGAAGATAGTACAAAACAGGTTTATGAGGATTATGACGGTTAATGACTGTCTGTAGTGGCTTGCTACCCAAAGTTAACCAGCGATAACATACATTTTGATATACTTTGTAACCAGAAGGAGAAGTATAGATGCATGTTCCTAATTTTGTTTTCCACATTTTAGTGTGTCATCTCTAATTGGAAGGGATAAATTGATCCAAGTTTTAAAATTTGAGTTAACTCATCCAAAGCAGAAAGACTTTCTTCAATCAACTGGGGATCGGCCAAGTCTGTTGCAACTAACTCCGTACGATAGTGCTTTAATACCCACTTTTCTAATGTGCTTAATAGGGCATCATCTATTAATACGCCTTGATGCATCGCTCGTAGTTCTTCGTCGTTTAAGGGAACACGCAATCTCAGGCAAGCAGGACCACCACCATTGCGCATGCTTTGTTTCAGATCAAGAAAGTAGACTGAGTTAATTGGATTGGATTCATCAGAAATTATTCGTTCAATACACATATGAACACGGGGGTTATTTTGACACTCAAAAGGAGCAATGAGGATCATAGAGTTTTGATTGGTTAAACTGATAATTTGTGAATTAAAAAGATAAGTTTCAACTGCATCGACTATACTAAGTTCTTTTTGTGAAATCTGAATAATATTTAAAGGAAAGGGAGCTTTTTCGCTTAACTCGTTAAGCACCGAGCTTTGTTGATAAAAGGCTTGCTCGTGAACTAAAAAAACTGATTCATTGGCCACAGATATAACATCATTATGGAAAACTCCCTGATCAATAGCGAGAGGATTTTGGCAAGCAAATACAACTTGATTTTCCGATAGTTGATGTTGACGAGCAATTGCTTCAGATGCTTCGCGAGTCTGTCGTGCCGGATATTTAGTTGGTCCAATCTGAGTTTGACTTTTCCTTAAGGCATTTTTTCCATAGACAAAAAGATGGATTCCAGATTGACTGTGTTTTTGACAAAGACGACTGTGATTTGCAGCACCTTCATCCCCTGTAATAATTGATCGAGGCAAAATAGGATGATGATGAAAATAAGTTGGATTAGCGAATATAAATTCCAGTATTTTTTTGGAAAAATCAGCTTCCTGGTGTCGGTGCAAATTACTTACAAGATTTGCGGCGGTAAAGTGAACTTTATGATCTAGGGTATCAATGCTTGGGGAAACAGTAGCGGCATTGGCTGACCACATACTGGCTGCTGAATAACAAGCAGCAAGAAGCTCTGGGGCTGTTTTAAACGCTTTATTAATTTGCTCTTTAGGTGTGCCACAAAAACCGAGTTGATGAAGTAATTTAAGATTAGGACGTTGATGAGGTGGAAGCAAACCCTGCTTTAGCCCCATTTTATGAAGCAAGTGCATTTTTTCTAATCCTTGCAGGGCAGCAGCTTGGGGATTGGAAATTGCTAATGCATTATAAGAAGATGCAATATTACCAGGCGCAAGCCCTGCATAATTATGAGTAGGGCCAACTAGGCCATCCATGTTTAATTCATAAACGTTCATTTTAAACTTCCGTCTTATACATTTTACCCTAACACGTGTGATCTTTATTAGTCACATCCAGGGCGACCTCTTTTTTATTCAGTCATAATCCCAATAGTTACTTCAATACAATACCTGGCAATATTTGTTCAGGCATCGTTAAAGAAGGCTGCTCCATACTGGCTACTGGATAAGCGCAATAATCCGCAGCAAAATAAGCACTTGGTCTATGATTTCCACTTAATCCGACTCCCCCAAAAGGAAGACTGCCGGCTGCACCTGTCGTGGGCCTATTCCAGTTAATTAAGCCTGCACGAACCCGTTGATAAAATTGGTGATAATGCTGCTCATTATTACTTAATAAGCCTGCAACCAAGCCATAACGGGTTTGGTTGGCCAGATTAATTGCTTGTTCAAAGTGAGTGTAACGATGTACTTGTATTAAGGGTGCAAAAATTTCCTCATCTGGAGGGTTTTCAACGTGTGTCATATCAATAATGCCTGGTGAGAGCAGGCCTGTACGATCAGCAAGTAAATTCATGGTTAATAAGGAAACGCCACCCAACGCAACAAGCTTTTTTTGACTATGAATATGTTTAAGAGCTTGTTCATGACTAATAACTGGTCCTATGAATGGTTCCGGCTTGTGATCAAAAGGAGCGATCTTGATTGATGAGCATGTTTGGATGAAACGATTTAAGAATTCATCACCTTGCTGTGAGTCGGGAATAATGATACGTCGTGCGCACGTACAGCGTTGACCCGCAGTAATCAAAGTAGAAAGTAAGGTATTATAAACCGCCGCGTTAAGATCAGTAACTTCATCAATGACTAAAGGATTATTTCCTCCCATTTCAAGAGCTAAAATTACCTCTGGTTTACTACTAAAATGTTGGTGAATGCGCAAACCAGTCGCATAGCTTCCTGTGAAATATACACCTTGAATGTCTTGTGTGAGTAGGGCTGTTCCGCATGTGGCATCGCCTTGCAAACAATTAATTACTCCAGAAGGTATGTTAGTCTCATGCCAGCACTGCATGATCAGTTCTGCTACGGCAGGTGCGTACTCACTGGGTTTATAAAGAACTGTGTTTCCTGCCAGCAGGGCGGGGACTATATGTCCATTGCTTAAATGAGCCGGAAAATTAAATGCACCAAGAACAACTACAACTCCTTGAGGTTTAAAGCGAAGGCAGGTATGTGCTTCAGTCGTTTGGGTTGTTTTTGTCCAAGTTCTTTCATGATAGGCTTGAATTGATAAATTAATTTTCCCTATAACTGACTTTACTTCCGTATGTGCTTCCCATAAGGGTTTTCCTGTTTCTAAAGCAATTAAGTACGCCAGTTGGTCACGATTCGTCTCAATTTGCTGAGCAAATCTTTGAGTATAATTTGCACGTTGCTCGAAATCAAGAGAAGACCACGAGAAAAGTGCTTGTCGTGCTGCGTGGCATGCAGCAGAAATTTCCTGTTCTGTAGCATTCGTGCCTCGCCAAAGTAACGTACCATACCCCGGATTTATGGATTCTAGAGTAGCCCCATTTCCTTTTGTCCATTGGCCATTAATATATTGTCCTTTACCATCAATTACAGGCATTTTAGTCATTCAACTCTTCCTCATCCCGTTGTAAAGGAGCAACACGCAGTCGATCTCCGCATGTGACTTGCAAAAGATTGGCTGTATTTTTACTGATGATACAGGTATTTTTTTCTTTATTAACTAAAGCGCTATTAATAGTAGCTCGGAAATCCAATTGAGTATTTGCCAATAAGTAATTTGTACTGCTTACTTCATCGCTAATATTTTTAATTGTTACAACGTGACTTAGTTCTATGGTTTTGATTTTTACTCGGGGTACTTCAAGTGTAGGGCCAGCATCAAAAATATCAATATACTTATTATAACGAAATCCTTCTTTTAATAAAATGTTCATGGCTGTTTGCGTGGACGGATGAGGTTGACCAATTACTGCTTGGGCTTGGAGGGACAGCAATTTAATATAAATAGGGTTACGAGGCATTAAGTCAGCTATAAACTGTTTGTCAGTTGTCAGGGTCAGTCGATCTGCTTCTGCAAAAGACATATGAAAAAAATGATTTCCTACATTTTCCCAAAAAGGTGACAGACCATTTTCATCTGAGACCCCGCGCATTTCAGCAATTATTGTTGAAGTAAAGCGCATAGGGTGCTGGGCGATGAAGAGGAAACGGGCTTTAGAAAGTAATAAACCATTTTTGTGTTTTCTATACTTAGGATCTAAAAAAAGAGTACAGATTTCACTTCGCCCCTGATTATCATTTACAAGACTTAAAACCTCATAATCACTACGGATGTTTAATGAACGACAAATTCGGGTACGTTTGGAGATTTTGTAAGAATAAAAAGGGGCCTCGTGTCCGGTACATGATTCAATTCCTGAAACACCGATTATTTTTTTATTCTTGGGATCTTCTAAGACAAATAAATAATATTCATCATTGGCTTTTTCCACATTTTTATGAAATGACTCAGTGGACCAATGAAGTCGTTTTGCCAATATTTTTTTATCTTTAGAAAGCGTTGTTAGTCCTACGCCACTTTCTTCAGCCAAATGATGAATAGCATCTAAATCTGTATTGAGAGCACTACGAAATAACATCATTTTTTAGATCCTCTAGGCCACCTTGAGCTAGGTCAAGCAAAAGTAGGGTACTGAGTGATGCACGTTCAGGCAAACTATCAAGCAATATATATTCCTCTGTACTATGAATATTACCGCCCCTGACCCCAAGTGTATCTATAACGGGTAAACCGTGCTGGGCCAAATTATTTCCATCGCAACAGCCACCACTATCTTTCCAATCTATGGATAAACCAAGCTCCAGTCCCAAATGTTGAATACGATGAAATAGGCGTTCTGTGCCCAAGCATACACGCTTTACCGGCCTGCCAAAAACACCATGGACATTCAAAGAATAACCCTGACGTTTTAATTGGCTAATGATTTTATCCAGTTCCGTTCGCACCCAAAACTCATCTTCAGGTAAACTAATTCGGATATCAAGCTGTGCTACCGCTCTGTCTGGAACCACATTGAGCGCCTCACCACCTGCAATTTTTCCTACATTAATTGTAACTCCATCACGTTTCCCATTAAGGGCATGTACAGCACATACAGCCTCTGCTAAGTAGGAAATTGCATTTCGTCCTTCTGAAAAATCCCGTCCCGCATGGGCTGCTTTTCCTGTTGCAATAAGCGTCAACTTGCCACTGCCTTTGCGGTTTTTAGCCAAAGTGCCACTTGGTGTCATAGCTGGCTCATAAACCAAAGCTGCTTGATAATTAGCTGCCAATTCATCGAAAAGTATGCTGGATGCAGGTGAGCCAATTTCTTCATCGGGATTGATTAAAACATCCCAGCCCAGTTCCGCTGCAAATTCACTTTCCTCAAAAACGGATAAGGCGTGTAACATCACAATAAGCCCGCCTTTCATATCAGTAACGCCAGGTCCATTAATACAATTATCATTAACGTACTTTAATTTTTGAAATGGACTATTTTCAGCATAAACAGTATCCATATGCCCGCAAAGTAAAACTCGTCGTTTCAAGTGGGGTCGTTTTCTAATGAATAGAGCATCGCCACAGTGTTGCACTATTGTATTACCAGACATATCAATAACAGATAAAGGATTTAGCTTTTTTCTCTGTATTGTGTCAGCTATAGGCTTATAAACGGTCTGCAATAGATTAGTAATTTGCGCTAAACCCGCCAAATTGTTTGTGCCAGAATTAATCTCACACAACTGGTGAAGTTGCATCATCATTGTTGCCTGATTTTTTTTTATTATATTTATCAGTTTATTGTATGGTTTAATCACGGCTGACATATGAGCTTATAACTAAAAATACAGAATAGCTGAAATTAAGGTACTTCACAATGTATGATCCAAGTTGTACTAAGATGATTACTCTCAGAGTGAATTTTTCCTCCGGCTTTTTAAACTCGGAGGAAAATGAAATTCAAAATTTATTATTTAAGGTTTTGAGGTTGGTGGCGCACTTTGTTTGGGTGTGGAGTTATTTATTGGCCATATTTGCGGGATGGCCATGATACCGAACTTACTAAGTAATCCCTCGTGTTTTACCGGATCTTCGCTTTTAGGTTGTGATTCTGGATGGGCACTGAGCTCAACACGTCGATCAAGGCCTTGTAACCGTTGAATTAGTTTTTCCTGAAGTTCTAAGAGCTTATTAAATCGTTCTGTACTGGCCTTTAATTCATTTTTAACCTCCGAAAGCTCGGTCTCTGTTTTACTCATACGTTCTGCTACTTGGTCAAAACTAGTTGTTTTATCCATTAAAAAAGCATCCAATTTTTCATGGAACGTTTGTCGTTGACTGGAGTCGCTTATCGCTGTGCTGGTGAGAATTTTTACAGTACTTTCCAGCGTGCTGGCAATACTTTTTGCTTTCTCCACTTCAACGCCCATGGATTTTCTAACTTCGCCTAACTCAGCGGTTTTTTGGGATAATAGCAATAAGCTTCTTGAATGCAATTCTCTAACTTTTTCAAGCTCTTTTTGATTGGCGTCAAATTGTACGCTTTGTTTTTCCAGATCGAGCTTAAGCGATGAAGCAATTTTTTCAAGATCGTCCTTATTCTTTCGAAGTAATTTTTCAGTTTCAATATAAACTTCTACCTGAGCACTTAACGTTTCAACTTCCTCATTAAGTCGTGTTATATTTTTGGCGAGCTTTTCATTTTCCTCTTTAAACTTATCTATTTCAGCGGCTAATTTTTTACGAATTGAATCTAATGCGCCAATAGTCAACTCAAGGATTTCTGCAACGCCAAAAATTCCTTCTTTTAATTTTTGAGCAATGTTTTTGGTATGGTAATGATGGTCGTCAAGAACAATACCACTTGTAGTGTATGCTAAAACGCTTACGCCACTAATTGTTACTAGAAACCCAATATGAGCTGCAGCACCTATAATTAGAGTCGGTCCTGATATGGCAACACCACCTACGATTCTTTGCCAAAGAGGCAATTCACCCCAAAACGCGGCAGCACGCGAAATGAGACTGGGATTCTCTTGTAAACTATCAACTATGGCACCTAAACTTTTTTTGACTTGTGATAAATGCTCTTGAGTTAAAGCAATGCTTTGCAAACTATCAAGATCGGTTTCAGATGAATTTGGATTTAATAATAATTCTTTTGCTGCCTCGGAAAAATTCATCTGTGATAATGCTTTTTCCACAATCACTCTATTTGTAGTAGGAGGATTTTTTTCCTTAATAATTACATCAAGTTCTTGTTCAGTAGTAGACATGACACCGCTCCCTGTGTTTAAGAATCTCCCTGTAAATTCTATTTTTAACCACAAAACCATCAATAAGCAAGTAAAAAATTTGTTCCAATGGAGTTATTTAAAACAATTTGTTGTATATAGCTTATCTACTCTGGTTTGCAAGTATTAGGTCATAAAAAGTACTTTATTTGACTTCAAGGGGGGATGAAACTGAAGCAAAATGAAGCATTTCAATATTTAGTTTTGTTCTATCATCAGAAAAGAAGCCTGTCTTGGTTGTGGCAGTTCCATGTTCAATTAGTTTTTCTGAGTATCCCAAAGAGGGAAGATAAAGTATAAGGCCTAATAGCACTTCCATGATGCCGCCAATTACATATAATGAAGGATGATTGACTTTTAATTCATTGGCCAGCCTATTATATTTTTCAATCGACTCTTCGGAGGAAGTATGTAGGAGTTCGGATGTTCGTGAAACAACTTCCAATAGAAGTCTTTTACCGCCTACCTTTTGAGCATGAAGCCCTTTGACTGTATCGAACAAGAGCAGTCCTGTTGTTTTGATATCGTTTTTATCTTTGGGTAATGCGTGAAGTTGTTGTATGGTTTGTTTGATCCTGATTTTAAGAAGCTCTTCTGTACGTATTTGAGGACAATTCATATCGCGCCAATAAATTAACCATGATTTTTTCTCATGAGTAATTAATTGAGAATAATTTGCGTTGACATAAATGTTTAATGCATTCCAAATGATTTTTCGATGAAAATTCATACCCCTCCCTTTGACATTGGCAGCAGGTGCATCAAGAGAGCGTTCAAATTCTTCTTTTGTTATCGGGTGTTCCAGGTTAAAGGACCGTATCAAGTTATAATAAGTAGAAGAGAGCGCGCCGCGATCTATTGCATCTTTGCATGAAAAATTAAAACTTTTTGGTTTTATTGTTTTAAGGATATAATCGGTCAATTCATATTTTATGAAATGCACCCAAACCGCTTGTTTTTCTGCAGAAGAAATAAAGCGCTTGTGAGCAAGTCCTTGTGCATGAAAACTATTTCCAAGTAATTTCTTTAAGACTTCCTCTTCATTTTCAGAGTTTCCAAATAATAATTTTCTTGCTTTGGGGCTAATTCTGAAATCAGAAATGATTTCTTTACCCGATTTCTCTCTTGCTATATCAAGAAATTCATTAAATACAGACCGAGATGATAGCCGATTATGTGTTATTTCATAATCAGATGAT
This sequence comes from Legionella anisa, assembly GCF_001467525.1. GTDB lineage: Bacteria > Pseudomonadota > Gammaproteobacteria > Legionellales > Legionellaceae > Legionella > Legionella anisa. The sequence goes on from NZ_LNXS01000022.1 coordinate 127,486, forward strand.
TCCATTAATCCTTCATTAGCGGGAAGAGTAATAACAAGTGTTTTAAGACTCGGATCGTCTTCAAGTTTATGAAGTTCTAGAGTTAAATCTCTTTCTTTGGAGCCTACAAAATCGTAATCACCTCGATCTAATGCTAGATTATTAAAATAAATATGACATATGGGTTGATTCGGATCGGATTGTTCAGCATTTATTTGTAACCAACGTCTGAATAGGGGACTTACACGAATTTTTCCATTATGGCGTTGAGCTTGTGTGCTAAAACGATACTCTGATGGATCTGAACTTTTTTTATAAGAAAAATTTTTTACTGTGGGTAGATTCGTTTCATATTGAGGTTTAAAGTTATTTGTAAATAAAGAATAAAGGCGACGGTAAATTCCTCCTGAATCATGTGGGGAATATCGATTAACATTCTTTTTTGTATCTTTTATTTTATTTTGAATTTTTTTTGTGGTATTTGATTGTCGAGGACGTATTTCTGAGTCAATACCATTTATCCATGCTGAAGACTCTTCCAGAATCTTGTTGTCATTGTGGTAAATAGCCAGGACTAAATCATCTAAAACCTTAATTCTTTCTGTTGAATTCTTATCAATAAACTCTTCCAAAGCAGCGATACACGATGAATATAAATTCCCATAAGGGTAATTTTCATCATATTCTTGTTCTATTACAGTGTGTAATTTGGCAAATTCCGGCAGGAGCTTAGTAAGAAATTGGCTTTGAGTATGAATTACAGGTTTTAATTGAAGAAAATAAGCATAGCAGTTACGATTATGTAGTTCATCACTGGTCATGTTATCTTTATTATTTACATTAGTGCTCATCAATTTCCATGTAATTTGTGCAAATTAAGTGCATTATAAGAAAAAAGGGGACGAAGTGGAAGTGTCATTAGAATTTTCTTTACCGAGCATAAAAATGGAGCATCATTCCTTTCTAAATAATTGTCATTCTGATTGGAAAGAAATTCTAATCAAAGCACTAAAAGTTATGGATCAAGACTATTTACATCAGTTAATGAATGATAGATATTGGTTGCCAGGAGAGGAGCGGTTATTTGCAGCGTTTAGTTTACCGTTATCAAAAACCCAATATATTCTATTAGGTGAATCACCTTATCCGCGTAAGGACTCAGCAAATGGATATGCTTTTTGGGATAACTCGGTGGGTAATTTATGGAGTTCAAATGGATTAAGCAAGGAAGTTAATAGAGCGACTTCCTTACGTAATTGGATTAAAATGTTACTCGTTGCACGCGGTGATTTGGGCTCCGATACGTCACAAGCCAATATTGCGTTATTAAATAAAAGCACTTTAGTACAAACAGCACGACAATTATTTGAAGGGATGATGAATAAAGGTATTTTGCTGCTCAATGCATCGTTGGTTTATAGTGAGGGTAAAGTTCCTTATCATGCACGTCAATGGAAACCTTTTATGCAAAGCCTTTTGGAGCAATTGACTGTAATAAAACCTACTATTCAGCTCATTTTATTAGGTAAAATTGCAGAAACTGTTGCACAAGATAAATTACCTATAGGGCTTATTGCGGAACATCCTTATAATATAAGCTTTATAACCAATCAATCCGTAATCGATTTTTTTAACCCTTTGGATTTATTACACGATGAGTAATATTGAATCAACTGTTAATCCTCAAGAAATTAATAAATTTGCGCAGCATGCTAACTTATGGTGGGACACTGAAGGGCCTCTGAAAACGCTTCATGATATTAATAAAACACGATTTGATTTTATTAAGCAGCATGTTGAGTTAGCTGATCTAAATGTTTTAGATGTCGGCTGTGGTGGCGGAATTCTTTGTGAATCTATGGCAAGGTCAGGGGCAAAAGTTACCGGAATAGATGCAGAATCTGAGGCAATTTCTGTAGCTCAGGAACATGCAAATAGTAATCATCTGAAGATTAACTATTTATGTACTTCGATTGAAGCATATAAAGATAAACGTTTTGATGTAATTACCTGTATGGAAATGTTAGAGCATGTAGAAAATCCTGAGTTGGTTTTTGAGCATTGCAGACGGTTACTCAAACCACAAGGCTTTTTATTTGTATCAACAATCAGTCGTACGATTAAAGCATATGCCACTGCGATTATTGCTGCAGAATATGTATTGAATTTATTACCGAGACAAACACATGATTATAAAAAGTTTATTAAGCCCAGTGAGCTGCTTGCCATGGCTCGTCCCTGGGATTTCAACTTAATTGATTTGAAAGGAATGGATTATAATCCTTTTTTGAGGAGCGCTTCGTTAGGATCTGACGTTAGAGTGAATTATTTAATGGCTTTGCAATAGGAGCATATAATTAAACCAATACTATGAGTTATGATTGGGTGCAACGTCGCAAGGAACTGGGTTTCCTTCGCTACGCATCACCCAGGGCTGCCATTCTTCTTTTCCGAACTTTTCTTATTATAACGCTCTAAGTAACGTTGATGCGCATATTTAGCTTGTTCTTGAGTTACCGTATCCACTTCATTACCGTAGATATCGATTCGTGCTGCATTTTCTTTTTGACAATTTAGATACGCAGGTGATGCGCTATAATAGCTTAATGCTTCTCGCAGCGATTTTTTGCTGAAAGGAGGAGAGTCCAGTCGTTCGTAAAAATCGATAATATCATCAAATATTCCAATTTTTAGGGGCTTAATCTGATTTCCTTTTTTAAAAAAAGCATTGGGGAAATGTTCAATAAGCCAATCTATAACATGTAGCCTATCTTTTTTTACTGCAGTTAACGGTTGTTTGTCCATCATATTGCTCTAAAGCGTGATCTAGATGCTGAATAAACTATCATATATTGAGACATAATCAAGCACTTGTATGCAAGCATATGATTATTTCGAGTAATTTTGCTGGAAAACAGTATTCCTAACGGATATACAATAAGTTTTTTTGCTCGATTTCACGTAAGATATTTCTCAATTCAGTTAAAGACAATAGCTGTTTTTTTGATGTCAAATTTCATCAACTTAAATTAACCCATTGTTTTATATATATTTTTTATAAGGTGATTTTTGGTTTATCCGAAGTAAGTTAAGGTAAGAGCCCTGAAATATCCTTGCGCTTCTTATTTTCTGTTGCTACATTTTAGTCATGACTTGTATGGATATAAGTCACACAAACGGAATTGTAATCATACGGATATGATTTGTCATGGATGATCATAAGAACTGGAAGTTCTTATACGGATGACTGCGAAGCCAGGGTTTAAGCCCTGGCTTTTTTTATGCCACTAAGTAATTTGATTTAGATAGAAATTTTCTATCTGGAAAATAGGCAAAAATAACTGATCCATTTTTAATTGTATTAATTACAGGTTTTGCCAAAGTTTGAGCAATAGCTGGACAACCCCAGGACAGACCGGCACGACCGGCTTGTTTGATAAAATTAGGCTCTACATACCATGCACCATGTATTACAACGCGTCGACTTAATGCATTGTCATTAAACCCTTTATCTAAGCCCTGCAAGTTAAGTGAATATCCTTTATGCCCTATATAAGTATCTTTTGTAATGTACGTACCCAAACTTGATTGTTTACTCGAAGGAACGTTAGAAAAATGACTTGCTCTATTCACACCAGAGTTTTTACCATGTGCAACATAAGTGTTATATAAGAGGCGCTCTCTACGAAGGTCAAATACCCACATACGCTGTTTGTTTGAAGGTAAAGAATAATCAATTACTGTAAGAACAGGTTTTTTCACAGCCCCTTTTTTGCTCGCATTGTTGTATGCAGTTAAAGCGAGTCTTAAAACATTTTTATTTAATTGTGGCGCCTTATTACTTAGATGCTGCAATTTAGTACTGACATCTGCCTCGGCTCTTGCTGCAAAAGAAGGTGCACTGGAGGTGATATTACTGGTTAAAATTACGGTTGAGAGTAGAGTTAATAAAGTATTCATACTTCTCCTTTCTTCGTGTAAATCGTCGTTACAGTTTCATTAAAAAAATGGTGATTATATTAACAATTCATGTAATTGTAAAATTAGAAGGTTCTAATTTGGCCAACAGGGGGAAATATTATTCAATTCAGAGGCTTGACTGAATATTAGAAAAAATGTAGTTAAATCATCAACCTGATTGTCTATATTTAGATCTATTTTGTGCATCAATAATTAACCAACTGGATTTAAAAATATTTAAATAATTTAAATTAAAACCAGAAAAATTACTTGAAATTGGGTATAATCACTACAATTATAGCTGATTAATGGCATGTTCTATAGCAAAATAATGGATGGCGCATTCCATTTTAGATGGCTCTAAATTATACTTGGCTGTTAGTTTTTAAACTCTTTTAAACCCAGCATTGACTTGTACTCCTTCGTGTTTCAAGAGAAAAGGGGGAAAAAGAATATTATAGATTTGATTTCGGAGAATGCTATGCTGGAAAAGCAGATCATACAATTACCTGAAGGCATACGAGCTGCTATTAATCAAGCTTATCGTGTTGATGAGTTATCGTTAATTACAGAACTTTGTGAAAAAGCGGCATTAGGGCAACAGCAATTAATAGATATAAAGAATAGTGCGACAAAATTAGTTGAATCCGTGCGAGCTGAACGAAAAAAAAGCACGGGTATCGATTCATTTTTGACTGAATACGCATTATCCAGTGATGAAGGAATTGCGCTCATGTGTTTAGCTGAAGCCTTATTGCGTGTTCCTGATAGCGCAACAATAGATAATTTAATCAAAGATAAATTATCTGGTGGTGATTGGAAATCTCATAGAGGTCAAAGCGATTCATTTTTTGTAAATGCAACAACTTGGGCATTGATGCTTACAGGTAAAATACTGACTCCGGAAAAAGCTCAAACAACATTAACTAAATCACTAATGAAACTCGTTAATCGCAGCAGTGAAGCTGTAGTTAGAACAGCAGTTGACAAAGCGATGCGAATTATGAGCAAGCAATTTGTCAAAGGAAGAACTATAGAGGAAGCGTTAAACCGAGCTAAAAAGAAAGAAGCTCAAGGATATCGCTTTTCATATGACATGCTGGGCGAAGCTGCGTTAACCTCTGTCGATGCATCACGTTATTTTGAAGCATATAAAGAAGCAATCGAAGCGATAGGCAAACAGTCTGATAAAAATTCTGATGTATATAAGCGCCCAGGTATCTCTATAAAACTTTCTGCCTTGCATCCACGTTATAATGAAAGCCAGCATGAGCGAGTTATGGAGGAATTACCGCCAAAGCTACTTGCTCTTGCACGTTTAGCAAAAAATTATGGAATTGCCTTAACTGTTGATGCTGAGGAATCCGAACGCTTAGAGTTATCACTTGATGTGATGGAGAAAGTTTTTAATGATGCAAGTTTGGATGGATGGAACGGTTTTGGCTTAGCAGTTCAGTCTTATCAAAAAAGAGCGTTCTATGTATTGGATTGGGTTGCTGATCTGGCAAGAAAAAAACAACGTCGAATCATGGTGCGCTTGATAAAAGGCGCCTATTGGGATAGTGAAATTAAAAAATCACAAATGCAGGGCTTTAAAGAATATCCTGTATTTACCCGAAAAGTTTTTACAGATGTTTCTTTTCAGGCTTGCGCGAAAAAAATATTAACCATGACTGATGCAATTTATCCTCAATTTGCCACTCATAATGCCTATTCTGTAGCAATGATTTTAAATATTACCGGCGATTATCGCGATTTTGAGTTCCAGTGCTTGCATGGAATGGGTAATGAGCTGTATCAACAGATAGTACCTGCTGCACGCCATGGGATCCCTTGCCGTATCTATGCTCCAGTGGGGAGTCATGAAGATTTACTTCCTTATTTAGTACGTCGTTTGCTGGAAAATGGAGCAAATTCTTCATTTGTAAACCGTATCGTTGATGATAATGCACCAATTAGTACATTAGTTGAAGACCCAGTGGAAAAAGCTCAATCTTTATTACATAAGATGAATCAAAATATTCCATTACCTGAAGATATCTTTCAACCCAATAGAAAAAACGCTAAGGGATTTGATTTTACTGATCGTACTGAGTGTGCTCTTTTACAAGAAAAAATGGGGCAAATCAAATTGCGACAGTGGACTTCAGGACCAATGATCGCAGGGAATCCAATACTTAAAGGTGAAAAACAACAAGTTAGTTCGCCCCAACAAACTGACAATATAGTGGGATTAGTCCAAAATGCATCACTGGATGATGTAGAGCATGCATTGGTGCAAGCGGAGCAAACGTTCCCAATATGGTCAGGAATGTCCGTTAGTGAAAGAGCAGCATGTCTTAATCGCTTTGCTGACTCGTTGCAGGAAAATCAAGCAGAACTCATGACTATGGCTTGTCTTGAAGCAGGTAAAACCATGAATGACTGCATTGCAGAAGTGCGTGAAGCAATTGATTTTTGCCGTTATTATGCCGTGCAAGCACAACAAATTTTAGCTGCTCCACTACGGTTAACGGGTTATACAGGAGAGTTAAATGAGCTGAGCTTGCATCCACGAGGCACCGTACTTTGCATAAGTCCCTGGAATTTTCCCTTGGCAATTTTTACAGGCCAAGTCGCTGCCGCGTTGGTAACTGGTAACTGTGTTATTGCAAAACCTGCAGAACAAACCCCACTCATTGCTGCTTATACTGTTAAATTAATGCACCAGGCAGGAATCCCTGTAGGGGCCATACAATTGCTGCCTGGCCCAGGTGAAACAATCGGAGCTGCATTAGTTGCTGACAAAAGAATCAAAGCAGTTTTATTTACAGGTTCGACCGATACGGCGAATCTTATTAATCGGACCTTAGCAACACGCGGTGGAGAAATTATTCCCTTGATTGCTGAAACGGGTGGTCAAAATGCGATGCTCGTTGACTCCTCCGCTTTATTGGAGCAGGTTGTAGTAGATGCAGTGAACTCAGCCTTCGGGAGTGCTGGTCAAAGATGCTCTGCTTTGCGTGTATTATTTGTCCAAGAAGAAGTTTATCCAAGAACCGTTGCGCTCTTAAAAGGGGCTATGGCTGAACTGGTTGTAGGTGATCCGCGCTGGCTTGTGACTGATGTAGGGCCTGTAATTGACAAGGTGGCTTTATCCACATTAAAAAATCATGTGGAGAATATGAAAAAGCGTTTTGAGATTATTTACCAATGCCCATTAGATGAATCATTGGAATCTGGATATTTTATGCCTCCAACTGCGATTGCCATTAATCATATTAGTGCACTAGAGAAAGAGGTTTTTGGCCCAGTACTGCATGTAATTCAATTTAAACGAAAAGATCTGAATCAAGTTATTGAACAAATTAACACGACAGGTTATGGCTTAACTCTAGGTATTCATAGTCGTATTAATGAAACAGTGGAATACATCAGAAAAAATATTCATGCAGGCAACTGTTATGTAAACAGAAATATGATAGGCGCTGTTGTTGGTTTACAACCTTTTGGTGGAGAAGGATTATCAGGTACAGGCCCTAAAGCGGGTGGTCCTAACTATCTTGTTCGACTTTGCCACGAGCGAACTTATACTGTGGATACTACTGCCGCAGGGGGTAATGCAAGTTTAATGTCTTTGCCTGATTAATTAAGTAAAAACTCAGTTTAGGCGTAACGTCAATCAGTAAACTTGATTTCTGTTACGCCTATATTTCTAGCGTAACATGAGGTTGCACTTCTCATTTAATGGAGTAATTAATGAATAAAGTATTTTCTTTCATTTACGTTTTAATCGCTATTTTATATTGTTTTTTTAGTCATACTGCGCTGGCATCCACTATAGCAATTCCTCATACGAAGCAATTTATTTCTTATAATGACCTAGGTGAAGGCAAGCCTCTTGTATTAATTCATGCATTCCCAACTGATCAACGATTATGGCAGCCTCAACAAGAGGAACTTAAAGAACATTTTCGTGTGATTACTCTGGACTTATGGGGATTTGGTGAATCATCCAGTGTGGATGGAAAAGCAATTCCCATGAGCGAATATGCTGATGAAGTAAAGCAGTTATTAGATTATTTAAAAATTGATAAGGCGATCATTGGTGGTGAATCAATGGGAGGATACATTGCTCTTGCTTTTTTAGACAAATATCCAAATCAAACACTTGGATTAGTACTTTCAAATACCCAAGCTGTGGCAGATAGTCCGGAAACAAAAGCTACTCGTGAAAAAACGGCACTTGATGTGCTTGAAAATGGGCCAGAGAATCTAATAAGTGGGTTTATAGCTAAGGCACTTTCATCTACTGCATCACAACAAACTAAAGATTATCTCCGTCATATTTTATCGTTACAAAAATCAACGGCGATTGCATCTGCTTTACGTGGAATGGCACTTCGTAATTCGACTTCAGCTGTGTTAGCAACAACAAAATTACCTATTCTGATTATTACAGGCGAATTAGATAATGTAATTCCCCCCCAACAAAGCATTGATATGCATTCACTCTCAAAAAATAGTCAACTCATTATTTTACCTAATGCAGGGCACTTATCTAATTTGGAACAACCCAAACAGTGGAACCAAGCGATTATTGAGATGTTTGCGTAAATCAATTTGTAGCCTGGGTGAAGCACAGCGGAACCCAGGTTAAGGGAGTAATGCAGATCATCCAATCCCGGGTTCCGCTGCGCTTCACCCAGTCTACAAATTACCCTTAATGTTTTTTAGCAAGGAACCAGGGAATTAATACAAATAAAATTAATCCGCCAATTAAAAATGATTCAAAAATAAATACATTCCCAATGGGTATTTGTGTTGGCGGTACAAAACCAATAATAATTGCGGTAAGACAACAAAGAATGCCAATGACACAGAGTAACCACATAACTGCATTTCCGCCTGGGACTGTGTAACCTCGCGGTTGATCCGGTTTGCTATATCTTAATTTAATAGCCGCTGCGAACATAAAAACATAAACTAACAGGGCCATTTGAGCGCACAAATCACTAAGCATCCAATAAGCTGCATTAATGGAATCCAACAAAATAAAAGCGGAACTTAATACAGTAAAAATAAGGGCTTGGGAAAAAAGAATGGTTGTTGGGGCACCAAATTTATTCGTATGTGCAAATTTTTCAGGCAAAGAGCCGTCTCGAGCTGAGACCATCAATCCTTTTGTTGGGCCGATAATCCATGCGGAAACGCCACTTAAGCCGCCTAAAATAATTAGAATCGCGATGATTGAAGTCATCCAGGACATATTATACGATTTAAAAAAAGCAGCATAGGCATCAATAAGTCCAGAGACAACACTTAAACTTTCATTAGGTACTACAACCACAATAGCTAATGAGCCTAAAGAGAGTGTAGACATAACTAAAATAGTTGAATAAAACAGAGCCTTGGGATAATCCCGTTTGGGGTTTTTGACCTCTTCGGCATGAACTGCAGACATCTCCATACCAAGTAGACCAAATAATACCACTGCAAAAAGCGATAAATTACCTAAAGAACTGAAGTCAGGCAACCACGTAGAGGGATAACCAACCATCATAGGCTTCCCCTGAATAATCCAAAGTGCGGCTAAGACAATAATGAAAAGCATGGGAAATATGGTACCTATTGTTGCGCCAATAGTACTGACTATGCTTGATATTTTCATTCCAAAACAATTAAGTAGTGTAAACACCCAAAATAGAACGAGCACAGTGCCTAATAAATAATATTTATTATTTCCTAATTCTGGAGAGATTAAATACGATAGGGTGGCTGCGATAAAAGCGAGTATTGTTGGATACCAAACGACATTATATATCCACTGAAGCCAAATAGTGATAAAAGCGGCGCGTTTGCCGAATGCTTCACGAACCCATACATAAATTCCCCCTGTTTCGGGATAAGCTGTTGCTAATTCAGCTGCTACTAAAGATACAGGGATAAAAAAAGCAAATGCTGCTACAACATAATAAGAGATTAATGTAAGACCAAGTTTGGCGCTAATAGGAAGGGTACGTAAGCTATCTACAGCAATGACATTAATCATTACTAAAGAAAATACACTTAGAACCTTTTTGGGTTGATTCATGATTAATCCTTAACAAATGCGGTATAAGCCGCCAATAACTTTGGATGCGCAGTACTATTATTATTTATGTAATTTAAATAAAAAGCGGGTTGGGCTTTTGGCCCAAACAAACGATGATGATCAAAGGGATGATCTAATTGGGTGACACTGCGGTTGGACCAAGGGTCCAACCGAGAGCATATCATTACCATATCAAGCACACAGATTTCTGAGAACGTATTGTAGAATACCACCATTTTTATAATATTCTAATTCGTCAGCAGTATCGATACGGCATAATGCTTTAATCTTTTCTACTTGACCATCAGCACGCTCAATAGTTACCGGAACCATTGAACCGGGTTTTAAAGAATCAGATATGTCAATGCTGACACGCTCATCTCCCTTCAGATTTAAGGTCTTACGGGTCATACCATCACAGAATTGTAAAGGTAAAACACCCATACCGATTAAATTAGAGCGGTGAATGCGTTCAAAACTTTCTGTAAGTACTGCTTTGACGCCAAGTAAATTTGTTCCCTTTGCCGCCCAATCTCTTGAAGAGCCTGTGCCATATTCTTTACCTGCAATCACCACGAGCTCATGATGATTTTTCTGATAAAGCATTGCTGCATCATAAATAGGCATTACTTCCCCTGAAGGGATGTAACGTGTGATGCCGCCTTCTTGACCAGGAGTCATTTCATTGCGAATACGAATATTAGCAAAGGTTCCTCGCATCATCACTTCATGGTTACCGCGACGAGAACCATAAGAGTTAAATTCTTTTTCATCAACCCCTTTGGATTTTAAATACAAACCTGCAGGAGAGTTAGCTTTGATTGAGCCCGCTGGAGAAATATGATCTGTGGTAATTGAGTCACCAAATAAAGCCAAAATATAAGCGTTTTTGATCGGTTTAATTGAATCAGGCTTTGCTTTTAAATTATCAAAAAATGGTGGGTGTTGAATGTATGTTGAATGTGCATCCCATTCATAGGTTTTCCCACTGCTTGTTTTAATTGCTTGCCAATGCTCATCACCAAGAAAAACCTCAGAATACTCTTTACGGAACATTCCTCCAGTCACTTTAGATACTTCAGCAGCAATTTCAGCATTAGAAGGCCAAATGTCTTTCAGATATACATCATTACCTCTATTGTCCGTTCCTAGAGGATCCTTGCTTAAATCAACGGTAGTCGTTCCACATAAAGCATAAGCAACAACTAAAGGAGGAGAAGCCAGCCAGTTTGCTCTGACTTGTGGATGTACACGACCTTCAAAATTACGATTTCCTGATAAAACCGCTGAAACAACAAGATCATTATCACTGACACAATGAGAAATTGCATCAGGCAACGGACCCGAGTTACCAATACAGGTAGTACATCCATAGCCAACTAAATTAAAACCTAATTGATCCAAATAAGACTGTAATCCAGCTTGTTTGAGATAATCCGTTACTACCTTGGAGCCAGGAGCTAAAGAAGATTTAACCCAAGGCTTACGTTGTAATCCTTTTTCAATTGCTTTTTTAGCCACCAAACCTGCTGCCATGAGTACACTTGGATTTGATGTATTAGTACAACTGGTAATGGCCGCAATAACTACATGGCCGTGTTTCATTTGGAAATCATGATTTTTAACCGGAAAAGAAGTATTTTTTTCCTGTTCTTTTCCTGCTTCTTTAAGGAACGAATCAAATTCTACGGGTAACGTGTTTAACGTTACTTTATCTTGAGGTCTTTTAGGTCCTGCTAATGAGGGGACAATAGTACTCAAATCCAGTTCCAGAGTATCAGTAAATACTGGATCTTCGCTGTCTTTATCATACCACATGCCTTGCGCTTTAGCGTAGGCTTCAACCAACGCAATAGTATGTTTGTCACGTCCAGTCAACTCCAGATAGCGGATAGTTTCTTTGTCTACTGGGAAAAAGCCACATGTAGCACCATACTCTGGGGCCATATTAGAAATTGTGGCACGATCAGCAAGAGGTAAGTCACTTAATCCTGGTCCATAAAACTCAACAAACTTGCCAACTACGCCTTTCTTTCTGAGCATCTGGGTTACAGTAAGTACCAGGTCAGTTGCAGTAATACCTTCCTTCATTTTTCCATGCAATTTGAATCCAATAACCTCTGGAATCAACATCGATACAGGTTGTCCGAGCATCGCTGCTTCTGCTTCGATACCACCAACTCCCCATCCTAGTACCCCTAAACCATTAATCATGGTTGTATGAGAGTCTGTACCTACTAAAGTATCGGGATATGCATATAAATTTCCATCATCAGTACTGCTCCATACTGTTTTTCCTAGGTATTCAAGATTTACTTGATGGCAAATACCTGTTCCTGGTGGAACAACCTGGAAATTATCAAATGCTTTTTGTCCCCAGCGTAAAAACTCATAGCGCTCATTGTTTCGCTTCATTTCAATTTCGGTATTTACAGCCAAAGCATCCTTACTGCCAAATTTATCAACCATAACTGAATGATCAATGACCAGATCAACGGGTGACAATGGTGAAATTTTATCAGGATTACCGCCCATCTTAACAATCGCAGCACGCATTGCTGCTAAATCAACTACAGCGGGAACCCCCGTGAAGTCCTGCATCAGTACACGTGCAGGTCTGAATGCAATTTCATGTTGTGATGTTTTATTATGCAACCAGTCTGCAATCGCTTTAATGTCTTTCGTGGTGACCGTATTGTCATCTTCGAAACGTAGTAGATTTTCAAGAAGAACTTTAAGCGAGTAAGGAAGACGACTGATTCCTTTAAAATTTTTTTGTTCTGCTTCTTTAAGACTGAAATAATGATAAGTTTTCCCATCTACCTGTAATTGAGATTTTGTTGATAGGCTGTCACGACCCGCTTTCATAAGTAGCTCCTGGAAATCAAAAACTGAATGATAGCTCAATTTTAAGAAAATTCCATGCGTTCTTATGAAATTTAGGTCATAACTTTTTAGGTTAGGTTCGCTTGAAGCCGTCCTTCATACTCTTGTGGTTCATCAAAAGATAAAGAAGGATCAATTAACTTGGCGCCAGCTTGAAAAAGCATTTTCTCTTCAAGCTTTTTGGGGGCTGTGTTAAACGGATCTGGAGTTAATAAAGAAGCCACAGCAGGGGCTAATAACGAAATGCCAATTGGAAGCAAAATAGCACTGATTAAGGGATTAAACGGAAACGCAATAAGAGACGTCAAAATGAGTGCTGCTCCTAGAATAGTGGCAGCAAGTGATATCTTATGCCGAACAGGTTCCTCGATTACCTCACTAATTCCTACTGGATAATATTTTTGATTATGATAACTGCTTATATAAAATCCTGTAAGCTTGGGATGAGATAAACACAAATGTACTGTTTTGGCAAATTGATTATATTGTTCTAATATGCTCTGTGTTTCGCTGGAATCTACATCTCCCTTAAGTGCTAATTCAAACTCATCGATGCGAAGCTGCAGCATTTCGAAAAACGCAAATTTCTTTTCTTGCTCTATGTGAGCCAACAAATTTTTAGCTTCTTTGATTTTATCTAAGGCTGATTTGTGCGTATATTTTTTAGAAAAAAAAGGCATGGAAATTGCTCTTAAAATTTACGTGAAGGCAGGTTAGCATCATTCATAAAAGTGGAGAATAGACCTCTTACCTAGCTTTACACTCAAGTAAAGTTTATTAACAAAAACTTAATTGTTTTAGCATAAACTTATCAATTGGTACGGATATTGCTTTTAATTAAGTAAAATTAAGGAGAATTGGAATGACCGACTTGAGTAAAGCAATATCAAATCCATCAGGAGTTCTTGACCTTTTCTCTAATCCACAAGACGGCGAAATTTTGACAAATTCAGTAGAAAAATCACAAGATGAGATACAAAATGTTTTACCATCTATTGAACCCAAAGACCCAAAGGCTTTTATTTCTTTATTAACTGATGTCGTGACCAAGAAGGCTAATTCTCAAAAAACAGAACAGAATTCAATTCAAATCATGGATGAAAATCAACAAGTTAGCGAAGATTCATTGAGTCCAACAATTGATTTGGAACCTGAAACCTTAGAAGAAAAGAGTGAAGAGCAATCAACAAGCGAGATGGAAAACAATGTAGCAGTCTCTTGGATTAATTCTCAATATTATCAGCACGAAATGAAAATGAATCAGATAAATACTGAGCAGGAATCCAATTCGATAGATGTGGTCAATAGAAATGTAACTGTGGAACAAAATGAAGAAAAAACTGAATTTAAGATGGAGCAACTCAAAGAAATCCAGGTACAACCTAATGAAGAACAACGTGTTCTAGAAGGTATTTTGACTCAAGATCAACAACAGCCTGAGGCTGTAATCAAAGATAAAAATAATTTGCTGCATGACGCAGCATCGATTCATAATCCTGACTCGCAACACATTATAGAAAATACATCATTAAATCTTCTAGAAACTGCTAAAAATAATAAAAAATATCCGAACAGTCCTGCATCTCCCGCAAAGAGTATAGAGTCAAAAGAATTATTTGTACCTCAACTCAGCTCTTCAGAAAATAAAGGAAGAGAAAAAGAGACAAGCCCGACTCGTTTATTTCAACCACTACTTATTGAAATAGAGAATCAAAAAGAAAATGCCACAACTTTTCCTCTGCCTACTGTCATCAGTGAAAATACCGATGGAGTAAAATCACTGCCAATGGATAATCCATTGGACAATATATTGACTCATGAGACGCACATGAGTGCACCCATGGAAAATCATATACCTAATTTAGGCACAGCACCTAAAGCGCTGACTATACCAATAGAAATAAATAAACCTGAATGGGCAAAACAATTTTCAGATCATATTATCTGGCTTGGTCAGCACGAAGTTAAAAGTGCACTAATTAAGATAAATCCTGAAGACTTAGGACCATTAGAAATCAGTATTAAGGTAATAAATGATTCGGCTTCCATAAATATAACAACTCACTCGCATCAAATACGGGCTATCATTGATCAATCGCTGCCGAAATTACAGGCAATGATGGCCGAACAAGGTTTAAATTTATCTGAAGTGCACATTGACTCTGATGACAGTACGCGCCAAAGTTCCCAACAAAATAGTAGCTCTCAGGAAGAAGCAACTCTTGCGGTAGAAGACGAAAAGGGAATAACACCCTTAAAAAATAAGAAAGCACCTAAAGGTTTGGTTGATTATTTTGCGTGAGTTCTGCACCAAGAGAGCTCCATTGTATCCTCTATAGATATCAAACTTCCTGAGAGATCCTCACAAAATTTAACCAGGAAAGCTATTCTATAGTTACGGTGATGTTTAAAAGGCTGTCATCCCTGCGTAGGCAGGGATGACGGGCAGCAAATGACATTCTTCCTGGTTAAATTTTGTGAGGAACTCTCAGGCATGAAGCGCGGTATGTGGATATGTTTATAAAATTTATTATTTAGCGACAAATTCTTTTACACTTAATTGCGCGGCCACTCCAACGATCAATGAGACAACTGCTGCTGCAGCCATATCCTATATACCTCCAACCTGACCAATAAGTCTTTTTATAGTGGCGATGGTAGTAGTAGGGAGGTGCCCCATAATAGTAGCCTGAATGATATCCAATAAAATAGGCAAGCTGCTTACCTGGAGGTTGTGATGATTCTGCATTGGCTTTAGCGAGACTACTGTATAAAAAACCTATAAGTAGTACAGAAGATAGGATAATAATTGGGAGCGTTTTATCCCTTCGAATGCTAATTTTTTCCATGATGCAACCCCATATTATGTTGTTACATTAAGAATTATAGATTATAAATAATTTTTCTGAGCAATTTGGATAGGATTTATGAAGGATAAAATTATTTTAATTACTGGATGCTCCAGTGGAATTGGCTTCGATGCTGTTTTTTCTTTGAGGGAAAGAGGACATAGAGTTATTGGATCATGTAGAAAAATAGAGGACGTCCAAAAACTATTAGATAAGGGAATAGAAGCCGTTCAACTGGATGTTTCTGATTCATCTTCCATTCAAAGCGCGTTTACCGAAGTATTGGCTAAAACAGAAGGGCGGTTAGATGTTTTAATTAATAACGCAGGATATGGTCAAGCGGGGGCTTTGGAAGATATCTCTCGGGATGTATTGCGTGCTCAATTTGAAACGAATGTTTTTGGGTTGGTTGAGCTCACTAATCTGGCTATTCCAGTCATGCGTAAGCAAGGATATGGCCGTATTATCAATCTAAGCTCTATTTTAGGTGTTATCAGTATGCCTTTTCGGGGTGCCTATAATGCATCAAAGTATGCAGTAGAAGGTGTAAGTGATACGCTAAGACTTGAATTGAAATCATCCGGTATTGATGTCATCACTATAGAACCTGGCCCTATAGAAAGTCGTTTTCGAGATAATTGTGTAGATAATTCTTTAAATAACATCGACATGCAAAATAGCTACTTCAGTACGCAGTATGAACGGATGCTAAAAACGTTTAAGCAGAAAAAAACGGACTCTGTTTTTACTCGAAAAGCAGACGCAGTAACTCATAAATTAATCCATGCAATCGAATCTCAAAGGCCTAAAGCCAAGTATCCTATAACGTTTCCAGCTCATTTCATGCTCTTTTTAAAATGGATTTTAAGCACTAAAATGCTGGATAAGTTTTTTTTAATGATTTCAAAAAAGGAGTTGTCATAATCCTCCTGCATTCAGGGTTGTTGATGTTGTTTTCCCTGTTAACAGTGCATGAAAAACTAAATTTTTTTTTTAAAAAAAGAAGAAAAACCCAAATTTCTTTGCTAATATCTAAATGGGTTAAAAAATCATTAACTATCAAGGAAGTAAAATTATGAAAAAATCAACAATAGCTGTAGCTGCTCTATTAACTGTATTAGCAGCTCCTGTAGCATCTGTTGCTTATGCAGATGATGCATCTACTACTACATCAAGTTCTTGCAATGGTTGCAAAGGATGTAAAGGGTGCAAAGGCTGTTCTGGATGCAAAGGTTGCAAAGGCTGTAGCGGTTGCGCTGGCAACTAATCTGTAGTTTTGATTCTAGAAAGAGGTAGTTTTTACTACCTCTTCTTTTTTGCTTTTCTTTATGAAGTAAAAGACATGATGACGCATTCAGAATTTACATTACCTCAGTTGAGCAACTGGCATAAAAAGATTTATTTGAATTATGCCAAGCAAGTTTTAGAATCACAGCAATTAATGATGACCAATAAGGGTAAAAGCATCCTTCATTACACCTTAAAAAAGAAACGACGTTTTGAACGGATGAGCCATTATCCTCACGGGGATCGCATTGATCATAAAACCGGTGCTCAATATTTTTATCATTGCCATCGCGAAAATTATGAAAGTACGGAGCATGGTCATTTCCATTGTTTTTTACGCTATAAACACATACCTAAATACATTAAACCAGCGCCTTTAGCAGATTGGGATAAATATATTGATAATCCTATGACTCATTTAATCGCTATCGGAATGAATCAGCTAGGACAGCCCATACGCTTGTTCACTGTTAATCGCTGGGTAACTTCTGAGATTTGGTATCAAGCAGAACATAACTTCCGCTTACTTAAACGTTATAAAATGACTTTGAATGACGATCCTTATTGGCAAGTGCTTGACCGATGGGTCGAAGGGATTATTCATTTATTTAAGCCACAGATTTTATGGTTGCACCAAGAACGCGATAAAAGGATCATTCAGCATCAAACAGATAATAATGGAATTGATAATCCCTATATGGATTATGATCTTGAAGAATTGTCAGAAATTTCAATCGATTTGAAACAGCAAATTGAATGGATTATTAGTTAGTGATAACACGTTCTTGCCATTTTGAAGATTGGTTATTTTTAAATCAACTCTTTATATATAATGACTTAGCGAAGCCTCGCTGCTTATAGCACAAAATTGTTCAATTTTCAAGTAGATTGATTAAATAATAATCAATTATGTGATATGATTTATATTATGAACATATAAAATATTATTTTGATCAGTTAACGACCATTTAATGCTTATACGATAACATTTGTATTATATAAATACAAAACCCATGGAGGGAATTATCATGTTTTCAAAGCTATTAAATGCTCCTATTATTCCTGAATTCTCGATGAAGGAAATAGAACTACTTACTAATGCAATGCTTGCTATTTTTCCAGAGGATAATAGCAATGTTTCATATGATGATTTTGTAAATTCTATTAATACGATTTTTCAAAGTGAAATTGCGAAGCATGCTCCAACTACTGACCCTTTTTTTGGGAGGGTTGTTTATGATCCTCCAGAAAGAGAAGCGAAACGCAAGATTTTACAAGGATGGCAAGATGTAATTCTTGCAAGCGTTGAAGGAAAGAAGAATAGTACTATTTCATTAAATGATGTAAATGGCACTTTTTATGATGCGTTAAAAAGTCTGTTTTTGGGAGTTAATCCAGAAGCTTATCGATACCTTTGTCTTTCCACCATCCGAGAAGGTTTAAATAATAAGGAATGGATGCAGATCATAGATCTTCATACAAGTGATCCTAAACATCTACCAGTTACGGTTGCCTCTGATGTGGAGCGTTCTTCATTTGTAATAGGACAAGTTGCCAGAGCTAAAACTGATGAAGAGCTGGAGCAACAATTAGAAAAAGGTTCATTGTCTTTTTGGATTAGATATGGACGAAGTAAAAAGTTCATTGAAGATAATACATTTATGAATCAAAATCTGCGTCCTTTAGAAAAGCTTGCATTTGAGAGTATTTTTAGGTTTGGTGAACTAAAAGTACGCAATGAACTAGAAGAGCGATTTAAAACGAAAATGGGTGCTTGGACGGATATATCAGAAAAGATGATGACGGCGCTCAATTATACGAAGCTTCAATCCCAAACTTTTATACAAATTTACTCTGAGCTTTTTTCTGGATCGGAAGACCTCAATGAAATAGCTGATATTGCTGCAGAGAAGATTAAAGACTTAACCAAAGAAACCCAATTGCCCGAAGTAGATACTGGCTTGGAAGGTTTTTTCGAGAGTGTTGCAGCACAAATGAGAGAGGTGACAGTTGAAGCTGTGACTCAAAAGATAGACGAGACAATTGAGACCGTTTCTAAAACGATGGATGAGACATTTGATACCGTAACTAAAGCTATGGATGAAGCAAATGAAGCAATAAACGAAGGAATTGACACGGTAATTGAAGTTATAGCTGAGGCCCCAACTCAAATTGGGAAAAAAGTGGAAGAGGTAAGGAACGAAGTAGTAGAAACTATTAACAAACCTGAACCTCCCTACGAACCATTTTTTACACAGGATCCAAAATACGTCTGGAACTACCGGGTAGATGTTATTGATCAAGAGCAAACATTCCTGTTGGCATCGGATCAAACCGAGAGAATAGCTAACTTGAAAGCTTATTTTGAGGATAGAATTGAGGAAATTTCCAAGCTGGAAGACGATAGTTACACGGCATTTATAGCGAAATTCGCCGAGGAGTTACGTGGTCTTTCTATTAGTGAAACCATTAAAGCGGGCTTATCTGAAGAATCAGTAGATTTTGAGAATTTAAACCTCCATTTAAGGTTCGCTCTTCCTTTTAATCTGTTAAAAGAGTCATTAAGTGAAGGCCTTGATGCAGAGGGACAGCGTAGGGTTAATGAGCTTTCTTCCCTGATTATGGAATCAACTGCCAATGCCTTCAATAAATGGGCTTCAGGTGAAGAAGAGCTTGTTAGTAAACAGCCCAGTTTGAGTCAAATTGACTATGTATTGGCGCAAATGCAAAAAGCCAGTGCTTACTTATCAACAGCGTTTCAGGATAAATTAGATCATACTATTGAAACGTTAAATGCTCGTCAATTGTACTTTGATCAAACAGAAGAAGAGTTAAATGACCTTGAAGAAGATCTAAATAATCACGAAAATTATCTTGCTCAGATGGAAGAAGAATTGGAAGCAGAACTGGATAACACTGATGAAGCAAATAATAAGAGAGAGCAAATTGATACTGATAGAGAAGCGATTGCTACTACAAGAGAGACGCTTCCTATTGCGAGAAAACAACTTGAGGATGAGAGAAAGCAATTTAACGCTGAGAGAGCGCAGATGTTGACTGAAATTGAAGATTATCCCAGCACAGTAGAATATGGAGCCGGATGGGAGTTTACTGCATCTCTACTGCATACAGATTCTGGTAGCTTACAAATGAGTTATAGCGAACAAACTCAAGACAAAGCAGAAGAAGAACAAAGAAAGTTAGTAGAAGAACAAAGAAAGTTAGCAGAAGAGCAGTTAGCAGAAGAGCAGTTAGCAGAAGAACAAGAAAAACAGAGAAAACAAGAAGCCCGACAACAAGAACTTGCAGCTTGGCAGCCAAAAAAGAATGCATGTCTTAGGCTGATTGACAAAGAAATAAAAAGGCTCGATGAGTTTAGCTTGTTTGCTAATGATGAGATTACTCAGGAAAGAATAATTGCATTTAACACCTTGAGAAAAAAAGTAGAGTTAACTAAAAATATTGGTCAGTTATGCCTTGAATTGAAAAATTTTGAAAACTCAACAATACCATTTATCAGGGAAAATGAAACAGAACCTCGTAATCGAGCTATCTCCGATATATTAAAATCCAACAGATTTAGCTCTAAAGCTGAAATATCTGAAGATACTAAAAGCAATAAGTTTTTCCAATCATTGAAGAAGAGGGCAATGACGGACTACGTAGCTCAACTGGGTAAAAAATTAAGCGAAGAACAGGAGCCACGTGCACGCAAGACCTTGCTTGATAAGATTCAAGAACTGCTGCGCGAAATTGCACAAATAGGCAAGAAAAAAGTGCCTCAATTGGAAGTGGTAGAAGAGGTTGAAAATCCAATACAGCCACAAATAGTTGCAGAGGTTGAAAATCCAGTGCAATCGCAAGTAGTAGAGGTGCCTCAAAAGAAAAAAGGACCTAATCCTAAAGATGAAAAAGCAGTGGCTTCGTATCTTACCCAAGAGCTGAGAGCCTTTAGTGCTGAGAACCCAGAGTGGTTTAATACGAACCGTCAGATTATTCCTAAGAAGACTGTGGGTATTCTTTCAGCGGCGAAGGATTTCATTGGTGTTGATTCAGATGAACTTCGGATTATAAAAACAAACCAACTTTTAGGTGAATGTACTGAGCGAAAAATAAATGCTATTGCAAAAATAGTAAAAGAGATTCAGAAACTTAAGGAAGACAAGGGGGTATTTTCGACTCATACACCCCATCAGAGAGAAGCAAAAATCGCATTACTTGAAAGATTTATGAATAATTTGGGGTGGAATCCTAAGCAAAAGCCTGAATTTTTGCCTGCGCTCATTGATGATAATGTGACTGTAACTGGAGTTAGGAACAAGATATTCGGTGACCCCACCAATAAAAAAGAATCCATGATGCCAGCATTTACCACTCTTGGTTTCCAAAAAAGATCTACATTTTTTGGCGAGTCAGCGCTTCAAACTTTTGTTAAGAAGTTACCTGGGGAAGTAAAAGATCCTAAGCCAACAGAACCAAAAGAGACAATGGATTTGAAAATATGACAAGGAAATAAACTACCCCATCCATTTCGAATTGAGCAATTTTGAAACGGATGGGGTTTTTATTAGAATACACTGCTTAGATCCTATATATACACGAAATAAAACCAATTTAAAGATCTATTTGATATAGGTACTGATGAGTGCACAGTATAAAAATCAAAATAATTAATCTGTACTATAATTTACATGCAAAATAAATAATTCTTGGAGTATTTGCATGCCTTCCCATACTAAAAATAGGACTCAAGAAGATATTGATTCCATACATCAATATTACATGGAAATTATCAATTCAATGCCCAATATTGTTTATTGGGTGGATGCTGAATGTAATCTAAAGGGATGTAATAACAATTTCATCAAATTATTAGGGGTAAATACACTCAACGATTTAAAAGGCACTCCTTATCAGCAAATGGAACATTTTGTTCATTGGAATAAGGAACGAATCGAAGAGTTGAAATTAGATGATATGAAAGTAATTTTTTCGGGCGTTCCTCAACATAATGTAACAGAAAAACCAATCGAGGACAGCTCTGGTAAGACCTCATACTTCCTCTCATCGCGCATACCTATGCATAATCGAAACAATGAAATAATTGGTTTGATCGTTATTTTAAATGATATCACTTTAAATAAGGAACTTGAGTTCCATGCTGAAGTTTTAGAAGAAAACAATCAAAAAATTGAGAATTCATTAAAAAAAGAGGGTTATTTACCTACAGTGCTCATGGTAGAGGACAACATTATTGCACAAAATGTTGAGAAAGCGCTATTGACTGCATTACATTGCCAAGTCGATATAGCAGATACCGCTGATAGTGCACTAAAATTATTTCATCCAGGAAAATATGATTTGGTATTGATGGATATTGGATTGGAAGACTCTTCAGGTTATGTCGTTGCAAAGCAGTTGCGTCAAAAAGAAAAAAATACGCAACACCATGTTCCGATTATTGCCTTAACTGGTTTTGAGGCGGATGTTGTAAAATACGATTGTCAACATTACTTTATGGAAGGAGCAATCAGTAAAC
Source organism: Legionella anisa (assembly GCF_001467525.1). Classification (GTDB taxonomy): domain Bacteria; phylum Pseudomonadota; class Gammaproteobacteria; order Legionellales; family Legionellaceae; genus Legionella; species Legionella anisa. The sequence goes on from NZ_LNXS01000022.1 coordinate 150,059, forward strand.
CATTAACCTGTGAGCAAGCAGAACAAATCATCAAACACTATGTGTATCATATGGATGTTCCAGTGCGTGGTTTGAAGACGACTTAGTATCCTGATATGATCTTCGTTTTTTAAAGAAGATTCTATGAGCAGTAATTCAGCTGAAACCCGCCGTATATTATCTTTAGATGTTTTTCGTGGATTGACCATGGCATTAATGGTTTTGGTCAATAGTCTTGGGACTCGAACTTCCTACCCTATATTGACGCATGCTGAATGGAATGGTTGTACTTTGGCTGATTTAGTGTTCCCGTCATTTTTATTCATAGTAGGAATCACGACAGTCATTAGCTTGAAAAGGCATGTAAACGAAGAGAGTAAGGCCTTATTATATCGAAGTATTTTTAGGCGTACTTTTCTTTTACTTTTCTTTGGAATGTTTCTCAATATGTTCCCAACTCATTTTGATTTATCAACTGTACGGATTTATGGCATTCTACAACGTATTGCTGTGTGTTATTTCGTTTGTGCTTTGCTTTATCTTCATACCTCAGTTAAAACACAAATTTTAATTTTTTTGGGTATACTTATAGGCTATTGGTATTTTCTGACCCAGATTCCAATCCCTGCCCCTGGCGTTGATCAATTAAGCATGATAAGAAATTGGCCTGGTTATGTGGATCAGATGCTGCTTACTCCTACACATTTATTATCGAAAACATTTGATCCTGAAGGTCTGTTAAGTACTATCCCTGCGATTGCCACCACTCTATTTGGACTTTTAATCGGACATTTTTTGCTGACATCAATCAATAAACAAAAGAAAAGCATCATTATGATTTCAATAGGGATATTATCTCTCTTATTTGCATGGATATGGAGTTATAGTTTTCCGATTAATAAAAATTTATGGACAAGCACCTTTGTCTTATGGAGTGGTGGTTTTTCACTTATTGTTTTTGGCTTGTGTTTTTTTGTTATTGACGTATTAGGTTATACAAAATGGTCATTACCCTTTAAGATTTTTGGCATGAATGCATTATTTATTTTTATTTTTCATGTTATTTTGCTGAAAATTCAATCCCTGTTTGTTGTTCCCTTGCCTAATGGGTCACAAGATGTCTTGCGTGTTGCAATTGCAGAATATTTATTTGGAGGTTTTAGTCCACAAAACACAGGACTATTCTATTCATTACTTTTCCTTTTCTTAAATTTTTTAGTGGCTGCATTTTTATACCGACGAAAGATATTTATAAAAATTTAGCCTAATTTTCATAATAGGTCACGGGGAATTTGGATGCATTGTAGCCTGGGTGCAGCGCAGCGAAGTCCGGGTTCCGCTGCGCTGCACCCAGGCTACATTATACGGAGCAAGTGACTTTATGAAAATTAGTTCATTTTGACCAAGACAGTAGAAATGTAAACAGATCTTAATAAGCTGTTCTCAGAAGTCTTGTCTAGGCACGCGTATTGTTCATTTTTCCTGAGTTAGCTATAATAACAGGTTAGATTAAACCATCTGAAGTTAATGGAGTCGTTTTCGATGCCAATTTATGAATACCAATGTACAAGTTGCAATCATCATTTTGATTTAATGCAAAAAATCAGTGATGAGCCTGTAAAGCAGTGTCCAGTATGTTATCAAAATACTGTGGTTAAGCTTATTTCTGCGGCTGGTTTTCAACTTAAAGGCAGCGGTTGGTATGCTACTGATTTTAAAAATAAAAACGGTAAACCCCAGGAAGCAGCAAAAAATGACGACTCGGCTTCAACAGATAAAACAAAAGATACTTCTTCATCAAAAACTACTCAAGATGGTGATAAAAAGTGAAAACAATGTCGTTAAGAAGCTACTTACTCGCTGGATTGGTAGTATGGTTACCCATACTTATAACCATAGGCGTGCTACGCTTTATTATTGACTTACTCGACAATACCGTGGCTTTAATCCCCAAAGCGTATCAACCTGAACAACTCATTGGGCATTATATTCCAGGTATAGGAGTTATCTTATCACTCATCATTTTGCTCATTACCGGTGTAATTGCTACAAATTATTTGGGGCAACGCTTAGTAGGGTGGGGGGAATCTGTTCTTAGCAGAATTCCTCTGGTTCGCTCAATTTATAAAACAGTAAAGCAAGTCATTAATGCGGTATTATCTACAAACAGTGAGGCCTTTCGTAAGGTGGTTTTAATCGAATATCCTCGTAAAGGGTTATGGACTATCGCTTTTCAAACAGGTACAACAAATACTGCAATAAATAATAAAACAAAAGAGGAAATGATATCGGTATTTATACCTACTACTCCTAACCCCACATCTGGTTTTCTTATGATGCTCCCCAGAAGTGATGTTATTGAGTTAGATATGAGTATTGATGAGGCACTAAAATTTATAATTTCTTTAGGAGTAATGCCGCCACCATCAGAGGCAGCATTAGCAAACAATCTGTAAAATTTAAATAGGCGGTTTTTATATGCGTACACACTACTGTTTGGGCGTAGACGAGTCAAGTTTAGGAAAAGAGGTTACTGTATGTGGGTGGGTACATCATCGTCGCGATCATGGTGGTGTAATATTTCTTGATATTCGTGATAGTTCTGGCCTATTACAAGTAGTATATGAACCTGAAAATAAAATATCTTTTTCAGATGCAGAAAAATTGCGTTCTGAGTTTGTGGTGCGAATTACTGGAGTTGTACGCAAAAGACCTGATGGAATGATTAATGAAGCCATGGCAACGGGTAAAGTTGAAGTGGTCGGTTCCAAATTGGAGATTCTTAATCAATCACCTACGCCCCCATTCTTGCCTGACGATTTCCAAGTCGTAAATGAAGACCTACGTTATAAGTATCGTTATATCGATTTACGGCGTCCTTCAATGAAACATAAATTAGTTGTACGGCATCAGTTGAATAGTTGTATTCGAAGTTATCTCAATCAGCATAACTTTCTTGATATTGAAACACCAATGCTTACAAAAGCAACCCCAGAGGGAGCTCGTGATTACTTAGTACCTTCTAGAGTTCATCCTGGAGCATTTTATGCTTTACCGCAATCGCCACAGCTATTTAAACAATTATTAATGATTTCGGGTTTTGACAAGTATTATCAGATTGTTCGGTGTTTTCGTGATGAAGATTTACGTGCTGATAGGCAGCCTGAATTTACGCAACTTGATATTGAAATGGCTTTTATTGATGAGGAAAACATTTTAAATCTTATTGAAGGCCTGTTAAAAATAGTCTTTAAGCAAATTCTTAATGTAGATTTACCTGAAAAGCTACATAGAATGCCTTATGCTGAAGCAATGCGACGATTTGGGAGTGATAAACCGGATTTACGTAATCCTTTAGAGCTGATTGATGTAGCAGATCTAGTCAAAGAATGTGATTTTAAAGTATTTTCTACTGCCGCCAATGATTCAGAATCCAGAGTAATCGCCTTGCGACTGCCTGGCGGATGTGATCTCAGCAGAAAAGATTTAGATGATTACGGCCGTTTTGTAGGTATTTATGGTGCTAAAGGACTTGCTTACATTAAAGTAAATAATCTTGATGAGGGGATAGAGGGTTTACAATCACCTATTTTGAAGTTTCTCTCTACAGAAGCAGTACAAGCAATTCTACAACGCACAAAGGCTCAAACAGGAGATGTGATTTTCTTTGGCTCCGATAAAAATCATATCGTTAACGAATCTATGGGCGCCTTAAGAATAAAGTTGGGACATGATAGAAAACTACTCAAAGAAGGCTGGGAATTATTATGGATTGTGGATTGGCCGATGTTTGAAAGAGATTATGAGAACAACAAATTAAATCCCATGCATCATCCATTTACTTCGCCCAAGGATCTATCACCAGAGAACTTACGTGCTAATCCAACACACACCTTAGCGAAAGCTTATGATATAGTAATTAATGGTTATGAAATTGGTGGAGGATCCATACGTATTCACCAATCTGATTTACAGAAAGCAGTTTTTGAGTTACTTGGAATCAATGAGCAAGAGGCTCAAGAAAAGTTTGGCTTTTTGTTGGATGCCTTACAATATGGAGCACCGCCACATGGTGGTATTGCCTTGGGTATTGATCGTTTAGCTATGCTACTTACGGATTCAACGTCAATTAGAGATGTGATTGCTTTTCCTAAAACTCAAACAGCATCGTGCCTTTTAACGAGTGCGCCATCGCCTACGGGCAACGCACAATTAACTGAATTGGGAATAAGACTTGCTCCAACTACTCAGACTAAATAGTATATTAAAACTTGGTGGAAATTTTGCTAGCCTAGTAAAAAAATCGATTACCCCTGCGAAGTCAGGGGGTTACTCTCCAGTTGGTACTAGAACCAATTCGGAAAAGGACCTCTGTATTCGCAGAAGTGGTGCCTTCTTAGAGAAAATATGCGTATTCGCTGTAAATCAAAAATATGGGGCACTTTTATTCTTTTTACTTTTTTCTTCCTTAGCTACAGCTGCTTCTGCTCCTCCACCTGTAAAAAAGCAGGCTAGCTTTACTGAATACTTAACTCAAGAAAAAGCACATTTAACGGCAGCCATTCAGGATGCAAACCAGCCAATACGGCTTAAAAGCGAGAAAGAGTTTAGTACCAAAATGAAGCAAGTATCAGCGATACGTTCAATGACGAGCGTCAAAATTGCAAGTTTGGAAAGCTTTCTCGATCATCAATATAAAGAGCAAAACAGTTTAAATCAACGTTTGAAGCTGCTTCAACAGATGCCTATCGTCAAGGAAAATACAACCATTCCTGAGCGAGTAGAAAAAGTGGAGAAATTGCTGATTATTAACAAACAAACGACTGAGCTCGTAGTTGAAAATCTAAAGCTTGCCAAGGAATTTCAAACCACTATCAACGATGAAATAAAGCATTTGGAGTTGTGGCATGCAAATTTTGTACTGGAACAAAAACTCATACAGATTAAATCATTAAAAGAGCAGCTCAATAAACGCTTAAATAGACTTTATGAAAGCAATAGTACAACACAACCGATTAAAAAGTCCAAACCATCAACACCGTTTACAGCAGCAGATTATGAAGCGATGCGGTTGATTAGTAATCAAAATATTGCGGCAATTCAAAATCATTTACATGCTTTAAATATACAAAAAACTGTGGTCAAAGCAGATATTATTTATCTTAAAAATCCAGATACAAAGAATTTACAGCTCATTACAGATATTTATAAAGATGCATTAAATCAATACGCCAAGGTTGAAAAAAACATCCGACAAATTGGAAATTTTTTAACCAATGAAACCAAACTTGTTGTAGCACCCAGTTTAAAGAGAGAAATAAGTTCTTTACAAAAAACATTGGCACAACAACTTAAAGAGGCGAGCATACAAAAACAGCTTCTAGCCAAAAGTCTTTCTGACTATCAAGCCCAGCTCAAAAAGTTGATGTCCTCTCGACAAACCCTTGCTGATTACAGTTTTAGTAGTTGGCCGATTATTCTGAAGAAAATAGCGGCCATTCCAGGTTTATTCTATAAATACATCAAGACATTAAGTTTAAAGGTTTATGACAGCTATTTATGGCTAAGTCCTTTATCCATGGTCATGTTATGGGGTGGTTTTGCTTTTATTGCGATTTTTTTCTTTATGATAGGTCGCATATTAAAGATACTGCGACGGGACAAAGAGCGATCGCGTTTAACAGGATACCTATATGATGGAGCGCTTGTTTTAATACAAAGAAACTTACCTTATTTTTGTATTGCGACGATGTTATGGGCACTGCTTTACATAACTCATATTTCTTTTTCCAATTATCAACTATTCTTTAAACTAATTGCAGTATGGTTTACTTTTAGAACGTTAATCTTAATCGCCCGTTTGGGTTTACTAGAACGTATCACTGATTCGTCAGGTAAAGATGTCAAACTTTATTACCGTTTAAAATGGCTATTACTATTTGGTGGCTGGACTACAGCTTTAATGACTATTGGTCATTTGCTGCCTTTATCGATGCTGCTTCAAGATATATTTAATCGCTTATTTATGCTCTTTATTTTAACCGTCTCTTTGGTGGCATGGAAAAGTAAAGATGTTATTCCTTATCTTCTGCGTCCCATGCTAAAGAGTCAAAAAGGATACGTCAAAAATGCTATTTATTTGTTGGTTATTTTAGTTCCTACAACATTGTTTACAACGGCGGTAATTGGATTATTAGGATTTATTAATCTAGCATGGAGTATGAGCCAATATCAGGCTTATGTACTGCTTGTACTTGTAGGATATATTTTTGCTCGAGGTTTACTGTTCGATGCCTTGGAATTATTTTCTGAGTTGATGATTTCCTCATTACGAAATGGATGGTTATGGATAGAAGTTTTTTTAAAGCCATTAGATAAGATATTAAGAATCCTGTTACTTCTGGCAAGCATTCATGTTCTTTTCCAATTGTTTGGTTGGTATTCCGATTCATTAGTGATGGTCAGCTTGGGTAAATTCGCGCAATATACTGTTGTAAATATCCCAGGGATCCATATTACTGTTACTAGCACTATCGAGTTTTTTATTCTGCTTGCAGTTTTTGTTTGGGCTTCCAAATGGACGCGTGAATTTTGTTATCGTTGGGTATTTAAAAATGCTAAAGATGTAGGGATTCGTAATAGTCTTTCAGTTTTTAGTCAATATTCGATTGTTCTTTTAGGTGGTTTTGTTTCTCTCCATGTTCTCGGATTTGATTTTAGCGGGATGTCAATGATTATTGGTGGACTTGCGGTCGGTATGGGATTTGGTTTGCGTGATTTTGCCAGCAATGTTGTCGGGGGGCTGATGTTGCTTGTTGAAAGACCCGTACGTGAAGGTGATTTAGTGACTATTGGTGAGCATGAAGGACGAGTCGCCCATATCGGCATTCGTTCTATGAGAGTTTCTTCCTGGGATAATATGGAGGTGTTGATTCCCAATGCGGAAACTTTTAATAAACCATTTACTAATTGGACACATCAAGACGGTATTGTTAGGACAGTTGTTCCTATAAAGGTTAGCCGCTCTGATGATGCAGTTATGGTCCAGCAACTCATACAGGATATCCTGGCTACTACCCCAGAAATCGTTGCCGATCCTCCCGCACAAGTTTTCCTTAAGAAGATTGATGAAGCGTTACTTGAGTTTGAGGCTCGATATTTCATTAACGTTCAAGTACATACTCGTTTTGAAGTACGGTCCAAGGTATTGTTTGCTATTATGGCTCAGTTTAAAGCAGCGAATATTAAACCTCCTATTGAGCCACTTGCAATTGAAATTAAAGAGGGACAAGGTGATTCCACTGTTAAAAAACAGACTTCCACCGAAAACTGAAGCTGAATTGCTCGAGCGCTGTACCCGTATTGCAGGCCTTAGTTTTGCACAATTAGGTTTGAGCCTAGGGTTGTTCATTCCGGTTCATCCTAACCAACGAAAAGGATGGGTTGGTCAAGCAATTGAATTAGCCTTGGGAACTGATGCCCAGAATAAGTCATTGCCTGATTTCCAGGATTTAGGTGTAGAGCTAAAAACACTTCCTCTAAATAAATTGGGTAAACCCGCCGAATCAACATTTATTACTTCTATTCCTTTGCTTACAATTCATCAGCAGCAATGGAAAACATCACAGTGTTATGCCAAGTTAAAACGTATTTTATGGATTCCCGTAGAAGGGGATACCGAAATCCCATATCCCCAAAGAAGGGTTGGAGAAGGCTTTTTATGGTCACCAGATGAAGTGCAAGGAGATATATTAGAAGAAGATTGGAATTATTTATCATTTCAAATCAGTAGTGGACACCTTGAAACACTTGATGCGCAATCAGGTGAGTATTTACAGGTGAGACCTAAGGCTGCGAATGGAAAATCATTATGTTATGGCTATGATATTCATGGCAATAAAATCAAAACATTACCTCGAGGATTTTATTTAAGAAGCAGTTTTACAGCAAAAATTTTATCGTGCTCTATATAGCAATTAATAAGGATTAAAATGAAATTACATGCAACACTTATCATAGCTATAGTTTGTTTATTGGTAGAACCAGTCATGGCCAGAGAATGTCATTTACCAAGAGAATGGCAAAAATTATGTCCAATTTTACAGTCCAGAGTTGAGCATACAGCTCGTAAAATGAAATTACAAGAAACAGCAGCACACTCTCTGGAAAATTATATACAAACCACGCAATTTAACTTTTTTTATTTGTCTCAATTACAATTTATTATGCCAAAAACTTCAACTGAATTATTAATGGCTACCTATAAGAGAGGATTAAATAAGAGCGAAGCGGAAAAAATGGCAAAATACTTGATCAAACTGGTTGATTTTTATAAATTTAAAAATCTTCCCGCTTTTGATAATAATACCTCACATCTCATAGGGCGTGAGTGGTATGAAATTGATTATTCTGGTGAGAATATGACGTGGAAAAAACAAAAGGAAAAATATGCTCCTTATGGCATATCAAATTTTAAATCCTTAGTGTGTCTGCAGAAATTTTTTCCTGTGGAATCCAAGCTTCCTTATTTCAATAAAGTGTATCAACCAATGAATAATTCTAGAGTATGATAACCCCTATATAGGTCATCAATCCAAATATTGGCAGATTTACAGTGAATGATAAGCATTGTAGCCTGGGTTCAGCGCAGCGAAACCCGGGTTCTGCTGCGCTGCACCCAGGCTACTATACTTAATAGCCGCTAAGCTAAGGAGAAAATAGAATAATTAGCAACTTACTCAGACTTGGAGTGACCTAAAGTGAGTACAGATGGCAACATCTCTCGTATTTGCTCTACGGGCTGCCTTACTTTTGCCATTAATAGCTCTCTGAAATGAACGTCCGTAGCAAAATAGCGGATTGCTCCTTCAACACCTTTATACACACCTACATCAAGCTCTCGTCGCTCCACACTTGCCTTTAAATCTTGAAGACGATTGAGATCAACATCTGATTTAGGAGATGAGAAGAGGGAGTAAGCATAGGAGAATCCACTCCAGATAGAGCTTTTAGTTTCCTCTCCTCCAGTTATTTTTTTCCATACTAACATAAATTCAGTCGGACATAAGGGAGCCATTAATTTAATCATACGTTGAATATTTGGATTGGAGAGTATTGTTGTATTATCCGTTGTTCCATCATATTCTGGCTGATTTTTTTTCAAGCTCCAGTTGTAAATAGCCTTCATTTCATCAAGCTGGTTATGGAAATCTGCAAGACTGAAATTTTGAAGAATATAGCCAGCAGCACCACAATAAAGAAACATACTTAGAAAGTAATTAGCAAATTCAGGAATTGGCAAAAGAAACCCTGCAAGCCAGGTGCCACCCCAAGCTGTTAAACCAGTACTCATGCCTTGGAAAAGATACATTAGATTGGCATTGTACTCAAAATCATTAATATATTTTTTAAGTGCAGCTTGCTGTTCCTCATCATTTAAATTAAATGCTTTGGAAGTTAATGCTTTTAAAGCATTAGCTCGGTCTTTTTTTGCTCTTTCAACTGCGGTCATTCCATCAACAGTAAGTTTGCCCACGATACTCTCCTTGAAAAAATTACACTAAAAATCCTATTCATCCTACCTGAAAAAACAGGATTTATGCTATTGCTTTTTATAAAAAATATATTTACCGCAAATAATCTATACGGTATTGTTTATGAATCATAGGCATCAATATATTATTGTTATGTGCCATAAGAAAATACACTAGGGATCATTTTTATTTGACAAATCAACTGATTATAACTAATCTTTGATTGTGCAATGCAACATAAGGAGATGCTAAATGAAAAACGAATTTTTTGAGCAAAAAATGTTTAACAGTTTTGAAGCTCCAATGCAAAAATTAATGGAACTCAATGCTAAAATGATGCAAAACTTATCCTTAATGAAACCAATGGATTTATTAAGCTTAAAGAAACCAGAAGATTTCTTTGAAAGAAATATGGAACTATTTATCCAAAATAGTAATATGACACTAAACTATATGAGAGAAACGTTCAGTATTCTTGAGCATCATTGGCTCAATGTTTCTCGAAATATGGAGCAACACACTAAAAAAGCAGTAAGTGAAGCTTCATCTGTTATGAAGAAAAGTATAAAAAAGACAACCGCTACAGCGAAGACCGCTGCAAAGAAAGCTACTTCCTCTGCAAAAAAAGCGTCTGTTACTCTTAAGAAAGCTGCATCTTCCGCTAAAAAAGCTTCTTCTACTCCTAAAAAAGCAGTGTCTTCTGCTAAAAAAGCTTCTTCTACTGCTAAAAAAGCCGTATCTTCTGTTAAAAAAGCTTCTTCTACTGCTAAAAAAGCCGTATCTTCTGTTAAAAAAGCTTCTTCTACTCCTAAAAAAGCCTCATCTCTTACGAAAAAGGCAAGCATCAAAAAAAGTACTAAAGTAGCCGCACCAAGTAAAACATCTACACCCTTAAAAAATGCTCCAGCAAAACCAACGATGATGCATACTAAAGCACCTACAAATCAGAATGCACCAAAACCCAGTGTGACTGCTGATAGTGGTATGCCTAAAGTAGGGGGGATGGCTGAAAAAAGTAGTAGTATTAAAGACCTTGGCATTCAAAATATAAGTAAAAATCCCATGCCAAGTGAATTCCGCAAATAACAATTAAACTTTTGAAAAGCCTCCATATCCGTGGAGGCTTTAAATTATCAAAAATGACTTCATGACGAGTCTCATAGGCCACAAGATCTTCTCTCATTATTTCTTCCAACATCATGCGGTAGAGTATCATAAAACTCTATAGTGGTATTTCGATTTTTGCATGGCTGACTCATTATTTTATGGTAAGCTGCTTGGATTAAAATTAGGTAACATAGATTGCAGTTCTTTTGCTAGGGAGTATAACAGTAAGTCATTTCCTTGAGCAGCCCCCAATTGTATTGATACTGGCAGTTGATTATGCATCATAACAGGGAGAGTCATTGCTGGTAGACCCGCTTGATTAAATATTGAAGTAAATGGAGAAAACTCTACATTTTTCTGCAAATAGCTCTCGAATTCATCATCAGTTCTTAATTCATTTATAAATAAAGGAAGTTGAGCTAAAGCAGGGGTTAATATTACATCATTTTGATTGAGCAAATGATGTAATGGTTGAGTAAGTTGGTATAAACTGTTTTTTGCAATGAGATATTCATAAGAAGTAAGGGCTTGCCCACGTTGATAAAATTCCCAGGTAACTGGTTCGAGTTCTTCACGTGTTGCTTTTCTTCCTAATTGAGTTTCTTGAAGCTTAATCACCACATAGGTATTTGCTGCAATAAGAGTAATCACACAATCACCAATTGCATTAAGATCCAGCGCTAAATATTTCTTCTGAATTGTATGGCCTGTTTTTTTTAATAGTTCTTCAACTTTGCTTACTGCCTCAAGGCAGGGTATTGCAACAGGAACTGATGCAAAAATCCCCTCTAAACAAAGAATATTTAATGACTTTTTATCAACTGGAAGAGGACGCACACGGAATTGATCTGCTAATTGATTGAATAATGCTTCTGAATCTCTAAGAGAGCGTGTTAAGACAAAATTTACTGCTAAACCAGACCATAATTCATTAGTCAAAGGGCCTGTTGGTGTTAGACCCACGGTCGGTTTAAATCCCAATAAACCGCAACATGCAGCAGGAATTCTAATAGAACCACCTCCATCGCTTGCTGTGGCAACAGGGGTAATACCCACTGCAACCGCGGCTGCTGAACCACCTGAAGAGCCACCAGATGTTCTATTGGGATCATAAGGATTACGGCAGGGACCCAATAAAACAGATTCAGTAACATACGAAAGACCCAGTTCAGGAGTATTTGTTTTCGCAATAGGTATAAAACCTAATGCAAGCATTTTACTCACAAAATCGCTGGTAAATGGAGCAACATTCGTAGCAAAAAAGCGTGATCCTTCCGTACTGCGAATTCCTGTAATGGAGTGTCCTAAATCCTTAATTAATAATGGAACACCATAATAGGGCTCTTTACCGCTAAGTTTTGCGAGACATTTTTTTGCGAAATCAGAGCAATCAGTAACAATTGCATTGAGGGCAGGGTTGACTTCTTGTATTCGTGAAAGAGCACAATTCATGGCATCATCAGGGCTTATTTCACCTTTTTTGATTCTTTTTGCCAGTTCAATCGCGTCACACTGAAGATATTCTTTTAATAACATTAAGTACCTACTTGTATTAAAAATCCAGGAACAACGAACCGTGTTCCTGGATTAAAATCATACAAAAACAACCTATTCGTCATGACACTTTTTAAATTTTTCTGCCATTTTTTCTTGCATTTTTTTCATTTTATTTTGTAGTTCTGTTTTTTGTTCTGGCTTAAGGACTGCATATATTTGATTTTTTGCGGTTATCTTCGCTTTAATCATATCACCAATCAGTTTTGTTTTTTGATCAACTAAACCATCAACTGTTGCTTGATCCATAGATGCGGACTCAGCTTGTTGATTGATTTGTTTACTTAAATCTTTCATTTGCTCTGCACTATTTTTCATTGTTGTTTTAAGTTGTTCTAAGATGGGCTCTATTTTAGATTTTTGGCTTTCATCAAGTTTGAGCGACTCGACCATGCTTTTCAGGCCTTCTCTACATTCACCGGAATGAGCTAAAACTACTGGACTGAGTGCTAAAGTAATTGCAAATGCAGCAGTCTGTACCATTTTTTTATACATGATATTTCCCTTCCATAGTTAGTGGTAAATCATAATTTAGTATAGATGCTCTAAATGGTTTTTGTGAAAGAATATTTTTAAAACAAATGAGATAATTCCTAAAGGAAAGTATCTTAATATTCCCATAATAAAAGAATGTTATATTTAAAATGTATCATTTTAATTGAGAAAATATATGACTAAAGTGAACCTTAAATACGCTACGAATGGGCTGGGTTTCTTTAATCAAATTAGCCAAGTAAACGCGATCATTAGCCAATCTAAGAAAAAGAATTCACTTTCTCAATTTACTGCTGCTGATGATGTAGAGATTTGCCGAGGTATGAGTTATGCCGCATTTCCTGAGTTAGTAGAATTAGTAAATGAAGGTGGTCAAATAACTGTAGATGGTTTTCGTAGTTGTTTAAAGAATAGGGGCATAGATGATTTAGCATTTCAAAATAAAATCTTAAATATGACACTACAAACTAGAGAGGGTGTTCAATATGCCGCGGGCAGGATAATTGACACTCTATTATTGGATAATCAGTGTTATATGTGGATGCTCCGAGATTTCCCTTATTTTAAAATAGAATTAGAAGTTGATGATAATAATAGTATTAATCTTATATTTAATGGTACATGGGAAGCGTTTGTTACAGAGGATCCAACAGGACCTAGAGAGAATGCCGTTAAAGCCTGTGTTAAAATAAATATATCTCGGGAGATGGTGGCAATCACCTCTTTTGAGCTGACACAATTATCAGATAATCCTTCTGCAACTAGAGCTTTTGAGCTTCTTGAGGCCAACCAACAAAATATTCTTATGAAGCTTATTACGTTCATACAACATGCATTCGGATATAATTGCGAGTTTAGATTAGAAGAGCAGCAAGAGGATGATCAAAGTTGGCCCCCTACTTAATTCTAATGACATTAAATGGGGGTCTACATCCTGTAGAACGCTTTAAAAGAAGTATTGTTCATTGTTGCAGACGAATCAAAAATATCGTTCACTTTATCAAGCACTTAATAAGTGAACGATGCTCATTATTTCAATAAATTATAAGTCTCTACGCCTATACAACGTCTAAACTCGCATTATCTACAGAATATGAATGAGCCCCCGTTCCAGCAAACCTGCCCTTATCAACGATAAGATAAACATCACGAATAGGGCGTCCTTCTAACCAACATTCCAAAATTTCACGCGTCCCTGCAGCATAACGCGCTTGTGCTGATAAAGAACTTCCAGAAACATGTGGCGTCATGCCATGGTGAGGCATTGTTCGCCACGGATGGTCTTTAGGTGCGGGCTGTGGAAACCATACATCACCTGCATAGCCAGCAAGTTGACCATTTTCACATGCTTTCACCACTGCTTCGCGATCACATATTTTCCCTCGAGCAGTGTTGATTAAATAAGATCCGCGCTTCATTTTATTAATCAAGTGTTCGTCAAATAAATTTTCAGTTTCTGGTGTTAAAGGACAATTAATGGTTACTACATCGCATGCTTGCACCAACGATTCAACATGATTATGAAAAACAAGACCTAATTCTTTTTCGGTTTTTTCTGGTAATCGATGACGATCGGTATAATGCAACTTCACATCAAAAGGTTTTAAACGTTTCATGACTGCCAAGCCAATTCGTCCGCACGCAATAGAACCTACTGTCATTCCCTCAAGATCGTAGGAGCGTACAACGCAGTCAGCAATATTCCATCCTTTTTGAATAACCCATTGATTAGAGGGCAGATAATTACGAACCAAAGAGAGGATCATCATGACCACATGCTCGGCGACGCTGATACTGTTTGAATAGGTTACTTCAGCTACTGTAATGTTATTTTGTTTTGCTGCTTGCAAGTCCACATGATCAGAACCAATACCTGCGGTAATGACCAATTTCAATTTTTTTGCTTTAGCAATTCGTTCAGAGTTTAAATATGCCGGCCAAAAAGGTTGAGAGATAACAACATCAGCATCCGGTAATTCCTTTTCAAAAACTGAATTTGGACCTTCCTTATCTGAAGTCACCACAAATTGATGTCCCTGTGCCTCAAGAAACTGGCGTAAACCCAACTCACCAGATACTGATCCAAGTAAAGTACCTGGCTTAAAATCAAGATGTCTCGGTGTCGGTGCATTTTGCCCATCAGGGTAGTGTTCTATTTTGGGAAGCGTATCTCGTGCATAATACTTTGGATACCCATTAATTGGATCAGCATAGAGAACACAAAGAATTTTAGCCATATATTTTTCCTTAAATAAAATGGTTAAATTGAGTTTCAACGTCCGTCTCTAGCACATGTAAGCGACACGAATGATAGAAACACTTAATTTAGCACTGTAGATCCTAATCCATACTAAAATTATCGACTTAATATAATGAATTTATTCTGTGTACTTGTAAACTATTATCACTAAATAAATTTTTTGACTCATACTCGTTGGATACAACATGGTGTTTCTAAGCAAAGACACAACAAATATCCAGATAGTTGAGATTATGATCAATAGAGTTTTTATTATTTAACTCACCAGGAAAGACAGAACCAGAAACAATGAAATCATTCTGATTTAATTTCTATTGATTAGATGGGTTGCAAGCACCCAGGCTTGCTTTAATAGACTCCTTAGGGGGAAGCCTAGCCTTCGGAAAAAATTTTCCGGACGCCTCTTAGGTATAAAGCATTTGATCATGAGCGGTATTATCTAACTTATAACTCTTTATTTGATCCCTTAATTTGATTCGATCATTTGTATCTCTAAGATTAAAATCATCACCAAAATGAAGCAAGGTCTTCTGTTCCAAGATACCTTCCAGTAAATAGGTATCTAACGAGTGATTGTGGAGTGTGGAATAATTATCAAAATGTTCTTTAAGGTGTACAATTAATACTTCCGGTGTTTTTCCTTCGATTAATTTTTTTCTTAATTGTTCTGCCCGATTTTGGCCAAATGCAGAATAGTGACGTACCTTGCTAAAAAAACCTAACTCATAACCGCGACCATCATCAAGATCTTTATTTGTGCGCCATGTTAAATAATTGTCTACTTTCTCAATTAAAGTAGTGCGTAAGGTTTCGAGATCATTAGTCTGGCGATCTACTTCAAGAACATGTTTATCAAAAGTTTTTGGCTTAACTCCAGCCTGTACCTCTAGTATTTTTGCGGTAAGCCGCTGATGAAATTGAGCAGGATTTATTTGGTCGTGCAGTACAAGACATTCTCTAGAGACAACCAATGCCTTTTTATTATTACCTTGCTGACTTTGTTTAACAACACACTGAAATTTCCCTTTACCTAAAAGTTCCTCCATGAGCTTTTTACATTTATTATTCATTGGCCTCACCTGGCCTGATGAAAAATTATAGGATTCAATACTTGGTTTTAAAATAATTTTACCCAAACTCTGAGGTTTTTTGGAAATATGGACAAGGACATTATCAATTCCCAGTTCATTAAGTGATTTTTGTAGTTCTCTTTGATAATGACGAAGGTATAAATCAACACTTGTCCGATCAAACTTAGTTTTGTCCTTTATATATGAGGCGCGGAATTCACTAAAATTATAATATTTGATGCTTTGATCTTGAAATTCTTTATAATCAATATGCGAATCTGCTATTAATGCAGTACCTCCTGGCTGTACTAAAAAGATATTTTTCTTTTTATTGGGCAATGTAGAACCAATCGGTATTAATGGTGCGTCGATCTTAATGGAGTGACCGAATTCTTCCGCCCCTTCTTCTCGAGCAGCTCGAGAGGGATTATAAGGATAGGTAGAGTTTCCTCCTGCAGTGGCAAATCCTGAAAACCCTTTCTTTACCGGATCAAGCTTCCCAGCTAAAATTTTTCCTTGTTGATCTTCTGAAACTACCGCAGTTTTTCTTACTCCTGTATTCTTCATTAAATAGCTTGCTAATTGACTCAGTGATATTCCCTTTATAAGTAAAACACTCTCTTCAATTTCCATGTTGGAAGGAGCAATCTTAAACTGCTCGCAAAGGTGTTGAATTATATGTTGTGGATCTGCTTCTGGTGGAAGTGCTATTGCAGTTGTTGTATCGTTTCGTACGTTTACTCTGGGTCTGAAGCCATCAAATCCATCTCCCTTATATGCATAACGATGAAACTCATCTTTTACCGATGACAAATAGCCAAATGAGGAGAAAAATATTTGTAATGAGTTCTCAATGACATCTATTTGCAGTGCCGCAACGAATTCATCAATAGGCATAGTAATCTTAACATTCGGTGTATTGTCTATAGCATTTTCTCCAGCAAGTCGCTGAAGGATAGGGAATATTCGGGGGTAGGGCTGTTTGTCTACTTGAATTATAATTGTTCCATCAAGATTTATTTTGACATTTGGTTTTAAGGCATTCGTGTATTGAGATGTAAAACTTACAATGGCATCAGAACCACCGCCTTTTTTTTCATATTTATTGAAAATCCCGTATTTATGAAAAATTCGTTGTAAATTAAGGGCAATTTGTTCTTCTTGTAGCGCATTTTTTCCATATTTATTTTGCACGTATTCCAAAATTTTTACCTTTCGTGCTTTTAAAACATTTATTCGTATATTCTTATCTTCTGCTGTATGGCCCGTACTATTGACTAAGTCCTCTATGTCTTGATCACCGAATTGCGCAATCATTAACGCACCTTGTAAAAGATATTTACGTTCACTTTGTTCAGATTGAAAGAGTTCAGAAAAGAAATGTTTCACACTTTTTATATTTAGAGCTGGTGTATCAGAACCACCTCTAGTTTTAAATATTCCAAATCTTTTATTTGTTGAGTGTAACAAGAATGGCGCAATACTGTTTTCATTAAAATTTACATCATCCTGACCTTGAACCACACTTCGGAATCCTGAAAATAAAGCTGCACCTAGATCAACATTAAATATTCGATTATCAGTGTCTACTACAAAATTTTCTCCGGTGTTATTAACAAGATCTCTGTTACCAAGCCAGCAATGCATAAGATGACTTGCAAGAACCAAGTCCCTGCTTGCTTGTGGTAGCGTTTGAAATGTATCTTTTAGGCAATTTTTAACACCAGGAAGCTTAGATGACGCAACATAGATTAATCCTTGTTCATCTTCTACAGCAAACATATTGGGTACTAAGACACCTGCAGCTTTTAGAAATCGGGCAGCTAAAATTTCATCCCATGAACGCCAATTCATAGCTTTCTTTTGGGGAAGCTCCCAGCCAGGACAAGAAATTCGCTTTACCAGGTAATCTTTTCCAGTGCTTTTATCCCTAAAAACTCCTCCTTCACCTTTGCCGCCAAATTTAGTTTTCTCACTTTTTTTAAGATAAAACCCCTGGAGTTTCTTTGTTTTTATTTCTTTTTTTACAAACATACTTGACCAAAACACCTAACGAATGTATTAATATTATACAGTGCAATAAAATAAAAGTGAATCGAAAATTGCCTCCAAAGAAGTCAAATTGAACGAGTATAGGTCTTTTGGCTCCGCACACCAACATAAAGAAGCTCATAACGGTATGAGCGCTATGAACCTCATGACAATCGCCTACTAGGATAATAGTCAAGTAAAGCAGGGTGAGATACAATAATTTTATTGATTTGAATCAAGATCTAAGAGTGAATATAAAAATATGGTTTATGTTAATAATCTAAGAAAAAGACGTCCAGGTCTTTGCTCATGAGTAACATCGACGCTAATACCAAGATCGAATTTACAAACACTTTACGAGGTCTTGCAGCATTATTTGTTGTACTCTCTCATTATTTAAGTACTTTTTGGTATAAGAGGGACTCTGTAGCGCATCTGATTCATGCACCACTCCTATCTCCAGAAACACATGCAACACCGTTTTATGTAGTATGGCTTAACCTTTTTCCACTATTTGATTGGGGAGCTTATGGAGTAGGTTTATTTTTTATTATCAGTGGTTTTGTTATTCCTTTTTCACTCCTAAGAACAACTAGCGTAGGTTTTTGTGTCAATCGTCTTTTTCGTATTATTCCGACCTATGTAATAGGTTTTAGTATTACTTTATTCGCTCTTTTTTTATGCGGAAAATATTTTTTATCCGTTTGGGCTTATTCCTTTCAGGAAGTATTCATTCACTATATCCCAGGAGTTCGAGATATTCTTGAGTCAAGAAACATAGACGTAATTATATGGACTCTTGAAGTAGAAATGAAATTTTATCTTATTGTCGCTTTATCAATTGCTTGGTTTCGCAATAACTCACTCAAGGTTTTTTTAATTCCTGCAGTTTTATTTCTTGCTACCTGTTATATGTCGCACATGATTCCCGTGTGGGCGATAAAAAATTTATCAGCCTTTATCAGAGCAGAAATTTATATGATGTCATCGCCATATATTATTTTTATGTTTATTGGCGTAGTGTTCCACTATTTATACTGTCATAAAATCGCATCCGACACAGGATATTTTTTAATCGGTATTTTATTTGTCATGTTTTGCATTGCATGGTGGACGGGACCTTATTCAGAGAACTTAATATTGGCTTGGAGTTATGCTTTTGCTTTACTAACTTTTATGTTTGCCTACACATTTCCTCATTTTTTTAAAGCAAATCCCCTAGTTAATTTTTTAGCTGATATTAGTTATCCTTTGTATATCGTGCATAGTATCGCAGGATATGTTGTTCTTCGGGTCATGCTCGATATGAATTTTAAAATTTGGACTGCACTCGCCTTAGTTTTTATTGGCTCCCTATTGTTGTCTTGGCTGCTGCATGTATTTATTGAGCGGCCAACACAGAGGTTGGGAAAAAAATATGCAGCAAAACGAAACACGAACTCTTTAAAGAAGCCAGCTTTGCTAGAAACAGTAATAAAGTTATTGCGAATAAAACAATCACGAGAATTAACCTAGGAGTTTTATGCCAGCTTATGAAACCATTTTAAGCAAACAAGAGAAAAAATGGCTTTTAGACCGACGTGTCACAAGACTCTCTGACAACAAAGAGGTTCAAATATACCCCATGGGAGCTGAGCGTTATTTAGCATCCGCTTTGGCTGAGCACCAAAAAAATCGATATGATATTCGAGCTGATTTTCAAGGAAAAGATGTCCTGATTATTCCTGGATATGGAAACAGTAGTTTTTTATTTGCGTTAGCAGGTGCAAAATCAATTACTGCTTATGATAAAGATCCCGTTACGATTGCCTGGATGAAAGCATTTAAAAAGTATTACCTTTATCGTGAATACGATGCTCAAGGAAATCCATTGCCATCAATTGGCGAATTATTTGCTGCACTTACATGCTGGTATCCACCGCTAGTGACTCTACCTAGCGGAAAGTTGGCTCATTTTTTATTCTGGATAATTCATCCTAATTCATTAAGACGTGCCTATATTCATTACATGGTGTCGCTGGTTCAACGTGCAATTCAATCCAAAACCCAAAGTAATTTTGAATTGGATAAAAACATCCAGTTTCATGTGGGTACAGTAGATAACATAATTATGAGTAATAAGAAGCAGACTTTTGACACTGCTTTTGTTCCTTATCTTTTAGGTGTTGAGAACGGGATAGAAAAAGAAAAAGATATAGTGCACTTTATGGAACAATTAATCAAAATTATTCCTGAGGGACATATACTGGTTACCCCTTCAAGAGATACTAAAGAGCATTACTTTATGGGAAAAAATTATTTTGTAACAACAGGTTACTCAGATATTCAAGCTATTCCCGAATTAAAAAAGTATGTTATTGGAGAGGATAAATACTGGTTTCGTACTCAAGGGTTGGCATTATTTGGAGCACATCACTGATGAATTTAAGTTACATATAGGCATATATTTTGATTGGAGGCAGCAACAATGGAATACAAAACTTTAGGTAATACAGGGCTACTTGTTTCTACTATTTGTTTAGGAACAATGACATTTGGTGGAAAAGGCATTTGGGAAGCAATCGGTGCGGTTGGCCAAGCAGGTGTTGATAGCCTCATCAAAGCCTCTATAGAAGCAGGAATTAATTTTTTTGATACTGCGGATGTTTATTCTGAAGGGGAAAGTGAATACATTCTGGGAAAAGCTTTAAAAAATCTCAATGTCGCACGAAAAGATGTAGTGATTGCTACTAAAGTGTATGGAAGAGTAGGGCCTGGTTATAATGATATAGGGGCTTCTCGGGGGCATATTATGGATGCTGTTAATGCAAGCCTTCGCCGTTTGGATACAGATTATATTGATTTGTATCAAATTCATGGAAATGATCCTATTACCCCAATTGAAGAAACACTAAGAGCACTTGATGCATTAGTACAACAGGGAAAAGTACGTTATATTGGATGCTCTAATTGGCAAGCGTGGAAAATTGCAAAAGCACTGGGAATTTCTCAATTCAAAAATCTGGCTCGATTTGATACCTTGCAAGCTTATTATTCATTGGCGGGACGGGATTTAGAGCGAGAAATTATACCGTTGCTGGAATCCGAAAAAACCGGTCTTCTTGTTTGGAGTCCGCTTGCAGGAGGATTACTTTCCGGTAAATTTAGTCGTGAGAATCAAAAACCCGAAAATTCACGTCGTTCTAATTTTGATTTCCCCATCGTCGATAAGGAGCGTGTTTGGAAAATCCTTGAGGTGCTCCGACCCATTGCGCAAAAACATAATAGCAGTGTTGCAGGGGTTTCATTAGCGTGGTTGCTTACAAGACCCGCTGTAACCTCTGTAATTATCGGTGCCAAGCGTATAGAGCAATTAGAAGATAATTTGGCAGCCGTGACATTAAAGTTATCTGCGGATGAAATAAAAGAGTTAGATGAGGTAAGTGCCCTACCTCCTGAATATCCTGGTTGGATGCTTCCTTTCCAAGCTTTAGACCGATTGGACCCATCAGTACACCGTTTTGACGAATTCAATAAAAAATAATTCCAGTGTTCAGAGCTCTACTATGTAGAACTCAAAAAATATATTCTAAATTAGCTCTCTTTTTAGAAGATTTGGCATGAGCAGAAACAATTGAGTAATCGCTAATAATCTTTAGACCATGCCAATTTTATTGGCATGTACCCTCAAGCTTGTCCCTCTTCCAGGCGTTTACCTACATTTATTTTTTCCCTAATTTTCCTTTTCCTAATTTTTATGCCATAAATTAAAACGAAGCGAGCGATTTAATCAAAACATGATCTCCTTACAGTTACGGTTTTATGAAGAATTAAATGATTTTATACCTCCAAAGAAGCGCAAAGTATGCTTTGCTCATAGCGTAGCTCAAAAAACTTCAATTAAAGACTTAATCGAATCACTTGGAGTTCCACATACCGAAATTGAAGTGATCTTGGTTAATGGAAAATCAGTTGACTTTAACTATCTGGTTCAAGATCAGGATTATATTTCTGTATATCCTGTTTTCGAAGCTTTTGATGTGAGTGAGTTGATCCGACTTCGCCCGCAACCTTTAAGAAGGCCTTGCTTTATTCTCGATGTTCATCTTGGAAAACTTGCTCGATATTTACGTTTACTTGGATTTGATGTGGTTTATGAAAACAATTTAACCGATGAAAACATAATCCAGCGTAGTAAAAAAGAACATCGAATTGTATTAACACGTGATGTCGGTATTTTGAAAAATAAAAGCATCACCCATGGTCATTGGATGCACAATACCAATCCAGAAAAACAAGTGGAAGAGGTTTTAATGCAATTCCAATTAACAAAACAGTGCAAACCATTTACTCGATGCCTCAATTGTAATGGGTTACTAAAAAAAGTAGATAAATCAAAAATTACTAAAGATATTCCTGAATTAGCAAAAAAATACTATCAAACCTTCATGCGGTGTCAATCCTGTAAAAAAATTTACTGGGAAGGTTCGCACTACATTAAATTAAAAAATTGGATTATAAAAATTTTGAACGTAGAGAAGAATTGAATCATTACATTGTAAAAAACTATATTTCCACCCAAAAAGTTATCATTTTAGTAATGAATAGGGGCTGTAAACAGCGCCTATTCATTGCTAAACTAAATAAATAACACAGTACTTAAACGAAAAGAGCATGATAAATCAACAAATTGAAACATTTTTCCAGTCAAAAGCCTTTGCTGTAATTGGCGCCTCATCGAATCGAGAAAAATATGGAAACAAGGTTTTACGATGTTATCTGGTGAATGGTAAAAAAGCTTATCCTGTAAATCCTAAAGAGGACTCAATTGAGGGAATACAGGTAATACATTCAGTAAGTGAATTGCCAAATGAGGTTGAAAGTATTTCTATTATAACCCCGCCTGCTATTACTGAAAAAATCGTTGAAGAAGCGATTAAAAAAGGAGTTAAAAACATTTGGATGCAACCCGGAGCAGAGAGCAATTCAGCCATTCAGAACTGCAAACAGCATAAAATCAATATCATCGCTGGAGGACCCTGTATTTTAGTCGTTTTAAATTATACAGACCACTAGAAAATTTATATTTAGAGAAATCTTTTGACCATATTATGGATAATCATTTAGAGGCTGTAGTTATGAGGGACAAATATGTACATGTGGCTTGAGCTCTTCGTTATGTTGGTGCTTATATTAATCTCAGCGCAATTATTTTCCAATGCCTTAGAGCATTTTGGTGAACGGTTGGATATTTCAGCCGGTGTCACGGGTTCAATATTCGCAGCTGTATCTACCGCACTTCCAGAAACTACCGTACCAATCTTGGCAATAATTTCAGGAACCGCTGATCGACAAGTTAATGAAGAAATTAGTGTAGGGGCAATTTTAGGGGCTCCATTAATGTTATCCACTTTATCAACCTTTATTATGGCTTCTTCAGTAATTAAAAAGCGGGGGATTAATGGAAGGATAACACCAGAAATTACTGGCTTTAAACGAGATATGAATTTTTTCTTAATGGCATTCACACTTGCTGCATTAGCAATGTTTCTTCCCTTAGAGCCAAATCACTCTATTCGTGTTTTATTTTGTATCATACTTATTTTTCTTTATTTTCTTTATTTAATGCTTACGTTCAGTGCGTCTAAAGCTTTGGTAGAAAACGGCCATGCAGTAATAACAAATGAACCTTTATTAATAACCAAGCTGGGTTTAAAAACCAATCTCAAAACAATTTTGGTCCAATTAATTTTGGGGCTAATCCTGTTGGTATTTAGTGCAAAGGGATTTATTCATGGAGTACAGGGAGCAGCAAACTCTATTGGTATACCTGTGTTGCTCTTATCATTACTGATCATCCCTATTGCAACAGAATTACCCGAAAAAGTGAATAGCGTGATATGGGTAAGAAAAGGTCAAGATACTCTTGGTTTTGGCAATATAACCGGAGCAATGGTCTTTCAGGGCACTTTACTTCCTGCATTAGGAATACTTTTGACACCTTGGGCACCATCTAGAATTGTACTTACAGGTATTCTAGTAACCTACATTGCTTCAGCGTGGCTGAGGTTCAATATTTCAGTGGACGGGATTAAGATTAACCTATTGTTTTTTAATGGAATTTTATACTTGACCTATCTCGGAATAGTGCTTTCATAAAAATGCATGCAAAAAACTGAAATGCGTCACTGCATCCCATTTATTATGGTTGTAAGCGTGTCTAATAAGCACAATAATAAACGCCTGATCCTAATTCTTTGTGTAAACGGAGTATATGCTTTATGAAATTTGATGCTGTTGTCCTTGGAGGCGGAATTATTGGAGTATCTGTTGCAATTCATTTGCAAAAGAGAGGGCGGTCAGTGGCATTAGTCGATGCGAAGCCCCCAGGAAGTGAGACCTCATATGGTAATGCGGGGTTAATTCAGCGTGAAGGGGTATATCCTTATGCATTTCCAAGAGATGTTTTCTCTTTAATTAAATATGCTTTAAACAGCTCTCCTGATGTCAGATATCACCCAAAAGCAATCCTGAAGCTTGCACCTTTTCTATGGAAATACTGGGTTAACTCTCATTCATTACGTCATGCAGAGATTGCTCGCTCCTATGCAAACTTGATTCAACACAGCATAACGGAACATCATTTTCTAGCCGAGGTTGCAGGAGTAAGACGCTTATTTCGTACAGGTGGATGGCTCAAAGTGTTCCGAACTGCAAAAAAGCAAGATACTGAAACACGATTTGCTGAAAAATGTAAAACGGAGTATGGCATTCAGTTTGAGGCTCTTGACCCGAATTCATTAAGTCAAATTGAGCCCGATCTGGATAAATCATTGCTGGGCGCTCTTCGATATTTAGACTCTGAAACTGTGAGCGATCCCGGAGCGCTGGTTGCAGCCTATGCCAATTATTTTGAGCATCTTGGTGGTCGCTTTTTCTTAGGTGACGCATTCACTTTATCCAATCAATGGACAGTCAAAACGGAACAGGGCCAGATCAAGGCAGATTCTGCAGTGATTGCATTAGGGCCATGGTCAGACATTTTATGCTCCCAACTAGGATATCACTTTCCGCTAGCTGTTAAACGTGGGTATCATATGCATTATGGTGTAAGACAAAACGCACAACTCAATCACCCAGTACTCGATATTGAGAATGGTTATCTGTTAGCACCAATGACTCGCGGAATTCGTCTTACTACCGGGGCGGAATTTGCACCACGTGACTCACAGAAAACTCCAGTACAACTTGATTTGGTAGAACCTATCGCACGCACGCTTTTTCCAATTACTACACGGCTTGATGAGTTTCCCTGGATGGGATGCAGACCGTGTACGCCTGATATGCTTCCAATTATCGGACAAGCGCCTCGGCATAAAGGACTATGGTTCGCATTCGGACATGCACATCACGGTTTGACGCTTGGGCCGGTTACGGGACGGTTGCTCGCGGAAATGATAACAGAAGGGGACTTAATCACCGATCCATTACCTTTTAGTGCGAGCCGATTTACTTCATAAGGAAGGATAGGGAGGTATTAGATTATTCTAATACCGATTAAAAGTGTTTTTAATTGCTGTAGTTCAATTCTTTTACCTCATTGCGGGGGAAACGCTGGGATCTGTTTTATCGACTTTTTCTACAAGAGGTTTAAACATACTATTTGTTCTTACGCTAACTTCAGCAGATTGACGGCACCCAGATATAGCGTGTAATCCATCTGATACTGGTTGTATCGGTACTGACGTCTCTTGAGTCGATTGTAATGAAGGGGGTTGCTTATGCATTATTCTTGCTCTATGTTTTTCCAACTCTTCTTTCATTGAGAGAAGCTGAGGATCCTTTGCATGCTCTCCTTCCAAAGCAGTAAAGTGTTTTAATGCGTGATCTAATTTAGACATGTCATTCTCTCTCTTACCCGAAACAATTTCCTGATAAGCCATTTGCGCAAGAAAATGCAAAGCATACTCCCGCACTTCTTTGGGTTCTTTTAATTGACTGCAAGCAGTTATCTGACGAATTTGCTCCATATCTGGACGATAACTACTTAGAACTATTTCTTGATAATTCTGGGGATTTTTCAGCTTTTCACGCTCTTGCAATAATATAAGCACGTCACACATCGCTCCCAAATCACCATCTCGAGCTGCCTCCATATAACATCTGAGAGAGACTTCTGGAGTGAGGCGTCTATAATGCATTGCCATCCTTTTAGTACATTCTATTTTGTGCGCCAAATTATTACCTGTTGATTTTTTACATTCGATATAGCTCGAAAAATCATCAAAAAGATCACCAATCAATGCCGCCTCAGTATTCATACCTATCACGTTCTGGTTTGAAAGTTTAAGCTCTGCACCATGTGCAAGCAGCAACAGTACTGCATTTAAGCTGGTAGGTTTCACGTAGACCCTATATTGCATGCCTTTATTGTCAGGCTTAGAGTAGGCTGCAACAAAATCTACTGGATAATATCCACTATTGTTCGATTGATTGATTTGATCCTTAAAACGTCCATGCTTATCTGATAATAACAATTGTAATGCGGATACCATACCTTCCTTTTTGCTACTGGCCAAGAAAACAGCTGTTTCACCAAAATTATTAGTTGCCTTGAGATAAGAGCTATCGTATTTCTTCTGAAGTTTCTCACTTGCTTTCAATAGAAAATCGGTGTTGACAAACAAATCGATAATTTCCAGGAACGATGTAGCTCTCATATTTTCCATGAGATCGTCCCTAAATACAAAATTACATTTATGAATAGCCCGTAAAAAAATATTAGCCCCATCAGGATCGCGAAAATTTAGATATGCTTCTAAGAGAGCAAGATCGTCTTCTGATTTGGATTGGAGCAACTGTTCAAGAACATCCCTAGAAATACCATCTATACCATATGTGTTTGTCTCACCGGCTATCCTTCTTCCTAATTTTTTTTGCGCTTTTTCAAAACTTTCGAATTTGTATCTACTCACTTTCATTTCCTCGTTTTCAAAACTAAATCATAAATTAGCGCGCTATTGTACAATAATTAGTCTTTTAATTGTACAATTATTATTCTTAAACTCACCTTAAAGTGCAGTCAACTGTTTGAGGAGAGCTATGGGATAATTTAAAAACATTAGACCCAGATTTAGGAATTTAGGTATTATGAACCCTGGAACCAGGGAGTGGGGTAGATAATGAGTAATGCAGTAAACATCGTTACTGATTTTAAAGAAAATGAGGTTATTTCTAAAATCATTTATGGAAATTTAAAAAAATTTAATGAGTCAATCATTGGGAGTTATGAAACAAAACCTTTTATTATCTATGCAAAAAACGATACCTCTGAAATTCTTGGCGGTATTAAAGGCGATATATTTGGAACATTATGCAGAGTCTTTACCGTTTGGATCCACGAAAAACAGCGTCGTAAAGGACTGGGTCGAGAACTCTTTGTGAAACTCGATGCTTTTGCAAAAGAAAACAATTGCAAAATGATCCAACTTGATACTGCGGAATTCCAAGCAAAAGGATTTTATGAGAAACTGGGTTATCAAGTTATAGCCACACTGCCAGATAATTTTATGGGTTATACCAGCTACATTTTGAGAAAATATTTGATTTAAATCAGGCGAACACATGCTTAGAGATTATATTTTTAATAAAAATTTAAACTTAGATAGCCTGGGTTTGGAGTATTTTCCTAATGGCTTAGCTAGCTTAGATTTTTTGGAAAGCATCAGTTTCTATAACAATCGACTGAAAGAACTGCCCGACGAGCTCTGGTCAATAAAATCATTGCGGCATTTAAATGCCTCAGCAAATGAGCTCACCTTCATACCCCAAGAAATTGAATGTCTGGAAAATTTACAGATTTTGGATATGAATGGGAATAAATTATCTACTTTACCTGAAAGCCTACAGCAAATTCCATTATCCAAGTACTTATATATGGCAGATAATAGATTTTCAGCAATTCCTGAAGTGGTTACCAAGTTAAATCAATTAAACTATTTAAATTTTTCAGGTAATAAAATAAAACAATTACCCGAAAATATTGGCTGCATGGAACATCTCATTGAGTTTCGAGTTTATGATAATCTAATTAGGGAGATACCTTATTCGATAGGGCAGTGCAATCAACTTCGAGAACTTCACTGTATGAAAAACCGGATTAGAAACCTTCCTTATGAAATGGGCAATTTAACAGAGTTAAGAATTCTTGATTGTTCTGATAATCAGATTGAATTAGTACCTAAAAGTGTAGGTTCTTTGACATCACTAAAGATTTTAAACTTCCGCAATAATCATTTATATTCACTTGCGGATGAGATTGGCAGCTTGTCCGAACTCCTTTATTTAGACTTAAGGAATAATAATTTAAAAGAACTTCCTATGAGTTTACTTAAGCTAAAGAAATTAGAAAAATTAGATTTAAGGTGTAACAAATATTTGCACTATCCAAGCTGGTTGTTTGAATTGGAAAAAAAGGGTTGTGTCATATTGCATTAGTGACAAACCACGGCTTACTTATTAATACAAATTGTCTTTAGAAGAAACTGAACATATTCATTAAAAACATGAGTAATTTGTTTTGGATTTTCAATCCAGGGAAAATGCCCAGCATCTTTAATTATATGAAAAATAATATTTTTTCGGATAAATTTTTTTGAGTTCATAAAAAATTTCAAGGGAATAATTAGGTCGTACTCACCTTTTTGTAAATGAATAAGGAGCTGCTGCAATTGTTACTTCCTTTAAAAGGGCATTGCTGGGTTTTTTAGCATATTGTTCTTGTAATTCTTGAGCCTTGCTTATTGGTTGTGTTTGAACATATTCCATAAATTCCTTCTGCCACAATGCATCAGGAGCAGAGTCCATTAAAACCAACCCAACAATCTTTTTTTCAAGCTTTGGTGTTGCTAGTACATACATTCCGCCGGTTGAGTGTGCTACTAAAATGACATTATCTAATACACTAACCGCTTCACACAGCGCATCAGACCAATGCGAAAAATACTCCTCATCATTCGATGTTTTATTCGCTCCATCTCCTGGAAGATCTAGATGCCAAAGTGTTCCAGGTAATTTCAGAATCTTGGTTAGCGTGTCAAGTGATTCTGAACCTAAACCCGGTCCACCCGGAAGAAATAACCAATTAAAATGTGCACCTTCTGTTGACTTAATTAATTGCAGACGTGCTTTTAAACTGGTCCAAAGAAATGGTTTTATTTTGTGTCTCATTCCCAAATAAACTTTTTCAAAAAATAAGAAATATAATATAAGTTCTTCACACAGTGAAGGCACGTTCCAAAAATAGTAGAGCCTTCCAGTTGTTGAACCCTTCCTTATGAAATTGGTCATTCAACGAAGTTAAGATAATCTGCTTGAAGTAGTTTCCTGAATCCTTCGAGGATTGCAATGAATATAACTTATGATAAATTTGAAACAACCTAGGTGAAAAAAATAGTGCTGGCTTACTTCTCGATTTTTATTTTTTGGTTTCTATAATAAAAATGGAGCTATTTGTTTGACTACTGTTGCTCCCAAAGCGCGCCCTGATAGAAAAAGATTCATTAAATGAGTAAAAAATGAAAATTGTCATTAAAGTCGGAACTCAAAGCATTTTATCAAGTGATGGAACACCATTTGAGCCTATTATGCTCCATTTAGTTGAACAAATTGTTACGCTACAAAAAGCTGGTCATTATGTTGTATTAGTAAGCTCAGGTGCGGTTGCTTCAGGTCGAAAAGTTGCAAGCCAATTTCTTGGCCGTCAATATGGAAGTTCAATAGGAGAAAAACAAGTTTTAGCTTCATTGGGCCAATATGAGCTGATGCATGTTTACGCTTCGATGTTAAAAGAGCATAACATGCTTGCATCTCAACTGTTGCTTACGAAACAAGATTTTCAAACAAGGCAGCACTATTTGAATATTTCAAGATTGCTTCATGAAATTCTAGGCAATAAGAAGATTGTCCCTATTATCAATGAGAATGATAGCGTTGCTATTGAAGAACTCATGTTTACTGATAACGATGAATTATCAGGTCTCATAGCAGCAATGATAAACGCTGACAAACTCATTATTTTGAGTAATGTTGAAGGTGTTTACACAAAGCATCCTAATGAAATTGGCTCTGAATTAATTTCAATTATTGATCCGAAAAATACTTGGCCTGAAGTTTCTTCTGTAAAAAGTCTTCATGGCAGAGGAGGTATGATTAGCAAGCTTGGAACAGCTCGAAAAATGTCGAATCTTGGCGTAACAACTCATATAGCCAGTATCAATCATTCTTCGGTAATTATGCGCATTCTCAATGGTGAAGCTTTGGGAACAACCATTCTTCCCACTAAGAAAAGATCAAATATAAAAAGATGGATTGCTTATAGTGAAAAAAAGACAGGATCAATTACTATAAATTCCTGTTTAGTAAAAATTATAAAAGAAAATAAGCGAATTATAAGTATCTTACCCGTCGGGATAGAAAAATTTACTGGCGAGTTTAAGCGAGGCGATCTTATAGAAATACTGACCCCAAATAATGAAAAAATAGGGATTGGCCTTGCTAAGTATGATGCGATTAAATTAAATGAATATTTAGGTCAATCATCAAAACCGGAGTTTATTCATTATGATCATTTACATATTTTTTAAGGTATTTTCATGATTGAAGAAATCACTAACCAGCTTAAGGCAACTAAAAAAGCCAGTTATAGTTTAAGATTTATTGATGAAGAAAAACAGAACAAAATATTATTAGAGCTTGCTCATCGATTACGAAATTCTGTCAATAAAATAATTGATGAAAATAAGAAAGACTTAGAATTGATTCGTGAAGAAGATCCTAAGTACGATCGCTTACTCTTATCTAAAGAACGAATTGAGTCAATGGCAACTGACATTGCAACAGTAGCTTCCTTACCCCATTCAATGACAACGATTTTAGATCAAAAAACACTTCCTAATGGCTTAGTTATTCAGAAAGTTTCTGTTCCATTAGGAGTTGTTGCTATTATTTATGAATCACGACCCAATGTGACCATCGATGCTTTTGCTTTATGCTTTAAAACAGGTAATGCATGTGTTTTGAAAGGGGGAAAAGAAGCCCAACATACTAATCTTTTTTTAGTTTCATTGATACACCAAGTTCTACATGATCATGGCCTCAATGAAGCGCTTGTTTATTTATTACCATTAGAGCGAGAAGCAACTCATATTCTTTTGAAAGCCAACGACTTCGTGGATGTTTGTATTCCCAGGGGAAGCCAGTCATTAATAAATTTTGTACGTGAACATGCAAGAATACCTTTTATTGAAACAGGTGCTGGTATTGTTCATATTTATTTCGATCAGAGTGGCGATATAGAGAAAGGGCGCTTAATTATTGAGAATGCTAAAACAAGAAGAGTTAGTGTTTGCAATGCACTCGATATATTGGTTATTCATAAAGATCGATTAATTGATTTACCATTAATAGTAAAATCACTTATCAACAAACAGGTTGAAATTTTTGCAGATAAGCTGAGTTATCAGGCAATTAAATCTTTTTATCCTGAAAAATTACTCCACAAAGCGACACCTGATGATTTTGGGCAGGAATTTTTATCTTATAAAATGGCAATAAAAACAGTTGGTTCAGTAGAAGAAGCAGTGAATCATATAATGGATTATAGTTCGGGTCATAGCGAAGCGATTATTGCTGAAGATAAAGCCACTATTAGTTATTTTCTAGATCATATTGATGTTGCAGCTGTTTATGTCAATGCTTCGACAGCATTTACCGATGGTGGACAATTTGGAATGGGTGCTGAAATAGGAATAAGTACGCAAAAATTACACGCTCGCGGACCTATGTCTTTAGACGCTTTAACAAGTTATAAATGGGTTGTCTTGGGTGAGGGTCATATTAGACCTTAATTTATTGAAGTTTGAATCAATAATGCGTTTTAGTTTCTGCTCATTTTTTTTCGATTGGGCTTAGATCATCTTAGATGATTTGCTAACCAATTCTAAAATTAACATTAAATTGTTTTCAAGGCTCTTAAATTGGATTTTGTTTAACTCAAAAGAGACTGTCTTCTAAAAAATTGTCCGGCACAAAGAAACTTATTGTTTATTTGCTTTGTTTAATGCTCACTTAATAATCAATCGCTACAATGTTTTCTCATCAGGAATTATTTCCAGGAGGTTTTCTTATAAAGAGTAAATAATTATGTATAGCAAAATGTCTAAAAGTCCTTTCGTAGGCCAAAAGCAAGCAGATGTTGCAATGTTTGGTAATGCTGGAAAAAGAACCTTCTTTAGTGCATCATTTTCGATTTTTAGTAGTAAATCTGAAAAAAAACCAAATAATCGATATTTTCATCAAGAATATGAGACATATGATCTATTGAATGAGCGTGATGTGCCTGTAGAAGTAGTATTTCATCGAATTCATGGTGGCTCGCCTAAAGAAGTTGCTCAAAATGGCTTTAGCGGCAGAAAAGATTTACCTAAAACAAGCTTAAAAGCTTACGTAGCATTAAATATGCCTTATCCTGGATTTGGTGGAACATCTCAAACTGAGCATGCATTAGATTTTGCTAAAAATGGGGCGAATAATAAAAAAAATTATCTCTATTCCTCACTTAATCCAAACAAAAAAATCAGCATCCTTAACATGCTTCATTTAGAAGTTGATGACGTAAACGAATCAAATATTAAGCAAAAAATGTCAGAAATGGAAGTTATGGCTCTAGGAGACATAGGGTCGGAATTCATTTTATATGCTACCGATGATTTTGAAAATTTTTCTAAGGGATTGCCAGTAAAGAATTTATTGAGTGATTATAATCCAGATGTGCCTAAAACATACACGAAAAATGATGTGGTCTCACCAGCATCTATTTTACTACACTTAGCAAAAACGGGTAACACTAGCATTATAGCAAAAGGCATTGAAGCTAAAATCTTTACTCAAAAAGATTTAGTTGAGCTCTCAAAAAGATCTAATTGCACAGAATTAGCCGACTATTTACAAGCGTCATGTGAAGAAAATCAAATGTTCGCCCATGCATAGAGCATGTTTTAACCTGTCCTAACAACATAAATACTATAACCCCACTAGGTCTGATTATCAAAATAATCAGACCTAGTGGGGTT
This sequence comes from Legionella anisa, assembly GCF_001467525.1. GTDB lineage: Bacteria > Pseudomonadota > Gammaproteobacteria > Legionellales > Legionellaceae > Legionella > Legionella anisa. Next base: position 183,198 of record NZ_LNXS01000022.1, read on the forward strand.
GGATTAAGTCACCTACTTGCGTATGATTAGTTCGCAAATGTTAAGCTGATATCGTTACTGTTTTGAATTTGAAAAAAATCCCATATAGCATAAATAGAAGCTTATAACTGCCATTAATGGAGCAAGCAACATAAATTCCACTTTTGGAGAATGTGGGTTGGTTTGATATTTCTTGAACAATTCCTGGAAACATTAAATAAAGAATTCCTTTTATAAGAATAAGCCAAGATAAAATGGTAATAACAACAACCCATGATCGCGTCCATACATTATGACTCACTACAAGTAAAGTACCTATGGTCACAAGCATCATCCCTACAATAAATTCCAAGGCTCTATTCTGTAATAATGCAGTCAATGTAGGTACGAGATCGTTTACATTAATTAATAACGACAGGCTAAGTATTAATAAACTTAAACCCATTACTCTTGCTAGAAATATTGAATGATTCATCTTTTTCTCCCGCGGTCTTAGGGCACATCCTTGTTATAATGGCATTTCTTTAACTTCTTTCGCAATCAGTAACTTAAGATGTGGAATGAATACTAGGTGAACATGGGGCAAAATACCTAGTTAACAAAATTTAATATTTAGCAAAACACTGTCCTCTTGAAGAATGATCAGTGCACTTCCCTATCACACAATTTTTTACTCATAAATCCAGCCAGTAGCGCTGGGGTTTTGCCCATTTCTTCTTTGAAACCTATAACCAATATTAATTTGACAGTATTTTCACATTGTTAAAAGGAATATCAAATTAATATTCCATTAATAATTGCTCAGTAGAATTTGAAGCGATTTAAATAACCTAGGAAAAAATAATGATATCCCAAGCACAGGCAATTGATTTACTTAATAAGTATGAAAAATATTTAATTGAACTGCAAAATGCTATTACCAAAAATCCTCAGCATCTTTTACGTTGTGATATGCAGGTCGTAGATAATACCTTAGCTGCTTTAAAAGCTATCGCAAACCAATCTCAATTTGTACCCGATGTAGTTGATTCAGGCATGAGTAGCATAAAAGGATTAAGTTCTAATCCACAAGAAGCCATTCAAGCTTTATTAGTCAATGGGACGTTTAAAGATCACTTCCAAAAAATGTGTACTCATTATGCAAAGAATAATCCTGAATTATTGAAAAACTTGCAAAATTTTCATGCAAATATATGTCAAGAAAAAATTATTGTATATAAAGCAAAAAATGGTGAGCTTGCATTAAAATTTCCTACCCAAGAATGGAGAGATAATTTTATTAAGCAGATGGGTGGAGTGTCTTATTTTGCATCTACAGATAAACACAATGCAAATAAAGCATGTCCAAAAACTTATCCTGCAAACCCCTCTACTTTGTTCATTAGTGCATACACAGCGAGAAATGGGGAATTAGCAGTAGTATTTCCTAATCAGGAAGTGCGTCAAAACTTTCTAACTTTACTTAAACATGCGTCTTCAACAACATGCTCGATTTATGAAGGACAAGATGCAATATATTTTAATGATCAAAAATTGCATACTGCGGGTTATAATTTTGGTATTCATGCACCTGCATGTATTTCGCAATCACTCAATGCTGCACATGCAGATGTCCGCTTTGCTGCAAGAATTTTAGGGCAAGCCCTTAGAAATCCAAACAATAATTGTTTCTTCAATACTCTTCCAAGCGAATTAAATGCTAAAATTATAAGCTTAAGCACAGACAATGGGGTGCTTTCGGAAGAAGATGCATTAACCTCAGTTGTAGACAATTTAGGTAAGCCCCGGTGAACATAAAAGAGATGTACTGTTCAGCAAAAGTAACCTGTTTGAAGCAATAATTTAGTCTTTTAGTTTTAAAAGCTAAAGGGCTAACTAAACCGCTGGTAGCTCTCCATACTCTCAGTGAATTTCTCTATCGCTCACTTCATGATTCATAAATCCGGTGACGAGTGTTTTTACTGCAGTTTCACCCATTTCTTCTTTTGGACAAAAGTCCATAGCCACAGCAAAGCCTATTTCTCGCATTGAATCGTTCCACAGAGGCTCTTTATTTAAAATGGGTTTTATCTTTCCAATGAGAGAGTCCAAAAACGCATCATCTACAGAAAGCAATTGCTGCTTTTGAGGACTTTTGATCAGCGTTTCTTTTATAGTTACATATAATGCGTAGTTCAATATGTATAGTGCGAACTCCTGTGACTCGTTTTCTTCATCCAGACAGATCTTCTGTTCTTGATTGTAAAAATGAGTGAAACGATAATTATCAGGACAAAATTCATTTTCAATAAAGTCTATTTGTCGCGAATTACTTACTTCACTGCGAAAAAGAAAGTATTGTTCTCGCTGAGAATGAAGAGCAGAAATTTTAAAACAACCTTGAAAAATACAAGGCTGCTGCTCCCAAATAGTAACCAAGATTAATGTTTCAATATTTATATCGATACGACTCATTCTGATATTTAATTCCAAATCTAAAATTAAAAAATAGTGCGTGCCCCATTTTAGTTTTCATTCGTTGGCACGACGTGCTGTATTTTACCACTGAACCGTGCGCCCCAGGTTAAAATATCAGGAAATTGTTTGATTACGGGTAACAATAAAAGTCGAGTCCAAGGTTTCATCATGGCAAATTGTGCAAAAAATGAAGCAACATGGATGCGGCGACTAAAATGTTTACGCCATTGCTTCGTATAGTATGCACCAGCATCATCAAACTGATTCATCTCCTTGCGGGTGTTCAGTTTAAACTGAATGAAACAGTGCGCTAGTAACCATGCAGATTGCATGGCCATACTAATTCCTTCAGCTACAACAGGATGTGCTTCACCGGCACTATTACCAACGAAAAAAACACCATCCTGATAACAGTTGCGAATACCGGGTTTAATTGGCCCTGCTGCCAGCCAGCTTCCCTCGCGCTCGGCACAACGAAGCACCTCCCTAACCCCGCGACATTGGTCTAATAGGTATTCATAAACTGTTTCCCCAGCTTGTATGCCTGGATTTTTCAAGCGTAAATCATGCAAAACATCACGACGAATACAGCACGAAAGCGTGACTTTTTGCTCAGTACTATGAACCATTCCGCCATAGCCGCCATGGAAAGCCAGCAAGGGCATCAGATTAATAGGTAACGTGGAATTTTTAAAATGTGCTTTAAATGCCAATAGATCGGAGGAATGATGTATTTTATCTTCAGATTGGCCAATTCGCTTTTCCCATGATCCGTTAGCAACAACAACTAGAGAAGCCATTATCTCAATCGTTTTATTATTATTTTCTTTTACGGAACAGATAAATGATCCTTCTTTAGAACGATGTAATGACAGTGTTTCACAAGGTTGCCAAACATGTACTCCTTTTAATTTGGCTTTATTCATAAGCTCTGTATCAAGATATTCTCTGGCGAGCGCCCTTCCCCATAAATTTTTTGATGTTTTAGAGGGTGGCATATTCGCAGTTAATATAACATCTGCAGCATATAAGCCGACTTTTTGTATCTCGGGACCACCATGTATCAAATAGAACTCTTCCATTCCAAGTTTTTGCAGTAGAGATAAACTTGTAACGGATATAAATTCACCACAGACCTTTCTACGAGGAAACTCTTTCTTTTCGACCAGCCCTACTGACCAACCTGCTTCAGCAAGTAATAATGCAGTAGTTACGCCGGAAGGCCCTCCTCCAATGATAAGCACATCCAGAGTCATAGGTTTTAATCCATACTATTTTAAAATAAGAATACTCCACCAAAATGGAAAGCGCCATTTGATTTGATAATTTTTAATACATGCTTGTTGCAATAAAAACTCTAATTCAATTCTGGTAAAACTCTTTTGAATCGAAAGCAAGCCATCATGAGTGATAAGTCGGTTACGAAATAAAGGGCTAATCATTTTATAAAGCCAATAAGCAATAAAATTGCGATGCAGATCATTGATTATTACAGCCTTATGTGTTGTCTCATGGGCTTTAATTAAGAGCGTGAGTAGTTCCTCATCATCCAAATGGTGGCATACCAAATTGAACAAAATGATATCTATATTTTCTTTGACTTCGAGTTCTGGCTGCAGCTGCAAATGAAACTCGACCAAGGTACTTCCATTCTTTAGCTGCCATTCCTGTGCTTCTTTTTCTGCAAGTTTAATCGCTTCTGTAGAAATATCTAACCCCAACATACGCATGTTGGGGTAATATTTACTAAGATTGAGTAAGAATAAGCCGCCACCACATCCAACATCCGCCAATACTGAGTTAGAGGGAAATTGTTGAAGCAAATTGACGGTACTTTTAAAAATACCCATCAACTTATTAATTTTAAATAATTTTTTTAAAGATTGGGTGTATTCTTGTGGTGTATAAAAATCCTGACCTAGATCAATGATTTCCTTTTCCTTTGATCGTATTTTAAATTGGGTCATTTCATTTTTAATCAATGAGAAATTTTTATTTTGCATTGTATCCTTAAATATTGCAATAAATGCATTTCATACGCTAAATAAATTCGTAAGTGATAACAAATTTTTTTATATTGAAGGAGATATCTTTTTAAAAGGGAAGAAATGCAATCAAAAATTAGTGCAATTGGAATAGCAACCCCTCCGTTTATGCGAACACAAGATGAGATCGCAGATCTTATTTCTATAGGATTTCATCTTGATGCACTACAAAAAAAAGTGTTGAAAAGAATTTATAAGTCCTCGGGCATTGAAACCCGATATAGTGTATTAACAGACTACTGTAAACAACCCGGTGAATTTGAATTTTTTCCAAATACTCCAAAAGAAAATTTTCCATCCACCTCACAACGAATGAATTTATACAAGGATAATGCCCTTAATTTAGCCATAACTTCCATCGAAAATTGCTTAAATAGCATTGAATTTGACAGAAGAAATATTACTCATTTAATTACAGTCAGTTGTACCGGCATGTATGCTCCTGGAATTGATATTGAAATTGTACAAAAACTTAATTTGTCTCCATCTGTAAAGCGCACTGCAATTAATTTTATGGGGTGCTATGGAGCATTTAATGGCTTAAAAGTAGCCGATGCATTTTGCCAAGCAGAGCCAAATTCCAACGTACTTTTAGTGTGTGTTGAGCTTTGTACAATACATTTTCAAGATACCTTTAATATAGAAAATATCATTTCGAACGCTATTTTTGCTGATGGAGCCGCAGCGGCCTTGATTCAGGGGCAAACCAATTTACCCAAATGTTTTAATATAGAGTCCTTTTATTGTGATTTAGTTCCACAAACCAACCAGGAAATGGCATGGACCATTACAGATTATGGATTTGACATCATACTCAGCTCATACGTACCTGAAGCAATTGAGTCTGGCATTTTGATGTTTACAGAAAAACTGTTAAAACAATCTAATTATTCTTTTAATGATATCGATTATTACGCAATTCACCCTGGGGGTATTAAGATTCTGCAAGCCTGTGAAAAAGCCTTAAAGATTACTGCTCAAGACAATCAACATTCTTACGATGTATTAAGAAATTATGGGAATATGTCCTCAGCAACAGTATTATTTGTTTTAAAAAATATTTGGGATAAGTTAAATAGTCAGGATAAGGCGAAACATATTTTTAGTTGTGCTTTTGGACCGGGCTTAACCTTAGAATCCATGATGCTCAAAATACAGTATAATTAGCTTTTATTCAAAAATATCTTCATCTAAATAGTCTAGAAAAGATAAGAGAGAGCAATGACAGCCCAAAAGCTATGGAGTTTATTTGTTTCTATATGTTTTTTCATCTATAGCTACTTAGGTTATGCCAAGTCAAATAGCATTCAATTTTTCTACTCAAATAACAACCAAATTCTTGATATTGAAAAAGCTTATCAACGCTTAACCGGTAAAGAGCAACATGAACTCAAAAAAAATGCTATTCGCATATTACAACAGCAACATATGGAATTAGGCCAATTTAAAAATGCACTTGGAACATATATCATGCAAGAGACGCATCAGTTTACGGCGGAAAATGCCGAAGTTTTTTTTGTTTCTCCATTACAGAAGTTATCTTTCCCAAAAACCGTTTTTATCGCTTCAATTTTAGCAAAGCAACTTGATCAGGAAAGTGTCGCTGTTTTTATTCCAACCAATACAAACACTATTGCTCATATAAAGCTCATTTTTAATGGCAATAACCCACCCATTACTGAGGTAATTCAATTAGTTCATAAGCTCCCTGCTTCATTTACAAAGGCATTTACCCTGAACTTAAAGAATATACATTCTGCTTTTGATTCAGCTGAAGTTCACTCAATCGAATGGCTTGGTAGTAATCTAAATAGTTCCGTTATTAAAAATACTTTTCCGTTCGACAAAGTACTATCAGATAATGGTGAAGCATACCTGGTTTTTAATACTGGGAAATATCAGAAATTGTAATGGTGACTGTTTTCAAAAAATATATCGAAAAAATTCAAATAGATAATTACTCAAACACCTATTCAAGCCTTCATATGTTATTTTTTTTGACTATTCCTATGTAATAGCCCTTAAACTATCATTACTTAGCTTTGCTATGTCGTGATGTTATATGTGTTTGTTGCAAATAATTTTTTATTTTTTAAGGAGAAAATCATGAAAAAAATAGGATCAATTTTATTATTAACGGCAGCTTTTTCTTCAGCTCATGCTTTAAGCACTATAAGCACTATAAGCACTATTGTTGGCTCATCCTCAGGCGACGGCACAGGAACAAGTACTAGTGACACAGGAACGAATACCAGCACCAACAATAACATGAATACCAATAGCAGCACGAGTACTGATATGAATAATGGCACTAGCACTGATGATAGTGGCACGAATACTAATAGTGGTACCGATAATACCAGCACGACCTATTAAGCTGTTGCTAAGGAAAATATTGTAACTCGGGGAAAAATTGCAACAATCCTCGAGTTACAAGACCCTCTATTTCGATGTATGTAAGAAGACGTTCGTCTGATAGGCTTTTATAAATTAACCTTATGGTTTTTCCTCGATGCTTCTAGTTTCATGGTATTGTAAAGCACAATCAGGGCGGCAATGTTCCTTATATTTTTGATAAATAGTAGAAAAGATCTCATTTTCCATATTATTCTTAAAATATTCAATTGCATCCTCATCACCATAATGTACCGCAAGATCGAGCCAGTCAAAACCTGCCATCCAATCACGCTCTAATGATTTAGGGAAATCTACTTCAATATCATCATCCATTTCTTGTTGTAACGCTTTAAGATCCGCGAAGCAAATAAGCGCCAGTTCAAATTGAGCACTCGTGTAACGTTGTTTGCCTGGAGAAATCTCAATAATTCGCTTTGCTGTTATCAAGGTATTTTGTATATACTCATCAAATGAAATACGCTGCTTAGCCGGTTTAAAAAATCGTTTCATTTTGGATTTGAAAAAAAGAATTAATTATGTGCAAAACATTTTCAATTGTAAACACTTTTTGTCCAAATTTACTATAAAGGAAACTGTCGAACATTTTTAGGGAGATAACCGTGACAAGAAAAGTATGTGTTATTGTCGGAGTTGGACCAGGAAACGGCGCTGCTTTCGCGTCTCGTTTTTCCAAAGAAGGCTACCATTTGGCGTTATTAGCACGAACAAAAACCTTTACTAATGAGCTCGCAGATAAACTGGGAAATGCGTACGCTTACGAATGTGATGTGGGGAATAATGATTCCGTAGAAAAAGCTTTTGCGCAAATTAAACAGGATTTAGGAACAATCGATGTCATCGTGTACAACGCAGGATCAGGTTTATGGGGCAATATAGAAGAAATTAAACCCAAAGATTTTGAAGCAAGTTGGCGTGTTAATGCATTAGGATTACTGCTTGTGAGTCAATGTATCATCCCAAGCATGAAGCAAAAAGGCCGCGGCAAACTGATTATCATTGGTGCAACTGCGTCAAAACGTGGAGCTATTAAAACTGCAGCATTTGCACCAGCTAAAGCAGCACAACGAAGTCTTGCCGAATCAATGGCTAAATATTTAGGTCCCATGGGAATTCATGTTGCCCTGGTTATTATTGACGGTATTGTTGACCTGCCTAAGGCCAGAGAATATATGCCAAATAAACCGGATGGTTTTTTTGTTAAATCAGACGATGTTGCAGATACGGTATTTTGGTTAACACAACAAGCGCCCTCTACCTGGTCATTTGAAGTAGAAATTCGTCCTTTTGGTGAAGCTTGGTAGTGTACCTATAACTTGGTAGTGTACCTATAAAAGGTTAGTCTTATCCTTTACAGGCTAACCCATTCCATTTAATCATTTATCCGCATGCTTTGCATAATAAAAAGCTTTCGCTACAGCCAATAAGGATTTGGATGGGACGCAGCTATAGTTCAAACAATCGCCACCCATTTTATCCGATTCAAGTAATGCAACCTTAAGGCCCAGTTGAGCACAACCCGACGCAAGGCTCAAGCCAGATGCCCCACCACTAATAATGGTCAAATCATAGTTAGGGAAAGAGCAGCTAGTACCAATAAACAGACCCTAATCAACTATCCAGTTGAACATTTATATCCCGTGCATCGGATTGTCCATGATCATCTACGATTCTAACAACAAACTTTCCAGGCTTGGCTTTCCATAAATAAGATTCTCCGGCATTAGTTTTTGCTATAAATGTTTCATTGATAAACCAGTATACATGAGCAACACCGGCGTCAGTTACTGCGGTAAGAGGAATGGTATTATTTTGTTGCGAATCAACACGAACAATATAGCTGATACCATTTTGTGGTGAAGTAATATGCGGGCTAATACCAGGATTGCCAGATAAGGTACAATCAGGCTCATAAAATGGTGGAATATGTCTTTGGATGCCAGCCTTCTTAAAAATGTTCAATAAATCAGAGGGCCAAAACTCGAAAATTTCAAAACGTGTATTTTCATCAATATGACACGTTCGTAACCCTGTTTTACTATTAATAGCAACTTCTCGATAAATTGTATCGGTAGTTATTGGGGATTTTCCAGGAATAAACCAACTCCACTCAGTATCCTTGCAATAACGCGTAGGCAACATTCCGGAAGCTTTACATACTTCTACTTTTTTCAAATTCATTTGCTCAGGGTGTTTTTCCAAAGCATGTATTGGTCCTCGCTCATGTTTTAATGCATCAACCAATTCAAAGAATAAGGGGGCAGCAATGTCTTTGCCAATAAATGCAGGATTAGCCTTATTATCAAAATTTCCTATCCATACTGATAAAACGTAAGGACCAAATACCCCTACAGTCCATGCATCACGATAACCAGATGACGTTCCAGTTTTCCAGGACACTGGTAAACGAGGCCATGCTCTGGAAACATCATCCAGGCGAGGAGTGTTTTTTAGCATATCTAATACAAGATAGCTTGCCTCTGGACTAAGCAAACGTATACCTTTTGGTTTTATTTCATTTTTAAGTGTTCGAATTGGATACCAAATTCCATCATTAGCTAACATGGCGTATAGACCAACAAGCTCCTTCATTGTTAATTCCACACCGCCTAAACTCAATGATAATCCATAATACGACTCTGATCGTAATTGACTGATTTGAGCCTTTTCCAATAATTGATGTAATGTTGGATTAGTTAATTGGCTGGCAAGATAAATTGCGGGAATATTCCGGCTCAAGACTAGAGCATCCCTGGCTTTAATGGGCCCCATAAACTCATAATCAAAATTTTCCGGGTTATAACCATTAAAACTATGAGGAACATCTTTTAAAACAGTATCCGGGTGAATTAACCCTTGATCCAATGCCAATCCATAGATAAATGGTTTCAACGTAGAGCCAGGAGAGCGTTTCGTTTCTGCACCATTAATTTGTCCGCTAATATTTTGATTGAAAAAATCGGCTGACCCTAACATTCCTTTAATGCCCATATCTCGAGTATCTATGAGTAAAACAGCTGCATTATTTACTCCTATGCCTTTTTTTCTGGCGAGATAATGATGCGTAATTCGCTCGATAATCATTTGAATACGATAATCCAGGGTCGTATCAATGCTTTGCTGTTTCGTTTTTGAATCATACAGGATTTCGTTTGTAAAATGTGGTGCATCAAAAGGAAGCATATGCGTGTTTTGCATCACCAAAGGTAAAGCAAACATGCCTTTTTTATTAAGGTCTTCGGGATGTTTATTTAACCACCTTCCTAATAAGTGCTCCCTAATTTTTTTTAATTCCTGATTATTAGGTGTTCTTTTACCTGGATTTTGTGGAATGATGCTTAACGTTAAAGATTGTGGCAGAGTAACTCTATTTACAGAGGTGCCAAAATAAACCAAACTTGCAGCCCCTACTCCTTCAACATTGCCGCCATAAGGTGCCAAATTTAAATAGGCTTCCAGGATTTCCTTTTTGCTGTAGTGCATTTCAATTTGTATGGCACGAATAATTTGTAATAGCTTTCCTGATATTTTTTTTGAATTCATACCATAGCGCATACGAGCAACTTGCATGGTAATTGTTGAAGCACCTATTCTACGTGACTGTGCACCATAAGTTTGCCATATTGCTTTTACTGTAGCCCAAGGATTAATACCATAATGCCAATAAAAGTATTGATCTTCTTGTAATAAAGTTGCTTCAATAAGCTGCGGAGATATCTGCGATAGAGGAGTAAATAGTCGATATTTCTCGTCCCGACTTAATGTCAGCCTTAATAGTTTATGATGCTCATCGTAAACTGCTTTAGAAAAGCTTGTCCCTTCCAATAATATAGGTTTGGGTAAAAAGAATAATATCAAATAGCCGCTGACAAGCAGCGTAATAAGGATTATGCTTAGTTTTTTAAATAGTTTATTCATAGTCGCTATTATGCACTAATTAGAGTAAAATATATGCAAAAATTTTTCAGTTCAATTCACTCCTGGAATAAATGATGACTAAAAATCCGCTGTCTCTATTACTAAATGCATTTTCATCTGTATTTGGCAAATTAAATTGGCGCAGCCCCCCATGGATGAATTACTTATGTCATAAATCAAAATCATCTCCAAAAATGTTTTGGGGAATCAGTATCTTAATACTTCTCGTTCTAATTACAGCAGGCTATTCCATATGTTGGTATAAAAATTTACCAAAACCGATATATACTACAGCACAAATTACAGTTCCAGATATAACACCGAATACTGAAGAACAATTAGTACCTAACAACTTAATTATTGATTTTGGGATAAAAAATCACGGCTTTATCAATCAATCAGTTGCACCCCTGAGTCAAGTTGGGCAAACTGTAACTGAAGGCATAGAAATGACACCTGAAATGCCTGGAACATGGACATGGAATTCCGACAGTCAATTGGTCTTTACCCCGTCAGAAGATTGGCCTGCGGGACAAAAATTTACTATCCATTTTGCTCCTGATTTCTTTGCCCCCAATGCAAATATGGAAAGCAATGTATATTCTTTTTCTACTCATCCCTTCATTGGCAAAATCACTGAATTTAAACTTTATCAAGATCCCGTCCATGCTGAAATAAGAAACGCCGTAGCCACAATAGAGTTTAATTATCCAGTTAATCCTAAAAGCTTGGAAAAAAACACATCGTTAGTATATCAGACAAAGTCAGGTTCTGCGGGTGAAAAACTTCCCATTACTTTTACTTATGATAAAAATAAGCGCGTGGCTTACCTGCATTCTGAAACGATAAAAATAAACGATGTAGCCCGTTATCTACGTTTAACCTTAGACAAAAATGTTACTTCATCTACTGATTCGAACCATTTACAACATGGATTATCACAAAATCTATTGATCCCTAGTGCACAGGATTTTCTTAAAGTGATTTCTGCTTCGGCCTCCATTATTCGCAATGATAAAGACAGACCTGAGCAAGTCCTTACGGTCGAAACCTCCCTGGGAATAAATGAGAATGAATTTAACAAGTCAGTACATGTTTTTTTACTGCCGAAAGATCGCCCAGCAACTGTAGCTGAAGCTGCCAAAGAAAATTATCAATGGCAAAATCCAGGAGAAGTGACTCAAGCAGTTCTTTCTCTAGCCTCACCCTTGACAAAAGAAGCCATTCCCACAGAGCAAAATTATTCCACGCTGCACAGCTTTAAATTCAAAGCAGATACTCCTCGATATATATACATTAAAATTGATAAAGGAATGCAAGGCTTCGGCGATTTTACTTTAGGGACTGAGTATGCAGCAGTTATTCCTGTTCCTGTGATACCTAGAGAGATCGGTTTTTTACATAAAGGTTCGCTGCTTGCTTTAAGCGGGGAGAAAAAACTTTCTGTACTGGTTCGAGGCGTCCCAGCAGTGAAGTTCGATTTCGCGCGTGTGTTACCTGAAAACATCAACCAATTAATAACTCAAACCCAAGGCGATTTTAATAATCCCTATTTTATTAATCCTACATTTAATCAACAAAATATCAGCCAAATATCATCAGAGATTCAAGAGTTTGATAGTTCTGATTTAGCAAAGCAACAATATACTGCACTTGATTTCAGCAAGTATCTGACAATGAATACGAATACTCTAGGCCCACAAGGGTTATTTTTATTACAGGCTACTGGCTGGGATGTTACGAACAAAACGGCGTTGGATGTAAAAGGAAGCCGAATGATATTGATTACTGATCTGGCTTTGTTAGTAAAAGATAATCAAGATGGTAGCCATGATGTATTTGTAAATTCCATAACCCAAGGAACTCCAGTTGCCAATGCAACAGTAACCGTTTTAGGTAAAAATGGGTTGCCCATTTTATCACGTACAAGTGATGTTCAAGGGCGAGTTAGTTTCCCGCCTTTAAAAGACTTTGTTGACGATAGAGAGCCTACTGTGTATTTGGCCCAATTGAATAATGACGTCTCATTTATTCCATTCAACAATGCCAATCGACAGTTAAATTTTTCTAAATTTGACATTGGTGGACTTTATACCACCAATCAAGAATTACATAGTTTAAGCGCATATCTTTTCTCTGATAGAGGAATTTACAGACCAGGAGATACCGTTCATGTCGGTATGATAGTTAAGCAAGCTTATGCCCAACCGCAACCAGGGGGATTACCGCTGCAGGTAACTGTAATCGATTCAAGAGGGACAACAATCAAAGACGAAAAAATTACCCTCAGTGATCTAGGCTACATGGACCTTGATTTCTCCACGAGCGCCACATCTCCTACCGGCCAGTACATGATCAATTTGTATTTGGTAAAAGATGGATACCCTCAAAACCTTCTGGGTTCCACTACGGTTCGTGTTTCTGAGTTTTTACCAGATAGGATGCGAATCACGAGCAGTCTGTCTCCAAAACCATCTGCTGGCTGGAGTTCACCGACTGGATTAAAAGGTGAAGTAAATCTCTGGAATTTATATGGGGCTCCTGCTGCTGATCGAAAAGTCAGTGCCAAGATCCTGTTAGTACCACAAAAAGTTGAATTTGATAAATATCCTGACTATGTCTTTGCTGATCCTTTGTTGGACCCCAAAAAACCGCCTAAAGTGTTCACTGAAACACTAAATGATGCTAAAACAGATGATAAAGGTGAAGCAGAGTTTGATTTAAATCTTGATCGTTTTGAAAAGGCAACTTATCAGCTAACATTTTTTGCTGAAGGCTTCGAGTCTGAAAGCGGTCGTAGTGTAACAACTCAAACAAAAACCTTGATCAGTCCTCTACCCTATTTTGTAGGATACAAACCTGATGGTGACTTATCCTTTATTAAGCAAAACAGTGCCAGAAGTGTTAATTATATTGCTATTAATCCTGAATTGAATAAAGAAAAAATAAATGACTTAAAGATTCAACTGATTTCATTACATCCAGTCACAACTTTAGTTAAAAAAGCGGATGGTACCTATCAATATCAATCAGTTATTCAATCTACAATAGTAAACACCACTCCATTGAGTATTTCGGAGCAGGGAACCGATTACACGTTACCTACTGACCAAATTGGTGATTTTTCATTAAGCATACTTGGGAAAGATAATACAGTCCTGAATCAGTTAAAATTCAGTGTTGTAGGTGCAAGCCAACAACCTTTAGCTAAGAACGCTGAATTATCGATTAAACTCAATAAAACTGAATACCAAGCTAATGAGGATATCGAAATACAAATTACTGCACCGTACACAGGCTCAGGTTTAATTACAATAGAACGTGATAAGGTTTATGCGGCACAATGGTTTAAAACAGATACAACTAATTCGGTACAAACCATTCATATACCTGCTGATTTTCAAGGGGATGGATACATCAATGTCGCCTTTATACGGGATTGGAACTCTCCTGAAATCTTCATAAGTCCACTCAGTTATAGTGTTGCCCCATTTACCGTCAACCATGAAAGCCATAACATAAAAATTGATCTGCAAACCGCAGCTGTTTCACGTCCTGGCGAACCGTTCACTATAGATTATCATACGGATAAGCCAGGTAAAATTATTGTCTTTGCAGTGGATGAAGGTATTCTACAAGTTGCGCGCTATGAGACACCAGATCCTTTATCTTTCTTTTTCCAAAAGCATGCTCTTGAAGTTTTGACCCAACAAACTGTAGATCAAATCATGCCGAAATTTATTCAAGACAGGGAGCTTTCTGCGATTGGAGGAGATGACGGTGAAGAAGGCATGGCAAGTCGTCTTAATCCTTTTAAACGAAAAACTGAATTACCTGTGGCGTATTGGTCCGGGATTATTGATACTGATTCAAACAATCGTCAATTAGTATATCAAGTTCCTGATTACTTTAATGGAACATTACGCGTCATGGCAGTAGCAGTATCATCCGATTCAGTAGGTTCGCGTGAAACATCTGCTGAAATTCGCGGTGATTTCATTATTAATCCCAATGTTCCAACATTTGTTGCGCCAGGAGATGAATTCCAAATCTCTGCATCTGTTGCAAATAACATTAAAGGCTCTGGGGCGAATGCACTGATTAATGTACATTTAACAGCTTCTCCTGAAATCGAAATTATCGGCTCACCAACCCAAACTCTGGAAATTGCTGAAGGCCACGAACAAACAGTTCATTTTAAACTAAAGGCCAAATCACTTTTAGGAGCAGCCAAGTTAAACTTTAAAGCCAGTTTAGGTGATAAAGCCAGTGCAATGAGTGCAACACTCAGTGTCAGGCCCGCTACACCTCTAAGCACCTATATCAATAGTGGCAAATCAGCAGAGGCTCAAAAAACTTTAGATATTATGCAAACATTTTATCCAGAATATCGTAAAGTAACAGCAACTCTTTCTACTAGTCCGATGATTCTAGTATTTGGCTTACAGCGTTATCTTGATAATTATCCTTATGGATGCACTGAACAATTAACAAGTAAAGCCCTCCCCTTATTGGCAATGAACAATCAAACTGGTTTTGGTGAAGAAACGAAACAAGTTAATGAAAAAGTAAATGCTGCAATTCAAATGCTAAGTCAGCGGCAAATGTCAAATGGCGGATTTAGTTATTGGCCGGGGCTAAGTGATAATCAGGGTAATGATTTTGCATCGGTTTATGCAATGCATTTCCTGACCGAAGCGAAAAACCAAGGATTTAATGTTCCTAGTGATCTGTTCTTTAATGGCATCAACTATCTTAAAACCTTAGCAGGTCAAAATGTAGCAGATATGGATGCAGCAAGAGTTCAAGCTTATGCCATTTATATTTTAACCCGCAATGAAGTAGTAACAACCAATTATCTGGCTAACCTGCAATTGTATCTGGAAAAAGATAAAACAAAAGCATGGCAAACAGACATTACCACAGCGTATATTGCTGCTTCCTATCAGTTACTGCAAAGTCATGATGAAGCAAATCAATTAATTGGTTTGTACAAGCCACAGAATAATCAGGCTTATGTTACTGATTTTTATAGTAGTGCGATTGCTGATGCGCAGTACTTATATCTTGTCGCAAAACATTTCCCTAACTTATTACCCCAAGTAGGTGATGAGTTGCTCAAGCGCTTAATTCAGGCAATCAATGATAATGAAATCAATACCGTGTTATCTGGGTTTACAAGCTTGGCTTTAGGAGCATATCATCCGAATCTGCCAAATGAGCCAACTTCGGCTTTGTCAATGACAAAAATCATGGCCAATAATAAGGAAGTTGATGTCCCTTCCACTAATCCAAACTACCAAAAAACGGATATTGATCCTGATGTCCAAAAAATACGTTTTAACAACCCTGATAAAAAGACGTTTTTCTATCAACTCATGCAATCAGGTTTTAATCAAACTAGTGCAAAAGCTCCTTTAAAACAAGGCTTAGAAATCTTCCGAGAATATAAAGATGCGAAAGGAAATGTGATTCACTCAACACCCTTAGGCAGTGAAATTCAAGTGCATATTCAAATTCGTGCATTAGGAAGTGATTATTTATCCAATATTGCTATTGAAGATCTTTTGCCTGGTGGTTTTGAAGTGGTAAACGACTCTGTAAAAAACAATACAATGGATTTTGTTGATGTTCGCGAAGATAGAGTCAATTTCTTCGGTGGAGTTGAGTCTGCTGCCAAAGAAATAGTTTATAAAATCAAAGCAGTAAATGTAGGAAAATACATTGTTCCACCCGCTTATGCTGAAGCCATGTACAATCCGAATACGAAGGCACAAGGTGTTTCCTCAGAAATTACAGTTACTGAAACGCCATAATACTTTCGGTATCAGTTCAGCAAGTGTACGCGAGTTGCTTGCCACTGAATCTTCTACATATTGCTGAAAAACCTGGCCAGCTCTGCTCCGACGTCCCGCGGCTTTGTCCCTGAGAGTTCCTCACAAAATTTAACCAGGTGGAATGTCATTTGTTGCCCGTCATCCCTGCCTACGCAGGGATGACAGCCTTACAACATCCAGGTTACTGCAATAACTCCGCTTTCTCTCAAGGATATGCACTATTTTTATAAAATACTGAAATCAAAGTGCCTAAAAATTATAAAAAATAATAAAAAATACAGCGGATTTAATTGCATTTATAAATCGATCTGTTTTAGATTTAGCACACTATTAGATAACTCGACACACAAATCATTTGATGTGGTCGGATAAAAAATTGTTACTATTTAAATGGTGTATTCATGAATAATTTAAAAAAAGGCATTAGCAGGTTAATTTTTATGGGTAGATGGCTACAGCTTCCTCTCTATTTTGGCCTAATTTTAATACTGGCTGTTTATGTTTATCGCTTTATTCATGAACTGTACGATTTAGTAATTCATCTCAACAAAATTAATGATACACTCATCATGTTAGGCGTGCTCGATCTGATTGATGTGGTTATGATTGCGAATCTTCTGATTATGGTCGTTATGGGAGGATATGAAACCTTTATTTCTCCGCTTGCTCTTGACTCGCATCCAGATCAACCTGAATGGCTTGATCATCTTGACGCTGGCGCTATGAAAGTAAAGCTTGCTCTTTCATTAATTGGAATATCCTCAATTCACTTATTAAGAACATTTATTGATCCAAATAAACTCAGTAACTTTTCCGTAATGTGGCAAGTAATAATTCATTTGACCTTGCTCATTTCAGCTTTGGCAATTGCATTTACAAATAAAATGCTTGTACAGAGTAAAACACATTAAAGGTTGAAGCAGCATGGATGCAAAAACAAATCTTAATTCACGTGGTGCGCATCAATTCCTTATAGATTGAAAGTGCGTTATAGATAAATGATTTTTCCATTTCTAAATCATATTCATTTGCCAAAAGTGGCTCTGAAAAAATATGTTGAAAATATTTTTCTGCTGCGTTTCTTGGAACATAAACCGAACTCACTTTACCGGTTTCCTCTTCATTAAAAAATGAAATGAGCGGATCATTATGTGCAGCGGGATTGTAGTTTAATTTGGCTCCCTCAATAATCGTTATGGGAAATTTTATTTTTTGTAAATTTCTCGCGATGCGCTCTTTTATGCCACCAACTACTAAATCGAACCCATATTGTTTTGTAAATTGAACTACATAATAAAACATCAATAACAATGTAAAATGTTGAGGCACACGATGTGTTACTACTTGGGGTGTTGAAATAATCCGCCCTACTTCAAATATTTTTTCCCTTGACGTATGCGCAATAATTGAAGGGCATGATTAAATGTCAAAATAATAATCGAGCATCGGGATAACTTTCCCATAAATAACCCTTAATGTGCCTATGATATGATCATCAAACGTCGTAATCACATAGTGGCAAACGGATTGTTAATCATACTCATCAACATCAAGTTCATTTGCATTGGATTGAATTAGTCCATTTTTTCTATAGACCAAATAACGGTAGTGGTACATCATTTGCTTTTCCTGCTCGTTGTCAGGATGTCCTACTTTTAGAGAGTGATTACCATCAACATCATTTATTACTAATTGAATACCAACATGCATCTTACACCTCTTTACCACCAACCCCCTCTATTTATTTTTTGTTTATTCAATCAGTATAGTAAATGTAATTGTAAATGCTCTGTTTATACCCATAAAAAATGCATAGTATGGGTCTTAAACTTTATTAAAGGCCCTTTCAATTATTCGACTTTAATCGTGCCACATCATAAATAGTAATAGGTAACTGAACTCCTTTAACCTTTACCCGAAGATGTCCATTAATTTCAATATCTTTTGCAACTTCCTGGTAAGTGGCTTCAGAAATCAGTATCTGTCCACCAAGACTTAGATCTTGAATTCGCGATGATAAATTCACTGAGGATCCTATAGCACTGTACTGCATTCGCTTCTTAGAACCAATATTTCCAACTACAGCAGAGCCTGTATTAATCCCCACGCCCATCTCGATATGCGGTAAATGTATCTTGCTATTGGTTTGATTCAGTTTTTTTAACACCCGTTGCATTTCTATAGCACAAGCCACAGCACTCAGTGAGTCATTTCCAGAGGAATATGGCGCACCAAAAATAGCCATAATCGCATCGCCAATATATGCATCAACAACGCCTTGATGCTTTTCGATTACAGGAACCATTTTACTAAAATAAGCGTTTAGAAGCGAAACAAGAGTTTCACCAGGAATTGATTCAGATAAAGGGGTAAAATTTCTTAAATCACTAAACAGAATTGTGATTTTATTTTCATGTCCGCCCAATTTTTGGCGATGAGGCGATTCAAGAATTGTATTGATTACTTCATCAGACATATAAAAACTAAATATCTTATGAATTAGCTTATTACGTGTTTCAAGTTGTTTTTTTACTTTTTGTAATAAAAGATTGGTCTTACGTAGGGTTAATTCATCTTTGACTATATTAGCCAAACTTAACAGAAGTTCCAATTGCCTTGAATCAAGCTCTTTTGGAGAGGTATCAGCCAGGCAAAAGGTACCTACATTATAGCCTTGGGGATCAGTCAAAGGAACGCCTGCATAAAAGCGAAGATAAGGATCTTGTTGTACGAAAGGACTGTTGACAAATCGTTTATCATGAAGTAAGTCGTTAATAATTAAGGGATCATTCTTTTTTATTGTCTCATTACAAAATGAAATACGTCGTGGTATTTGCTTTAAATTTAATCCATGCAGCGCTTTAAACCATTGCCTTTCTTCGTTAAGAAAAGAAATAAAACAAATTGGGATATTAAATAAATCAATCGCAAGACGTACCAATCGTTCGTAGCTTTCTTCGGGATCTGTATCCATAATGTTCAATGATTGAAGTGCATCGAGCCTTTGCATTTCTAAATCATGGGGAGTTTCTGTTTTTTTCGCCTTCATAATAGCTCGCTTATCCTGGCATTCCTAAATTAGCAAACCAATAGCCAAGTTATCCTTCACATACTGTCATTATAGATTAAATAATGTCACTTCTTTTGCATCACGATTAACTCATGGTATTCTCTGTTTAATTTCTGTTCTTGACCTATAAAAATGTTTACATTAAAAAACGAAAATGTGCACTCTAGGCAATTAAGCAAAGTTAATGAACGTGGTGAATACGCCTCATTTCCAGGAGTTACGGTAGTATCAGCCTGCTATCCTAAGCAAAAGGACTTTTGTGAAACGATTCATATGTGCTTAGTGAGTAACCCACTGATCATGCATCATTTTTTACCACTTCCCGCCCAAAGTTATCATATGACGACAATGAGCCTGGAAACAGAACAACAAATAGGAAGTTCATGGAATGAATTTATTACTCATAATTTGCCTCACTATCAAAAGATCAAGCAAACACTACAAAAAAACCCTCTTCATCCTTCAATTGAAGAAGTGGAAATCAGCATTGGTAGAACCCTTTCTCTCTTTGTATCTTTACCCAAAGAACAAGAAGCACAAATTAAGAAAATGGCCGCATCTTTAAATATCGAAGAAACAATACCTAAAGTTCTCCATATTACATTGGCATATTCACGCTTCAATAAAGAAATTTCCGAACAACTGTACGCAAAAATTATCAAAGAACTCAATAAAGCCATTGAAAAAATTAAATTTCCACTGGAAATTGCAGAATACACGCTTTGTTATTTTAATGACATGACGGCTTTCCCCTCTTGGGATGCAGAAAATAATCCATTTGTTCCATCTAAATCACCGCATCACGATCTAAGCTTCATGCAAGACAATAAAAAAGATACCGATGAATCCCAAGAGGCGCATGATCACGAAACGATGCTTACCATTTAGGTCATTATTTCAGTTGAAATAAACATTTTGATCTTATATTGTTGCTTCTTAATCATGCATGAATTAGGGAGTTTTCATGAAAAACCATTCAGGGATATTCAGGTTAAGTGATTATAAGATTCTTGATTATCTGATAAAGCATATTGATTTGGAAATAGATCTTTCTAAAAATCCTGTTCAATCAAAAGCTTTATTGACTATTGAGCCCAATCCAAAATCCAAATCTTATTCTACTGATTTGGAATTGGATGGTGAAAATATGCTCTTAGAGTTCGTTTCACTCGATGGCAAAAAGCTATCTCAAGAAGAATATGAACTAACAAAAGATTCTTTAATTATCAAAAATGTTCCTCAGGATCGGGTGTTTACACTCGAAACAACAACTCGTTTGGGCGAAAACACCGATTTATTTGGTTTATATGAAACAGAAGGAACCATTCTGGTGAAAGCTGAAACTGAAGGACTTCGCCGCGTTCTCTACTGTCATGACCGTCCTGATAATTTAGCTACCTACAAAACAACAGTTATTGCTAAAAAAGAAGACTACCCTGTCTTACTTTCCAATGGTTCACTTATTGAGCAAACCGATCGTGAGGCAGGACTTCATTCAGTAACCTGGGTAGATAAAGTTCCTAAGCCCAGTTATCTGTTTGCATTAGTTGCTGGAAAACTGCAAAAATCAGTAACTTATTTCAAAACACGTTCAGAGCGTGAGTTGCCAATTGAATTTTATGTTCCTCCTGCAGCGACAGCAAAATGTGATTTCGCTAAAGAAGTGTTAAAAGCGGCGATGCGCTGGGAAGAGGAAACTTTTGACTTAGAATGTGAGCTACCTCAGCATATGGTAGCCGGCGTGGATAAGTATGCCTCAGGCGCTTCTGAGCCGACAGGTTTAAATTTATTCAATACAGCAAACTTATTTGCTACCCCTGAAACCCGGACTGATGTGGATTTTTTACGCGTTTTAGAAGTTGTTGCCCATGAATACTTTCATTATTGGTCGGGTGATCGCGTCACTATTCGTGAGTGGTTTAACTTGCCCTTTAAAGAAGGATTAACCACATTTCGAGCTGCAATGTTTCGTGAGCGTTTATTTGGCACTGATTTAATTCGGATGCTCGATGGTAAAAACCTTGATGAACGTGCTCCACGACAAGATACCTATACCAATGTCAGAAGTCTTTACACACCTGCAGCTTATGAAAAAAGTGCCGATATTTTTCGAATGATGATGCTTTTCCTTGGCGAAGAAACGTTCTATAGGGGAATGAACCAATTTCTAAAAGAAAATGATGGCAGCGCGGTAACCATAGAAGATGTATTGGCGTCATTAAGTAAATCAACAAAAAAAGATATGAGTTCCTTTTTATATTGGTTTACTGAACCAGGTATTCCACAAATAACAGTTACTGATGAATATGATGCAGAAACAAAACGCTACACTTTAAAATTTAAAACTAAAGACGGAAAAGGAAGACCAATACCCATTGTTGTTGGATTACTGAATAATAAAGGTAAGGAAATTCAAGGTGATACCATGATCATGGTTGATAAATCAAATATGGAGTTTCATTTTAATCATGTTGATTCACGTCCTACCCCTTCTTTATTACGTAGTTTTTCTGCTCCGGTAACTCTTGATTTTGTATACAGTGCAGAGCAATTGCTGCTCCTAATGCAGCATGATAGTAATATCTATAATCGTTGCGAAGCAGCAAATAAACTAATCACCCAAATGGTCGAAGATTATTGTTCTGGTAAGACTATTACATGTACCCCTGAGTTTTTTAACGCATACCGAAGTATACTCAATGAAAAAAATACCTCTTTAAACTATTGGTTACTTGCCGAACTCATAGCCATACCCTCAGAAGAAGTCTTATTTTCCAGTATGCAAAATCAGGATTTTGAAAAAATAGCAGAGGCACGTCAATTGATTCAAAAGCAGCTAGCAAAAGAATTAAAAGAAGATATAGTACGTATGCAAAAAAATCTGGATACACTACCTGTCTCTAAGAGTTCGCCTTTTAAGTCGTTTGATATCTTATCAGCGGGAGCTCGACGTTTAAGACACGTTTGTCACGCTTATTTGGGTTCAATACAGTCTGAAAAAACAGAGCAACAGCTAATTGAGCAATTCGAGAACTCATTAGGTAAAAATATGACTGACTGTATCTCTGCACTCAACCTACTGTTAAGCAATAACTGCAGCCAATCAGGTAAACTATTGGCATCCTTTTATGACCTTTGGCAAAACGATCCAAGCGCTGTGAATTATTGGTTTAATGTTCAGGCAGCAGCCCATTCAGAACATGTAGTGAACTTGGTAAAGCAATTAATGCTGCATCCTGCCTTTGATTTGTCTAATCCAAATAAGGTGAATGCTTTATTAGGAACATTCATTAAAAACCCTTACGGATTCCATTCTATATCAGGAAAAGGCTATCAATTAATCGTCGATGCAATTCTGAAATTAGAAAAAATTAATCCAACGGTGGCTGCTAATTTAACAGAAAAATTCAATGGTTGGGATAAATATGATGAGAAAAGACAAAAGCTGATGTTAAGTCAATTGGAATTTATGAGTACAAATGCCGCAACTGCTGATGTGAGAAACATGGCAAAAAAGGGGTTAGAGAAGAGGAAGCTTGAGCTACCTCTTCTCATGCAACAAATGTTCTTTGGAACTCTTTCCCTAGCGGATTCAGAAACTCCGGATAAGAAAGACGAAAAAACTTATTCTTTCTGTTGATAAGGTGCTTTTAATTCGACTGACTTAAAGGGCCGTGAGCACCCTGTTTAACGGTACGCTTGCTCTGAACGAGCAATGCGTATGCGTTCACCAATGACTTAACGGCCTGCATTAAGATTCACTCTCCACCCTTCAGCTGCCTACCCTTTCCTGTGCGCCTCGCTTCGGGTTTCAGCACGCATTGATGGGCAGAAGATTGTTCTAAGTTGCTATCAACCGTGACGATTTTTATAATTTTAAAAGAATCTCGGAGCAACACTCTGAAGCAGTCTTCTTACTCAAACCCAGTTCCTCTTTACTCCGTGCCTCCTGCCGTTTATCGGTAAAAAAAGCCACCATACTGCGTGAAAAATACTTTTCTGGGAGATAAGCTTTCCCAAAATGAGTGTAAGCAGGTTTGCCTTCCAATACGCCTTGATTTAATAAAGCACCAGGGACAGCCTGTGCGACACGATCAGCAGCCTCTGCGGCCTCATTACCACTAACATTGACGCGTATAAATACATGTTCAAACTCAGGATTAGTGATGGTTAATTCTGGTTTTTTAAGTTTTGCAAATAAACTATCAGTTAAAATAATTTTAAATTGATTCTTGCATTCATTATGATGTTTTTTATAAACCGCCAGTAGTTCAGTTAAATAGACATCAAGATTTTCAATACCGGGATGAAGACCAAGACGAACATTCATATTGGGGTGCTTGGGGAGTTCATCGAGTACACAATTTAAAAAAGTACCATCAACAGCAACAGGCTGGGTAGTACTGCTTACAAAAGCAAAAGATTTCCCTCCAGCTATTTGCAAGCTTTTCCTTGTTTTATCTGACCTATCTTGTTCTGCTTTTAAGACTTTTGCCAATTCTTCATCACTTGCAGCTGCTTGAGGCTTGGCTGCAAAAGCATTATCAATGCTCAGATGCCCAATAATGTGCAATTTACTTTTGTCCACAACTCCAAAATCAATCGCTGCTTGGCTTAATGGCAATGCCCAGCGTATGTTAGATCTGTTTTTTAAGGTAGATAAATGATCCCATAACTTATGAGTATCAGGCTTGAACATAAATTCGTAAGCCATGAGTACTGGAATATCTTCTAGTGCTGCCGCGATTTGAAATGGAATGTCACTACTTATCGAGGGGATAACGCAATAGACTTGATCAACCCCCTCCTTTTGTAGGTATTTCATTAACTTATCGAGTTGTTCTTTGCTACAAAAACCATCCGGAAAAGATTTATTTTCATCGGCAAGTAACTCTGGCAATGTTATCTTAGTAGTCTTTAATGTCGAATTAAAACTCGCTATACGATCTTGGGCTGTTTTAGTTAATGGAATAAGAAGGATCTCATGTTTGCCATGAGCCGCTATTGCTTTAATCGAGCTTAATGCTAAATCCGTATCCCCAGTGCTACTAATAAAAAAAGCTAACTTCACGAAACACATCCAAAATTAAGTTATTAAGTAGACAATAATATCAAAAATAAAACTAAAAGTCCGTCAGTTTTCTCGGCAAGGTGAGTCGCTACACGAAATATTGGAAATAAGCGTCTTCCTATATATACCTGTTTGGCAAACTTGAAGAAAACTAGGAAGCAGATAAAGTGCTAATTAGATCTGCTTCCTAATTTTTAGTTGATTGAGAAACCATATTCTTCTGTTGTATCATCAGCATATTCACGTACTACTACTTCTTCTTTTTTCTTCTTAGATTCATTTCTATTCTGCACATCAAAGTATGCCGGATTAGTGTTGTTCGCACTTTCAGGCAGGAGTTCTGCTAGGCTATGAATAATCCGTTCCGGTTCATTAGAAACTAGTAGACCGTTCATTACTTCATATCCATTATTGATTTGTTCTTCGATGGAAATATCATTCGAAGAATCACTATCATTTATTTTTCTTTCCTCAGCGTTTGAAGGCACTGCATCATATCGATAATAATCTGAAAGCTCAGCATAATCTACAGATCGTACATTCATTTTTCCTGGGGTATGTTGGTCTACTTGTATCCTAAATGGCAACATAAAAAGTTGTTTTTTTCCATCCACTTCAAAAACCATCAAACTTTGATTTTCAGCAAAATTTAATGCATCTTTTTTTCGATGCTGGTTTGCATAATTTGGAAAAAATTTCGTTAAAGTATCTCGTATTGAATTACCATGCCCAACGACTATCACATCACCTGGATTATTGTTGGAGTCTTTTATTGAGTCTATTATTTCATTTGCTAATCCATATTCTCTTTCACAGTCTTTTGTTTTATTTACCTCAGAAGAATGATTATGGCCTGGGGAAGAATCTGACTCAAAAATCGTGGTATTATCTTCAATGATTTTCACTGAGGCTGCCTTTGACGCCTTATTCTTTTTTATCGCTTTTCCTGTAAGACCAAAACCAACAAATGAAGCAGCAAGCATCAATCGATGCTGAAGCTTGACACCAGAGAATGGATTAAGCAATTCAACATAGTCTGATTTTTTTTCAATGCCAACTCCTGAAGGTCCTTCGGCAATTTCTGTTATTTTACGTGAGGATTTAGCAAATACTTGAATACCCTTCTGGCTTAAATTCTCAACAAAGTGTGCTGCCGTCACAGTTGCTCGTGTCATGGTAGAAAATAATACCTTAACAGCGTTTGTGGTTGGATTTGTATTATGGACCAGCGATGAATAATCGAAATGGTTCATATTTTCATTAGCAGCTGAATTAATATTTGCATTAGGCTTGAATCCAAGTCCTTTATCCACTTCAGTACATTCTCCATGGCGAAATAATTGGATGAGTTTGAAATTTTCAGCCCCATATTCTTCACGAAGATAATTTTCAGTGGACTCATATAGTGATTTGGTTAAATTCTTTACTTCTTTTTGATATTGAGCATACCAATCAGGCGTTAAAATATTGCCATACCGTTCAAATACTGGTTCAAATATTGAGTTAAATTCATTAACTAACCTTTGTATCTCATCTTGATATTGTTCAAATTTAGATAATGCCATTTTTTATACCTATTATGATAATTACTATGCATATTATAAAATCTTTATCTTATTTGATTATTAGCAAAGCAATAAAATAATTTATATGTTGATAAGGTTAAGCTGTCTACTTTATTCAAAGAATTATTGTGATTAGGTGCCGTAGAGCAATTTGCTTTCGGCAATGAGCGAATAGCTTTCATTGTCGTCGATGAAAGCAATGGCAATACTTATGGAAGAGTAGGAAATAGAGCGTAACAAAAATGTTTAAGAAACCTTGGCGGTATCCATAGGAGAAAGACATTAAGAACCAAAACATAACATGTTTTAGGATGAAGATTAGATAAAATCAGATATACAAGTTTTCCTACTTTTTTGCTGGTAAAGCATACGAGGATTAAACTTCCTATTATTATCAAATAAATATCTTTATGGTGTAAGTCTATTTTATTCATCAAACCCGATTCCATTTATCGATGCAACAAGAAAGAGAAACTCAGGCTTAACTTTATGGATCATCAATCTTAAACATAAAGCGGACCTTTCCATTCCTGCTAAGGCAGGAATCGATCCAGGATGGAGCACTTTGTCAATATAAAAATGGCTCCCCGCTTGCGCAGGGATGACAGATTGACTTGCGAATTCAGTAAAATAAAGCACTAAAATACACTTAGTTTGACGGCCATTGGCTTAGTTCAACTAATAGTGATTTTTTTACGATCAATTATGATTGAAGTTCTACTAAACTATTCATGCTCAGGGTGCACCACAAAAATTCCCGGGGCATTTCTTAGATATTCGTTGTAATCCATTCCATAACCAAATATATAATGATCTTCTACTTGTAAACCTACAAAATCAGCTTTTTTCAATCCGTTAGGAACACGTTTTCGATATTTATCAACTAAAACAGCACTGTATACCTTTTCTGCTCCTAAAGTTTTCATATCATCGATAATTGCTGCTAATGTAACACCACCATCCAAAATATCATCGACAACGAGAACCGTTCTTCCTTTCAAATTAGCTGACGGTTTCACCTTCCAAACAATATCCCCACCTGTTATATGGCCTCGATAACGAGTTGCGTGGACATAGTCTACTTCTAATGGAAAGTCCAAACGCGGTAGTAAATTACCTAGAAGAACCAGGCCCCCTACCATAACACACACAAGTACTGGATTTTGATCTTGCAATTCCTTGTGTATATTAATCGCCATTCGATCAAGAGCGGCTTCAACTTCATTAGTAGTAAACAAGCACGTTGATTTTTCGTAAACTTCTTTGATTTTATCTGGAATAGTCATTATGAATCCTAGGGACAAAGGAATGGGTTATAGGGAATTATTCATTTTTATCTTTTATTTTTCCTGTTCCAGGAAAAGGACTAACTTTGCCTCCATAGCCCGGATTATCCTTTACTTTAGCTGTTCCTTGTTTTGTCACTTCATCAATACGATAAATTGAATGCATGGGAATAAATGTCCGCTTTACTCCATTAAACTCAATCTTTAATCGCTCTTCAGAGGGATCGACAACCAATGTAGTTTGCTCACCAAACACCAGTTCTTCAACTTCGAGAAATCCAAATATATCACTTTCTTTGACAGAATGTGCATAAACCTCATAAATTGCTTCTTGATTGGCAAAAGTGATTCTGAATATCGTTTTTTTAGTCATAAAATTAACCTGTTCTTGTGGCAAAGCAAAGTATACAAAAACAAAGGGCATCTATTCAAATTAAAAATGGTGTGAATTGCTTTGCAACTCGCATTTCATGCAATAAATGCTAATCTTTAAACTATTAAGGTTTGTTTATATTCATATTTAGTTACTGAGGAAATCTATCATGTCACAAAACAAACAGGAACAAGCCCCTATTCAATTAGGAAAAATGATTTTTTTCCAAAATCTGGTTCCCGGTCTGCAAGAGTCTCCATTAATTAATCATTTTAGGTCGGAGTGCCTTGATAAAGAAAATGATGAATCGCTTAAAAAGCAACGCGAAGCCCTGCTGATGGAATTTCCTCCTATTCTTTCTTTTGTGAGTAAAAAACAAAAAGATAAATTTTATGAACAGGAAACAACGATCTGTAATCAATTTTGTTGCGCCGGAATGACACCTATTAGCGCTTCATTTGTAAATGACATTGCTTTTACACCTAAAGACGAGTATGTATTTTCTCCAGGCAATGGTCAACTTTATGAAGGAAGTCAAAAATCGATAGATAACACAATAAAAGAAGATATGAGTCAAGAACAATTCGGCAGCTCAAACCAAAAGGCATTGATGGATGGCTTAGCAACATTTGATAAAACAGTTACTGAACGAACACAATCATCAGCAACTGTTGAACTAGAATCCCCCACATTAACAGAAATTAAAAGCCCTAATCCATTTGATATGAAATTCAAACCCAGCGAAAAATGACTTTGCTATCGCTCTGAGAACTATTTAAATAAAACACAAGAAAAATCTCCTAAAGGCGATGTCCTTTTACGCTTTGATTGCTGGTAATGAAGAGAATAGCCCTATGAATCTTAAAAAAAGAACATTATTTTATAATATTGACCCATTTCGAAAAAATATTATCGAGCAAAAACTTAATGAAGAGCTTGAAAAAAGACTGAGTCTTGAAACCTTCCTAGAGCCTTTTCGCAAAAATCAACAAAGAAAAGGATTGGCCGGATTAATGATGCTTCATCGCGATGAGTTTGTAACTCCTATCCCCGTAAGTGCAACACAAAACCAGCAACGATTCTTTGCTATGACGAGACAACTACCTCAAGAGTTATATGGTTTAGTGACCAAAGCAGCTGTTGATTCCAAAAAAGAAATCCTTACAGATAAAGAGATTATTGATGGTGCAGAAAAAATGCTATTACAATTTTAATAGCATTTTAATAGTGCAATATACATTGCCAGGCAATAGTTTATTAAACTCTAATAATTATGATTTTTTATTTTATCGGATGAATAAGGCTCATGGCTTTGAGAAGAAAAAATAACCGGCTGCAATGGCGCCTCATAATCTTTTATTGACTCATCGGGGTTAATTTGCAGGTTGGGCTTTATAACTTGATACTTTTGGGCAATGTAACAGTAAAATCCGGAAGGAAAAGGCCAAAGCATCTTACCTATTTCATCCAGAAAAGTAAATTTTTTAATTAATGATGAATTATTTACGGGAGGTATATAGCAAAAATTACTTAGAGAATGCTGTCTATAACCTCGTTGCAAAAGGATTCGATTCAAATTGAATGGAGTACGCATTTTAACCTTTTGATCGCTATAACAGTGTAACAGTCCAATTTTCATTGCCCCTCCCCAAAGGCTCCAGGGATTAATGCTTAAAAAAATAACATAACCCATGGGGGTAAGAACGCGGTCGATCTCGTCAATCAAACTAAAACTGTTAGCAAAAGGCTCCAGTGTGAGGGGGGCTATAATACAGTCTACACTGTTGCGGTCCAGCGGAAGTTGGTTTAAAGCACATTTAATATGAATTTTATTGGCTAAAGAAAAGGGAGATGCAATCCATTTATGAATATAATTAAACTTTTTTAACCAGATATTATCGCCACAATTACCTAATTGCAGTAATGTCTGGCCATGCAGGTATTTGCTTTCAAGTTCAAGATTCACTACAAATTCATGCGCAGCAAAAAGCCCAAGGGGCGATTGAAACCATTTATTCAGGGCGCGATATTGTTTTAATTGCCGTTCAATCAACAAAATAATACCTTTTAAATAGTTAATCCTGAATTGAACTACAATACAACGAGTTTCACATACATACAATCCATTTGAGTTTAAATAGCTTGGAATTTCTAAATAAATGAATATGAGATCAATGTATTACATAAAACGCCCTATATAAAATGACACGATAGAAACACTGAAGTGTATAAAACACGTGATTTTATGCAATAGATTAACTATAGTTACTATTATGCTCAAAGCAGATTGGAACTTATGTTAGGAAGCAATGAATTTAAATTACATGGAATGGGACAATTGTTTGTTCTTGAGAAGCTTTTGGATAAAACACAAGCGGTTGAATTCTGCAAAAATGCTTCCGCGGAAAAAATGTCCTTAGTTCAATACCTTGTAAAAAACAACATTTTATCGGCGACACAAATTGCACTAACAGCAGCACATAATTTCGGCGCTCCGATGCTTGATTTGGACAGTATTGATATTGATGCCATTCCTGTGAGTTTGGTCAATGAAAAGCTGATTCGCCGCCACTCAATGGTTCCTTTATTTTATCGTGGAAATAATTTATACCTTGCAACAGAAGACCCAAGCAAACAAGTTTCATTAAAAGAAATCCAATTCCATACGGGACTCAATACCCATGCAATTATAGTTGAGGCAGATAAACTTAGCACATTAATTGATCATTTGCTTACAGTACAAGAAACTCAGGGTTTGTCTGAATTTGTTGGCGATGCTACTGAATTTGATGGAATTATTATTAACGAGGAAGAAGAGCATGAAACAAGTATTGTTACCTCCATAACAGAGGATGCGCCTATTGTTAAATTCGTTAATAAAATACTTCTGGATGCGATTAAACAAGGTGCTTCAGACATCCATTTTGAACCCTATGAAAAAGAATATCGTATACGCTATCGACAAGATGGTATTTTACATGAAATCGCAACGCCACCTGGAAGCTTATCTACGCGCATTACCGCACGAATAAAAATCATGTCCAATTTGGATATTTCAGAGAGACGAATTCCACAAGATGGTGGTTTTAAGATGAAAATATCCAAAACCAGATCCATTGATTTTCGTGTAAGTACCTGCCCTACTACTTCAGGTGAGAAAGTTGTGATGCGGATATTAGATCCAGGTTCAGCAAAATTGGGTATTGAAGCTTTAGGTTTCAGTCCAATACAAAAGGAAAATTTTGTACATTCAATCGAACGCCCTCAAGGAATGATCCTGGTCACTGGACCAACAGGAAGTGGTAAAACCGTAACATTGTACACTGCATTGAATATCCTCAATACTAAAGAAGTGAATATTTCCACTGCTGAAGACCCTGTTGAAATTAAAGTGCCCGGAATCAATCAGGTTAATATCAATCCTAAAGCAGGACTCACATTTTCTAATGCCTTACGCGCATTTTTACGGCAAGATCCTGACATCATAATGGTTGGGGAAATACGTGATTTGGAAACAGCTGAAATAGCGGTTAAAGCAGCACAAACAGGGCATTTGGTACTCTCAACGTTACATACGAATAGCTCTGCTGAAACATTAAACCGTTTGGTCAATATGGGAATCGCAACATTTAATGTAGCAAGCTCAGTAACACTTATTATTGCACAACGCTTAGCCCGAAAATTATGTGAACATTGTAAAGTATTAAGAGATGATTTCAACAAACCGGGCTTGTTGGAATTGGGCTTTTCAGAAACTGATTTAGAGGGAATTAAATTATATAAAGCTGGAGGATGCGCCAAGTGCACTAATGGATACCGTGGGAGAATAGGACTGTTTGAAGTATTACCTATGACTAAAAAACTTGGTCAAATCATCATGTCGGGAGGAAATTCTTTAGATATATTAAGAATCGCCCAGGAAGAAGGCATGATTACTATTTATCAATCGGGACTTGAGAAAGTAAAACAAGGCATTACCACTATAGAGGAAGTCAATCGGGTAACCGTTGATTAAACCGCGAAAAAATGAAAAAAAATGCCAATACCACCTTAACCTTTCATTACACAGGCGTTAATAAAGCAGCCCAAAAAATAAATGGAGATATTGAGGCCAGAAGTCTTGCTTTAGCTAAAGTAGAGTTGCGCAGACAAGGAATTATCGTTAATAAAATTGCTAAAAAACGTGCACCTGTTTTCAGTTTAAAAAATAAAAAAGTAAAGTCTGGAGATATTACGGTATTTAGTCGTCAATTAGCGACAATGATTGAATCAGGGATACCTTTAGTGCAATCCTTTGATATCGTTGCAAAAGGACAATCCAATAAACGGCTTAAAGAATTAATTGAAAATATTAAAAATGATGTTGAAACAGGATTAACGCTTTCTGAGGCGCTGAAGAAACATCCTGCCCATTTTAACGAGTTATTCTGCAATTTAGTGGATGCTGGCGAAAAATCCGGCTCTCTTGATATCATGTTGGATAAAATCGCTACTTATAAAGAAAAAATAGAAACGATAAAAAAGAAAATTAAAAAAGCGTTAACCTATCCAATGGCTGTATTGGTTGTTGCTTTTATTGTTACGACTGGCTTGCTTATGTTCGTTGTCCCTCAATTCGAGGCTTTATTTAAGGGTTTTGGCGCAGAATTGCCTGCTATGACCCAAGCAGTTGTGAGTATGTCTAAATTCTTCCAATCCTATTGGTATTTAATTTTTGGAGTTTTGATTGGTGGTATATATGCATTTATTTATGCACTAAAACACTCACCTCAATTTGCGCAAACTGTAGATAGAACATTGTTAAAACTCCCTGTAATAGGTCCTATTATTGAGAAGGCTGCAATCGCTCGCTTTGCAAGGACGCTATCGATTACTTTTGCTGCTGGCTTGCCTCTCGTTGAAGCACTTAAATCTGTAGCAGGTGCTACAGGAAACATTATTTTCGCTCAATCCACTGACACAATTAGGGAAGAGGTATCTACAGGCCAACAAATGAATAAGGCGATGGAGAATACCCAATTATTTCCAAATATGGTGATCCAGATGGTCGCTATTGGTGAGGAATCAGGTGCATTAGAGAAAATGTTAAGTAAGGTTGCTGATTTTTATGAAGAAGATGTTGATAATGCAGTTGACTCACTCAGCAGCTTATTAGAACCTATTATTATGAGTATTTTAGGTATCTTGGTAGGCGGTCTGGTGGTTGCAATGTATTTGCCTATCTTTAAACTGGGAACTGCAATATAAATGCTTACATTGTTCAGCAGGATCATTCAATGATATACGACCTCATTACGAATCATATTTGGTTTATGTATACTTCAATCGCCCTATTCTCGCTTGCAGTGGGCAGTTTGCTTAACGTAGTTATTTACCGTCTACCTATTATGTTGGAAAGAGAATGGAAGCAGCAATACAATGATTTGACTGGAATCAGAGAAGACTATCAACAACCAATTAATTTATTTTTTCCAAGATCATTTTGTCCATCGTGTAACGCAACAGTTAAGGCCTGGCAAAATATTCCAATTTTAAGTTATTTATTTTTACATGGACGCTGCTACCAATGCAAAGCTCCTATTTCTATTCGCTATCCTTTAATTGAATTAATCACGATGCTCTTCTCATTATATGCGAGTTGGCATTTCGGTTTCACAGTACAATTGATTTTTGCATTGATTGCGATTTGGATTTTAATTTGCTTAATTTTCATTGACTTAGATCATCAAATTTTACCTGACTGTCTCACTTTAAGTTTATTATGGATAGGACTTATTGCAAATACTGAAAATCTGTTTACTCCTTTGCCTCAAGCGGTATTAAGTGCTGCAGGAGCTTATATGGGATTATGGATGTTTATTAAGATATTTTATTTATTCACGGGTAAAATTGGTATGGGCAATGGCGATTTTAAATTGTTCGCTGCATTTGGAGCTTGGTTTGGTTGGATATTTTTACCATTGATTCTACTTCTTTCCTCAATTAGTGGTACAATTATTGGCCTATTGTATTTACGTTTACACGATAAATCTAAGGATACCACGATTCCTTTCGGCCCTTTTTTATGCATAAGCGGACTCATTTCTTTATTTTGGGGCCATCATATAGTGAGTTGGTACTTACATTTTTGGATGTAAAATGAATAACAGGATTCATGAATGCCCTATCAAGTTATTTTATTTGATCTCGATGATACGCTAATCGATTTTACTTATTCCCAACAAATGGGTTTAAAAAATGTTTATAAAAAATTTTATTCCACAATTGAATACGCTGTTTTTGAGCAGGTTTATAAGGAAATTAACACTCATCTATGGAGTCAAGTTGGATCTAAAGAAAACACACTCACGCCAAGTGACGTGAGATTGCTACGATTTGTGCAATTAAATCAACAACTTTCTTGCACTGCATCCGTGGAAGAGGTAGCAAATGAGTACGATAGCAATCTTTGCATCCATGCTCATTGGATATCTAATGTGAAAACTGCCATTGAGTTTTTACATCAAAAAGGACATATATTAGGTATTATT
The DNA here is from genome assembly GCF_001467525.1 of Legionella anisa. Classification (GTDB taxonomy): domain Bacteria; phylum Pseudomonadota; class Gammaproteobacteria; order Legionellales; family Legionellaceae; genus Legionella; species Legionella anisa. The sequence continues at coordinate 217,744 of NZ_LNXS01000022.1, forward strand.
ACTAATGGCCTTGTCGAAGTTCAGGGAAAAAAACAGCATCGACTGCAATTAAATGATTGGTTTGATTGCTATATTGTTTCTGATGATGTCGGTGTAGCAAAACCCAATATAGAAATTTTTAATATTGCTATGCAGGAAATTTCGAACAAGCGCAAACAATCTATTGAGAAACATTCGATGTTAATGGTCGGTGACTCCATTATTAATGACGGTTATGGCGCAAGAGATTTTGGCATTGATTACTGCTTTGTTAACACCCATGCATTAAGTAATATATCCTCAGAAACTCCTATTAAATACACCATTAGCTCTGTTGCCCATTTACCTGCTTGCATAGGCTATGAAACTGAATACATCAATTTTTTAAAATCACATCAACGTGAAGAAGCGACTTAATCACAAAGTAGCAAGGAGTGAGTTAAAAAATGGACCAATTGAACATAGAGCAAATAAGAAATGAAACTCCTGGATGCAAGTATGTTTTGCATTTTAATAATGCAGGAGCCGCATTACCTCCCCAACCTGTCCTCCAGGCAATTAAAGATCATCTTGATTTAGAAGCCACAATTGGTGGGTATGAGGCAGCACAATGCGCTCTAGATAAAATACAAAAATTTTATGAGACTGCCGCACACTTAATTCATTGCCAACCAGAAGAAATCGCTTTTCTTGAAAATGCAACTCGGGCATGGGATATGGCTTTTTACAGTTTTAAATTTAATCCAGGAGATAAAATACTTACGTGTGCTTCTGAATATGCAAGTAATTACCTAGCCTTTTTACATCGTGCAAAGCATGTGGGGGTTAGCATTGAAATAATTCAAAATGACTCGTCTGGCCAACTGGATCTAGACGCTCTCAAAAGAAAAATAGATCGTCGAGTCAAATTAATTGCAATAACCCACATACCAACGCAAGGAGGTTTAATCAATCCTGCAGCGGAAGTAGGTAAAATAGCCAATGCCCACCATATTCCTTATCTCCTTGATACGACCCAATCTATAGGACAACTACCGATTGATGTACAAGAAATTGGCTGTGATTTTCTATGTGCAACCGGTCGAAAATTTTTGCGTGGTCCTCGAGGAACTGGCTTTTTATATGCAAAAAAAGAAATTATAGAGCACTGCGATCCTCCCTTTATTGATTTACACTCCGCGCGTTGGGTAGCGGATAATGACTACTTAATAAGTCCTGATGCATTACGATTTGAAACATGGGAACAAAATATTGCAGCAAAAATTGGACTGGGAATAGCTATTGAATATGCTTTAGAACTCGGCTTACCTTTAATTTGGCAACGTATCAACCATTTGGCAACTCAACTGCGCCAAAACTTGTGTACCATTAATTCAATAAAATTACATGACCTGGGTACACATCAATGCGGTATTGTCACGTTTACCTCTTTGGCAAAAAAACCACATGAAATTCAACAATACCTAGCCAGCAAACACATTAATGTTTCAATATCGTTGCAAGAATATGCCCGACTTGATCTGGCGAAAAGAAATTTACCTGCTTTGGTGCGTGCGTCAGTACACTACTACAATACTGAAACTGAAATTGATATTTTTTGCTCAGAGCTTCGCAAGTTCTTAAGTTCATAGCATAAATACTTTAAGCTCACGTGTAATGCTTTAAAAAAATGGTAAATATTAATTTCAGCATTTACAATCTAAATATAATTGAAAGAAAATAAAAAATATTTTAATTGAGCCACATTAAGCTAAAGGATTGATATGGATATTAGTTTAATCGTATTTGCTGCGCCTATATTTTTGATTTTAATAGGTATTGAATGGACCATTGCCTATTATAAAAAATCAAATGTATATCAATTCAATGATTCTATAAATAATTTCACTACCGGTATATTTGAGGAAATTGCCGCTCTGCCGGTAAGAGGGCTAATAATATTCGGTTATTATTATTTATACGAACACTTCGCTTTTTTTTCTATTGACCCCCATTCGATTGGTTCCTGGCTTATGCTATGGCTTGGTGCTGATTTTTGTTATTACTGGTATCACCGGGCAAGCCACCGGTGTACTTTTTTTTGGATAGGACATTCTGTTCACCACCAAAGTGAATGTTTTAATCTATCGGTTGCATTAAGACAGGGGTATTGGCAAACGCTAACGTCATGGATTTTTTATCTTCCCCTGGCCTTAATTGGTTTTCCGACTTGGATGTTTGTCATCGTTTCCTCATTAAATACTATTTATCAATTTTGGATCCACACCGAATCGATTAACCGTATGGGATGGTTTGAAAAAATATTTAACACGCCTTCTCATCACAGAGTGCATCATGGGAAAAACCCTCAATATATAGATAAAAACTACGCAGGAAGTTTAATTATTTGGGATAAACTTTTTGGTACCTTCGAACCAGAACATGCTCTTGTAGAATACGGAGTAACCGAGCCCTTAGACTCATGGAATCCCTTTTATGCCAATATTAAAGTGATTAAAGACGTATTGTATTACGGGAAAAACCTAAAAAAACTGGATGTAATTAAAGCTTTTTTTATGCCTCCAGAATGGATAATTCATCATTTGCAAAGCCGGAATCAAAAAATCTCAAAAAGAATTGTTATTTCTAAAAATCGCACATCTCCTAAACTATATATGCTACTAAACATCGCGCTTGCTATCGGTTTATATGCTTATCTTTCGTTTACATTCACATCAAGCACTTTAGGCTCTTGGTTTATTGGAGTATTTATTCTATTTACCCTTTATATACTTGGCTCAATCGCCAATGGCAAACAGAAAATCTTAATTCCTGAATTGATACGCTCCATTTTAGCCTTTTCTATCCTTATTCTATTAGGAAGTAATGTGTTTTTTTCTTTGGGTTTGACGCTATTATTTTTACTGGTTAATCTTTATTTGTTTCATTATAAACTTCTCAAGAATCAACCGCATATATCCTCTATATCGGCATAAATAAAGACTAATTCGCTTGAACCAACCCGGGTTCGGGTTTTATATACTATACTAAAAACAGATAATAAATTATTTAACTTTTCGTTTTCCCTGCGGTCAATTCGTAGTTCGACGTAGTGAATATGAAGTACTTTTCTGTTGAGTAACGTACTTTGTTTACGAAGCAAAACTAATACAACTATTATTTTGGGAGACCTTTATGAGAGTTGGCGAATACTGTAACCGGAATGTAGTTGTTATCAACAGCAATGAATCAGTAAAAAATGCTGCAGAACTCATGCGCTCCTATCATGTTGGTGATCTGATTTTACTTGAAGAACAAGAGAACAAAAAGGTGCCTATAGGCATTGTTACCGATCGCGATTTGGTAATTGAAGTCATGGCAGCAGGAGTTAAGCCTGACTCATTGTTAGTCCGAGATATTCTCACAGAACCTTTTACCTATGTCTTTGAAAATGACAGCCTTTTTGATGCACTTGAAATGATGCATTCAAAAAAAATCCGTCGATTGCCCGTTGTTGATAATGACAACGCCTTAATAGGCATAATTACTCTAGATGATTTTATTGAAATTCTGGCTGAAACAATGGTCAACGTAGTTGATGTAGTTAAGCTTCAACAAAAAAAAGAAGCAAAACAAAGAACATAGCTTTAAAAACGATATTGATGTATACGATATAAGGAGCAAACAATGAAAAATTCAGCACATTTTCCTATACAAATAGTATTTAATAATCTAAGGCACTCTCAAGCTATTGAGGATAATGCACGTAAACATGCTGAAAAATTAGGGAAGTATTTTGACGGAATTATAAATTGTAATGTAAGCATTGAAACGCATCGGCATCATAATAAAGGGAGGATTTTTCATGTACGTATTGATCTTATGGTTCCCAATGCAGAGTTGGTAGTAAATCGAGATCTTTCAGAAAATCATGCTCATGAAGACGTCTATGTTGCAATAAGAGATAAGTTTCTTGCTATGACACGACAACTTAAAAAATACGTTCATAAACAACGGGGTGAAGTTAAACATCACGAATTCCCTCCTGAGGGACTTATTCGCGAAATCGCGCCTATTGCTGATTATGGTTTTATTGAAACAATTGATGGTAGAAGGCTTCGGTTTACCAGTAAAAGTGTAATCGATTATGATTTTAATAAGTTAGAGGTTGGAAAAAGAGTTTCTTTTGTTGAAGCAAAAAGCAATGATGGTCCAGCCGCTAGTACTGTGTATGTAAAATAAATAACAACTGATGAAAAAGACACAATGTCTTTTTCATCAGCATCATGTTTTATAGTTAATCCCATCTAAATTTTAAATAACATTTTAAATTTTAAGTTCTCCCCTATAAGGATATACTTTCCACACCGGATAAGTAATAAGGTGAAATTAATATGTCATTCATCCAATTATCAAGCCACGGAGTAACTCCTTTTGAACGTCTTTTGGGGCACGCTCCTGAAATACTGAATCAATGGGGGAAGTTGGAAGCCGCTTTTTTCCAAAGTAAAACATTCGATGCTGATTTTTTAGAGCAAGTGAGACGTGCTCTAGCCTTTAATAATCAATGTCATTATTGTATGGCAAAGGCGGGGCCGCCTGATCAAGATCCACAAAGCGAACGCCTCATTGAAGCATTAAGGTTTGCTAATCTCTTTGCAATAACGCATGAGTCTGTCGATAAAAACGAGATAACACGATTAAAAGACTTTTTTTCTGAAGCAGAAATTGCAGAATTAATCGCTTTTTGCAGCTTTATTTCTGCTGCACAGAAATTTGGCGCGGCTTTAGGCCTTGAAGCCATGACCAATTATGACTTAAATTACAGAAACAGGACAAATGCGAACTAGAACCTCATTTCTGCAACATGAATATGGTTAATAGAAAATTTATCGCATAAGGATTATTATGCGATAAATTATCTTGTAAATGGATAAACTTCCGGAAATTTTTGAGGTTCTCGGCTAGAACCCCATATATTATTTTATGGCATGTATTATTGCAGAAAAGTAGTCTGGTTGTTCAGGTCTTGGATACCAAGCTAACGAAATAGGATTAAGGTAGGATTTATTCTCGTTAATAACGAGTAATTCCCCTGACTTAATATAGGGAGCAGCAAACTCTTTGGAAAGAACGCCATAACCCAATTCATTAATAAATAATTGCGCAATACTTTCTGTATTATTGACAAAATGCCTCTCTGTTTGAATGTATTTTAATAAATCATATTTTTTCAAATAAGAAAAAGTCATTTGGTCGTCTTGTCCAAAATCAATTATTTTTTCATTTGAGATTATATCAATTAGCTTACGATGCGCCCATTGCACCGAACAGACCAATAAATACTGTTCTGGTTCTAACGGTTTGCTTACCATTTCATGTGTCACATGTTCTGGGGATAAAATCACTAAATCAAAGGCTCCAGACTTGAGCTGATGACTTATATCAATATGGTCATCAATTAAAAATGACATATGTAACTTAGGAAATTCTTTCATTATTTCCTTACATTGAGGAATAATGCGAGAACGCATTACACTTGTTGGACCAGCAATTTTGACCCGCAAATTCGATAAAGTTCCGGCTCCCTGAATACGTGTTAATACAGCACTGCTCATCTCGGTTACACGTTGACAGTAACGATGTAGCTGCTCTCCTTCAGCAGTTAATAGCATGCCTCGACGACTGCGAATAAATAATGTGGCCTTGAGTTTTTGCTCTAATTGACGTAACCGCTGTGTGACTGCTGTTTGCGTTAAAAAAAGAGATTCTGCAGCACCATGGACTGTGCCTTCCCGAACAATTGCTTCAAAAGCAACTAATTGAGCGTCAAGTAATATCAAAATTATTTATCAATTTATAAAAATAATGAATTATACATATCAAAAATCGCAAATTACAATAACTCGTAAACTAAAGAATGGAGATTTAAAATGCCCCGATTGAACTATGCTACTTGTTGTGATTATGAAAGGTCCGAAGTTGTGATTTTTGGCGTCAATACCCAAAGCGCTGGAACAGCGCCCACCTTTTCCTCTACATCAATTCAAGACGAATTTTCAGCGGATTTTATTCGTAGAGTGGATAATCGATTGTATTCCTTTCCAGAAAATTTCAAATCAGGAGATGGGCTGTGGGATGCAGGAAATCTGGAAATAGCAGACCATACCTCAGCCAATGAAATACAAATTGTTTCAACCCATTTTTATGAATTAATAAAAAAGAACAAAAAACCCATTTGCCTGGGCGGCGATCATGTCATTAAATATGCCGCACTCAAAGCCTTAGATCGAGCAATACCTGGCGAGTATGGGGTAATCTATCTTGATGCGCACCCTGATTGTGAAGCGCAAGATATACTCTCATACAGCTCCATATTACATCATGGGTTTTTATTACCTTCATTAACTCCTCGTCAAATTATGTTAATGGGTATCCGGCAGTTTACTGAAAGTGAGGTATCTGCACTATCCTGCTATCAACCCGACATAGGTATTATCATGGGGCGCGAATTTTGCAATAACACTTTGGAAATAATGGCACAGAAAATTATCACTCAATTTTATGGATTAAAACACCTCTATTTTTCTATTGATCTCGATGGGCTAAACCCTTCATGTGCACCCGCAGTAGAAAGTCCTTATCCTGGAGGTCCTGATGTTAACCAGATCATTTGCTTACTGCATATCCTACAACACCATTTTACTTTTATTGGAATGGATATAAGTGAAATGATACCGTCTCTGGATCATACTCATAGCACTGCATTATCAGCGGCACGAATTTTAAAGGAATTTTATAGTGTTATTTGAAAGTTAGAACATGCCACCATCGATTCCAAGCACTTTTCCTGTAATGTAAGATGCCTTATCTGAAGCCAAAAAGACAATAGTTTGAGCCACCTCTTCAGGACGGCCTGCCCGTTTTAAAGGCACCATTTCGAGAAAAGCCGCTTTATTTTCTTCAGTGCCGGTAAAACGCTCGAACATATCCGTACTAATTGGACCTGGGGCAACTGCGTTGACTCGCACATTGGCTGCAGCTGCTTCAACCGCAGCAACTTTTGTAAACCCTTCAACTGCGTGTTTCGATGCACAATAAATTGATGCCCCCGGAAGCCCTTTTTGGCCGGCGATTGATGAAAGATTAATGATACATCCAGAACCTTGTGACATCATTGCTTTGAGCTCATATTTAATGCATAAAAAAACGCCAAAAACATTTGTATCAAAAATGGAATGATAATTTTCGATGGTCTGCTCTATAAACGGCCCAGGTATTCCTTCTGTACCTGCATTATTAACAGCTACATCCAAATGACCAAAACGTTTTACTGCGTCGTCTATAAGTGCTTTTACTTCATCATCGTACCGTACATCAGTTCGGATAAACACTACGTCTACGCCAAGAGTGCGAAGTTCTTTTGCTAAAGACTCCCCAACTTCTTGTTTACGTCCAGAAATTACGATATTTGCACCTTCACGGGCAAAAGCAAAAGCAACTGCTTTACCAATTCCAGTAAGAGCACCTGTAATAAGAACCGTCTTTTTTTCCATTTTAATTCCCTTTAATGGTCCACATCATTAATTTTATTCAGTATAGTACAAACTCTATTTACTATACTATGATTTTTAACTACGTAGGGCTCGTTTCCCATAAGCCCATAATGGTAAGATTGCCTTTTTTAACCAAATTTTAGGCATTCGACTTATGGAAAAAAAAATTGCTGCTGTTTATGTGTCCAAACCCGAATTTATTTCTCTTCTTTCGGAAGAATTGGACGATGTTTCATATAAAACAGAAGATTTAATTTTTTCATCTCATAAAAGACTGGATGCATGCTTTGCACAAGATATCTGGTTGGAACCACAAGAAGTAACTTTCCAATCCATTTCAGAAGCGGTACGAATTTTGCGCCAAGCAGGGAAATTCTGGTACTTACATCCCATTTCTCATATAAGACGCTCACGATTAATCGAAGAACAATTGCGTAAGCTTCCTACACTCGAACGTCATTTTCCTCTTGATTCTGAAATTCCATCAATAGGTGCCTTTAGTCTGTTAGATAATAATACATTGATTTATAGCACAAAACGCCAGAAAAAATGGCCTCAAGGAAAATGCTATTTTGTTGAAGATAAAATAAACCCTCCCAATCGAGCCTACTTAAAGCTTTGGGAGGCACTCACGCTCTTAGGAACATATCCAAAACCAGGTGATCAAGCCCTGGATTTAGGCGCTTCACCAGGGGGATGGACTTATGTCATGCACTCATTGGGCGCATCAGTAACTGCTGTTGATAAAGCGTTACTGGATCCTAAAATTGAACAATTACCCCGAGTTACTTCCCTACAACAAAGTGCTTTTGCTCTCGATCCAACGCAATTGGAACAAAACTATGATTGGGTTTTATCTGATGTAGCTTGCTATCCCGATCGTGCTTACGCACTCATTATGAAATGGATAGAGTCTGGGAAGGCAAAGCAAATGATTTTCACTATAAAATTACAAGGTAAAATTGAGTTGTCTACACTAAAGCAATTTCAAAAAATACCCAACTCTTTTCTCACCAACATGTTTTATAACAAACATGAGGCAACCTTTTTTTATCCTTTCGTGCAGGCTCATGAAGAGGCATATACGGTCATGAAGTGAAACTGGAGCAGGGAACTGGCTGTTTTCCCTGCTCAAGAATAATGTGTTATTTATACACCATAAACAACCGCTTTTTTTGATTCTTGCAAACTCTCAACCGTCTCGGCAACTTTTTCCAGATCTTTACCTGGATCAACATAGCTGAAATTGAGATGGTCATATGCCTTGATTGTATTTAAAAAGGAAATAACATGATCGTCTTTATCTATTTTAAGTTTTTTCAATGCATACTTGAGTGTATCAGGATGATCAGTACATTTTGAGGACATTGATGGAGCAAACAAAATGTTTTCACTCTCAGACCACTTATCATCACTAATAACTGCAGTTTCTGGAATTAACTTTGGAAGTTGCGACAAAATATAATATAAATGAGAATAATTGGTGTGTGACACGAGAACGAATTTAACGCCATCGTGTGCATCTAAAAATCCTTTAAACTTTTCTACCCGCTCCAATGATGCTTTATCCAGATTGCACATGGAATTAAAAATCTTACTGAATTCACTAAATGTTATATTTACTTTAAAATGTTCATTAAATTTGTCACAAAATTGCTTGAGGGTTATTTCTCCTATTCTTAAAGGCGCCAAATTATCAGCCATCCATTTCCAAACCATCTCACCGGTAACATCTTCTTTCTTCTGGGTTTTAAACCATTCCTGAAATCCTGACTTTAATACATCCAGTTTTGAAGAAATAAATTGCCCTAAAGAAAATACTGCAACAATCATATGTACTCCGCCTATTTTTAAGACATGAAATGATTTATCACAATTGAGTCGTGAGCGCCATAAACTTTACTTTTATGACACATTGACATCAGTAGATGACGCGATCCTGAAGCTTTAGTTTTTTTGCTTACAGATAAAAAATATAAGCTTGATGTATTGCTGCCTGGTTCCCGTCGGAGTATGACTTAAGTTATGTATCAAGAATGGATGCTTTAGCCAACTAATAAAAACTAAGACATTTTTTCGCCAATGTACTGCGCTTTAGCGCGGTATGTTGCTGTTTAACAAGATATTACTTTTAAAAATCTGTGGCTATCGCTAGAGACAACCCTGTGAACACGTTGCAAGAGCAAACCCAAACTTGCTGAGTTATGATCTGCTGATATCCTCAATGAGTTTTAATGAAGCCGAAGAAAGTTCAAATGAGTCCAAATCCAAATCTTCTTTCATATGTTGCTGACTGCTTGTACCCGTCAAAGGCACTATCCCGATTTGTAATGCAAATCGAAAAACAATTTGTGGTATAGATTTCTTATAGTGTTTAGCAAGCTCATACATCGTATTAGTGAGTAAATAAGATTGATTTGCGGTTAATAAGGAAAATCCCTGATAGAGTATGCCGTGCTTTTTACAAAATAATCGGATTGAGGAGTCCCAGTGACTGCTTGCAAAACATCGATTTTGCACCAGTGAAGGCTTGATAACCGCTGCATTATAAAGAGCCTCCAGTTGTTCCAGATCCACATTGGAGATACCAAGCAACCTGACTTTTCCTTCATCATACAAATCTTCCATAGCTTTCCAAATATCTAAATCATCTCGTACAAGTCCAGAATAATAAGTGGGTCCATGCAGAATATAAGAATCAATATAATCTGTTTGTAAGTGATCTAAGGAACTTAAAAAAGATTGCCTTACCTGATTTTTATAAGAATCTGTTTCATCGTAAGGTTTGTTATGATCTTGACTATGGGCTGGAGTAAATTTTGTTTGCAAAAATAAATCACTACGGCTTTTCCCTGTATTTTTTAAGAATTGCTGGATCCCAAGTCCAACGCCCTCTTCAAAATAATGTTTCAGTTGATTTGCTGTATCAATTCCAATAAATCCATTTTCCAATGCCTGAAGAGTTAACATTTGGGTTTTCTCTTTTTTCCAGGCAGTACCATATAGAAAAGGTGGAACGCTAACATGGTTCAGGTTATTTTTAAATGCTTCAAGCATGATATTTGCCACTAAATGTATGATTATAAGAATAGTTTTATAGTATTCTTTAAGAAATAAATCAATTACTAGGAGTAATTATGAAGATTACGTTGATAGGTCTAGGCAAAATGGGTTCAGTTTTAGCTCAACGATTGTTAGCCGCCGGTTTTAATTTAACTGTGTTTAATCGTACAGCCGAAAAAATGATACCCTTGGTTAAAGCGGGTGCTAAAGGAGCAGACACTATTGAAGAGGCTGTAAAAGATGCAAAAATTATTATTACTTGCCTTCTTGATGATCATGCAGTTCTAGAAGCGGCTAAAAGCTTTATTCCTAAGTTGCATCCTGAGGCTATTCATGTAGGTACATCAACTATATTGCCCGAAACATCAAAAAAATTAAGTGAGTTGCATAAAAAACAAGGCAGTATCTACCTTGCTGCAAATGTTTTAGGTGTCCCCAAAGTGGCTGCACGAGGCGAGCTCACGACGCTTGTTGCAGGTCAGAAAGAAATAATTGAGCAATGTAAACCCGTATTTGCCGCATACTCCCTCAAAGTAATTTCTGTAGGTTCACAACCTTTTCAAGCAAATGTAATTAAAATATGCATGAATTATTTTCTTGTAACCGCAATAGAAGCTATGGGAGAGCTCTATGCATTTGCTGAAAAAAGCGAAGTTGATACATCTATTCTTAATACATTGTTTCATTCTGTATTTGCTCACCCCGCATTTCAACTTTATGTCGATAAAATCAAAGAACGTGACTTTGATGATGTAAATTTTGATATGAAAGGAGGGTTGAAAGACTTAAATTTATTTCAACAAGCTTTCACTCAGGTAGGAGTTGTTCCTGATATAGCCAACATTATCAAAGATAAATTTATTATCGCCTTAGCTCATCATATGGAAAACAAAGATTGGAGCGGAATCACTGAAATAACACGTTTGCAATCGAATATTTAATACCAACCTTATGGCTCCTCCAATGAAAATATATAATGTAGCCTGGGTACAGCGCAGCGGAACCCGGGATCTTGGCTTGATTACTTCTCGATCCCGGGTTCCGCTGCGCTGCAATAAACGTCCATTTAATGAGGCTTGTTTATAGTCAGTGCCTTCCATTTTTTTAAAAGGGTTTGGCGACGTTCAGGATAATTCGTTTCTGTGAGATTTAATTCAATAATGCGATCTGTTCGAAAATGTCGAAAATCCTGCCTTAGCTCGCACCATGTAATAAGAATACGGACCTGATCAAAAAATCCCAGAGCCAATGGCCAAATCATTCGTTGTGACGCGTTTTCATTGACATCCTGGTAGGTCAATTGAAGTTTCTTCTCCAATCGTATTGCTTTTCGAATCAAAATTAAATCAGAATCCTTGCTTTCAGCGATGTGTCCCGGAGCAATAAGGAGTCCAGAGATTTCTAACTGTTCACGCAATTCATTTGGAAGCACCGCTGCGATTTTAGCCAGGGCATTTTGTGCTGCAGATTTAAGTTGGGTGTCTGTCCTATCCGCAACCCAACGTGAGCCAAGGACTATAGCTTCGATTTCATCCGCAGTAAACATAAGCGGAGGGAGGGTAAATCCTGAACGTAGCACATACCCCATACCCGCCTCTCCTTCAATTGGAGCGCCCTGTCCTTTCAGCGTTGAAATATCTCGATACAAAGTACGAAGACTAATCCCTAACTCTTGCGCAAGTGATACTCCGCTTACTGGAAAACGATGACGTCTTAATAGCTGAATTAAGTCTAATAATCGTTCAGTTCGTGACATTGATAAAAACCACTCCCAGCTGTTTCAAAATTTCATGATCGAAACGTTAAAACAATCCTTGTCTGTAAAAAGGAAAATACCAACCCAAAATGTTCAATTAATAATCTCTTAATATTTCGATGATACAATAATCGCCCATTATGCTCAATTTAAAATCGACTCACTGAGGTAAGTAATGGGTAAAACAACCATTCCCCGAGATATACGTCAATATGAACTAAATTACATTTGTACTGTATTAAATCATCAATTAATTCACACAACTCATGACCTAACAGTTAATCTTGACAAGATTATTGAACAAATCCATAAAAATCCCCAAATATTTAAAGAACATTATACTCCTAAAGAATGTTTTGAAATACTCAAAAAAGCAATTGCAACCTACAATAATGTGTATGCTTATAAGATCAATTTAAAAGAAGAACATGAAGTTGCTCTAACCGCTGCACTAAAGAAAAATGAGAGCGTTGAATCAACCACTCTTCCCGAAGATGATTTGTCAAAATTGACAAAGGGTTATGATCGACTTGAAATAGCTTTAGAGAATGAAAAGCGAATCAATAAAGATATTTTGCATGTGTTGAAGGATAAAGACTTTGCTGTGGTTCCACAAATCATTATCGGGTCTGGTGATACTGGAACTACCCTTTGGCTTGAGAAATTCAAAGAGCATCATGGAACCAGTCAGGCTAAATTAGCAAAAGGCCAACTTCCTCCTGTTTTAATGATCGGTGCAAACGCAGGCAGCTGGAAACACAATTATACTCTGGCGCAACCTCATAGCCTTCTTGAACAAACAACAACCCAGGAAAACCCCTCTGCTTATGTAATAACAGAACATTACCAAAAAAATCACCACATTAATGGTCGACATGTATATCAGGCAAACCAAGCAAATCTTGGGTTAACTGAAGCTCCTTTATTACGAGCACATGTGTTACAGATTGAAAAAAGAAGTAATCATATGAAGGACTGGAAAGTTCCAGAACAAGAGTATCGTTTAGTTGTAAAAACACCTGATGGAATAAAAAATATCTATACAAATGAAATAAATATTTGTACAGGACTTGGTCCTGCACGAAACATCATTTCAGGTTCATTACTCGCTCAGGATCAATTTGAACGCTTAAATCGCTTTGATTCAACAAAAGGATTTACGCCTGTAGTAGATGGCAATCAATTTATTCTAACAGGTACAGAAGAACAAAAAAGCACAGCACCTAGAAAAATTGTGGTTTACGGAGGAGGCGGAACTGCTGCGGCCAGCTATAGAAAAGGATTTTTTGGTCACGATGCGTTTACTGAGGATCTGGAATTTAATAAAACAAACCAAAAAAACTCGGTTATTTGGGTTGCAAAGCAATTTGAAAAAGCAGGTAATGGCAGACTTGCTTCTACTGCTTTAACTATTGCGCAATCACGTTCTGAGTTAATGCAAGCTGAGTTAATCAAAATTGAACCTCAAACCAACGGTAAATTATTATTATCTTTTAGAACGGTAACGCCAGACACCACAACGATAAAAACATTTAATATCGAATGCGACCAATTAATTTACTCGATTGGACAAGATGACAGTCTTATGAGAAGTATTTGTAAAGAAGCTGAAACTGATTTGTCGCTTGTTTATGATAAAAATGGCATGCTGCTCAATGTAAGCTCAGCAGATAAAAAAGTAATTTTCTTCGGTGCAGCAGCAATGGCAGTTCGAGAAAAGGAATATCTGGCTGCAACCTGGGAATGGCTCCGATCTGAAAATATTGGTGGTGATGTAGGACCTGGCACAATGGCTCCTTCCAGAGCACAAATCAAATGTTATAACTTTTGGAGTGGTTGTAATCCCAGAAGTATCAACGCGAACATGGATAGTCATTACTTGATTGCCCAATTTCTTGAAAATGCAGGAGTTGAAAAAACAAAAGCGGAGCAATTTGTAAAAGAGCTATTAAAAGCAAGAAAAACAAGTACTTGTGGTGCATCACGTTCAATAATTTTAGATCTTTTAAAAACCCATAAACTGGATCAGATTATCGAGCTCAAAGGGCATGGACATCTGGTATTAAAAACAGCGAGTGAACTTACTCCTTCTCCATCTAAAAGCAAGCAACCACTCTTGTCCTGGCTTGGCCCACAAAGAAAGACGGATGATGCAGCTGTCTTTGTTTCAACAGTTGTAGGAAATAAAACATCTTCAAATGCTGCTGCTTTGGAAAAGGAAGCACACGGTGTACAATTAGTTGACGGGATGAAAGTATAATAACTCGGTTTATTATCTTTCATGAAAAAGATGAAGCATTAACAATTCACTAATGTACCTAATAACTCACTGGATGCCGAGCATGAAACTAGCTAAATTTCTTGAGTTAAATACTCAAGAAAAAGTTCAGCAAGTTAAGATTTTGACCCTACAAAAACGATTTGGTTCCGATTTTTGTAATAAACTAATTAAAAACTTAGATCAAGCATTGGTCTTTAGGCTCGCAATAGTAGACACGGAAATCGATAAGGTCTGTAAATCACCTGAATTAGAAGCTTATTGGCAAGACATATGGCGCCTTTGTGGTATTAATCCCAAAGAAACAGCTGCCTTAAATCATAAACCCGTGCATGAATATCACCCAATGACCACCGTTCCCTCATGTTTTGACTTACTAAAAGGACTTTATCTTTATGAGATGTTTAGGAAAACGTTCAAGGATATGGATATAGAGCATACGGAAGAATTTTATAAAGATGCTGAGGAATATTTGGTAACTTCAGGTCTATATGGGTGCTTTTTTGCTTTAAACGCTTTATGCAAAGGTGGGTTGGATTTATTAGAACATAAATTTGATGATAAAATTGCAGAAAAGATAATTTTCTATGCCAAAATTGCCGCAAATTATCATTTATCAGCAGGTTACCTACTCTTATCAAATGTCTATCAAGAACTACTTAAATATCAAAATCAATCTAACTTGGTTGGACTGAATTTACCTCTCCTATCATTTCAAGCAATGAGTGTCGCAAAAAAATTAGAACCATACTCTGCTCCCATGCTTAACAACGCGTATCAAGGAAAAACATTATCAGAAGCAAGTAGCGGACTAATAAGTAGTTTTTCACAAGGATTGCTGAGATTGCAACAGCATTTGCAATTATCCTCAAAAGAGGTAGAGATTGCTACAAATAATGCAATAACTGAAGTATCTTCAATTAAAAAAACATACAGCCTTGAAAATGAATCCATTGATGAGGCTGCTAGAATAGATCGTTCTATCGGCGCTTCAAGATCATTGTGAAAATAAAATACGTACTGAACCTAATTACTTAAATTTTTTCTGTAATTCATTTTGGAGTAATAAGTTACTGTTTCGCATGAGCCAAAATACATTTCCTGCAAAAACCACAAATATTCCTCTGTTTTCATCACGATGCAAATGATATTGTACTAGTCTGTAAAATTTGAGAACTGGATTTAAGTTCAGAGCATTAGCCTGATGCAAAGGGAAAACGAGATGATAAAAAATATTTATGGTTCACAATTTAAAAAATATTATTTTATTACTCTATTATGCCTCCTTTCACTTTTACGCTCTTATCCCACATTTGCGGCACACAAAGTCATCAATTTAGAAATTGCTTATAAAACAGTCTACTTCGCGAATAGGCCAGCTAAAGCGATTGCTGTCAATAATCAAATTCCTGCACCTACCTTACATTTTAAAGAAGGGGATCAGGTAACGATTAATGTGTACAACCACCTCGATAAAGGAACGGCCATACATTGGCATGGTGTCTTGGTTCCTTGGCAAATGGATGGTGTAGAAGGTGTATCTCAAACTGAAATTCCACCGGGTGGTGTTTTTCACTATCAATTTACTTTAAAGCAATCCGGTACTTATTGGTACCATGCCCACGCGGGCTTACAAGAGCAACAGGGTTTGTATGGAGCATTTTTGATTGATCCCAAGAAACCATCTCCTTATGCTTATACTAATGATTATGTGATTGTTTTATCAGATTGGATTAATACCAAACCCGAGCATGTTTTAGCCAATCTTAAAAAAGATGGGGATTATTATGCTCCTCGCTTTCCACTACAACCATCGCTGGTAAAATTTATTCATGATTATCAAAAAGCATCTAAAAAAGAACGACAAAGCCTTCTTGATGATTATAAAAGCATGCAACAAATGCGCATGAGCATTTATGATATAAGTGACGTTGCTTTTGATGCTTTTTTAATGAATGGCCATCCTAATACAGATCCATGGACCGCACCCGTTAAAGTAGGTGATATCGTTCGCCTGCGATTTATTGATGCAGGAAGCAGTACGATTTTCCGGGTCAAAATACCTGGATCGATGATGAAAGTTGTACAAGCTGATGGAAACGATGTAAAACCTTATTCCCTTAAAGAATTAACAATTTCACCTGCTGAGACCTATGATGTTTTAGTTAGAATAGAAAAAAATGAACCCTATATTATTTATGCAGGTTCAAAAGATACTGTAGGAACTGCATATGGTGCTTTAAAAACAGCGGCAAATCAAATCGTTGACTACAGTCAAGTAAAGCCATTTTCAGAGCCCATCCCTGTCACTCGAGAAATGATGAACATTATGATGGGTGGCATGTATCAAGGCACCTTACCCATGAATCAACAAAAGCAAAACACAGCAAAATCTTCAATGAAGCCAATGCACTCCATGAAAATGGACCATAACATGCCTATGAATCATTCCATGAACATGAAAATGGACCATAGCATGGATATGAGTCATTCCATGAGTATGAAAATGCCCACTGAGCCCACTCGATTTAAAGATACAATAGCCCCTTCTGATTCATCCTATATGACTTCACTGGAAACAAATTATCGTGATCTAACTGCCGCAATCCCAACCAATAATCCCAATAAACCTGTAGAGGGGGTCATTAATCTGGAATTATTTGGCTACATGGGGCAATTTATTTGGTTCATCAATGGTGTGCCTGGTTATAAAGCAAAACCGATTCCTTTGAAACCTGGTAAACGCTATCGTTTTGTATTTACAAATACATCCATGATGCATCACCCCATGCACATTCATGGCCATTGGTTTATTCTACGCACTGGAAAGTATGCCTTTGATCCATTGAAGCATACACTTGATGTTCCCCCGGGAGGCACCATAACTGCTGATGTAGACACTGATGCAAGCGGCCAATGGTTTTTCCATTGCCATATGCTTTATCATATGATGACCGGGATGAACCGAGTCTTTCAATATACAACCATAGTTGAAATCGCTGAACACAAAGCCAAACCGGAAGACATTGAGAAAAATACGAATTATTATAATCGCCCCATTACGGGTCGATGAAGCACGCAAACCGATTAATTTTCATTTAGTAAAGCATCCCATGGCCCATGGAGGAGGTTTTTGGTTTGCAACTTTTGTGGATGTGAGTGCCGATCCTTTGCATAATGCACAACAGCTTACTTACAAGGGCATGTATGGCCCTGACTACAATAAATTGGAATTATTTATCAATGACGCCGAACTTTATAAGAGCACGGTTGAAAACGCGGATATTGATATATTTTACTGGCATCTAATCAGTCAATTTTGGGCGGTTAAAGGGGGAGTGAACTATTTTAATCAACCTGCCTCACAACCTTATTGGCAAGCAGGTCTTGGTTTGGAAGGGTTAATGCCATTTTTCATTGATACGGATATAAGAACTTATTTTTATGGTGGCAGCGCTAAATTTGATATTGAACTATCTCGAGATACCCAAATTACCAATAATTTCTTGATCAGAACAGGGATTCGCAGCATTTTAGCAACCAAAACAGTAGTCAATGCTCAAATTGGCAGGGGCTTGAATCAAATGCGTTATACTGTAAGGCCCTATTACCGTCTTATACCCGGTATCAATTTATTTGTTGAATATGAAAATGAACATGATTATGGTGCGTTTAAAACCTTTGAAGATACAAGTACTACTCCAGATATCTCCAATACAGTTTCTTTAGGCGCCTCGTTCCTCTTTTAAAACATGGGAAAGAAGTTAGGATGAGGGTTGTTCCACAATATCACCCAAGCTACACTACGTTTAAAAAATTGGAACTATGGATGTCTACATTGAGGAATACACAAGGAATACTTATCGACAATGCGAATAAACTCTTTGATGTTTTAAGTAAACTAATCCTATTGCTGATTATCATAAGTGCTTTTGTTCCCTTCTCTCCCAAAATGCCAGCACCGGGAATTGACCCTTCATGGGCACTGGGTTTAAATCAAGCAGTTGCTCAAGGTTTAGCTTTTGGCAAAGAAATAATATTTACCCTAGGTCCTTATTCATTTCTATATACAAAAACCTATCACCCATCAACTGATCTTTTGATGATTATTGGATGTCTTTACTTAGCACTATGCTACTGGATTTCTCTTCTTTTTTTAATGAAACCAAATCGATGGTACTGGACTCTAATTTATTGTGTGCCTTTTTTAGGCATGATGTATGCCCGAGACTCTCTATTTTTTTCTTACCCCTTGCTTGCAGGATTAGTCAGCTTTAAGATCCTCTTTTTAAAGAATAAAATTGAAAATCACTCTCTTCTGGTGTTTACTTTTTTTCTATTTGCTCCATTTGGCTTAATGGCATTAATCAAGGGCTCAATGCTCATTATTTGCCTTCTTATGCTCATTATTTGTTTTATTTTTTTTCTTGCCCACAATAAAAAAGAACTGGCTTTGATTTGCCTGGCCGCGCCATCAGTATCAATCGTTATATTTTGGCTTGCAGCAGGACAACCTTTATCCTCTTTGTCTCAGTACCTCATCAGTTCTCTCGTTATCGCATCAGGATTTACTGAGGCGATGTCTTCTGGCGGAAATATAAATGAGGTCATTTTCTATTTGCTAACTTGTGTGTTAATTTTCTTAGCCATTTCATGGCGAAAACAAATGCCACGCGGTGCAAAAATATTTTTACTGAGTATGTATTTTGTTTTTTTATTTGTTTCTTTTAAAACAGGTTTTACGCGTCATTCTGGTCACGCATTTATACCAGGAACTTCTATCTTGCTTGCAGCACTTTTTTTATTTTTTATTTTTAATTCATGGGTCAGTTATTTACTTATTTTTGTGTCATTAAACAGCTGGTATTATATTAATAGTCAGTATACTCGCATATCAATTCGTGATAACTTCATTTCTACCTACTCCAGTGCATGGCATGGTTTAAAAAGCAGAATACAAGACCCTTTCTGGCTCGAAAAAAATTTTACTTTTACGATGAACTTCATACGCGAGCAAGCTGGATTCCCTATTTTACAGGGAACTACTGATATTTACTCATACAATCAAACTTACTTAATCTCCTCGCAAAATATTTGGTCACCACGTCCAGTCTTTCAGAGCTACTCAGTTTTCAGTCAAGGCTTAGCTGAGGACAATAAAAAACACCTGCAAGGAAAACATAAGCCCGATAACATCATTTTTACGATTGAACCCATTGATCAACGGATCCCCTCACTGGAGGATGGTGCAAGCTGGCCTTTGTTACTAACTCATTATCTACCCACTCATTCAACTAATAATTTTTTATTTCTCCGTAAAAAGGAGCATCCTCATCACACAAACCTCACTTTATTAAAAAGAGAGTTCCATGTCCTTGGTGAACAAGTTGATATACCAAAAAAACAGCTGCTGTTTGCTGAAATTGAATTAAAACCAACAATATTGGGCACAGTAGCAGCCATTCTCTTTAAACCACAAGAATTGCAAATCACTTTGACGCTAGGAAATGGCACCACAAAACACTATCGTCTTGTTGCAAACATGGCGAAATCAACTTTTCTGCTTTCTCCCCTTATTGAAAATACTGTTGAATTCTCATTACTTTATAAGAAAGATAATGAATTAGAAGCAAAAAGAGTAAAATCCGTGGTTATTGCCACAAGTCAGAGAAACAATTGGCATTGGAATAATACTTATACCATCAATTTTAAGGATACTGCTGCTCATTAAAGGAAATGTGTTCACAAAAAAACCCTCTCTCATGGGAGAAGCTAGGCATTTACTCGCTTTTCGTTTATTTGTTATCTGTTCAGGGGGCATGCTTGAATCTTGGTGAAAGGTTGGATTTGAGCGCAGGTTGCGCGAAAATAACGCTGAGGAAACGGAGCATACATCAGATCAGTATGTGAGGCTTCCGAAGTGTTATTTTCGCGTAAGATGCGCCAAATACAGCCTTTCGGGGAATAGGGCGTGAACGCTTACTTTATTTGTGTAATGAATACCCCTCATTAAGCCAGCCTTGTAAACCGGTTTCCAATGAGGAAACATTGGTATAACCCATTTTTTGTAAGTTATCTGCAGCAAGAACACTCCGAAAGCCACCACTACAATACACAATCACTTGGGTATTCAAATCAGGAATTTTCTTTTCAATATCTCGCTCAATAACCCCCTTGCTTAAGTGGATTGCTGTTGAAATATAACCTGTTTCCCATTCATTCAACTCGCGTACATCGACAAGCTGCATGGGTTCATGGCGGTCAATTTTTTCTTTTAATTTTTGGGGTGCTATTTCTTTAACACGTTTTTTGGCTTCTGTTACCAATGCTAAAAATCCTCGTGAATGCTGTTTCATTTGCCTCTCCTGATTTTTATTATTTCCATAATGTACCAATTTTCATCTGTATTTACTAATATTTCAAAGGGTTACATCAAGTTCTATATTGCATTCTTTATTAAAACCTTCGTGCCATCTTTATCCACTTGATCTTCTTACTAATTTTTAGGTTACACAAAAAAACAAACAATGTGATATATTTTGATCATAAAGAACATTTATTGCTCTTTTATTCCAATGTTATAGGAGTATTCATCATGGCATATAAAAAATTAGCACGAACTTTTTTTAACGTGGGTAAAGAAGCTATAAAACGGCATCCGGATAAACAGAGATTCGCCCAGAAAGCATTAGAGTACGTTGAAACATTCGTAGGTGAAAAAGAATCTTCTCCAATTATCACAAAACCCAAAAAAACTTTTCAATCTATTGAAAAGATACTTACTGTCAAAGAAGATCAATTTCCAAAAATTGCAGAATCAATAGAGGAGCAAGGTAAGGGACGGTATATTTTTAGAGGAATAAGCATCAGGGAATTGAGAGATATCCTATCCCATGAAAAATTTATATGTCCCTCTAACCTTAAAAAAATAAGCCATTATAATATTGCAGAACATGTTGTTGTTAACAATAGTTCTCAATTTATTTCTTTTACCCCATCATTAGCGCTTGGTGCTCGATATGCAAGTACAAGTACCATAATACCTACATCAGGAGCAATATTGGAAACTAATCTGCCCCCATTCTTTATTAACTCCAAAGAAGTACTCGCAACTCATCCCGAGTTATATCGACGTTATCAACAACGTCAAGAAAGAGACAAAGGTATAAACGACACAGTAGCTTTCATGGGAATAGATGGAGTCATGGAAACAACGCTTGGAAACTCTGAGATCACCATGATTAATAAACTGGGTAGAACCTATGTTGGATTAGGAATGCAGGATATAAGGGCAGCTCACATCTTAACTGTTCCTGGAAAAATGTTACATTGGATGAGTATAAAAACACCTGTACATGAAGTATGTATTGAAAATCCAGAGTTTAAGCCTCGTGTTTGTGCGGTTAAAGTTGGTTTTACTGAAAATGATAATTACCTTAAAGAAGAGTTTGAATTAGTCAATCAGAGAAATCGTGAGATGGGACTTATTCCTCCTGAGAGCAGAGTGATTACTATGCATGAAGCAAAATATTTAGCACAATCGGGCATATTAGATTTGCTTAATGACATGTACGATATTGATGAAACCCATGTATTTTCACATGTTCCAAGCAGTATTCCGGTTAATGATAAAGAGGCTCTTATGGGCTATATGATTCAAACCATTGAATCATTGCCAAATGTTACGAAAAAAGAATCTAGAGTAGAAGTAATTACCGATGAACCATCTCAGAGTCCTAAAACTTTGTAAATTTGGTTTAGATGAAAACGTAATACATATGGGAGTGATTTTTGCAAAGCTGATTTAAATTGCTCCCTCCAAATTAACGCCCCTTACGGATTCGCTTAAACCAACCTTTTAACTCAGGCCAAAAAGCAATTGTACTTAGAATAAGGGTAACCAAAATAACCGCAACGACCATTTGAACAATAGGAAACTTCAGTTCCTCACGCCCCACAAACCAACTTGCAATTGATCCTGATATTACAAAAAGTAATCTTAAAAGCCACTGAATCATACATAATTCTCCGAATAATTTAAGTGCTTAAAATGACATTCAATGTAATAAGCTCATTTTTTTATTAGGGTCTGTTTGCATTTCGCTAGATTGAGTCAAAATGGACAGTTTGGCCAAGATAGTAGAAAGGTAAACAGACCCTATTTTTTTCTTCGTGCGTATAACAAAGCCATGACACATGATGCTTTGCGCGAAAACTCATCACTGCCTCGGCTGGTAAGAATAATGGGAACATGAGCTCCTAATACCATACCAGCAGCTTCAATATGTGATAAATAAGTCATTTGCTTATAAAGCATATTACCTGACTCAACATCAGGAACTACTAAGATGTCTGCATTACCAGCAACTGGAGAAAAAATACCTTTTGTACGTGCTGAATCCATAGAAATTGCATTATCAAATGCTAAAGGACCATCTAAAACCCCTCCGGTTATCTGTCCACGCTCAGCCATTTTACACAAAGCCGTAGCATCGAGTGTAGATGGAATTTTTTCATTTACCGTTTCAACTGCTGAAAGGATTGCAACATTAGGAGTACCTAATTCGAGTGCATGGAACAGATCAATTGCATTTTGCACGATGTCACATTTTTCTCTGAGATGAGGAAAAAGATTAATTACTGCATCAGTTAAAAATATAGGCTTGGAGTAACTAGGTACTTCTAGAGAGAATACATGACTCATACGGCGCCCAGTCCGTAAACCATTTTCTTTGGCGACAATTGGTCTCATCAACTCGTCCGTATGAAGTTTACCTTTCATTATCGCTTCAACTTTTTGTGTCGCAGCGAGTTTTACTGCTTTTTCAGCTGCTTCAGTGCTGTGTTCTGTTGCAACGAGTTCATATGACGAAATATCAATATTGGCTTCTTTTGCGGCATCAAGAATTTTTTGCTTCGGGCCAACAAGAACAGGGATAATTAAACCCTCTTCGGCAGAAGCAATTGCACCTTTGAGTGACAATACATCTACCGGATGTACTACAGCTGTTTTAAGAGGTTTTAGTGAATTTTTTACTTTAATTAAGCGATGATACCAATGCTCTTGTTTTGGTTTCAGCTCTACTGTAGGTAGCTCAATACGTTTTCTCTTTATTTTAGTTGTTGGTGCAATCACTGTTGCAAGACCGCTAATCACTGTTTTTCCCAATTGATTGACACACTTACAATCAAGCTCAACAATATGTTTTTTTGGTATCTTCTTCACCACTTCAAGTGTTACAGTAATTGTATCGCCAAGACTAACTGGATGCTCGAATTTTAGAGTCTGATCTAAATAAATGGTTCCAGGTCCGGGTAGTTGCGTTCCTAAAACTGTAGATAAAAGAGATGCGCTCCACATTCCATGAGCGATAATTTTATGAAACATGTCATTTTTAGCATATTCCGCATCAACATGCGCAGGATTCACATCCCCTGACATGATAGCAAAAAGCTCAATATCTTCTATAGTTAATGTGCGTACCAGTTGCGCTGATTTGCCGATTTTAAGCTCGTCAAAGACATGATTTTCAATATCGCTCATCTTTATGCCTGCTATAAATAAAAATTGATGCAACAACTTAAAAAATTATCGCATTTAAAGAGAAGCATCATGCCTCATATTTTGAGGCACAATGATACATTTATTTTATATGGTCGATTTTTATGTCTCGAGATTTACCTTTAGCTTCTGCTTTTTTAGGCAGATCAATCCAAAGCATTCCTTTTTTAAAAGTAGCTTTAGCCTTATCGATATCTACTGTTGATGGTAATGAGAGTGAACGTTCATATTTGCCATAACCAATTTCTCGAGAAATATATTTTTTATTCTCATTTTTTTTAGAAGTCGATTTTTCACCTGTAATAGTAAGTACATTACCGCTAAAAGACACATTAATGTCTTTTTCATCCATACCCGGCATTTCCATTTGAATGGTAAAATGATCCTTATCCTCAACAACATCCATTGAGGGAATAAGATTCAGACTCTCAAATTGTGATAAATTCTTATTTGACGCAAACATATCATAAAAATCATGAAATGCTTTATCAACTTCCTGTTGAAGGCTCAAAAAAGGATTATGAGAATGTTCAATTGAAAAAGGATTTCCTTTTTTCCATTTT
Source organism: Legionella anisa (assembly GCF_001467525.1). Taxonomy (GTDB): domain Bacteria; phylum Pseudomonadota; class Gammaproteobacteria; order Legionellales; family Legionellaceae; genus Legionella; species Legionella anisa. The sequence goes on from NZ_LNXS01000022.1 coordinate 242,480, forward strand.
AATAGCGTGTTCATGTTATAGCTCCATCTAAATTTATTTTGTTCCATTAATAAGATTTGTAAACTACACCAACTACAGTTTGATACACAAAAGTAATTTGTCAAGGCAAGGCAAATAATTTCCATTATTTAGTCTACAGTTTAATCAATGGACCCCTTTAGTAGGGTTTGGTAAGAGGTGTAATATTATTTTATTTATCATTCAAAATGATTTAGGGAAGAGATGATTATGATGCATGCTATGGTTATGGAAAAATCAGGACAAAAATTAATTTATAAAGAAGTAAAAAAACCAGAACCCAAAGAGAATGAGATACTCATTAAAGTACGTGCCTGCGGTATTTGTCGAACGGATCTGCATGTTGTCGATGGAGAATTAAAAAATCCCAAACTGCCGCTTATTCCAGGTCATCAAATTGTAGGCATCATTGAAAAAATTGGTGCTTCAGTGACTCATTTTGTAATTGGAGAACGAATTGGAGTGCCTTGGTTGGGCGGGAGTTGTGAGACATGTTCATTTTGTTTATCAGGGCGTGAAAACCTTTGTGATGAGGCCCGCTTTACTGGTTATCAAATTGATGGCGGATTTGCTGAATATTGTGTGGCAAACCACCAATTTTGTTTTCCTATACCCGAGGGTTATTCCGACGATCAAGCCGCACCTCTTTTCTGTGCTGGATTAATCGGTTATCGCGCTTTATTGAAAACAAACAAGGCCAAACATTTGGGATTATATGGTTTTGGCGCAGCAGCACATATTCTTATTCAAGTGGCACAAAAAGAAGATCGAAAGATATACGCCTTTACTAGCCCTGGAGACAAACATGCTCAGGAATTTGCTTATAAATTGGGCGCAACTTGGGCAGGTGATTCAGACAAGCCTGCTCCAAATTTACTGGATGCTGCAATCATTTTTGCTCCTGTAGGAGCTCTTGTTCCTCTTGCACTTCGTAACACAATCAAAGGTGGAATTGTAGTCTGTGCTGGAATCCATATGAGCGACATTCCCAGTTTTCCTTATAGTATTCTTTGGGGAGAACGAACTCTTTGTTCTGTCGCAAACCTCACCAGAAATGATGGCGAAGAGTTTTTATCATTAGCCCCGAAAATCCCTGTTAAAACAGAAGTTCATACTTATCCATTAACTGAAGCGAATCAGGCGCTAGCAGATCTACGTCATGGGCAGTTTACTGGAGCAGCAGTGATTACGATCTGAAATCAGCTTGTACAATCTTAGTCATTGGAGTCAATAAGTAGCAAATCCAACAATTTAAAAAACAAAACATATTTCTTGATTTGACTGATAAGATTTGGGACTATCCAGGTGCAGAGATCTCTATTTTTTATAAAAGGAATTGTTATGTTTCAACAAGCAATCGTGAGAATACCATCCCCCAATTTGATTCATGGATTAACCTCTACCACAGAGTTAGGTCAACCTGACTATGTAAAAGCTCTAGAGCAACATCAAAATTACATTAATACACTGATTCACTGTGGTCTAGAGGTAACCGTTTTACCTGCAGCAGATACTTTTCCTGATTCATGTTTTGTTGAAGACCCTGCACTGCTTACAACTCGATTCGCACTGCTTACGCGCCCCGGAGCCTTTTCAAGACAGGGAGAGGTTAATCTAATTGAACCATGTATCCAAACCTTTTATAAAGGACGAATCCATAAAATAGAAGCTCCTGGAACATTGGAAGCAGGAGACGTCATGCAAGTAGAAGATCATTTTTATATAGGTATTTCACAGCGTACCAACAAAGAAGGTGCTAGCCAATTGTCTGACTTGCTGACTCAGTACGGCTATAAAAGTACATTCGTAGAACTTAAAAAATTTCTGCATCTAAAAACAGGAGTTTCCTATCTGGGCAATGGATTTTTGCTGGTCAATGGTGAATTAGTGAATCATCCTGCTTTTAACTCCTATGAACAATTAATCGTTGAAGAAAGTGAAGCTTATGCAGCCAATTGCATTAGAGTTAATAACAACGTTATTATGCCTCAAGGCTTCCCTCGCTCAATAGAAATGGTTCAGAGTTCAGGTTTTCAAGTCAGCCTCGTAGATGTGAGTGAATTTCGTAAAATTGATGGTGGTTTAAGCTGTTTATCATTGAGATTTTAAAGAAATCTTCCCTGCCGATATTAAGGTTAGATCTTTGAAGATATAAAGTGATTCTCTAATTCATCTTTAAAATCATAGTAATATAATCGCTCATATCAATGAGCGATTTACCAAAAATTGAGATCAACTGTTATTTATTAAAACTTAAATGATGAATAAGTTTCTTGAGCATTGTGGTGTTCCGTTTCCTCTTCTAATTCTTGGTCACCAGAATATTTAGCAATTTTTATCAAAGTTTCACTTTGTGCTTCAATGAGCGTTTTATTCCTACCCTTTTCAAAAGATTGAGTCTGCTCAAGTGACATTTTCGGAAAAAAAAGCCCTTGCCGGTGACCTTGACATAATAATAGAGTATTCCTACAAATGGTTGCAAAGTCCTGTGCTCCTGCATTTTTAAGAAAAGTGTAGTCTTTAGGATAAGGTTTTCCACCCATTTTTTTAGCTAATGCTACAGCATTAATAGGATCTTTAATCAATATATCAAAATTAATTGAATCTAATTTTTCAGCATTCGCTAAACACTTGGCCCCACTATACAGTGTTTTAATGAAGGATAATTTTGGTAAAAGTATATCGAAACTCGTCTGATCTAAAATTTTTGCCTCCTTCATAATATTCAACATATTATATAAAGCGTTGTTAGTTAATTTTGCATTACACACAGCAATGATATTTCTTTCATTATGAAGTTCATTTTTTCGTAAAAACTCAATCACATCGGCAGTGTAGGGAGCGCATTGCGGTTGTTGCAACATAGTCACACGTGGAGCTGGGTTTGAGCACTCTGTTTTAGAAAATTGAACCCAAAACTGAGCCAAACCCAAAGCGTACTCTCGTCTTACACAAACATATATTTTTGTGGTTTCGTTATAAAGTTGTGCCTTTTGAAGTGTCACAAGAGCTGCAGCAACCTGATTGGAAAATTTAGGTACTTCAAATGCCATTTTTAGAAAAAGGTCATCTAAGCAGCCCTCTTTATTCAAGGTTTCCACTGCATCTAATAATTCACTACTTTCATTTGAGTGGGCAAAAATAGTAGATAAAATGAACTGTAAAAGCTCAGCTTTTAATTTCATTCTAACTAATCGTGCTGTCGCTGAGCTTAATGCCCAATCATCAATTTTCCCACTTAGAATTTTCTCTAAGTAAGGTTGTAGATCCCAACCTGCATTATTAAAATTGATAATGATATCTTTGGCCCAATAACATTTATCCAATGCATCATTTGCTTGAAATAAACTGCTTAGGGATTCCTGATTAGGGGGAAGGCATTTCAACAAATCGAGAAAGATATAGTGGTGCTTTACTTTTAGAATATTCATTAAATTAGGCAGAGTAACCAGACTTGAATTTTTTTCTGCCAATGTTTTCAGTATGCTATTAATAATTATAATGTCTGTTTCTTTTAATAAGGGTAATACTTCATCGCTATTTAAATCGCCTTTATTTAAAAGAGATAAGACATTAATAAAAAAAGAGGCATTTTTTGTTTGGGTAATTAACTCTAACTCTTTAAAAACAGCGATTAGTGCTGGAGGATTTTTTATTTTTTCCACTGCATAAAATATTTTTTTTTTATCGGATGCTGCTATATTTTTTGAGATAGTTATTACGAGAGGAGCTAAAGCTTTCGCGTCATTCGGGTGCCTTTCCAGAAATGCTACATTATCTTCTGTGAGTTGCTTTGCAGCATTTAAGGTATCAAGCGCCTCATACCCACCTAGTTGATTAACTAATCCTTCGAACGTTTTGCCACTTTCACTCATCTCCGTCCGTGTGTTTTTGCCTATTAAAATTTGGGCTAATTTCAGTAATGAGGAAGGAGATAAATTATCCTCCTTCAATTCATCATAAAAATTACGTAATTCTTTAACATGAGGCTCTTCTTTTATAAGGGTTCGTCCATAGCCTTTATTCTTATCATATCTTTTGAGTGCTTTTTTTATAGTTATTCTTTTCATTTACTACTCCTATATGCCTAACTTCTGATACATTATTTACTTTCTTTTTTGGGTTTTCACCATCAACAATAATACTTTAACAATATGAAAATATGGAATTTTTTTATTTTAGAATATCTTAAGTGGCTCTATGACCTAATCGAAGAAATAGCTCCTCCTCGTGTTAAAATTGATAGAGTTTCTACGCATCTTAATGCACTACTTTTAAAGAGCTAGCTCGAGGTATCATAGCTGAGTGATTTTAAATTGTATGTCATAGAAAACTCTTCTTCATAAAACCATGGGAAAACACTCATAATGCAACCCGCTTAGGCTAGTCATGTATTAACCACCAAATTAACATCTTGATTTCGCTGATTATTACTAAAACAAGTGCTTTACTTTAAGTTCGAAAAAGTTTATAATTTGTACAGTACTTATATACTGGAGTTCCTCGTGGCCACTACCCCCTCACCGACTCAAAATGCCCCAATGACCTTGACTTCAAGCCAGCTTGAACAATGGTTTGCAAATATAGAAAAAGGCAATGGGTCCACTACAACCGAAACAGACGCCTCTTTAGCAGCTCAATTTCTTGCTCGTTATGGACTATACGATGCTGCACAGGTGATTGAATTTCTTAAAACATTCGGCGGTAACGAAACTATAAATATGATCGCTAAAGCAATCATGGAGGAAGAGGCAGAAATTCAATATATTAGGGAAAAAAGTGCAGAAGAACTGCTCCGTCAGCAACGTCTACTTTTCCTTCTTATGTCATTTATTGAAAAGAGTAAAGCACAGGCAGAACATGTGAGCGAGCAAACGCAACAACAAATTGATCAAAAACTTAAAGATGTAAAAGCTGAAGGGAAAAAGGGCAACTCCATTGCAACAAATATGGTTGACGCCTACGCACGTGCCAATAAGATTCAAGAGCTTGATAAAGAACTAAGAAAACTAGAAGAAAACTTACTTGAAGTAGAAGAAGAGTTAGAAGCACTTGAAGAAGAAGTGTTATTAATGGAAGAAAATCATGCTTATCTCACTGATGATCTGGATCAGCTTAACGCCTATCTGCAAGTACCTCTATTCAATAATCAGCCAATAACGCACTATGTTGCCCATGCAAGTCAACAAATAGCAACCTTGACAACACAGCTCGCGACTCTTAGGGCACAGCAAGCAGCACCAATTCCACCCACTTTAAGTGATACCACAGAAGTGCAGCGGACAAAAGAACGTATTGATAGAAGAATTAGCATGTTGGAAGAGCGACTTTCCTTTCATCAAACGCAACTCCTGCAGCCTCCTCAGACTTCTGAACAATTATTCCAACAATTACTTGAGCGAGTCAGAGTTCGATTAAATGAACCAGAACAGATACATGAGTCACCCACGTACCGTGCGCGCGCAGAAGTAGGTCTAAGATTGCAAGAACGCGGGCTGTCTCAAGCGCTGCAAATTTTGAGAAACGAAAGAATTCTTCTTAACTCTCAGTTGGAACGAGTTTACGATTTCGGTCAAGCACAATTTATTATCGATCCAAGTCATATGTCTCGTTATCGACGATATGGAGATTCATATGCCTATTTTTCAGAAGATATAGCCCCTGAGCGCCAATTAACTGAAGAAGACTGGCTGCAAGCAAAACTAAATTATGACGAGTCACGATCTAATATTTGCACCGTTAACTTTTTCCACAACGATCAAATGAAACATGACGTAGAATCGCTTAGGGAACGAACTCATTCTTGCCAAAGCCGTGCACAATCGTTGCTGAACCGCATAGATCACGTTCAAACAACTAAATTGCAACTTCTACCAGAAAAAACACCCTTCAGCATGACACCAAAACCGCAACCCAAAAGCAGTTATTCACTCATGTTAGAGCGTTTAGTACCATCTCATGCCCCTGCTCCACGTCCGCAAGATATTCTTAACGCCCGTCATGAGCTTGAGGCAGTAGTTCCACCTGAGAGAAAAGGTGCATTACAAGAACTAATCAATGAAGTGAGACCTGGTGTAATTATGCCTCCAGAGAGAAGATATAGTTGGTTTAACAAATTCAGAATGTTGATGCCTGATATTCCCGTACCAGAAGCAGAAGAAGATTCAAAATTAAAATATAAAAAATAATCGAAATACTATCTAAGCAGTTGAATTCAAGAGGTCAGATAATCCGAGACATTCATGTCTCGGATACCTCTGCTCAAACGCTTATCCTACCCGCCCTATCATGTTGTGCCTGTTGTTACTCTATTCTTTTTTGATAATTTATTTGACACGAATTAACACTAATTGGTATCATCAGGATAATTAACAATTTATTTTTCACTCTGCAATATATATGAACAATAACTCGAGACATCCAATTTTTTTAAGCAGCTCTGCTGGGTTGGTGCGTGCTATTGTTTCTATCGTTTCAGTGGTTGTAGTGGTGGTCGTGGTGTTTCTCTCCTCGCCCTAGAGTCGCGTCTTTGATTATTCAGCCTCTCTAGGGAGAAGGCCGAATAATCAAGAGATATGATTTAACGAAATTGAGGAGATTCACCGTGGGAAACACACTTGATGCAGGCGCATCGCAGCAACAAAAAACAATAACCTACCGCGCTCTTTTTATCATTAGTTTATGCGCTGCATTTTTATTTTATAAATACATCCTCCAAAACTTTCCGAGTGTAATGCCTCAACAATTGATGGATACATTTAATCTACAGGGATTAGGCCTTGGTGTTTTATCCGGAGTTTATTTCTGGACCTATCTTATCGTACCACTATTTGTAGGAATCGTTCTCGATCGCTATGGCACACGATGGGTTACAACAGGAGCGATTTTTTGTTGTGCCTTTGGAATTTATATTTTTTCTCAGGCTCAGGAATTAAACACCGCTATTTGGGGGCGTGCCTTGACCGGAGTTGGCGTTTCTTTTGCTTCCATCGCCTATTTCAAATTAGCAGCAGTATGGTTTCCTAAAAAACATTATGCGTTGCTAACCTCCTTACTTGTTACTGCCGCAATGGTAGGAGCAATTTTTGGACAAATGCCACTCGCATGGTTGATTAGTCAGGTAGGATGGAGAACCAGTTTAGTTTATATGGCCTGGATGGGCATCATATTGGCCTTCTTGTTCTTTTTTATTGTTAAAGACAAACCTTCTTTCTCCATTGAACCCTCAGAATCCAAAACTCCTCATGCTTCTAAAAACCCACATTTATGGCAAGATATTTTATTAATTGTAAAAAATAAACAAAACTGGTTGTTAACCGGATATAGTGGTTTAGCATTTTCTCCCATAGTTATTTTTTGTGGTTTATGGGGAAATCCTTTTTTACAAAAAGCATATCATTTAGATAAATTAGTTGCCCCATCTCTTATTTCTTTAGTATTTGTCGGATTGGCGATTGCATGCCCTGTATTTGCTTTATTTATTAATCGCATTCAAAATCGCTGTGCATTTATGTTTTACAGCACATTGATTTCTGCTTTATCCATTAGTTTGGTCATCTACGCTCACCCTATGCCAATTTGGTTATTGAGCGTACTACTTTTTCTCTTTGGTTTTAGTTTGGGAGCATTTCCAATAGTTTTTGTAATCGGGAAAGAATCCAATCCATTATATCTGGCAGGTACAGTAACCTCTTTAATCAATGCAAGTGATGCCTTCCTGGATGCAATTACTGAACCAGCAATAGGAAAACTTCTTGATATTTTTAGTAATGCAGATGTTTCTCATGGCTTTTCATTATTTAGTTATCATATTGGCTTGGCTGTTTTACCTTTATACCAAATAATCGGTGCATTTTTGATGAGATGGGTTAAAGATGAACATCGCACAGTTCATTAAAAAATTGTTCATTAAGCCTTAGTTGTGAGGCTTAATGAATCGTCAATGATTTCTTTAATCTCGTTCCCGTGCAAACGGGAATCCATTTCTTAGTGTTATTCTACACTCTCAACATGAACATATACCCAGGCAAATACCCCTGAAGCTAACTTCACTTTGACTCGTTTATAATCTTCAACCTCATATGAGTCTGCTTTCTTTAGTTCTTCGATACTCACATCAAATACCATGCCTTCTATGCTGTCTGTAAATTTCCCAGTATACGTGATAATGGGATGCTCCTCGTCACCACTTGTAGTAATAACATCGATATCTTTGATCTTTATTTTAGACATGCCGAATCCTGGAAGAGTATCTGCTGTTCCATGTAATTTTCGTCCAAAATTGCTCAGTTGCACTGCCTCATAACGTAACGTGCCATAGGAAAATAATTTTTCAGTATTCATTGCTTCTACTCATCAAAATAATAAGCGATTATCCAGATTTTTTTATCAATAACAAGATAGTAGAAATGTAAACAGACCCTAGTTAATGATTTTTATTTTGATGCATGCTTGAGCTAGCTACAACTTTATTACGACCCATTTTTTTTGCCTGATAAAGTGCTTCATCAGCTTTTGATATTAAGTCATCTACTTTCTTACCATCATAAGGATAAAAAGCAATTCCAATTGATATGGTAACCGAAATAGGTTTTTCCTGATTGATTTCAATTGAAAACTTCTCAATAGACTCCCGAATTGCTTCTGCTTTCGATTTGGCGGCATCCAAATTAGCAATTCGTAAAAAAATCATAAACTCCTCACCACCCCAGCGAGATATTAAATCATCTTGTCGACATATTTGTCGTATTTTTGTTGCAAACTCTAAAAGAACCTGATCACCCACCAAGTGTCCATAGGTGTCATTCACTTTCTTAAAATAATCAATATCGATTAATAAAAGAGCGAATGTAAATGGATGTTTTTTAGCTTTTAAAATTTCTTTTTGCAAGTACTCTTCAAAAAAGCGTCGATTATAAACACCAGTTAGACTATCTTGAGTAGATTGGGTTTTTAGAACATCACGAAGCTTAATATTGTATATACTTAATGCAGACTGTTCGGAGATAATTTGCGCCAACGCAATCAATCGTTGATTATCCGTATTTAAGCCAAATTCAACATAAAATAAACCTAACATTTCATTTTGAGCAAATAAAGGTAAACAGGCATAGCTTATAGGTTTTTTTTCACCATTTTTAATATGGTTACACAAAACACCTTCCGTTGTATCAGCAATATAATAAGATTGATGTCGTAATAAAGAGAGGCAATCCTTAGGTGTAAAAAGGAATAAATTAGAAACCGGTTCCCCCCAGCTCAGTACTCTGCTAATCAAGTTTAAATTGTCTGAAGAAATAAGATAAACAATCCCCGAAGTTCCTGATAAAATTCGTTTACTGTAATTTTTAATTATTTCAATCGCATCATCCATAGAAAGACTTGATTGCAAGAAACTCATTAGCTCTTTCAATAACTCCAACTCTTTATTTTGAATTTCAAGACTTTTAACTACATTTTCCAGCTCTACTTTGGACTCCTCCAGTTTTTTTTCATTTTGAATGCGCTGATGAACATTGATTGCAAAATGACTTACACCAATAAGCTTACCCTCTGAATCATGGATAGGATTGTAATGTATTTCAAAATCTAATCCGTCATATCGTTTGTCTTTAAATGACTCAACTACTGTGAATCCGGTACCTTTCATTGCTCTTTCCCAAAGCGACATCGCTTTTTTTTGATTTTCAACACTCATTTTCTGTAAAAGCGCTCGGAAATTCATACCAACTTCTAAATCAATTTTGAAAATACGATAAACCTCACATTTATACATTGTATTAAATGCAATAAAATCATAATTCAAATCAATTGCAGCAACTAAATCACTGCTGCCTTCGATAATTCCTTGCAAACGTTCACGTGCATTTGCTAGCTCAGTTTGTGTTCGCTTTAATTTCTCAGAGTTCCCCTTTATAAACTGCAGTGTATGAATTAAAAATCCGGAAAGCAGAGCTATAAGTATTCCAATGATCAAGATCATAGCGGGGAAAAAGGAAGTAATAACCTGATTGTGAAGTACAATGGAAGGCCAAAGAACGATCCTCCAATTTTGTCCATATAAAGGAAGTGTAATACTGTGTTTCCATCCTTTGTAAAATTTATGATCTCGAGGCGCATTAGTATATAAAAGCCCAGAAGCATCATAGATACTCAAATTATATCCTTGAATATCCATTTTTTTTAAAATATCTTCTAAGAATACCTCTGTATTTAGGATGCCTACCATAAACCCTTGGAAATGATTTTCTTGTAACATGGGGCTGAATAGTAAAATTACTCTGTCTCCCTCTGCCAAATCAAACTGAGTGCTTATTTGCAACTCATTTCTTGCTAAACTTTTTAGCATTTCTCCGCGTCGATCAGGATTATTGAAAAGGTTATATTCTTTAATGAATTCATTACCTTCCTCCGGGACAATCCAACGTATCGCATATTTGTTATCAACCCATATAATTGCTCTGTAACCCGGTTGATCATGAATATAGTGCATCATATCCGCTCGCCATTCACTTTCAGGGTTAGTTTGCTGATTTAGCCAACGATAAGTAATTCTTGAAAAAGAGGATGCAAGTTCTGCTGTATACGATTCAACCACATCCTCTACATTTTCAACTTTCAACTGTAATAACATATTTAACGAGTTTTCTTGATTTTTTTTAGTGAACTGCCATCCTAAAACCGTGATGTTTAAAATCACGAAAACTGTTATTAAAGGAAGGGATACACGTGAATGCTTTACATTTTTTGAATTAATATAGGAAATGATTGCTAAACTTAAAAAGATTAAGCCCAAAGAAGTATAAATTGAAATTTTCATCCATCGTCCAGCACCAAAATGTGTTGCGAACTCAATAAAATGATTGGTAGTTGCAATAAATCCTAAACTTAAGGTAAAAAAGACACCAAATAAACACAACCCAAGCCAGTAATTGGAAAAGTGAAATGAAATGATAAGGAAACAAAGAGCAATAATTATAAAGCTTAAAGCAACACTCGATGCCATATTGCCGGGGTAGTGATGAAAATCCAGTGAAAAGACGTTCATAAAGAATGCATCAATACCTAAATTAACATTAAAAATGTGTTCAGATAGAATAACCCCGGAAAACAATAAGAGAATACTACTTAAGACTCGGCTAAATTGGATAAATTTTCTATTTAAACAAATTAATGATGAGCCTGCCAAAATAAAGCAGAAAGCCGTAGCTGGTCTCATAAAGATATATCCAGGTAACTCAACTGATAAATGAGCATTAAAATACCGGACGAATAAATCAAAAAGACCGGTAAGAAAACAGATTACCCCGGTTAAATTCGTAAACGCTTTATAATATGTCTTTTCATCCATACTCTTTTCCTTGGCGCTATAAATTTTAGTATAAGCCAGAAAACGATATGATTAAAACACGTATTTTATTAGGTATTTAAAGGTACGTTTTTGAGGTATTAACTAGGACTCGCCTCTAAACTATATTCATCTAAAGCCAACAATATTTTTTCCTCAAGTGTCTTAGCTTTTCCTAGCGGTTTATTCACTCCATTGACAATAATTGAAAAAATAAAAGTCTTGTCGTGTGGATTAATAATAAAACCAGATAATGAAGAGATATCATGCATTGAACCCGTTTTGGCATAAACTTTTTTCTCGAGCATGGTTTTCTTCATTCTATCCTTTAGAGTTCCTGAAACTCCTGCTTGCGGTAAGGCTTTAAAGAAAATAGTTTTCATATCTTTATCATGATAAAGATCATTAAGCAAAATCACCATTTGTTCTGGAGTCACCAAATTATAGCGTGTTCCTTCGCCATCAACGATCTCCATTTGCGATAAATCCAGATGCGTATGCTCAGATAATATTTTTTTAATAGCATATGCCCCTTCTTTATGAGTCCCTTTTCCAGTTAAAGAGTAACCTAATTTTTTGGTAAGGCTGTTTGCATAAAGATTATCAGATTGTTGTAACATATGCGCAATCAATTTACTGAGTGTTTTTGATTGAAAACTGGCAACAAAATGAGTATCAGTTGGCGTTACTCCTGTAACAATTTTTCCTTTCAAAGCAATACTATTTTTATCAAAAGTTTTTTGGATCACTTGTTTGACAAATAACATAGGATCGGGGATAGCAAGTTCTATTAATTTTGGATTTTCTTCTTGGATCTTACAGCCATATAAGCGAATAGTATTATTAGGTTTCACTTCAAGATTCAGGCTGCAATGATCTTTTTCCTCTTCTTTACTCACTGTAACCACTTCATTAACAAGAGTCAGTACTTTGGGCTGGTTTTTCTTTAGTTTGATCGTTACAGGTTTTTCTAATTCTTTTGCACTGCTCAATTCATAAGCTACTTTGTTTTCATTTAATATTGCTGCTGTATCTGGGGCAGCATAATACCAGCCTAAATCATCATACGATGTGCCACTTGGATAATATGGATCCTGATATTGCGAGCTATCAATTATCACATTTCCCTTTATTGCGTCTACGTTATTTTTTTTCAAATGAACCAATAATGAAGCCAAATTATCTACGGTAAAAGACGGTGAGCCTGTAAAATGAATATAATAATCTTGTTCTTTTTGAGAAAGTGTTGTTATAAAACGATAGTCTGGCTTTAATTGATACAGCGCTGCTGCCGCTGTAAGCAACTTCATGCCACTGGCTGGAGCAAGTAATTTATCTGCATTTCGACTGTAAACCACTTTCCCCGTCTCTGCTTCCTTAATGAGAATGCCAACGGTTGCATGAGGCAATTTCTGCGCAATAATCTCATCTATTTTCTCTGAAAGCGTTTGAGAATTTCCTATTTGACTCAAGAAAAGAGCAGCAAAGAAACATAAATAATTAGAATAACGCACGACATGTACCCTATAAGAAACATAAAACATAGCTTTACCCATTCAGAGTAGAAGTGCAACCCCTAATTACCCTAATTAAGGTATTTTGACTCACATCATGATCTGGATTTCATTTTATTTTTTAAGAAAATATACTTGATATGAGAACATAAGGACGCTTCTCTTTATCCAACCAATGAAGTAGTTTTAATAGATGGGGCTCATCCATAGCAATGCATCCATATGTTCCAGAATGAATTGATCGCCACAAATGTATAAAAATAGCACTTCCTGCTCCAGGAATTACAGGATTCATGTTGTAATTAACTACCACACCTATTCTATATACATCAATGAGCATCGATTCGTAACTTTTGGCGTTTGTATTTCCCTTCACCCAGGTATTATAAGCGCTATGGGATACATCATCTATAAATTTATCATCAGCAGTAATGTATTTAAAATCCATTTTAAGTGCTAGAGGCTCTGATCCAAAAGCATCGCCCAAAGGGTATAAACCAGCAGGAGTTCTCATATCACCTTCTTTTTTTTCCCCTAAAGGAGCTATCCCATTCTTACCCACTACTGCCGGAAAAGAGCTCCATACCTGCATCCATACATGACCTTGTTTTTTACAAGCAGTAACCTCGGCTGCAAAACCTTTTATATGATTTACCAGAATCACTTGGGATGAAGAATCAGGAACATTTTGTAAATGAGCAACACTACAAAGGTCAGCAGAACTTTTAGTGAGCGGTACATATAGATAAATTAAAAAGAACAAAAGTACCAAAAGAATATATGCCAACTTAGATTTTATCATTTTATAAAATTAAATGAGGACTATCAGGTTTTATAAAACTTCGCGAAAACGCTTCCGGTGTAGTTCCTTTTGTGCTGAGCTCATCAAGATGAATCATCTTAAAGTAAGATTTATTCGCCAGTGAACTTACATCTGGATTTTCCGGATAATACTTAAGCAACGGAAAAAACAATGATTGTCCAATGACATAACGTTTATCTTTGCTTTCAGGAGAAAGCCCCCAAAGATTCTGATACGTGATTGCAACTAGTTCATGATTGTTTACAGGCTTATTCCCTAAATAAAGCATCACATGACCACCAATATAAATAAGTGTCATCAGGGGATGTCCCTGCACTTTTAAAGCGCTGATTCGTTCATCAACTGTATTTTGAGTTAGATCAATACCTGAGCCTAATTTTGCCTGTTGTGCCGAATTGCGCGGTAACCAAATACCAAATGGAGTAAAAATACTCTTTAATTCTTGGGAGCAATCATTAAAAAAGAAAGCGCCTCCCCATCCATAAGGACGATTTTGTAATTGCTTCATGATCTTAGCCATATTCTTTTTCGAGGCTTCAAGAGGCATCAGACTTGCAGATTGCGATGTCACAAATCCAGTTTGAATCACTGCCTGTTGATCTGCATTTTTTATTGGAATCAAGATAGAAATATAATTTTCATTACGATTATGAAATGGAAATACTGCACCTATATAGCCCGCAAACTGAAAGTTTTGATGTTGATTCACAATGCTCGCTTCTGTTTCAGTGATTGCCACAAGGCCCTTTTTGGCTGCGCTATTCCACTCATTAATAAATCCACTTGAAGCATAAGCAATGTCTGAACTTTTTACCCAGGCAAAATAAGCATCTGGGGTTAGTACCAATGACCAAGATTTATCTTGTGATACAGTGAATATATAGAGAGGTGTTCCTGCCCAAATTACTGATTCTTGTAAATTATCGAACGGGAAACCTTGACCTGGCATCGTGAAATGAAAAAAATCCGGAGCATGATCCGGAAGCGCACGTGCAAAAGTATTATTTACTGCAATAGCACGGTTCTTTTCGTTATATCCTAACCCTTCAATTGCAGGTAAGTCCATATTGTTTTTGATACGATTTAGCCAAACTGCATCATGTTCTTTAAAGTTTTCTGCAAAATGCCGTTCTTGATCGGATTTATTTTGATTGTCATATTCGGCTAATAATTCCAGCTCAATCTTTTTAACCACGGGCAGAACGGAATTTACCATCTTCTCGTTCCAGGGAGAAAGGCCTTCACCACGATCAGAATAATAGTGATTATAAAACTGTTGCAGTTGCCCCTCTTGATACGCTTGCTTTAACAGAGAAATATCATAATCATCGCTGTCTGAAGGAAAATAATCATTAATATTTTGAGAATACGATTTTATCGAAAAATCATAAATTGGTACTTCAGTTGCGAAAGAAACTGACAGAAAGCAAATCCCTAAAAGTAAAAAAACTCGCTTGATTAAATATCTGAAGTCAAATAATCCCACCAACCACATATAAAAATCCAACAAAATATAAATTCCGTGCAATTATATCATTAAATAAACTTTATGTAAGAATTTTATCCTCTAAAATTTCAGTTGACTCTTCTAACATAACGGTAACATGCTCATGTTGCATTGGACTGAGTAATCGTTGGGACGAATAGAGAATAAAAATACTCAAGGGCAGCAAACTTAAGAGATCAAAAGGAAACTTTAAAATACCTATGCCACCAAAAACACCCATATAGGAAACACTAAGTATGGTAACCATATAAAATAAAAACCAGTATAAAAGCGCGCTATTATCCCAAGAGTTTTTACGATGATAAACACAATAAATTAAAATACCCATAAGCAAAGCAATATCCAGCTTCCATATAATTGAAAATCCACACCAATACAGCATTAAATTACAAAAATAAAATGCGATATGTGAACAAACTATCGCTCCTGAAAGTCTAAAAGGTCTTGGAGTTAACGGCTGTAATTTCCGCATCGCTAAAAGACATATAGGGCCAATACTGTAAGAAAGAATACTTGCAGAAGAAAGAAAAGCGACCAACTTCTGCCATCCAGGAAAAGGAAGAAAAGATAACATTCCAACTAATAAGTTTGCATAAAGAGTTACATAAGGAATTTTATGACGATTTACCTTTAAAAAGATTTTGGGTAAATGATCATTTAAGGCCATTCCATATAAAATCCTGGACGTTGCAGCAGTATAAACTAAAGTTGTCCCAAAAGGAGAAAAAGCGGCATCAATCATCAATATAGTTGCCACAACACCTAGACCTAAAAGCAAAGTCAAACCCACTAAAGGCCCGCTATCGCCTGGGTAACTTAAGGCATGCCAACCCTGAGTTAGATATTTCTGAGGCACTGCTGCGAGAAAGCTCAATTCCAGCATGAAATACAAAACAAAACCAATCAGCACAGCACCTAAAATAGCAATAGGAATATTTCGTTGTGGATTTTTTACTTCTCCTGCCAGTACCAAACCGTTTTGAAATCCAGTGAACGCAAAGGCAATACCCCCAGCAGAAAGCGCAGTAAAAATATTCACCCAACTTTCTTTATCCGACAAACTAATTGTGACATTATCCATGGTTGGTGCGACGTGAAGCAATGAAACAATTGCAATACTTGGTAATATAAATTTAATGATACTTGCATATTTATTACATTCAACAAGCAACTTAATTCCGTAAGAGTTCAATATGACGACAAAGAGCATGATAGCCATTGCAGCAACATAACCATATCCTGAAAGAGTGAATGTTGTTGAGTTTTTGTCAATTAATATTGGAAAAAAATGACTTGAATACTGCAGAATTGCCTGTATCTCTATTGGAGTCATAACAACATAAGACAACCAAGATGTCCACGCGAATAAAAAACCAACTTCTTTTCCATGGGTAAACGTTGGATAATTAGACATGCCGCCAGAAATTGGAAACATTGTACCCAACTCACATAAAGGCAAGGCAATAAAAATCATAAAAACAGCAGCAATAACCCAAGAAATCAATGAATTGCTACCTGCCATTTGCGCACTAATAAACGGGCTAAACAACCACCCCGATCCAATCATCCCCCCGGCAGAAACAATTAGAATGTTAGTCGTTGAAATATCCCGCTTTAACATGAAAATCCCCTATGATGCAAGCAATATTTCAATTTAGCCAGAAAGTTGTTCATTATACAAGTTCTAATAAATTTAAGAGTGTAAAAGACTTATCATGAGGCAGCTGCGCTGCCTCAAAAGAAAAGGGAAAAAGGGTTTAAGGAATAAAAGCCCGAACGCACCTAACCCGAAGATCGCTGCCCTTAAGGACGGCGAGCTGGGCGCCACCGAGGAAGTCCTGGAGCCACGCGTCGAAGTCGTCAAATTCCGTTGAACTCCAGTAGACGACATCGGCAAAACCGCCCAAATTATTCGTATGTAAAGTGCTATATAAGTTAGGGTTGGTAGTGCCACAACCTGCATCCAGACCTATACCTACAAACCGTCCAAGTTCGCAAATCGCTGGCATGAACCAGTCAGTAAATCCCTGGTCAACTTTATTCAAACAAGCTTGCGTCCCCGGATATTGACCTACAGGGGTTGCAAGAACATTGGTATTGGCAAGTCCATCCGTGATACTATCCGCCGCTGTGTCATCTGATACCGTTGCCCATTGGAATTCAAAGTCGCCCGGACTTTCTTCCTCATCTGTCAATGCCGCTACTTTCCCGCCAATACTGCCGGTATTAGGGGTGGAGTCATCAACAGAAAATAAAAAGCCGCCTTGGTAAATACAGCCATATCCTAGTACCAAAACATTGATGTTCGTTGCGGGCGCATTAACGGCGGTTACACTGTAACCGTGGTTGGCACAGGCTGAGTCCCTGGTGATGTGGTACAGGCATTAGCAGTGATATCGGGGCTGGCCGTACCACCCGGGGTGATGATGATGTCACAGGCCGCGCCGGCATTTAATGTGCCCATGCAGGTATTGCTGGTAATCGAGGTACCGGCTGGGAATCCGGATGTACTCACCTGTACGTTGTTTGCTGGTATTGAGCCCGTATTTACTATTTGGATGATGCGTGCATTGCCAGTCAATGCAGGGTCGGCTCCAGGACTGTTGATTGACAAGGTCAGGTTTTGCGTGAGAGGAGACAGCGTTGCCTGACCAAGCCCACTTGAACCGTATGGTTAGCCTGGATATTGTTCAATTGATAGCTGGTACCGCCATTTTGTACCACATTGCCATCAAGCAACCACTGATTGACCCCGAAGCCCGCATTGGGTGTTGCCCTAAACGTCAGGCTGCTGCCGGCATTGACAACTTGTGGTATTGCAGGCGAAATCGCTCCGTTCGCGCCCGCCGATGGCGTGACGGTGAATTGCTGAACAGGGGGCTGCTGTGCCAGATGAATACGTAAAATATTGGCCGAATTCGGCTGGTAACACTGCAAGTCATTGCCCTGCTGGCACAATACCGGACCACCCACAACATTTCCCTGCAAGCCTGAACCATTCACGTTAAGTATCAGTGTACAGACTCCTTTGCCGGGAAGCTGGCAGGGTGTCCCCTGGCTCACTCCTGCAATGGGTTTCATCACTAACGTCTTGGGCCTGGAAGACTGATTATGCACCGTATAGATAACCTGCGCACTAGCCCCTTTGGCTACGGTAATATCGGTCAGTGTTTGCGGTACAAAAGTCCATAAGGGCTTGGCAGCCTGCACGTCGACAACATCAGGCAGGAGAAAAAGGCTGTAAGTAGGGCATTTCTAAAAAAATGTCTTTTGTTTCTCATGGTCTCAGTCCTTAAGCCACGTAAGTAAGATTAAATAACACCCCATTGGTGTAGAGGTGATTGAGCGCTAATCCTGAGTTCATCGTCTGCCCAAAGGCTCGACCCAACTCGCTTTTGCCCCAGTCGGCAAACTCATAGCCCGCACCGATTTGCCAATGGTCATTCAAGGCTTTTTGCACCCCGGCACCCAGTGTATAGGTGAAGGCCGTTTTCGTGTGGTCTGCAAAATCAGGATTAGGTAATGCCTCAAAAATCAAAGGCGTATTGGTGAAATCATGGGCACGGTTAAAGCCCACGCCTACACCTACACTTGCACTCAGCCAGGGCATGAGCCAATATCTATTCAGCAACAACTTGCCCTTTACCGCGACGCGACCGTTCCATATTTTGTATTGGTAGCTGTAATTCTCAAACTCAGGACTCGCATCGTCCCATATCACTCCCTGCAGCTTGGCATTGCCCGTGATGGCACCTGCTACTCCCAACTGACCCAACCATTGAGGAGTCAATGATTTTTGGATTCCTAAAAAAAGCTCGCCTGCGGCGAGCGCATTGCTGGATTTTCTCGCCACATACGTCTTTTCAATTTCAGGCGCCAGAAAGAAAGTCTGTGTCTCGCCACCCCTTGCCCAAACAGGACCCGCGCTCACAGAACCTACCCAGGTCCAGTCTTTAGCAGGCATAACAGGCCCCATGGTGCCCGCCATGGATTGACTGATGAGTCCGCCAGCGGTTAATGCAGAAAAAAAGAAACAACGCTTCATAAACACCCCTTGCATTATAAAAACGAGGGAAATAACAACAATTAGCCGCAATTGATTTCAATGACAAGACAAAAAATGCACTAGAAAAAGGGCATACGATTTAAACAGAACAGGGGGGTGAACAATACAGAGAAACAGAATAAAAAATAATGGAGAAAAATGAAAAGAAATGAACACCGAGTGCTAACTGTTGCTTGCTGGCTGCGCTCACAGTATTGCTCATCGCCAACAAATTTTTGATTTCTAATAGGTGATTCATTCCTTGCATCAGTAATCCTTTATTTTTTACGTCACATTTTTGGTATTGAAAAACTATTTTAAAGTTTAAAGTATGATAAGTTATTTTCTTATTTGAATCAAAATCCTGATTCATTGTCCCCAGATTAAATGATCTGGGGATTAAAATGACTCGTAGTTTGAACTAGAACATTAAAGCCTTTTGTAAAATTTCGGCACCTTTTTGCAAAGCATTTTCTTCTTCAGGCGCCATTTCAGGAATGAAAACCTCTTTTATACCTTGACGACCTAGAACACTGGGTAAAGAAAATGTAACTTTATATTGGTCATGGTAGGAGCCGATAGGAATAACAGATTGTTCATCACGCACAATAATTTCCGCAATCCGCGCACAAACCATTCCTATGCCATACTGACTGGCATTATTTCCTTCAATAATTGTAATGTTGGCAAATTTTACCTCATGTTCTATATGCTGTTTGAATTGCTCCAAATTCTGCGTCAACAAAGAGGACAACGGTTTGCCGCCTATCTGAACTGTAGACCACAGAAATACGGATGAAGTACCATGTTCGCCAATGACGTATGCATTGACATCCATTGGATTGATATTGAAATGTTTGGCCAGATGAAAACGAAAACGAAGCTTATCAAGATAAGTTCCTGCACTAATGATTCGCTGATGTCCTGCTAGTTGACGCGCAACATCGGCTAATGGATCAGGTGGATCGCTGACAATCATAATGAGTGCATCTGGAGATGCTTTGACTGCTTTAGGAATAATGTCTGCAAATATTTGCGCGTTAGTGCCCAGTAATTTAAGTCGACCTTTAGGGTCATTCCTATCCGTAGCCCCGCCTGTCTTTTCATTGACACCTGCGGTCACCATGATTAACTCCGCATGGTGTAAATCAGCATAATCTCCTGCATAGACAGTCACTCTTGGTGATAAGAGGGCCCCATATTGCATGTCCGTTGCCACCGCTTTTGCAAGTTCACGATTTTTATCTACTAAAACCAGCTCCTGCACACATCCACGCATAACGGTTGCCATCGCACATGCTTTTCCTACGCTTCCTGTCCCTATAATTGCGATTTTCATCAGTGCTCCTTGTTAGACAGCTGTTTGTAAGTATAGATCACGAAACAAAGTATCTTTTATCACGTTACTTGAAGTCCATTTCATAATAACCAGGCCAGATAAAAATACCTGAGTTAGTTAAAAATTTCCGCTGTTACTAAGAATGTTAGTTGGTGTTGGCGGATGGTCAATGCCTAATTCATCTTCATGATACCCAGAGCTGTCTTCCGGAATATCTGATTCAGTTTTTATTACTAATTTAGAAAGATGTGTTTGCTTACCACCAGTATTTAGCACACGCATTGTTCCATATGCACCATCCAGATTTTGCTCCAGAAGTGCATCTGCTTCATCGACTTTCCAACCGCTAATTTCCAAGTCTCGTTCATTTACTTTTTCTGCATCGAGTTCATAGTTCTGATTTAGTTCCGCATAAGGCACATATCGTACATTCATTTTTCCAGGTGTGTGTTGATCTACTTGAATCCTAAATGGCAGCATAAACAGTTCTTTTTTCCCATTTACATCAAATGCCATGAGTGCCTGGCTTTCAGCAAAGTCTAATGCATCATCTTTTCGATGCTTTGCTTTATAACTAGGAAAAAGCTTTGTTAAAGTATCTCGTATAGAATTACCATGACCTACAACGATCATATCGCGCCGGTCAGTATTATTTATTTCATCTACTATCTCTTTTGCTAACCCATTTTCTCTTTGTGCGTCTGTTGTATGAGTTACATCAGAGGACTGTGATGTTTCATCAAGTACTCCGATAGTATCCAATGCCGCTTGTTTTGCCTTCCTATTGTCTTCTAAAGTGCTTCCAAAAACAGCGTAACGAATAAATGAGAAAAAAAGCAAAGCTCGATGAAAAAATTTCACATCAGAAAATGGATTAAGCAATGGACCATATTCACGCCAATTCATAATATCAAATCCGGAAGGCCCTTCAGCAATTTCTGTTATTTCACGTGAGGATTTGGCTGTTACTTTTTTGCTATGAGTACGTAGGCCTTCAATAAAATTTGCGGCGGTTACAGTAGCCCGTGTCATAGTAGAAAATACAACGCGAGCATCATCTTTTTGATTATGCAAAAGCACTGAGTAATCAAAATGCTTCATATTCGCATCGGCGGCTGGATTAATATTTGCATTCGGTTTGAATCCATACCCTTTATCTGCGTTTGTACATTCTCCATGTCGAAATAGTTGAATGACTTTAAAATTATCAGCATCATTCGAGCAGGCTTTTTTAAGGTAAGTTTGCGTTAACAAATACAAATCAATTGTTAATTGTTGATTATCCAGTGCAGTAGGGGCGGATAATTGGTTATATTGTTCTATACGTTTCTGTATGCTTTCTTGGTAATCTTGCAGATTCTTATCTTGTGGTTCTGCGTTAATTTTTGTTTGTGACATCTTATTCTCATTAAATTTACTTCATAAGTGTAAATGATAAAACATTTACCTTATGTGATTATTAAATGACCAATAAAATAATATAATCTTAAGTACTACAGGGGGATGCCCCTGCATCTGAAATATAGGGAATTATCGTGATTAGGAGCAGCATATCGATTTGTTTTCAGCAATAATCGAATAGACTTCATTGTCCCCAATGACTATATGATCGAGTAAACGGGCATCAACCAATTCCAAGGCTTCACGGATGCGCTCAGTCACGACGATATCCTGATGGCTGGCATCGGATAGGCCTGATGGATGATTGTGGGCGAGAATGAGTGCTGCTGCATTAAGTTGTAAAACGCGTTCGATGATGGGTCTTGGATGAATCGTTGCGGTATTGATTGTACCGGAAAAGAGTTCTTCATAGGCAATGACGCGATGCTGATTATCAAGAAATAAAGCAGCAAAAGTTTCATTTTTATAATCGCGCAAACGTTTTTTTAAATAAGCATAGGTTTGTTTGCTGTTGGTGATTTGGGTTTCTTTTTTTAATTGAATAAAATCACTACGCCGACACATTTCCTTGATTGCTTGCAACTGGGCATACCGCACCTCACCCAAACCCGATACTTGTTTGAAACTTTGTATGTCGGCATTAAGAACGGCGCGTAAATCACCCAAATGTTTGAGGAGGTCAAAAGCTAATTGCACGCAGGATTTTTTACTGGTTCCGGAACTGATAAAAATTGCGAGTAATTCAGTATCTGAAAGGTTTTGCGCGCCATACGTGAGAAGTTTTTCACGCAGATCGAACTGCCGTGTTGATTGGACAACCGTCATTTTTCTATTCCTTTATTGCGAAGTTTATGCTTTGATCGGAGCTATTCTTATCAAAAACGTTGAGTCATGCAAGATTTTATTGGGAAAAAAGTATTGCTTGGGGTTTGTGGCGGGGTTGCTGCCTATAAATCAGCGTACCTGATTCGCGAATTAACTCGAGCCGGTGCAGAAGTAAAAGTGGTAATGACGCAATCCGCCCAGGAATTTGTGAGTCCTTTGTTGATGCAGGCTTTATCAGGAAACGATGTGCGTACTGATTTATTTGATGCTCAGGCAGAGCGTGCCATGGGACATATTGAATTAGCACGTTGGGCGGATTACTTGGTTATTGCTCCTGCTTCTGCCAATTGCCTTGCCAAACTCGCACAAGGTATTGCTGATGATTTACTCTCTACTTTATATCTTGTTGCTGAAGTGCCCGTGATTGTTTGTCCTGCCATGAATCGCAGCATGTGGGCACATCCTGCAACCCAAGCTAATTCTAAGCTTTTACAAGAACGAGGAGTGATTTTTGTTGGCCCTGAAGAGGGGTCTCAAGCATGCGGTGAGCAAGGTTTGGGGCGCGTAAGTGAAGTGGAACACATCATGAGTGCTTTACGTTTATATAATGTACACCAGCTGTTGGCGGGGAAAAAAGTACTTGTGACCGCAGGACCTACTCGTGAACCTATGGATCCGGTTCGCTATATCAGCAATTACAGTTCTGGGAAAATGGGCTATGCTATGGCAGAGGCTGCTGCGATGGCAGGAGCACAAGTTACTTTGATTAGTGGACCAAGTATTTTACAGGCTTCAGCGAACATTAAGCGGATTCTCGTCCAGTCGGCACAAGAAATGCTGGACGCAGTAATGCAGGAAATGCCAGCAGGTGTTATATTTATAGGAACAGCTGCTGTTGCTGATTATCGGGTTGAGTCGCCTGCGTCTGAGAAAATGAAGAAAAAAAATCAGGATGTAATGACGCTTAAGTTGATAAAAAATCCCGATATTCTCAGTCGTGTTGCTGATTCAGCTAGGGCTTCTTGCGTGGTTGGATTTGCTGCTGAAACCACGGATGTTGTGCATTACGCCACCGAAAAATTACAGCGTAAAAAACTGGATATGATTGTGGCAAACTCAGTAGGAAAAGGACTTGGATTTGACAGTGAAGTGAATCAAGTTACTGTAATTACAAAAAACAAGCAAATCGAATTACCCTTAACCCATAAAACACGGTTAGCTGGACAAATTATTGCAATCATTGCTGCAACTCTGCAAAATGATGCGCATTAATATTTTATAGGAAAAATGATGGCCCAAGCGATTCAATTAAAAATTCTTGATTCTCGAATAGGTGATACTATTCCGCTGCCTACGTATGCAACTCATGGTTCAGCCGGATTGGACTTGCGTGTTTGTATTAATGAGTCGATTCAAATTGCACCGCAAGAAACGGTGCTATTGCCAACAGGATTGTCAATTTACATTGCTGATCCTAAGTTAGCGGCTGTGATTTTACCCCGCTCAGGCTTAGGACATAAAAATGGTATTGTTTTAGGGAATTTAGTTGGTCTCATTGATTCTGATTATCAAGGAGAACTCAAAATTTCTTGTTGGAATAGAGGGATTGAACATTTTACAGTAAATCCTGGTGAGCGTATTGCGCAATTAGTT
Organism: Legionella anisa; assembly: GCF_001467525.1. Classification (GTDB taxonomy): domain Bacteria; phylum Pseudomonadota; class Gammaproteobacteria; order Legionellales; family Legionellaceae; genus Legionella; species Legionella anisa. The sequence goes on from NZ_LNXS01000022.1 coordinate 266,952, forward strand.
TTTGTTCCAGTTGTGCAAGCTGCTTTTGAAATCGTTGAGGCATTTACCGAAACCTCCAGGGGTGAAGGTGGATTTGGAAGTTCAGGGAGACATTAAATGAAATATCAGCAAAAGCAAGTTACTCGTTCAGTGTTCCGTGCTTATGACATCAGAGGCATAATTGGACAGGAGTTGGATGAGAATGCTTTTTATAGTATTGGACTCGCCCTAGCCTGTTATTTGCGTGATTTGCAGCGTCAGCAAATTTTTTTGGCACGTGATGGTCGTCTCACAAGTTTTGCTATGGCTTCCGCCTTAAAACAAGGATTGCTGGACAGTGGCATCGATGTATTTGACTTAGGTGCGGTTCCTACTCCGGTAATGTATTTTGCAATTCATACTCAAGACATTGATTGCGGATTGATGGTTACAGGAAGTCACAACCCAGCAAATTACAACGGTATTAAAATGGTCTTGTTGGGTAAGACGTTAATGCAAGAAGATATTGATATTTTATATCAACTGGTTCTTGACGGTAAGCGTGTTGCAGGCCAAGGTAAGGACATGGCATTCGATGTATTGCCTACATATGAGCAACGCATTCGAAGCGATATAAAAATCAAGCGTCCATTAAAAGTGGTGGTTGACTGTGGAAATGGGATTGCTGGTCCGATTATACCTCAAGTGCTCAGTGAGCTAGGTTGTGATGTTATTCCGCTGTATTGTGATGTTGATGGTCACTTTCCTAATCATCATCCTGATCCAACCATTGAGGCTAATTTAGCTGATTTGAAAACTGCAGTAGCAGCCCATAAAGCAGATCTGGGTTTAGCTTTTGATGGTGATGCCGATCGCTTAGGTTTAATCACAAATAAAGGTGAAATGATTTGGCCTGACCGTTTGATGATGCTCTATGTTCGTGAGTTATTAACTCGTCTTCCCGGAGCTACTGTAGTTTTTGATGTTAAATGCTCCAGTCATTTAGAAGCTGTGATCAAAGAAGCAGGGGGCATACCCAAAATGTGTCCTACAGGTCATTCCATTGTGAAACACGTGATGAAAAAAGAAAAAGCAGCTTTGGCTGGCGAAATGAGCGGCCATTTGTTCTTCAAAGATCGCTGGTATGGATTTGATGATGCTCTCTATAGTGCCTGCCGTTTACTTGAAATCATTAGCGCATCGGATATGACTGTAAGCGAGCAATTTGAAGCAATTCCCAATAGCATCAATACGCCTGAATTGAAAATTGCTATAGCTGATGATGAGAAGTTCCAGTTTATGAAACGATTTAATGAAATGGCTGAGTTTCCTCAGGCACGTGTTATTGCAATTGATGGATTACGTGTTGAGTTCGATAAAGGATGGGGTCTATTACGTGCTTCGAATACTACTCCGTGTCTTGTTGCTCGTTTTGAAGCAGAAGATAAAGACAATTTAGAACAGATAAAGCAGTTATTTAAGAAACAAATGCATTTGTTGGATGACACATTGGAGTTACCATTCTAGGGTCTGTTTACATTGGGCTCGATCTGGTGAAATGGAAATGGGCCTATGTGGTTTAGAGTACTAGGTTATAAATAGATTCTAAAATGACGCATAGGCCTGAGAAAATACCGCTTATACTCTGCGGATATCCCCGCGAACAAGTTGCTGAATCTTCTACACATCGTTGAAAAGCCAGTCCAGCTCTATTCCGATGTCCCGCCGATAAGCCCTGAGAGTTCTTCACAAAATTTAACCAGGTAGAATGTCATTTGTTGCCCGTTATCCCTGCGTAGGCACACTACTGTCCGGTAAAAGGAAAAAGAATAGTTGCACGTCCTTGATAAAACACCAAGAATGGCATCCTAAATCCCTATTTAGATCAAAGATGTACTGTGAAAGATAGCGTTTTTCAAGAACCATTAAAATCTAATTTTTTTGTAGACTCCTCAGCATTCATCTAGGCACATCACTTAATCTTGCTTCGATCTGCTCCCTCTCCCGCGCAAGGAATTTGAATAGTAAGATACTGCGGGAAGAGGGTTGGGGAGAGGGCGTTGGACAAATCGATACTGAGACACCATGCAAAAATTTTGCGAAAACAGAGCACTGATA
>NZ_LNXS01000022.1:269037-345754 GCF_001467525.1 Legionella anisa
GGCCCAAACAGGACCCGCGCTCACAGAACCTACCCAGGCCCAGTCTTTGGCGGGCATAACAGGGCCCATAGTCCCTGCCGAGGCTTGACTGGCCAACACACCAGCTCCTACTACAGAAATAAAGAAACGACAATTCATCAATGCTCCTTGCATAATAAAAACGAATGATTTAATGGAAATGAACAACAGTTAGCAGCAATTGATTGCAATCTCAAAGGAATGAGTGCGCTAATAAATTGCTCATTCCCTGTAGCGGCATCCTGTATATTATTTGATATTGAAAAACCATTTCATAAGATAGTACTTTGTTGATGATTTAAAAGCAAAAAATTTTGTCTATTTTATTCCGCAAGCTAATCCCAATTTTCGCGACACTGACAACTCCTATGGGCTATTGAAACTAGCGGTACTCTCGCTCTATTGCTTCAATTTCTTTAATAATCTGCTCACCCTCTTCATCGGTTTTAGTATTAAACCAGGCATCTAAAATTTCTTTTGCTAAATCTTGAGTTAACAGCCGATTGGATAAAGCTAAAACATTAGCTCGATTCCATATTCTTGCACCTTTTGCCGTTTGAGCATCCACACATAAAGCAGCTCTTATACCAGGTATTTTATTTGCCACAATTGAAATGCCCGTTCCAGTCCAACAAAAGAAAATACCTTCGTCACATTCTCCTTGATGAATCGCCTCAGCAGCAATTTGAGCGGTTTGAATCCACGGTTCACTGTGTCGTGATTTAATTGCGCCAAATAGAATAACCTCATGCCCTAACCGCTTTAGTTCTTCCACAACATAATCATTAACGGGATAGAGTGCATCGCTGCATACTGCTATTTTCATCGATTTACTACTCCTTGCATAAAAAAAGTCAAATTCTTATCAATACAGCTTATATTAAAAATTCACCAGACCAAAAACCGCTACTGAATACCAAACCAACCTCCGGTATCGCCTCCCGCCCAACACGCATTATTTTTACAGTCCTTAAATTTCTCAGAGCAGAGAAATTTGAATTTGTCTGCTTTACTGATGTCCATTCCCTTATATCCTTCAGGCTGGCAAATTCGTGCTACATATTCGCCCTTAACACGAATTTGCCCCATTACGTAAATATCTTCAGCAACAGGATAAATACCATGGTTATTATGCGAATAACATGCGATATAACATCCAGGGGACATAGTGTAGCTGTTATCTGTTGGTAAAAGCGCGCGTTCTGCACCAGGATAAGGATGATTAATGACCCCCTTATTTCCTAAAACATAAACAGGGTAAGGGGATGGCAATAAGGATTTATTTTCATCTGAATTCACTATAGGTGAGTTAAGTGCCAAAGTTTGTGTAACAAATAAGAATCCAATACTACTTAATAGTATTTTTTTCATTTTTGATTTCCTTGAGGGTTAGCTATTTAAAGTATAGGCAAATAAAACCATTTCCCGGTTTTATACTTACTTAATCCCCTTTAGCAAAAAACAGAAAAAGTCGAAATAAAATTTATTTCGACAGATTTTCAATTCCATTAAAATCAATGTCATAAGTTGATGCAGGATAAAACCCTTTCTTCACTCTGATTGCTCTACAAAGTACATTAAGCATCATCAATGTACTTTTTAATCGAAGCCAAGGATACGCTTTATGCTTTAATACATCATGTGCCCTTTGATAGTCTTTAATAAATTGACGTGGATTTTTTGGTATATATTTCAAGCAATGAAGCACCATTCCTTGCCCCAGCATGTGAGGCTGCATATTTTGCATATTGGGTATGTCATATTGCCTTTGCCCACTTAAAATAGTATGCCAGTCAATTTTATCTGTAAGTAAATGGAAGCCACTGGTTACTCTTGGGTTACACTCCAATACATAAGCTTTATCATTCGCCAAAATAAAATCAAAAGCAATTTGGCCACTGAATTCGAAACGTTTACAAAAAATCTTAATAAATTCACTGATTGGTTTTATTTCCGCAGGTTCAAAATAAATTCCAGTTGAACGACCCGCCTGATATTTGGAGTGATAACACGATTGAATCAGTACGTCGCCTTTATGGGCGATAGCATAAGTACTGTATTCTTTTCCTTGAATAAAGTGCTGCGCAATATAAGGTTCACTAATAGTAAGGTCGGAAATGATTTTTTGCGAAGGTTTAATTAACGTACGTGAACCAAAACGAGAAAACACAGGTTTTAAAACAAGCGCTTCATCCTTAGGAAGAATTTGTTTGTCCTCATCAGTATTCATTAACCAACTTTTAGGCGCGGTCAAACCATATTCACTGACAAGCTGATTAAACGCATATTTATTATGTAATTGACTCAAACGTTCAAAAGGCTCGCATAACAACTTAGTATGCTTCGACAATTCTTCATAGCCCTGACTTATATGAAAAATTTCTTCACATGTAGGAATAAGTAGATCAATTTTATATTGAATCACTATGTCTTTAATTGCTTTTAAAAATGCAGCCAAATCATCATTCGGTTTAGGAATAACAAAATGCTTTTTTATTCCTTTAACACATCGCGCAAGCGGATAAAGCATACTCTCAGCACCATAAACCTGATATCCCTGATTAATGAGACTACGTATAATATCCATGGTGGCCGGCGCCCTACCTCCAGTAACTAAAATGTTCATTTACATATTCCTTAAAAACCAATACCTACTTTAAAATCATGCAATCGTTAAGAACAGAATTTCCTTTTCTTAAATAATTTTTGACAGATGCTCATAAAAATTAAGCGGTGTTGCACTAACTAATAGTCGCTCCAGTCCATTGGCAAAAGCATAATGGTGCTCAGCAGAAATCATTTTTACAAGCAGTTCATTAATCATGTAAGCCATTTGCATGGAGTCACCTCCCATGTCGCCAAAAGTAACATGATTATCAATAACTTCAAGGGGTAATGATAGTACGCTTGCAAATAATTGACGAATTTGTGTTAATAAATCTTCATGCTTATCTATCTTAGGTAAAGTCGATTCAAAACTAGGTTTTGGTAGTTTTTTATAATCGATTTTCCCATTCACTGTGAGGGGCAACTCAATCAAAAAAATAAAATATCTTGGTACCATATAATATGGAAGTGTTTCAGATAATTTTTTCTGCAAATCAACTGCCTGTTCTTTTGAGTTCGATACCACATAGGCAATTAACTCGTTCTTTTCTCCCCCTATGGGGTAATTCAGTTTGATTAGCGTTACTACTGCTTGTGATATGTTATCCATTGCTAATAAAGCATTTTCTATTTCCGATAACTCAATACGATGACCACGAATTTTTATTTGTTGATCCTTTCTTCCTAAATAAATTAAGAGTCCATCTTCTCTATGTTTCGCTAAATCACCACTTTGATACATACGCTGGCCAGGGAAAAATGGATCACTCATAAAACGTTTATTGGTTAGTTCAAGATCGTTCAAATAACCAACCCCAACATTGCTCCCGGCAATATAAATTTCACCTTCTTCTTCAAGTCTGACTGGCTTAAATTGGCTATCAAGACAATAAATACGTGTATTTGCCATGGGAATACCAATAGGTACACTGCCGTGAAGATCATGTTTCGTATCATATTGATAAGTCATACAGCCTACTGTAGTTTCTGTAGGACCATATTCGTTAAATATTCGAGCGCCAGGTATTTTTTCCACAACTGATTTGGCCAACTTACAAGACAACTCTTCACCACCCACAACTAAAGTTACTTGGTGTTGCGCACTCATGGGTAAACTGCTTATCATTCTCAAGTGCGATGGGGTGAGCTTTAAAAAGTTGATCGCTTGATTTGCAAGTATTTTCTTTAATATCAGAGGGTTAATAGACTCAGGAATGAGCCTCATGCTGCCCCCCGTGAGTAAAGGCAAGTATAATGTTGTCACCGTCAAATCAAAAGCGATACTTGTAAATAACGCTGTATAATAAGGTTGATCATTATTTCGATATGCATCAACTGCCCAGGATAAATAATTCAACAATTGGCCATGACTAATCATTACTCCTTTGGGCTTACCTGTAGAGCCCGAAGTATAAATAATATAAGCCAACTGAGTGAGTAAATTTACACTTCTCTTTGGCATATTGGTACTCATGATGTGTAATGGAATGTGTGTACATAATCCCGAGTAACTTTTCCTTAGCTCTGCATACTGCTCCTGAACAACTAAAGTAGGTTGTGCATCTTCTAATAGAGTGAGAACCCAACCAACGGGTGATTTTATATCAATGGGAATATAAGCAGCACCTAAATACCAACAAGCCAGCATGGAGCAAACCATATCTTCATTTCTTGATAAATAAAGAGCAACATTATCTCCGCGGCATACACCTAAATCGGCAAAATAGCTGGCAATTTCCAAAACACGGTGACTCAATTGTTGATAAGTCAAAATCTGTTTTTTGGAAATTAAAGCATGTTCACAAGAATGTTCTCGTGCTTTCTCCCATATCTTTGTAAAAATAGTTTTTTCTTGAGAGTAGGCAATATCAGTTTGGTTATATACCGGCCATAGTGTGTCGCAATAGGCCCGATCATTATCTAAAGCGAACTCAGTTTCATTAACCAATTTTTTCAATTGATCAACTAAATGGGTACATTCTTCAAGTGTAGCGTGTGCGTTGGATACAGAGAAGCAGATTGTTGTTGCATCGTTGTGCTCTGTCACAATAAGGACAATAGGAGCAATAGGAACATTAATTGGCAAAAAATAACCATCAATGGCCTTGCTATCCTGTTCCGAATTGAAATTCGATAAATTAATTGATAGTTTCGATACGATTCCAGACATCATGTATCGATTTTTTTTGTTTTGATAATAAATCAGTGCATTAAGCAGGCCTTTTAACAAAGACAAAGGCAAATGACGCAAACAAGAATCATACTTCCCAACGTGTAGTTCATTTTGGTTACTGAGTTGCTTTACTATATCACTATAAATGACTGGCCAACTCGCCCCTTTTTTCGCCTCAATAAAAATTGGGTTTGCAAAATTAGCTGTGGTATTCCCATTAGGTACATGATGACGTAAATCTACCGGAAGCATGAAGCGAGCCTTTTCAGCACCTCGAGCCGTGCTGGCAGATAACAATATTTGGCAAATCTTGGCGGTTATGGCATTGATTTTTCCGGGAAGCGTTACCTTATGCCATAAATAATGAGTATGAGCAAAACCAGTATTTCCTGTTGGTGTAATACAATCCAATGGGAAATTTGGACGGCGTTTCATTTTTCTTTTTTGACTAAGGAATTCATAATCGGTCATCGCCAGATTCGTACCAATTAAAGGCTGTTTTCTCCATGCACGAAAAACATCGCTCGCCCAATGATATAAGCCCATACCATCCATTACCCCATGAAAAGCACGAAATACCAAAAAATGACGTGCTCCCTTTACATAAGTAACATGTGAAGCAGAATGTCCAGCATTAAATTGATGCCCATGGAAAAATGAGGCAGATTGAATATTATGACCATCCCATTCCATCTCTAAAATTTGAACAGGCTCAGAATTTATTGAAGTTTTTGAGGGGGCATACCAAATCGGATTAATATATTTTAACTTTGCGCATAAATGAACGTATGGATTCAATGCGTTCGTTTGAATAATAGCCTGACTGAGGGAAGATACATCCACTTCTGAATCCATTTCAAGCACCAGCTGCAGTGAAAAAGAATGATTCATCGTATCGCCAATAAGATACAGCTTTTCATTAGGTGTTATTGGGCGCTTAATTTTTTTATTGTATTGATGTGGCATAAATTAAGAGATGAGATGCATTTGTGTTCATAATCATACAAGATAGAGTGATAATTATACACTAAAAAGCCTTTTTAATGCCACAGGTTACCCCTCAGCCTACCTTATTAGTCCTTGTTCATTCCAAACAGGACTTGAGGTGATGACCTTCCTGAAGTTATAGCAGATACTGAGAAAACAAAAAAACGAGACATCGCCCGAGTATTGTCTTTACTGAATACCCAGGCTAAAAGTCGCATAGAATTGAATGTTTATGATGATTTTCTACGTTGCATAATTTGCGAAAAAAACTCAGGTTTATTGAGACCCATGGACGCAAAAATTTGAGGAACTCTATCCCAAGATCCTTCTTCCTCAATACTTGCGACAATTAACTCAAAACCCGTCTTCTTATCTGCTTCCAATCCCCATCCATTAATGAAACTAAGTCCCCTTAATCGTTTTGCAGCAATATGATTTAATGCGATTGCGGCTAATAAATATGCATGCGCTTCTTCAAAAAGCTGATTGCATTTCTTCAAATTAGCTTCACTTTTAAAAACACCTTCTTTTTCCAAATTCTGTCTGAATTTAGCTTCTTCAAGAATCATTTGTCCTAATTGATAATTCGCTTCTGCATTATCCAGCATTGCTGCTGCTCTATAACACTCCATGTACATGAGGTGTGCAAAAGGAAATTTTTTATTTCCTTTCAATTTGCTGTAAATGGCTGCCAATTCAAAATAATAGGCACTTTCTTTTTTCACCATTTCATCTCCGGGTTGATTATTTACCCGATTCGCTTGCATGGCTTTTATTTTCTTAACAATTCTTCTAATCTGCCAACGTTTTAAAAAGGCCATAAACTCTCCTGCCACTTATTATGATGTTGCTTGGATAAGATATTGTAATAAAAAAATCACGATTACAATGAGGATCATTAAACCAAGAATTTTTAGTCCAAAACCAGCGGACTCTTTTATTTCTTTACCAATTTGTTTACTGGGAGGATTTTCTGACTCTCCCTCCACGTACAATTCAGACTTGTAAAGATTGTTATCAATATAATTGGATACAAAATAGGAAATCAATCCAGTAATCACGCAGGGAACAAAAAATATTAACCAAACTATAAGTTTGCTTGCTCCCACAGTGTAGTTATAATCATCCTGCAATGAACTCAGCATGGTCAAAACCATATCAGGAACATTATAGTTCAATCCCCAAACAAGATAAGGTAAAATATATAAACTAAAGAAAAACAAGCCCAGAGAAAGTACTAAGCAAATCATACCCAAAATATAGAGCTTACTATTACTTCCGAATCGATCTTGTTCCATATTACCCCTATAATATCCTTTTCTTTAATTTAAGATAGCAGATGGATTTAAATAAGTACACTTACTGGTGATATTAACTAATTCATTTTAAAATAGAATATAGAGCATTTTTCTTATAAGGCAACTCATGAAACGTTATGTTTTTATGATCTCTGATGGTACAGGGATTACCGCTGAAACTTTAGGCCATAGTTTGATTACTCAATTTGAAAATACACAATTTGAACGGCTCACGATTCCCTACGTTGATTCTTTAAAAAAAGCAGAAGATGCCCTTCAACAAATTAACCATGCCTTCGAGGAACATGGAATCAAACCATTAGTATTTATGACGTTAATTGATCCCGAAATCAGAAATTACTTTAAAAAAGCACATGCTCGTGTATTTGACTTATTTAGTACTTTTATTGGTCCCATGGAAGAAGAGCTTAATGAAAAATCTTCTTATACAGTCGGAAGAACTCATGGTGTGGGTAACAGTAAACTTTATTTGCACCGACTTGAAGCAATAGATTTTGCATTATCTCATGATGATGGCGTGAAAACTCGAGGTTATGACAAGGCAGATATTATTCTCATTGGCGTTTCACGTTGCGGAAAAACACCAAGCTGCTTGTATATGGCACTTCAATATGGAATTTTGGCTGCTAATTATCCTTTTACTGAGGAAGATATTATTGGCTTTAGATTACCTGAGGTGTTAAAGCCTTATAAAAACAAACTGTTTGGATTAACCATTGACCCTCAGCGCCTGCAACACATCAGAGCAGAACGCAGACCCCATAGTAAATATGCTTCACCAGAACAATGTCGCCTGGAAGTAAATGAAGTTGAAGCCATGTACCAAAAGGAAAAAATTCCTTACATTAATTCGACAAAATATTCTATTGAGGAAATATCAACCAAAATACTGGCCGCGTCAGGTTTACACCGTAAAATATAGACAGGTACATTTTCCTTTCAATGTAGCCTGGGTGCAGCACAGCGGAACCCGGGTTTCGCTGTGCTGCACCCAGGCTACCGGAGCACTAGTTGGCAGCACTAGGAAAATCCGCATTACAATCATATCGGCTATCATTAGCTAAAAAAGTTTTGCAACTTTGACGAATAGTATATTTTACAGCAGTAGCATCAGGCACAGCAGCATTTTGCTGCTCAGACCATTGGAGAACTACGATACAACCCATAACTGCATAAAATCATGCACTTTCATTGCTGCAAGTGCATTCGTATCACTCATTGCCTGCATGATTCGTTCCACCTGCTCTACAGAAAACTGGGTGCTTAAGTTCTTTTTAAACTTGGATAATAAAACAGGAATACCTTCTTCACGTCTACGTTTGTGACCAATTGGATACTCTATGGTAATCAAATCACTCTCAGTACCATCTTTGAAAATTATTTTGATGCTGTTTGCAATTGAACGCTTTTCTGGATCATGGTAATCACGAGAAAAACGCTCATTTTCAGTAACATGCATTTTTTCACGTAGTAAATCGATTCTGGGATCTGCTGCAACATCATCTTCATAATGTTCGGCTTTTAAATCACCAAATAATAAGCCTATAGCAACCATATACTGTAAACAATGATCTCGATCAGCAGGATTATGCAGAGTACCTTGCTTACTAATAATTCGAATTGCCGACTCATGGGTCACTAAATCAATTCGTGTTATATCATCAAATCTGTGTTTGACAATAGGATGTAACATCACAGCACACTCAACCGCAGTTTGCGCATGAAACTCGGCAGGATAAGATAACTTAAACAAAACGTTTTCCATCACATAACTGCCATAAGGACGCTGAAATTTAAATATTTTTTTATCAAAAAGAACATCATAGAAACCCCAGGTCGGAGCACTTAATGCGCTTGGATAACCCATTTCTCCTGTTTTAGCAATTATCGCTAAGCGAACTGCTCTTGAGGTAGCATCTCCTGCCGCCCATGATTTTCTTGATCCAGCATTAGGTGCATGCCTATATGTTCTCAGACTTTGACCATCTACAAAAACTTGAGATAAAGTTCTTAACATCATGTCTTTATCAGCGCCAAAAAGCTGAGCTGCAACAGCAGCACTGGCAACTTTCACTAAAAAGACATGATCCAGCCCTACCCGGTTAAAACTGTTTTCCAATGCAAGGCAACCTTGAATTTCATGTGCCTTAATCATAGCGGTAAGCACATCCTGCATTAAAATTGGCGCATTACCCTTGTTGGCATAATTTTGTCGGGACATATAATCCGCTACAGCAAGAATGGCCCCTAAATTATCAGAAGGATGACCCCACTCTGCCGCAAGCCAGGTATCATTGAAATCCAGCCAACGTATCATAGCACCTATATTGAAGGCTGCCTGTACAGGCTCTAATTCATATGCTGTACCTGGAACTCGTGCCCCACCGGCCAGAGTAGCACCGGGAACAACTGGGCCTAAGAGCTTAGTACATTCAGCAAAATTTAACGCCAAAATACCACAACCTAGTGTATCCATAAGACATAAACGTGCCGTCTCATAGGCTAAAGCGCTATCAATTTTCTTGTTTAGCACATAATCCGCAATATCAATCATAACCTGATCGTAATCAGGTTTAATGTTATCTTCTACATAGCTGTGCATAATAACCTCTGTGCATTATTTATCTAGGTATTTGTTTCTCATCAGATTAACTCACTCAATCTTAGAAACTATCATTTAACAAATTACATCGTATCCTACCTCCCGCGGACAAGCCGCGGGAGGTTGATAGAGTGCTTTGCTCCTTAACTTAATGGCAGTACCACTCCGCCTTTCCCACTACTTTAATTTCATTCATCATATTAATGTTATAGACTGAACAATTACCCTCTCGTCTCAATAGCTGGGAATTTTTGGGGTTCAGGTCCAGTATACTCAGAGGTGGGTCTTATCAACTTATTATTCTCTCTTTGTTCAAATACATGTGCTGACCATCCTGTAATACGTGACATAACAAAAACTGGCGTGAACAAGAACGTAGGAATGCCACAATAGTGGTATGCCGAAGCACTATAAAAATCTAGATTTGGAAATAATTTTTTTTCATTCCACATGACTTCTTCAATGCGCTCTGAAATATGATATAAAAGAAGCTCGCCCTTCTCCTCACCCAAACGGAATGACCATTTTTTGATAATATCAGAACGTGGATCACTGGTCGTGTAGACTCGATGTCCGAATCCCATAATGAGTGCTTTATTAAGCAACATGTTCCTCAATTCAGTTTCAGCTTGATCAGGACTATCAAAACGTTCTATAAGCTCCATTGCTGCCTCATTAGCCCCTCCATGCAAAGGACCTCTTAAAGTACCAATAGCACTTGTGATTGCAGAATAAAAATCAGCCAATGTTGCAGCAGTAACTCGTGCAGCAAAAGTTGAGGCATTAAATTCATGCTCAGCATATAAAATCAATGATACATTCATCATTTGAGCTTCTAATTTGCTTGGCTTACGCCCATGTAATAATGCAAGAAAATGTGCCCCGGTTGTTTGCTCATCACTTAAACCAGAAATTTCTTTATTATGAAAATGCCATGCATACCAGTAGCACATTATTCCTGGGAATAAAGCGAGTAATCTATCTGCAATGTCATATTGTTGTGAAAAACTATTTTCTGGTTCGATTGTTCCCAAAAATGAACAACCCGTTCTCAGAACATCCATCGGATGTGTGTTTTTGGGAATTAGTTTAAGTACAGTCTTTAAAGTATCGGGTAATGCTCTAAGACTAACTAATTTTTTTGTATATGCATCCAATTCTTTTTGGGTAGGTAATCGTCCATAAAGTAATAAATAAGCTACTTCCTCAAACGTGGCATATTCTGCTAAATCATCAATTGAGTAACCTCTATAATTCAACCCTTTACCTGCTAGTCCAACTGTACAAATTGCTGATTGGCCAGCAACTACACCGGCTAAACCGCCGCTTTTAACACTCATTGTCTTCCTCCATCAATTGGTCTAGTTTTTGTTCGTATTGATAATAACCAAGCACCTCATAAAGTTCTTCCCGAGTTTGCATTTTATCGATCATGGACTGTTGTGTACCCTCTTGAAGAATTGCTTTATAAGTATTTAGCGCTGATTGGGACATCGCTCTAAATGCACTCAATGGGTACAAAATTAACGAGACACCAACCTGTTTCAGTTCTTCGCGATTAAATAAAGGGGTTTTGCCAAACTCAGTGATATTCGCCAATACAGGCACAGGAATTGCCTGAGTAAAGGTTTGATACTCCTCCAGACGAGTCATCGCCTCAGGAAATATCATATCAGCCCCTAATTCGACACAAAGCAATGCTCTTTCTATAGCTGCACTCATTCCTTCAACAGCATAGGCGTCCGTTCTCGCCATGATGACAAAATCAGGATCCTGACGTGCATCAACTGCTGATTTAATTCGGTCACCCATTTCTTTCAAAGACACAATCGCTTTATTGGGTCTGTGCCCACATCGTTTTGCCAGTACCTGATCTTCAATATGAATGGCTGCTACACCTGTTTTCTCCATAAGTTTTATGGTTCTAGCAATATTAAACGCATGCCCCCATCCTGTATCCACATCAACAAGAAGTGGTAAAGAACACGCTTCGGTAATTCGGCGTGCATCCTCAAGAACTTGCGATAGATTGGTCATACCAAGATCGGGTATACCATAAGAGGCATTCGCAACACCAGCTCCTGAAAGATATATTGCCTTAGCCCCAGAAAACTGCGCGAGCATAGCAGAATAAGCATTTATGGTTCCCAATACCGGTAGTGGTTTATTTTCTTTGACTGTCTGTTTGAAGGCTTTGCCCATGGAACTCGCCATTAGCTGTCACTCCTTGATCTTAAATATGATATGTGAACTATAGTAGCCTGGGTGCAGCGCAGCGGAACCCGGATTTCTTGCGTGGATTCCGGTATCTTGCTTCGCTCAAACTACCGGTTTAGTATTATGCTCTAATGAGAACCTCATCTCAATCGATTTTAATATCACCCCGAATTATATTTTTACGTAAGAAACGCGCGGGAGATAAAGCATAATGCAAATTTCTGGGCAAACAGCTTATTTCGTTATTGATTATCGAGGCGAGCCATTCTGCGCACAAAGGAATTGTTGTAAGGCCTCGAGAACCAAATCCGGCACAGGCATAAAGCCCAGGATAATAGGGACCACATTGAGCTATCCAACGCTTTGCATTCGTTTCCAATCGGATAAATTGCTCTACAAATTGTTCTGCTTTTGCAATTTTTCCAACTAAAGGAAGGTAATCAGGAGTTGATGCCCTGACTCCCGCCCAATGATTACTCACTTCATCAGACCATAAAATCTCTGGGGCTAATTGTTGAAGCTTAGCCAAATTACTCCGATCGTCCTGAGGTTTTATTTGAGATTCTGCTGATTTTAACTCATAGGTAGCGCCTAGATGATGAATACCCTCTATTGCAGGAAGCACGTGTCCCTGGCCACATAAAGGCAATTTTAAACAAGCGCTTTGTTCTGTTGACAAAATTGCTGTCATTTGCCCCCGAATGGGTTTAACAGGCAAATACTTTGTCTCTTTAAACGAATTGATTTTATGACCATTAGCTAAAATGAGAACATCCGTTTCCAAATCATTCACAACCCATCGCTTATCAAAAATCAATTGGTCAATTACCGTATTAGTCAATAAAGAAATACCTTCCGTATTAATTAAAAATTGACATAATTCTGGAGAGTTAATCCATCCTGATAGAGGAATATACAGACCAGGTTTATCTAACGCAAATCCTGCTAATTGCGAAGCGAGTTCTACATCTACGAGTCTACCCAACTCTGGATAATGAGCCAGCCAAGTACGTAAACTGGATTGAGCAGCTTTTTCCTTGTCAGAGTAAGACAGTAATAAAGAGCCACTCAACTCACCAATTTTTGTTTGCTTTAAGATGCATTGATAAGTTCGTACAGCATATAAAAATGCAGCTAACATAAATTGAGTCAAAGGAGAACTGTAAGCGGATAGTTTAGGAAATAAAACCGCTTGCTGATTCGCTGAGCCGCCGCTCCCTATTTGACTTAGCTCATCAATAATCGTTACGTTCCACCCTCGCTTATTAAGAGCATGCGCTGTAAAACAACCTGCAAGGCCAGCGCCTATAATTACAGCTGATTTGCTGGAGTACTTTTCTGGTTTCCCTACATGCCACGGAGTGTGACGCTTTGCAGCATTTTGTACTGATATCTGTGTAAAACGAGCGCAAACCATATGACGTTTTGGACCAAATCCTTTTCTTTTTTTAACAACAAATCCGTGCTGGCTTAAACTTGTTTTAACAGAACCTGCAGCTGTATAAGTTGCTAGAGTTGTTTCTTCTTTAGATAACAGAGCAATTACTTTCATTAAAGCATCAGACCACATATTTTGATTTTTGGCTGGAGCAAAACCATCAAGGAACCATGCGTCAATAAAAGCTGTTCTGAGTTGACTCTCAAGCGAGGACTCGCCACAAATTAATAGCTGTTCATAACATTCTAGTGCGTCTCCTAACATTAATGTCAGAGTCACTCTCCCATCACAAAATGAAAGATTATGATATCCGGGAGTTAATACAGGATAACTTGCTATGAGTTGCTGAGCTTGCTTTTCCAATTGTGGCCAGGAAGCAAGACTTTTCGTTAAGTCTGCACGTGACAAAGGATGCTTTTCACTGGAAATAAAATGTAATTGACATGATTTAGGAGCATATTGCTCCCACAAACTCCAACTTACAAGAAAATTCAAGCCAATTCCAAAACCAGTTTCTGCTATGGTAAATCGTTGCGGCGCATCAGGAGAAAAAGATTGCCAACGCTTGGTTAAGTCATTTCCCTCAATAAATACATAGAGTGCTTGCTCAATCCCACCTTCGGAAGAGTGATAAATATCATCATATTGTGTTGAGAAAGGCAGAGTTCCATGCCACTCTAACTCTGCCGTATTAATCGGTACAAAAAAATTACTCACATACAACCACTCGATTCGTAGCCATCCCGTTGGCTTCTTGTAATTCAATTGGCTTTTTTTCCTGGAGTAACTCCCGTAACTTGGGAACCATGATAAAAAGTACAATTGAAGAACCAATTGCAAATAAACCTAACATTAAAAACACATGGCTGTAACCATCATTAGTGACTAAAGGTGAAACACTCTCTTGTCCTTCAATCATCATGTTTGAACTGTAGCTAGACAAAGCAGCACCCACGCCCGTATTTAACATCCACATTCCCATCATCACACCTTGTAACGATGAAGGGGCTAAATATCCTATCATAGCATAACCAATTGGAGATATTAAAAGCTCGCCAATGCTCTGCAAAACGTAACTCAAGACAATCCAGCTGGGATTCACCAACCCTTCATAGTTGGCATAAGCGATACCAATAGGTAATATTGCAAAAGCAATACCAATAAAAAGCAATGCTAATGCAAATTGAGTAGGAATATTAATTTGCACCCCATTTTTGCGCATCCTATGCAGCAAAATACCTAATAATGGCCCCCCAATAACAATAGCTACTGTATTAATATTTTGAAACCATTGCGGTGGAATTACCCAGCTTGCATAATCACGCTGTACATTATGGTCGATAAAGACCGTAAGACCCATGGGCGCTATTTGATAAAGCATCCAAAAGACAGTCCCCACAATCATAAGTACAGCAAAAGCAACTATTTTATCTCTTGCTTCTTTTGTTGGTTGTTGTCTTGCCAAATACAAAATTACACCCAGCATTAAAAAGCCTGTTACCAATACCAATTTTTTAGCCCAATCTGCATATTGAAGCATTTGGCTTAAAAGAAATGGGAGCATCATTATCAGAAAAATACCTAAAAGAACGGCTTTTTTTTGGGACATCTTGTCTTTTCTAGAAAAAATCGTTTCTTTATCTGATAATTGTTGCCAACAATACAAACAAATAATCAATGCAATCAAATTTCCCAAGCTGCTAAGAAGGAAGAGTCGTTCATAGTTCTGAGTCAACTGAAATAATCCACTTAAGCTAAAACCAACAAAAAAACCAATATTCATACCCGCATAATTCATGAGAAATGCTGTTTCACGTCGAGTATCTTCTGGAGTGAAACGTTGGGTTAGCATGCAATTTAAACACGTCACGTTCAACCCAGAACCCGTTAAGAACGCTGCCAAGCCATAATAAAGAAATGAAATATCACCAAATGACAATAGGACACAACCTATAGTTTGTGCCACCATTCCTGCGCAAAACAATGCGCGATTAGAGAGCAACCGCCCTCCCCAAAAACCACCAAGCAAATGCAACCCGTAATTAAAAGCAATAAAAACGCCCATGACGCTGTTCGCAGTGCTGATTTGAAGCCCTAACCGCCCTTCCATGTACAAAACAAGCGTTGAATAAAGAACACTGAAGCTTAACGTAGAAACAATCTGAATAAAAAAAAGAGGAACAATTCCTTGCGGCATTGATTGTATAAATTCCTTTTTGTTTGCCATGCTCGACATCGTATTACTTCCTTGTTAAAGAACGTCTCTGAATATGACATGTGAAAAAATTACTGTCTAGGCATTTTAAAAAATTTATTTTTTATCTCTTTTTGTTCCATATTGTAGCCTGGGTGCAGCGCAGCGTAACCCGGGTTTGATAGGCTTATTCATATGTAGAAACCCGGGTTACGCTGCGCTGCACCCAGGCTACAAACACCTCGAAACTATTATTTTCTTAATTGAGTAAGAACTTCCTCAGCAGCCATTTGTGTTTTAATAATTTCGTTTTCTCCATGTGCACTGGAAACAAATCCAGCTTCATACATGGAAGGAGCAAAATAAACACCTTTTCCTAACATTCCATGATAAAACTTTTTAAATAAAACCTCATCTGACGCAGCAATGTCCGCATAATCAGCGATATGTTTTTTTTCTGTAAAACAAAAGCCAAACATTCCCCCTAATGAAGCACTAAAAAATGGGATATTTAGTGTTTCAGCGACAGATGCCAATGCCAGAGTTAACGCTTGAGTAGTCTGACTTAATTTGGCAAAAAATCCTGGCTTTTCAATTTCAGATAAAGTTGCAAGACCTGCAGCCATGGCTAATGGGTTACCAGATAGTGTGCCTGCTTGATATACAGGTCCCTCAGGAGCCAAAAAGGACATGATCTCTGCTCTGCCGCCCAACGCACCTACTGGCATGCCGCCACCAATCACTTTACCAAGGGTAGTAATATCAGGAGTAATTCCGAAGACCCCTTGAGCCCCTGTTAGTCCCACTCTAAATCCAGTCATTACCTCATCAAAAATCAATAAAGCGTTGTATTGATCACATAATTGACGCAATCCGTTCAGGAATTCGGGTTCAGGTAAAACAAACCCCATGTTTCCAGCTACAGGCTCCAATATTACTGCAGCAATATCATCAGGAAACTTTTCAAATAATTGTTCTGTTTGTTTTAGATCATTAAAATTCGCGGTTAGGGTATGCTCTGTAACACTTTGTGGAATTCCTGGAGTTGAAGGAATACCTAATGTAAGGAGACCAGATCCTGCTTTAACCAATAAACTGTCGCTATGCCCATGATAGCAACCATTAAATTTAATAAATTTATTTTTCTTGGTTACTCCGCGAGCCAGTCTGATCGCAGTCATTGTTGCCTCAGTACCGGAATTCACCATGCGTACTTTTTCAATCGAAGGAATTAAAGAGATAATTTTTTCAGCCAATTGTACTTCAAGTTCAGTAGGTGCTCCAAAACTCATACCACTATGAAGCACTTTACTCACTGCTTCAATTACAGCTGGATGGCAATGTCCAAGGATTAATGGTCCCCAAGATCCAACATAATCGATATATTCATTATTATCTACATCAACAAGATAAGCACCTTTACCTTGTTTAAAAAAAATAGGATCGCCGCCGACACCTTTAAACGCTCGTACTGGTGAATTAACGCCTCCAGGGATAAGCTTTTGGGCTTGATGAAATAAATCAGTTGAACGAATCATAAAAAATCTCCATAATTTTGCTGTATAATATTACAGTCATTCTTAAAAATTGGCAAAAAAAACACTTTATCTTTACATCGAAGCCCACAATAGCTAAATTACGCCCTTTTAAACGAGTATTATTATGCAAGAATATAAAAAATATATTTGTGTCATCTGTGGTTTTATTTATGATGAAGCCGAAGGATGGCCTGAAGATGGAATTGAACCTGGTACGCGATGGGAAGATGTACCAGAAAACTGGTTCTGCCCAGATTGCGGTGCTGGTAAAGAAGATTTTGATATGGTTGAAATGGAATAAGACATACGTAGGCTGGGTGCAGCGCAGCGGAACCCGGGTTTCTGATGTTTTATCAAGTCACAAGACCCGGGTTCCGCTGCGCTGCACCCAGGCTACAATTTTTACGGCTTTACCACAATTAAGATCACAATCCCTATCAACAACAAAGTCGGCAATTCATTATAAATACGAAAAAAACGAGTGCTTTTTTGATTTTTATCCTGGGCGAATGCCTTTAAATAATGCCCACATAGCACATGATAAATCCATAAAATAACTACAAGGCTCAATTTGGCATGCATCCATCCTGCTTTTAGGTAATAAGATGGATTATAGCTGAGAAGCCATAATCCCAATAAAGTTGTCCCTATTGCAGCAGGCCACGTTATTCCATAATAAAGTCTTTTTTCCATTATTTTAAAACGATTAAGACTTGTCTCATCATGAGTATCAGCATGATAAACAAATAATCTAGGTAAATAAAATAATCCGGCAAACCAGGCAACCATCGCAATAATATGAAATGCTTTAATATACAACACTGTTAATTTCCTGAACGCTGCTTTCGTTTTTTCCGGGCATGTTTTACCAAATTCAAAGCCTCTACTCCCAACGAAAAACCCATAGCAAAATAAATATATCCCCGTGGAATATGGAAAGCAAATCCATCAGCAACGAGTACCATACCAATTAGAATTAAGTAACTTAGCGCAAGCATTTTGATTGTAGGATATTCTTTAATGAATGCACTTACTGCTTCACTGGCAAAAACCATAATGAGAATAGCGCATGTAATCGCGACAGCCATTACCCAAAAGTGTGACGTTAATCCCACTGCAGTCAAGACACTATCTAAAGAAAAGATAATATCCATTAATGCAATTTGGAAAATAACCGCCTTAAAGGTTGTTTTAAATGCAGCAGTCTTTTCACCCGTTAATACCGGCTCCGAAGTCACATCTTGATGAATTTCTTCCGTTGCTTTCCAAATTAGAAAAGCACCGCCAGCTATGAGAAAAAAATCACGCGCAGAAAACGACATATGAGCCACAGAAAGTAACGGCTTGGTCAATTTGATGAGATCAACTGCTACGGCTAATAAAATCAAGCGCATAACCCAGGAAAGTGTAAGCCCCCAGCGCCTTGCTTTTTTCCTCTGTTTGGGAGGTAATCTTTCAGACAAAATAGATAAAATAACCAGATTGTCAATTCCCAAAACAATTTCCAATATGATTAAAACGATTAAGCCTGCTGTAACATCAATAAAATCCATCAAATCCTCTGATATCAGAAATTGAAAAACTATATAATATACTCTTAATCTGATATTTACCTATATTTTTCTGCAAAATCTACAGCATAAACTTTATTGAAAACCGATGTTTATAAAGGCAAATGATTCACTTTATTCTTTTGCTTCGATATAATATATCGCGTTATATTAATCTTGTGAGATACAGAGATCATCAAATTTATCAAAAAGCTGCTAAAGAGAAACAGAGCTCATGTGCAACCTGTTGCTTCAGCTTATATAATCCCAAGGAATAAACATTCCATATCTAAAGCGGACATTAGTAGCAATGCGCTCAAGGTGCTTAACCGCTTAATTGGTGCTGGATTTCAGGCATATATTGTTGGTGGTAGTGTCAGAGATTTGTTGCTGCATAAAGCTCCCAAAGATTTTGATGTAGCTACAGATGCCACACCCAATCAAGTTAAAAATTTATTTAGAAATGGACGAATTATAGGCCGTCGGTTCAAGCTGGTTCATATACTCTTCCATCGCGAAATTATTGAAGTTGCTACCTTTAGAAGTCATGTGGCTATTGATGAAAGTCAGCTAACAAATGAACGAGGTATGTTAGTTCGGGATAATGCTTATGGGTCCCTTGATGAAGATGCGTGGAGGCGCGATTTCACAATTAACTCACTGTACTACAATATTAGCGATTCATCGATTATTGATTTTACTGGTGGTGTAAACGATGTTGAAGAAAAACTCATTCGTATGATTGGTGATCCGATAAAGCGTTATCAAGAAGACCCTGTACGCATGCTGCGTGCAATTCGCTTTAGTGCAAAATTAAATTTCAAACTTGCGCGAGAAACTGAAGCACCCTTTCCTGAGATTAGTCATCTTATTACTCATGTTTCCAACTCACGTTTATTCGATGAAATGACTAAGCTATACCAATGTGGTAATGCAATAGCAGTGCAGGGATTGCTTATGCAATATGGCTTGTTTCAACATTTATTTCCTCAAACTCATGTCCTATTAAATAGCACTTATCCTGTAAATGCGTTATTAACAATCGCACTTGAAAATACAGATATTCGTATTCATGAGGAAAAACCAGTAACACCAGCATTTTTATTTGCGGTTCTTTTATGGTTTCCTATGATTGAATGTGCAAAGGAGTTACAAAAAACGGGAATAGATCCCCTTCCTTCTATAGAAAAAGCGATGTCACTTGTCCTTGCAGAGCAAAATAAAATAATTTCGATTCCTAAGCGCTATACGCAAATTGTTCGTGAAATCTGGTTGTTGCAGTATCGTTTTGTCAAGAGGCTTGGAGGCAGAGCCTTTAACCTCTTACAACACCCACGTTTTAGAGCAGCTTATGATTTTATGGCGTTACGTGCTCTTGCAGGTGACGAATCGATGGAACTTGCACAATGGTGGACAGCATTTCAGGATGCAGATGAGGCAGAGCAAACTAACATGGTAACGCAGCTTGCCCCTGACTTACCGAAACGAAAACGCCGTCGTAAAAAGCCTAAAAGCATTCAAGCTAGTGATGATTCACAATGAATATTTGTTATTTAGGGTTGGGATCAAATCAACACGTACCTGAGCGTCAACTGCGAAAAGCAATTAAATCAATCAAAGCGTTGCACTCTACTGTTGTTTCTAAAGTTTCATCCTTTTATTGGAACAAAGCTTGGGGATTACAAGGTCAACAAGACTTTTGCAATGCAGTGATCGAGCTCTTTACTCTTTTATCTCCCTTAGAATTACTTAACGCGTGCCAGAAAATTGAAAAAAAACAAGGGCGTATTCGGAAAAAACGCTGGGGGCCCAGAGTTATTGATATTGATATTCTATTGTATGCGGATCAAGTCATTCACTCTAAGAAATTGGTAATACCTCACCCATATATACAATCTAGAAATTTTGTTTTAATTCCTCTAATTGAAATAAATCCCAATTATAAACTAGAGCGAACACCGGGATTACTTACATAATCTTTTGCCAATTATCAAATTGGTTTATGTGAACGACCATTGTCTAAAAAAAATATTTAATATAATGCCATCAATTGTTCAAACAAAATTATTTCAAATTTTATGAAGTAAAATAGGTACTTATATCAAGGAATCGACTATTATTTAGAATGATAAACTCAATTGTGAGGCTGCTATGTATAAGAATATTTTATTTGCTACGGATTTGCTTAAAGAACATAATCATCTCACAGAAAAAGCAATCGCGATTGCGAAACAATTTGACGCTAAATTATACCTGTTACATGTTATTGAACTGCCTGCCAGTTTTCAATTGGCCCAAGGACTTGGTTTTACAGAATTAGCCAACCCTGCTAAAGACGATGCGCAGACAGTACTCGCTTTAATAGGAGAAAATTTTAATATTCCACGTGAGCAACAATTTGTTGAGGTAGGCTCAGTTAAAGAACATATTTTTAGTAAAGTGAAAGAACTCAATTGTCAGCTTATTATTATTGGCAGTCATTCTTCTTCTGGTTTGCACGCATTTTTGGGAAGTACGGCCCATGCAGCAGTCAATCATGCTCCATGTGATGTAGTAACATTACGGATTTAAATTACTTTAGAATGCCAGCGGAACATGGGTTTCGCTGCGCTGCACCCAGGCTACAATGCTTTTCATTGTCTTAAGTCTAGGACTAATACCTTAATCCAGGGAATACAGAACAACATCAAGCATATAAGAAATTTGTATATATATCATACAAATAATCAATTTTTCCTGCACAAAAAAAGATCTTACAATGGGTATATCGGAAAATTAATTATCAGACCCTATGAAAAGCAAAAAAGAAGAGAATCAAACTCTATTTAACTTGCTCCCTAATGAGCTCATTGCAACGATTGGTAATCATGTAGATGAAAATAAAAAACGAATAAAAAACAGCAACAGCTTTGTCTTGACTTGCTCTTTCTTTTATAACGCTTACCAACAAGAGCGATTGAAACACAAACAATTAATCATTAGCTTAGCCCAATCTGTTGCTGAAGGAGATCAAGAAAAGGCAGAATCAATACTACAAAAACATCCTGAATTGCTTCTGGCTAGAGTAACGATCGTCGATAAGTCAGGGCGGATTTTTAGAAACACCACCGTATGGGAATACACCCTATGGTCTTTGGATGTTCGCTATATGGCACCCATGATGCTTCAGTGCTTGCCCCACAATAAATATGGGGAAGAAATACGATTAACACTGGATAAGCAATTCGATGAGATTGAAACCCAAGGAGTGACTTATAAATTAAATGGAGTAATTCATCGAGAGAAACACTATGACTTTGCCATCATTACAGCGTTGAGCGAATATCTAAATAATTTTAATAAACAAGAATGGGCTGAACGGGATCAATGTTGGTCTACGAAGGTAGGCCAGGCACAAAGGTTAGTCCCTGCCCATGTGGCGCAACATTATTGTGACCCTGAGGAGGCGCTTGATCCAACACCGACGTTTAAAAAAGAAAAGTTTACTCGCTCACTTGAGTTCTATAATTGGGAAGATGAAGATCTGAGAAATTGGTTTTCAGATTCCGGATTAGGGGTTAACTTTGCAATGGACCGGGTATGGGGCAAAAAAACACAATCATCAAACCGGGGCTATTTTTTTGGCTCATCCTCGGCTCGAGATGCTATGATTGCTTTACAAAAAGCGAGAACAGAGGATCTAGCATTACTGAAACAGCAATTGCAAAAACCTCTACAACAATATGACGCTAAGCTGGAGCCGGTGCAAAGTGAAAAAAAATTATTAATACCTTAATTATCTTGCTAATATTTCTTTTTTTTCAGAGCGCTTCTATTTAAAGTGCACTTATCTAATGGAAAGATAAGTGACTCATAATTTATATATCCTTTCTACCAGATCTAGGCCTTACTAAGGTTATATTCACGATTGCTCCGTATTGTGTAGCCTGGGTGCAGCGCAGCAGAACCCGGGGTTTGCTCCGCTGAACCCAGGCTAAAATGCTTATGCGCCTACCAAATTATGAATCACTCAATTTTAATTTTAATCACATAGATGTTATAATGAACTAATATTAAAAATATAAGCTTCAGCATTTTAGATGTATGGAATATAAATACGATAAAAATAGTTTCACTTGCAAAAAACCTGAATTTTTCATGGCAGTATGTGGCTATAAAAATCATTCCTATATGATAATAGGAGTTAAAGACTCTGTAACACAAGAACAATTTGTAATTGGAATGCTTGGCCGCAGAGGTGGACTTATGGGAACATTTTTAACCAATGAACGAATGCCACAAAATAGTCAAAGCCTTATTGACATCCAAGCTTTTTCGATTTCACAAAATCAATATAAAAGTCTTATTCAATTCCTAAAGCAGATGAAAATATCTCATAAAGCCAATGCAGCAGCCTTCGCTGTCCCTTCAAATTGGCTAAATAATACCGGAGATCAACCAGAGAAAGATGAAGTAAGCTTTACCTGGTTAAGCCATATGGCAAACTCACAGACAAATAGAATTGAAGATCTAGATCTATCCGATTTAGATGAAAGTACTAGCTATGATCCAGAACAAATCAGACAAGGAATTTCATTAGATAACAACTGCAGAACAGCTGCAAAACATCTAACTCAAGCAACGATGAACGCAGAATCATTGCCTAATGTATCTTCATTTTTTCTTAGATCGCTTCCATTTAAAGCGCACTTAAGCCAAGGCATTATAAGTGATAAATTATTTATATACCCTCCACCTCCTCCAGTGCAGAAAAAATCTGAAAATGCGGTGGAGTGGGAAATTTTAAACCGCATGTATATAAGGTTAGATAAAATAGCGAAGTCTGCTTCAAGCAAGGGCATGGATGAAAGTTATAAAAAATTTGAGTTATTAAAGACTCTTTATCAACAACAATACGATAAATTAACAGATGGCAACCATAATTTACACGATTTAATGGATGATATTAAACAATACATTGAGCAAGAAGCAAATGCGGCAATTATTGATACACCACGAAACAGCTTTTTTCACTTTAAAACGTCTACGAGAAAAATGTTTGAGCAAATTCAAAAAGAAAATCCCTCTTCAGATTCTGGCCCCGCTAAGAAATAACCATGCTAAATTTAACGCAAAATAGCACTTATTTTTTTCTTTTTGATCTCTTTTTAACATGACTCATTAATCTTCTTTTTTTATTAACTTGTCGCTGTGATAATTTAACTTTTTTATTGGCGAAAGGATTTGTTCCACCTTTAAACTCCAGTTTTAAAGGAGTGCCAACTAATCCCAAATGTTTAATAAATTCATTGCTAAGATAACGCCTATAACTATCGGGCAAATCCGCCAATTGATTTCCATGAATTACGATTACTGGCGGATTATGGCCACCAAGATGGGCATACCTCAATTTTATCCTGCGTCCATTCACACAAGGAGGGGTATGTTTCGTACTGATATCTTGAAGTAAACGAGTTAATCGTGGTGTTGAAAAAGATTGAACGGCTGAAGCATAAGCTTCATTTATATCTTTAAATAATCCCCCCACACCGCTGCCATGCAAAGCCGATATAAATCGAATTTTTGCAAAATTCGCAAAATGCAATCTTCTGGATAATTCGCTTTTTACATTTTCCTTATGCTCTTCATCCAAACCATCCCATTTATTCACCGCAATAACTAAGGCTTTACCGGATTCGATAATGAAGCCAAGCAAATTCATATCCTGATCTGTAATGCCCTCTCGAGCATCCAGAACCTGCAAGCATACATTGGATTCTTCAATGGCTTGGAGCGTCTTGATCACAGAAAATTTTTCAATTTTTTCATCAACTCGGGATTTCCTACGTACACCCGCAGTATCAATCAAAATATAGTTCTGTTCATCCCTAAGAAAAGGAATCGCAATACTGTCTCGGGTTGTGCCAGGCATATCATAAACAACAACTCGTTCCTCACCCAAAATTCGATTAATTAAAGTTGATTTTCCGACATTAGGACGGCCAGCAAAGGCAATTTTAATTACATTATCTTCTTCAACTGTATCAACTTGAGCTATAAATGGTGATAAAACATCATCAAGCAAGCTTCTAATACCACTGCCATGCGATGAAGAAATAGAGTGAATATCAGTAATTCCTAAAGCATGAAAATCAGCACAAGCAACATCATCATCCAACCCTTCGGTTTTATTGATCACCAGGTGGACTTTCTTATTTAATTTACGCAAATTGCTAGCAATTTTTTCATCAATTCCAGTCAGGCCAGCTCGTCCATCAACCAAAAAAAGCACAATATCAGACTCATTAAGCGCTATCTCCGATTGTTTGGACATTAAATTATCAACAGCAATATCATCAACGCCTATACCACCAGTATCAACAACGATATAGTGTTTATTATCATGTTGAGCCTGTCCATACTGCCTGTCACGAGTTAAACCAGGAAAGTCAGCAACAAGGGCGTCTTGAGTCTTGGTAAGTCGATTAAATAAAGTAGACTTACCAACATTAGGACGTCCAACAAGTGCAATCACAGGGATCATTTATTAACTCACAGATAATTGATTAAGCATTCCGTTGTCTGTTAACACAAATAACTTTCTTCCAACTACGCTAGGAGAAATACTGACTCCCGCAGAAACCTTCGAGCGAGCTATAATTTCACCCGTTTGAGCATCAATAAAATGTAGATAACCGGTTTTATCACCAACTACTAAATCATTTTTAACTAACGCCGGTTCGGTTAATACTCTTGCTTTTAAACCAGTCTGCTTCCAATTAACTTGACCATTGCGTTTATCAATGGACCAAATGACATCATGACTGTCTGTTACATACAAGGTATTACCGCTCAAGACCATATTTTTATATACGGAACCTGGTTTTCTCCAAATAAATTGTCCATCTGACAAAGACAGTGCGCCTATATAACCTTGATAGCTAGCGAGATAAACTACATTATTTTCTACAATGGGATCTGCATCAATATCAACCAAACGCTCCACATCACTTGGGCCTGATGCGTAAGCAATGCTGCGCTGCCACATCACACGGCCTGTTTTTCCATCCAATGCATCTAGTTTTCCATCAGAAAAACCAATCAACACCAAATTTCCCATGGCTATGGGTGATGAGCTTGCCTTCAAGATTAAGCTGGGTGAACCATGCTCTGCCATCCATATTTGCTTGCCATCTGCTGCATTAAATGCATAAACTTTGCCGTCAATCGTCTTCACGATAACTTTTCCACCTAAAATAGCTGGTGGCGATAAAATTTCACCGGTAACCTTTTTTTGCCATAATTTAGTACCGTTGCTTTTATTTAATACAACTAATGACGAGTTATTGGTACCCACAACGATATATCCACTGGCTACAGCAGGGCCACTAACTAAGCCATGTTTCAATGCCGTAGTCCATTTCACCTCGCCATTACGCTTATTAATAGCACGAACTAATCCACTGGCATCAGCGGTATAAATAACCCCACTGTTAACCACTGGTTTCAGCCTTAAATATTCTTTATTTTTAGAGGACTTACCAGCAGCCACTGACCAGTTTTGCTCAACTTTAATTTTATCCTTTATTAATTTGAGCTCTTTAGGTTTGGGCGTGTTGTCTTTACCCAACATATAATCATCAAGTTTTGAACATCCTTGAACCAAAGCACAGAGAATTAAAATAAATAATTTCATTTTCATGAAAATTAAACCTCAATTTTTACAAAATATATCAATAAAAAATCATCTATTATGTCCACCAATATGGCTAATAATAGTAGTTACGCAGATTTTACTTTCTTATCTCCAGAAATCATTGAGTGCGATTTACTTGCTATCTCATTAGTTTTCATTTCTAAAAATAAATTACCCATTCCATTATTTTTTACTTCATCTAAAGCCAGTTTATAGGAGCTTATAGCCTCCTGATATTGGCCTGTAGCTCCATAAATATCGCCTTTTAGCTCATTAATAACTGGCAAATAAGTTTTATCATCAATACTGCTTAATTCTTTAAGAGCATTTGTATAAGACTTTTCTGCTGCAAAGATACGCGCCATACGAATTTTAGCAATTTGCTTTAAAGCCGGCATTTTACTATTTGTAGTAACCGCTTTCAGTTCATTTGCAGCGTTATCCAGTTTATTTTTTGATACATAAATTTTTGCAAGTGTCAGATGCGCAGCATCAGCATAAACTGTACTACTATGCTGATGAATCAATTCATTCGCATAAGCTCTAACCCCTTTGATATTTTGATTGGAAAGAGCAACCATCATTTGCTCATAAGCAACAGAAGCTTGTTGAGTAATTTTTGCTTGATGCCAATGTAAATATCGATAGCCGGCAATGCCTAAGAGTATAAGCGATAATACTACGGTGATAAGATTACCGTATTGTTTCCACCATTTCTTTATCGATTCTAGTTGTTCCTCTTCAGTCATATACACTGACATAACATTCTCCCGCACTCACTCTAAATAATCTTTCAAGACCTGATTAATCATATTTTGATCCACTGTAATTTGTTCAGCCTCATTACGTAAATCTTTGATACTAATTTGTTCTTTTACCAATTCATCTTCGCCTAAAATTAATGCCAAACGTGCACCGCTTTTATCTGCTTTTTTGAATTGGCTTTTAAAGCTGCCACCCGCAGTATTCACTGACACTTCTATCTTTGGATAAGCCTTACGTATCCATTCGGAAATCACAAGCCCCCTTACCACAGCCTGATCATTTGTCGCAATAAGATATAAGGCGTTCTTTTTACTCTCTTGCTGCAGAAGACTTAAGGTTTCCATAAGCAGGTATATTCTTTCGATACCTAATGCAAAACCTACTGCAGGAGTTGGGTTGCCACCTAGTTGTTCGATTAATATATCGTATCGTCCCCCGGCACATACTGTAGATTGGCTTCCTAATTTATCTGTAACCCATTCGAACACTGTATGTCCGTAATAATCTAGACCTCGCACCAAAACAGGATTAATTACGTAAGGTATCTTTAATGCATCTAAGCCATCACAAAAAGACTGAAAATGTGCACGACTTTTTTCACCAAGAACATCAATCAGTTTAGGTGCATTAGCCAATAACTGTTGCATTTCCGGGTTTTTACTGTCCAAAATTCGCAATGGATTTCGGGTTAACCTGCGTTTGCTGTCTTCATCCAACTGACTTTCATGCTTGGTCAAATACTCAACGAGAGTTTCTTTATATTGCTGGCGCTCGGTTAGCTCACCTAAAGTATTCACTTGTAATTGAACAAAATCTGCAAATCCTAATTGTTCCCAAAACTTACGACATATGGAAATCAATTCCAACTCAACCATCGCGCCAGGCATACCAAACGCTTCAACACCTAATTGATTGAACTGTCTATATCGTCCTTTCTGTGGTCTTTCATGGCGAAACATTGGTCCCATATACCACAATTTTTGTTGCTGATTATGCAAAAGCCCATTTTGCAGGCAAGCACGAACACAACCAGCTGTTCCCTCGGGCCTTAAGGTAATACTATCCCCGTTTAAGTCATTAAAAGTATACATTTCTTTTTCGACTATATCAGTTACTTCACCTATAGTTCGCTTAAATAGCTGGGTACTTTCAATAAGCGGAAAACGTATTTCCTGATAACCATAACTGGACAATACGTTCACAAAAATCCGTTCAATGGAACGCCAAAATACCATGGTCTCAGGCAAAATATCATTCATTCCACGTATTGCTTGAATTCGCTCAGTCACCTATCTTCTCCATAGGAGACATTTCCGGTTTTGGGTTTAACATAGAATGCATTTTTGATATGTCAGTGAGTTTAAGTTCTTTAGTTTCAATTGTTGACGTTTGATTTAATGATAAATCCACAGGAGTCGTCTTTGTCGGAAATATCTGTTGTGTATCTCTGTTTTTTTGCCACCAAATTCCTACAGCCACAATCACACCTAAGGCAAATAAAATCGTAAACCAACGAATAATATGTTCCGCTTTATGTGATTCACGTTTACTTTGCTGCCATAAGAGGGCTCGATCAGATTTTTTCTCGACAACAAACTGAGCATTAAATATTGCCAGATAAGGCTCTGGAGAAGTTCCGAGCAATTTAGCATACGCACGTAAATATCCTTTAACAAAAACAGGCTCAGGTAACAAATGAAATTCATTATTTTCAATTAATTCAATAATACGAGCCCTTAAATGTAATTTATTGGCAACATACTCAACTGTGTACCCTTTTTGTTCGCGTATACTGGCAAGTTGCTCGCCTGGATTCTTATCATGCTCTACTATATTCTCATCCAGTGTGGTGGTTGTTATAGTCATTATTTACTCCACTATTATCGATATTGGAATTCAAATTATTCATGCTTTGTTCATATTCTGCAGCTAAAGCGTGTTGCCCAACTTTATCAGAAACCTCTTTGGCTAAAGATAATAATACCCTATCATTCAAAATTAAATCAGAATGCTTTTGTACTAAAGCAAATGCCTCTGCATCACGATTGGCTTTAATTTCAAGTTTTAGTAATTCATAAAAGGACACTTTTCGTGAAGGATCCTGATTTAATGCTTTTGCGAAATACAGCTTAGCCTTATCATTATTAGGGGTTGATAAAGCACAAAGTCCTGCATTTTCATAGGCTGCAGCAGTATTCAAATACTTTAAATCATTCACTGCTTTTAAAAAATAAGTTTCAGCTCTTTTATAATCACCTTTTCGACATAAAAAAGCACCGTAATTGTTAAGCTGCGCGCCTCCATTTTTTGCCAGTGATATGGCTTTTGAATAATATTTCTCTGCCTGATCTAATTCTTTAGTTTGTTCAAAATAATAAGCCATTGCCGAATTCACATCAGGTGAAGAAGGCTCTTGCTCCAATGCAGTAAGGATCTTTTTTTTCGCTCTTGGCCTATCACCCTGTTTTAAATACCCTAATCCTAACTGAACATTATATGATGCAGCCTTGCTGAGATCGGGTTTTTTAAAATTTTGTTTTTCACTTTCTTCATCATGTGTACATGCCTGCAAAAACAGGCAAGTCATAACAAGCAAGAGATAAACCTTTTTCAACACAGTATTTTCACACTAAGGTTAGAAATGATTGCGCATTATAACCGCTTATAAATAAATTAAAAATAATTTGTCACAAATAATGAATTTATTGTAGTTCTCGAATTGATAACCTTGTTAAACCAAAGGCATATTTCATTATTCTGCTGCTTGCTGCTCTTGGTTTTTTTTAGGTATAAAATGCAATTTTTGCCATTTTTGAGAACGGCTTGTTCTATCTTTAACCTCTCCAGCTAATTGCCCGCATGCTGCATCAATATCGTCACCTCGCGTTTTTCGCGTAATCGTATTAATGCCACGAGCGATTAACCTATCTCTAAATGCATCAATAGTTTCCTGGGATGAGCGCTCATATTGTGTCATTGGAAAAGGATTAAAAGGGATTAAATTGACTTTGGCTGGAACATTTCGCAACAGCTTTATCAATTGATTTGCATGCTCTGGTTGATCATTAACTCCTTTGAGCATTACATATTCAAAAGTTACTTTTCTTCGCGGCTCATTCTTAAAATAGTTTTTGCATAAAGCCATTAATTGAGCCAACGGATATTTCTTATTTATAGGAACAAGTTCATTTCTTAACTCATCATTCGGTGCATGCAGCGAGACAGCCAAAGCAACAGGACTAATTTCTCTTAAACGTTCCAGATCAGGTAAAACACCTGAGGTACTTAAAGTAACACGACGTTTCGATAATCCATAAGCAAAATCATCCATCATAATATTCATTGCTGATACAACATTATCAAAATTAAGCAAGGGTTCTCCCATGCCCATCATGACCACATTTGTTATTTTTTTGTCATGAATTCCTTCTTGTTGTGATAATTCACGAACAGCCAACCAAACTTGGCCGATAATTTCTGCTGTAGATAAATTACGATTAAAACCTTGTTTTGCGGTAGAGCAAAAGGAACAATTCAAAGCACAGCCCACTTGCGAGGAAACACACAAAGTTCCGCGATTGCTTTCTGGAATAAATACCGTCTCGATGCAATTACCACATTCCAGTTTCAAGAGCCATTTATGGGTACCATCACTGGATTTTTGACACGCAACAATTTCTGGTAACTTAATACATGAGCGCTGTGTCAATTTTTCTCTTAAGACTTTGCTAAGATTTGACATTTTTGTGAAATCGGTAAAGCCGGCCTGATGAATCCATTGTATTATCTGCTGAGCTCGGTAAGGTTGCTCTCCCCAGCTGTTTAGAAGTTCACGCATTTGTTGATAATTGTAATCAAGCAGATTTACTTTTTCTGTCATTTTTGCTCCAAATTTAATGACATGAGTTAATAATGTAGTGAAAATGCAAAAACCGTAACCTGGGTGCAGCGCAGCGAAACCAGGGTTTTCTTTTTAAAGCCTAGCATTACCGGGTTTCGCTGCGCTGCACCCAAGCTACGTTAGCTACAAAATCCTCGTGTCATTAGATATCAAAACTGATTCTTATCGCTCACAAATTTCGTGTGGTTCAAAGAAAAAGGCAATTTCACGAACTGCATTTTCAAGGCTGTCTGAACCATGTACTGCATTAGCATCAATACTATCGGCAAAATCAGCACGTATGGTTCCAGCTGCAGCTTCTTTCGGGTTTGTTGCACCCATAATTTCTCTATTTTTCATTACTGCATTTTCACCTTGCAATGCCTGAATCATTACTGGACCAGAGATCATAAACTCAACTAAATCTTTGAAGAAAGGACGTGCACGGTGTATGTCATAAAAATTCTCTGCTTGTTCACGAGAAAGTTGCATCATTTTTGCAGCGATTATGTTTAGGCCCGCATTTTCAAAACGAGTATAGATTTGACCAATAACAGATTTAGCTACTGCATCAGGTTTAATAATTGACAACGTTGTTTCTTTTGCCATCATGCACTCCATAGGGGTTTAGTTAAAGTGCAACATTATACATGAAATGCAATCTATATGGCTAATATAAATTCATTTTTATATCAATTATAGTCTCGATGCTCTAAGTAAAACCGAAGTACATACATCATTTCTGATGCTCTATGTATTTACCCATACATGGAAGTCATAATGCCCCAATGTTCTTATCAAAGTATAAAGGCTCTCTATTAATAGCATCTTGTTCCGGATCAATCTTGTATTCAGGTAATGATTTTAACAATTCGACTACGCGCAGAATCGTCTCATAAAATAAATTGCGGTACGAATTAGCCGACCTACTTAATTCTTCGGTTTGTGCGGCAAAATCACTTATCTGCTCATCAAAATCCATATCCATTTGCAAGATTTCGGACAAGATGGTTATAGTTTTCTCCTTTAAATCCTCCGATAGTGATGCATTAAGAACTTCGTTCATTTTATCTATAAAAAGATATTTATTGTTTTGGACTTCGGCCATATTGCAATAAATCAAAGCATGATTAATTGCCTGTCGAATTTTGCTTTTTTTCTCTGAAGAACCAGAACTCTTAAGCACTTTTTTTAATGAGCTGATTGCTTTTTCCAACTCCGTATTAAATATTTGAGCTATTTTTATCAAAGCAGCCTGACTGGAAGCAATCAAATGATCATGTTCTCCCTGCACATTATTAAATTCATCCCCTAATGCGACTAATTGCTGTCGTTCTTTTTCTATAGCCTCACGTGTTGAAGCACCTTGCGCTTCTTCACCTTTAGAATTTTCTCCGGACAATAAATAATCAATAAATAATTTCTGCACATAAACATGATAGTCATTGGCTTGTTGCAAAATGATTCCATTAAGTACACTTTTTAGTGGAATCTGCAACATTCGATGATAAAAACTAAATGGACTTTTAATTGCTTCCACTAATTCGCTTTGTGCCAGATTGACTTTGTACCTGCCCAATATACGCTCAGCCGTTATTACTCCATAAGTTGAAAACCAATGGCTTAATTCATTATCAATTTCTTCCCCGTTCATTTTTCATCCAATTCAAATTTTTAAAAATATAGGGCCTGTTTTACAATTCGCTAGGCCTTACGGCCAAAAAGGGTAGAATTGTAAAAAGGTCCTATGATATAAGACAATTTATTTGATAAGTATAGTGTATTTCACAGATGTTAAAACGATTAGATATTGATTTACAATTATTAAATGACTTCCTCCAAGTAAAAACACCGCAAGTATGGTTGGATTTCGCTGCAGAGCATATTCCTTTATTATTAATTGATCATGCGCATTGTGAGCGTAAAGCAGCGGCAACAGCTATTAATTTTATCAGCAAATATCCGGAAAAAAAGGAATTGGTTGAGGTGATGTCGCCTTTAGCCCGTGAGGAGTTACTTCATTTTGAAAAAGTCATTAACCTGATGACGCAAAAAGAAATTCAATTTTGTCCCTTACAACCATCAGGATATGCGACGCACATGCATAGGCAGGTCACCAGCAGGAATGTCCTTCAACGCTTATGTGATCAACTGATTATTGGTGCCATTATTGAAGCCCGTTCTTGTGAGCGCTTTTATGCAATTATCCCCTATCTTGAGGATCAGGACTTAGTAAAGTTTTACGCTACTTTAATTCGTTCGGAAGCACGTCACTTTGAGGACTATCTGCGTTTAGCAAAATTATACGGTGGGGATATAGAACAACGTCTAAAGGTGTTTTTATCTTTGGAAAATGATTTTATTTTAGCAACTGATACGGTATTTCGCTTTCATAGCGGAATACCGCAATCTATAGAACAGTAAAATTTAACAAAAATTAGTCAGGAGTTAATCCTGGTTGCTGCTCATTTTCCACTTGCTCCTCAAATTTAAATTTGGCATTAGCATCTAGAAACTTCGCTAAATTTGTATTTGCTTGAGGATCATTCAATCTATTAAATGCATCCTGATCCAATACGGTACCATTCTCAAGATGAACATAACTACCATCTTTTTGAGGACTAGGTGCATATTTATTTTCCAGTAACCAAATTTCAACAAGTTTGTTAAATGCTTTATTTGCCTTATCTTCACCTTTTAAAGGGATGCCATCATCTGCATAAGTTAAAGGGGCGACTTTAACTTTTCCATCGTCAAATGTAACTTTCTGTTTGAAAGACTCAACATTAAACTCACCTGGGCCTTTAACTGCATGAAGTATGGCTGACTTAACTTTTTGATACATAAATTCATCAGGGTGAGTTATCGCTCGGACAATAGGTATTTCATGAGTGGCCTGCTTGATAAGATTTAATCCTTCAGCTGCAACTTGATTTGACGATACATTGATTGCTTTATTAAGTTTCGCAAAAAAATTCAACAAGGACATCATATTAGATCGCCAGTCATTGATGGAGGTTTGTTCTGCATTAATTACATCGTCAGCTAACTTCTTTACTTGCTCCCAAAGAGTTGTTTCTTTACCTGTTCTCTCATCCATGATTTTATCGCTTTTTCTCACTCCATCCAGCCAGGATCTGAATTTATTTTGAGTTTCTCTTTGTCTCGCCTTAAAATCGTCTTCTTTATCTTTAATGAATTGTTCTTTACGCAGTTGCTCTGCTTTTTCTACTAAAAGATCATTCGCCTCTTTGACTTTGATATCTTTGTCAGTCATAACCAGTCTCTCTAAAAATCACAAATGAGCAAAATAGAGCCCTTTTGTATTATGATAACACAATGCTTGGGGTTTGTCATCCCAATCGCTCAATACATAGCGTTTAAATTTTTGTGAGTTACTTTGATAAAAAATTATACCCGGTTTATGGGTATGACCATGAATTAAATGGGTTACTTTATAGCGTACCATATGCTTAATGACCTCTTCAGCAACTACATCCATTTCTTCCATCGTTTTACTGTGATTCATCTGACTTCGATAGCGCACTTGGTTCACTAATCGCTCACGATATTTTAATGGTAAGCTCAAAAATAGAATAGGAAATATTTTGTTTCGGGTTAAAAAACGGAACCGCTGATGCGCTAAATCTTTAGTACAATACCGATCGCCATGCACTAACAAGATTTTTTCTGGACCTAATTGGATTACAGTCGGTTCAGACAAAATGGTCCATCCCGCCAGGCGTGCAAAAGTTTTTCCCAATAAGAAATCACGATTACCATGCATGTAAAATAAGTTAATTCCTTGTCTTTTTAAAGAAAATAACTGATGAGCAATGCCCCTGCTCCAATCATCGATTGCATCATCACCTGCCCACGCATGAAAAAAATCACCCAGAATATAAATATTTTTAACAGAAACTCGTGCCCATTCAAGAAAATGATTAAAGCGTTCCTGAATGGCCTGATCTTCTGGATGCAAATGAAGATCAGAGATAAAAACAACGTCTATCATAAGGGCTCTATTTGAATGTGTTCATCGACTAAATAAATTTGACAAGGACCATTATAAGGTTCGATCGCATCACTTAAGCGATAAAATCCGGCAATTGACACCAATTCTGCCTCCAAGGAGTGGCAAAAAATTCGTGCCTCTTTATCTCCAGAAATTCCAGCCAATGCTCTGCCCCTTAAAGCGCCATATACATGGATACAACCGTCTGCCAGTAATTCTGCGCCATGGCTTACTGAGGAAGTCACCACGAGATCGGCCCCTTTTGCCACTACTTGTTGTCCTGAACGTACAGGTGTAGTAATTAATTTTGTTGTTGATTTTGTTGATTCGTAATGACTGTTTTCGATGGGTTGCTCAATTATGGGTTTATCTTGTGTTGAAGATGCATGCAATACTGCCAAATCATGACATTGTGCCAAAGTATTATGTAATGCGCTTCCTCCTTGAATAGCAACAGGAATCATACCATGCGCACGCGCACTCTGGAGTAAAGACTGCAAATCAAATTCTAATTGTTGTACGGAAGACAGGTCAAAAACAACAGGAGTATGCTCAAATAATTTAGGAGCTTTGGCAATAGTATCATCAAGTTGTTGCGAAAAAACATCAGCGTTCGTATTTAATACATGTAACACAGTAAATGTATAAAGACGACCTTTTAACTTAAATGCTTGAGTTTGCGTTGTATTTTCACCCATGAGTATCATATCCATAACCGATATTTTTGTTTATACTAACATGTGAGAACCAATAACAGAAGGATATTAAGGTGGATAAACGGTGGTTTGAACAATATCAGAAAGGAGTCCCACATGAAATTGACGCAAGTCAGTATTCTTCCCTCGTAGATTTGTTTAAAGAATCCTGCTCGCGTTATGCTAAAAAAACCGCATATACCAATTTAGGTACTGGTATAACTTTTGGTGAACTAAACGAGCTAAGCCGAGATTTTGCTGCGTATCTTCAACAGCTCAAACTGGAGAAAGGGGCTCGGGTAGCGATCATGCTTCCCAATGTTCTTCAATACCCAGTAGCCTTATTCGGTATCTTGCGTGCAGGTTATATTGTTGTTAATACAAATCCACTCTACACCACAGACGAGCTAATTCATCAAATGAATGACTCAGGTGCTGAAGCAATTATTGTACTTGCTAATTTTGCAAAAACTGTAGAAAAAGCTTTAAGCTCCATTCCTACATTAAAACATGTTATTGTGACTGAAATAGCAGATCTATTTCCAACTCCGAAACGAATCATTATCAATTCGATAATTAAATATATTAAAAAAATGGTACCTTCTTTTAATATCCCTCATGCAGTGACATTTAATTATACTTTGCTTGAAGGAAAACAATCGACGTTACATCATGTAGCGTTAGGTCATGACGATATCGCATTCTTGCAATATACCGGTGGTACAACAGGTGTAGCAAAAGGGGCTATTTTAACTCATAGCAATATGATCTCCAATGTGCTGCAAGCTGAAGCGTGGATTAAACCCGTAGTAGGGTTAAATGGTGATGAAACGATTATTACAGCGATACCTCTTTATCATATTTTCTCTCTTACTGCGAATTGTTTGACCTTTTTAAAACAAGGAGCACAAAATGTCCTGATCACAAATCCCCGTGACATGAAGCACTTTGTTAAAGAAATTAAAAAAGTGCGTTTTACAGCAATTACGGGTGTTAATACCTTGTTTAATGGTTTACTAAACCAGCCTAAATTTAAAGAAGTTGATTTTAGCAACCTAAAAATTTCGCTTGCAGGAGGTATGGCATTGCAAAAAAGTGTGGCGCTTAAATGGCGTGAAGTCACCAAAACACCTGTATTAGAAGCATATGGATTAACTGAAACCAGTCCTGCTGCCATTATGAATCCTATGAATCTGACTGAATATAATGGAAGTATAGGAGTACCTATCCCCTCTACAGATGTCATTATTCTTGATGACGAGGAACATGAAGTATCAATAGGTACAAGCGGGGAAATTTGCATTAAGGGACCACAAGTAACCCCAGGATATTGGAAGCGACCTGATGAAACCGCTTTAGTGTTCACTAAGAATGGTTATTTAAAAACCGGAGACATTGGTAAAATGGATGAAGAAGGTTTTATTTACCTAGTCGATCGAAAAAAAGACATGTTACTTGTCTCAGGATTTAACGTTTATCCAAATGAAGTAGAACAAGTAATTGCTATGCATCCTGGCGTTTTGGAAGTAGGAGTTGTTGGTGTCTTTGATAAGGAATCGGGTGAGCGCGTTAAAGCATGCATTGTAAAAAAAGATCCTGATCTAACCGAAGAACAAGTGATTGCTTATTGTCGAGAACACCTGACTGCTTATAAAGTTCCCAGGCTGGTTGAATTTTACAACGAGCTTCCTAAAACAAATGTGGGAAAAATTCTTCGTCGAGCACTTAAAGATTCTCATGCTGCATCACCAAGCCTCTCGGAGAAAAAACCAACTGTTGCTATATAAAATATGTAGCCTGGGTGCAGCGCAGCGAAACCCGGGTTCTGCTGCGCTGCACCCAGGCTACACTATACGAAGCAAATGCGTAAAACACAACCTTTTCTTGGTAGAAGGTGATCTAATACAATTATTTTACCAATTGTTTCATTATGCGAGCAGTCGCACCCCATACCCAATCTTTATTTGCAGTGAATTCACAAGTAACATAACGACGACCATTCCGTTCAATTATAAAATCTTTGTAATTTTGGACATCTTGAACTAATGCCATTGGAATCGATATTAAACGAGTTACTTCTTGAGCATTTAATTGGTAAGGATGAACCGTTTCGATACGTGCAAACCAAGGATGAATAATCTTCCCTAAAAGGGTTTTTTGAGTATTTAATTCTTTTATCAAAGTGATACGGTCTGGGGTAATACCTAACTCCTCATACAACTCTCTCAATGCAGTAGCATAATAGTTTTCATCCCCCTCTTCCCAAATACCTCCTGGGAAACAGATTTCTCCCGGATGTGCTCTCAGTTTATCGCTACGTTGTGTCAGAATTAATGAATCAGATAATTGCTCATACAAGACAACCACACCAGAATGTGCCAGCTTTTTCCCTTTAATTTCATTTAAGTCCATTAATAACCGCTGCTATTTTGATAAAACATTCACGATATTCATCTTCCCAGTTTGAGTCAATAACTATTCCACCACCAGCAGCTAAATGCAACATATTCTCTTTAGCTGTAACCGTACGAATAGCAATGTTCGTATCAAAACGCCCATGTCGGGAAAAATAACCTATAGAGCCACAGTAAATGCCTCGTGCATAAGATTCCTGTTCATGAATAATTCGCATAGACTCAATTTTCGGCGCTCCTGTAATAGAACCACCAGGGAAACACGATAAAAATGCATCAAATGGTGGAACTGTAGCAAGACATTGGGCTTCAATTGTACTTACTAAATGATGTACTGAATTATAGCTTTGCACCTCACATAAACTCGTTACGTGTACTGAACCTGGTTGAGCAATTTTACCTAAGTCGTTTCTTAACAAATCAACTATCATGACATTCTCAGCTCGATTTTTTTCACATGATGTCAATTTATTTTTTAATTCTTCATCTTCCATATGACTAGTAGAGCGGCCTATTGTCCCTTTAATAGGAGATGTTACTAATTTACCCTCTTCATGGAAAAGAAAACGTTCAGGGGAGAAACTTAAAATATCCGCATGCGCTGTTCGTAGAAAAGCAGCAAAAGGAACAGGGTTTTTCAAACAAATTTTTTTATAAAAAGTCCAACTGTCTCCTTCATAAGCAACGTGAAATGGCTGAGTCAGATTGACCTGATAACTTCTTCCTTCTTTTAAAAATTGATAAACAGAAGAAAATGCTTTGATGTAATTTTGTTTGCTCATCAAAGGAGTAAAATCACCTTTAATGGCCGCATTGTGCTGTTGTTTAGTAGGGTTATTCCACAGCGCCAATACTTCATCAACTATTTTAGTAGTTGATTGATGTGTATTTGCCGCAAATACGGTTACAGTTTTATCATGATGGTCTACAATAATTGCCCAATCATACAAACCAAGATCTAATAAAGGCATATTTTCTAATGTTGGTTGGATGCAGGAATCTATTCCTAATAACTTTGCTCCAAGATCATAAGAAATATAACCCAGAGCGCCGCCTTGAAAAGGAAGATCCGCCACAGAAGGTATTGGCGATAAGAGTTGGCTTATTTTTTTTAATAAACCCGGTAAATCCTCAGCATTTTGATTGATTTGGATAAAATCATAAGGGTAGGCACTAATAATGTCATAACGTCCATAAGCGCGATCGGTACTTTCTAAAAGAACAAAACCTGGCAAATGAACTAATTTTTGGTAATACTCATGCAGCGAATCATGATAGTCTAATGAATATAATACAAATTGGCTCAAAATATTCCTCTTAAGTAATGATTATAAAACTTATATTCGTAGCCTGGGTGTAGCACAGCAAAACCCGGGGATTAATTCTTAACGATTCCGGGGGTCCGCGGCACCGCACTAGGCGACAAATACTTCATTCTGTAACGCGAATTCGACACTAATTCTCTGGTTTTTGAATTAATTTGTGAGTATGCTATGCAAACGCTTTATTGACAAGGAGCCCTTGTATGGCAACAGTTGCTCAATTTGACATTACATATACTCAATTTTTAAATGAACATGGAAAATTGGTCGGACAACTACCTTCTTTTGCCCATGATCATTCTGTGCTTAAAGAACTTTATAAAATTATGGTTCTGACACGGACTTTTGATAAAAAAGCTATCGCTTTACAAAGAACAGGAAAAATGGGAACTTATGCTCCGATTAATGGTCAGGAAGCAATTTCAGCCGCTATAGGTCATGCAATGCGCCCTGAGGATGTACTTGTACCCTATTACCGCGATTATGCTGCGCAATTTCAACGCGGTGTAAAAATGTCTGAAATACTCGCTTTCTGGGGTGGTGACGAGCGTGGCAGTCAATTTTCCTGTAATTCAGAAGACTTACCAATCTGTGTTCCGATTGCCTCTCAATGCTTGCATGCAACAGGTGTTGCATTTGCCTTTAAATACAGAAATCAGCCTCGTGTCGCCGTAGTGTGTCTTGGCGAGGGCGGTACTTCGGAAGGCGATTTTTATGAAGCGATGAATGTCGCGGGTACATGGAATTTACCTGTCGTTTTCGTGGTCAATAATAACCAATGGGCAATTTCTGTCCCTAGAGATCAACAGACCGGTACCCAAACTATTGCACAAAAGGCCGTAGCCGCTGGCTTTACAGGCATGCAAATTGACGGTAATGACATTTTAGCAACAAGACACGTTATTGGCGATGCAATTGAAAAAGCACGTCATGGTGAAGGACCTACTTTAATTGAAGCCATGTCTTATCGTTTATCGGATCATACAACAGCTGACGATGCAACTCGCTATCAACCTGGCGATGAAGTTGAAAAGGCCAAACCTAAAGAACCCATATCACGATTTAAAGAATTTCTTATAGAACAAAAAATATGGAATTCGCAAGACGAAGAAAACTTAGTAATTCAATGTTCTGAAGAAGTAGAAAAGGCAGTTAATGAATACTTGAGTATGGAACCACAACCAATCAGCAGTATTTTTGATTACCATTATGCCGAACTACCTGAGTATTTAGTGGAACAACGTGCAATAGCTATGGAGGAAGCAACTCATGCCTGATATTACTTTAATCGAGGCAGTAACTCAGGCTTTGGCTTATGAGTTAGCTCATGATGAAAATGTTGTAGTTTTTGGAGAGGATGTGGGTAAAAA
The DNA here is from genome assembly GCF_001467525.1 of Legionella anisa. Classification (GTDB taxonomy): domain Bacteria; phylum Pseudomonadota; class Gammaproteobacteria; order Legionellales; family Legionellaceae; genus Legionella; species Legionella anisa. Next base: position 309,817 of record NZ_LNXS01000022.1, read on the forward strand.
TGGTGGTGTCTTTCGCGCCACGGTAGGATTACAAGAGCGTTTTGGTGAAAAAAGAGTTTTTGATACTCCCCTGGCAGAGTCTATGATTGCCGGATTAGCAATTGGTATGTCAATACAAGGATTGAAGCCGGTTGCTGAGTTTCAATTTATGGGGTTTATCTATCCAGCAATGAATCAAATTATTTCTCATGCTGCTCGGATGCGTAATAGAACACGCGGACGACTCCATTGCCCTCTCGTTTTTCGTGCACCTTTTGGTGGCGGCATTCGCGCTCCAGAACATCATTCTGAAAGCACCGAGGCACTATTTGCTCATATTCCTGGTTTACAAGTTGTGATTCCCTCCTCGCCACGGCGTGCTTATGGCCTGCTTTTAGCCGCCATGCGTAATCCAGATCCAGTTGTTTTTCTCGAGCCTAAACGTATTTATCGTTTGGTCAAGCAGCCTGTAGAAGATAACGGTGAAGCACTTCCTATCGGTAAGTGTTTTACGCTACAACAAGGTGATGACGTCACATTAATAAGCTGGGGAGCCAGCATCCACGAAACACAACAAGCTGCTAAGCAATTAGGCAACGAAGGAATTTCTTGCGAAGTCATTGATGTGGCAACAATTAAACCACTGGATATTGAAACAATTTTAGCCTCAGTAGAGAAAACAGGACGGTGTATTATCGTTCATGAGGGAGCGAAAACGTGTGGCGTTGGTGCCGAAATTTCAGCACAGATTATGGAAAATTCTATGGCTGATTTAATGGCTCCAGTCCAACGGGTAACCGGATATGATACTGTAATGCCCTATTTCCAGCTGGAAAAACAGTACATCCCTAGTGTTGCACGGATTAAAAACAGTGTTATGAGCATAATGGAGTAATAATGAATATTTTCAATCTACCTGATTTGGGTGAAGGCCTACCAGATGCTGAGATTCATGAATGGTTTGTTAAAGAAGGGGATACTGTAATCGCAGATCAACCATTGGTTTCTATGGAAACTGCAAAAGCTGTAGTTGATGTACCCTGTCCTCAGTCTGGAATTATTAGCAAATTATATGGTAAGCCTGGAGACGTAATTAAAACAGGTGAACCTTTGGTAGCTTTTAAATCAACAAGTGCTAAAACGGAAGACAAAGGAACAGTAGTCGGCAATTTAGAAGAAAGCAGTGAAGTCTTTGAAGATAATTTTACTGTCGGCATCCAACACGCAACTAAAAATCGTATCAAGGCAACCCCTGCAGTAAAGATGCTTGCTAAAAAACTTAATGTCGATTTATCTACAGTTAAAGGAACTGGAGAGTTCGGCATAATCACTCGCGATGATGTTCAGGCACAAGCAGACAAAAACTCAGAAGTACCTGCGGGTTTTGAGCCTCTGCGCGGGGTAAGACGAGCAATGCTCAATAGCATGACACAATCTCATGCAGAAGTAGTACCTGTAAGTATTTTTGATGAAGCCGATATCAGTACTTGGAAGCCTGGTACTGATATTACGATTCGCCTAATCCGGGCAATAGTCTACGCTGCTAAAAAAGAGCCTGCCCTGAATGCATGGTTTGATACAAAACATGGTGCGCGCCAGTGTTTTAATGAGGTGCATCTTGGTTTAGCGATGGATAATGAGGAAGGATTATTTGTGCCTGTTATTCATAACGCCGCGAAGCTTTCCGATGGTGATCTACGAAAAATAATCAATGAGTTTAAAGAATCTGTGAGCAAACGAGAAATTACTGCAGATAAATTGAAGGGAGCTACCATAACTCTTTCTAATTTTGGAAAATTTGCTGGCCGCTTTGCTAGTCCAATTATTGTTCCGCCGATGGTTGCTATCTTAGCCGTAGGCAGACTCTATCAGGGAGCTGTTGTCAATACTCAAGGAGCATTAGAAGCACATAATATACTTCCCTTATCATTAAGTTTTGACCATAGAGCTGTTACTGGAGGCGAAGCAACTCGCTTCTTAGGTGCTGTGATGGAGTCGTTGCAAAAGGAATAAGATAAAAGTTTCTCTCCCTTCAGGGAGAGGAATTAGTTCTTTTTACAATTCTACTTTCTTGAGCCAAAATGCTTCGATTTTCTGTGCTCCTATACTCACATACTTCGTGTATGCTCCGTTCCGGTGCTCTAAAATCGAAGCATTTTGGCTCAAGATAGCGAATTGTAAACTGACCTAATGTTATTGCTGCATTTTTTCTTGCATTTTACTTTTTATTTTTTCGGCTAACTTCATTTTGCATTGCTGCAATTGTTCTGGACTGAAATTTGTATTTGGTAATTGTTTCTTACCCATGGCTACAGGTAAAACACAGTCTTTGACTAATTCTTTACCTGCATTTTCCCCACCTTTAAAGTAACCATTTTGCATACAAGTGATTGCAATAGCTTTGCAGGGCCCTGATTCTGCCCAACCATATAATGAAACACTCATTAGTATGCTAACTATACCAATCTTTGCAAATAATTTATTCATTTTTATAATTCCTTTTGTTGAGGATGGCGATCCCATTTATTAAACAATTGCATCTAAAATATAGCACAGTCTTTATATTTTGCTTTTATGAGTAATTTAAAGTTTAAATTCAGTACATTGCATTAAGTAGGTGGTACCCGAATCAAGTTATTTTGGTACAGGAGTAAGACACACTCTCTCTATTTCCCGGGCTACAGTATCGCGTTTTAAAAGTACTGAATTAGCACGATCTGTTTGCGTCAAAGAGATTGCATAAGGACCTACAAAAAATGCGTCACTATGAATCACATTACTTCCCACTTTCATTGTATATCCAAAAGGAATTTCAAAGCTTGCAAAATCAAAATAGCCATCCGATCTGTCTATACCAAGAATTAAAGCACCACCGCATTTTGGTGACAAAGGTATAAACACATGTGGAAATGGATGGGTTTCAACAAACACCCCTCCACCGCCTCGAGGGTTTAATGCATATTCTTCAATATATTCTTGATCCCATATATATTCTACAAGAAATAAAGATTTTAATTCTTCATGCGCCACATCATCCAATTTGAAGGATTGATGCAATGCAATAAGTTCTGCGCCATATTTTTTCAGAAAAGATTTAGGTACAGCTAATGCATTCATTTTAGGAATATCAACAAAGCGTACATCTTTTGATATAGCTAGAACACCTAGATTACCAAAAACACTTGCATCACCGCCGCATTGTGCTTGTTCTTTACTTTTATCCAGCCATTTTGCCTCTAAAGTTAGCTCTCTTGGCACTACTTGCTTAATGTCTTTTGCATGAGGTAAATCTTTTTTTCTAATTCCCGTTGCAACTAACATGTTCACGGTTACACCTGTGTGCAAAATAGCATGAACCTTTTTAGACAGCATGAGAGGTCTTACTGGGCTATCAGGATTTCTCCTGTCGATCATTATGGATTGGAGTGCGTGATAATGCTTATATACTTCCTTGGTAGGAATTTTAGTAGAAATAAATAAAAAACAATGACCCATCGAAAAGCGAAGTGAGGCAACCGCGGATCCTCCTTTAGTAGCCTCATCACTCGATGCATCCATACTTAGTATCTCCATCTTCTTATCATTTGGTGAGTGCATAAGAATAAAACCAAGTCTATTAGTACTATTTTAATACATTTAAATAAACTTGTGATTAGAAACTTAGATTTAAGGCTCCTATACCTGACCTAAAGAAGAGGTTTGACAAAAAATATTTTTTTTGATAAAATTTTTTATATTTTGCTTTAAAATTTAACTAAATGCGATCTGTTCTCTTCGTCTGGATGATAGAAGGACTGGTTTTCTTACCAAGTTTTAATGATTAAACGGGTTGGTCGCTGAGGTAAAGAACGAGTTATTTGTATCTTTAGTTCAGCGGACAATTACACCTCTCTTTTTGCCTCAAGAAAAAACTTTATAAAGTAAATTAGGGTTTCACTTAACTCGAGGTAATCTAATGAAAAATCGTTTTGAAATTAATTTCAATCGATCAAAATTTTTGCAAGAGCAAACAAAAAATATCTTTCAAGAATATCAAACACATGTGATTGATTTGGAAAAGATTACTCAACCTTCTCAGGAAAAATCGGGTTTTCCTCTTATTGTGAATGATACACCAACAGACTTAGCCTTCATCAAAATTAGACCTGAAAGTATATGCATATAATCGTCATTGACCTATCAGGGAAGATGAATGCAATCAAGGAAAATATAGTAAATAATCCACTTGAATTTCAAACGTTCATTGCGCATAGAAATCGTGCTGGTGATCATGTGATCATTGTTAAAAACGAAAATGCCATTAATGATGCAGATTTAATCGATATTATCAGTAAGGATCTAAACAATTTATCCGAGCAGCATCAAATAAAGCTGGCGAATCAATACGTGCGCATCTATAGTCCATGGAATGATCCGGGTCAAGGATATTATTTCCCCATGTATCTGGAATCAGATCCTGATTCTGAAATTGACGTACCATTTGAATATATGGATATAAAGAATATAAACAATCCTAATTATTGGAGTATTCAGGATCAATTCTATACGACGTATGATTCATCTTCAGCTATCATACAAAAAAAACTAGTACAGTGTATTTCATATAGAAAGTTAAGAGAACATTGGAATAATTATGTTGTAAATGGAGAAACGCTATTTCGTTCATCAGAAAGATATCATCTATATGATCAGCGGTTTAGTGAGTTATCTCATATAATCAGCAACAGTGATGAATGCCTTTCTGATAAAGAGCTAATGACTTCAATCAAAACATTTCACAGTCGATGGGGCAATAACATTGCCATGAAAAATTCATCTATGGCGGCTCAAATGTATGTAGACATTGAAAACCAATACCATCTCAATCATTTAGAAGAAACTTATTTATACTTTAGAAGTGAGATAAAGCACCACAACCGTCAATTACTCTTATCTTACATAGGAACATTTGCAACCGAATATTATAAAAAATACGGTAAGCAATTAAAACTAGTGCAGTGTGTGCCCATTGATTTCGATTTTCATGAATTAAAATCTATTCTCAATTCCAATGTAAAAACAGTTAGTGTTCATGAAGAGAATGAGGTGTCTCAATTTACTAGCAGAGATCATTATATTCTAGTTTACGAAAGTGTAGCTGAAGCCTCTATGATGTTTGAAAAAATCCAAAAACTTGGATTATTACCGACTCCGCATAAAATGTATCATCGAATCAACCAATTCACTGATGATTCTTCTCTAATACCAGTAGTAGATAGACATGGGAAAAGTATATATAGGCGGGAACAGCCGCCAGAATTTGCTTCCTTGGAAGAGCTGATAAATTGTACAGTTTACCAAAAATACAAAAAACTTGCCGGGATAAACAATCCCGAGTTGCCGTTTTTACCGATCCATGTCAATGCAATTACCAGTATGCTTGAAGCTTTGAATAATCATATTAAAAATCAATCAGTAGCTTCCCATAGACGGGAACTATTAAAACACAGTTATCAGTTTATTTTTGAGTATATGATGTTTGCCACATTATATTTCAAGGATCATCGCAGATGGGTTAATACTTATGAATGGTTGATGGAAGAACTAAATTTTATTCTCGCTGTACTGGAACCTTATGGAATGGATGATTTCCAGTTTATTATGCGTGACAACATGAAACACTGTCACTCTGATCCTGCTCTTTTACGCCCTATTGATCATAATGAAATGACCTATCACTTCGGATTGTATAACTCGGGAATGCGAGCATGCTTTGAGGCCGTGTCAGCAGCGAGACAAACTTGCAAATCAAGTACTCCAAGCATAGTTTATTTGGATAACATATATTATGAAACCGCTGAAGCATTGACATTATTTCATGCTGAAAAATGTTCCTATCGTGCTCAAGGTAAAATCAATAATCCAGACGCTGATATTTATGTTATGAATATGGAGGCTTCTCTTGCTCTAAGTGAAGAAAATATTTATTCCGTTGATGTGAATCATTTCATAGATGAACTATTTTTAAAAAGAACTAATAAATTGCCTGTAACTTTGATTCTTGATTCAACCTTGGTCGATATTGGTGGTCAGAAAGTTACAAACATATTGTTACAACATCAGAATAAAATCATGGATGGATCACTCAATTTAGTATTCGTGCATAGCCTACAAAAATATGGCCTGCTGGGTTCAGATAAAGTTGAAGCAGGTATGGTTTGGTCAATCAATAATCCACAATTTTTTTCAAATTATAATACCTTGATTTCAAGTGCTGAACGTCAAAATCATTATTTTGATAGGCAGTTAGTTTGTCATATTGCGAAACATGCTTTTCAACCACTTAAACAGGCGATGTTAACCAGTTTTAAAAATGGTAAAATCATTCGCAACATTTTGCGACATAATCAACATAGTTATGCAATTGACGAATTAAAGGACTCACCATTTTATTTCAGTAAAACTTCTGTACCTAATACTAGTCCCTATCGATATTTCTTATGTAGAAGCAGTTTTGGATTTCCACATTCGGTAGCAACAAGAATCTCAAATACACCTGGAACGACTTTTTTTTATGACCGCATTGCAGCAGGAATGGAAGGTGAATCAAAGCTTAACTTGCTAACCACCATGGCTGATTATCCTCATAAAGGTAGAGCTGCATTAATCGAGTTCATAAATTTACTCTGTATTTCCGAAAAATATGCGAATACGGATTCGTTTGCTCATTTATTAGAGAAAGTTGTCAACGTAATTAGTGAACCGCGATTTCGTAACCTTTTGTGCGAGCAATATTGTAAGGTAATCGCATGCATTAACGGTATTATTGAATATGATAATACTGTGGATAGTTTACCGCATAAAATTCATTTGTTTCACTTATTAAACATTGTATTACGTCTTCATGCAGTTCCACTTCCTCCTGAAATATATAACAAACTGCACAGTGAAATGAATCGAATTAAAACGCTAACGATAGATAAAATGAGTGATAAATTATTTTCTCTTTCATCGTTACCTTTATCAAGATTCATTCATGTTAGCAAAAATAAAATAGATATTGAGATATCCTATTTAGAAGGATTACAACAAATACTAACTTTATATGTAAATAAGCAGAACCAAATGATCATACGTTCTGCTTTACAGGCAATTGATGATTATCTTTTAACGCAAAACCATGCCAAATTCCAGGAACTACCAAAAAAAATGGATCTTGTATTCAAAATCTGCGATTCGATAAACGCTATCTGTACAGAAAAGCACTTATATGATGATTTGAAAAAGAGATTATCCACAATAAAGCGATCCAGTATGGATAATCGGAATCAACCCCTGATTATTGTGGAAAATTCATGCCACAATGCAAATCGTTCAGTGCATGTTTTTTTTGACACGCTTACCGATACCATGGACTTTGTCAAAATGGCGGGTATTGATAATGGCAAGATGAAACTTGTAGATCTCATTGATGCAGAGCGTAGATATTCAAAAGATCCCTTGATTGCAAGTATGTATTCTCGTTATGTGATCAATATATCAATAGAAAAATATGTAGACTTGCTTTTACACGATACGAATCAACCTCAGGAAAAGCGAATTCTGCCAATACATAATTCAAAGAAAATACTTACACATTGCCAGGAAGCAAAACAGTATTACCAAAATACGATGGCGCGTGATGTGGCGTCAGAGCAAACGGTTAATACCTATCTTGGTGCATGAACGAACATCTCAAACTGGATTCCGCTGCGCTGCCCAAGCTTCAATTATCCTTGGGCGATTTTATTGAGTAATGTTGCCAGCCTGCATCCTGCATACACAACCTGTTTTTGAACTAATAGCTGCGCATTTTCTTGATATTTATCACTAGGGGTTTCATTAGGATTCATCTGATAAACATTTTTTATGGCCAACTTATGGGACATTTTTGCCCATTTAGCAGGTTTTAATTCTGTACCAATCATCGAGCAGGGTATTTTTTGTTCCAATTGCTGTGCTGTATTTTTTATTCGAGCCTCATCAAACTGTCCAAGAAAAAAGCCCCCTCCATTATCCCAGTACTGATGCAAATTACTGCCTACTGGATTTTTCCCTAACACGAATAAATTGCCCCCTAAATCGCCCTTAGGATGTTGCGCACTGACTCGAGTTATCGCGTGTAATGGTTGGTGAATATCACCTGTAATATGAATTAACATGCGTAATGCAAGTTTTTTATCTGCTGGGTTCGTCTTTTTAGAAGAAAGTACGGCGGTTGCTTGTTTTATTGTTCTTATTGCATTGGTACTTTCAACTGGAGGCAGGTGCGTTCCATCACTGGAAAAAGGAATATCGATATAATGCATAACATCATACCAATATACTTCCCTCCATCTAATTTCATCCATCCAGGTTGAAGAGCTAACAAAACTTGAATTGGGTGTGTTATGTGTGCGTGAACGTAGGTATTTATAACACATGGCTTTGGCTTTTGGCGATAAATTATCGTAGGCTATTTGTGCCACCACCTTGTGGCCTGCTGCATTCCAAGCATAGCTGTTTACAGTCACCAAGCAAAAAACAAGTATATACCCGGCTATATAAATAATTCGTGACATCATTTAACCCAAATAAGGAGACCACGCAGGCTCTTGTACATCTCCTTCACGTGCTGGAAGTCTCATTCGTATTCTACCGTCGAGAGAAACGATACCTAATACACCTTTATCCTCATTGTGGGTCGCATAAAGAATTAAACGACCATTTGGCGCAACGGATGGAGACTCATCACGTCCAGAAAAAGTTAGACTGACGATTGGCCCACCACTTGCACTTTGCAATCCTATATTAAATTGCTTGTCATCTCGATGCAACATAATGATATTTTTCATATCCGGCGTATAGGAAGCACGTGCATTATAATTACCTTCAAAAGTGACACGGCTCACTTGTCCATTGGCTAAAGAGAGGCGATATATTTGTGGTGACCCCCCTCTTCCTGAAGTAAATAATAAACTTTTACCATCCGGAGCATAGCGTGGTTCAGTATCAATAGCATCACCAAAAGTCAATTGCTTCATGGTGCCAGTACTGATGTCTACGCGGTAAATTTTGGGTGTGCCACTTTTAGATAAAACCACAGCCAACTCTCTTCCGTCAGGAGACCATGCTGGGGCCCCGTTAATTCCAGGGAAACTGGTAATTAAGCGTCTTTGACCTGTCTCAACCGAAACGGTAAATATTTGTGCTCTTTTTTTCTCGAAAGAGACATAAGAAATGCTTTTACCATCTGGAGCCCAAGCTGGAGACATGATAGGCTCGGTAGAAATCAATAAGCTTTGTGGATTATGTCCATCTGCATCAGCAACCTCAAGTGAATAACGAGTGCTCTTTAGAGTTCTTTGAACAGAAATATAGGCAATACGAGTGGAAAAAACGCCTCTCTCTCCTGTTAATTTTTGGTATATCTCATCACTGATATGATGTGCTAATGGTCTGACTTGATTCGCATTAATTTGAAACGTTTTTGTCAATAGAGTCGCCCCATTCGCTACAGCATCAGTTAAGGTAAAGCTCACTTCATAATGATTTCCTGCCCTAATGACATGCCCCGTTACAACACTATCTGCCCCCAATTGCTTGAGCGTGCTTACTGCCGCTTGCGCATTGGGACCTTGTGGACCAGAAACAATACGAAATTGTCCTGAGAAATTTAAATCACCTTCAATAACTTGTCCGATTTCTTGAGCGGCACCATCTGAACCGAAAGAATTAATCGCAATAGGCAAAGCTGAATTAATCCCTTGGGTTAACTCTAAATCAAGAGCAAAAATTTGCTGTGTAAAAAGCAATAAAAAAAGTGTAATAATTCGATTAATCACGAGTTTTACCCCCTCACTTGTTCTGGTCGAACGGTTAAACTTATATCACGAAACAGATTAAATGTTTCTGCATCTGCAGGCACAGGCAGTGGCGATGCTTTATAAATAGCTGTTTGTGCTGAGCGGTCAAGCAATGGGTCACCACTGCTGCGAGTTAAAGTAACTTCTAATACCATTCCATCAGGAGCAAGACGTATTCTGAACTGACTCGATAAGCTACTATCAACATTTTCAGGCAATATCCAGTTTCTACCAATGGCATTTACAATGAGCGCTTTATATTTATCAACTTCACCAGCGATACGTGCCTGCTTTTCAGCATTCTTTGCTGCTTGTGCTTGTTTTGCGGCAGCTTCTGCCTCCGCTTGTTTTTTTCTTTCCGCTTCTGCTTTTGCAAGCTCGGCTTTTTCTTTTTCAGCTTGGGCCTTTTCCGCCATTTTTTTCTTATTTAAATCAGCAAGTTTTTTAACCTCCAATTGCTGTTGCTTTACCAACTCTTCTTTTTGTTTTTTTAAATCTTCAATACGTTTCGCTTCCAATGCTTTTTGCTCTTCAAGCTTCTTTAAGCGTTTTTTCTCTTCTTCAGCTTGCTTTTTACGAGCAATAGCAATCTTATTCGCCTCTTCTTTAAGTCGAGCAAGTTGTTGCTGTTCTTTTATTCTCTGCTGTTTTGCAACTTCTGCCTGCCGTTTGAGTTCGTTTTGTCGGTTAATTTCAGCTTTTTTTTGTTGTTCCCGTTCCTGTTTTAAGCGATTTACTGTTTCCATAACTTGCTTATTATCGACGCTTACTGCTTTCACCACTTCAGTTTGAGGTGTAACGGCAATAGGTTGCTCTACTCCAGGTGTATTTTTAGTTTCCGCGGTTAAAACAGGCCTCTGACTTGAGTTATCTGTTAAAAGCATCACGATTAAAAAAAGATGTAAGCCAAGTGCGGCAAAAAAAGCTTTACGATAACTGGGATTATTTATCATGCTTGCCCCTCTGATATTTCTTGGGATGAATCAGTCAATAATCCTACCTGCTCTGCTCCTGCTTGCTTGAGCAATGCCATTGCCTGAACAACTTTACCATATGCAACCCCCTGGTCTCCCTTAACTAAAACATTAAGTTTTTGGTTTGATTGTTGTGCCAACTCCAACTCTGCAGCAACACGAACAACTAAAGCTTGGGATTCTATAGGCTCTGCAGGAGTACTGCTAATATTAAGAAAATAAGTGCCTTGCTGGTTCACTGACACAATAATGGGTTCTCTATCTGTAGGTGCCAAAGTTTGGCTTGCAGCTTTAGGCAAGTCCACAGTTACTCCTTGGCTCAACATAGGTGCTGTAATCATAAAAATTACAAGTAAAACCAACATCACATCAATATATGGTACAACATTAATTTCTGATATGGGACGCTCACGCTTGGATTTTGCTCTGATCATTTCAAATTTTACCCTCTTACAGTATCACTGTTTTGTTGTTCTATAAGCGATATTAATTCTTCCTGAAATAAATCAAATCGATTTAATAAATCATTAGCACGTGTTGTATATCGGTTATATGCAATAACCGCTGGTATCGCAGTAAATAAACCCAAAGCAGTAGCTACCAACGCTTCAGAAATACCTGGAGCTACCATAGCAATTGTTGCTTGTTGGGCATGCCCTAATGCCTGAAAGGAGGTCATTATACCCCAAACGGTACCAAATAATCCTACATAAGGTGCAATAGAACCTACAGAAGCAAAAAAAGGCAAATGTTTTTCCAGTTTCTCTGCTTCTTTTGTATGAGTAATTTGCATTACTCGTTGTATCGGTTCAATAACTACATTACCTTGTTTTCTGGCCCGTACAAACTCCTTAAAGCCCGCATGAAAAATAGCTGCCATACCTTGTCGTTCATCCGAATTACTATCGATATCGGCATAAAGTCTACTTAAATCACCACTATCCCAGAATCTTTGATTAAAAGCATCTGTAAGCTGTTTTTTACGGTTAAAAAACCAGGCTCGTTGAAATATTAATGTCCAAGAAGTAATGGATGCAGCAGCGAGTAATATCATAACCGATTTAACAACCATACCTGCTTGCATAAAATACATTAATACATTTGCTTGATTACCCATCTATATATCTCCAGTACCATTTTCGTGCTGTGGTTTTACTACACAAATTACAATAACAATTCTTTTATTCAATGTGGAAATCGTTTTGGCTTCAAATTACTATCCACGCATACCACTTGAATTTTGGCTTCACAAATTATTTTTTCCTGCTCATTTTGCATACTCTGATCAAATAAAAAACTACAAGCCCCTAAGTGCTGTACTTGAGTTTTAATTGTTAGTAAATCATCCAATCGAGCGGGTGCTTTATAACGAAGATGCGCATCATATATTGCAAAAAGGGTATCCTGCTTCATCAAATCCGAGAGAATCAAATTATTTTGCCTTAACATTTCTGTGCGCGCGCGCTCAAAATAACAAAGATAATTCGCATGATAAACAATTCCCATATAATCTACGTCTTCAGCGTAAACACGAAAAGAGTGTTGATGCGTGATTGTGGCATCCATTGATTAATCCTGCTCTACTGTATTTAAACCAAAATGCTGATACGCTCTTGGTGTGGCTATTCTACCTCTTGGCGTGCGCATAAGGAATCCTTGTTGTATTAAAAATGGCTCCAAAACATCTTCAATTGTACCTTTTTCCTCACCAATTGCTGCCGCAATGCTATCAACACCTACCGGCCCCCCGTTAAATTGCTCAATTACTGCTAACAACAATTTTCTATCCATGAGATCAAATCCATGTTGATCTACATCTAACATTTCCAAAGCTTTTTGTGCAATATCAACACTTATAATTCCGCTACCCTTAACTTCGGCGTAATCTCGAACACGTCGTAGTAAACGATTTGCAATACGTGGCGTTCCTCTTGATCGTAATGCGATTTCTCGTGCTCCCTCGGGTTTGGTTTTTACATTGAGCAATAGTGCCGAACGGGCAACAATTTGTGTTAATGAATCAACAGAGTAATATTCCAGACGTTGTACAATACCAAATCGATCCCTAAGGGGTGAAGTAAGCAATCCAGCTCGTGTCGTTGCGCCAATTAGAGTAAAAGGAGGCAATTCCAGTTTAATAGAACGCGCAGCCGGCCCTTCACCGATCATAATATCCAACTTATAATCTTCCATTGCTGGATAGAGTATTTCCTCAATTACAGGACTAAGCCTATGAATTTCATCAATAAATAGAACGTCATTTGCTTGCAAGTTAGTAAGTATCGCTGCAATATCCCCTGCTCTCTCAATCACTGGACCCGAGGTTTGACGCAGATTAACACCCATTTCATGAGCAATAATATTAGCTAAAGTAGTTTTACCAAGACCAGGTGGACCAAAGATTAAGACATGATCCAGAGCATCGCTTCGCTTTTTTGCTGCATCGATAAAAATTTGCATCTGCGAGCTCACTGCATCCTGCCCTATATATTCACTAAGTCTTAGAGGTCTAATAGCGCGATCGATAGCCTCTTCTGCGGTAGTACTTTGAGTACTGATTAAGCGGTCACTTTCCAGCATAAAGTTCTTTTAACAGTTCAGATGAATGTAGCATTTTATCATATGTTTTTTGAATAGCAGCTTATTTGTTAACAGATATTTATAAGCTGCAGAAAAGTAATGTCCCATTAGGCCCGGATTAAAGTTTTACCCTCACCCGGGCCCTTATTCACCAAGCTTAATATAGAAAATCATACCTAAACTAATTGAGGATACAATCCTTCTTTTTGCTGGAATTCATCATGGCCAGATACGATAGATGGAGATTCTTCAGGAGACGATACAGCAGGTTTAAAGAATAATATTAAATTTTTTTCTCGTTCAAACTCTTCCTCAACTGGAGTGAACGATTTAAATTCATCAATGCAATTGAAAAAGCGAACTGTTGCGCATATTGCCGCCATACAAGAAACCGATAATACAGCAAGCGCAAAAAAAGGATTAAACGCTACTAATGGGGCAGCCATAAGAACACAATATGAGAAGAATGTACTTGAGAGTGCGGCCCAGAATAATAATTCCAATGAAGTAAGAATATTCTCAAGAACGATCCCCGTTTTTCTTAACGACCGTATTTCTTCAATTTCTTTTAAAACTTCTTTAGCATTTAGCGCTCCATTTTTTATATTCTCAAGACCTAGTACAAGAAGTTCATAGAGTTTAATGGATTCCTTTTCTAATTCATCATCAAGCGCGTCAATATATAACGTGTGATAATAAGCTTTAAGCGCTTTTAATTGTCTTTCAATTTCTGCATTGAGCTCCACTCCTTGAAACAATGTATCGATTTTTTTATCGCATTCCTTTAAACGTTTTTCCATTACACTCGACATAATTCATCCCTAAATTTAATAAAAGAAAAATGGCATTTATATTGATCAGTAAATAATCAAGGTCGTTTTATAACATAATTGAAAAAACAGTTAAAGTTAAGATAACTTACCCTTAGAGTTAATTTAATCCAGTGCTTTCGCAATATGATAAAAAAAATCAAAAAATGTCCATTTAAACAAATTGACCGATTGATTCAATTACTAATTTTCGAGCCCTGAAAATACGAGATCGGACTGTTCCAACTGGGCAATCCATTTTTTTTGCAATATCCTCATACGATTGACCATCTAGGATATACATTCCGTAACAAAGACGTAACTCATCGGATAAAGTAGAAAGAATTGTCTCCAGTTGCTCACCAAACTCCATATTAATCAATAGATATTCTGGAGACAGCTGCACTGAAGGATAATAATTATCAGCATATTCTGCTTCCATATCCATACGTAAATTAGCTGCACGATAATGATTTTTAATGGTATTTTGTGTAATTCGATACAACCAAGTGGAAAATTGACTTTTCTCTTTAAAATAATGTAAATAGCGATAAACTTTAATTAATACTTCTTGTGCCAGATCACTAACATTGGCCCTATCTTGAATATGTAAGTAAATAATTTGCTGTATTTTATTGTTATACCGTGACAACAACAGATTATAAGCTTCCATGTCTCCTTGTCTCGCTAGATTAATCAAGTCCTCATCACTATAAGAAGTTTCTTTATTCATCACTTCCTCATAATTCCATTATAAGAATGACTGGTCTTTTGTTGCGCTATATGTGTAATTATATACTACTTTGGCTTATTTTGAGATGTAATAACCGTAATTGATAGTTTGTGATCTGATCAAGAAATAAAACAATACGCTTTTTTTGATTTGAATTCGCAAATTCAATAAGTTGAAAAAAAGGATTGTGAATAAGAATAACGGCTTGAGTATAAGTCTGCTTCTCATCCTGATGTATTTCCAAAACCCACGCATTGCCTATAAATTGAATTTTTTTAATCGATGAGCATGGACTCTGATTAGCCCAATCAACTTTCAGCAAGATAAAAATAAAGCCAAGTAAAATGAGTTTGATAAAAAGAGCTATCGATGAATAAAGAATCAAAATGACGGTAATGAGGTAAGTCACTAAAATCAAACGCAAATAAGTCTTTGATTTTCCTGGCTCAATTACTATTTCGGATAATGGTGACAATTTTTTTTAACTCTTTATCTTGAGGATCTTCATGGCCCATTAACCAAGCGTACAACTCTGGATCAGTGCAACTTAATAGTGAATTAAAAGCCTCAAGTTCTTTTGTAGACAAATGCACAAGGTGATGCTCAAGAAAACGTTGCAAAATAAGATCCAATTCGAGCATTCCTCGGCGGCAATGCCATGCAAGTCTTGCTTTTTCCTTGGTGTCCAAATCCAACATAGGTAAATCTCTTGATGATCAGCTTACGGGCACCATAATACACTACTGTCTTTGTAAACGGAAATCATTAAGCACTAGGGTCTATTTCCATTTCGATAGATTGAGTCAAAATGACCAGATTATCAAGCACCGAAGCGCAGCATACATGGAGTATGTGAGCATCGGAGCGCAGAAAATCAGATCATTTTGACCAAGATAGTAGAAATGGAAACAGCCCTACTATGGCGAGCTTAAAAAATCAGATAAACTCTGTAATATTTCAATTCACGGTTACCTCAAATAGAGAGTAATCGTTTTTCAGGCTTAAAATAATGAGTACAACTTTTACACATTTAATCAATGACAGAACTTTAACGACCTTCAAAACATTAGAAGAGGAATTAGTCCTTATACCTCAAAAAAATTATTTATTTGATTTATCTTATCTTGCAGTTATTGATGTTGAGGGTAATAAAGCCATTGATTTTCTTCAGGGGCAATTAACTTGCGACTTAAACTCCATATCTGACATACAAATGATAGAAGGTGCTCAGTGTAATCTTAAAGGACGAGTTCTCACTTTAATGGATATTATTAGCTGGCAAGGGGTTAAGTTAGTACTGCCCCAAGATTTACAAGAAAGTACAATTAATTCATTAAGCAAGTATGCATTACTGTCTCGCGTTGTACTCAAAAAAAACACCCGTTTTCATATTTTTGGATTTTATTTACAAAATCATGAAGATATTATTCCTGATACAGAATTTTTTCCTAATTCACTTTATGCACAAACATATACCGACCATTCTTGTTTATATCATTTAGGTAATGGATTTTATGTTTTTCTAGTCCTGAGTGACCATGCACACTCGATTCAAGAGCGCTTTATGAAAAATGACCAATTCCTTGGTTCCTTAACCTGGCACACTTTAAGATTATTCCAACAACAAATAGAAATTTATCCGGAATCTCGAGGCTTATTTTTACCTCATAGACTTGGTTTACAACAAACCCCTTACATTAGTTTCAATAAAGGATGCTATAAAGGTCAAGAAATTATTGCTCGAATGCACTATAAAGCGACGATAAAACATCAATTGAAAATTTATGAAATTGCAACGGAGCAAAAAATTTATTCCGGACAAAAATTATTAAATAAACCTGAAGGGTCAGAAGTTGGTGAATTAGTTGATTTTTCTATTCTGAGATCTGGACAGTATTTGATTGCTGTAAGTATATTGAAAGAAGCGGAGCAAACAGTTTTTTTTGAAGGGCATAATCAATTAGTAGAGTTAGCCGATCCATCAGTTAGATTTTCAAATCCACTCACTTAATAAAGCACTCTTGTATTTGCAAATTTAAGTAGGTTGGGCCAAGGCCCAACCTACACTCCTTTAAACTTCCATTATGCTTCTTGCTCAACCAACGCATAGGATTGCAAAGTTGTTTGAGTTAAATCCAGTAACTCTCTGATTGCAACAAAAAACATAGTATAGTTTAGAATTGAGCTTGCTTTTAGATCCGCCAATATAAAGCGCCAACGCTGAATTAATGCACGATGAGATTCTCCCCAAGAAGCAAGGCGCGCCTGCAAATCTGGGTTATTACCATCATAGTTAATCAGGCCAGCAGTGAGTTGACGTTGTTGCCAATCCAAATCATCTCGCAATGCTTCTCTAGAGAGAGACTCCCAATGATTTTCACTTGGATGCATAATAATTTGCTTTCTTATCCAAGCAAGATCCAGGAACTCCCCAATTCCGAAATAAATCTCAGCAACCTGTGCTACCTTCATATTTCTCTTATAAGCGATTTCGATGATGTCAGTTGCCGCAAATAAACCACGAGTTACAGTTAAATCATGTGCTAGTGCTGATGGAATTCCTTCATCAACAAGCTCTTGATAATGTTCATCGTATTTTGCTCGTCGTTCTTCATTTAAAATCGCAGGTATGGACATCTTCAACTCAACAACACCTTGTGCATAGAGTGAAACAACTTCAGAAATGTCCACCGCTCGGCGTTGACTACGCAAGAACCAACGTGTAATACGTCGAGCTAATCTGGAGTAAAGCATCATCATTTCGATTTGCTTTTTAGCGCTTATTTTAGTACCTAATTCTTCGATTTGTTTCCAAACAGCTTCTAAATTAAGCACAGAACGAGTAATCACATAGGCTCTTACGATTGCTGAAACAGGGGCTCCTGTTTCATCCTGTAATCTGTAAATGTAAGTAAAGCCCATCTCATTTACTATAATGTTGCTTAATCGGGTCGCTATAATTTCTCTTTTTAGTGGATGAGATTGCATTTGCTTGCTAAACCGTTTTTGCAAAGGTTTTGGAAACGAACTAATTAAAAATTGGGTCATATACGCTTCTTCAGGAACACCTGAAGCCAGAATTTGCTCCTTAAGAATTGTTTTACTGTAACACATTAATACAGCGATACTGGGACGCATCAAGCCTTTACCCATTAATTTACGTTCCAAAATAACCTTATCGTCAGGTAAGTACTCAAGGTTACGATCAATTTTTCCAGTGCGTTCTAATTCACTAATGTAGCGACTTTGTAGATCCAATGCTTGAAGAGGCTGTGATGCAGTTAAACTAATCGCTCTCGTTTGCAAGAAATTGTCACGTAGTACCAGTTTGCTGACTTCATCGGTCATTTCAATTAACAATTCATTACGCTGTTTTGGAGTCAAATCACCGACTGCTACAATGCTATTCAGCAGGATCTTAATATTTACTTCTTTATCCGAACAATTCACACCACCCGAATTATCGATGAAATCGGTATACACCATTCCACCATTTAATGAGTACTCGACTCGCGCCAATTGGGTCAATCCCAAGTTACCGCCCTCACCCACAACTTTGCAACGTAATTGTTTTGCGTTGACTCGAGTTGCATCGTTGGTTCGGTCTCCAACATTAGCGTTTGACTCAGTACTCGCCTTAACATAAGTACCAATTCCTGCACTCCAAAGTAAGTCAACTTTAGCTCTTAAAATTGCTTTAATTAACTCGTTTGGTTCAATTTCGGTTTGCTTAATTCCAAAAGCTGCTTGCATTTCCTTGCTAACAGGGATGGATTTAGCATTACGATTGAACACACCGCCACCCTTGGAGATAAGTTTTTTATCATAATCCGTCCAATTGGAACGTGGTAAATGAAATAAACGTTCTCTTTCTTTGTAACTGACTTCTGCATCAGGATCAGGATCGACAAAAATATGGATATGGTTAAATGCACCAATTAACTTGATGTGTTTTGACAACAGCATACCGTTACCAAAAACATCTCCCGCCATGTCTCCGATACCTACAACAGTAAAATCATTATTTTCAATGTCTATATCTAATTCAAAGAAATGACGTTTCACTGATTCCCATGCACCTTTTGCTGTAATTCCCATTTTCTTATGGTCATAACCTATTGATCCACCCGATGCAAAAGCGTCACCTAACCAAAAACCATATTCTAAAGAAATAGCATTAGCAAGGTCAGAGAAGGTTGCCGTACCTTTATCTGCAGCAACAACAAGGTAAGGATCATCCTCATCAAAACATATAACGTTCTTAGGCTTAACCACTTTACCTTCAACATAATTATCTGTGATATCGAGAAGACCACGGATAAATAATTGATAACAACCGATTCCCTCAGCCATTATTTCTTCCCGAGTACCGTTCACAGGTAAAAACTTGGGTACAAAACCACCTTTGGCACCACTAGGTACAATAACTGAATTTTTTACTTGTTGCGCTTTCATCAAACCCAGTATTTCCGTACGGAAATCTTCTCTTCGGTCAGACCACCGCAAACCGCCTCGAGCAACCTTGCCGCAACGTAAATGAACCCCTTCAAAACGTGGAGAGTAAACAAAAATTTCAAACATCGGATGTGGTTTTGGCACGCTGGGAATAATTTTGCTGTTTAGCTTAAGTGAAATATAAGGTTTATGATGTCCATCTTCATTTATTTGATAAAAATTAGTCCGTAATGTAGCGCTAATGGCATGAATGTATTGTCTAATTATTTTGTCTTCGTCAAGATTCGATACAGCATCAAGATCGCTTAATAGTTCGATGGATAAATCAGCAAAGCGATCCTCTCTATTAGGATCATCATCGGGATTACAACGAATTTCAAATAATCTCACTAATTTTTTAGCAATAGCAACATTATTATTTAATGCCATTTCCATGTAGTCTTGGCTAAAGGTAATACCAATTTGTTTAAAATACTTGGCATAGGTACGCAAAACAGCGACTTCACGCCAATTAAGTCCTGCCGCTAAAACTAACTGATTGAATCCGTCATTTTCAGCTTGACCAAACCAAACTTTGGCAAAAGCATTCTGAAATAATTCTTTAATCTCATCAAGATCAAACTCAATTGGTTTATTGTATTGCATGGCAAAATCATTAATCCAAGCTACTTTGCCATCTTCAAATTTTAATGGATAAGGACGTTCACTTATAGCACGCAAACCCAGTTTTTCTAATATCGGTAAAACATCAGATAAAGGAATGGTGGTATCATGTTGATACACTTTCAATCTAAAACTATTTTCCGATTCATCCAAAGGCTTATAAAAATTAATACCTAGAGGTTGTTCTGCTGTAAGTAATTCGATATGTTTAATATCATAAACTGCTGTCCTGGCCGGGAACATATCACTATAAGCAAGAGGAAATGCATGCTTGTAACGTGCGTAAAGGCTATTGGCTTGTTCTTCTCCATAAGCCTCATATAAATGCGTTTGTAAATCGTCGGTCCAGGAGCGTCCAGCTTCAATCAGTTTCCTTTCAATGTCTTTTAAATCATATTCAAGTCGTAAATTCGGATTAATTTTAATAATAAAATGAACGCGTGCCAAAACAGACTCGGTAAATTGGGTCGAATAAGTGGTCTCAATTGAGTTAAAACTCTCGTCAAGAATTTGCTTCATGGCCATTCTTAACTCGGTATTAATCCTGTCTTTAGGGACATATACCAGACAAGAGACAAAGCGTCGATAAACATCAACTCGTGCGAATAAACGAATACGCTTTCTGTCCTGCATGTAAAATATACCCATTGCAATTTCCAGAAGTTCATCTTCTGTTCCTTGAATCAAATCATCTCTTGGCAAGGTTTCAAGAATATTTAATAAAACCTTACCTGCATGGCTGCGTGGATTTAATCCGGAATTTTCCATAATGTGTGCTACTTTACGTCGTAAAAATGGAATTTGTTTCGGGTTAGTATGATAAGCAGCAGAAGTATAAAGCCCAATAATTCTTCTTTCACCAATCACTTTTCCATGTTCATTAAAGCGTTTGACTCCTATGTAATCGGTATAGGCATCACGATGAACACTTGCCAATGTATTTGTTTTTGAAGTAACCAAAATTCGTGGAGACAAAGTAAATTCACGTGCTTCAGGTGCCATTGCAGAAATGCTACGTGCCATTGATTTAGTAACGCTTTCACGTAAAAGTCCTAATCCGGTATTAGGAACAGCTTGTAAAACCGTTTCTTTACCTTTTTCTACTAATTCATAGTCTCTCATCCCGAGGAAGGTAAAATGATGGTCTTCAATCCAATGCAAAAATGCCTTTGTTTCTTCCACTTCATCTAAATCAAGCACTGGAGATACTTTATCAATCTCTGCAATTGCTTCTCGAACCTCAGCTCGCATTTTTTCCCAGTCTTCAAAAACGACTCTATTATCTTCAAGGGCTCGTTCACATCCTTTATGCAGCTCTTCAAGTATCTTGGGATCAGTTTGTCGATCAATTTCTAGAAATATGGGTGCCTCATGGATAACGCCTTTTTCATCTAACATTTGATTACGGGGTAAGATATTACAAACTCGATTATCTTTATCTCTTTTAACTCGAATACCGCCCATATGAATGGTTAGATGAGAAGATAGACCCATTCTATGGATTACCAGACGAATTGAATCAACCAAAAATGGCATATCATCACAAATCACTTCAATGACGGTATGCGTTGTTTGCCATCCATGACGTTCATAATCTGGGTTATAGACTCTAATTTTTGTCTCGTGTGGCGCACGTTCACTAATTAAAGCCCAAAAATTTACTACAGCACCGTAAAGATCATCGATAGTCCACGCATTAAGATCTTCCAGTGCTACAGTACCATATAGCTGTTTGGCAAATTCGGCGCAAAAATCGGTTTGATCACCAACCATAGAACTTCTAATTCTATTGACAATGGCTTCAATTAATACATCTTTACCCTCTTCAAATTTATAAGACATTGTTGTTTTACCTCGTCGATTTGCTCAGCCGTACAGCGAGAATTTATTGTTTAAATATAAATAGCCAGCCACTCTTATCCAGGAATAAATAAACTGCCTGGATAAGAGTGGCCCAAAAAATCATATTTTACTCAGCATGAGTTAATATTAAGAATCACTAATGGCTATGGTTTTTGTATTAACAAACTCTAATATACCTTCTTTCGATAATTCACGACCATATCCCGACTCTCTTATTCCACCAAATGGTAACCTGGGATCTGAAGCTACAAAAGCGTTAACAAAACAAGCACCAGCTTCTATCTCGTAAGTAGCTATATGCTCTCCTCTCTCCAAATCACGAGTAAACACCGCAGCACCTAAGCCATATTGACTTTGGTTTGCATATGCAAGGGCTTCTTTCTCATCATTGGCTGTAATAAGAGCAATAACAGGTCCAAATAACTCTTCATCGAAAGCCGGCATGCCTGGCCTCACCTGAGTTAATAAAGTTGGTGGATAATAAAACCCTTTTCCTGCGGGAATTATACCACCTACCAATAATTTAGCACCTTGTTTCAGTGATTTTTCTACTTGAATTTGTAAGTTTTCACGCAAATCGGATCGTGCTAATGGACCAAGCTTGGTTTCTGAATCAAGTGGATTCCCCACTTTAAATTCATCCATTTGCTCCATTATCTTCTGTGTCAATTCTTTTTCAATGGATTTTAAAACAATGATACGCTTAGCCGCAATACAGACTTGACCTGAGTTACTGAGTCTTGAATTCACAATACAGCGTGCAGCAAGATCAAGATCCGCATCTTCAAGAACGACATAGGGATCGCTTCCACCAAGCTCTAACACTGATTTTTTTAAAAATTTTCCTGCATGACTTGCGACAGCACGTCCTGCTCGCCCACTTCCTGTCAAGGTAACCGCAATAACATGAGGATGCTCTATAACTTTGGCCGCTCCATCATTATCAACGATCAAATGATGGAAAACATGTGCTGGAAATCCTGCCTCTTGAAATAACTTTTCTATTTTACTGCCTGTTCCCGTTGAAATAGGTGCATGCTTCATTACAGCAACGTTTCCAGCCATAAGCGTGGGTACAGCAAAACGGAAAACCTGCCAAAAAGGAAAATTCCAAGGCATAATAGCAAAAACAATTCCAAGTGGACGATAACATACTTTTGCTTTTTTCATGTCTGTTTGAATTACTTTTGGAGAAAGGTAATCTTCTGCATGCTCCGCAAAATACTCGCATAACCAGGCGCATTTATTAATTTCAGCTCTACCTGCGGTAATTGGTTTACCCATTTCAATTGCCATTAAATGAGCCAATTCATCTGTTTTTGTTTTTAAGAGTTGGGCAAGTTGCAACATTAATGACTTTCTGTGGCTAAAAGACGTTTTTTTCCACTCCAAATATGCTTTGTGTGATTCGTTAAGTTTTTTATCAACTTCCTGCTCATTCATGCAATCGTAGCTTTGTATTATTTGTTCCGTTGCGGGATTTACAGTTTGAATTATCATAATGTCTCCATACAGAATAAAGTATATTTAATTAAAGTTATCAACTCTCCTTGCACACTACTTTTGATTATTGATACTATTTTCATATTCTTAGATTTTCAGAAAAAGCAATAGTAGTTTAAATCAATACATTAGTACAATTAATAAATATTTCGGAAAATCCATATTTTAAGAGAACGTGTTTTAAGCGATGGTTTTCTAATAACACTAGGATAATTAATGAACTTAAGCAAACAGCAATTCCATCCATTACACTACGTAGCGGCTT
Organism: Legionella anisa; assembly: GCF_001467525.1. Taxonomy (GTDB): domain Bacteria; phylum Pseudomonadota; class Gammaproteobacteria; order Legionellales; family Legionellaceae; genus Legionella; species Legionella anisa. The sequence goes on from NZ_LNXS01000022.1 coordinate 333,504, forward strand.
GGTCAGTGCATCTCTTTACAGCGAGCGCAGCCTGTATCGGTGTCTTTTCATTAGTAAAGATATATCAGCACGAATACATTTTCGCTTTATGGCTTATGTTTATTACTGTTGCTATCGATGCCGTTGATGGAAGTCTAGCTCGCCTAGTTAATATTAAGGAAATTTTGCCCAAGATAGATGGTGCTTTGCTTGATAACATTGTTGACTATTTAAATTACGTTATTACTCCATGTTTTTTCTTACTCGTGAAACCGGGTATGCTTCCGCCTGAGTACTCTGTCTTTCTTATTGCTGCGGTTTCAATTACCTCAGCCTATCAATTTTGCCAGTCTGACGCCAAAACCCCAGATCATTTTTTTAAAGGATTTCCTTGTTACTGGAATATTACTATTTTGTACATGTTTATTTTTAATACTTCTGCTGCAACGAACGCCATTATATTAATCATACTCTCTATACTTATTTTTGTACCTGTAAAGTATGTATATCCCTCAAGACTGGACTATTTAACAGAATCCAGAGTATTAAAAATACTCATGCATATCTGTTCTATTATTTATGCCATTAGTTCGATTTGCGTACTTATTAGCTATCCTAACACAAACATCATTTGTCTTAGTCTGTCTTTGGCTTATGTTGGAATGTACTTATTTTTAAGTTTTTATAGAACTTATTACCCTATGATTAAGGCAAAAATTGCCGCACAAAAGGAATAGTTTGTATTGTGGGATAGACTTTGTATTTTTTATGATTAAAATAACCCACAAAATATACTTATTGAGGTAGTTATGTCTTTATTTCACCAATTTAATAAATCGATTATTTTCTCTGCAGCCCTCATTAGCTCAGTTCATGCAGCAAGTAATTTCCCACGTGGATGTGAAGTCACGGGGTTTGGATACAGTCAAAATTATCTGATTTTAAATGAAACAGGAAATCAATCTTACTATTTAATTCAAAATCATTCTGATTCTAAAATTGAATTGGAACGTGTAAATACAGAAGAGGCCTTTATGAGTCCTCCCTTACATGCTACATTGGATCCAATGAGTTGGGGGGCATTTGCTTCTGATGTCAAAAACTTAAATTTTAAATGTTATAAACGCATTGACGAAAATACTACTCTAGTGGACTGTCGTAATGTCTTGGAAGTATGTCAATATCCGCGAGTTAAGTTTGCTCTGAGTAATATGGGAAATTATTGGATTTCATTTAATAAACCCCAAAGCGCAATTATCCAAGAATCAGTTGCAAAAGGAATTTACTTAAAATGGTGATATGTGGCTAGAAAAATATTTATTCTTATAGGGTGGATTGGTTCACTTATAATCCTGTATGGTCTTTTGAAATTTTTCGGGACCACCCCACCTAAACTTCATTCTCAACTTTATTATTTTATTGGCGCTATTGCATTACTTGTAACAGCTATTTACTTTAGAATGCTTTATTTTATAGCCCTTCAATTAATACTTATTGCAGGGCATGCAGCAATTTTATTGGGTAGTGGACCTTATACTCAGTTTTTCTTACCGATATTAATGTGTTGCCAACTGCTCACTTTCTATTTGATGTTTGGCAAGGAAAACAGTGTATTTTTGATATTAGGTGTTTTTGGTATCGCCTTACTTTCTATGGGCTTTGCCTACAATGACAAATGGATATTTTTCTCGGGCAGCACATTGGTTGCTGTATATGCTTACTACAGCGGATCTAAAGGATTATCTCCTTCTTATATTTGGGCTATCCTGAATACAGTGATTGCACTACTTGCACTTTACCGAATTCTCTTTGTTTAACAATCAACACTTCAACGTGCAACCTCAGACTTATAAAAAGATCGTCTTTTTTGCTTGTTTGCAAGTGGCAATAACAAAAAAGATACAATTAATAAACCAACTGCCTCGCTCTGATTGAGTTCCAAAGGTTAGTTTTTGTAGAAATACCCAAGAGTCTAAGTTGATGCTCAGCATAGTTATTCATTAGAGGAAAAACTCCATGAATCGGATTTTCTTGTCTATAATTAAGTTATCAACGTAAGGGGAGCGTTTTTATGTCTCATTCAAAACATGATCGTAGTTTAGACGAATTATATGGTGATTTTCTTAAAGCCCATCGAGCACTTCATGGTACTGTAGAGGCCTATCAAAATGTTTATTTAGTGAAAGCTCAATCTGAACTATCTCGGCTAGAAAATGTTATTCGAATTCTCGAGGATTATAAAAAAAAACCTGTAGGCGACCTCTCCGAAAAACTAAAAAAGGCAATGAACTATCAAGATCTTGAGAAGAGGCTACAAGAAGAAAAGGAACGTGCGGATGGAGCAAAGAAGGAAGCCCTGAAAACTCCCTATGGGTTAACATTCGATGAAATGAACTTGTTGTTACGTGTTTTTGGTCATGAAAGTGGGGGAATTTTGAATCTATCTCAAGAAGTTTTTTTTGATGAATTAAAAAAACTATCTCAGAGTACAAGAGAAGATGAACAAAATATCGTTGCTAAGCTAGGGGGAAAAGATAAAGCTGACGAAGTAATAAAGAATATCATAAATAAAATCAATTCTGCTTCTGCCGACACCAATTGGGATGGAATAAAATGGAGATTATCAACTGGAGTTAAGAACGTCTTTGAATACAAAGACAATCAGCAGATATACGAGACAACACTTTCTCAGAAAAAAAAACTGGATACAGAAATCGAACAATTAATGAACCCCAAAACTGCGCATAGTAGAGTTGATGCACTTAAACAAAAGAAAGAAGAGCTCTCAAGCTATATTCTTAGTCTTAAAAGTATAAAAGAAGTACATGATAAATATTATACCTCATTTACCGTCAGTGCACTCTCTGACAGCTTAAAGCCTGATATGAAAGCTCTTGAGACAAACATAAAAAAATGTCATGGAAATAATGAGCGCCTTGCGCGTCTAAAGTCTTATAAGAGAGTGTTATTATCACTCCAAAAAAATGACAATTTAATTAAGGCCATCGAAGAAATAGAAAAAGTTTCTGCAAAAAATATAAAGTCTATTGAGACCGTGTTAAAAGAACTGGATGAAAAATATTCTGTGAAAGAAGACTTGGAGAGTAGTCATGATATAGAGCTACCAAAAACACAATTGGAAAAAAATAAACACGAGATTGCTCTGTTATTAACCGAACTGGATACATTAAAAGTAAAAGGTAAAATTATTACAAAAGAAGAACGGAGAAAATGGGAAGAAATAGAACAAAGAATAGAAGAACTAGAGTACGAAAACGACAAGCTTGATCCAAATAGACCTCAGAAAAGTAATGAGGTAACGATTCAGTCCTTAAAAGAAGCCGTAAGAATGACAATAAGTCAAAGTCAAAGCAAAAGTGATAAAACCAAAGAAAAAGCGACACAGTACTTCAAAAATATAAAACAAATAATACAGGAATTGAGGCAAGAGCAAGACTCAGAAACACAGGAGAATTCTAGAGATTTAAATAATTAAATAACTTTAATTATTTGTAACAATGCTCTCATTCAAAAACCTAAAGAAGGTTTCAGTATTTTAAAGCAAAATTACTTAGTCATTTACGAGAAAAAGCTCAGTGTTAGGATGAAACCATTCAAAAAACTTAACCGCAAGTTTACATGTGACTGTTACAAAAAGACCTGGGTTACATTTACGTTTCACCCAGGCCATAAGAGAACTACAGACAATTACTTGGATGGTACAATTTCGACATTCAATTTAGCAATAACATCGCTGTGAACATGTATCTCAACCACAAAATTACCAATTGAATGCAGAGGACCTTCTGGCATTACAATTTCACGCTTAACCACATCAACACCTTTCTCTGTCAATGCATCTTTGATTTCATTGACACCAACAGAACCATATAATTTACCTTCGTCACTCGCCATAGCGTTAATAACTAAAGTAATATCATTCAATTTAGCCGCACGCTGCTCAGCAGTAGCCAAAGCTTGTTGGGCTTTTTTCTCAAGCTCAACTCGGCGTTGCTCAAATAATTCAATGTTTTTAGGTGTTGCAAAAACAGCTTTATTTTGTGGTATCAAGAAATTTCGACCATAACCGGATTTTACATTTACTTTATCACCCAGGTTACCTAAATTTCTCACTTTTTCTAATAAGATAACTTCCATCTTAATAACCCCTTAAATTGATTCGCCAACCCCTGAAGGGAAATACGATCTAAAATTAACTAAACTATCTAATGAACCAAGGACAATGTAGGCACTTAATACAAAAGTTGGTTTCACTAATATTAACACCATTAATAAAATGAAGACCCTAACTTGTCTTTTACGCGAAAAGATAAAATAAACCAGACCAAACCCGGAAGCCAAGAAATAACAAAGCACTATGGGGAGTACATTCATAGCTAATGGAATTTCATAAAAAGTTGCTAAAGAAACTCCTAAGAAAACTAAAAATGCAAGTCTGCCACTACGAAACGCCATTAATTCATTCCTGAAACCTCCAGGTAAAAATAATTTTGCTTGCATTGCTCGCGCAAACATCAAGGATATTGTCGCAGAAACAAGAACACTTAATATCTGAATTCCGAAAAATAATTGCGCCAAAATTACTGAATTAACGTCATTTAGAGCGGGGCCAACTAGTTCCTGATATTGTGTCAAAATCATTTTAAACAAATTAAATTGTTCGACAATAAAACCTGGAATCCAAAGTTGAATAAGTAGACACCCCAAAAAAGCCAGTACAAAAAATACTCCCGCGACTGCCTGCCATCGTTCAGTATTTCGCAAGCACAATGCCGCAAAATAGCATGGAAGATAGGCAATAAGAGTATTAATTAGTGCTCCGGATAATGGTATTAACATCATCAAGGGAACAGAATGAATAACAAGCGCAGGTAACAAAACATCAAAACCAGATTTTGCACCCTTTCTTAAAGTCACCAAACTGACTAGGGCAACTGAAAGCCAAGATGCAAAGGGTAATATTGAAAAAATCACAGCATAAATAATTGCTTGCCGTTTGCTTTCAAGTATTACCTTACATTGTTTTGTTATAAAATTGCTTGCACGCATCATTTATTATTTATTTATGGCTATCACAATACGGCAACAGACCAAGGAATCTGGCTTGCATAATTGCTCTTGCTAATTGTCTTTGAAAACGGGTTTGAGTACCAGTAATACGGCTTGGTACAATTTTACCTGTTTCAGAAATATAATTTTTCAGTAAATTGATATCTTTATAATCAATTTCATTGCCGCCTTCAGCACTAAAACGACACATTTTTTTTCTACGAAAATAAGCTGACATAATAAGACTCCTCTTAAGCAGATCTGGTTTCTTTTTCTTTCTTCATCAAAACAGATTCAGTAGTGATCGCTTGTTTTTGACGAGTAATTAAATTTCTAATAATTGCATCATTAAATTTGAATGCATTTTTAATTTCTTCCAGAGCTTCAAGGCTACATTCAATATTCATAAGAATGTAATGTGCTTTATGTACATCACAAATTGGATAAGCTAATTGGCGACGACCCAAGTCTTCTTTGCGGTGGATCACCCCACTGTGCTTACTTATGATCCCTTCATAGCGCTCTACCATTGCTGGTACTTGTTCGCTCTGATCCGGGTGCACAAGAAACATAATTTCATAATGTCTCATGATTTCTCCTTATGGATTAAAGCCTTCTGTCATCTGAGCAACAGTAAGGCAAGGTTTAAAAAAAGCTGCTAATTATAACCATTTTAGTCGCATCATACAATTATCAAACAATTAAAAATAATTAAATATCTGAATTAGATAAATCAAACGCCATTTTTAAAATTTTTTTATTAATTTATAGTGACAAATATCCATGAATTGAGTTACCGTGCATGAGTTAAATGTCTTTGATTTATAATCAACTTATTTGAAAGTTACAGAGGTAATTAATGGATATAATTTCTCTTCAATTTGAAGAACCTTTAATGATTCATATTGGTGACGCAGCTATTAAGATTTTAGCTTTTAAAACACAAGAACATGGAAATATAAAATTTGGTGTCGATGCACCCAGATCAGTGAACGTGCATAGAGAAGAGATTTTTCATGCTATTAAACAAAAAAAACTTTTAGAAACCGTTGAATAATATATCTAAAATGGGTCAGGTATCATCGCGTTCGATTATTTTTCTTTCCGGTTTAATTCTGGCCTTTTCCTCTATTATTTTTTTAATAAATCACTTTTTTTACCAATATCCAGGGAATAACTATTTTCCTGAAAACATCCCTTTTCTAGCTTTAGTATTAATTCTTATGAACCTTGGGCTCCACCTCTATTTTCCTCAGGACAATAAAATCAGGCAAGTTGGACGAGAACTAATTTACTATTTTGCAATAATGAGTATCATTGCCATTGCAACAAATGCAGTGCAATTAACTCCATTCCCAATCATTGATCCATTTATTGTCATGTTTGAAGAGAATTATATGAATGTCTACATGGAGTCAATAGTTGCCTGGACCCATAATCATCCTCAGTTCAAATATTTACTCGGTGTAATTTATGACAGCCTTCCATATCAAATGAGTATTTTGCCTGTGCTGATCATTATCACCTGTCGCTTCCATCTAATCAGAGAATATTACTTCTATATGTTATGCACTGTCTTAATTGGTTTTGGATTTTATTATTTTTTTCCTACTATTGCTCCAGCAAGCGTCACCAATAGCCCATTCTTTTTGCCAGAGCAAATTGCTACAGGCTTTAAATTCAATCAAATTCATAATCATATTAATCCAACTACAAATGAAGGAGGATTAATAGCCCTTCCCTCATTTCATGTGATTTGGGCAATCTTATGTGTAAATCTGCTTAGAGAATGGACCATTCCGTGCATTCTATTATCTATAATTAACCTCTTTCTTATTGCATCCTGTGTTTTATTAGGATGGCATTATTTAATTGATGTTATCGGGGGATTTATTGTCTTATGGATTAGCTACTACGTGTTGCGATACTGTTCTCAAGAATAAATATAGCCCGGTAGCCTGGGTGCATACGTCGTAATCGTTCAGGGTGTATGGGCTTATCTGTCACGAATATGGCTGTTCTTCCAATGAGGCGGAACAATTACGATTCGTCTCGTTCTAAATTTTTCTTAGTAACCCTGTAGGATTAGCAAGCTCATTTTGAATTATTTTGTTGTTGTTTAAGTTAAGTGCGCGATTACTTCTTAATAATTGCTTTTGCAGAGCTGATTGCAGTGTTATACCGCTCTGCTCACTTAAAAGAGGATGTATTTGCACTACCCAGGCACCTTCATGTTTCCCAATTTTAACAGGTTCATTAATTACCCTTACTGGAGTTCCGGTGGGAACCATTCGAAATAAAAATTCGATGTCATCAGGAAACATGCGAATACACCCTGCACTGACACGCGTACCAATTCCATTAACTCGGTTTGTCCCATGAATAAGAAAAGTTGGCCATCCCAAACGTAAAGCATGTCGACCTAAGGGATTATATGGTCCTGAAGGAAATTCATCAGGGAGAAAATCCCCATTTTTTTCTGCTTCAGCACGTAGATTTTCTGTTGGACGCCATTTGGGATTTGCCTCTTTGGCTACAATCTTGGTAACCCCTAATGGGGTATTCCAACCTTCCCTACCGATACCAACAGGAAAAGTAATCACTACATTCTCATTTTCAGGAAAATAATACAGGCGGTATTCTGCTAAATTAATCACAATTCCTTTTCTAGGAACATTAGGCAATATATATTGTGTAGGAATAATAAGTCCTGAACTAATTGTTGAGGAGTGCCTGGCATTGATTTGAGGGTTTGCTCTGAGTATCTCATAATACCCAACATCGAAACGTTTTCCTATCTCATCAATCGTTTCATTTAACTCTGATTGTACATATTGAACCTCTCCAACCACATCACCTGTTGCAGGTATAACCAAAGTGGTCGCATTGGAAATAAATGCACAAAAAAATTGCACAAAAATCAAAAAGAATAACCTTTGTTTAATGAAGATCATTTTTAATGAGTGCTCCAAGAACATAGTCTGATAAAGATAAATATGTAGACTGGGTTCTGCTACATATCACACATGAATCTTCTATCCATCGCTGAAAAACCTGTCAAGCTCTACTCCCACTTCCCGCGGCTTCTCCAACGTTGTTGCAAATTAATACATTACTGACCCCGCGGACAAGGCGCGGGGCATAGGCAGCTACATATTTCATAGAAATAGCAAAGGCAAATTAAAAGCTTTCATCTACTTTAAACCGCTCGCCATACTTAGACTCGAGGGTCTTAAATAAATTTTCCAGATTATTTGTTCCAAAATCCTTAGCATAGTTCATTGGACCGCCACGGAACGGAGCAAATCCTGTGCCGAAAATCATACCTGCATCAAGCAAATCTGCATCAGCAACAACTCCCTCGCGCAAACAAGCTGCTGACTCATTAACCATTCTTAGGATTAATCGATCGGCAATATGAGGAGGAATTGGTGTACTAGGCTGTTTTTTAATGGGCTTACCATTTTTGTACTGATATAACCCTTGACCTGTTTTCCGACCAAGTTTACCTTCTTTAACCATATCACGCAGCTTTTGTGGTACAGTTCCGCCAAAATGGCCTGTTAAATTTTCAGCAACAGCCAAACCGACGTCTAACCCCACTGTATCTGCAAGTTCTACAGGTCCCATGAACATACCAAAAGATAAAGCAGCTTCATCAATAGTTTCAGCACTATATCCTTCATCCAATAATTGGACACACTCCATGAGATAAGGCATCAATACCCGATTTACTAAAAATCCTGGGCTGGACTTAACCGGTAATGGCAGTTTGCCAATTTGATTGACAAAAGCGCACGAATTAAGTTCAATTTTCTTGGAAGTTTGTGTACTGCTCACTACCTCAACCAAGTCCATCTTAGCAACTGGATTGAAGAAATGAATTCCAACCAGACGATTAGGATTATTCATGACGCTACTTATTTCATCCAATGGAATACTGGACGTATTTGTAGCAATGATGGCATCTTTTTTAGCAAGTTTTTCAACTTTTTTCATGATTTCTTGCTTGACTGCAAGATTTTCAAATACTGCTTCAATAATTACATCAGCGCGGGCAATACCATGTCCTTCAGGGTCAGGAATTAAATTATCCATTGCAGCTTGTATAAGACGAGGCTTACGTAATTTTTTCTTATATAATGCATGTGCACGGCCAATTGCCGGAGCAATTTGAGTATAAGATTGATCTTGCAAAGTGACTCGTAGACCGCGTAGAGCACACCAGGCAGCAATATCGCCTCCCATAATGCCGGCACCTATAACGTGTACATGATTTGCTTTAAAATCACTGCCCTTTGCAAAACCTTTTAAGCGTTCTCGCAAAGTAAAAGCGCGGATTAAGTTTTTTGAAGTAATGCCAGTAGATACTAAATGTTCCACTGAGTCTATTTCCTTCAAATAAGCTCTATCTCCTACACCTCCTTCCTTCTCCCATAAATCAACAATGGCATAGGGTGCAGGGTAATGCTCTTTTCGCACTCGTTTAGCTATATTATGACGCATTAAAGCAGCAATAGGTTTTCTCAGCCAGGCACTATTAGTCAGTCCTTGTACGAATGAGGGTTTATGCTTTGGTGGTTTATTTTTAATGAAATAAACTGCTGCTCGTTTTAACTGACGAACAGGAACGACCTCATCAACCATACCTAAACTCTTAGCTTTTGCAGAATGTACTGCATTTCCGGTGAGAATGATTTGTGATAAAGCGTTAAAACCACCGATCAATTGAGGTAAGCGTACAGAACCGCCCCAACCTGGATGGATACCTAACATTACTTCAGGCAAACCGATACGAGTATCTTTTTCATCGCTCGCAACTCGATAGGTACAAGCCAACGCTAATTCGTAACCGCCCCCCATGCAAAAACCATCAATCATAGCAACGCTAGGAATAGTCAGAGCCTGCAATCGAGCAAATACAGCTTGCCCTTTTCGCAAGAAATCTACTGCTTGGGCCGGGGTTTCAAATTTTGAAAAAGCATTTACATCTGCGCCTGCGATAAATCCTTTTTCTTTGGCAGAATGAACAATTAAGCCTAGAGCATTTTTATCCTGTGAAATTTCATGCAGAAGGCTGTTGAGTTCATCTAGTACTTCTTCATTAATGCTATTTATAGATGTATCTTTTCTATCCAAGCCTAACCACAGAATATTGTCACTATCGCGTTTCAAGTCCCAATGTTTGTAATTATTCATGTCCTTTCACCTCAGTCACTCGTTCAAGATACATAGCCCCGCCCTGTCCTCCACCAATACAGATAGAAGCCATACCTCGTGACTCATTTTTTTGTTCCAATGATTTTAAAACGTGTAATACAATACGTGCACCACTTGCGCCTATAGGATGTCCTGCTGCAATTGCACCACCATCGCGATTAAGCTTCTCGAGTGAAGGACCTCCCCACGCCTTTTCCAAACCTAGCTGGGTACGACAATAATTCTCATCATTCCAAGCAGCAACGCAACCCAAAACTTGAGCAGCAAACGCTTCGTTAATTTCCCAGCAATCCATATCTTCGGGTTTTAATTTTTGTCTTTGCAATATAGGAGTTGCTGCATGTACTGGACCAAGCCCCATTTGCGAAGGATCAAGTGCGGCCCACTGTGAATCTACTATTCTTCCTATAACTTGCAAACCATGTTTTTTCACTGCATCAGCACTGGCCAATAATAACAAACATGCCCCATCAGTGATTTGCGAACTGTTACCAGGGGTTACCATGCCGTATTTTTTATCAAAAAAAGGCTTTAATTTCGCTAATTTCTCTACGGTTGAATCTGCTCGTAATCCATCATCTTGTGAATAAATAGTTCCTTTAGAGCCAATAATCGGTGATACTTCCGTCATTCTGTTTTCGTCATAAGCCTTTGCCAGTCTCAAATGGCTTTGATTGGCAAATTCATCCATTTGTTCACGAGTAATATTAAAGCGATAAGCCACTTTTTCGGCTGTTTGTCCCATGTTCATACCGACAATAGGATCAGTAAGACCACGCATCAAAGCGATAACCGGAGCAAGATAACCCGGTCTAAATTGTGTGATTAACCCTAATTTTTGGCTCATACTTTTAGCAGCAAACCAACTGGCTAACCAGGATGTCATTTTTTGGTTAAACAATAATGGAGCATGGCTCATAGCATCCGTACCCCCTGCAAGAACCAAATCACTGCGGCCACTTGCAATTTGGATGGCTGCATTATCCAATGCTTGCATCCCGGAAGCACAATTTCTCATCACTGTAAATGCAGGTACTTTCTCACCGCATCCCAGGCGCAAAGAAATCACTCGCGCAATATTTGCCTCATCTGGGCTAGGCATTGCACAACCAATAATTACCTCATCCAACTCTGTTGGAGCAAAGGGTTGCCGATTTAATAATACCATCCCTGCAGCTACCGCTAAATCAGATCCAGAAAAAGGACCTATTCCCTTGGCCTTGAGAAATGGTGTTCGATTTCCATCAACAACATACACATCTCGACCATGTAAATTCGACTTCTGTTTCATCGATCCTCCTTATTTTTAAATTGCGGTTACATCACTGCAACGATATTTCATTAAAAGAGCTGATTACTCTCAATTATTCTGTAACAAATTGAGAAGCATACTTCCTTTGAGATAACCCGGATCCTTTAACTTAACGCCATACCTCTTCACTGATAGCAGCTCTGATTTATGAATGATAAAGAGTAGCAGTAATCATGAAAATTTGGAAATTTTTATAAAGCATTACCTAAAAAATTATTAAACTAACTTCTTGAAAAAATGAACACTCTAAGATTGACACAGCAATTTACTCTTCCTTGGATAATTATAGATCATATTGGTGTATTTAAAGTTTTTTTCCCATACATCCAATTTTAATTTATAGATAACGCATATTGACGACATCAAAATACCTGTTATACTGCGCAACCATTGATTGGAGAGATGGCCGAGTGGTCGAAGGCGCTCCCCTGCTAAGGGAGTATGGGAGAAATCCCATCGAGGGTTCGAATCCCTCTCTCTCCGCCAGTCAACGCGCCCGTAGCTCAGTTGGATAGAGTATCTGGCTACGAACCAGGGGGTCGGAGGTTCGAATCCTTCCGGGCGCGCCATTTTTCAAATAAAAATCGGCTCTTTCCCAATTACGGGGGCACTCACATTTAACAGCACAGCACCCTAACACGAGTTCTGTAATTTTCAAAGTTACGAAAGC
>NZ_LNXS01000023.1 GCF_001467525.1 Legionella anisa
TTGAGTAAATCTCCACAATTTAAGGAGAGCGTACTTTACAAAATCATTTAAACTCTGTCACACAGCCTTGCCGGAAGGACACAAATATATTCGGTCAGAAGAAGCGTTTCTAAAGTCATTGTTAGAAACATTATTTTCAACTAGAGAATGAATATTCATTTTCGATGAAGGATTGCAGCGATGATGGATGATCCCCAATATACTAACAACTTGACTGTTGAATAACATGGTATAAGCACTTGAAGAACGATAACGCAACTATTAAATGGGCAGTAGATTATCTGGAATCTCATCATTGCAGATTGATTGCTATTCAAAAAATAGTTGAACCAGCTCATTCGATAGTGAGTAAAATAAACACATCCCAAGGCGTCTTCTACTTAAAGCAAACGCCACCCGCGCTATTTCTTGAGCCTGATACAATATCCCTGTTTCAAGCTCACGGATGTCAACATATCCCAACCGTCATTGCAAAAAATGACCGCTATCATTGCTTTTTGACAACCGCATGTGGCGATCTCACTTTACGTGCACTGTTTTCAATAAGCGGCGTTGATACCGATTTATTGGGACAAGGCATCAGTCATTATACATCTATTCAAAGAAATTTAGAGAATGATGCACCTAAGCTAATCACCTTTGGCCTCCCCGATTGGCGGCTTGATAAATTTCCTTTGTTATACCGCGCGCTTATACAAGAAACCGATCATTTGATTGCTGATGGTATAACGTCTGAAGAAATCACAGCCCTTAATCATGCTTATGATTTTTGTGTAGAACAATGTGAACGGCTATCAAAGTACAAGATCCCTGAAACCATCAACCATTGTGATTTTCAAGATAACAATATGCTGCTTTCCAAAGTATCAGGAGAGATAAGCATCATCGATTGGGGAGAAACTGTGATTAGCCACCCATTTTTCTCGCTTAATACTTGCTTATGGAATCTGACTTATTTCCACAATATGAAGCCAGATGACATGCAGTATCAAGCACTACAACAAATCTGCATTTTGCCTTGGTTAGGCAACCATGAAAAACGCGATCTGATAACGGCTTTTAACATCGCCAATGAGCTTTTGGGTGTTTTCGCTGCCTTAGGGTACAAGTTCATGTATGAGGCAACGGCCAACCAATCAAAAACCGTCCAAGACGAACATCCTGGCTCGATAGCAGGTTGTTTAAGAAGCTTCTTGCAGCAGGCAAGCAAATAGCTAGTCTGCCTCTCATGTTTTCTGCGTCACTGCAAATTTCCCAGCAGTGACGCAGAAAAATCACCTTGATTTTACCCCGTAAAATCAACACATTCGACCATTTTGTCCGGTCCCGCCAATCGGGATTGGACAAAATTCTTTCCAAAATCCCTTGCGAAGCAAGCACTGCTTTGCTAATTTGGAATCAAGCATGACTGATGAGCTGGTGAAAATCCGGCGAAACGTCAATCGACGTCTTATGCTAAGCCACTTCATTCCCTAACTCTGTGGCTGGACGTTCAGTCGGGAAAACCATCTAGGAATCTCTGTCATCCGACAGGGCAACTCCCTCGGGAGTTTAAGTCAATTTATTTCAATTTGACCATGGACTTGTATGACAAGAGCCATTGTCTTGTCGTTTTTATTAATCATCAAAAACAAGGAGGAAATAAGTACCTAAAACTGTTGTAATTCGGCGAGATCGTTTGCCTTATAACGATTGATTTGCCCCTTACTTCGAGCTTTATGGCTTTGGCCAGGTTTCATCTTTGAGTGAGCCGCTCGTTCAACACTAAACCAAAGACAGGGCAAATAAATTTTATCGGATGGGATAATGAGAAAATACAGCTTAAGACAAACTGCCAATCAATATTTAAAGCTCGGCAATCAAGGCAGCTACAAAATCAAAAAACAACGAGCATATGTTATTCGTCAAATGATTGATGATTTCTATACCATTGGTGATGTGCCATCTTCGTGGAAAAATGTTCAACCAAATCATATTCATCAACTGGTAGCACATTGGAAAAAGAGTAAACTACGTGCTAGCACGATTATGAATCACATGACTATCGTCAGGCATTATCTGAGCAGCATAGATTGTCCTATTCCTAATATAGACAACAAATCGCTGGGACTTAGTAAAACCAGCAAGAAACGCAAAAAGAAACTCAAAATACAGCACGACCACTGGTACACATGGGACAATCCAATACCGCGCCTCATCATGGCATTACAAACTGAATTTGGTCTTACCTTCCAAGAAGCCATTTATATAAAACCTGAAATTAACATCCAGGCTGACAGCATTTGGATAACCAGAAACATTGCATTTAATTCATTAGACAGGACAATTCCTATCAGATTTGAAATGCAAAAAACTATTCTGGATAAAATCAAAAAGGTAACTGATGGCAAATCTATTGCTGAATTTAACGATTATGAAGACACCAGAATTGCTTGGCGAAAGGCTTTAAAAAAACATGCCTTACCGATTAATAAGGCATACCGCTACCTCTACGCTAAGCAGATGGCTCAGTATCTTTTGCCCATATTAGGAAAGTATGAAACCTATTGGGTTATTCGCAGCGAAATGGGCATCAAATCCCGTGACTCTTTATGGAGATATCTCAATGAGTAAGTCCAAACTTAAAAATGCTCAGTATTCCATCAATGAATGTATTAAGAAAATCCAAAACTACTCTCACGCCAGCAGAGCGGATATGAAACACATGCTGAATCGCTGCGTCAATGATTTGCACCAGCTAGGCTATATGGTCACGCACATCAAAGGATTAAAACCAAAGCACATGCACATCCTCGTTGAACACTGGAAAACCCAGAATAAAAATCCTGCAACAATAAAAAATTACATGGCTAAACTTCGAAAAGTGGCCTCAGTGCTAAACAGGCCAGAACTGGTTAAGCAAGGCAATGACAGCTATCAAATCAATAAACGTAATTATGCCCCACAGTATAATAAAGCAATCAACAAAGTCGATTTTTCTAAATGCCCAGATCCAATGATCCGTTTATCTCTGGAAGCCCAGTCCCTTTTTGGCCTCCGTCGTGAGGAATCCATGAAGATTGTACTCAGTGATGCCTGGCAAGGAAATAAACTGGTTATAAAGCCCAGCTGGACTAAGGGCGGCATCGGACGCGATCTTAAACTCACCAATGAACAACAACGGCAATGGCTACTCAATGCTATAAAACAAGTTCCAGCTGGACAATCCCTCATTCCTAAAGAAAAGACCTATAAAAATCATCTAGCTCAATATCATGAAGTAATAGAAAAAATGGGGTTAAGCAAATGCCATGGACTTCGTCATGCTTATGCCCAGAGAAGATATCTTGAAATTACAAAGTCCTATGATAAAACTGGCAAAGGGCTTATTTGCCCGATCCAAGGTGGTAGAACATATAAAGAACTTAATCCTCTTGAAAAATATTGGGATAAAACCGCCAGGGAAATTATTAGTCAGTCGCTTGGGCATTCGAGATTGAGTATTACAAAGATCTATTGTGGAAAGTAGGTGATTATGTAAAGTAGTTCAAAAAGACCCAATAATATCAAGACTAATCCTCAAAATTACATTACATAA
>NZ_LNXS01000024.1 GCF_001467525.1 Legionella anisa
GTCGTAGCCTGGGGGCGGCGCAGCGAAACCCGGGTTTAAAAGTAATTATCATATTTCCCCGGGTTTCGCTGCGCCGCCCCCAGGCTACGATTTTATAGTTTTTATACAACCAACTCTAATTTATGGTTAAAGATTTATCATGCTTACTCTTCGTCAAATTACTCTTAGTCGTGGCACTAAAATTTTATTGGATAAAGTCAATGCCACTCTATATGAAAAGCAAAAAATAGGTCTTATCGGTCATAATGGTTGTGGTAAATCAACATTATTTGATTTTTTACTAGGAAAATTAGCTCCGGATTCAGGAGAGTTTTTAATTAATCCTCAACTCTCTATCAGTCATTTATCTCAGCAATTACCGGACAGCGATGAAAAAGCATTGGATTTTGTCTTAGGCGGCGATGACCGTTATATGAAGTTGCTCAAGCGCTTGCACGAAGCAGAAACTATGGGCAATGATGCTGAGGTACTCGCATGTCATGAAGAGTTAAGTCACACCGGAGGCTACAGTAAACCGGCTCAAGCAGCTACGATTATGTCTGGACTGGGTTTTAAAGGCGAACAACAACACGCTTCGGTAAATAGTTTTTCCGGAGGCTGGCGAATGCGTTTAAGCCTTGCTCGTTGTTTAATGAAACCGGCTGATTTGCTTTTACTGGATGAGCCTACCAACCATTTGGACATGGAGGCAATTTTTTGGCTGGAACGTTTTTTGAAGCAAAGTCCCAGCACGATTATTCTTATTTCTCATGACCGAGAATTTCTTGATGCTTTTGTTACTCATATTTTACATATTGAGAAACAAAATCTAACTCTTTACAGTGGTAATTACAGTTGTTTTGAAAAAACACATGCACAACAATTAGCATTACAACAAGCTATGTATGAAAAACAACAAACAAAAATCAATCATATGATGTCCTTTGTAAATCGTTTTAGAGCAAAAGCAACTAAGGCAAAACAAGCGCAAGGACGTCTCAAAGCCATAGAGAGAATGGAAATTATTGCTGCAGCACAAGTTGACTCACCTTTCTCTTTTGATTTCTTCCCGTGTCCTCGGGCAGGAAATCCATTAATTCAATGCAATATGGTTGATGCAGGGTATCAAACTGAAAAGCCGATACTAAAAAAAATTAATCTCTCACTCAATCCTGGCGACCGAGTAGCCCTACTCGGACCAAATGGTGAAGGAAAGTCAACCTTAATTAAAACCCTAACTGGGTCTTTAAGTCCTTTAAATGGTACGATTCACCGCTCAGCACATTTAAAAATTGGCTATTATGCGCAACACCAATTAGAACAATTGGATTGTAATTTAAGTCCAGTAGAAACAATCCAAGTTTTGTCGCCAGAAGTACGTGAACAAACGATTCGTGACTTTTTAGGTGGTTTTAATTTTACTGGTGATATGGCAGTACAATCTATAAATCACTTTTCCGGCGGAGAAAAAGCACGCTTGGCCTTAGCGAAACTTGTTTGGCTTAAACCCAATCTGCTCTTGCTAGATGAACCAACAAACCATTTGGATCTGGGGATGCGATCTGCTATTGAGCTTGCATTACAAAGTTATGAAGGCGCATTAATTCTGATTTCTCATGACCGCCATATGCTCAAAACCAGCGTAGATAACTTCTATCTGGTATACCAACAAAAAGTTCAAGCTTTTGATGGTGACTTGGATGATTATTATTCCTGGTTACAAACTAAAGATGTAATTAAAGAAAATGCACTTGCCTCACCTGTAATTGATTATAAAGAAAAGAAAACGTTACAAAATCGCCTGAAAAAATTGGAACAATTAATTGAACACTATCAAAGTGAAATTTCCAAGCTGGATACCCAGCTCGGTGATTCCGCTCTTTACGAAGACAGTGCGCAACAAAATAAACTCAATCAATTAGTACAAAAGCGCACTTCCACCTACTCCTCCTTAAATCAGGCTGAAGAAGAATGGCTAGAAATTAGCAGCAGCTTGGAAGATTTAGTATAGTACTGGAAACAACGAAGTAGAATCCGGAAATGAGTGCAGCAGTTTATTCTGGGTTCCGTTTCGCTGATATTCGGCTACGATTTGCTCCACCATTTATCTTTGTATGCAAACTCATTGAATTTTTTATCACGCACCTCAATTCTCTTATAGCCTATAATTTAATCATATAGTGTGAAATTGAGATCACAATGGAAGCAAAGCTACTTGAGAAACTCAAAAAAATAAATCCTTTAAATCAACATGGTGTTCCTAAAAGCCAAGGAAATTGCCATTGGTGTGCTATCGAGGCAGCTCGTGTATTATTACAAGATGTGGAACCAAGGGAAATACCCGAGTTCGAAGGCGGCAATGATCCTGTAGAGGGGTTAGTTCATTCTGTACATGGTAGTGAGGAAGTAGAAGACTTAGATGAATTTTTTCAGAAAATACAAGCATTAAATAGGGGTGAATTAATGTTAGTCAGGCTTGAAAACACAAGTAAATCTGAAGAAGATAAAGATTTGGATCATTCCTACCTCATCTATGTAGATGAAAATAATGAAGCGTATCTTATTGACCCAGATAGACAGATTTTTGTTGAGTTAGAAGATCGAGAGGATTTTTACCAAAGTGTAAAAGGCTGGAAAAATATTAACACCATTAACTATTTAAACGGAGAACTCGATTCCGCTTTTACAGACAATGTTAAAGTCTGCATATGTAAATTAACTAGGGAAGCCGTTCATGAGTCTAGTGGCGAACCTTTACCTGAATATGGAACTGAGGTTCCAGGTCTTCGTTTTTCTTAGGCTGAATAAGTTTTATTTCCCAGTTCCGCGGGACGAGTAACTAATTGGAATATCTATTGAAAATGGCTCAATAGATCAAGGTTTCTTATCAAAAACTGACGATACCCCAGTCTACAAACCCTAATCAAGAGTGGTTATAAATTTCAACGGCAACCCCGCTAACGTCTTTCTGTATTTGAAAGGCATCATCAAGTGTTTCCAAAGGTGTATTAGATACTGCAATGATAAATACAAGCAAATGCCCATTTTTTGCATCAATATATCCTGATAATACTTCTGAAAAGGAATAAAAACGTTGGTTAGCAAAATCATAAGTTATTGATGTACCTGTTTTCCCATGAACTTTGCCTACTGCGGGAATGTTCTGGGCTGCTTTGGCAAGACTGCCATCGACACCAAGTATTGGGAGTGCATTATAGAAAAGTTTAAATTGGTCTTCAGGAAGTTTGCGTATATAGGTTAATAACTGAATAGCAGCCTTGGGAAGAAGCCTGTTTGTATCACCGCCAGCGCCATCACCGAATACAAATTCATTTTTAGCTAATCCTACTTCATCAAGTAAGAATGTCGCAATATGGGACATGCCTTCTGCAAATGATGTTTCCTTATTATGTTGGGCTAATAGAAGCGGTATTAAATCGGCACCTATATTATGACTTAATTTTAAAATGACTTTAACATATTCAGAAAATGGTGGAGAAATATATTGCGCTATAGGTGTAAGGTGATTATAAACATCAGCATCTGGTAGTCGACTATTTTTATTATCCAGGTTTACTACAATACCTTGTTGTTTTAATGCAGCGATAAAAGCATGTCTTGCAAAAGGTGCAGGTTTAAGGATAGGAGATATTCTTAATATTTCCCCTGCATTGGCAGCAATTTGCCCTTTTAGAGTCAATACGGTGTTGTCCTTATCGGATGAGGTTTCAATATTTGTTTTTTCATTATCGCCTACTGTCATAACCTGATTATCAATAAAATAACCAGGGGCTTGTGGACGCCATTTTATTGAGGCTTTCTGACCCACAGAGGTAGGCTTAATTTGAAAATCAAACAGATTTTCATTAATCATGATTGGGGAAATAGTGTAATTACGCAAATATTCTGTTTTAAATAAACGGTTGTCTACTAATACATCCCCATTAATTTGTTTAATCCCTTTGGATTTGATTTGCTGAGCAAGGCTGATAAGTCCATTGAGCGGGTTTTCTGGGGTAATCGATGCACCTGGCAAATCATTAGCATAAATATGATCGATATACCCATAAGTCAGTTTGTCATCATGAACACGGCTGCCCAATTCTAAATCGCCTTTCCCTACGAGAATTAAGTTACCGTTTAACGTGCCGTTTTCTTGCTGTCCAATAAAATAAACCGGAGTTTTAAAACGATAGTCATGACCTAAAACATTCAGTGCAGCTGCGGAAGAAAATAATTTAGTTACAGAGGCCGGCATTAATAAATAGCTAGTATTTAATTGATAAATGGTCTCTTGGGTATTTAAATCTTTAACCTCTATCCACCATTGTGCATTTTGGTAACGTGGTTGGTGCATCACATTGAGCATATCCTGAGGCAACGATTTAGCCGCATTAGATGACGTAGAAAGCAAGAAAATAAAAAGAGTTATGAGCTGGCTAAAAAGTATTTTTGTTGTTTTTTGTTTCATTTGCACGGTAAATTTCCTGTTATCTCATGATCTATTGAGAATAAGTTGTCAGATATAAATAATTATATCAAGCTCCCTTGAATTTCTTTTCAATTAGGGTGTATTGACAATTTATACCCAAGAATAAACACTAATAACATGATATAAAATCAAGACTCCTACAGCGTGGAATCAAACCCATTTTGCTAAAGCGGCTTTGGAGAACGTAACAATTCTAACATCAACTTAGCAGCTAATTGTTCTGCTTTTCTACGGTTAGCACCTTGACCAAAAGTTTGTTGTTTTCCGTCAATTACTCTACAGGTTATGTAAAATATCTGATTGTGTTCATCCCCTTCAACCTTAGTCAGGGTATACTCTGGAAGCGCCATTTTTTCGGCTTGCAAATACTCCTGCAGTTGAGTTTTAGAATCTTTTAAGCAATCGTTTAAATTAGAATCTTCAAGTCTGGAACGATATAATCCCAGAATGACTTTTTTTGCAGGCTCTATTCCTCCATCAAGGAAAATTGCTGCAAAAACAGCCTCCATAGCATCTGAAAGGATTGAGGCGCGACGAAAACCGCCACTTTTCAGTTCTCCCTGCCCTAAAAAAAGAAAATCCCCCAGATCAATTTCTTTAGCCAACTCGACCAACATCTCACCTCGAACCAAAAATGAACGCAAGCGGCTTAATTGGCCTTCACTTTGCATAGGAAATCGATGAAACAGTTCATTGGCAATTATAAAACTTAAAATTGAATCTCCAAGAAACTCGAAACGCTCATAGTTTTCACTACCTACACTACAATGCGTTAAAGCTTGCTTGAGATAAGCAATATTATTGAATTGATAATTTAATCGTCTGCATAACCTTGCTAAATCAACTTTCACTGCCTGTTACAACCTCTTCAGTATGATTAAAATCAAATAATAAGCTTATATTGTGTACCAACGGCTTAATCACTTGATATTTCAATTTCACTCTAAATTTATTGACACCTATGGGTTCAATCATCAACTGATTTTCCTTTAAACTTTCTATTCCATTAATATTCAGATGTTTATCTAAAGTACTCTTTAGAACATTAACATCAGCCATGGGGTCGCCAGCTAACGAAGATGGAGATACCTCATTTAATCCTTTTATCGACTTAATAATGGAGTAATACTGCAAATAAACTGGAACAACACGCATTACTATCGTTGCCGCCATAACAATCACAACAACTGTAAATAACATCCCTATAAAAGTCATTCCCTTTTGCTTGTGCATTCATTATTCCTTTTTCTGTTCTAAAGTAAGCATTTGAAATTAATAAATATAAAAACATCCATATTTACGAAATCGATTTTCCTATTCTAGACCAACGAACGTTATCAGTCTTACCATTCCAACTCATCCAAACCAAAAATGCTTTTCCTCGTAAATAGGACTCAGGTACAAAACCCCAAAATCTGCTGTCAGCACTATCATCTCGATTATCGCCCATCATAAAATAATTTCCTTCAGGCACTACAATATCAAAGTCCACAGCAGGAACATCAGTTCGCACGAAAATATTATGCACTGTTCCATTTAAATCTTCTTTATATTTAGCTACAGCTTTTCCAGAACTTTCATCAATAGTGTACTCAAGAAAAGTCTGCTTTGCTTCCTTTCCATTAATTGTTAATACCTTATTGTGATAACTAACTTTATCTCCAGGAACTCCTATTACCCTTTTAATGTAATCGTAGGAAGGGTCGGGCGGCCATCGAAATACAGCAACCTCTCCTGTTTTAGGATCAGAAATTGAAACAACTTTCTTTTCCCAAACAGGAAGTCTTAAACCATAAATATATTTGTTTACCGCCACGAAATCACCGACAAGCAATGTCGGTTCCAATGAGCCTGAAGGAATGCGAAAGGGTTCAATGAGGAATGAACGTAAAATTAGGACAATGAAAAACACAGGAAAAAAAGATCGTGAATATTCAATAATTCGATTGGGCTTTTGATCCTCAGTGCGCTTTTTTGCCCAGAATATGACATCTAAAAGATAGATAAAACCGCTGACAAAAGACAGGACAACCAATATTAAAGCAAAATTCATAAATTTATATCCTAATCAAACTTAATTTTATAATGAGGGCATTAATATACCACCCTTCTACCAGGGTCTGTTTCCATTTCGCTAGCTTGAGTCAAAATGTCTTGATTTTCGAGTACCGAAGCGCAGCATACACGAAGTATGTGAGCATCGGAACGCAGAAAATCAAGACAGTTTGGCCAAGATAGTAGAAATGGAAGCAGACCCTATTTCTTTTTATCTGTTTGAAAGACAGCCATAAAAGCCTCTTGGGGTATCTCCACATGCCCCACCTGCTTCATGCGTTTCTTCCCTGCTTTTTGCTTTTCTAATAATTTTCGTTTTCGAGTCACATCGCCACCATAGCATTTTGCAGTAACATTTTTACGTAAAGCCTTTACTGTTTGTCTGGCAATAATATGACTGCCTAAGGCCGCTTGAATTGCTACATCAAACATCTGCCGTGGAATCAAATCACGCATTTTTTCAGCAATTAGTTTTCCACGACTGTGTGATGAAGAGCGATGAACAATAACTGAAAGCGCATCCACTCGTTCGCTATTAATCAAAATATCCATTTTTACCAAATCTGCTTCTTGAAAACGTAAAAAATTATAATCCAATGAAGCGTAACCACGACTCACAGATTTTAAGCGGTCAAAAAAGTCAGAAACCACTTCGCTCATCGGGATATCATAGGTTACAGAAACCTGGCGACCACTGTAAGTCATATTAACCTGAACACCACGTCGTTCAATACACAAACTAATAATTGATCCAAGGAAATCTTGAGGCACCAGTATATTCGCCCTCACAATCGGTTCGTACATTTCTTTAATTTGTGGGAGCGGCGGTAGAAGTGATGGGTTATCAATCAACAATGTCTCACCTTTTTGGGTCAAGATTTGATAAACTACAGTTGGTGCAGTGGATATTAAATCTAGATTGTACTCCCTCTCTAAACGTTCCTGTACGATTTCCATGTGCAACATTCCCAAGAAACCACATCGGAAACCAAAACCTAACGCTTCGGAAGATTCAGGTTCATAAAATAATGAGGCATCATTCAGACTTAATTTAGCTAGAGCTTCACGGAATGCCTCAAAATCATCCGCACTAACAGGAAATAAACCGGCATAAACTTGTGGTTTTACACGCTGAAATCCAGGAAGTGGCTTATCTGCAGAATTTTTCTCCAGAGTGAGTGTATCACCTACTGGAGCACCTTGAATTTCTTTAATTCCTGCTACTAAATAACCTACTTCGCCAGCATTTAATACATCCAGCTTAGTACGCTTGGGAGTAAATATGCCTACCTGATCGACTTCATAAGAACGGCCGGTAGACATTACCCTCATTTTGTCGCCTTTACGTATCGAGCCATTTACAATACGCACTAATGAAACCACACCAAGGTAACTATCAAACCATGAATCAATAATCAATGCTTGCAAAGGTCCATTGACATTACCTTCTGGCGGTGGAATATGAGCCACTAAAGCTTCAAGCACATCTTCTACACCCAAGCCGCTTTTGGCACTGGTTCTTATTGCATCATGTGCATCAAGACCAATAATATCCTCAATTTCTGAGATAACACGCTCAGGTTCAGCTTGTGGTAAATCGATTTTGTTGAGTACCGGCAAAACAGATAATGATTGATCTATGGCAGTGTAACAAACAGCTACCGTTTGCGCTTCCACACCTTGGGCAGCATCAACGACTAGAATTGCACCCTCACAAGCCGCTAGAGAACGGGATACTTCATAGCTGAAATCCACATGTCCTGGTGTATCAATAAAATTCAAGAGATAGGTTTTACCATCTTTTGCTGTGTAATTTAATGAAACACACTGGGCTTTAATCGTGATCCCCCGCTCTCGTTCTATATCCATAGAATCAAGTACTTGAGCACTCATTTCACGCTCAGTTAAACCACCACAAATTTGGATAAATCGATCTGCCAAGGTTGATTTACCATGATCGATATGGGCAATAATTGAAAAATTACGAATTCGCTTTAAATCACTCAACTGAAATAACCTTTTTGCAAATAGCGCATTTTAGCGTAAATATGCGTAGCCTTAAAGTATTTGCTAATACTCTGCATTTTTAATAAAATTTATCGTTTCAGTTTATCTTATCAGGAGGGGCTATGCGACGACTACCATGTTTGGGGTTTATTGCAATAATACTGCTGCTTCTTTCATTCTCAACTTATTCGAATACTTCATTTACCCAAAGAAAAGATGTACAACTTTTTATCAAAAAGATGGTTAAAGAGTATCATTTTAATACTAAAGAGCTTACGGCAATAATGAATCAAGTAGTTATTCAGCCCGATATCATCGAATCCATGGAAAAACCCTATGAAAAGAAAAATTGGGATGTTTACAGAGATTTGTTTCTGACCCCCATGCGCGTAAAAGGTGGATTGGATTATTGGGTTGCTAACAGAGCGGCATTAGAAAAAGCACAAAAAAAATATGGTGTTCCCCCAGAAATTATTATTGCGATTCTCGGTGTAGAGACTTTATATGGAGAACGACAAGGAGAACATCGAGTTCTTGATGCTTTAGCGACGTTGGCCTTCAACTATCCCAAACGTGCGCCTTATTTCACTAAAGAATTAAAAGAATACCTGCTTCTTTGTCGCGAACATGGAGTACCTGCAACTCAATACAAAGGTTCTTATGCTGGCGCTATTGGTCAACCACAATTCATGCCAAGCAGTTACCGTAATTTTGCTGTTGATTTTAATAATACAGGCAAACGTGATCTCGTGTCGAACAATGCTGACTCTATAGGAAGTATTGCGAATTATTTCTACCATCATGGTTGGAAGCCCAATGATGGAGTTGCCCAGCATGCCAAACTCATAGGGACACACTACAAGCGCATTCAAGTCAATCCTAAAAGAGCAAATTATTACTATTCACAATTAATTGCATATGGAATTAAGCCTGTAACTGCAGCACAAAACCATCCTTCACGTGCCGCATTGATTGAGCTGGTAACTGCTAAAGGAAATGAATATTGGATAGCTTATTCTAATTTTTTTGTAATAACCCGTTACAATTCCAGCCCCCAATACGCGCTTGTAGTTTATCTGCTGGCACAACAATTGAAACAACAATGGACTGCAATGAATATAAAAAAACATAGAGCTTATGCTTAGGAATGGATACCTTTTTCCTTTTTGCAAAACATCTTGATGAAACAGGATGTTTTTGCCTTAAAATAAATGCGGATGGAGCACTAATTGCTCCACCCGCACAACGTACTTTTGACGAAATTAAATCATTACAAACTGAATGTAAAACCTTAATTATTGAAACATGCGAACAAGTCAGTCTTCTTAATCTAGAGCTCTCATGGCTTCCAGAAAGAAAAGCAAGAGCTGCAATTCCTTATGCTTTAGAAGAGAAATTGGCGCAGCCTGTAGACGAGCTTCATTTTGCTTTTGATAAAGCACTGTATCAAAACAATCAATACCTCGTAACTATTATAGGCAAACAGCGAATTCGATATCTGATGCAATTGCTTAATGAACAAAAAATCGAATTTTCTGCAATTACTGTAGATTGGTTTGCCTTACAACCACAAGAGTTATGTATTAGTGAAACGACTTTAATCATCAATTCGGATGATTTTAAAGGAGCACTTTCCGGAGAATTAGCAGACATTTATCTAAAAAACCATCCGCAATATCAACCCTTACTTTTTACAGACAGCGCAATCCAAATTGATCCATCATTACCCAAAAGTCAGGAAACATCACATACCTGGATTGCTCAAAGAATACTTAAATCTAAGTTAATGAATCTCTGCCAAGGAGAAATGCAACATGGAAATAAAGCAGATTTAATTAAAAAGGGATACCAACTTGTCGGCGCCCTTTTTTGCTTTTGGCTCATTTCTCTACTTGTAGTGAATGGAATCAAATTGCATTTATTAAATAAGCAAACTCAAAAAATTGATGATCAAATTGCGGTGATTTATCATGAGTTTTTTCCTGATGCAAAACAAATTATTAGTCCTAAATTTCGTATTACACAACTATTAAAAAGTAATAATACAGAAGAGCAAAATCGCTTTTGGTTTTTACTGAATCAATTTGCCAAAGTAATGAAAAGCGAACACAATACTCTAGAGCAATTACGCTATCAAAACAAAACCTTATCTGTGACGATAATTAGTCCAGATTTTGCCAGTTTAGAAGAGTTGGAAAACGAATTAAAAAAACTGCAACTCAAGGTAAAACAAACTCAGGCATCGACTCGTGAACAACACGTTGTTGCTACTTTGGAGTTAATGTGAAAGCATATTTAAGCACGCTTAATGAAAGAGAAAAGTGGATGTTAATTGGAACTGTGTTGTGTCTTTTTCTTTATATTTATTATTTGTTTTTATATAGCCCATTGAGTCAACGAGTCACCCAAAAATCAACGCAGCTAGTAGAGAAAACGGCTACGCTGGATTGGATGCAAAAAATAAGACAACAAAGTCGCATGAAGCAAACTAAAAAGAAAACAGTGGATAATAGTCAGCTTTTGACAACACTGGCAACGCACCTAAAAAATGATCAGACACTAAAATTTCCTTATCAGTTACAACAAACCGGATCAGGAGATATTCAGCTTACTTTTGATGCGGTTGCTTTTAACCTATTTATTACTTGGCTGGAGAAAATAAATCAACACTATGCGATCACGGTGAAACAATTTGAAGCAGAACGCTCGAAAACCTCAGGGATAACTCGATTAATGATTCTAATTAGCTCCGCTTCGGAAACTACGTAGTCTTAAGTAAATATTTCATAAAAAATAAGGAAATTTCATGTCAAACTCATCGGTTAAAATCGTTCGTTTTCATCAAACTGGGGGTCCAGAAGTATTAAAACTTGAAGAAATGTCATTGCCCGAACCTGGAAAAGGAGAAGTTCGCTTACGTGTTCACGCAATTGGTTTAAATCGAGCAGAAGTTATGTTTCGTTCTGGAGCCTATTTGGTGGAGCCACATTTCCCATCAAAAATTGGCTACGAAGCCTCTGGAGTAGTAGAGGCGGTTGGTCCGGATGTAGACAAAAAAATGATTGGCAAGACATTCAGCACAGTACCTTGCTTTGATCTTGGTAAATATGGGGTATACGGTGAAGTTGCAATAGTCCCCGCATACGCACTCGCAGAATATCCCGAGAGGTTTTCTTATGTTGAAGGAACTTCTATTTGGATGCAATATTTGACCGCTTATGGCGCCCTGATTCACTATGGAAAACTCGCTAAAAATGACTTTGTTTTAATTACCGCTGCAAGCAGTAGTGTAGGACTTGCCTCCATTCAAATAGCGCGTGCTCAAGGAGCAACTAGCATTGTCACTACACGAACCTCTAAGAAAAAAGCTGAGTTACTCTCTTTAGGAGCAGACCATGTGATTATAACAAATGAAGAAAATCTTCCTGCCCGAGTCAATGAAATAACCAAAGGTAAGGGAGTAAACATTGTTTTCGATCCAATTGCGGGTAAAGGCGTTGAAACTCTTGCAGAAACTCTTGCCCCAGGCGGAATACTTTTTGTTTACGGGAATTTATCTATGGAGCCAATCACTCCGTTCCCTCTTTTCACTGCCTTAAAAAAAGGAATTTCTGTACGTGGTTATACGCTCTTTGAAATTTCTACTCAACCAGAAGTTCGTGCAAAAGGTGAAAAATATATTTTTGAGAAGTTACAAAACAACTTATTTAAGCCGCAAATTGCCCGAACGTTCTCCTTGGGACAAATAGTAGACGCACATAAATACATGGAATCAAATGAACAAATCGGCAAAATTGTAGTGACGCCTTAATACCATAAGTTCCCGGAGTCTAAACCCGGGAACTCATTGCTCTATTGTTGCACACTGCTCCAATTAATCACCGAAGCACTATTTTTAATTTCGGACGGTAATGCATTTAATGCTTTTTGTGCTTCTTCTGCTGTGCTGTAGGTTCCATATACCCCCTTATAATGCGTTTTACCATCTCGATCATATTTTACCTGAGCGATTCGATCATTTTTGGGCGCTTTATAAAGAACTTGCGCTACTTGAGATGCCTTATCACCTTCTACCAGTTCAATAGTATAGCCTTGCGGGTTTTGACTATTTACCCAACTCTGATCTCTATCTTTAAAAGAAGTTGGAGAATGCAATTCGCCAACATAATATGAATTAGGCACCCTAACTTCCTGCTTTTGTTGGTATCTATAGTCATAATTAACCATATTATAACTATTCATAGCATAAGGGGCTATGTTGTCATTATATGTGTATGCTGGATACGACATGTAGTCACTTTCTCTGGTACAAGAAGACATTGTGAAAGCACACATTGCTAAGAGTGCTAAATTTATTTTCTTATTCATGGTTATCCCCTATTTATAATTCTTATTGTTTACTCCTTGTCTGCTATATCTACAAATTTAAGAAAAACTTTAGGAAATTGTGTTGTTAACGAGCACATTATGCCTTACAGTAATTGTTTTTTATTTTATATTACAAAACTTATGTGGACACATCGACGCTCTGGGCAAACAAATCAAAGAGGAAATCAGGATCATCGAGATCCTTATGAACGAGACCGCACACGAGTAATTCATTGTCCAGCGTTCAGACGACTGCAAAGAAAAACACAAATTTTAGGAACTGACGAAGGAGATTTTCATCGCACTCGTCTTACACACTCTCTGGAAGTTGATTCGATAGGACGCAGTATTGTACACAATCTTTTAATGAGCCAAGAAAAATATATTGGACTCGCTGGTTTATTACCCAATGATGATCTAATTTCTGTTATTTGTTTATTACACGACATTGGCCACCCTCCTTTTGGCCATGGTGGCGAAGTCGCTCTAAATTATATGATGCGCAATTATGGAGGGTTTGAAGCAAATGGACAAACTCTGCGATTGCTAACCAAAGTCGAAAGCAGCTATGGAACCTACGGCCTTGATTTAACCCGACGTGCGCTGCTCGGTATTTTAAAATATCCGGTGAAACGTTCCACTGTTGCAGCACCCAAACAACCCCCAGTGCATGAATCCATCCATAAAACCATCAAAATTAATGATTGGCTGCCTCCTAAAGCTTATTTTGATTGCGAACAGCCTGAGATTGATTGGTTGCTCTCACCTTTTTCCGATAGTGACAAAGAATTATTTCAATCGCTGTCACAAATGCCGCATAATACAAAATCAGGAAAATCAGCCTATCATAGTTTTGATTGCTCCATCATGGATATTGCGGATGATATTGCATATGGTGTACATGATCTTGAAGACGCTATCCATTTACGTCTTATCAATCCTTCTCATCTCGATACATCTGAATTGAGACAATTGTTAAACAATACCCTATTAACTGATCGGCAAAATCAGATCATTGATTCGCTATTTTCTTCAGATCTTTATTCAAGAAAACAAACTATAGGGGAAATGGTTAATTATTTTATTACTTCGACGCAAATTATAATAACCAACGAAAAATTTGAGAATAAATTGCTCAAATACAATCTAGCTCTCTCTCCCGAAGCAAATGCCCTTCTAAATTATTTAAAGCAATGCATCTTTAATAATGTCATTGATTCCCAGGAAGCCCGTACTTTTGAATATGGAGGTCAAACGGTTGTACTTAGACTCTTTGATGCGATTAGCTCCAATCCTGCTAGTTTACTAGATAATAAAAATAGAGTTTTATTTAATCAAGCAGAGGATGAAACCTCAGCTTATCGAATTGTATGTGATTATTTGGCCAATATGACGGATGAGTATGCCTATAGAATGCATGAGCGATTGTTTGGGTTTAATACGAGAACAATTTTTGAAAGG
Source organism: Legionella anisa (assembly GCF_001467525.1). GTDB lineage: Bacteria > Pseudomonadota > Gammaproteobacteria > Legionellales > Legionellaceae > Legionella > Legionella anisa. The sequence goes on from NZ_LNXS01000024.1 coordinate 14,363, forward strand.
CTTTAAGAGTTCATCAAGAACAATCAAAAAAGGGCTCTACCCCAAAAAAGGGGGCACTTTAATCAAGTTAGTCTAGACTAACTAATTGATTTCGCGATCAAATTGGAGATTAAAG
>NZ_LNXS01000025.1 GCF_001467525.1 Legionella anisa
TGAAAAAATGGCCTAAAACACTGTCAACCCCTAAATGATAAAATTTAAAAATATTTTTTACGCAGCCTTGCCGAAAGGACACGTTATTCAATATGTGAAAGAACACATCAACAAAACCATAAAAAATAACAATGCAGAAGCACTACACGACCAAATCTTAATAGACCTCTACGATGCAGCCATTATGGATAAACACTATTATGACAAAATAACAGCCAGTGTTGGTCCGGTATTATCGGAAATTAATAAAAGTAATGCTTCCAAGATTCTCTCATCCAAAGCTGAACAAGGAGATATTGAACTGATGGATGTCATTAAAAATAAGAAAGTACTCTATATTGGCTTGGATAGTCTAACTAATCCCAATATCGCTCAGGCAGTGGGTAAAGCCTTCTTATCAGATCTAGTATCCACAGCCGGTAAAATCTACAAGGAACCTAATGCCCGATATACCTTGAATCTTCATTGTGATGAGCTTTCTGAAATTATCCAGGATTCGTTTGTGAAAATTCTCAATAAAGCGGGTGGAGCTGGGTTTCAGGTTACTGCTTATGCTCAGACAATTCAGGATATGGAAGTAGCTCTTGGGTCAAAAGCTAAGGCAGAAGTATCTGAAGGTAATTTTAATACTCTTATTATGTTACGGGTTAAAAATGAAGAAACTGCTAATATGTTGGTTAAAGTTCTTCCTCAAGTAGGAATAGTTGGACATACCCAAGTTTCAATGGTTAATGATACACCTCATGGTGATGATGGGGTGTATTTTAATACGACTAATGAGGATAGAGTTCAGACTGCTTCTGTTCCTATGATTGGGGTTGATGATATTGTTTCTTTGCCTAAGGGGCAGGCATTTGTTTTGGTGAATGGAGGGGAGGTCTATAAGCTACGAATACCATTACCTCTATCATCAAACCTATAGGGTTGCATGTCATTTCATATTGTATTTTTTGAAAATTCCTGCCTGTTAACCTAATCTTAAAAAAGGGTATCAAGAGATGCATATTAAAATTAAATTCAACAGAAGATAATTTCAATGAAAGATATTAAGCCTACCCTACTGGTGGGGTGCGGTATAAATTACGCCTTTAATGACTTCTATCCAGATAACAACAAGTTTCTTCGATCAAGTTTTTCATATAGTGAAATATTACCTGACATGTTTAAAAAAACAAATTACATGTCCAAGCTTAAGTCAAAATTTAAAATATACCTCAACGGTAATGGTAATGATTTAGAAGAATTCTTAAGGTATGAGTTTGATGGTGCTAAAGGCTCCCTTTCTGAAAAAGAAAAAGAAGAGACAAAGAATGAGTTTATTAAGATACTGGGGGAAAATCATAGAAGGCTAACTTTTAGGCGTGCACTTTCTGATCAAAATATATTTGATTCTTTTAAGAAAAATTTAATGGATTTTGATTGCATTTACACAACGAACTTTGATCTCAAACTATACTATTTGATGAATGAATTAAACTTGTTTGGTAATAAGAAAAATAATTATACCTTATTTAATGACTGCTTTTACCCTAAAAAAAATGAAAATTGCAGCGTAGGCGATTGTAAATTATATCCATTTAATGAAAGCTCCAAGATATGGAGCTTGATTTATTTACATGGTTCAATGCATCTATTTAGCCACTCTAAAAATGACGATAAGTCCCTAATTGTAAAAAAAATAGCAAAGGTACAATCCTATAATCTTATTAAAAAAAGAGAAATCATTTGCAGCCATGATAATTTTTATGACCTTTTTGTACTAGGCGGCACAACAAAGGAAAAGAGAGACATTATAGAAAAAACTTCTTATTTAAAACAAGCGTTAGAATCTTTAAAAAAAATCAAAGGCGATCTAATTATATACGGTTGTTCTATTGATGATAACGATGCCCATATATGGGAGATTATTTGTTGTAATAAAAATATAGATAAAATTTATATAGGAATATCTGGCAATGGTAGTGGCAAAAATAGAATAGAAAATCATTTCAAAGGGAAAAATATATCTTTCTTTTCTCATGAGGATCATAACATTTGGAAGGAGGATGACTGGCTCGCCAATATAATCCACGTGAGAGTCATTTAAACTGATGCCCCCTGCGTCACTGCAATTTCCCAGCAGTGACGCAGAAAAATCACCTTGATTTTACCGCGTAAAATCAACACATTTCAGCATTTTGTCCGATCCCGCCGATCGGGATTGGACAAAATTCTTTCCCAAATCCCTTGCGAAGCAAGCACCGCTTTGCTAATTTGGAATCAAGCATGACTGATGAGCTGGTGAAATTCCGGCGAAACGTCAACCGACGTCTTATGCTAAGCCACTTCATTCCCTAACCTCGTGGCTGGACGTTCAGTCGGGAAACCCATCTAGGAATCTCTGTCATCCGACAGAGCAACTCCCTCGGGAGTTTAAGTCAGTTTGTTTCAAATTTGACCATGGACTTGAATGACAAGGCCCATCGTCTTGCCATTTTTGTTAATCATTAAAACAAGGAGAAAATAACCACCCAAAACTATTGTAAATCGGCGAGATCGTTTGCCTTATAACGATTGATTTGCCCCCCACCTCGAGCTTTATGGCTTTGACCAGGTTTCATCTTTGAGTGAGCCGCTCGACCAACACTAAACCAAAGACAGGGCAAATAAATTCATATCGGAAGGGATGATGAGAAAATACAGCTTAAGACAAACTGCTAATCAATTTTTGAAACTCGGTAATCAAGGTAGCCACAAAGTCAAAAAACAACGCGCCTATGTCATTCGTAAAATGATTGATGACCTCTATACCATTGGAGATATTCCATCTTCCTGGAAAGGCATTCAATCGCATCATATTCATCAACTAGTTGTTCATTGGAAGAAAAGTAAAATACGAACTAGTACGATTATGAATCACATGACCATAGTTAGGCATTATCTAACCAGCATAGATTGCACTATTCCGAATATAGACAATCAATTCCTACAACTTAACAAAACTAGGAAACGTAAAAGAAAACTCCAAATCCAGCCTGACCATTGGCAGTCGTGGGATAATTCCTATCCACGACTCATCATGGCACTTCAAACTGAATTTGGCCTAACTTATCAAGAAGCTATTTATATAAAACCCGAAATTAATATTCAATCGGACAGCATTTGGATAACTAGAAATATCGCCTTTAATTCCTTAGACAGAACTATTCCAATCAGATTTGAAAGACAAAAAACCATCCTAGAAGACATGAAAGAAATGACTGATGGCAAATCAATTGCTGAATTTAATGATTATGAGTACACAAGAATTGCATGGAGAAAGGCTTTAAAAAAACATGTTTTACCGATTAATAAAGCATACCGCTACCTCTATGCAAAACAGATGTATCAATATCTTTTACCTATCTTAGGCAAGTATCAAGCCTATTGGGTCATTCGGAGTGAAATGGGTATCAAATCTCGTGACTCATTATGGAGATATCTTAATGACTAAGTCCAAACTTAAAAATGCCCAGTATTCAATCAATGAATGTATTAAGAAAATCCAAAACTACTCCCACGCCAGTCGAGCAGATATGAAACACATGCTGAATCGCTGTGTGAAGGACTTACACGAGCTTGGCTACATGGTCACACATATCAAAGGATTAAAACCAAAACATATACATATCTTGGTTGAACACTGGAAAAAACAGAATAAAAACCCTGCAACCATTAAAAACTACATGGCTAAATTGCGTAAAGTGGCATCAGCACTGAACAAACCTGAACTCGTTAAATCAGACAATGATAGCTACCAAATAAGTAAACGAAATTATATTCAACAATATAATAAAGCAATAATTAATGTCGATTTTTCCAAATGCCCAGATCCTATGATCCGCTTATCCCTCGACGCTCAATTTCTTTTTGGTCTACGGCGTGAAGAATCTATGAAGATTGTGCTGAGTGACGCTTGGCAAGGAAATAAATTGGTTATCAAACCAAGCTGGACAAAAGGTGGAATAGGTCGAGACATAAAATTAACCAATGAGCAACAACGACAGTGGTTGATTAATGCCATAAAGCAAGTTCCACTTGGACAATCCCTCATCCCCAAAGATAAGACCTACAAAAACCACTTAGCTCAGTATCATGAAGTCATAGAAAAAATGGGGTTAAGTAAGTGCCATGGGCTTCGTCATGCCTATGCCCAGCGAAGATATCACAAGATAACAAAGTCCTATGACAAAACTGGTAGAGGTCTTATATGTCCAATACAAGGGGGTAAAGCTTACAAGGAGCTTAATTCTCTTGAAAAATATTGGGATAAAACCGCAAGAGAATTGATCAGCCAGGAGCTTGGGCATTCGAGATTGAGTATTACTAAAATTTATTGTGGAAAGTAGGTGATTATGTAAAGTAGTTCAAAAAGACCCAATAATATCAAGACTAATCCTCAAAATTACATTACATA
>NZ_LNXS01000026.1 GCF_001467525.1 Legionella anisa
TCTTTCACAGTACATCTTTGATCTAAATAGGGATTTAGGATGCCATTCTTGGTGTTTTATCAAGGACGTGCAACTATTCTTTTTGCTTTTACCGGACAGTAGTGTGCCTACGCAGGGATGACAGCCAACAAATGACATGCTACCTGGTTAAATTTTGTGAGGAACTCTCAGGCATAAATCGCGGCATTTTGGCCAAGAAAGTAGAATTGTAAGCAAACCCTATCCTTTAATACAAACAAGGGGCGCAAGTCTGGCAACTTTTTGGGTTAAACCGGATGCTTGCGCGGCATCCACAACGAAATCGACATTCTTATAGGCCTCGGGGGCTTCTTCTGCTACACCACGATAGGAACTGCTGCGAATGAAAATCCCTTGTTGCGCCAGTTGTTTAATGATTTCACTACCACGCCATTTTTTGGTTGCTTGATGTCGACTCATCGCACGTCCTGCGCCGTGACAAGCAGAACCAAATGATTTATTTTCAGCACTCGCGGTACCTACCAGAATATAAGACGCAGTTCCCATACTGCCGCCAATGATCACAGGTTGACCTACTTGTCTGAAGTCTTTTGTTAATTGAGGATGACCTGGTCCAAAAGCTCGTGTTGCCCCTTTACGATGAACAAATAAACGCATGGTCTTACCATCTACCTGATGCGTTTCTTCTTTACAGGTATTATGGGATACATCATAAATAAGTTTTATTTGGGTTCCTGGCATTTCATTCTGAAAAACTTCACGCATAAAATGGGTAATAATTTCACGATTTGCCAGGGCACAATTTATCCCTGAGCGCATAGCACCTAAATAGCTTTCGCCCATTGGTGAACGAATAGGCGCGCACGCTAATTCGCGATCAACCAGTTGGATACTATGCTCCTGAGCATAAATTAACATGGAGCGCAAAAAATCAGTTCCTATTTGATGGCCTAGACCACGCGAACCACAATGGATACTTACAACGACATCGCCTTTTGCTAAACCAAATGCGGCAGCGGTTTTTTCACAATAAATCTGGCGTACTTCTTGAATCTCTAAATAATGATTACCTGAGCCTAAAGTACCCATTTCATTTTTTTGTCGTTTTTTTGCATGTTCTGAAACATGCTCGGGTAACGCGCCTTCTACACGACCATTATCTTCAATTCGCTCTAAATCGTCCCGCTCACCATATCCTTGTTTTACAGCCCAAACAGCGCCTCCGCGCAGCATATCATCCATTTGCTTCATAGTGAGGTTAATACGACTTTTGCTGCCAACACCTGCTGGAATGTGTGCAAACAGAGCATCTGCAAGTTGTTCCTTATAAGGTTCAAATTCTTCACGTTTAAGCCCTGTGGATAAAAGTCTTACCCCACATGAAATATCAAAACCAACGCCACCAGCTGAGACAACTCCTTCATTATCAGGATCGAATGCCGCAACACCTCCAATAGGAAACCCATATCCCCAATGCGCATCAGGCATGGCAAACGAGCCGTGCACTATACCGGGCAAAGTGGCCACATTAGTGACTTGCTCATAGACTTTCATATCCATATTGAGTATTAATTCCTCTGAAGCAAAGATAATCCCGGGTACACGCATTTTCCCGTGTTTGGGGATTTGCCATTCAAAGTCACTCATTTTTTCTAATCGATTTAAGTCCATTGGTTTTCTGCCTTCACTCCAGTTATTAAGGTCTGTTTCCATGAGTAGAAATGAAAACAGATCCTATACATCGACCACGCATTGTGCTATCCAAATACCATTGCTTTGATAAACTTTTAATTCGGTGAACGTAGCACCTTTAACCTCAACTGCAGGTTGATGCCGTTTGATATTCACGTGCTCTCCTGCAATTATAGCAGTTAACTTCTGCTCCTTTATGGAGACTTCAAACGTGCTAAAAAGCATATTATAGATTGCCATGTTATAAATAATGGCATTTAACCAATCGACAAATAAAATCTCCTGATTTGGTGCCTCACACGTTATATGAAGCGTCTTATTGGGTTGGATTGATTGCGAATTGGTAATCACATTGGTGAGAGCCAAAGCCCCCATTGCAAAAGCCTCAGCTAAAGTCGGTCCGTATCCCCTCACCCCGATATCTGATTCATGAGAGAAATGCTCCCATTTTTTTTCTGCAGTCATTACCGTCCTATTTTTCACATGAAATTTCAGTTAACGACATCTACCGCTTAGCATATACAGCAATAGAAAGAATAACCATCCCCATACCTATGCTTTGCCCTAACGTTAAACGCTCGCCAAGCAACGCCCAGGCAATGAGCACCGTCGCTAATGGCATCACGGCAGTGGATAATGAAGCCATTACACCGTCCACTTTCTGACATCCAAAATTCCAAAAAACATAAAAAAGACCCGAGCTCAAACCTAAAACGATCAAAATAAGCCAATCTAAAAACGAAGTAGTTAAACCGCTCCAGGTACTAAAGCTCAGACTAAGTACTAATAAAATAGCATTAATTGCATTGAGCAAAGAAGAAATGAGAAATACTGGAAGCGAATTTTTATGCATTTTACTTAAAATATAATACGTTGCTTCGGGTAAAAGAGAGATTAAAACAAGCACATCCCCCCAAAATGAATGACTTACTTGAGAGCCTCCGAGCCTATCGTATGCGATAACAATTAATCCCAGTGTGGCAAAACCCACACAAATGGCTTTTTTACCTGAAATTTTTTCACCAAGAATAATCCAGGACATCATCGCGATGATTGCAGGTAAAACACTGGTAATAATGCCTGCCACATTGGCATCCGTGTAGTTTAATCCCCATAACATAAGGAAATTAAACAATACCCCTGCAGAGATTGCCTGAGCACCAATAAAAACCCAATCTTTTTGCTTTAGTTGCGAAAAATAGTAACTAACCGGTTTGCTTTTGGCAGGTGTGAGCCAATGCAAGGGAAATAAAATGAGTGCAGCCAAAGTAAACCGGAGCGTTAATAGAAACAGGACGGGAATTGAGGAAAGCAAATACTTGGAAAAAACAATATTCACGCCTACCATAATTTGAGCCAGGATAAGAAAAAGCATGCCTTGCAGAAAATAAGCGTTGGATTTTTTCATTATAAATCACTTCTCTAAATCGAAAAACGAATCCGTAGTTTATCAATTTTAAAATCAGTATGAGTTATCTGGTTCACGCATTTTATTTGCTGATAACGCTTTTGTTCTCCATTGAGAAGGCGACTCACCAAATACTTTACTGAATCGTCGACTAAATGCAGGCAAGTTTTCATAACCCACTGTAAAAGCTATGGCTTCAATAGAAAGATTTTTTAAAGACAGCAGTTGCTTTGCCTGGTGTAATTTTTTAAATCGCCAATACTCAGCCATGCTACACCCCAAAGCGAGTTTGAACCGACGTTGTAATTGACTTACGCTCAAATGACAGTGTTGTGCGACTTTACTTACATCTACAGTATCCGCAAAATACAAATCAATCCAGTTTTTTGCCTTAATCGCTATTGCATCCAACTCCGGTGAAAAAGATTTTGTGGCAAAATGAATAAGCAATTGATTAATTAAAGAATCAGTAAAGAAATCTCCTTCTTTAGCTGCCAAATAATGATGTGTAAAATGTAACAGTTTTTTAACGCTCGCAGTTAAATGAAACGCATGCGATCTGCGATCTTCAAATAGATGATTTCGGACAGTCACATCAATCACTAAAAAAAGATTGTTTTGACTTCCTGCAAAACAATGCCGTTCATTAGGCGCAATAAATACACCTACATGTTTATCAACAACACCCGAATAAAGACCTGACTCTAATTCCATGGAGCCTGCGAGAGGTAAAACCAATTGCGCAAAATCATGGGTATGGCTGCAACTTTCGCTATGATAAGAACGAAGATCGATACGATTGGGAATCAATTTAACTACTCGCTCGGAAAAACAATAAAATGATCTTATTATACCACATGGAGTGAAGCATATTTCAGTTGGTTTCTCTCCTCTGTAATTTTGAAAAAGTCTTTACATTTGATCAAAATTGATACATAATGCGTAATTATTTTGCCCTTCTGCAAGCAATTTATCCTTTTAATTCTATTTTTGGAGTCTACTGTGCAAAAAAAAATTGATGTAACCAATCAACCTGTATTTTCTTTAGATGCTTTATTTGAAGAGGAACTAACCGCAGATATTCCCCAAGTCAGCTCCACAGCTGCCTCAGCCATGAAAATATTAATGTTACGCAATCAACAAGGCTATATCAATGAAATCAATCGATTGGCGAACATTTGCGCTCAGTTACTGAAACAAGGGACTCCCGTTGACTCAGTAGTACAAGCGATCAAATCCGGTATGGCCGCTTCATATCAGCAGGCACTGGATAAAGTAACCAGCGAAATCGGACTAGGACAGTTTCAATTGAATCGTACTAATCCTCAAACAGTTGCTGGACAGAATTTAGAAAAACACGTTAAATCCATGAGACGCTATAAAGAAACGCCTCTTATCGACATGATGGACGCCGTTATTACAGATACTTTGGTGCAAGCAAGTGCAAAATTTCATGCTGATCTCGGGGATATTGACTTTTTAAACTTTAAATCTCGTCTCGTTGCGTTATAAAACGTGTAATTGCCTATCGAGTAGGTTGGGTCGTTGACCCAACAAATTTAACTCCCGGTCACAATCTCATTCACACGTCCAATTCATCGATGCCACTGACTTAATATGATGAACGTGTTTCAATTGTTGGGTCAAAATGACCCAACCTACTTACTACAATTTTATTGTTAAAACATCTGTAGGATGAGAAAACAATTGATTCTCTGCAATAACGTCAGCCCCAGCATTTTCATAAAATCGATTTAATGAAGGTTTTAAGGTATCTAACATGATAAATTCTGCTTTTTGTGATTTCGCAATCTCCTTAGCCTGCTCAATGATTTGTTTGCCAAAACCCAATCCACGATAAGGTTTGTCCACATACACATACATTAATTCACTCACAGTAGGTGCCTTAAACTTTTTTTCATTAAATTCGGGAGCCATTTCTTTTGGAAATAAAGCAAACAATCCGACAGGTTGATCATTCAATAGACCTATATATACATGCTCCTTCATGTCATTGAGAACGCCCTTACGAAATTCCACTCCTTTATTACGAATATATCCCCATTCTCCTTCTGCCCAAGTTGCAGCCAGCGATAAATACTCCATGCGTTCTGATAGTGGTTTAAAATTCAATTTATGTTTAAATAACGCAGCACTAAAAAGTAACATTTTACATCCTCATAACGAGTAAGCCCAATACTTGACTTCGAATCGAACCTGTAATCGACTGGTGTAAAGAGTACCATTAGACCTCTCTAGAATCTATAATCTTATTCAATGATGGATAAGCAAAAATTGGAGACCGTTTCTAATGTCCTTGTGGAAAAAATTTAAAGCGTTTTACAATGCTTCACCAGAAAATAGAATAGGGTTTTATAACTTTCTCGCCTTTCTTGTTATCCCTATTTTAGGCATGACCATTTTGTACGTTTTAGTTCGTATTTTCTGGATAAGTGCATGAATGATTTAGCACTGAGAAAACGCCTCATAGTTTTAGCTATGAGGCTATTTAGATCTATTTGGCTTGTTCAACTTTTATTGATCGCACGCCTGCTTTGGACGCTATTTTTTTAGGTAAATCAACCCAAAGCATTCCTTTTTTAAACGTTGCTTTTGCTTTAGATAGGTCAACGGTTGCAGGTAAAGAAATGGAGCGTTCATATTTTCCATAACTAATTTCTCGGGAAATAAATTTCTTACCTTCATTTTTTCTCGCACTGGACTTTTCACCGCTGATGGTGAGTACATTGTCCGCGATAGACACTTTAACGTCTTTTTCATCCATGCCAGGCATTTCTAACTGAACACAAAAATGCTCTTTGTCCTCAACAACATCCATTGAAGGAGAAAGATCCAACTTTTCAAATTGTCCCAAATTGAATTTAGATGTAGGTAAAAACTCATTAAAGTCTCTAAATAATCTATCTACTTCATTTTGCAGACTTAAAAAAGGATTTTGCGTATGATTAATTTGAATGGAAGATCCTTTAGAAGGAGATCCTTTCTTGAATTGAGTTACTTTGCTCATGATTCACCTCCATAACTCTATGGGTATCTATAAATTTTGGTACATACAAAGCAACTTTGTCAAATGAACGCATCGCTTGAAAAAAGAGAAAATAGTAAGAAATGACATGTCTCACCTGAACACATCCTCTCGGACAAGCGGGTTTCGATAGTGCAACATCTGGAACATATTAAAAGTTACAAAGTTGGATTTGGTGTTCTTTTTTTGCGTTGTTGATGAAATATATAGTACAAACCAGGTAAAACCAGTAACGTTAAAAAAGTAGAAGAAATTATTCCACCAATGACTACCGTTGCTAAAGGTCTTTGTACCTCAGAACCAGTGCCCGTTGCCAACGCCATAGGCACAAACCCCAAAGAAGCAACCAGTGCGGTCATCAGCACGGGTCTTAGCCGTGCCAAGGATCCTTGTAATACCGCATCTTTTAAATAGAATTTTTTCTGCTCGTATAACTTATTGATAAAAGTAATCATCACCAGACCATTTAAAACCGCCGCCCCGGATAAAGCAATAAACCCCACCCCTGCAGAAATGGACAAAGGAATACCTCGAAGGTACAAAGCAAATACACCGCCAGTGAGCGCAAGAGGAATACCTGAAAAAACCAAAAGTGCGTCACGGATATTACCCAGACTCATAAAGAGTAATAAAAAAATGCCTAATAAGGTAACGGGCACCACAATTTGTAAGCGTTGAGATGCTGATTGCAATTGTTCAAACTGACCTCCCCAAGTAATCCAATAGCCACTGGGTAATTTAACATTTTGTTCAATGCGTTCTTTGGCTTCATTAACAAACGAACTTAAGTCTCGACTCCTGACATTTGCAGATACCACCACACGACGCTTTCCACTTTCACGACTAATTTGATTCGGACTTTCGCTGCGTATTGTTTTAGCTACTTCACTCAATGGAATGAAATGGAGCTCTCCATCCTTTGCCGGCGGTAAGGGAACAAAAATTTTTCTTAACACATCAGGACTTAAACGCAAAGACTCCGGCAAACGCACAATTAAATCAAATCGTTTATCTCCTTCAAAAAGCTCTCCCCCTTTCTTGCCTCCTGTTGCAATAACAATGGCGTCTTGAACTGTACCCGCTTGCAAACCATAACGAGCGAGAGTATCTCGATTTATTTCAATAGTGAGTAGAGGCAGGCCGCTCACCTGCTCTACCTTCACATCTGCTGCTCCTGGGACTTCTTTGAGTTGCGTACTAATTGATTCAGCAATCTCTCTCAAGGTATTCATATCATCGCCAAATACCTTCACAGCTACATCACTGCGTACACCTGAAATTAATTCATTAAAACGCATTTGGATTGGCTGGGTAAATTCATAATTATTTCCTGGGATCTGTGTTACAGCCTGTTCGATTTCCTGCATGAGCTCTGGTTTAGTTTTTTTAGGATTAGGCCATTCTTTGCGTGGTCTTAGCATAATAAACGTATCAGCCACATTCGGCGGCATAGGATCGGTAGCCACTTCAGCCGTACCTAACTTGGAAAAAACAACGCTCACTTCAGGAAATTGCCTGATTCTTTGTTCAACCAAATCTTGCATGGCAATTGCCTGAGTTAAACTGGTACCCGGAATACGCATTGCATGCATGGCAATATCGCCCTCATCCAGACTTGGAATAAACTCCCCACCTAATCGAAAAGCAATCAGAAGACTGATGAGCACCAATAGTACCGCTGCGCAAATCACCCCATATCGCGCATGAAAACTATGTCGCAAAACTCGCGCATATCCTAATGAAATACCATGCACTAACCAATTTTCTTTCTCTTGAATCCGACCTTTTAGAAAAATGGCCACTGCAGACGGTACAAAAGTCAGAGCGAATAACATCGAGGCCATCAGGGCAATAATCACCGTTTCAGCCATAGGTAAAAACATTTTTCCTTCCACACCGGTTAAGGTTAAAATCGGAAGATAAACAACAGTAATAATGAATACGCCAAAAATACTAGGTCTGATAACTTCAGTCGTCGCATAAGCAATAACTTTTAAACGTTCTTCATGGGTTAAAATTCGCTGTAACTCGAGCTGTTGCTTACCCAAATGTTTCATGCAATTTTCAACAATAATTACTGCACCATCAACAATCAAACCAAAATCAAGCGCTCCTAAACTCATCAGATTGGCGCTGATTTGATTACTGACCATTCCCGTAATCGTCAGCAGCATCGATAAAGGAATTACCATAGCAGTAATCAGCGCTGCACGAATGTTTCCCAGAAATAAAAATAAAATAACGCAAACGAGTAAAGCCCCTTCAAGTAAATTATTCTTGACCGTATTAATCGTGGCATTAACAAGCGCAGTTCGGTTATAAACAGTAACGGCCTCAACCCCATCAGGAAGAGATTTATTAATTTCCTTCATTTTAGCAGTGACACGTTTAGATACAGTGCGACTGTTTTCCCCCATCAGCATAAACACAGTGCCTAAAACTACTTCTTTACTGTTTTCAGTTGCCGCTCCTGTGCGTAACTCTTTACCCAAAGCAACATCCGCTACATCACGGATTCGTACCGGAGTACCTTCAAAACTGGCAATGACAATATTTTCAATATCGGCTATGTTTTGTACTTGCCCTGGAACGCGGATGAGGTTCTGTTCGCCATTGCGTTCAATATATCCTGCTCCCACATTCGCATTATTGCGCTGCAAAGCCTCCACCAAACTATTTAAACTCAAGCCATAGCGAACCAATTTGCTCGGCTCGGGTGTAATATGAAATTGTTTTTCATAACCCCCAATCGTATTAACCTCTGCTACCCCCTCCACATTACGTAATTGCGGTTTAATGATCCAATCTTGAAGGGTACGAAGTTCTGTTGGATTATAACGTTGTGATTTAGGGACATTAGGCTTATTCTTCACAACGTACATGAATATCTCACCAAGACCGGTAGAAATAGGTCCTAATGTTGTTTCTGCTTCTGCAGGAAGTTTATCCTTGACCTCTTGTAAGCGTTCGTTAATCAACTGACGTGCAAAATAAATATTTGTCCCGTCTTTAAACACTACAGTAACCTGGGATAACCCATAACGTGATAAAGAACGCGTGTAATCTAAATTAGGCAAACCACTCATCGCCAATTCAACCGGAAAAGTGATGCGCTGTTCCACTTCAAAAGGTGAGTAACCTGAAGCTTCGGTATTAATTTGCACCTGGACATTCGTGATGTCCGGCACAGCATCAATTGGGAGTCGCTGAAAATTATATACACCAAGTGCTGCAATAATCAGTGTGAATAAAAGGACAAACCAACGATGTTTTAAAGAAAAGCGTATCATTTTTTCAAGCATCTTTATCCTTAATCCTCATGACCTGCACCTTCCTTACCTAATTCTGCTTTGATATAGAAACTGTTTTCACTGACATAACGTTGCCCTGCTTCAAGCCCCGAAATCACCTCTGCCCATTGTTCGTCCTTTTCTCCTAACAGTACGGGTGTTGCCTCAAAATAATCCCCTTGTTGGACAAAAACCACATCTTTTTCATTCATTTTCTGAATGGCAGAGAGAGAAACAGCGACAGGAACTGTTTTTTTGTTGATGATGATCGCTCCATTGATGTACATACCAGGCAACCAGGAGCGCTCTTCATTAGGAAGAATGGCACGTGCTAAATTAGTCTGACTGTCTTCGATACCTAAAGGGGAGATATAAGAAATGGTACTCAAGGATTTAGGTTTTCCTTCATCCCCCGTTACAATGACCTCCATTCCTTGCTTTACAAGAGGAGCATCTTTGCGATACAAGGTAAAATCTGCCCATACATTCGCTAAATTCGCTACTTCGTAAATCGGTTTGGTATTTTGCGTCAACTCACCATTTGTAGCATTCTTTTGCACAATAGTACCGGTAATTGGTGCTGTAATCGTGTAGTTTTGTAAACTTTCATTACTTTCTACCGTGGCTAATGTTTCTCCTTTCGTGATCTCATCCCCCAGATTTTTAGCCATGGATTTGATGATGCCAGGATAACGCGCGTAAATAGGTGCTAACGTATCGCGGTTAGGAGTAATTTTTCCTACTACATTTAATTGAGTCTTGATCTCATGACTTTGTGCTATTGCAGTGTGTATCTTTGCAGCATTAAGGACCGTTGTGCTAATCTGAACTCGCCCTTCGTACGAGGCATAATGCCAATTCAGCTGCTTTCCTAAGAACTCTAATTGAACGGTGACATCAAAAGAATGAGGTTCTTTAATCACTTCGTTGCTTTGTAAAAAATGATTGGCGGGACTAAAAGTGACCGTCTCTTTTTTACCATTGAATCGTGTTAATACAAGGGATAAACGCGCTTTATCTGGGGAAATCTCTTCCCCTTTCTTATAAAGATAAGCGCGGAAATGAGGCGGCATAGCCCGTTCAAATATTAAAAGCTCGAGTGCCAGATCACCTTCCTTAAATAAACGTCCTTTATGCGGTCCTATTTCCCAAGCCTCTTGGTGAGCATCATCCGGCGTGTGCTTTACCCAGAAAATCAAACTTAGCCCCAGCAGAAGAATAAACAATAATAGGAAAGAAACCCATGATTTTGGAAATTTCATTTACTCTCCTTAGTAGGATGAAGTCCTAAGAGTCCCGTAAGCTGAATTAATGCTTTATGATTATCCGCATGGGCTTGTTGATAGTGCCGTTCTTCTTCATATAATGTATTTAAAGCAAGAGATAATTCAATATAGGTGTATCGGCCCATTTGGTATCCATCTTCAGCAAGTTTTATTGATTTACGGGCTAAAGGTAAAAGTGACTCAGTAACTAAATTCGCTTCGTAATGACTTTGCTGTGCTTGTAAAAAAACATTATAAACATTTTGCCGTACATCAAGTCGTGCTCCTTGATATGCATGCGCTGCTTGCGTAAATTGTGCCTCTGCAGTCAGTATCTTTCCCTGATTTCGATCAAAAACAGGCACTTGTGCAAAAGCAGAAATTACTGCTGCATTGCTTCCATCATCGGAGAAATGACGCCCTCCCAGTTGAATATTTAAATCGGGCCAAACTGATTTTTTAACCGCAGTAATCGTTGCCCGCTTTGCTCGAAGTTGCAGTTGCATTTGTATTAATAGCGGGCTTTGAGGCAATTTTTTCAAGAGAAATGACCAATCTAATACGACATCGGGTAGCCCTTTATCCACCAAAGGCCTGTCGATTCTCAATCCAGCTCCTAATAAACGAGCAAGTTTTGCTCGTTGAGAAAGCGCATCACGCATCGCTTTTTGTTCTTGAATACGCGCCTCGCCTAAACGTCCCTGAGCTAAGCGTAAATCCAATTCCGTACCCACACCAGCTTTTACCCTACGCTCGATCGCAGCCACAATATTTTCATTTAGGCGGATTAATTTTTTAGTCACTTGGTGCCATTGCCCCACGTACAAAGCATCAACATAGGCCATACCAACCGATACATAAAGTGCTGCTTTTTGAACTTTAATCTGAGCCAAAGCGGCCAGATAATCTGCATAAGTTGCTTTTTTCAGATAAGCAAGACGATGCCCTAAAGGAATAGGCTGAGTTACAGATGCCGTGGTTTCTGCAGCTTCATAACTCGAATAGCTGCCTGAACCGCCAAAATTTTCAGCAGTTAACGTCAATTGGGGATTGGGGTAAAGTCCGCTTTGGATAAAATAACCGCGCATTGCTTGCGCTTTATCCATTTCCGCTTGCAAATCGGGATTATTACGATAGGCAATTTCTAATGCCTCTTTAAAAGTAAAGGGAGCAGTCGCCAGCGCCCCATCACTCATGAAGCTCATCAATAACACAATGATGAAACTAATATAACGCTTTCCTTACCTTTAACTGTTCCATGATACTTTTCAAAGTGTAACCTGATTCACTTTTGTTTTATACCATCTCTGGCATAAACATAAATCCTACACCATCCACATCCTCATGTACCTTTACCACCAATACTGTAATTCTAGTCTCTACTAAGGTTAACCAGTATAAACTAAAGAAACCATATGAATTAATATCAATCTGTCCTAGAAATATGACAAGTAAAGTATGGTTTATCCCAACATGCTTCGTTTGTTCATAGCATGTAATTGTTGGGTAAGGAAAAATGAAAAAAATAAGGAACGATGATTCGCAAAATCAATATGTTTCAAAATTGGTCCATGAATTAAATCAACCAATAACAGCAATTAAAGCCTATATAGGAGGTTGTGTACTTAGAATACAAAAAAACAAACTAAGCATAGAACAAATACGTGTCCTTTCGGCAAGGCTGCGTAAAAAATATTTTTAAATTTTATCATTTAGGGGTTGACAGTGTTTTAGGCCATTTTTTCA
>NZ_LNXS01000027.1 GCF_001467525.1 Legionella anisa
CCCTTTGGCTCTGTTTGCAAAAGGGAATTTAAAAAAATGAGAGGATCACTCAGGGCTTCGCCTGCACCCAGGCTACATTACTGTTATCCCTGTAGACTTAGAATACTTATTTTCCTGGTTAAATTTTGTTAGGAACTCTCAGGGCTTGTCCGCGGGGTCTAGTGTTTAGTGCAGATCTCCTGGATCCCGCGGACAAGCCCGAGAACAAGTCGTGGGGGAGGGACGTTGGAGTAGAGCTGGCCAGGTTTTTCAGTGATGTGTAGAAGATTCAGTTCGTAGTACCCAGGCTCTAAGGAACGAGATTCTTGCAGAACAGTATTTTTAAAGTAGAATGAGGGTACATCATAATTATTCATTGAGTTAGCCATTCATGTTGCAGCATTACAAAACCCAAGGGGGCGTTGAAATAGAGTGCTCTCAGATCACTCTAGAGTACCAACAAGGTATTGAAAATCTTCTTGAGCATTTAGATTCACAAAGAGGAGCATTATTTGCTTCAAGTTTTGAATATCCAGGACGTTATACCTGTTGGGATATCGGTTTTTATAATCCGCCTCTAGCTGTTATTTGCAAACAGAATGTAATTCAAATTGATGCGTTAAATCATCGTGGCAAAATATTATTAACGTTTATTATTCCATTATTGGAAAATGAAGCGTCTTTAGAAGTTGTGGCGCAAAATAATGAATCCTTGCAAATCAAAATTAAGGCATCTGAACGGGTTTTCAGTGAAGAGGAGCGCAGTCAACAGCCCTCAGTATTTACGGTAATCCGTTTGATATTGTCTTTTTTTAAATTGGAAAATGAATCATATTTGGGATTATATGGCGCTTTAGGTTTTGATTTGATTTTTCAATTTGAAGAGTTACAAAAGCATAAAGAAAGAGAGCTGTCCCAAAGAGATATGGTTCTTTATCTACCTGATGAAATTTATGTAGTCAATCATCGCAAAGAAGAAGCTTTTCTTCGACGTTATGATTTTCAATTTAAAGGTCAATCAACAAAATCTTTGCCGAGAGAGGGAGTTTCTGAAGGATACCAATCACCTAATAAACCCGACAAAGAATGTGATCATATGCCAGGTGAATATGCTCAGGTTGTAAATACGGCCAAGGAGCGTTTTGCTTGTGGTGATTTGTTTGAAGTAGTTCCAAGCCAGACTTTTTACACCCATTATAAAGAGCAACCTTCTTCTTTATTCAAACAAATGCGTCGATTAAACCCTTCCCCTTATGGTTTTTTTATTAATTTGGGTGATGGGGAGTATTTGGTTGGTGCGTCTCCTGAAATGTATGTACGAGTTCAGGGAAGAAGGGTTGAAACGTGCCCCATTTCCGGAACGATTAAACGGGGCGCTGATGCAATTGAGGATGCAGAAAATATTCAGATCTTACTGGATTCAAAAAAAGAAGAATCTGAATTAACCATGTGTACTGATGTGGATAGAAATGATAAATCCCGAATTTGTGAAGCAGGCTCAGTGAAAGTTATTGGTCGTAGACAAATTGAAATGTATTCACGATTGATTCATACCGTGGATCATGTTGAAGGCATTTTAAGGGAAAACTTTGATGCTGTAGATGCTTTTTTAACTCATATGTGGGTTGTTACTGTAACGGGTGCGCCTAAAATTTGGGCTCTTAACTTTATTGAAAAACATGAAAAATCTCCTCGCAAGTGGTATGCCGGTGCGGTGGGTTGGTTTGGTTTCGATGGAAATTTAAATACAGGTTTGGTTTTAAGAACCGTACGTATCGAAAAAGGAGTTGCTGAAATTCGTGTAGGCGCCACATTGCTTTATGATTCAGTTCCTGAATCTGAAGAACAGGAAACACGCTTAAAAGCATCTGCTTTTTTAGACATGTTGCAAAAGCGAGAAGCCAACATCCAGGCAGTGACAACGAAGTTGCCTTTGATTGGAAAAGGCAAGCACGTCTTACTTATCGATCATCAGGATTCTTTTGTACATACTTTAGCAAATTATTTCCGGCAAACCGGGGCGGAGGTGAGCACAATTCGGTTTGATAGGGCTTTACATTATTTACAAAATCAAAAGTATGACCTGGTGGTTTTATCGCCAGGACCTGGTAAACCCAGTGACTTTAATCTATCTCAAACAATTGCCGCTGCTGCCTCTCGTCATATCCCTTTGTTCGGAGTATGTTTGGGTTTGCAAGGAATTGTTGAGCATTTTGGTGGCATTTTGGATGTTCTAGAATATCCCATGCACGGCAAGCCATCCATTATAAACGTTGTAGACAATCCAAAAATATTCTCGGGTTTGGGGGAGCACTTTAAAGCAGGGAGGTACCACTCACTCTATGCACGTTTAAATGCGATACCTAAAGAGTTGAAGGTTACAGCGATGAGTGATGATGGGATTGTGATGGCTATTTCGCATCAGCAGTTACCCATTCATGCAGTTCAATTTCATCCTGAAACTATATTGTCTTTAGTAAATCAAGCCGGACTCAAAATTATTAACAATTTGATGGGGATGATTTAACGTAATGCGCAATAAGATATTAATGCTTTACGCTGTATCTTTTGTTTTAGGCATTGTAGTTGGCCTTGTCGGTTCAACATTTCGCTTGTCAATAGATTTATTGGGTAACTCGCTCGATAATTTTTTTCATTTTCTTAGTCTTCATGGGTGGCCGGCCGGATTGATTTCAGGATTGGTTTCAATGATTATGGTTTATGCTGCATATTTTGTAGTGAAGCAGTTTGCACCTGAAGCATCAGGAAGCGGTGTGCCGGAGATTGAAGGCGCATTACTCCATTTAAGACGCATATCTTGGCGCCGCTTATTACCTGTAAAATTCTTTTTTGGTATTTTGGTACTCTCTGCCAAAATGATTTTGGGACGAGAGGGACCCACGATCCACATTGGAGGTAGTTTAGGAGAAATGCTGGGAGGTTTATTCAACCTGACGCGGCGTAGAAAGGACAGTTTAATTGCCGCAGGGGCTGCTGCAGGCTTAGCAGTTGCATTTAATGCTCCTCTAGCAGGGGTTATCTTTGTCATGGAAGAAATGCGAAATCAGTTCAACTATTCTTTTACCAGTTTCAGTATGGTGGTTATTTGCTGCATCACAGCTACAGTCATACTTGAATTGATAATTGGTCCCCAGCCTACGATCCCAATGAATGTATTTGAATTTCCTCATCTTGATTCTTTATGGCTATTTGCTCTGTTTGGTATTGTGGTAGGCTTTGTAGGACTTTTATTTAATCTCTCATTAATAGGTACCCTAACGCTCCTGGAGAAACTTTCTTCAAGACAAAAAACATATTACGTCTTGGCTGTAGGATTTTTGATTGGCTATTTAGCAGTACATCATCCAGAAGCTGTAGGTGGTGGCATGCACATTATTCATCAGGCATTAACCCTGTCACCAGGATTTGGTTTTTTGTTCTTTCTTTTAGTAGTACGATTTATAGGAACCATGGCCTGCTATGGAACCGCAGTTCCGGGAGGAATTTTTGCCCCGATACTATCTTTAGGTACACTTCTTGGTTTGGCGATATTCCATATTTTAGAAATTTTGCATATTGACTTTTTAACCCAACCGGGGATGTTTGCAGTGGCGGGAATGGCTGCACTTTTTGCCTCATCTACGCGCTCACCAATAACCGGAGCAGTATTGGTGGTAGAAATGACTCATAATTATTATTTAATCTTTCCGGTAATGATGGCATGCATTACCGCAACGATTGTGCTCCAGCTCACCCCCAATGGGCCTATCTATGAGCAATTATTAAATCGAGCTCTTAGTTTGGATGTTTCGAGAAAGAAAATTGCATCTAGTAAATAAAATACTGCACCCAGGCTACATTACATCCGGCCTTAATCTACATGAACAATAATTTTGCCAAAATGTGCTCCTGATTGCATGTATTGATGTGCTTCTTCAATTTGTTCCAGTTTAAATTCTGAATCAATAATGGGAGTCAATTTTTTTATTCTCAAGTTCTCTATCCACTCTTTATGAGCTTGACTCCATAATTTATTTTTTTCTTCAAGCGATTGAGAACGAAGTACAAAGCCAATGATTTGCAATCTTTTGCGCATAATCAATGCAAGATTGCACTCCACTGAACTTCCCTTCAGACACGCAATCTGGATGAGCTTGCTTTTAGGCTTCAATAAATGCAGATGCTTATTAAAATAATCACCACCTATAAAATCAACAATTAAATCAACGCTGTGATCTTCAATTAAGTCTTCAAAATCCTGTTTATGATAATTAAACACCTGATCTGCACCAAGTTTAATTGCTTTTTCTACTTTCAAATCTGTTCCTGCGGTGGTAATTACATGAGCATGGATCAATTTTGCCATTTGAATTGCCAATGAGGCGATGCCGCTTCCTGCTCCATGAATAAGCAAGGTTTGTCCCGATTGGAGCTTTCCTAAATCGAATAAACTGGCATAAACGGTTGTTAGTGCTTCAGGAAGTGCTGCTGCAAGCGAATAACTCCAATTTTCAGGGATGTGTTGGGCTAGCGATTCTTCGACAGGACAAAATTCAGCATAAGCACCACTACCGACCAATCCATAAACTTTATCACCGGGTTTGAATTGAGTGACATTTGCACCCACCTCGACTACTTCTCCGGCAACTTCCAGACCCAGAACATCTGATTCTCCGGGAGGAGGGGGGTATTTACCATAACGTTGCATGATATCTGCCCGATTAAGGGCAGTCACTTTAACACCCACTAAAATTTGTGACTGACTGTATTCTGGCTTAGGACCATTCTTGATAATCAATCGACTGTGTGGGCCTGGATTTTCTATGTATACGTAGCGCAAAATGGTTTCCTTAATTAACAATTAAATGTAGCCTGGGTGCAGCGCAGCGGAACCCGGGGGTTCTTTTAGGGATAAGCTTTTGCAAACCCGAGTTCCGCTTCACCCAGGCTACTTTACTTTAACGCAGACACTTTACTTAAAAAAACATACCTATATAATGCTTATACAGACCCTCTTATATATTGGGCAATGGCTAAATTCAATCATCAACGTCTTTCTGCTTGGCTTTTTATCATTCCACAACTTATTGTTACCCTGATGTTTTTTATTTGGCCTGCATGTAATGCATTATTGCAGTCGTTCTTTTACACGGATGCTTTTGGCTTACATAAAAAGTTTGCAGGATTTTCCAATTTTGTGGATCTATTTCTTGATCCGAGTTATAGCAAGGCAATTGGGGTAACCTTTATTATTGCTTTGAGTGTGACTTTTTTCACAATGAGTTTAGGACTCCTTATGGCCATATTAGTGAATAATAGAGGCAAGACGCAAGGGGTTTACAAATCTTTATTAATTTGGCCTTATGCTATAGCTCCTGCAGTAGCAGCAATTTTATGGCGCTTTTTATGCCATCCCACTTTAGGATGGCTGACGCAGCTTTTGCAATTATTAGGGATTAATTTTGACTATGTAAATAATGTAAACCAAGCATTTTCAGTAATTATTCTCACTGCCAGTTGGCAACAGTTCAGCTATAATTTTCTATTTTATCTCGCAGCGCTCAAAGCGGTTCCTTCGTCATTAATTGATGCGGCGATTATTGATGGTGCCTCTGGATGGCAACGTTTTTGGCAAATTATTTTTCCACTTTTATCACCAACTACTTTTTTCTTGCTCATTATCAATTTAATGTATGGTTTTTTTGATACTTTTGGCATTATTCAAGTGATGACGCATGGCGGACCTGGGAACAGTACGACTAATTTGATTTATAAGGTATATCAAGATGGATTTGAGGGAATGGATTTGGGAAGTTCGTCAGCGCAATCAGTACTGCTGATGTTTATTGTAATTATTGTTTCTTTAGTGCAATTTAGATACCTCGAAAAAAAGGTTCATTACGCATGAAATCATATTTCGCTCGTCTTTTCCAGCATGGTTTTTTATGCTTTTTTGTGATTTTGATGTTGTTGCCTGTTTATTTGGCTCTTGTCGCTGCCAGTAATGAAGGTAGCGCTATGATGCAATCTCATATTCCTATGGTTCCAGGGGGGTTATTATTCAAGAATTTGAAAGCTGTGATGACCGAAGGCTTGTCGGTTACAGGCGGGGAACCTATTACTTCGATGTTGTTAAATAGTTTTTTTATGGCTCTAACCATTGCTTTGGGAAAGATTGTTTTTGCCTTAGGCTCAGCCTTTGCGTTGGTTTATTTTGATTTTCCTTTTAAAAAATTATGTTTTGCATTGATCTTTACTACGATGATGTTGCCCATTGAGGTCAGGATTGTACCTACCTTTCAGGTTGTTGCTTCATTTGGATTATTAAATTCATTTACTGGGCTAACGTTACCTCTATTTGTCTCTGCAACCGGAACTTTTTTATTTCGTCAGTTTTTTAAAACCATACCGGCTGAACTTGTTGATGCAGCAAAACTAGATGGGGCAGGTGCTGTACGTTTCTTTTTTGATATTGTTTTACCTTTATCCAAAACGCAAGTTGCATCATTATTTGTCATTTTGTTCGTGT
This sequence comes from Legionella anisa, assembly GCF_001467525.1. GTDB lineage: Bacteria > Pseudomonadota > Gammaproteobacteria > Legionellales > Legionellaceae > Legionella > Legionella anisa. Next base: position 6,509 of record NZ_LNXS01000027.1, read on the forward strand.
ACGGTTGGAATCAGTATCTTTGGCCATTAGTGATTACTACGGAGACAAAAATGGCTACAGTAGTTATGGGGATTCGCTATTTAGCTGGAGTAGCAGATCAAGTTCCACAATGGCACTACATTATGGCTGTTGCATTGATTGCTTTGGTTCCGCCTTGTATGGTGGTCATGTTAATGCAGCGCTGGTTTGAAAAAGGGTTAAAGTAAGCATGGCAACAGTCAGTCTCATTGACGTTTCAAAAAGCGTCGGCGCAACAACGATTCTGGATAAAGTAAACGTTAGCATCAAAAAAGGCGAGTTTATGGTGATTGTTGGTCCTTCTGGGTGTGGCAAAACTACATTATTACGCTTAATTGCTGGTTTGGATGATTTAAGTTCGGGTTCGATTTTGATTAATGAGCAATGTGTCAATAAAATACCTGCAGCGAAAAGAGATATGGCTATGGTTTTTCAAAATTATGCTCTTTATCCTCATATGAGTGTATTTGAAAATATGGCTTATGGATTAAAAATGAGGCGTTTTAAGAAAGCGGATATTAAGCAACGAGTCGATGAAGCAGCTCAATTGTTGCATTTAACTCCTTATTTAGAGCGTAAACCACAGGCACTTTCCGGTGGACAAAAACAAAGAGTTGCGATGGGAAGGGCTATGGTTCGTTCTCCGGCTGTTTTTTTATTTGATGAGCCTTTATCCAATCTGGATGCAAAATTACGTACAGAAATGCGTCATGAGATTCGCCGTTTACATCAACAATTAAATACTACCAGTTTGTATGTAACTCATGATCAAACTGAAGCAATGACTATGGCGGACCGTGTTATGGTACTTAATCAAGGAGTTGTTGAGCAGATAGGTACTCCCCAGGAACTGTATCAAAATCCTGCTACCTTATTCGTTGCAGGATTCACAGGGCATTATCCTTTGAACATAGTATCTGGTGTCTTCGATAAAAATAGCAATACAGTACAAACAGATATGGGAGTTGATTATCTTATCCCCGAATTGGCACAGAATTTTGAAGATAAGGACGAGCTCATTATGGCAATTCGAGCGGAACATGTTGGGCTTAGTTCTGAAAACAATCCACAAAGTATCTCAATTCATGTCGAGTTTGTAGATAATATGGGTGCAGACAAATTAATACATGCGACATGTATCAAGAATAATCAGCCTCTTAATTTGCGTGTTACTGCGGATCAACACATTTCGAGTGGACAACTCTGGGTTGAGCTACCTAAAATTAAATTACATCTTTTTCATCGTAAGTCTGGAAAACGTATTGGAGAATGGCGTGAGTAAAGAAAAAAGCAAACAACTAAAACCAATTGATACACCAGTCTATCGCTATTGGTCAGCATTGTATAAGTCTTTCTATTCACGACGTCTTTATGTGGATGTGGGAAAACGTTGGCGAGGGTTTGGTATTCTCTATCTCTTGTTGACCATCGCCTTATTAACAATTCCTTTTGCTTTAAGAATGAGCTTTAGCCTGAATCAGGCGTTTAAAGAACAAATTACGGAGCCTTTATCAAGGATTCCTGTTTTTTATATACAAAATGGAGAGGTTTCTTTTGATAAACCCATGCCTTATTTGATCAAAAATGATCAAGGAGAAGTAGTTATTGCTATTGATACAACAGGAAAAATCAATGATTTCCCTTCCCAATATCCTTACCTCTCGATTTTGATTAACAAAAATAAAATTTCTCTTAGAGTGCCCAGTTTGAAACTTTTTAATATGGCGGAAACAAAACCCAGTAAAGGGACTCCATTTGTCCAAACTTTTGATAAAGGAACTAATCTAGTATTTGATGGTAAAAAAATTGCAGAAGAAAATTCAATTAAAAATGTGACTTTTTATTCACAACTAATGATTTATCCTATGGTTGTAGCCATGTTATTTTCAATTTTCATCATTCTTTTCCTGGTCTTAGCTTTTTTAGGACAAGTTTTTTCAAATATATTCTTTTCTTTTAATGTAACCTTTGCCCAATCATGCCGGCTTTTAGCTGTTGCTGGAACCCCTATGTTATTGCTGCTACTGGCCATGCTCACACTCAATTCAATTTTTATGGGTTCGGGTTACATTTTATTCGCATTGCTTACTTTCTATTACAGCTTTGCACTTTATTCTCTACGCGCAGAAAGCAGACGCCTTGCCATTTTATAAGAAATTGTATTTTGTTGTCATGGAGTTGGAATTAAACCGTTTACGGAATTAATAAATATGGAGCATATGCACGTGGTGACTTTATGAAAGAGTTGATTCATTTTGCACATGGGAATGGATTCCCTGCTTTATGTTATAAACAAATGCTGGATCAACTCGAGAAAGAATTCGATTATTGTTATATTGACAAGATTGGTCATGACCCTTTGTTTCCGGTTGGCGAAAACTGGCATAATCTGGTTTTAGAAGTCATTGCCAGTGTTAAAAAACAGGCTGATCGCCCTGTAGTAGCAGTTGGACATTCTTTAGGTGGAATTTTAAGCTTACTCGCAGCAGCTGAACAACCTGAATTATTTAAAGCGGTCATTATGTTGGATTCACCCTTAATTGGCACGTTTAAATCAAGCATGGTTCGTTTGGCAAAAGCCCTGGGTATTATTGATCGTGTGACGCCGGCGTTTAGAACCCGAAGTCGGCGTATATATTGGAAAGATCATGATCAATTAATGAGTTATTTAAAGACACGGGATCTATTTAAGACCTTTACTGATGCCTGCTTAAATGATTATATTACCTACGGTTTAGAGTATCAAGATGACGGTTATCATCTGCGATTTGATAGACACATTGAGTATCAAATTTATCGAACTATTCCACACGTCATTCCAAACTATGAAGGTAAGTTATTAATTCCTGTAGCATTAATTTATGGTGACAAAAGTACTGTGGTTGGTAAAATGGATGTGCGCTACATGAAAAAATATTTTAATGTAACAAGTCATAAAACCAAAGGGACCCATTTATTTCCTATGGAACACCCGGAAGTTGTGGCAAAGCAGATTATAAAAATTGTGTCTGGTTTATACTTAAATAGTACGAGTGGTCGAAAGACCTCAAATAATTAAGGAGAATAATGTGCTACACGCTATTTTAGTGCTCATAATCATTGGTGCTGCAGGGATATTGCTTACCAGGCAAGCAGCAGTTTCAGTGTGGGCTATTAGCTTTGCTCTATTTAGTGCTCTTGTTTTCATGTATGGTTCTCCAGGATTGGCGACTCAAATAGCGCTTGTTTTAGTGGAGCTTATTTTAATTGCTGGCTCTATAAAACCTTTAAGACGAATATTATTATCCAAGTATTTTTTTAAAACAGTAAGCAAAGCCATGCCTGCCATGTCCTCAACTGAGAGAGAGGCGCTGGAAGCGGGCACTGTAAGTTGGGAAGGTGATTTATTCAGTGGTGCCCCAGACTTTTCTGTACTGAGAAATGCCCCCACGGTTCGTTTGACTGATGAAGAGCAAGCTTTTCTTGATGGTCCCGTAAATACCCTGTGCGGGATGGTCGATGATTGGGATATAACTCATAACCTAACCGATTTACCTCCAGAAGTCTGGCAGTTTATTAAGGAAAATCGATTTTTAGGTATGATTATACCAAAGCGTTATGGTGGCCTTGAGTTTTCTGCTACCGCACAAATGTCTATCTTAGTAAAAATCTATGGTCGCTCAATCACTGCTGCTACAACGATATCTGTGCCTAATTCTCTAGGACCAGGTGAGTTGTTGCTTAAATATGGAACTGAAGAACAAAAAAATTATTACTTACCTCGCTTGGCTGATGGGCGGGAAATCCCATGTTTTGCCTTAACTGGCCCCAATGCGGGTTCTGATGCAGCATCAATCCCGGACAAAGGCATAGTATGTCATCAAGAAATTAATGGTGAAAAAATATTAGGTATCCGATTAAATTGGGATAAGCGTTACATTACTTTATGTCCAGTAGCCACAGTAATCGGATTGGCTTTCAGGTTATTTGATCCGGATAATTTATTGGGTAAAGGTGAGGATGTAGGTATTAGTTGTGCATTAATACCAGCAAGCACCCCAGGAGTTACAAAAGGACGTCGTCATTTCCCATTGAATACTGGATTTTTAAATGGCCCAACTCAAGGGAAAGATGTTTTCATTCCCATGGACTACCTAATCGGTGGTGTAGCTATGGCAGGTTGTGGTTGGCGCATGTTAATGGAGTGTTTAAGTGCTGGCAGAGCCATATCTTTACCTTCCAGTGCTAATGGAGGTGCTCAGGCTGCAGCTTTGGCTTCCGGAGCTTATGCACGCGTTCGCAAACAATTTAATCAGTCCATTGGAAAATTTGAAGGGATTGAGGAGCCCTTGGCCAGGCTTGCAGCGAATGCTTATATCATTGATGCTGGTGTAACAATGGCAGCTGCTGCCATTGATCATGGAGCCAAGCCTTCTGTAGTTGGTGCTATATTAAAATACCACACTACGGAGCGCGCAAGACAGGTATCAATTGATTCTATGGATATTCATGGCGGAAAAGGTATTTGTCTTGGTCCGAATAATTATATGGGTAGAGGTTATCAAGGATCACCTATCGCAATTACCGTTGAAGGAGCGAACATACTCACTCGAAGTTTAATTATTTTTGGTCAGGGAGCGATTCGATGCCATCCCTATGTATTTAAGGAACTTGAAAGCATTAGAAACAATAATCTGGTTGAATTTGATAAGGCATTTTTTTCCCATGCCGGATTTATTATTGCTAACTTTACCAAGTCAGTTATTTTTGCATGGACTGATGCACATTTGTCCAAAGCGCCAGTGAGTAGTGTAAAACGTTATTATCAACTTTTGCATAAATACAGTGCTAATTTAGCATTTCTTGCTGATTTCTCAATGACTGTTCTAGGAGGAGACTTAAAACGTAAAGAGAAATTATCTTCACGTCTTGGGGATATGCTTAGTTCATTGTATTTGGTTTCTGCAGTCTTGAAGCGTTTTCACGAAGATGGTGAACCCAAAGCTGATTTACCTTTAGTTGATTGGAGTTGTCAACAACTCTTGTATGAATGTGAGACGGCAATGCATGGCGTTATTGTCAATTTTCCAGCACGTTGGGCGCGAGTTGTCTTACGCTTGATTATTAAACCTTTAGGTAATCGAAGAAATAAACCAAATGACTTGCTGGGCCATAAGTTAGCGAGAATTCTAATTGAGCCTGGTGAAGCCCGCATGCGTCTCACTCGTTTAGTTTATAGAAAAGCCGGAGACAATTGTCCTTTAGGTCGTCTGGAGGAAGCTTTCCATAAAATTTGCGCGGTTGAGGAGTTGGAAAGAAAAGTAATGCGTGCAGTAAAAGATGATGTTTTAAAATCACTTACTCTGTTGGAACAAATCAATGAAGCTTTGGCTTGTGGTTTACTAACTGAGAAAGAGGCCAAGCAATTAAAAGAAGCAGAGTTGGCACGACAGGATGTGATTAAAGTAGATGATTTCAATGATGAGGATTTGCGTCGACCTACATCAGTAAAACCTGTTAGAAGTAAAAAAGTTATTGTTAATAAAGATGATATTGAATCAGAAATGATTTGATTTTGACTCCCAGTACAAGTAGCTATAAGCATTTTTCATAACCCGGGTGTTCAGCGATTAACCCCGGGTTTTTCTTTGATGCACTACAGAAAAAAATGAAAATACCAGATTAAGTCTTACTATGCTTTAATTATGCAAACATTAGTCTATACTTAGACAGTGTTATCCAGGCAAAGAAAAATACAATCTTTTGCAAGAAAACTCCTTAACATATTAAGGATAATATAAGAATATGGAGATTAGCATGAAACAAAGCTCAGTGAAGGAACATATCATGATGGCCAGTATAGTGGGCTGCTTCATGTTACCGATATCTACTATGTCCTTTGCTGATTCTTTCAATCAATCTGCTCGATTAAGCCATACTAATGGAATAGTCAGTTTTCTATCTGCAGGAATACCCGTTCAGCCCGGGGCAGCAGCTCAACCCGGAATGCCAGCTCAACCCGGAATGCCAGCTCAACCCGGAGGGCCAACTCAACCCGGAGGGCCAACTCAACCCGGAATGCCAACTCAACCCGGAATGCCAACTCAACCCGGAATGCCAACTCAACCCGGAATGCCAACTCAACCCGGAGGGCCAACTCAACCCGGAGGGCCAACTCAACCCGGAGGGCCAGCTCAACCCGGAGGGCCAACTCAACCCGGAGGGCCTGTGCCTGGTGATGTAAATGTGGAGCCTAGTCCAAATGTGCAACCTAATCTAAATAGTCCACCTGGCCCCAATGTTCCACCAACTAATCCTTAAATGTATGTAAATGAAATAGTTTATAGGCTCAGTAGTGGAAATCAGAATGGCCTGGATAAGAAAATCATCAAATGAAACAATCAATCTTATAACTGGAAAGAAAACTATTGGGAAAATTACACAATTAGAATAAGTACTGAAACGCTTTACTTTTGGCAAAAAATATCACATTTGACTTACAATTCAATATAATCTTTCTAAAAAGTCTTAGGCGTTTTCTTTAACATCATCTGGCATGGTGATATTTAATTCAAGCACCGAGTTATCTCCCATGCGTTCAAGATTCACACTGACCTGATCACGTGTGACATGTACGTATTTAGCAATAACAGTAAGAATTTCTTCCTGAAGTTTGGGTAGGTAGTCAGGTGTGTTACGTTGAGAGCGTTCGTGAGAGATTATTATCTGTAAACGCTCTTTAGCAACTGATGCTGTAGCACTCCTTCTGCGCAGGTAATTGAAAATACTCATACCGTCACTTCCTCCTTGTTTTTGCCGAATAAGCGACGCAATAATCCTTTGCGATCATTATTTATGAAGCGCATAGGCCTTTCTTCGCCGAGAAAACGAGCAATTGCATCTTGATAAGCAATTCCGGCGTCACTTGTTTCATCAAGCACTACTGGTGTACCTGTATTTGAAGCTTTAAGTACAGATTTTGATTCTGGAATAACACCAATTAATGGAATGGCTAATATTTCCTTTACGTCAGTAACAGAAAGCATGTCACCACGCTCAACGCGTTCTGGATCATAACGTGTTAATAACAAATGCTCTTGGATTGGTGCTTGATTTTCAACGGCTCTTTTTGTCTTGCTTGCAAGTATTCCCAGGATACGATCAGAGTCACGTACAGAGGAAACTTCTGGATTAGTCACAACGATTGCATGATCAGCAAAATACATAGCCATTAATGCACCCGCTTCAATTCCAGCAGGTGAATCACAAATAATAAAATCAAAATCTTTTGCAAGATCATTAAGGACTCGTTCAACCCCTTCAAGAGTTAATGCATCTTTATCCCGAGTTTGTGATGCAGGAAGTATAGAGAGGTTTGCAATACGTTTGTCTTTAATTAAGGCCTGATTTAGGCTTGCTTCCTTATTAATGACATTAATAAAGTCATAAACAACCCGACGTTCACAGCCCATGATAATATCGAGGTTTCTTAAACCGATATCAAAGTCAATAACGACAGTCTTGTGCCCTAATAGAGCGAGGCCTGAAGAAATAGCTGCAGAAGAAGTAGTTTTTCCTACCCCACCTTTACCCGATGTAATTACAATTATTTTAGCCAACGCTGAACCCTTCCTATTATTTTTGATTCAACACAATATTTAACCAACAGTGTACACGTTAATTGATAAATAATTCAAGTAGTGATCTGTGGAAAAACATTCTCCAAAATAAAAGAGAAATCTAAAACAATTTTTAACTTTTTATTGCCTTAGGATACCTTTAATTCTTAAATTATTTAGATTAATAAGATTAAAAATATCCTAAGCTTAATGAAAGTATGAAGAATTTTTGATAAAAATAGGATCAATAAGACCTATAATTATAAAGAACTATTTTTGTTTTCTGTAAATTATCTGTTTAATTTGTCCACAATTTATAGTAAACTATTCGGTTAATTTAACTCCTGTAACGAGAATAAAATGGCTCTTTCTATTGTGCAGCAATCACTAACTTTTGATGATGTCCTTCTTATTCCTGCACACTCTTTAATACTACCTAAAGATGTGTCTTTAAAAACAAAGTTAACTCGTTCGATTAGCTTGAACATTCCTCTTGTATCCGCAGCAATGGATACTGTGACCGAGGCCCGCTTAGCTATAGCTTTAGCGCAGGAGGGTGGTATCGGTATTATTCATAAAAACATGACCATTATGGCGCAAGCTGATGAAGTCCGAAAAGTGAAAAAGTTTGAAAGTGGCATGGTGAAAGACCCAATTACAGTGACTCCTAATATCACAGTGAAAGAATTGCTTGATGTAATGACCAAATATAGTATCTCGGGGGTTCCTGTAGTTGATGGTGAAAATTTAGTCGGTATTGTAACCAGTCGAGATATCCGTTTTGAAACCAATTTATCTTTGAGTGTTGAGCAAATAATGACTCCTAAGACAAAGTTGGTCACTGTCAGGGAAGGAGCAAGTCGTGAAGAGGTACGCAGCCTATTGCATAAGCATCGTATAGAAAAGTTGCTTGTGGTTAATAATGCATTTCAATTACGTGGATTGATCACGGTTAAAGACATACAAAAAGCCAAAGAAAATCCTTATGCATGTAAAGATGCAGCAGAACAGTTGCGAGTTGGTGCAGCTGTTGGTGTAGGCGAGGGTACTGATGAACGTATTGAAGCATTAATTGAGGCGGGTGTTGATGTACTTGTTGTTGATACGGCACATGGGCACTCACAAGGTGTGCTTGATCGCGTAAAATGGATTAAGAAATATCATCCGGATATAGAGGTAATTGGAGGAAATATAGCCACTGCTGCAGCAGCTCGAGATTTATATGCGGCGGGTGCCGATGCAGTAAAAGTAGGTATAGGTCCTGGTTCTATTTGTACTACGCGAATTGTAACCGGCGTTGGTGTCCCTCAAATTACTGCAATTGCAAATGTGGCACAAGAACTAAAAGGAAAGATTCCATTAATTGCTGATGGCGGTATCCGTTTTTCTGGGGATGTGTGCAAAGCGCTTGCTGCAGGTGCAGATACGGTAATGCTTGGAAGCATGTTTGCAGGTACGGAAGAGTCTCCAGGAGAAATTGAATTATATCAAGGTACAACCTATAAAAGCTATCGAGGTATGGGATCAATTGGGGCTATGGCTTCATCACAGGGTTCTAGTGACCGTTATTTCCAGGATGCATCATTAGGTTCTGAAAAATTAGTTCCAGAAGGAATTGAAGGACGTGTTCCTTATAAAGGTTTGGCGCAAACAATTATTCATCAATTGTTAGGTGGTTTGCGTTCATGCATGGGATATACAGGATGTGAAAGTATCGAACAATTACATACTAAGGCTGAATTCGTACAAGTGACTAATGCAGGAATGAGGGAGTCACATGTTCATGATGTAAGTATTACAAAACAGGCACCAAACTATCAGGTAGATAATTAATAATGAGTGATTTAAAACAACATCCTTTGCTGATCCTTGATTTTGGTTCTCAATACACACAGCTGATTGCACGACGTGTGCGCGAATTAGGTGTTTATTGCGAAATCCATCCCTTTAATATAACGCAAGAACAATTTGCAGCCCTAAATCCTTGCGGCATCATTTTGTCGGGTGGTCCAGCGACTGTAACCCACGATGAGAATCCACGAGCTCCTCAATGGCTGTTTACTGCGGGGTTGCCTATTTTGGGGATTTGTTATGGAATGCAAACCATGGCAGTGCAATTAGGTGGTGAAGTACAGTCATCCTCAGTTAGAGAGTTTGGTTATGCTGAATTAAAATTACATGGTCACAGCAAATTGTTTTCACAAATTGAGGATCGACTCAATTCTGATGGAAATGCTTTATTAGATGTCTGGATGAGCCATGGAGATAAGGTGACAAAATTACCTCTCGGTTTTAAGGTCGTTTGTGAGACACGTAACGCACCGATTGCCGGAATGGCTGATGAAAGTCGTCACATGTATGGGGTTCAATTTCATCCAGAGGTAACACATACATTACAAGGGATGCGCATTTTATATCGTTTTGTTGTCGATATCTGTAACGCGTCAACTAATTGGACATCTGAACTCATTATTGATGAAGCAATTAATAAAATCAGAACTCAGGTAGGAACTGAGAGGGTTTTACTCGGCTTGTCTGGTGGTGTGGATTCTTCTGTTGTTGCTGCTTTATTACATCAAGCGATTGGTAAACAGTTGGTTTGCGTTTTTGTAGATACTGGAATGTTGCGCTTTAATGAAGCAAGTGAAGTTATGGAAATGTTTGGCAAGCACATGGGTATTGAAGTTATTTCAGTTCAAGCCGAAGAGAAATTTTTGCGTGCGTTAAAAGGCGTTACCTGTCCCGAAGAAAAGAGAAAAATTATTGGACGTACTTTTATTGAAGTATTTGATGAAGAGGCACTAAAAATTCCTGGAGTTTCGTGGTTGGCGCAAGGAACAATTTATCCTGATGTTATTGAGTCGGCAGCAACGAGTACAAATGGTGCTTCAGTCGTAATTAAATCCCATCATAATGTGGGCGGCTTACCGGAAACATTGAACTTGAGATTATTAGAGCCTATTCGTGAATTATTTAAGGATGAAGTGCGTAAAATAGGACTTGAGCTAGGTTTGCCTCACGATATGGTCTATCGTCATCCGTTTCCTGGGCCAGGCTTGGGCGTGCGAATTTTGGCGGAAGTTAAAAAGGAGTATGCCGATATTTTACGTCGAGCCGATGCTATTTTTATTGATGAATTAAGGAAAGCGGATCTTTATCATAAAGTCAGTCAAGCTTTTGCTGTATTTCTACCCGTTAAAAGCGTTGGTGTGATGGGGGATGGACGTAAATACGATTATGTGATTTGTCTTCGTGCTGTTGAGACGATTGATTTTATGACAGCGCATTGGTCACAATTGCCCTGGGATTTTCTAGGTCATGTATCCAATAGGATTATTAATGAAGTAGAGGGCGTATCTCGTGTAACGTATGATATTTCCGGTAAACCACCTGCTACGATTGAATGGGAATAATTGTAGCCTGGGTGCAGCGAAGCGGAACCCAGATTTCGCTTCGCTGCACCCAGGCTACGGTTTAAAATTTTTTGAAAATGAATGATCACTACTGGATGCAAAAAGCATACGCACAGGCTATTATCGCCCAAGAAGAAGGAGAGGTTCCTGTTGGCGCTGTGGTGGTAAGCAAAGACCACCAGTTATTAGGTTTGGGACGAAATTTCATCCAAAACAGTCACGATCCGTCAGAACACGCCGAAGTCCGTGCAATTAGACAGGCATCGCAACAACTAAAAAATCATCGTCTGTTAGATACAACACTCTATGTGACTCTTGAACCATGCGCTATGTGTGCCGGACTTATTGTGCATGCACGAATTAGAAGACTGGTTTTTGCAACTAGAGATTTTAAAGCAGGTGCCGCAGGATCTGTTTATAACTTATTACAAGGTTATCCTTTAAATCACAAAGTTCAAATTGACGAAGGAATAATGCAAGCGGAGTGTTCTCTTCTACTCACAGATTTTTTCCAAATGTGTCGATAAAGTAACCCGGGTTTCGCTGCGCTGCACCCAGGCTACTCTACTAATTTTACTTGTAGAGAAAGGAGTAATTCACTTTGAAGTGAGTAATTCTTGGATCAGTCTTTGTTTTAAAGCTTCCTTTTCTTCATTAGCTAATGACTGATTTTGTTGATTTGTAATGTAGAATGTATCCTCCGCGCGCTCTCCAGCAGTCACAATTTTTGCGTTATGTAAGTGAATATTTAATGTTGAAAAAATTCTACCTATTGTTGCCAATAATCCAGGTCTATCTGCCGTGACTAAAAATAAACGAGTTTGATTATAAGAGAGAGCATCATTGTAATGGATTTGAGTTTTGACATTAAAATGTGCTAAAGCACGCGAAAGTCTTTTTCGTGCTACAACGGGCAATTGTTCGGTTTTTGCTAAATGGGTACATAGAGCTTGTTGAATATCATGCGAACGTTGTTTATCAAAGAATGCCTGATTTTGTTCATCTAAAATAATATAAGTATCTAAATCATATTGATTATCACAGGTAAGGATCATTGCTTCCTGAATGGTGACATTGTGGTTACTTAAAACGGTTGTTGCAATAGCAAATCGATCATCTCGGTGAGGCATGTAAATAAAAACTTCGGTTCCTCCCTGGCTGTGGTGGGGCATAATCATGACCAGGGGGAATTCAGTGCAGGCAAGTATCGCTTTGGTATGGCGTGCTATGATTTCCGGGGACTCATGCAAAAAATATCTTTCCTTGAATTGCTTCCATAAATTTTCTACTGCATTTGTTGCGATACCTTCTGTAACCAACATAGATAATGCATATTGTTTGCGTGCTTTGATGAGTGCAGTTTCATCGATTAACTCTTGCTCTTTATGTAGCATATGTTTCGCAGCGCGATACAACTCTTTAAGTAGAGAGTCTTTCCATGAGTTCCATAAAGTGGGATTGGTACCGCAAATATCAGCAACCGTTAATAAGTACAAATAATCGAGGTAGTGGGGATGGGGTAAAAGTTGGCAAAAATTTTTAATGGTATTGGGGTCATAAATATCTTGTCTTTGTGCTGTTTGTGACATGATGAGATGATTACGCACAAGCCAAACAAGTAAATCACTGTCTTCTTTTTCAAGATTGTGATTTTGTGCAAAATACGATGCTTCAATCGCACCTAATTCTGAATGATCACCACCTCGTCCTTTAGCAATATCATGGAATAATGCGCTTAAATACAGTAGTTCAGGTTTGTTTAAAGTTTGCATTATTTGTACACAGAGGGGGAATTGTTCCGCATAGTTTATTTCTTTGAAGCGGGACAAATTTCGAATTACGAATAAAGTATGTTGATCTACGGTATAAACATGAAATAAATCATACTGCATTTGTCCGGTTACCATAGCGAAACATTCAAGATAATGCGCTAGAACGCCATATCGGCCCATTCGATGTAAGGCCTTGTAAGGTCCATCCGCAGTTTTAAGGATATTCATAAACAATTCTGTTGTTTCAGGCGATGCTTTAAAGCGTTTATTCATCAGATAGAGTGATTCCCTAATTAATCGAATAGTATTTGCTCGAACTCCATCAATATCAGGCCGTTTTGCTATCCAAAGAAATAGTTTTAATAGTGCCTGTGGATGGTGAATGAAAACGCGGGTATTCCTGACTTCAATGTAATTGTTGGATAGTTGAAATTCATTATCCAGATGAAACAGTTTTTGCTTTGGGGAGTGGGCGATGGTTTCATCAAACCATTGCAATAACATCTCATTGAGCTCTCTATTACGTTTAATTACCTTAAAGTAATCCTTCATGAATTGTTCTATGGCTAGTGAATGAGGTTTATCTTTATAGCCAAAAAACTGGGCTAGTTTGATTTGGTAATCAAAGGATAAGCGTTCTTCTGCTTTTTCAGCTAATACATGTAATGCAAAACGCACACGCCAGAGAAAATGCTGACAATAAGTAAGTTTTTCATATTCTTTATCTGTAATGAATCCATAGTTTATGCCATCAGCTAATTTTTTAATGTTAAAATGGCGTTTACCAATGCTGAGCAGAATTTGTAAGTCACGCAGACCGCCAGGACCATATTTGACATTGGGCTCCAAGTTATAAGCTGTTTCACCGTACTTGGCATCGCGTTTTTTTTGCTCTTGAAGTTTCGCTAAAAAATAATCTTGGCTGGTCCACATGTGTAAGGGATGGATTTGATAAGTTAATTCTTCCATTAATGCACCGCGGCCACATAATAAAAACATATCCATGAGACTGGAAATTACTGTGACATCTTGACACGCTAGTTCTGCACAAGAAGAAACACTAGTGATTTGATGGCTGAGATCCAAACCTACATCCCAGCAATCTTGGATAAAGTTTTGTGCACGATGCAATTGTGATTTAGAGACTTTATCAGTATGCAGCAACAATATATCAATATCGGAATAGAGCTGCAGTTCTCGACGTCCATAACTGCCAAGAGCAAGAAGACAAAAAGCATCATGATCCAGTTGATTCTTAGTAAATAAACCAATAACCAAATCATCAATAAAGCTAACTAATTTACGAGTGATGGTAGTGATATTGGTTTTATAATCGAATTCTTCGCGAAGTTTTTCTTTAAATTGTTTTAGAGTATTTTTAAGATGTTGCAGTTCTAGTGCCATCCCTTTTTTTTCCGCATCCTGTTCCTGAGAAAAGAGAAGAGCTTTCGTCTGTTTACTTTCGTTCTTCATCGCGCAAAGTCAAAATTTCTACACCATCATCGGTAACCAATAAGGTATGTTCCCATTGGGCTGAAAGGCTATGATCTTTAGTGACTACAGTCCATTGATCAGGCAATAAGCGGGTATGGTGTTTTCCAACATTGATCATAGGCTCTATAGTGAAAGTCATACCTGGTTCCAATTTCATTCCTGTTCCGGGTATTCCATAATGCAATACTTGAGGATCTTCATGGAAGATGCGACCTATACCATGGCCACAATAATCGCGGACAACTGAGCAACGATTTTTTTCTGCATGTTGTTGTATGGCATAACCTATATCACCTAACTGTACTCCGGGTTTTACCATGTCAATTCCGATAAACAAACAATCATGGGCTACCTGAATTACATGTTTTGCTTTAACTGATGGTGCACCAATAACGAACATTTTACTGGTATCCCCATGATAGTCATTTTTGATTACCGTGACGTCGATATTAATTATGTCCCCATCTTTTAAAACCTTTTTCCCCGGGATTCCATGACAAACCACATGGTTTACTGAGGTACAAATCGACTTTGGGAAGCCATTATAATTTAAAGGGGCAGGAATTGCTTTTTGTGTATTCACAATGTAGTCATGACAAATGGTATTCAGTTCGTCAGTGGTAATACCTTCTTGTACATGTGGACCGATCATCTCCAGAACTTCGGCAGCAAGTCTGCCTGCAATACGCATTTTTTCAATTTCGTCAGGGGTCTTTATAGTAACTGCCATATGAATCCAAAAGTGTTAATTGATTGTCTAATATATTTTGTTCCAATATATATAGTGTAGGTTAAATAAGAACTGTATGTATTAATCATTTTGGAACGAAAAGCATATTAGCATAATTGATTATGCATGTCACCGAATCCCAATTTAGTGTGCCATAATGACCCATAGTCTCTATTTATTTGTCATGAAATGTGTTGCGCTTACTTTCATTTCGAGTACTATACTTTATTAAAAACAGGCCTCTTCAATCTAAGGAAAGGAAATGAAACTCCGCGCACGTGTTTTAATATCTGCCTTATGTTTTCTACTATGTACTTGTACTTCTGCTTTTGCTTTTGAGGGGCATGGGGGAGGTTATCATGGTGCGATTCCAAATACTGGGTATCATAATAATGGGTATTATAACAACTACCAGGGCAGTTATTACCATAACAATGAATGGTATGGAGGAAGTATAAATGCGAATACCTGGAATGATGGTATTTGGTATGATGATAATTTAAATGATGATACGAATGTGGTTCTGGGAGTACCTAATGAAGGTTATTATGATCCTTCATGCCAAACAATAGACGATTGTAGTTCAGGTACTTGTGTTCTGGTAAATACATGTGATCAAGAATAAGTGTATGCATAAAAAAATATATCAATGGGCAGTCATAGGGGCCGGTCCTGCTGGGATCGCAGCAGTGGGTAAATTATTGGATAATGGTCTTTTACCAGAGGATATTTTATGGCTTGATCCTCATTTTAAGGTTGGGGATTTTGGCCTTTATTGGCGTAATGTCTCGAGTAATACTAAGGTCAAATACTTTAAAGATTTTTTATCGGCAGTCCATTCTTTTCATTATCAAGAGGCTCCGATTGATTTTCAATTAAATCATTTACCATTAGATGAAACCTGTACTTTGAGTTTCATGGCAGAGCCTTTGCAGTGGATTACAGAAAATTTTTTACAAAAAGTCCAAGCAGTAAAAACAACGATTCATAATATGTTTTTATCTAAGCGCTTATGGTCTTTAAGTTCAGATTCACAAACATATCATGCTAAAAATGTAATATTGGCTACAGGTGCATTGCCATCATCATTAAATTATCCAGGTGTTAATGTAATTCCTTTTGATACAGCAATTGATAAGGAAAAATTGTCTGCTGTTATTCATCATGATGAAACTTATGGCGTATTTGGATCTTCTCATTCTGCAATCATTATTTTAAAGCATCTTGTAGAGTTAAATGTTAAAAAGATCATTAATTTTTACCGATCACCCTGCTGCTACGCTATTGAGATGGATGATTGGATCCTTTTTGATAATACAGGGTTAAAGGGGCAGAGTGCAGCCTGGGCCAGAGAACACATTGATGGGGTTTTGCCCTCCAATCTCGTACGTTACAATGTCAGTGAACCAAATATTGCACGTTTTTTGCCTGAATGTAGCCAAGTAATTTATGCAGTCGGTTTTGAGCAACGTAAAACTATTGTTATTGGTGATTATGAAAATTCACGCCATAATCCCTATGTCGGTATTATTGGACCAGGGCTATTTGGTTTAGGTATTGCCTACCCAGAAACCAAGGCGGATGCCTATGGTAATGTAGAATCTCAGGTAGGCTTATGGAAGTTTATGGTTTACCTCAATAAGGTGATGCCTCTTTGGCTTAAGTATACAACTTAATTCTAGTTCCAGCCCTTGGGGATTAATTGGCTCATTATCCCGAGGGCTTTAAAATATAGAAAAAATACTTTTCAACCTACACAACACCTACTAAAATGAGTCTTTTTTTAATTTAAAAAATAATAATGCAAAGGATTGGTATATTATTCTGGCTTTCAGTATGTATCTTCGTTTGGGGGTGGCCAAACAATGCAGAATGTGCACTTGAGCGTGATTTTCAATCTTGGTTTAATGTAACAGCGATTGGTAAAACTCATAGTAAGGACAAAATACTGAGTCGCGTACGATATTGGTTAGAAACACAAGAGCGTTTAGGTGATGATAGCAGTCGTTTTTCACAAATATTAGTACGTCCAGGATTGGGTTATGCCTTAACAGAGAATCTGAGTATCTGGGTTGGATACGCCTGGATATACACAGGAAAACCTAATACTTCTAATCCATTTGAGGAAGATCGAATTTGGCAACAAATTTTGTGGGCTAAAACCAATCGATATTTGACATTTACTAGCAGAACACGTACGGAGCAGCGGTTTCTAGAAAATAATCCTAAAACGGCTTATCGATTTAGACAGCTTATTAAAATTTCAGTACCGCTTAAACAATATACTCAATTTAGTTTTGTTACGAGCGATGAACTGTTTCTTCATAAGAATAATTTTGTGGGTACAAACAGTCGTGGTTTTGATCAAAACCGATTTTTTATTGGTTTGGGGTATAAAATAAATCCAATAGTTTCTACTGAAGTTGGTTATATGAACCAATACATTCGACGTTTTGGGGTTCCAGACTTTTTAGCCAATATTGCATCAATAAATTTTTTTATAAATTTCTAAAAGTGAGCATTTTCAAGATGAACTTAAGTGAAAAGTTGCAAGTTATCTTGAGTATCATCTTGAAAAGCATCTTCTTAACGACTTCCGCCAGCGCCACCAAGTCCTCCAGCGCTACCAGGTCCTCCAGAGCTACCGCTTCCGCCAGCGCCGCCAACTCCACCATAACCTCTATTGTCCATTTTAGAAATTTCTCCAGGTTTTGGTGTATGACATCCTGCTAAAAAAGAGGTTAATAATAACAATAATAGTGCTTGTTTCATGAATGTCCTTATTATATCGATTAAAAAGAATTTAAAATTCTTAGGTTGAAAATCAGACCCTTTTGACTCAAGCTAGTGAAATGTAAACAGATCCTAGTCAACAAAGTATAACTATTTTTTACATGCCTGCAAAAGCAGAATATTTTTTTGCACTCATTCTTGAGGTTACAAAACACTTATTTTTCTTTTATATTCTTTGTCTTGGCGAAGACAGTGCAACACTAAATGATTTTAGGAATTATCGATTGATGTTGAGTTTTCTGTTTGGTGTGAGCGGTAATGCCAAAATTTTGGCAAGGACAAACAACACAAGGTTACTCCTATAATGCATAATACACCACCTGAGATCAGAGCAGTTGTAATACCAAAACTGGTGGCAATAAATCCAGCACGTGTATCCCCTAATTTAGGTCCGCTCAAATAACTGATCATTTCAATACCGGCTAACCTTCCACGATATTCCGTTGGAATAGTATTATTCCACAAAGTAGTGCGAAATATTCCGCTTATCGCATCAAAAGCTCCTGCAAGTGCTAAGAAAAACAGGATTAACCAAAGCGAACTTGATAAACCAAACCCAATCATTGCTGCGCCCCACAGTACAGAGGCAATGGCAATGGCTCTACCATCATGGTTTATTTTTGCAGTCCAACCACTAAAAAATGAAATAATCAGTGCTCCTGCAGCAGGGGCAGAATAAAGCAAACCTAAGGTTTTTGCACCACCAAGTGATTGGGCTATAGCAGGAAGTAACGAATTAGGCCATGCAAAAACCATGGCGATAACATCTACAGCATAGCTTCCTATTAATTCCTGCCGATTAAATGCAAAAGAAATCCCTTGTTTTAGGGATGATAAAATGGAAGGATGCTTCTGTATGGCCGGCTTGGGTATCGTATGAATTCTGACCAAAGCGATTAATGAAATAAAAAATGTAATTAAATCAACGAAGTAAGTAATAATTATGCCGTATTGTGCAATAATAAGTCCAGAAAGGGCAGGTGCAATAATCATACAAAAACTGAATTTAAATGTAGCAAGCGCGCCCATTTTTTTGTAATCACTAGGCTTAACAATCTGTTGCATAACGCTATCAAAAGCAGGACGATGCAGTCCATTAATCGCAGACATACACGCTGAAATGATAAAAATAAGGCTTAGTGAGGGGGATGGCTGGTATGAGTTAAGAGCAAGTAGAAAACATCCTCCGGCAAGAAGTAATTCACTAATAATTAATAAACCACGACGATTGTATCGATCAGCAAATACACCACCAATCAGCGCAGTGATTAATAAAGGCAATAATTGAACCAAACTGAGTAAACCGACCAAAAAAGTTGACTGAGTCATTTGGTAAATTTGATAGGGCACTGCGACACTGGTGATCATAGTACCTATAAATGAAATAAATTGACCTAAATAGAGTAATCTGAAGTCTCGATTTTTTTTAAGAAGAGAGAGATCTAACAACTGGCTCATTTTGAAATACCCAAATGTGTAGAACAGAAAATAAAAAGACAAGGGAAGATTTTATTCTTTTTAATTGGTTCAGTACAGCACTGATTTGTTCTGGGAAAAGCAATTATTAAGCAGCTGATCTAAGAAGATTCAGAATCATTATTGTTATTATTTTGTTTTTTATTATTTTCTTGATTTTGGTCTTCATTTTTTTCTTTATCATGAAGTTTCAAGGGATCGATAAAGCTCACCGGAGTGGAATAAGTGCAATAAAATTTTGTGCAAATTTATTTAGAGTTTTTAGAATAAGATCTAAATAGTTCATATCGAATTTCCTTATTCTACTTTAGCTATTTGCCGATATAAAAGATTCCGAGTCAAATCCATTGTAGTTTAGCAAAAAAATTTGAAAGAAAGTAATTATTATGGTTGTAATTACTATTTTCAGGTTGCTGTAAAGTGAGCAATTTAAATTAAGTGGTTCATAAGGAATCAGTATGGGTTGAAAATAATAACAATTGACATATAATGTACATCAGTTTAAATTAAATCATAGAGGTTATATGCTAAAAATTACGAACAGCAATAGTCATGAGCACAGTCATGCAAATTCTGAAGTTACAAAAAAAGCTCCGGTTTCAGCTACACAACAAATCCTTCAGCCTAATCAAATAATTAAACTATTAAAATCAAAGTCTCGTCAAAAAGAAGCAGAAAAAGCTTTTTTATATGCATTCGCAGATATAGAAAAACAAGTAGTATTGGATTTTATTAAAACACTGCACGATTTACCTTTAACAACCCCTGATAATGATGTCGCTGCAGTAATTTATCAATGGTATCTCTCAGTTGGCCTGCAGAATAAGAAGGGATTTGAAATGACTGATAAAGAATATCAGAATAATAAATCTGCAAGTATTGCCCGTATCATCACTTCTCATTTATTGCCGAAAAATAAGGAAAAATTAAAAGGTAAGGCGCTTCTTGATGTAGGTGCAGGTGATTGCGCAATGACTTATTTAGTAAGTAAACAGCTAGAGATGGAAGCAAATGCAATTGATATTCAAACAGAGATTGACTGGGGCGGTGAAAATAGCAGTGACAAAAAAAGAAAAAATCATTATATGACACAACTTCATAACTATTATGAATATGATGGTAAGGATCTCTTAGGTGTGCTTAAAGGGAAAAAATTTGCGGTTGTTATGTATAATCATTCATTACATCATTTCCCTTCGTTTCAAGCGCAGCTCGACAGTTTAAAACAGGCAAGTCAGATTTTAGAACCAGGTGGAATACTTTTTTTATCAGAGCATGCGAATTGTTTTGATGAGGACATCTTGGATCTATCTCATATTTTATTATACCTAAGGTATAGTATCGATAAACAGCAAATTCTTTGCCCTGAAGATGCTATGAAGGCTATTTTAAAATTTAAATCGGAATATCAATCTCTTTATTTTTCTAAAAATATTCTTGATGTGATCACCAATCAATTGGGATTTACTCTGGCTAAAGAGGAAATTCGTTCTCCAACGGATGTAGCAAAAGCAACATTTTTCTGTTTTGTAAAAAAACCTTCGAGAGCGGAGTTGACTTATTCTCCATATTTCTTTGATGAAGATAAGGCAAGTAGACTTCATCATGTGAAAGATTCTGACCATCAGGATCTACCTCAAAGAAGATATCCTGCTGAAGCTTTTAATTAATTACTGCAATTAAGCAAAGTTAGCCTGTATTGAACTTGGAATTAGATACAGGCTTCAAAAAACCATGTGAGCATAAATTACATCATGGGAACATAAGAAGTTTCCTCAGTTTCCAATGTTGAATTTACACCTAGGGTTTTTAAAAAATTGGAGCAGATTTCTTTAGATTCAGGAAATATTTTTTCATAAAAGGAAAAATCTTCAACTGTTTGATTCACGGTATCTTTCATGTATGCCTGCACATATTTTTTGTCTTCGAAAAGATAAGACTGGCGATCTAAATTGACTAAAATAGTTAAAACATGTTGTTGATATGCTTCAATTAATTGAGTGACATTTCTTCGATTTTCAAATAAATTAAGACCTAAAGAAGTGCTGCGGATCGTTTCATCCAGTCTTACTACATTTTTATCCCAATACTCATTGTAGCGGTATTCAAATAAGGAATTTTGAAATTTCATATTTATCCTTTTATTAATCAAAAATAATAAATATATAGGCAGAATATTAAGAAAATATTAAATGCAGTGAATTAGGGTCTGTTTCCATTTCTACTATCTTGGCCAAACTGTACTGATTTTCTGCGTTCCGATGCTCTCATACTCATGTATGCTGCGCTTCGGTGCTCGAAAATCAGGCCATTTTGACTCAATTTAGCAAAATGTAAACAGGCCCTAATGTTTCATTAAAATTCATTTCTTAATGTATCTTTGGAAGACATTTCCCATACAGAGTGTACAAAGTCAGAATCTTCCATTTCAGGAAGTGTAACTGTTTGGGGCAATGAGGGATTTACATCCGCAAAGTGATTTCTTACAATTTCTCCATGAAGCAAGTCTTTTAAATCGGTTATATAAGCAATAATACGCTCTGCGGGTAAACTCTCGATAATTGCTTCATGGGTACATTCTTCCGGTAAATCTGTGTGTTCAAGTAAAGCGTCATATAAAGAAGATAACACAATGAGTCTTTCTGCAACCCCCACGATTAATCCACTTTTCCCATTTTCAATTTCTTTATCCTTTAGAAAGCCTGAGAATAAATCATTAAGAGCAACAGTTCCTCCATATGTTATTAGGGGTTTATTCTCCGATAAGTATTTAGATAATGCCTCAATTGTTACTCTGTCAAAACTCCCTCTTATTGGCAGACCATCATCAGGACAAGTACCATGAATTCTATAATAAGGTACATTACGTTCTATTGTTGAGGCCAAGCCACCAATACTTGGAGGTTTTGTGCTAAAAAAGCGTAGCTTCCCAATACTCATGCCGACACTCCGAATAGATAAATATACTTCAAAAATCAAAAGTAATTAGAGCGTTCATTTTTTCATACCTTATTATTAATTATAGTCATTATTTGGTTCCGCGCCGTTTGGCAGCGTATTCTTGGACCAAATTACACTTTAATTCACAGTCTACTCATTGTATCGCTTAAGTAGCGTTTAACATTGCGATAAGGTTTTCGGATGCACTAAGTTTAAAAAATCTTCACTTTTGATTTTTAGAAGCTGAGTATGATTACCCGCATTAAAAACGAACCACTCTTGATGTGCAAGGCTATCTGCAAGATAGACATCCATACCATAAAGTTCGCCAAACAATGGTATCGCTCCAACTTCACAGTCGGTAAATTTGTCTTGAAATTCAAATTCCTTAGCAATTTCTGCACGTTTTGCCTGAGTTTCTCTTTTTAATAGATTTAAATCCAAACGAGCATGAGCGGGAATTGCTACAAGTGCAAATTTTCCATCCAATTTGACAACTATAGATTTAGCAAAACAGTTTCCTTTAATATGTGCTGCCTGTGCACATTGGGACGCTGTATATGCTCTAGAGTGGCTGATAGTCTTATATGCGATATCATGGTTATGCATGTATTTTTTTAGTGATGGGCTTAACATGGAGTTCTCCTGAAAAAGGTCTATTTGATTAATTATAGTCCTTATTTAGCCCTGACAGGGTGATTTTGCTGCTTATACAAGGGGAGCTAGTCAGCCAAAAAGCTTCATTTACACGCGCACCAACGGTGGCAGCTCGACAAGAACAGAGAGTCCCAAGGCAGCAAACGCGGAGCTCGTTGTACTATAATTGATACAAATCAATGAATATAATGGTGCAAATATGAATAGGGACGCAGAGGTATTAGAAATTTATCATCGAAATATAAGTAAAGAAGACAAAATTCGTTTACTTGAAGAAATTGCGCTTGATCTGCATAATGAAATGGAAGCCCAAGATCAAAATATGCATCCAGAAATTCATAATAAATTAGCTGAAGGCTTAAGACTCGCAACGAATTTTATAAGGGAATTACATCATCAAAATTAAAAATAATTTCCGGATTAAGAAAAAGAAGGTTTCATAAGCTTGCAATAACCAACAAAGGATTCTGGGTGGCTTGTGCTATCATCTGTTGGGAAATGGCATCGCATTGAGTCCAGCAAATCATGTTCTTTAAAATCAAACAATGATGCTTTAAAGCCTTCATGATTATAAAATCCTTTCGCTGCATGATTTGCATTGCGCGTATAAAGCTCCATCCCTGTTGCTTGAGGGTAGTGTTTTGCTATTTGCATTAATGAGTTTTTGCCCAAACCCAAATTATGAAATGCGGGTGATACAGTAACAAATCTCAGGTATACGTGACCGGATTTATAATTAAGCTCAGTCGCAAAAAAGGCAACCGGGTGATCTGAAAAACGTACAATAAGATAATCAATTTTTTTAGAACCAGAGTGAATTTTTTTGTGTTCTTGATCAAAATCTTCTTCAAAATAATGTTGCAGCATAATAAGCTTGATAATATATTGCCGCGCTTTTGCTGCATTTTCATTTTCAAATAAATCATCAAAATGTTCTTTTATAAGATTAGACTCTTCGAGTAAAGGGTTTTTTTCATGGCTCAAATACTTTGTTAATGGTTTTATCACATTTTCCAATAAGTCTTGATAACCATTTTGGGCATGTTTGTTAAAGAAGTCTTTTGCATGCTGATAAACTTCACTACCAAACTGCAATTCTTCAACAGTACGCTTACAATAGGAAGATATGTAGGCAGCTACAAAATTTTTACGAATTTTTGGCCAATCATTCTCCTTAGCTGCATTCCATTCAAAATGAAAACTATTAAAAAATTGCATTTTAGTGCGCATACTGAGTAGTCTCATGTAAAAATGGGTTGCATTATTATAGAAGTACGATAACAAATAGCCAATATCCTTATAATAAATATTCCATTAGAGTATTTTAGACTGAGAATCCGTCTGAGTATCAGGGGTGAATCGGATTTATATTCTTTAATAACAGCTATTTTAAAAAACAATTTAAGCGCATACGGGTATTTTGTGGAGGTTACTATAATCAACTGATTTTTTTCCTCTGAGGAATGCATAATAAATGCAGCCTGCTTATTCCATTTGGTCCCTGGATTGTAATAAATCCTGTAAAGGTTGGGGTAATATCAAGCGAATCTTATGTGTTAGTTGTGCTTCATTTTTTTGCCAAAGGATACCTAAATAAATAATACCAAAGCCGATAACCGTCAAGGCAACAGGGAATAAGTAGCTGAGTTTAAATACCTTGAATGCCAAATATCCCAAGTAGTAACAACTGCCTAAAGCTCCAAATAATACAAACACTTTTCTGTTTAAAATAACTCCAATCAAGATCATTAACAGATTGATACACAGATAGATAAATTTAGAAAGCTCATTATCCGAGTGTTGCGCACTAAGTCCTCCCCAAAAAGTTATAACTCCAAATATATAAAGCCAGAAAGCAAAGTCTGCTGAATTTCTTGACCGAACATCCACCCAAAAAGCAATTAATACGGTAATTATGCCGAAATACATAGAAACCATGGCGCCTAGCTCATAGGTATAGTTTTCAGGATCAAGCATGGAAGTAAGATCCATAGACATGTACCAGAGGGTAACGGCAATCGGCATAATCATAAAGGGGTAGCGATAGATCCAAGCCATTATAATTCCAACTATAAGCGTCCCCATCTCCATGTAGAACCAGTTCCATTTGATATAGACATGGTAGTCATGGTACACGCTATTATCTGGCCACCAACCCATGCCTTGCTGTAATCCATAAATAGCTAGTGGAGTAAGGCAGATTACAAAGGTGGCACATATTCCGGCGGGTATTTTATAACCGATATCATATAATTTATGAGTCAGTGCAACACCCAGAATGGCATAGCACACTGAGAGAAATAAAATCCCCCAGCCTCCATACATTTCCCACCCCAAATTCATAAATAATGTCATGGCACCTATAGCAATAAGTCCACCAAAATAATACAGAACGTTCGTAAGATTAAATCCGGGACTTTGTTCGGGAAGATTTTTTATGAATTCAATTAAATCATTCGCTTGTTTTTCTGTAATGATTTTAGCTTCAATGGCTTTACTCATCATATTCCGGGAAATTTTCATCAAATCTCTCCATGAGATGCGGAATTCTTTTCCAGTAATAAGATTATAGCTTAGACTCAAGAACAAATGCGCAAAACGTACGTAAATAGTCCTGCTGCCAGTGTAGCTTTCTTTTGGCTTCAGGAATTCATTTTACTTTAGTATATTTAAAACTACTGTCTTTTATTTTATCATTTAATTGAACCACCGCTTTCTCTCTATTCTTTGGAAGAACTCTTTTGGTGGCTGCTAAAGAGATATGGGGAGTATAATTTTCTGGAATAATATCTGCATACATTTTGAAATTTGTATGATAATCCTGGTTATATTTTTTAAGTAATAAAGTCAATTTCAAATTAATATTTTTTAACTCAGCTTTAGTTGATTCCTCCGGGAACAATACAATCGCATTGCGAGTACATTTTTTATTGTTTGGTGTCGGCTTAGGGCATGATGGTGATACTTGATAAATACCCGATTCTCCAAAAAAATAGTCTATAGGTGATTCAGCTTTTAACTCATCTTTCATCATCTTTTCTAAGTTTTTATCACTTTTTCCGTTTACAATCCATCCGAGCGTAACATGATAGTTAGGCATGTTTTTTTTATTTGTATAGTTATCTTTTCCAATAACTGATTCCTTTACAAACTGATCATAAATTTTTGTTTTATCAGTTGGATTAACACGCAGTAGCAAAACAAGATCTGTTGGTTTTGCTGCAAAAGATAGAGAAAAATACATTAAAGAAAAAAGAGTGGTAATTAATTGTTTTTTCATAATTGACGCCTAATAATATTCATTAGACTATATCAATTCAATATTAATTAATTCTTAATTAGCCTTAGTAATTAATGAACATAGGTGTGAAACACACGAAAATGAGAGCTTCCAATCTCAGTATAACCAGATTTAGATATAGCCATGCATTATTAGTAGTTAGGAGAATTATCTGATAGTGACGGGCTTTTTCATCGGATTGCTTTATTTGTCACAAAATTATTGACTAATTCAAAAAGAAATCTATTACTTTATAAAAGATCATTTATTTCAGATTTTATCAGTCTGATTATGAGAAATTAGATGGTAAAGTGACATTTTTAAATCAATGTAATACAAGAAACTACTTTTTTCTTTTCTAACAGCAAAAGGAGAATAAATGGATGCAATTGCTGTTATTATAAATAAAATGGCTAAAAATTCCGCTAATGCCATACTCTATTTAGATGGTTTAAAAAGTGCGAATATTTCTTATATTCTCTATGAGACTATACCAAAAAATTTGCCGGCAACGATAAAGAAATGTATTGAAAAACATAAAATTATATTGGTTGGGGGAGGAGATGGGACGATACGAACCGCAGCTCATTATTGCGCCTATACTTCAGTAATTTTAGGGGTAATTCCCTTGGGAACTCTTAACCATTTTGCTAAGGAACTTGACTTACCTAGCGACGTTAAAGAAATAGTTGTTAGTTTAAAAAAATTTCATACAATTAAAATCGACTTGGCTGCAGTCAATGATATTATTTTTATTAATAATTCTTCCATTGGATTTTATCCAAAATTTGCCGACAAACGAGATCAGTATACTAAGAGTTATAATAAATGGTTAAGCTACATACCGGGGTTTATAAAGAGTTTTAAAAAACATCCGGCCTTTACTTTAACTGTAAAAAGCAAGAGTCTGGATTTATCGTTACACACTTCTTTTTTGATGGTCAGTAATAATGTATATTCTTATCAGTTTCCAGCAACAATTAAAAGAGAGAACTTTCAAAAAGCATTGCTCGGACTTTATTACTTTAAAGAGGGAAAAATACAACTATTTAAAATAATCCAAAGTATATTTTACAATAAAAATCTCTTTGAAAAATTTCAATCAAAACATCCTATTGAAATCCATTTTAATAATGAGAAAGAAATTAAAATTTCTGTAGATGGCGATACCATCAAAACAAAAACTCCATTGCATTATCGAACATTGTCTCGCTCTTTAACTCTTTTGAAGAGTTCATCATGAAAATAATACACATTTCCGATCTTCATTTTGGCATGCACAACCCTATGATTATTGAATCGCTTCTGGAAGACCTAAACTTATTGAAACCCGATGTTATTATTATATCTGGTGACTTAACACAAAGAGCTCAACCTAAGCAATATAAACAATTATTAGAATTCTTGCAGCACTTAACTATGTCTCTGCTTATTGTTCCGGGCAATCATGATATTCCTTTCGATAATCCCATTGGCCGTTTTTTATACCCATTTAAACGCTACAACGACTACATTTCTGCTCAGCTGGAGGTAAGTTTTAATAATAAAGAAGTAAATATTCTGGGGGTTAATAGTGCCAATCCGTACCAGGTTAAAGATGGTAGGTTAAGTCAAAAGACATTAGGGCGCATAAAAAATCATTTTTCATCTACTTCCAAGCAATTAAATATTTTATTTTTTCATCATCACCTTAAATATTTTTCAGGAATACATCATCCCTTAAATAATGCAGAAAAATTTATAAATTATTTAAAAGAAAGTCCTATTCATATTGTATGTACAGGTCATCTGCATTATGCCAATTTAACATTGATTACTAAAAATCAAGGAGATCAATGTGCATTACTACACGCTGGTTCAACATCTTGTTTACGAACTAAAGATGGAAAAAATAGTTATTATTCAATCAATACAAGTCAATTGAAGTGCTCTATTGATTGGCGGGTTTTTGTTAATAATGCCTTTATATCCCATAAGATTTATGAACTCGATTTTAATCCTATGGCGAAAGTAGATTCGTTGAGGAGTTGATAAACATTAGAGTATAGATGTTTTTGACACTGCTCAGCTACGCTATTTTCCAAAGTTAAATAAAATTAAAACGCCAGCAAGAACGCACCACCTATCGAGCGTCCATCCCGACTCACTGCTTATCCAATTTATCCCGATATGTCAATACGTGTATTTCACGGATTTAACTTAAAGAGCAAATGAAGCACAATTTGTCATTAACTTTGACGAATGGATAAATGCTTGTTCCAGCAATTCATTAGCCTGAGCGAGTCGAATTCAAGAAAGAGGAACCAGCCGCATTGAAGATGAGGAGAATCCATTAATGTACGATCTAGCAACCCAAAAAGCCTTATTACTGATTAAAGAGGGAAATAACCTGGATGGTGTTTTAGCACTTTATGAAGCCTGGATATCAGGAAGCAACTCTGCCGAACTTTTTTTTAAAAAAGATGAACCGCTTGGCTCTATCCCATTGATGCAAAAGGTTCTTGAAGCCCGAACAACATCGTGCGATAGCACAGAAGATTTTAAATTAGGATTGTGCTATTTATCAGGTATTGGCATAGCCCAATCGGATGAGAAAGCACAGGAACTTTTTTCTATACTGGCAGGAAAGCATCATGCTCCAGCCCAAAACCTGCTAGGATGGATGTATATTGAAGGTCGTGCAGGCAAGGAATTAACTAAGGACGGGCGTGATGACAAAGCAGTTAAATTACACCTTCAAGCGGCAACAGCAGGATATGCTCCAGCCCAAAACCTGCTGGCATGGATGTATCAAAACAACCGTGCAGGCAAAGAATTAAGCCAGGATGAGCGTGATGACAAAGTAGTTAAATTATACCTTCAAGCGGCATCAGCAGGACTTGCTCCAGCCCAATACAACCTGGCATGGATGTATGAAGAAGGTCGTGCAGGCAAAGAGTTAACTCAGGATACGCGTGATGACAAAGCGGCTCAATTATACCTTCAAGCGGCAACAGCTGGAGATGCCACAGCCCAAAACAACTTGGCATGGATGTATCTCGAAGGTCGTGCAGGCAAGGAATTAAGCCAGAATGAGCGTGATGACAAAGCGGTTCAATTATACCTTCAAGCGATAAGGGCAGAGCATGCGAGTGCAGCATGGAGCCTGGCTGTTTTCTATCAGAAAAGTAACTCCGACTTAGCCCTTAAATATTTCTCGATTGCTGCAATTTTATATCGAACTGCGAATGTTGATGTCCAGCGGTGCATTACTAAAATACACAGATTTCCTGCATTGGCATTAAAAGACTATGCTTTGGCACGAATTCACCAGTTAGACAGCGAAGCCATAGCCAGGCAATGTGTGGCATTCAAGGAGCTAAAGCGCCCCTCCGATTGCTTGTTGTTTATCAATGAAGATCTAGAGCGCCTGGGTGATAACACTACCTATCTTCGGAGTGTTTTTGAGAAACTCAGCTCCTTTGCCAACGAATCGTCGGTCTTGTCACTGACCGAAAAGGCAGCGCTTGCAAAGTTGCTATTAAAAATGATGACTCACTTATCTCAAGGCGACACCAGCACAGTGCTAACGGTAGAAGCACAATTAGAACCCATCCAACCCTATTGTACCTTACTCGTTAAACATCAGCTCGAGCTATTTCTTCACTTTGATAACGAAGCCAAAGCTGACTTGGAGGCACTTGCCACCCAATTATTATCCTGCGTCATGCTATTAGATACCAGGCATCATCCTGAGTTCATCCATATGTTTGCCAAGTTACTTGCAGCCATTCCGGATGATTCTGCATTTTGGCAAGAAAACAATAATAATCTGATTCGCCTCTTGATTGCGGCATTTAGTAATGGGGAGCAACCAATGCTCATCAAAAAACAGTTTAGCCCTCCCCAATTTAAAGCCCTGCTCATGCATATTATCCAGGCACCATTAGACGCTGCACTCGATGATGAACCCCCCGCTATCGATGAAGCGGGTCTGCAGATGATGAAGCAATACGGTGTTTCCATTGACATCCCTGCCATTACAAAGCAAGTAATCCAACAGCAAACAACAAGGCCGGCAACAAGCCAAAGCACCTCGGTAACTACGTTAACGGCTACTTATCCAAAAACACTCCTGGGGCGGCGCCAATATCCTGAGCCAGTCGAATTCAAGGAAGGGAAAAAACCTCAATTCAAGTAGGCTTTGTCGACAATCATCCGGGAGTGCCGAGGTGCCCTCGTAGTTATCGACAGCATCCATGCACGCTCGCTCACGCCACTGCCCCTTATTTTTTATAAGGGGATACTCTCTTGATTGCCATCATTAAAATTTTTTAACTTACATTCCCGCAGCTTGTTCCATAGGTATCGACATAAATAGAAGTAATTAGCATTTAATATGCGATTTAACTAAAAAGATTGTATTGTAAATAGATTTGGAAGTTAGTTTAAGAAGACGTTATAAACAATTAGTTAGGTCGCATATGATAACAAGTGATTTACTGAGTCCAGGAGTTAAAAGTAGTTTAAAAAGTAACAAAGCGTTTAGCGAGACCCAAGTAGCCTGGGTTTTTTTAATAACGAGTGCTACGAGCTGAGCGAGTTGGCCAAACCGATGTTAGAGCATGGAATTAATCAGTCAGCAAATGACTGCTCTTATTTTATTGGATATAGCATTTTTTGGGGAAACCAGAATATTGTCTTTCTCTCAATCTGATTGAGGACACAAGTCTTTATACAGAATCGCTTATACCACTGCAATCATAAAAAAAGGCTGTTAGAATTTATTTCAAATCAGGAGAAATATATGTGGACTAGGGATTTGTTTATTGATGATATCTCTGTTAGATTTTTACGCTGATGTAGTTAGTGGATTTTTAATTTGTAACGCCCACATAAACGATTACTTTTTTTATTATTTTGCATCCTATTGGAGCCATGCAATTTTTCTAATAATTGATCTATCAATGATTTGAAAATTGGAATAATCTACTGCTAATTATGTGCACATGATGAAAGCACCTTGATTTTAAAAGGAAATTAAAATGTCTAACGATCATCTCAACTATCGACCTGATATCGATGGTTTGCGAGCAATCGCTGTTTTGTCAGTAGTTGGGTTTCATGTTTTTCCAACTTTGATAAAAGGGGGCTTTATCGGTGTTGATATTTTTTTTGTGATCTCGGGCTTTTTAATTTCCAGCATTATTCTTAATAATTTAACGAATAATAATTTCAGCATCTTTAAATTTTATAGTCGTCGCATCAAAAGAATTTTTCCAGCTCTTCTAATTACATTGTTGGCCTGTTTAATAGTTGGGTGGTTTATTTTATTCCCACATGAATTTGCACAGCTAGGTAAGCACGTTTTGGGCGGTGCGGGCTTTTTCTCGAATTTTACTTTTTGGTCTGAAGCTGGTTATTTTGATAATTTGGCTGAAACAAAGCCTTTACTCCATCTTTGGTCTTTAGGGATTGAAGAACAATACTATATTATTTGGCCATTATTGTTATATCTCATCTGGAAAAAGCCACGTTTAATTCCATTTGTTCTGTTGATTATTTTTATGGTTTCCTTAACCTTAAATATTAGTGTTGTGCATCGCGACCTAGTCGCTGCTTTCTACTCACCCCAAACCCGCTTCTGGGAGTTGGTAGCAGGGTCTCTTTTAGCATATTTTATCTTTAAAAAACAAGTTCCAGCCGCTGTTCCAGTGTCTATGCCTCGCGAACAAGACACAGAACATAGCTTGACAAGAAGCGTGGCCAACGTCAAAAAACAAGCCGCATTGCATAAGAATTGCTTAAAATCAGGAAAAGCTCTATCCGAGAGCCCAAACGAGAAATACTATATTTTAGAAAATGTTAGCTCACTAGTAGGCTTTATCTTAATCTGTATTAGCCTTTTATTTATTAACAAAACAAAAATTTTTCCAGGCTGGTGGGCGATCTTACCCAATCTTGGAACTTTGTTGATTATTTTGGCCGGACCTAAAGCGTGGTTGAATAAAACCCTCTTATCCCATCGTATTTTGATTTGGATTGGATTAATAAGTTTTCCATTATATTTATGGCATTGGCCCCTTCTTTCTTTCGCATTCATTCTTAAAGGGGAACATATAGGAATAAATGCAGGATTAATGATTATTTTAATCTCGATTATGTTGGCCTGGGCAACCTACTTTTTTGTTGAGAAACCAATTCGCTTAAATCAAAACAAATTTATTGTGTACTTATTGATCTTAATCATGTTAGCAATTGGTTTAATGGGTTTTTATTGTAAAAGTAAAGATGGTTTTTTAAATAGGCCCTTCTGGAAAAATTTTGATGAAGTAAATGCCCAGTTTGTTGGCCCTGATTGGCAATACATAAAAAACGATCTTTGCTTAAATCGCTATCCTTTTGAGGAAGCAAAAGATTATCAATGGTGGTTTTGTATGATCAATAAAAACAAGAAACCAACTGTTATTTTGCTTGGGAATAGTTTTGCAAACCAGCTTTATCCAGGGTTATTACATAGTAAGTTATTCTCGAATGAGACCATACTTTCTATTGGCACTTGCGATGCAGCAACAGTTGGCAAAACTCCTTTAGTGGATTTGGTGGCAGATCCAACTATGCCTTGTGCGGGGGATAGACCCCTACATCAAGAAAAGTTTATAAATGATATTATTAAACAAAATGTTGGTTCTTTAAAATATGCAATAATTGCAGGCCTATACGGAGCGTCAGAAGAGTACCTTACTCGTTTGAAAAGCAGAATAGATTTCCTAGAAGAAAATCATATAAAAGTTATTGTCTTTTTACCTCATCTTTTGTTTAATAAAAAAGATGTCAAAAGCTGTATTAGGCCGTTTGGCAGCTCTTCAGAATGTATATCCGATTTGAAAGAAAGAAACTCCCTCATTCCATTTAATCAAGCAGTAATTAAAACAATATCAAAAACAAATCCAAATGTTGTTTTTTTTGACCCGAATGATTTATTTTGTGATAGCAAGAAATGCTCAAGGATAGATACTAACGGTCTTCCTTTCTATCGTGATCAAATCCATATTTCTGAATATGGAAGTATAAAGTTGATCAATTTGTTTGAAAAGCAGTCTGCAAAAAATCTATCGGAAAAGATAATAAGTTAGGACATAAGTACGTATAGCAATGACAAAAATATTTAAACTTATATCTAACTGAAGGGGACATTTAAGTCATTTGTTGGATATCCAAGATGAATCGCGAAATTATTGAGCTTTAAATATGATTGTTACTGCATATTTTACGTAATGCATATAAACGCGCTTTAAGATCTATTGGCTATAATTTAAACAGAACAGGCATTTACTCTTGGGGTTTTTATTAGATGTCAATTTTTAAATTTGAAGCCAAACGGTCTAAATTAAAGCGTAAAGAAATTTCTCATATTTTAGGTTTAAAAGATAATCCATTTGATACCGCCTTTAAAAATGAGGGTTGGTATGTTGAGAATGCTCAAGAAAGTATAAAAAGCAGATATAAAAACTTAACTAACGGGCGTCCAGTAGCATTCAATCCAATAAAAAGTCAGTCTCAAAATCAGTTTGCCAGGAAAATTAAAGATCTTTCTATAGGAGATTACTCTGGTTTTGCAACAAGATGGCATAAGCATGCATTTACCTTACATGTGATGAAAGATCAGAATGGAACCCATTTTGTATATACAAATCGAGGAGAACGCCATTTAGGTCCAGGTAGCAATGCAACTGTAAGGGTATTTTCAGTACCTGATGCCGATCTTGAGAGATTTTCTAAAGATATATGGACCGCATTTACTTCTGAAAATCGTGATGTTGTATCCAAATTTATCGAAGATAACAAATCTTACTCAACCGCACCAAGCAAACTTCAAAAATCGAATCAAAAAGTAGGAAATTGCTCGATTGCCAATTCGAATATTGCTTGGCATTTTCAGCTGGCCTCTGACTATTTAAAAAAAAATCCGGGTAAAACATATGAAGAAGCATTAATCGCTACGAAAGAAGGGTATAGGGAATTACGTAAGCAAGATAGGATAGAGGCATTTAAAGATCTCTTGGCTCTTCAAACGAATGCTAATTATTCTCAAGATGCTCACATGAATGATGTCCTGCAAGCGCTTGGTAAATTAAATAGAAAAAGTGCTCATGGCCCAAATTATATTCAAATGTTACTCCAAGATCCCGAAGTTAATACAAAATTAACAAGAATGCTAGCCCAACCCGATTTTAAACATCACTTGGATAACTTTTTAGGTGAAATCAAAGGATTCACTCATCGAGAGGGAATACGCAAAAAAATGGAGGTAATGCGGGATAACATTTTAGGTGCTTCTTTTGCGAAATTACCAATATCAGAACAAGAGAAGCTTATAAAACAAGATCCTTCATTACAAAAATATTCTGCGCATTTTAAAAATTTCGCTACCAAGGAACAGCTTGCTCGTTTACTAGGAGAATTCGATACTGGGACATCACCAAAATGGAGCCCGATTATTCAAGACGGGATTGGATGGATTGGTATCGACAATACGCCTAACCACAAGCCTGGCATTGTAACTCGGAATCATAAAATTGAATTAAATGATAATGGAGGTTTTATCGTTCGGAATAAACCCTCTTATCAGATCAATACAAATTTAGAAGAGTGTGAGAAAATAATAAACGGTGTATTAAGACGCATACCACAAGACGTAATTATTCCAAAGCTTAAATCAATTCCTTCCCCTTCAGTCCCTACAGCACTTCCTTTTTTGCCTACGAATCATCAACAAGTGGCTCAATTGTTAAAGGAGATTAAGGGAAAAGATAGTTTTTCCTGGAAGGAGCTCGCTGACGATAAGTTTGGCCGAATAGGTATCGATTACGTCCCACCTTATGCCCCAGGTATTATCACGAGAGATCATAAGATAGAGCTAAGAGACGATGGAACGCTCAAAGTTTTAAATAAGTATCACAACGAAAATGGCATTTCTTATGAGGAAAATACGGATAATCCTCAGGAAATTATAGCGAGTATTTTAAAACGTATCCCTCAAGAGGCTGTTGTTTCGTTGCTAAATTCTACTCCTAAATTAAATCCTATATCTCCTAAGCCTACTTCATCAACTGCATTGGATCCGACTAAAGTAGAATTGGTTTCTCGCTTAATTAATCATTATGCCACAGGTAATTGGAAAGAATATGCAGACGATATTGAATTCGGTATCGGATTTAAAAGCAAACTACCCAGCATGGCATTTCACAATTATCAATTGATGATAACCGCTGATCCCAATAAACCAATTATCATTTTAGATAAAGCTCAAAACAATAAGCCAGTCAATGATGCACTGCGTGGTCAAATATTAGACGCCATATTACAGGATGTCGAAATTCAACGATTGCAAACAGCAGTGCCTTCTGTAGCGGATAAAGCTAAAATAGAACGAATCACTCGTTTGATTAATCATTATGCAAATGGCGCTTGGGAGACGTTTGCGGATAATATCGAGTTTGGTATAGGCAAAAAAAGTAATCTACGCACATTGGTTTTTGACCACTATCAACTGATGGTACCTAAGGATCCCAATAAACCGCTTATCGTATTAGATAAGGCTCAAGGATATAAGGCTATAGATGAGGTACAGCAAGGTGCAATATTAGATGAGATATTAAAAAATGCTAATATAATGCAATTGGAATCCGCTATGCTTCCTGAGCTGGATAAGGTTAAGGCGGAGCAAATTACTCAGTTGATTAATCGCTACGCAATTGGTGATTGGCAGAAGTTTTCAGATAATATCGAGTTTGGTATAGGCAAAAAAAGCAATCTACGGACTTTGGTTTTTGACCGCTATCAACTGATGGTACCAACAGATCCAAGTAAACCACTTATCTTATTGGATAAGCTCCAAGGAAATAAGCCAGTAGACTAGGCACAGCAAAATTCAATATTAGATGCCATATTAAATGATCCTAAAATTAAACAATTACAAACAAAGATGCTTCAATCAGATAAGCCTGCGCCAATTAAAGAAAAACCTTCAGTTTCTTGGATACCCGATAGAAATAAAGAAGGAAAAAAGGTGGCATGTTGCACGTTTAAAACAGAGCAAGCAGCTCAAGCTTTTGCGGATCAGTGGAGTGTCAAACGACAAGGTCAAAAAATTTATTTGGGTGAAGATAGGATTGATTCTGCTATAACAAAGAATCTACCGCAACAAATAGAATTTGCACAACAGTTACAGTCACAGAAGCCTAAGCACCGCATTTTGAATAAATATGGCTTTCAGGATCAACCAAGGAAGCATGATTATCTTGTAGATACTAATAGCTTGGATAAAAAAACAGAT
The DNA here is from genome assembly GCF_001467525.1 of Legionella anisa. Lineage (GTDB taxonomy): Bacteria > Pseudomonadota > Gammaproteobacteria > Legionellales > Legionellaceae > Legionella > Legionella anisa. The sequence continues at coordinate 42,998 of NZ_LNXS01000027.1, forward strand.
GTTCAATTTAAACCAGAAGAAATGCAATCTTTTAAAGAACGGTATAAATCTCAGGTAGGTGATTGTTTAAAAAATAAAATTTTAAATGATTTTAAGGGGCGAATAGAATGTACTTCTACGATAAAAGAATTAAATGATTTAAAAGAAGAATTAGTAAAATCACCCGAATATCATACATTAAAAACAGCGCAGGGATGGTTTACTCAAGCCACAGGTATTAACACATCTTCGGTAGATGCATTTGAAGAAATGTTTAAAGATCAAAGAGCTAATATTAATAATCAAACCAAAACTGAAGCCATTACATCATCAGAGGAAAAATATCATCAAAACAATTACTAAGGGTAGCCCGTTTGCTTGCAAACGGGGGTTAACTTATCATTTCCTCAATCACCAAAATACCCACCATAAGCCCTCTTAAACGGGGATTAAGCGAAAAGGTATTTTGTATACTCCGGGACCTTCTTGAGGGCATCCCAATCCGCCTATTTTAATATGTCGTTGGCCAGAAAAACTTCCGTCGCCATTCGATGTAAAAAATTCGAATATAGTGGATTTGACTTTGTTGCCGTCATTGCACGTGAAGAGGTGAGTAGCCTTTAATTCCCAACGATTATTTTTCCAATGATACTCAATGTACTTGGGAGCTCCGGGAGGAGCATATAAATTAGGCGTATGAGCTACGCAACCTGATGCTTTACAAATAGTGAAGAAATCTTCCTTTTGCTTGCTTGGGCGACTGTTAGGATTAAATTTTCCATTAAACGTTTGTTTTGCTCGATCCAGGTGTCTAATGTAAGAACCATAAATGGGAACAGGCTCTGGACGAGAAGCGGCAACTGCAAATGATGTCATCGCGCAAAGAGATGTTACAATGACAAGTGATTGTGTGCAAAATGCAAATGCTTTAATCATTTTAACTCCTTTTACGGTGTTTCGGAATGAAATATACCTATTATTTTTATTCTTGTCCTAACCATTACAGGCCAGGATACTTTAATATCGTCCATAATTTTTCCAGGGAAATCTTTTTGACATATGATGCAGAATAGAGGCGCGTTATTATGCCTACACACTTAAGATAGCTATTCAAAGTCGATTTAGCAATATCGTCAAGAATAATGCCAAAAAACTAATCTCAATTTATCTGTTATTAAATTGGCAAAAGCGAAATAATCATAAAAAAAGATTAAAGATACAAGTTTTTTGCTGCAATTCCGGATAAAATACTGTACAATATGTGACAATTTTTTAACCATTTAAATTTTATAAGAGTGCTATGACTGATTTAAACCTTTACAGAAATATTGGAATCTTCGCCCACGTAGATGCCGGAAAAACCACTACTACCGAACGTATTCTTAAGCTTACTGGTAGAATCCACAAAATAGGTGAAGTTCACGATGGTGAATCAACAACCGATTTCATGGAGCAGGAAGCAGAACGCGGTATTACCATTCAGTCAGCAGCAGTAAGTTGCTTCTGGAAAGGTCATCGCTTCAACGTTATCGATACCCCAGGACACGTCGACTTTACTGTAGAGGTATATCGTTCACTGAAAGTACTCGATGGCGGCATCGGCGTATTCTGTGGCTCTGGCGGTGTTGAACCTCAATCAGAAACTAACTGGCGTTATGCGAACAACTCAAAAGTATCTCGTTTGATTTTTGTAAACAAACTTGATCGTATCGGCGCAAACTTCCTGAAAGTGACTGAGCAAATTAAAAAGGTATTAGGCGCAAACCCATTAATTATGACCTTACCGATTGGTTTTGAAGACAGCTTCGTAGGTGTTGTTGATTTATTAACCCGTAAAGCGTATGTTTGGGACGAATCTGGCCAGCCAGAAAACTACAAAATTACTGATGTACCCGCCGATATGGTTGACGACGTTGAAATGTATCGCGGGCAATTAATTGAAACGGCACTTGAAATGGATGATGAGTTGCTGATGGCTTATTTAGAAGGAGAGGAGCCTTCAATAGAAGACATTAAGCGTTGTATCCGTAAAGGTACGCTTGAATTAGCCTTCTTCCCAACGTATTGCGGTTCGGCCTTTAAGAACAAAGGAATGCAGCTATTGTTGGATGCAGTGGTTGACTATCTGCCTGCTCCCCATGAAGTTAATCCACAACCTTTGACTAATGCTGAAGGTGAGCCAAACGGCCAATTCGCTATCGTTTCTCCTGATGAGCCATTCCGTGCCTTGGCATTTAAAATCATGGATGACCGTTTTGGTGCTTTAACGTTCGTACGTATCTATTCAGGAAAACTAAATAAAGGGGATACCATCCTTAACTCCTTTACCGGTAAAACTGAACGTGTCGGCCGTATGGTCGAGATGCAGGCGAATGAGCGTAATGAATTACAAAGTGCTGAAGCAGGTGACATTATCGCGATTGTAGGCATGAAAAACGTTCGAACTGGTCACACTCTCTGTGATCCTAATCATGAGTGTACGCTTGAAGCGATGGTATTCCCCGAGCCAGTCATTTCGATTGCAGTGACGCCAAAAGATAAAGGCGCCACCGAAAAAATGGCTATTGCTATTGGTAAGATGGTTGCAGAAGATCCTACGTTTAGAGTGGAAACTGATCAGGATTCAGGTGAGACCATTCTTCGTGGAATGGGTGAATTACATCTTGATATTAAAGTGGATATTTTGAAGCGTACTTACGATGTTGAGTTAATAGTAGGTCAACCACAGGTTGCATACCGAGAAACCATAACCAAATCGATTCAAGACAGCTATACCCACAAGAAACAATCAGGTGGTGCTGGTCAATACGGTAAAATTGACTACACTATTTCTCCAGGCGAGCCCAACACTGGATTCACTTTTATTACCTCCGTTGTGGGTGGGAACGTTCCTAAAGAATTTTTCCCGGCAATTGAGAAAGGGTTCCGCTCAATGATGGACACAGGTACGTTGGCAGGTTTCCCCGTATTGGATGTTGTAATTAACCTCACCGATGGTGCTTATCATGCTGTTGACTCCTCGGCAATTGCATTTGAAATTGCCGCAAAAAGCGCTTTTCGTCAATCCATACCCAAAGCTGCTCCACAATTGCTTGAACCAATCATGAAGGTTGACGTTTATAGCACGGAAGAAGATGTAGGTAATGTTATTGGTGACTTGAACCGTCGTCGCGGCATGATCTCGGGCCAGGAACCCAGTGCAGCGGGTGTCCGCATTAAGGCCGATGTTCCACTTTCAGAAATGTTTGGTTACATCAGTACTTTGCGCACCCTTACCTCTGGTCGTGGTCAATTTTCAATGGAGTTCTCGCACTATGCTGCTTGCCCAAACAATGTAGCTGAAGCAGTAATTGCCAAAGAAAAAGAAAAGAAAGCCGCAGCGCTTGCGTAAGATGGTTAGTAGCTTTTAAAAAGCTCTGTCAGCTTGCTCTGATGGGGCTTTTAAAAGTTCAAATAAAATCAGGTATGGAGTTTAAGGAAAGTTTCTTAACTGATTGTAAACTTTTCTTTAACCTGTCAGTTGTTCACGTGATATGAACGTAGCTTATCCAAAGTTATTGGTTAACAAAAGAATTATGTTTTGCCATTTCAAGCGATTGTCCGCAATCCTCCAGAGTCTCGTCTGAGTGTTGAGTTCAATGTAAGTGTTCACGCAATGGCGTCAACTTAAGCTCACCTAACTCTTACGGATATACTTGTAGCCTGGATGAAACGAAGTGAAACCCGGGTTTCGGTCCTTCACGTAGGCTACCTTAAGTTGACACCATTGCGTGAACACTTACGTGATAGACATTTGTCCGGCGATTCTGACAGGATACGATTTCTGTTTCTCTTTAATTAACTACTTTAGCCATTCGTATTAATTTATTGATCTTAATCTCCAAGGAACTACATTCTGTAATAAGTAAACTAAGCATTAAAGATAAGAGATTTTCATCCTTTTGAGGCATTACATCAGGAACTACTATTAAATTGGGTTTACGTTCCAAGTGAGAGAGATTTTCTTTTAGCTTTATCATGGTGTTACTTAAAAAAATAAAGTGTTCTTTATCCTTTTCATTGAGCCTAACCCCTTCATAAAGAATCAAAGCAATTATTGAGGTATAGTAACGGAAAATATGCCGGAAAGAGTGTAAAATATCAGCCGCAACTTGGGTAAATCCAGAATTCTTGCCGATTTCAACCTGAGCCTCACTAATTAGTGTTTGAAAATGAGGAATGAGTGTTAAGATGTCTGATTCGCACTGAGTTAATTGTTCGGACAAGCCCGTTTTTGAATCATCTATGTTTGCAATGTACATGGATAAAGTGGCATATTTGACTAGAAATTCCTCCATTTCTGAAATGAGCACTTTTGTTGCTCGGTTTGGGAAAAAAAATCTTAGGGTAAAAAAGCCTATTAATATACCAATAATCACATTGGTAGGTCGTATAAACACATATGAAAAATTATTATAATTAACGAGGCAAATAGCCAAGGTTACGCAACCCAAGATTCCAATATAACTTTTTTTAGTCCCTAGAAATAAATAGGTATATAAAAAAATCCCTATTATAAATCCAACAAGATTCATAAGATAATTATTATGAAAAAGAAAAATAATAATAAGACTATATAATGCACTACTAATCGTCGCGAACACTCGCATTGAGCAACGAGTCAATGAAGCGCCAATAGTATGTTGTTCAAACAAAATAATGAATAAAGAAATATAAACCCAAGTTGGCTCGACCAGAGTGAAATATGTTGTAATGATAAAACTAATGATCGTACCAATGGCCATACGTGCAGCCATTATTGTTTTTTGGCTTGTTATTTCTATAGAAAAATTAGATTTGAATAATGACATAGCACGTCGCTCCAATAGGCAGAGGATAATCTTTGGAGTCATAATCAGTGATTTTGATCTGTACAGGAAAACGCTGAGGCAAAAGTATCCAATTATTCGTATCATTGGTTACAGTTTGGAGCTGAGTCTTTGGGTTAGTAATTTGTCGATTAGCAGCCCAAGCGCCAGATACCACCGTTCCATGGTATAATTTTGTGCCAAAGTACATTCGAGGAATAATGTAGACTTTACTGCCGGTCTTTACCATACGTAAATCCAGCTCAGTAAAATTGGCTTGAATGTAAAGACTCTCAGTATCAACAAAGGAAAATATAGGTTTATTAATCTCTATGGGGGTTCCCAAAGATAAAAACATATTTTGGATGCGGCCATTACTTTGGGCATAAACAGTGGTTTGTTCTAAATTAACTTTGGCATAACGCCTTTTATAAATCAACGCTTTGATTTTGTGTTGCAGACTCTGAATATTTTTTTCAACCAAGCTAATTTGCTGTGTTTGCATGTTCACTTTGGCCAAGCTACCAAGATTTTCATATTGCAAATCTTTGACATTAATTTCAGAAATTGCCCCTGATTTTAAAACAGCTTTATTACGAGAATAATTTAAGTTAATTCTGTTGTATTCTTGTGTGTATTGTATGAGTAATTGTTTCTCTTTTTGTAGCTGGTATTGTAAGCTTTGAAGCTCGGCTTTCGCAGTATGTACTTCCTCAATAAGCCTATTATAAGTGAGCTTGTAAGGTTCTTGGAACACAGTAAATAAAGGCTGTCCTTTCTGAACATATTGTTCATTTTTAACATATAAATCAGTAATGTACCCACTGACAATAGCAGCTACAGGACGAACATTGGCGACAACAAAAGCATTATTAGTAAATGGAATTAAAAAAGAGAAAAAATAATATAAAACTGCAAATAATACCAAGAAAAGCAAAACTGTATATGGTTTTAACTTTCGAAGCTTTTGTGTTACCATTTTTCAATATTAGTCATGTTATTTTATGGATCCGTTTAATTGCGCAGCCTGGCAACGCTAATTACTTTAGTCATGACAAGTGTGCTAGTAGCATGCATGCCAAGCGCAAAAAATTCACGACTCACGCCAATTCATATCCCTACATATTTGGAAGACTCAAGCAATGATGCATTAAATAGACTTCCTTATCAAGCTTGGTGGGAAGATTTTAGAGATCCTTTTCTCAATCAGCTTGTTGATAAAGCACTTCGTTACAATAACAATGTTACAATAGCTAAGCGATCAATTCGTGTTGCACAGACTGAGTTGCAAACGATTCGCTTAAATTGGCTTCCAGGTTTGAATCTTTTAATGGGGTTCGCCCAAGATCCTGCTTTAGGAAATCCCGGTGTGTTTTATGGTGTTCTTCCTAGCTATTACCAAAATTTTGTTGCGCTTTATTTTCAACAAAAAAAAGCAGAATTTATCTTGAAACGTTCTAAGGCATATTACCTTGGTGTTAGATTGGCTGTTATTGGCGAAGTAATAAGTAGTTATTTTTCTCTACTCGCATGGAATCACCAATTAGCTTTACTGAAGCAAATTGAACAAGACTATAAAGAACTTTTGGCATCGTTAGAAATAGCAAAAAAACAAGGATTAGCGAATAAGCTACAATTGCTAGCGTTAACAAGCCAATTACAAAGTATTTTAGGACTGAAAAAGCAAGTACAAAATAATATCGTCGCAAGCGAAAATGCGCTACGTTATTTAATTAATCAGCAACCAGGAGTAATAAAATCAAAAAAATCATTTATTAACATACCAAGTAAAGCAGTACCACTAAATAAGATTAATACTCAAGTTATTCTACGTCGTCCAGATGTAATGGTTGCTTTAACATCTCTTCTTGCAGCGTGTAGTGGAATCAATATTGCAGAAGCACAATTATTCCCAGCTGTAACCCTAGATTATTTTTGGGGAAAGGCGAGTTTGAATGGCACATTCAATAGTCCAACCCGTGACGCATCTTATGGCGATATGTATGCAACATTTAACTTATCCCCCTCTATATTTGGACAAATTATCACGAGCAAAGCGATTTTTAATAGGAGTTTGGCAGAGTATAATAATGTCATCCAAAATGCCTTACGTCTGATCGCAAACAGTATCGCTGCCAATCAAAAACTTATGGTTAAGTACCATGAAGACGCTCTCTCTTTAGCATCATTAAAGAAAAAATATCAATTACAACAAGAACTCTATCGCAAAGGTCTTATTAGCCATAATGACTTGTTATACAGCAGGATAGAGATTAGCCAAAGAGACTATGAACTGACCGTAAGCAAATTAGAACAGTTGATTAGTGTTATCAGTCTTTATGAAGAATTAGCAGCAGGCATACTTTATCAGAAACGGTTCTAATAGAAAATTTAACGTCCTAATTATCTGTAGAATCACCGTCATGAGTTCCATTTTATCAGTTTTTTATTTTTGGCAAATAAAGATTTGGAGTGATCATATAATGTACTATAATTATATTTAGTTTTTCGGACCTTATCTTCAATCAGAGGTAAAGTTGATGAAAAAAAATATGATGAGTTGTATTTATTCAGTTTTTATTTTTTTATTCTTTATCTTTGGTCCTGCATATGCTGAAGATGGAGGTGAACCCCCTCGCGTCGCTCGATTAAGTTCCATCAATGGCTCTGCTAGTTTGCTGCCCGGAGGTGAGACTCAATGGGTAAAAGGCATAGTCAACCGTCCATTAATCCCCGGTGATCGCATATGGTCAAGTAATAAATCATTTCTCGAATTACAGATGGGTTCTACAACCGTGCGCATGGGTAATCAAACCAGTCTTAAAATTCTAAACCTTAATCAAAAAATGACCCAGTTACAACTTTCAAGTGGGACCTTAATTGTCAAAGTTATGCGTTTGAATCCTGGGCAAACAATTGAAATCAGTACTCCCATCCTTGCTTTTAGAATAACAAAACCGGGTTATTATCGAATTTTTGTCAATACTCAAGCAAAAATTACGCTGATAAGTGTAATAAAAGGAAAAGGGGCGGTGTATGGTTCAAAGGGCTCTTACATTGTTAATCAAGGACGATCGTATCCTTTGGGTGTCAATCTAAAACTATTTAAGCCAACTGGTATTCCTGCTCCGGATAATTTTGAGCGTTGGAGTCGTTTGCGAGATCGTATGGGCAAAGGCATTACCCAATATGTATCTACTGAAATGATTGGCGAAGAAGATCTACCACTCCATGGAACTTGGAAAAAGACCCCTAAATACGGTCAGGTTTGGATTCCGAATAAAGTCAGTCCAAATTGGGCCCCTTATCGTACAGGTCAGTGGATGTGGATACGCCAATGGGGTTGGACCTGGGTGGATAAAGAGCCTTGGGGATTTGCTCCATTCCATTATGGTAGATGGGCTTATCTTGAAAGAAGATGGTGTTGGGTCCCTGGACCAAGATATGCCCAGCCTGTTTATGCACCTGCCTTGGTGGTATTTGTAGGAGGTAACAATTTTAACCTGAGACTGAGTACTGGTGCGCCGGGAATTGCATGGTTTCCTCTAGCCCCAGGAGAAATTTATATTCCTCCCGCCACACTGGGACGTAATTATTTCATCAATGTCAATACAAGCAACACTCAGATTAATAATACCTACGTAAATAATATTTACATTAATAGAAATACCAATATTTTCTATCAAAATGTAAATGTAGCACCTGCAATAACTGCGGTGCCCACTCAAACATTCGTCAATTCACAACCTGTTAGCCAGGCATTAGTAACTGTTCCTTCTCAAGAAATACAACAAGCGCCTAAAACTCCTATTGCGACGGTTGCTCCTGATATGAGTAGTGTGTTAGGAGCAAGTTCTGCGGAGTCTCAACCGCCCAAAGAAATTTTAGATCAATCAGGAGTAGTAACTGTTACTCCTCCAGCACCTCCTGTTCCTTTTTCTAAAGAGAAAAAATTACTGGAAAAAAATCCCGGCTCTCCTTTATCTACACAGGAAACACAATCCCTAAAACCAACTGAATCAGCCGAAAAATTAGATGTAGTTAATCCAACACAAACATCTACTCCCATTAATGAAGAAATTATCAATCAAGCCCCAACTGTACCTGATCCCACATTGATTAAACCTCAGGAGCAAGTACAGCCACAGCCTCAGGAGCAAGTACAGCCACAGCCTCAGGAGCAAGTACAGCCACAGCCTCAGGAGCAA
>NZ_LNXS01000028.1 GCF_001467525.1 Legionella anisa
TGACTCCTAGAAAGTGCCTCGGGTATAAAACACCCCTTGAGACATTTAAGTTTTCGCTGTTGCACTTCAAATGTGAATCTACCTTCCCGCCTGCGCGGGAATGACATAAATTTAGATCAAAGTGTACCGTTACTATTAATATTGATTATTATAAACTTAACATAATACCTTGCTCAGGTTTAATTAATTCTACGCCAATATCATTTTCCTGGGACAATTCGTTGATTATCTGCATTCGTGTATCTTCCTTAGAATTTGCAAAGTCAACTAATCTGGGTTTGATGTGAGTCACAACAACTGACAATCCCCGAAGTGAGTTTTCTAAATCTAAAGGATCAACAATTGCCGCCAATTGTCGCAACTCAAGCATAAATAAGTTTGGTTTTAAATGACCAAATAATTTGTTATCTGGCTGTGAATTTAAGAAGGAACACTCCAGCATAATGGCATGAAGCTGCTTATTTCTTATGAGTGGTGCAATTTCCTTCCAAATATTCCTCATGTTTGTCGATTTTTCAATGCTATCGGCGCCAGTATCACCAAAATATAAGATATATTCAGTCTTATAACGTATTAAAAAAGCGCTTGATGCCATTCCACCATGACTCAACGGGAACGCTTTTACGTGCAAATCAGTATTGGGAATAGCAACCCACTGTAGTAATGGCATCGTTTGATAATGCTGATAATTCAAATGCGGAATTTCTCCTCTATCGCCAAAATTCCCCCAAACCGACCAATTAAAAATATTTTTCTCCAATGCCTGCATTGTTTCTTCACGCGCCATAATTGTTTGCTGCTCTCGCAATTCGGGTTGCGCCATCACAAGACCCATAAGATGATCAAGATGTGCATGAGAAATGAGGTACGCCGGGATATGTTTTTGTAGCAAGTCTTCAACATTTTTATTACGCATTGATTGTCTACCGACTGCAACGTCAAGCCCATGCACCAAAGTACCTCCATCAAGAGCTGCATAATTTTCGCTCTCGGTAGTCTTTAATAAATAAGCTGATAAATTTCCATCTTTCAAACCACCATAAACCCCAAGAGGAATAATTTCGAAGACAGGCGCACAATATGCTGTATGAGACAACAAAAAAATAAAAAGTGTAATCAATAACTGGCGCATGCGAATATCCTTATAAATGATTCGGGTTTAAAGCCTTCCAACCGAAATAACCTGGGAGATGATCAAGTGATAATATCAGGAACCAACATTAGGTCATATCCTCCAATTAATACTAATTTTCAGCATAGATTATTAACAATAACATTCAAGACCTGCCCCCATACCAGTTAAATTTATGTAATCATAGTAATAAAGACCAATTACACCTGCATTACCTCCAGATGATTTGGCAGTATTAGCACGTTGTGTTTTTGATTCTTGGGTGTAGGAATTTTAAATGGTATTCTCTCCTTCCTATACGCTTCTAGTTAGAAACAATTTTTGCAGATGAGCATAGATGATTTTTAGTGACAAGCGATAACGAGACGCGAATTTTTTTCTTATATGCAGGACAAAGAACCAAAGAGGAACCAACAACATGCTGAAAACAAGTCAGGCGAGTGAAACCTTGTGTCAATCTGGTATTCGTGCAGCGAGCACGGAGTGTGAAAAAATTGGCGGCATTAATTTAGGTCAGGGTATTTGTGATTTACCTACACCTGAGATAATCAAGCAGGCTGCTGTGCGTGCGATTGAACACGAAAAAAATGTGTATTCTGCTTGTGAAGGGGTATTCAATTTACGCCAAGCTATTGCCAATAAAGTGCAAACGTTTAATAAAATCCCGGTTCATGCTGAAACAGAAGTTCTGGTGACCCACGGTTCTACTGGCGCATTTATTTGTGCGACGATGTCTTTGTTTAATCCAGGTGATGAAGTTATTTTGTTTGAACCGTTCTATGGCTACCACAAAAATATTTTGGAGCTGTATCAGGTTCATGTTAAAGCGGTACCTATTAATTTAGATGATTTGAGCATTCAAATCGACGATCTTAAAAAAGTGATTACTCCTAAAACCCGCGCGATTATCATTTGCACGCCGTGTAATCCTTGTGGCAAAGTTTTTTCTGAGCACGAATTATTAGCGATTGGCGAAATTGCAGAACACTATAATTTAGCAGTTATCACTGATGAAATTTATGAATATATTACTTATCCTGGTTATAAACATGTGTCGTTTGCTAGTTTAAAAAATTTTAAAGATCGCACTATCACGATTTCAGGATGTTCAAAAACGTATAATATGACGGGATGGCGCTTAGGTTATGCCAGTGGTCCGGCGCATGTCATTGCAAAAATGGCCTTGGTTCAAGATTTATTGTATGTGTGTCCTGCAACCCCCTTACAACATGCGGCGATCGATGCGTTCAAATTACCAGAAAGTTATTATCAAATAATGTGCCAAACCTATTTGGAAAAACGTGATCATACTGTTCGTGAGTTACGTGACATTGGTTTTGAAGTAACAGTCCCTCAGGGGGCTTATTATATTATGGCTGATTTTTCACGTATGGGTTTTAAAGATGATGCCACCATGACGCGCATATTACTTGATCAGGCAAAAGTTGCCGTGGTTCCTGGGCGCTCTTTTTATTTAAATCCGGATAAAGGAAAACATGTATTACGTTTTTGTTATGCGTTGAGTCAAGAAAAAGTGGCGCAAGGTTTAAAACAGATAAAGCAAGGTTTAGTACCGTGTCCTTCCTAAGACATAGGTACACTCATAGCATTTTCAGCAAGTAGGTTGGCCATTTGACCCAACCTACCGTGCTAAATGTCATAGAAGTCCTGCTTATTAGACTACCACGCATTGTACTGCTATATTTACAAAACATTAGCTCGATTAACGAGCTATACTTGAGTGCACTTTTAGGAGATCACGGATGAAAACTAAAGTACGAATTTTAAATGTAATGTTAGCTACAACCTTAATGCTGACTTTGTTTGTAGAAAATGCCAGTGCTAAAGTATTTAAAAAATGTACCTATATTGCGCAATACGAGAATGGCAAATATGCGGACGTTACAAAATCAGGTAAAGCTTTAAAAGCATCAGATGCCTGTGCTGAAGCTAAAAAAAGATGTGAAAAAAAACTGAGTAAATTATACAAAAAAGGTAAGCTTGCACGTGGCGCTGCTTGCTATAAATACGGTGGCGAAGTGCATTAATAACAAGTAGGTTGGGGCATCTTGCCCTGGGGTATCGTCACCTTTTTTTATACACAAGAATTTTTAATAATCAATATTAATGCAAATAATACACTTTGATCTAAGTTTATGTCATTCCCGCGCAGGCGGGAATGACAAGATATAGAACCAATATGATCATTAAAAGTTCAATGAACTGCTCAAAAAAAGTGACGACCCCTCAGGGCATCTTGCCCCAATTCACCCTTCATTAGTTTTTGTAAAACCTTTCAAGTCAGAAGTTTGAAAATTAAGCGATTAGCGAGCGTACCGTATTAGTAAGCGTCGCCTTGCACGTTACTTAATGTTTTTACACCTCCCTTAATAATTATTTAAGATTTATATGGTATAAATAAAGACCTAAAAGATGATTTTTTTATCTTTCTATAAGTATTAGACCTTTCATCTTAAATAAGAAACCTATTAATTTCAGCGGATAAGTTGATGCCCAAAACCCATAACATTACAACTCCCTCTAATAATGGAACTGTAGAAATTCGCACCTGGGGGACTAAAAATAAAAAATTATCAAACTTCAAAGAAAATCTTAAAATAGGATTATTCGGAGGTAATATTGGTCATGCTTCTGTCGCTTTAAAAATTCCTTATAATGAAGAAAACGTGGCTTTAGTAAAAAAATATTGCGACACCAATGGAATACCCTATTATATCAACAATAATATAACCCCATCATTACACCACGAAGAAGAAACAGATCAGTTTATCAGATCAGAAGAAATTGTTTATCAAGCGAAACAGATTGTTGTTTATTTTAGTTGGTTTCCTGGAAGCAATAATTCGTTTAGCTTAAATACTCCTGGCAACGACTATGAAGCAGAGTGGAAAAGCAGAAAATTTAAATGGTCACCTAATGATCAAGAATATTTTCAACCTAAAGAAAAGAAAATTAAAGGTAAAATTCCTATTCCTCATACCATAATGCTTGGCCCTAAAAAGATGGACTTAACCTCTGCTTATACCACTGAAGATTTTGAATTAATAAATCAGCTTGAACAATTAAATTCAAAATTAAAACAACTGTTAAGCGATTATTTTTTTGAAAACAATCAATTATGGATTGATGATACTGCAAAATTTTCTGAAAGCTTTATTGAATTCCTTAAAAAAGATCAAAAAAATGTGTTCAAACAGCTAAAAAATTTTTTAAAAGAAAATCATCAATCAAAATGGGGCAAGTTATTATACAATGCTTTAAACGGAAACATTCCCGAGCATTTTGATATTCTTTTTCTTTTTTCCAAACTCAACCTAAAAATAGAAAAAAACATTTTAAGAATTAAAAAGAAGTATACAGAACAAGGCATCACAACAACCTCTAACAAATTGCAAGCCTTAGAGCAATTAATTAAGGCATTAGAGAGCCAACGAATTAAGTTTCTCAATGAAAAAACCGCCTTAATACCTGACAAAGAAATAAACGATATAAATTTTTTAGAAGCTTTTATAAGAGACTGTCAAGTTCTTCTTAAGAAAAATGCGGATATTATGCCGCTTTATAATTTATATAAAAAAAATATTCCCCATTTTAAACAACTTGAAAATCAAGCTATTACTGACATTTTGCAAAACAGGTTGCTGCCTTTGTTAAAAGAGTATAAGAATAAAAAAGCAGATGAAAATTTCTTAACAAGGTTTAACAAGCCATTAAAAAAAATTCAAGCGTACATCGACGATACATGTAATCGTCTTCCGGGTTTTTTTGAAGATGAGGCTGGACTCACAATAAAAAAAATGCTTGACGAGCAGTTTCCTGAATGGGAATCACAATTCAATAACCCGCATATCCCTTTATCCAATGAACTATCAAATTTAAGAAGATTTATTCAAAAAAAGATTGATGAAGAAATTACTAACAATCTTGACCGGCAACCCATCGATGGAATTCGGCCCGATCAAGCAGTCACATTACCAATTCAGAAAGACTCTTCAGGTTTGTATGGTCTTGATTTAGAGAGCATGCTAAAAGAAATGGAATATTTAGTTCAAAATGAACATTACAAAACATATGGAATTAATTGTGCTGAAACAGTTCGCCGAATTGTAAACGCTGGATTAAGCCATTTAAATACAAAGCTCCATAAAAATAATATATTAGCAATTTCGACACCACAAACTTTAATGCATGAAGCAATTAGTATTGGCTCGCAAATTATTCAATTAAATTATCAAAAGATAAGGGAAACTATCCGAAGAAATAAACCATTTGATTTTTTAAATTTATTAATTAGAAAAAAAGACCATTTATTTGGTCACTTATGTTCACAAGGAGAGCTACCCTCCGTTGAATTTGATCGACTCTTAGTTTCGCAGGGAAAAAATATACCCTATCGGCATAAGGACTACGCAAATTGTTATAAACAAATGGAACAAACTTTAATTTTTAATTATGTCAATATTTTTGAAAAATTGTATAAAAAAGAAATGGGAAGTTTGTCTAAAAAAGAAATTAAAAAACGGCTCTACCCCAAAAAAGGGGGCACTTTAATCAAGTTAGTCTAGACTAACTAATTGATTTCGCGATCAAATTGGAGATTAAAGT
>NZ_LNXS01000029.1:0-195162 GCF_001467525.1 Legionella anisa
TAAATAGGGATTTAGGATGCCATTCTTGGTGTTTTATCAAGGACGTGCAACTATTCTTTTTCCTTTTACCGGACAGTAGTGTGCGTAGGCAGGGATCCATCCATCAAAATAGTTCATTACTCAAATTAAACCACTGAGGATTTGTTTCACTCGATTAAAGGCAATTTTCCATTGTCTTTTCCCTTTTAATTTGTTTTTCCCGTGTATATTGTAAATGGATCCCCTGCCTACGCAGGGATGACAGTTTTTTAGGCATAGCTGTAAATGTAGAATATGTATTTTCCTGTTTCGATTTTGTGGGGATCTCTCAGGAACAAGTCGCAGCATCCAGTTACATATACAGAGTATTAGACGAGTTAATTCTTATTTAAATTATTCCAGATTTTTTTTCCGATCCAATAGACAATGAGGCAGAGACAAATCCATAACAAAATTAACGGTAAAAAATACACAAAAAATTCAATCAAACCGTAAGTAACGTTACGTAATTTATCCACTAAGGCATGGTAGGAATCAATAAATGCTTCTGTTATTTTCCATTGTTTTTGTTGCTCTGTCTGAATTATTGGATTCATATTCAAGTTAATATTGATTAATGAATAAGCTACCGATTCTTTGAAATATTTAATCTGTCCTTGGATTACATCAATTTGTCCCTGTACATCACTTAATTGTTTGAACACAGCAAGAACATCTGATGTTTCTTTTGCTTTGGCCATAATCTTGGATAGCTGCTCTTTAGCAGTTTGCAAGTTGTTAAGCTGGCTTTGTAAATCGACGAATTGTTGCGTAATGTCTTCACCCGTTACTGATTCCTGGGTGACTTGTGTTGCTAATGATTTCAATGCACTTAGAGCGTTATTTAAACCTTGGGCAGGTACTCTTATGCTGATATTTGCAGTGGTATTACTCGCATCATTATTATCTTGCATTATATTGGAGCTTACGACGTAACCTCCTGAGTTTTCTGCTAATTGAGAGATTTTTTCCATTGCTGAGTTAATGTTATCAACTTGCAAGGAAATATTCGCGTTACGAATAATCATACCGCGCATTACATTGTCTGAAGGTTGGCTTGCATTAGACTGATTTTTAACTTGCATTGCCATTGAGCCAGCAGCGTAATCAGGCCTGCTAACCGCTGCCATTGTAGGCATGGGGCTTCCCGCATACATGGTTTGGCCACTTCGGGTAAACCATTGGGAGATAAGAAATAATAGGGATATTATGCCAATGAACGCTAAAAAATACAGGATGATTTTCTTCATTATTATTCCGCACTCATTAAGAACTGGTCATATAAAGTGTGGCAAAGGTTTTTTAAATTGTAAAATAAATATACTTATCTGTTCCTGTTATATTTCTTCAGTGTTCAAGGCGATATCTATTACTCCATTTGTAGTAAACATACTCATGAAATGTTTGTACGCTTCCGCTTTATTTCCATGCTCTGATGAGACAGAAAGTATCTCTTCAGCGTAAATAGCGATATCTTCTACGATGCGTTCACATCGGTAATAGGCTAAAAGTGCTTTATTGATCTCTGTTTTGCCATAACCTTTATAGAAAAGAGTTTCTTGATATGGTTCATTCCAAACATTGGCAATTCCACCGCCTATAAACATTAGATCGCGTTCTTTTGGTGCCATTATCGGCTCATCCCAATCTACAATGTAGATAGAATGATGAGGGCTTATTAATATATTGCCAGCATGGATATCAGAATGACATAAGACCAATTGAGGCGAGTCGTTTTGTAGCTTTTGGGCGAGATGTTCTGCGCGATCTACTAAGTTAACAATCACCTCACGGTTTTTTCTCATGAATGTGATCAGTTTGAGTGCGTACTCATCCACAGCAGATGGTTTTTGAATGTGCTCCCAAAGTGCTCGTACACTCGTTCTCCATTTCGATGCATATGATTCGTGTCGAAGTTGTTGTCGAATGGGTATTGGTACTTTGATTTCATGAATTTGCTTTAAAGTGTTCCCAAATGTGATCCATTGTTCTTTTGTCAAGGCCTGATTAAAACCATTTTGTCCGTGAATAAAGGGATAAACAATGAGGCTAAATCCATCAGCATATAAAATGGGTTGATTTGCAACGGTGTTGATGGGTTTAATAATTTGCTGAATTCCGCTTTCGTATAAAAGCTCCAAAATATCAATCGCTACATCATGATGATAACCCTTTTTTAGCTTGACAAAATAAGACTGATTTTTTGTATCTGCTTTATATACTGAAGCATTCATATCTGCACCGATGGGGAGATAGGTAAGGCTCAGTGTATCGATGTGATAATCAGTTTTTAAGTGTTCAATAATTTGGGGGTTCGCAAGGGATGGTTTTTCAGACATTTTTGACTACCAAGCAATGATTCATTTAATGCTATTCGTATTAATCTCGAAGATCCAGTGATTAATAGTGCTGTTAAGCAGTAAACAAACCCGAATTAAATAACGCTGGTTTGCTTACTGGTAGCTTAAAGTCTGAGAATACTTTTTATTGATGCTTGTCACAGAAAGCAACGCATACTTTATGTTCTTGGACTTCACCGCCACACGCGGAATAACATGCTCTATAGGTGGATTCGCATCGACATGAGTTGATACAGCTGCTGCTTCGATCAAAATCATTCACTGATTTATTAATCGGTAAACCCATTTTTTTTCGGTCCTCTTTATATTGCTTGTATTCAAACATCGCGTTTTGTTGTGCTCTCATACGGCAATTGTCATTATCCACGCGACAACTTTGTTCGCAATCATTTTTGCCTTGAATACATTGGGCTGTACACATTTTTGCGATATCTGATTTTGGCGGAACAAAACTGTATTCTGTATTATAGATAGGACCACAGGCAGTCAACATGCCAACTAGAACCATAATGGAAAAAATGAAGAACTTTTTTAGCATAGTATCCTCTTTTGACGAGTTATGTGAAGCAATAGTTCTGGCGTAGTGTTCATGATGCATGCAGACGAGTTTCAAACAGAACAAATTAGGTGTATTTTATTCATGTCCACTTGAAAAATCAAGCGGAGCGCCCTCTTGGCAAACGTTTGGAATGGTTTGCGATCTTAAAAAAGTGTTGTTACTTTTAATTATTTTTTGATATATAATTAACCAACTTATTACATCGATGCTCCTATTTTTGTACCATCAAAATTTTAATTGAAACAATGTCTATGGATACCTCATTTTTATTTGGCTTTTTAGCGGGTTGTCTTACTACCACTCTGGGTGGGTGGCACGTACAAAAATTCATGAATAATAGAAAAAATACTAAAAATATAAAGAATAAAAAAATATTGGATTTGGATAAGCTTTTTAATGATTATTCTCATTTTATGAATAGGATTAAAAATGATGTGACTCATCCTAACAATAAGAACATAAGAGAGTTTCTTGTAGTTGAAAAAGAGGCAATATTGAATTCGTTTGTGCCTCGGTTTCGCTATGAGTTGTCTCCAGATATTCTCCCTGCTCTAAATAGATTGGAAGAGTTGGGTTATATTGAAAAAATAAAAAACAATTGTCTTCATTATAAAATTGAAGAAGAGTTTATAATGCAACTCAAGTCAATTAGGGACCCTAATGAAATTAACACCCATTAATTTCAATGGGTGCTATTGAGCTTACTCTCAAAATGAAGCTTCAGAAACCACAGCGGGTTCAACCGACTTTAGATTCACCTGACTCTTAATATGCTTATGAATCAAATAAATGAGTACCGCTCCTAAAAGAGCACAGACTGGTATCACCATCAAAGCATGATGGTAGGAGGAAAGACTGTATTGTTTTAGCCCATTCGCAGTTAGGTTCCCCTCCCAGTAACAATCCATTATTTTGCCTATTAAAGTATGAAAAAATGAGCCGCCAAGCATATTGATGCAATTTAAAAAGGCTATGGTTATTCCTAAATGTTTGTTGGAAACAAGAGCGGATCCTGCCGCAAATACAATGACTTGATAGCAACACATAAGCCCAATAATGAAGAATAAAGCTCCAAGGAGCCACCAATTGGTTACATTTCCAGAGAGAATCACCAAAAAAGCTAAGGCTAATCCGATGCCACAAATTCCTATAACGGTATAATTTCCTATTTTTTTACTAAGAAATGCAAGCAATGGTCCTCCAAATAACATACCTACAAAAATCAACGAGACAAGCAAGGCTGCATCCGATTTAGCAAAACCGTAGGCGGTAGTTAAAAAGGATACGCCCCAAACATCAGCAAACCCTTCAAGTGCACCAACCATTAACAAATTAGCTAGGGCAAGGATCCATAATATTTTTGAGGTGAACAAAACCGATAAATGAGATAGATTTAACTCATTAGATTGTGTTGCTTTTAAACTCTTGGGCGTACGCAAGACTAAATAAGCGAATACACCTACACTTATGGAGCATAGTGCAAGTACTAATCCTATCCGTTGACTGCCGTAGGTTGAAAGCAATTGCGTCAATGGTTTGCCGCCATAGACCGCTCCTAAAAGCCCAACACTAAAAGAAAATCCAACCATTTGGGAGTATTGAGTGCTACGAAACCATTCAGAAATAACTTTGGATACGCCCAAAAAACCAACAGCCGAACTGACCCCAATTAAAAATCTGCTTAATAAAGCCAGGTAAAAATTATGGGTGGAGGTAAAGAGTAGGGCGCTTAAACCACAAAGTAGTGCAAAGATAAAAACTACTTTTTGAGCGCCAAATTTTTCGAGCAATAATGCCATAGGAATTTGCATTCCTGCATATCCATAATAATAAAATGCAGCTAAGAGACCAAAACTGGCTGCATCAATTGAAAATCGAGTCATTATTTCTTGCATCATCAATCCTGGCCATAGACGCAATATAAATTGAAGCGCAAAAAACAATAGTGGAAAAAACCACATAACAAAGGGCAAGCAATTGTTTTTTAGGTTAAAAGAGTTAGTTTGAGTCACGATACCCTCCAGCATTAATATTCAGTTATTCCAAACACCCGATGTTCCACCCTAGAGAGGTTCGGGAATAAGAAATAGCTGACCGCTCTAGGGGGAAGAGGGCAAAATAATAATAATATCTATTGAGGAGTTTGCTGTAGGTAAAGAATCATGGCATAGCGATACCTTTGCAGTGAAAACTGCAGGAAAGTTATTGCTTTTATTCGTATTGCACTGATTCATTGTGATATTTTCGTTTTGATTAAAATTTTATCTACACAGACTAACATATCAAATTAAACCCCATTGTGTCAATTTAATTATTTTAGTGTGCAAATTATGGTTTGATTGGCAGCTTGTTCTTGGGGCTGCAGCTTTTGGTGTGGGCTGGGGAATAACTGGAATTTGTCCGGGTCCGAATATTGTGGGGCTTGGAATTTTTTCTTGGCCATTATATTGGATAAATTTTGCAGGAATTATTATAGGTTTCTTGCTTGCACGTTTTTTTATTTTAAAACACACTACTCATTCGAAATGACAAATTTGGAGTGATACATCTTGTTAAGCGTTTTATAAAACTGAATCTTTATTTCGAAGAGTCCCTCAAGGATTCTGCTCAAAAGCAGAAATGAGCTTATATTATTGTATTAATTGAAATTTTTTTACACGATGGCTTTCTTCTTTTGATTCCTTGCTTTAAAATTATTCTGAAAACAATATTTTGCTATGGGGTAGGTAAATATTGTTCATTATATTGACTCCATAAATGAGGCACTCTATGTGGCGTAAATTCAATAGATTTTATCTGGCGATAACTTTACTCACGGTAAGTCCTATTCTTTCTGCTAGGGCTATTATTGATGCTGATGTGTTCCAAACTTTAAAACGTTCCAAAACTTCTACTCAAACTCCTTTATCACTTCTGGTTTTTTTACATAATCTTTCAGAAAAAGAATCATTTGTAGAAGAAATAAAAAAAATTCAGGATGTGCACGTTCAAGATTTAGGCTTCATGCCTGCAGTAGCAATTCAGATTCCCAGGAGTCGTAACTTACTTTATCAAATTGCTAATTTTGATGCCGCAGCACAAATTTCCTCACATTTTGCTGCGCAATCGGAGCTGGAAGTGACTGCTCAAGTTTTGAAACTTGCACCTTCATCTTTTTACCCTAATGTAAGTAATTGGTGGGATCATGGTTATACCGGTCAAAAAGGAATTATCGGTATAATCGATACTGGAGTAGATCCTTTGCACCCCGCATTATCCAGTAAGCGATTAATAGTGCATCAAGAACTTGGTTCAGGCTATTCTAATATCATTAATGGAGTAAAAGAGCCACATGCAACCGGTGTAGCTTGCATTTATGCCAGTAATCATGAAAAGTACAAAGGTATGGCTTATGGTGCTTCTACAATTATTTCTGGATTAGCAGGAGAGGAAACAGCCGATCCTTCAAGTATCATGCGCACTATGGAAACTTTGGATTGGATGGTGCACCGTTCTGAGGTTAAACCCACACTTATTAATTACAGCATGGGGAATGGAAGGCTGGATTTAAATTGTCCTGCTTGTCCTGAGTGGAGTGGGCTTGCAAAAGTTATAGATTATGTGGTGAATACTCAAAAAATTCTCTGGGTAAAATCAGCTGGGAATGCAGGATATATAGAGCCCGCACATCAATTCACCTTTGCCTCCACCCTAACTGTTCCTGGCGATAATTACAATGGAATTACGGTTGCCAATATGAATACGATTGTTTCTGAAAATGAAACAGTTGTAAAAACTGCAGATAGAAGTAAACATCATATTAAGGACACCAGCAGCCGAGGACCTACACCTTTTGGTAGACGTAAACCGGATTTAACTGCACCTGGCCATGATACGATGACTTGTGCCCCTGATCCCAAGGTGTATGGCTTTATCTATTCCAATGCAATGCACTACAAAGATGGGTATCGTCTTATGGGGGGGACCAGCTCTGCAGCCCCGCATGTGGGCGCTTCTGCATTGTTATTACAAGATGCAGGGATTAAGAATCCTATGGCCATCAAAGCGTTACTCATTAATAGTGCTGATACCTGGACTGATGCTGGTACAGCAGATTCTGGACATTCTAAGATTATGGGCTCAGCCTGGAATAGAACTTATGGCTGGGGTTACCTCAACATGGAAAAAGCATTTCAACAAAGAAACAATATTATTGAAAGTGAGCTCACTACAGAAAACCCAATATGGGAATACCAAACCATACTTAAACGAGGGGAAAAGGTTACCTTAGTTCATGAACGACGTGTGGGATATACTTCTGAAGGAAACGAATGGGCGCTCAGTCATCTGGAGCTAACTCTTATCGACTTAGAGCATCAAAAAGTGATTGATAGCGATACCAGTCCTATAGACACAGTGCACCAAGTTGCAAATTGTAAGCGTGAGCCGCAGGATATAAAATGCTCTGAGGAGAGCAAAACGATGAGGGTTTTAATAAGGGTAAAGTTATTGAATAAAATTATAGATGGCAGTTCAAGCGAACCCTTTGCAATTGTAGTTTCCCCAAAGGAGAAAGAAAAACCAGATAACTTACTTCAGAAAAAGGCGATTTTATGAATGTCACATAACCTAACCTAATACAAGATTTTGTATTTCTTTGAGTAGCTTCCTGTTAAATAGTTCGCACAAAGTGTAATCAAACACTAAGTCAAAATATTCTTATAAAAAACGGCTTAAGTGTCTTCTTGAATTCAAATTTATATACACTATGATAAATATATAATCTAATTAATTCGCTTATGAATCAATTTGTCTGCTTTAAGGAGTATTCATCAGGGAAAATTGAAAAGCATGCTCTTTGATATCGAGATAAAGCGATAACCATAAGGTGAAGCCGGGAAATGACTCAGTGTAAAATATATTTGGGATTAAATTATGAGAGCTAGATTTTTCAGGCGAGTTTCCTCACATAGTGTATCTTATTCCTTGTTAAAAGAAGCGTACAAAGCCCAAAAACCCGGTTTAATAAGTGGCGCTTTATCAGGTAGAAGTTGGCGTTATCAAAGCATGGGAAAAACTATAGAGCAGATAACAAATCCTGAAGAACAAAAAAAGTTACAACAACACGCAACAGACAATTTAAAACGTTGGGCAAAAACAAAATCCAGGGCTCCTTTGAAAGTTGAAGTTGTCCCTAAAGATTGGGGAACTGCAACTCTAGAGGCAACGAAAGAGCATGGTGAACTTTATTCTGTATTGAATATGGCGAATTCACTCTACCCCGGGGGAGCTGTATTCGAAGGAGGAAATGCACAAGAGGAAAATATGTGGCATCGAACTACCTGTGCACTTTCATTGATGAATAAATGGATCAAATTTGATAATAATACCTACTCATTTTTATATACTGAGGAAGGCAGAAAGCTGGTTGAGGCAAGGAAGAAAATGACTGATGCGGAAATTGGCATTCTAAAAGAACGTTGTCCTGAAGTCTTTTCTTCTGATGAACTCTATAAAGTCTTATTTAGTAAAGAACCACGAGTGTGTTTTAGAGGTGAGGAACTCTATTTTGACCCATCATCAGAAAATGAATACATATCAAGAGGCCATGAGCCCAATCCTGATATAAGTTACTTGTTTCTTCCTGCATCAAGTATTTTTCCTTTTTATGAATTGAGATCGGCTGCTCCTGAACATTTTACTGAATCACAATCACAAGCGCCTGAAGTATTAAAAGCGTATGAAGCTAATTTGCGCCGACGAATTGCAGCACAACTGGATACATTAATTCTTGAAGGACGACCTTATGCGATCCTAGGTGCATGGGGTTGTGGTGCATTTAAAAATGATCCCAAACTTGTAGCAAAAATTTATGCTGAAGAAATTGAAAAAAGAGCTCATTTTTTTCAACATATCATGTTTCCCATAATTGATACCGGTTCATATTCCCAAAATTTCGACATATTTTCAGAAACCCTCACGGGAATAGTACTTGGTGAAAGCAATGCACTTCGCAATACGAATAAAGCTTAAATATTTTTCTTTGAAGTGCATTTACTGTAAACGGTAGCATTACATTACTGCAGCTCAAGGAAGTACCTTAAAATAGAATAAAAAATGTTTGGCTTTCCTTCGCTATATGTAGTATTAAAATAAAAAATGGATTTAAATATGTAACTGGGTAAACCGTTTTCTGAAAGCACTTGCTGAACAATAGGCCACGGTGCACACACAGACATTTTGTATCTCCCAATTAAAAGAGTTCCTATTATAAGGAAAAAAAATGATTTTAATGAACTCTTGGAATTTCTTAAAAGAACTATTTAATTATTGGAGCCTTGATAGGGTTTCAAGTAAAGCCGCAGCACTTGCTTATTATACATTATTTTCCCTTGCCCCAATTTTATTAATTTGTATTTTCATTGCAGGAACCATATTTGGTGAAGAAACTTCTCGTGAGCAAATTTTGGCCCAAGCAAGCAGTTTACTAGGAAAAGAACCTGCTTTACAAATTCAGGAAATAATTCAAGATAGACATCATACAACTCCTTCTTTCTTAACAAGAGTAATTAGCTTTATAGTTCTTTTGTTCACTGCCTCGGGAGTTTTTATTGAGATTCAAATGGGATTAAATGAGATCTGGGGTGTCAAAACAAATCCTGATACAGGATGGTTTGTAAAGTTAAAAAGTCGATTTTTTTCTTTTGTTATTGTTTTAGGAATTGCTTTTTTATTATTAGTATCATTAATTTTGAGTACTGGTTTCACGCTCATAAGTAAATATTTAAATTATATGATGAGTCCAAATATTTTAATGGATTTAATAATAAATCACTTAATCTCTTTTTTTGTTCTCACATTATTATTTGCGATGATATTTAAGTTTCTACCGGATGTAGTATTAAATTGGCGCGATGTATGGTTAGGGGCATTAATCACTTCTTTATTATTTAGTTTCGGGAAAATTCTCATTGAATTTTACCTGATACAATTTCTTAAATATTCTATATTTGGCGCCGCAACCTCTTTAATTATTATTTTAATTTGGGTGTATTATTCATCTCAAATTTTCTTTATTGGTGTGGAGATCACGAAACTAGTTTCTATAAACAAAGGCAAAAAAATTAGAGCAACGAGAAATGCCATCCTTAAATCGAATTACCCCTGATGAATCGCAAAAATATCCTTTCGTACCTATCCTCTAGGAATCTTATGAGTTGGTGTGTTGGTTTTTATTTATCTTCGTGATACAACTTCATAGTTTTTATTTCCTGGCTTATGGACATCAGATTTAACAAAAAGGATTGGTTCATGATGAGAAAAGCTGCTTTCTGTCTTTTGCTTATATTGAGTGCAATGATTTCACCTCTGTTTGCTAAGGATAAAATAAAAAATTCTGTATCACAAGGTAATCAGTGTGTTGAAAATATAGAGTCATATGTCAGCGATGGTGGTATATTTATGGATCAATGTTCTATACATGATCGAGATATTCCGCAAATTCTATCTTACCTCAATGAGCATCCCGAAATTACTCGCTTGAGTCTCTCCGATAATGAGATTGGCTATCAGGGAGCAGAATTACTTTCTACTAATACTCATATTCGCCTTCTATTTCTAAATGGAAATCGTATCGGCTCATTAGGAGCTGAGGTATTAGCAAAAAATACCTCTCTGGTTTATCTATTTTTGGGAGACAATCATATTGGTCCCTATGGAGCTGAAGCTTTAGCAAATAATACTACCTTGTTTTTTCTTTCTCTTGACGGTAATCCTATTGGTTCTTCGGGTGCTAAATCATTAGCAAAAAATAAATCCCTGATTCATCTTTCTCTAAGAAAAGCTCAAATTGGTGCAGCAGGTGCAAAGGCACTGTTTGCGAATAAGACATTGAAAAGTTTATATTTAAGCAGTAATCATTTAGGTAATGAAGGTATCGAATTTCTTGATAGAAACCAATCGCTCAAGCTTATTGATTTGGAAGACAATAATATTGGTAAAGAAGGGGCGAAAATTATAGCAAGAAAACCTAATTTGCTTTATCTCATTATTGATCATAATCCCTTACATAACGAGGGAGCAGTTTTTTTAGCCCAGGCCAGGACATTTGAGTGGCTTACAATTGTTGATTGTGATGTGGGTCGAGAAGGTGCGCACGCTTTATCTGAGTTAAATCATCTTACCCTACTGAACATCGACAATAATTTAATTGATGATGAAGGCATTGCTGAGTTGGTAAAAATAAGCTCTCTGAATAATTTATATGCGAGTAATAATCTTATTGAGGATTATGGCGCAAAAATCTTGGCAAAAATGATACATCTGCAAAATTTGGGTTTAAGCCATAACTATATTGGCGATGATGGCGCATTGGCATTAGCTGAAACAGCAACTCTTTATACGTTAGATGTGGGGTTTAATCAAATCACTACAATTGGAGTAAAAGCGCTAAAAAACAATGAGGTACTGACTTATTTGAATACCCAGGGGAATCCTGGGGATGAAAACTAGGAGCAAGGAACGGCCTTATTTGGCGCATCTTGTACTCAAGTCCAACCATTCGAGTAAATATTAATGCAGAATCTGTAGCCTGGGTGCAGCAAAGCGGAACCCGGGAAATAATGTGCCTCAGTTAAAGCCCCGGGTTCCGCTTTGCTGCACCCAGGCTACAGATTTGTACTTAATTATTTGTGACTAATTGGATGAGTGCATCAATTGCTTTATCCAGGCTTAACTGTTGTGTTTCTCCTGTGGCTCGGTTTTTATATTCCACACAGTTTTGTTCCATATTCCGCTCACTTATGATGATACGATGTGGAATACCTATTAAATCGTGATCTGCAAATAATACGCCCGCTCTCTCATTACGATCATCAATTAATACATCGATACCTAACTCCTTTAGACGTTCGTATAATGCATCTGCTTGCTTTTGGACTACCTCTGATCGATGTCCATTTAAAGGAATTATGACCACCTGGAAGGGTGCAATATTTTGAGGCCAGATAATTCCCTGTTGATCATGATGTTGTTCAATGGCTGCTGCAACCACACGGGTGATACCTAAGCCATAACATCCCATTAACATGGTTTCTAATTGACCTTGTTCATTAATCACTGTGGCATTCATGGCTTTAGCGTATTTATCACCTAATTGAAAGACATGCCCAACTTCAATGCCTCGGCAAGAACGAAGTACCCCTTTTCCATCTGGACTGACATCGCCTTCTTTTACATTACGCAAATCAGCAGCAAGGTACTCACTGATATCTTTATCCCAAGCTGCATATTGATAATGTTTGTCTGCCTGATTAGCGCCACAAATAAAAGAATCCATAGCAAGCGCATGATGATCCACAATCACTGGAATAGATAAATTGACTGGTCCTAATGAACCAATTGGTGCTTTTAAAGTTTTTAAAACAGTTTCTTCATCTATAAATTGTAAGGGGGAATGTACTGAAGGATGTTTTATTGCTTTAACTTCATTCAGCTCGTCATCACCTCTTAAAACCAAAGCAACCATAGGATGCTCTCTTCCTTTTACAATCAAGGTTTTGATGGTTTGGCTGCTTTCTACGTTTAGGAATTTTGCCACTTCTGTTATGGTTTTGGTGTTTGGCGTATCAACCAAAATCATTTTTTGGCTGGTAGGGGTTGCTTTTTCTGGTTTTAGACTGGTAGCTTGTTCGATATTTGCTGCATAATTTCCTTGGTCACTGTAGAAAATCAAATCCTCTCCAGAATCAGCCAATACCTGGAATTCATGAGATGCGGAACCGCCAATGGCTCCTGTATCTGCTTCAACTGCGCGATATTTAAGTCCTAGGCGATCAAAGATACGGCAATAAGCTTGGTACATATCTTTATAGGTCATCTGCAGGCTTTCCAAATTTAAATGGAACGAATAAGCATCTTTCATAATAAATTCACGAGCACGCATTACACCAAAACGCGGTCTGATTTCATCGCGGAATTTAGTTTGGATTTGATAGAAACTTGCTGGCAATTGCTTGTAGGATTGTAATTCATTACGCATAATGTCAGTAATGACTTCTTCATGGGTAGGGCCAAAACAATAGTCTCTACCATTAGCATCCTTCATGGTAAGAAGCTGTCCGCCAAAAGTATCCCAACGTCCAGTTTCTTGCCATAGCTCAGCAGGTTGTACTGCAGGCATCAGCAGCTCCATAGAATGAATGCGATTCATTTCTTCGCGAACTATGTGTTCTACTTTGCGTAATACTTTTAAACCTAAAGGCATCCAGGTATAAAGGCCTGAGCCAAGTTTACGAATCATTCCTGTTCTCAGCATCAATTGATGGGAGACTACCTCCGCATCGTTTGGAGTTTCTTTTAGAGTTGCTAAAAACCATTGTGACGCACGCATTTCTACTCCTGAAATAGTATTGTTCTTAATTGAACAGCATTATACAGAAGTTTCTGTTCAAAAACAGATGAGTGGATATTGGACCTCTTGCCAAACTCAGTGTGGGGAGCGATGTGTTGTAAATACTATACCTTCATCTTGGTTTCTTCTAATAATTCATTTAATTTAGAAGCAAGGTGTTCATAATTTTTTCCACCCAGTTGACTTAGTTCATACTCATAATTTTTAAAATGAACTTTACCTGTTTGAACATTATAAACGGCTCCAACCATGGAAATATCATTTTGTTCTATCATTTCATGCAGAATGGAGCTACGCTCATAAATTTTTTGCATGGTATTAGCTACGTTTAGCTCAGTGACGTTATTCAAAAATGTTGTATTTTTACTGTTACGACTTTCTTCTGTTTCGCGTTCGGCATTGATTGCGGGCTTTATTTTATCAAGTAATTCCGTAATATGACCTTTTTCAACTCCATCACATGCAGATTGAATGGCGCCGCATCGGGTATGGCCGAGAATAATAATGAGTTTGACACCAACAACATTACAGGCATATTCAATACTGGCTAAAACATCATTGTTCACTACATTTCCAGCAACGCGTACGCAGAAGATATCACCAAAACTTACATCAAAAATCGTTTCTACAGGAACTCTTGAATCGATACAACCGAGAACAATGGCAATAGGATGCTGCTCTTTGGCTGTGTATTTAATGTCCAATTGGTTTGAGCGGTGAATTAGGTTGTCATTGAGGAAGCGTTGATTCCCTTCATAGAGAATATTTAATACTTGTGCTGGTGACAGATTGGATTGCACGTCATATGTTGTTACATTGATAAAATCAATATAATTATGAATCTTATAATGTTCTTTGAAGCCAATCATATTTAAAGCAATTTTCTTATTGGGTGCTTGCTCTTCTTTAAATTCTTTTAATAGTTCTGAAATTTCTTTATCGATGTATTGAGTATAGCGCGTCAATAATTAATTGTGATTCTCTAGGAATAGAATCAAGTTCAGCAACCAAGGCTGCTTTGTTCAAGAAAGTCATTTGTTGAGGGAGAACCAAGCGATTAATTTCTCCTGTTGGATGAAATTCTTTAAGAATGTTAATCCGTGCCTGGCTATTTGATTTTAAGATATAGAACAAACTGACTGCTAACCCAATTAAAATACCTGTCAAGAGGTTAAACACTATAATGCTAATCACAGTAGCTATAAATGGAATAAAGCGATCACTTCCTTGGGCATATATGGAGCGATAAATAGAAGGTTTATTCAGTTTATAACCGGTGTAGATCAAAATGGCAGCTAATGAAGATAAAGGAATTTTATTTAACGTACCTGGGATTAACAACACAGCAAGGAAAATGAAAATTCCATGTAAAATAGCAGATATTTTACTCTTAGAGCCCGCTTGAATATTAATGGATGTTCTAACGATCACGGAAGTAATAGGAATTCCTCCAATTAAACCCGCCGTCATGTTTCCGACCCCTTGAGCAACTAATTCTCGGTTGGAAGAGGCGTGTCGACGTTTTTTATCCAACTTTTCCCCTGCCTTAAGATTTAATAAGGTTTCAAGAGAAGCTACAATGCAAATGATAAAAGCATACACATAGACTTGAGGATTGGTTAGGGCAGCCCAATTGGGATATTCCAGTTGGCTAAAGAGATCATAAAAACCATTTGTTTGAGGAATGTTAACCAGTTGCGGCGAATTTTGAGCCAGGTTTGAATCAGTCCATTGAAACAGTTCATTCAGTAGCACCCCTAAAATAACTACAAGAATGGGTGCGGGTATTTCCTTTAATACCTTATTTTTCGTCACATCAAAATAAATTAAAGTAGATATTGAAAGTATTGTTATTAACATCGCACCAGTGTTGATATGATGGTACAAGGCGAGGATAGGGCTTAATGTGATTTCTTCGGTTGTTTCTAATAAATGAGTTTTGAGTTCGTTGAAATCCGCAGAAAGAGTGAATGCGAGAGGCAATTGTTTGATTATTAATAAAATACCAATTGCACACAGTAGACCCTGTACTACATTCGAGGGAACATAGTCCGCTACAAATCCAGCTCTTAAGCTTCCTATAATAATTTGAAGTAAACCGGCAAGTATCACGGCAATTAAAAATGAATTAAAATCGCCTATGTGAGCGATGGCAGCAACTACTACTGCCACCATGCCTGCTGCAGGACCGCTGACGCTGACGTGAGAGCTACTTAGCCAACCGACAACGACGCCTCCAACAATTCCACTTAAAATTCCAGAAAAAAGAGGTGCACCAGAGGCGAGTGCAATACCTAGGCATAATGGGATAGCAACAAGAAATACGACTATAGCTGCTACAAAATCAAATTTAAAATAACGCTTTGCATAAATTCGAAGTATACGTGAGTCAACCGTTGCATTTGTAAACATGGATCTGTTTTTCCTCTTGTAACAAAGTAAAGTAAATTATTGAGTAAGGTTAAATTATTTTAATTTTAGATTATAGTGTTATTTAATAAAACATTATTGTAACAAAAATGTTATTAAATTGTTACGGTTTGGTTAAGATTTTGTGATTCTTATTATCTCATTGTCTTATATCGATACATTATGTGTGTTTTGATTGGTGACAATGCGTGGTTTGTCCGTGGGATCCAGTGGTTTTTCTGCGATGTGTAGAAGATTCAGGAGGGCAGGGGAAACTCAAAGCCTGGATTTCATTACAGCACCCAGGCTACCGAACGTTATTTATGCTTCAATTGGATCAAACTCTTCTGTGCCAAAGAGTTCATCAGTATTGGTTGTTTGATTTGTAATTAATCCATGTTCAAGATTTCTAAAATCCCACATATCTTGATCCATAAGTTGGCTGGGTTTGATGCTCTGCAGCGCATGAAGAATATTACTTGGGACTTTAGGGTTTTCTTCGGCAAGCTGATTAATTAAATGCGTTACTTTTTTACGCATTAAATTTTCCTGTGAACCGCATAGCGTACACGGGATAATGGGATAGGATTGTTCCTGAGCAAATGTGATAATGTCTTTTTCTTGTACATAGCATAAAGGGCGAATCACTATATGCTTTTTATTGTCACTCAGCAATTTAGGTGGCATGGAGCGAATATCACCATTGTAGAGGATCGACATCATTAATGTACGCACTAGATCATCACGATGATGGCCTAGAGCAATTTTATTGAACCCATGTTCTTCAGCATATCGATAGATAATACCGCGGCGCAATCGAGAGCACAAAGAGCAATACGTTTTACCTTCAGGAATTTTTTCCTTAACGATACTGTAGGTATCCCGAGTTAGAATTTCATGAGAGATGGAGCGGTCTACCAGCCATTGACGCACTGCAGTATCATCCCAACCAGGTTGGGCCTGATCCAGGGTAAAAGAAAAAAGTTCAAATTTATTCCCGGAGCGACGGCGCAAGTGATCGAGAATCGTTAAAAGGGTAAAAGAGTCTTTACCACCTGATAAACAGACCATAACCCGATCGCCACGCTGGATCATGTTAAAATCTGCAATTGCTTTACCTGTATAATGTAATAATTTCTTTTCAACTTGAGAGGGATTGGACATTATTAAAAACCTGAATAAAAGTTGTTATTTAGTAGTAGTGGCCTTGCTTTCAGCTGGGGGTAATCTGCTAACCCGGGTTGTTGCTAACCATGAATTGATCAGTTCGAGATCATTTACATTGAGTGTTCCTGCAAGGTATTTTAGAGTTAAAACGGCATTAATTAAAGAATATTGGTCATTGGCAAGTTGGTTCTGAGCTTCAAACAGACGTTGTTGGGCATTTACCACATCCACCATAGTACGAGTACCTACTTCAAATTGAGCTTCCGTACTTTCCAATGAATTTTGTTGTGAAATAATCGTTTGTCTGTCAGCCTTTACTTTGCTAATTCCGTCGGTAATTGTGTTAAAAGCAATTCGGCTGTTTACTACCACATCTCGATAAGTTTGTTCGACCTGTTCACTGGTCGCTTGAAAATTATGCTTTGCTTGTCGTGTTTGTGAGAGTACTAGTCCTCCTTGGAATGCAGGAAAGTTCAAAGCTAAACCAATACTGGATTGCTTTTGATTTGCAGGTAAGAAAGGGCTGGATGTATTGACTTCATTTGTTGTTTCTGTTGACTTTCCCTGGATGGCGATGGTAGGCCAATTTCCTGCAGAAAGCGCCTTCATATTTTGCCGTGCTACTTCAAGATTGTATTTCGCAGACCATAATTTATAGTTTTGCCTAAGGCCTGTATCTATCCACTCGTCCACATCGTTAGGTTCTGGCTTAACGAGGGGAATGGTGCCATTTCGCAGCGGCGCTATGGACTCATAAACATGATTGGTTAATTTTCTTAAGTTTTCGCTTTGATTTTCTTGGTTGTTGCGTGAGGCAATAACTGTAGCCACTGATTGATCATAGGCTGCTTTTGCTTCATATACAGAAGTAATGGGATCAAGACCGACCTCAAAACGTTGTTTCGCTTGCTCATATTGGCGCATGTTTGCACGTTTTTTTGCTTCGGCAAAATTTAAAGTATCTTGGGCAAACAGTATATCAAAATAGGCTTTGGCCGTTCTAAGAATTAAATTCTGAGCTGCATCGTTAAACGTGGCTTGTGCTGCTTTAACAGATGATTTTGCTTGTTGTACTCTTGCCCAGGCTTGATAATTGAAAACAGCCTGTGATGCAGAAAATTGCCATGCTCTGGATTTATAATAGTCGTCTTGAATAGTAAAAAAACCATCATTCACATGGATGAAATTTCGAGTTGTTTGTGCCGTAAGGCCTGCTTGAGGAAGCAATGCAGACCAGGCTTGAGGCAAAGCTTCTTTATTGGCCATATATGTATCATAGGCATTTTTGAAGACAGGGTCATTTTCAAGAGCTTGATGATAGATATCCATTAGGTCTGTTGCAGCAAATGATTGCGACATCAGACCCAAAGTCATGAGATAGCAGATCAACAATTTTTTCATTTAAAGTAAATCCTAAAATACAAATTCTTTTGGTTTTGATTTATTGATCAATAAAGGGATGTTTGTTTCAAAAAGCAGTGATTCATGCCAATTTTCATGGTGATCCAATTCATACAATCGACCTTGCATTACAGGTGATGTTCCTTCAATAACAAATAATTTTCCACCGGGAAGTACCTGTAATCTTTGGGTCTCAGTTATTTTTTCCATTGCGCCGGTGAATATGACTACATCATAAGGAGCATTTTCTAACCAACCTTGGTTGGCATCCCCTGTGATCAATTCTACATTATCGCAATGATGCTCTTTTAATTTATGGGCAGCATTGTTCGTGAAATCCGCATAATAATCTATACTAATTACTTTTTTACACAATTTACTCAGCATGGCGGTAAAAAATCCACTTCCTGTACCTACTTCTAAAACGATTTCATGGCCTTGTAAATCAAGCGCCTGCAAAATTTGTCCTTCTTCTAAAGGGGTAAGCATGCGTTGACCATGATTAAGAGGTATCTGCATATCTGAATAAGCAAAATGTGCAAATTGTTCGGGAACGAATTCGTGTCTGAGTACTACATCATACAAATTCAGTATGGATTCGTTTAAAACATCGCCAGTTCGAAGTTGTTGCTTGACCATGTTAATGCGCGCGCTTTGATAACTCATTTGCTCTACCGTGTTGATTGTTTTATGTTAAGATTGACCATTCATTTGCCATGCCCCCGCTTTGCGATGTGTTCGCGGTGATTCCACATTTGGGGATTTTAGAATTCCGCAAATATGCTGCGAAACAAGGTTGTGGAAGCGAATTGTCAACACACTTTAAAAACTTTGGCACAATCTTAGCAAAAAAACAGCGTATGTGCTAAGAAATAATGCTTGAATCCCGAATTTCGTGGTGACTCTGTTTAAAGTTTGTTATGATCCACAAATTTTAATAGTTTTCTTAAAGAAATTTTTGATTACCTCAGTAGATTGCTTATGAAGTGAGAGAACTGAGGGATTTACGATAATTCAATGATAGGAGAATACAGTGCTTGAGCAATTTACTGATTATTTGCAAACTGAAATAGCGACACTTAAAAATGAAGGTTTATATAAATCAGAGCGGGTTATTTCCAGTCAGCAACAAGCCGCTGTTACAGTAAATCATGAAGAAGTAATTAATCTATGTGCTAATAATTATTTGGGTTTAGCCAATGATCCTCAACTTATTGCTGAAGGACAAAAAGCACTAGCACGATACGGATATGGTATGGCTTCTGTGCGTTTTATTTGTGGTACTCAAACGCCTCACAAACAGCTTGAACAGAAAATCAGTCAATTTTTAAGTAAAGAAGATACTATATTATATTCCTCCTGTTTTGATGCGAACACAGGTCTTTTTGAAACTTTATTAGGTGAAGAAGACGCGATTATTAGTGATGCATTAAATCATGCAAGTATCATTGACGGGGTTCGCCTCTGTAAAGCTACCCGCTATCGATATGCTAATAACGACATGAACGCTTTGGAAGAGCAATTGATCGCCGCTAAAAATGCACGATTTCGTTTAATTGCTACAGACGGTGTTTTTTCTATGGATGGGATTTTGGCAAATCTTCCTGCAATTTGTGAGCTAGCAGATAAATATGATGCCATGGTTATGGTTGACGACTCGCATGCCGTTGGTTTTATGGGTGAAACTGGCCGTGGAACTCCTGAGCATTTTGGGGTTAGTGATCGCATTGATATTATTACAGGTACTCTGGGTAAAGCTTTAGGTGGTGCTTCAGGCGGTTATACTGCAGCAAATCAGACTATAGTGGAGTGGTTACGCCAACGTTCCAGACCTTACTTATTCTCAAATACCTTAGCACCAGTAATTGCACATACTTCGTGTGTTGTTCTGGATAACCTGATGAAAAATAACCATTTGGCTGAGAAATTAAAACGTAACAGCCATTATTTTCGTGAAGGTATGACTCAATTAGGGTTTAAATTAATTCCTGGAGAGCATCCAATTATTCCTGTGATGTTGGGTGATGCCAGTTTGGCAGGGCGTATGGCGAATCGTTTGTTAGAGCTAGGTATCTATGTGGTTGGTTTTTCTTATCCTGTAGTACCTAAGGGGTTAGCGCGAATTCGCACCCAAATGTCAGCCGCACATGAATTACATCATTTGGATAAAGCAATTGGGGCATTTGAAACTGTAGGTAAGGAATTTTCTGTTATTTAAAGCAAAGTCATCTTTTCTGAGTCGTACAGAGAAGATCTTATTTTTGAGGTACTTTTATGAAATCATTAGTCAAGGCGAAAAAGGAACCTGGAATTTGGATGGAAGAGGTCGCTATACCTGAATATGGCGTCAATGATGTATTAATTAAAGTGAAAAAAACAGCAATTTGTGGCACTGATATCCATATTTATTCCTGGGATGAATGGGCGCAAGCAACCATCCCCGTACCTATGATTGTTGGCCATGAGTTTTATGGCGAAATCGTTGCCGTAGGCCAAGAAGTACAAGGACTTCATGAAGGACAGCGCGTTTCTGGTGAAGGACATATAACCTGTGGTTTCTGCCGAAATTGCCGCGCAGGTAAACGCCATCTTTGTCGTAATACTTTAGGTGTGGGCGTCAACAGACCAGGTTGCTTTGCGGAATATTTATCCATACCTGCGAGTAATGTTATTGTTCTTCCTGATAATATTACTGCAGAACAGGCTTCAATTTTTGACCCCTTTGGAAATGCTACTCATTGTGCTTTGGCGTTTGATGTCGTTGGTGAAGATGTATTAATTACTGGTGCCGGGCCTATTGGTATTATGGCAGCTGCTATTGTAAGACATATAGGTGCGCGTCATGTCGTTATTACGGATGTGAATGATTATCGTTTGGAGTTAGCCCGAAAAATGGGTGTGACTCGCGCAGTAAATATTAAGTACGAAAAGCTGTCTGATGTAACTTCCGAGTTAGGAATGCTTGAGGGGTTTGATGTAGGTTTGGAGATGTCAGGAAACCCTATGGCCCTAAATAATATGATGAAAGCAATGAATCATGGTGGACATGTGGCTATGTTAGGTATTCCCCCTCAGGAAACAGCTATTGATTGGAATCAAGTTATTTTTAAAGGTCTTGTGATTAAAGGTATTTATGGACGTGAAATGTTTGAAACTTGGTATAAAATGATTGCCATGTTACAAAGTGGATTGGATATTTCACCCGTCATAACGCATCGTTTCCCAGTTGACGAGTACCAAAAAGCATTTCAAATTATGGCATCAGGCCAATCGGGCAAAGTAGTCCTTGATTGGTAGAGTTTAAAAAAAGACGGAGTAGTTATGTCACAATATATTTTTACCATGAATCGTGTCAGCAAAATTGTTGAAAATCAACGATTTATTTTAAAAGATATTTCATTAAGTTTTTTTCCTGGCGCTAAAATTGGTGTTTTAGGATTAAATGGTTCTGGTAAGTCAACTTTATTACGTATTATGGCAGGTGTTGACACTCAATATGAGGGAGAAGCACGACCACAACCAGGAATTAAAATCGGTTATCTTGAGCAAGAGCCCCGATTGGATCTGGATAAAACGGTACGGGAAGTTGTTGAAGAAGGCGTAAAGGATATGAAAGAAAAACTCGCCCGCTTTGACGAAATCAGCATGCGTTTTGCAGAGCCAATGAGCGATGATGAAATGAACAATTTACTCGCTGAGCAAGGTGAGTTGCAAAATGATATTGAAGCAGGTGGCGGTTGGGATTTAGATAGAAAACTGGATGTTGCTGCTGATGCACTGCGATTACCTGATTGGGACGCTATCGTAGGTAAATTATCAGGAGGTGAGCGTCGCAGGGTCGCTTTATGTCGTTTATTGCTTTCTAATCCTGATATGTTGTTACTTGATGAACCAACCAACCATTTGGATGCAGAATCCGTAGCTTGGTTAGAACATTACCTTGAAGGGTTCCCTGGTACAGTCGTTGCAATTACCCACGATCGATATTTCTTGGATAACGCTGCAGAATGGATATTGGAACTGGATCGTGGCGAAGGAATACCTTACAAAGGCAATTACTCTTCATGGCTTGAGCAAAAAGAAGCGCGTCTGGAGATGGAGCAGAAACAAGAAGATGCTCATATGCGTGCAATGAAAGCAGAGTTAGAGTGGGTACGAACTTCACCTAAAGGACGCCATGCTAAAAATAAGGCACGTCTCGCTCGATTTGAAGAAATGAATTCGAAAGAGTTTCAAAAACGTAATGAAACAAATGAAATTTATATCCCACCTGGTGAGCGTTTGGGCGAGTTGGTTCTTGAAGGGGAGAAAATTACAAAGTCATTTGCTGATCGAATCTTAATTGAAAATCTAGATTTTAAACTTCCTAAAGGGGGTATCTTAGGAATTATTGGTCCTAACGGAGCGGGTAAGTCTACATTCTTGAAAATGATTACTGGTCAGGAAAATCCTGATGATGGTGAAATTCGCGTTGGTGAAACGGTTCAGTTGGCTTATGTAGATCAGATGCGCGATGAGTTAAATCCCAATAAAACAGTATGGGAAGAGATTTCTGATGGACACGACATCATGCAAGTAGGGAGTTTTCAAATGCCTTCACGTGCCTATGTGGGACGTTTCAATTTTAAAGGCACGGATCAACAAAAGAAAATGGCTCAACTTTCTGGAGGAGAGCGTAATCGTGTGCATTTGGCAAAATTACTGAAAAGCGGTGGGAATGTATTATTACTTGACGAGCCCAGTAATGATTTGGATGTTGAGACTTTACGTGCTTTGGAAGATGCAATTCTCAATTTCCCTGGTTGTGTCATTGTGATTTCGCATGATCGATGGTTTTTAGATAGAATTTGTACTCATCTGATGGCTTTTGAAGGTGATTCCCAAATTACCTTTATTGAAGGAAATTACAGTGATTATGAAGCGGATCGAAGACGTAGGTTAGGTGATGCTGCAGATAGACCGTCACGAATTAAATACAGAAAATTAGAGTCGTAAATTTCAAGGTAACTACTCTCCCTTGCCTACGCCCCGCCCCACGACTTGTTTCGCGGGGGTGTCCGCGGGATCCAATGATGCTATGAGATTCCTGGATCCCGCGGACAAGCCGCGGGACGTAGAGGTAAGTAGTTACGTTTCAAGTTTCAATTAAGTGGAGATAAAATTTAATGAATAAGTTGTTTTGGGCAGGTTTGTTACTGTGTATTGGGGGGTTAACATCCTGTGTTGAGAATGATCCATCTACTTTAATTACTGATGATGCAGGTTATGTGCATCGGACGGTTCATTATACAAAAGATAAACGCGGTCGTGATTATTATCCTCAAAAGATTCAGGCTACAGGAGAGAAACGTTTTATTTTCGATCCGAAGGCTTCTGCATGGGCGGCTTATGATGAAGAGGGTAATCGTTTACTGACCGGCGGTGGATCAGCAGGGATTGATGTATGCGAAGAAAATTCAAATCAATCATGCAGAACCGTTACTGGAACTTTTAAAGTATATAATCGGAGAGGGGTTGACTGTAAGTCCGGGGAATATCCTGTAGATACTAAAGGTGGTGCAAAAATGCCTTATTGTACCTATTTCTATCAAGGATATACCATCCATGCTGCATATGAAGTTCCTGAACATCCATCAAGCCATGGTTGTGTTCGTATTTTCCCAAGTGCCGCTAAATGGTTAAGTGAAAACTTTTTCCAAATAGGTACAAAAGTTATTGTATTGGAATACCCTAGTGAGCCTGGTGCCAATAAACCAGCTACTAAATCTGCATAAAACCTAAGGTAAACAATACCTTAATCTAATGTAGCCTGGGTGTAGGTCCATAAGGACCGGAACCCGGGTTTCGCTGTGCTGCACCCAGGCTACCTTTTCCATCGAGAAAGACAATGCCAAATTAAGGGGTATTAGTTGGAAGTGTGGGTTGTGTGGATCGATTTTCTGGCAAAGTAGGCTGTCCAGGAGTAGCTGGAGTTTGGGTTGCCGAAGGATTTGCAGAAGTTGGCTGTGTTGAGGTAGTAGGAGGTGCAGTTTGAGTTGTTGGATTTGTTGGTGTGGTCGTAGTCGGTGCGGTTGTTTGGGGTGTGGTTGTTGTGGGTGTCGTCTTAGTCGGTGTAGTTGTTGGGGTCGTCGTTTCAATATTTGGATTCATAACAGTAGCTGGGTTAGGGTTAAAATCAGACGGTAGTTTTTGAGTTACTGTTCCTCTTGGAGCAGCAATCATCTGCGTAATTCCCAAATCTCCAGTTATCTTACGTCCTACAGTTACGTCAACACTGAGCAATTGTGTTACTTTTTCTTTATCATTCTGATAAACAACTTGCAGTGGCAAATTAATTTTCCATTGATTATCTTTGGCTTCTGTTACTACAATTTGTCCCATTACTTGACTGCTTACTGTCAGTTTTTGAGATTTAATGGCTTCCAAATTACCTGATTTTTGTAATGCTGTGTTAAAGCCAGTCCATCCTTGTTCAGTAAAGCAGAGCTGCAATTTTTGCAGTTGGGAATCTAAATTAGTTGGATTAAAATCAAAAGCTTGAGTAACTGCTTTTGCAGCCCATTTCATAACCAGTGATTGATCAATCGTTTTGGTTTCTGGAGGAATTTTATATTCACAATTGATGGGTGCCGCTGGTGCTTGCGCAGGTTGTACTGATGGTATATTTTGGCCGGGCGGTGTGGGTGTAGTAGGGGCCTGCTGCATAGCGCCTGGTGTTTGCTGAGGTGCTGGCGTTACTGGCTGAGTAGTAGTATCAGCATGTACTTGAGTACCAAGCAGGGCAAAAAGGGTACTCCAGAGTAATGTATTCTTCATGAAATCGACTCCTAAATAGTATGTAGTAATTCTGCGATAATAAGGGCTGCCAGTCTAGCAGTTTTTTGTTCGTGATCCAAAGGCGGTGACAGTTCAGCAACATCAAAACTAACTACTTTGCCACTTTGAATAATGTATTTCAAGAGTGGTAAAATTTGCCAAGGAGCAAGTCCCAGCGGTTGTGGTGCACTGACACCTGGAGCAAATGACTCGGCTAAAACATCCAAGCAAATAGTTAGGTAAATATGATCCAGATTGATCATGAAATCATCAAGAAAAGCCAAGTGCCAGGCCAAGCTGTTCGCATACAACTCTTCCGCAGTCAAATAATTAACATTAAGCTCATCAGCTCGTTCAAAAAGGGAGGGTGTATTTCCCATTTTTTGGATTCCAATACAGCAATAATGAAATGGTTGGTTGTTTTCTTTACAGTAGGCTGCGATTTGCGAAAAGGGAGTTCCCGATGTGCCTGGTTGATTTTTTTGATGAGGTCTTAAATCAAAATGTGCATCAAAATTGATAATACCCAATTTGGCATAATGAGGTGCCAATCCTTGATAATGTGCCCATGCAATTTCATGTCCACCGCCCAAGGCAACCGTTTGATGCCCTTGTTGATGGCAAAAACTGATTAAATTGGCAAATTGCGCTTGTGCGGTTTCTAGTTCATCTTCGTCACAAAAAATGGTACCTAAGTCAAAAAGAGGTTTATCTATGGAGCAAGGCAGTTTTGCCAATTGCGTTTTGATTTGATCGGGACCTAATTTTGCTCCAGGTCTTCCCATATTGCGACGAACACCAGCATCACTGGCGAAGCCAAGGAAAACAGTTTTTTTCTCTTTAGTAATGAGATCAGTTTGTTGCGCAGGAAAAATAATTTTTTGAAAGAACCGCTCTGCGTTATTCGTATCTTTTCTACCTTGCCAAAGCGAAGGATTGGCGCGTTGGTAATTGGTAAGATGTTCAAACATTAAATTCTCCCTATGTTCATATTATGATCTTTTCTCAAGTTCTTACTTCAGGATAAAAAATGTCGTAACTGCAGGATACAAAACTACAATTTTATCTTAGGTGCTTTTTATAAAATAAACATTCTTTCTCATCCTTTAACTCTTTTTTATAAAATTCAATTCCCGCTTTATGAATTACACGTTGTAAGGCAAGATGATTTATCGGTGTAAATGCAATTCTCTTTGAGTCATAAATTTATTCTTGCATTATCACAATAAAAATCAAATTTTAACTCTGCGTTTAAATGCAATTGATGGCCTTTACTTTAGAAAAATTTGCATTATAAGTCACAGTACAGCTTTTTGTTCCATCAGGAAGCATACGAATTAATTGAATTTTAGTATGTGTATAGTCACATGCAACCCAAATTTCTTCTTTACCGAATGTCCAAGTCAGTTTTTTAACTTTAGAGTTTTCATGATCAGGTGCAAGGCTTGCATTTTCTTTAGGATGACCCGAATAAAATGTAATACGAGCAAATTGATGAACACCATTTAACTCATCTGCAAATACATTCCAATCTTTTATTTCATGCTGTAACGATTGATGCGTTTGAATGATCTGTGGGCATAGTATTGTAGCAGCATATGCTGAGTGATATAAAATGACTAATCCACAAAGAAAGTTGGTACAAACAGGAACCCTCATTAATCGACCCCAGGTATTATTTATTAAATTGATTATAACATGATGACGCAATCTCAATAGAACTCTTACAAAATCTATTGTCTAGTTCAATTGTTTTTTTGCCAAAGCTCTCAAGGTCCTTCGATCAATCTTTCCTGTAAAGCCATAGGGCAATTGGTCCATAATAATGACTTGATAAGGACCTTTGCCTGCCGGGAGCGATTCGTTAGTCCAATCCATTAATGTTTGAGCGGTCAATTGGCCATTCTTAATTTTAAGTACTACATAAACAATAATTTTATCATCATTCTTTTTTTTAGGATTCGGTAAAGCAATCGCGGCAGCCTCTTTAACCGCATCATGTTGATAAAAGATATTTTCAATCTCCATGGGAGAAATAAGTTCTTTTCCGCGGCAAATAATGTCTACTTTACGACTTACGAACCAGTAATAACCCTCGTTATCTTGATAAGCAAGATCTCCCGTATGAAACCATCCGTTCTTTATCGTTTTCGCAGTCAAAGCAGCATCTTGCCAATAACCGGAACACATACTCTCACCACGCACAATAATTTCGCCTGTTTTATGTGGCTTTAAAATAGGTTCCTCCTTTTCATCAATGAGTCGCATTTCCATACCTGCTATAGGAAATCCAATTGAACCGGTTTTCTTTTTTCCATAAGGAGGATTCATGGAATAGATCTGAAGTTCGGACATACCACATCCTTCAGTAATTTCGATGTGAAATAGTAAGTTAAATTTTTCCTGGAGAAAAACAGGTGTAGCATCACCACCGGAAAAGCAAAAATTGAGTGTGTTGATTTCATAATCCAAAAGTTCAGCTTGATTAATGAGCTCAAGATAAAGCTTAGGGAAGCCATAGATTTTGGTAATTTGATGTAAGTGAAGCTTTGCTAATGCTTCCTTAGGATCAAATTTGGGTAATAGCACCACACTAGCTCCAACAGCGTGAAAAGGTAAAATTTGCGAGCCAAGACCAATCAAATAGCATACTGGAAACATCACTAATGTTTGATCGCTATGATGAATTTGAATTTGTGTTATTTGGTTTTGTGTACTTTGACTCAGACTTTGATGACTGTGTACAACCGTTTTGGGTAATCCTGTGGTGCCTGATGTAAAAAAAAGTAGGGCTGGTTTTTCCAATTCAATTTCAGTTGTTGAAGTGGGCGCCTGTGTAGGTAAGAGTAATTCTTGAAAATCAAGGGTGCCAGAATAACGACTTGCTTCTGAAGTAAGATAACATTCCTTAATTTCTTTTACTATTTTTTCATCGTTGAGTAGCTGTTTATAATAATCTGACGTTGTTATAAAAATACATGCTTCACTGTGTTTCAGAACGTAGTGAATCAATACATTATTAAATTGAATGTTCACAGGAACCGCTATAGCTCCTATCATAAAGCAAGCATAGTAACATAAAATAATTTCAATACTGTTTGGTAAAAGAAAAGCAACACAATCTCCTTTTGAAATCCCTTTTTCTAATAAAGAAGCCGCAAGATGATGAGTTAATACATAGAGTTCCTGGTAGGTATAACACTGTTGATTAATAACCAAGGCAATTTTATCAGGAAATTTTTCTGCTGAGTTACCGAGTAATGTACTTAATCGATACATCGATAAAATCCTTAAAGTTGTTTTCTCTATGGAACTTCTAAGATCGTAAAAATTGAGCCCAACACAGATTTGATATTTACAATCTATAATAGAATTCCTTCATCTGGCAATGCATGCGCATAAAAATATGCCAAGTTTGTTCAATGTCTGGTATTATCTGCGCATGGCAAATCAAAAGAGTAAGAGAACATTGTGATTGTTATTACCGGTGGAGGAAGTGGGATAGGAAGATCATTAGCTTTTTCTTTGGCAAAACGAGATCAATCAATCTTAATCGTAGGCAGAAGA
Organism: Legionella anisa; assembly: GCF_001467525.1. Classification (GTDB taxonomy): domain Bacteria; phylum Pseudomonadota; class Gammaproteobacteria; order Legionellales; family Legionellaceae; genus Legionella; species Legionella anisa. The sequence continues at coordinate 28,688 of NZ_LNXS01000029.1, forward strand.
GAAGAGTTATTGAAGGAAACAGCGGCTTTTTCTTCAAAAATTCAATATACTTGCGCTGACATCTCAACACATGAAGGTTTAGAGTCAATCAAAAATCACCTAAATAATGTGAGTCAAGTGAGTGCCCTGGTTAATAATGCAGGGACCTTAAATCCATTGGCTCTCCTGAAGGATGTTGAGCCTAAAGACTGGAATCATGCATTCAATACAAATTTGAATGCTGCTCTTTTTCTCCCACAAATGATCTATGATAAATTGACTCATGGCCGTGTTTTAAATATCAGTTCCGGAGCTGCTTATTTTGCAATTAGGGGATGGGGGGCATATTGTGCATCTAAAGCAGCATTGTCGATGCTCACCAAATGTTGGCAGTTGGAGTCTAACTCAATTGCTTTTGCCAGTGTTATGCCGGGAATAATTGACACAAAAATGCAAGAGATTGCCCGAAGTAATGAAAATCCTGCCTATGATCAGGTCAATTTTTATAAGCGATTAAACGATGCAAATCGTTTAATTTCACCGGATACAGTTGCCGAATTTTTGACTTGGCTTTTATTGGATGTGGATAAGAAGACTTTTGTATCCAAAGAGTGGGATATCTATGATACCAAACATCATAAAGCCTGGCTCAAACCCCCGCATCAAGTTCTTTATTGGGATTTTTAATGTCTGCGTGTGAAAAATTATTATTAAATGCAACTACTATTGATGCTCAGGGAAACCAGTTAACTCAGCAAGCTATTGCGACTAAAAATGGTCTTATTGAATGGTGTGGGCCGCAAGCACAAATGCCTTCGCAATTTTATGAACTGCACCATAAAGAAGAATGTCAGGGGAAATTAGTTACTCCAGGTCTTATCGATTGTCATACTCATTTGGTTTATGGGGGGGATCGATCAACCGAGTTTCAAATGAAACTAGCCGGAGTTAGTTATGCTGAAATTGCCAAGGCAGGTGGTGGAATTTTGTCTACGGTACGCCACACACGAGCAGCGTCTGAAGAGGAATTGCTCCAACAATCCTTACCTAGAATTCTTGCTTTACGTGCTGATGGTGTGACAACAGTCGAGATTAAGTCAGGTTATGGACTGGATTTGCCTAATGAATTAAAAATGCTGCGAGTAGCAAAGCGTTTAGGTGAGCTAACGGGATTAAGAGTTAGAAAAACTTTTCTTGGTGCGCATGCAGTAGGCCCTGAATTTCAAGGAAATAGTCAGGCTTATATCGATGTTCTTTGTCACGAAATGTTACCCGCATTGTATGAAGAAAATTTAGCAGACTCAGTAGACGTATTTTGTGAGTCCATTGCTTTTTCACTCAAACAAACAGAACAAGTTTTTACTGCTGCACGGAAATTAAATCTTCCTATAAAATGTCATGCCGAGCAATTATCCAATCTTGGAGCAAGTGAGCTTGCAGCAGAGTTTGGCGCTTTGTCTTGTGATCATTTGGAGTTTCTGGATGAGAAAGGAGCATATGCTATGGCAAAGGCAAACACAGTTGCTGTTTTACTCCCGGGTGCCTATTATTTTCTACGTGAAAAACAAAAGCCTCCAGTAGAGTTACTGCGACGAGCTGGAGTAGGTATGGCAATTGCCACCGATTGTAATCCTGGTTCATCGCCAACTACTTCATTACGTTTGATGATGAGTATGGCCTGCCAATTTTTTTCATTATCAGTTCCTGAAGCACTCGCGGCAGTTACAAGTCAAGCTGCAAGAGCATTAGGTTTGCAAAAAACGCTCGGTACACTTGCTAAAGGTATGCACGCTGATTTGCTATTATGGTCTGTTAGTGACAGTGCCGCTCTGTGTTATTATTTTGCCTATCCCTTATCACATCGTATGATGATTGCAGGAGAATGGGTTTCTACAGAGAATAATTATTAGGAAATAAAATGATGTTGAAACCACTAAAAACAATGTTCTCTTTATGTTTTATTGTAAGCTCTTTCGCTGTTTGGGCAGTAAATCCAGTATCAATTAAAAAAGAGACGCCCGCTTATATTCTTGATATCAAATACCCACAAGAATTTAAAGACCCGCGCATCAATGCTGCAGTACAGAGTTTCATTGAAAAAACTAAAAAAAGTTTTTTTAAAGAAATCGCAGATGATGCGGATGTTCCTGCTGATGCACCAGGAAAGTCGGGTTTAAATGTCACTTATTCTTTGCCCTATAAAACGAAAAATGCCTTAAGTGTGTCTTTTAATATTTCGATTTATCACCGGGGAGCTGCACATCCTTCAAATACAGTGGCGGTATTAAATTTCATTAATGGTCGTCAAGTTAATTTATCTGATTTATTTCGTCCTGAAGTAAATTATTTAAAGCCTATTGCCAGTTTCTGCAGCAAAGAAATTACTAAGAAAAATATTTCGGACAAAAAATGGATTGAAGAAGGTACCAAGCCTATAGATAAAAATTATAAAATTTGGTCTTTTTCTTCTGATGGAATAAATATTATTTTTGATACGTACCAGGTCGCTGCTTATGTCTATGGTCCGCAGACGGTAAAAATACCTTTGTCACAAATTTCTTCTTTACTCAATCCTGAAGTAATGCATAGTGTTTGGGGTCGTTAATGGCTGATACTCCTTTTATAGCTGCTGATAAAAATGTAGCTGAACTTTCTTTTCGAGTTATTCTTCTTGCAATAATACTGACTGTTTTGTTGGCTATGTCCAATGCGTATCTTGCTTTGAAGCTGGGGATTTTGACTTCTGCATCCATTCCGGCTGCAATTATTTCTATGGGGATTTTGCGCTTTTTTAAAAATTCCACCATTCTTGAGAATAATGCAGTGCAAACCGCAGCATCTGCTGGTGAGGCTGTGGCAGGAGGGATTGTTTATACCATTCCCGCATTGATTATTATTGGTTTTTGGAATCATTTTGATTACCTCACTAATTTTTTCATTGCGGTTTGTGGTGGAGTTCTAGGGGTATTATTTTCCATTCCACTACGTCGTATTTTAGTCCACGATCAATCTTTAAAATTTCCCGAAGGGAGAGCAATTGCGGAAGTATTAAAATCGTCCGTTGAAAAAACAGGTCTTAAGGACATATTAATTGGGGGAGCAGTAGGTGCTCTGGTTGAATTATTCCAAACAGGATTTAAAGTAATTGCTAACAGTTGGGGCTATTGGTTCGTGGTAAAACGATCGTTATTTGGTCTTGGCGCTGGTTTCTCCGCTACGATGATAGGTGCTGGTTATCTTGTTGGCCATGATATGACGATTAGTATCTTTTTGGGAGCAGTAATCTCTTGGTTAGTTGCATTGCCTGTAGTCAGCTACTTTAATCCCGAATTTGTAAATCATTATCCTGCTGAACAAGCTGCAACGTTTTTATGGAACAGCGAAATGCGCTATCTGGGCATAGGCGCTATGTTGTTTGCAGGAGTGTGGACTTTTTTAAAATTAGTTAAACCACTTTCTAGAAGTATCCATACTTCACTGAAAACATTTATGTCTAAAGGAAGCGTTAGTTCGCAGTTGCCTCGGATTGATAAGGACATCCCTTTGCCTTATATTTTAATTGGTACTGGTGCATTTGCTGCAATCTTGTTTCTTTTTTTTCAGCTTGTTCTGCCTTTGGGACAAGTAGGATTGGACAATCAATATTCACCAACTCTGGTTTTTTTTGCTGTACTTTATGTCTTATTTATAGGCTTTATTTTTTCGGTTATTACCGCCTATTTTTCAGGTATGGTAGGTGTTACTGCAAGTCCTGGGAGTTCTGTTGTCATCTCAGGAATGCTTTTTGCCGCATGGTTGCTGTTAGTCGCTATTGATCATTTATTGCCATTACCTTTAAGTGCGCAACAAATCCAGGCCGCTGAAGCAATTACGATTATTATTGGCGCTGTAGTTACTGGCATTGCGGCAATTGCGAATGATAATACCCAAGATCTTAAAGTAGGACAGCTAGTCGGGGCTACACCATGGAAACAACAATTGATGTTATTGCTGGGGGTAGTGATTTCTTCTTTAGTTATTCCACCAGTAATGCAGTTGTTATTTAATGTTTATGGAATTGCGGGAGTAATGCCTCATCCTGATATGGATATAAGTCAATCGTTGCCTGCGCCAACGGCCGCTTTAATGGCTGCTATTACGGAGGCTGTATTTAGAAATTCATTACCATGGGCCATGATGTTGATTGGTTCTGCAATTATTCTGATTATTATTTTTCTCAATCATATTTTTAAATTACGCCGTTATTTAAATTTATCCATTCTAGGAATCGCTATAGGAATGTATTTACCACTTTCCTCTTCATTCCCACTGTTTATTGGCGGTATGATTGCATTGCTCGTTAAAGAACGTTTGAAACGCACGACCCCTGTTAAAGAAGAAGCAATGATCCGCAAACAAAGAGGGACTCTGATTGCCTGTGGTTTGGTAGCAGGTTCTGCAATTATGGATGTGTTGCTTGCTATTCCTTTTTCAATCTTTCAAAGCCCAGATGCTTTGCAATTGGTCGGCCCAGGCTGGGAAAATATAGGTGTGTATTTGGGAGTTTTATCTACTTTAATACTTGCTTGGTGGATCAATCATCGGGTAGTTGGAAAAAGAAACGATTCGGCCTCCTAATTTTCGTAGCCTGGGTGCAGCGCAGCGAAACCCGGGTTCCGGTCCTTATGGACCTACACCCAGGCTACATTTTTGATTTTGTTTTATTGGAATTGAAATTCTAAATGTAGCCTGGGTGTAGCGCAGCAAAACCCGGGTTCCGATTAGACCTACACCCATCACGGTTTTTCCGTGTAGAGTGACCCCTTCTTTACAATGACTCTACCCTGGTTTTATGTTGTAACAGCTTGTCTTTAGTTTGCTGTGCCTGCGCCAATTTTTCACGTTCTTTAGCGATAATTTCTGCAGGTGCTTTATCAGTAAATTTAGGGTTATTTAATTTACCTTCGGCAAGCCCAATGTCTTTATCTAATTTAGCTAATTCCTTTGTTAAACGCGCCAACTCTGCATCTTTGTCAATTAAATCAGCCATTGGAATGAGTAATTCAATTTCACCTAATACAGCAGTTGCAGATACGGGCACCTTTTCATCTGCTCCCAGATAATGAATATGACTTAATTTACTCAATGCTTTTAAAGTATGCTGATATTTTTCCACTCTTTCTTTAAGCTCTGGTGTACTATTACGCATATAAAGTGGAATAAGTTTAGCGGGTGAAATCGACATTTCACTACGTATGGTGCGTACAGCTTGAATCGCTGATTTTAACCATTCCAACTCTTCTTCGATCGCCTCATTGATGAATTCATGATTCACTTGAGGGTAAGCGCTAATCATAATGCTCGTGCCATCATCACTGGTTAAATTTGTAGTACGCTGCCAAATTTCTTCGGTAATGAATGGCATTAAAGGGTGCAACATTTTAAGAATTTGATCAAGAACGTGAATCAAGGTCCTGCGAGTACCTCGCTTTAAAGCACCCAATGCATGTTCATCTTGTAATACCGGCTTGGATAATTCCAGGTACCAATCGCAATATTCGTGCCAAACAAATTCGTAAATCGTGTTTGATAACAAATCAAATCGATACGTTTCAAAATAATGATGTACTTTGTTTATGGTGCGTTGCAAACGGGATAAAATCCATTGATCTGACGGGCTATACTGAAATGCCCCGTCATCGAAATCTATTTGTTCCTCATCGGTATTGAGCAATACGTACCGTGCAGCATTCCACAGTTTGTTGCAAAAATTGCGATAACCTTCCACTCGGCCTATATCAAAGCGTACATTACGACCGGTAGATGCAAGAGAGCAATAGGTAAAGCGAAGGGCATCTGTTCCATAGGCACTAATGCCTTCAGGGAATTCTTTACGTGTGTTTTTGATTATTTTGTCACGAACTGATTGCAACATGAGATTAGAAGTTCGTTTTGCAATAAGTGATTCGAGATCAATTCCATCAACAATGTCCAGCGGGTCAAGCACATTGCCTTTAGATTTGGACATTTTATGTCCTTCACTATCTCGAATTAATCCGGTAATAAAGACTTCTTTAAAAGGAATTTTTCCGGTAAATTTTAAGCCCATCATAATCATACGAGCAACCCAGAAAAAGATAATATCAAAACCAGTAACGAGTACTGAAGTCGGATAGAACTGTTCTAATTCAGGGGTACGTTCAGGCCAGCCCAGTGTTGAGAAAGGCCAAAGCGCGGAAGAAAACCAGGTATCTAGAACGTCTTCATCTTGCTTGAGTACCGTTGAATCTTTAATTTTGTATTTAAAACGCACATCGTTTTCACTGTACCCTACATAAACATTACCATTGCTGTCATACCATGCAGGTATCCGATGGCCCCACCATAATTGACGGCTAATACACCAATCTTCAATGTTATCCATCCATTGAAAATAGGTTTTGGTCCAGGTTTCTGGAATAAATCGAATTTCACCGTTTTTCACAGCAGCTATTGCAGGTTCAGCTAATGGTTGGGTTTTTACATACCATTGATCGGTGAGCAGGGGTTCTATAATGACATGCGATTTTTCGCCACGAGGTACTTTTAATTTATGTGGTTCGGTTTTAATTAATAAGCCTGCTGTTTCCAGATCCTTAATAATTTGTTCTCGAGCTACAAATCGGTCCATACCTTGATATTTTAAAGGGGCATTCTTATTAATAGAGGCTTTTTTGGTTAAGATATTTATAACAGGAAGCTGATGACGTTTACCTACTTCATGATCGTTAAAGTCATGGGCAGGTGTGATTTTAACGCAGCCACTGCCGAACTCTTTATCGACATATTCATCAGCGATTATGGGGATGGTCCGCTCACAAAGCGGGAGATGAACCTGTTGTCCGATAAGATGTTTGAAGCGTGGATCTTCAGGATGTACGGCAACTGCTGTGTCTCCTAACATGGTTTCAGGACGTGTAGTAGCTACAATAAGCGATTCAGTTGAGTTAACAACTGGGTAGCGAATATGCCAGAGGAAACCATCTTCTTCTTCAGAAAGTACTTCAAGATCAGATACTGCGGTACCTAACTTAGGATCCCAATTCACTAGACGGGTTCCACGGTAAATTAGTCCTTCGTCATAGAGTTGCACAAATACTTTTTGTACAGCAGCTGATAATCCTTCATCCATGGTAAATCGTTCACGACTCCAGTCTACTGAAGTCCCCAAACGTCTCATTTGTTGTGTGATGGTATTACCTGATTCATTTTTCCATTGCCAAACGCGCTCTAAAAATTGTTCACGGCTAAGATCTTTTCTGGAAACTCCTGAAGCCTCGAGCTGACGTTCAACGACAAGTTGCGTTGAAATTCCTGCGTGGTCAGTACCCGGTTGCCATAAAGTTCTATCACCTAACATCCGATGATAACGGGTCAACGCATCCATAATCGTATGCTGAAAACCATGTCCCATGTGCAGGCTACCCGTGACGTTAGGAGGAGGAAGCATGATGCAATATTTTTTACCGTCACCATGAGGTTGGAAATAATGATGATTTTCCCAATTTTTATAGCATGTTTTTTCAATTGCTTCAGGGGAATAGATTTTATCCATGATTAAACCTGTACTGATAAAAGACGAAATATTATCACAAATTCAATCGTAAGTTGAGTTAATTAGGGGCCACAATGTAAGGTGTTTAAATTAAACAAAAGGTATATGGAGCAACTGTCTTGAATTTTATTTAAAACAGTTGCTCTGCTTGCTTATTTTCAAACTACATACCCATATTGGCATTTCGGGGTGTTTTTCTCTGAGGACGATGAAGATTCTTCTGGAGTAAACAGACCAAATTGACTGAGTCTTTGAGCGCTGCATTGATGTATATTTTTTTGCTCGTTATCCGACTCGAGGAGTTCTTCAAGCTGGAGATAGCCGAATTTAAGAAGATGTGCCCGTTCAGATTCCTTGTCCTTATTGAGGGCAAATTTATTCTGGATATAAGGTATAAAGGAGACTATTTGTGCTTCCTCATATTTATTTTTTAATGAACGGATAAAGGCATCCAGTTTTTCTTGACTGATATCAACGGCTTTTAAGGCTTCCCAATCTTCATTCGTTCTCTCTTCCAATATAATGCCTTTCTCCCATGCGCTTTTAATGGCATCGCGATTGGTATCATGAATACAGTCTTTAAAATGCTGACGGACAAATTCACGAATTTCTTGTTTGATGATGTCCTCGGTAAGCAGAATAAAAAAAGGATGACCGAGTACGGATTGGAATAAACGGCGCTTCACCCCTGAAAAGCAACTGGGTCTGTCGCCTTCGAGATCATCAAATTCCTCAGTGACCTGGTTTTCGTCGGCATCAGTGATAATGCGGGTTTTGTCCCAGTTATGTGCGCGTCCAATGAGTGCGAGCTCATCGATGAAGTGTTCCCATCGTGATTCAAAGGTATGATGGTCAATACATGGCATGGTTTTATCCATAACTGCCAAATAAAGCATACTGATAAGCGATTGGTATTCCTCAAAGGTGGACCACTTTTCGGCGGTATTATGCGGATTAACATAAACATAACTGGCCTGTTCGTGCATCCAGGGGTTGGGTTTGGATAAATAACGCCATGCAGAATGTACTTTATGTTGATAGTAGACTTTCAGAGCATCTTGATGGGTTGGCTCATCGAGATGAAGAGCTTGTAATGCTTCCCAGCGTAGGGGGAGCGTTATCGTGGTTTGTTTGCCTTGATGCTCGATGGTGAGGGTTGCTGGGTTTTGTTCATAGTGTTGTGTAAGGGTAGTGTATAAATCCTCCATCACCGCAGGGACACTGGCTTGCTTGAGCATGGGCTGATAATGTGTAATGGCTCTTTTGAGGCGTTGCTGCTCCCCTTGCGTCAGCGCGGTCATGGAAGATTCTCTGTCTTGCGCTAGAGCCTGTAAATCCAGAGCGCCGTGTTGTTCTGCATGGTAAAAGTTGTTTTGTGCGGCAAGCTCGCGTACGGCGGGAATCCCTAATAAGAGTTCAGCTGCTGTTTCATTCCCTAAACTTAAGGCAAGACGCAACAATTCGTTGGGCTGATGCGGTGTCACTTCGGTATGGGCTAATGCTTTCACCGACGGAATGCTGATTAGGAATAAAATATCATCTCTGCGTGCGGGATCATTTTGTCTGATGAGATTTCTTAAGACATAAAATAGGAGTTTTCCTTCCTCGGGGGAGGTGATATCAAATACTGCATAAGCATTATCGTGCTCAATGGTATTTTTCTGGACCTGAAGGTCAGCAAGCTTTTGGGTCACAAAAGGGATAACATGTTGCGCAAACTCAAGATGATGCTGTTCTGCAAAAGCCAAAGCATTGGCTTGGGAAAGTAAATAGTTGATGACAGGAGTATGTAAAGTAGCCCTATGAAGAGCCTCATAGTTATCAGCGGCAATCATGTCTTGCAGTTTTCCGGGGGCTTCTTCGGCTAGGTATTGCAGGACAGATAAATGACCGTTTTTGGCAGCCAAAGTAAAAGCATAGTAGTTTTGAGCAGTGATTATCTCGTGCAGTTTTTCAGGAGCTTTTTCAGCAAAGAATTGCAGGACCGATAAATGACCGTTGGCCGCAGCAGCTCTAAAAGCTAGATATCCCTCAGCAGCGATCATCTCGTGTAATTTTCCAGGAGCTTTTTCGGCCAAGTATTCAAGGATTGATAAATGACCATTTTCGGCAGCGATTCTAAAAGCAGAGTAGTTCTTAGTAGCGATCATTTCTTGCAGTTTTTCAGGGGCTTTTTTAGCCATGTACTTAAGGATAGATAAATGTCCATTTTCAGCAGCATTTTTAAAAGAGGAGCAGTTTTGGTTAACAATCATGGCGCTCAGTTTTCTAGGAGCTTTCTCAGCCAAGAATTGAAGAACTGTTAAGTAACCATTTTCTGCAGCAAGTCTAAAAGCGTGGAAGTCATCAGCATCGATCATCTTTTGCAGTTTTTCAGGTGCTTTCTCAGCCAAGAATTGAAGAACTGTTAAATGACCATTTTCGGCAGCGAGTCTAAAAGCTAAATAGTTCATAGCAGCGATCATCTCTTGTAGTTTTTCAGGATCTTTTTCAGCCAGGAATTGAAGAACTGTTAAATGACCATTCTCGGCAGCGAAACTAAAAGCAGAGTAATGCTGAGCAGTGATCATCTTTTTTAGTTTTTCAGGAGCTTTTTCGGCTAAGTATTGAAGGATTGATAAATGACCGTTTTCTGCACTATGTCTAAAAGCCAGATAGTTATCCGCAGCAATCATATCTTGTAATGATCGTGTAGAATATTTTGTCATTAAGTCCTTAAAATAATTCTCATTACCCCATAAAACTGCTGCGTAAAACATCAATTGATCCGATACCCCTAACATATCTCCTATGCGCTGAAGGGATTGTGAATTAAATTCAGGATGACTGAGTGCAATCCCTAGCCAGAGACATAGTATTTCTCTAGTGTAGACTGGGAGGGTGATTGCTTTTAGGCGATAAATTAACGCGTGCTCATCACAGGCTTGCATTAGGGGGATTAACGAGTTAGGAAGGTCTTTAAAAAAAAGTGTATTCCAGAGAGTTTGCGGAATTAACTTGGCTTGTGGATGCTGCATTCGTTCTGCATGCGTGGAAAATTTCATTTTTATGACCTTGCATGTGCTTGCTAATTAGGCAATCTGCGCATGGTAATGGCTTTGAATGCTTATTAAAAATTGATTATTTATATGCGTGATATACAAATTTTTGATGATACTCATGGACGTAGTTTTATCCGGAGCATTTGCTGATGGAATTTGAAAGACTTGATGTTTAAAGCATGCGAGTCTTTTACCACTTGTTCAAATCTTTAATGCTCGAACTTACTAATTGGGATAACCAATGCACTCCCTCGTCATATTGACTCTTACTGTGCATTACCAGGTAAATAGGGGTTGGTTCCAGATTGAACGGTAGGGGTTGCATTTTTAAATTAAACTGTTCTGAAAAGATATTAATTAAAAAACTGGGGGCCGTGGAAATAACGGTATCGGAATTGGCTACTGCAAAAATCGCAGGCAAAATATTTTTTACAAAGAGCATGTCATTGCGTACTTTTTTCCTTTTATGCAAATATTCTGCTGAATGGCTGTATCTTGCTGGATTAAAACTAAAGGCAATATGTTTACAGGTCAAATAATCTTTTAAAGATATGGGCTTACTTATGAGTGAATTATTTTGGCTCGCAAAACAAATAATTTCTTCTTCATATAGTTTTTCTGCTTTAAGTACCGAAGGAAGTGAATTTTCATTAATGGCTCCAATTGCTATATCTACGTTATCATCAATAAATAAGAGCGGATTATCTGCCATTGATTCAATAGTCGTTTCAATAACAATATGGGGTAGTTTTTCGAGTGCTGAAATTAAGGAAGGCAACAAAATTAATTCAACATAATCAGGTAAAGCAATCTTAAATGATCTCTTGGAGTGGAGGGGATCGAATCGTTCACTAGGATGCAAGATATTTTTTAAATCAAACATTACTTGTTCTAATTGTGGTTGTAATTCCTTTGCTTTTGGGGAAAGAAAGTATTCCCCTTTACCGGGAACAAGCAGCGGATCCTTAAATAGTTCTCTAAGTTGCTTCAAAGAAGCACTCATTGCAGGCTGGCTGACGAACACTTTAGCAGCAGCCGCACTCACACTTTTTTCAGATAATAAAGCATCCAGATGCGATATTAAATTTAGGTTAATTCGTTTAAAAGGAGTCATGATTTACCTTTTATAATAATTCTCTCTTACATGAAGTATAAGAAATTTGGAATTGATTACAAAAGGTAGGAGACATAAAGTTAGGCAGCTGGTGTTAATTTTATATTAAGATAGTTGCTATGTTTTGGGCTGTTTAAATTATCCCGGGTTCCGCTGCGCTTCACCCAGGCTACAATTCCTAATGTTTTTGAGTAGGTACTTGAACATCTGGAATTTTTGCTTCATCAAACTGAGGTTCGGATTTTTTTGAGCGATGGTCTTCTGCAATGTAAGTATATAAAGTGGGAACTACAAACAGAGTAAATCCCGTTCCGATTAACAAGCCAGTTGCAATGACTAGTCCTATATCAAAACGACTCACAGCACCCGCTCCACTGGCAATCAATAAGGGTAAAACCCCAAATACCATCGCAGCAGTCGTCATGAGAATGGGTCTTAATCTGATGCCAGCAGCTTCTTCTACTGCTGCTCGTCTATCCAGATTTTTTTCACGTTGTAAATGATTGGCAAAATCAACAATTAAAATTCCATGTTTAGAAATTAATCCAATTAGGGTAATCAAACCGACTTGGGTATAAATATTGATACTTGCCAAGCCCAAATTCAAAGGAATTAAAGCGCCACAGATGGACATAGGCACACTAATTAAAACGATTAACGGATCGCGAAAACTTTCATATTGAGCTGAAAGTACTAAAAAAATAATGATGATTGCAAAGACGAATGCAAAGAGTAGGGCGCTTCCTTCCTGGATAAACTGTCTTGACTCACCACCATAATCAGCGGAAAAACCTTTAGGCAAAGTATCATTGGCGGCATTTTGTAAGAATGCCAGGCCTTCGCCTAGCGTTTTTCCAGGCATCATGACGGCTTGAATGGTCGCAGAATTCATTTGTTGGAAATGTGACGCCGCATTCGGTGCCGTTTTTTCCTTAGCAGTAACTACCGTTGAAAGGGGAACCATGGTACCGTTCATGGTTTTTACATAAATTTGTCCTAATTGCTCGGGAGTCATACGAAATGAGCGGCTTAATTGGGGTATTACCTGATAACTGCGTCCTTCCAAGTTAAAGTAATTCACGTAACCGCCTGATAAAGCGCTGGTTAAGCTGCTTCCTACTGCTTGCATATCTAATCCCATTTCTGAAGCTTTGGAACGATTAATATCTAATACAATTTGTGGCTTATTGAATTTGAGTGAATTATCGACATAAATAAATAAACCACTTTTTTGGGCTTTTTCGGTCAGTTTATTGGAAACATCGAGTAAGCTTTGAAAGTCATTCGTTGTTTTGATGACGAATTGTACTGGCGTACCGCCCCCGCCGCCTGGAAGAGGAGGAGGAACAATTGCAAAAGCATTTAAGCCTGCAACTTGTGATAATTTATCTTGCAAGGGTTGTTTTAAAGCAAACTGGCTTTTACTGCGTTGATTCCACGGTTTCAATACCATTCCTGAGATGGTTTGGCTGCTGTTGTTTACGGTAAAATAATTTTCTGTTTCAGGGAAACTTTTATAAATCTCATCGAATGGTTTAGTGAACGCTTCAATGTAATTAAGTGTCGCATATTGAGGGATCATCGCCATGACAAAAAAGAAGCCTTGGTCCTCATCAGGGGCTGTTTCTGCTGAAGTATGAGTATAGAGATAAGGCAGCATAATGATAACAACCGCTGCAAAAAACAACATAATGACGCGGGTGTTCAACAAACTATGTAATGCGTTTTGATATTTTACTTTAAGTTTATTGAAAAAATTATCGAGAAAATGAACAAACTTGCCACTACTAATCTCTTTAGATAAAACTCTTGAGCACATCATGGGTGAGAGGGTTAAAGCGATGATCCCAGAAATGATAACTGCACAGGCCAAAGTAAAAGCAAATTCTTTAAATAAGGCGCCAGTTAGTCCTCCCATAAACCCAATTGGTGCATACACAGCAGCAAGTGTAATTGTCATTGCAATAACAGGAGTGGCTATTTCTCGAGCCCCAATCAATGCAGCATCAAAAGGAGTTTTTCCTTCCTCAATATGACGATGAACGTTTTCTACGACCACAATTGCGTCATCAACTACCAAACCAATAGCCAAAACAAAAGCAAGTAAGGTAAGTAAGTTGACGCTGTATCCGAGTACAAGCATCAAGGTGCATACACCAATTAATGACAGAGGAATAGTGACAATGGGAATGAATACTGAGCGAATCGATCCCAAGAATAAGAAAATGACTACGATAACAATTAGACCTGCTTCAATAATGGTATGGGTCACTTCATCTAAAGATGCTCTAATAAACTCTGTTGCATCATAGACTATTGTTCCTGAAAGAGATGGTGGAAACTCTTTGATGATTGAGGGAAGTATTTTTCTTACATCGCTGATTACTGTAAGAGGATTTGCTGTAGGCGTAGGGGTAATGGATAAAAATACCGCTTTTTTTCCATTGAATGTGACGGAGGTATCATAGTCTTGCGAGCCTAATTCGACTCTACCGATATCGCGCAAACGAACTATAGATCCCTTGTCGCTTTTAACAATCAGATTACTAAATTGTGCGGTGTCATTAAGATCTGTTTTCGCAGTGACACTGATTGCTACGTATTCACCTTTAGTATTTCCAGCAGCAGTGAGGAAATTATTTTTAGCAAGTACGGCAGAAACATCTGAGGGGGAAACACCCAGTGCGGCCATTTTAATTGGATCAAGGAAAATTCGCATGGAGTAAGTTGCTCCACCTAAAATCTCTGCTTTAGCTACACCATCTACAGTTTGCAATTGCGGTTGTACGACACGAGTTGCGTAATCCGTGATTTGCTGAGGCGTCATTTCTGTACTGTCCAAGCTGATGTACATTAATGCTGTGGAGCTATCCGATGCTTTTAATATAACCGGCTGTTGGGATTCTTTAGGAAGTTGGTTTAAGGTTTGTTGCACTTTGCTCATTACATCGGTAAAGGCTACTTGCGGATCAAAATTTAATTTAATATTCAGGGTGATGGTGCTTAAACCTTGTGTACTTGAAGAGGTCATATAATCAATCCCTTCTGCACTGGCTACCGCTTTTTCTAGAGGTGAAGTAATGAATCCCGCAATAAGATCCGCATCTGCTCCTGGATAAGCGGTCATAATGGTAATTACTGTATTATCCATGCGAGGGTATTGGCGAATTTGCATGTTATAGATGGAGTTAATACCAAAAAGAAAAATGAGCAAACTAATTACCATGGCAAGTACAGGCCGCTTGATAAAAAGATCGGTAAATTTCATAAAACTGTTCCTGAATAAAAAGTTTTTGTAACAGGGCAATGCCCATACTCAAACGTAGCCTGGGTGCAGCGTAGCGGAACCCGGGTTTTATTGAGTTTGCGCTACTTCCTGGGTTCCGCTGCGCTGCACCCAGGCTACATTACAACGCCGCATAGTTTATTGTTCCAACATATCCGGATTACTGACTTCATTTAATTTGACATCATTATTGATTACAACAGGAGTACCGTTTTGTAATTTTATTTCACCGGCGCTTACAACGAGTTGTCCTGCCTTAACTCCTTTTTTGATTACGGTATAATTTCCACGTTGCTCACCTGTGGTGACAAAAACGCGCTTGACCGTAAGCAGATCGGAACCATCTGGGTTTTTCTTACCGTCTGCATTTTTCTCTATAATGTAAACCGCATTACCGTATAAACTGTAAGATACAGCCGTTGAAGGAACAATGACTGTTTTAGGTTCAGGGGGTTGGCTTATCTCAATCGAAGCAAACATGCCTGGCACGAAGGTAAAATTATGAATTTTATTTTTACTGTTTAAATCGGTACTGCAAGAGATAATTTGTTTATTTCCCATGGGCTCTTTTCGGGTTTTTATTAATGGAGAGTTTTTGGGATCTTTAATTGCTGCCGAAGGGCAATTAGCAAGAGTACCTTGAACTAACATATTGTGTGTATTGACATCCACTTTAGCATTAATTGCAGTGACCTTAGCTTCAAAAAGAGCATTAGGGAATGCTTCTACGGAAAAGGTAATGGTTTGATCAGGCCGAATACGTTTGTAGAGTTGTTCCGGGAGATAAAACTCTAAATACAAAGGATCAAGTGATTGCAAGGTAACAATTGTTGTCTGTCCGGGACTGATAAATTGCCCTAAATTGACTTGTCGTATACCTAATTTCCCAGCAAAGGGAGCAGTGATATGCTTCTGATTGATTTGTGCCTGAGTTTGATCCAATTTTGCCTGTGCCTGATCGAGATTTGCTTTGGCTTCATCAACATTGGAAATTGGTGAGGCACCTCGTTTGAATAAATCATTTTGACGCTTATAACTTAAGGTTTTCAGGGTTAATTCTGCTTGGTTAAATTTTAATATCGCTTGATCAACGCTGTCATCAATCGTAATTAAGGGCGCATCCTTATCAACGTACTGTCCCGATTCAAAATCAATTTTCACTACGTTTCCTGAAGCTTGGGAGCTGACATCAACCCCATTAAATGCAACGAAATTACCCACCGCATTAATCGTTGGTTGCCAGTCTACTGCTTGGGCAACAGCTGAAGCGACAGAGACAGCAGGTGGTTGGTAGCTTGCAAAGAAACGCTGAATCAATACTCCCTTGATCAGATTAAAAGCAATGATTCCACCAAAAACAATCAATAAGGCTATTCCCATGATGATCATTCGCTTTTTCATTAATGCTGCTCCCCTGAATACTTAAACCTAGAGCAGTTGAAACCTTCTGCGAATCCACTGAGTCAACGGCTTTTCTAGGTTAAAAAACGTTAAGTTTTTAAAATCTGCCAAATATAACATGAAAGATGAATTTATTACTCTTATTGTGCTTATAAGTTTCAATTTTATTTATTTCATGGTTATAAAAATATCCTATTGACTAAATACAACACTTTGCTACTATGCTGCTTTCATCACACAAAGGAGAAACCATGAAGTTGAAGTCCTTGTTATTTGCTCTTTGTTTTTGTTTAATTGGCCAAGTTTTTGCAGCAAATGCACATTTGCACCCAAAAGCTACCGAAGCTGACAAAAATCATAAGTCTGCTGGTAAATCAACGATGTATCCAGGTTATTGTGAAATTGAAATCATCAATAACAGTATCGACAATGTCCGTGTATACGGTTCTTTTGATGATGGAGCTCCCTTAGATCCTTTTACAATATTCTATTATGATGCGCCTCATTACATCAGCTTGTATTACTATGGTTACTGCCATTCTGGTATGAATCTTTTAATTCAAGGTCCTTACGGCACTATTTACTCCGGTTGGACTAACGTAAACAGCACTGTACGTATCGTTAATTACCTGAACAAAGGTGTTAAAGGCGATAAAGTTGAGATTACTGCAAAGAAATAAGTAATTTTATAAAATAAGCAATAGCTTATTTGATGATAGGGAAGTTGCATTCTGTTGCACCTTCCCTTTTTTATTTGTGTTTCCGGAGTTTTCATGAAGCGTTTAATCCCTTGCTGTATTTTGTTACCTTTATTAACTTCCTGTGAGATGACGCAGCCTGAATATTATGAGGCAGGTTATTATCACTCCGCTCAACCCCATTCCGAAATTTATGGTTTCGATGAACGTCCACATGATTATCGACATCCTAACCCTCATCATCGAACTCATAAAAAAACAAAAGGGGCTACTAATCAAGCGAAGACACATGGACATAATCATCATGCAAATGATCAGAAGCAAGTTACTGTAAATAATGCCAAGCCAAACAATGTTCATGGACATGACAAAAAAAAGAACCAAGTTAGTTAAGCATCCTTCAGAATCTGGACCCAAAGTCATAATTAATGACTAATTTCAAAAGCACTTATTCAATGGAATCAGGATCTAATATTCCCCGGTTATGTTTTTTTGCTGCCGGGGACAGGTTTTTAACCAAAATAGCAGCATTATTTTCGATTTGTATTCACAATTCGTAACCAAGTAAATTTTGTGGTAGTCTTATGACGTTTTTTCTTTAGGGAGTTTTTGGATGCGTAACTCACTTAAAATGCTGTTTGTGGGACTTTTATCTATAATTATCATAGCATGTGTTGCATCTCCAGGTAGTGAAAGCACAGGAGAGTTTTTGGATAGTTCGACTACCACTGCTAAGGTAAAAGCAACATTAGTGAATCAATTAGGGCGCACAGGTTTAGCAATACAAGTTAAGACCTTTAAAGATGAAGTGCAACTTAGTGGTTTTGTTGCTTCCCCAAGATTGAAACAAAGAGCAGGGATTATTGCTGCAAGTGTGGATGGTGTTAGCAGGGTACGTAATGACATCATTGTTAAACCTTAACCATTTTCCCAAGGATTACTCATGTTTGACCAAAGCTATACCATAGAAAATTTTGATGACGAACTCTATCAAGCTATTGTTGATGAACAACGCCGCCAAGAAGAGCATGTAGAACTCATTGCATCGGAAAATTATGTAAGTCCACGTGTTTTACAGGCTCAAGGTTCTGTATTAACGAATAAATACGCTGAAGGATATCCAAGTAAGCGTTATTATGGCGGATGTGAGTATGTTGATGTTGCGGAGGAGTTAGCAATTGCGCGCGCAAAAAAACTTTTTGGTGCGGATTACGTTAATGTTCAACCTCATTCGGGTTCACAAGCCAATGCCGCTGTAATGATGGCTCTCTTAGCTCCTGGTGATGTTATTTTAGGTATGGCATTGCCCCATGGTGGTCATTTAACTCATGGTTCCAAAGTTAATTTTTCAGGTAAGCTTTATGAAGCGATACCTTATGGTGTTGATGCGCAAACTGGTTTAATTGATTATGATGCTTTGGAGCGTTTGGCTCTGGAGCATAAACCCAAACTGATTATCGCAGGATTTTCCGCTTATTCACGTATCCTTGATTGGCCTAGATTCAGAGCAATAGCAGATAAAGTTGGCGCTTATTTAATGGCAGATGTTGCTCATGTTGCTGGTTTGATTGCAGTGGGTCTTTATCCTTCCCCAGTTCCTTATGCAGATGTGGTAACAACTACTACCCATAAGACACTTAGAGGGCCGAGAGGTGGGATGATTTTATGCCGTGCCAATGAAGAAATAGAGAAAAAATTAAATTCTTCTGTTTTTCCTGGTAACCAAGGCGGCCCATTAATGCATGTAATTGCTGCCAAAGCTGTTTCTTTTGCTGAGGCCTTATTGCCGGAGTTTAAAACCTATCAACAACAAGTATTATTGAATGCCAGGACCATGGCGTCAGTACTGATGAGTCGTGGGTACAAGATTGTCTCCGGTGGTACAGACAATCATTTATTATTGGTTGATTTAATTGATAAGAACATCACAGGTAAAGATGCGGATTCGGCTTTAGATAAAGCAAATATTACCGTGAACAAAAATACGGTTCCTAATGATCCTCGTTCTCCTTTTGTAACCAGTGGATTACGTTTGGGAACCCCAGCAGTAACTACAAGAGGATTTAAAGAAAAAGAAATAACGCTTTTATCAAATTGGATAGCAGATATTCTTGATGATATTAACAATGAAACGACTATAGCAAAAGTTAAAGAACAAGTATTGCTTTTATGTCGTGAGTTTCCGGTTTATAGATAATTATGTTTTGCCCTTTTTGCCACGCAGAAGAAACTAAAGTAGTAGACTCACGCCTGGTCGCTGAAGGCGCTCAGGTGCGTCGAAGGCGAGAATGTCTTGTATGCCATGAACGTTTTACTACTTTTGAGACAGCTGAATTAATCATGCCGTTAATCGTTAAACGTGATGGCCGGCGCGAGCCATTTAATATTGCTAATTTACGCTCAGGTATGTTACGCGCTTTGGAAAAAAGACCAGTAAGTGTCGATGCATTGGAAGCATCAATTATTTCAATTACTCAAGAAATTCGCCGTAGAGGTGAGAGGGAGATTGATTCTCAGATCATTGGTGAGCTGGTCATGAAAGAATTATATAGTTTGGATCATGTTGCTTATGTACGGTTTGCATCTGTATATAAACGCTTTAAAGACGTCAGTGATTTCAGACAGACAATTGATCAGATGAATAAAGAATAGAACCGTCCAATAGTGATTTTATCCCTTCTCTTTAAGTTAAGAGAGAAGGACTTTATAGATTTTTTAAGAAGAGTTCATGAGGTTAAGGTGGAAAAGCAGTCAATAAGCGGTAAAAGAAAAGCCCGAAAATTAGCACTTCAGGCTCTTTATCAATGGTTAATGTCAGGAAGCGAATTACATGAAATTGAGGCACAATTTCGTGTCATTAATAATATGGATAAGGTGGATGTAGATTATTTTTGCCGTATTTTGCACGGTGTGCCCGCTCATGTTGAAACTTTAGAAGCACGTATTGCTCCATTTCTTGACAGAGAGATCAACGGACTCAATCCAATTGAACTGACTGTACTTCGTATTGGTTCTTTTGAGTTACTCTATTGTCCTGAAATTCCTTATAAAGTTGTTCTAGATGAATCAATATCATTGACTAAAGAATTTGGTTCCCAGGATGGATACCGTTATGTTAATGGAGTATTAAATAGTTTGGCGCAACAGGTGCGTTCAATTGAAATCAGTCACCATGAATGAGTTCTCACTTATTGATCACTTTTTTAAACCACTTGATTGCAGACGGGATGATGTATTATTAGGTATTGGTGATGATGCGGCCTGTGTGCGTGTTCCTCAAGGAATGAACCTACTGGTGAGTACAGATACTTTGGTTTCAGGTGTACACTTTCTTCCACAATGGAATGCTTATGACATTGCGTGCAAGTCAGTTATGGCTAATGTGAGTGATATGGCTGCTATGGCAGCAGATCCTTGTTGGATTACTCTTTCTTTAACTTTGCCTGAACTCAATCAACAGTGGCTTACTTTATTTGTGCAAGGATTAAAAGATTCGCTTAGCCAATTTAATATGGCTTTAATAGGCGGTGATACAACACGAGGCCCTTTATCAATAACGCTAACTGTTTTTGGTACTGCACCAAAAGACAAAACGATACAACGTAGTGGAGCTAAACCTGGAGACATAATTGTAGTTTCAGGTGAGTTGGGTGCTGCAGCCTTAGCAATTAAATTTCTTGAAAATCAGAAGATACCTCAAGAAGATAAATCTGAATTAATGGATAAATTGCTGCATCCCAAACCTCGAATTGATTTGGTTGATCTTTTACGACGTTATGCAACTGCAGCTATAGATATTTCAGATGGACTTAGTGCAGACTTAAATCATGTCTGTGTTGCGAGTAATGTTGGCGCGTGTCTCAATGAAGAAGCAATTCCAATACATACATTACTCGATAAGTATTGGTCTGATAATGCAGTTGACTTGGCATTGACTGGTGGTGATGATTATGAGTTATGTTTTACAGTACCAGAGCATCGATTGGCTTTATTGATGAATGAGTGCAAGGAAGCTCATTTACATTGTTATCCTATTGGAGTAATTGAAGCGACCCCTGGTATAAGAATAAACGATGTGAATAATCGCTGTCATGTGTTAAAACCAGCAGGTTACTCACATTTTTAGTAGAGGCAAGAACAAGAGTTCATCTATTGCAGAGCATTTGGATACAACCTTTAAAATGAGCTAAGTATAGAGAAAAAGAAATGAGACAAATCAATTTGGCAAAAAATGTGTTCCAAGATCCTATTTACTTCATCGCTTTTGGATTTGGCAGTGGTTTAATGCCTACTGCTCCAGGCACCTGGGGGACATTAGCTGCGATACCTCTCTATTTGCTACTTATGGGGACTCATTGGGTAGTTTATCTTTTTTTTACGCTAATCGCATTTGTATTGGGAGTTTGGGTTAGTGAAAAAGTTTCCCAGGATTTGGGTGTGCATGATTATAAAGGAATTGTTTGGGATGAGGTTGTAGGTTATTTATTCACTATGTTTTTGGCACCCAAAGGAGCGATCTGGATGCTTTGGGGATTTATTTTGTTTCGAATTTTTGATATTTGGAAACCACAACCTATAGATTATATTGATCAAAAAGTACGCGGCGGGTTTGGGATTATGTTGGATGATGTATTCGCTGCTGTGCCTGCTTGGATAATAATGCAACTTTTAGCATGGAGTTTTGCGTAAATGAATGAGAACCATAAAGAGCTCATTAGTATGGGTTTGACTGTTGGAATTGTAGTTCTTAGTTTATTTATTATTCATCGTTTTATTCCATCATTGATCTGGGCTTCCATAATTGTTATTGCTACCTTCCCCTTATATGAAAAATGGCGTTATTTTTTTGGGAATAAAGATAATTTATCTGCCTTACTTTTTACAACTTTAATCGGCTTATTGTTTCTACTTCCATTAAGCTGGTTATTGGGTTTGTTGATAAAGGAGTTACAGATATTTATTAATTTCTTGCAAGATATAAATCAACAAGGTGGCGCAGCGCCTGAATTTTTAAAAGACTTTCCATTTATGGGAAATGATTTGATTACCTATTGGGATAATTATATTGGTAAGCCAGGAATGATTAAAAGCCTGCTGTCTAATGTTCACTTATCATTAACTCCAACGAGCTATTATGTAAAACAAATAGGCTCCAACTTAGCGCATCGAAGTGTTCAAGTAGGTTTTACCCTGTTGAGTTTGTTTTTCCTTTATCGGGATGGCGATCGATTAATAGTACAGATTTATCAAGTTGGGGAATCGTGTTTGGGGAAAAGGTGGTTTCGTTATGCAGACAGACTCCCTAGAGCATTGAGAGCCACAGTAAATGGAACTATTGTTGTTGGGTTAGGTGTGGGGGTCTTAATGGGAATTTGTTATGGCCTGGTTGGTTTTCCCGCACCTACTCTTGTCGGATTTGTTACAGCACTTGCAGCAATGATTCCATTCGTTGTGCCTATAGTTTTTATTACGGTAGCGATTATTCTGTTTTCATTCGGTAGTATGATTGGCGCAATTATTGTTCTGGTTTGGGGAACTTTAGTGATGTTTGTTGCAGATCATTTTGTTAAACCTGTATTAATTGGGGGTGCAATCGAGTTGCCTTTTTTAGCGGTGTTATTTGGAATTCTTGGAGGAGTAGAAACTTTAGGTCTGCTTGGTTTGTTTGTTGGGCCTTTAGTTATGGTTTTATTTATGACTTTATGGCAAGAACCGCAAACACTAGCTTCCACAAAAATCCATCATCCTGAAGAAAAAGCATGAAAGTAAGTGCTCAGTCAATGATGGCAGCTTAAGGGAAAGGCACTCAAAATGTAGCCTGGGTGCAGCGCAGCGAAACCCGGGTTTCACTTCGTTTTACCCAGGCTACAAGCTGACTTTTCCCCAAGATTCTTAATGTGACTAAGAGACAGCCAGTAACACAGAGGACTGAGCGATTACTAACGGATAAAATAATCCAACCCAGATTTCTTTAGATCTTATGACTTAATTACTTATAATTGCAGGTATCAAAACGATAAACAACGCCTGCACTGCCCATTTGCGCCTGCAATGTTCGACCAAAACTACCAGAGCTTGCTGTTGCTAAATAGCGATAGGCAGCATTTAATGCCCAGTTCTCTGCAAAATTAAAAGTGAGCCCGGCAGTTCCTTGATAAGCAAAGGCATGTTGATGGTCGTCAAAAAGAGTTACGCCAAATGGACCTGTACTTTCTAAAGAAGTTTGAATGTAAGCATATCCAATACCTACCCCTACGAAGGGAGAAATTGTGGGTAGGATAACGTCGGGAAAATCATAATAAATATTGGCCATACCTATATTGGCATTGGTGTTTCCTGTTACCCCGATTTGATCGATGAAATCAACCTGAAAGTTTTGGGTATTGGCACGTAAGTAAGTGTATTCCAATTCATAGCGCATAGGATTGTATTGATAACCTAAACGTAATCCAGCATTAAAACCACTTTCATAATCAACGTTATCAAACTGAAATCCCAAAATGTTTTTCGATACATTTCCATTTAAATGAGTATATCCGCCAAATGCGCTGGAATACCATCCATTGACCGGAGTTGCTGCTGCAGCGATACCACTTGCTAATAATGTAACTGAAAAAAATGCAAATTTCATAACATCCCTTTGTTATTATTTTTTATCGAATCATGTTAACGTGTTGCTTTAAATTTGCAAGTACTAGAAGAGCATATTTTAGAAAAGAGAAGCGCATAGGAAATTTTTTATCTTCAAGATTTAATCGATACATTTTTATGGCAGAATTTAAAACAGAGTCTATACTTCCAATTGGCATCTTTTGTATAAAAATACTTTATGTGAGATGCTGCGATAATTTTGCCAATCGATATGAAGTGGATGCGACAGATACTCTGTTAGTACATAAGTTTTAAACCTAAAATAAGTCCAATCTTGCTTTTAAAAAATAAGTCTAGACCTTCAGCTGATGGAGTGATGTTTCGGCGAAGATAATTATTATATTCTCGCATGATGTAGAAAAATTAACATGACGATACGCGTGCGATCAATGTAGCATAATAATTTTCTGCTTGTATGAAATTAATATTAATGTAAAGATAAATTTGCATCATGAAAAGGAGTTTCAAAAATGCCAAAAAAAAAACCATTGAAAATATCTAAAGAATTTGTTGAACAAATAGTGGCTATAATTGCAAACGAATCGGAAGAAGGACGCAAAAGAATAGTTGCCATTGCTCAAAGAGCAGAAAAAAATTATGAAAAACCCGTAAAATCATGGATCACAGGTTGGATCTATCAATACACCAGAACTCGCGGTGAAAAAATAGGCCACTCAATTAATGTGATGAAAGACTTTCCCGACGCATATACTCGCTTGCAAGAATTAAAGCTCATGATGAGTGAGGGTGCGTGGAATGTAAAAAGCTCCTATAATTATTTTCTCTTTCTTGAATTTATCGACGAAGTCCCTGATTACCAGCCTTTGGCAGATCATCTTATGCCTGACTTTGTGATGGATCTGAAGGACGAAGTATTGACAGAGATTAATAGCTATATGGCTCAATATAAAGCGACATTAGAAGATAAGAAAGCACGAGAAATTGAGCGTCAAGCAGCTCGCGAAAGCGCACGCCAAGTAACTGAAAACGTGAGGGTTTTTAATAATTTGGCTGCTGCGAAACAATGTCAATCCACGCAACAAGATAAAACTGTTTTTTCTGTAAGTTATAAAAATGATCAATGCCATATTTCTTGGGTCGATGAAAAGGGTGAGGTTTATCCGCTTACTCCAACCGACGAGTTAGCACAGAAGATGGCGACATTAGAAGACCGCGATGTAGAAAAATTAAATACAGTGCATTTAAGACGGATTAAACGAGAGTGTCTCAAAGCAAGAGAACAATATCTCGCTAAAGTTCAATTAGTTATCAATCCAGAAAATCCCAAAACGCATAGTGCTTTGACTAACGATGAGCTTATAGCAAATGGGATGACATCAACTTTTGTTTTACGCCGTACAGAGGGTGAAACAAGTCTTTGGTGGATAAATAGTATAGGAGTTCCGCATAACATTACTTTAACTGATCATTCAAAACTGAATTCCTGGTTGGCTGATCATAAAGCTGCATTAAATGAAGCAGATGTTTTACCATTAAAAGCTTATTTACTGCAATTAAATACTGCTCAATCAATTGCTTCATCGAAATTGCATGAAATGAATAACAAGTTATCTCATGTGTTGCAAGCACAGAGTATGTTATCTCAAGCGTTACCAAAGAAAGATGAGCTGGGACAGCCGGTAGTTGATAAAACTAGGGAATCTAAAGGCAGAATAGACCTAAAGCAATTTGCCTTGATCGAGCAACATATGAAGGCTCATTTAGAAAAAATAGCTACTGATAAACCTACTCTGTCTAAAGTAGAAGTCGTTGAAGAGTCCGTAAAAGAAGTTCCTAAAAAGTTAGATAAAAGTAGGTATGTGGCACTTTCACAATTACCTACTTTTTGGCAACAACGCAAAGTTGCTGATCAGGAACAATCAGAATTGCGCGAAACTAAGTCTTTAGGTACTTGTTAATATTTTACGTCCCGGGTGTAGCGCAGCGTAACCCGGGTTATCGAAGAGTGAAAAACCCGGGTTACGCTGCGCTACACCCAGGCTACGTTACAGACGGTTGTAAGCAACCAGGCTTCTGCAAATTCAAAAACCATTGGTGATTGGAT
The DNA here is from genome assembly GCF_001467525.1 of Legionella anisa. Classification (GTDB taxonomy): domain Bacteria; phylum Pseudomonadota; class Gammaproteobacteria; order Legionellales; family Legionellaceae; genus Legionella; species Legionella anisa. Next base: position 54,496 of record NZ_LNXS01000029.1, read on the forward strand.
AACGCCAGTCTTTCCCAAAAGCGGTTGGGCTTATTTTAATTCCTGGTGCGGATTGGCGGCGTTTGTATTCATTGCGCTTAATCAATTGAATTACTTTTGTTACAGTTTCTGCGGCAAAACCTTGCTGAATTATTTCTTCGGGAGTTAAGTTTTTCTCCATATAGGCAATAATGATTGCATCTAATGTTGCATAGTCAGGTAAACTGTCCTGATCGGTCTGATCAGCTCTTAACTCAGCTGATGGGGCGCGGGTTAGAACGCGTTCTGGAATGATTTCAGAAAGACTATTACGATAGCGTGCAAGAGCATAAACTTGAGTTTTAAGTACGTCCTTTAATACGGCAAATCCGCCGGCCATGTCTCCATATAACGTGGCATAGCCTACAGCAGATTCACTTTTATTCGAAGTGGTAAGTACCATTTTGCCAGTTTTGTTAGACAATGCCATAATCAATACACCGCGAATTCGTGCTTGAATATTTTCTTCAGTCGTATCGGGAGCTCGCCCTGTGAATACTGGTTCAAGAGTGGTCATTAGGGCATTAAAAGCGGGTTCAATCGATAGGGTGGAATGTGATACGTTCAATTTTTCTATTTGCGTTAAAGCATCTTCATTACTCATTTGCGCGGTGTAACGTGAAGGCATAAGCACAGCATGAACTCGATCTGCTCCTAAAGCATCTACTGCTACAGCTAAAGTTAGTGCCGAGTCAATTCCTCCTGAAAGCCCAATCAAAACTCCAGGGAAATGATTTTTATTCACATAATCTCGAGTACCACACAGTAATGCTTCATAGATTAATGGCTCAAACTCAAGAAGGGGAGACAATGCGCCTTCAACATGATTTGCATGGATCGCTACAGTACGTAAATCTTCTTTAAATGCAGGGGATCGCGCACAAACCTTGCCTTGTGAATCAATTGCTAACGATTGACCATCAAATAATAGTTCATCCTGGCCTCCAATTTGATTTGCATAGATTATTGATATGCCGCGTTTTGCGTAAGATTTTAAGAGGTTTTCTCGTTTTTGATATTTACTGTAATCAAATGGAGATGCATTTAAAACGAGTAAGACAGAAATTCCTTTCTCAATTAAATCTTCTGCAGGACCTGGATACCATAAATCTTCACAGATAATCACACCTATTTTGTATTGATTTACATCTAAAATACATGGATTTTTTTCTCCTGGAGTAAAATAACGTGCTTCATCAAAAATTTGATAATTGGGTAAATTTTGCTTGTGATATTCTGCGACTTTTTGTCCTTTATAAAAAATACTCACGCTATTATACAGTCGCTGCTCTTTTTGACTTGGGTGTCCTACAAGGACATAGCAATCTTTTGTTACAGCCTGAATCTGTTTTAAATGTTCAGCAACTGCGTGTTGAAATTCCTTACGAAAGAGCAAATCTTCAGGAGGATAACCTGTTAAAGCCAATTCGGGAAAGAGTATTATATTGTGATCAGCTTGTTTGCTTTTTATAACCTCTATGATTTGATCCCTATTGGATGCCAAAGCACCTACTGTGGGATTGATTTGTGCCATAAGTACAGTAAGCTTATTTTGCATGATATATACTCTAAAAAGACTCCAAAGAGCGATAAACTAATATAAAGAACCTTTAATTTAAAGATAAAAATGTCAATTAATTTAAAAATTGACTAAAATAGATCCTTTGTCCAGTAAAAAACACGCTTATGTTAAATGAAGCACTCTCAAAAATGCCAGAAGTCTTTGATGCCAAAATATTATTGCGAGGTCAAGAATATTTTGAAAATGGACATGTGCTCAATATTCGTTTTAGCGACGGTCTATTAAAAGGTCGAGTTAAAGGAAGTTCGAGCCAAATTTATGATGTACATATGGATTTGAAATCTTGGCCAAAAAAATTAGCGCATTGCACTTGTAATTATCAATATAATTGCAAACATGCCGCTGCGTGTTTATTTGCCCTACGCGATAGAGAAAAAGTAAGCTCTCCATCTTTTGCAGGTAATAAATTAGATAAAAGGCTCGATAGTTGGTTGAAAAATTTGCGTGCTCAAGAAGCTGCAATTGTAAAAGCACCCGAAGTGACACATCATTTAGTTTATCTCATAGACCTAAGACTGGATGGCTATGAGCATCGAATCGTGATTAGGTTAGCTTTAGCCAAGCTATTAAAACGTGGTGGTTATGGAAAAATGATCCCGTTTAATAGTCTCTCTGATTCTAAAAAACAGCATTTTATTGGCGATGATAATGATTTGGTAGCGCTCCTTCTGTTTAAATGTGGTGTTTCAGGTTGGTTTGATACATTAACCATTCGCAATAGCGAATTATTAGAACGAATTATCGCAACTGGACGAGCTTTTTTTATACAAAACGAGGACGAGTCGATTCATTTGGGTGAGGCGATTCAAGGTACTTGTGAATGGGTGTTATCTCATAATGGTAATCAAAATTTATTGTTAACACATGAAGGGAATGTACTTGAACCTTTGCTGTTGGATGAAAGTTGGTATTTTAATCGTTCCGAAGACAAAATGGGACGTTTAGTTACTCCCTATCCAATAAAACAATTGAGTTATTTGTTGAAAGCACCTCCAATTCCAATAGAACAGGCCGAATTACTAGCAAACAAAATGGCTAAAACATGTCCCGAGTTTCCCTTGCCGCAAGTATTTGCACAGCGAGAAGCTCGACACGTTACACCAGTACCCGTGCTTATTCTAGATGCCATTAATGAATCGGATAATGAGTCTTCCTGGCTGTATGACTCTGAAGAAGAACTGCATGCTTTATTTACGGCACGTATTCTTTTTGATTATGCCGGTTTAATGATTGCAGGTTCTGAAGAATGTAACACCGTCGTATGCCAGCAGGAAGAACGTTTAATTGAATACACACGTCATAAGAGTTTTGAGCAATCAAAATGGGATGAAGTGCAGGAAATACTTGAGTTAAGAACACCGAGAGCCTGGGAAAATGAACAGTGGAAAAAAATAAAACAGGCTGATTTTGTTTTGCAGAATATTAATGTTTTGGCAGATTTGGAATTTGTTTACAGTCAATTAGTACCCGAGTTAAAAAGCCGCGGTTGGCGAGTCGAATGTATTAGTCCAGTGTATCACGAAGTGATTCGTGCTGATGATGTAGAGTGGTATTCAGACCTGCATGAAAATGCAACCGATTTTTTCTCATATCAATTGGGAATTTTGGTTGAGGGTAAACCAGTCAGTATTGTACCTTTGGTAGCAGATTTAATTCATCGTTACAGTGGTAATGATTTGGATAATCTTCCTGACACACAATTAGTCAAGATGCCTTTGCATGACGGACGGGCTTTGCAGTTAGAAATGGGGCGAATTAAACCTTTGGTGCGTCTGTTACTTCAATTTGGCGTGCGCCGTATCGATGAAAATCAACACTTACAAATTAACAAATATCAACTTATTTTAATGCGTGAAGCTGAATTAGCTATTGCGGCAACTAAAACACGTTGGCAAGGCGCTGAAATTTTAAGAGATCAAATAAAACAATTGTCTCAATTAGCCCATATTCCTGAAATACTACCACCTTCTGGCTTGCATGCTCAGCTGAGGGATTATCAACGCTATGGTTTAAATTGGTTGCAATTTTTGCGAACAAGCCATTTCAGTGGCATTCTTGCTGATGATATGGGATTGGGTAAAACAATACAAACCTTGGCTCATTTGCAATATGAAAAAGAGCAAGGTCGTATTAACGCAGCAACCTTAATTGTTGCACCAACAAGTCTTGTAGGGAACTGGGAGGCTGAAGCCAAACGTTTTACTCCATCATTAAAGGTCTTAATTTATCATGGTTCCGAGCGTCATCAGGATAATTTTAATGACTATGATATCGTTGTTTCTACTTATGGATTAATCCATCGAGATAAAGAGAAATTTGTCACTTATTCTTTTTATTATCTGATTTTGGATGAAGCGCAATTTATTAAAAATGCGCGTACGAAAACGACGCAAATTATTCAGCAATTGCATGCTACCCATCGTTTATGCCTGACCGGAACGCCTTTGGAAAATCACTTAGGTGAGTTATGGTCGTTGTTTCATTTTCTGATGCCTGGTCTATTAGGTGATGCGAAGCAATTTAGACTTTGGTTCCGAACTCCTATTGAGAAATATGCCGATTTGAATCGACGAGAGGTTCTGACAAAGAGAGTACAGCCCTTTATATTGAGAAGAACAAAAAATCAGGTGGCACGTGAATTACCTCCTAAAACAGAAATGACACGTACCATCGAAATTATTGGCCAACAGCGTGATCTATATGAAGCAATTCGTATGAGTATGGAGAAAAAAGTTCGTGATGCGATTGCAAAGCAGGGCCTGGGTAAAAGCCATATCCTTTTGCTGGATGCACTACTGAAATTACGGCAGGGTTGTTGTGATCCTAGATTATTGTCTTTGCCTGAAGCAACGATTGCACATGGTACATCTGCAAAACTAGAGGCCTTAATGGATTTATTGGATAACTTGGTAGGTGAGGGAAGACGAGTCTTGGTTTTCTCACAATTTACTTCCATGTTGCAGTTAATAGAAGAAGAATTGCATGCGAGAAGTTATGATTATTTAAAATTAACGGGGCAAACAGTACATCGACAAGCAATGGTAGAAAAATTTCAGGAAGGAAAAATTCCAATTTTTCTTATCAGTTTGAAAGCTGGCGGCACTGGACTTAATTTAACGCGTGCTGACACGGTAATTCATTATGATCCCTGGTGGAATCCTGCAGTAGAAGATCAAGCTACAGATCGAACTCATCGAATAGGTCAGGAAAATCCTGTGTTTGTCTATAAGCTAATCACTTCGGGTACAGTAGAAGAAGCTATTTTAGGAATGCAAGAGAAAAAGAGACAATTAGTTGAAGGCGTTTTATCCGCTGATCCGGCCAAGGCAATGGCTTTAAGTGAAGAAGATGTAGAACAGTTTTTTACACCATTATAAAAAATTACTTCTTAAGGCTGGCATAGCTCTTGTAGCCTGGGTGCAGCGCAGCGGAACCCGGGATATAAATGGATTTCTTAATCCCGGGTTCCGCTGCGCTGCACCCAGGCTACAAGCTTGATTCATTCCAAGCTAAACATTTATTTTTAAAATTTACTTCATTAAAACTAGCATAGTTTTCAATCATAGCATAAGCTATTAAATGATTGTAAACATGGAGAAAATTATGAACTTATGGAAGCTAGCTTGTGGTTTTTTTGTTGCTATGTTTTATTTACCTGCAGCACTTGCCGCATCGCCAGTAGGTACCTGGGTGACTATTGATGATAAAACAGGTAAGAAAAGAGCTGTTGTCACCATTAGTGAATCCGGAGGTACTTTAAGTGCAGTGATTAATAAGGTATTTCCGCAACCTGGTGATACTGGAATTTGCCAGAATTGTCCTGGTATGTTTAAAGGAAAGAAGGTTGAAGGATTGACTTTTATGTGGGGCTTGAAGAAGGAAGGAGATAACGAGTGGGGCGGTGGCTCTATTTTAGATCCCAAGTCAGGGAAAATCTATCGTGCCAAAATCACTGATAAGGGCAATAAACTTTTAGTCCGAGGATATCTGGGGATTTCTTTATTAGGACGTACTCAAGTTTGGAAAAAACAATAGCTTATCAACAAAATTCATCCCGAACAGCTTTGTTCGGGATGACATCTATGTAAAAGAACATTACAATAGACCTCGTTCCAAATTTCTCATTGCATCACGACCATGTATGATCTGCAAAACTCCAAAAAAACGGTTGATCCATTAAAACGCCCCCCCCATTCAGTGGAAGCGGAGCAATCCATTATTGGTGGATTAATGTTGGACAATCAGGTTTGGGATAAAGTCAGTAATAAATTATGTGAAACCGATTTCTATCGCACTGAGCATCGAATTTTATTTCGAACAATCTCCAATTTAGTAAAAAAAGATCAACCTTTTGATGTAGTGACTTTGCTTGATGCCTTAAAGTCTTATAACGAATTGGATGATGTGGGTGGGGAAGCCTATTTGTTCGAATTGGCTAATAACACCCCCAGTGTTGCTAACGTATCTGCTTATGCCGATATAGTTCGTGAAAAATCAGTACAGAGACAGCTTATTACTGTAGCTACCGAAATTGCTGATTCAGCATATAATCCTGGAGGCAGGCAAGTGCCTGAGCTTCTTGATATGGCAGAAACTAAAGTGTTTGCTATAGGTGAGCAAACAGGTGGTGATGGCGGGCCTCAGAATATAAAATCAATTTTAGTTCGTGCGGTAGAAAAAATTGATGCACTTTATCATAATGGTGATGCAATTACCGGGCTTGCTACAGGTTTGTCTGATTTGGATGAAATGACCTCAGGATTGCAGCCTTCCGATTTAATTATTGTTGCTGGTCGTCCTTCTATGGGTAAAACGACTCTGGTTATGAATATGGCAGAACATGCCGCGATTAAATCTGGAAAACCCGTACTTGCTTTTTCTATGGAGATGCCGGCAGATTCTTTGGCAATGAGAATGATGTCTTCTTTAGGGCGCATTGATCAGCATAAGATTAGAACGGGTAAACTGGATGATGATGATTGGCCTCGTGTGACCTCAGCAGTACATATGCTTTCTGACGCCCCTTTATTTATAGATGATACACCCGCTTTAAGTCCAGGTGAAATGCGTGCACGAGCCAGGCGTTTAGCCAAGGAGCAAGGTAACTTGGGGCTAATTGTGGTAGACTATTTGCAATTAATGAAAGTGCCTGGGTTTTCAGCGGATAATAGAACGGCAGAAATATCTGAAATTTCACGCAGTCTTAAATCGCTTGCAAAAGAACTACAGGTACCAGTCATTGCTTTATCCCAGTTGAACCGAAGTTTGGAACAACGCGCAGATAAACGTCCTGTTATGTCTGATTTGCGTGAATCGGGTGCGATTGAGCAAGATGCTGATTTAATTTGCTTTATTTATCGGGATGAAGTCTATAATGAAGATAGTCCTGATAAAGGAACAGCAGAAATCATTGTGGCCAAGCAAAGAAATGGTCCAATTGGTAAGGTTCGTGTAGCCTTTATTGGTAAATACACTCGTTTTGAAGATTTAGCTTATAATGGTTATCAAGGGGTAGATTAAGGTGTCCAGACCTACCAAACTGGTGATAGAGCCAAGCGCTTTGCATCACAACTTAACGCGAATAAGACATTTTGCTCCAGGCAAGAAAATAATTGCTATGGTTAAGGCTAATGCCTATGGTTGTGGTGTGCATATTGTAGCACCAATATTGGAAGGACACGTAGATGCTTTTGGTGTAGCGTGTATTGAGGAAGCCCTGGTACTTCGTAAAATAGGAATACGGACTCATTGTATTCTTTTTCAAGGTATATTTAGCCCTGATGAATTTAAGGTGGTAGCACAGCATCAATTTGGATGTGTTATTCATCAACCACATCAGGTACAGTGGCTTTTAAATACCCCTCTAGATACGCCGATTAAACTCTGGGTTAAAGTAAATACAGGTATGCATCGCTTGGGTTTTAAGACTCATGAACTGCAAGGTGTGATGGATGCATTGCAATCTTGTCCTTGGGTGGATAAAGAGATCGGTTTGATGACCCATTTAGCATGTGCGGATGAGCCTGAACGCATCGAAAATTTTCAGCAAATTACTTTGTTTGAGAGCATTTCTACTTCTGGGTTTAGTCAACGCAGTATTGCCAACTCAGCTGCCATTATTTCTTTTCCGCAAACTCATATGGATGTTGTCAGACCTGGTATTATGCTTTATGGAGTATCACCTTTTGCCGATCAGACTGCAATTGATTTGGGTTTACTTCCGGTAATGCGTTTTGTTTCAGCAATTAGTGCAGTTCATCATAATCCGCCTTTGGCGCAAGTTGGGTATAGTGGTATTTGGAAAAGTGAAAAGTCTTCCATTATCGGTATTGTTGCTGCGGGTTATGGTGATGGTTATCCACGGCATATTGCAGCAAACACTCCAGTTTGGGTTCAAGGCAAAGAGGTTCCTATTGTAGGGCGAGTATCAATGGATATGCTTGCTGTAGACTTAACAGATCATCCGGAAGTAAAACCTGGAGCGCCTGTTGAGCTTTGGGGGACACATATTTTAGTTGAGCGAATCGCACACGCAGCAGGAACTACGGGTTATGAATTATTATGTCAGATTTCTGAGCGAGTGCGTCACGGTTAAGAACATAATTATGTAGCCTGGGTGCAGCGAAGCGGAACCCGGGTTTTACTGATTTAGAATTCCCGGGTTTCGCTTCGCTGCACCCAGGCTACAAAATATAGCTGTTCTTAACTATGGATAATAACTGAGCGTGATGTTAGAATTACAACCGATTTCTATAACCTTTTAATTGGGTGATATGTTATGAAAAAAATAGCTGTTGCATCATTGTCTTTATTATTAGTTGGTTGTGCATCAATGAATCATCAAGACGTAGGTACTATCTCAGGTGGAGTTATCGGCGGATTGATTGGAAGTCAATTTGGTGGTGGCCCTGCAGCTAAATTGGCTGCAACAGCAGGTGGTGCTATTGCTGGTGCTTATTTAGGTGGTCAAATTGGTAAATATATGGATAAAGTGGATAGAATGGAAATGCAACGTGCCTTAGAAACTGCACCCACAGGCAAATCAGTACATTGGTCAAATCCAGACACCGGAAATAGTTATACAGTACAACCTACTCGTACTTATTATCGTGAGCGTTTGCCTTGCCGTGAGTATCTAACTAAGGCAATCATTGATGGAAGACCACAAACATTACGTGGTAGTGCATGCCGTCAGCCAGATGGTACATGGCATGTTGTAAACTAATCACTTAGATTGATGTAGCCTGGGTGTAGCGAAGCGAAACCCGGGTTCCCCGTTTCGTTATACTCAAACCAACCGTTTACACCCTATTGCGAATAATTAAGTGGCAACTGAATTATATCTTCGGATTAATGATGGTTAGCATTACTAGCTGCAATGAGACTAGCTTTCCAAATACTGCATAATCCATATTTAAAGGTAGTCTCTAGGCTAAAGTGTTTTTTTAGATAGTTCTGATTCCAAATCAACTTCCTTGTCTTCAAGTTGAGGAAGCCCAATTTTTAATCGTTCGGCATTGATTTGATTTTTATCATAAGTAAATCCTTCATAAGGAGGGATAATAGTACCTATTTTTAATTCCGTTTCAGTATCCTCTTCTTGTACCATCTGGGTGCCATACTTTTGTGCCTTTGGAGGATTATCATTCAATTTCCACTTGTCAAAGGATGAAGCCATTAAAAGTCTTACATCCATTGCTTGTGGATCATCAGGTTTAAAGTTTAGCGCTCTTTTAGCATATACATATGCTTTTTTATTATTTTTTGCCGAATGACTCGAGTAAAGAATCATTGCGGCGTAATAATAATCTGCGCCTTCTGGGTTCTTATTTTTTTTCATAATTTCTTTTACTAGTTTGATCCTTTCCGACATAACCTTATTTTTAGGTATATTTCCTGATCGTCGTTCTTTCTGATCTGCCTCATAAATATCTTTTAAACGAGCAGGAGGGGTTCCTTTAAAAAAGCCAACGGCTTCGATAGCATGAGTGGTTTTTTGATTTTTTACAGGTTCGACTTCTTGTTTTGCAGCTAATATTTTTATACTAGACATCAATTGACGGCTTTGTAGTAAATACACAAAAGATGTTAAATTTTTTTTAAAACCACTTGCACATCTACCCTCTAAGTGAATTTCTCGAATATCACGAAGCAAATCTTTACGAATAGAGGTTTTTGAATATTTTGTTAATGCATAATTTTCTTTTGAGGTCAGGAGAGCAAGGAGTTTTCTTTCCGCATCGCGATTTTCTTTTTCGTGTTCTGGAAATGATGATGGATCTTTTGTTAAATGCTCATACAGTGCTGCAATACTAGGTCCCAATATTCTCGTCACTTGGTTTTGATCTAAAGATTCGGGGCGATCAAGAATTTTGTCTGCAGCTTCTACTACATTAACAAGTAACTCCATAGTATCTTGTTGGATTTGCAAACAAGCGGTGCTGAGTTCTTGTGCATTTGCTGCAAATGTCCTTGTGCGGAAACGGCCTTCACCTTCAATTTTTTGATAACACTCTTTAACTAAATCGTTTTGTAATAATCGTTCAACATCCTTTTTTGTAAATAGTCTAGGATGCTTTTTTGATACATTTTTAAAATCAACTAAAAGTCCATTTTCAGGGAAAACTCCCATCCAATCCGCTTGAAAATCTAAGCCCTGTCCCTGAAGGTAATCGAGAATTTCTGATATTTTATATAAATAGCCACTTTCTGAAGTAAACATGGGCTCTTCAGCTGTTTCATCTGTGAGTTGATTATCATTAGAGTCTGAAGAATACATAATTTTAACTTAATAGAAACTCTTTAATAATTATAGCATGCGAGTTATTTGATGAATTGTTGCTTTTGCTCATTGGAGCTAATCAGCAAGCGTAGAAGCTGTCTTTATAAGCAAACTAAATGTTGATTAAAAAGGTTGTTTATTTTTAAGCACCCCAAAGATAAGATGAGCTACTATTAAATCATATTTTCAAGACACAAGCTGGGCTAAGGCTAGTGCAGCCCAACATGGATCTTTCAATTTCCGTTGTTGGGTTGCACACGTTCGGCACCAGCCTACACGCCTACTATTTTACTTCCTTATCCTTTTTTACTTTCTTTTCCTTTTTTACTTCTACATCGTGTAGTTCCACATCCTTTTTCTTATCACAACAGACGCATTTGCAGCAACTAAATAGGTTGTATAACCAGCCTATCAGAAAGCCTGTGATGAATGCATCAATGAAGCCTATAACACCTCCCAATAAACTTCCCATTATCGAAGGCTTATATCCAGGATATAAACTACCTACAGCTGTTACAAAACCATGTCCATAGGCATAATAGTAAGCAATCAATCCTATTATTAAAATAGATATCCCCCACAGAACCCCAAGTGCAAGGCCTAGAGCCACAGGGCTTAATTTGCAACCTTTCATGCTCGTCTCCTTTTTTATAGTATCGTCCTATAAAAACCGTAGCCTGGGTGCAGCGAGCGAAACCCAGGAATTTATTTACGAAACCTGGGTTTCGCTTCGCTGCACCCAGGCTACAAAGCTACAAAATTGCAATAAATTCAACTGCCTTTCTCAAAGTATAGACTAGGGTCTGTTTATATTTCTACTATCTTGGCCAAAATCATACGATTTTGACTCAAGCTAGCGAAATGTAAACAGACCCTATACCATTAATTAATTGATTAATAATTTTTCACAAATTGAAAAATATAGAATTTCTAATTGGCAGAGATCGCGTAAGGAAACACATTCATTCACTTGATGAATTGTGGCATTAACAGGGCCAAGCTCTACTACTTCAACACCGTAAGGTGCAATAAAGCGACCATCAGATGTTCCGCCGCTGGTAGAAAGTTCCGGTGAATTTCCAGTGAGTTCGAGGATTGCTTCCTTACAGCGTTCCAGTAAGGTACCGTGAGATGTCAAGAAAGGCTCACCACTTAGACGCCATTCAATAATAGGATCCAGATCATGCTCTTGAAACGTAGCAATAACTTTTTCTTTCAACGAGTGGTGTGTGTGTTCTGTTGAGTATCTAAAATTTAGATGTAAAATCAGTTCTCCAGGAATTATATTTGGAGCATGGCCTCCTGATTGGAGGTGGGTAATTTGCATGGATGTTGGCGGAAAATGATGGTTACCCTGATCCCAGAGCGTTGTGGTCAGCTTTACTAGTGCGGGACTTATTTTATGTATTGGGTTGTCCGCTAAATGCGGGTAGGCAACATGCCCTTGTTTTCCATGTAAGGTAATTTGGGCACTCAATGAACCACGCCTGCCAATTTTGATCACATCACCAACGCTATGAGTGCTTGATGGTTCCCCGACAATGCAATAATCAATGTGAATGCCTTGATTCTCCAGGAGTTGCATGACATGAGGCGTGCCCATATCATAATCATTACCTTCCTCCCCACTGGTAATAAGAAAACCTAATCTTCCCTGAAATTTAGGATAAGTGTATACAAATCGTTGCGCCATAAGCAGCATGCACGCAAGACTACCTTTCATGTCAGCAACACCACGTCCAAAGAGCATCCCATTTTTATTTTCTACTATAAAAGGATCAGACAACCATTTTGTTACGTCGCCCACAGGAACCACATCCGTATGGCCCGCAAATACAAGCAAAGGGCCTGATTCTCCATAAGAAGCAAAGAAGTTGGAAACAGGTCCTTTATTCATACGTTGGCAGGTAAATCCTGCTTGTTCCAAAAAATGGATCATAAACTCTTGGCAGTCTGCATCTTCAGGTGTAATCGAGGGAAAACGAACTAGTTTTGTTACGATTTCTTGCAAGCCTGCCTCTAAATTGGGGGGTACTCTATTTTTCGGCCCAGTCATGCTAACTCGCTCTCAATAGTTCATTAATGCTTACTTTTGCTCTTGTTTTTTCATCTACCTGCTTCACAATGACTGCACAATACAAGCTGTAGCTTTTGTCTTCGCTGGGCAGGCTACCAGCGACTACCACTGACCCTGCTGGGATACGCCCATAAGTAATTTCTCCAGTGAGTCGATTATATATTTTGGTGCTTTGCCCTAAGTAGACACCCATAGACAATACGGAATTTCGCTCTACGATCACTCCTTCGACGACTTCTGAGCGAGCACCGATAAAACAATTGTCCTCGATAATTGTGGGGTTGGCTTGTAATGGCTCCAAAACACCACCTATACCTACTCCACCTGAAAGGTGCACGTTTTTACCGATTTGAGCACAAGAGCCCACAGTTGCCCAGGTATCAACCATAACTCCCTCATCAATATATGCACCCACATTGACATAAGAGGGCATTAAAACGCAGTTTTTTGCAATATAAGCCCCTTTACGAACCATGGCATGAGGCACTACGCGTACCCCTGTTTGTTTGAATTGTTCTTCAGTATAGTTATTGTATTTGAGAGGTACTTTGTCATAAAACTGACAAAACCCTGAATCAATCACTTGATTGGGATAAAGTCTAAATGATAAAAGAACTGCTTTTTTTATCCATTGATGAACTACCCATTCATTATTTATTTTTTCAGCAACCCGATACTGTCCGTTATCCAAACAAGAAAGTACTTCATTCACCGCCGCAATAAGTTCGGGTGATGCATTATCAATTGATAATGTTTGGCGTTGTTCAAAAGCGTGTTCAATTAGAGTTTGTAAAGTCTGCATCAATTTTTCCTATATTTTGTAGCCTGGGTGCAGCGCAGCCCGGGAGTTCTTAATCAGTTGAAGCCGGGTTCTGCTGCGCTGCGCCCAGGCCTACCCAAATGCATCCTAGCTTTAATATGCAAGTGCATATTCCAGATCAGCTTGTAAATCTTTCACATGTTCTATGCCTACAGAGAGTCGAATAAATCCATCCTCTATACCCAAAGCCTTACGCTTTTCTGGAGGTATCGACGCATGAGTCATAATTGCTGGATGCTCTATCAAACTTTCTACACCACCTAAACTTTCGGCGAGCGTAAACAATTCACAACGTGCAAGAAAACGTTTGGCTGCATCAATACCACCATCAAGTACCATGGAAATCATGCCACCAAACCCATGCATTTGTTCTTTAGCTAATTCATGTTGGGGATGGCTTCTAAGGCCTGGATAAATGACTTTTTTTACTCTGGACTGCGTACTCAACCAATTTGCTAAATGATGTGCATTTTCGCAATGTCTTTCCATACGCAATGACAGGGTTTTCAAACTTCTTAAAACGAGAAAACTATCAAATGGACCTGCAATTCCGCCACAGGAGTTATGCAGGAAAGCAATTTTATCCGCTAAATTAGGATTATCACCAACAACTACGACCCCACTGACTACGTCTGAATGACCATTAAGGTATTTAGTTGCTGAGTGCAATACGATATCAAATCCTAATTCTATAGGTTTCTGGATCCAGGGGGTCGCAAAAGTGTTGTCTGCAACTGCTATGAGATTATGTCGTTTTGCTATCACTGCTATTTCACGTAAATTAGCCAGTTTTAACATGGGATTTGAAGGTGTTTCTACCCAGAGCATGCGGGTTTTTGGGGTAATCGCAGCTTCTATATTACGCGTATCAGACATGTCTACGAAAGAAAAAGATAATCCAGATGTACGTGTTTTGACCTTATCAAATAAACGAAATGTGCCTCCATAAAGATCATCCATGGCAACAACATGATCTCCTGCATCTAATAAATCAATGACTGTGTTGATTGCAGCCATTCCAGAAGCAAAAGCAAAACCACGTTCACCTGATTCCAAACTGGCGATACATCCTTCATAAGCTCCACGAGTAGGATTCTGTGTACGAGAGTACTCATAGCCAAGATGTTCCCCTGGAGCAATTTGTTTGTAGGTAGATGTTGCATAGATAGGGGTCATAACCGCACCGGTACTTGGACATGGTTCCTGGCCAGCATGAATGGCTCGTGTTTCAAAATGATGCTTTTTCATTGGACTATCCTTAAGGCTGTGAATTTTTTATGTCGATTACTTTCTACCATTATATTAAAAAGTGATCTTTTCAGAGTGGGTTATGTAGGATATTCTAGTGGGGGTTCTATGTATAAGGCAAGTTCTACTTTTGCGGGGTTTATCCAGGGTATAGCGAAGTTTTCATTTACAGGCAATTAATGTGTCAGGGGTCGTTTTGACAATGAAATTTGATCTTCATGCTTTATTTTCAGCAAAATACGCACAATGGATTATTATTGCCTTGATTTCATTGTTTTCCATACTGATTATTGCAGAATACGCTACGTTAATCTTTTCCCCTGTAACTCACCAAACGGTACTTGAAACCACAAAAGAGATACCGGTGATAGCACAACAAAATTCCTTTGATGCGATTTTACACTCTTCTTTGTTTGGGGTTTATGTTTCAAACAATTTATCCAGTATTAAAAAATCCATGTTGAATGTTACTTTAGTAGGGATCTTATTTGCTAATAAGATAGAAGAGTCCCAAGTAATTATTCGTTCTGCGGATGGAGAGGAAAGCACTTATAAATTAGGTGATACGATACCTGGTGGTGCTGTGATCAAACGTATTATGGCTGCTGGGATTTTGGTTGAACGTAATGGTAATTTAGAGAGTTTAAGTTTACCCAAAAATGAATTAATCTTTGAACCAGTAGCAAAGCCTTTGGAAGGGGATAAAAATTTATGAAACGCTTATTTAACCTATTAATCGTTATAATTTTTATTTCTTCTCTTGCTGGATGTGCTGTTACCAACGCAAGGAATTTGCGTGAAGGGATTGATAGTTTTAGAGTTGAAGAGTACCGTAGGGCTTTTATTCGCTTAAAACCATTAGCTCAGAAAGGTCAGCCTGATGCGCAATATGCTGTGGGTTATATGTATTATTATGGCAAAGGAGTAGTAGAAGATCGGAAAAAAGCGTGGTTTTGGATCAATGCTGCTGCTAATTTAGGGCAACCCGATGCAAAAGTAGCGATTCAAATATTAGCTAGCGGTGGTTCATTAAGTTAAATGAACTGATTGCGAAAACCAGGTTTATAAAACACGGATCAATTTCCCTAATATTATAAGATTGTTTGAGAAGAGCTTAACGTGCGTTCTCGTCCAAGATCAGAGTCTATTTCTTGGCCATAATGGGTGTTATCCCAAATAACTGTCAAAATGCTTCTAAGATCACCAACTGGATTAATATCAGTTGATTCTACGCCAAGTTCCTCTTGAATTGCAGTCAATAAATTGGCGAGTGTCTGTTCTTCTTCCCGTAGATTATTACAACGATTTAAAGCATTCTGCACCGCATCACCGTGGTGAGTACCCCATCTGCCCGAAAAGAAGCGTCCAATAGAACCTCCCCAATAAGAAGTCTTAACTCCGTCATTTGAGGCATGTGAACAGGAGTAATCCAAAAGTAAAGCACAGGCCTTATCGAATGTTGTTCCCGAAGCCCTCTCCCATTTTGCTTGCCATTTATTGGTGGGGAGGGGGGTATTAAACTTGGAATGCAAGTATTGATAGAGCTCACATTGTGTCATTTCACTTTGAATTTTCTCTACTTTTTCTGCATCTTTTTCATGAGCAGAAATTCTGGCATATTCATATCGTGACGGATCTTTACTTAAGTTTCGATAATCCTCGAGAAAAAGCTCTTGGCGAAAATTAATAAATTGTCCTAGTCCTACTTCAGTTGGGGCTCTTCCTCCTGGTTGAGCTTCAGATTCTATAAGCAAGGCATGGATCTCTTGGCACATGCGAAGTATTTCTTGTTTATTGGGTGTTGTGGGTATATAGAGAGTAAATTGATCAGAGGATAAAAAACGCTCATGCGCTTTTTTCTGTTTTTCTAGTTCTTTTCTAACTAATTTATCAAGTTCGTCAATATGTTCACGGGTTACAGTTCTCCATGTTGCCCACCGATCTCGAGGATCAAGATGACTTTCGAAGCTCCGTTTAATCGCTGTAAATATTTGCTTATCATTCTCCTCTATAAGCTGGCCGCCCTTCTTTACCTTGCTCTTAAGTTGAGTTAGAGCATCATTAAACTCGTTTAGCTGATCTAATCCAGCTTGAAGTCGTAGAGCATCAACGTATTTAAAATCGCGGACTGCGCCTGGGTATTTAAGAATGATGTTTGTAATTTGATCTCTTAATTTAGGTGTATAGCTGTCAGGCGATAATGAAATATGTAATTTATAAGGACCAATTCCGCTAATATTGGGATTATTTGCTTGTTCCTTTAATTCCCTATTTAGCCTCTTTTGTATGTAGCGTTCTTTGTCTGAACCTGACATGAACGAATGTCTTTCGTCTTTACGTATTTTAGCTTCTGTCTTATTCTTAAAACGCTCTAAAGCTTTTTCTGCCTGTTTTGCAAAAAAAGCTTCATTAAAATAATGAAAAAATCCTGATTCTTCATTATCCCAGAAGCTTTTAGTATGTTTAAAAATAGGATGACCAGGCATTCACACTTCCCAAAATAGTTGTATTAAATTTATTCATAATGATATTTACTTTGTAAAGTATTTCATATAACCACCAGCTGTTCAAGTATTGATCCATTCGATTTATCTTAAACCAGGGGAAAAACGCGGTGTTTTTGACAGCTTTGAAGTTGGGGTAACACATGATTTCCAGATTAAAAGCTATCTCACTGAACACTCATTTCTTTATATCAATATTGTAATGGAATGATAATATTTTGCTGGTGGGCTGAGCTAAGCCTAAAGAATTTATTTGTTCTTTTACAAACCACTGCCCCTGTTTCTCAGACAATGAATTACCTAAAACTTTAGTTTTTATGCTGAGTGCATTAATTTCCAAATGAAAATGACTGAAGCGATGTTTAAAAGTCATTAGCTCTCGTGGTGTTTCTCCTGATAAATCATAGTTCAGGCGTATAAAGTCAAGTGGGCAATCTTCTTCATCCAAACTGGGTAAACACCATAAACCACCCCATAAGCCTGTAGGAGGTCTTTTTTCTAAATAGATGGAGTTTTGTTCATTGTATAAAACCAGGAATTGTTGGTATTGAATGGGTATGGGTTTTTTTACTTTTTTTGTGGGATATAGATGTTGTTCTTCATATTTCAGTGCCAGACAATTATTCTGTAAGGGGCAATTCTGGCAATTTGGATTTTTAGGGGTACAACACAGTGCACCTAAATCCATAATTGCTTGGGTGTAATCAGCGCAGTTTTCGTTAGGCATGCATGAGTTAGCCAGTTCCCACAATGTTTTTTTTACTTGAGCTTGTTCGGGATACCCCTTAATCATGAAAAAACGTGTTAAAACGCGTTTTACATTTCCATCAAGAATAGCGACAGGTTGATTAAAAGCCTGTGATACAATGGCTGCTGCAGTAGATGGGCCAATTCCTGGCAGTTCTTTTAATAATTGATAATCATCGGGTAAAACACCACCATGGGATTGCAGCACTATTTTTGCTGTTTGATGAAGATTCCTGGCTCGGCTGTAATAACCAAGTCCTGACCATAAAGAAAGTACTTCATCATCATGTGCTTGAGCCAAAGCACTTATGGTAGGAAATCGTTGCATAAAACGTTCGAAATAAGGGATAACGGTTTGTACTTGAGTTTGCTGAAGCATAATTTCAGAAATCCATACTCTGTAAGGTGTTCGAGGGAGTTGCCAGGGAAGATTATTACGTCCATAAAGGGCATACCACTGCAGTAATGGTTGACTCATTTTTTTGTACAAATTTTGTTTATCCACGCGCGTAATTCTTTGATGCTTTATTGTTGGCGTACTGTAAAAAAAGTAATGTCCCAGGTCAATGAGTAACGTTCATTAATATCCATTTAAATGATACGTACTCGTTGTTTAACCTCAGTATTGTACTCAGAATCTTTAGATTTGTGCAGAGAGTTCAGGAGCGTGTCCCATTTCTTGTTTCTTGGCCGGCTGATAAAAGAATGAACTTGGGTCTGTAGTGTAAAACTCATTATTAAATTGTACTCTTTCCTCGTCTTTAAGAAAAATACCTGGCCCTAATGCTCTCATAATTGATGATACAGTGTTATTTTCAATCAAATGAGATTTTGTGGGTTCTCCATTATCTAGATTCGTTTGAATTGATAAAACCGGGTTCAGAATTTCAACACACTGTGCGACGTCCTTTTGAGTTTTTAAATCCCTAATACTATGAATAATATTAGAAGGATAAGCATAAATATTTGCATCAGCATAGACTTCACGAATTTGTTGAAACGTTTCCTTATGCGCCCAGCTTTGCTTTAGAATGATTGCATCATTGATCATCTCTTTAACACGTGTAAACCCATATTTCTTCACTAGATTCATAAGTAAATCATGTACTTGTTGAAATGATTCATCCCCATAAATATCCATAGAAAACTGACTTATATTTTTACTCTTTAAAAAATCAATAAAGCCATCGACAAATGATTTTGGATTAGTTTCAGTACTTGAAGCAAAATAGATTTTAATTAAATCCCAACTGTCTGCAACCTGTGGACTTAAATCAACAATAATTACTTGCGGTACGCTGCTTACTTTTTCTCCTAACCCACAGGCCAAAGTAATAGCACCAAAAATAGAAGTTCCTACAAAAACAAAAGGCTTATCTGTTTTATACGGCTCCAGATCTTTTTCTTGAATGGGATCATTTCCTAACCAAAATGCGAAGCATTCATTTAATTCCTTAGTCGGTAGTTGTTTGACTTTGGATAAAAGTTGAGTACGTTTTTTCTGAGTTTCTTCAATTTGATGAGTTGTTTGTAATTTGCTCTGCATGATGGTGAACCGCAATAATCCTGATAGGTGGTGCATTGTAGATCAATATCTTCATAAATTAAACACTGCGATCTTAATAAACTCTGAATTTAATACGTGAGTATCATTTTTATGGAAAAAATAATTGCAAAGATAGCCCTATGAACTTTATCAATATTATGAAAAATTAAAGTTGACTCGCTAAGTGTCGATATATGGTCTATCGTTTTAAATAGAGGGTTGTTGTACTCAGGATGAGTAAAGTCAGCTAAATCATTTGCTAAAGATTGTAGCAAACTCACTTAATGCATTGACGATGTAAGTTTTTTTAAGATTTTTTAATTTGAAAATAAGAATTGGATGATCTTAAGAAAGCTTGCAGGTTCAATGCATTTGGGTGTGCGCTGTAATTTGTTGGTGAGTGGTTTAGGTCAAATCAAGGAGAGATCGATGCACTACGACCAACATGAAATTGTGGTATTAAAACCTACAGCTGTTTTTTTGTCATTTCTTGCTTCGCAATTGCCTGAAACAAAGTTACCGGATCTGAGATTATTACAAATTGATAACACCGCATATCTATTACACAAACAAAACTCAGATGACGCGACTTTGGATGAAATAGAAAAGCATTTTTCAACAATGTTTCGCCATGAAATTTGTCGTTGGCTAGGTGATAAAGCACGCAATGAAATAGAAACCAATTTTCTTGATTTTCTTTGCTGTTTTAAATTTGAATTGCACAACCATATTGTGTCGATGGAGTCTTCAATAGAAGCAAGTCATCAATTATTGTTCATTAAACCTCGAGTGGCTTTACTTAACTGGCTTAAAAAAACTATGGAAGACCAAGATAATTTGGTTGGTGTTGTTGAAAAAGTAGAGTTATCGCATCTGGAAGAAAATGCTACTGCTTTGGTGAAAAATTTTTCTAATTTAACTGAGATAAAACCTTTTATCAAAGAGAACTATATTTCAATTTTTGCAGCAGCGATGAGTCGTATGTCAAGTCAGCCCGATCAATGGCCTTTGATGGATTCACTCCAAACTTTTAGTCAGTATTTTGCTATTGAAATTCATACTCAATTGATTCATTTGTCTAATTAAAGGAGTTGACTATGGAGCCAGTCAGTATAGCGCTTATTTGTACCGCAGCATTGGGAACTGTTGTTATTTTGGCTGCATTTATAAGACAAATCCTGTTGAGCCGAGACAAGCAGTTAAATGATAAGGCACAAAGTAGGGCATTGACTCAAGAAGTAAAGGAACTCGAGGAGATCCGTGCACAAATGCAAAATGAGAAACGATTTGATTCTCACTACCAGGTGCTCGGAGCGAATAAAGATGCCATTAGATATATAGATACTAAGATAGAAGAGATTTTACGCACAAAAACAGAATTGGTTGAACGTTATGCCAAAGTTATTGTTAAAGAGTCAGACTCAATAGTTAGCGGGGCAGTTTCCTCTGAGCGTAAAACCGCGTGTGATCGATTAAGAGAAGAAATAGACCATAAAATAGCGTTCTATGATAGTGAACTCAAGGAATTACAGGAAAGAAGGGCTTCTCTATGGGATGCGCATGCTGATTTTCAAAGATATCTTTTGAATCAGGAAAAGTCACGAAATGCTAGTTTGGATAGTTTGTACAAACAGCATTCAGCACTTTTGGAAAAAGTATATTTACGTCATATCGATGATACAGAAATTGTGGCCGTCAAAAGCATGGAAGCATCAACTATAACTTTTAAAGATATGCTCATGATGCCAATACAATTTTTGATGCAATTTTTTGGCGTATCAGTAACTCCCGGCATTTCACTGGTTCAAACTCGAGTAGAGAATGTGTCACGAGCGAACGTAGATAAAATACAAAACGAGATAAATGATCCAGTACCAGAGAAACAAGAGGATTTAGTACATAAGGAGACTACGCCACGAAATAAAGTACACCAAGATGACCCGCATGATGATGTTCATCAAGAGAAAAAAGAGCAAGAGCAAGAGAAAACTCATTCAATGACATTTGCTTGAAAATTATTCTTCTAATGCATTTGATGACATTTTTGTCATTATATATTACAATTCGCGTGCATTTGGACGAATGCGCGCTTATGGTCCTAACTGGTGGAGATATATTAATGGCAAGACAACGTTTTTTATGGTTTATTACTTTTATGCTCTGTTCTATTTTGGCTTTTCCAGGACATAGTACAAGTGTAAATTCCCTTCTTCCTGATGAACAAAATACGGTACACGTTTTTCATGACGCATCCCCCAAGGTTGTATATGTGCACAGATTAGCAACAGTAACCAATAGAAGATCATTACAGAAAAAGCAAGTGTCCGATGGGGCCGGTTCTGGAATTGTCTGGAATAACAATGGATATATAGTTACCAATTTTCACGTGATTAAAGGTGCTGATAAGTTGGCAATTACTATAGGTAAATTGACTGTACCTGTTAAAGTAGTCGGAGCCGAGCCGCGTAAGGATATCGCTGTATTAAAGATTCAATCACCACAAGCATTGGCGCTGCTAAAAGAATTTAAACCGTTTGAAATAGTACACCTTAATGATCTCATGGTAGGACAAAAGGCGATTGCGATTGGTAATCCTTTTGGTCTGGATCATAGTTTATCTAAGGGTGTGATTTCTGCTTTGGGTAGAAAAGTTCCGGGTATTGGTGGGGTTACAATTCGTAATATGATTCAAACAGATACACCAATTAATCCCGGTAATTCAGGTGGTCCATTATTAAATAGTGCTGGACAATTAATTGGTATGAACACGATGATTTATTCCCAATCAGGTTCGTCTGCCGGAATTGGTTTTGCTGTCCCTGCAGATGATATTGATCGTATTGTGACGCAAATTATTAAAAATGGGCGAGTCGTATTATCTGGAATCGGTATTCAAAGTGTTCCTCCGAGTATTGCTCATCGATTAGGTATACGTAAAGGAATATTAATTGCAGATGTTATACGTAATACACCAGCAGATAAAGCTCATTTACGGGGTACTCACCGAGATGCTTGGGGACATATCGAGTTAGGTGATATTATAGTAGCACTGAATGGACATGCGATTCCCAACTATGATGTTTTATACAATATGCTTACCGATATAAAAGTTGGGGAGCAAATAACAGTATCCATTCAGCGAAATAACAAGCAGATGGATGTAAAAATGAAAACAATTGATATCGCTGGGGTTTAGTGATTTACTGAAAATTCCTCTACCGATGTACTTACAGCCTGGTTAGTGATTAATCTCACCCGGGCTGTAAGTTTTTATACCCTGATTTTTTTTGACTCAAACTCCTGAAAGGTAAACAGCCCTAGCTGCTTTAAATTCAAGATTGTTCAAATTATTCGCCAAGGAGAATAAGGATGTTACTTAATAAAGAGGATTCACTCTTATTATTGGTTGATGTACAAGAGAAATTAACACCAGCCGTATTAGATAGTGAAGCGTTTATTGCACGTTGTGAATGGCTTTTAAAATTAGCTCGACGAATTAATGTTCCCATTCTGGTAAGTGAACAATATCCACAAGGTCTTGGGGCAACTTTGAAACAATTTCAATCGTACTTTAATCAGCAAGAATGTGTTGTTGATAAAGTAAATTTTTCTTGTATGGGCGAACCTAAATACGTGGAGCGCTTAAAACAATTTCATAAAAAACAATTAATTCTTATAGGTATTGAAACTCATGTCTGTGTCTTACAAACTGCCCTAGAAATGAAAGATGCTGGATATGATGTTTTTGTTGTTGCCGATGCAGTGAGTTGTCGTGGTGAACAAAATATGAAATATGGATTGAAACGAATGAAACATGCAGGGATTAATTTGGTTACCGCAGAAATGGTGTTTTTCGAATGGCTAAGAAAGGCTGGGACTGCTGAGTTCAAGCAATTGAGTAAGGAGTTTTTTTAGGGTCTGTTTCCATTTCTACTATCTTGGCCAAACTGTCCTAATTTTCTGCGTTCCGATGCTCACATACTTTATGTATGCTGTGCTTCGGTACTCGAAAATCAGACCATTTTGACTCAAGCTAGCGAAATGGAAAACAGGCCCTGGGTTTCTACTATCTTGGCCAAACTGTCCTGATTTTCTGCGCTCCGATGCTCACATACTTTATGTATGCTGTGCTTCGGTACTCGAAAATTAGACCATTTTGACTTAAGCTAGTTAATTGTAGCCTGGGTGCAGCGTAGCGAAACCCGGGTTAACAAATATAGAATTCCCGGGTTCCGCTACGCTGCACCCAGGCTACAAATTATGGAGAATAATAATGAATTTTACGAATCAAATCGCCTTGATTACAGGCGGCGCCTCGGGTATGGGAAAAGCAAGTGCTCAATACTTACAGAAGCGTGGAATGCGGGTTGTGGTATGGGATAAGCAAGCAGACGACCAAAGCGGAGCTGATTTATTTATCAGTTGTGATGTGACTAGTGATGAATCAGTCGAAAAGGCGATGCAACAAACAATAGAACAATTAGGAGTACCGAGAGTTTGTGTCAACTGTGCAGGCATTGCTCCAGCTAAGCGTATTGTTGGGAAAGATGGTGCTATGCCTCTGGTCGCCTTTAAACAAGTGATTGATGTAAACCTTATTGGTACTTTCAATGTGATGAGAGTTGCGGCGCATGCAATGAGCAGTTTGGAATTAGAACATAATTCCCAAGAGCGAGGTGTTATTATTAATACAGCCTCTATTGCAGCATTTGAGGGGCAAATTGGTCAAGCAGCATATAGTGCTTCTAAGGGGGGTGTTGTGGCCATGACCTTACCCGCTGCGCGAGAACTCGCTCAGTTCGCCATTCGCGTCAATACCATTGCGCCCGGATTAATAGCAACACCAATGCTGTTGAACATGCCGCAAGAAGTACAAGATAATCTGGTGGCCACCATGACTTTTCCCAAGCGTTTTGGTAAGCCCGATGAATTTGCCTCATTAGTTGCGCATATTATTGAAAATGGAATGATGAATGGTGAAGTGATCCGTTTGGATGGCGCTCTTCGCATGAAGTAATTTTCATATTTTAATTTAGTTTTCAACGAGTAGGTTGGGTCGAATGACCTACTCGCTGTCACCCAGATAAGCTTTTTGCTCAAGATTTAGGTTTCTTGATGATGTGTATTCTCTTTTGTTGATTGAATAGTTCCATTGGAAGTATAGACACTGATTGCATTTGCTTGATTTCCTGACAGTGTATTGACAATTTCTTGACGAACATAAAGGTTGTTGGCTATTATTTGTCCATTTACTGCATTTAATTCACGACAGTGTGTTAAAAGTTCAGCAAGCTTAGTATTTAATTGATTGATTTGATTTGTTTCCTCAACACTGCACTCCTGAAGAAACTCAGTTAAAACTAAGTTCATGTCTTGATTAGGATTCGTATAGTTAATAAGTTGCAATCGCTGTTTGGCACTTTTCTCTAACTTACTTGATAATTCTTGTTTTTTATTTGCAAATTCTTCAAGTCGATTAAATTCACGAGATGTCAGTATTTCTTTCTCTTCGCTCAGCAGTGAATTGAGCGATTCTATCCAATTAATTTCTTGTTCCAGGTGGTTACTCAATGTTTTTATCTTATGATCCATATAATATTGCCCTTAGAATTTATGCAGGTTCTACATTTAACATTTTCATGGCAATTTTGTCACTATCAATCTGATAGTTTCCTAGTGCTATTTCAGATTTAAAATATAAAACTCGAGCCTCATTGATTTCAGAAACTTCCTTAAGAGAGTTTTTTATAGCTTCTAATTGTTTTGATGTATCACTAATATTGACATGTGATGAGGGATCCTCAATCAAACTTTGGATTTTTTCTTGATGTTTCGTTTTTAAACGATTGTCTGCATCTAGAGTTTTTACAGGAACTGCATCACTGATTTGATTAAACATAATTTATCCTCAATCACGTTCGACTTCTAAATGTATCGGCTATTTTGCAAAAATCTTTAGTAAATTTTAATTATAAAAGGTATGTTTGTCTTTCTACTATCTTGGCTAAACGGTCCTTTTTGCTCAAGCTAACGAAATATAAATACCTCTAGTTATTAAATAATAACATTCACTTTCTTTGAGTCAGAAATCTGCGCTTCAATAATTTTTTTAGAAGAAAGATTGCGTACTTTAATGGTTTCACCCAGTGAACCTTCTTCCAAAGCAATACCATCCATACTTATAGTCAAATTGTTATCACTAGCAACTATAGAAACATGTTCTCCTTTATTAATCAATTTCGCTGCTTCTATATTATGCGGATTAAGCGGGCTATTTGGGGGAATATTTTGTTTGCATATTTGCCCTATTAATAAATCCTTTTTAGTAAAATAGCCATGATTTAATCTTTGTACATCCATTTCTGTTTGGTAGATATCATCTTTGGAAAGTCGGGTTCCTTTAATAAGAGCACGTTTTGCTACATAGATCGTTTTTAATACAGTTATTTTAACAGGAACGTACAAAGACCAATGATTGTCATTTTCTTGGCATTTTATTCCCATAGTACTGGTATTTAAAATTGGCGATTGGTAGGGATTAAAAACCACCAATTGATCTTCAGCACATGCTTTGAGATTTAAACGAGAGTCAATTTTATCTGCTGTAACGCGAATTACTCCTTCTTTATATGAAGAAAGCTCATTACGTATATGTTGTTCTATTTTGTTCGTTAGTATTTCAGGAGACTGTATTGTTTCAGCATGCAATCCTGTACTTGCAAAAAATAGTAAAACACTTAGTATGCACTTTTTCACAAATAATCCCTCTTTAAATGATTATTACAAACTGCAAATATTATGCCAATTTTCAGGAGAATATTAGATGAAGATTCATTTCCTTGTTTATGCCATGATTTTATTGATATTCCAATTACCTGTTCATGCAGAAAGCCATCATCCCCAAGAGTTCTTGAAAGCAGTTAGTGGTACCAAAGATGAAGGCGAACAAATTTACAATCATTTTTGTGTGAATTGTCATGCGAGCAAACCATTAATTCCTATAGGCGCTCCTAGAATTGGTGAAAAAGCAGATTGGAAAATACGTTTAAAACAGGGAATGGAAGCGCTTTTTAAGCATACTGATGAAGGGTTAAATGCAATGCCGCCCCGGGGAGGATGTTTTGAATGTACTGATGAACAGCTAATGAGTGCCATTCAATTTATGCTCCCAAAACAACCAAAAATGTAACCACTAAATAAACGCAGAGGTCATAAAAAACACACAGTGTAAAAAAAATTTATAAAAAACCTAAACCTATTTTTAAATCTCCCGATAAATATAAAAAAAAGAGGGAGAAATAAAGTGAAAAAATATCTAGTGTTAGTTCCAGTGTGTGCTTTAGCAACATCCTGTGCTTCCATGGATAGATCAGTCCCTATCGTTGATGATGCGGGTCACACTCATTATACAATGAGTATGAAATCTGACCATAGAGGTTCTAGTTCCTTTCCCGATAAAAGACCAGCAACAGGGAAAAAAGTAATTGTATTCGATCCTAAAGCAACAGCGTGGGCGGCTTACGATAAAGAAGGTAATCGGGTAAACACCGGTAGTGCTTCCGGGGGTAAGGATTTCTGTGAGGATGCAGGTAAACCTTGTCGTACGGTGACTGGAACCTTCCGTATTTATTCTAAAAAAGGCGAAGAGTGTACCTCCAGTATTTATCCATTAGAAACACATGGCGGTGCAAAAATGCCATATTGCATGCATTTCCATGGTGGTTATTCTATTCATGCCGCGTACGAAGTACCTAACTACAATGCAAGCCATGGCTGTATCCGTGTTTTGCCCAGTGCAGCAAAATGGTTAAACGAAGATTTTGCTGATATTGGTACTACAGTAATTGTTAAACCCTACTAATCAAGTTGTCGTTAATAAATGTGATAATCTCCACTACTGCCCTGCATTTGCAGGGCTTTTTTATTTGGGTTATAGCTACTACGAACAGGTTAAATGCTGGGCTGTTAGGAAGAGGAGTAGGCAGGATTGATTAACTATAAATCAGTTATAACGTAAGGCAACAAGACAATGATATTTGAGCTATATTAAGAGAAACCGTCTTGTAAAGTAAAATCCAATGAGTACCGAAAAACTACCAAATGATTTGACAGATGAAGAGATTGTTAGGGCGATAAGTCTTGCAGAAGAAATGTCAAAGAAAGTACAGATTATACCTGAGCCTCCGGAACAAAAAAAATTCATACTCAGATTACTTATGGAGAAGATCCCATTACTTTCTGGTTTATTACAAAGTTTAGGAAGTTCCGGCACTGCAACTACAGCTCTAATCAAAAGTCTGGGTAATACGTCTCAAGCTTTGCAAGGAGCCAGTGCTGGCTTCCACTATGCTGGCTTAGGTATCGCAGCCATTAATTTTGTTCGTATTCCTTTGATTTATTTCTTTGCGCTTATTGCTCGAGAACGCGTGCCTTTTACATTATCCAATAATGCGCGTTGGGCTTATTCTGCATTAGTATTAGGTTTGACCTTAGCTGCTATTTTGGTTCCTGCAGCAGCACCTCCAATTGCCTTGGTTTTGGCCAGTTTAACTTTGGTGCTTAGTTTGGTTTCTATAGGACATATGATTTACAAACGTTACACCATTCAAAAATCGTTACGTGAAACTAAAGAAAACATAAAGACTCAAGAGGACCTTTTAGAGGAGATGCAGGAAAATGCTAAATTATTGAGCTCGAAATTAAAAAAGCTTAATAAAAATGATCAGGATTATGAGGAAAGGGCCAGAGCTATTTGCAAAGAAATTGACGACTTAAGCGGTAAATATAAGATTGAAAAAGACGAGTTACAAAGACTTCATAATAAAAAACTGGAGGATGAGCAAACACTTAAAGGTTTGGGAACTGCTGCATTTATGGATAGAGGTATCGCTGCAGCCCTTACTTCCGTTGCTATTATTGGTTTGGCACTGAGTTTCTTTTTTCCTCCTGTTGGTCTTGGTATTGTTGCAGGTAGTGCAGGACTAGGTGCTCTTTATGTGGTGAGTCGGGTTGCTGTTTCTCTGCTTGCTCCAATAGTTACCGCTCAATTAAAAAAACTAGGGCTGTGGAATTCCAAAACAAATGAAAATGAGGAATCTCCTGAGCCTTCTCTTAACCTGGATGATTCATTAGAAAATCAATCCTCATTCTCATCAACAAATGAATACGAAGATCCTGCGTATAAGGAGACTTCTACATCAGTAGAAGCCCGTAAAAGTACCATGAATAATGAGGGTTCTACTTTAAAAACGATGAAAGGGCTATTTGGAATGCAAGCTGGCAAGAGATTGCAAGAATTAAAAGAAGATGTCATTGAGATGAGAAAACTCGATGATCATTTAACGAGAATAATAGAATCTAATAAATCTAATAAACATCATGAAGTTTTAAAATTTTTCCAAAATTTAGCAGTAATTGCCCAAATGGAGGAATGTCCTCATGGTGATTTAAGATGTTTATTCGACAAATTTTCTAATATGGATAAAGTACTGCCCTTACTTGAAGAGGCTCTTGATGAAGTTAAAGAGGGTACTCTAATCTTATCAAAAGAAGAGAAGGCTGCCTTATACGCTTCAGAGCCTTTAATGGCTATTTTGAAAAAAAGTAAAAGACTGACCGATTTAAGCTTTTTAGTTTCATCAACACAAAACACCCTATCGCCGGAGGACAAACGAGAAGACGAACGCTTGAATTTTGAACAACAATAACCCTCTACTCCAAGACTTAGACAAGAAGAACTCTATTTTGGATCTAAAATCAAAATACTTTTTTTTACCAAAAATTTTTAATTTGCGAATTTCATTTTTTCTAGAGAACAACTTGCTAATATGCACATCGCAATTTACTATCATGTTTTTTAAATTGGATGCATGGCATTATGATTCTTTGTATTGATGTTGGAAATTCTCATATCTATGGTGGAGTTTTTGATGGAGAAGAGATCAAGCTTCGCTTTCGTCATACATCTAAAATAAGTACCTCTGATGAATTGGGTATCTTTTTGAAAAGTGTTTTGCGAGAAAATAATTGTTCTCCTGAAGCAATTAAACAAATTGGTATTTGTTCTGTTGTCCCACAAATTGATTATTCATTACGTTCAGCCTGTGTTAAATATTTTTCTTTGGAGCCTTTTTTGCTCCAGGCGGGAGTTAAAACGGGCCTAAATATCAAATATCGTAATCCCATAGAAGTGGGGGCTGACCGAATTGCAAATGCAATTGCAGCAACACATCTCTATCCAAACCAAAACGTGATTATTATAGATTTTGGCACGGCAACTACTTTTTGTGTCATTAGTGCGCAGAAAGTATATATGGGAGGCGCTATTTTGCCTGGGGTTAGACTTTCAGTAGATGCTTTATCAAAAAACACTGCGAAGTTACCCGCTGTAGAAATCATAAAAATTGAAAATTCAGTTGGACGCTCGACAATAGAGAGCATTCAGTCGGGTGTTTATTATGGTGCTATTGGCGCTTGCCGCGAATTGATTCAACGCTTGAATCGGGAGGCTTTTGATGCGGAAAACGCATTGGTTTTAGCAACAGGAGGATTTGCTTCCTTATTTGAAAAACAGGAAATATATGATCGTCTCGTTCCTGATTTGGTTTTACAAGGGATAAGATTAGCTGCTTTGATGAATAATTGATTTAATTTGCTCGATAAAATGTACTCATAATAAATCAGAAAAAATATAAAGCATATCAAAGTACATAATATATAGAAGAGATTGTTCCAAGCTTCATACAATTACAGGTACATTAAATTGACAATCCTTGCCGCATAAAGAGCTTTTCATCTGTTGAATAATTTAAGTTTTTCACTGTAATCCACCGAGCCAGTTGACTCTTATTTTGAGTTTTTGAAGGTAGCTTTTTATTTTTATAACGTTATATCTCCTCATGTGACTGCATGGACACTCTGGATCCGCCCTCAGCACTCCTCACACTTCGCAGCAAGTATCGAGAGAAGTTTATTTAATAAATGTTCATAATTTTTAAATAAAGATCTGTTTTTAATCATTTTAATTCTAAACCCTAAATAAATTATCCAAAAAGTGGGTTTTTATCTTGACGCATGGAGAAATGTGTTTCTATAGTGTATAAAAGTGGGGTAAAATAATAAAAAAGTGGAGAATTGTGGAAGGATTAAAACTTCCACATAAAAGAAAATCATGTTTCGTGGAATAAATGCCATCACCATTGATACTAAAGGGCGCTTAGCAATCCCGACGCGTTATCGAGCCGCGCTGGGTGCTGAAGAAAAAACTCCTTTGGTGGTGACTATAGATACTGAGGAAACATGTTTGCTGCTCTATACCGCAGCTCAATGGCAAATTATTGAAGATAATTTGCAAAAATTACCGAGCTTTAATGCTGCTGCACGAAGAATACAGCGTTTATTGATTGGTCACGCGACCGATGTTGAAGTGGATGCAAATGGCAGGGTGTTATTACCCACAGTTTTAAGAAATTATGCGCAATTGGAAAAAGATGTAGTGATGATAGGCCAAGGTAATAAATTTGAAGTATGGAGTAAGGATCTTTGGGAAACCCGACGTGAGCAATGGTTGGCTGAGGAAAGTTCCGGAACTGGTGGGTTACCCGATGAAATGAAAACGTTTTCTTTGTAATGGAAACAAAAATGGCAACGCATCAATCAGTATTACTTCAAGAATCAATAGAAGGTCTAGCCATTAAAAGCGGCGGGATCTATTTTGATGGCACTTTTGGTCGTGGAGGCCATAGCAGAGAAATTTTGCGACATTTAAATGATCAAGGTCGTTTATATGCCATAGATAAAGATGTGGAAGCGATCGCATATGCCACAGATCATTTTAGCCAAGATAAGCGTTTTCATATATTTCAAGGTTCATTTGCACGAATTCAGGAGTTTGCTACTGAAGCGAATGTATTGGGAAAAGTAGATGGTATTTTGTTGGATTTAGGTGTGTCTTCACCCCAATTGGATAGTCCGGAAAGAGGTTTTAGTTTTATGCAGCAAGGACCTTTGGATATGCGCATGGATTTATCTCAACCCATGAGTGCTGCACGCTTTGTTAATGAAGCTGAAGCAGAAGAAATGGCTTCTGTATTCAAACTGTATGGAGAAGAGCGTTTTGCAGGACGTATTGCAAAGGCAATTGTTGCTGCCAGAAGCATTGCGCCTATTTCTACAACGTTGCAATTGGCAGAAATTGTGAAGGAAGCAAATCCCAAATGGGAAAAACACAAACATCCAGCAACACGCGTGTTTCAAGCAATACGCATTTATATAAATCAAGAATTAAACGATTTAAAGAGTTGCTTGGAACAATGCCTTAATGTTCTGGCTCCTAAAGGCAGATTGGCAGTGATTAGTTTTCATTCCCTCGAGGATCGCATCGTCAAGCAATTTATGCGCGATAAAGAACAGGGAGCCAAACCTCCTCCTGAGGTGCCAATTCGTTATGAAGCACTAAAGACAAATTTTAAAAGAATAGGTAAGGCGATTATGCCACAAGAAATTGAAGTAAAAGAGAACGTCAGATCTCGAAGTGCTGTACTTAGAATAGGGGAGAAATTAGCATGAACGCTGCAGCGAGAGTAATCAATCAAGGTACCTTATTTAATGGTCAACTGGCAGATATGCACATGTCAAAATCATTATACATGCTGATTATATTATTAGTTGCTGTATTAGTGAGTGCGTTGGCTGTGATATACAGTACCAACTCATATCGGGTGACTTTAAATAAGGTGGAACAACAAGAACAGTTAACCCATTATTTACAGTTGCAATGGGGGCAGTTACTTCTAGAACAAGCAAGCCTGGCTACACCGGCACGCGTAGAAGAGTTGGCCACTGAAAAATTACAAATGCTTTTGCCAACATCTAAAAATACTTATTGGTTACAAGCACAGCAGTAGAAGTTTTTGTTTTAAACGAGTACCATTGCCATTTAGTTTTAGTAACGTAGCCTAGGTGGAGGCAAGGCCATAACCTGGGAGTTTTTTGTGCAATATAACCCGGGTTATGGTACTTGCCTCCACCCTGGCTACAGATGGATAAGTATCCATGAAAAACTCAACTCATTTAAACAGACTGATTGTAGTATCTACTTTTTTTTCATTGCTCTTATTCATTTTGATTTGGCGTATGGTTGATCTCACTGTACTCCATCGTCAGTTTCTACAAGGCCAAGGTAATGCTCGCAGTTTACGAGTTGTAGACATTCCTGCGCATAGAGGAATGATCATGGATAGAAATGGCACACCTTTAGCTATTAGTACTCCTGTGGAATCGGTCTGGGTGAATCCTAAAGAGTTCGCACCTGATAAAGAACAATTTATGTCCTTTGCTGAATACCTGAATTTAACTCCCCAGCAGCTAAGCAGAAAAATAGTAGATGCAGAAAATAAAGAGTTAGAGTTTCTCTATTTACAAAGACAATTACCGCCTCCTTTAGCTAAAAAAATAAAGGCATTAAAAATCCCAGGCGTTAATTTTCAAAAAGAATTCAAACGTTATTATCCTGATTCAGATAGTATTTCCCAGTTGGTCGGATTTACTAATGTTGATGATCAGGGCTTGGAAGGAATTGAGCTTGCTTATCAGGATTGGTTGAAAGGCGTTGTAGGTAAGAAAAGGGTAATTAAAGATCGTTTAGGAAGAGTTATTGAGGAATTAGGGGTAATAAAACAACCTCGCCCTGGGCGTGATATGACTTTAAGTATTGATCGACGTTTACAATATTTAGCCTACAGCGAACTCACTAAAACGGTTGAAGAATTTGCTGCAAAATCGGGTTCTGTTGTCGTTATTGATACAGAAAATGGTGAGATATTAGCTATGGCTAATGTACCTTCTTATAATCCTAATTCGCGGGGCCGCTACGATAAAGATAGTTATAGAAATAGAGCGGTTACTGATATGTTTGAACCGGGTTCAGTCATTAAGACATTTAGTATCGCCAGTGCTTTGGAAACTGGTCTATTCACACCTTCGACGATTATTGATACGAATCCAAGTTGGATGAATGTTCAAGGGCGTATAGTTCGGGATATTCATAATTATGGTGTCCTTGATGTAACGGGCGTATTACAACATTCAAGTAACGTTGGGGTGACAAAAATGGTTTTAGCAAGCCCCCCAGAGCAGCTCATTGGATTGTTGCAGCGTTGTGGTTTTGGACAACGAACTGAAAGTACTTGTCCAGGAGAAAGTGAAGGAAGTATCGTGAATATTAAAGATGCGAAACCTTTTGTATTGGCTACTGTGAGCTTTGGTTATGGCTTGTCGGTAACTGCATTACAATTGGCTAAAGCGAATATGGTTTTTGCAAATCTAGGCAAATTGATTCCAGTAACGTTATTGCATAATGACCCACCAACCCCAGGTGTGCAGGTCATGAAGCCTGAAACAGCACAACAGGTTTTATCTATGATGGAGGCCGTTTTAGGTAAAGATGGTACTGGAAAAGCAGCAAGGGTACCTGGTTATCGTGTAGCAGGAAAAACAGGAACGGCACGTATAGCAGGGAAAGATGGTTACAAAGATAGAAAATATACTGCAAGTTTTATAGGAATCGCGCCGGTTTCAAAACCTAAATTTGTTGTAGTCGTTATCATTCATGAGCCTTCTCGTAAAGGTTATTATGCCGCAGCAGTAGCAGCTCCTCTGTTTGCTAAAGTGATGTCAGGGGCTTTACGATTGTTTAATATACCAACTGATGAGTTAACAGGATAAAATTCGCTCATAAGGTAAAAAGGTTTTGTTATAATGTAGCCTGAGTGAAGCGCAGCGAAACCCGGGTTCCGCTGCGCTTCACCCAGGCTACTTTTAGAATTTATTAGGAACCACAGTGATGAAACTCTCACAACTATTGAAACCATGGATGCAGCACATTAATTCAGATTGCACTATTACCGGTTTAGAAAATGACAGTCGTCGTATTCAGCCAGGAGATTTGTTTGTAGCTTATGCCGGTGCAGCAACTGATGGTCGTTTATTTATAAATAAGGCTGTTTCTGCAGGTGCAGTTGCTGTTGCCTATGATCCTCTCCATTTTCCCAAGAATTGTGTATTA
The DNA here is from genome assembly GCF_001467525.1 of Legionella anisa. Lineage (GTDB taxonomy): Bacteria > Pseudomonadota > Gammaproteobacteria > Legionellales > Legionellaceae > Legionella > Legionella anisa. Next base: position 88,884 of record NZ_LNXS01000029.1, read on the forward strand.
CCTGAATCAATTCCTTGTGTTCCTGTTCCTGACCTAGCGACCCGACTTGCATCAATTGCACAACAGTTTTATGACGATCCTGGTCGTTTTTTAAGTGTCACTGGAGTAACTGGAACCAATGGTAAAACAACGATTGCTTATCAATTAGCTCAGGCTCATCATTTATTAGGGCAGGGAGCAGCATACATAGGCACTATTGGTCAAGGCAATGTAGATAAACTCCAATTACTGGATAATACAACTCCTGACTCACTTTATTTACAAAAGCTATTACATCACTATAAAAATCAGGGTCTGAGACAAGTATGTATGGAAGTGTCCTCGCATGCACTGGCACAACATCGAGTAGATGCTGTTGCGTTTAAGCAGGCTGTATTTACGAATCTAACGCTTGATCATCTGGATTATCATCTCAACATGGAAAATTATGCGATTGCCAAGGCATTATTATTTGCTAGAGAATCATTACAATGGGCAATAATTAACCAAGACGATGCGTATCAAAAAATAATGTCTGCTGCCGTTAAATCCCATGTTAAAAAGTTAACTTATGGGATACATCAAGATTGTGATGTGAAAGCTGTAAATTGGGTTATGGATATAAAAGGTACGGAAATTGAAGTGCATTCTCCTTGGGGACAGCATCAATTCAGGATAAAGTCCCTAGGCCAATTTAATATTTATAATAGCTTGGCCATATTTAGTAGTTTATTGGCTTCTGATTATGCACCCGCGCAGGTTGTCGAAGTGATGACTCAATTAAAAGCAGCTCCTGGGCGCATGGAAATTGTTGCCAATGCGCCCTATGTGCTTGTTGATTATGCACATACTCCTGATGCTCTGGAGAATGCTTTAATTACTTTAAATCAATTAAAAAAAGGACGACTATGGGTAGTATTTGGTTGTGGTGGAGATAGGGATAAGACCAAGAGACCGGTGATGGGAAAGGTTGCCAGTAAACTTGCTGATCAAATCGTCATTACTAGTGATAATCCACGTACAGAAGATCCACAGATGATTGTTGATGAAATAGCACATGGTATTTCAAATTCATCTAATGTCATTCAACTTGTTAATCGTGAAGAAGCAATTGCTTATGCTTTAAATAAAGCCGATGAACATGACGTTATTTTAATTGCAGGCAAAGGACACGAAGCTTATCAACAAATTGGCACGATAAAACATACTTTTTCAGATCAGGATGTAGTGAAAAAATTAATCCAGAAGTAACTGGAGTGTAATGGTGTAGTCTGGGTGCAGCGTAGCGGAACCCGGGCTTTCCTGTCTCTTAGTCACACGTTAAGAATCTTGGGGAAAAGCCAGACTTGAGTACAGGTTGGGTGAAAATGGTTTCTCAAAAAGCGCAGCATAGAAGATTATGGAGCATTTTTGAGAACCATTTTCACCCAGGATGTGCCAAATGTGGCTTTTCGGTGAATTGTGCAGAAGATTCAGGTGCTTCACCCGGGTTACATCCTATTTATGTATATATCGTTTGAACTTCATCGGTGACATTTCTTCATAGCCTTTGATTGCTACTGCAAATAAATTCGGATCACCTGTCTCATAGATACAAACTAAATCTTCATCGTCTTTACCTGATTCAGGAATCCCTGGGGCGGTTAAATCAGCTAAAATATCATTGGTTATATCGATTGTCTCTTCTTCAGAGTCAGCTTCTACTGGTCCAATAGCGAATCCCCAGCTGGAAGAGGTATTGTAGTTATTGACTGTATAACCAATATAATAATTGTAAGCCAGTTGAGAAGCCATTGTGATGCCTACAGCTTGAATATCACTCAGTTTAGGACAGACTGGTTCATCTGCAAAAGCAGATCCTGTAAGAACCATCGCAGCTGCAAAAGAAATTAATTTGGTTTTTAAAGACATAATATACTCCTTGTTAAATCTATTTATTCCAAGTTGAGCCTGGTCTGGACTCTTTTTATCCAGACCGGGGTAAATATCTATTTTTACTTATGAGCTTTGAGCAAGTATTGTTTTAATTTCATTGGGCTAATTGCGTAATCTCTAACTGCAATAGAATAAACATAAGGATTGCCGGTGTCATACAAACAAATCAATGTGTCATGATCCAGTTCCAAAGGAAATCCAGGAGTAGCCATGCTATTTAAAATTCCATTTGTAACATCTAATGCATCATCTTCTGTATCTGCTTTCACTGGTCCTATAGCAAAGCCCCAGGTAGCTAAATTGAATCGACTGATAGACATACCAATGAAATAGTTGTTACCAATCTCTTGAACTTCAGAGATTCCCTCTGCTCGAAGATCACTCAACTCGGGACAAGGATTATTGGCGAAGGCAGAACCAGCAAGAACCAATGCTGCTGTAAAGGTAGATAATTTTACTCCTAAAGACATTTACATACTCCTTTGTTTTTTTTGTAAAAATCGGAAAAAGAGTATCATTTGATTTACTAATTTACAATGAACAATTTTAGATTTAATCGTATTTATTATGTAACCATTGGGTTGTCTTATTTCTTACATACCCAATAATAATTTAGTTTTATAGTTCAAAGTTGAGTCTTTTGAATACTGAGAAAAATCATGACGTGTTTGATGGTTTTTACGCAAATTTAAGAAAGCCGCTTTCTTATCTGAAGCATGCTTTAAGAGTAATGTTTCTTCAAGAGGATTATAAATTTTTAAGATAAACTCATGCCATAATTTGTCTTTTTCCAAGCTCAAGTCATTGGGCAATGCAGGTGCTGCAAATTGAGGGGGAGCCAGGCCAGCAATTTGGTGCAAAGCGGAGCTTACCATCGCAACCGCAGTGTATTTTGCCTCAAGACTATGGCCTGCAATATGAGGGGTGCATATTGTGGATTGATCGATAATACGTGGATCAATATCCGGCTCATTAAGATACACATCGGTGCAATAGATTAGCGGTTTTGATGAATGGAGAAGTGCTTCCTCATTGACAATTCCACCGCGAGCGGCATTAACAATGACACATCCTGATTTTAATCGATCAAGGAAATCCTGATTGACCAAATTGGCACTAGGGTAGGGGGAGCTATTATGTAATTCAGCATGAATGCACAGTAGATCAACTGAATATAATTCCTCGATAGTACAACTTTCAAAAGTGGACTCACGTTCTGCTTTGAGTGGATCGTAAGTTAAGAGTTCAAAACCAACTGCTTGCAAACGTGCAGCAATTTGAGTTCCTACTTTCCCCAAGCCAATAATGCCTGCTTTATTTCCAAGAACACGTTGTTGTTGCTCCAGAAAAGCAAGACAGGCAACGACATAATCAGCAACAGCTCGAGCATTGGCGCCTTTTGCATCAATAATTTGAATGTTTTGAGAGTTGAGCCAGGTGCTATCAAGATGATCAGTTCCGCTGCTTGCAGTAGCAACGTAGCGCAAACAATGATTTTTTAATAAAAATTGATTTACTTTTAGATTAGCACGGCAAAGAAGAACCTCTTGTCCAGAAAGTAACCCTGCGATTTCATCGGGATGATGATACATCGTTAGGTGAAAGGGCTTGGGGAAAGCCTGCTCTAATCCTGGCAGAGAGGCATCAGCAAGAATATTCATAGTTAATATTTACTCCCATCTCAAAGAGTGACCTTTTGAGAGGTTAAGTCGCTGGTGTTCATATTCTAAAAATGGCACTGAGTGCGATGAGTCCCAGATTAATTATCGGGGTTAATATCATGCCTAAAACTCCGGTAAACACTAAAAGAATGAGGATAAAAAAACCATAAGGTTCTATTTTAGCATAAGCGATAGCTTGCCTGGGAGGTAAAAGGCTACTCACTACTCGACTACCATCCAAAGGTGGGATAGGAAGTAAATTTAATGCAGCTAAAATCAAATTAATAAATATTCCTGCCTGGGATGTAGCATAAAGAAAAAGTACAGCCATCGATGTGCGCGGGTTGAGCATGAGCGCGAGCTTGTCGCAAGCAGCCCATAAAAATGCCATGAAAAGATTGGCAAATGGCCCGGCAAGAGTAACCAGGATCATGTCGCGCCGAGGATGGTGAAATTGGTTCGCGTTAATTGGGACAGGTTTTGCATAACCTATAACAAAATTAAATTGGGTTAACACACCAATGAGTAAAGGCATGACTATGGTACCGATTGGATCCACATGACGAATAGGATTCAAGCTTAATCGACCCAACATTTTTGCCGTCGTATCGCCACATCGATATGCAACAAAAGCATGAGCTGCCTCGTGCAGAGTAATGGCAAGTAAAATGGGAATAGCCCAAATACATATTTTTTGGATCAAGGTAAATTCTATCATTAAAAAACTGAGCAGTGAGAAATGTATTCTGATTCTAGCGAATAGTTGCTTCCAATAACAAGTAAAAAGAAGTTAAAAGTCCTTTTTCTTATTTATGGATGTATTTAATTTTTATCTTCAAATCAGCACCTTATCTTTTGATTAAATTGGAACCAGAAAGTTGATTGGTTGGTCTATGCATGATATATTTTGCCCGAAAATTAACTAGTCTAGGAGACAAAATGCCAATATTAAATAAATTAAAGCCCGAACTCAAAGAGGCATTAGGAAAAATAAACGATTTAGTATCTCGATATGATGCGTTGCTTGAAAAAAGCAAAGGTGAGTCTCTTAGAGATAATCAAGATGCAGTCCAATATGTTGATGATGTTATTAAACGATATAAGTTGATCCAAAAAACATCACCTGGTTCATCAGCCTTACAAGCAAAAAAAGAGTCTTTTGTATCTATGTTGAGAGAGCATGCAGCTGAACTCGGTATATTCACTTTTTCTAAGCCAGGAGATCTTGCATCCCGACTTAAAGAGCTGGATTTCGAACCCAGTAAAATTGATGAAATAGCTAAAGGAATAGAACAAGCAGGAGGAGATGATGAATTAGTTATTCTATCATCATTAGTCTTAACGAGTGAAACCTTGGTAACATGCGCTGATAGTGGTCATCACCATGGCCATCCTCATGCAACCGTAACATCTTATGGCTCTGGTGGCTACCATCACGGCCACTGGTAATTAAATGTAGGAGAGCGGCATGTTACTGATGAAGGATTGTGCTATTGATCCAGGCGATATTGTTCTCGTTGTCTCAAGTAGCCGCAAACCTTTCGTACGCTTAAAACAGGCCGCTCAATCACTCACAACTGCTGGCAACAAACATGGACATTTGGAAGTTGTTACAGTTTTTGTTTGTACTGGCAAGAATGAACAAGGCATCATCTGCCACAATTATGAGCGGCAACTTTCTTCGCCACCACATGTATTTATTGAAAATCTTCAAGGGAAAAATATAGAGGAATTAACCGTTCTGCTACTTAATTATTGCAGCAAAGAATTCACTTCAGTTCAAATAAAGAAAACACTTGAAGGTGGCATGCAATGGATGAAACTTTGGGCTTCCCAAATAACGGGAAATGAGGAGGCAGAAGATCTCATTAAACAATTCCTTGTTGCAGCCAATGAGAATAAAGAAAGATTAATCCAATTATTGGTTGCTTTCTGGCGTGCTTCAGGACAAGCAGAAACCCTTCCTGCAGTTAATTCAAGTTTGTTGGTGTTTAAACATACTGACAGCAAACAAAGACAACAATTCCTTGATGCATACAGGGAACAAGTTAATGTCACTAAAAAATTACATGCACAAGGAAAAAGCCGCACCAGCTTCTGGGCTGTGCTCAAATCCTTTTTCCAATGGTCAAATAAGCAAGATAAAAAAGATAGAGAAAAGCGTTCTCCTTCTGATGAAACTTTTTGCTCTCAAAATGTGATGCAAGTTTTAAATCAGGTTAATCCTGATCTGGTAAAGAGAGGCAGACACGTCCTACCCAAATCTTTAGAGGCAGGGCTTCGCGAGGCAACAAAAGAAGTTGCTGTGAATCAGGAGCAATTCGATGATTTTGAAGCAATGGTTGCTGCACAAAAACTACCCCCATTTAAATTACAAATTTTACCTGCATCGGGCAAAGAATTGATGAGTACCTTATTAGCAGTGGTAGATCAGGAAATTCAACGCATTGAGTCTAAATGGTGGATCACTCAAAAAGATAGAAAAAAAGCATTTGATTTGAAAAGGCTTCTTTCGCCTTTTCGTGATCCCAAGTACCAAGACTATCCTGTTGAATTGCAGGTAGATGAGGCTTTAAAGCTTATTGCAACGTTACTTCCCACATTGCAAAGAAAAACAGGGTTCTTGGGCGAATGGTTTCCATCAACTTCTTATGCCAATGTGAGAGCATTTGCTCGTACCCAGGGTATTTTTGATGGGGATATCCGCGAAGCAACAGAGAAGCTAAAGAGTAAACCCGTTGTTCAGAAAGAGGCTCAAGAAGACGTAGTTGAAGATTTTGTACCGGTACCTACCGGACAAATTTATATTTTTTCTGATTGGTCATTTTCCAGTTGGTCAATAAGTAAACGTGAGTTGATGTTAAAGCATATGCTTGAATTGCTTGGTGTAGGGCATGCGTTATATACCTGGGAAAATGGACAATTAGTTCAAATGAAAAAAGAGTCTATAAAAAGTGTTATTAATGGGGAGAATTTTGATGATTTGTTGGCTTCTAAATTAAAACCTGCAACGCGTGCCTCAGTACTTGAGCAAGCACAACGTCAACAATTGGATGCACAACAGATACATTTCCTTGATTATAAAGTCTGCCAAGAATTAGCAGATGACCATCAATCCATGGAAACACGGCTTAATGAGGTAGCACCGATATTCTCGCCCAAATTGGATGAGTATCATTTAAATCAAACAAAACAAGCTATTCTCGAAGTTGAAATAGCAAATCCTTTATATAGTGAAAGTGAACAATTGGAGTTGCAAAGCCTAAAAAAACGGATTATTGGCCAGAAAGAAACAAAACAAAAAACGTATCAAAGCGGTATGGATACAAAAGCTTTTGCCGCTCAACCACAATATAGAAAACCCATATTCAAACCTGTTGATTCCCTGACTTTTACACCACCAACTAAGTATTATCGTGACGAAGTTTATTCTGACCTGGTCCTTCATGAAAACCCATCCTCTCCATTTCAATATTTTGAATTAGCGGGCATGAATGCTACGGAAAACCTGGTTGAATGTCGCTATAAGTTTCATGCTGAGGGAATAACAGAAGAACTCATTGAAAAAAGGAAAGAGGAGTCAGATTGTGTCCTTTTTAAAGGAAAAAAGAGATTAAGTTTGACAGGAAATTGGCAAGCTCTCCCTTCCTTGCATCCTGGTGAAACTTTGTTGGACATCGCAATAAGTGGATTAAAAAAGGATGATTTCGAAATAAAGTACTCTAAAAAAAATCATTTGTATTATATTCGCTTACTTAAACCTACTACAGAGCCTCGAGATGCTTTTGTCAATTTGTTGTTACGCATGCCCAAAAACTATAGAGCACATCCTGTATTTAGCACATTAACTACTCTACCTGAACATCAAGAAATACATCGTTTATTAATGAAATATTTTAAGTTTGGTAGAGACCGTGGAGAATTACGTAACACCATTGGAGTCACCGTTCATAATGGTAGGGAATATCTTGATGAGGCAAGAAAGTTAGGTGTTGCAAGTTGCCGTTTAAGAGCGATTGCTTTTAAGGAAGAAATGAGTCGTTTATATCCGGAGATTCCTGTATCTATTGATGTTAATCCGGATCATTGTTTTATTGAAATGGAATTGGATGGTCAATGGCAAAGGTATTGTCTCGGTGGATATAGGGATACCCCAACCTTGATGGAATCAGTCAAGGAAGATACGTTGAAGTGTCTACGCTCGGATTCTAAAACGCCTCGATTCTTTACCGAAAAAGCAAAGCAGCAATCTTATGTGCCAGTCGAGGAAGAGATGCATATTAACCGTTTTGCGTAGCCTGGGTGCAGTACAGGGAAATATATATAAGTAGGGACATAAATGATGAATCTATTTGATGCGCATTTACATATTATTGATTACCGCTTTCCGTTGCTTGCAAATCAGTCTTATTTACCTGATGAGTTTACGGTTGTCGATTACCTAAAAATTGCAAAACCACTGCACATTATTGGTGGAGCAGTGGTATCGGGATCTTTTCAAGCATTTGATCAAACCTATTTGGTCAATGCGTTACATGCCTTGGGTCCAAATTTTGTTGGAGTAACTCAGTTACCGGCTACAGCAAATAACGAACAAATTATTGAATTAAATGAGCAAGGAATTCGCGGTATTCGATTTAATCTGAAGCGTGGTGGTTCAGAAAAAATTGAGCATTTAGCTGATATGGCACATCGAGTTTATGAGATTGCCAAGTGGCATGTAGAATTGTATGTCGATTCTTCTGAGCTCGCGGAATTATCTGATTTGCTACTCAGTTTACCTGCAGTCAGCATAGACCACCTGGGACTATCAAAAAGCGGACTTCCAGTTTTATTTAAGCTCGTTGAACAAGGGATCAAAGTTAAAGCATCCGGGTTTGGCCGAGTTGATTTTGATGTCGCAAGCGCCCTAAAAACAATTGCATCGCTTAATCCGGATGCATTGATGTTTGGTACCGATCTTCCCTCAACACGAGCCCCGCAACCTTTTAAAAAAAATGATATTACCCTTATTTTGGATGTCTTCGATGACCGTATGGCAAATAAAATTTTATTGACAAATGCCGTCGATTTTTATCGTCTGCAGCTGAAGTTTTAAAAAGTAGCCAGGGTGAAGGCTACTTTTTGAAAGATTTCTAGGCTGCTATATCGAAGCTCGAGAAAACCGGGTTATATCAAAGGTTAATAATTTAAAATAATCATAGGACATATAGAATTCACCGTCATCCCCAACAGAGGTGCCCCAAGAGTTTCTTAAGAACAATAATCCTTTATGCTTCACACCGTGATTATCCACCGCAACTGCATTATCATCGTACCCAGTAATGACCATTTCATGGGCAGCTTCGACATAATCAACATCTGCAATTATTTCTGGTGTTAAAACCCAGGTATCTTTATATATCCATGTTTTATATTTGCCGACTGCTCCTACAGTACCTAAATCGGTACGTGGGAGAAGTACAGCAAAAACCAATCGGTCACCTGCAGATAGAGCTTGTTTGACATCATTTAAGTTCTTTCCTGGATCAGTTTTTTGAAATACATCAGACCAATTGACCTCTTTACCAAAGATGGATTCACTTAGCGCACTAAATTGTTCAGGATCCATAAAAGATTCGGGATCATGATCGGTGTATGTTGGATAGTATTTCATGCCGCCACAACCGAATTTCAGTTGTTTTACTTTATTAACTATTCCATACTGTTCCATCTGTTCAATGACATAACTCGCATAACTTCCATCCCAGCCGCTTAAACCGTAACCGTGCTTTTCCATATAGCTACCCAACTGTAAATTGCACAACTGACTAATATAATCACCTTTAGTCATAGTAGCATCAAGCGCAGCAGTTACTGCAAAAGTGACACAGGTTCCATGTATTCCTTGATCTAAGACTGGTACCTTATTCATCCCTAATTCAATATGATTAGGGATCGATAAGGTTTCTTTATTTGAGGAAGCATAAGCAAACTGGTGAGTATGTGCTAAAGCATCTTGGGCACGGTGGGTCAGAAGGTTTTTTGCTTCGTCGGAAAGATGTACTTGCAGTAATTGAATACTCTTTTCATCGTTCGCAAGACTATTACGCGACAAATTTGCGGGCGCTTGCGTTAATGTCTGTTTCAGAGTGCCAACAACTGTAATATCCTGAGCATAAGCTCCCTTAATTACCAGTGCAGTGCAAATAAGCGCTTGTATTGACCTAATGGAACATTTTATTAAATCCATGCTAATTCTTTCCTGTAGCTAAGAATAGATGTTGAATTGTTATACTTTTTGGATTGAGTGTCAACAATATGAGTGATTTGCAATGGATACTTAGACAGTTAATTTTCAATGAATTTCTATGATGAAGATGACTTTATTAAGATTTATTGAATGGTTACAATAGGTTAAAAATTTCAGAGGTCATAGGGATGTCATTAATAGATAAAATTTTAGGAAAGCCTCTTACTTTAAAGTCCAAGAAGAAACAAGAATTGTCGGTATTAACTGGGGTTCCTGCACTTGGATTAGATGCTTTGTCCTCGACAGCTTATGGGCCAGAAGCAGCACTCACAGTGCTGTTGCCAGTGGGAATCATCGGGTTGCATTCTTTTTTTACTGTTTCACTCTTAGTCGTTCTTGTTCTTATATTTTTGTATTTTTCTTATATGCAAGTAATTGCAGCATATCCACAGGGAGGAGGAGCTTACATTGTTGCTAGTGATAATTTAGGTAGAAAATATGGTGTAGGTGCGGCAATTTCATTAATACTGGATTATTTATTGAATGTTACTGTAGGTATATCAGCGGGCGTCGGCGCTATAGTATCGGCAATTCCTGCATTACAGCCCTACACACTTATATTATGCCTGGTGATCTTATTCATGCTCACGGTAATTAATTTGCGAGGAATTCGTGAAACAGGAACACTTTTTGTAATCCCAGTAATTATTTTTATATTGTGTATGCTCATTTCTCTGTGTGTTGGATTAGTAGATGTCTGGAGTAGTGGTGGGCATCCACAACCTCTAAATGACCTAACACAAACTCAAGCAAGTTCAGTCGAAACGTTAACATTTTGGATACTATTAACTGCTTTTGCTAATGGTTTAACCGCGATGACCGGAGTAGAGGCGGTCAGTAATGCAGTATCTTTATTTCGCAAACCACCAGTTAAAAATGCGCAGTGGACATTGACGATAATTGTTGGCACGCTTGCTCTATTTTTAATTCTCATTGGTTATCTTTGCCCGGCTTATCATATTCTAGCTATGGATCAAAAGCAGCCGGGCTATCAAACCATACTGTCACAACTCGTTGAAGCGTCTACGGGAAAGGGCGTTTTTTACTATATTTCGATTGTCAGTATTTTTACTGTTCTTGCCTACTCGGCACAAACCAGTTTTTCAGCTTTTCCGAGGGTATGCCGGTTCCTTGCTGAAGATAATTATTTGCCTTATTTTTTTGCTGAGCGAGGGAGGCGCCTGGTTTTTTCAGCAGGAATTATTATTTTGGCAATTTTTTCTGCTCTCATTCTAATTGCTTTTAAAGGAATTACACATAATCTAATTCCATTATTTGCTGTGGGAGCATTTAGTGCTTTTCTTTTTTCGCAGATGGGTATGGTAGTGCATTGGTTGCGCAAAGAAAATCGGCAAGTTCGATATAAATTAGTAATCAATGCTCTGGGTGCTTTGATCACTGCAATCGCACTTTTTATCATAATTATCACAAAATTTATAGAAGGTGCCTGGATAATTGTTGTTCTTGCGCCTACATTGGCATTTTTGATGTATCATATTAAACGTCATTATAATAAAATTGCTCGTGAAATCGAAAATCCAATAAAAATACATCCTCGATCTCTAAAAGACCCTATAGTCATTATTCCAATACATGGTTTGGATTTAATCGCAGAAAGAGCGATTCAATTTGGGATGTTGCTCTCAGATGATATTACCGCAGTTTTTATTGATGCAGAATATGAAGATGTTGAGCGTTTGCAACAACTTTGGCATGAACTGATTGAAATGCCAGCCAAAAAATCAGATAAAGGCCTCCCTAAGTTAGAAATTATTAAATCACCCTATAGACGTATTTATAAGCCAATATTAAATTTTGTGGATAAAGTAAGAAAAGAGAGGAAAGATAGGCTGATTGCTCTTATTATACCCGAGTTAGTAGAACCTAAATGGTATGAGTACTTGTTACACAATATTCATGCCACTGGATTACGCGCTTTACTGTTTTTAAAGCGAGATCCCAATGTGATTGTTATTACTATTCCATGGTACTTACGTGAAAAATAAGGATTGATTGATGTCGCAATTTGAAAAGTTATTTAATTTTATGAAAAAACCTTGGGTTATTATTCCCTATGCATTTTTGGTTATTTTAGTCTATTATTTTGTAGACCAGCCTTTGGCAACTTATTTTTACCTGTTGGATCTTAGAGTCAATATTCCCTTTTTAGTCGTATTGACTGCTTTGGGAAAATGGGCCGCTTATAGCGTTTTGTTTTTTATTGCTGGATTGTATTTTCGATACATTCAGGTTAATACTGTTTATGAAACCCGATCTTGGTATTTACTGGGTTGTGTCCTTTTAGCCAATTTGGTTTGTTTGATTTTGAAAGTGGCGTTGAGTCGTGCTCGCCCTGAATTGTTATTTTCTAGTAATGAATTTGGATTTTATTGGTTTAAGTTGAGTTCAAATTATTGGTCTTTACCTTCAGGACATACGACAACGGTTATTAGTTTAGCAGCAGGATTAGGGGTGCTTTTTCCTCGATATTTTTATCTGTTCCTTGTTGTTGCTCTTTTGGTTGCTGCCTCAAGAATTTTGTTATATTTCCACTACTTGAGTGATGTGATGAGTGCATTTTATATTAGTCTGTTGGTTGTTGGCTTTTTTACGGAATATTTTAAACGGAAGAATTGGTTCAATAAAATGGATTGTACTATGCGATAACTAGGATTTCAGAAAGTTAACGAGTTTTAGCAGTATCGATCCTAAATAGCCAATCTAGGGAGAGGTTATGACTATAGAGACTGAATTAAAAACTCTGGTTAGCATCTATGCCAGTTACGATAAAGAAAAAGAGTGTTATATAAGTGATTTGAACAAGGAGGCTCTGTTACGACTGGACGCTGACTTTATCAAATTAATTAATAAATTGTTGCTTCAAGATGGTCCAGATAAAACAAAAATAAAAAAAAATTATAAAAATTTATCTTTAAATTTTCATCCGGACCTTATTAATAATTTCATTCCAGAAGCAAAATGGATTGAGAACAATCTGTCTGAAAATCGCAATGATGGGGCTTGTTTTAAAACATTATCGCTTTGCTATGGGAAGTTAACTTCGCCTCAGGATTTTAAACCGATTAAATTTGATGAGATTACTACGCGAGAAGATCTTAAAAAATGGTTGGAAAACTTAAAACATACTTCCAGAACATTTACCGAGCGTCATTTCTATGCGAGTCTTATGGGGTTACTTGATCAATCCAGCGGATATTTTGATGAAGTAGGGAAAATAAAGCCAAAGGGGATCCGTGCTTTAATTTCATTTCTTCCAATGATTTTTATTAGTTTCAGTACTTTTGTTTTTGCTGAAGAACTATTTGCTGTTTATGCGCTTTATTTTGCTTTATTAAAGAGTGGCCAATTTATGGCAGGCGGCAATTCAACGGAGTTGCAAAAGCTCGGTAATACCTTGCAAAAAATCACTATAGTTTCTGCCACGACCACAACTACCTTATTAGTTCGGTTACTTGAAATGACCTTTTGGGCATCTCGTCAGTGCTATGAGATGAGCTTGCAAATAGGCTCTACACTTTTGACACCATTACTTTGTGCCCCTTCAGAGGAGAAATCTGGCGACTCTACAGCAGATGAAAATTTATGCCGTGAATTGATTCTTGCAAGTCAGAACCAAAGTACCAGTGATAATTTTAAAACGCCAGAATTAAAAATGATTGCAGCGCCAATTGAATCCTGCCTCGGATTATTAGAACAGCAATTTTTTAGAAACTGGAGGGCAGGGGGAGGAAAACATCGGGCATTAGATGCATTTTTGCTTAGAATGCGTGTAATTGATAAAGACGATGAATTGAAAGTCGAAGAAAAAGTTGCAAAAGCTTCTAAGGCATTAGAATTAGTTAAAAAAGATCCCAGTGTTTACACTCCAGGAGGAAAAACTGCTTTGGCAGTTGACCGTGCTGAACGTGTAATTAGTCTGCTAAAAGATGACTCTGGGATGCAGCTTGTTGTAGTAGGATGTCCTACTACCTAACAGAAGTTTAAAGCCAGGTATCTCGTTTTATGCCTAAATTTTAGGCGTTATATTCATGGCCTTTACCATTGTCAAATTCAGGGTAAAATAGAAATACCCCTTGAATTTGGCAGGGTATCTCTGGCAAGATGCGTTAGTTTTGATTATCCAGTGAGGAATTATGAAAGTTCTCGTGGCAGTGAAGCGTGTAATCGACCCTTATGTCAAAATTCGGGTCAAGTCGGACCATTCCGGAGTTGAAACACAAAATATTAAAATGGCAATGAATCCATTTGATGAAATTGCCGTAGAAGAAGCATTACGTTTACGCGAAAAAAATTGGGCTACAGAAGTGGTAGTAGTAAGCATTGGTGGTGAAAATTCACAGGAAACCTTGCGACATGCTTTGGCTTTAGGAGCAGATAGAGCAATTTTGATTCGCACCCAAGATTCATTAGAAAGCCTTAATATCGCAAAAATATTAAAAAAAATTATCGATGATGAAAAGCCAGATTTAGTATTGATGGGTAAGCAAGCCATTGATGGCGATAATAATCAGACCCCCCAAATGTTGGCCTCTTTATTAAACTGGCCCCAGGCAATGTATGCCTCCAAAATCGAAGCAAGCGGCGACCACCTTCAGGTAACCCGGGAAATTGATGGGGGACTTGAAACAATTAGCGTGCACTTGCCAGCAGTAGTCAGCACGGACTTGCGTTTGAATGAACCACGATACGCTAGCCTTCCCAATATTATGAAAGCAAAAAAGAAACCCTTGGAAAACTTGGAATTGGATAGTCTAGGGCTGTCACTTAAAAAACACGTTGAGGTATTAAAAGTCACGGAACCTGATGCTCGCAGTGCTGGAGTAAAAGTTGAATCAGTGGCTGAGTTATTGAATAAATTACAGCATGAAGCCAAAGTGCTTTGATAAGGGGAACGTGATGAGCACTTTAGTACTCGTTGAACATGATAATCAAACATTACATCCATCTACTCGTAATGTTCTAGCTGCGGCATTGGAGCTGGGCGGCGAACCGACTTTACTCGTTATAGGACATCAATGCAAAGCGGTAGCAGAACAAGCCGCAACTCTTGCAGGAGCGCATGCTGTTTGGTGCATTGATAAACCGTGTTATGAACATCCATTGGCAGAGCAAATAAGTGATTTAGTTCTTTCATTTGCACATTCATTTAAAGCCATATTAGTGCCTGCAAGTACTTTTGGTAAAAATATCGCACCACGTGTTGCAGCACAATTGGATGTGTCACAAGTTTCTGATGTGAGTAAGATTATCGATAAAGATACCTTCGAACATCCAATATATGCAGGTAATGCGATAGAGACTGTGCGAGTCCTTGATCCAATAAAGGTTTTAACGATTAGAGTAACTGCTTTTAATCCAGTAACTACAAACCAGGCTAGTTGCTGCATTGAACAAATCGATAAAGAGATTATTGCAAAAAATAGTCAATTTGTTAAACATGAGTTAAGTAAGTCTGAACGCCCTGATCTAGGAAGCGCTAAAATTGTTGTCTCAGGGGGAAGAGGACTTCAAAGTGCCGAGAAGTTTAAGTTGATCGAAGAATTAGCTGATGTACTTGGTGCTGCTGTAGGAGCATCCCGTGCTGCTGTAGATGCCGGGTTTGTTCCTAATGATTATCAGGTGGGGCAAACCGGAAGGATAGTTGCACCAATGCTTTATATTGCTGTGGGAATTTCTGGAGCGGTACAGCATTTGGCAGGGATGAAAGACTCCAAAATTATTGTTGCAATTAATAAGGATGAAGATGCCCCTATTTTTCAAATTGCTGACTATGGTTTGGTTGGTGATTTATTTGAACTTGTGCCACAGTTAATCGCACAATTAAAAAACCGTTAGAGGGGAGAAAGTATGTTAGTAGGTGTTCCAAAAGAAATTAAACCTCAAGAAAATCGTGTAGGTCTTGTTCCTTCTAGTATTAGGGAAATTATACGTGTAGGTAGCTCTGCTATAGTAGAGAAGGGTGCTGGATTAGGAATCGGAATTTCTGATGATGATTATCGACATGCAGGAGCAGAGGTTGTTGATAGCGCGGATGAGGTATTTTCTAGAGCTGAACTCATTGTAAAAGTAAAAGAACCACAACCTATTGAGTGCAAGCGTCTTCGCGAAGGCCAAACTTTGTTTACCTATTTGCATTTGGCCCCAGATCCTCACCAAGCTCGTATGCTTAAAGAGTCTGGAGTTACTGCTATAGCTTATGAAACAGTAACTGAAGATAATGGTGGTTTGCCCTTATTGGCGCCTATGTCACAAGTTGCTGGACGTATGTCCATTCAGGCAGGAGCGCATTGCTTAGAGATGGCTCAAGGCGGTAGTGGCGTTTTACTCGGTGGTGTTCCTGGAGTAGCTGCAGCAAATGTCGTAGTCATTGGTGGAGGCGTAGTTGGTACTAATGCCGTACGTATGGCAATGGGTATGGAAGCTCGAGTGACAGTTCTTGATCGCTCCTTACAACGGTTAAACGAGTTGGATTTCCAATTTGGCTCTAAGATCAATACCGTTTACTCTACTGCGGATGCCGTAGAAAAATATACAACCAGTGCTGATTTAGTGATTGGTGCGGTATTAGTACCTGGGGCAGCAGCGCCCAAATTGATGACTCGTGCCATGCTTAAATCAATGCGACCTGGTTCGGTACTGGTGGATGTAGCTATTGACCAAGGTGGATGTTTCGAAACAAGCCGACCCACAACACATCAAGAACCCACCTATGTTGTCGATAATGTGGTGCATTATTGTGTTGCAAATATGCCAGGTGCCGTGCCAAGAACATCAACCTTTGCTTTGAATAATGCAACCTTACCTTTTGTTTTAAGCATTGTAACTAAAGGTGTGAAGTTGGCTTTATTGAATGATAAGCATTTACTTAATGGCTTAAATGTTCATCAAGGTAAAATCACTTTTGATGCAGTTGCTCGTGATTTAGGCTATGAGTATACACCTGCCGCAATCGCATTGGCTGGTCGATAAACTTTATTGTTGTCTGATTTACTCTTCTAAAAATTGTAGCCTGGGTGAAGGCAAAGCCTTAACCCGGGATTTGAGAAGTTCGCTTATTGAGTAAACCTGGGCTTCGCTGCGCTTCACCTAGGCTACACTATAATTTCCTTATATACTGCTAAGATATATTTATAAGAACTTAGATTTACTTTCCTATGCGGGTTGATTATGAGAGTACTTATTTCCGGAGCAGGTGTAGCAGGATTGACTGTTGCGTATTGGTTAAAACGCTATGGTTTTACAATTACAATCGTTGAACGTGCTCCAGCATTGCTCACTGGAGGTTATAAAATCGATGCTCGCGGAGCAGCGCTACATGTTCTGCGACGAATGGGTATTTATGAAGCTGTTGTAGCAGAAAGTACGGATATGCAAGGTGCATTGCTGGTCGATAGAAATGGGAAAGTAATTCATGAAATGAGTGGGAATGAGTTTGGACATCGAGTTGGCGATGATGTGGAAATTATTCGTGGTGCTTTGTGTCAGATTCTCATGGATCAGGTTCTTGATGCAGAATTTATTTTTGGTGATTACATTTCAGAGATATCTCAATTTCCTGATTATTTAGAAGTTAAGTTTCAAAATAATAAAGCTCGAGAATTCGACCTGGTTATTGGCGCTGATGGGCTTCATTCAAATGTAAGACAACTTGTATTTGGTGAAGAATCACTTTTTTCTCAGGAGCTAGGTTTATATCTCTGCGTATTTACTGTTCCCAATTATTTAAATTTGGATCGTGTAGAAATGCAATACTCGGAGTTAGGCAGAGTTGCATCAGTTTGGAGCGCCTCAGGAGAGCCTCAAGCCAAAGCATGCTTTGGATTTATTTCTCCAGAGAAGGTCGATCTTCATAATGTAAAACAGCAGCACCAAGTGCTTAGGACTGTTTATGAAGGGATTGGCTGGGAAATTCCTAAATTTCTGGAAATGATGCCTGACTCACCTGATTTTTATTTTGATGCAGCAGCCCAGATCCATATGGACCATTGGTCACAAGGTAGGGTAGTTTTGTTGGGAGATGCAGCTTATTGTGCTTCACCGATGTCGGGTCAGGGCAGTAGTTTGGCTATCATTGGTGCTTACATTCTTGCTGGAGAGTTGGCTGCAGCAAAAGGTAACTATCAGCTTGCGTTGCAAAATTATGAAAATAAAATGCGTCCTTTTGTTAAGCTCAATCAGGAATTAGGGGTTAAGGCTGCCCAAGTAATGCGCTCGCAAGAGAAGAGT
Source organism: Legionella anisa (assembly GCF_001467525.1). GTDB lineage: Bacteria > Pseudomonadota > Gammaproteobacteria > Legionellales > Legionellaceae > Legionella > Legionella anisa. The sequence continues at coordinate 106,998 of NZ_LNXS01000029.1, forward strand.
AATTTTCTTTCCTGGTTACTCGGACAGCTTATGAAAATTGCACCAGGTTATTTAATCAAATTTTTTATTAATCGTTCAACTCAGCGTATAAACAAAGCTGCAAATTCAATTACTCTTAAAGATTATTAATGAAAGATTAAAGGCCTGGTTACCTAGCCTTGTAGCTTAGGTGAAGCGTAGCCCTGGCGTATTTCCCGGGTTACGGCTTCGCCTTCACCCAGGCTACATTAATTTAAAACAAACTATCCTCAACAGCGGGTAGTTGCTGTGGATCATTGCTTGCATTAAAGACTGGAGTTGGATCTTCTTCTGCTGGAACTTCTTTATTACGAAAATACTCGATGATGCCATTTGCCTGATTAGGACGCGCCAATAAACCGCTATTGGGATCAATGCGAACTGCGACTACATCTTCTGGTTGTCTCATTTCACTTTCAGGTTTTCCTTTCAATGCAACTTTCATAAAGTCGATCCATAAAGGCAAAGCGAGTCCCGCAGCATATTCATGTAAGGATTTGGGATTATCAAAACCTATCCATGCTGTTACAACGAGATCGGGATTAAACCCAGCAAACCAGGCATCTACTTGATCATTCGTTGTACCGGTCTTTCCTGCTATGTCTTGGCGATTAAGCACACGAGCTGCGCGGGCAGTACCGTGCTGAATCACATCTTTTAAAGCAGTATACATTAAAAAGTTAATGTCTTCGGGAATTACTCGCGGAGCCAGCGTTGAATGGTCCACATTGTTGTCGCAGTTATTACAAACAACGGTTGGTTTGGCTTGCAACAATATCTTGCCATCTGCATCAGTAATGTGATCAATGAGATAAGGTTCAACTTTATAACCACCATTTGCGAAAACAGCATAAGCAGCAGTCAGGTCCATAGGGCTAATTGATAAACTGCCTAATGCCAGGGATAACCCTCTAGGAAGTGCTTTCCTATTAAATCCGAAACGAGATAGGAAATCGATGGTGTAATTGATACCAATGTCATCAAGGATACGTATGGACACTAGGTTTTTAGATTGAACTAAGGCTTGTTTTAACCGTGTTGGTCCATTGAATTTCAGATTTACATTATGGGGACGCCATAAGTTTGGCTGACTTGGATCATCAACGACAATAGGCGCATCATTAATCAATGTTGCCAGAGTATAACCGTTATTTAAAGCTGCAGCATAGACAAAAGGTTTAAAGCTGGATCCTGGCTGTCTGCTGGATTGAGTTGCCCGGTTAAATTTGCTTTTCTGGAAATTGAATCCACCAACGAGCACCTCTATGGCACCATTTTTAGGATTAAGTGCTACCATTGCTGATTCAGCTTCAGGAATTTGTGCCAATTCCCAATGGTCTTTTATTGAATGAACATAAATAATATCTCCAACAGCAACAACTTGCATGGCTTTGGATGGAGATTTTCCTACCCAACCATTTTTAAGTGCTGGTCTTGCCCAAGATAAACCGGCCCAAGGGATAAGAATGGTTCGGCCACTTTGCAATGTAGCTGTTGCTTCATTTTCCCGGACTTCGGTAATAACTGCCGGGAGAAGATGGTTAAGTTCTGGATACTTTTCCAGGTTTTTTTGAATTGAGTGCAAGGATTTGCTGTCCTTTTCACCAATTGTGGCAACAGGTCCTCGATAACCATGTCGGTGATCATAAGAGATTAAATTTTTTTCGACTACATCATTAGCTGTATTTTGCAAGGCTCCATCAATAGTCGTGTACACTTTATAACCTTTAGTATACGCATCAGGGCCGAAATTATCGTATAAGGATTGACGAATCATTTCAGCAACATACGGTGCTTTCACTTCGATAGGAGTGCCATGATACTTCGCAGTAATTGGTTGGTTTATCGCATTTTGATATTGCTCTTCATTGATGTAATGCTCTTCCAACAAGCGCTCTAATACATGGTCGCGCCTTTTTTTGGCAGCTAAGGGATTTGCAATGGGATTTTGAGTTGAAGGTGCTTGAGGAAGCCCAGCAATCATAGCGAGTTCTGCCAGATTTAATTCTTTAAGCGGCTTACCAAAATAAACCATTGCTGCCGCACCAACGCCATAAGCACGATTACCTAAATAGATTCTGTTAAGGTAGAGTTCAAGAATTTTTTCCTTACTCAATTCCCTATCTATTTTAATGGCAAGCATAATTTCATTAAATTTGCGTAAGAAGGTTTTTTTACGGCTTAAGAAAAAATTACGTGCAACCTGCATGGTAATGGTACTACCACCTTGAGATTTAGTTCCAGTTTTAACCATACGAACTGCAGCACGTCCAAGACCTAAGACATCCACACCAGGATGCTCAAAAAAGCGTTGATCTTCAGTGGCAATTAAAGCATGAATCAGCATGGGCGGTATTTCATCATAAGTAACAGGAATTCGTTTCTTTTCACCATATTCCTGAATAAGTAACCCTTCTTTGCTGAAAATTTGTAAAGGAACTTGTAATTGCACTGTTTTCAACGAATCTACGTTGGGGAGTTGGCTTTCAAGATAGAGGTAAAATAGACTACCTGCCACTATTAAAACAAAAAACAGGCTCATCAGCGCCCATAGACCTTTACGCCAGAAGTATGCCATTTTCATAGAATCATAATGTTTTGAATGAAATTTGGCGTGTATTATACAGTGATTTTTTGTGCGATTGCGAGTTTTGTGCAAAAAAGAGAGTAATTTTTGGTGTTTCATTGAACTTTGAAGAGAAAAATCCAATGAAACACAGTAATTATATCGTTATTCTATTAACGATCTATTCGAGCTGTTTCCCTCAAGATCCTCCAGTTTCGGTAAATCTTGTGAGGAAGTAGTTGTAGGTTGAGTCGTTTGCTGTTGAAAAAATCGAGGATTAGTTCCTGATTGAAGCATGCTTAAAGCAGCCAGACTGCCATAGAATGGAGTGTAAACAGGCAAACGTCTAGGTGGAGCTTCTTTAGCTTTTTGCAATTCCGCTTTAGTTTTTTCCAGTTCCTCAGTTAACTTTTCAATAGTTGCCAGCTGTACTTTATTTTTTTCAGTTAACTCCTGTAGCTGGGATATTGGCTCAGATTTTTGTTTATCTATTGATTTTAATTGTTCTAACTCTGAACGTTGCGTTTCTATTTTTAATTTTTGACTCTCTAATTCTAATTGTTGTGCTTCTAATTTTGATTTTTGAGCACTTGACTCTAATTTTAGAGATTCGTTCTCTAATTTTAAGTTATCTTTCCCTGACTCTTCAGTTACTTTTTTTAATTTATTATTTTGAAACTCTAGAAAAATTTGCTGTTCAAAACAGATGTTCGCAGCAATATCTTTGAGCTCATCATTAGAGTCATCGGTAGTCATATGAAGTACAAAAAGAACTTCATCGATGAGCAGTTGGCCTGAATTACAATATTTGCCTCCTACGTACCGATCATTCAATAAACCAAATAACTCTTGGGTTATAGAACCTTTGGAATTATTTAAAGTTACTGAATGTTTGAATCCCTTTTTTATATTTAATAATTGGCGAAAATCAATGAATAATTGAGTTAATTGTTCTTGCAATGCCTGAAGCTCTTCGGAATTGAGAGGAGTTTTTCTATCGAGTTGTTCTTTTAAATGAGAAATTTCATTTAAAATGAAAGAAAGGAATTCTTTTCGAGCCTGATAACCTCTTGTGCACGCATTGATCTTTCCTTCTAAGTATGCAGCAAAATTGACCTTTGTATCTTGAATTATTTCTACTGCGCGTTCATGAGATTTTTTTCTGCGCGTTGTAGGTTCAAGTGCAGCAACAAGTTTATCTTTAGCTGCTATATTATCTTGGCTATCATGATAACGAACTATAACGGTTGCCAATGCATAAACTAACTCTTCTAACCTAGTCATGAAAATCTCCTTTTTCAATACATAAAATGCGAATTCCCCTTACAAGTTGGTCTTTCACTATATTCAATGTTTTAGAGAAGTGCAAGTTGTTATAACTAAATGGTGAAAATGACAACATGACATCATTATGGTAAGTTTAATAAAACAAAAAACAGTGTAATTTTTTAAGAGGTTACGCTAACATCAGTATATAATTCTAAAGGAGTTTTTTTGAATGCATGGAAGATTCAAAGGAATAAGAGACATGCTCAAATTGTTTCAACCTAAGCATCGTTCAATTCTCGGAATAGATATTACATCAACTGCGGTTAAAGTCTTGGAAATTTCAGGTCAGGAGGATGCATTTGTTGTTGAAAATTATGGACGTGAAGTACTACCAGCAAATGCAATGGATGGGAACATAATTAAGGATGCTGATGCGGTTTCCCAGTGCATTAAGAAAGTAATTGACCGCTTGCATACAGCATGTAAGCAAGCTGCGTTAGCTGTTCCTGATTCCTCAATAATTAGCAAAGTGATACAAGTCAATGAAGGTTTAAATGATGAGGAGATGGAGGAGCTCATTGTTACAGAGGCTGATAAATACATTCCTTATCCAATAGATGAAATTAATCTTGATTTTGAAATTTTGGGGCATTCTGAAAAAAACTCGGCCATGTTAGATGTACTTATTGTTGCATCACGTGCAGAAAATGTGAATCAACGTGTTGAGACTGCCGTTCACGCAGGTTTAGATGCTGTGGTAATCGATGTAGAATCTTATGCTGTGGAGAGAGCAGCACAACAACTTGCTAAAGATTTACCTGCATCTGGACAAGATAAAACAATTGCTATCATTGATATTGGTGCCTGCTATACACATTTATTTGTATTGCAAGGTATGAAATTGGTTTATTCGAGAGAAGAAAAATTTGGAGGCAAACAATTAATAGACTCGATTGCTGAACATTATGAAATGTCTTTGGAGCAAGCGGCACTTGCTAAAGAAAATGGAGAATTACCTGCAGATTATGAAAAGGAAGTTTTGGAGCCTTTTAAAGAAAATATTTTGTTGCAAATCAAACGTACCTTGCAGTTTTTTTATTCCACAAGCCAGGACGGAGAGGTAGATCACATTCTGTTGTCAGGAGGGTTAGCCAAGCTGCCTGGATTGCTAGCTTTGGTTCAGGAGCGATTAGGAATGAGTACCACAATTGTCAATCCCTTTTCGTATATGACTCCAGGAAAAATGGTGAATTTGGACACTATAAATAATGATGCTCCTGCACTTATGGTTGCTTGTGGTCTGGCATTAAGGGGTATTAAGTGAGACTATATGACACAAATTAACCTTCTTCCTTGGCGAGAATTAAAGCGGGAACAGGAAAAAAAGCTATTTACATTGATGTTGCTGGTGAGCATTGTAGCCTCTGCGTTTGTTGTGTTTTTAATTAATTCATATGCTTCAGGCTTGGTGAGCAATCAAGTCACACGAAATCAAATGCTTCAGAAAGAAATTAATACTATGGATGCGCAAATAAAAGAAATAAAAAATTTGCAAAAGGCTAGGGAGATGATAATTTCCAGGATGTCTGTAGTTCAGCATTTACAATCCACGCGAACATTAATGGTTCATTTATTTGATGAATTGATCAATATAACTCCGTCAGGAGTCTATTTAACTCAGGTAGAAGGGAAAAACGATGTCATCACACTTTCTGGATATACTGAATCAAATACTTTTGTTTCTATACTAATGAGAAACATAGAAAATAATGATTGGGTTCATAATCCTCTTCTTGGTGAAATCAAGAAAGAAGATAATGAAAAAAAGAAACAGCAATCTGCTTCGAATGAATTTAAATTAACTTTTGTGCTTGCCCCTCAATTCCAGATCGGGATAACACTATGAATAACATTAATCTGAATGAATTAACTCTGGAAAATGTTGGGCAATGGCCATTAGTGGTTAAAATTTGCGTTCTTATAGGAGTGAGTATTTTAATTATTGCTTTGGGTTACTGGCTAATCATACAAGACAATTTCACTCAGTTTAATAGTCTAAAAGGGCAGGAGGCTACTTTAAAAACAGATTTTGAAAACAAGCAACGTCAATTATTTAATTTGCCGGCCTATCGCCTGCAGTTGCAAGTTATGATGGAGCGTTTTGCATTAATGCTCAAACAACTTCCAGAAAAAAATCAAATGCCAGGTTTATTAGAAGATATTTCCAAAACAGGAGTAGCATCTGGCTTGAGGTTTGAATTATTTGCGCCACAACCTGAGGTAGTACATGATTTTTATGTTGAGCGACCAATAAAAATTTCAGTAGTCGGAACTTATTTTCAATTGGCAATGTTTATTAGTCGGGTCGCTGAGATGAATCGTATTGTAACCTTGCATGACTTCACTATAAAAGGGGTGTCCTCCAAAGATAATAAAGTGGTTTCGGAGGATGAATTGGTGATGAACATCACCGCTAAAATATATCGATATCGCGCACAATGATAAACCGAAAGCAAAAAATTGGTTGTATCTGTTCATTGTCTTTATTGCTGGTTGCTTGTTCCGGTAATAATGATGATCTAGTGCGATACATCAAAGAAGTAAAACACAGAAAAACACGAGAGATTGAACCAATCCCTTCCTTTGCACCCTTACCTACGTTTAAATTTCCTGATAGTGGCAACAGGCGCAATCCATTTAAGCCTATAGCTCAAAAAAAGGAGGAGGTTGATGTTAATGCTCCAGATAAAAATAGGCCGAAAGAGCCTTTGGAAACTTATCCTTTAGATGCGTTAAAATTTGTAGGCACTTTAACACAAGGAAATGAAATATGGGCATTAATCAAACTACCCAGCTCAGATATTACTCATGTGGGAATTGGTAATTATATGGGCCAGAATTATGGCCGTGTTGTATCAATTACGAATAATGCAATTCAATTAATAGAAACAACACAAACATCAGGGAAGTGGGAGAAACATAAAATCACGCTTGAATTATATACTGGGAAGTAGGAGCAAAAGTGCGGAGAATTGTTGCTTTATTTATTTTAATTAGTATGAGCTTAGGGATGGCTTTTGCCCAGAATAATCCATTGATATCAGTCAAGGTAATTCCTTTACCACTGGGGAAGTTGCGTATAGATTTTGAGTTTGCGCAACCTATAAAACGAGACCCTGCAAGCTTTGTTACTCCAAGCCCGGCACGTATAGTCCTTGATTTTATTGACTCTAATCTGGAATTACCCTCCAAGCAAAGAACAAAAGAAATTAAATTAGGTTCTCTTGATAAATATACTATTGTAGCAGTAGGCCCCCGTGTTCGGGCTATATTGGATTTAAATTATCAAGTGCCTTTTTTAGGCTCAATTTCTGGAAATGTATATACTCTTATTTTGAATGGCAAAAGTAATGAGGTAATCCAACCTCCTGAAGCACTTATAATCACCCATCGTCCAGCTAGGACAAGTTATGAAATCAGTCATTTTGATTTTCGAGGAATTGATCGGCAAGGCGGCCGGGCAATAGTGGATGTTTCCAGCACCAGCGTCCCGATTGAAGTAGAAGAGCATGGTAAAGATATTTTAGTTAAATTTTTAAACACGAAAGTTCCTCAGAACTTAAGGAAACGTTTTGATGTTTCGGATTTCCGCAGCCCTGTACAAATCGTTACTTTTAAACAAAAAGGTAAAAATGCACATATGTTATTAGCGGGTACAGGCGCTTTTGGCCAGTATGTTTATCAGGTTAATAAGCAATTCATGGTTGATGTATTTCCTTTGACTCCAGAAGAGGCACAACAGGCTAAATTGAAAAAGAAGGTTTTCTCTGGAAGAAGACTTTCTTTAAATTTCCAAAACATCAGTATACGTGCTGTATTACAGTTGCTGGCTGATTTTACTGGTATCAATATTGTAGTGAGTGATAAAGTTCAGGGTAATATTACTCTTAGGTTAAATAATATTCCCTGGGATCAAGCTTTGGATATTATTTTAACGACACAAGGTTTGGCGAAGCGTCAGACAGGGAACGTGATGTTGATCGATTATAAAGCTTCTTTTGATAAAATGGAGGCAGAAGAGCTTAAGACCCAACGCGCTATACAAAAGCTTGAACCGATACGTTCAGAACTCATTCAAATTAATTATGCCAAAGCCACAGATCTTGCGATTTTGATTAAAGACAAACAAAATTCTCTTCTCTCGGACAAAGGTCGAGTAAGTGTTGATGAGCGAACAAATACCCTTTGGATCCAAGACAGTGGAACTCGGATAAATGAAGTCAGGGATTTAATTAAACAGTTGGATGTACCTGTCAAACAAGTACTTATAGAGGCACGTATTGTTGAAGTGACCAAGGATTTTGCTCAAGATCTTGGTATTCGATGGGGTGTTTCCAGGCCGACTCATTTAAGTGGTACATTGGCTGGCGCCAATCAGCTGGCACAAGGAGTTGCTCCGGCAAATGTCGTGCCATTAACAGACCGATTAAATCTGGATTTAGTTGCTGCTCCGGTGACGGGTGTACCTCCTGCTTCTGTAGGTATCGCATTAGCGCAGCTTGGTGATAATATTTTACTTGATCTTGAATTGTCTGCTTTAGAAAGCGAGGGACTTGCCGAATTGATATCGAGTCCGAAGCTTATTACAGCAAATCAACAGGCTGCTGTAATTGAATCAGGACAGGAAATTCCCTATCAGGAAGCTACTTCAAGCGGCGCGACCGCAGTAGCATTCAAAAAAGCGGTATTAAGTTTAAATGTAACCCCACAAATTACTCCTGATAGTAAGATACTTATGGATCTGAAAATTAATCAGGATAACGCATTACCTAATCTGACATTTAATGGAGTACCAGTAATTGCAACTAAAGAAATTAGGACGAATGTACTTGTCAGCAATGGACAAACTATAGTACTTGGCGGTATTTATCAGCAAGATAAGAGCAAGACTATTACCAGAGTACCTTTTTTTGGTCAGTTACCGGTAGTTGGGAATTTATTTAAAAATACACAAATTGCCCTTAGAAATGATGAGCTGCTCATTTTTATAACACCAAAAATAATAACAAACTCATTGTCGATTACGACAATTGAAGGAAGAAAACCAATTCGTTTTGATGAAAAATAAGGGGTGCTATAGCATGATTGTACAGACTTATTTTTTAATGAAGTGATATAATAGAAATGATTTAAGAGTAAATAGTTATAAAATATGCTCATTTGTTGTAGAATAATGGGCGGGAATTTCTAACTGCGAAAAATACAGTTAGGATTGAGCCCCAAATATCCCCACTTTGGTAAATTATCATACTTTAGTTTCATGCTAAAATGGGAGGTTATTTTGGACTCGATCTTTAATTAATGACATTTAAGTTAAAGAGGTATGTAATAAAAAATGAGCATAGTTAAAGTACGAAATATTTTTCTCATCGGACCCATGGGTGCAGGTAAAAGCACTATAGGTCGTGCTTTGGCAAAGGAGCTCAAGTTAGAATTTTTTGATTCGGATGAAGTGATTGAAGAGCGTGCTGGCGCTGATATATCTTGGATTTTTGATATTGAGGGTGAAGAAGGTTTCAGACGCCGCGAGCAAAAAGTTATTGAAGAATTAACTCAAAAGACCAACATTGTTTTGGCAACAGGTGGAGGAGTCGTAATCACTCCCGAAAACAGAAATGCATTAGCAGGGCGTGGAACTGTAATTTATCTTAAAACCTCTTTACAGCAACAATTCGAAAGAACTAAGCGGGATACCAAGCGTCCTTTACTTCAGACAAATGATCTTGAAGGAAGATTGGAACTATTGAGGGATGAGCGCGAGCCATTCTACACTGAGTTAGCTGATGTTAGTTTTGAAACAGATAAATTAACGGTCAAAGCGGTTGCAAATAATATAATAAAATATATTTATGGCGAACTTTGAGGCTTATGAGCAAGTTGATGTCTCTTTAACTGGACATCAATATCCTATTATTATTTGTCGCAATGGTTTGCAAAGCCCGGGTTTTTTGCAAACGATTGTAAAATCTTCGCAGATTCTAATTGTTACCAACCAGACAATAGCTCCTTTTTATTTAAAGTATGTACAAGCTGCTTTTGCTGAAACTCAATGCGATGTTTTGATTTTAGAAGATGGTGAGCACTATAAAAACCAACACAGCTTATTCGCTATTTATGATGCATTAATCCAAAACAAACACCATAGAGATACGACACTTATCGCTTTAGGTGGCGGTGTGATTGGTGATATGACTGGATTTGCAGCATCAACCTATCAACGTGGAGTAAAACTGATTCAAATTCCCACAACTTTATTAGCACAAATCGATGCTTCTATAGGTGGAAAAACGGGAATTAATCATGCTTTAGGTAAAAATATGATCGGCAGTTTTTATCAACCTCAAGCGGTGATTATTGATTTGAATACATTAAACACGCTTCCAGAAAGAGAGTTTCGTGCCGGTTTGGCGGAAATGATAAAATATGCATTACTTGCCGGAGGTGAGTTTTTCAAATTACTAAGCGATGCTATCCAACAGGGATTAACCGCCAACAGTTTGCTGCTACCCCAATTAATTGCTGAGTGTTGCCGCATTAAAGCCCAGTTTGTTGAAACCGATGAAAAGGAAGCCGGACAACGAGCTTTACTGAATCTTGGGCATACTTTTGCTCATGCACTGGAAACGTACACTCAGTATCAACAATGGTTGCATGGTGAAGCAGTAGCGATTGGCTTATACTGTGCCGCAGTTTTGTCATATAAAATGCATTTGGTTGATAAGCAATTCGTGGAACAAATAGAACAAATTCTGCACCATGCGGGTTTGCCACATAAAATTCCAAGAACTGTTAATTTGAAAAAACTCAAAGATTTAATGCAATCGGATAAAAAAATTAAAAATAACTGTTTACGTTTTGTGCTGATAAAAAAACTTGGTGATTGTTATCTTGAAGCCGGCGTAACAGAGGATTGTTTATATAATGCACTTGATGCGGCTGTAGAGGAGAATAAAAATGAACGAGGGAATAATTCAGTCTGAGGTGACGGCTGTAATTCAACCAAGAGTATTGTTTAAACCCGGATCTTGGCTCGCTAAGATTGATTTTATTAATCATTTAATTCTTTTTAACAATGTGCTTATTACGATTTTATCAGAGAAAGAGGGGGGTAAAACTTCTTTTGGTACTTTGTTACAAAGTAATTTAGATCAACAAATAAAATCTGTTTCAATGACAGTGAAGCCTCCTTGCAATAGAGAAAACATTATTCAGGAAATTGCAAGCCAACTACATCTTAATCACGATGAAAATACAGATATTAGCTCTTTAGTTGCGCAAATTAATGAGCGTAAGGCCCATGTAGTTTTATTGATTGATGATGCACAACATTTGCCTGAGTCTCTAATTAAAGAAGCCATGTTGGCAATAAAAAATCAAGAGAACTTTAGTTTCTTCCATCTTTGCCTTATATCGGACTACTCAATTGTCGCAACACTGAATAATCTAGTCGCTTCGTTTTTTGAAAATTTAGTCCATAGCATCGAATTGGGATCATTGAATGAAAATGAAACAAGGACTTATGTGTTACAACGTGCCATGACGGCACATTTGATCAGTAAACCTTTAACTGATGTACAGTTTAAGCAGTTTTATCAACTTACCAAAGGAAACGTGGCAAAAATTAATAGTAATTTGGAATCATTTATATTTAAGTGTGCTGCGCAAAAGAAAAAAGAACCACGAAAGTTGATAAAAAAAGCAGGTATTGCAGCAAGCATGGCTGTGATTACAGGACTTATTGGTTTTTATTTTGTGAGAAATTATGACTTTTCATCTTTTTATCATTTAGAGATGACTCATCCAGTACAAGATAAAAGCACAGAAGCGTTGGTAGGAAATCAAGTACAGCCTGAAGTATTAGTGAGCCAAATCCCTTCTTGGGAGGATTCTTCAACGCGACAATTGGTTTATGCGGCGTTGCCCAAGAAGCAACTTTTGGATGATCTCAATGATGAGATGTCCGTTGATACAGTTGCAATTATTGATAAGGTCGTTGTGATTCCTAAATTACAAATGCAACATTTAGCGGAGCAAGAGCCTAGAATTCCTGAATCTGAGTTTAAACGGGAAAGTCCGGAATCTGATCTTACTCGGGAATCAAAAACAGTCGAGATTCCAACAGCAAAACAAAATAAAGAAGATCAGTCTTCCAGTTCAAATGTAAACACCCCTCTTTATACCATACAGGTTGCTGCCAGTCATAATAAAAATGATATAGAACGTTTTCAGCAGAATAATAAATTATTCGCTCAAAATACCAAAATAAGACATTTCACTAATGCAAAAGGTCTTTGGTACATCTTGACTATGGGGGAGTTTGAAAGTAGGGCTGAAGCACAACGTAATATAACAAAGTTACCAGCAACTTTAGCTAAGTTACATCCTTGGGTTAGGCCAGTATCGAATCTTAGCCAATCATAAAAAGAACGTAGCCTGGGTGCAGCGCAGCCCGGGTTTTTCAATTACCAAATTTCCCGGGTTCCGCTGCGCTGCACCCAGGCTACAATACATTCAAATAAAGATCTCTCGTGACCTGTTATTAAGTGTGCGTATTTAATGACTGCGTTATTTGCTCAATACGTTCTTCAGCGGCTGCATAGACTTGCTTAAAAAGATCAAAAAAATCAGGAAAAGAAAGTTGTTCCAAAGAATGAGCTGTCACTCCATGAGGAGTGCTCACACCTGCTCTTAATTGGGCAAAAGAGCGTCCTGATTTTTTAGCTAATTCTGCAGCACCAAATACTGATTCCAAGGCAATTCTTCCAGAGAGTTCTTCTGGAATACCTCTACTCATTGCTGCTTTTTGCAATGCCTCAAGAAATAGAAAGACATACGCTGGTGCACAACCGATAGGAGCTGTAAGCGTATCAAGCATGGATTCCTTCTCAACCCAAAATGTGTAACCTACTTCATTAAAAAGAGTCTCAACTAATAATTTTTGTTCCGGTGTTGTAGAAGAATTAGCAAATAAAGCAGATGTTCCTTTGCAAAATTCAGTTGGAGTATTGGTCATAACACGAATAACTCCCAAGTCTTTCTTGTTGAGCCAGTGAGTGATGTTATCAATAGCGATTACACCCACTAAGGAAATAAAAATAGGTTGCTTCAGTTGTATGGTTACGCTAATTTCTTGACATACCTGTTGCATAAATTGAGGTTTTACAGCAAGAATAAGGATATCGGCGTTCATGACTGCGTGAGTATTGTTTTTTGCTGACAGGACCCCTAGTTCTTTAACCAAACGCTCTGATTTACTGGGATCTCGATTGCTAAATATTATTGAATTTGCAGGATGTCCACCTTTGATGAGGCCGCGTGCTACAGCACTTCCCAAATGACCTGCACCGATAATTGATATGGTTTTATTTTTAAACATATTGTCTTATATTTTAAATTTTCCTCAAAAATACCAAGATGCATGGGCTTATGTCAAGGATGGAGCCAGACAAAGTTACGTGCAAAATAACTATCTTACATTGAATATCTTATATATCCTGCTACACTAAAAAAATTAAAAAGGGATTTAATCCTATATCTGCCATACCTGCTTTGTACGAACGGATTTTGATAAAGTCGGTTGGGCATATCAATTTATCAATTATTTTATTATGGTCAAAGAATAGTAATGATAGAAACAGTTCAGGGTCAAGAAAAAATCCATGTAAAATGGCGTGATATTAATGGTTGGAACTATTATTTCTTATTGAAGTTCGCTCTTTTATGGGGTGGATATTTGAATTTTCATCCTTTTGCTAACCTAGTATTTCTGGCATTTTTATTATTTCCTTTATCATCAACATTTCTTCATCGCTGCCGTAATTGGATTGCTATTCCAATAGGTATCGGTCTCTTTTATCACGATACGTGGTTACCCGGTTTAAGTTCAATTATGAGTCAGGGTACAAATCTTTTTTCTTTCAGTTCTAATTATCTTCTTGAGCTATTAAATCGTTTTATTAATTGGCAACTGATAGGTATGGCTTTTATTCTCTTAGTTGCTTACCTATTTCTTTCTCAATGGATTCGCATTACTACGTTTACAGTAATCGCTTTAATTTGGTTAAATATTCTTACTCTAACAGGACCAGCTATTAATCTTTTGCCCGTAGAAAGTAAGACTGCTACTACGAGCGTACAAGCTGGATCCGAGACTAACATAAGTGGGACAGTAGAGCTTAACAGTAATTTGCCACCTACCAACGAAAACCTCAATACCTATCTGAATCAATTTTATGAGCAGCAAAAAGGATTACATACCCTTTTTCCAAGTTCTCTTTCTGCCGATGCAGAGCCTTTTGATGTTATATTTATTCAGGTGTGCTCTCTTGCGTGGGCAGATATAGATGCGGTGCATTTAAGAGATCATCCTATATGGAGTAAATTTGATATTCTCTTTAATCAGTTCAATTCGGCTGCTTCATATAGTGGGCCTGCTGCAATACGCTTATTACGTGCAAGCTGTGGTGAAACATCCCATGCTGGTCTTTATAAGCCTGTAGCCCAAGATTGTTATATTTTGGATAACTTAGCTAAACTTGGTTTTTCTCCTGAGATGATGCTTGACCACGAAGGTGAGTTTGGTAGTTTTCTCAACGAGATAAAAGAGTATGGTGGTTTAGATGACGTGCCTTTAATGTCACGAGCGGGCATACGTCCTGATCTTGTTTCATTTGATGGAAAATTGCTTTCAGATGACAGTCAATTACTGGATAAATGGCTTAAGCAGCAGAAGGATCCAGGAAAAAAACGCAATGTTACCTATTTTAATGAAATTTCGCTTCATGATGGTAATACATTTATTGGTGAAAATACGCCAGCACCCTATGAGGCACGAGCAAAGAAACTTTTAGATCAAACGATGAATTTCTTTACGGCATTAGAAAATTCAGGCCGTAAGGCAGTTGTAGTTTTTATCCCAGAACATGGAGCTAATCTTGTTGGTGATAAATTACAAATGCCAGGTTTACGGGACATTCCTAGCCCAAGCATTACGCATGTTCCTGTTGGAATTAAATTTATTGGTTTGAAAGCAAAACCTAAGCAAATACAAATAAATGAGCCAAGCAGTTATTTGGCTATTTCAGAATTAATTGCACGCTTAGTAGATGGAAAGATATTTAATCAGGAAAGCGTAAATTTAGAAATACTAACTAAGAATTTACCAAGAACTCCCTTCGTGTCATCCAACGAGGGTGTTACGGTGATGAAATATCAAGATAAGTTTTATATTTTATTAAAAGGTGACAATAACTGGGTCCCTTATCCCCAATAATTTCTAAATTATCCTGGTGAAGAGTATGCTTGCTTGCGACTGAATCTCGTACCTATCCCTGACACTCTACTCCGACGTCCTGCGGCAAGTCGTGGGGCTGGGCGTAGGCAGAATGTGATCAAGAGACTGTTGCGAGCATCCAGGAATATAATCAATACATTTCATCTAAAGTTGGAATAAGGTACTAATGGTACGATTGGCATGTTCATATCTCCTTGCCAGCCCTCCAATGAGTAGCGAAGGAAAAGAGCAGCGTGACTTGGGGTATAGTCTGTTGATTGTTGGATATCTAACCATCCTCCGATAACAAAATGTGAACCAAGTCGACGTTCTATCAGTGCAAGTATAGAATAACCATAGCCTGTGCCAGGTCCACCCGATTGAATGAAGTTTTGCGAAGGATCGAAATTTGGAATCAGGTTTGGTAAGGGATAAGCAAGCAAGTCTTTGGTAGTGTCACGTGAATAGGTTACCGATCCGCCTAATTCATAAGACCAGTTTGCAGTACGCCGGCGATAATTTATCGGGAGTGAAAATGATACATAAAAATTAGGGCTAAAGTACCCACCTTGTCCAAGAGTATATGCAAATAGATTCTTTTCATAGTGCCAGATCATATTTGTGACTCCAATGGAAAGACGACGGTTCTCTTCATTAATGATTTTGTAATAATAACCATCTAATAAAAGAATACGTGTATTAGAGAGCACGTTTTTCCCAGTTAGTTTACTGCCAATAATGTTAGCCCAGACCCCATGAGCTTCGCCGCGATCGTAACTCAGTGACAAAGTAATGCCTGTAGCAACTACTCCTCCCCACACGACTCCCGTATTGGGATCAACTGTACCCGAAAAAGAAAGTAAGGAGTTAGTCATGGGGCGTTGGGATGCGGTGATTGTCCAGCCCACATGTCGTATTTCACCGTTGTAATTGATGCCGCCAATCCAATTTTTTACAGGAAATCCTATAGGCGTTTGTCCAATGTCAAAACCCCAGAGTGGATTTTGCCAGCCTCCATCCCAGCCAATACCTTTTGTCGCCTGTTTGATACCTGTTGTACATCCATTGATAGCACAAGTACCAAATTCATCCTCATAAACCCCATCAATTGGAGAAAAGCTTCCTGCTCCTAAATTGATTTTATCCGCTCTAAAAAAAGCACGACCGTTCGAGTATGCCCAATCTGCTTGCGCTATAGTATCTTCGGCACGCAGGTCAGAAATTCCGGCTGAACCTGGCAACCGCCAGTAATCTTCATCCACAGTAAGGCGTGTTTCTTGTTGCCGATACAGTAGGGCTGATTCAGAACGAATACTACGTTTAAGCCAATCATCTTCTATATTATTCCGTGTTAACCAGGTATAGTAATCGTTGCTGGTAGGCCATACTGAGGTAATACTGCTTTGAACCATTGCCTTTTTGTAATCTTCCTGAGCTAATTTGGGCATGCGAAGTTGTGTTTCCAAGCGGGCAGCATCGCGAAATATAAGCGCACTATCCTGACTAGGTGCCGCATTAATACTTTCTTGTTTGAGGTGGTTGAAAATAGTTAATGCTTTTTGAGAGTTTCCTACAGCATTCCAGGCATTTGCTAGTCTTCTTTGCATATTAAGATTAAAAGCCAATTTGAGATTTTGCTGCTGTTCGAGCAATTGATGCGCTTCTTTCTTATTTCCCAAGGCGATAAGTGATTCTATAACCCCAAGATTTGCATCAGCATTGAGCGGTTCATGAGTTTTCACATCTTGATAATAATTCAATGCTCTTGCAAATTCTCCATCAAGCAAAGCCCAATCTGCTAGAGTAAGTTTAATCGGTGTGGTCTGTGTCTGACTCATTAAATATGCTGCCGCACCTTGCTTATCGCCACTGTCACGTAATTGTTGTGCATGGTGTAAAATCAATTCAGTGGTCAGACGTTGTGCTAATTGACGCATGCCTTCATTCCATTGTTTTTGTGGAATAGTATGAAGATGCGTCAGCGCTTTCTGTAACTGATCTATATTCGATAAATAAAGTGCATAAGCATATGCTTGAATCGGATTTTTTCTTTGTTTTGAAATCAAGCGCTGGAATAAATCATGTGCTTTTTTGAATTCACCTTCATGATTCAATGCTAAGGCAAGATGATAAGTTAACCAAACATTATCCGGGTCAATTTTCAGTGCTTGCCTGTACTTTTCTATTGCCTGTTTCCATTGGTTTGTTTGTTCAAGATCCTCCGCTTGCTCTTGTAATAAAGCGCTTTCCAAACTACGTTGAGCGTCTTTAAATTTGCTTTTTAGATCTTCAGGCAAACTATTCAGGTAATTCAAGGCCTTTTGTAATGATTGACGCTTGTAGATGCCAAGAAGCCCAAAGACTGCGCTACCCTTTCCAGGGCTAATGACCAAAGCTCGTTTAAATGCTTGTTCTGCATTGGCGAAATTTTTGCGGGCGAATTCTACTTCACCTATCCCAACCCAAGCATCATAATTCCTACTATCTAAAAGGAGGGCTTGCTGATATTTTTTTTTCGCCAAATCAATATTACCTGCTTGAAATTCAGTTTCTCCGCTGGAAACCCATAACTCTGCAAGCCTATTTTTGAGTGCATAAGACCAATTATCCTGGTTGTTATTATTCGTATACACTTGATGTTCTTTTAAAAAATTATAAAGCTCTTGCAAATGGTTAAATGCATTTTGGCGCTGAGCGGGTATTCTTGAGACGATGCGCCAATATTCAGTACTTAACTCCCGTGTGGGAAAAACTCCATGAAAAAGAGCATCATATTGAGCTTTAGCCAAATCGAGATGTCCAGACATTGCCATTATTCTCGCTTTTTGCAATTTTAATTTTGCTTCAGGCTGTATAAGAAATAAACTCATCTTAGCTTGTTTGTATTCAACTGAATCTGGAGCTTTTTGTTTTAATTCCTCGAGTAGTTCTTCTGCTAAAATCAAGTTCTTTTGACGTATTGCAAGTCTGATGCGTGCTGCAAGAACTTCAGGATCATTAGGAGCGATCAATTGCAAACGATCAAGAGAGTTTTGCACAAAATCATCTCTATAATAGGTCTCCCCCCAAAGCACCTGATCCAATAAAATCTGTTTTGGATTGATATCAATGGCATAAACTTTTAAGGCGATTAAGCTAAACAAAAATCCTAGAAAAAGTAGTTGAAACCTGCTGCTCAAACTAAAGGTACTCAATCTGATGGATTTTTTTGAATTTTTTCGCTCACCGTAGTGGAGACTACTGCTTTCGCGAAAAAAATCAAAGAAATCCATCATCTTCAGCACCTTTAATTTGCTCGTTACGGCTCAATTGTTTTTTCCAGGATAATAAACTGAATCTGGCTATGAACATTAACTAATCCAATTATTCTGTCGAACTATTTCCTTGGAGCTTTCGACTCCGGGTTGATCAAATGAATTTATATTCCAAATTACACCCTGGACAAAAACTTTATGTTCGTATAAGGAAATCAGTGAGCCCAGAGTTTTTGGTGACCATTCAGTCAAAGAGAGAAGATTAATAGGCATTTCGCCGGCAATGTAACTGTGAGGATTTTCTCCGTGATTTCCACCTTTTGTTAATACTTCTTTATGGGCATGACATATTTTATTAATTACCTTACCATCAAACGTTTGAACGCTAATTAAATCAGCTGCTACTTTATGTGTTCCTTGACACAAAAGCTGGTAGTAACTGTGTTGTGCATGGTTACCTAGACCACCCCAGATAATGGGGCCTGTCGCATAATCCACTGTACGACCTTGTCTGTTTATCGATTTACCATTACTTTCCATATCGAGTTGCTGAAGATAGGGAACAAAATACTGTAAGTCTTGAGAATAAGTCATGACCAGCAAGTTATTAATGTTTAAAAAATTAATGTTCCATATACCTAATAATGCCATAAGGACGGGCAAGTTTTTTGCAAAAGGCTCATTGCAAAAATGCATATCCATTTTATATGCCCCAGCAAGGATTTCTGAAAAATGCTCAAAACCAATCGCAATACAGGAAATCAAATTAATGGCTGAGCAGAATGAATAACGCCCTCCAACCCATTCCCATATAGGAAGTATGGTTTTAAAACCCATTTCTTGGGCTTTTTCAACATTTGCAGTGACGGCAATAAAATGTTGATTTAAAGGTTGCTCCTGATTTAGCCAAGATAACGCTTTTTGATAATGAGACAAAGTTTCTGGAGTAGTAAATGACTTTGAGGAAATAATAAATAATGTAGTTTCCGGGTTTAGTTTCGCAGCAGTACGTGAGAACGAATTCGGATCAATGTCGGAAATAAAATGAAATCCTAATCGGTCTGTTACTAAATCACTTAATGCATTAATACAAAAAAAAGGACCAAGCATAGAGCCGCCAATTCCTATATTTACTACATCAGTAATGGGTTTTCCAGAATAACCCTGCCACTCGCCGTTTCTAATTTTTGTGGAAATGAGTTTCATTGTATTTCGAACATGAACTATTTCAGGAATAATATTGCGTTCATTAACCAATATGACTTTATTTTCTGGAGCACGAAGCGCTGTATGCAAGGCGGGTCTATTTTCTGTATTATTAACAGGTTTCCCGACCATCAGGGCATTAATATGTTCCAGCAGATCACACTCATGAGCCAGTTCAAGAAGTGAATCTAAAATCTGGTGGTTAATATGTTGTTCACTGTAATCCAGATTAATGTGGTCGCTGGATACACAATATTTTTTTGTTTCAGAACTTTGGTTAATGTATGTTTTTGCATATTTTTCGAGTTTTTTCCACGCATTCATTTTTGTAAGCTGTTCCATATACATTCTCAATTAATAAAAAAATCTAAGCTAAAAGCCATTCGGTAAAATTTTTTCCTTCAGTTGGATGCTTCTTCCCCAAATCTACATTCGCTTTAAGAAAACCAAGAACACTCCCGCAATCATAACGTTTTCCCTCATAGGGAAGTGCTAAAACAGTTTCTTCTTTTACCAATCCATTAATTGCATCAGTTAATTGAATTTCTCTATGTTTTTCATTGGGTAGTTTCTTGATTTGTGCAAAAATACTAGGGCTCAAGATATAACGTCCCACAATTGCAATATTTGATGCAGCAAGATGAGGCTTCGGTTTCTCCACCAGATGATGTATGCTCAAAAGGTTTTTATCCCAGGGTGCGCCTTGAATAATTCCATAACATTCTGTGAGTTCTTGAGGAATATTTTCTACTGCAACAATGCTATGACCGTGTTGCTCATACATTTGGATTAATTGTTGGATAACTGGTATCGTACTCGTCATTAAGTCATCAGCAAGAATTACAGCAAATGGTTCATTGCAAATGATTTGTTCTACACATAAAACAGCATGTCCCAGACCAAGAGGTTTGGCCTGACGAACATAAAAACATTCCATATCGTCAGGTGTTACTGATTGAACTATAGCTAAAAGTTCATTTTTATCATGTATGCTCAGTTCATTCTCGAGCTGGTAGGCAAGATCAAAATGATCTTCAATAGCACGTTTATTATGGCAAGTCACAAAGATCATTTGGCGTATGCCTGCAGCATAGGCCTCTTCAACTGCATATTGAATTAAAGGTTTGTTTACAACAGTTAACATTTCCTTGGGTGCTGCTTTTGTTGCGGGTAAAAACCGCGTCCCAAGGCCGGCCACAGGAAATACTGCTTTACGTATTGGTGGAAATGATGCATTCACTGTTAATCTATCCATTTAGTAACAATTAATGTAGATTGTACGGTACTTTAAGTATGCACGTAAAAATTTTTGATTTATATAGTTTTTATCAAATTTTTGAAAAGGTTAGGATAAGTTCTACTAAGGCTATTATGTATTCTTTAAACTGGTCATACGTTAATGGGCTACCAAAGTCCACTGCTCGTTTTAAATGCAGCCCAGAAGATTTTCAGGTGAATGAATTTTTTGATAGTCCATTTTCTGGAGAGGGCGAACATATTGTTCTTAGAATAGAAAAAACTGGAGTTACTACAGAAGAAGTGGTTAGGTCTTTAGCAAAATTGCTGCATAAACCAGTAAAATCAATTGGTTATGCTGGATTGAAAGATAGGCAGGCACGGGCGACTCAATGGCTGAGTATTCATGCTCCTGGTGAACAGATTCCGGGGATTGCACAACTTACGGCACCCGGTTGGTGTATTTTGGAATGGACCCGACATCATAAAAAATTGAGGCCAGGATTCTTAACTGGAAATCAATTTATCGTACGTTTGCGCGAAATCTCCCATAAAGAAGATTTGCTGGAGCGTATCGAACGAATTAAAGAGAATGGTGTTCCTAATTATTTTGGAGAGCAACGATTTGGCCGCAATGCAGATAATTTACTGAAAGCCGAAAAAATGCTCATTCAAGGACATCGAGTCAAAGACCGATTTCTACGGGGTATTTATTGTTCCGCGGCACGTTCATGGATTTACAATCTGATTTTATCTCGTCGTGTTATGGAGCAATGCTGGAATACACCCCTGTCTGGTGATGTGATGCAGCTTAAAGGATCAAACAGTATTTTTGCTATTGATCATATTGATAATGAATTACTGCAAAGGATTAAAGATAAAGATATTTCTCCCGCGAGTCCTTTGCCTGGAAAAAGTAAACACAAAATCAAAGGTGAAGCATTGCAATTGGTTAATGAAATTTATCTTGATTGGCAGCCATGGTTGGCAGGTTTGGAACATTATGGTTTAGAGGAAGATTGGCGTGCTAATATCTTGCACGCAGAACAATTGACCTGTGTTATTAAGAATAATCTTGCTGAGTTATCTTTTAGTTTGCCCCCGGGGGCTTATGCCACTGCGGTATTACGTGAGTTAACGCTTTATCAAAATGGATAAACGCTATATTAAGAAGTAATTTTTGTTGATTTGATTCTCGCAGTACTATTTGTTTCTATTTCTCCCTTCTACAGTCTTCTCTAAAACAACTATACTTTCTTTTATAGCGCAATAGATAGGATATGTTCAATGGGTATTGAAGCATTTAAGGCTGCGATTAAGCAGGGGAATTTAGCTCAATTTACACGATTAATGTCCAGTGTCTATGAAGACAATTTTCTAATGACTGATGAAAACGGTAATACACTAGCACATCTTGTTGCAAAATATGATCAACCTGAAATGTTGAAAATGCTTATGGACAAGGCAGAGGAATTCAATAGTTCGATATTAGAAATTCCCAATAACAATGCATTCACTCCTCTTGAATGTTGTTACTTATTTTCATCAACAAAGACAATGTCATTATTACAATCTAATCCCCAGTTAAGCAATTCATCGAAGTTGGTAGTCTCAAAGGACTATAAGGCGATGGAGAGGTTAACTCCAAATGGTTTTCGTAGGGAGGGGCTTGGGAAAATTGCTATCGTTGCAAGTGCATTAGGCGATGTAAAGGCATTGCAGATTCTTTTGAGTATTACAAAAGATAAAGAGGGCTTACTTCGCCGTCAAACTAAAGATGGATGGTCTGGTGCCCATTTCGCTGCATACAATAATCAATTGGATGCCCTTAAATTATTTCCTGAAGAATTCGTCGCAAAAATCACAGACAATCAAGGCGATACGCCTCTAATGGTTGCTTCTGGGAGTGGAAATTTAAAAATTATTGAGTACTTGCTTCAAATAGGTTGTGACCCGCATCAAAGAAACAACATCGGGGAAAATGCAGCCACTTTTGCCGCTGAAAATGGACAATTAGATACACTTAAATTTTTGGATAAAGAAGGTATTGACCTAACAGTTGTCAATACTAGAGGTGAAAACACCTTGATTTTTGCCGCAAAAAATGGACATGTGGCATGTGTTTCTTATTTATTGGAGCGCGGTATTCCCGTAGACCTGAAAGATAATCAGGGTAAAACTGCTTTTCAACGTGCACTGGAAGCATCTCGATTTGAGATCGCTGATTTACTTGTAACTCAGAGTACTGCAAATGAAATCGACCAAGCTTTGATTGATGCCGTAAAAAGAGGAGATTTAGCTTCCGTACAATGGTTAGTGGGGCATGGTGCTTCTTTATCAGTTAGGGACAACTTCCAACAAATGACTCCTATGCTATTAGCGGCACATATGGGAAATATAAAATTAATCGATTATTTTCTTAGCTTAGATCCCTCACCACTTCATGATAAGGACAGTGAGGGGGATAACGCATTGTTTGTGGCAATTAAAAGTCGACAGACTTTTCTTGTTGAACATATAGTCGCTCGTGGTCTTTTTCCACTGGAAGAAAGAAATGCCAAAGGAAAAACCCCTTTGTTAGCAGCAGCTGAAGTTAATTCCGATGTATTGGTCGAGTTCCTCCATAAAGAAGGTGGTTCATTGGAGGCTCAAGATAATGAGGGAAATACCGCTTTTCATTTGTTATTGGCCAAAGGATATTTGGGTGATGCCATGAGTTATATTCATACTCATAGTCCTGCTTTGATACTGAAAAAAAATCATAAAGAAGAATCACCCTTACACACAGCAATAATCCATAAGCGAACTTATGAAATAGAGAAAATGCTTGGTTTAGTTGCTTTAGAACCTAAGATAAAAAAGGAGTTCATTGAAGCAAAAGATGAGCAGGGAAATACCCCTTTGCTGTCAGCTGTAGCGTGCCAAAATTTTGAGGCAATCCCATTACTTTTGGCAGCGGGAGCTGATGTTTTGGCTAAAAACGATAAAGCTCAATCGGTCATTACAATCGCGCCATTAAATACGTTTCCCCAGGAAACCCTCAAATTTTTTTTTGAAGCGCATCAAATTGATTATAAGGAATATTATAGTCGCCGACGACTGTACTTTATCTTTGGTGGAGAAAAGTTGAATGAGGTTCTTAAATTTCCTAATGCGGATGTTCAATTTGGTTCTGGCTTATTTGATGAAGGGGTTCAGGTTCTTAATGTCTATTTAAAGGCGTTTATTCATGAGAAACATCCAGAATATTCTCCACGGTTCGAACACTTATTAGGTGCGTTAGATAAACTCCAATCTGATGCAACAATTGGGAATATATTAAATCGTCTCGATAGTGATGGTATGGCTTTTCAGGCAACTGGTTTTAAGGGGCATGGTGTTCTTGCCACTTTAAAAGATTTGCCAGATGGAAGGATGAAGCTCTCGCTTGCTGAACGAGGTGCTCGGGTAGGGGGCGCTCCTTTTTTAAATGATGAGAACAAGAAATTTGCGGCGGTCCGATCAATTATTGTACCAAAGGAAAAACGTCAGGAAGTGATTCAGCTTTTATATCAAGCAAAAAATGAACCTCAGACAAAAGGAGTGAATATCCTATTTAACCAAATACCGGAGATTGTGGGGGAGCCCTATCAGTTTTCTTCCATTTACCAGAAAAAATTCATGGATATTTGTTTTTACAGTAATCCCAAAACAGGTTTGTATGAACAATTTATTGAGATTCTTGGACCAGAGAATGGAAAATCCTTTTATAAGGAATTTGAACTCTATATGCGCGAACAGGAGTTAGTTCGATATAAAGAATTTTGTCGACTCGCTCATCCAGATAAAGACTTACAGGAAAATCCAATTATTGTTAAAGCACAGGAGCTTGTTGATAAAAGACATGAGGCGCTTACATCGGTTACTCAAAAATTCGATTAGGATCTATTTATAACGCTACATTCTTGGTCAAAATGCGCCATTTCAGTGCGAAAAATTGCAGCATCTAGCTCAGAATAGCTAATTGCAAACAGACCCTTTAGAGGCAAGTTCTAAAAGAGCATAACCTACTAGATAAAATTGATCTTTTTATTAAAGCAAGCTATGTTTAAATGGGTAGGCCCGATTTATACACAGCGTGTAAGGGGGGCTATGCCATGGACTGAAATCTCTGGGGGTTTCAGGAGGATTTGCTCCTGATCAGGATATATTCTTTAACTCAGTAATGTATGTGGATATTTCAAAACAAGAAACTATCAAACAAATAATCGAACGGTGGAAAATAGTGAAAAGATAAATAGGAAAAAAGTATGCTGGTAATTGCGTTACAAGGAATCCGTGGAGGAGTAAGCGTAACCTCTATTGCTGCGGGCCTGGGTTGGGCTTTAGTGCAATTGAATGAATCAGTATTGGTTATTGATTTTACAACGGATAACTTATTGCGCCTGCATTTTAATATAGGAGAATGTCGCGCGTATCGTTTAATAGTTCAAGATATAAATGCCTTAGCTAATTGGTGCATGAGCAATGATTTTGGAAATATAAAATGAGTAAGATCCTGAATTTGCTTTTGTCACGTACTGCAAATAAAAAAATTGAAAGGTTTTACCAAAGTTTTCTTCATCATCAAACTTCATTTTTTACTACTATTTGCATTATTTTACTCCAAATAACGGCATGGACTTTTTTACGATTGGAATCATCCCGTTGGCAATGGGTGCGAAGAAATCATTACGCTTGGTTCCCGCACATTTCCCGAAAACATCCTCGCCCGGGAGACATATTCCGTTATTTAATTCAAAGCCTATGGCTTATTGTGTTATATACAGAACAAAAAAGAAGAACGAGTCACAATCTTTGGCAAAGAGGCGTTAATTATTATTACTCTTGGATAGAAGGACTGCCGGAGAAGATCGAAGACAATAAAATAGCAAAACACACAGCAAAGTGTTTTAGCCAAACAAAAAGTATTGTGCGCCGTGTGCTGCTTATTATATTAACCATTTTTTCGGCCTTATTATTAGTAATTTGCATTACCCAGCCATTTCAACCACTAGCACAATTTATTTTTGTGGTACTTCTATGGGGAATGGCTATGAGTATTCGTAAAGCTCCTGGTCATGCAAGTACTATTATGCTGGTTGTCCTCTCTGTGATTGTTTCATGCCGATACTTATGGTGGAGGTACGAATATACTTTAGTATGGGATGATACAGTGAGTGCTGTATTTGGAAGCTTACTTATCTTTGCTGAGACCTATATTTGGCTGGTTATGATATTAGGATATTTTCAAAGTATTTGGCCATTAAATCGAAAGCCAATACCGTTACCTGCTGATCAGTCCGTCTGGCCTACTGTAGATATCATGATCACTACGTATAATGAGGATTTGAGTATATTAAAACCTGGTGTTTACTCGGCTCTAGGTTTGGATTGGCCTAAAGAAAAACTAAATATCTATATTCTGGATGATGGCAACCGTCCTGAATTTAAAGCATTTGCCGAGGAAGTAGGGGTACATTATATCGCGCGTCCTTCCCATGAACATGCAAAAGCAGGCAATGTCAACTATGCTCTAAAACAAACACATGGTGAGCTGGTAGCAATTTTTGATTGCGACTACGTTATTACCCATCCTTTTTTACAGTTGACTGTTGGCTGGTTTTTAAAAGATGCCAATCTTGCTATTTTACAAACCCCACATCACTTTTTTTCACCTGATCCTTTCGAACGCAATTTGAAGTCGTTTCGAAAAACACCCAATGAAAGTGCTTTGTTTTATGGTGTGGTGCAAGATGGGAATGATACATGGAACGCAACTTACTTTTGTGGATCGAGCGGTATCATACGTCGCTCTGCATTGGAAAAAATTGGTGGTCTGGCAGTAGAAAGCGTTACCGAAGACGCACACACCTCCTTGCGACTCCAACGTCTTGGTTATAATTCCGCTTATATTCGCATTCCATTGGCAGCTGGCTTGGCAACAGAAAGTCTTGCAAGTCACGTGGGCCAGCGTATTCGTTGGGCACGCGGTATGGTACAGATTTTACGCATGGATAATCCTTTGTTCGGTAAAGGGTTAGCTTTTGGACAACGACTTTGTTATTTTAATGCCATGTTGCATTTTCTTTCTGGCGTTCCCCGGTTAATTTTTTTCATTACACCAGCGGCGTTTTTGCTTTTAAACGCGTATGTAGTCTATGCATCTGGGGTAATGATACTACTTTATGCTTTACCTCATATTGTTCATGCAATATTGACTAATAATCAAATTCAAGGTCGGTTTCGTCATTTTTTATGGAATGAAATTTATGAAACAGTAATGGCTTGGTATATTGCGGTTCCTACAACTATGGCTTTAATCAATCCACATAAGGGAAGATTTAACGTGACGCCTAAAGGGGATATTATTGCAGAAGAGCATGTAGATTGGCTGACAGCACGACCGTATATCGTCTTATTGTGTATCAATATTGCTGGTTTAGCCGCTGCCGCTTTTCGATTGACTGTGGACCCAGCAGCTACAATTTTAGCGGTACTTATTACTTCAGCCTGGTCTTTATATAATATAGCTATTCTTGGTGGTGCCCTGGGAGTAAGTATTGAGGCAAGACAAAGACGTAGAGCGCCTCGCGTGACGTTTATTATGCCAGCAGCAATTATGCGATCTGATGGTCATGTATATCAATGTATCCTTAAGAATTATTCTGATAGGGGAGCAGGTATACAAATGGAAGAGCAAGACTTACTTCGCATAGGAGAAGAGATAACTCTTCTCCTCAAACGAGGAGAAGACGAATTTGCTTTCCCTGGAACTATTGCTTATACATTTTATCGCAATGCAGGTATTAAGTTACATGAGCTATCTTTGAGACAAAATATCGATTTTATCCAGTGTACTTTTGCGCGAGCAGATGTTTGGTCATTATGGCAAGAAGAATTTAGTCAGGATAAACCTCTGAAAAGTATGCGTGATGTATTTGCACTGGATTTGCGTGGTTATTACGATATCATAGGATTTACACCGCGTAGAATTCGTAAGTTACTTATAGACTTTACCAACGCAATTATTTGGATGGGGACATTTTTGCCACATCGACCGAGACCTAGACCAAAGAGTAATCTCTAGGCAGGGATTGCTGAAGTTAGAAATAAAATTAAACTAATGGATGAGATAATGATAAGAAAAATAATTTGGATTACATTACTGGTTTTTGGATTTCATTTACACGCTGCTCCTGTTGTTACAACAAATCCAGACCAGATTGCAAAACCTATATTATCTGTTCCAGCCAATGTTCCAACACGAAAAGTTAAGTTATATTTTAATAATTTAAATCAGCAGCAAGGCAATTTTACTTTAGGTAACTTCACTACAGGAAGAAATATCGAGTTTACCATGCGTAAAGATGAATTGATATTTCAAGCAGCATTACATTTGCAATTTATCCCTTCACCCTCACTTATTCCTTTGCTGTCGCAACTTAAAATTTATCTAAATGACCAATTGGTCGACGTGATCGCAATTAGTGCTGAACAATTAGGTAAATTGAATTCCATAGACATACCCATCGATTCTCGTTTTATCAATGATTTTAACCGTCTCCGTCTTGAGTTTATCGGTCATTATAAAGCGATTTGTGAAAATCCAGCACACAGTTCAATATGGATGGATATTGACAAGAACAGCTATCTTGAGTTGAATTTCCAAACCTTACTTTTGAAAAATGATCTCTCACATTTTCCTGCGCCTTTTTTTGACCCACTAGATAAGAATCGGTTAAATCTACCCATTATATTTTCTGAGCAACCTAATTTGGCGCAACAGCGTGCTGCAGCAATTCTGGCATCATGGTTTGGAAGTAAGGCTCTATGGCGTGGATCGACTTTCCCTGTTTTGTATAATCAGGTACCTACAAGCAATGCCATAATATTTGCGACGAATGCGCAAAGACCTAATTTCTTGAAAAATTATAAAACTGTGCAAGCTCCTACAGTCGAAATGATAAGTCATCCAAATAATCCCTATATTAAATTACTGGTGATTTCGGGACGTGATGATAAGGATTTAGTAACTGCTGTCCAGGGCATAGCGCAAGGTAATGTCCTTTTTCGAGGACCAAGCGTTAGTATCGATAACGTAAAAATGTTACAACCTCGAAAGCCTTATGATGCGCCAAACTGGATACCTACCTATAAGCCAGTAACTTTTGCAAAATTAAAAGAATTTGACGAGCAACTCCAAACAAAAGGGTTTACTCCTTTTCCCATCTCTCTTAGATTTAATATCCCACCTGATTTATTTTTGCATCAAAGCAGAGGTATTGATTTATTCTTAAAGTATCGTTACTCATTACCGCCAGCAGCAAGTATTTCACAGCTGCAGATTAGTCTGAATAATTCCTTTGTAAAAAGCTATATGTTGGAGCCCAAGGGAGAGAACGCTTTTGCAGGAAATATGGCAGTAACAAGTAAACAACTCTATATTCCAGCAAAATTAGGGGCACATAACCAATTTACCTTTGATTTTGCATATGGAACACAAGTGGCTGGAGGAGTGCAAAATGAACAATGCATTACTTATCAGGTAATTAATAATTTAGGAGTAATTGATGATGCTTCAACTTTAGATCTCTCCAATTATTATCATTATATTGCAATGCCTAATCTCAATGCGTTCATGAGTTCAGGTTTTCCTTTTAGTATTTTGGCTGATCTGTCACAAACGGTAGTTTATATTGATCCACAATCAAAACCTGAAGCAGTGACTTCTTTGCTTAATGTTTCGGGTAACATTGGGGCAGCAACAGGTTATCCTGTTTTAGCGATGACTTTGACAGATAACTGGTCTCAAGTTAAAAATAAAGATGCTGATATTTTAATTATTGGTACGTTACCTAAAGACCTTCGTGATAATGATGATCTTAATCTGCTGATTAATAAAACCCAAGATTGGATTAAAAAACCTTTAAATAGAAATGCAATGCCAGATACACAACGACTGACTCCTTTCAGTGCAGCTGAAAGTAAAACTACCGTCACTGCAATGGGTTCTGTAGCAGCTATTTTCGGTATCCAATCCCCATATTACAAAAAACGCAGTATTGTTGCTTTATTAGCTGAAAGTCAGCAAGGTTTTGATCTACTCAATAGGGCATTAACTAATAATAAAAATGTTGACAAAATCTTTGGTTCCGTGGCTGTAATCCGTGACTCTGGAATTAATAGTTTACGGGTAGGTAATAAGTACTATCTGGGATATCTACCATTATTGGATCGACTTTGGGAGTCGTTGCAAAAACATCCAATTAGTCTAGCACTTTTATCTCTTTTGGCTGCTGTAATTATTACATTCTTGATGTGGAATGGTTTGTCAGCCCTCATCCGACATCGTTTGAAAGGCACTCAAAAGGATAAAACGTGATTTTTAAATTAAAAAATAAGAAGTGCTTATTAATTATTATTTTATTTATATTGGGTATTTGTAACGTCATGGCAAGTACCCAATGGCCAATTTGGGAGAAATTTAAGCAGTACTACATCAGTACGGATGGACGAGTCATTGATCCACAACTTCCGGAAAGAAAAACTACTTCTGAGGGGCAAAGTTATGGATTATTCTTTGCTTTAGTTGCTCATGATCAACCTATGTTTGATAAATTATTACACTGGACTGAAAAAAATCTTGCTGCAGGTGATTTGGGGGCGCACTTACCTGCATGGGAATGGGGACAAAATACTCAAAAAAAATGGACTGTTTTAGACCGTAATTCGGCTGCTGATTCTGACTTATGGATTGCTTATAGTTTACTGGAAGCAGGACGCCTATGGAACAATAAGCGCTATGATTCTCTTGGTAAAAAGCTTCTTCAACGTATTCTGAAGGAAGAGGTAGTTCAAATTCCAGGATTTGGACTCATGCTACTTCCAGGTAAGTTCGGGTTTAATTTTAAAAACTACTGGCGTCTTAATCCCAGTTATTTACCGCCTCAGTTATTTGCCCGATTTACTCAACTCAACAGCCAATGGAATATCCTTGAGCGAAATAGCAGACGGTTGTTGTTAGAAACTTCCCCCAAAGGATTTGCGCCGGATTGGGTTATTTGGAAAAAGAATCATGGCTGGCAACCTGATCTAAAGCATCCTAATTTAGGTAGTTATAATGCGATTCGTGTTTATCTTTGGGTAGGGATGTTAGCTCAGGATGCACCTCAGGCAGCAGAATTGATAAAACACTTTTTGCCTATTATTGGACTGACGCAACAATTGGGGGCTCCACCAGAAGAAATTAATATTCTGACGGGTAAAACAGAAGGCAAAGGCTCTATTGGTTTTGCTGCTGCACTATTACCATTATTAGCAAATAATCCTTCAGAGCTTGCAGTACAAAGACAGCGTATTGATGCAGAGGAACTGACTGCTGACAGTTATTACAGCTCCGTACTCAGACTTTTTGGTCAGGGTTGGGATCAAAATCGATATCGTTTTAACGCTCAAGGCGAGTTGGTATTGCCATAGCCTGGGTGCAGCGAAGCGAAACCTAGGAATTTTTACTTAACTAAGCTCAGATCCTGTCACACATCAAAGCCTACGGAGAGTCATTCCATTCTTTTACAACTATTTTGTTTTTGCCTTCGTTTTTAGCCTGATAAAGCGCTTCATCCGCTAATGCAATTAAATTATCAATTTTGAACTTATTAGATGGTGTAGATACTATGCCCATACTTAAGGTGACGTCCTTCATTATCGATTTTTTCTTCGATTTTTTGTTATTGAATTGTTTATTAAATGAATAACAAACGGCGAGACTGTTCTCAATAGTTTGGTTCACAAGAATGACGAAAAACTCATCACCGCCAACACGACAAATCGTATCATTAGCACGGCGAAATGATTTTTTTAATAATCCAGCAACAAAAATTAAAAAATTATCACCATAAGTATGTCCTAGATTGTCATTGATCAGTTTAAAGTTATCTACATCAATAGAAACCAGAACTATTGTGTAATTATTACGCTGAGCGTTTTCATATTCCTTCTGCAATATTAATTGAAAATAACGTCTGTTATATAAACCGGTTAACGCATCGGTTATGGAGAGTGTTTCTAAGTCATCAATTAATTTTTCTTTTTCTCGAGATAACAAAAATACTTTATTTAACAAAGAATTATTCATT
Source organism: Legionella anisa (assembly GCF_001467525.1). Lineage (GTDB taxonomy): Bacteria > Pseudomonadota > Gammaproteobacteria > Legionellales > Legionellaceae > Legionella > Legionella anisa. Next base: position 139,035 of record NZ_LNXS01000029.1, read on the forward strand.
CTTGCAGAAAAGTTCAGCACTATAAAAAAAAATATAAACATAAATGCAAGAACTATTCTTTCTTCTTTATATATCCAATAGTTATAAACGATCAGCTGGAAAAAGATAGGGGAGACATACGCATAATAAGCCGGAAGATAGACAGACAGCGAAGCTATTGCACCAGCACTTAATCCACCTAACATTAAAACAATAATAAATTCTTGTCCAACAGATATATAGGGGAACATAAGGCAATAAAAGCTTCCCCAGGCAACTCCTATGGTGAGTGTGAGCAGAGTAAAATAAATTAAAATATGGGGATGTTCATACCGTTCTTTTTTGAAAAGGTAATGACAAAAAAACCATTTAAATGTACTGAGCAAAATAACGGGAGTTATCCATAGAACCATTGACAAAGGAACGTTCCAATACAGGAGTTCTAATGCCAATAATACAGCTAAAATGATATTAAAAGGTATGGCGCGCAGCGATCCTTCCAAAAGAAATTCAATTTTCTCTTTATGGAGTGAGGTCAATTTTAAATCTCTACAATCCTTTGTATCTATAGTATAGCGCATACCATGGAGTGAAAAGTTTTTAATTATCTGTACTAGTGCAACGTCACGGAACCCGGGTTTCGCTGCGCTGAACCCAGTCTATAATTCTTCCTAGTTTAGCAAAATACATTGCAAATTAATTTTATTCGCTGTATTCATTCAATACCTTAAGGAACTGACTTCCATAATGAGCTAATTTGTGTTGACCTACTCCGGGAACTGCAAGTAACTGTTCCAAATTTTTAGGTTTTACTTCGGCCATTGCATGTAAGGTTGCATCGCTGAAAATCATAAATGGTGGTTTATTTTCTTCATCTGCCAGTTGGCGTCTTAATGCACGAAGCAATTCGAATAATGGGGTGTTCGTCGTTTCAATTGAGCGTCGTTCTTTTGTTTTCTTTTTACTCCGTTTCAGATCATAACTGGGTAAAGTAAGCGAGATTTTTTCTTCACCTTTAAGCAAAGGAATGGCTTTGGGTGTTAATTTAAGAACATTAAAGTGATTCATGTCCTGCACACAATATTCTTTATGAATGAGTTGCCAGGCCAAGTGCTTCCAATAGTGGACAGATTTGTCTTTACCGATGCCAAAGGTACTTATTTGTTCATGACCGTATTGTTTTATTTTATCTGAAGAACTGCCGCGCAATACGTCTATGGTATGTGTTAAACCATAATTTTGCCGTAATCGATAAATACAGGATAAGAATTTTTGCGCATCTTCTGTTGCATCAGCGGTTATTGGTGGATTTTCACAGACATCGCAATATTGACATTCCGTATCACAAGGTTCATCAAAATAACGTAATAAAATTTGGCGGCGACAATAGGATGCTTCAGCGAAAGCAAGCATGTGGTTGAGCTTATTGGTTTCAACCCGTCTTTGTTCATCGAGCGGGTTATTAATAATCCAGGAGCGTAATCGTGCACTATCTGCTGGATCATAGAGTAACAGTGCTTGGGCTGGCAATCCATCACGTCCAGCACGTCCTGTTTCTTGGTAGTAGCCTTCAATATTTTTAGGTAAATCATGATGAACAACGAAACGAACATTAGATTTATCAATCCCCATCCCAAAAGCGATCGTGGCAACAACAATGTCAATGCGATCGTGCCTGAATAAAGTTTGGACTTCTCGGCGTTCTTTATGAGAAAGTCCAGCATGATAGGCACGAGCTTTGAAACCGATTTCTTGTAATTTTTTGGCAAGATTTTCTACGCTGGTGCGGGTGCCGCAATAAATAATCCCTGATTGTTGTTCTACTGTTTGCAAAAACTGATTTAATTGCTTCACTGCATTGGTTTTAGGGACTACTTTATAATGGATATTGGGTCTATTAAATGAAGCAATGTATTTTTTGGGTGAATAGTTTAATTGATTAACAATATCCTGGCGTGTTTGTTTATCAGCAGTTGCAGTTAAAGCAATAATCGGAATATCAGGAAAATGGTTTTTTAAAATACCTAAAGCAGAATATTCGGGTCGAAAATCATGCCCCCATTGAGAGATGCAATGGGCTTCATCAATGGCAAAAAGTGCGATATGGCATTCTTTTAAGCGCTCCAGGAATGATGTGCTAATTAGCCGTTCAGGAGCGATATACAGTAAATCCAATTCATTATGATGTAATTGCATTAATACGTTTTTTGCCTCTTCACTGGTTAAAGAGGAGTTATAATATGCAGCACGAATTCCCTGTAATCTAAGTGCAGCCACTTGGTCTTCCATTAATGCAATCAATGGAGAAACAACAATACCTATTCCTGGTCTTACTATGGCAGGTATTTGATAGCATAGAGACTTCCCACCTCCTGTGGGCATTAAAACGAGAACGTCATATCCTGCAATAACATCATGAATGATGTCTTCCTGAGGTGTTCTAAACGAGTCAAAACCAAAATATTCTTTGAGTACGGCAAGTGAGTTATTACGAATTACAGGTGCTGCAAGAGTTTCCATGTATTATCCTAGAAAAAGCAGTTGAAACCCGCGACGCAAGCTAAAGGTACTCAATCTGCCGGATTTTTGAATTTTTTCACTCACCGTAGCGGTGACTACTGCTTTCGCGAAAAAAATTCAAAAAAATCCATTATCTTCAGCACCTTTAATTTGCTCGCTACGGTCTACTGCTTTTTCTAGGATTATTCTTATTTTTTTTCACGAGCAGGAAATTTGCAATCATATCATTATCCTTAAAAAAGCAGTAGACCGCTTTTTTAAGAATTATGGTTTGGAAATAAAAGCATTATCTTTTATATAAAAGCGCAGTAATTTTTCTGCCCAATCTTTTGCATAATGAACCCCAATTCTTGGTTTTTCCACAATGGTAAACGGATTTTGGTTTTCTGCTTCCGCAATGTAAAAAATATCGCCGGTTAAATCATGTTGATTCAATTGTTTATCTATATGCATTGCTTTGGAAAGAAGTCCGGGACCCTGCGTTCGTCCTTGAATGTTTTTGATGGGTTCGACAGCACGTAACAAGATTGCAGAACCTGTACCCTCATTTTCTGTAACAACATTGGTACAATAATACATTCCATAAATTAAATAGATATAGGCATATCCAGCTGGACCAAACATGACTTTCGTTCTTTGGGTAAGGCCTTTAGAGGAATGGGAGGCGAGATCATGTTGTCCTAGATACGCTTCTACCTCGACAATCCTTCCTATATATTCAAGTCCGGATTGATTATGGATAAGGTATTTTCCTAAAAGCTCTTTGGCAACACGAATTGTATCACGTTCATAAAATGTTCTAGGTATTTTTCGAAGCATATCTCTTTCATGGATGATAAAAATTCGCAATAATAATACATTTAAATAAATTTTCTAAGGATAGTTTATGGATTTTGAATTCACAGCAGAACATTTAGCCTTTCGTGAGATGGCAGCTGATTTTGCGCGCGAGAAATTGGCTCCAATGGCTGATAATTGGGATGAGCGTCATTATTTTCCCATAGAGGTTTTACGTGAAGCCGCCGCATTAGGAATGGCTGGGATGATGGCGCGAGAAGATATTGGCGGGGCACAGTTAACGCGGTTAGACTCTGCATTATTGTTTGAACAATTAGCAACAGGCTGCATCAGTACTAGTGCTTATCTTTCCATTCATAATATGGTTACTTCTTTAGTTGATCGATATGCTGATGCTGCGTTACGAATGAAGTGGGGACCTAAATTAACCTCCATGGAAGTGCTCGGTAGTTATTGCTTGACTGAGCCTGAATCCGGATCTGATGCGGCCTCTTTAAAAACCAGAGCTGTAAAAGATGGAGACTATTATGTTCTTAATGGTTCCAAAGCCTTTATTTCAGGTGGTTCAGCAAGTGATGTGTATTTATGTATGGTTCGCACTGGTGATGAGTCCCATCATGGAATAAGTTGCTTGTTGATCGAAAAAAATACGCCAGGATTAAGTTTTGGTAAGTTAGAGAAAAAATTGGGATGGCATAGTCAACCTACCTGTATGGTGTATTTTGAAAATTGCCGCGTACCTATTGCAAATCGTGTTGGTGATGAAGGTATGGGATTTAAAATTGCATTGAATGCTTTAAATGGGGGACGGATAAATATTGCCTCATGTTCATTAGGCGGGGCCCTTGCTTGCTTACGATTAACTCAAAGCTATATGCACGAACGTAAACAATTTGGTAAACCACTCACCGAGATGCAAGCATTACGTTTTTATTTTGCGGATATGCTAACTGATTACGAAGCAGCGCGTTTAATGGTTTATCGAGCAGCAAATGCTATGGATAAAAATGATTCTCAAGTTCCTCTGTATTGTGCCATGGCGAAACGTTTGGCTACGGATGTTGCCTTCCGTATTTGTGACAAAGCAATGCAAATACATGGGGGATATGGTTATTTACGTGATTATCAAATTGAGCGAATATTCAGAGACTTGAGAGTGCATCAAATTCTTGAAGGCACTAATGAAATCATGCGAGAAATTGTAGCGAAGGCAACTTTGGATGAAGAGCACTTTTTGTGTTGATTGACGTGCTCGTAGTTTGTAGCCTGGGTGCAGCGAAGCGGAACCCGGGTTTTAGCGCTGCATACTATCCCGGGTTCCGCTTCGCTGCACCCAGGCTACGGTATGTTCTTACAGAAAAGGAGTAAATGAAATGAATTTAATTGAACAAGATTTAGATAGCCAGGGAATTTTGATTTTAACTTTGAACAGACCCGAAAAGTTAAATGCTTTAAGCTCCGAAGTATTAGATGCTTTAGAAGAATCATTCCATTATGCAAAAATAAATCCAAAAGTTAAGGCGTTAATAATTACTGGCCAGGGTAAAGCCTTTTGTGCCGGCGCAGATATTAACCGATTGGCTGAATGTACAGCACAAACAGGATATGAATTTGCATGTCGTGGACAAGAAGTCTTCCGTCTTTTAGAAACTTTAGGTAAGCCTTCATTAGCAGCAGTGAATGGTTTTGCCTTCGGTGGCGGTTGTGAATTAGCTATTTCTGCAACATTAAGAATCGCTTCAACTAAAGCCCAATTTGGCCAACCCGAAGTAAAACTGGGGGTTATTCCTGGCTATGGCGGCACACAAAGATTGGCCCGTTTAATTGGTAAAGGACGCGCTTTAGATTTATGTTTGACCGGACGATTTATTAATGCAGAAATGGCATTACATTGGGGATTGGTGAGTGACGTTGTAGAACCAGAGGTTTTGTTGGAGCATGGGAAAACATTATTGCGTGGAATTTTGAGCATGGCCCCTCTTGCGGTTGCAAGTGTTATGGAGGTGATTGATCATGGCTATGATTTGTCTTTAACCGAGGCCTTGCATCTGGAAGCAATTCACTTTGCTAAAGTATGTGCTTCTGAAGACAAGCATGAAGGGGTGATTGCATTTCTGGACAAACGAGCTGCTGAATTCGAAGGAAGATAATCATGACTGATGAAGTACTTTTTAATCAAGAAGGTTCATTGGGAGTCATCACATTAAATAGACCCAACGCACTGAACGCACTGACTTTAAATATGATTCTTAACATACAAAGACAGTTAAGTCTTTGGAAAGAAGATGATGCTATTCACGCAGTAGTCGTGCGTGCAGCTTCGGGAAATGCATTTTGTGCTGGGGGAGATATACGTTCACTTTATCTTGCCGGACAAGTCAATGATGCAGAGCAAATGCAGTTTTTTTGGCACGAATACCGATTAAACCATTTTATCCATCATTTTGGTAAACCCTATATTTCTCTAATTGATGGTATTGTTATGGGGGGAGGGGTAGGGATTTCCATGCACGGAAGTCATCCTATAGCCAGTGAACGTTTCGTATTTGCTATGCCTGAGACAGGTATTGGTTTTTTTCCTGATATTGGTGCAAGCTATTTATTAACACGGTGTCCGGGATATTTGGGTACTTACTTAGGCTTGACCGGAAATCGTCTGGGTTCTCACGATGCAGTAAAAGCTGGATTGGTTAAAAAGATAGTGTCTTCAGAACAAATGCCTGCTTTATATGATGCATTAATGAATGAAGATTTATCAACAGATGCTTTTGAACGTGTCAATCAATGTGTACAGCGCTTTTCTTTTGTACCTGCTACAGAGGAAGTGAGTCAAATTAAGCCATTGATTGATGTCTGTTTTGCGCACCCAACAATTGAAATGATTCGCGAGTCCCTACAAAGTGCCAACACAGTATGGGCTGAAGCGGTTGATAATACTTTATCCCAAAAATCTCCCTTGAGTCTTAAAGTTACTTTAGCTCAATTACAAAAGGCAAAGGGACTATCTTTAGCACAATGCCTGCAAATCGACTATGACATAGTCAGTCATTTTATGCATGATTATGATTTTTATGAAGGAGTCAGAGCGTTATTGATTGATAAGGATAAAAATCCTCAATGGCATCCAACTCGTTTGGATTTAGTTTCAGAGGAAATGGTGCAGAAATACTTCGAACGTTCTCATCCTGGTTTGGAATGGGTATAGTTTCTTTAGGTTTTATGTAAGACAAGTTTGGATCGGTGTTAATAAATCTAATTTAACTACACCGATCTTTTATGAGTCATGCATGCCAATAAATGACAGTGAGGGGATGGATTTTAAAATCCAATTTTTATCCCTAGTCCCGGTACATGTAGTTCATTATCGTTTTCACGAGGAAGATCTATATCATTTCTAGTTTGCTCTTGTTCTTGCTCGTGTTGTTTTATTTTTTTGTTAATATAAGTTCCGGCGTGATAAATGCTACTACCTACTGCGGCTGCGCCAATTGAATAACCTGTGGTTTCAATAACTGGTTTGAAAAACATCCCAAGACGTGACATCATTTTATCATCCTTTTTAATAGTGTTAAAAACTGCGATGTGTGATCTAAAATTGCACATCACTGCACTATCGTACACTATTTTTTCATAACGAACCATTTTATAAAAAATAAAATGGTTCGTTATGAAATTCCCCAACTAGTGTTCTACACTAAGACTTTTCGCTTTGTGTTGGTGTAAAACTTGTAGTATGTGTTTCTTCATTGCTTGGAACCTCTTCAATACGAGGAGTTGTTTGTTTGCCCCCAAACATACTGTGCTTGGATTTTCCTGGTGAAGAGGGTTGATATCCTTCTGGAACAACTTTTTTCAAAGGTTCTTCACCCATAGTTTGACCAACACCAGCAACCAGAGCGAAGATAACTCCTGTTAAGCCCATACGTATAGGAACTTGTTTTAGAGCCATTGCTCCAAAAGATTTTAATGAAGCTCCTGGATTGCTGATGAAGCAATAAAATAACTCTTGGGTTAATTTAATTGTGTTTGCATTCTGCAGACGTCCATCTTTAACCGTAGATTGCACTAGAGCGTAATCTTTAAAGGATGTAAATGGATATGAGAAAAAGGCAGCTGCCATACCACTGAACATTCCCGAAGTAAAATGGGCCACGTTTTTATCTTGAATCGGTAATCCTTTTGCTATTCTCTCTTCAAGAATACATAAAGCGGCAAAATTGACCATTCCAGAACCATATCTGGGTATAAACCCCCCCATCATCAATTTCCAGGCATTATTAGGAGTTTTCCATGTAAAGTCAGTAGGAAGAAGACCAGGAACTTTCTTCAAGGTTGATAATGATTCAGGTATTTGGGTTACTAAAATATCGCCTAATGCCATAGCCATAACATAGCTGTAACTAACGCTGGCATATTTTTTACCCTCTTCTTTACCCGCTTCATGAACCCCTTCTTCTAAAGGCTTGCTGCCGCCTTTAGCTCCGGTAACGTAGCCAGTTCGAACTAGTGATCCTGAAATAGAAGCCGAAGTTCCAGCATACATTGCTTTCATGAGTCCCCAAAGCCCGCCTTGATAAGTAGGGACCATATTACCGCTCTTGGATAAATTAACTAACACTGTTTTGATCGGGCTTTGAACAGCTACGATACTAAAACTTGTAGCTAATGCAATAGTTACAAAATTAGCTCCATTCCACACTTGTTGTTGGACTGTCGCCATTGATGGCATAGCTGACCAAGCGTAACCAGGCAAACCCCCTAATTCTGAGGCCTCAGGTTGGTATTTGGGTGTGGTTTTTTGAGCTGTTGTCGCAGGTTGGTGGTGCGTTTTTTGAGTTTGTAGTCTTTGTTTTACTACTTCAAATGGTGAAGACCATGTAGCTGCGAGTATAGTAGATACACTCCATAAAGTTTGTGGTGTATTCAGTGTTTGTTTTATTACATCATATGGCGAAAACCATACAGGTTGTTGTTTCGCTTTTGGAGTTTGCATTCTTTGCTTTACTACATCCAACGGTGTTGTGAACCATGGCATCTTGCTTAGGTCAGGGAACCATGGAGTGGTGGTTGGTTTTTGCCCCGTTTTTGCATTTTGTAGTTTTTGTTTTACTACGTCCAGTGGCATTGTTAATCCTGGAATGGATATGGTTGGATAGGACCATACCGGAGCAGTAGATTTTTTCCCAGTTTGAGATTGAGTTTCTTTTTTAGTCTGCATGATAATATTTTAGATCATTGTTAAATTGGATTTGTATTATAAGGTGCAAAAATTAACTGAACCTTAAGAAAAATGAATAATTAGAACAAAAAAAAATCTTGAGGATTATTTTATGGGCACAAAGTTATTCAAATTGAGCAAAACCCCCCAGATTTTTTGCTTATTTTATTAAGAAGCGTGATGAAAAAGTCTTTTATTTATAAAAACTTATATTGAAATGCATGTGTAGATGCAGGATATAAAATCGTAATCTGGGAGATAGAAAATATTTATTAAAAAAGTCATAAATTAGTAAAAATTTAATAACAAAATTGGCTTCAATGTAAATCTATTTCAACCAATCGCTGAGAATATCAATGATTTTTTGCGCCTGATCTTCGCTGGATATATTAAATTTGGATTTTTGCCAGTATTGATTATTACGTTTTTGATAGCGTCGAATTGAATATTTAACGGGTCCATAATCATTTTGGGCGTTATCCCAATCCTGATACTTAAACATAATCGTAGTCCATGCGCCCTTACTTAATACCTTTTTATCCAGCTCTTTAACTGTTTCTGTCCCATTTTCACTAAATGCAATAGTGATTTCATCTATACTTGCAGTCATTTCAAAACGTACCTCAATAAGTAGTTCAAGAAAAGCAGTGACCTCATCAATTTAAATGGAGTTCTGCGCTAAAATTTTGAAAGTTTATCTTATTTTTTTAACTTACCATAGTGTTGAACTGTGATTTGCCAAAAAATAGGGAGGTAGGATGGAATATAATGAGGATATCATCCAACCACTTTTTGCAGAGTTAGACCTCTTCCCAAACTCGCTGAGAAGAGCGAAGTGAGAGGAGACGCGGAGCGGAGAACCGGAGTGTACACGCAAGTACATGAGGATTCGAGCACCGTATCGACGAAGCAATTCGTCTTCTCAGTAGAGTTTGGGAAGAGGTCTATTGAATGGATTGCAATTTACCATTAACAAAAGTCATGGTAACGGCAGGTTGGTATTCCCCTGGCTGATAGAGCCAAACTTGAGGTTTTTCAGCTGTTGGTACAACTTCATTGATAAACGTATTATTTACCATAGAGGGTGTGCCACAGGAATAATACACTTTTTGTACTGGATCCCCTCCCTGAATGTTTGCTCCCTGACAAACAGATACTGCATTGCTATCTGAGCCATTTAATTTAATAGAGCGTACTTTTTGATTCACAACATTGACTTCCAATGTGACGCCGCCACTGCCGGTGGGGACGTTCCATACCCCGTAAAAGGCGGTTTGAGTTCCCATATTATTATAAATGAGCTGTTGCATGGGAATTTTTTGTACAACAGGTTGATTTGATTCTTGTTGGCTCACTGGTTGGCCACAGGCTGCAATTACTTCATCAGGTGTCATTCCTAAATTAATGTACCCGTGGTTTTGTGGGCAATAATACGACTGAGTATCAGCGAATAAACTAAAAGGTAAAAGGATTAATCCTAAGCCAGTGCTACTGAGGAACGTCAATTTCATAATTCAATCCTGATAATCCTCTGCTTAAAATTAAGTATAGCCGCTTTTATAATAATCTCCAGGGCAGGTTTGCGCGAATAAATAAGGTAATAATTTTCAATAAAACCATAATGAGAAAAGGAGAAAAATCAAAACCTGAAATATCCGGGATAATCTTTCTACCGAGTCTTAGCAAGGGTTCTGTTAACAAACGTAAGAAGTCAGCAATTGGACTTTGCCACTCTGGATTGATAAAACTCATGACGACACGGATAAGTATGGCATAAAACAGAATATCACAAGGTTGAATGATTAAGTCTGCAATTATATAAATGAATATAAATACGATCGGGATTAGCCCATTTAAGGCAAGAAGGCTAATGCAGATAATTTTTAATAGTTCAACTAAAACCAAGGTGATAATCGCTGGGATATCATATTTTTTTCCTGGTTTATAGGGCTGTTTTGATATCAGTTGAATTGGGTTAACTATAGGGTTAGTTACTCTATAAATAAGTTGGCTTACTGGATTAAGTGCACTGACACGTAAATAGCGTATCGCAATGCGAAGCCATAAACTGAAAATAACAAGTGAAAAAAATAAAGAAACAATAAAGAGTGTTACGGCAATAAGACCAGACATATTTTCCCCTATCCTGCATTTATCAAAACTGACTTATTAGGATTATATCGCGTCACTTTATTTTTGTCGCTCACCAAATAATGCCCTACCTACACGCACTATAGTAGTTCCTGCTTCAATCGCAGAAACTAAATCATCACTCATTCCCATAGATAATGTATCCATATTGAGCCCAAGCTCCTGATTTAGTGTATGCATCAGTTGATTGAGTTGAATAAATAAATCATATTGTGTTTGTGTATTGTGTTGGGGGGGCGGGATCGTCATCAAACCTCTTAACTTGAGATGAGGAAGTTGACTGATTGCCAAAGCGAGTTCAGCCGCATCTTCAGGAGGAATTCCTGATTTTGTTTTTTCATCTACTAAACTAATTTGTAAACAGATGTTAAGTGGCGCTAAATGAGTTGGGCGATATTCATTGAGATACTGGGCGATTTTTAAGCGGCTAACACTGTGAACCCAGCTAAATGAAATGGCAATCCCTTTGGCTTTATTGCTTTGAATGGGGCCAATGAAATGCCAGCATATAGGCATGTTTTTTAATGCATTTATTTTTTGTTGTGCTTCCTGAAAATAGCTTTCTCCAAAATGAGTAACTCCAAGATGAAATAATTGGCTAATCGCCTCAATACTTTGTTGTTTGCTGACAGCAAGTAATAGAACACTCCCTGGTTCCCTGCCAAAATCCAGTTCAGATTGCTTAATTAATTGTTTTATTTGATATAGATTTTGCTGAAGGCTCATGATCATTTAGGTATATTTGCAAACCTTAACAATAGCAAAAGAAACTCTATTTGCCGAGTATCACTTCGTGAGCTAATCTAGTAGCATCATAATTTTGTGGTTGGACTGGCAATTAAGCCTCAACCTATTATTGATTAATAATCAGGACGAATTAAGTAATGGATATAGCAGAACTATTAGCGTTTTCAGTAAAAAATAAATCATCAGATTTGCATCTTTCTGCAGGATTACCCCCAATGATTCGTGTGGATGGGGATTTGCGCAAAATCAATTTACCTGCCCTGGAGCATAAAGAGGTGATAAAAATCATCTATGATGTGATGAATGACCGGCAAAGGAAAGAATTTGAAGAATTTTTGGAAACCGATTTTTCTTTTGAAATACCCAATCTGGCTCGTTTTAGGGTGAACGTATTTAATCAATTACGTGGGGCAGCGGCTGTTTTTCGTACTATTCCTTCTGAAATTTTAAGTATGGATGATTTAGGATTACCGGCTATTTTTGAAGAAATGGCTAGTTATCCTAAAGGATTGGTACTCATCACTGGTCCAACAGGATCAGGAAAAAGCACGACTTTGGCTGCTATGATCGATTACATCAACTCAAATCGTTATGATCACATTTTAACTGTGGAAGATCCTATTGAGTTTGTACATCAAAATAAAAAATGTTTGTTGAATCAACGCGAGGTTCATCGAGATACGCTTAGTTTTAATGCTGCTTTGCGTTCCGCATTACGTGAGGATCCTGATGTGATTTTGGTGGGGGAGCTACGCGATCTGGAAACAATCCGTTTAGCAATGACCGCTGCGGAAACCGGGCATTTAGTATTTGGCACCTTACATACTAATTCTGCAACCAAAACCATCAATAGGATTATTGATGTGTTCCCAGCTGAGGAAAAAGCCATGGTGCGTTCGATGTTATCTGAATCACTGCAAGCCGTAGTAGCGCAAACGTTATTGAAAAAAAGTGGTGGTGGGCGAATTGCTGCTTTGGAAATTATGATTTGTACCGGTGCGATACGAAATTTAATTCGTGAAGATAAAGTGGCACAAATGTATTCTTCCATCCAAACTGGTCAGGCAAAGGGTATGCAAACTTTGGATCAGCATTTAACTGAGCTGGTGAAAAAAAATATGATTTCTACTCATACAGCACGTGATGTGGCTATTGATAAAACCATATTTTAAAGTATTCGCGTAATGGCATCAGATTGTAGCCTGGGTGCAGCGCAGCGGAACCCGGGGATTCTGTATATGATCTCAATCCCGGGTTCCGCTGCGCTGCACCCAGGCTACACATATCCTATGTTATAGCGTGAATGGTTACAGCTTTTACGCATTTTTTTGTAATTCAATGAGTTGAGGAATACCCATTTCAGCAAGTGCAAGCATGCTGTTTAATTCATCACGATTAAAATGTTTGTCTTCGGCAGTACCTTGAACTTCGATGAAATGTCCTGCTTCATTCATGACGATATTCATGTCGGTTTCGGCAAGTACGTCTTCAGCATAATCCAAGTCAAGTACTGCTTGACCTCGATAGAGCCCCACAGAAACTGCAGCAATGTAATGAAATACCGGCATTTTACGTATTTTTTCTCGTTCTACCATCCAGTTTATTGCATCTCTCATCGCGACACAGGCGCCTGTAATAGCCGCTGTTCTTGTACCCCCATCAGCTTGAATTACATCACAATCTAAAGTTATTGTATTTTCGCCCAGGAATTTTAAATCAACACAAGCTCTTAGTGAGCGGCCAATGAGACGCTGGATTTCCATGGTTCTACCGCCTTGTTTTCCTTTGCTTGCTTCTCGTTCAGTGCGACTGTGGGTGGCACGCGGAAGCATACCGTATTCAGCGGTAACCCAACCTTGGTTTTTTCCTTTAATAAAACGGGGAACCCCGTCAGTTACCGATGCATTACATAATACTTTGGTTTGTCCAAATTCAACAAGAACTGAGCCTTCAGCATGTTTTGTATAGTTTCTGGTTAATTTAACAGAACGTAATTGATTGGCTTCGCGGTTACTTGGGCGCATAGATAATCCTCGATAAAATTAAGAATTATAACGCTTAACTTCTCGCGTTGCACCCTAAAGTATGTATGATGTGATAAAAGCGCAGTTTTCTACATTTTTCTGGCGATAACTCCTCCATTTAACCTAAGAATACAAGAGTATTATCCCAATGAGTATGCTTATTCCTTTAACTTCAAATTGCTTATGGAAGTTAAATTAAGTAATTATTTACTCACGGGTTAAGGATTTAACTCGGGATAAATAGGTGACTTATATTGGATCTTACATGGGATTATTACATCTATATATTTAATTAATTGCCAAAATGGTGTAATATTGTTCATTGCGATTCATGGTCTGATACCAATTTTAGGCAGATTGTCTCTGTCCAATTGCTTTAAATTGGAGTATATTCGCGCAAGGTAGTTTTTTTCATTGGTATCTATATGCTGCAAAGTATGACGGCTTTCTCGCGGGTGCAAAAGCAAATCGAAGAAGGTCATTTTTGTTGGGAAATTAAGTCTGTTAACCATCGATATTTAGATGTTTCATTTCGTTTGCCTGAATCGTTCCGATTTATAGAACCACAATTGCGTCATTTGCTGCGTGATAAGATCAATCGCGGGAAATTGGAGTGTCAGCTGAAATTTCAAGACACAAGTGCTGATAATCAGTCTATGCTTATAAATATAGGCATGGTAAATGCATTAGTGAATTTAAGTGGGAAGCTTGCGGAGTCTCACCATTTGCCGAATGATTTAGGTGTTAGTCGTGTCCTATCCTGGCCTGGTGTGTTGCAAGCAAATATACCCGATGTGGAGGTGTTAGGAGAGCATGCACTTTCTTTGTTTCATGATGCAGTTGAGCAGTTAAGGCAAATGCGCACCACAGAGGGAAGCGCATTAAAAGCACATGTGGAAGGACGATTAAGTGACTTAGGTCAAGAGATTAAGAAGGCTCGATCTATAGTATTAATGCAAACAGAACAAGTGAAAGACAAGCTGTTGACCCGATTGCACGCAGTGAAACTTGAAGTTCAGGAAGCGCGTGTGGAGCAGGAAATAGCTTTCATTTTGACTCGTATTGATGTGAGTGAGGAATTAGATAGATTACAGACTCATCTTGATGAAGTGAATCGGACACTAAATTGCGATAAAATAGCAGGTAGGCGTCTTGATTTTTTGATGCAAGAATTAAATAGGGAGGCGAATACGTTAAGCTCAAAGTCTGACTCTGTGGAATTGACTCGGAGTTCAGTGGAAATGAAAGTTTTAATTGAGCAAATGCGTGAGCAAATTCAAAACATTGAGTGAGTATTATTGTGGGTGATTATTCGGGTAATTTATTTATTGTTGCAGCACCTTCTGGGGGAGGTAAAACAAGTTTAGTAAAAAAGTTAATTGAAACTCTTGAGGATGTTGAGGTATCCATTTCGCATACAACACGAATGATGCGACCTGGGGAGCAGCATGGAGTGGATTACTTTTTTATTGATGAAGAAGAATTTATGCATATGATTAATGATTGTGCTTTTTTAGAGCACGCCCGAGTCTTTAATCATTTATATGGAACATCGATGGAGCAAATTACTAACCGTTTGCAAAATGGCATCGATGTAATTCTGGATATAGACTGGCAAGGAGCAGAGCAGATTAGACGTTCCTTTCCGGATGCGGTGAGTATCTTTATTGTGCCGCCGTCATTGGATGCCTTAAAACAACGATTATTGAATAGACGACAAGATAAGGATGAAGTGATTAGTGACCGGATGAAAAAAGCTCAGGATGAATTGAGTCATTATTCTGAGTTTGATTATTTAATCGTTAATGATAATTTTGAAAAAGCAGCGATGGAATTGGGTGCAATTGTGATTGCAAACCGCTTACGTATTGGGCGGCAGATAAATAAACAATCAAAATTGCTTTCATTCCTTTTATCATCGCAGTAAAATGCAAGGTTTTGCTACTGGAGAATGAATTATGGCGCGAGTTACAGTTGAAGATTGTTTAAAGAACGTTGCAAATCGATTTGAACTGGTTATGGTGGCCACGAAACGTGCGCGTCAAATTGCAGTTCGAGGAGATCAACCTATGGTTGAATGGGAAAATGATAAACCTACTGTAGTGGCTTTGCGTGAAATAGCCGAAGGCTTAATAACGCCAGAAATTTTGGATAAGGAATAGTTTGGAGGATGGGGGACCCTGTTCACATTCATTAGATTGGCAAGGCTCTAGGCCAGAATCGTAGAATTGTAAACAGAGAACCCAGGAAAAAATATTCATGTAGCTTGGGTAAATTGAATGGGCCCCAAGTTTTGAGTGACTAAAATTTCCCAGATTCGTTTCACTTCACCCAAGCTACGAATCATAAAGGATTGTGATTTATACGGGACGCCTTAAACAGGGTGAATTATGGGTATAGGGGTATGGTCATGTTAGATACTAGGGAGTACTGCGTGAGCTACTTTAAGGAGCTCGATGAAGAGCTGAAATGCTATCTTGAGCAGTCGCAAATAGAGAAATGTTACCAGGCCTATCTGGTTGCTGAAAAAGCGCATCAAGGGCAGATGCGGCGTTCTGGCGAGCCTTATATTACTCATCCTGTTGCAGCAGCTTTGATTCTTGCTCGAATGCGTCTGGATTATCAAACAATTATGGCTACTTTGCTTCATGATGTGGTTGAAGATACCTCAGTGAGCAAAGATGATTTAACACGCCAATTCGGTGAAGAAATTACCTCCCTTGTGGATGGTGTTACCAAACTAACCAAAATCAAATTTGAATCAAAGGCTGAGGCCCAGGCGGAAAATTTCCGTAAAATGGTTTTGGCTATGGTTAAAGATATCCGTGTCATTATTGTTAAGTTAGCCGATCGTTTGCATAACATGAAGACACTAGGTGCAATGCCTTACGCAAAACGTAGACGTATAGCCATAGAAACTCTGGAAATTTATGCCCCAATTGCGAACCGTTTGGGGATGCATTCGATTTATGTAGGTCTTGAGGACTTAGGATTTCAGGCTTTATATCCTATGCGTTACAGAGCCATTAAATCAGCAGTTGAAAAATCTCGTGGCAATCGACGTGAATTGACCCAGACAATTGAACGTGATTTGCAACTGGCTTTAGCGCAATTAAACATTCCTTACGAACAAGTGTTCGGCAGACAAAAGCATTTATACAGTATTTATAAAAAAATGCGCCAGAAAAAAGCCTCATTTACCGAGATTACCGATGTTTTTGCTTTTCGAGTGATTACTGAAGATATTGATTCGTGTTACCGTATTTTAGGTGCTTTACATTGTACCTATAAACCTGTCCCACAACGTTTCAAAGACTATATTGGTATACCTAAGGCCAATGGATATCAATCTCTGCATACCACTTTGTTTGGGCCGTTTGGGGTTCCTCTCGAAGTGCAAATTCGTACTCGTGACATGGATAAGGTTGCGGATAATGGAGTAGCCGCACATTGGATTTATAAATCGTCTGGCCTTGAAGTAAACGAAGCACAACTGCGTGCAAGAGAATGGGTACAAAGTTTATTGGAAATGCAGCGTAGTACTGGAAGTTCGTTAGAGTTTATTGAGAACGTCAAAATCGATTTATTTCCAGATGAAGTATATGTTTTTACTCCTAAAGGCCATATTATGGAGTTACCCAAAGGAGCTACGCCAGTTGATTTTGCCTATTCGGTACACTCAGGGGTGGGTAATAGTTGTGTGGCGGCGAAAGTCAATAGAAAATTAGTGCCGTTAAGTATTCCTTTATCTAATGGGCAAACGGTTGAGATTATTACGGCACAAGGTGCTCATCCCAACCCGACTTGGTTAAATTTTGTAGTTACGGGAAAAGCGCGATCGAATATCCGTCACTTTCTAAAGAGTCAACAAAATACTGAATCAATTAGCTTGGGAAAACGTCTTCTTGAGCAGTCATTGAACGAATTATCCAGTGATTATGCAAAAATTCCACCAGAATCCTTACACGCATTATTAAGTGATTTACATTATAAAACGATAGATGATTTGCTCTATGCGATTGGTATAGGCAATCAAATGGCAATGGTAATTGCCAAAAGATTGGTAATAACTCAAGACGCTAATGAACTGGATAAAGGAATTAAAACACGTCCCTTGGCAATTAAAGGAACAGAGGGAATGGTGGTTCATTTTGGTGAGTGTTGTCAGCCTATTCCGGGCGATAATATTGTTGGGAAATTCCAACAAGGTCGAGGAATTATTGTGCATAGCAGTGATTGCACAACTTTAAAAAATTCACGAACTAATCCAGAGCAATTTGTTGCCTTACGTTGGGATGAGAAGGTTGAAGGTGAGTACTGGGTTGATATTACCGTTGATGTAGTAAACGAGCGTGGTGTGTTGGCAGCTCTGGCAACTGCAATTGCTGAAGCAGGGTCTAATATAGGTAATATCAATGTGGATCCACGAGATGGACGACATAATGCAGTTACATTTTCAATTAGTGTTATTGATAGAACGCATTTGGCTCGTGTAATGCGCAGGTTACGAGCCAATAAAGTGGTGATGCGTCTTTATAGAAAAAAACAAGGGGATAATTAATGCTACCGGTACATACAAAATTGGCTCCAGAAGCTATTGGAACTTATTCACAAGCTATTAAATGCGGGGATACAGTGTATCTTTCAGGACAAATACCACTTGATCCTGTAACCATGGAACTATGCAGTGAAGATATTAAATTGCAAATTACTCAGGTTTTGGAAAACTTGTCGGCAGTTTGTGAGGCTGCAGGCGGTAGTTTGGCACATATAGTGAAATTAAATGTTTATCTTACGGATTTGCGTCATTTTCCTTTAATTAATGAAGCAATGAGTCGTTATTTTTCAACACCATACCCAGCAAGAGCAGCGGTAGAAGTCTCTACATTGCCACGTGGTGTTCAGGTTGAGATGGATGGTATAATGGTTTTATCTTCGAAATAATTTATTTTAAAAGTAGCCTGGGTGAAGCGGAACCCGGGTTCCGCTTCACTTCACCCAGGCTGCACATTTATAGCCAGAGTTTATTTATGAGTATTATTTCCCTTCATAGCGTTTCACTCAATATTGCGGGTAATCAGTTATTAGATAATGCTGATTGGCAGCTCCAACCACAAGATCGTATTGCATTGGTTGGACGAAATGGAGCAGGTAAGTCCACTTTGCTTAAACTTTTATTAGGAGATTTAGTTCCTGATAGCGGTCAAATCAATCAGCTTTCTGGATTGCGAGTAGCTGGATTGACTCAAGAAGTTCCAATTGCTGAAGAAGAGTCGGTTTATCATTTTCTCGTGAAAAGCCTTGGTGAAGTAGGGGAGGTTTTATCGCGTTTTAATGAATTATCTCAGTTGGGTGATATGGATGAATTAGCTTCATGCCAGCAACAAATGGATAATTTACATGCTTGGGATAAATTACCACAAATTGAGACTATGGCCAGCCGTTTAGGCATAGTTACTAATGAGCGCATGAATAATTTGTCAGGCGGTATGAAACGGCGCGTGCTTCTGGGGGCGGCACTTATTGCAACTCCAGACTTATTACTATTGGATGAGCCTACAAACCATTTGGATATTGAAGCAATCGAATGGTTAGAGGCTTACTTAAAGAGTTTCAAAGGAGCTGTGCTCTTGGTTACTCATGATAGAGAGTTTTTAAGTCAGGTATCTAATCGGATAGTAGAAATTGATAGAGGAAAACTGTACCAGCATGATTGTAACTATGAAACTTATCTGGATAGAAGAGAATCCATTCGTCTGAGCGAGCAAAAGCAAAATGATTTATTTGATAAAAAGCTGGCTGAGGAAGAGGTATGGATCCGTACAGGAATTAAAGCACGGCGAACACGTAACGAAGGACGGGTACGCGCATTAAAGGCACTGCGTGAGGAATATAAGGCGCGTCGTAATCAATTGGGCAAGGTCAAATCATTCTCGCTTGATGTAACTCGTTCAGGTACAGATGTTATCGAAGCAAACCAAGTGAACTATAACTTGGGTGATAAAACAATTTTAAGTGATTTTTCTTTACTACTGACTCGAGGGGATAAGCTTGGAATAATTGGTCCGAATGGGTGTGGTAAAACGACCCTGGTCCGACTGTTGCTTGGGGAGTTAAAGCCAGATTCTGGACAAATAAAGCTTGGTACATCTTTGAGTGTCGCTTATTTTGATCAATTGCGTCGTCAATTGCACGAAGATCAAACAGTTATGTTTAATGTAGGTGATGGCGCGGATTATGTAACAATTAATGGCAAGAAAAAACATGTTGCCAGTTATCTGCGTGATTTTTTATTTTCACCCGAACGTTTTAATCAACCGGTTTCAGTGCTTTCTGGTGGTGAAAGAAACAGATTATTATTAGCCAAACTGCTTGCCAAACCAGTAAATTTGTTAGTAATGGACGAACCTACCAATGATTTGGATATCGAAACTTTAGAGCTCCTTGAAAGTATGTTAGTTGACTATCCTGGAACTTTAATATTAATTAGCCATGATAGGGCATTTATTAATCAAGTCGTTACCAGTGTTCTGGTTTATGAAGAAGCAGGGCAGTTTAATGAATTTGTTGGTGGATATGATGAATATAAAATGCATAAAAAACAGCAACAGCGAGAGCAGATAGTAAAAACACCTGTTGGGAAACGAAATCCTGTAACAAATAAATTAAGCTTTAATGAGCAACGTGAACTGGCGCAATTACCACAAAAAATTGAACAGCTGGAAGCAAAAATAGCTGAATTACATTTACAAATGGCTGAGCCCAGATTTTACCAACAAGATGCCCAATTGATTACAAAAATTAATCAAGGTCTGGCTGAAGATGAGGATTTATTAACACAACTTTATACGCGATGGGAAGTATTAGAAGATGTTGAGAAAAGGAACAAATAAATGTTACTAACACTGGCTATGGTTGTTCTTTTAAGTTCGATTCTGGTTTTCTTTTCAGAGGAATTTATTAAGGCCTTCAATAAGTTCTTTGCCATAAAAGGAGCTAAATTGTTAGTCCCGATGTTTGCTGCTTCCTGGCTAATTTATACGTTTTCTTTTTGGTGTTTATGGGCAATTTTTTATGTGCGTGAAATATTGGTTGAAGTACTGAATTTTTTAGTGCGTATCATGCCTTTTCAGAATGGAGCAGTTTCAGTTGTACTGATATTCATGCTGACTTTTCTTTCAGTAGTTCCAGTTCTTATTCTTGATATTTTTTCACGCAGAAAAAAATTCAAAGGATATCAGTATCCTTATGTGACAAGTGGAGTAATTTGGTTGATATCTGTTTTTTTATTAGTCATTATATAGTTCATCTGTAAAGAAATGTAATTTTTATGTAAAGATTCATCAATTTTGTTAATAAAACCTTAAGTTTTCTTTTTTATACTTCTTTGCGTCAAGTTTGGAATTTAATAAAAATCAAAAAGGAGACTAAAGTGGAATTCGGCAAAAAACAACACCATCATGATAAAGTTACTGGTACCCATCAGCATGACCATGGACATCAACCCCTCTATCCTCAAGTTGAGGTAACGTCTCACCACCCCCATGTAGAGGTGCGTAACCCCCTATATCCTCAGGTAACACTACCTCCTTATAATCCTCGTGTAGAGGTTCGTACTACTCCTCGTGTACGTACTGGTTATAATCATCATTATCATGATCACAGTTATTCTTCTACTGGCCGTGGTGGACGCGTCTTATTTGTTGGATTTTTTATTCTTTTACCCATTGTGGTTATTGCTGCAATACTGAGTTCGACTCTTGGTGCAATGAGTTTAACTACGGCTTCCCTAACTACTGCTGGAGCAGGTGCTGCAACTGCAGGCGCAATTGCTTTTAGTGCTTCGACTTTTGGTATCGGCGCACTAATACTCTATGGTGCCCTGGGTTTAGCGTATTTATATTCCAGTGCTAAAGAATGCTATAGCAGCGACAAAAACGTGTTGGATATGATTAAATCACGTGTTGTTGTAACTGAAGATGAATTGAGCTTTAAAGGGGTTATGAAATCCATAGGCTCTGTATTGTGGTCTCCATTTTTACTCATTGGTGGTTTGTCAGGTATGGCAGTTAAAGCGGCTGTGAATGCCTGTGTTTCAACCCGTTCGGTGTCATCTACAGATAAAAGCATCCAAATGACAGAGTCCTATACCTGGATGTCGGGCAATAGTTTGGGAGCACAACATAAATCTGGCAGCAGTCGCACGCCAAAAGATGTGCCACCAGTCCATTCTGAATTATATAGAACTCCAGAACGCACTGAAAACGAGTCTCATCTGTTAGATTCTCAGATTCAATTTCCTTTATCCTCCCCATTATACTCTTCGAATTAGTAGCAGTGGTTTTTATAGTTTTTTGGGTTCGTTATTAAAGAACCCAAAAAACCAAATAAGCGCTCTAAAAAATTAAAATCCTTCAACTCTAAGACCTCTTTGCACTGTTTACAATACTAAGAATAGGGAGTTCTCTTAGCCCCGTCCGTTTTTTCCTGCCAAAATGGCCTATAATTTAATCAAGATGCTTTTGTGGGGGGCTTATATGACTTCTAATCGATCGGAAAATCCTAAGCGTACAGAAACTGTTGCTTCAATGGGGCAAGAGCTAAATGAAGCGGAACAGACACTTATGACGGGGCGACTGCAGCAATGGTTTGCAGATATAGAAAAAAGCAATGACCCCAACAATACTGGAACAACTCCCTCTTTAGCCACTCGATTTCTTTCACATTTTGGACTAAAAAATGCCTCAGAGGTGTTTTATTATCTTAAAACAGCCGGGGGAAAAGAAACAGTGACTATGATAGCCCGAGAACTGATGAAACAAGAGGATCAAATTCAATTAATTAAAGAACAAAATGAAGAGGCACTCCGAAAGCGACAACATATAGTTTTTCTGCTGATGGGATTAATTGCAGATCGGGAAGCTTTGGCGAAAAATGTGGATCAACTTTTTAGACTCGAAATAGAAAAGCATCTTATGAAGGATAAGCATACTGAGCATACAGAAACAATTTCTAGCCGTACTCCAATAGAAATTATAGAGGCTATGATTTCCAACTACCTTAAGACTATTCACGCGCTTGATGTACAACTGAATAAATTGGAAGAGCAATTAGATGAGGTTGAAAAAGAGTTGACTGCTATTGAAGAGGAAGAGGAGCAGATGGAAGCCTATCATGAGGAACTTCATACGCATGTCGATATACTGGATAAGTACTTGGCACTGCCTATTTTAAGTCATCCTCAAGCACATCCTGTTGTTTTTGAGCATGAGCTCAATTTTCATCAAGCTCACCTGAGCCAAACAGCCACAAACTATGAGGAATTATTTCGTTTAGCTCTAGAACAAACACGATCTAAAATACAAGAGCTTCAGACACAATCCTCCCCTGGCCAATTGACCCCTGAAATTGAAGGGTTACAATTACGTGAACAAGGATTGCATTCTGCGTTAAAAGTTATGAGGAATAAGAAAATACTCCTTAATGATAAATTGGAACAAGTTTTTGATTTTTCTCAAGCCCGTTTTATTGTCAAACATGAGGAGGCAAAATGCCTTATCCAAAAAGATGATGGCTCATATGCTCTAATTCCTAAGGATATGGACCCTAAAAAAATGACTCAGGAGCAATGGGAGCAAGCTAAGCGTAATTTTGATCAAGAAAAAGAACGTATTCAAACCCCCCGCTTTAATTTTATGGAAAAGATACAAGAAAATTTGCAGAAACAAATTCAACGCAAAGAGCAACACCTAAGCCTAAGAGAAATACTACAAGCCCAAAGATCAGAAATGCATCGGGCCAGAGAAAAAATGGAAGAAACTTTAAGCGTTGCTCAAACTCGAAAAGCAACATTATTAGGCAATAATCCTCGTTTGTCGCAAAGACCTTCTCCAAAATCCGATCCCCATGCAAGTTATAAACAAATGGTAGAAAAATTTGAATCGTTGGTATTAAAAGCGCCAAAAAAGGAAGATATCGAAAAAGCTAGAAGTGTTGTCAAAAATTCATCAATATCATCTGAGGGTAAAGGAAGGCTTGATGAATTAATCGAACAAGTCACACCGGAGAGGATTATGGGGCCGCAGCAAAGGCTTCAATGGTTATACACCGCCAAACGAATAATAACGGATACATCATCACCTAAGCCTGAAGTTGATCCAAATAAAACGATTAAGTAATGCGTTTAATGGCACGCTCTTCTTTAATCTTTGTCTCTTGATCACATCTGCCTATGCCCCGTGGCTTTGTCCCTGAGAGATCCTCAAAAAATTTAACCAGGTAGCATGTCAATTGTTGCCTGTTATCCCTGCGTAGGCAGGGATCCATTCATCAAAATAGTTCATCGCTCAAATTAAGCCACTGAGGATGGTTTCACTCAAATAAAGTTAATTTTCCATTGTCTTTTCACTTTTTTAATTTGCTTTTTCCGCGTACATTGTAAATGGATCCCTGCCTACGCACACTACTGTCCGGTAAAAATTTTACTCTCCTGCAATAGGTAATGTCCCTAAATTTTAATGGTTCTTGAAAAACGCTATCTTTCACAGTACATCTTTGATCTAAATAGGGATTTAGGATGCCATTCTTGGTGTTTTATCAAGGACGTGCAACTATTCCTTTTGCTTTTACCGGACAGTAGGGTGCGTAGGCAGGGATGATAGTCTTTTTAGGTATAACAGAAGACGGAGAATATGTGTTTTCGTGTTTAAATTTTGTGAGGATCTCTCAAGCTTTGCCCGCGGGGTTCAGTGTTAGCGTAGATCTTCTGGATCCCGCGGATAACCCACGAATAAGTCGCGGGGGCAGGACGTCAGAGCACAGCCGGACTGGTTTTTCAGCGATGTGTAGACGATTCTGCTTTAATGTGTAGGTAATCTCTTATTCAGTAGAGGTGATGAATATTTACATTCCGTGTATAATAACGGCAATTTATTTTCAGGTTGCTCTATGAATAAACAGGATTTTTACTTTGATTTACCTCCGGAATTAATTGCGCAGTATCCTTTGGAAAACCGCAGTGATTCACGTCTTTTAACTTATAATCGTCAAAAGGGTGAATATGGACATTATCAGTTTCGCGAAATAGCTGATTTTTTGAATCCTGGCGATTTACTGGTTATGAATGATTCCAAAGTGATCCCTGCTCGACTTTATGGTCATAAAACTACGGGTGGAAAAGTTGAGTTATTAGTGGAACGTATTACGGGTGAATTTACTTTTCTCGCTCATATTAAAGCCAGTAAAGCATTAAAGCCCGGATCAATTATTAAATTAGAACAAAATAAAGAAATCGAAATCCTTGATAGAAAAGATGATTTATTTATATGTAAAGCAGCTATGGACGTTTTGCAATTATTGAATGGAATAGGGCATATTCCATTACCCCCCTACATTGAGCGAAATGATGAAATTTTGGATCAGGATCGTTATCAAACAGTCTATGCAAAATATGAAGGCTCTGTTGCAGCACCTACGGCTGGCTTGCATTTTGATGAATCTGTATTATCCAGCTTACATTCAAGAGGAGTTGCTGTAGCTTATCTCACTTTGCATGTAGGGGCAGGGACATTTAGACCTGTTCGTTGTGAACATATCAAAGACCATAAAATGCATAGTGAGCAATTCACAATTAGCCCGGAATTATGTGCCGCAGTACACGCTACAAAGGCAGCTGGAAATCGAGTTATTGCAGTGGGCACAACTGCTTTGCGTAGTCTTGAGAGTGCAGCACAAAATGGAGTATTAACTGCATGCAGCAGAGATACAGATATCTTTATTTACCCTGGATATGAGTTTAAGATTTGCGATGGGTTAATGACTAACTTTCATTTGCCTGAGTCTACCTTACTCATGCTGGTTTCAGCTTTTATCGGCCACAAACAAGCAATGATGCTTTATCAAGAAGCTATCGAAAAAAGATACAGATTTTTTAGTTATGGTGACACCAGTTTATTGCTGTAAATCAGGAGATCAGGAATGTTGGCTGCAATACAGAATTTTATACCTGTTTTAACTTCAGAGGCAGGTTTATGTCTTACAATGGCAAATTGGCACGAAGTAAAAATAACCGCGGCATCTTATTCTTTAGAGCAGTTATTGTATAAGCCAGGTCAGGATGTACTCGAAAAAATATCTGATTTAGCTCTTTATTTGGCTTGTCCTGGGACAGTGGTCATTAATGCAATGTCGCTCATAGCCAATAAGGAAAAAGTTTATGTGCTCAAGTCGCCTTATGATGGCTCTAGAATTAAACTCACCTCGGAGAGGTTAATTGAGCTTATCCATCATTTAAAACCTAATGCAGTTATTTTACCTAAAAATATCCTGCGCGATTTTCCAAAAATCTGGGATAATTGGGATGATGCAATTGTTCCATTTATCGATGTTAATGATTTGAAGAAACATGAGGTAGTTAAGTCTCATGGGGTTTATTTTAATGTTTTGGATGAGCTGAATTGGGAGCAATTAGACCAATGGTCTCATTTAGCACGTTATATGATAGGACGTTTTGATCCTGAGTTAATCAAGCGTTTGCGTGATAAGGGAATCGAGTTTATTGAGACAGATGAGCCAACACAAGCAGCGACACAAGGAAAAGTTTACAGCCAGATAGGAACCGTGGATTTAACTGACTCAAAAACACAGATGCAATTTGAAATGATTGATGCGGAGTGCGGTTGTCCCACATGTTCACAACAATTTACTCGAGCTTATTTACATCATCTATTGCAACACACTCCCTTATTATGTCAGCGATTTTTAATTCAGCATAATGTAAATGCAGTTAATAGGCTTTCGAACCCATCAGAAAGCCTATAATAGGAGTGGTATAGCTGGCCAAGCCAATGAATTATTGGCTATCGCATTTAAGGTAATTGCAGTCGGGACCATTAAACATTTGGAAGTCAGCCTTTTGTACAGAAGGTGGATCTTGAACAGTAGACTCTGTACCAGGTTGCAGTTCCCCTGCCGTTGTAATACCCATGGAAATATCATTTGATGTACCAGCTGCAGATTTTTTAATGGGTTCATCATTATACTCAAAAAAGACTCCACCTAAATTGTGCGCCTCGGCTGATTTTTTCATGATAATTTTCCAAACTGCATTAAACCAGGTAGGACCATAGTTATCGTTTAGATGCTTACCTACTTCGCCAATTAAAAAAGGCTTATTGTATTTTTCAGTGGTTAGTTTTATTTCATTAAAAAACGAATCATTATAAGCATGAGAGGCATTTGTTGAAGGATCCCCTCGGTAACCAGCATTTACTGTAATAAAATCTACATTCGGTACTTTTTCTACCAGCTGACTCGTTTCCCCCTCTTTAGTTACTGCCCATTTTGAAGGGTCATCTGCCATTGCATAGGTAACTAAACTTCCAGGACAATTTTCGTGTATTAAATTAACAACCTCATTCACACGATCGAGAGCTCCTTTATCTTCAAAAATAGGCAATTCGTTACCCGCAGTATAAGCAAGAATGGCTTTATTGCCACATACTTCTTTAATGGAGTTAATAATTTTTGTTTTGTTATAATTAGCTTGTTTTGAAAGATAATCAGTTAAAATAGGATAAATAACATGCATGCCTCTTTTGGAGGCTTCATCTAAAAACTTAATATGATTTTTTCCTACTGAATTAATATTATATAATCGAAGCGTATTAACCCCGATGGATTGCATCTCATTTAATTCATATTCCCATTTATCGATTAACTCTTTGTTATAAGCTTCATTTGCAGTGCTGCTAATTGTTAGTGTTCCAAAAAAATCATCATCATCACAAGGAGATTTCCAATCATTGGCGTCATATTGATTCGCCGGCATGCATAACCAAGCTCCTTTTTTATATTCCCAATCATGCTCGGATTTTCCAGACAGTTTGTTACCAGGAAACCCCTTGGGTTCAGGAGCATAAGCCATTCCTTTAATAAAAAAAGGTTGTCCATTGACTAACAGTTGAAAATTTTCAATTTTAGGTTGAACATTATTGGACGGATTACTGTTGGATTGACTATTAACTGTACAAACCATGCAGAAAAGAGATAATGATAATGCAGAAGTGACTAATTTCATGATTTCACCTATAGAGTAAATCGAAAACACACACCTTGATTAAAATATGGCACAACCTTGAGCTATTTGCACTGAGAAAAATAAAAGTGAATGTGGTTCAATAATGGATAAATTGTTTTATCTTGGACATAAGTTGCTTTATACATTCAATTTAAAGAAGACAAGACTTGATCCCTAAGTATATTTAAGTAACTGTTGGAGAACCTAATTTTAAAAAATTTCGACAAGCAATAAATAGCTTGCAATTACTTGAGGATGAAGATTTTTTTATCTTTTTTCTATAATGTTTGACAGCTTTTCTTATACCAGCTAGCATTACCAACAATTTGATGGCGCGGGGTGTCGTGATACACGTCTGAGAAATACCCGTAGAACTTGATCTGGTTTGTACCAGCGTAAGAACGCCTTAAATCTGTATTCGTTTTTAAATAGATTGATTTCTTAAAGAGCTGTCTCTTGGCTCTTTTTAAGAATCATTGCTTAATAAGCGCTTTGAATACAGGTTCATTTCTTCAATTAGGCCTTCACTCGATATCTTTTGCCATCCTTTATTTTATTAATTAATACAAGGAGCTATGGCATGAGTGCATTATCAACAAGAACAACCTTATTACTTAATTGGTATGCAAATCCTTATCACACCCCAATTTTTGTTGCCCATTCATTAGGATATTATCAGCAAGAAGGCATAAAGTTGGCGATTTTGGAGCCTAGCGATCCCAGCGATGTTACTGAAATTGTGGGGATGGGGCATGTTGATTTTGGGGTGAAGGCTATGATTCATACCTTGGCTGCCCGCGCAAAAGGCTATCCTGTTACTTCAATTGGAACATTGCTGGATGAGCCTCCAACAGGTCTTATCGCGCTTAAATCCAGTGGTATTAGCTCATTTCAGGATATTGTCGGCAAACGAGTAGGTTATATTGGCGAGTTTGGCAAAATCATTATCGATAATTTGGCAAAGTTAGCCGGTATTGAACCTACAAGTTATGAGACAGTGCGCATTGGTATGAATGTTACTGATGCGATTTGCCGTGATATCATTGACACAGGTATTGGTTTTATTAATTTTCAGAAAGTTGAATTAGAACATTTACGCGGTGAAACGGTATTTCTGCGCCTTGATCAGCTTGCAGGCTTAGGTTGCTGCTGCTTTTGTTCCATTCAATTTATTGTGCCAGAACGCATGTTAACGAATCCTGAAACCCTTAAAGGATTTCTCAAAGCCACACAACGTGGGGCAGCCTTTACCACCGAAAATCCGGATGAAGCTTATGAACTTTTATGTCGTATGAAACCTCAATTGCGAACTCCTATGTATCATACAATATTCATTCGTAGTTTACCCTTTTTCTCACGCACGCTTTTAAATGTGGAGCGTGATTGGAATAAAGTAGGGCGATTTGGCAAACATTTGGGAGTAATTGATGAGTCTTTTGCAGTGAATGCGTGTTATACGAATGAGTTATTACCTAAAATGCCTCATTCTGATTTGGAACCAATTGCGTGTTGTATTGAGGAATAAAAAAATAATGTAGCCTGGGTGCAGCGAAGCGGAACCCGGGTCTCTTGAACTTCTCGATCCCGGGTTCCGCTTCGCTGCACCCAGGCTACATTATAACCCATTATTTTTGAGAGTGATTCTGATTAAATGAAAAACGCTGCTGTTGTAGGTGCTGGAATAATGGGGTGTTTGCTGGCTTTGCGCTTACAAAACGAAGGCTGGCATGTCACGTTATTTGAAGCAGAAACTTCGTTCAATAATTGCAGCAATGCAGCAGCAGGTCTTTTGGCACCCATGTCAGAGCTTGATAAGGCGGAGCAAGTGATTTTTAATTTGGGAATGGAGTCGGTTGAAACTTTATGGCCATCCATTCTAAATCAATTATCAGAACCTGTATATTTTCGCCAAAAGGGATGTCTTGTGGTGCATCATCCACAAGATAGAGCAGAATGGCAGCAGTTTAGTGCCAGAATTGTTGGTAAATTAAGTGATTCGTGTTATCAGTTGCTCAATGAAGAGGTACTAAACCAACTTGAGCCAGAACTCAGTCAATTTAAACGAGCCTATTATTTCCCTCAAGAAGCACAGATTGATAATCAGACTCTGTTGCCAGTACTTAAAAACCATCTGTGTAAGCAAGGTGTTATTTGCCGAGATTACACCTTTGTTTCTTCGGTTTATCCAGGGAGAATTGAAGCAAGGAAGGAATCGCATCGATTTGATTTTGTTTTTGATTGCCGAGGTTTAGGGGCAAAAACCTCTTTTCCATATCTGCGCGGACTTCGTGGGGAGCTTGTTTGGTTGTATGCACCGGAAGTTCAGCTACAAAGACCTATTCGACTCTTACACCCTAGGTACAATATTTACATTGCACCACGCCCTGATTCTCATTATCTTATCGGTGCGAGTGAGTTGGAAACAGAAGATTCCAGTCCAATTTCGGTACGTACAACGCTTGAGTTATTAACCGCTGCATACTATGTGCATCGTGGTTTTGCCGAAGCACGAATAGTTAAGACAGTGACGCATTGTCGTCCGACTTTAGTGCATCATCAGCCCCGCATAAAATATGCGAAGCAATTTATTGCTGTTAACGGACTTTATCGTCATGGATATTTAATTGCTCCGGCATTAGTAGAGGAAATTCTACGTGGATTAAACAGCAATCAACACGACGTTTGTTACCCTGAGCTTTGGGAGGCTTATTCATGATTATTTATGTAAATGATAAACCATTAACGCTTGATACGTCCTGTACGCTGCAGGAAATGCTTGCGCAGAGAGAGGAGATTGCGGCGCATGTAGCAATCGCAATTAACAATCAATTTATTCCTAAATCCATGTTTTCTAGCACCATCTTGTGTGAAGGGGATCGTATCGATCTGATTGTACCGATGCAGGGAGGATAGCTATGTGGTATTTAGCAGATAAACCCTTATCTAGTCGTTTGCTCTTGGGAACAGCAGGCTATCCCTCACTTGAGGTGATGACTCATGCTGTTCAGGCTTCTAAAACCAACGTGATTACTGTGTCGTTAAAAAGACAAATGCCTGGTGATCCTGGTACGGATTTGTTTTGGCAAACCATTCAGTCTTTAGATTGTTATTTACTTCCTAATACTGCGGGTTGTCGCGATGCACAAACTGCAATTACTACAGCTGAAATGGCACGGGAACTTTTTCAGACCTCATGGATTAAATTAGAAGTAATTGGTGATGATTACAGCTTGCAACCTGATCCCTTTGAATTGTTACATGCGGCAACCGAATTGGTAAAACGCGGATTTGAAGTCTTTCCATACTGTACGGATGATTTGGTTTTATGCCAGCGTTTAGTTGATTGTGGTTGTCGGATTTTGATGCCGTGGGCAGCTCCTATAGGTTCTGGAAAAGGATTACTTAATCCCTTTGCTTTGGAAACTTTACGCCTGCGATTACCGGATGTCACATTGATTGTCGATGCAGGAATTGGCAAGCCATCTCATGCGACACGTATTTTAGAGTTGGGTTTTGATGCAGTACTTTTGAATAGCGCGGTCGCTTCATCAACTCATCCAATCATTATGGCTGAAGCCTTTTCGCATGCGGTCATCGCAGGACGAGGTGCTTTTGAAGCAGGCCAGATGCCTGAGCGAATTACAGCACAATCGTGTACTCCCCTGATCGATACACCATTTTGGCATCAGGAGGCTGCATTATGAGTACTGTTTGGGCCAATACTGAAAATGAAGCAGATAGAAAAACTTTTCGAGGGTTGGGTCTTGAACTTCAATCACAGCGATTTTATGGTGATGCTGCTGCTATTAAAATTAGTGGAGAAATTTCCTCTGAAAATTTTCAGCTTCTCAATCATTATTCGGGCCCAGTGGTTTTCGATTTTACTTTACCCTCGGCCCAGTATAGTGACGAAAAAAACTTAAACGACGCAGGGTTTTCTTTTGCACATGTTTTGGTGCTGAACATGCGTGAAGCTGAATTTATTTTAAAGCGTAAGATTATGACGCATCAATCCATGCAAGAAGCTGCTCATGAATTATTAATTCTTGGTGCAAAAAGTGTCTTTATCTTGGGGGAGCATTTGCAGGATTCTTCATGGAGGCATGATTATTGGACAAATGGTGCCACTTCATTTTGGCTGACCCAAAATCATTTTTCTGATACAGAATACCCAGAACTTCGCTCCATTCTCTCAGCAGCAATTACCGCGTCATTGGCTCTTGGTCATTTGCTTGAAGATGCACTTATCATCGCAAAAATGTACGTGCATCGAGCAGTACGTCGAGCAAAAGTTGGTGTATATTATGGTGGTTTTCCGGAAAATGAAATGGATTTACCTTATCTTTCTTCCAAACCGATGTGCGAAATACCTCCATCGTTTAAGCGATGTCACCGATTGGGCCTTTATCCCGTGGTTGATCGTTTCACCTGGGTTGAAATGCTATTGAATCTTGGAGTTAAAACCATTCAATTGCGAATTAAAGAAAAAACAAAAACCCTTGAAGAGGAGATGCGGCGAAGTATTGCTTTAGCTAAAAAGCATCAGGCCACTTTATTTATTAATGATTACTGGGAAATGGCTTTAGAGTTGAATGCAGAAGCAGTGCATTTAGGACAATCCGATTTGGATACTGCGGATATTGATGCAATTAGAAAACAAGGGCTTTTACTGGGAGTGAGTACCCATTGTTACTACGAAGTCGCACGAGCACATGCCCTCAATCCTTCATACATTGCAATTGGCCCCATTTTTCCGACAACCAGCAAGGAAATGCCTTTTACAGCGCAAGGTATTGCATCCCTACAACGCTGGAAACGCACTTTAAATTATCCTTTGGTTGCAATTGGTGGAATTAATATTGAGCGCATGCCTGATGTGGTTGCTGCAGGGGTTCACGGCGTAGCCCTTATTTCGGCAATTACTCATGCAAAGGATCCGCAAAGAGCAACCGAACAACTTTTGAGTTTCATTGACTGATATAAACCGGCAACGAAGTAAAAATCCAAGTCAGATGAGGAACCCTAATATGACTGTTTTATCGGAATTAGAACGTTATTCTCAGCAAATCAAATTAGAAGAAATTGGCATTCAGGGACAAATAAAACTACGAAAAGCAAAGGTATTATGTATTGGTGCGGGCGGTATTGGAGCTACTCTACTTCCTTATCTTGCTGGCGCAGGAGTAGGAACAATAGGAATTATTGATGGTGATATAATCGAAGAAAATAATCTACATCGACAAATTCTTTACCAGGAAATGGATGTGGGCAAGGCAAAAGCTGATGTTGCAAAAATAAAAATACACGCTTTAAATTCCAGTAATACGATTCACACACACGCTTTTCGTTTAACTGCTTGTAATGCAGAAGAAATTATTGCGCAATACGATCTGGTGGCCGATTGTTCCGACAATTTTTATACGCGTTATCTTGTTCATGATACATGCCATCGTTTAGGAAAACCGTATGTCTATGCAAGTGCTTATCAATTCCAAGGGCATTGCTCTTTATTTTACGGGCAAGAAAATCCCTGTTTACATTGTTTGTTTCCGATTATTCCTGACATGGGTCCCAATTGTCAAAATGGTGGGGTATTAGGTACTCTTCCTGGATTATTAGGACTTTTGCAGGCTACAGAAATTATCAAATGGATTACCACAAGTAGTGCCTCATTACTGAATCGATTGCTTTGTATTGACTTACTCACTATGGAGATAAAAAAAATTCAGTTGATTAAAAACGAAGAATGTCAATTTTGTGTTTTTGGTCAAACCCTTGAAGCAAGTACTTTTTGTATCCATGCAGATGAGATGCAGGTTTTTACCATTGCACGCGAAGATTTGTCGCGTTTTTTGCAAGAGAATCCTGATGTGTTTTTATTGGATGTGAGAACAGCCGACGAACACTACCATAACAATTTAGGTGGAAAATTAATTCCTTTGGCTGAGTTGCCCATGCGTCTTGATGAGCTGGATCCCTTAGAGCCTATCCTTATTTATTGTCAGTCCGGCCAAAGAAGTCAGCGTGCTGTACTGTTATTAAGACAAGCGGGATTTCGCACGGTTTATCACTTGGCCAATGGAATGGGTTCATTATAAATTATAAACATATAGCCTGGGTGAAGCGCAGCGAAACCCGGGCTCTGCTGCGCTTCACCCAGGCTACGATTTATCTACGAAAAGTATCTTTCTTATAATCAGGTATTTTTACGCCATTATAATTAATAAAAGTCATCATTCCCGTGGCTTCATGATAGAGCATATGGCAATGAAACATCCAATTTCCTGGATTATCAGTATCGAATTGTATTTTGACGGTGGAATTAGGCAAAACTAAAACCGTATCACGCATTGGCCCATTTTTAAGAGGAGTCCCATCAATTTCTGTGACTTCAAAAAAATGCCCATGTAAATGCATAGGATGAGCCATGCCTGTTTTATTCATTATGATTATTTCTATTCTTTTATTTTTATCAACACTCAATGGAGTAATATTAGGCCACGCTTGATTATTTATTTTCCAAATATAGTTCATCATATCACCATCTAAAGTGACAGTGAGCGTTTGATTTGGTTGTTTCACAGGAAGAGGAGTTAATGAGTGGGTTTTAAATTCTTGCTCATAATTTAGTCCGCCAACAAGAGAGGAGGCTTTTTCACTCACTGATATTTTAGAAGCGCCTGGTGTAGATAAAATTAATCCAGTTTGCAGTTGTGTTCCAGCACCTTGAGCAAGGATAGGATAAGCTCCTTCGCCTTCAGGGATTTTGATGAGGATATCAATACGTTGTCCAACGGCAAGTTGAAATTGATTACCCGAAATTTCTTTGATGGGTTGTCCATCAACAGAAATTGCTTTTCCCTGAAGCTTGCCAAGATTGATAAAAAAATTAGTCATTGCTGCACCATCAATAATGCGAAGTCGCACAACTTCCCCACTGTGAACCGGGATTATTTCAGGATTGGAAAGAGTGTGATAATTTGTTAAAAAAGCATCATAAGTCACATCATTTAAATCAGGCTTTTCTGCTTTAGATGTACTTTTTTTCATTGAATTATCATTCATGGGTGTTTTTTGTTGCATATCACCCATTGTTTTTAGGGGGACAGTACCTTTGTTTTTTAACTCATACAACAGAGTTGTAGGTTTTTTATAGCTAAAATCTCCAAGAAATAAAACGACACTCTTTTCTTTATTTTTTTCATTGGGCTCGTAAATGATAAATGGGGCAGAAAGAAAGCGCTGGACTTGTAAATCAAAATGAGAGTGCATCCAATAAGTGCCTGATTGGCGTAATTTAAAATGATAATGAGACTCTCCCCCAGCTGGAATAGGTGCTTGCGTTACATAAGGTACGCCATCTTGTGAGTTTGGTAAAATTAGCCCATGCCAATGAACTACTGTAGGACTATCAGTTGTATTTTTAACTACTGCATCAAAATATTGTCCTTTTACCCCCTGATAACCCCAAGTTCCATCGAGTTGTTCAATTTTGAATACTTCTGTGCTCTTTCCATCTACTACAAGAGGTATTTTTTTTATAATAAGGACAGTGGACTGTTTTGTGTCCTGAGCGTTTTTTTCTGTTGCTGAATATCCAGTTATCAGATAGGTCATCATACATAAAAGAATAAATACGACCTTTGAAATGTCCATTTTGGTCTCTTTTTGAGCTGACACTGAAAATTATAGTTCAAAATAGGACCTAATATTATGAAAAACTGTTTTAATTTCCGCTTTGATTCATTTACCTTAAGAGCAATTCACTATATGATGTCACGCGATTATCAATAGTAGATTAAAGGAGACGATATGAGTTTTTTTATTAGCGATGCTCTGGCTGGAGCGGGAACAGCAGCGCCTCAAGCAGATGGATCTTTTTCGCTCATTATGATCGCCGCTATTTTTGTGTTGTTCTACTTTATGCTGATTAGACCCCAAAACAAAAGAGCAAAAGAACATCGTGAATTAATAAACCGTTTAAAGAAGGGTGATGAGATTATTACCGCAGGCGGTATGTTAGCTAAAGTAGTGAGTCTGGATGATCAATACATTAAGATCAGTCTTGCAGAGGGCGTAGAGATTAATTTACAAAAAAGTGCGGTAAGTACTGTATTGCCCAAAGGCACTATAAAATCGCTTTAAGAAAGCATAGGACACGGAAATGCAAAATAAATATCCTCTGTGGAAAAACCTAATGCTGATTATTATTGCGGTTGTTGGGTTTATTTACGCTATACCTAATTTATATACAGAAAACCCTGTAGTACAGATTTCATCTGAGACCCCTGTGGATTATGATGAATTAAAAAATCAGGTGGAAAGTATCTTAAAAAAAGATAACCTGTCTTTTAAATCGATTATCGCCCAAAATGAAGGGGTAGAGGTTGTTTTTTCATCGACTGACTCTCAGCTATTAGCCCGCGATACCATCAAAAATGCTTTGGGTTCTCAATATACTGTGGCTCTGAATTTAGCTCCATCAACACCACATTGGTTGGATGCAATTCATGCTGCCCCAATGAAACAAGGTCTGGACTTACGAGGTGGAGTGCATTTTCTGTTAGAAGTTGATGTAGACAGTGTCATTAGCCGTCGTTATGAAGGGATAATGAAAAATATTAGCCAAGAGTTGCGTGAGCTTGGTATTCGTTATACAGGTATTCGATATGTAGCAGACAAAGGTGTTAATTTACGCTTCCGTGATAGTGAGTCTATGGATAATGCTTATTTGGGCTTAAAGGAAAAAATTCCCGATCTCATTTTTGTAAAAAACAAAACAGGTAATGAAATTCTAGCATCGATTTCACCTGTTGAATTAAATAAGACGCGCCAAAATACGATTGAACAAACAATGAGTATTTTACGTAACAGGGTGAATGAGTTAGGTGTTGGCGAAGCAGTTGTGCAACAACAAGGGGCAACCCGCGTTGCGGTGGATTTACCTGGAATTCAAGATGCGGCACGCGCCAAGCAAATTCTTGGCGGGACTGCGACGTTACAATTCTACCTGGTAGATCAGGACAATGATCCGCAAATCGCGAAACAAACAGGTGCTATTCCCGTCAATGATAAATTACTCATGATGGAGGGGCGTCCTATTCTGTTAAAGAGACAAGTCGTGTTGAGTGGTGATTCAATTACCTCAGCAGTATCTAGTTATGATCAGCAAACGGCTACTCCAGCAGTGCAAATACAACTTGGTGGTGGTGAAAGTCTGTTTACTAAAGTTACTCGTGAAAATATTGGTAAACGTATGGCCATTGTTTATGTTGAAACAAAAAACACCATGCAAACTGTCAATGGAGAAGAAAAAAGAGTCACTCATAGAGAGGAGCGTGTTATTAGTGCTCCAGTGATCCAAAACGCTTTGGGAAATAATTTTCAGATTACTGGCCTCGCTGACAGTAAAGAAGCAAGTAATTTGGCTTTGCTGCTTAGGGCTGGAGCTTTGCCTGCTGCGATTTATCCAATAGAGGAACGCACAGTAGGGCCAACTTTAGGTAAAGAAAATATCCGTAGAGGTATTATTTCTTTGCAGGTTGGTATGGGCCTAATTCTAATCTTGATGTTGGTTTATTACCGGCTTTTTGGACTCATTGCTAATATTGCTCTGTTGCTTAACCTCGTTTTGCTCGGTGCTTTATTGTCTCTGATCGATGCTACCCTGACTCTTCCTGGTATCGCAGGAATTGTATTGACGGTAGGTATGGCTGTAGATGCCAACGTACTGATTTATGAGCGAATTCGAGAGGAATTGCGGAATGGATTATCGCCTCAAGCGGCAATTAGTGCAGGATATGATCGTGCATTTTCTACGATTCTTGATGCGAATGTGACAACGTTAATCGTAGCAATTATTTTGTTTGCTGTAGGTACAGGACCAGTACGTGGATTTGCAGTAACGCTTTCTTTGGGGTTATTAACCTCTATGCTCACAGGTATCACTTACACCCGAGGGATTGTAAATTGGTATTATGGTGGTAGGGTTGTTAAGAAATTGTCTATTGGTATTTAAGGCGAGGCTCAGATGGAATTTTTTAATCCAAATTCAAATGTGGACTTTATGGGTGCTCGCCGTTGGACGGCGACGTTCTCCATATTAATTTTTGTGCTGTCTATAGGCGCTTTAATGATTCATGGCTTGAAGTGGGGGCTTGATTTTACTGGTGGAACTCAAATTGAAGTTTCTTATGCTTCTGCTGCAGATTTACCTTCAATAAGGGAAAGTCTGAATAAGGCAGGGTTTAAAGAAGCTCAGGTTGTGAGTTATGGTACTTCTAAGGATGTATTAATTAGTATTGCTCCCAGAGAAGATAAAGCACAAGCTCGTCTGGTTGATCAAGTTATGAGTGCTCTACCAGGTGCTGTTAAGCAACGAGTTGACTTTGTTGGGCCGCAAGTAGGGCAAGAATTAGCAACCAAAGGCGCCTTGGCTGTTCTTGTTTCTTTGTTAGCGACGATGATATATATTGCCATGCGTTTTGAGTATCGGCTTGCAGTGAGTTCTGCTGTTGCTCTGGTGCATGACCCTGTATTGATATTGGGTATTTTTGCTTTTTTCGGCTTTGAATTCGATTTGAAAGCACTGGCAGGTTTGTTGGCGGTAATTGGTTATTCTCTTAATGATACTATCGTGGTATTTGATAGGGTACGCGAGAATTTTATTAAGGTTCGTCGTTCTAGTCCTATCGAAATCATGAATATTTCGATTAACCAAACTTTATCACGTACCATCATGACTTCTGTACTAACACTTTTTGTAGTACTTGCGCTTTTTATCTACGGAGGCGAAGCCATACGCGGATTTTCTCTAGCATTGATCATTGGTATTGTAATCGGGACTTATTCTTCAATTTATGTTGCTGGGGCTTTAGCTGTAGCTATGGGACTGGATAAAAAAGACTTTATGCCTAGCCAGCGCAAAGAGGTTGATAGTCGTCCTTAATCGTAGCCTGGGTGCAGCGCAGCGAAACCCGGGTATTGGGAAGTCCAGAACCCGGGTTTCGCTGCGCTGCACCCAGGCTACTGTTGCAATTTCCATTTAATTTCAAATTAAAGAAACCGTAATCCTGGCTTTTATTTATACCAGTGAGAATGATTCCACTTCATCATCATTTTTCTGAGTTTCTTCTTTTTTCTCTGATTCTTGTTGTACTTCGGCTGAATCCTGTGTTTTACCACGCGCAGCTAATTGTTTCTTTAATTCCTCAATTACCTCAGGGGGAATGTGTACCGGTTTATCAGAGTCTTTTATTTCTTCTCCCTCAATACGAATCTCACCTGCTTCAGTTATCTCAAGAATTTTTTTAGTATATCCTTGGGGTAATGCATTCTCAGGGACTAATTGAATAGGGATACCCGAAACTATTGTAGCTCCATCAACAATTCGTACCCCATCAAGTGCAGCAAGTTGTGATGATTTACTGTAATAACGACTTATTAGAGAACAAATAGACCAAAGTAAATTATATGCTGCGTCAAAGGGAAGGCCTACTCCTATCCCGATGCCTTGTCCGAGATAATTTCCTGCTGTGCTCATAATATGAGCCAAACTGATTGTACAAAAAGAAGTGAGGAGTTTTGTCGCAATCACTGGTGCCAAGAGGGCAACTCCGGTTGGTCCAGCGGGACTAAAAACTAATAAAGTACTTCCAACCAGTGCTGTTAATTGAACGCGAGGAGAAATTGCGGTGGTCGAGTTAGTTATTCCCTCCGCCATTACCACGCCTACAGTAGCTCCTGCATAAGCCAAAGCCGTGCCAAAGAAAGGCTGGGTGATTGAAATTACAGGGAAACTTGTGAATTGCTCTTTAGATTCTTTTGTACGAGTCATTTCTTTTAAAAAATCTGTGAATTCTTTCCATTCTTTCTCTGTAAAAGGCTTGAGCCCATCTTTTTCCAGGGCTACATTAGCATGTTCAAGAGCATGTGGTGTTTTAACGAGTCGATCTGCTGTCAAATAACAGGCTTCTTTATCTTCATCATCCAGATAATTAATAACAGTAATTCCGAAATAGTCTTCCGTTAAACGATAAAGTGTGGAGTTTCGTTTTGAACTTTTGATTTGTGATTGCACGTACAAGCATGCAGCGAGCATAAATCGAGCTGCGATCATGTAGACTTGACGTTGTGCTGGAGTTTTGATGTCTTCTTCGTTAAGCAAATGTATTTTAAGTAGTGTTCTTACTTTTTCTAAGAATGAAATTTGCTTGCTCCTACTGACTAAATCCGTTCCTCCAAAAAAAATCGGCGTACCTATTATTGACGGTTTTTTGTTCAAATCAATTTTTTTTTCTGCTTCATAATCTTTACGTAAATTGTCAAATTTTGCGATACATCCTGGCGCAAGAATAAAGTGCATGATATCCCCCTTCCATTGGCATATTTTTTTGTGTGTGATACACGTGTAATTCCTTTTGCATATTTTATCTTACTTCGTAATTGTATAAATGCAATGTTATTTGATTATTTTTTACTAAATTGCTTCAATATATTGAACGTTTATATTTTATTTAGTAATTAACATGTTGAAATGATGCATTTTTTCAGGATTATGATACTTTTAGCTTAATGACCAATAATTATTAGAAACTTGCTATAAAGAGAGAAGTGCGAGGAGACGCGGAGCGACGCAGAAGCCGGAGTGTACACAAAGTCACATGAGGGTTCGCGCACCGCATCGACGTAGCAATTCTCTTTGTAATAGAGTTTCCCAAGAGGTTTATTGTACGTTGTGGGTGCAAGTAGGGTACTTGGGCGATGCGAAGCCATAATCCAAGCAACGAGCAGATGAAGGATATATTCTGAGTCATGCTTACTTCTCCCAAACTGTATTTTTACAGGAACAGAGAAGGTGATTGAATTGATAAATGATATGAAAAAAGTGAGTTTCATGGAACGGTTGAAACATTTATTTCTGCTTCTTCGTGTGTCCCACTGGGCCAAAGCAGTCTTTGTGATGCTGGGATTTTGTTACACACCCATTCCTGGATATTTTATACCAGCTTTACTTGCTTCTTTGGCTTTTTGCCTTATTTCAAGCGCTGTTTATATTTATAATGATATTGAAGACAGAATTGAAGACAGTTTGCATCCTCACAAACGACATAGGCCGCTAGCGAGCGGAAAAGTTTCTCTATCAGAAGCGATTTTTATGTTGTTTTTATTGTTGCTTACGGGGCTTACTTTGGGGTGGTTGATTTCTAAAAAACTGGCTCTAATTCTCTGTATTTATTTAGTAATTAATGTTGCTTATAACCATCTTTTCAAACTTATCCCCATCATCGATGTACTTTGTATTGCTGCAGGATTTATGTTGCGTGTGTTAGCCGGTACTTTGGGCATTGGCCTACCCATTTCTACCTGGTTGATTATTGCAGTAACTTTACTGAGTCTTTTTATCGCTTTAAACAAACGCCAAATGGAAATGCAATTAGGATTAAAGCATTCGACACGTAAAGTATTGAAGAAATATAATCCTTTAGTCCTTCATTGGCTGATTGTATCCGTAGGCCTTGCCAGTTTCATTACGTACGTCTTTTACATCATTTATGTTCGAGATGAATCGTTTTATTTTATGTTAACTGTACCTTTCGCAGCAATTGCATTGTGGCGATTTGCCTGGCTGGCAAGACAAAATATTGAAAATGATGACCCAGTTATTGTTTTTTTGAGCGATCAATTGTCACGAATTAATCTTTGGTGTTTTGTGATTTTGACCTTTATGGCTTTAGCTCAATGAAAGATAGGGTGCGTTGGTATGACAGCACTCTAATCTTATTATTTTTTATCCTGCGAAACACTGGTATGAGCAATTTTGTAAGAAAATTTTGCGCAAAAAGCCAGCAACCATCATTTTAACTTCGTTTATTAAACAAGACGAAGTAATATATACACCGAGTGATGTTTGTTTAAAAACTGAGTTGAGCAAATATTTTAATTACAAATTAAGTAAAACTTATGTAAGTATTAGCTCCGACTCGATTTATCGCTATGAAATATATGAAAGATCCTCCATTTCTTCACCAGAAGAGATAAATTTAGATTAGGGTTTACCATTGTTGTAGTGATTTTTTGGTGAGATACAATTCAACATAGTGTACTATCTCACGATAATAAGATAATAAAAATGAGTAAAGGATGAGCTTTGTTATGAGACATAAAATGTCAGTGTTGGCGCAAAAATTACATAAAAAAACACCCGTTTTTCTGTGTGATATTTTTGCTATCCCTGCTGCGTGGTATGCAGCGCATTGGTTGCGTTATAACATGCAACCCTTTCCTAAAATATTGACTTCGTCGCATTCCATTATGGCATTGACTTTGCTCACAGTGATTCAAGTGTTTTGCTATTTTTATTTCAAGACATACCGTGGATTGTGGCGCTTTTTTTCATTAAATGATTTAGTTCGAATTTTAAAGGCCACGCTGACTGCTACCGTGTTGGGAATTTCCGTTTTATACGCAACGTCAATATTGAGTGAACTTCCTCGTTCTGTATTTCCATTATATTGCATGATCTTAACTACTATTCTGTGCAGTTGCAGGGTGTTGAGGAGGATTTATTGGGATAAGCGATCCAGAGGCAATAAATCAGCTGAAATGAAGCGGGTGCTTATTATTGGTGCAGGTATGGCTGGTGAGGGGCTTGCTCGTGATTTAAAACGCTCTAATCGATATAAGCCTGTAGGTTTTATTGATGATAATATAGCAAAACGTGGCTTAGAAGTTCATGGGATCCCAGTTCTAGGTACCTCCAGCCAAATTACAGAGCGTGTTCATAAATATAAAATTGATTTGATTTTTATCGCGATTCCTTCAGCAAGTTCTTCAGTGATGCGACGAATCGTAACCTGTTGTGAGGAGAGCCAAACCCCATTCAGCACACTTCCCAGCCTTAATGCTTTAGCTTCAGGAAGAGTTGAGGTAAATGCACTTAGACCGGTCAATATAGAAGATTTGTTAGGCAGAGACCAGGTTAATTTACAATGGGACCGACTATCGGCAGGTCTTGCAGGAAAAAGAGTTTTGGTTACTGGTGGGGGAGGTTCAATTGGATCTGAGCTATGCCGTCAAATTTTAGCGCTTAAACCCAAGAGTTTAGCTATAGTTGAAAACAGTGAATTTAATTTATATCAAATAGAGCTCGAGCTGAAGGAAAATTTCCCCAATATTTCTTTAGAACTTAAGTTGATCAGTGTTACTGATGAAGTAGCAATTAATAATCTATTCATGGATTTTTTACCAGAAATAGTATTTCATGCGGCAGCGTATAAGCATGTTCCTCTTTTGCAAGATCAAATACGTGTTGCTGTGATGAACAATGTACTTGGCACTCAGATTGTTGCAAAAGCTAGCGTCTCAGTTAATGTTGAAAAATTTATTTTGATTTCTACTGATAAAGCAGTAAATCCAACCAATATAATGGGGACTACCAAGCGAGTTGCTGAGATTTATTGTCAGAATCTGGATGGAAGAGCTAAAACACAATTCATTACAGTTCGTTTTGGAAATGTTTTAGGCTCGGCAGGAAGCGTTGTTCCATTATTTCAAAAGCAATTACAAAGCGGAGGCCCGATCAAAGTAACTCATCCCGATATGCAACGGTATTTTATGACGATACCTGAAGCATGCCAGTTGATTTTGCAAGCTATGGTTAATGGAAAGGGCGGGGAAATTTTTGTTTTGGATATGGGGGAACCCGTTAAAATCAGCTATTTGGCTGAACAAATGATACGCTTGGCTGGTAAAGAGCCCGGAAAAGACATTATGATTGAATACACTGGATTACGCCCAGGAGAGAAGTTATTTGAAGAGTTGTTTCATGAGTCAGAGCAATTGGCTTCAACAGAGCATGAAAAATTATTCAAGGCAAAAGTCCGTGAACTTAACTGGGAAGAATTAATCCAAACAATGCGTTTATTAAATACAGCATGTGAAGAAAATCAGACTGATGAGTTATTTATTCTATTGAAGAGTTTGGTTCCTGAATTGAATACGACCAGTGTGATACCAGTAGCCTAATTTACTGTTGTTGTGTTTTATTGAAAAGAGGTTTTTAAGATGATTGTTTCTTACGATGATTTTGCCAAAGTTGAACTACGCTCAGGCACTGTTGTTAAGGTTGAAGAATTTCCTCGCACAAAGAGACCTGCATATAAAGTTTGGGTGGATTTTGGTAAGGATATAGGCATATTACAAACCTCTGCTCAAATTACTGTGCACTATACTCCAGAAAATTTAATAGGGCGTTCCGTAGTAGGATGTGTCAATTTGGGTGAAAAAAATATCGCAGGCTTTATTTCTCAATTTCTATTGGTTGGATTCTCAGATGAGAACGGAGCCATATGTCTAATAACCACTGATCCTAAAGTTCCTAACGGACAAAAGCTGCATTAAATAGAGTTTAGAGGTGTAGCCTGGGTGCAGCGTAGCGAAACCCGGGTTTCATTTGGTCTATAAAGAAATCAGTAGCCTTAAGTTATAGTAATATATACGTCCTGCGGACAAGCCCCGAGAGCTCCCCACAAAGTTTAACCAGGTAGCATGTCAATTGTTGGCTGTCATCCCTGCGAAGGCAGGGATCCATCCATCAAAATAGTTCATCGCTCAAATTAAGCCACAGAGGATGGGTTCACTCAATTAAAGTTAACTTTCCATTGTCTTTTCACTTTTTTAATTTGCTTTTCCCGCGTACATTGTAAATGGATCCCTGCCTTCGCAGGGATGCCAGTCTTTTTAGGTATAACAGAAGACGTAGAATATGTGTTTTCGTGTTTAAATTTTGTGAGGATCTCTCAAGGCTTGTCCGCGGGATCCAGTAATGTGTTACTCTTGGATCCCGCGGACAAGCCGCGGGACGTAGGGCAAGCCAGGGTTCGCAGCAGCTTCACACAAGCATATATATTAAACTGGAGGGAAAAGGTCCTGAAACTTAACTCGAGATTTCAGGTGTAATGCCTTTTTCCTTTTCTTCGATAAATCAAAAAGCTTATAGACAATTATAGGAACAATAAAGCTAACCATACCTATATAAAAAGCAAGTTTATAGGTAGGATCTTTATTCAGTACCAGGAAAAACAAGGCAATACACATGAGTATGATTGCAAGGATTCCTGTGTAAGGAGAAAAGGGCGTAACATAGCGAAGATTCGCTGTTGTATATCCAGCTTGATATAATCTATTTCTAAAACGAATTTGTGATGTACATAAGGATATCCATGCCAGAGTTCCAGTAAATCCAGATACTAAAAGCAAAGCGATATAAAGCTGGGTTTGGCCGAAAAAGTAACCCACCCCTAAAAGAATCCAGATGGTAATCAAGGTTGCAATGATTGCATTTTGAGGTACTGAGTTGTCATTGAATTTGGAAAAAGTGTGTGGCGCCATACCATCGCGTGCTA
The DNA here is from genome assembly GCF_001467525.1 of Legionella anisa. Lineage (GTDB taxonomy): Bacteria > Pseudomonadota > Gammaproteobacteria > Legionellales > Legionellaceae > Legionella > Legionella anisa. Next base: position 183,954 of record NZ_LNXS01000029.1, read on the forward strand.
ATGCATTGAGTGCGCGAACCGTTCCATAAAATCCTGAGTTAGCACAAGATAAAGTAGCACTTAGGGTCACAAAACTGGTTACCGCACCTGCCCATTTAAGATTGTAATAGTTTAAGGCATCAGCAAATACAGAATTGGATAAACCGGCTTTTTGCCATGGGAAAATTAAGACCAGACAAAATACGGGAATGATATAGATGAAAAGAATTCTTAACGTTACATTTCGAATTGCGTGGGGAATCATTCGCGCGGGGTTTTCAGATTCTCCAGCAGCAAGACCAATGATTTCAGACCCTTGGTAGTTAACCAGCAAAAGAACCATTGCTGTTAACAAGGACATTGCTCCATTCGGAAGAAGCCCGCCATCGCCTAAAATGTATCTGGAGCCAATAATTCCCCTGGATTCTGGACCATGGATTAGACCAAAGAAAATTAAAATAGCTAAAATTACAAAGCCTAATAAAGCCAAAATCTTAATCAAAGCCAGCCAAAATTCGATTTCACCAAATGTATCTACTTTAGCCAGGTTAATGTAGGTAATGAGTAAACCAAAGCAAACAGCCCATATATAACCATTTACTCCTGTAAACATTTCCATGATTATCCCGCCCGCAACACATTCAGCGGGGATATACGCTACCCAACTTATCCAATAAGACCATCCTACGCCACAGGCAACAGATGGAGATATAAAATCAGCGGTGTACGTTACAAAAGAACCCGAAATGGGGATAGCGACAGCAAGCTCACCCATGCAAAGCATGGTTAGAAAAATGATCAACCCACCCAGTATATAGGCTAGAAACACAGCAGGGCCTACCAGGTTGATTACCTCACCTGTGCCTAAAAAATAACCTGAGCCGATAATTCCCCCCAAGGCAATGAGTTGCACATGGCGGTCTTTTAATCTTCGGCTATAACCACTGTCTTTTACAGGTTTATCTGTTTCCATCGTACTCTTTTTCACGGGCTGTTTGTTTCTCACAGGTTGCCATAATTTTGGGTGACGCTATGTTATATTCATCTTTAATAATTTAAAACTAAATTTTCCCTATTTATACTAATTTTTTTTAAAAACTGATATAAAAAATTAATCAGCAGGACATTATAAATCATTTTTTGCCTAATTGAACTTTTTTTTGCTAATTTAATGAAAATTATTACAGGGAAAACCTCAGATTGAGGCTAATTGGGAGATTAAATCAACAAAAAAGATTATAATCATCGGTTTTTCTATAAAAAAAATTAATTATCTATTTTACTTCCGAGCTTTATAAATAATCACAAGCAGTTGCATCATCATTTAACTTAAGTATACTTTTCCATACGCCGCTGTAGCTCAGTCGGTAGAGCAGTTGATTCGTAATCAAAAGGTCGTGTGTTCGATTCACATCAGCGGCATAGTAAAATCAATGGGTTATAACAAGATACGTTCCGACCAAGTCATCTGGGGTACACTTTGGGGTACACTTTTTTTAAAGCTATTCATATTATTTAAATTACACACAATCTCTTACCATAATTTTAGTTAATGGAATGCTGATAGGGGATAATTTATTCATCCCCGTTTATACAAGATAATTGTGCATTAATGTTTATTCGCAGCGGTAGATAAAATATAAGCTTAATGATTAACTAAAGGCAGAGTGTAAAAATTAGATACTTAATTCAGTTGATTCAATGAAATAATGAATCTATAATCCCGGCCCATCTAATAAATGGCTTAATAAGGAGATGTTATGAATGAGTATTTTTCTAATAGAATCGATACCGAAGAAGATAAGGATGAGTACATGCCTTGGTAACAAAAGGAGAGATAAAAATCTCCTTTGATAGATTTTACTATTAATATGAAATTAATTTTAAACAATGATGTTTTTGCGGTCATTGATGATTTCTTAGAGCCATCAGCTTTTGAACAAATTTGGAATTTTATTCAAACTGAACAATTCAAGTTTGTTCATTCTTCTAAATGGGTAAATGCTTTTAGTCTTGAAGATGGCTCTCCTTTATGGAGCAGTGTATCTATTTCTCATCCTAGGCCAGAACCCTGTACTACAGAGCAAATTTATCCTACAAACACAACGATTGATGTATTTATAAAAAAATTAATAGCAGAATCTACTAACTATTCTCATTTAATAGGTTTCAAAGATAAAGATTGGGACTTTTTCTACTCTAGACCCTACCTTTACCCAAGAGGTTCAGGACTTTCTTGGCATACTGATGGTAAATATAAAATCTCAGGTGCCTATGTATATTACTGTCATCCTATTTGGGACATAAATTGGGGAGCCGAATTATTAATTAATCCTACACCTCAACTGGATTTTGATTACCCTGAAGTGACGTTAATCAATAATAAGAAGAAAAAAGTAGGATTTCACCTTAATAGCTCTGAGTTGAATAACTATGCTGCAGATGGAATTGGATACTATATTGTACCAAAACCAAATAGGTTGGTTATTTTTAAAAATAATATTTTGCACTGTATAAAAAAAGTAGAAAATGCCGCGGGAAATCATGTAAGAGCATCTATAACTGGTTTTTTTATGAGTAATGACCGTATAGATCAAGAGAAAAAGGCTGAAAAGGAGAATTCAATCTTATAAAAATTGATTATAACCCTACCAATTTATAGAGGCTCCCAATCAAATATGCTTGGAATTAAGAAATGAATCTAGTGCAAGATATTTCACCTACACAGGCTCAAGAAAAGGTAAATTTTGTTATTTTGATACCTAATAGAGATGAAGTCACTTTAAGTAACTTTATACTTAGGGAAGAAGATGTTCCTTACAATGAACAACCAAGTTATTATCAATTTAAAAAATGGTCTGCTTGGTGCTCTGCCCATTTCTCTTCCTATTGCTTCCTTATTAAGTATAAAAATGCTCTCTTAAGATGTAAGCAGTTTTTGTATGACTTTGGGCCTTTATCAACATTAGATCATGCTGCTTTATACGATCATTGGGTTTGGGAAATGAAGCCCCATGTAATGAATCAGGAAAATATTTGTTGGATTGGTTATGATTATTCAAAATCAAAAACATTAAGTTTTTTATCTCATGGAACTAATATTGAACTTCGTCTACTTGAAGGGGGTTTGAAAGATGAGGAGTTCTTAGAGCTTTGTAAATTTTTTTCTCCTCTCCCATCATCAACTGAAGTCTTAAAGAAGAATTTTTTTGAACTATCCTATTGGTCACGTTATAGCAATTGTATAGAAAATGCGTGCATTAATAGAAATGAATATAAACCACCTTCAAGTTTATGGAATATAAGATGGCCAATGCATGACATCCTTAGAGGTAGCAAACCAGATTGTCACGAAAAATATTTAAATCATATTAACTTGGATTTTATTGCAGATAGTCAAATTATTTATGGTAATAAAAATCAAATAGACGAAATTCAATTTGTTATGTTTCCGAAGAATGGAAACAAAAACCAAATTGTATGGTTTCGTGTTTTCAATAAAGATTCTTTTCCAATAAAGAAACCAGCACTTTCTAGATTACCTAATATTAATTCATTTAGTGGGTATAGTAGTTTTAATTTAACTGTCTTAAACCCCAAGAGTGATATGATTTCGAGCAATATATACATTGTCAGTGTTAATAATTCTTATGGACCACACGATGCTCTTTGGTGGGATAAAGAAAATGCTTATTTGCTACAGATAAGCGCCGGCGTTAATACTTCTATAGATTATATTAAAAAAATTTTTAGCAATTTATAGAGAGGCGAGCAAAATAAAAGTCTCTATATCATTTTCATTACTCATTCTAAATTATCTTAGTTCTTATAATGAGATTAAATGCTCAAACTTCAAGTCTTATGAAGGTATGAACAGTTCACAGATGACAGCACTGTATTTAAAAATCTCACTAAAGTAGAGGAATAGTTTTTAAGCATAAAGTCTAATCAAACAATGGCTCAAAATAAAAAGTAAAAATAGTTCGAGTCAAGACTATTTTTTTATTTTTTATTTGTATAAAATGGCTATGCTTAAATTTATTTTTCTATCCCTCATCTGTGGATATCTATTTTTAGCAAATAATCAATAATTAATTAGCAAAATATAAAAACCTTTAATGTGTCTGATTTATATCATTTTTAAATCTTCACACTTTCATTTAAGTTATTCACATTTTCTGTGGATAAGTCTGTTTATAGTCTGTCAAACTTTTTGTTGGGTTTAGAAGTTAATCAGATGATTCATCATTTACCAAGTTGTCTTTCATATCAATGTACAAGGCGCATATCTAGTTTTATCTAACAAGTATTTCTATTTTATCATAGAAAACTCTTTCAAATGTAAAACAAAGTTGTCTATTAAATGTAGACAAAAGTTTCGATTGAATGTATTTCTTCTGGTACTCTCCCTTATCTGAAGTAACTCAATGGATTGTAGGTTATGAAAAAAATACATACCACTATAAAAATCCGATAAAAAATTTCTCGTCTTTTTGGAAGCAGCACCAGATGCAATTGTTGTTGTGGATCATGAGGGCTATATTGTAATGATCAATCGGTTGACAGAAAATATTTTCTCTTATAAAAGAGAAGAACTTATTGGGCAAAGTTGAAATGATAGTCCCAGAGCATGTAGGTAATATTCATGTGAATTATCGAATGAACTATATAGATGAACCGCATGCTCGTCCAATAGGTGGCGTTGTTGCATATACGAGGAGCTTCGCCGGCCTCGATGGGGCTGACTAAAAAACGGCCACACTTTTAGGCAGTCCTAGCTTATTCATCTTATTTATTATCCTGCACCGAATAGCCAAGTCTGTAAATTGGTTTTCAGGTGTACGGGCATTCATTTGATCGCTTAAAATAAAATTCATTCGAGACATGTTGGTTTCAACCAATGAGCGTCGATGATAATTATTTTCTTTTCCAAACACGAAGCATTTCTTATTTATCTGGTGTTGAGTTAAACCGGATAATCAATTCATCACGAGGAATAAGAGCAATGTTCTTTTTTATTTTATTTCGTTGAACCGCAACGTTATGCTGAGGAGGAAAAAAGGTTTGGCGCCACGTGATGCGCTGCTTCATAACAGTTTTGTTTATCATAAGCACCAGCCGTGCGAACCCTCTGCGTTTTTTTAATGCATAATCGAGTAGCATCAAAAAAGAACATGCATTCCGCAAGCATTTAAGGAGATATTTGTTGGCTATTTTTAGGAGCGAGATTACTTCCTGATGATTGATTAAACTCCGCAGCGGTATCTTTTATCTTATCAATGGTAGGCATATCTTTATCACTAATATTTTTGACAACAATAATGCTGATTCGACGATTTTGGGGATCAAAAGGATCTTTTTTATTGAGTAAAACTGTAGACGCATATCCGGAAACTTGGATTACTTTATCTATATTTAAACCCAATTTAATTAGTGCTCGTCGCGCGGCATTGGCTCTTTGAGTGGAAAGCTCCCAGTTGGTATATTCTAACTCATCAGGATTGTGGTAGGGATGAGCATCTGTATATCCCTCAATAATTATTTTATTGGGAACTTGATTCAGTAATTTCGAAAGTTTTTCAAAAATAGGTTCAATAGCAGCGTTTAATTTTTCAGAACCCACTTCAAACATTGGTTGTTTTTGATCATCAATTAACTGTATACGTAGACCATTGTTTTCTATTTCCATGAGTAATTGATTTTTTAATCCTGTAAGTGCCGGATCACTTTCAATGCTTAAGTTAATTTGAGATTTAAGCTGTTCAAGTTTTTTTTGTTCTTGCTCAGCCGGTTCAGGTTTTTTTTTAATGATTGTTTTTGTTGCTATTTGGCTGGTTGTAGAAACTTGGCCATTAGTATCTTTAATATCTTTTCCTCCTCCTTTAGAGGTGGGCTCACGATTACCAACACTTTCGCCACCAAAAAGACTTACTTTTAACGGTTGTTTGAAGTAATCTGAAATTCCTTCTTTCTGGGCTTTATTTAAAGAGGCAACTAACCACATTAGCAAAAAAAACGCCATCATGGCTGTAACAAAATCGGCATAAGCAATTTTCCAAGCACCACCGTGATGGCCACTATGTTTTTTTTTAACTTTCCGAATAATTAGTTCAGATGTTTCTTTTTTTTCTTTTTTTTCACTCATAGTTTACTTTAACCTACTGATGGTTCTGCGTTCGTAGACGGGGCATTGGCTGAATCCTTATTGTTTTCAATTTCATCATTAAGTTGACTGAATGTAGGTCTTTGTTGAGAAAACAGGACTTTCCTACCAAACTCAACAGCGACTATTGGTGGATTATTGTTAATGCTTGCCAGAATAGTTGCTTTAATACATTGAAGCATTAATTGTGTTTGATTCGCTTGATTCTCTATCACATTAGCCAGCGGTCCAATAAATCCATACCCCAATAAGATACCAAGAAAAGTTCCTACGAGCGCATGAGCAATTAATACGCCTAACTCTGATGGAGGAAGGCTGATTGATTCCATAGTATGAACTACTCCAAGAACAGCAGCTACGATACCGAAAGCAGGCATGCCATCAGCAAGTTTAGTTAAGGCGTGCGCTGGAATCAATTGCTCCTCATGATGTGATTCAATCTCCATATCCATTAGTGTTTCAAGTTGAGAAGGTGGAAGGTTGGAGGTAATAATCAGACGAAAATAATCACAAATAAATTCAATCAAATGATGGTTTTTAGTAATTGATGGATAATTACTAAAGACTGGGCTGGATTCTGGCTGGTCAATGTCTGTTTCTAGAGACATTAACCCTTGTTGGCGCGCTTTATTTAGAAGATTGAATAGCAAACTTAATAGTTCTGTGTGCACTTTTTTAGAGGACTTATCATTACTAAAAAGTTTTGGCAAGCTGCTTAATATTGCTTTTAAGGTGGTGATACTATTACCAACAATTAAAGAGCCAAGCGCTGCCCCCGCAATAATAAGTAGCTCAAGAGGCTGAAATATGGCAGCAAGATGTCCTCCTGATAGGGCAAATCCACCAAAAACACAAAGTAATATAAAAATATAACCAATTACTATTAACATCTTTATCTATCCCTATTTTTAGAACATCCAAACTGTAATAATGGGCATTATACTGAATTTAATAAAAAATTTAATAATATTGATTATATTTTATTGAAATTCACTATCACTTTTTATTTGCTATAATTGACATGCATTTAAAATTCATGAGCAATAATTACCTATATTTTCAGAGTTGAATTTGCATATGATATGTATTAATCATTAGATGTATTGTGATTCGGCAAAGGAATTGGTTACAAGGTAGGTTGACAATGAAGTCGATGGATGATGATTTAAAAAATAAAATTGTTAGAACAATCAAATTCTATGAAGAAAATTGCGAGAATATGCAAAAAGAGATTAAGCATCTTCGTAAAGGCATATCTGAATTAGCTCGATTGCAAATGGGATTTAGTAGTGATTGGGATGATAAGATATGTTTTTTTAACGAAGTGATCAATGATGATGTTGATGCAATAATAATAAAGCAAAAATTAAATTCAGTTGTTTCTGCGCTTAATAATTTATTAGAAAAGAATTCTGAAAATATACTTGATGATTCTGATTTGACCATTTTGCCTAAAAAGATTAATGAACATTTACGTGAACTTCTCCAATGTCTTAAAACTCCTCCCGAGTTAACTAATCAGTTAGTATCTATAGAAAGAACATTAGAGCATAATTTGAATGCTGGCTTGTTAATTCAGGTGATCGAGGAAATAAAAAATCTAGTTATCGAATTATTTGGCAAAGAGCAATATCAGCTTAAATTTCTTCTTGAGAATATTACTAATCAACTTCTTCAAGTCAGCAATTATTTAAAAACAACATTTGAACATAATAAAATCTCCAAAGAGGAACGAAGTAAACTGGAATTAGGCATTCAGGCTACACTGGATAATATCCAATCAAACATGTCGAATGCAACCTCAATTGAGGAGTTAACTGATTACTTAAATAAAAATTTGAATTTTATCAGCAGCCAAATTCAATCTTATAAAAAAGCAGAAGATTTACGTTTACAATCCTATGAAAGTCAAATTAGTGAATTACAAAAAAAGATGATGGATTTCGAAGAAAAAAATGCCCAGATGAAAAAAACTATTATAGACCAAAGTATTCAAATCAATACAGATACACTTACTAAAATTGCAAACCGAAATTTTTATAATATTTCTATCCAAAAAGCATATTCTCGTTGGCAAACTACTGGAGTAAATATTGTTTTGGCGCTAGCGGATATTGATCATTTTAAAAATATTAATGATAAATATGGCCATCTTACAGGTGATAAAGTTTTGATGAAAATCGCTTCTATATTTCAGGACTCAATGCGTTCTATCGATTTTCTTGCGCGTTACGGTGGTGAAGAATTTGTTGTTATTTTTGAAGGGTTATCTTTAGAGCAATCTAAAGAAAAACTTGAAAATTTGCGCCTCGAAATCGAAAATTTCCATTTTCTTTTTCGTGGCAATAGAGTTCCTGTTACGGTTTCTTTTGGTTTAACTAATATTATTCAGGGTGACGATACAGATTCTCTATTTACACGTGCTGATGAAGCATTATATAAGGCTAAAAATAATGGCCGAAATCAAATTGTTGCTTGGGATGGTCTTGTTGCTTAACCCCTTGCGACACCCCTGTTTTTGGGTAGTCTATCTCCTCTAGCAATAGATTATGTTGCAATCCTATATAGTTTCTAAACTTCTTTAAATAGTAACCTATACCATTGAAATGATAGGTTGCTCAACCACCATTCTAAAATAGGGGATAAAGTCTAGGAGTATGTGCATAGACGATATCAGTTACAACTCATTTGGTTTTGGGTTGACTCTGAGATCTATTCAACAAATATAACCACTTATTGATGCGCAATCTTTTTTCAGCTATTCATAGTTGCTCTATTATAAATAGAAAAGAGTATGATCAATGCTAAGGCTGTTTTGTTACTATTTATAATAATGCTACAGTGGATAATTGAAAGTTATTTCTTCCTGTTGCTTTCACGTTATACAATGCGTCATCAGCTTTTTTGATTAAGGTATCTAAGTCACAGCCATCTTCTGGGTAAAGACTTATACCAATACTACCGGTGATTGAAATGTCATGTTGTTTGATGATTAAAGGCTTTGCTATGTCAACAAGAATTTTTTTTGCTATTGTTACAACTGAATTTACATTAGATAATTCAGTGAGCGCGATGATGAATTCATCACCACCTTGCCTTGCAATGATATCAGTAGACCTTAGAGAGGATTTTAATCTTTTCCCTATTTCTATTAATAATAGATCTCCCATATCATGCCCCAGCTTGTCATTTACGTTTTTAAAATAATCCAAGTCCATAAACATAATGGCAATTTGTTTTTGGTGACGTTTCGCATAAGCTAATGCATGATTAAAAGATAGTTCCAATTGCTTTCTATTTCCCAAACCAGTTAAAACATCATGATGTGCGATGTACTTAAGTTCTTGCTCCGCTCGTTTTTGAGCATCAATATTTTGAATTTGTGCGATAAAATAGAGTGGTTTATTCTCTGAATCTCGGATTAAAGAACCACTAAGCAAAATCCATATGACGCTGCCATTTTTATGAAAATAGCGTTTTTCCATATGATAGAATCGTATATTTCCCGCTAATAATTGTCGTACATAATTTAAATCCAGATCTAAATCATCTGGATAGGTGATGGATTGAAAATCAGTTTCTAATAATTCCTTTTCTGAGTATCCAACAATTTGGCAAAGAGATTCATTGACTTTTAACCATCGTCCCTCCAGAGAGACTATAGCCATACCAATAGCAGCAGAATTAAATGCAGAGCGAAATCGTGACTCACTTTCTTCTAAGCTAGCATTAATTTCAATCAACTTATCAATTAGATCTAAATTCTCATAACGTAATTTAAAATTCTTGTTAAGGATTCCATATCCCAACCAAGATACAATGGATACAAAACAAAAATAAATCAGTAACGCGGTTCCAAGTAACCGATAGGTTAGTGAATTTTGATGAAAGAGCCAAAAACTCAAAGGCGGAATGGTTAAAGTAAAAAATAAGAGACTTGCTAAAAAATTGGGCTGAAGAATATGTAGTCCACCAGATGCTACTCCGATAATGATAATGATGACAAGCATTTGACTTAATAGATCGTTATAAGGAATAAGCACTGAACCCGTTATACCCCATAGAGCACCATAGATAACGGTAAGACTTATTAACCAGTTTAACTGGTATTCTGATGATAGGGGACGATAACGATTAAAGAAAAATAAACTTTCATGTAAAACAAAAACTGATATTGCAGCTATGAACCATATCAAAAGAGTTTTTTGATTCGTTGTTTTATATAACCCAATAAAAATTATTAATGTGCATAAAAAATTGGCAGGAATACTTAATAACAAATTTTTATTGAGTAGCATCACACGATCAGTAAATATTATTTTTTCAATGTTTACTTTGGTATTTTGCATTTGGATCTCTTTAGAGTAATGAGAGAATCTCAAACCCTCAGTTTTTGATTTTATCATATATATTAATATAGTAAATAAAGATTAAATCGATTGAAATGGGATAACATCTGGACAATTGATGTGATTAAAATCAGAATTCGTACTAAGATTAGCAATAAAAATAATTATAAAGGGAATATTATGAAAGGAATCGTTTTTACTACCCTGAATGATGTGGTTGTTAATAAATATGGGCTTGATACTTGGGAAGTCTTAATTAAGGATGTCAATCACTGCTAGTGAGGGTTGTTATACGGCTGGCGACACTTATCCTTTTCAAGAATTACAATCGCTTATTGTAGGTAAAGATTATATTACTCGCATGCACCATGCTGTTGGAGTTATATAATTTATTTTTAAATCATAAACCTTCTTTAGTAGTACCGACTAAAAGAGACAAGGATATAAACACTATTGGTTATTTATTAAAGCAAACAAAAGATTTAAGGGTTCATGCAGACTATAGAGTAAATCATTTTCTTCAAACGATGCACATGATGCTATCAATCATACAGATGAGATATTACGATTGATCAAGATGTTGTAATAGCCCAAAGCTCTGAGTTTGCGCTTGAGTGGGGGCTTCTAGCCGATATAACTTTTATGTAAAGCTTTGCATAAAGTTTATTGTGGAAAGTAGGTGATTATGTAAAGTAACTAGAAAAAAGCCAATATTATC